>OZ252093.1:0-930000 GCA_965248175.1 Rhodothermales bacterium
AGGTCCGATACCCCCCTCTCCTGTTCGGATGCCGGGTGCTCCCGTAACGGACATCACGCTCATCCCATACGGCGCCACCACGCTGCGCGTAACCACATTTCCAGAGGTGCTGCGGTGAAACCAAAACCGCCAAGAGCACTTTGGCAGGAAACTACTATCAACATGCGCCACGCCATCGAGGCCCATGTGGTGCTTAAACATGCTATCACGGACGGTAATCGTTGGCTAACTGTGTAAACCCACCACGTTGTTCAGTGGGATATTCAGGGATTGGATGGGTGTTTGGTATTTCAAGCTGGCGTGTGGTCGATGCCAATTGTATCGGTGCAGCCAACAGGGGAGGTACTCGCCGCGCTGGCTGGAGTTGTCGTAGGCGCGAGCGTAGGCCCATTCGCGCAGCGCGGATTGGATGAAGCGTTCGGCTTTGCCGTTGGTTCTCGGGGTATAGGGTCGGGTGCGGATATGGCGCAGTTTCAGTCGTCGGCACAGTTTTGCGAAGTGTTTCGAGCGGTAGCAGGAGCCGTTGTCGGTCATGACGCGGGTGAAGGCGACTCCGAGGGTTTGGAAGTAGCGCAGGGTGTCGAGCAACGCGCTACAGGCGCTGTGAGCGGTCTCGCCGGGTTGGATGCAAGCAAAGCTTACGCGGGAGTGATCGTCGATGGCCACATGCACGTATTCCCATCCGGCGCCCCTGGAACTCTGGCCCCGGATGCCGGTGACCCGATGGCCGGGACGCACAAAACGTCCTAAACGCTTGATGTCCAGGTGTAACAGGTCGCCCGGATGGGGGTAGACCTAACGGCGGGGAGCAACCGGAGGGTCCAGATGGGACAATCGGTTCAATCCCCCCTGCTGGGCGACCCGGCCCACCGTGCTGTGCGCCACCCCGGTTCTTCGGCTAATCTCGCGATAGGTGCACCGGGCGCGGCGCAGGGCCAGAATCGCCGCCCGTTGCGCCTCTGAGGTGCGATGCGGGCAGCCGAGCGGATGCGAAGATCGGTCCTGAAGACCTCTTCGTCCCTGTGCCCGATACCGGGCGAGCCACTTGTAGGCCGTGCGCACACTTACCCCTGAGGCCTGGGCGGCTTCCTCGATGCGAAGCCCCCCGTTAACGATGCGACGCACCAGAACCTCTCGACCTTTCGGCGTCAATCGGGCATTCTTGTGAATGTTCATTCGGCTCTCTCCCTAACTTTCGGTTCACATATCCCTAATAAACTCGGGCATCAGGCGCGAATGAACAACCTACTGAGAGATCACAGCTAGCCGGGTCACGACGCCCCTTGTGGGGGCGGATACGGCGTCTGGCTCGTCTACCGAAGGGCATCAACTTCCACAGCCTGCGCCACACGTTCGCCTCGTGGTGGGTGATGCGGGGCGGCGACCTCTACCGGCTCAAAGAAGTCCTGGGCCACGCGGACATCCAGACGACGATGATCTACGCCCACCTCAGACCAGATGCGCTCCTGGAGGAGATGGAAAAATGTTTTGGCAACGGTCGAATTTCTCGGAAAGATGACATCGCGGAACTGCGCGAGATGCTGGAAACGTTGCGGTCTGAGAACCGCTACCTGCGTGAAAAGCTGGGCTGGGGGGTGAACGACAACGGGGTATTTAGCCCCGTGGGTCATACATAGGTCATAAATTCTCGCAATTACTTGCAAAATGTTGCAAATATGGCCGAACCGACGCAAACAGAAAAACGCCCCGGAATCACCGTTTTCGGCTATTTCCCAGGGCGTTTTTTGGGGTGCGTGCCCGGGAGGATTCGAACCCCCGGCCTTCTGATCCGTAGTCAGACGCTCTATCCAGCTGAGCTACGGGCACGTATCCCGTATAAACATCCGATCTGCTCTCTTTGTTCGCCCCGTGCAGGCGCCTCTCCGCATAAAACAGCCCTCCGGAATGTGAAAACGAGGTTGGGAAAAACCGCGGGCGGACGACAACCCGCAGGCAGACGACGAACTACGGGCAGACCATGAACCGTAGGCGGGCGACGAACCGTGAGCGAACGATAGTATACCGAGGCAATCGCTTCCCTTCACTCCGCCGAAGGGAAGACATCCACCTGCTTCAGAAAGTAAAAATGGTTTATGGGGCCGTGGCCCTGTCCGATCGCCGGAGCGTGGCGGATAGCTTCCGTCACATACCGCTTGGCCCGTGCAACGGATTCCTTAAGAGAAAACCCGCGCGCCAGATTCGCAGCAATGGCGGACGCATAGGTGCAGCCCGTTCCGTGCGTGTTCTGCGTTGCGATGCGAGGCGCGCGAAACACATGCATCCGCTTGCCGTCGTACAGCACATCCAGCGCATCGCCGGTCTCATCCACATGCCCGCCCTTGACCAGGACCGCCCCCGGCCCCATGGCATGAATGGCAACGGCGGCTTCCTCCTGGCCTTCCTTTGAATCCACCTCGATCCCTGTAAGGCGCCGGGCTTCGAGCGCATTGGGCGTGACGAGCGTGGCAAGCGGCAGAAGCCGTTCCCGGAGCGTTTCGACCGCATCGTCGCGCAACAACGGGAACCCGCTCTTGGAAATCATGACCGGATCGACCACGACCGGAGATACCTTGCGCTCCTGCAGTTTTTCCGCCACTACCTCAATGATCGCTGCGGAAGAAAGCATGCCCGTCTTCGTAGCGCCCACGGTAAAATCGTCGTACACCGCGTCGATCTGCTTTGCGATCAGATCGGGCGGAAGCTCGAAGGCGTCCAGTACGGCCTGCGTATTCTGCGCAGTGACCACCGTAACGACGCTCGCCGCAAACACGCCCTGGGCCTCCATGGCCTTCATATCGGCCTGTATGCCGGCGCCGCCGCCGGAATCGCTGCCTGCGATGGAAAGGGCCACATTCATAAAGTAGTCTCGAAATATGCGCGCAAGGCGCTAAGATAGGCACCAGTCGCTTGGCCGGGGCGGTCGGCCATCATAATACCGGAAAGAATCGCAACGCCGTAGCTCCCTGCATCAAGACACGGCCCTATTCGTTCGGGAGTCACACCACCCAGAGCATATACAGGGATGCGCCCCTGGACATATTGAACAAAATTGCGCAGCGCATCTATGCCCACACCGACATAACCGGGCTTGCCCTGCGGATTGAAAACAGGGCTGAAAAAAAGGTATTGAGGACGATGGTCCTCCCTCTCTCGGGGTTTACTCCCGATTGCGCGGGGATTGCTCCCGATTGCGCGAGGGTTACCCCCGGTTACGCTCCCCTGATAACGATTCTGATGATCTCCCCCCATCGCGGCCCGGGCTTCGTCGGGGTTGTGCACCGACCTGCCGCAGGGCTGCTGGGGCCCGCACGCAAATGCTGGCGCCGCATCCCGCACCCCGGCATGGTAGCCGCACCGCAAGGCTTCGGCCACCTCCGGCCGCCCGTTTACGGAAAGCAGGATCGACGGCGAAGCATTCCGCAAGCGTTCGACCAAGCGGGCAGCGCATTCCCGGAAAAGACCGACGGGCGCCGCGCGATCCCGCAAATGCACCCACAGAGTCAGTTCGGGCGCCTTGCCAAACACACCATCGGACGATTCCCCGACGGCATCAACTATCCGGTCGGCGCATTCGGAATCTGTGAATCCATCCCCGATCAGGATGAGCCGGGGCAAACTCCACAGGGACGCACTCCCGGTGCGGCGCTGTTCCGACGCCTCCTGCGCGTTATGCACCGATGCGCCCCTCCATAGGCGACGAAGCCTGCGCATACGTGCGGCGCGGCATGCGCCCGGACAGGAATGCCAGCCGCCCTGCCTCCACGGCCCGGCGCATGGCGGCAGCCATCATCACGGGGTGCTGGGCATCGGAAACGGCAGTATTCAGAAGCACCCCGTCATAGCCCATTTCCATCACCCGCGCCGCATCGCTCGCCGTGCCGATGCCGGCGTCCACGATAAGCGGCGTATCCTGAATGATGTCCCGTATGATTGCAAGATTGTAGGGATTCACCAGTCCCTGCCCGCTGCCTATCGGGGAGGCCAGCGGCATGATCGCGACGCATCCGAGGTCGGCCAGCTTGCGGCACGTGATCGGATCGTCGTTTGCATAAACCATCACGGAAAACCCGTCGTCCACGAGTTCCTTCGCCGCCCGGAGTAGCTGTTCGACATCCGGAAGCAGCGTTTCGTCGTCTCCGATGACCTCCAGTTTGATCAGATGGGTTTCCAGCGCTTCGCGAGCCAGTTGCGCCACGAGCACCGCCTCTTTCGCCGTATAGCATCCGGCGGTGTTCGGCAAGCAGCGATACGGCTTGAGCAGCTCCAGAAAGCGTTCCCCCGACGTGTCCTGCAGGTTCACGCGCCGGATCGCTACGGTGACGAGTTCCGTGCCGGACGCTTCAAGCGCGTCCAGCATGACCCGGGGATTGGGATACCGGCTCGTGCCCATGATCAGCCGGGAGGACAACGCAAAGTCGCCGATTTTCAGCACATCCGGGTGTCCGTTCGTCGTCATGCCTACCCTCCCTGTTGCGCAGCAATCACTTCAATCCGGTCGCCGGACCGGATGGCATGGTCGTCCCATGTCCCCTTCGGCGCCACCGTGTCGTTGACTGCCACGGCCATGCCCTTCGCATCGGCCGGATCGAACCCCATGTCCCGCATCAGCACGGACACCGTCGCCTGCGCCGGCACGGAATGCTTTTTCCCGTTGATCAACACGTCGATGAGGGATTGGGAAGACATCATCTATCCGCTTGTTTGTGCAGTGCATTTTTGCGGCGGGGCATTTGTACGGCGGCGCATGTCGGTGCACCGCATTTGTACGGCGGCGCATGCCGGTGCACTGCATCCTGCATGGCACGCGGCATGGCACGCCCGGTCATTACGCAGATACTGCCTCGAAACGTCCCGGTAAAAACGGGGCGATCCATGAAGAGGTTTCTCCGGTAAGAATGTACCGCGCCACTTCTTCGGAAGCGACCGGGGCAAGCAGCATGCCGTGCCGGTAGAAGCCCGTAGTCATCACCACGCCGGGCGCAGAGGAAGGCCCCAGAATGGGCAAATGATCGCGGCTCGCCGGGCGAAGCCCCGCCCATATATCGCGCACGGGCAGATCGTCGATTCCCGGCACGATCTTCCGGGCCTCCTCCAGGATAGTATACAACCCGCCCGCCGTAACGCGCGCATCGAATCCCATTTCCTCCATCGTAGTACCGACGAGCACTCGTCCGCCGGGCTTGGGCACTACGCACATATGCGCACTCCGCACGACATGCTGCAGATCGAACGGAGGTTCGGCTTCCAATTCCATCATCTGTCCGCGCACCGGACGCACCGGCGGCTGCTGATCCGCAGCAAGTCCTTCCATGCCATGCGACCAGGCGCCCGTGGCAAGCACCACACACGACCCCTCGACCCGTTCACCGTTTTCCGTCATGACGGCAGGCGCCCCCGCATCGGGTTCGACAGCGCGCACGGCGACCCCTTCGCGCAGCGTACCCCCGGCCTTCAGAAAAGAAGCCTGCAACGCTTCGACAAGCGCACGGCTGTCCACTTGGCTATCCGAAGGACAATACATGACCGCCGCCGGGCGGGACGTGATAAAAGGTTCTATATCCAGCGCCTCCGCCGGCGAAAGCCACCGGCTGTCCAGCCCCTGCGCCTTCATGAAATCGTAGCGGCGGCGGAGCGCTTCCGCCTCGTCCCGGTCGGCAGCCACATGCACAGCCCCTCCGGTCCGGAATCCCGTCCTGATTCCGCTTTCCGCTTCAAGCGCTGCCGCAAACGCCGGCCACCTCTGCAGGCTTTCCCGGTTGAGCCGGTAGAGTTCCGGGTCCTCGAATCCGATCTCTGCATCCGGCGCCAGCATGCCCGCTGCCGCCCAGGAGGCCCCTCGTCCGGTGCGATCCCGCTCGAAAAGATGTACGGCCCGACCGGCACGCAGCAACCGCCAGCCCAGCGCAAGCCCCGCCACGCCGCCGCCGACAATGAGCACGGGTCTGTCAGGACGGGATGTTTTCACGAGATCGGGCATGAGAAAACAGCGCACGAAAAGAAAAGACAGCCGCCGCAAGAAACATCGGCAGGTGGAAGTTTTGGAAAATTAGCGGCCTGGAGGGCGGTATGCAAACGGGAACGGTCCTGAGGCATCAAGCGAATCAGGGTCGGATGGCTGAATCGATCAGTCATGCTTTGACAACATCGAAGGCACTCGCGGGATATGCTGCAAAGCGGATGCTGTCCGATTGGCCGGTCCCCCCCAAAAAAACGGACTTGCAACACCGTTTCCACGGTTGATTTCGGCATGGGTCTACGGTATTTTCTGATTGGTGAAGGGAGTGTCCTGCATACAGGGCGCCGCCCGGCTCGGCGCCACATGATATCTTTCGTGTTCGGTTGAATCAGCGTCGATCCACACCACACCGGGTAGCTTTTTGCACGAAGTCAATGGAGGTGTGCGATGACTGTGATGACCGAAGGACTTTTCGACGAAGCGCTCCAGGACCCCCCTCGCGAGACAGGGCGAATATCCCGCCGCCTGGTCGGGAATGCGGCATGGGCGCGACGCAAAATGATTGCTTTCGGATGGTACGGCGGCAAGTACGTACATCTGGACTTCATTCTCCCCCACCTGCCGGTCGATGCGGAGCATTTCTGCGATGTCTACGGCGGCTCGGCCGCCGTGCTCATCAACCGCGCTCCGGCGCCCGTGGAAACCTATAACGATCTGGATTCGGAGCTCGTCAATTTCTTCTCCGTGCTGCGTGACCAGCACGAGGAACTCATTCGCGCCATTGGCCTGACCCCGTTTTCCCGGGAGGAACTCGTCAATGCGTGTCGTTGCGAACCCGGTTTGCCGCCGCTGGAACGAGCGCGGCGGTTCTACGTCCGCGCACGACAGACGCGCACCGGCCTGGCGCAAACAAGCAGCGAGGGACGTTGGGCGCACTGCGTGCTGACATCCCGGGCGGGAATGGCCGGCGCCGTATCGCGCTGGCTTGGCGCCGTGGAAGGGCTGCCCGAAATTACGCAGCGGTTGCAACGCGTGCAGATCGAGAATGCCCCGGCGCTTGACATCATTGCACGGTACGATACGCCCCGCACACTATTCTATCTCGACCCGCCGTATGTCCACGATAGCCGTGGCGACACTGCCGCCTACGGCCACGAAATGACCGACGACAACCATCGCGAACTCGCCGGACTGCTGCATAGCATTCAGGGACGCGCGGTATTGTCCGGGTACCGTTCAGCGCTCTACGACGAGTTGTTCGCCGACTGGCATCGCGTCGATGCGCCGGAGAAACTATGCAATTCATCCAAAGGAAAACGGCGGGAGTCGTTGTGGATGAATTTCAAACCGCTGACAGGGGGCGGTAATGGCAACACCCGATAGAGAGCAAGCGAAACGGTTGTTGGTCGTCGTTTCGGGCTGTGGAACGAGGTCGTACGGCAAGCATCGACAACGTCAGACCGCGCAACAGGCATGGCCGGCGATCTCGAGTGTCGCAATAACGGGCAACTGGTCTATGCCGTTGAAGTGAAGGAGCGGCAAGTCACGCTTGCCGATGTGCGATCGTTTGAGAACAAGCTCATTAAGAACAAGGTAACCGAAGCACTCATCAATGCGCCGGCAACCAAAGTGTCGGACGACGAATCGATTCAAAACCGGATTCGGCTCATGTGGAGTCGCGGCATCAACCTGTATTTGCTTTCGATCGAAGAACTTGTCTCTGTCACGATGAGTTTGACGGGAGAA
The DNA here is from genome assembly GCA_965248175.1 of Rhodothermales bacterium. Lineage (GTDB taxonomy): Bacteria > Bacteroidota > Rhodothermia > Rhodothermales > VXPQ01 > VXPQ01. The sequence goes on from OZ252093.1 coordinate 7,703, forward strand.
GAAGGCAGGCTCGAATTTGTCGCCGAAGTAGGAAAACAACTCGACGAGTACGCCCGGCCGACCGGCAGATTCGCGTGGCGAGACCTGCTCAGCGATGTCCTGGACGGCGCCATGTAGGCTGCGGTCTCGGTCTGGCGAATCATCGACATACTATCCGATTCCGGGCGTGGAGGAAAAGAGCCAAGAAAACGGCTGAAAGCGCATGAAATATCCCCACTCGTACTTGCGTCGATCCGGTCATGCACTGGCCCTGCTTGTACTTTGGTGCAGCATGGGATCGACCAATGCGTTCGGGGCTTATGAGCCGGAAAGCCGTCATGTGTCGGTAATTGTCCATACCGGCGATCCGGCCGGTCCGGACGATGTGCACCGGTCCGGGGGGGCTCCCGCAACCTGCCGGGAGAACATGAAACCCGGACCCGCGCGTACGAACGAGACGTTGCAGCGCGGCGGCGGCGTAGAACAAATTAACCCCGGCCCCCAACGTACGAACGAGACGGGCGAGGAACTCTACAGAAAGGCCTGTGCAACATGTCATGGCGCAGATGGCAAGGGGGCTCCTGCAACCCTACTGGGTTTCGATATTCCGCTCCCCGATTTCACCGACTGCAACTTCGCAACCCGCGAACCCGACGCCGACTGGCTTGCAGTGGCACATCAGGGAGGACCCGTTCGCGGGTTTGCCCGGGAGATGCCGGCCTTTGGCGATGCGCTCACGCAGGACGAACTGCAAAAAATACTGAACTACATTCGCACCCTGTGCCCGGAGGACGAATGGCCGAGAGGCGAATTGAATACGCCGCGCGCGCTGGTGACGGAAAAAGCTTTTCCGGAAGACGAGGCGGTACTGACGACAACGATGAATATCGAAACCGAAAGCACCGTTATCCATGAGATAGTCTATGAAAAACGATTCGGGGCGCGCAATCAATTCGAGGTGACCGTACCGTTCGGCTTCCGGGAGCATATGCAAGGCGGGCAGCTCGGGGATGTAGCCCTCGGTTTGAAACGCGTGGTTTTCCAAAGGCTGTCTCATGGCAGCATCCTCAGCCTTGGCGGCGAGGTGATTCTACCCACGGGGCATAAAAACACAGGCATTGGAAAAGGCATAACACGCATCGAACCCTTTGCTTCGTTCGGGCAGGTCCTGACTGCGGATGCTTTTCTGCAATTTCAGGGTGGTTTCGAACTTCCCCTGGACCGGAATGCAGCGGAGGATGAGGCTTTCTTTCGCGGTGTTGCAGGCAAAAGCTTCACACAGGGAGACTGGGGGCGCACCTGGTCGCCCATGCTGGAAGTACTCGGAACGCGTTCTCTGGGATCGGAGGGCGCTTTGCATTGGGATATCGTGCCCCAGGCGCAAATCACCCTGAACCAGCGACAGCATGTGGTGCTCAATATCGGACTCCGTATGCCTGTAAATCACGCCCGCAATGCGCAATTTATGATCTATCTGTTGTGGGAGTGGTTCGACGGAGGTTTTCTCGAGGGCTGGTAAACCTGTACCTGACCGGAAAATGCACCCATGAGCGGAAAGCTGTTTTTGGTAATCATTGTTGCTTCGGCAGGATTGGCATTTGTTCATCCGCTCTTCTTCTCCGTGCCTCCGCAGGCTCCGGGCACGGCTTCTTCCAAAGCGGATCCGCACTTGTTCACGACCGGCGCTGCGTGCATAAGTTGTCATAGCAATCTGGTTACCCCTTCCGGCGAAGACATCTCCATCGGTACGGGCTGGCGCGCTTCCATGATGGCCAATTCGGCCCGCGACCCCTATTGGCAGGCCGCAGTCAGACGGGAAACAATGGATCATCCGGATGCGCAGGCCCGCATCGAAGACGAATGCGCCTCCTGCCATATGCCCATGTCCCGCTTTGAAGCAAAGGCTGCGGACAAACAAGGGCAGGTCTTTGCCCACCTGCCGGTCGGCCAAAAGACACACCGCACCGACGACCTGGCCGCCGATGGCGTTTCCTGCACCGTATGTCACCAGATTACCGCCGAAAAACTGGGCGCCAGAGAAAGCTTCACGGCCGGATTCGTGATCGATACGGAGACGCCGCTGGAACAACGAGCCATTTTCGGACCCTACGATGTGGACGCTGGCCGTAGTACCGTTATGCATTCCGCATCGGGATTTCGGCAAGTGGAATCACGCCATATTCAACAGTCCGAACTGTGCGCAACGTGCCATACCCTGTTTACCGAGGCTATCGGGCCAACGGGAGAGGTGACAGGCGAACTCCCCGAACAGGTCCCCTATCTGGAATGGCGTCATAGTGCCTACCGCGAAGAACGCAGTTGTCAGTCCTGCCACATGCCCGTCGTACAGGATACCACGGCCATCTCCTCCGTATTGGGGGAGAACCGCACCGGGGTTTCCCGGCATGTATTTCAGGGGGGCAACTTTTTTATGCTCCGCATGCTCAACCGCTACCGGGCCGAATTGGGCGTAGAAGCCCTTCCGAACGAGCTGGAGGCCACGGCACGGCAAACCGAGCATCATTTACAGTTAAACACAGCGCGTATCTCGATAGAAAACGCCGAACGGGCACAGAACGTATTGCGCGTCGAGGTTCGTCTTGAAAATATGGCCGGTCATAAACTTCCGACAGGGTATCCCTCGCGCAGGAGCTGGATTCATTTTACGGTGCACGACCGGAACGGGGCGCCCATTTTTGAATCCGGCGGTATCCGGTCAACGGGCGAAATCCCGGGGAATGACAATGACAACGATTCGGCTCGTTACGAGCCCCATTATCAGGAAATCACGAAAAGCGATCAGGTGCAGATCTATGAGTCCGTGATGGTCGATATGCAGGATCAGGTGACGACGGGGCTTTTGCTCGGGATGCGTTACATCAAGGATAATCGCCTGTTGCCAAGGGGATTCGACAAAGCGTCCGCATCCGAGGATATAGCAGTGCATGGCCGGGCAAAGGAGGACGCAGATTTTATCGGAGGAAGCGACGCCGTGCGCTATATCGTCGATGTTCGCGGGCGGCAGGGGCCCTTTGCCGTCCAGGCCTCGCTTTGGTATCAGCCGATCGGCTACCGGTGGGCCCATAACCTGAAGGGCTATGACGCTCCTGAAACCAATCGATTCGTCGAATTCTATGATTCCATGTCGGAAATCTCAGGTATACCGCTCGCAACGACAGAAATCGTCGTAGCCGATCCCTGAACCTTCTACGGCCTCCTCAGCCGAGCCCCAGCATCAGTCCACCCTGGTAGACGATGAGTGAGCACAGATAGGCGAGCCCGGTCATGTATACCCACATGACCACCGGCCAACGCCATGTGTTCGTCTCACGTCGGGCAATGGCAAGCGTGCTCATGCATTGCAGCGCAAACACGAAGAACACCAAAAGACTCAGCGCTACCAGCGGCGTGAAAACGGGGCGACCGTCAGGGTAGCGATCTGCTTTGAGGTGATCGCGCAGAACAGGACTTGTTTCGTCGGCGTCGCTGACACTGTAGAGCGTGGCAAGCGTGCTGACAATGACTTCGCGCGCAGCAAACGCCGCGATGATGCCCGCGGTGATCTTCCAGTCGAAGCCCAGGGGTTGCATGACGGGCTCGAGGGCACGACCAAACCGACCAATGAAGCTGTGGCGGATCAGATAACCGGCCTCGGCATCGGCCAGGCGGGCTAAACCGTCTTCGTATTCCTGCTGCGCCCGATACAACGCCTGGGCACTGGCAACCTGGCCGGGGTATTGATTGCGCAATGCATCCAAGGCCGCGCCTGCCTCGGGATCACGCTCGGAATCAACCGGCAGAAAACCCATCGCCTCTGCAACGGGAGGCTGGGCAAGCAAATCGGAGATTGGAGTGCCTTCCTGTGCCGCTATCCGATCGTATGTATCCTGGTGCTGTGTCTCGATAGCAGCCCGTTGCGCCAACAGGTCCGGTCCGAGCTGCACTTTGGGATAACTGGCCAAAAACCAGAGCACGATGCTGAGCAGAAAGATGATCTTTCCAGCACGATAGACGAACACCTTCGACCGCGCGGTCATTCGCCAGAAGAGGTATCTCATCTTCGGTCGCCGGTATGGCGGCAACTCCATGGCAAAGAAGGACGCCGAGCCCTTGAAAACGTATCGTTTCAGGATCCAGGCCGCTACGAAAGCCGTCACGGCGCCCATAAGGTACATCGTGAACATCGTCAGGCCCTGGTAGCCGAAAACCCCGAAGAGTTTGCCCGCCGGAATAAAAGCGGCAATGAACAGGGTGTAGACCGGCAGACGCGCCGAGCAGCTCATTAGCGGGGCAACCATGATCGTGATAATCCGGTCGCGTTCGTTATCGAGCGTCCGTGCCGCCATGATGCCGGGAATGGCGCATGCGAAACTGCTCAAAAGCGGCACCACCGAACCACCGCTAAGCCCCACCCTGCTCATCAGCCGGTCCATGATGAACGCCGTGCGGGCCATGTAGCCGGAATCCTCCATCAGTCCGATGAAGAAAAAAAGCAGCAGGATTTGCGGCAGAAAAATCAGGACATTTCCCACTCCCGCGATGGCCCCTTCAACCACCAGGTCCGTGAAGACACCACTGGGCAACGTATTGCGCACCAGAGTACCAGTCCTGCCACCGCTTCCTCGATCAGGTCCATTGCCGGAATGGCCCAGGAAAAGACCGCCTGAAAGACGATTACAAGGACGGCAAGGAATATCGGGAGGCCGAATATCCGATGCGTCAGCACCGCATCGAGACGATCCGACCATGTCTGGTTCGAGGAGACCTTGTGCCGGGCCGTCACTTGCGCAACGATGGGGCCGAGCCACGTGTAGCGTCCCGTCATCTCCGCCTGACGATAGGGTACCTTGCGCGCCTCCAAAGTCTCCCGGACAGCCAGTACCGCTGCGTGAAACGCCGGGGCGCGCATGGCCCAATACGCCATAGCCTTCTCGTTGGCAAGGGCATGCAAGACCTCGCTGAAACGATGATTTTCGGGAAGATCGGGGGCGTGCTCGGCAAGTAGCGCACATAGCGGCCCCACCTGCGCCGCAACGGCAGGCATCAGCGTCCAGCGCTGCACCGGCGCAGACGAGGGAACATCGACGATGGCGCGGCGCAGCGCATCAAAGCCTTCTTTGCGAAGCGCCGCCATCGGAACGATCGGGAGGCCCAATGCTTTGCCGAGGGCTTCCGTGTCGATCGCCAAATCGCTCTCCCGCACCGCATCCATCATATTCAGCGCCACAATGATCGGCAGGCCCAGATCCATCACCTGGGAAACCAGATACAGGTTGCGCTCCAGGTTGGTGGCATCCACCACGCAAACGACCAGATCGGGCGGCGTCTCGCCATCAATGCGTCCCACGAGCATGTCGTAGGCGATCTGCTCGTCGAGCGACTTGGGGTTGAGGCTGTATGTCCCCGGCAGATCGACTACTTCGACGGTCTCCGTCCCGATAAGCCGTCCACTCTTGCGTTCGACGGTGACACCGGGGTAATTGGCCACTTTTTGACGCCGACCCGTCAACAGATTGAATACGGTCGTCTTGCCGACATTGGGATTTCCGACCAGGGCAACCCGGCGCAAGTCGGGCAACGTATCCGTCAGTGGCAAAACTGGCTCAGGTTCGGCCATTGGAAATGGTAACCCCAAAGTTGGATATTGAACCAGGAATTTGCGAATACCGGATGTCGGCTATCTTCTCCTCAACCGTCACCTGCCACCATCCTTTACAGACAAGCTCATGCTCGCTCAACGCGGATCATCCCGGCTTCATGCTTGCGGATCGAGAGGTGATATCCGCGCACTTTCAGGTCTATGGGATCGCCCAGTGGAGCATACCGTACGACTTCGACACGCGTACCGGACAACAGGCCCATCTCCAGTAGACGACTGGGCGGGATATGGCCTGCAAAGCCGGTCACAATAGCACACTCTCCGGGTTCAAGGTCTTTCAGCGTCATAAAGCGACGGCCGGACTTCCGAAGATTCGCATGGCCAGTTCGCGGCGAAGTCCGATGCGGCTACCGGACACGCGAACGATCAGCTTGTCGGAGTTTTGCAAGATGGCGACGTGCGCGCCTTCGCGCAGCCCGAGTTCACGCACACGCTGTGCGATGGCGGGCTCAAGGCCTAAAAAGGCCAGTTGGATGTCGCTGCCGTTGCGGAAGCTGGTCAGGGGCGCCATGAATTCATTTTTGTAAATACAGAATCTCAGGGGATATTATCAATTTAGACTTAATACAAATAAATCGCGTCGCCGGGCACGGCTCTTCGCAAAATCTTCAATGTTCTGCGCAGGGTAGGCATCCCTGCCCGATTGTGCGGCCCTTTGCAACGACAGTAAATTGGCACTAAAACGACACAGGTTTGGTACTCCGCAACATCTCCGTCCGACGACGTATTCTACCAACGAAAACCGCAAAACCGGACACACTGAAAAAAACAGAAACCGCATTGCAGCGCAGCCACGTCGATATAGCCTTGTGCAGCGTTATGAGGGATTGTGCATTGCGAAGAGAAGAAGCCGTGCGCACCGTTTCCACTCAGGATGCTTTGGACGAGCAAATGCCCTACTCCCAGCGGAAGGTCGCCGTAGAGACAGCCGTGCCGATCACCAGCACACCCAGCAGAATCAGACCGGACAGGCTATTCCAGGCGTCCTCGAGCCATATATCCTGCAACAGATACACCACATGGGTCAGGGGCAGCCAGTTAGCAAACTCCTGGACACTCGGCGGCATGAGCATCAGAGGTATGGTCATGCCGGAAAGAAACATCATCGGGAAGAAAAGCACCATCCCGGCTATCTGGGCCAATCGACTGGTAGGCGCCAGGCTGGCGATGATGTATCCAAGCGAGATAAATGCCAGAAGGCTTAAGGTAAAGCCAGCCAACACAGCAAGCCAGTTGCCGTCGAATCGCAGCCCGAAGAACAGTTTCGCCGCCAATATCAAAAAAACCACACCCACCAGCGCCACACTGAAGTACACACTCACGTCCGCGGTGAAATAGACGATGGGACGCAATGGCGTGACCTGATAGCGCCGCAGGAGCTTCTGCTCTCTGTCACTCGCCGTGGCCACAGGAATCGTCATGAAAGCGACTGTGGCGATAATCAGCCCGGCTAACGCTGGCGTCACCATATCAATATAGCCGAAATCCTGGCTGAAATAGCCATCCGGTTCGTTACCCCATATGAAGCCGTAGAGCAGGAGCACCAGTACCGGAAAGCACAGATTAAAGAATAGGGCGATCGGCTCGCGCAGGAACAGCTTCAACTTTACAGCAGTGAGTTTGGCATAGGAGCGCAGGACAGGAGTAAAAGCGCTTCTTGTTGCGGGTCGAATCTGTGGAGTGGCGGTTGTCGTCATGGGTATTCCCGTTAAAGACGCGAAAATGGTTACCGATCTGCGATAAGCAAATTGAGCATTAACCTCACAGCGCTCATTCCCCTGTTTGCTGTGATATGCAGCGTGTGGTCATCATGAAGCCCGCATCGCCCGCCCGGTAAGCCGCAGGAAGACATCCTCCAGATCGGCCTGTTCCGTGCGCAGGCTCTGGAACGGAATACGCTCTTCTTCCAAGCGGGCAACCACCGCGGCAAGCAGTCCATCCGTGTTGCCGGAAACTATCACCTGGCGACCACTGCGTATCACTTCCTTTACCTGCGGGAGAGACTGTAGCGGCGACAGGTCGAATTCAGGCTCCGCATCGAACACGATACGCCTTTCCTGATCCAATTCTTTCACTAACCCGGCTGGCGTGTCCAGCGCAATGATTTTTCCCCGATCGACGATGGCGATGCGGTCGCACAGGTACTCGGCTTCATCCATGAAGTGGGTAACGATCACAACCGTCTTACCCTGTGTCCGGATCGTCTGGACCAGTTCCCATGTGGCCCTGCGGGCTTGCGGATCTAATCCGCTGGTCAGTTCGTCCAGAAATATGACTTCTGGATCGTTGACCAGCGCCAGGGCAACAAACAGTCGTTGCTTCTGACCGCCGGAAAGGCTTCCGAAGGTCGCATTGCGCTTGTCGGCTAGCCCCCACTGTTCCAACAATGGCTCCCAGGGTACAGTATGCGTGTACAAGGAGGAGAACAGGTCTAGCGCCTCCCACACTTTCATGCGTTCGGCGAGGGCTGCGGCCTGCAGTTGCACGCCGATACGTTGCGCCAGAGCAGCCCGCTCCCTGATGGGGTCCAACCCCAGCACCGATATCCGGCCCCGATCCGGCTTACGTAGACCGATGATACTCTCGACAGTCGTCGTCTTGCCGGCACCGTTCGGTCCGATTATCCCGAAGATTTCACCCGGCTGTACGAAAAACGACACGTCAGTAACCGCCACTGTTTTCCCATATGTCTTGTGAATCCGTTCTACTTCAATGATCGGTTGCATGCGTTTTCCCTAACTTGAATTCTGCGCCAGAAAGCCTCTTGGATCCGACAGCGCCGGTCGTGCACATCGGACGCTTAGCGCGAGGCGCAGCGGTGCTCCGAAAAGACGGCACGAACAAGGATCGCCTTGCCCGACTGCCGGGGGCCCGGTAACGGTTGCGAAAGACCGGGTTTCGGCAGATTTTTGTTGAAACATTAATGGGCGTTTACCTTGATTACGGAACGTTCGGTCACAGGTTACATCAAATTACATCAAAAATGCACATACTGAGGAAAAATTTGAAGATTATACACAATGCTTGACAAAGCAGTTCTTGTGCGCCTGGCCCGTTTCACGCCGGGAAGGACGGTACCGCCCCACACCGGATGGTAATCAGTACAGCGATCCGGTCAAGGTTCACATGAAGCTACCCATAACGTTTTCCATTGAAAACTTGAGCAGACGGCAGAGGCGCCAGCTCAGGAGGGCCCAGAAAGCCAGAGAAGACAAATAACGCGCCACGCCTGACCTTAATTGTGGCAAACATAAAAATCATCCGGAAGACGGATATCCCATCTGGCACACAGAACTCGAAACAGCGATAAAGTCAGAGAACAATCAAAACGCAACCGACGTGATCGGGAGACACCCGATACTTGAAGGGTTATACACGTACGAGGTAAACAGACACCCCCAGCCCATCAAATTGCGGACAGAACCATATCAACGCAACCGCTCATTGAAAAAATCAATGGTCCTTTTCCAGGCCAGCTTGGCGGCTTCCTCGTCATAACGCGGCGTCGTGTCATTGTGGAAACCATGGTTCACATCCGGGTAGAAGTGGGCCGTATATTCTTTCTGGTGTTCCATCAATGCGGCTTCGTACGCCGGCCATCCTGCATTTACCCTCGTGTCAAGCCCTGCAAAATGAAGGGCTAACGGGGCCTTGATCGAAGGCACATCTTCCGCAGCAGGCTGCCCGCCATAGAAAGGAACCGCCGCAAGCAGCCCCGGCGCCCGCACCGCCATCATGTTGGAAATCCAGCCGCCGAAACAGAATCCGACAACGCCCACGTTGCCGCTGCACCCGGGATGGGATTTCAGGTACTCGTAGGCCGCAATAAAATCTTCCAGCATCTCGTTGCGGTCCCGTTGCCGTTGTAAGGCCCTCCCGTCGTCGTCGTTGCCGGGATACCCGCCAAGCGGCGTTAAGGCATCCGGGGCCAGCGCGATAAAATCAGCCAGCCCCGCCCTCCTGCACACATCTTCTATGTGGGGATTGAGCCCCCGATTTTCATGCACCACCACCACACCCGGCAGCCTGGATTCGTTGCCGGTCGGCATAGACAAAAGCCCCCGCATCCTGCCTCCGCCCTTCGGCGATTCATACTCGATGTATTCCTCATCCAGACGCGGATCCCCTGCCCTTACCTGTTGCGCCGTGGCATAATTCGGAGACAGGTAATCGATAATAGCCGCGACGGTAAGCCCGCCCACGGCATACTGGGAGACCCGTTCCATGAACTCGCGACGACTGATCTTTCCATGGACATAGTTATCGAAAAGATCAAAAACCTCCTGGCCCAGCTCCCCGTTCTTAATTTTTTTCATTGGGATGCCCCTCCGTTTGGCAAGCGATAGATGATGCTCTCGCTGGACGCATCAAAAGCGGGTGTTCATATAGTCCCCATATCTGGTCCGACGAGATAAAAATTGCCGGATTCAAGACAGGCGAAACCGGAAGCTACTGTAATTCTTCGTAAAGATCAAAATATTTCACGGCGTATAAACAAGCCGGCGTTAATTTTCACTTTTGGATGCGGTCCGGATTCATCGAAATTGACAGCCACCCCAAACTGTATTCCGTGACGATCCAGCCCTGCACGAATCCATTGAAAACTTATGATATGGCTTTTTGCATCAAAAACATTGAATACCTGCAGAGAGGTATAGAGATTGTAATTTTCATTTATCCTGGCTGCATATCTTGCTATAGAAAACATAGTATAGGAGAGATCGTTTTCAATGCTAAAGCGAAGGGGAAAAAAGGACAAATCAATGCGATCCTACATGTATGTATTGCGGCCCGGTAGCGGGACTGAATCAAGGTTTAGTCGCGTACGAGAAGCCACCCGCAATTCGAAAATTTCTGAATGGTTCATAAAAAAACATATTTTGCACGGCTAAATTATCCTTGCTTTTATCACTATAGTTCATTGATAGGTTATTCACGTGAAAAAAATGACCTTGGAATTCGAGTTGAATTTTTTGCTCATCACCACATTGGCCAATGCATAGCCCTGGCCAGTCATAAATTCAATGGGTATGGGTTGCGCATACGAAGATTGATCACCGTGATACCGATGGTTAAGAGACCAAAAAGCGCCATCACCAGCTTTTTCATACCGTATAGCCGAGGAATACGATGCATAGCAAGAACCTTCGGCTAAAAGGTAGCAATTAATTTAGAAAATTGTAATTCAACTTGATCAAAAACACGTTATCCGGAAAGACATTAAATGTGTTACTGAATTGATCGTTCAGGGAATGATTGTAGGGGGAGAAATCCCAGGGGGCCAGAGGATTCAATATATCGTCTGCCCGCCGGCCATGCGTCCAGACAACGAACAGCGAAGAGCCGGGGCGGTATTCCCAGCGCAGCACGAGATTGGATTGCAGACTGCTGAATGAGAATTCGTCCCGCTTTGGATACGCGTCAAAGTCGGTCAGATGGTCCCGGTCCTGCTGAACCTGAAAACGGTCGTAGCGCCCTCTCGCTGCAAAAAGCTGGCTGTAAAGCTGCAGAGACAGCCTGGGAGTCAGCGTAAACGTACTGCGCAGCGTAATGTCTGCCGAACGCGTATCCCTCGCGCCAAATACAGATACGTAATACCGGTCTGCCTCGGCCGGATCGACGCTGGAAAGAATGGCGTCAAGGGTTCCGTCATCATCGAAGGCTACGAAATCCGTATCGGCCAAGCCAGCCGGAGAAGATGCCTCCTGCCCGATGAGCCAATCGGACCCGGAGCGCAAAAATGTTTCATTCGCGGACCAAGCCACCACATCGCTTTCCCAGGCGGCGCCTATTTCACTCGACAACGACAAACGATTGCCAACATTCCATTTCCCTTCGAGGCTAACCTCAGATTCCCTGCCCCCGTTCTCATGGAACTTCAAATCCAGGCCCGGCTCGATTTGCCAGTTGCGCCTTTCGTCGGTTTCGAACTGTCCTTGAATGCCGAAGCTTCCCGGTTGGGACCAGGGCAGCAGGCCGCGCGTCTCGTACAAATCATACCCCCCGAATGGGTTATCGTATTCAAGGCCAAACATTATTGACTGAAAACTGCGTAACGTCCAGCGAGAACTGAAATCCAGGCGCTGTCCGAGATTCAGTCCTTCCCGGTAGGAGAACTGCTGATTGAAAAAAAGACGTGCTCCGGCTCGCGAGAAAGGGCCAAAGGGGCTTCCTCCATTGATCTCGTGTTCAATTCTCGAAACCAGTGCAATAAAATTGGTCTGGCGAAGCTGACCTGCATCGTTTGGATTAAAGGCATCGCTGAATACGTCCACTCCTGTAAATCCATTCCAGATCCCCTGTCGTTTGCGCACCCATAGATTGCCGGCAAACCCGGTCTCTCCGTCGATATCCGCATCGATCCAGTTTCTGTTCGTGAACGCGAAGAGTCCCTCGACGCCATATCGGTTTTCGAGAAACCGGAGATCCCAGTCCGCACCTGCCGCCAGGCTGCGCAAGTGATTCCCGCCCACATTAGACCCTTCGAACAGGGTTACGATGCCTCCAGCGGTCGAATAGGACCCGATTTGCTGGCTCATACGCGCGACGCCATAGCCTCGAGCAGGATTAAAATTGTTTCCCGTAGCGGCGCCCAATACGCCAAAGGAAAGGCCTGAACCCGTACGCCCGGAAAGTTTCGTAGCGCCAATAATGGGAGCATCCGCCCCAATCCGCCGCGTGTACAGAAGTCCTCCGCGACCCACTCGAAATTCGTAGATGTTGATACCCTCCACAAAGAAGGGGCGACGCTCTTGAAAAAAGGTTTCGAACGCCGTGAGATTCAATACCGCCGGGTCGGCCTCGACCTGTCCGAAATCCGGATTGATCGTCGCATCCAGCGTAACATTCGAGCCAAGGCCAATCTTCAGGTCGCCGCCTACATCAAAGGTTCGGGTGCTTGTCAGTTTTCCTGCAACATCCTCACTTTCCAGGGTATGTAATCCGGTAACGGTATAGGGTATTATCTGAACATTGCGCCGGGGCTTCACCTCCCGAATTCCATCCAGACGACCAAACCCGGCCACCAGGTTATCTCGCTGCGTACGCGGCACATGGGGCCACTCGGCTTGTTCGCCGAGCCGGGGAATCCTTCGCGTGAAGTGAATACCCCATGTTTGTACGGGGGCCTCCGAGAAACGCAACATGCTATACGGAATACGCATCTCCACAGCCCATCCGTCTTCCGTCGTGCGTATATCCGAGTACCATACGGCATCCCAGGAAGGATCCATACCGCGGGGCACATTGGAATTACCGCCTCCACTCCCCGGCGGGCCACCTCCGCCGGTTCCTGCCCGGAGCGCATCGAATTGCACACCGGCCGCACTCACGCCAAAGACATAGGCAGTGCGCCTGTCGAAATAGGCGTCCACAGCCACCAGAAACCAGTCTGCCCGGTTGAAATCGTCACGCCGCCCCAACGCCTTTTCAATAGCACCCGGCTCATCGTCATGGAGCAAAGCCCCAACGTAGAGGTTGTTCGCACCATACAAGACACGAACTTCCGTTTTTTGAGACGCCGGCGCGCCGTCAACAGGTTCATATTGCCTGAAACCGGATATGGCGATGGCCTGTTGCCAGACCTCTTCGTCAAGTACGCCGTCGAGAACGACCGCATCCCCAACAAACAGGGCTTGCATGACGCCATTATCGTCCCGATCGCCAGGCGACGCCTCGTGCGTCTGGGCCGAGGCCTCGAAAACAGGCGGCATGACGCATGCGGCAAGCGTGCCTGCAGCGATGAGCATCGCGGATCGTAGCACAACAGCGATATGCTTTAGGCGTGTGGGTGAGCTTGTTCAAAGGAACGTCGGACAATACCACCTGCAGTCCGGATTCCCGACAAGAAGATATTAAGGAACATACATATAAGACCTGCAGAACGGGAAATTCATTCCATGAACATTTCCGGCATTTTTCCGGAACGCTGCCGCAGGCTCTTGCGTGTTTGCCAGAGGTGGTTCGGTTTGATTGGATCGGAACAAGGTCGCAACACTACACCTTAAATTCCGACAAAATCTGTCCAATCAAACCGAACCACCTCTGTGGGCAAGGTCTACGTGCAGGTTGTCGTCGACGCCTTCCGCTCTATGCCAAGGTCTATACCTCGGAAGATGCCCGTCACCGCCGCCGAGCTGCTCTACGACCGGGTGCTGCCCTTCTACGAAGCCCTCGGAGTTCAGGTCAAGGCCGTACTGCCGACAACCGGCCGAGAGTTCTGCGGACGGCCCTAGGACCAATGGCTTCGTCGAGCGCACGGACCGCACCTTGCTCGACGAATGCTTCCGAATCAAGGACCGAAGGACATGGTACAATACACCCGAGGAGATTCAGCGGGACCTTGACGAGCACCTCTCGTTCTACAACCTCAAGCGCAGCCACCAAAGCTACCGCCTCAAGGGCCGCATACCGGCTCAGGCGCTACGCGATGCCGTCGGAAGAGGAAACTGCCACCCGTCGTTCCAATGCAGCAAAAAGAGACCTCAAATCAGGCCGCCTGATCACGCGCCGGAGACCCCAAGTGTCAGGTAAATACTAAACTTGTACATTAATACTGTATTCCATGCCAGCTATCAAGAGTCTCTTTAGCCCAATTAAGAGGGAATTACAAAGAATGCTTGACAAGAGCGATTACCGTCAAGGCTTCGCCGGTTTGATCCCGGGCTTGCGGTCGGCATGGTCGAAGATCGCCCGTGCCATGTTCTCCGGCATCTCCATTGTTACAACGCGCTCGCCTTCGGCGGGCTTGGGCTGTTCCTGAACAGGGGGTTGTCGTTTGTCGGTCATGGCCTATCGTGGTTTCGATCCAACCGGGAAGGTCTTCGATCGGAAGCATATCGGCTAATAATTTCTTTGTGAGCCTGGACGTGGTGGATTGCCCCTTGCCATACGGACTAACTTCCCTCGCCCTCCTTCGGCAATTCCTGACTAACAAGTTGCGCGTATGCCATTACGCTATGAGTTCGTGATACTTGATACGTCTTCCTTCCATGCTCCGGGCCATGACTTCCATCTGCTCCAGTGTGTCGAGGCCACGGAAGTTATGGCGGGCGGCGAACTCGGTAATGTAGCGGTGCAAGTGCTTCCGGCTCATCTTGTGGAACGTACCGTGATACCCGCGCTTCAAGAGCGCCCAGAACGATTCGATCCCGTTTGTATGGGCCTGTCCGTTCACGTATTCGGATACGGAGTGCCTCACCGTCTCATGCTCGTACACTTCCTTCAGGCTCCGGTATGCCCTGTGATCGTCCGTGTAGACCGTTTCCCCGGCCTCTACGTTCTCATGGACGAATCCGGCGAGCGTTTCGCCCGGTTCCCAACCTAACGGGCGGGCCGCGATCTTACCGCCCCGCTCTTTCGCACCCATGACGGTTGCTTTGCCCGACGTGCCGCCGCCCACATGGAGTTTCTTACTGGCATGCTTGTTTGATTCCTTCCCGCCAAGACAGGTTTCATCCACCTCGACGATTCCCGTCAGTTTGTTTGTCCCCAACGGCAACCCTTCGCGTAGACGCTGCGCCATGAACCACGCGGTCGGTTGCGAGATGCCCAAATCCCTATGCAATTTCATGCTCGACACACCTTTCAGGTTCGTAGCCATGAGGTACATGCCGAATGCCCATGTACGCAAGCCGAGGTTGGAATCGGCCATGACGGTTGCGGTCTTCAAACTGAAGTAGGAACGACAGTCCTTACACCAGAAAGGCATAGGCTTGCGGCTTTTGACGCGACGGGTATTCATGCACCCGCACTTCGGGCAAGCGCGTTCGCCGTCCGGCCAACGCTGGGCCTCGAACCAGCGTTCCACCGCCTCTTCGTCCGGAAACATTTGCAACAGAGCAAACAGCGTGATTCCATTCCTTTCTGATCTACCGGGCGCCTTGTGCATTGTCCTCATCCGTCTGTGATTGCAACTACCCGTAATATAACATTTCAGGCCTGTCAAGCATTCTTTATAAGTCCCAATTAAGATGACTTAATCCCATACGATCCGAAAAACGTTGTACTATAGGAATAATATCAACCACCATCTCCCTGAGATCGGAATCGCCTAAATCGGAAGCAAGAAACATGGCGTACAGATACGCGGAATCAGGATCGTCAACGGGATACGTATAATCGGAAGGAAGTGAAAGGTATTTAACCGTAATCTGCTTCACCTGAGCACGTACATCCGGATTAAACTCTCCCCATTCCCTAAGAGCCGCTGAAAACATCGAAAGCACTCCGGAAGCCTGGCTATCCGTAAGATCGGAAGTCGTCGCGTATTCGACAAGATACGGAATGATCGAAGGGCCGAATTCGAGCAGCCCGCTTTGAGGCGTATTTCCCATATGAGCAACGTTCATAAGAAGCGGAATAGATTCGGGATCCTGAAGAGAAATCACCGCTTCGGAAAGGCGAAAAAGATATTCCTCGGAAGGAGACTCGAACGTTTCTCCCGCTTTGATTCGCTCCGAGCGCTCAATCTCGTTACGTAGCGCCGTCGTAAGAGCTGCTTTGACCTGATTAGAAGCAACGTTCTTGAGTTCTGCATCTCCAATTTGCTCAAGAAGATCGTACAGGCCCTCTTCAGCCTCATGAGAATTCAAACTCTCTAGACGAACCGCAATCGCAGACTGAGCCGAAACGGAAAGCTGCACGTTCTGAGAAGTAGACGGCAGGACGACGAAAAGAGAAACAAATGAAAGAACGAGTACGAGACGAAAGCGGTTCATGGATATAGGGAGTTAGGTTCGAGGGAAACGACTTAATCACTCCAGGGAAGAGGTCGGGAGGGACCCCAATCAACATGCACATGGTTACGATCAGAATAAGCATACTTAGACCAACCAGCGCCCATGACCCTAACGGCGCGAACGGCAATATCTCTTTTAAAGACTTGAGTCCATCTATTCGATTCCCCTGCAGGAGGATTAAGGTCAGCAGCAGTACCATATTTATGTTGACTATATATAGATTCACTTACTTTACTATTACCAACAGGACAACGATATGCAGAGGTAATATAAAAATTCATTCCAAAATAATCCTGCAATTCATAAAAATTACCTCTTAACGTAGGAGAAATATAAGCAAATCTATTATGTTTACTCTCATATCCTTTCGAACCAACTACCCATTTCGGATCTACTCTTTTAAATTTAGAGCATGTCCAATTTCCTTGATCGCTAATATTATATTCATCCACAAGATCACATTGCTCTCGATTTGAACAAGAACAATTATCTTGGTCCGCCCCTTCTGGATCACTGCCATCATCGTCACTGCCATCATCGTCACTGCCACCACCGCCGACGCCGCCACTACCACTACCACCACCACCAGTATCAACAGGAGCAGGGGGACAATATATTGCCGTACAAATAAGCATATACTGTTTACTACAATCATCAATAGGAACGTCTCCTACACAAATATAGCCGAAATTACTTACATAACAAGATGCACCACAAATATCATTAGTATTATAATTCTTTGAAATCGAAGTATTTAAAACAAGTTTACCCAAGCTGCCAGAAGCAACCTCTTTTTTAACTAACTTTACCGAAAGTTCAAGAGGAATATGACCCGGACGATAAAGAAAAGCATCGACCGCTTCGAATCGAGTAGTATACCGGGATACGGTCATTTCGACGTCCCCGAAATCCTTCGCGAGATACTGTCTGGCGTACGTACCGAACCCGTCTTTCGACAATGCGTCCCGACTGGAAAAAATAACGACGTTGCCGGTTTCGACGTCTCCGGAAGAATCCAGATCGAAAAGGATCGTACGTACGTGATACATGGTCGTATCGTACTTCTCGTCGGTATACGACCCAAGAGTGGTTACCATCGTACGGTCTCCATCCTTGCGAGACAGCATAACCGCCTGGTTCCAGTCAGGCGGGTATTTCTCCACGAACGAAGCGATCGAAAGCAAATCCTCGTCGCCGGACGTATTCGCCAGATGCTCCGAAAGCGCAAGCTGCGTTTGTTCCTCGTACCAGGCCCGGACCTTGGCTACTGGAGTGCTGACAGAGGACAAGTCGTCCAGTGAAGAGAAATCCGCTCGGAATCACAACTCGAAAGCAGGAAGGCGCCGAGAAACAAGCCGGCGACGACAGGAAGAACGCCAAAGCGAAACGTGCGGATACTCATGGCAAGCGAAGTAGAGAGTATGGAAGAACGACAGCGGCCAATCTACACACAGGCCCGGAGATTGTCAAGACTTCCGCAGGGCGGTGTCCTGAAAACTGTGTAAGTGGTCATCCGTACACATAGTTTCACAAGGAGGTGAAACCGATGATCGAACTTACAGACAGGCAGCAGGAGCTTCTGGACGAATTGCCGGAGGATTTCAAGGGACACGCCCGGGACGGTCGCATACATAACGTGATGCGGCGGTGTCCTGAAAACTGTGTAAGTGGTCAATCGTACACATAGTTTCATCAGGAGGTGAAGACGATGACCGAACTTACAGACAAACAGCAGGCTCTTCTGGACGAGTTGCCGGAGGATTTCAAGGGGGACGCGCGGGACCTTTTCGGCGAGGGCGGTTTGCTCAAGACGATAGGCAAGCGGGCTCTCGAGGCGGCGCTGGAGGGCGAGATGACACATCATCTCGGTTATCCGCCGCACGATCCGTCGGGCCGCAAGAGCGGCAATTCCCGCAACGGACGCAGTACGAAGCGCCTTGAGAGCGAATCGGGTTCTTTCGATCTGGAGGTTCCTCGGGACCGCAACGGCAGTTTCGAGCCGAAGATCGTAGAGAAGCGCCAGCGCCGCGTAGCGGGTCTTGACGATGTGATCGTGTATCTGTACGCGCAAGGGCAGAGCACGCGCACGATCCAGCAGACGCTGAAGCGTCTCTACGGGGCGGAGGTGTCCTCGACGCTTATATCGGAGGTGACTTCAAGCGTTCTGGAGCAGGTGAACGCCTGGCAGGCCCGTCCGCTCGAGAGCGTCTATCCGATCGTGTACTTCGACGCGCTGTTCGTGAAGTCACGCGAGGAGGGTGCGGCGAAGACGCGTGCGGTCTACGTGGCATTGGCGATAGACATGCAGGGGGAAAAGCAGGTGCTCGGTCTCTGGATCGCTCCGACGGAGGGGGCCGTTTCGTGGTTGAATATTTTCTCGGAGTTGCAGGCTCGCGGCATGCAGGATTGCTTCATTGCCTGCGTCGACGGCTTGAAGGGTCTTCCAGAGGCTATAGAGACGATCTATCCTCGCGCTCGGGTGCAGTTGTGCATCGTGCACCAGGTTCGCAAGAGCCTGCGGTACGTTCCGTGGAAGGAGCGCAAGCAGGTAGCAGCCGGTTTGCGTGCGATCTACGCCGCTCCGAGCGAGGAGACGGCCCTTTCGGCGCTCGATACGTTCGAGGCGGCCTGGAGCGAGAAGTATGCGGCGATCGCGCCGCTGTGGAGGAAGCACTGGGCAAGGCTGGCGCCTTTCTTCGATTACCCTCCGGCGATCCGCAAGGCGGTCTACACGACGAACGCGGTCGAATCGCTGAACTACAGCCTTCGCAGGATCGTCAAGGACAAGGGCGCTTTCGCGAACGACGAGGCGATCTCCGAACTGCTATGGCTCGGCCTGCGGGAAGCCTCGAAAAAGTGGAAGCGACCTATACGCGACTGGAAGGCCGCACTCAACCAGTTCGTCATACTTTACGGGGATCGAGTCCCCATTGAACAATAATCCCGCTTACACAGTTTAGCGGACACGCCCCGTGATGCACGGCAAGGGGGAAGGATGCACCCTACGTTTTCAGGACACCGCCCAAAAAGCACATATCCAGCTATGTTTGAGTTATATTCTATAGGAAGTTCTGATCAATCCATCACTGGGAGTCGAATTGAAGGTTCGAGACCGGGGAAGGGCGATTTCAGGTTGGACAGGGGCCGTCAGGGGTCGGATTCAAGGCCGAATCTACGATATTGTTGCGTTTTAGCGCCCCGGACGCCTCAAAACGCGGCGCCCGGGCATACCTATCCCGCGACAGCTATCAATTTCTTGCGCGCCATGTAGAAATTCGCCAGCGCAAACAGCGTATAGACCTGCGCCGCGTTCTTGCGCAACCCGCGGTAGCGCGTCTTGCGGTAGCCCCAAAGATGCTTGACCACCCCGAAGGGATGCTCTACGCGAGCACGAGTGCGGTTGCTCTTGCGATTGAACGAAGCGTCCGCACATGTCAGTTTCCTGCCTCTGGCAGCCTTGCGCAGCACCCGCCAGGCGACGCCTTGCGACTCGGCCTTCTCCTTGCGCTTTCGGCACGCGTAGCCCTTGTCGCCGTAAATCTCCTTCTCCTCGCCGTGAAGACACTGCTCCATCATCGTCACGTCGTGCACGTTCGCCGCCGTTACCTCTACGCTGTGCACATAGCCCTGCGTGTCCGTGCCGATATGCGCTTTCATGCCGAAATGCCACTTGTTCGCCTTACGAGTGGACTTCATCTGAGGATCGCGCTGACCGGAGCGGTTCTTCGTAGACGTCGGAGCAGAAACGATCGTCGCGTCCACGATGCTGCCCTCGCGAACCATGACGCCACGAGAACGAAGGTGCTTGCCGCTAATCGACAAAAGCGTCTTCGTCAACTCGCGCTCTTCAAGCCAGTGACGAAACTTGCATATCGTCGTCTCGTCCGGCGCGTAGCCCGCCTCCAGACGCGCGAAACGACGCATCGCAATATTGTCGTGCAGGGCGTCTTCCATGCCCGGATCCGAATGCCCGAACCATTGCTGCATGAAGTAGATTCGAAGCATCGCCTCAAGACCGACCGGAGGACGACCCTTGGCGCCCTTCGGATAGAAAGGCTCTAATTCCGAGAGAAAAACCTTCCAGGGAAGCACCGCATCCATCTGCTCCAAAAATCGCTGGTTACGCGTCTTTCTGGTCCGGCTTTGGTAGGTCACGTCCTCGAATGAAAACTGGAGCATCGGATTTTCCTCGCTTGGTGATGGACTATATCGTAAAATACAAACCGGGCCTTAATCAGAGTATCCTATAGTGTTATTTCCTGATGTTTGCTCGCATCTCTATCTCCGATCCTTTCCGACGACCCTCCATGCACAACAGGATGCGCTGCGCAAGCCGTGCAATGCTTGCGTCCCTCTTCTTTTTTCTGGCCTTGTCTCTTGCGCTTCCCGCAACGGCGCAACAAACGGAACAGGCGGGGCAACCGGGAGCCTACGCCACCGATAACAGCGCTGCCGATAGCGGTCCGGCCACTGCCCCCGCAATGCGCGCGGTGAAAAGCGACGGCGACAGCCTGCCTATCCTCGACGGCAACGTACTCGGCGACCCCTCCTGGTCCGCCATCGAGCCCGTTACCGGATTCACTCAGATCACTCCGAACGAGGGACAACCGGCTTCCGAACAGACAGCGGTCCGCATCCGGTACACCGGACAAACCCTGTACGTAGGAGTCGTATGCTACGACGGCGACCCGTCGCAGATCATCGTGTCGGATAGCCGCCGGGATGCGGATCCTCAGGAGGCCGATAGCTTTAGTTTGATTCTGGACACGTACCGCGATCTGCAGAACGGGTTTATCTTCGGGACGAATTCCGCCGGGGTCGAGTACGATGCGCAGGTAACGAACGAAGGCCAGAACAGCGGCCGGTTCGCAGGCGGCCCGCGCAATCAAAGCGGTTCGGGCGGCGGGCTGAACATCAACTGGGATGGTGCATGGACGGTCCATACGGAAACGGGAGAGTACGGATGGGGCGCCGAATTCGCCATTCCATTGCGCACATTGCGCTTTGCAACCGGCGAAAATCAGATATGGGGCGTCAACTTCGAACGCCGCATCCGGCGTCGGAACGAAACCGCCTACTGGGCCCCGCTTCCCCGGCAATACACCCTTGCGCGGGTTTCGCTGGCCGGGACGCTGGAAGGCCTGGACATTGAAGCGCCCCGAAACCTGCAAATTATCCCGTACGCACTCGGACAAGGCGACCGCAAGACCAAATCCTCGCTATCGCAAACGACCTCGGAAAACACAGACCCCGAAGGCGACATCGGCATAGATCTGAAATACAGTGTGACCCCAAGCATGACGCTCGACGTCACGTACAACACCGATTTTGCGCAAGTCGAGGTAGACGAGCAGCAAATCAATCTGGACCGCTTCAATCTTTTCTTCCCGGAAAAACGGCCCTTCTTCCTGGAAAACGCCGGGGTGTTTTCGGTGGGCGCACCGGGGCATATCGACCTGTTCTTCAGCCGGAGCATCGGCATCGGCACGGACGGCGTAGCGGTGCCCATTCTCGGAGGCGCGCGCCTCTCCGGCTCCATGGGCGATTATCGGATCGGACTTCTTAACATGCAAACCCGGCAACTGGGCAAAGAGGAGATTCCCGGCGATGATTTAGACAAAGAGGGAATTCCCGGCAATAATTTCAGCGTGGCGCGCCTCAAGCGCGAATTCCCGAACCGCACCTTCGCCGGCGTGCTTTTCACCAACCGGCAGGGCGTGGGCGATCTGGCGAACGCGGACAATTACAACCGCGTATTCGCCGTCGACGGCCAGCTCGGTATCGGACAGTACGGCCTTATATCGGGTTTCGGGGCGCGCTCGGTGACGCCGGGCAGGTCCGGAAGCAGCCATGCCTACCGGGTGCTTACCAGCTACAACTCCGAGGCCTGGATGCTGAATGCAGGCTATACCGAGGTGGCCGAAAACTTCAACCCGGAACTCGGGTTTCTGCAACGGGAGTCCTACCGGTATTTCAACGGTCTCGTTTTTCACCGCTACCGTCCCGACTTCTTCCGCTTTCACGAACTCCGCCCGCATATCAGCTACAATGGATACTGGGGATTCGACGGGTTATACGAAACGGGTTTTCTGCACATCGACAACCACTGGGAGTGGGAAAACGGCTGGGAAATTCACACGGGCCTCAACCTGACAACCGAAGGCGTTCGGAAACCCTTTGAAATCAGCGAGGAGGTGTGGGTACCGAAGGGGTCGTACGAGCACCGGGAAGCCATGATTGTCGGCATCACGGACGAGAGCCTTCCGCTCAGCCTGAACACCCGATTCATTGCAGGGGGATTCTTCGGGGGCGATCGTGTTACGATCCTTTCCACCATCCGCGCGCGGGTCGGGGATGCATTCAACACAGAGGTCGGCCTGAGTCAAAACTGGGTGGACTTGCCGGGCGGCAACTTCACCGCGAATCTGGTGCGCGCGCGGCTTTCGTATTCCTTCACCCCGCGCATCTACCTGCAAACGCTGCTTCAGTACAACAATGCGGCAGAACTCTGGTCGGCGAATCTGCGGTTTGGATGGCTCCAGTCGGCAGGCACCGGCCTATTCATTGTCTTCAACCATACGTCCGACTATGACCTGGAAAAAGGATTCGGGGCCTTCGAACCCCAGATCACAAACCAGGCGATCATTATCAAGTACTCGCGGCTGCTGAACGTGCTGCGGTAATAAAAAAGCCGGGGGCGCGCAGAGCACCCCCGGCCAGTATTAAAAGCGTTACCGCACTATGCGCACTTGGCCTACCGCTACTTATCCCACCACATTCGGGTAGTGAACTCGTCCGGACCTTGCCGGGATATGGCGGCTTGATAATTCTCCGGATTGGCCACGGCTTCCGCTTCCCGGTAGCGTAAACGCCGGGGGATGGTGCCCCCTGTAACGTTGCCCGGATACACTACGGGGGTCAATTCCGGGTACCCGGTCCGCCGCCAGTTGGCATACGCTTCATACTCGTTCAGCAGCGTCGCCGCCCATATCTGTTCGTTGATCTGCTGCATGGCGGTACCTCCATTGTAGGGATTGTCCGCAAGGTATGCGTCTATATCGGCCTCGGATATGGACGCATCCGCACCGTACATGGACAGGTACTGCATGGCGGCGCGAACGCCGTTGGCGTAATGGGTCGCCGGATCTCCGCCATGCCACCCCCGAACCGCAGCCTCGGCCTTGAGCAATTCCACCTCGGCATAGGTCATAAAGAACATGGGGTCGTCCCGGCCCTGAATAATCGGGTTGGGCCGCATATACACATCCATTTCGCACGGTTCGGCACCCGAATCACACGGCACCCAGCTTGGATCGTCCTGGATTGTGTCCGCATCCTTCCCATTGGGCAGGCCTATCGGCGGCGCACCTGCGACAGGGATGATTCCGTACACTTCAAGACGTGGATCGCCATATGCTACCATCCAGTCTACGAAGAATTTGCTCAAACGCGGATTGCCATCCGCGGCGAAAACCGACCCGTTCCCGTTATTCCATCCGGATGCATCGTTATGCGGGATGTAGGCAATATCGGCATTGTTTTCCATGGTCCCGCCCGCAATAGCTTTCTGTACCCAGCTTTGGGCGGATCCGGGATCGACCTTGACCATGCGCATACCCAGACGCAGCATCAGCGAATAGGCGAATTTGCGCCACTGATCCGTATTGCCCTGATACATGACGTCGCCGGTACCGAAAGAAGCGCCACCGCCGAGCGCGGACGCTGCCACTTCCAGTTCGCTCAACATGTCGTTATAGATATCCTGCTGGGCGTCGTACTTCGGCTGGGTAATGTCCTCAAGGAATCCCTTGCCCGCCTCGGAATACGGAATATCCCCGTACAAGTCCGTGAGCCGGTGATACATGAACACGCGCACGACCCGTGCGATGGCGTGCATATTGGCGCCATCGGGGTCTTCCGCCGTCTGGATCAGCAGATCCTCAATGTTTTTGGAAATGTTGGGGTAGTAGCGATTCCACATTGCCGCAGAATACGGAGCGATATACGTATACTTGTCGCCCGCCCAGTACCCCGGCAACGTAGCGAAATGCTGAATCATGGTGGAACTGTAAATCAGGTTCGTCCGCCAGTTTTCGAAGCGCTGACCGGAAATGTTAACCTGAATGTTCGTCAACTTGTAGTTGGCGTCAACCTGGTTCGCCTGCGTAGGGTTTACGTTCATTTCTGCGAACTGCTCATCCAGCGAGTCGCAGGAAGCGAACAGCATGAGGCACAACACAGCAAGGATGATGCGGGGTGCAATGGTTTTCATAACGGATAAACGCTTTGTGCGCACTCGTGAAGGAATGGGAAAATGCATGTGCCGGATACCGACGCATTTACATGCGGACATTGATGTTGAATCCGATGCTTCTCGTCTGCGGGACCCCGGAATGTTCAAGCCCGATGCCGTTCTGATCGTTCCGGAAGTTGGATTCGGGATCGACATTATCGACGTTGCTGTAGATCAGCCACAAATTACGGGCAACCAGCGAAATGGTCGCCAGTTTGATGGGCGACCGGGCAAGCAGCCGGCTGGGCAACCGGTAGCTCAACTGCAATTCGCGCAGTTTCATAAAGGTGGCGTCGTAGACGAACTCCTCTCCGATTTGGGAGCCGATGCGGCCGAAATAATCCTGCGGATCCACCTGAACGGTGTTCGCATTGCCGTCCTGGTTAACGCCTTCGCCAACGATGAAGCCCTGTTCCCGGCCCTGTAGCGTAGCCTGATGCAGCCCTGCGCTATACCCCTGACTGTTGGTGTACGAAAAGATGTCCCCCCCGAAGCGCATATCCACCAGGGCGCTGAGCCTGAAATTCTTGTAGCGGATCGAATTGGAGACGCCGCCAAGCAGATCGGGGGTACCGTTGCCGAGCACGCACAGCGTTCCGGCTCGAAGCGGCAACCCGTCAGCGTTGTGCACGATCGGGCCCGTTGCATTGCACGGATCGTCCACGGTCTCGCCCGTAACAGGATCGACCTTGGTCGGCACATTCTGGCGCATATACTTCTGCCCCTTGATAGAACCGTAGGCCTCGCCCACATCGGCCGTGACAAAGTTGCCCCTACGGCGGCTTTCAGCCAATACCAGCGACGTTTGCCCCTCAATCAGTTCCACGACTTCGTTGACATTCCTCGACAGGTTTACGTCGAGATCCCAGCGAAAATCGGGGGTGCGTACAGGGGTCGTAGTCAGAAGGACTTCAACGCCGGAATTTTTGATCTCTCCGGCGTTGATGACCTGACTTCCGAATCCGGAGGCGTTCGATATCGTCGTCGAAAGAATCTGGTTCGTCGCGCTTTCGGTATACAGCGTAAAGTCCAGCCCCACCCGGTTTTCCATAAAACGGACATCCAGCCCGACCTCTCTACCCACGCTCGACGAGGGCTTTAGCGCTGCCAGCGGGATTCGCCCCTGAGCCACGCCGCCGCGCGGCTGCCCGAGATGGCTTCCCTGCAAGCTGTAGGTCAACGCCAACTGATAAGGATTGGTATCGCCGCCGACTTCGGCCCAGGACGCCCGCAGTTTGCCGAAAGTTAGCCAGGACGGCAAGTCAAACGCATCCGAGAATACGAAGCTCATGCTCACCGACGGATAGAAGTACGAATTGTTGTCGATCGGCAAGGTCGAGGACCAGTCGTTGCGGCCCGTCAGGGTTAGAAACAGATAATCTTCCCACGAAAATTGGGTCGAGCCATAAATCGAGTTGATCTGTTTCTCATTGAAGCCGTAGCCGGTGCGCGGGGAGGCCTGATTGGTCACAACCTCCAGACCAGGCACGTTGTATCCTCCGCTTCCGCTGAGTGTAAGATTCTCCCGTTCCCGGTAGAGAATGTTTCCACCGATAGTCGCCGTCATACCCAACGAGGGCGTGAAATTCCGCTGGGCGTTCAGAAGCAGGTCGGTATTGATTTCGGAAATCCGGATTTCCCCTTCGTTCTGGCCCCCGAGCGGACTGTAGCCGGTGCCGAACGGGGTAATGTTCGTCCGGCGCGTCGTGTACGTATCGCCCCCGAAACGGCCCATGAGCGACAGCCAGTCGGTAAATTCGTACGTCAGGGACGTAAAGCCGATCAGGCGCCGGTCTTCATCGCCGTGGGTGTATTGATACGAGGCGAAATAGGGATTCTGCGAATAGATGCCCCCGGTAACGTCCAGCTCCTGGTCGTTTTCGTCGGTCCCGATGCGCCCTCCTTTTTCCTGCTGGACGCCCTTCATAGGCAGCGGATCCACGTTGGGCGCCAACTGGTAAATCGTGTAATTGGCGTTGCCGGGCGAATCCGACAGACGAGGGCGATTGTTTACGTCCTCCCGGATGAAATTCAGTTTCGCATCGGCGCTGAGACGTCTTCCTAACTGCGAAGTCCCCCGGAGCGTAAACGACGTACGCGTAAGACCGGAGTTGGGATTGATGCCGTCGTTGGACAAATGCGAAAAAGCCATCCGGAGGGTGGAAGACTGTGTCGCGCTCGTCAGGGCAAGGCTATTGGTGGTCGTCACGCCCGTTTGGTAGAAGCGGTTGAGGCGGTCGTCAACGAGAGAATAAGGACGTTCCACACCGTCCCAACTTACTACCATCGAACCGTCCAGGGGAGCCCCCCACGAAGCCAGATTGGTGCTGCGGGCTTCGTTCGCCGTTTCCGGTTTCGCGCCCCGCGTACCCTGACCGTATTCGGTCTGCCAGCCGGTGTTGACAAGGACATCTTCGAACGTCGTGTTGCTGCTGAACTCGATACCGAGTCCCACCCCGGCATGGGCTTTCTTCGTAGTGACGAGAATCACGCCATTCTTGGCGCGCGTCCCGTAAAGCGCCGCAGCGGCGGGTCCCTTGAGTACCGATATATTATCGATGTCGTCGGCATTGATACCCGAAATACCGTCGCCCCCATCGTATCCCCCCCACATGCCGGCGGATCCCAGCGTGGAATTGTCGATAGGTACGCCGTCCACGACATACAGGGGCTGACTGTCCTCGCCCAGGGAAGACACGCCCCGGATGATCACCCGACTCGACCCCGCAGGCCCGGTCGCGGGCTTGGAAACGAGCACGCCGGCCACCTTTCCGGCCAGCGCGTTCGCGACATTGTTCTCCCGTACTTCCCGAAGAGCCTCGCCGGAAATTTGACTCACGGCATACCCGAGCGCGCGCTCCTGCCGCTCGATACCGAAGGCGGTAACCACCACCTCTTCAAGCAATTCGACATCCTCACTGAGCGTGACCGCCAGATCGGTTTGCCCGTTTACCGCCACCGTCTCCGTAACGTACCCCACAAAAGAAAAGACCAGCGAGGCATTCGCATTCGACACCGTCAGCGAGAAGGTGCCGTCTACATCGCTGACGGCGCCGTTCAGGGTGCCTTCTTCAACAATGTTGACGCCAGGCAGCGGCGCGTTGTCCACGTCCAGCACGGCGCCATTTACGGTGAATATCTGTGCATTCGCCGTATGGATGCCCGGCAACAAAAACGCAACGGACAGCGAGATGCAAAGTACGGAGCAGATTCGGAAGGCGCCTGTAACCGTTTTCATAGCGATAGAGGATATCAGGTAAGGGAATAAGACAGCATGAGCAGCATTAAGGAATGCGCGCAGGATTTAGGCAATAGCTATCCCGCGAGTTGCAAGGATAAGCATTGCAAGCAGACAAAATCAAGTGGGGGATGTTTTTTATAGGGGATTATATAGATAGGTGAACGCCGGGTTTGGGGTCTCCGGGTGAATCGTTGCCTTTTCACCCTTCTCGCATGAACAACCGTGTCGCCTCGGCAATCGTCATTGCGCCGTATCGCGGATTCGAGCAATGGGCAATCTCCGGGGCGGTGGGGTCTCGCTTCGGCTTGTCTGGTTCGGGTTTCATCATGCTGCCAGATATGCCATGAGGTATTCCATGCCGCATGGCTTACTCCTGAAACATGTGTGAGGCATGTACAGGGTCAAGTGATCAGGTCTTTGTACATAATGCGCTTGCCCACCAGACAGCCCGCCACGTGTTCCATCTGGTCGATGGTATCGAGGCCCCGGACATTGTGCTTGCCGCAAAACTGGTTCACGTAGCGTTGCAGGTGTTTGTGCGACAGATGGTGATACACGCCGTTGACGCTCCGCTTCAACGTTGCCCAGAACGATTCCACCCCGTTCGTATGGACCATACCGTTTACGTACTCCTTGACACTGTGTTGAACGCTCTCATGCTCGTACAGATACTTCAGCCCGACATAGCCCCGGTGATCGTCTGTATAGACCTTGGCGCCATATTCCATGTGGTCAAGCACGAAGCCTTGCAGCGTTTCGCCGGTGGTATTGTCTACAACCTTTGCGACAACCCGATTCGTGGCCCTGTCCTTCGCGCCTACGACCGCAGCCTTGCCTACCGGTCCGCGCCCCGCATGTAGTTTCTTCGATGCGTGCTTGTTCGCTTCCTTGCCGCCCACGTACGTTTCATCAACCTCTACCGGACCTTCAAACGCTTCGGCTATCGCAGGAGCGAACGCCTCGCGGATACGCTGGAGCATGAACCACGCCGTCGTTTGCGTTACCCCAATGTCCCGATGCAGTTTCATGCTCGAGATACCCTTCAAGCTGGTCATTTCAAGGTAGATGGCCCAAACCCACTTTTTCAGCGGCGCCTTGCTTGATTCCAACGCCGTTTTCGTGCGTACGGAAAACGTTCTGTTGCAATCCCTGCACCGGTAAGGCATCGTCTTGTGCGTTCCTTCGTATGTATCGGCTCCCTTGCAGCGCGGACAAAATCGACCATCGGGCCAAACAACCGCCTCGAACCAGCGTCGAGCAGCATCCTCATCGGGGAAACATTCTGCCAGTTCAATGACCGTGATTCCGTTTCTGTGATTGCGTCCGGGCGCCCGATAAGCCATTTTCTTTTCCGATTTGTTTACTCTTTAGTACGTAACCGGCTCCCGAAAAGTTTCACCTATCTATATAATCCCCGAAAAATGTCTGCCCCCACGATGTCCAAGGTGCTTAAGGTGCTGCAGGAAATGTTTGCTCCGTAGAGGCAATGTCGCCGGGGCTCCATCATGCTCCCGGTGCATCGATGGGAAGTAATGCTTATGTCGTCCTTGCGTCTGAAGCGTTTCCGGGCGATTTTGAAGCTATGACCCTTGCAGAAATACAGGCCCGGCTCGAGGCAGCGGGCAATGCAGACATTGCGGCCCACTCAGCGCGCTTCTTTCGCACCGGCCCGGGCGAATACGGGGAGGGAGACCGATTCCGGGGTATCCGCGTACCCGTACTTCGCAAACTGGCACGGACCTGCGATGCGGCGGATTTTCCCGTGGTCGAGCAACTTCTCATGTCGCCGTGGCACGAAGACCGGCTATGCGCCCTTTTCATGCTCATCCGGCGGTACGAACGCGGAGACGATGCGCAAAAGGAAGCGGTATTCAACCTCTATCTGAGGCGGGTCGAGTACGTCAACAACTGGGATCTGGTCGATTCTTCCGCCTCGCAGATTGTGGGTGCGTATCTGGAGTCAGGGGAGAAGCGCTTGCTTTTCGACTGGGTCCGTGACGCGAGCCTTTGGAAGCGCCGCATTGCAGTCATTGCTACCTACCGGTACATCAAACGGGGCCGCTTCGACGAGTTTCTGGAAATAGCCGAACAGCTCCTTAGCGACGGCCACGATCTTATACACAAGGCCGTCGGGTGGATGCTGCGCGAAGTGGGGAAGAAGGACCTTGCCGTGGAGGAAGCCTTCCTGCGCCGCCACTACCGGAACATGCCCCGGACCATGCTGCGCTATGCCATCGAACGATTCGACGAAAAAATGCGCCGGGCGTATCTGGAGGGGAGGATTGAATGTTTGAAGTAGTTTAGGAAGTTCTGATCAATCCATCACTGGGAGTCGAATTGAAGATTCGAGACCTGGGAAGGGCGATTTCAGGTTGGACAGGGGCCGTCAGGGGTCGGATTCAAGGCCGAATCTACGATATTGTTGCGTTTTAGCGCCCCGGACGCCTCAAAACGCGGCGCCCGGGCATACCTATCCCGCGACAGCTATCAATTTCTTGCGCGCCATGAAGAAATTCGCCAGCGCAAACAGCGTATAGACCTGCGCCGCGTTCTTGCGCAACCCGCGGTAGCGCGTCTTGCGGTAGCCCCAAAGGTGCTTGACCACCCCGAAGGGATGCTCTACGCGAGCACGAGTGCGGTTGCTCTTGCGATTGAACGAAGCGTCCGCGCACGTCAGTTTCCTGCCTCTGGCCGCCTTGCGCAACACGCGCCAGGCGACGCCTTGCGACTCGGCGCGCTCCTTGCGCTTTCGGCACGCGTAGCCCTTGTCGCCGTAGATCGTCTTCTCCTCGCCGTGAAGACACTGCTCCATCATCGTCACGTCGTGCACGTTCGCCGCCGTTACTTCTACGCTGTGCACATAGCCCTGCGTGTCCGTGCCGATATGCGCTTTCATCCCGAAATGCCACTTGTTCGCCTTACGAGTGGACTTCATCTGAGGATCGCGCTGACCAGAGCGGTTCTTCGTAGACGTCGGAGCAGAAATGATCGTCGCGTCCACGATACTGCCCTCGCGAACCATGATGCCACAAGAACGAAGGTGCTTGCCGCTAATCGACAGAAGCGTCTTCGTCAACTCGCGCTCTTCAAGCCAGTGACGAAACTTGCATATCGTCGTCTCGTCCGGCGCGTAGCCCGCCTCCAGACGCGCGAAACGACGCATCGCAATATTATCGTGCAGGGCGTCTTCCATGCCCGGATCCGAATGCCCGAACCATTGCTGCATGAAGTAGATTCGAAGCATCACCTCAAGACCGACCGGAGGACGCCCCTTGGCGCCCTTGGGATAGAAAGGCTCCAATTCCGAAAGAAAAACCTTCCAGGGAAGCACCGCAGAAGTGGTCCGTAAAAACCGGACAGTTTTTTTCGTGTTTTTAAGTGTACTGTCGCGTCGGTTTATGCCGCTTTGGCGAGCGGTTTTCGTTTGTAGAATACGTCGTCGGGCGTTCGGTTGTCAAGTCCCTGGTGAGGGCGCTCTTCGTTGAAGTAGCGCAGGTAATCGGCAATCCCCTTCCCGGCCTCGACCACCGTCTCGTAGGCGTGCCGGTAGACCTCTTCCTGCTTGAGGCTGCGCCATAGGCGCTCCACGTACACATTGTCGAGCCAGCGGCCCTTGCCGTCCATAGAGATGCGCACGCCATGCTCCTTGAGCGCACCGGTGAACGCCTCGGAGGTAAACTGCGCTCCCCGGTCGGTATTGAAGACCTCAGGTGCGCCGTAGCGGACAATGGCCTCTTCCATCGCTTCGACGCAAAAGGCGGCGTCCATCGTGTTCGAGAGCCGGTGGGCGAGCACCTTGCGGCTATGCCAGTCGATTACGGCCACAAGATAAAGAAAGCCCTTCGCCATGGGGATGTACGTAATGTCCGCCGCATAGACCTCGCGGGGTTTCGTCACCTTCATGCCCCTGAGCAGATAGGGATAGATCCTGTGTCCGTCCCCAGGAGACGACGTGCGGCGCTTGGGGTAAATGGCCCTAAGGCCCATCAGGCGCATGAGGCGAACGACGCGGCTTCTGGCGACACGGACGCCTCGCGCCTCGAGCATGCTCTTTATCGTGCGCGATCCGCTCGTGGGACGCTCCATATAGAGCCTGTCGATCTCTTTCATCACGGTAAGGTTCTCTTCGCTCTCTGCCCGGGGACGATAGTAGGCCGTCGAACGACTCAACGACAGAAGCCTCGACTGGCGAACCACCGGCAAGGCATCGGAACGATCTATTCTCGCCCGGCGCTCGGCTAACGGTCTCGACCGAGCGCCTTCGATAAAAAATCCTTCTCCATCGACAACTCTCCGATCTTCGCGTGCAGCGCCTTGATCCGGTCGTCGCGCTCGTCCGGGGCGCCGCCGCGGCCTCGGGTGAACGCCTCCTCGGCGGTCTCTACCAGCTGCTTCTTCCACGATTGTATCTGGTTCGGGTGCACCTCGAAGCGCTCTGCGAGTTCGGCCAGCGTACGGTCGCCGCGAACGGCGGCGAGGGCTACCTTCGCCTTGAACGAAGGACTATGGGTTCTGCGTGTGCGTCTTGACATGGGTCTCGTCAGGTTGATTGTATCGGAACAAGGTCGCAACACTACACCTTGAATTCCGCGAAAATCTGTCCAAACAACCCGAACCACCTCTGAACCACCTCTCTCGTCGGGTTAGATTGTATCGAAACAAGGTCGCAACACTACACCTTAAATTCCCCGGAAATCTGTCCAATCAACCCGAACCACCTCTAACTTTCGTAATATAAGCCCCCTGGTTTTTACTTGACATTTCAAGGCTAACATCATACATTGCTCCCCTGTTTTTCTCAACCAAAGAAGTGGTCCGTAAAAACTGGACAGTTTTTTTCGGGTTTTTAAGTGTACTGTCGCGTCGGGTTATGCCGCTTTGGGCAGCGGTTTTCGTTCGTAGAATACGTCGTCGGGGGTTCGGTTGTCAAGTCCCTGGTGGGGACGTTCTTCGTTGAAGTAGCGCAGGTAATCGGCAATCCCCTTCTCGGCCTCGGCCACCGTCTCGTACGCGTGCCGGTAGACCTCTTCCTGCTTGAGGCTGCGCCAGAGGCGCTCCACGTACACATTGTCGAGCCAGCGGCCCTTGCCGTCCATGGAAATTTGCACGCCATGCTCCTTGAGCGCACCGGTGAACGCCTCGGAGGTAAACTGCGCTCCCTGATCGGTATTGAAGACCTCCGGGGCGCCGTAGCGGGCAATGGCTTCTTCCATCGCTTCGACGCAAAAGGCGGCGTCCATCGTGTTCGAGAGCCGGTGTGCGAGCGCCTTGCGGCTATGCCAGTCGATCACGGCTACGAGATAAAGAAAGCCCTTCGCCATAGGGATGTACGTAATGTCCGCCGCATAGACTTGCCGGGGTCTCGTCACCTTCATGCCTCTGAGCAGATAAGGATAAATCCTGTGCCCTTTTCCTGGAGACGACGTGCGGCGCTTGGGGTAAATGGCCCTAAGGCCCATCAGGCGCATGAGGCGAACGACGCGGCTTCTGGCGACACGGACGCCTCGCGCCTCGAGCATGCTCTTTATCGTGCGCGATCCGCTCGTGGGGCGTTCCATGTAGAGCCTGTCGATCTCTTTCATCACGGTAAGGTGCTCCTCGCTCTCGCCCCGAGGAGTGTAGTAGGCCGTCGAACGACTCAACGACAAGAGCTTCGACTGGCGAACCGCGGGCAAGGCATGGGCGCGATCTATCCTCGCCCGGCGCTCGGCTAACGATCTCGACCGAGCGCCTTCGATAAAAAATCCTTCTCCATCGACAACTCTCCGATCTTCGCGTGAAGCACCTTTATCTGATCGTCGCGCTCGTCCGGGGCGCCGCCGCGGCCTCGGGTGAAAGCCTCCTCGGCGGTCTCTACCAGCTGCTTCTTCCAGGATTGTATCTGGTTCGGGTGCACCTCGAAGCGCTCGGCGAGTTCGGCCAGCGTACGGTCGCCGCGAACGGCGGCGAGGGCTACCTTCGCCTTGAACGAAGGACTATGGGTTCTGCGTGTGCGTCTTGACATGGGTCTCGTCGGGTTGATTGGATCGGAACAAGGTCGCAACGCTACACCTTAAATCCCGCCAAAATCTGTCCAATCAACCCGAACCACCTCTCAAACGCAGGCAGGAATGTTCTTAGACGCACGCTTTGTTCTCTTTCTAGCATTAGCGGTCATTCTTGGAGCAAGCCAACCGTTGCAGGCACAGATAAGTGAAGGGGGTGAACCCTACGGATTGTCAAATCCGATCCGATCCAAACTGTCTCCTGTCGTATTGTCTCCCGTTGACGTGGATGCTTTCCTGGCGGCAGACGAGGAGAAGCGACGCCAGGGTCGGACCATACCGTTCCGGTACGGAGCGCCTATTGAGGTAGATCTGGGACTGGATAATGCCGGAACATGGACCGATCTGCCCAACGGAGATCGGCTGTGGAGCTTGAAGATCAAGAGTCCTGGAGCTACCGCGCTAGGCTTAATCTACGATACGTTCCAGATGCCCTTGGGTGCCCGGTTTTTTGTCTATAACGAAGACGCGAGCATGGTGTTGGGGGCCTTCACCATTCGCAACAACAAGAAGCATGGTAAGTTTGCTACGGCTCCAGTTCGGGGCGATGCTGTTATTCTAGAATACTACGAACCATTGTTCTTAAGGGGAGAGGGCACGCTTCATGTGACCAGAGTCATCCATGCCTTCCGTGATGCCTCGGGTCCGGGTGTAAGGCCCACTGAAGAGACTGGAGCTGGCAAGTCGATGGACTTTGGAGAATCGTCTACCTGTAATGTGAACGTCAATTGCTCACAGGGGTCGGGATGGGGCAACGAACGGGATGCGGTAGCGCTCGTCCTAACCGACGTAGGAACAGCCTGTACAGGGGCCCTTGTAAATAATGTGCCACAGAACTTGACGGCCTACTTTCTCACAGCTAATCACTGTCTTTCGGGCAACGTCAACAACTGGCTTTTCAGGTTCAACTACCAGAACAATTCCTGTTCGAATGTCGATGGCCCGTACAATAATGTAGTACAGGGCGCCATGGTGAGAGCAAGCGATACCCCTTCGGATTTTGCCCTCCTTGAACTCGATGTCCTCCCGCCGAAGAGTTACGACGTCTATTACGCGGGCTGGTCGAGGAGCACTTCGGCTGCAACGTCGTCAGTAAGCATACACCATCCCCGGGCGGATATTAAGAAAATCTCCATTGACAACGACACGGCTGTATCAGACACCTGGGGTGGAACGCCTCCTAACTCGCACTGGGAGGTTTACTTCGACACGGGGACGGCGGAATATGGCTCCTCTGGGGCGCCGTTGTTTGATCAGAATCACCGCATCGTGGGGCAGCTTCATGGAAACATAGATCCTGCCTTCACCGGGGACAATTTCTGCGCTGTTCCTCATATCTGGTTTGGCAAGTTCTCGATATCCTGGAACTACGGTAGCAGTTCGTCAACCCGCCTCAAGAATTGGCTTGATCCTAGCAGCCAAAGTCCCACTATGTTCAATGGCCGGCGTGACCCTCGCCCGCACGCCCCCACCAACCTCACAATTACCAATTTCTACAGCGTAGGGCAATACCCCAATCTGAGCTGGACGGCCAGCGCGACTTCCGGCGTTAGTAGTTACAAGGTGTATCGGGGCATCTGTAGTGGGTCCTGTACCTGGCAGTATATCGGCTCAACCTCCGCGACGTCGTATACCGATTATCAAATAACGATTACGGCGCAAGCCAACGCGGAAGAACAGTATACCTACTACGTCTCAGCGATCAAAGGCAGCTACGAATCAGATCAGTCCAACTGGGCCTGGGTCTGGGGCGAATACATCTACATCTTTCCCAAACACGCTGCTACTGATGAGGCTTCAACCGAAGCAGCCGGGGTGCCGGAAGCCCTCTTCTTATATCCAAACTATCCAAACCCGTTCAACCCTGCCACGGAGATCCGCTTTGCGCTGCCGGGGGCAACGCAGGTGTCACTTGTCGTGAGTGACTTCTTAGGGCGGGAGGTAGCCCGTTTGGTCGACGGCCCCATGGAGGCTGGGTATCACCGAGTTACCTTCGACGCCTCGCATTTGCCGAGTGGTACTTACCTCTACCGCCTCCAGGTTGACAACTTCAGTCAGATACATCGTATGGTGTTGGTGAAATAGATGTGTGGTTTAGCCTGGGGTGGTACCCTAACAAGGGGCACCACCCCACCGTTTCATGCGTACGCCTAGCAAGAGAGGAGACATCATGAAGAAGATACTTGCATATAGCATCACCACCGTACTACTCGCCGTAAGCACCCTCGCCATGGGATGCAGTCTATTCTCTGACGACAGCACCGGAATACACGTTAGAACAGATAGCGATTCATACGATGCCGCATCCAGCTTAAACTTGACAGTCATGAACCTGTCGGACAATCCCGTCTACTATCTCTGCAAGGGGGTCATTACGCTTCAGGAATTAGACGAAGGGCGTGTCAAAAATGCATGGATGGTTCATGGCTTCGAATTTTGCTACGGGCCAACCCCAATTGTGCCAGACGAATCTGCACGGTTTGTGTTTAATCTGAATAGCGACTTCCTCCGTGAGCGTCTGTTAGAGGCGCAGTTCGATGAGCGTGTACGCTACCGCTTTGAGATCGATCTGTATGCTGACACGGATTTGAAACGACCACTAGCTCCGGAAGATCGGCTATCGAACCAGTTCTCTATAGTGAGATTGTGAGCGTGTCGCCTCTTCCAGCGAATGTTTATGCAGAAAGCCGTGTCGTTATACTGGCGCGGTCAGAAATGGTCCGAAAAAACTGGACAGTTTTTTTTGCGTTTTTAAGTGTACTGTCGCGTCGGGTTATGCCGCTTTGGGCAGCGGTTTTCGTTTGTAGAATACGTCGTCGGGGGTCCGGTTGTCAAGTCCCTGGTGAGGCCGCTCTTCGTTGAAGTAGCGCAGGTAATCGGCAATCCCCTTCCCGGCCTCGCTCACCGTCTCGTACGCGCGCCGGTAGACTTCTTCCTGCTTGAGGCTGCGCCAGAGGCGCTCCACGTACACGTTATCGAGCCAGCGGCCCTTGCCGTCCATAGAGATGCGCACGCCATGCTCCTTGAGCGCACCGGTGAACGCCTGTGAGGTAAACTGCACTCCCTGGTCCGTGTTGAAGACCTGTGGCGCGCCGTAGCGGACAATGGCTTCTTCCATCGCTTCGACGCAAAAGGCGGCGTCCATCGTGTTCGAGAGCCGGTGTGCGAGCGCCTTGCGGCTATGCCAGTCGATCACGGCCACGAGATAGAGAAAGCCCTTCGCCATAGGGATGTACGTAATGTCCGCCGCATAGACCTGCCGGGGTCTCGTACCCTTCATGCCTCTTAGCAGATAAGGATAAATCCTGTGCCCTTCTCCTGGAGAAGACGTGCGGCGCTTGGGGTAGATGGCCCTAAGGCCCATCAGGCGCATGAGGCGAACGACGCGGCTTCTGGCGATCTTGCGCCCGCGCGCCTCGAGCATGCTCTTGATCGTGCGCGATCCGCTCGTAGGACGCTCCATATAGAGCCTGTCGATCTCTTTCATCACGGTAAGGTTCTCCTCGCTCTCGCCCCGAGGGGTATAGTAGGCCGTCGAACGACTCAACGACAGGAGCCTCGACTGGCGAACCACCGGCAAGGCATGGGCGCGATCTATCCTCGCCCGGCGCTCGACTATCGGTCTCGACCGAGCGCCTTCGATAAAAAATCCTTCTCCATCGACAACTCTCCGATCTTCGCGTGAAGCGCCTTGATCCGGTCGTCGCGCTCGTCCGGAGCGTCGCCACGGCCTCGGGTGAACGCCTCCTCGGCGGTCTCCACCAGCTGCTTCTTCCAGGATTGTATCTGGTTCGGATGCACCTCGAAGCGCTCGGCGAGCTCCGCCAGCGTGCTCTCGCCGCGAACGGCGGCGAGGGCTACCTTCGCCTTGAACGAAGGACTATGGGTTCTGCGTGTGCGTCTTGACATGGGTCTCGTCGGGTTGATTGTATCGGAACAAGGTCGCAACACTACACCTTAATTCCCGCCAAAATCTGTCCAATCAACCCGAACCACCTCTTTACAGACAAAGGTTGACATTTTCTCTTTAAGTTCATAACTTACAGGCATTTATAACAAACGGAGCAGATCATGTATAAAGCACCTGGAAAAGCGTACCGCAACGGCATAACCCTGATGGAATTGGCCGACATGTTTCCTGACGAGGAAGCGGCCCGCAAATGGTTCGAGGCGCGTATCTGGCCGGATGGTCGCCATTGCCCGCGCTGCAAGAGTACAAGGACGTGCGAAGCGTCTCATGCAAAGATGCCTTACTAGTTGTGATCTCTCAGTAGGTTGTTCATTCGCGCCTGATGCCCGAGTTTATTAGGGATATGTGAACCGAAAGTTAGGGAGAGAGCCGAATGAACATTCACAAGAATGCCCGATTGACGCCGAAAGGTCGAGAGATTCTGGTGCGTCGCATCGTTAACGGGGGGCTTCGCATCGAGGAAGCCGCCCAGGCCTCAGGGGTAAGTGTGCGCACGGCCTACAAGTGGCTCGCCCGGTATCGGGCACAGGGACGAAGAGGTCTTCAGGACCGATCTTCGCATCCGCTCGGCTGCCCGCATCGCACCTCAGAGGCGCAACGGGCGGCGATTCTGGCCCTGCGCCGCGCCCGGTGCACCTATCGCGAGATTAGCCGAAGAACCGGGGTGGCGCACAGCACGGTGGGCCGGGTCGCCCAGCAGGGGGGATTGAACCGATTGTCCCATCTGGACCCTCCGGTTGCTCCCCGCCGTTAGGTCTACCCCCATCCGGGCGACCTGTTACACCTGGACATCAAGCGTTTAGGACGTTTTGTACGTCCCGGCCATCGGGTCACCGGCATCCGGGGCCAGAGTTCCAGGGGCGCCGGATGGGAATACGTGCATGTGGCCATCGACGATCACTCCCGCGTAAGCTTTGCTTGCATCCAACCCGGCGAGACCGCTCACAGCGCCTGTAGCGCGTTGCTCGACACCCTGCGCTACTTCCAAACCCTCGGAGTCGCCTTCACCCGCGTCATGACCGACAACGGCTCCTGCTACCGCTCGAAACACTTCGCAAAACTGTGCCGACGACTGAAACTGCGCCATATCCGCACCCGACCCTATACCCCGAGAACCAACGGCAAAGCCGAACGCTTCATCCAATCCGCGCTGCGCGAATGGGCCTACGCTCGCGCCTACGACAACTCCAGCCAGCGCGGCGAGTACCTCCCCTGTTGGCTGCACCGATACAATTGGCATCGACCACACGCCAGCTTGAAATACCAAACACCCATCCAATCCCTGAATATCCCACTGAACAACGTGGTGGGTTTACACAACTAGTGCACCGACTGCCGCTCCTACTTTTCCGTCAAGGTCGGCACCGTTATGCAGGCGTCGAAATTACCGCTTCGCAAATGGGCTTACGCCATTTACCTGCATATGACGAACCTGAAGGGCATATCCAGCATGAAACTGCATCGGGATATAGGTATCGGTCAGGATACGGCCTGGCATCTGCTCCAGCGCATCCGCAAGGCATTCGAAGAGAACGACAACAACCTGTTCGGTGGGCCTATCGAGGTAGACGAAACCTACGTGGGCGGCAGGGAAGCGAACAAGCACGCATCAAGGAAACTCCACGCGCCGGACGCGGGCCGGTTGGCAAGGCGGCGGTCGTTGGCGTGAAGGACCGGGCCACGGGCAAGATCAAGGCAGAGGTCGTAGAGGATACGACAAGCGAAACCCTGCAAAACTTCGTGCTTGACCGTGCGGCGTTCGGCGCTACGGTTTATACCGACGATCACAAGGCTTATAGCGGCTTGCGATATATCTACGATCTCGAAACGGTGAAACATAGCGCAGCCGAGTATGTGCGCGGACAGGCGCACACGAACGGCATCGAATCCTTCTGGGCTACGCTGAAGCGGGCGCACAAGGGCGTTTATCACAAGATGAGCGTCAAGCACCTTCACCGCTACGTGGCGGACTTCGCAGGTCGCCAAGGCATAAGAAATCTCGATACGCTGGAGCAAATGGGCCGTGTAGTAGACGCAATGGCAGGGAAACTCCTGCCATACAGAACGCTCGTGGCAGGCAACGAACAGGGCGTCGTCAACCTTTCCGGGTAATTCCCCTTTAGTACGTAACCGGCCCCCGAAAAGTTTCACCTATCTATATAATCCCCTTTTTTATCTATGGGACATATACGATCCCGTGCGGCTCCCACGTCGCCGTGGCGCCGTCGTTGGTGGAGAAGCAGTACTCGTAACATGTGTCATGTGCAGGTTCTTTATCTCTTGCCGACATAATGAAGGTGCAGGATCCAGCACGATAGCAGCCGGATTGCAACCTGCATTCAGGGAGCGGTGCGTCCAGCTGGCGTGAATGCCTTCAAGGCAGCATCGTTCTGCGCAACAATCATAAGCGGACCCGTTGCGGTAACGACGCGAACCATGCCGCGCACTACCCCGGGCGTCAAAAAACCGCTCCGGGAAGCAGAAACGCTTTCCCAGGTCATCCCACCCCGATTCAACAAAAGAAGCCCACGCCCCCCATTGTAACGGCCCCACTGCACCCGCGCCTCGGAAGCATTGCCTGCAAGAAGGATATCCGTCCGTCCATCGCCGTCCGCATCCTCGAAAAGGGTGGCGTGCACCGGGGCGAACTGTGCTTCGACAGGCAATTCCCGAACCTGAAACCGGCCCTCTCCGGTGTTCTCGAAAACGCTGCTTGCAAATTGGGAAGCTTCCAACCTGACCACGGGCTCCACTTCTGAAAAAACATCATCCAGCGTGGCGCGGGCGTACGAGGCATAATCCGGGAATTGTCGGGCAAGCAAAGGAATTTCCTCCAGTAATTCGTCTCGCCATGGCACGGGATGCCTTTGCTCGCCGAAGTAATACCCCATGACGAATTCGGAGCGCCCGTCGGCGCCGAAATCCGCGGAATACACCGCGGCGGGCTTGCCCGGACCGGCTTGCATCTGAGCATTCAACCCTCTGTTGCCGGCGACCAGATCGACATCGCCGTCGCCATCCAGATCGTGCGCGCGCAGGGTGTTCCACCAGCCTGCCGTATCGACGAAACCCGATGCGGCAGCGGGTATCTCGGCCCATTCTCCGGTGTATCGGAATGCCCGGATCGGCATCCACTCCCCTGCCAGAACCAGTTCGGCGCGCATATCCCCATCCATATCCATCCACAGGGCATCGGTCACCATCCCCGGCGCACGCAATACTTCCGGCGTGACATCCACGAACATTCCTCCCGTATTCTCCAGCAGATAACTTTGCGGAGCGAGGGGGTAGCGGCCCGGAAGCGCCCGCCCGCCCACAAAAAGGTCGAGGTCGCCATCCATGTCGAAATCGTGCGCCGCCACTGCGCCTCCGCTGCTATGCAAGGCGGGCAAGGCTTGTGCATCATGGGCGTAAACGCCGTCGCCGGCATTCACGTACAGGCGATCCTGATAGGCCGACATATCCTCCGCTTCGAACGATCCGCCGCTAACCACATAAAGGTCCTGGTCGCCATCACGGTCCACATCCATAAACAGGGCGTCCGTGTCCTCATAGCCGCTATGCGCTTCGAAAGCCGCTCCGGCGCCCCGGCGAAACGACCCGTCGGGACGCTGTAAAAAAAGCGCACCGGACTGACCGCGCGCGCCGCCGACGAATACATCCTCCAGCCCGTCTGCGTCCGCGTCGCCGGCCGCCAGTGCAGGCCCCTGCCTTGACAACATATGCGGGAGAAGGGGTTCGCGCTCGAAATCGACGAACGGATTCTCTTCATGGACGAACTGTAGACCCCTGACGTCCGTCGCCTGCACGAAAAACGGAGCCACTTG
This sequence comes from Rhodothermales bacterium, assembly GCA_965248175.1. Taxonomy (GTDB): domain Bacteria; phylum Bacteroidota; class Rhodothermia; order Rhodothermales; family VXPQ01; genus VXPQ01. The sequence continues at coordinate 49,455 of OZ252093.1, forward strand.
CAGGGGCTCCCGTTCATCCGGCGCCTCGGAATCGGCGTCCCGGCGATGCAGCGTCACCGTTCGATTCGCAGGCACGCCCTGCATTCGCTGGCGCGCGCCATCCGGCCAGATCACTTCGAGATCGACCTGCTCCAATTCGCCCAGGCCGAAAAAAAGGACCGGCTCCACGGACGACAAATACCCCCGCACCGGGTTCATTTCCCGGTAAAACCGCCGCCCTTCCCCCGTTGCCTCGACAGCAGCGCCGACCCCGAACCGGTTGCCTTCCGGGCCTTCGAGGCGAACCTTCAGGTAATGCCCCGCAGCAAGGCGGTCCGCATCGTTCCGGTAGACAAAGGCTTCCGTGTTGATGTTGTTGACCACAAGGTCGAGATCCCCATCGTCGTCCAGATCGGCATACGCCGCACCGTTCGAAAAGGCAGCCTCGCCCACACCCCAGTCCCGCGTCTTGTCTGCAAAGGCAATTCCCGATTCGTTTCGATAGATATAGTTGCTCAACGGGCTGGAAGGCATTTGCTGGACCATTTCCAGCGAGGACAACGCTTCCCCCCGGGCACTCGCCTCCTTGTGCGCATTCACCAGCGTACGCCGGAGAAAATCGAGATCCGTGTAGTCGCGCATGTAGCCATTCGTGACGAAAAGATCGTTATGGCCATCAAGATCGAAGTCGGCCAGCAACGCCGCCCAGCTCCAGTCGGTATTCGAAACGCCCGCGAGTTGTCCGATTTCCGAAAAAGCGCCATCCCCCAGATTCAGGTGCAGCATATTGCGCATATACTGCTCGTGAAACCCCTTACTTCGGAAGTCTTCGTAAAACACGTGGTCTTGCGGCCCTTGCAGCACCTTCTGCCGGAAATGATCTTCGGCCAGCATATCCAGCGTCACAATGTCGGGCAACGCATCGTTGTTTACATCGGCAATGTCGGCCCCCATGGACGAGTAGGACGTATGCGTCAGAAAAGAGCGTACGGATTCGGTAAACGTCCCGTCCCCGTTGTTCACGTACAGGTAATCGTCCTCGATATAGTCGTTGGAAACGTAGAGATCGGGCCAGGTGTCCCGGTTCAAATCGCCAACGATCACACTGAGCCCGAAGCCCAGCGGATTGCCGATGATGCCCGCCGCTTCACTCACGTCCGTAAACGATCCGCCGTCGTTCCGGTACAGCTTGTCGCCGACAAGGGAGTCGCGACTACTCCGCATATAGTCCACATAAAAGCGGGACAAACGCCGGATCGAATGATTCAGCAGATACAAGTCCAGGTCTCCATCCCGGTCGTAATCGAACAGTGCCACGTGGTTTGAATATGCAGGATCGTCGAGACCATATTCCGCTGCTCGTTCGGTAAACGTCCCGTCGCCGTTGTTCACATACAAAGCGTTCCGGCGGCGATCGGCGCTCACCCGGCCCGATTTGCACACATAGATGTCCAGATGTCCATCTCCATTGATGTCCCCCATCGTCACGCCGGTCGTCCAGCCGAATTCGCTCACAAGACCTGCCTGCTCCGTGACATCTTCAAACGCCAGCCCGCCCCGGTTGAGATAAAGGCGATCCTGATCCATGTTGGCCGAAAAATACAGATCGGGCAGGCCGTCGCCATTCACGTCGCCGGCAGCTACGCCGCCCCCATTATAGAAGTATTCGTACTCCAGCACATTGAACCCGTCCCGTTCTATGATCCCGTTCCTGAAAGCAATGCCCGTCTCGCTGGCGGACAAGCGCGTAAAGAGTGGTGGCGCCGCAGCATCTTCGCCCGCCAGGCCGCCGCACGCACTAACCAGGCACAAAAGAAATAAAAGCGGAGCAACGCGCTTCATGCGGGGCCTAACCGTGGTTCAGGATAGATCGGAATGAACGTCGAGAAACAAACGAATCGCAGCGTATCCGGTTGCAATGCGGCGCCGGGCGCCCGGTTGTTTTCGCGCCCGCCGCGAACGTAAGACCCGGCCCGCTCCTGCAAACGCGCGGAGCATAATCATTACAGGATACTCTGATCAAAACCACTTCGCTCAGCACTTTACTTTCGCGCATAAATGACGTCTTGATTCCATCGTTGAAATCAGCAGGAAACACTGCGGATTCGGGGCGTTGCGGACGTGAAGCGCCCTTCGGGAGGCTGCGAGGGGTGCGCTAATACCCCCACAATTCACAGATGACGGACGCCGGATGAAGTATCTTGTACAGGGTTGTTTTTTTGCCCGATACGTCCACTTCATTTTTTTCTGTTCCCGTCATGAGCGACGTCCTTACCGCCCGCACCGCCGACATTCTCGGCGATGAAGCCGCCCACCTGCTCAATCACGAGTGCACCACCATCCCCAAAGAGCGTCTGTATCTGCCGGGGCCTGACTTCGTGGACCGCGTATGGCTCGGCTCGGACCGCAAGCCGCGCGTACTGGGCTCCATGCAGCAACTTTTCAACACGGGGCGGCTCGGCGGCACAGGATACCTTTCGATTCTTCCGGTGGACCAGGGCATCGAGCACGGCGCCGGCGCATCGTTCGCCAAAAACCCGGCCTACTTCGATCCCGAGAAAATCGTCGAGCTCGCGATCGAGGGCGGGTGCAATGCGGTCGCCTCGACGTTCGGCGTCCTGGGGGCCGTGGCGCGCAAATACACGCACAGGATTCCATTCATCCTGAAATTCAACCACAACGAACTGCTGACCTACCCGAATACGTACGACCAGATTCTCTTTGCACAAATCGAGGACGCGTACGAAATGGGCTGTGTGGGCGTGGGCGCCACCGTATACTTCGGCTCGGCGGATTCCAACCGGCAGCTCCGGGAAGTCTCGGAGGCCTTCTCTGCAGCCCATGAATTCGGGATGACGACCATTCTGTGGTGTTACGTCCGGAATTCCGCCTTCAAGCAGAACGGCGTGAATCACGAATCCAGCGCCGACCTGACGGGACAGGCCAACCACCTCGGCGTAACCATCGAGGCCGATATCATCAAGCAGAAGCAACCGGAGCAGAACGGGGGGCTGAAGGCGATGAATATGGGCGCATCGAGTTACGGCAAGCTGGACGAGCGCATGTTCACTGAACTGTCGAGCGAACATCCTATCGATCTGACGCGCTACCAGGTGGCCAACTGCTACATGGGGCGGTGCGGCCTGATTAACTCCGGCGGCGGTTCGGGCAAGAACGACTTGCAGCAAGCCGTACGGACCGCGGTCATCAACAAGCGCGCCGGCGGTATGGGATTGATCTCCGGACGCAAGGCCTTCCAGAAACCACTGCGCGAGGGCGTCGAGATTCTGAACGCCATCCAGGACGTATACCTTGACGACGACGTGACCATCGCATAGGTCGCCGGAAACGACGGCGGCTCATCCGGCAGCACGCCCCCGATCCTTCCGATCTCATGACAAGGCACCCAAACGCCTCGTTCGCTCCCCGGTTTACGGCAGGATATGCCGTTTCCCCGGCTATCTTACTGGCCGTTCTTATCGGGGCATGCGGCGGATCGGACCTCCCGGAGCCGGATTCCGAAACGTATCGCGAGACGGTCTCCGCGTTCTACACGGGACTGGCGGCCATCGAGTCGGGGATCGACCGGCAAGGCGAGGAAAATCTGCTGCGGGTGACGGAACTGGCGCCGGGAGAACCCGCTGCATGGGTCAATCTCGGGCTGCTCGCCATACGCCGGAACGAATATGCGCTCGCCTCGGAGTATCTCGGGGAGGCGCAAACCCTCGCGCCGGAGAACAGCGTCATACGCCTCCTGCTCGGCCTGTTCGAAAAAAGCCAGGGAAACGTCGCTGAATTCACCGCCCACGTGCAAGAAGCCGTGGCGCTGGATTCGACGAATGTAAAGGCGTTGTATGCGCTGGCCGAACACCTGACGGACACCGGGAGCGACGAAGCGACGGCGTTACTGGACGCTATTCTGAAGGTGCATCCGGACAATCCGGCGGCCCTGCTCCGCCGCGCCGGCGCAGCAGCGGCTTCCGGCAACATCGATGCAATCCGGCATACGCTGGCGCATATCGAGACCTTGTCCGCATCCTGGCCGGATGAAGCCCTCGAACAACTGGCCAGCGTCACAGGAGCCGTATCCGGTCCGGGCGCACCCGACTTCGCCGCGGCAACCACCCACATCGCTTTTTTGCGGAATGTGCTCCTGCGGGTTTCCTCGTACCGTCAGGACCTGCGGGCCATCCAGACGCCCGCCGAACAAGTGGGCGACCTGATGACCGGCTTGCTTCGCTTGCCGGCTCCCCCTCCCGCCATTGCGCCCCGCGACGACCAGTTGACGTTCACGCAGCAAGAGCTGGAGGCTGAGGGCGGCCCCTGGCGCAGTATGGCCATTTTCTCGGTGGCGGCAGGCGCCGATGGAAACGGCGGCGACAACGGGACGAACGTCCCCGGCGTCGCGCTGGCCATCGCCAACGACCGGGCCGTGCAACTTCCAAACGGCCAGCTCCTCGATTTTCCCGGGGGAGGCGCAGCACCCGGGCCGCACGGCATCGCCGGCATCGATTACGACTACGACTTTACGATGGACCTCGCGCTGGCCGGAACAGGCGGCTTGCGCATCTTCCGGCAGGACAGCACGGGGACATTTACGGAAACGACCCGGCAACTCGGGTTGCCCGCAGCTATCCTGGACGCCTCGCTGGCGGGTGTCTGGGCTGCCGACCTGGACCTTGAGGGCGATGTCGATCTGGTGCTGGCCCGCAACGAAGGTCCCGGCCTCGCCCTCCGAAACAACGGCGACGGCACGTTTGCGCCCCTGGAGCTTTTCGGGGACGTCGAAGCGTTGCGGAGTTTTGCCTGGGGGGATTTCGATGGAGACGGAGATCCGGACGCTGCGCTCGTGGACGCGAACGGAACGTTGCATCTTTTCGCCAACCGGCGGAGCGGGCTTTTCGAGCGGCAATCCGCGGAAACGGAACACATCCTGGCCCTTGAAGCGGCAGACCTGAACGGCGACGCGACCGTCGATCTCGCGGCATTGCAAGCGGATGGAACGATCCTGCAGCTTTCGACCACCGGCGAAGATGCGGCAGCCACATGGTCTTCGGAAGAGATCGCCCACTGGGAAGACATGCCTGCCGGCATTGCTCCCGGTACAGGGCAGCTTTTCGCTGTGGACCTGGACAACAACGGTGGACTGGATCTCGTCGCAGCCACCCCCTCGGGAGCCCGTGTCTGGCTGCGTGACGCGGACGAAACGAACGGCGGGCACCGGGGCGGAATCCTCTACCCGACACATCACACCATCGCTTCATACCTCTTTGCCGTCGCAGACCTGTCCGCAAACGGGCGGCTCGACCTGCTCGGATTTTCCGAGGCGGGACAGCCCGTGCGTCTCGAAAACGAGGGAAGCAAACACTACCACTGGAAACAGATGTACCTGCGCGCTGCCGAGGCGGTGGGTGACCAGCGCATCAATTCGTTCGGAATCGGAGGCGAGGTGGAGATCCGAGCCGGGCTGTCCTTCCAGAAACAGGTCATCAAGGGCCCTGTCGTACATTTCGGGCTGGGTACGCACGCCGTCGCAGACGTGGCCCGTATCGTGTGGCCCAACGGCAGCGTACAGGCCGAGTTCGACCTACTCTCCGGCGAAGTCGTGCTGGCGCAGCAACGGCTCAAGGGATCGTGTCCGTGGCTCTTTGCATGGAACGGGGAGCGTGTGGACTTCGTCACCGATTTCATCTGGCGCTCACCGCTGGGGCTCAAGATCAATGCCCAGGAAACGGCGGGGGTCATGACCACCGAGGACTGGGTCAGGATACGCGGCGATCAGTTGGCGCCCCGCCCCGGCAAGGACGGCGCCCCCCCCTGGTACGATGTGCGCATCACAGCCGAACTGTGGGAGACGCACTTCTTCGATCATGTTTCGCTTCTGGTCGTCGATCACCCCGACGATACCGATATCTACGTGGACGAGCGGTTTGCCTTCCCGCCCCCTGAAATGAAGGTGCATGTGACTGCAAAACCCCATCCGGTAACGCAGGCATGGGACGATCTGGGCAACGACGTGACCGACCTCGTCCACACGCAGGACGGGCGGTACCTTGCCACGTTCGGACACGGGCAGTACCAGGGCATCACACGGGATCACTACGTGGAACTGGCGCTGGAAAACATACCGGAAGACACACCTCAGGACGGCCCGGTCTGGCTCGTGGCCTCCGGCTGGATTTATCCCACCGACAGTTCGATTAATGTAGCGCTCGGGCAAGGATCGCATGCCCCCCCGCAGGGCCTGCGCCTTGAAGCCTCCGATGGAAGGGGCGGCTGGAGAACCGTCTACCCCAACCTCGGCTTCCCCGCCGGAAAAGCCAAAACGGTGCTCATGGACATCACGGAGGTGTTTGCGGACAGGCATGAAACCGGCGCGCCAGAGGGGTCAGGTAGTATCCGCCTGCGCCTGCATACGAACCTCGAAATCTACTGGGACGCCTTTGCATGGACCGTCGGGCGGCCCGATGCGGAGATAATGACCCGGCGTCTGGCCCCTGATACAGCAGACCTGCGCTACCGGGGCTTTTCGCAAACGTACGAAGCAGATGCGTTCTCACCGGAACTGCCTGTTTACGACGAATTGGCCGGAACCAGTCAGGCCTGGCGCGACCTCGTCGGGTATCACACGCGGTTCGGCGATGTACGCGAACTGCTCGCAGAGGTGGATGACCGGTATGTGATCATGAATGCGGCCGACGAGATGGCTTTCCGGTTCGAGGCCCCGCCGCTCCCGCCGGAGGGATGGACACGCGACTTCGTACTGATCGGCGACGGGTGGGTAAAAGACGGCGACTACAACACGGGCTTCTCCAAAACCGTGCTGCCGCTCCCCTCTCATAACGACCCAGCCTACACCACGCCTCCGGGACGGCTCGAAGACGACCCTGTGTACCGCCGCTTCCCGGACGACTGGGCGCGCTATCACACGCGCTACGTCACGCCGGAGCGCTTCCAGGGGGCGATGCGGGTGGAATAAATCCGGTGGGGATTAGAGCCTATCCGGAAGCCGGGCCATGGCGCCCAACAAGGAAGGTGCAGGCGAGGTAGAGGGCTCAAGATTGCCATAGAGATGCTCAACGCTTCTCAAAAGGCATAGCGGAGCCCCAGGTCAATCGTTCTTCCGTAATTTTGTCGTAACCCAACGGCATTCGTCTGGTCGAGAAACCTGTTGATATCTTCTGACTTCGTTATGTTGCTGACATTCAGATAGATGTCCAGCCCTTCAACCGGCAGCGACTGCTTTACCGAGATATCCCATCTTCTAAAGTCATCGGTTGATTCTCTCAATTCAGGCCAGAAATTCGTCCTTGTGAAAATGTCAGACCGGTAAAGCATGGAAACTCTGGCGGAGAATCCTTTATAGTCGTACCCCATCGACAGATTCATGATTTGGTCAGGCTGATCGATCAAACGATCCACATACAGTGTGTCGTTGTTTATAGAGAATACCTGCAACGGCGGACCGAAATTAATCTCAAAATCAATGATTGTTCGAGGATACTTGACCTCAGAACTTGTGATCGTGTAATTGGCATTAAAGACTAATCCGCTCAAAAAACGAGGGAGGTACCAGAATCGAGTTTGATAATCGAATTCAAAACCTCGCAATTTTACATTATTGGGATTATTTGAGATGTAATTCTGAATAGATCCTTTTTCTATTTCCGGGGGCAGGCCAAATGATTCCGGGTCTACTATATATCTTCGACCACCGGGAAAAACGAGATCCTTAATATTCTTTTCGAAATACCCGGCGCTAAAAAAACCAATATGACTTTGATTAACGGAAACGTTCACGTCGATATTTTTTGATACGGCAGGTCTCAGGTTAGGGTTTTTGTAATTAACACTCCTGCTTGAACCAGCAATATTGTAAAGAGGTAGAAAATCGGCATAATTCGGCCGGGCTAACGTATGGGTACCGGCCGCCCGCGCTTCAAGCCAGGGAAAGGGCCTATATCGTACAAACAATGCCGGTAGTATGTGTTCATTATTTCGCTCATGCGTGACGAAGTCGAATCCCGCAAAAGTATAACTTGGTATGACATCCTGCCAACCCTGCCATGAACTATAGGCTGTCTTATTTCTTTCCCAACGTGCACCAGCAAGCACATTGAGTTTGGGGCCGATATCAAAATCCGTCATCAGGTAGGACGCTGTATAGGTCTCTTGCCTGAGTAGTCAAACAGGTTCGAATTATCCTGTTCCACGTCTTGCTCTCTTTCTCCACTCCCGCAACCGCCTCAGCGACAGCGAACAGCCGGTCCATACGAGGAATAGTGATGCGAGGGTGAATATCCCGGCAATGGTCTGTCCAATCACACCCAGCCACTCACCCGTGTGGGCAAATCGGATGACTCTATTGGCGCGATGGCCCAGGGACTGCGCTGCGAACGGCTCCCACAACAGTCGTTCTCCTGTTCGCCAGTCAAAGCCGATCGACGCGGTCTTGTGGGGCTGCCCACCCGCGACAGCATAGACTCGGAACTCAACAAGTGTATCGGCAAGCGCCGGTACCTGCAGAGTATAGCTCCGCCAACCGGGCGCGTGTTCAGTAGCTCTTTGCTCCAACTCACGAAGCGACAGACGATCCAACTGAGCTGGCCACACTTGATCTCGATCAGCATCACCCGAATTCGATACCGTAGAGTTACTGGCAGACGATGTTTCTCCGAGGACTGTCAAGACCAGATCGTCCGCCCACTGATACCCGAAAACAACCCCTGTAGAGACCATGATCAAGAGGGGTAGTAGTGACCACCAGCCGAAGACGTTGTGCCAATTGAAATCGCGCGCCTTCGGGGAAAGACCACGCCTGAACAGCATAACATTTCGCAGAGCGCTTCTCCGCCAGTTGCGCGGCCACCACAGGTACAATCCACTGAGAATCAGAAAGAGTAAGCCCAGATTACTCGCACCGGTAATGCCTCTTCCGATGGCTCGGCTCTCTCCTGACGTCATCAGCCAACGATGCAGGTTCCTTACATCTCGGAAGAACGGTCTAACCGTTTCCTCGGACAACGCGGACCGTTCACCAAGAATTACGCCTGTGTAGCGGTCTATGTACAACGTGGGCCCATCTTCAAACGAGAAGACAAGCGGTTCGTCCGCCGCTGAGAGCTTCTTGATCGAATTCGGCAACCCGCTGCCCGCTGCCTGCAGCGTCGAGATGATGGACTCCAACGCTATCTCCTCGGTGCCCTCAGGGGATGTGGATCTCTCAAACCCTCTGGTGTCCGCCCAGTCTTGTATCTGCCTTTGATAGGTCAACACAACACCGGTAGCGGACATGATGACGACGACGGGCATGGCCAGAAGTGCGACAACCAAGTGACACCAGAAGATGATTTTGCGGAATTGGACCATCCTATCGACTCACTCTCGATTCTGTCTGCGCAGTGATCTCTGGACGAACCTGCTAGGCGCACTGAGTCGAAGTCCTCACGGTTTCGCAGGACCGACTGAAGAACGGCAGCCGCTCAAAGTGTCCTGGCTCTACTCCGAGCGGGTCACCAGCACGGCCCAATCCTGGTCAGGATCTGCCGGGGGTTCGCCGAGCGATACGATCCCGCCGCCTTCGACCGTCGTCACGTTGCCGGACTGGAGCTCTCCGCCTGATCTTGGGTTGTACCACTGTACGTTAAACGTACCCTCGTCTCTTCCGAGATCAAGCGCAGTATGGCCTCCTGTCGGCAAATACACCGCGTATGTTTGGCCCGGCTTGGCGAGCACGAGGTTGCCGTATGCGAATGCAAGGCCGTTGTCTGGCTCCATTTCCCAGAAGGGGAGGTACTTCCTGAAGAAGTCCAGAGCGTAGCGCGTTTGATCCCACAAGATCTCGCGCGTCCGCCAGTCATCGCAGTCGATGTCCATACAGGGGTTACGGCTGCCGAAATACCACTCCACACCGGAACCGCCACCCATGATGTTTCCCCAGAGCGCTTGTTTGCGTGGCAAGTCGTGCGTCGGGTCGACGGCATCAGGAGCGGCACCCAGCCATGCCGGCTGCTGCTCGTCTCCGAAGATGGCCCACTTTCGTCCAGCGCGCTCCGAGAGCTGCCGCAGCACAATAGCGTCTCTATTGTAGTCACCCATGTCGGCCTGGATGGAGGTCGCTTCGAAGTTTGGATCCCCAAGAATGCCGTCGTAGAACCACATCGCCCGGTTGGACTTCGTGTGGACGGTGATCGGATGATCATAGGAATCCAGTGAACGAATGGAGCCCGCGATCATTTTCCGATCGGCATCGGGAGTGTTGTTCTCCTCTCCCAGGTTCCAGGTCACGGCATTGTGATGGCCGAAGCGCGCGACGAGTTCACGATGGTATAGCTCACGAACTGGATTCAGCCCAACACTGCCCCCGAGGTTCCGATCATTCTCTGTCTCTTGCGTGACGACGTGAAGCATGATGCCAAGTCGGTCCATATGAGCGAATACAATCTCCCACTGTGCCAATTTGCTGACGTCGAATCGTTCCCTCTCGTCAACATCGGTCCACATCCACGTGTCCCGGCCATCCCCGCCGTCAATGTTGTAGGTCAGGAAATAGACACTGTTCATCCCTTTTCCTGCCAGATAGTTGAGGGCGCCGATGATTCCCTTGCCCTTGCCGTCCTTCCAACTGGGATCGCCGTCACGCCAATCCTGGACGTGCGCTTGGTATTGGTGGATGAAGGTCCCTACCTGCTCGTAGCTTCCTGAGCCGGCGTCGGCGTCGAAGGTCCCGTCTATCTCGTCATATGCAAGGAAATTCTCCGGACTGTCCGCCCCGCCCTTCAGATAGTACGTACCACTTCCGGCGAATCGGTAGTGGTGTTCGCCCACATACTGCAGTAGCCCGTGATGCCGGAGATCTTGATCTCCTTTGTCCGAGGGAAGCACAGTGAATGACCCCGAGGCTCCGTCAAATGCAGTCGGTTCCCCAGCCATCGGATCAGTGGCGATCGCAACATCCTGACCTGCGCGGAACGATGCCTTGTAGCTCCATTCGCCCTCTTCGTTTGGTGAAAAATGGACCTGCCATATGCTTCCGCTCTCGGCGCTGGAGTTCGCCGCATCACCATCCGCTGCGTAGAACCCCGGGACGACCACAGTCTGATTCCCGCGCGTAAAGGCGACATCCAGTCGATAGTCTGTAAATGGATTTGGAGTAGCCGTTTCGCTGGACTCCGGACCGTCGAATGAGATTGTCACACGATGCCATGTCTTCAGCTCTCCGGAAACCTCAGCCGCCGTTGGCTCTCCGGAAAGGTCGCTCGACTGCTCACATGTCGAGGCCATGACCAGTGGGAGGAGCAAAATAAAAAGAAGCGTCAAAAGACGTTCTGGGGGCATAGATCCCGGATATCCCGGCCTGACACCCGATCTTCTCTTGAGGGTTGCTGGCATCGTGGCGACCCAGTTTCGGAGCATGATGTCGTTCATCGGTTCGGTCAAGGTTCGTTATCTGAGCAATACTAGTGCTGGGAGTCCCTGTCAGCCCTGGTAATGAGGGCCACCCAATCCTGATCGTCATCTTGGGGAGGCAGGCCCAGCGAGACGTAAGCCTCGCCTTCAATAGTGGTTACAGTACCCGTCTGGAGAGCACCGCCAGTCCTCGGATTATACCAGCGCACGTCGAAAGTGTATTCGTCCTCAAGATCCAGTTCTGAGGGACCGCCGTTGGGCAAATAGACAGCATAGATCTCGCCGGGATTGGCCAGCACGAGAGCACCGTAACTAAACGCAAGGCCGTTGTCAGGCTCCATTTCCCAGAACGGCAGATACGTCTGAAAAAACTCGAGTGCGTATCTGGTTTGTTCGTACATCGTATCCCGCGTCCTCAGGTCCTCACAGGTCGTGTCTGCGCATGGTGGGTATTTCGAACCGAAGTACCACTCAACACCGGAGCCTCCGCCCATGAGGTTTCCCCACAGGGCCTGTTTGCGTGGCAGGTCGTGAGTAGGATCGACCGCATCGGGAGCGATACCGACTCTTGCCGGCTGTTGCTCGTCTCCAAATATCGCCCACTTGCGTCCAGCTTTTGCCGAGCGCTGCCTCAATACATCGGCATCCCGGTTGAACACGCCCATGTCCGCCTGAATGGAGGTCGCTTCGAAGTTCGGATCACCCAACAGACCGTCATAGAACGTCATGGCCTCGTGAGGGTGCGTGTGGACCGTGATGGGGTGGTCGTACGGATCTATGGATCGGATGTAGTTCGCAATGTCCTTTCGATCGGAGTCCGGGACATTATTCTCTTCACCCAGATTCCAAATGACAGCATTGTGGTGTGCAAAGCGCGCAACAAGTTCTCTGTAATAGAGGTTGCGCACGGGGTTCAGTCCTGGAGATTGCCCAAGGTCAAAGTCATTCTCGCGCTCCTGGGTCACGACATGCAGCATCATGCCGAGGCGGTCCATGTGGTCGAAGACGATCTCCCATTGGTCGAGTTTACTCGTATCGAATCTTTTCCTCTCGTCCGGGTCGGTCCACATCCAGGTATCTTTGCCGTCGCCGGCATCCACATTGTAGGTGAGGAAGTAGACACTGTTTATCCCCTTGCCTGCGAGGTAGTTGAGGGCGCCGATAATTCCTTTGCCCTTTCCGCCCTGCCAGGTCGGATCGCCCGGCCGCCAGTCGCTGACGTGGGGCTCAAACTTGTGGATGAATCCGTTCGGTCGTCTTATGTCGTACGTATTGTCGAATTCGTGGAATCCCAGGAAGTTCTCCGGGCTATCGGCCCCTCCTTTGAGGTAGTAATCCCCGCTACCCGCGAATCGGAAGTAGTGTTCACCGACATACTCCAGTCGTCCGTGGTGCCGAAAGTCGCGTCCGGTCTTGTCTGTAGGCTCGACGGCAAACGAACCCCTTTCGCCATTGAACCCGGTCTGGGAGCCTGCATGTTGGGCAGGGGACAACGCGATATTGGGACCCGTGCGGAACGATGCGTTGTACGACCATTCGCCAGGCATATTCGGAGAGAAGTGCACGCGCCAGACGTTTCCTCTGTCGGCACTGGTTTCTCCGGCATTGCCATCGGCCGCGTAGAATCCCGGTACGACCACGGAATAGTCTCCATTCCTGAACGTCACGAGTAGTCGGTAGTCGGTAAACGGATTTGGTTCGGCAGCTTCACTTGTCTCCGGCCCCGCAAACGAGAGCGTAACCCTGTGCCACGTTTTCAGCTCGCCCGTGATCGTAGCATCCTGAGCCCCGGCTGCCGCAACAATTCCGAAAAGCAGGCAGGCGATTGGGATGACGGCAAGCCTTCGCCGTACCTGTCTAGTTGTTGACCGCGCAAGGTCTTTGGTTTCTATTTGTACGTGCCGCAACGACAAGGCTGCAGCGGATCGAGTCCGCGAACTGACACCAAAGCAGAATGCTCTCATCGGATCCCCCGGTGATTGATGGAAGGAAAAGTCTAGTATTCTTCAAGCGGCCGATCAGGCTTCATGGCCAGCCAGATGAAGATCGCGAGAACGTTGAAGACGGCAGCGGCCAGGAAGAATGGCGTGGTTGTGCCGGTCCATGTCAACATGTAGGGGAAGGCCAGCGCGGTCACAAACGATCCCAGGTTGCCGGCCATGTTCATTGTTCCGGAAACCGCGCCGGAGTGACGCCGACCGATATCGACGCAAAACGACCAGGACGGGCTAAGGGTCATGTCGGCGCCGAAAATGGCAATGGATAGGAAGGCAATGGCGCCGACCACATCATTTATGAACACGCTCGCCACCAGGCCCACGGCTGCGAGCGAGAAGCCGAGAGCGGCCGGTAATAGTCTGGACAATCTCCAGCGTCCGGAAGAGTAGATCTTGTCAACGAGCCAGCCCGAAAACAAGTGGCCGATTGCGCCCGCGACGAGTGGCGCCGCCGAGAACACGGCTGCCTCCATCATCTCCAATCCGTAGGTCTCCTTGATGTAAGGGAACAGCCACGTCAGCGTGAAGAAGAAGGTGAAGTTGCTGCAGAAATACTGCACCATGGTCAGCCACATATTCCTCGAGACCATCAGGGTTCTGAGCGACAACACGGCCGACTGATTCGGGTCAGGCTGCTGGCGAGTCTCAAGTATGTAATCCCGCTCAGCACTTGTGATGCTTGCGTGCTGGGTGGGATCGTTACGAAACCACAGGTACCAGAAGACGGCCCAGGCGATGCCGATTAGTCCAAGCACCCCGAACATTTGACGCCAGCCCATAAGCTCGATCATCCACGCCACAACCGGCAGGGCCATTGCCGGGCCCAGGCGCGCGCCAGAGAAGTTGATCCCATTCACGATTCCTCTCTCCTTCATCGGGATCCAAGAGAACGTGGCACGGGCGATCCCCGGGAACGCGCCAGCCTCACCCACGCCAAAGAGAAATCGGTAAATGAGTATTGAGACGAAGTTGAACGCGGCTCCCGTAAGAGCTGTAAAGATGGACCAGAACGTAACTACGGCGGTGAGTATCTTTCGGGGTCCAATCCGGTCGGCTAAGATGCCGGTTGGGATTTGAAAGAGTGCGTATCCGAGGGCAAAGATGGATAGCACCCAACCCATTTGAGTCGGGCTCAGCGACAGCGATTCGGAGATCGCTGGGGCAGACGCGGAGATCGCAATTCTGTCGAACAGTAGAAGAACTGAAAGGAGGAACGTACCGAATACCAGGACAAACCGTTTGGGAATAGTCATGAGCTCCTCTCTAGTTGCGTGGCGCTATCCGCGGTGTGTCTGTGGTTCCAATCCCAGTCGTTAGCTACGGGCCTTGGTAAACCTTTACCAAATCAAGCCCTTTATTTTATATTTTAGTAACAGTAATGTAGACATTGTAGACAATGGATACAATAGGGACATCTTACAAAACTGGACCCGGGTGTAAATGGGTATCATCACAGCGTTGGGGCTTTCGCTTTTGTTGTCGCCAGTACCGTCCGACACGGTATTCGTGCTCCCCGCCCGGCTAGCTGCCTCCCCACCCGAGATCGACGGTCTAGTTGTTGACTCCGTGTGGGCTGACGCCTCCGTTGCCGGACGAACAAAGTGGCGTTTTTTGTATTTTTCCGTTGTGGGGTAAGCGTCCGCTGAACTACATCTTGCATGGGATTTACGCAGGGTGGAGCTTCCGGTTTTACTGTAAGGATGCATCGGACGGAAGCTGCCTGTTGTGCGCAGCGTGATCTGTGTCGCGCCTGGATCTTGTTGTGTGCTATGCGGCCTTTGCAGAAGCGTTTTCGCGCAGCGCCTTCCAATGATGCGGCAACAGGACGCTGATCTGCTTCATGGGATGCGTCGGAATACGGCTCAGCACGTCAGTAAGCCAGACTGGGGGATTTACACCATGCTGTTTGCACGTACCCAGAAGCGAGTAGATCACCGCCGCACATTTCCGTTGACTGTCGGTGTCTCTCGGTTTACGAGTGATGGGATGCCTAGCTGTGACCTCTCAGTAGGTTGTTCATTTGATCCTGACGCCCGAATTTATTAGGGATATCCGAACTGAAAATCAAAGAGAGCGCCGAATGAAGATTCACAAGAATGCCCGATTGACGCCGAAAGGTCGAGAGATTCTGGTTTGCCGCATCGTTAACGAGGGGCTTCGCGTCGAAGAAGCCGCGCAGGCCTCAGGGGTCAGCGTACGCACGGCCTACAAGTGGCTGGCCCGGTATCGTGCACAGGGACGAGAAGGTCTGCAGGACGGTTCTTCGCGTCCTGTCAGTTGCCCGCATCGCACCTCAGAGGCGCAACGTGCAGCGATCCTGGACCTGCGCCGCGAACGGCGCACCTATCGAGAGATTAGCCGAAGAACCGGTGTGGCGCACAGCACGGTAGCCCGGATCATCAAGCAGGCCGGATTGAACCGATTGTCCCATCTGGATCCTGCGGTTGCGGTGCGCCGTTACGTCTACCCCCATCCGGGCGACCTGCTGCACCTGGACGTCAAGCGGCTGGGGCGTTTCGTGCGTCCGGGCCATCGGGTCACCGGAGACCGACGGAAGAACTCCGCAGGAGCCGGATGGGAATACGTGCATGTGGCCATCGACGATCATTCGCGAGTGAGCTTTGCTTGCATACAGCCCGGCGAGACCGCTCTAAGCGCCTGTAGCGCGCTCGTCGACACCCTGCGCTACTTCCGAACACTCGGAATCGCCTTCACCCGCGTCATGACCGACAACGGCTCCTGCTACCGCTCGAAACGCTTCGCAAAGGGAATTATAAGGAATTGTTGACAAGAAGGAATAAATATCGTATTATTACAGGTGCACAAAATGGAGACCGTCATGGCACATGTAGCACCTGGAAAAGCGCACCGCAGCGGCATTACCCTGATGCAACTGGCCGATATGTTTCCCGACGAGGAAGCGGCCCGCAAGTGGTTCGAATCTCGTATCTGGCCGGACGGTCGCCATTGCCCGCGCTGCAAGGGAACACGCACCCGCGAAGCGTCTCATCATTGCATGCCCTACTGGTGCACCGACTGCCGCAAGTACTTTTCCGTCAAGGTCGGAACGGTCATGGAGGGGTCGAATCTGTCGCTCCGCAAATGGGCGTATGCGATTTACCTGCATACGACAAATCTGAAAGGCGTTTCCTCGATGAAACTGCATCGGGATATCGGGATCGCGCAGAACTCGGCGTGGCACCTGCTCCAACGCATCCGCAAGGCGTTCGAGGGCGCCGATAACGACCTGTTCGGCGGCCCCGTTGAAGTCGATGAGACGTACGTAGGGGGCACGGAATCGAACAAGCACGAATCGAAGAAACTCCACGCTGGCCGGGGAACTGTAGGCAAGACCGCCGTTGTCGGAGCAAAGGATCGGGCCACTGGCAAGATCAAGGCGGAAGTCGTGCAGAATACGACAAGCCGGACGTTGCAAGGCTTCGTTCTGGACAACGCCGAATTGGGTGCGGTCGTCTACACGGACGACAACAAGGCATACGCGGGTCTGCGGTACATAGAAATGGTCCGAAAAAACTGGACAGTTTTTTTTGCGTTTTTAAGTGTACTGTCGCGTCGGGTTATGCCGCTTTGGGCAGCGGTTTTCGTTTGTAGAATACGTCGTCGGGGGTCCGGTTGTCAAGTCCCTGGTGAGGCCGCTCTTCGTTGAAGTAGCGCAGGTAATCGGCAATCCCCTTCCCGGCCTCGCTCACCGTCTCGTACGCGCGCCGGTAGACTTCTTCCTGCTTGAGGCTGCGCCAGAGGCGCTCCACGTACACGTTATCGAGCCAGCGGCCCTTGCCGTCCATAGAGATGCGCACGCCATGCTCCTTGAGCGCACCGGTGAACGCCTCGGAGGTAAACTGCGCTCCCTGATCGGTATTGAAGACCTCAGGTGCACCGTAGCGGACAATGGCTTCTTCCATCGCTTCGACGCAAAAGGCGGCGTCCATCGTGTTCGATAGCCGGTGGGCGAGCACCTTGCGGCTATACCAGTCGATCACGGCCACAAGATAAAGAAAGCCCTTCGCCATAGGGATGTACGTAATGTCCGCCGCATAGACCTGCCGGGGTCTCGTCACCTTCATGCCTCTGAGCAGATAAGGATAAATCCTGTGCCCTTCTCCCGGAGACGACGTGCGGCGCTTGGGGTAAATGGCCCTAAGGCCCATCAGGCGCATGAGGCGAACGACGCGGCTTCTGGCGACACGGACGCCTCGCGCCTCGAGCATGCTCTTGATCGTGCGCGATCCGCTCGTGGGGCGTTCCATGTAGAGCCTGTCGATCTCTTTCATCACGGTAAGGTGCTCCTCGCTCTCGCCCCGAGGAGTGTAGTAGGCCGTCGAACGACTCAACGACAAGAGCTTCGACTGGCGAACCACGGGCATGGTATGGGCGCGATCTATCCTCGCCCGGCGCTCGACTATCGGTCTCGACCGAGCGCCTTCGATAAAAAATCCTTCTCCATCGACAACTCTCCGATCTTCGCGTGAAGCACCTTTATCCGGTCGTCGCGCTCGTCCGGAGCGCCGCCGCGGCCTCGGGTGAAAGCCTCCTCGGCGGTCTCTACCAGCTGCTTCTTCCACGATTGTATCTGGTTCGGGTGCACCTCGAAGCGCTCGGCGAGTTCGGCCAGCGTACGGTCGCCGCGAACGGCGGCGAGGGCTACCTTCGCCTTGAACGAAGGACTATGGGTTCTGCGTGTGCGTCTTGACATGGGTCTCGTCGGGTTAGATTGTATCGAAACAAGGTCGCAACACTACACCTTAAATTCCCCGGAAATCTGTCCAATCAACCCGAACCACCTCTCATCTACGACCTTGCGAGCGTCCAGCACTCGGTAGGCGAATACGTACGCGGCATGGCGCACACCAACGGCATAGAATCGTTCTGGGCAACCCTCAAACGAGCACACAAGGGCGTATACCACAAGATGAGCCGCAAGCACCTTCACCGCTATGTGGCGGATTTCTCAGGCCGCCACGGATTGCGCGAACTCGACACGCTGGAACAGATGGGCCTTGTCGCCTGCGCAATGGTGGGCAAGCGGCTCCGGTACAGAACGCTGGTGGCTTAATCCGGCACGGACCGCAAGCCCGCGCCATGCGATAGGCCCGCAGCGTCGATGATTGCGTACACCGCAGGGGATATCTCGCCATGCCAGGCAAGGTCTACGTCAGAGAGTGTCCACGTATCCTTAAAGGCGGCCTCTGAACCTATTGGGGCGGAATAGTTGCGGTTAGAGTTGAACGGCGGGTCGAGGTAGATGAGATCGACCGAGGCGGAGTTCATGCCCCTCATTACGTCCAGATTGTCGCCCGTCCACAGGGTCCGGTTTGCCCAATTCGGCCCGGTTGTTGCCGTGTGTGTGTGTGTGTGTGTGTGCATCGTATACCTATAAAGCCCTATACTGCAGGGGCCTGTATACGAGGAAGATCGCAGGCCGTCAACAATTCCTTATAATTCCCTTCGCAAAACTGTGCCGACAACTCAAAATGAAACACATCCGAACGCGGCCCTATACCCCGCGAACCAACGGCAAAGCCGAACGCTTCATCCAAACCGCGCTGCGCGAATGGGCCTACGCTCGCGCCTACGACAGCTCCGAACAGCGCGGCGAGTACCTCCCCCGCTGGCTGCA
Organism: Rhodothermales bacterium; assembly: GCA_965248175.1. Lineage (GTDB taxonomy): Bacteria > Bacteroidota > Rhodothermia > Rhodothermales > VXPQ01 > VXPQ01. The sequence goes on from OZ252093.1 coordinate 68,478, forward strand.
CCGATACAATTGGCATCGACCACACGCCAGCTTGAAATACCGAACATCTATCCAATCCCTGAATATACCACTGGACAATGTGGTGGGTTTACACAACTAGATAAAGCAACAATCCAATGGGTAAAGATATACATACTGTATCGGCCTCTCGCGACGAGCACGTCTATACGGAGATTAGGTCGATGATTATCCGCGGCGAGTTGAAGCCCGGAGAGCAAATCGTCCAGGAGGCCGTGGCAGCGAAATTGGGAGTCAGCCGCACGCCGCTACGAAAAGCGATTGCCACACTTGCCCGCGAGAATCTTGTCGAGATGACCTCCAGGGGGTCGGCATATGTGCGTTCGTTCTCGGAGTCCGAGTTCATAAGTGTTTGGGAGATCCGCGCCGTGCTTGAAGGGCTTGCTTCACGCATGGCTGCCAAGGAAGTGGAACCGAAGCATGTCGCCTACCTGAGAGCCTTGATTACGTCGGCTGCCGATCAGATTACGGACATCGACTGGACGCATTACAAGAATGCCGACAGGGAATTTCACGAATACCTTTTGAGGGCGGTCGACGACCCACTGTTGATCAGCATACTCGAGTCGTTTCATGTTCTGAGCTTCTCTCTTGCTCAAGGACTGCTTCGCAGTCCCGCGGATACGCTACCAGAGCATCTCGAGATACTCGACGCTATCGAAGCGAGGGATGCGGACAGAGCTGAGCGCGCGATGGTGTCACACATCCGAAAGAGCAATAGCCATCTTAAGAGAAAGCTCTCGCAACCCACATCATTTGGAATATTGCCCGACGCCTTCCAGACACTGATTATAGCTCAAGCCGAGGAGCTTGCGGCAGGCTCAGGAGAAACGGTTGTCTTGGCTGTGGAGGACAAGGGTGAGGCGCGGACTATCTTCGTGGTGGAGGGCCAGTCCCTTCTGAGAGCCGCTATACCGATCGGCACCCGGCTTCCGCTGCATGCCACCGCAGTTGGAAAGGCACTGCTCGCATCGAAGGGCTCAGACGAACTCGCGTCATTGCTGGGTCGGTACACCCTGACAAGGTTCACGGATGCAACGATTACGGATCCGGACGAGTTGACAGGGATGCTTTACGAAATCCGAAAAACGGGTATCTCGATGGAGAACGGTGAATACCAGGCTGGACTTGCGGGCGTCGCGATGACTTTGAGACACGCGGACGGCTCCACAGTAGCAATTGGCACTAACTTGCCTGAAGTACGGCTTTGTGGCCAATCCCTCTCGGAGTTGGGAGAGATGCTCCTGGCATCCACAAAGCGAATCTCCTCTGCGGTCTAGTGGGTTCGCAAACCAACTTGGTCGGGTGAGGCACTGAGAAAAGCGCTGATTCTCGCCTATTTCGAGCGCTTTTTTGTTCGGGCCAGGTGACAATTTTGTATTGCGAACCCACTAGGTGCATCCTACCACCGGTCCGTTGCGCCCCGTTGCACATTGTGTATGCATTGTGTACATTGTGTACATCGGTTGCGAAAGTTTATAGTCTAGCTAAAGGAACAGATGTACGGAGTGAGCCCCGCGTTCATTTTCTCCCGCTATGGCAAGGACTTCGGGATTTCAGATTTCAGCGCCGCCTTGAAGGAGGCAGCAAGTCTCGGGTACGAGGGTTATCAGGGAGAAGTGTTCCGCGAAGAACGACTCGGCGAATGGTCGACGGGAGGTGCGCGCGCCGTGCACGACGTGGCGACGTCCCTTGGGATGACGATGACACAGTTCGTTGCCCACTTCATGCTGAAGTACTTCTCTAGGCCCGAACATCTGGATGCCGAAACAGGAAAGGACTCTCTGAGACGGGTGGTCGAGATCGCGAAGACGTCTGACTGGACCGAGGTGCTGACAGTGCCGATGGCCGCACTCGAGGTTGACTGGAACACCGTATCGGGACCCAATTGGTACGCAGACGTGCGCAAGCGTCTGCATGAGAAACTTGCCGGGTTTCTGCACATCGTTGTTGATGCAGGGCTGAGGCTGGCTGTCGAAATCCTACCCTATTCGGTAATGGGAGGCATGGCCGGGTTCCAAGAGGTCTGCCGTGTACTCGATTCACCTGATCTTGGTATCAACCTCGATACCGGACATGCTTGGGTGTCCGGTGAGATCGTACCGTTGCTCCCCTTCCTACTGCAGGATCGAATTTTCGGCGTACATCTTAGCGACAATGACGGGACGGTGAACAAGTCACTTGCGCCAGGCCGAGGAACTATCGACTGGGTTCCTCTGCTGGACAATCTCGCCTCGGCCGGTTATACCGGGAGTCTCGATATCGAAATCGCCTGCGAGGCAAACGAGGTGATCGAGGCCTATCGCGAAGGCAAGGCCTACCTCGAATCGTGCCTGGAGCAGTGCCGATTTTACCAGCCTACCCGGGTGACCAAGCAGCAACAATCGACTTGAGCCCTAAGCACCGTGGACCCCACCGACCGAGAGTCTTTCCGTGGTCAGGCTCTAAAGATGATCTCCCAATCCGGCTTTGTGCTCTCAGCCGGCGATTTGAGTGCGCTTGCCGTTGACGATTTCGGTCTCGGTCACTTTGAGTCGGAAGGATTCGTCTGGGTAGATCTCTTGCGAAGCGCCAAGGTCAGGGTCGCTCTCATCACGTTGTTACCCGGCCAGTCCTTGCCACAGCATGTACATCCGCCGTATGAAGGTGAGGCTGGAAAGGAAGAGACGATGCGTGTGTTGTGGGGCTAGGCGAGAATCTATGTGCCAGGGCCCGCCAATAACCCGAATGTGGCGGTGCCGCCGGGAAAAGAAGCTTACTACACTGTCTATCACGAGGTGATCCTCGAAGCGGGTGACCAGTACGCCATCTCGTCGAACACCGAACACTGGTTTCAGGGTGGGCCGGAGGGCGCAGTCACCATCACGTTTCAGAATCGTGTAGACGAGACGCGCAACATCTTCAAGGACGGGAGGGGCTGTCCAATCAAACTGACTGATTGAAAGTGTCCGCCAGAGCCCAAAGAACTCTTTCATGCAACGCGTATCCACTCCGAACGCGGTGGGCTCGCCTGATTTACGTGCCGGCTAACGGTTCAGGACGACGATAAGCCGTCTGGCTTGCAGTGTGTCTCCGTCATCCAGGTGCATTAGGTATATCCCCGGCGAGACAAGAGGCAGATCCACCTCGACCCAATACGAGCCCGGATGAACACGAACGTCATGCATGTATCCCGCCTTTCGCCCAAGTATGTCATACAGGGCAATGTGGATGGAGGTTGGCCTGCAAGCTTCGACCGGTATGGTAACGCGATCATGAACTGGATTTGGATAGGGACTGCCGACGGCATGGCGGCAATTAGTCTCGGGTGTTATCACCGATGTTGCTGCAGCATCGTATGCACCTGGTGAACCCCCTACCGAAGAGCTCGTACGCCAACTGGACGGCGAATTTGGCGGACGTTGTTGGTCCGGTTGCACAAGGACCAGCGAGTAGCCGCGCCCGTCGGCTCCCTCTGGCCAGGGCGTTTTATCCCTGTACTCCATTTCCCAGATGACATCTCCAAACGCGTGCTCGAGTGCCACCGACTCACCCTTGTTGGACAGTCGCCCCGTGTATTGTCCGAATGGACCGAACCCGTACCGCTGGCGGAAAGCCGCCGAGTCAGAGGCAAGAACGAGAAACGCTCCCGGTTCTATGCTTGTAGGGTAGGAGAAGGCGAAGCCAATCCCGTCAGAGAATGACGCTCCGTAAAGATCAATAGTGGTGTTCCCCGTGTTCTGCAGCTCGATGAATTCGCAGTCGTCCGGGTCGCGCTGCATGCATTGGTCCGGGTGGTACATCAGCTCGGTAACCTTGACGGGTACATAGTCGGCCTCAATTATGAAGAGCGCCTCATGGAGGGGGCTCCATGTTGCTTCGTCGTGTATCCGTGCCCGAACCAGCGTCGTCCGGTCTATTTGAACCGAAGCGTTGGACCTCGCTGTTAATGCATGAGGTGAAACATCTCCGCCGGGCAGGCGCGGATCGGCGCCGTCCGTTGTGTAGAGAATCTCGCCAGATCCTAAGGGGTTTGGATTCGAGATACTGAGTGTCGTCGCTCCCTCCACCTCACCGCCAGGTATACTGAAGGCTGCAGGCAACAATGAGGGATAGTAGCCTTCCCTTCTAAGTGCGGATATGAATCTCTCCACGTTTCCATTCATGAGTGCGTCGACGGCGTCAACTTCATTCTGCCAATCGACGTCCCGCGTGCGGGTAGGGTGCCCGCGTTCTTCCATGGCATCGCCCCACCGTGCAGACTCTGCTACAATTGCCACCCTGACGTGGTCGTTGAGTTGTTGCCACCTCAGACGAGATGCATCGTCGGAAAGCGCCCCTCCGTTGAAGGAGTGTTTGTAGACCCGATCTGCAAACATCATCATGAAGTCAGGATTTTTGCGCAATGCGTGCCACAGCCCGCCAGCGTTTGCACGCGTACTGTTAGTACCTGATCTGAAGTCCGGATGTACCCAGGCGCCTCCGGACGAGTAGCTTCCAGTCTTGTACCAGGACCATTCATTGTCCCACCCGAAGAATTGCGTTTTACCGGGAGGTACATTTCGAACCGCCGCCCACCAGTTGTTGCGTGGCCAGTCGGTCATCCGAGTGAACCACGTCAGCATGACATAGTCTGCGAAGGATTCGACATCGATGTACTCTCGTATCAAAGCATAGTTGGATGGGTTGCCGAGGGCACGCCGCATGATATCTCCTGTGAGCGTGTTCCACCGCACAGGGTCGCCGCTGCGTGCACCGCCGTGGCTTATCGAAAACCACTCTTCCCTATCGCCACCGAAATATGCTGAGGCAAACCACGAGTCCGGTCTTTCGGTAGGATTGTACAGGCCCCAGTAAAGGCCGTTAATGTAGAGATGGACGAATACGCCCCTTGCGCCAACACCCGACATGGATAGCTGGGTGTCACGGTACCACTGGTCGCGAGTATAGGCGGCCTTGCCGTCGTTCCAGCTTCGTGCCCAGCAACGGTTATTGCCACCCCGCAATACAATGCGATCGAACCTGTCAGTCGCTGAATCGCCGTGAAAAAGGGCACGCCTGAAGAGGTCGGTGTCGAACTTCCCATCACCGTACTCGGAGCGAAAAGTCAGACGAAGTGACCTCTTGAGCCGATCGTGGCTGTGCGCGACCAGTCCTCCCACGCTTGCGTGACTTGCTTCGGGGTCGTCTGGATACAGGATCTCAACGGTAACCACTTCCTCTGCGTCACCATCATAGACCTGCCAGAACAGGTCGCGATTCATTGATAGCGAAATCGTAGGGATCGCAAGTAATCCGGCCCTGATCTCATCGCTGTAAGAAGGATGGTCAACGATTTCCGGATCCATTTCATAGTCGTGGTCGACATCCCCCCTACCGGCCGAGTATCTGTCGGCCTTCCAGCCATCGATTTCCTTCGGCTGTCGGACTACATCGTTCACAAAAATGTAGGTATGCGTTTCCACATCCGACACCTGGCCGTCTGGAAGCGCCGCGACGGCCTTGACCACGATGGTCTTGTATATGTACAGATCTTCTTCAAATGCAAAACCTTCCGACGGTGTAGGCGTGCTTCCGTCAACCGTGTAGTAAATGGTGGCCCCCGGGTCGTTGGCGCCTACAATGATGTGGAATGGAGCATCATAGAATCCCCTCTCTACGCTAAAGGAGGGTCGCTGGGGCTGAGCGGCCAGAAGGAGAGGCGTCAGGAGAAGCGCGAGCACAGCGATGCCAATGCCCTTGATCCTGATGCGAGATGCCTCCGGGCGATGCCACACCATACCTGAGCGCGCTCCGATAACGCGTAAACTCGTTTCAGTCGTTGAGGTTGTCTGCCGGTATGCTACTCCGAAGCCTTCAGACCGGCGTCCGACCGCTTCACGTCACCCGGTAGATCTCTCGGTTCACCAGATCCATTAGTTCTTCGGCGTTCTCCTCCTCCATCAAACGAAGGTACTTGGCACGATCAAGATCCTGAACCAGTCGCCAGATCCCCAGGCTGATGTCCGAATGGCTGTTAAAGAACCGAAGCATATCGAAGACTCGCGGCGAAGCATCGGTTGTGAAGTACTTGTCGTACCCGAATTCCATCGCATAGAACAGAAATTCTACGTAATGGAGAAAATTCCGTGTTGCGCCCACCAGGTCCCAATCAAATCGGTTGTCGTTGTCGTTCGTGTGCAAATAGTAGTCGACGCCGGATTCTACGCAAAGAGCAATACTCTGCGCCGGGTTTTCCGCCGCATACATGGCATGGCCGAAGTCGATGGTTACCCCGACACTTGGGTTGCCAACCTCTTTTAGCAACAGCAACGTCTTCGCACACGTTGACAAATGACAGTGTACCCTCGTTTCAGAGAACTTGTACTCGATGAAGAGAGGGATTTCAGGCAGGTAGTCGGCCGCTTCTCCAACGGTTTCGATCATGTATCGCCACGCCTTGGCGTAGTTGACCTGAAACAGATTGTCGTACCCGTCGGTAAGCGGGCAACACGTCACGTGGGGAGCGCCAACCTTTTTTGCATAATCCTTGGCGCCCTTGATTATCTCGATCGCGTGCCTTCTGATTTCCGGATCAGGCCGCGACAACGCCCCAGGTACGACCCGCGGTTCCTTCTTGATGTTGGCATTGATCGCCGCGAAGTTCAGACCGCGCTCGTCCATCCAGGACTTGGTTTCCACGGGGTCCCCAGTTTCGTAAGGGTAGACGATCTCAATGCCGTCGACACCCTTGATCTGGGTTACGAGGTCCAGTCGTTCGCGAACAGATGTAGGCTGTTGGTACTCGGAGAACCTGTCCTGCGTTCGACCGAGGAACGCTGTAATGATGCTGAGTTTCATAATGGTCTATGTCTGTGTGGTCTTAGTCTTCCACGATTTTGGTGGACCGAATGATGTTTGGATCGGTGAATCCGTCGAGGCCGTCCCGAACACACGTTGAGAACGAGTAAAGCACGCAACCCTCTGGTCCCGCCTGAAACCAGTGTTTCGTCCCTGGTGGCAGGTGAATCTGCTCACCAGGCCGCAAGACCACTTCGTGTCGCATGGTGTAGTAATCATCCTTTCCGGCTGGGATAAATCCCACCGTCATATTGTCGTCACCCGGGACATAGAATCTCAGGTTCCCGGATATCGAACGAACGATCTCCTCCTTGCCGGGATCGTCGCTGACGGGAGGGTGCCAGTGTTCCGGCTCAGTCTGATTGGGAAAGAGGACCAGCACTTTGGCACTGATGCGATCGGTACTGAAGTAGGTCAGGATCTGGACACCCTCAACTTCAAGCTGGCCTAATCCAAAATCTACGGCTTCGATATCCTGTTTTTCCTTCTCGGTGATGACGATACCGGCTTCTTCGATCATGTCGGCGGCTCGTTTCCGGGCCTTGTTGACTTCGGATCTGGTTATCATAGCTTCGCTTCTCGAGTTTTTGTCTCGTTATTCGAGTTTATACTAATTGGAGCAGGACAGCGAATCGAAAAGGGCGTTTTCCAAACCTAATGACGGTTTTGACGCTTTCACTTGGACGGAACCAGCACGTATCGCAACGATTGGTACACCCAGCCCGGTGACCAAACCCTGCGATAAGTGATAGACCCGTTCTCGGAAGCGAGCCAAACAGGCCATTGGAGGTCATTTTCGCACTTGCTCGGTTGCGCCACAAGTGCACCATGACAATTCTCCTCCAGCCAAAACGTGTTGCCATCAATCAATGTACACTATGTATACATAGAATACAACCACGCAGGACTCGGCGTGCCGAGAGGGTTCCGAGACGCGGGTGCGCCCGGACCCGAAGCTTCGGCGTCTGTGTGGGTGGGAGCGGCTGAGCGATGTACCGAGCGAAGCGACGTTTTCGCGTGGTTCAGCGAGTTTGCGGAAGCTGCGTTACCGGCTCGGATGCACACGGCGTTGATTAAAGCGGGGTATGCGGAGCAAATCGTTGGTCATATTTCGCGGGATGCGACGGCGATAGAGGCGCGGGAGAAGCCTGCGCCGAAGGAAAAGAAGCCGCAGCGACCGAAGCGCAAGCCGGGGCGTCCTCGCAAGGGGGAGGAGCGTCCAAAGGAGCCAAGTCGGTTGGAGCGTCAGCGTGTGATGCGTCTGGAGGAGATGTTGGACGAGTTACCGAAGCAGTGTGCGGTGGGTGTCAAGCGCAATGCGAAGGGGTATAAGGACTGGTGGATTGGATACAAGTTGCACATGGACGTGGCCGACGGGGGTATTCCGATCGGTTGCATTGTCTCGTCTGCGTCCCTGCATGACAGCCAGGCAGCCATTCCATTGGCGACGATGACCGTTGCGCGTGTGCGGAACCTGTACGACCTGATGGACAGTGCGTATGACGCGGAGGAGATTCGCGCGCACAGTGAAAGCCTGGACCATGTGCCGATCATTGACGATAATCCGCGGCGCAAGGGTACAGCGGAGCGCAGCCGTGAGGTAAGGGCGCAGCGTGCAGCTGGGTTTGTTCCGCCGCAGCGAGCGCGGTACAAGGAGCGTTCAACGTTGTACCCACACTATTGAGAGGGAAGAGCCCTTGCTTTTAAGGATTGCAATGTGTACAATGTGCACGGGATATAACGGAGACGCGATAATAACGGGTCATGGCGTAGCCAGTAGCCGATTGGTTTTGCCTGTCCTCGACTTGCTTGCGATCCGATGGATGACCACTAACAACACGCCGTTTTCGAGTTTAACCCACCCGGACTAAGTCATGAAAAACACTACGATTCCCCGACTATTGGGTCGGGCCCTTTTCATTATAGTGCTCCTGCCTGTCATGAGTTTGAGCCTATATGCCCAGCAGGTGCCGAGCATCACCGCGTTTAACCTTATAGATGCGGATACGGATACCCCGATAGCCGTTCTCGAAGACGGGTACGAACTTCCGCTGGACTCTCTGGCCAGCCGGAACATCAATATTGAGGCGATTGCCGACTCGGGCGATTTTTCTATTCGCCGGGTTCACTTCCACTTGGCCACCGATGGGGTTTGGGATTACTATCGCAGAGGCGAATCAGTTGCTCCATACGCTCTATGGGGCGATAATCCCAACACCGGTGACTTTTTCCCCGGGAATCTCGATCCGGCGGCCTACATGGTGTCGGCCACCCCCTATTACCATCCCGACCCTGTAGGGGACCCGGACACCCAGATACCGGGGGACTCGCTTATCGTGTCCTTCACAGCGACGGGTACAGCCGCCACATACGGGCTGGATACGACCCTGGTCATCACCGACTGGATACTGTCTGATGGAGCAGGAGAAGACAGGGATGATCTAGATCTCTTCTCGCTCGAGGATGGCATGAATCTCTACCGGGGGGACGAAGAGGGCGACGTGCCAGACAGCCTGTATATCCGTGCAGAAGGCACTAACATCGCTAGCATATTCTTTGTGCTTACGGGTGCGGGGGTAGATGAGGAGACAGATGATGGGACTGGGACAATGCCTTATGAGAAGTCGGAAAGGGGTGCGCCCTTCGACATCTTTTCAGATCCGCATCACACCGAATCCGGTGTCATGAACCTCAAGGCGACTCCTTGGTCCCTCAGCCCTCCTGGTACCGGTAATGAGGGCATCTCGACGGAGATAAACATCGCTTTCCCTGGTTTCGTTCTGATAGATGCGGATGCCGACATGCCCATCATGGAAATTGCCGATGGCGATACCCTCGACCTGTCCGCGCAAACGACAAACATTAACATTCAGGCTGCATTCCTGAACGTAGGCAGCGTGGTTTTCACGGTTGAGGGTGGAGATTTGACGAAGACAGAGACGGCGGCGCCATATGCAATCGCGGGAGACACAGGAGGAGATTACTTTCCGTGGGACGAGAACAGCAGTGGCATTCCCCGTTTTGAGGCAGGGACGTACACGCTCACGGCCACTCCATACTCGGAAGCCGGAGGTGCCGGCGATCCTGGAAGGAGCGTTTCGGCGACCTTCCACGTCACCGGGATGTTCATTGTTGACGTGGATGACGCTCCCGAGATCCCTGATGGGTTTGCTATCGAGAGTCTATATCCCAATCCGTTCAATCCGACGACGACGATGCGCGTCACCCTGGACCGAAGCGGTGATTATCAGATGCGCGTCTTCAATGTACTTGGACAGCTCGTTGAGCAGCGCTCGTTCGCAAACCAGATACCCGGTTCCGTGTCGGTGCCTGTAAGCATGGAAGGCCGTGCAAGCGGTATGTACTTCTTTGCTTTCGAGCAGACGGCCACCGGAAAGGTTGTGACTGCAAAGGCAGTGTTGATGAAATGAAGTAGGGGAAGGATATCCGTTCCGAGCGCGGCGGGGCAATCCCCGCCGCGCTCGTGATACTTGATCGAGGACCGGGCCATGACGGGTGTTCGCAACTTATCTGTGGTGGTTACCCCGGGTTCATTACACTGGACCCACGCGGCCGGTCAGGGAGTCGTTACCGATTTCGTTCTGGTCGATTCGGGCTCGGATACTGTATGGCTACGACTGCCGGAATCCGTTGCTGGTAGCCCAAATGGAGGTCCAGGATCTTGGCAGGAATTCCAGCTTGGCGGCGAAGCGGAAATGTGATCCTGGTCGTTCGATGGTGAGCTCAAACTCTGGCACCCCGTCACCGTAACCTTCGACGGGTCGTATGTGGCGGGAGCCTCAATTCAAACAGACTATCGTCAGGTGCATGCTGACACAGAAAGATGGGTTCGGGAATCTGCTCTTGCACACAAAGAGATCCGGCACTATTGTGCTCTGGGGGAATCTTCTGGCAGGAGGTGCAGGCGTTACTACTTCGGGTACGGAAATCCAAACAACGATCTAAACGCCGAAGACTGGAGAAGCCGCGATCGAATGTGGGACTTCACGCGCTATGCACTGGACTTCTTTCAGCTGGAGATCCGGGGCACTGTGCTTGTGAGTCCTATGCTGTTGTTGAGATGATCAAGGTCGGCTGGCAACTTTCGACCATGCCACGGAACGACTAGATACGAGATCTATGGAAACGAGGTATCGGGTGCAACTACTCTGTCGGAGCCTGTTAATAGCCGTCGTGTCGCTGGGGCTCACGGCTGAAGCGATTGCCGGTGAGACTGGCAAGATTGCAGGGACGGTGGTGGATGACGAGGGTTCTCCTCTTCCCGGCGTCCAGGTGATCGTTGAAGGAACCAGCCCGTTACGCGGTACCGTCACGGATGAGGATGGCTTCTACCAGATAATCAGACTTGATCCCGATAGGTATACCGTGTCATTCAGGTTTATCGGGTTTTCTGAAACCAGGGTCGAAAACGTGCAGGTCAAGGTCGATCAGACAACTCGAATTGACGTTACAATGCGCATTGCCTTGATAGAGGGCGAGGAGGTCGTGATCATAGCGGAACGGCCTATTGTCGAAATCGGCCGTACGACCACCACGTCGGTTGTCGATGAACAGCAACTTGAAGCCCTCCCTGTGGCAAGTCTCGAAGACGCAATCAACCTTCAGGCAGGAGTCGTCGACGGCCATTTCCGCGGCGGCAGGACCGCGGAAGTCTCCTACCTTGTCAACGGTGTTCCGATCACTAACGTCTTCTCGAATACTGCAGCTTTCGAGGTCCAGGAGAATGCGGTGGCAAATCTTGAGGTCATCAGCGGGGTTTTTAACGCCGAATACGGCCAGGCCTTGTCAGGTGTCGTCAACATAGTTACAAAAAGTGCGCCGCAAAAATGGAGTGCGTCTGTGCAAGCTGACGTTGGAACCTACTTGAGCAACCGGAAGGCGCCGTACCTGAATCGAATGGCAAATGATCAGGATACGTACTCGGTCGCCGATTTTGAAACCGTTATGGTTCCGTATACCGAGGCGGCAAATCTACCAAACTGGCGGAACTACCAGTTCGACATTGGTGGACCACTTATGCGGGATCGTCTGGGATTTCGCCTGACGGGAAGGTACCGAAAGCAGTCGTCGCACGTGATTGGGCGCGACTGGTTCTCACCGAGTGACTCCTCGGCAATAGATGTCTCATTTCCTGCCGACGAATGGATCATCAAATCCTCCGGAACGGGCGACTTCGTTGCGTCAGAAAGTGAGCAGCTTTTTGCCAACCCCAATCTGATCTGGCAGGTATCTCAAAACGTCAAACTCGACTATAACGGCTTTTTTTCGCTGGGTGAGGGCCGCGATATCGGCCACCGCCACAAGTACGTACCAACGGGGCAAAACAAGTCGTATGAACTGAATCAGACACACATCCTGACGGCTCGGATTTTACACTCTAATACCGCCTTTTCTTCATTTTCGTATAGCTTTCTACATGATAAGTCCGACAGGTACCTGTATGAGATTCCTGACGACTTTGAGTCCACCGGCATACTCGACCAGCGATACGTATCGCCTGAGCATAATCAACTTGTCGGCCAGAATGCCTTTTCAATCGGAGGTAACGACCTCTCTACGTGGGATGCACTTACCGTTTCTCACACGTTCCGAGCGGACTATACGAATCAGTTGACGAGAGTCCACCAGATGAAGGTTGGCCTTCAGGGCCGATTCCATCGTTTGGACAACCGCCTTTATGGCATCGAAATTTCCTCTCGCACGAGGTGGCAGCCGATAGTGTCCCCCAACAAGTTCAACGATGACCGGCTACGTGTGACGCCAACGGAGTTGTCAGGCTACGTCCAGGACAAGATGGAATTCGAAAACCTCATAATCAATGCCGGTTTGAGAGCAGACTATTTTGATGCTGACTACTTTCAACCGATCGAGTGGAGTCAAGCCTCGAGGGAGATCATCGCCGACCTTTCGACTCCCGAACCCGGCGATTCGACGTCGAACAGGATAAACACTGAACCCCGATTCCAGTTGAGTCCTCGGTTAGGTGCTGCGTTCCCCATATCCGCGACGGGTGTCGTGAGATTCTCGGCAGGTCTCTTTTTCCAGATACCGGCACTGAGCCTCCTTTATACAAATCCCGAGTTTGAGGTCGATCCGACGGCCGGGTCGAACACGTATGGTAACCCGGGCATCAATCCTGAAAGGACGCTCGCATTTGAGGTCGGCCTGCAGCAGGCCTTGACCAGTAACATGGGCGTCGAGTTGACCATTTTCTCAAAGGACATACGAAACCTGACCGGACAGGAATTCACGACGGATCTAAGGTATGTCACACCCGCCATTCACTGGACCAACATCGACTACGGGACCATTTTCGGCCTAACACTCTCGGTCTTCCAACGGCGGAGAGGTAGTGTCGCCTGGGATATCGACTACACGCTTCAGTTCGCCGACGGCACAGCTTCAGATCCGGCCCAGGCATATGGCCGGTTCCTTTCCGGCCTCGATCCCATCCGGCGCATGTACAGACTCGACTGGGACCGGAGGCACGTTCTGAACTTCCAGTTGATCTACAATCCGTCCGACCGGTTCTCTGTATCCCTGATCAACCGGCTTCGGGCCGGAGCACCGTACACGTCCGCACGAGATTTTGTGAGATCCTTCGTAGAGAATAACGTGAATCGCCCGACCCAGATCATCAGTGACGTACGGATGTATTGGGCTCCCGGCTTTCTGCCCAGAAACTTCCAGTTCTTCCTTCAAGTCGAGAACTTGTTCGATCAGGAGGTCATCGATTTTGTCTATGCGGATACGGGTTTGCCGACCACATCCTACAACCGCCTTCTGTTTGAGCGGAGCGGCAGTGAAATCGGGGGCGTGAATACGCTTGACGACTGGTTCTACAACGCTGCGTTCTATGGCCCACCTCGCCAAGTCAGGTTCGGCATCCGCTCGAAGCTTTAGCAGGACGAGAAACGGCGCCATCATCGTGAAAAAGATTGACACCTTGTGTGCAGACGACCTATGAAAAACTCAATGGTACACGTGCTTCTTCTCCTGCTGGTCTTCGGAAGCATACAGACCGCTGATGGACAGAGTCGCAAGGGTACGGCGGCCGCGACGTTTCTGACCCTTGGTGTGGGAGCACGCGCCACCGCCGTAGGTCATGCCTTCACTGCGATGGCTACCGGGGCGGACGGACTGTTCTGGAACGCGGCGGGTATTGCACGACCCCACCCGTCCTCCGGACAGCGCGGATCGGTGATGTTCTCGAATCACAGGTGGTTTGTTGACGTCAATTTCGCCGGTCTGGGCGCTGTTGTCCCCGTCACCGGATCCGGAGCCGTGGGCCTGAGCGTGGTTAAACTCGACTATGGGGATCAGCTGGTTCGAACGATCGATATGCCGGAAGGGACCGGTGAAACGTTCTCTTCGATGGATATCTCGATAGGGCTAAGCTATGCGCAGCAACTCACCGACTATTTCTACCTCGGTGGTTCGGCAAAAGCGGTGAGACAGAACATTCGCGATATGAAAGCGTCCGCCCTCGCGTTCGACATAGGATTCGTTCTCGAGACCAATTATCTGAACGGAATCCAGTTAGGCGCCTCCATTCAGAATTTCGGAGGGAAGATGCGGATGGACGGTATTAACTCCGAGGAGTACATCGATATCGATCCCAATACAAACTTCAACCAGGATGCTGTACCAGCCCGCATAAAAATGGACGCATGGAGTCTCCCGCTGACCTTCAAGTTTGGCGTCATGATTCCGGTAGTGCGGGCGGGCCAGTACAAGGTCTCTTTGATGGCAGAGTCGCACCAGACCAATGACAACGACGTCAATGCCGACGTCGGGGGCATTGCAAGTTATGAACTAAAAACGATCTTGTTCGAGGCCCGTATGGGCTACAAGGATCTCGGGTTGACCGACGTCGATAGCCATCTGACCTACGGTGCCGGGCTCGACATTCGCTTGAGAGGCCTCCGGGTCGGCTTCGATTTTGCGTATGTACCCTTCGACCGACTTGGGGACGTTCGAATGATCGACTTCCGCTTACACTTCTAGCATGCCGAAGATGAGAATCCATCACATGACATCGACCGTTTATCGATCCGGCAAAAAACGGGTCCAGATGCTTATCGAGTTGGGCATCTGTGGATGTAGCACGCTGTGTCTCCTGGCCCTGATAGTCATGCCTCTTCAGCAGGTGTACGGCCAGAGTCCCGTGCCGCCAGAGTACCACGGAGACGAGAACTGGAGTGCTCAAGGGTTCATGCTCGGAAATCTGATAAAGTCGAGCATTGTGAACTGGGGAGTTGCGGGGAGCTCCGTTCGTGGCGCCTGGCCAACTGAGTTTAACAAGCACACGGATGGGCTCGCTGTCTTCATTCTCGGCGAGGTTCCCGGAGACCGGACCAGCACGCAGATGCTGCAAGATTTCTATGGCGGCAGGCCCGACACGGTGCTACACCCCCTGGTCATCAGGTACCGCGGATATGGCACCGAGGTTGGTCCGTATGGGGATATATGGGGCTGGTTGCCGCTTCCCGGGTTCCACAATCCCGAGCGCGTTGATCTGTTCACGGGCGAACTCAAACCGGAACCGGCAACGAGTACCGACCCTCGGTCATGGCCGGAGTTCTGGCCCGATAGGGTCGACAATATCGACGATCCGGGATGGTACGGGTCCTGGAACGGGCTGTTTGGAAGGAATGTCTTCCACTCTGATTGGGAAGTCTACTACATCATGGACGACTGGCAGCAACGCGAGTACATGATCGACGAGCAGACTGGCCTTCCCTTTAGCCGGTTTGGTGTCTACTACCCGGATCCGGCCGACAGGACACGCGGTGGGATGGGCCTTCAGGTGCAGGTTCGTGCGCTGCAGTGGGCAAATCCGATTGCCGAGGATATCATGTTTCTCATCTTCGCGATCAACAACGTAGGGCAGACGAATCATGAGAAGTTGTATTTCAACAACATGATCAATTTCTACATGCCCCCGGAGGGAGACGAATCGGCCGCCTTTGATCCCCAGCTTGACGTCTCATTCGGGTGGGACAGGAATGGAATCGGACTGATAAACGGCGTTACCTATCCGTTGGGTTACACCGGCGAAGCATTCCTCGAGAGCCCGGTGCGTTCCACAGACGGCCTGGATAACGACGAGGACGGGATCATTGACGAGTCGAGGTTTACCGGACCGGGAACACTAATCGAAGGCAAGGCCGCGATAAAGAGCTACGTCCAGGCGAATTTCAATGTCGATAACTTCATTCGCTTCTACGGTGTGGATGGCGCCTCCACGCTCGACGAGGTGCTCGAACAAAGGTTACCCTATCAACGGGGCTTCTGGTGGACCGGTGACGAGAACCTGGACTGGGTCGGCCTTC
This sequence comes from Rhodothermales bacterium, assembly GCA_965248175.1. Classification (GTDB taxonomy): domain Bacteria; phylum Bacteroidota; class Rhodothermia; order Rhodothermales; family VXPQ01; genus VXPQ01. The sequence goes on from OZ252093.1 coordinate 84,671, forward strand.
AGGACGATAACGGAAACGGCGTTTACGACGCCGGAGAATTGCTCTTCAACGACGTTGGCCTGGACGGCGTTGGGCCGAACGATCTGGACTATCCGGGACCGGACAACGGAGAGGGCAACAGCCGTCCCGATTGCGTCATAGGGCAAGGATGCGAGCCGAACTTTGATCTCCTGGATGTGGACGAGTCCGACCAGATTGGTCTGACCGGTTTTGACCTGGGGAATCGTTCATTCTATAGCTCCGGGGGAAACATGATCCGAGACTCCTGGATGTGGAATCGGATTGTGAATGTCGCACAATTCCCGCTCGGAACAGACCCTCAGTCAGTGGAAGATGCCGGGATCGAACCACTTCTCGTCTTTGCCTCCGGTCCTGTCACGCTTGGGCCAAATAGAACAGACTTCTTTTCGCTCGCATGGATGTTCGGAGTCGATCAGGATGACTTCCTGAGTAATCGAAGGCGGGCGCAGCGGATATACAAAGCCGACTATCAGTTCGCTACGCCACCTTTTTCCACGACACTGACAGCGATTCCGGGCGACGGGCAAGTCCATCTCAGCTGGGATGCGGTGCCCGTGAGGAGTTTCGACAGGTTCTCGCAAAAATTCGATTTCGAAGGATTCAAGCTTTACAAAGGCACCGACGAAAACCTGTCTGATGCGTTACTGGTGACGAACGTCTTCGGAACGCCCGTCTATAGAAAACCGATTGCACAGTGGGATCTGGATAACGGGATAATCGGGACGGTCGATGCCCAATTCGGTGAGTTGAAATACTTTCTTGGCTCCGATACAGGACTCGAGTTCAACTACGTCGACAAAGACGTCAAGAATGGAATGACGTACTACTATGCGTTGGTGGCCTACGACCACGCGGACCTGGATCCCGAAGCCGGTGTCGAGGCGCCGACAGTCGACCCGCAGGAGAACGTGTTCAATTTCCGGCTGGATCGCACGGGCAGAGTTATAGAGGCGTCCAAGAACGCCGCGATCGTGACGCCGCAAACACTCCCGGCTGGCCAGGTAGCGGGTTCGGCGAACGAGGATCTCTCGAGTCCATCGGGGACGTTGTCGGAAAAGTTTGTTGATCCCCTGGGGACCGGGAGCATCTCCGTCAAATTGCTCGATTCAGATCGCGCCAAGTTGGATCATGCGTATCGCCTGTCATTCACGTCTGTCACGACGCCCGCCTCCAATCCGGTGATGTACAAGACCTCTGGTTACAAGCTGGAGGATCTGACCGCCGGAGAGCCACTGGAGGAGAAAAGTACAGAGCAACTCGAACCCACACGCATCGTCGATGGCTTCACCGTCGAGATAGTCAATCACGACATTGAGATTGATCTCGACAGGTCCGGTTGGAAATCGAAGGCCGGCAATACCGACGAGTACTCGCTCAATCCCGGGGAGGTAGACGGCTACTCGACCAACTGGGTCGCAACCATTGAACCCTCACGTAATGAGTTCACAGCCTCTCCGTACGACTTTTTGTTGGAATGGACTGACCAGCCTGAAAGTGTCGGACCCTTTCCTGGAGGCTACATCAGGGCCGAGCTCCCAATCACGTGCAGGATTCTCTCTACCGATGCCGCATGTAAGTTGATGGTTCGAGATGTAGACAAATCCGGGGACTACGACCCCGGTGATGCCATTACTGTGTACTTTTCATCCGGCTTCTTACATCCAAGGCGAGTCCGATTTGCTGTAACGTTCCAACCGGATGGTGAGAGTGTTCCGCCTTCGCCGGGCGACCAATTCCATGTCCATCAGCGGCGGTCCTATCACGAGGGAGACTACTTCGACTTCACGATCAGACCGGCATCGGTTGATGTTGAAAGAGCGGCGGATGAGTTGGACAAGATTGCCGTCGTCCCCAATCCATATGTCGGCGCTTCCGCCTTCGAACCGCGGTCTATCCTCACGGGCCGAGGTGAGCGACGGGTGCAATTCATCCATCTACCCCAGACGTGTACAATCAGTATCTTCAACCTGCGGGGTGAGCTCATTCGGACGTTGGAGCATTCCGGGTCCTCAACGGAGGGTGCTCTATTCTGGGATCTTTTGACGGACGGTGGCCAGGAGATTGCGTTCGGTACATACTTCTATCATGTCGAAGCACCGGATATTGGCGAGACGACAGGGAAGTTCTCAATAGTAAAATAGCGGTACTTGTGAATGATCCGCAGGGCGATCCTTCACGTCTTGTTTGCATGCGCCGTTGCAGGGCTCTGCTTCGGCCAGGCCGGGATAGACAATCGCATCGTCGCCGAGGTCGAGGGAGTCTCCATCTCGGTACAGCGATTCAAGGGGACCTACGTCCAGTACCTCATCCGCACTGGCCGCGACGATACGAGGGAGAATCGATACCAGCATCTTGACAACCTGATATCAACGTATTTACTGGGGCTTGAGGCAGAGCGGTTGGGGCTCGGTGAATCCGAGGAGGTTCGCGTCTATGTGGAGCGGCAAACCAGGCGCATAATGGGGAGCCGGTATGTGGAGGTGACCTTTACGGAGCAGCTTCCCCAGCCCACTGACGAAGAGCTCCGGGAAGCCTTCAAAAAGAGCAAAGAAACGCGGATCTTGCGGCACCTGTTGTTCAAGACGTTCGATGACGCCCGGATTGCCTATGAAGAGCTGCAGAATGGTGCGGACTTTTTGAGATTGGCTATCGAAAATACGGGTGTGCAGGATTCCACCGCCGGCCTGATTGGAGAGATTGGGTATTGGGGCGGCGACGACGCGTTCACTGAAGCCGCTTTCTCGCTCGACCTGGACTCGGTCTCCACACCCGTACGCTCCGGCATCGGCTGGCACATCATTCGCGCTGAGAATCGCCTCTATGATCCGCTGCTCACGGAGGATGAGTACCAGCTTCGAAAAGAGAATCTGCGATTTCAAACGCGTCGGAGACGCTATATCATCGAGGGCGACCGCTACGTCCGCACACAGATGGAAGCGCTGAACGTTCGGGTCAATGCCCCGGTGATAAATGCCATCCATGAGGCCCTGAGTGATGCAGTAGCATCGGACGAACCGTCCAAACGGGTAACGGTGACGTCGTCCGAAGTGGCTGTTGTAAGTGAAGGCTTGTCCGAGGACGCCATTCTCCTTGAGTACTCGATGGATGGCGAGCGCCGGCAGTACTTGTTTCGAGACTACCTGGCATGGCTGGATGGGCTACCCTTTCAGGAAGCCATCCAAAGCACCGCGGCCTCAGTGGGGCGGGCACTCCGGAACGACGTGCTGGCATCTCGAGGTTTCGCAATGGGCTTGGATCGAGAACCGTTCGTTGCGGACGAGATTCGCTACTACCAATTGGTCTACCTGGCCAATGCTGCTGCGCGAGCACTTCGAGACCATGAAGGGATTGAGCCTACCGAGGAGCAGATCAGGAATGCTTTTGAACAGGCCGGAATGGGAGAAACAACCAGGGTCATGGCCGACTACTGGAGCGTGCACCTAACCTCATACGAGCAGGCCGTACAAGCTCAGGAGAGGATTTCTGCCGGCGTTGATGCGGAAGCCTTTGAGGGATTTTCGAGATTCGAGGCCGCGGATATCACCAGCGGAGGTGGCCTGATGCATCACCTACGTACCATTCCTCTCGGTCGCCCCATACTTCTGGGCGCCGACGGGGGCGACTGGTACGTCGTTGAAGTCGTTCGGCGGACCTCAGAGACGGCGGATTTGGATGAACGACGCGAAGTGATCGTGGGCGAATTGACCAAGCATCTTCCACTCGCGATGGCGCTGGAGGACCTGCGAGAGAAAGCAGTCATTCAAATCCACACCAACACGTTTGAGAAATGGTTGCAGGAGGATGGGCTTGACTAGGATTCGGCACCTGCAGTAACCTGACTGCGCACCCGTGAGTCCGGGACCGAGCACAACATCAGAGGCGTCCAGAATGTCGACGTACAGAGTGATCCGGTTTCTTTTTGCCGCCGCATTAGCATCCGGAACGGCTGTCGGACAGACCATTGAATTCGATGCCGAGTCTCCGATGCTGCGCTTCGCCATACCAATGCTTCAGGAGGCCGCATCCGAGCTTCTTGCACAAGGTGTGAGTATCAGTGTCATAAGCGGCGAGGGCTTTACGGCAGAAACCTACGGCGGGTGCCGCGAGATCGGACCTGAAGGCTTCTGCATATACGTAGACAACGACCACCCTCCTCATCACATATATGTAGGCGCAAGTGAGGAGATCGGCGCCATGTACGGCGTGCTCGACGTGGCGGAGCAGGTCAGGATGGGCGTTTCCCCGCAATCGATTGATGGAAGAACAGTCGATCCGGAGTTGCCGTTTCGGGCGATCAAATTTAATCTGCCCTGGTCGCCATACCGCGAAGGCGAGGCGATGCAGATTCACACCGAAGTCAGTCGAGATCTGGATTTCTGGAGAGGGTTCCTCGACATGATGGCGATGAACCGGTTCAACGTGTTGAGCCTCTGGAACCGGCACCCCTTTCCGTACATGATTCGAGCGACCAACTTTCCGGAGGCAAGTCCTTTCAGCGATGAGGAAATGGATGAATGGCGGTCCTTCTGGAAGTCACTGTTCAGGATGGCCAAGAACCGTGGGGTCGAAACGTATATCGTCAACTGGAATATCGTCGTGTCAGAATCATTCGCATCTGCTTATGGGGCTCGCGAAGACAACGACACGTCGGATCTCGTCAGGAGGTATACGCGAGAGAGCATTACCCAGGTGATCAACGAGTATGAGGACCTGACGGGCGTAGGTGTCACCCTCGCAGACTGGATGGTCGGGATGACACCTGCCGAGCGGGAGGAGTGGATAGAAGACACGTTCATTGATGGAATGAAGGCGGCCGACCGGCCCGTGAAGTTTATCCATCGATCCGTCCTCTCAGGATCAGCGGAAGACATGAGGACCCTTCTTGACCGGGCGAATCTACCCTTTCCAACGCACGTGGAAGTGAAATTCAACTGGTCACACGGTCTTTCTTCGCCCAAGCTGGCACTGACGCACGCCTCAACAACAGGGGAGATCAATACGCGATTCTGGGACCCCAAGCCCCTCAATTACAACATTGAGTGGATGATCAGAAACGAAGACGCGTTCATTCTACGATGGGGAGAGTCAGATTTTGTCCGGGAGCATATCGAAACAAACATGGCCGATTTCGTCGACGGCTATTTCATCGGATCTGAGAATTACATCCCGGCAGTCGACTATTCACATCGACCAGGCGAGCATCGTGAATGGGAGTACGCATTCGAAAAGCAGTGGCTTTACTACATGGTCTGGGGGAGGCTGCTATTCGATCGTGAGACCCCCGACGATGTTTTTGTCAGTGAGTTCAACCGGCGCCATGGGTCAAGTCTCGGAGCGGACCTGCTGAACGCCTTTCGATTGGCCAGCCGAATGCCGTTGAGATTGGCATCGTTTCATGCGGGCACGTGGGACTACACGCTCTACTCTGAGGGCTTTCTGTCTCCGTTCACGTCAATGGGTCTGAGTGACAGCCTATCGAGTTTCATTTCGATAGATGAGTTCATCAATCACAAACCTCTTGACCCTGATCTCATCTCAATACCTGAGTTCGTTCGAAGCAAAAGCTCGGTCGATTCAAGACTCATCACGCCACTGCAGTTGGCTGATGCGTCCGAGAAGGATAGTCGCGAGGCGCTTGCCATAGTCGACTCCGTCAGGAGGAGGGCAGCTACAGTGTCCGGCGCCCTGGATTGCGAGCTGGCAGATATCGAAGCGTGGGGCCATCTGGGGTTGTACCTGGCGGACAAGCTCCGGGCCGGCGTCGCGCTGGAGACCTATCGCGAGACCGGCGCGGAATCGGAAAAGAGGGCTGCTGTGAGTGCGCTGACCATAGGCGTCGACCATTGGGACAATCTGGTCCGTGTGACAGATGCCCATTATCAGGAAACGCCATACATGCTTTTCAGCCCCTACAACGAGAATACCAATCGTCCACGGTACAAGAGCGACGCCATCACCTTCTCGTGGAAAAAGTTTGCTCCTCAGGTAAGTCTCGACATCGAGATCGCGGAAGAGGCCCGTCCGAATGTTGACGACGGGCGACAGTAGCTACAGAAACGCAAAACCATTAAACGAAAAAGGGTGGGTGACATGAGGACAACACTTATTGTGTGCACTATGATGCTTCTCTCCGGGTGTGGGCAAGGCAGCGCCGAGAGAGTTCTGTTTCAGGATAGTTTTGACGCCGATTCCCAGGGTGAGTATGTCGAGAATGTTCTCCAGCTACCTCCACCCGAAGGACTTGGTTTTACAGGCCATGTGCTGCCTGGCGGTCATGTACCACTGAACTGGACGCACAGTGATGAGCTCGACCTGCGCGACCCCAAGAAAGGATTCTGGGTCATTCCCCCCGATTCAGGCTACATGGAGCAGGGTGGGCGATCCCACAACTCGGTGCTTTTTGCGAAGACACCCATTCCGGAGGACGTAGAGAGCATCGATATCAGTTTCAGGCAATACCGAGCTGACAATGATCCTGTCATGTTCGTCTTCGGCGCCACCGAACCGGCCTGGGACCAGGGCTGGGAGTTCGGATATATGACTCAGATTCCTGATACCGACTCAACGACCACCGATGCCTATGTATCGGGAATTGCGGGAGATACGATTGTCGCCGGGGCGGCATTTCAGGAGGAATGGGCCAGTCACCGAATCCAAATCAGGGGTTCGAATCTGAGATGGACCATCAATGAGCTTGTCCTTGTCGATGACACGATCACTGAACCGATTTCGGGCTACTTCGGAATCAGGCAGAAATATGAACGAGGGACGAGGTATGACGACTTTCAGATAACACTGAATCCGAGGTAGAGTCCAGGCACAGTCTACTGGAGCTTTATGTGCGAACCGGCCAACAACATCCGGGGATGGAGACATGAGAAGAACACACCTGATTTCAGGCCCTGATCTCAAGGTTTATTCATTTGAGGGCTCTGCCTTCACAAGCTGCTCAAGCGGACAGCCAGTGGAGGCGGGCTGTCTCAGAGAGGAGGTGTTTCCACTGAGCGACACTGAAAAACAGAAGAGCAGAGAATGGAAGAGCTAGGGCCCGATAAATCTTCAGACGTTCGTTGGGCTCCCAAAACATTGCGGTCGCGACTGCTATTTGTCGGCCCGGGGCTCGTGATTGCAGCAGGTGTGGTGGGGTCGGGCGAGCTTGTCGGTACGACCAAAGTAGGTGCGTTGGCTGGCTACATGCTGTTGTGGCTGATTATCATCGGCTGTGTGGTAAAGACGCCGATTCAGATCGAGCTGGCACGCTATGCAATTTCGACCGGGCAGGGAACCATGGCCCTCCTGGCCGGCTTGCGCGGACCACGCATCATGAGATTGAATCTGGTTATGTGGTTCTGGCTGATAATGATGGTGGCGGTCATTATCCAGTTGGGCGGCATTGTCCATGGTGTCGGGCAGAGTGCCGCAATAGCACTGCCACTCACGGGAGACTACAATGAACTGCTGGCAGCCCAGGATAGCTGGGACGCTGCAGCGGTTCAATCCGGGATGGATAGTATGCTTGAGTCGCGCCCGACAGGATTTACCTGGGACGATGTGATTTGGGCTACCCTGGCAACGGCGCTAACGATGCTCCTGCTTGTGCGTGGACGCTACCGTCTGATCGAGCGCATGGCCATGATCCTGGTTGGTTTGTTCACGCTAGCAACCCTGTTCTGTCTGGCAGCACTTCAGTTACAGGCCGAATGGGCAATATCCTGGGCTGACATCGGATCGGGACTGAGTTTCCGTATCCCACCGGTGGTTGAGGGTCTTACCAGGTCTCCGGTTGCGGCCGTTCTGGCAACATTTGGCATCATAGGTATGGCGGCAACCGACCTGATCGCATATCCATACTTCTGCGTTGAAAAAGGATACACGAAATGGACCGGAAAGCGTGACGATTCGGATGTCTGGGCCAAGCGTGCGCGTGGCTGGCTGGATGTTATGCGTCTGGATGCGTTCGCCGCTGCTGCAGCTTTCACCATCGGCACGGTTGCATTCTATCTGCTCGGGGCCTCAGTGCTTCACCCGCAAGGACTCGATCCGGTGGGCGAGCAAATGATCCCGACTCTGGCAAAGACCTATCAGCCGGTATACGGCACGTTAGGGGTTTGGCTGTTTCTAATGGGTGCGATAGCAGTGCTATACAGCACCTTATTTGTCTCTCCAGCCGGACATGCTCGCGTTTGCGCGGATGCCTTGCGCGTTGCGGGCGTGGGTGCGAAAACCGACGAGACCAAAGATTGGTGGGTGCGCCAGTTCAGTTGGCTTTTCCCGTTAATTGGTTTGGTGTCCATGCTGATCATTCGCAGACCGGTCTTTCTGATCCTGGCGGCCGGGATTTTTCAGAGCATGATGCTTCCGATCGTGGCCGTTGTCGCTGTTGCCTTTCGCTATCGCACCTGCGACAAGCGGATCCTGCCGGGGCGGGCGTGGGATGTTTTGCTAGTGACATGCGTTCTGATTCTGGTTGTCATGGGCGTCTGGGCGGTCGGGGATCGCATCCTGGATGTCTTTTGAGCTGAAAAACCAGGAAAATCAGCCCGCCTTATCCCCGGCGAAGAACGGGTCCAAGAACGCGGAGAAGGCGACACGATCTGGAGCTCGATGATCAAGCAGACTCTCAAGCGCCAGAAACCTGGCTTCAGCGAATCTCACTACGGCTTCCGTTCGTTCGGTCAGCTCCTGGAGGAGGCTGCCAAACGGGGTGCACTCACTCTTGAGAGAGACAAGAAATCTGGCGGCTATATAACCGATGGTGCTAGTTTGCCAGTAGTCAGGAATTCACCGATGCTGTTGGGATCCAAACCACAGCCCGACGGTGAACCCCATGACTACTGAGCACCTCATTATCGGCATTTTCTGCCACGTAGACAACGCCATCGGACACCTGCCCCGACATAGCCAAGCCAAACTCTACCCCAGCGAACTCGTCACGCTGGCCTTGCTCTATGGCCTCAAAGGCGGCACCAAACGCGCCTTCTACCGCTGGCTCTGTCGCGACTACCTTTGCTTGTTTCCCACGCTACCCGAACGCACACGGCTGTTCCGGCTTTTCGTGACCCACCACGACTTGGCCCGACACTTTCTTGCCGATCCGACCCTCTTGGGAGTGATCGACAGCTATGGTATCGAACTCATCCATCCGGTACGCGAAGGCCGCTCCGAGCAGCAGATCGGGCACAAAGGCAAGTGCAACCGCCGCTGGATCGTTGGAGGCAAACTGTGTTTGTTGCTCAACCAGTTCGGTCTGGTTGTCAACTGGGAGTCGGGCCCGGCCAATGAGCATGACACGATCTTTCAGGGGCTTATTCGCCGCTACGAGGACCGGATGATCGTGCTGAGTGATACTGGATTTCATGCTCAAGAGGGCGACCCGGAGAACTTGAAGGTGTGTCAGCCCAAGACGTGGGGTGATCGCATGGTGAGTGAGACGGTCTTGTCGATGTTGACCGTGATCTGTCGGTTCAAACAGATGACGCATCGGGTGTGGTCGTACTTTGAGGCGCATCTGAGCTATGCGATGGCCTTGTTCAACATCTTGGTGCAGTGGCACGGCTTCGAGCCGGACGCGGAGGGCTTTATCGCGCTCTCGATTGCCGAGTTCAGCCTCTGACAACTAGCACCATTGGTTATATAATCACGGAAAGCGGAGAGGGATAGATCGAGGAATATCTGGGCAGTGATCCCTCAGATCGTCCCGCTAGCCATAAGATTGACCGGATTTCAGCCGGCAACTGTCTTGCTTTGCGAATCAGGGCGCCTTACATCCCCAACAGCGGAAGTTTCTTTCTCCTGTGATCTGATTCAATCTCTGATGCTGCTTCCAGAATCAATGCCCTGAGATTCGCCATTACTGGCCTCACACGTTCAGGATACTCGTCAAATTGATGCATATAGTATTTGCTTTTATTGGACGACTTCCGCCTTGCATCGTTGGCAGCCTCACCTCAAATACCTATAATATAACTGAGTTGTTGCTAAATCTAGTCTCCATCGCAGATTATATGTATACAATGGTTTATGAACCAATACTAGACACGTGAAAGGCGCATCCCCAAGAAATATGCAAGATGATCAAAAGGCGTGGCAACAAACCCATGAAATAAGCGGGTTATGAGCAATCGTGATCGGAATGAAAGAGCGGATTCTCACCCATAACCCTACGCACCGCCTCGCCTTCACCAACAAAAAATATTCGCGAGCGTGCGCGAGAAAGTGCTACGTATAGCAACTCATTTGGTCCAGTGAGCGAGGTGTTGAATACGTACCTACGTCAGCCGCTCGAGCTCTTCTTTGAAAGAGACCATCGATTGGAGCGGGGCGCGGCCTCTGGCTGTTCGTTGGAATACTTGAAGACAAACTGATCGTTCGCCGGCACACATGCCGCGAGGCCCAGTACGATGAGCAGGAAGACCACACACACTGCCCGGTCCGTAGAGAACGACATCGATCGAGCCCTCATTCGGAGCAATTCAGATTTCGGGCACGGTAGGCCGGCCTCGCTAATCGGCAAACAGGCGTTTGAATGATGATACGGAAGCGCGAAATCCATCTTCAAAAGTACCATTCTGGGGGCGGTACACGCTTTCCAACGAGATAACCCCGTCGTATTCATCTGCCTTGAGCCGCCGGCTCAACGGTTCGAAGTAGCCGGCCATGTCGCCTGAACCAAACTCACAGAATTCAACGGTAGCTTTGGGCATATCCACACGCGCGTCTTTGAGGTGAATATGGCCCAGGTGCGCGATACCGAGCGCTTCGTACCCATCGGGGTAGGTGTTTTCGTTGGCATACAGGCTGTTACAGGGATCCCATAGAATCTTGAGGTGATCGCTGCCCATTTCTTCGACCAGCTTCCCTCCCAAATAACCCGATGTGATCATCGCGTTGTTGCCCGTCTCGAGCACCAGGGTGATGCCCTCGACTTCAGCCAATCGGACCGGGGCTTCGAGCAAGGTCTTGAATTTATCCCAGGACCCCTTGCTGACCACCCAATGCTCAGCGCCACCGCGTCCAAAGAGGATCATCTCCCGGCGAAAGCTCATGATTCGCACCAGGCGAGTGCCGAACCGATGGGCCATTTCAATGCATCGCTTGAAGCCATCCATGTGCTGGGTATAAACCGCATCCTCAGGCTCAACGGCTCCCACAAGCATGCCTGAAAAGTTATGGCGGGAGATGCAGGAGACGGTTACCTGGTAACGTTTGATCAAATCCTGTGCCTTGTCCATTTCCTGGGGAGTGAGATCGCCGACTTCTTTATCCCAGAGAAACTGCAATTCGGCATGCATCAGGCCGGCTTCCGTCATTACCTGGAGCGCGCGTTCGAAATCCCTGCTGATGCCATCTGTGATTACACCGAGTTTGACCATGTGCCTATATTTTGTTACAGCCTTCTGAACAAAAGCCGGTCGCGCTACCAGTGCACTTCCACGCCGGCAAGTTGCTCAAGCACCTTCACAACCGACCAGTTGTCTTCCTCTGGAAACAACGAGATGCCCGACTGAAATAGTTCGTGTGCGGTGCTCGTGGTGAACATCGCCACCCCTTGCTCCCTGGCCATCGCCATCGTGATGCCCAGGTCCTTATACATCGTTGTGATCTGGCTGCCGGTATCCTTGAAGGTGCGGTCCATGATGCGCTTCATGCAATCGTCGATCAGAGGGCTGCGCACGCCGCTGGCCGTAAACACTTCATACATCGTCTTCCCGTCGACGCCGGCCTTGGCCCCCAACACCAGCGATTCGAAGAGCGCCGTGAACGTGCAGCCGATCAATCCCTGAAGCGTTGCCTTGACCATCTGCCCTCCGCCGATCTCCTCACCCACGTGAAAGATATGCTCGCCGACTGCCTGCAAGACATCTTGCTGGGCTCCGAAAACTGCTTTCTTCGCTGCTGCCATCATGGCTAGCGTGCCTGCCTCGGCCCCAAACCGCCCCCCACTAACAGGGGAATCGATCAGATGGATGCCTTTCGACTCCAGGGGGGCGATCAACGCTTGGATTTCAGCTGGCTGGATGGTCGCCGACACGATAACGGTCTTCCCTGGATCCATACTCGCCAGCAATCCCTGCTCGCCAAGCACCACGTCTTGCACCTGAGAACCGTTCATGACCATCACAAACACAACATCCGTCGTCGCCCCGATGTCGGCCACACTTTCGGCCGCATTACCGCCGGCCTCCACCAACATCGTCTTGCGTTGGTCGCGAAGATCGAAACCACTCGTGTCAAAGCCCGCCTTGACCAGGTTCTTGGCCATCGCGAGTCCCATATCACCGAGTCCAACGATACCTACTGTCTTCATATGTTCGTACAAGCGAGAAAATGTTCAACAAAGCCTCAATATGCGTCACGCCGCCCACAAGAGTTAATGAAACACGAACAGACGAACGAAGCAAGATCCACAATGAAAAGCCGTTCGTAGACGGTCATGGCTGCATATTCGGATCTGCTTGAGTTCAGTTCTCTTTGAGCGCATAACGGCCCAAGCTCACCCGCGAAGGGCAGTGACATCGATCATACGTAGCAAGGAAACACTTTCCCCACTGCGAAGCAAGACCCCCCGTGCCCTTTGTCGGGTGCAGCGCCTGGTTATTGGGCGTAGCACCACGATCAGGACTACCGCGCCGTTCGGACTCTGGCCCCGTCATCGAAGGCACGACTTAGACGCCAAGACCCCAGCGCTTTAGCAAGGCGAACGGGGCAAGCGATTGCAGCGGGCGTCTTGCTAAAGCGCTACGCGTGAAAGGGTCATTTGGATGCCGGATCGGGCTGTATTGATTGAGGAGGTTGGTGTTTTCTTTGGGGAGCCGTGCCCAGGGGAAGGCTGATGCCTTGACCTTGAGGGGGTAAATGCGGGGCTGTCAGTGGGGCCTTGCGAGAGCTTCGAGTAGCCCGATAACTGCTGTATCTACGTCACGGTGATGGATAACACACGGAAATCACCAAGCGCTATCCCGTTTGTTTCCGAGAGCGTACGCAAAACGCGTGCGTGTTATCCATCACCGTGATAGATACTATGCATTATCACCCCAGCGTGACGCATAACACGCAGGGATAAAAACCGTCTCCTCCTTCGTGATTTGAAAGGGATTTCATATGTTGTGCAAAACATGTGCGACCTAAGAAATTCATCTTGCTCATGGGACGGACTGGCTGCTTTCCATTCTGGTTTGACGGGCGCATGGTATCCGAGGAGGAGTACTAGGCTTGCGTCTGTAGCATACATGAACGGGTCAATACGCTGAGCCTATCGAAGACCTGGATTGCTCGGAATATCAGACGGAGCCGTCCGCATGTCTCAGCCGTCCTTCATGGCCGGGACCGAGGACCGGAGACGCTACTTCTTATTGAGAGACTGATAGCACAGGTGGAAGCCGGTGAAGTGATTTCGAGATGAACGGCGGATGGATACACCGTCATCTGGACTGGAAACAGGGGCACGGATCAATCTAAAAAATATCGCACGTTAGCATACGAAAAAGGGCTATACATACATATTTTGTTGACATAGTGTTGACAAGCCCCCAAAAGAAAAGCGCTAACCCATTGAGGATTAACGCTTTGTAAAAAGTAGTTCGGTGCCCGGGACTGGATTCGAACACCTATCCAATCCCTGAATATACCACTGAACAATGTGGTGGGTTTACACATCTTACCGTTTCCTCGGACAACTTAGGCCGTTCACCGAGAATTGTGCCTAAGTAGCGGTCTATGTACAACGTCGGTCCATTTTCAAACGAGAGGGCAAGCGCTTCGTCTGCCGTTGAAAGCTTCTTGATGGACTTCGGCAACCCACAGCCCGATCCTGGTCAGGGTCTTCCGGAGGTTCGCCGAGCGAAACAACCCCAGGGCCGTCAACTGTAGCTACGTTGCTGGACTGAAGCTCTCCACCGGATCTATGCCCTGCGTTTGTTTGGGGGTGATGGGCTGAGTAGCCGCTCAGAGTTGTTCGGTGTCGTAGTAGAGGTTGACGTTGTGGACGTGGGGGACTTCGCCGAGGGCGCCCAGGAGCGCTTCGCGCTGCTCTTTGTCGTGCAGGTTGACGAAAAACGTAAGGTCGAGCCCATCGCCCTGGTCGACGGCCCTGACGTTGATCAACTCGTGCTTCTTACAGTATTCGTTGAGCACCTGCAGGTAGGCCGCCTCGCCGCTGTTCTGCGGCGCGTCGTACGAAAGTTGCAAGACGAACGACTGCTTATGGACGACGGCGTAGTTGCTCTTGGTCGTCAACACGATCGCCAGGCTGATCCCTACGGTCCCGATGAGCGCGATCGCATACATGCCCACGCCCGCCGCCATGCCCGTAGCCAGCGCGAAAAAGACAAAGACGATGTCTTGAGGATCCTTGAGCGGCGTGCGGAAGCGGATGATGGACATGGCCCCGACAAGCCCGAAGGCGCGGGCGAGGTTGTTGCCAATGACCAGCATGACCACCGCCGTGATCATCGCCAGGAAGATCATCGACCGCACAAAGCTCGGCGCATAGCTCGATCCATGGTACGTCCATCGATAGACCAGCGAGACCATGAAGCCGCAGAGGAAGGCTACGATCAGGGCTGCCACGGCGTCGCCGACGCTGGTTGTCTGGAATGATATATTCTGAAAGTCTTGCAGCATCCTCACGCAAGGTTCTCGTTCATGGGGGTAGGTATGCTGCTTGGTTCAGACATGTGTTGCAGCCTGGGGGGGTGTGGTCGGTAGCTGGGACGCATTCGCCATGACGGTGACCTTGTCGTCCCGGTGTTTCTTATGGACGGTCGCACACAGGCAATACTTGGAGAGGGCCTCATTCCGTAGGCCATAACGGCCCAGCACCGTTTTGAGCCATGCGGGGAAGCGCGTGTTGTACTTCACTTCAATAATGAAATGGCCGGGAAAGACCTCGCGCAGTCCCGCCTCCTGGTAGATCTCGCCCAGCGACGGGTAGGAGCCCCCGCGCAGGTTACGGTCGAACGTCACCCGGAGGGTCGCGTCGAAGCGGCCCAGGAAGGCTTCCCGTTCGTAGACCGTCAGGTGGGTGGGGCGCAGGTTGTAGCGATAGACGTGATAGAAGAACCGATGCGCGTCGTCGTGCGCATGGGGATAATGGTCGCTGGTCTGGATATAACGATCGACGTCTCCGGTGGCGAAGAGCGAGGTGAGGTTCTCGAACGAGACCGGGGCGCGATTCTTCCTGATCTTGCCGCCTACTTTACGTTTGATTTCCAGAAAGAGCCAGTCGCCCGCTTTGTGGTAGTTGTAGCCGCGCACGCGAAGCTTTCTTCGCACCTGAATACCGGCTTTCTTTTCATGATAATATCGCAGGGAGGCTGTATCGAGGTAGAGGCTGCGCACGGTGTAGCCGCGCTCCTCGAAGCCCAGGCCATGCCGGTCGAGGTGTACGAACGGAGCCATCCGGGCGCGTAGCTCGGGTAAGACCTCGCAGGGTACGAGATATTTGTACTCTGAACGTATCGGCAGGGCTATTGAAAGATTGATTGGGCCATTCGTCTCAGGTATTCTCGTAGCGGAACGGAGCCGTTGGCGATGGTACATCGCGCCATAGCGCCAGAGGGGATGGCTGCAGGGTCGTCGATGGAGGCCGTCACGAGCATTACCTGTTGCCCATTGAGGAGATGGACGACATCGCCGAGTTGCTGGAGACGGCCACTGACGCGCTTCCCGATGCCGAGCACCTCCACATCAACTGTTTGCTCCAGTACCAGATCGTAATGCGCTGACCAGGGTACGGGCATCACGACGATGTTATGCCTGATGTCGAGCACCTGGAGCAGCGTGTCAGGGCCAAAGGAACTGACGACCGTACCGGGGATGGGGGTGGTCATCGTGAACCGGTTCAACCGGTCGTTGAGGGTAGCGATTTCATTCTGCAGCGCAGCAGCTTCGGTGCTCATGAGGTCGAGTTGCTGCGGTTTCGCACCGGTCTGCACCACGTCGAGGCGTGCGCGGGCAGAGGCGATGTCGGTCGCCAACACGCGCTGGCGGCTCTGGGCCATTTCCAGGTCTTGCTCGGCAATCAACGCACGTTCGCGAAGCGCACGGAGGCGGGCCAGTTCGCTGTCATGTTGACGGGCCTGTTCTTCGGCGCGCGCAAGCTGCGTCCGGGCTTCGTCCACGATGGAGACTTTCTCACCGGAGGCATACACCTCGAGCGAGGCCAGGACGGTGGACAGTTCGCCCGTGAGCTGCGCCAGTTGCCGCTCGGTCTCGCTCGAAGAGATGGAGGCGATGGTGTCGCCGGCTTCGACGTAGACGCGGGGTCGGATAGCGGGATGCAGAGTCAGGCGTACCACGTCGCCGCGCTCGAAGCGATTGAAGGCATAACTTTGCACCGTGCCCTGTGTGTGATCGCGCAGCAAGGCACCGATGATACATGCTTTTCAGCCCCTACAACGAGAATACCAATCGTCCACGGTACAAGAGCGACGCCATCACCTTCTCGTGGAAAAAGTTTGCTCCTCAGGTAAGTCTCGACATCGAGATCGCGGAAGAGGCCCGTCCGAATGTTGACGACGGGTGACAGTAGCTACAGAAACGCAAAACCATTAAACGAAAAAGGGTGGGTGACATGAGGACAACACTTATTGTATGCACTATGATGCTTCTCTCCGGGTGTGGGCAAGGCAGCGCCGAGAGAGTTCTGTTTCAGGATAGTTTTGACGCCGATTCCCAGGGTGAGTATGTCGAGAATGTTCTCCAGCTACCTCCACCCGAAGGACTTGGTTTTACAGGCCATGTGCTGCCTGGCGGTCATGTACCACTGAACTGGACGCACAGTGATGAGCTCGACCTGCGCGACCCCAAGAAAGGATTCTGGGTCATTCCCCCCGATTCAGGCTACATGGAGCAGGGTGGGCGATCCCACAACTCGGTGCTTTTTGCGAAGACACCCATTCCGGAGGACGTAGAGAGCATCGATATCAGTTTCAGGCAATACCGAGCTGACAATGATCCTATCATGTTCGTCTTCGGCGCCACCGAACCGGCCTGGGATCAGGGCTGGGAGTTCGGATATATGACTCAGGTTCCTGATACCGACTCAACGACCACCGATGCCTATGTATCGGGAATTGCGGGAGATACGATTGTCGCCGGGGCGGCATTTCAGGAGGAATGGGCCAGTCACCGAATCCAAATCAGGGGTTCGAATCTGAGATGGACCATCAATGAGCTTGTCCTTGTCGATGACACGATCACTGAACCGATTTCGGGCTACTTCGGAATCAGGCAGAAATATGAACGAGGGACGAGGTATGACGACTTTCAGATAACACTGAATCCGAGGTAGAGTCCAGGCACAGTCTACTGGAGCTTTATGTGCGAACCGGCCAACAACATCCGGGGATGGAGACATGAGAAGAACACACCTGATTTCAGCGCTGCTTCTGTTGGTCCTGCCGCTTTCCTGCAGCCCTGTCGAATCACTTCCGGTCGAGATCGAGATCTCGAAAGATGATCTAAGAGAATCTAAGAGACAAGAGTAGGGGCGGCTGGGCTGCCCAAACCATCGGGGTGACGTACGGGGGGCCGACGGAATTTGTCTACACCGGGGCTGGCAGAAATTGAACCGCTTGATTTCGCCTATACGTCGACCTCGCTCAATGATGTCTATGCACTGTCGTTCGATCATGCGCTCGAATTGCTTGAGGCCAGTGGAGGCCATGTTGAGGGCGATACGGTTCGAATACCGATTCAACAGCCCCAAAGGGTTCTGCTGGAGGTGAGCTTCGAGGGCATATACCCAATCGATCAGCATCATCCAGTGAACCGTAGGACGCCGCTGTCCCTGAGGGACGAAGCGGAGTTTGCCTTTGACGGAGTGGGGTTTGTCGTTGATGGCTGGGCGGCATCCCTGGATGGCGAATACCATGTTCTGGGAATCGAGGTGTACATAGATGGGGTACTTACTTAGCGACGTTGCTCACCTGCCGACGGACAATAGTACCCGAGGGAACACAGAGGTGGTTCGGGTTGATTGGACAGATTTTGGCGGGATTTAAGGTGTAGTGTTGCGACCTTGTTCCGATACGATCAACCCGACGAGACCCATGGCAAGACGCACACGCAGAACCCATAGTCCTTCGTTCAAGGCGAAGGTAGCCCTCGCCGCCGTTCGCGGCGACCGTACGCTGGCCGAACTCGCCGAGCGCTTCGAGGTGCACCCGAACCAGATACAATCCTGGAAGAAGCAGCTCACAGAGAGCACCGAAGAAGCGTTCACCCGGGGCCGTGGCGGCGCCCCGGACGAGCGCGACGATCAGATAAAGGTGCTTCACGCGAAGATCGGAGAGTTGTCGATGGAGAAGGATTTTTTATCGAAGGCGGTCGGTCGCGACCGTTAGCCGAGCGCCGGTCGAGGATAGATCGCGCCCATGCATTGCCGGTGGTTCGCCAGTCGAGGCTCCTGTCGTTGAGTCGTTCGACGGCCTACTATCGTCCCCGGACAGAGAGCGAAGAGAATCTTGCCGTTATGAAAGAGATCGACAGGCTCTACATGGAACGTCCCACGAGCGGATCGCGCACGATCAAGAGCATGCTCGAGGCGCGCGGGCGCAAGATCGCCAGAAGCCGCGTCGTTCGCCTTATGCGTCTGATGGGCCTAAGGGCCATCTATCCGAAGCGCCGAATGTCGTCTCCAGAAGAAGGGCACAGGATTTATCCTTATCTGCTCAGAAGCATGAAGGTTACGAGACAGAGGTGGTTCGGTTTGATTGGACAGATTTTCGCGGAATTTAAGGTGTAGCGTTGCGACCTTGTTCCGATACAATCAACCCGACGAGACCCATGTCAAGACGCACACGCAGAACCCATAGTCCTTCGTTCAAGGCGAAGGTAGCCCTCGCCGCCGTTCGCGGCGACCGTACGCTGGCCGAACTCGCCGAGCGCTTCGAGGTGCACCCGAACCAGATACAATCCTGGAAGAAGCAGCTGGTAGAGACCGCCGAGGAGGCGTTCACCCGAGGCCGCGGCGGCGCCCCGGACGAGCGCGACGATCAGATAAAGGTGCTTCACGCGAAGATCGGAGAGTTGTCGATGGAGAAGGATTTTTTATCGAAGGCGCTCGGTCGAGACCGTTAGTCGAGCGCCGGGCGAGGATAGATCGCGCCCATACCATGCCCGTGGTTCGCCAGTCGAGGCTCTTGTCGTTGAGTCGTTCGACGGCCTACTATACCCCTCGCGCAGAGAGCGAAGAGAACCTTACCGTGATGAAAGAGATCGACAGGCTCTACATGGAACGCCCCACGAGCGGATCGCGCACGATAAAGAGCATGCTCGAGGCGCGAGGCGTCCGTGTCGCCAGAAGCCGCGTCGTTCGCCTCATGCGCCTGATGGGCCTTAGGCCATTTACCCCAAGCGCCGCACGTCGTCTCCAGGAAAAGGGCACAGGATTTATCCTTATCTGCTCAGAGGCATGAAGGTGACGAGACCCCGGCAGGTCTATGCGGCGGACATTACGTACATCCCTATGGCGAAGGGCTTTCTTTATCTTGTGGCCGTGATCGACTGGCATAGCCGCAAGGTGCTCGCCCACCGGCTATCGAACACGATGGACGCCGCCTTTTGCGTCGAAGCGATGGAAGAGGCCATTGTCCGCTACGGCGCACCTGAGGTCTTCAACACCGATCAGGGAGCGCAGTTTACCTCCGAGGCGTTCACCGGTGCGCTCAAGGAGCACGGCGTGCGCATCTCTATGGACGGCAAGGGCCGCTGGCTCGACAATGTGTACGTGGAGCGCCTCTGGCGCAGCCTCAAGCAGGAAGAAGTCTACCGGCGCGCGTACGAGACGGTGGCCGAGGCCGGGAAGGGGATTGCCGACTACCTGCGCTACTTCAACGAAGAGCGGCCTCACCAGGGACTTGACAACCGGACCCCCGACGACGTATTCTACAAACGAAAACCGCTGCCCAAAGCGGCATAACCCGACGCGACAGTACACTTAAAAACGCAAAAAAAACTGTCCAGTTTTTTCGGACCATTTCTAGACCCCGCGAAGTCTATGCGGCGGACATTACGTACATCCCTATGGCGAAAGGCTTTCTCTATCTCGTGGTCGTAATCGACTGGCATAGCCGCAAGGCGCTCGCCCACCGGCTCTCGAACACGATGGACGCCGCCTTCTGCGTCGAAGCGATGGAAGAGGCCATTGTCCGCTACGGCGCACCTGAGGTCTTCAATACCGATCAGGGAGCGCAGTTTACCTCCGAGGCGTTCACCGGTGCGCTCAAGGCGCATGGCGTGCGCATCTCTATGGACGGCAAGGGCCGCTGGCTCGACAACGTGTACGTGGAGCGCCTCTGGCGCAGCCTCAAGCAGGAAGAAGTCTACCGGCGCGCCTACGAGACGGTGAGCGAGGCCAGGAAGAGAATTGCCGACTACCTGCGCTACTTTAACGAAGAGCGTCCTCACCAGGGACTTGACAACCGAACGCCCGACGACGTATTCTACAAACGAAAGCCGCTGCCCAAAGCGGCATAACCCCACGCGACAGTACACTTAAAAACCCTGGGAAAACTGTCCAGATTTTACGGACCATTTCTCACCCCTATCTGGAACTACGAATTGGAGGATGGTCCGCACACGCTGCGTCTCCGCATCGTCGATTCTGGCGGTGTCGCCGAATTGAAGATCCACTGCCTGATCTATTACGGAAACGCCCCAAGACCGGCACCGGCATTCGACACCATGTAGGGATGTGCGTCGGCAAATGAAGCGCCAATAGACCGTATCAGGAGACCTGAACAACCCAGTTGATTCTCAAGGATATCCCGGAGGGACAGGTAGATATGACTCATGACTATTCACGCATCGCCATCGTTACCGGTGCTACGTCCGGTATTGGTGAAGCAACGGCACGAACGTTCATGAAAGCCGGCTTCGGTGTGGTCGGCAGCGGGCGCAACGCGGACACGTTGAAGGCGATCGAGAAGGAACTCGGTCCGGCATTCTGCGGCGTCGCTGGTGACGCCGCAGACGACTCCGTGGTGGAACGGTTTTTTGCCTCTGCCCAGGAATGCTTCCGCAGAACACCGGACATCGTTGTTGTGAATGCCGGCCGGGGCCTGGGGGGATCCGTTACGGAAGTCGATCTGCAGCGATTCGATGACATTGTCAGTATCAACGTTGGCGGCGCATTGGCGCTGATGCAGAAAAGCGCGCGGAGAATGGTAGATGCACAGCAGGGCGTTTTCCCGAAGGCGGCCGCCGACATCGTCGTCATCGGATCGATAGGTGGGCGGCACATTACACCTTTCAGTGCCGGATACGGGGCCACCAAAGCCGCCGTGCATTCGTTGACGGAAGGCCTGCGGCGTGAGGTGGGGCCGAAAGGCGTTCGAGTGACCCTGGTAGAACCGGGAGCCGTAGTGAGCGGATTTCAGGCGGCGGCGGGCTACAGCGACGAGCTCGTTGGAACTCTCAACGATAAGTTTGGCCCTCTACTGAACCCGGCGGACGTCGCGGATGTGATATACTTCGTCGTCACACAGGCGCCCCATGTGAACATCTGCGATATAGTTATCCGGCCCACACGTCAGGATTATCCCTGACCCAACTTCAACCAGGCAATGAAGAGACGCGATTTCCTGAAGTCTGTCGCAGGAGTAGCCGCAGGACTACCGATCGTAAGATCACGCCGGACAGGGTCGGACTTGTCGATCGCACAAATACCGAGGCGGCCCCTGTGAAGCACGGGAGTAGATGTCAGTATTCTGGCTCTTGGTGGCGTTATCGCAATGAGCCTACCGCCAGAAGAGGGACGCGATCCTGTCGCGATCGCCGAGCGCGCCTTCGAGCTCGGGATAAACTACTTCGATACTGCGCCCGGATATGGCAACGGACAGTCGGAAACCAATGTAGCTACGGTCGTCTCTTCGCACCGCGATCAGATATTTTTAGCAACAAAGGTGCACTTCCCCCGCACGGCCCTTGAGTTACCCATCCTGCCCATCGCCTGTCCGGCGCACTTTTTTGCCGACCTGCGCAGGAACCTGTATTTTAGTCCGCATGAACCCACTTCGTACGTTCGCAGTGGCGCTCCTTATCGGAGCACTGCTTTCCCCGGTAATGCATGGACCTGTCAAGGCGCAGGATCCACCTCGCTTTGCCCTGCAGGACGGCGACCGCATCGTGCTCGCGGGCGATGGCCTCATTGAACACGCCCAGCATTTCGGCTATATCGAGGCGGCGCTCACGGTGCGGCGACCCGGCCTGACATTTCGTAACGTCGGCTGGAGCGGCGACACGGTGTTCGGTGAGGCGCGAGACCACTACACGCATCCCCCCACGGCGTTCGAGCACCTTGTGGAGCAACTGACCGCTCCGCAGCCCTCGGTGGCTGTGCTGGCGTACGGCGGCACGCTGGCCTTCGAAAACGACGACGCCCTGTCCGATACGGTGGAAGGATATCATACACTCCTCGACACGCTGGCTACTCGAGGCATACGCTGCGTACTCGTCTCCCCCGTTCCGCATGACGAGCGCGCATCGCCCCACCCGAGCGTGGCAATACTGAACGCACGGCTTGCAGCCGCGCGGGACGCTTTCAGAGAAGTAGCCGCCCTGCGCGAATGCGGCTGGGTCGATGTCTTCGACGCCATGGCGGAGGAATACGAGCAGGCGGCACAGCAAGGCGACACCGGTCTTACCGAAAACGGCGTGCGGCTCAATGAAGCCGGGTACCGGGCGCTGACCCGCCGCCTCGTCGAGGCGATGGCGCCGCTGCCTCCCGATCTTTCCGCCGATCTTGCAGCAGACATCGACTCCGGGGAGATCGCCGGAGGTACGCCTTATGAAAGCAGCGAACAGGAAACCGGCGTCTATGCGATCATCCCGAACCGCCTCCCCTACCCCGGCGAGGCGCGAAACGTCATCATCGCCGGGCTGCCCAGAGGAACGTACCGCCTTGCCGCAGAGGGACAGACCCTGGCCGTCGGCCCGGCCCGTGCATGGGGAGAAGGTATCGCCGTATACCATCCCGCAGAAACGGAACAACTGACTGCCCTGCGCCGCGCCATCGTCGACAAGAACCGGCTGTATTTCCGCCAGTACCGCCCGCAGAACGAAACCTACCTCGTGGGATTCCGCAAATACGAACAGGGACAGAACGCCCCGGAACTCACCGAACTGGACCCGATCATTCACGAAAAGGAAAACGAGATCGGCAGGCTGCGCATGGGACGCCCGCTCGTTTTCACGCTGACCCGCGAGTAACATGCGACGATTTCTTCTGGCCGCGGCCGGCCTTGCGGTCGCTCCCTCGCTGGCTGCGCAGGACAACCTGACCAATATCCCGGATCCCGATCCGGCGGCCCAATTGGCGGCGCTGCATGTGGCGGAGGGATTCGAAATCAATCTCTTCGCCGCCGACCCCATGATCGACCCGCCCATCCAGATGGCGTGGGACGAACGGGGAAGATTGTTCGTGGCGACCAGCGCATCCTACCCGCAACCCGTGTCGGGGCAAGCGCCCAACGACAAGATATTCATCCTGGAAGACACGGACGGCGACGGGCAGGCGGACCGCTCCATCCTGTTCGCCGACAGCCTGCTCACGCCCACCGGCGTTCTCCCCGGCGACGGCGGCGTCTATGTGGCCAATTCCACGGAAATCCTGCACCTGCGCGACACGGACGGCGACGGGCGGGCCGACCGCCGGCGTGTGGTGCTTTCGGGATTCGGCGCGGACGACACCCACCATATTATCCACCGTTTTCTGTGGGGCCCCGACGGTCTCTTTTATCTGAACCAGTCCGTCTATATATATAGCCACATCGAAACGCCCTGGGGCGTGCGCCGACTCAGACAGGGCGGCATCTGGCAATTCGAGCCCTCCACGCAGAAGCTGAATGTGCTGGCCCGCGGCATGTGGAACTCGTGGGGATACGATTTCGACCGGTGGGGCCAGTCGTTCGCGACCGACGGCGCCGGTGGAGAGGGCGTGTATTTTATCTTTCCCCACGCGGCTTACCGACCTGCCTACGGGGCCGAGCGCACGCTCACGGGCCTGAATCCCCAGCATCCCAAATATGCGGGGTTGGCGCTCCTCTCCGGAGAACATTTTCCCGACTCCCTGAGTGGCCAGCTCATTACCAACGACTTCCGCGCCAACCGGGTCAAACGCTTTGCGCTGACAGAGAACGGCAGCGGCTTTCTATCCGAAGAACAGGGAGACTTGATCTGGACGGATCATGTGGCGTTCCGGCCTGTGGACGTAAATGTGGGCCCGGACGGGGCCCTGTATTTCGCCGACTGGTACAACCCGATCATCCAGCATGGCGAGGTGGACTTCAGGGATCCGCGCCGCGATCACCGGCATGGACGGATCTGGCGCATCACCGCCAAGGGGCAACCGCTGGTGGAACCGCCGGCCTTGCACAATGCATCGGTAGAAGACCTGCTGGCGGCGCTCCGCGCGCCGGAAGACTGGACGCGGCGGCAGGCCAAGCGGCTCCTTCGCGAACGGGGAGCCGAAGCCGTCAAACCGACCCTGGATGCGCATGTGCGCCGGATGGATCGCAATGCGCCGGGCGCCGCCCATGAACTGGTGGAAATGCTCTGGACATACCAGGCCATTGGGCACATGGACCCGGATTTGCTCCGCGAGGCGCTCATGTTGAAGGATCACCGGGCGCGCGCCGCCGCCGTGCGCGTGCTGGGGCATTTTCAGGATCAACTCCCCGACACGGATGCACTACTGGCTACGCTGATCGAGGACGAACACCCTCGCGTGCGCAGAGAGGCCGTGCATGTACTGGGCGAACGGGGCATAATCGGGGGCTCCGAAACCGGGGCAGAAGCCGCGCCCATAGCTCTGCGGGCCCTTGACCGCCCCATGGACGATTTTCTGGAGTACGCCTTGTGGCACGCTATCCGAAGACTGGAACCGCACTGGATGCCGCATTTCGAGGAAGACAGTACGTTTCTCGGCACGGATATACGGCACATCGTCTTCGCCTTGCAGGCGGCGGAAGCGACGGAAACGGCGGCGCGCCTTGCGGAGCACTACGCCAACGGGGAAATTCCCGAAGACATGACCGTAAGCGCTCTTGAAGCCCTTGCGGAGCGCGGGGCCGCCGGGGAAATGGAAACGATCCTCGATCTTGCGGTCCGAGAGCAAATACGCGGCGAAAACGGCGCGATCGAACACCTCGACGCCCTGCTGACCGCCTCGGAGGACGAGGATCGTCGTCCTGCCGACGCAACCGACCGGCTACGGATGCTACTCGAACACGAAGACCAGGAAATCCGTACGCGGGCAGCCCGCCTCGCCGGAGCGTGGGGCGAAACGACGCTTCGCTCTGCCCTGACGGACCTCGTGGAGGAACAGGAAGAATCCGTGCAGGAAGCAGGGCTGGAAGGTCTCGCCGCATTGCGGGACAGCACCAGTTTCGCCTGGTTGACAGTGCTTGTCGAAGATCCGGATCGCCCGCAGACGCTGCGGCTGGAGGCGGCCCGGCTTCTGCCTGCTGCCGATGTCGAAAAGGCCGCTTCTGTCGCCGTCTCTTTTTTGAATGCGGCAACGGACGATATAGACCCCTGGCCGCTCTTCAATGCTTTTCTCATGCAGGAAGGGGGGCGCGACGCCCTGACGGACGCCTTGAACGAAAAGATGGGCGGGACGACCATTCCGGCGGCCTTCGCGCAGGAAGGACTGGACCGCATCCGGGGACGCAACAACAGCTACGAACCGCTCCGGGAAGCTTTCCTGGCCTCGGGAGCCGTTTCCACGGAGCCCCGCGTCGATCCCGACCTGAGCGGCTGGGAGTTGCAACGCATCCATTACGACGTGAAAGGGCAGGGTAGTCCGGCCCGCGGCGAAGCGCTCTATAGTAATCTCCAGTGCGCCAGCTGCCATGTCATTGGTGGGGCCGGCGGGCTTACGGGCCCGGATTTGTCGGCTATCGGCGTGACGGCCCCCATCGACTACCTCACAGAGTCCCTGCTGAAACCGGAGCAGGCCGTCAAGGACGGGTATACCCTAATGCGCATCGTGCATACGGACGGCGGCATCATGACGGGAAATCTCGTCGGCGAAACGAATACGGAGGTGCTTGTGCGGGACGCCGCGGGCGGTGTGGAGAGCATTCCGAAGAGCCGCATCCGGACACAGGAAATCATTCCGGGATCGCTCATGCCGGCGGGTCTTACCGCATCGCTCGACCGCGACGAGTTCGTGGACCTCGTGGCCTTTTTGTCTGCACTGGGCGAAGAAGGGCCGTATCGAGTGCCTGCATCACCGGAAGGCGAACAGACGGTCCGGCGCTGGCGCGTGCTGCAACCCTCCGACGAGATCGCCGAAGGAATTCAGCAAACGGGGGCCTCATTCGCTGTAACCTCGCAGGATGCACTGTGGATGCCCATGCACAGTACCGTGGCCGGGGACTTGCTCCTTGCAGGGCTACCTGAGACAGGCGGATACAGCGTGGCGTACTTCGAGATAGATGTCGAAACGTCTGGCCCGGTCGCCTTGGCCGTGCACCCTCCGAACAGTATGACGG
This sequence comes from Rhodothermales bacterium, assembly GCA_965248175.1. Taxonomy (GTDB): domain Bacteria; phylum Bacteroidota; class Rhodothermia; order Rhodothermales; family VXPQ01; genus VXPQ01. Next base: position 111,193 of record OZ252093.1, read on the forward strand.
AGGGCATATCGGTTTGGGTAGACGGACAGGCTGCACCCCTCAGCGAAGGGCGCATCGAATTCGTCGGCGAAACGGGCCGTCGCCGCATTACGCTCGCCATAGACCGCGCGCAACACGCGGAAGGCGCTTTGCAGGTTAAACTGCTTGCCGGGGCGGAGAGTGCAGAGGCCGCGATTGTGAAGGAATGGTAGGGAATAATAGAAATCGTGGGGGATAATTGAAATTGCGGGGAATGACAAAAATAGTAGGGGATAATAGAAATCACGGGGAATGACAGAGATAGTAGGGGATTGCAAAAATTGCAGGGAATATTAGGAGGTAGTAGGGAGTCGAAAGAATTGCAGGGAATGGCGCAGGCGCCCTACCGCGCCTTAATCATCCCTTTAGAGGCCCGGCGGCCGGCGGCGTCGAGCACATAATAATACGCGCCCGGTGCGACGGATCGGCCCGCAGCGTCCCGGCCGTTCCAGTTCAGAATATGTATCCCTTCCTGCATCCACCGGCCCCGGGACAGTGCAGCGATTTCCCGGCCGAGCGCGTCGTACACGCGCAAGGTCACTTCGGCGGGCTGGCGCAATGAAAACCGGATCTCGGCCCCGTTCCGAAACGGATTCGGATAACTCTGGAACAGCGTAAAGGTCTCCGGCTGCTCGGTTTCGACGGCCAGCGGGCCACTGTCCACAGTGGCCACATTGCTGGCTTCGCTTTCGATAGAATTCGCGCTGATCGACGTCACGAAATAATGCAAGGGGTCCGTGCCTGCAAGCATGCCGGGGGTATCCACGAAGGACATTTCTCCCGTTACGGCGATGAGGTTGTTCAGGTCGTCGATGGCGAAAGCGGTGGGTGGCGGCATGGGAGAACGCATGCGGTACACCACATAGCGTCTGGCTTCAGGAGCGGAATGCGCCGGGGGCGCCGTCCAGGAGAGCATGATCTGGTCTGCACCGGTCCGGGAGAATATTAAAGAGCCGGGTGGATCAGGCGCAGAGAGGTCTTTCCAGTCCATGGGCGGCGTCAATGCCGGAGAGCGGTACAGGTCTGTTCGCAGCGTATCGGTAAAACCACTTGACGAGAAGACGCTGATGTTTTTCGCCCTGAAAAACACGCTCCCGGAAATGTCGTCTCGGGCGCGGTTGAAGCGAATCTGGCGGGGAATTTCACTCGGCGAAAACAGATTGCCGCTGAAGGTTGCCCGTTCCGCCCGGTACAGGCCGTGGCCTGTGTACAGATGGCGCCCCGCCTCCCCGGTGCGCTCCGCCCACCAGGGCGCCAGTTTGGCGTAATCCTGTCCGCCGCCGAATGCCCAGTAAAGTTGAGGCGCCAGGTAATCGACGGTCCCGGCTTCAAGCCATGCGACAGGGTCAGCGTAGATGACGTTGTACGCGTCCAGTCCCACGATGCCCGATGGGACGCCGTTTTTCCAGATACCGAAGGGACTAATGCCAAATTTGACCGAAGACCTGATGGTGTGCACACTATCCGCCACCTGCGCCATCAGCAGGTTCACATTGTCGCGCCGCCAGTCGTGGATACTGCGGAATCCCCGGGGATCGGTGTTGAACGTTGCGATGTCCTGCGAGGCGATCTGGTACGGAGAATACGGATAGAAGTAATCGTCGAAGTGTACTCCATCGATATCGTACCGGCGCACTACGTCCGCAATGACTGTGGCGACGTAATCGCGCACTTCCTGCAATCCCGGGTTCAACACGGTCAGAACGGTCATATTGGTCATATGCTCGATAGAGAGCGTCCATTCGGGGTGTTCCACGGAGACATGCGAGGAATGCTTTGCATATCCGGAACTGCCCACGGCCCGGTAGGGATTGAACCAGGCATGCAATTCCATGCCGCGCTTGCGCGCCTCCTCGACAGCAAAGGCCAGGGGATCGTAAAACGGGTCGGGGGCGACGCCTTGCGCGCCTGTAAGCCAGTAGGACCAGGGCTCGTACGGCGAGTCGTACATGGCGTCGGATTCCGACCGCACCTGGAAGAAAACGGCGTTGATGCCCGCTGCCTGCAACTTGTCGAGCATGGCGACGAATTGCGCCCGTTGCTGGCTGCCCCCGAACGTCGAACGCGAAGACGGCCAGTCGAGATTATGGACCGTGGCAATCCACACCCCCCGAAACTCGTGCTTCGAGGCAAACTGGGCGGATACGGCAGATGGCCATACCACCGTTACAACCACGAGGCATAGTACCAGCGTTCGGGTAGGTGTATGTTTGAAAAAGCGCATACAGGCGGTGGTTGGACGCCTTGAAGAAGCATATATCCATAAAGTATCGAAATATTTCCGCAAACGCCTCGCGGGAAGTGCACACAGCGTTGCCGCATCTCACGCGGGCAACCGGAAAAAAACATAACACTATATTGCCACAGTGCATGCAGCATCTTACATCCGGGAATAGTACCGGCCCATTGAGAGCGATCCCCCTACCCCATTCAACACACGTCATCACACCATGAGAATACTGGGTACGACGGCTTTGGCCTGGCTTCTTTTTCTCGGTCTCACACATATCGCATACCTTCCCACAGCGGCAGCGCAGGGTCAATACGTCACGGCAGATGATGTGGAAGTGGTCTGGACGCTTGATCCTCGCGCTCATCCGGAGTTGTTCGACCATTATCCGGATCAGGACGACGCCGATCAAGGGTTCGGCGCACGCAGCGTGCTGACGGGCATGGACTTTGACGGAGACGGCAACAAGGAAATCCTCTTCACGACCGACGAAACGCTCGCTCCGAAAGGACCGGATCCGGGTATGCTCGACGTGTTCCTCTACGAGAACACCGGAGACAATGCCTACGAATACGTGTGGCATTTCACCCATGAACCGTCGAATTCATTGCCTGCCATGGCCTATGGAGACATCGACGAAGACGGCCTGTACGAAATTTACATGGGCGTGCCCACCATCAACGACGCAGCGGACGATCTGCTGATCTTCGAACAGAACGACGACAAGACATTCCCCGACGAACCCACGGTGAAATACGGCTACGAACGGGATGGATCGCAGGACTTCCGTCCCTCCGGCTTCGTGATGGGCGACTTCGACGGGGACGGCGTACAGGAACTGGCCACCACATCCCGCACGAGTGGCAACCGCGAGCTGGTGATCATTTCGCCGCTTGCCGGCATCGACGCCTTCACTACGTTCACGATCGAGTTCGAGCTGGGCCAACAGGTGCTTGGCGGGGGTGGAATCTACGATGTGGACGCGTTCGACTTCGATGGCGACGGCGCGATGGAGATATGGGTCAACACCTGGGACAAGTTCTCGTGGGCCATTGTAGAAGCGACGGGTGTAGACGCCTACCGGCTCGAACTGGAAATCAATAAAGCAGACGATCGGGGCGATCCCGGTTCGTTCAATTCGCACCAGTTGCTGTTCCACGACGCGGACGGCGACGGACGTGCGGAACTGCTTGCGCCGATGACGAACGGGCGGCTGTACTATCTGGACGATGTGGACGATGTGTCCATGATCACGGGAGCAAGCTTCATAGAAGTGGGCATCTACGATGCCACGGGCCAGGCAAGAGGCGGAGACATCGGTGATATCGACAGCGATGGTAATTTCGACATCGTGGCGACTACCGGTACGTCCGAGATGGTGCAGCGCATCGAATATACGGGCTCCGGCTCCCCGGCCGACTCCACCAGTTACACCTGGTCTACGATGCTCGACAGTTCTGGAGACGACAAAACCGAACGCTGGTACCCCCTTCGCATTACCGACGATCTTGACGGAGACGGCAGAAACGAGGTCGTGGTTACGAACCGGAACGCCAGCAACGAGGGGCAACCTATGCTCCTCGTGCTGGAAGCAACGGACATGGGACCGACGGGAACGGAGGAGGAACCCCTCGAATTGCCGGAGCAGTTCGTCCTGCACCAGAACTATCCGAACCCGTTCAACCCCTCCACCACCATCGAGTACGAACTCCGGGAGGCTATGCCCGTCTCGGTCCGGGTGTACGATACCCTCGGCCGCGTGGTCGCGACGCTGGTGAACAATGCCGTGCAGCAACCGGGCGTTTACAGGGTACAGTGGAATGGACGATCCGCCTCGGGGTCGCAACTGACCAGCGGCATGTATTTCTACGCACTCGAATCCACGGACTTCCGGGAAGTGCGAAAGATGGCGCTCGTCAAGTAGGGGGATTGCTACAATATTCTATAAACATACGGAAAGGCCCCTCCCTGCGCGGCAAGAAGCCTTGCCGTATCTCTTGCGCCCCTGTAAATATGCCCGAAACGGGAACCTGTATCGGGATAATATCTTGAAGGTTGAGGATATTTTCCCCACGTACACTACCCCCTAACCAGTAGAACGCCATGAAACTTGTTACTGCTTCTCGCTACCTCTCCCTGCTTTCCCTTCTCATCCTGCTCGTCGCCGGCGCCTGGACGGCTTCGGCGCAGAAAGCTGAGCACCTGTTCCGGGTAGATTTATCCGAGGATGTGATGGACCCGTATGCCGCCGGTCTCCAATCGGGCGCCCGTGACATAGTCGGTCCTGTGGATCTTGATAACGACGGCAAAATGGAAATCGTCGTGAGCGATTACACAGGCGGCGGACGCGCCCACGTGATCGAAAACGCAGGCGCAAACACCTGGGAGTGGGTATACTCGACCCCGTGGGTCGATTCGACAGGAACCACCAATAATATCCGGTCCATCGCCGCCGGCGACATGGACGGTGACGGCATGGGCGAGATTATTTTTTTCGCCGGACAAGGCTACGGGGTAACCAGTACGCTAAAACCCGGCCTCTATGCCTACGAATTCAACGGAACCGACTTCGGTACCGGCCCTGCAAGCGTCTACGAGTTTGACGATCACCTGCCAAACCGCTGGCGTCAGGAACGCATTACGATTATGGACATCGACGGCGATGGCGCCAGCGAGGCCATGTGGGGCAATAATGGCAATAATGCCCATGATGAATGGTACATCGTTTCCGTCGACGGCGATATCGGAAGTGGCTTCGAGAGCTGGATAGAGGAAGTGCGCCTGAATTCCCGTGTCGTAGACCACGACCAAGTCAATCGCGGCGGGGGCAGCCCCTACTACATCGGCGCTGGGGATTTCGACGGCGATGGCAACATGGACCTTTCGTTACACTCGTGGAATAATTTCAACCTGACGACCGGCCGGGTCACGGGCGCGGACACCTACGAATTCCCCGATTCGACCTCCGCGAACGTATATTACCGCGCAGCCGATGCAGATCACGTAGCCTTTTTCGGCGGCACCGTCGTGGACATCGACCAGGACGGTAACGACGAAGTGTTCTATGGTAACCTGCAAACGGGTGAAGCAGTCCTCGTAAACTATGACAGTGGAGAAAACACGCTGGAGATTACGGCAGACAATGTAGTAGTGGATATCTTCGGCGGACTTTTCACTACGCTTGGGATCGGGTCCGGCGATCTCGACGGCGACGGACGCATGGATGTATTCGGAACAGGCAGCACCTACACCGGCGGGTCGCGTACGGCGGGTAATGACCCGGTATTTATCCGTTTCGCGGAATATCAGGGAGGCGATGTGGAGGACCCTGCCAGTTATACGCTGCACGAACTTCCGTATTTCGAGCCGTTCGACAAGGATGAATTCAACACGATCGAACGCGATTCGAGTGGGGTAACAAGCACCTACTATGAAACGGGACCCCAAGGCGGCGTTTTCGTCTCGAAATTCGCCTACCTCGGGGACCCGGACGGCGATGGTTTCAACGAATTGGCCGTGGCCTTCCAGGGCATCGACGACAGCACGTTCGTGATCAAGGAAACGTTCAATGCCGCCGACACCACGTACACCCGGGAAACCCTGGAAGCGAAGGCGAACGAAAATCGCGTCTTCATGCGCGTGCTGGAAGGTTCCGGCATCACTGTAAACATCGTTGACGAGCGCGTCATCCTTCCGTCGGACTACGAACTCTCGGCGAATTACCCCAATCCGTTCAATCCCTCGACCACGTTCAGCTTTACGCTGCCGCTCGATAAGGCGGTCAGCGTAAAGGTGTACGACATCACCGGGCGCCTCGTCCGGACACTCGTAAACAACACGTTTCATGCGGCCGGCGCCCATGAAGTGTCCTGGGACGGAACGAACGCCTCCGGGCAACCTGTCGCAAGCGGAACGTACATCTATACGCTCGAATGGGGTCAATTCATGCAAAGCAAAGCCATGGTCCTCCTCAAATAATCCATCCTGCGCCGGAGCCTGCCGGGCATATCCGGCAGGCCCCGGCACTTTCTGCTTCTCTACGCCGGAGACATGCGCAAGACGATCGGTTTCCCCCTTCTCTGTGCAGCGTTACTTCTCATAGGACTCGGCGCAGCGTCCCCCGCATACGGACAGGGAAAAATTACCGGTCGGGTAACCGACGCCGGGACCGGCGAGCCGCTCATCGGCGTGAACGCCGTCATCGAGGGCACCACACAGGGCGCCACGACGGACGCCAACGGCCACTACGTCATCCTGAATGTGCGCCCCGGCGAGTACGCGCTGGCCTTCACCTACATCGGGTTTGCGCGGCAGGTTGTCCAGGAAGTACGGGTTTCCTCGGACTACACCACGCGCATTGATGTCGAGATGACGGAAGAGACGATCGAGGGGGAAGAGATCATTGTCGTCGCCGACCGGCCCCTCATTCGCAGGGACCTGACATCCTCCCAAAAAACGACCATCGCCGAGGAAATCGAACAATTGCCCATAGAGGGCTTTTTCGGCGTGCTCGCCACTCAGGCGGGCGTCACGCAGGGACCCGGCGGCGCCTTCCACATCCGGGGAGGACGCTCCAACGAGATCGCCTATCTGGTCGACGGCATGTCCGTGGGAAATCCCTTCAACACGAATGGACTCGCCACAGAAGTGGCCGCCGACGCCATCCAGGAAATGACGGTGATCTCGGGAGCCTTCAACGCCGAGTACGGGAAAGCCATGTCGGGGATCGTGAACCTCGTCACCAAGGAAGGCGGCGACTCCTTCGAAGGATCCGTCAGCGTCTACGGCGGCGATACGTTCACAAGCAACAAGACTACCTATGGCACACCCGATGCGCATGACCTGAACGTATACGTGCTGGAAGGCTCGCTGAGCGGACCGCTTTTTTCGGATAAACTGCGCTTCTTCGTTTCCGGGCGCCGGGACGTGGACCGGGGCCATATCTACGGATGGCGGCGCTTCCTCCCGTCCGACTCGGCGAATTTCAATGCGGACCTCGACCGACTGGGGCTGATCAGGGAATACCTCCCCGACTACGACGGCCCCAACTGGTACTACGAAATGCACGGGCGCCCGTGGTGGGAATACGCAGCGGATTCGACGCAGGCCCTGCCGAACGAGATCGTCGCCCTGAACCCGCGGGAAAGTTTCAACATCCTCGGAAAGATCACCTTCCGGCCCTTCCGGGGCGCCAAAATCGAATACAGCCAGCTGCGCGACGGCGTGCGGCGAACGCCTTTCGATTTCAGCTACCGGTATAACCCGGACGGGAACGCGCCCTACAGGGATCACAGCTGGAACCATGCCCTGCACTGGACGCACACGCTCAGCGACCGGTCCTTCTACACGGCCCGTTTCTCGTACGCAAAGAACCGGTACCGGCAGTATCGCTACGAGGACCCGCAGGATACCCGCTACGTCGTGGACCGCGACGACATCGGCGAAGGCAACATGATCGGTTTTCCGGGAACCAACTTCCTGTTCGCCGGGAACGAAAAATCCCATATCTACGAAGACGCCACATCGCTGCGCGCGAAGATTGACTTCACCCGCCAGTTCGGGTTGACGCACGAGGCCATGGCGGGTCTGGACGCGGAATTGCACACCCTCGACCGGGAAAACTTCGTGGTCCTGTACGACGGCAACCGCTACCGCAGCCCCACGGTGGTGGACGTCGACAATCCCTCGCGGGACAAGTACGGCTGTACGGAGTTCCTGAGCATTGAGGGCGCCTACAACGGCTACGACTGTGCGGAGCAGAACGCTACGCATCTCTCCGCCTACGTGCAGGACAAGCTGGAATTCACCGACTTCATCGTCAATGCAGGGATACGCGCCGAGTACTTCATTCCGCACGGGCGGTATATCCCGGACCTGCTCGAACCAAAGAGCGATCCGGCAGACGCCAGTCCCAAAACAATGGTGCTGCCTCGCATCGGCGTATCGTTCCCCATTACGGCGCGCGGCATCATCCACTTTTCCTACGGACACTTTGCGCAGATGCCGAGACTGCGCAATATGTACATCAACCCGGAATTCGAATTTCCGGTGGGCAGCGTACCCACGTTCGGGAATGCCAACCTGCGCCCGGAGCGAACGGTACAGTATGAGATCGGCCTGCAACAGCAGCTCACTGAAACCCTGGCCTTCGACCTGACGGGATACTTCAAGGACATCCGTGATTATCTGACGCGGCGTACGATCCGCTACAGCACGATCCCGGGCGAGGACGTCTATAGCATCTACACGAATCAGAACTACGTGAACGTGAAGGGCGTGACGTTTGCGCTCACGAAACGGCGCTCGCGCAACGGCTTGCTTTCGGCGAACCTCGACTATACCTACCAGATCGCCGAGGGAGACAACGACAACCCGAATGCGGCCTTCTTCAATTTTCTGTCCGGGCGGGAAACGGAACTGGAAATCATTCCGACGGACTTCGACCAGCGCCACATCATTTCATCGGTTGTGACCGTCTCGCGGCCCGCCAGTTGGGGCATCTCGCTCATCGGACGGTTCGCCACGGGATATCCGTATTCGCCGCTGCTCATCGACCAGAATATCGACGATCTGCCGCGCAGCGGGCGCAAGCCGACGCAGTTGAAACTGGACGCCCGGATTTTCAAGACGTTCACCGTAGGACGTCTCGATTTGCGCGCCTTCGCCAAGATTTTCAATGTGCTGGACATACGAAACGAGGTGTACGTGTTCAACGATACGGGACGCGCCTCCTATTCGCTGAGCGAAGAACTGAACCGGCACGCCACATGGCGGCCCGGCTATGGTCTACCCGGCGTACCCACCCTCGACGACTGGGAAAATCGGCCCCAGTATTTCTCGGCCCCGCGCGAGATTCGCGTCGGCGTAACCATCGCCTTCTGAAAACACGAAGCACGCCCCCTTGCGCAAGCAAGCCCCACGCGACATGCCCTTTCGCACCATCTTCCTTGGCTGCCTGACAGCCGGCTTTCTTTTGCTCCCCGCGGCGCATAGCGCCCAGGCGCAGCAGGTAGAGAGCCGTTCGCGGGATTGGTCGTACCGGGAAGTCGGTCGCTGGCTGGAGCGTCTGTCGGTATCGGGGGCGCCGGCGGCAAACGCCACGTGCCCGGATTTCACGAACCGGCGCGACGCCATCATGAACGGCAACAAGATCACTACCCAGATCACTAACTTCGGGTCGATCTCCTCGCCGGGCAATACGATTACCGACATCGTGTGGAACGGGTTGGGCTACGGGTACGAGTTCGGACCGTTCGTGGGCGCCGAGATCGTCGATCCGAACCGCGAAGACCCGCAAAGCGTGCCGAAACGCGACGAGAATGGCCAGATCGTGCGGGACGCGGCGGGGGACGCGGTCTATGTAATGCACATCGTGTCCGACGGCCTTGCATCGAATGGGGGCGAAGTCTCCCCGGATGGCAGGGAACGCTGGGGCTGGCAGCCCATCCCCTGTGCGGAACCGGTGGGCAGCTTCGAGGGCATCCAGGTGGTCAACGCCGAATCGAAACTGATCCCCACGAGCGATGACCGGGACAAGGACCTCGACGGCAGGCCGGATCCGTGGCCGGAAGACTGGTACAATGTCAACATCGGGGAATACGTGTGGCCGGGGGCCCTCCAGCAGGGCGCTTCCAATGCGGACAAGGAAGCCCTGTACTTCATGAACGACTACGGAAACAGGGAATTCGCGTACCTGCCGTTTCCCAGCGATCCGACCCGCAAGGGCCTTGGGCTGGAGGTCGAAACGCGGCTCTACCAGTGGTCGAACCCGCTGGCGGAAGATGCCATTTTTCTCGTCTACAAGATCACGAACAAGAGCGAGAGGAATCTTGAGCGAGTCCGTTTCGGCATGTGGGGCGACCCGCATGTCGGCGGGCCGAGCGACTGGCACGACGACCTTGCCAACTTCGATACGGCCCTGAACATGGTCTACGCCTGGGACGACGACGGACGATCCGACGTAGCCGGCAGGCCGCCGGGATACTTCGGATACAAGTTTCTCGAAAGCCCCGGACGAGGCCGCGAATGCATCGACGGCAGCGGAGCCGACGCAGCTGCGTGCGAAGCTTCCGGGGGCACGTTCTTCCCGGGCGACGGTGTGGACAACGACGGGGACGGAATGCTGGACGAATCGTGGACCGACGGGCTCGACAACGACGAGGACTGGGACCCGGAAACGGACGATGTGGGTCTCGACGGCGTACCCGGAACAGGAGATCAGGGGGAAGGGGACGGAATGCCTACCGGAGGTTCCCAGTTCGACATCACCAAACCGGGCGAGCCGAACTTCGAGTTCACGGACATCGACGAAAGCGACATGATCGGGTTGACATCGTTCGCTTCGCCCCCGTTCGGCGGCAACAACATCTCCAACGACGCACGCGTGTGGAACTTCGTGGAACCGGGCCGCTTCGACGACATCCCGACTGAGCCGGGCGACTACGTATTCATCTACGGGGCAGGAGACTTTCCGCTGCGCGCCGGCGAAACAAAGCGTTTCTCCATTGCGCTCCTCGTAGGAGAAAACCTCGCAGACCTGCGCCTGAACGCCCGCACAGTGCAGCAGATTTACGATGTGGGGTATCGATTCGCGAAGCCGCCCCGTAAACCGCTCGTGCAGGTCGTGCCCGGGGACAAAAAAGTGACGCTCTACTGGGGAAACCGGTCCGAGGAGACCATCGACCCGCTCACGCGAGAAGCGGATTTCGAGGGCTACGCGATTTACCGCTCGACCGATCAGGAATTCGCCGACCAGCAGATAATCACAGACGTGAACGGCACCAGGTTTCTTTTCCGCCCGCTCACGGACGAACGGGGCGTGGAGGCGAAGTTTGACCTCGATAACGGGATCGCCGGCCCGTCGCCCATTCCATTCGCGGACCGGGGCATCGCCTACGACCTCGGGGACGATACGGGCCTCTACCATACCTACGTAGACTCGAACAACGTGCGCAACGGGCAAACGTATTATTATGCGGTCACGGCCTACGACCGGGGCTATGCCGGTAGCGACGTACAGGGATTCTCCGGCGGCATTCCCCCCACGGAAACAAGCAAGACCATCACGTACAACCCCACGACGGACGAGTACGTCTTCGATGTGAACGCCATGTCGGTCATACCGCGCCCGCCCGCTGCGGGGTATGTGGCGCCCTCCGTCCAACTTGATCATACGCAAGGCGTGGCTACCGGCGACCTGAAGATCGCGATCGTGGATGCACCGACCGTGGCGGCCGGCAATCCGTATAGGATCTATTTCGACCAGATCAACGGAAAAACCGTCTACACGGTGACCAACGAGATGACGCGCACGATCACCTTGACCGGACGACCGGGACAGTTCTCCGGGCTTGGCCACAAAAATATCGTCCCGGATTCCTTCACGCTGCGTACGGAAGACGGACGTACGCTGGAAGCCGGCGTGGAGTATGTGCTGTACCCTGACGCAGGATCCGTTGAAATCCTGCCCGACGCAAGCATCGAGGCCTTCCAGAAACTGGTTGCCTCGTTCCTGTACGCGCCCATCTACCGGAGCAACCTCTTGCAAAACGAGGAGGCCAACCCGGTCTTCGAAGGGCTGCACGTGTTCGTGCAGGATCACATCCTGGAGATCGACGCCGAACAAACGGGATGGACGGAAGGCAATGCCACGTTGCCGTTCGAAGTGCGGGTAGCCTCGGCCGGCCCGGGACGGCGCGGACAACCCAACGATTATGAGATACGGTTTGCCGACGGCCCTGTAATGCAAGCATTCGTGACGAATCTGGATCTTCCCTTCGAAATCGTCAACCTGACCAAAGCGAATGAACCGGTCCGAGCATTCGTGCCGGACGCCAACCGAAACGGGGTCTGGGACCTGAACGAGGCCGCCATCTTCGTGGAAAACATCGATGGAAGGGACGTGGCCACCTGGCAATTCCGGATCACTGCGGAAGCCCGCGCCGAGCCGCCCGGCGCCGGGGATGTGCTCTTCATCCGAACGAATAAGCCGTTCGCCGACGAGGATACGTACACATTCCGCACGGAGGAAGCCGGATCGGACCCCGTCCTGGCGAAGGAAGCGCTAAGCAATATCTACGTGGTGCCCAACCCCTACGTCGCCACCAACGAGATCGAACCGAGAAACCCGATTTCGAACACCGAACGGGGGGACCGCCGGCTGTATTTCGCCAATGTGCCGAAGGAGTGCACGATCCGTATCTACACACTGGCCGGGGAACTGGTCGATACGATCGAACACAGCAGCGCGGTGGACGACGGCAAGGTCTTCTGGGACCTGCGCACTCTCGACAACATGAACATCGCCTACGGTCTCTACATCTTCCATGTGGATGCGCCGGAGGGATCGGCTATCGGAAAATTCGCCGTCATAAAGTGACATGAGATATCTCACTGCGATAGCCGTCCTGCTGATGCTGCCCCTCGAAGTCCGGGGGCAGGAGAATGCATCGTCCCCCCGGAACAAGACCATTACGAAGACGGGCGCGACGGCAGGACAATTCCTGAAACTCGGCGTGGGCGCCCGGCCCATTGCGCTGGGGGGCGCGTTCGTCGCCCAGGCGAACGACCTGTCTGCAATGTACTGGAATCCGGCAGGCCTCGCGCGTCTGTCCGGCGCCTCCGTGCAGTTGGCGCATACCCGGTACCTTGCCGATATCACCTACAATTTCGCGGCCTTCGGTACTTCGCTCGGTAATGCAGGCACACTGGCCGCTTCGTTGATCTACCTCGATTCCGGGGATATGCTCGTGCGTACGATCGCGCAGCCGGAAGGCACCGGAGAGCGTTTCAAGGTGCAGAACTACGCGATCCAGGTGTCGTACGGGCGAGCGCTGACGGATCGCTTCTCCATCGGCGGAAGCTTCAAGTTCATTCAGGAACGCATCTGGCACAGTACGGCGTCGTCCATCGCCCTTGATGTGGGCACGCTTTTTACGACGCCATACGAGCGCCTGCGCCTCGGCGCCAGCTTCTCGAACTTCGGGCCGAAGATGCAAATGAGCGGGCGCGACATCGTATTCAGTACGGACCCGACGCCAAACCAGGGCGGCGTGGTGGAAATCGTCAATTCCGAATACCTGCTGGACCGGCATCCGCTACCGCTCCTGTTTCGGATCGGTCTGTCCTGGGATGCCTTGCAGACGGCGGATCATACCTTCGTGCTCTCCACCGATGCGGCGCACCCGAACGACAACTACGAATATGTGAACTTCGGCGCAGAGTACGACTTCCGGAACCTGATCGCGTTGCGGGCAGGCTACCGCAACCTGTTCGAGGCGAACGGCGAGCAGGGGCTTACGATGGGCGGAGGACTGAATCTTCGTCTCGACAGGGCGCTCCGCGTCCGCATCGACTATGCCTGGGCGGATTTCGGGCGCCTCGAACAGACACACTGGTTTACCATCGATCTCGGATTCTGAGGCCACGCGCACACTGCGCACCTCGTCCCGCCTGCGCTTTCGTGGAACCACGCGCACTGCGTATACATACTCTGCACCCTGCACATGACCCGATTCCTTATGCAGTACGCCATTAAGATGCTTCAGAGGGGGTGGCTGCGCCGGAGAGATCTCCGGTCGCTGTTACTGTGTGTGGGCGCCAGCCTGGGCTGATCGTGGCGTCCATGCCCGTCAGCGCGCAGCCGATATCTTCCCTGTTCGCCGATCTCGGAGCCAACGCCGTGGCGTTTGCCCCCTCCCCCCTCTCCAAGACGGGAGAACCGGCATGGATCACCGTGAAAATCCCCGCGGAGGCGACAGGATTCGTCGTGCAGGGAACAACCTCCGACCGCAACCTGACCGGGTGGGTGCGCTTCGAGGATGGCCCCTGGAACACGCTGCGCGTGGTATTTTCGGCTACCGGGGATACGTTCTTCGCCGGCTTTCATGGAAATGAAGTGTTTTCTGCAGGGCGGTTCGAGGTACGCTTCAAAACGCTGGCGTCCGTCGCTCTCGTAGCTGCAGGCATCTTCGACAACCGAACGGATGCGGACCGGGAGGATGAAGAAGGCGAAAAGCCCGGAGCGGAACGAGACGCACCCGGCAAGAAGCATCCCGGAGAAACCGGCGAGGCTCGTCAACAGAAAACAGGCATCATTGTCCCGCCACACATGCATGGCAGAGGAGCATGGAAGGCCGACTTTTTCCGGGGCAATCCCGAGGCGCTGGCCCACCCCGACTACCTGAAGATGGCCTTTCATCATGCCGCCGGTTTCTGGGCCTACACGCACAAAGAAGGACTTGCGCAACTGAAAGCCATCCAGGACCTGCACCAGAACATCCGGGGCTGGAGCGACATCGGATACCATTTTGTGCTGGACCAAAGCGGTCGGCTCTACCAGGGCCGGCCCTTTTTGCATGGCGAAACATCGCTCGCGTCCGTACCCGCCCTGGCGAAGGGCGCGCATGTGGGCGGCCACAACACCGGCAACATCGGGGTGTGCATGCTGGGGTGTTACCATCCTCCCTATCTTGCCCGGTGTACGGACAGGCTGTCGCTGCCGACTTTCGATTCCCTGGCTGTCACCTTCGCATTCCTTTCCGAAAATTACAGCGTATCGCCGGACAACCTGCGCGGACACGGCCAGTTTCCAGGAGCCTCCACAAGTTGCCCCGGGGAGAACAACCTCGCCATCTTCCACGACCTGGTCGAGCACATCCGTACCCTGCTTGTGACCGGCAATGCCCCGCTTGGCGCCGCATACGCCGAACGCCCGCAAGAATATATCCTCACCGAGAACTACCCCGACCCGTTCCTCCACACGACCACGATTCGGTATTATTTGCCGCAGGACGGTATCGTCCATCTCAAGGTGTTCGATGCGCTCGGACGCAACGTGGCGAATCTTGCGGAAGGCCCCGCCGAGGGTGAACGCTGGTATCATATCCCCTTCGACGCAACCGAACTCCCGTCGGGTACGTATTTTTATCGTTTGCGGGTAGAGGGTTTCTCAGGCACGGTCCACAACGAAACACATTCGCTCGTGCACGTACGATAAGTTTCGGCAAGACTGCTTCCGTTTTTCAAGCACCCGTCCGAACGCGCATACGCCCGGACGCGAGGCCCATGACCGATCAAAGCCACACGCCTTCTTCCGGGGAACAGCAGGTCCCCGAATCCGGGGATGCGACGGAGCATTCACCCCGGGAAGGGACGTCGCACAACGACGCTCCCTCGCTCGAAACACCCGCCGGGACGGCCCGGACCCCCATCCTCGATACCTGGGCCCGCTACCCGTCCTGGGCCCGCGACCTGGCGCGCAAGTACCTCACGAAGACGCTCACGCAGTTCATTCTCTACGGCAACGTCCGCGATCTCGTGCCCGGCGAAACCGAAGACGGAGATCCCGGCTATGCGCCGCTACGAGAATTTCTGGTAAACGACCTGTTTGCGGCGCGGGACATCGTGATTTTTTACGACCGTTCCGCCGGTATTCATTTTGCCGACGCGGCGTCCCGGAAAGACTTCCACCGGGCCGTTTCAGGGTATGACGCCATCTTCGGCACCGAATATGCGCGCGCCTTGCCGAGAGACCCGGTCCGCGTGTTTTCCGTCCTGGAAAATTATTTTCGTACGCGCCTCGCCGACGGCTTGCGCATTGCCTGCGTGGTGGATTATGCGGAAACCATTGTTCCGATGGCCGAGGCGTCCATGTACTCCGCCGAAGACCGTAATGCGCTCGTGTTTCTCCAGAAATGGGCGCACGACCCCCTTTTCCTTGAAGGCGACTTCACCCTCTGCCTCATTGCGGAAAACCTCACGGATCTGAACCGGCAACTCGTGCAGAGTCCGTACACTGCGGAAATACGGATTCCCATGCCGGACGAGGAAGCCCGGCTCGCCTTCGCGCGCTGGTCCCTCCTCGAGCGGGCAAACATCTTTGCGCAACATTCGGAGGTCTCCCCGGAAGCCGTAGCCCACCATACCGCCGGACTGGGCTATACCCAACTCCGCACGATTCTTGCCGATGTGCTCGAAAACCGCACCCTACTGACGTTCGAGGCGCTTTCCAGCATGAAAAAGGAGTTCATCGAGGCGGAAGCATACGGTATGCTGGAGTTCGTGAAAACCGAATTCAACCTCGACATGGTGGCGGGGCACCGGGAAGCCAAGGCGCATCTCCGGCAGGCCGCCGGCGCCTTGCGGGCCGCTCGCCCGGATGTATTGCCCATGGGGTATCTGGTCAGCGGCCCCGTGGGAACGGGCAAAACGTTCCTGATCACCTGCTTTGCGGGGGAGATAGGCGTCCCGATGGTGACGCTGAAAAACTTCCGCTCGCAGTGGCAGGGCGTCACGGAAGGCAATCTCGAAAAAATTCTCCATTTGCTCGAGGCCATGACACCGGTGGCGGTAATGATCGACGAGGCGGACACGGCCCTCGGTAACCGTGATGCACAGGGCGATTCGGGCGTTTCCAGCCGGGTATTCGGACAGATCGCCACCTTCATGAGCAACTCGTCGCACCGGGGGCGCATTCTCTTCTTCCTCGTCACGGCGCGCCCCGACCTGATGCCCATCGACCTGAAGCGGCAGGGACGGGCCGAAGAACACATTGCCCTGTTCTACCCGGAAGCAAAAGAAGAACGGGAAGAACTGCTTCGCGTCACCATGCAGCGAACAGGCGCCCGACTGGACATGCGCGACATGCCGGATGCATTGCTCAACAGTGACCGCCTGTTCAGCGGGGCGGACATGGAGGCGCTGTTTACGCGCGCGAAGTTCCGGGCGGGCGTGCAACTAACGGAAGACGGCGCCGTCCTTCCGAGTAAGGCGAACGGCGTGTACCCCATTACAAAAAAGATCCTCGAAGAAGCGGTGCGCGATTTCATCCCGCCCGCCTACCCCGAAGAAGTGGAGTTGCAAACGCTGGTGGCCGTGCTGGAATGCACAAGCAGAGCCCTGTTGCCCGAAAAATATCGAAAGATGGAGCGGGCGGCCATCATCCGGCGCGTCCAGGAATTGAAGGACCTCGTGGGATAACGGGTGGACCTGGGTTCTTGCAAGGGATCGATCCGCACAGGGCATTGGGCGGGAATATCCCTATCCCCGCTCGATACCATCCGTGTTCTCCCCTTTCGTATCCAGCCCCTTTGCCTCCTCCCAGAAGGCATCCATTTCTGTCAGGTCCGATTGGGCGGGAGTCCGGCCCGACGCCGCCAGCCGCTCCTCGATATGCCTGAAGCGCCGTACGAACGTATCGTTCGTGCGGGAGAGCGCGTTTTCCGCATTGAGGCCGCTCATCCGCGCATAATTCACCAGTGCAAAAAGCACATCGCCGAACTCGCGCTCCCTTTCCTCCGGTGAAACACCCGGAGCATCCACCTCCGCAAATTCCCGGATTTCTTCGCAGACCTTCTCCCAGGCGCCCGCCCGCTCCGGGAAATCGAATCCGACCCCGGAGGCTTTTTGCTGGATGCGATGCGCCCTGAGGAGGGCGGGGAGCTGGCGGGGCACGCCCTCCAGCGCCGATTTCTTTGCCCCCTCCGCCAACTTGATCTGCTCCCAGTTGCGCACCACCTCCCCCGCATCTTCCACCTGCGTATCCTCGAACACATGCGGGTGGCGCCGCACCAGCTTGGAGGTTTCCTTGCGGATAATGTCCGTGATCGAGAACCGTTCGTCTCCCTCGGCAATCACGCCATGAAACGCCACATGCAGCAGCAGATCGCCCAGTTCCTCGCACAGCCCGTCCCGGTCCCCTTCGTCGATCGCCGAAACGGTCTCGTAGGCCTCCTCGATCAGCAGGTGCTTGACGGATTCGTGGGTCTGCTCCCGATCCCAGGGGCAATCCCGCCGCAACTGCCGGACAATGGCGGAAAATGTGGCATACGCCGCCTGCTCTTCTTCTCCCGGTGCAAACGCAGGGTCGACCCTGTGGTCGTACGTATTGTGCTTCGTGGAACCTGATGGCATATGTTCAATATACATATAGTGTGATTCAGGAATGGGGGGCGCCGCATCCGGATCAGGGTATGCAGTGGATGCACATACTATTAAGGTACGTGGCGCCGCGTTCCGTCACGATGAAAAACATGCAGCGGACGGGTCGTGCGCAAGCGTACACGGTCTGCAAAATCACTTGGTTTTCCACAAAATGTACACCGGCTACGGGGAATCCGGGGCTTTTATCCACAACCCGAAGCGATTCATGTCCAAAAGATGTGGGTAACTAATCGCCATGATTTCCGACCTTGTGCGTAACGTAGAAACTCGGTATTTCCTCCTTGAGGCCAGCAAAAAATTCGTCCCGGGAGTTATGTTTGAGGGCGGCGCGGGTCTATAAGCGCGAGCCTGCAACTACTGTGTCGTCGGCCGGCATTGCACTCACCATACATGCAGAGGTATTCTCATGGCATATGCCATCAATAAAGTCATTCTCATTGGAAATCTGGGACAGGATCCGGAAACGCGCTACACCGGAAGCGGAACGCCGGTGTGCAATGTGCGGCTTGCAACCACCGAACGGTACAAGGATGCAAACGGAGAAATGGTCGAGCGGACTGAATGGCACAGCATTGTAGCCTGGTCCCGCCTTGCGGAAATATGCGGCGAATACCTGCGAAAAGGGTCAAAGGTATATTTCGAGGGGCAATTGCAGACGCGCTCATGGGAAGATCGCGACGGCAACACGCGCTACACCACGGAAGTCCGCGCCCGCGAAATGATGATGCTGGACTCGCGAGGCGAAGGCGGATCGGGAGGCGGCTCTTCCGGGGGGGGAGCTAATCGACCCCGGAACGCGGCAACCGCAAACAAAGCCCCCGTCGAGGATACTGCAGGGTTCGAACCGGACGACGATCTCCCGTTCTGACCCATGCCGGAACACGCCCGCAAGACGCTGTATCTCGCGAATCCCTACGGCTTCTCGGCGCAGCAAAAGGCTGGACCGCTGGCCGATCTCGTGGCGGTGCTGGACGAAGCCGACGCGGAAGTGTGGGAGCCGTTCGAGCGCAACAACCAGATCGACTTCAGCAAGATAGGCTGGGCGTACGAGGTAGGTCAGGCCGATGTACGCGATGTGCGCGAGGCAGACGGGATATTCGCCGTAGTGAACGGTTTCCCCCCGGACGAAGGCGCCATGGTGGAACTGGGCCTGGCCATTGCCTGGGGCAAACCCACCTTCCTGTTCCGGGACGACTTCCGGCGCTGTACGGACAGTGAAACCTACCCGCTTAACCTCATGCTCTTCGCAGGGCTTCCGCCGCAGGGATGGGAACGCTGGTGGTATGCCTCGATCGAGGAAATCGCCGATCCGAACAAGGCGCTGGTTCCATGGTTGCTCGGAGAAACGTCCACCTGACACGAAACGCGCCGGATGCAGGCGAGCGGACAGGATACGCCGGTCATGGAATGCAAGGATAACCTTGTATTCATGCGGGAACTCGAGGACGGGCAGATGAAACTGATCGTCACGTCGCCTCCCTATAACCTCGGCAAATCCTACGAGAAACGGGCGCCGCTGGAAGAGTACCTGCACCGGCAGGATCGCGTCATCTCCGAATGCGTGCGGCTCCTGCACCCCTCAGGCTCCCTGTGCTGGCAGGTCGGCAACTATGTGGAACAGGGGGAAATCATCCCGCTCGACACCGTGCTGTACCCGCTTTTCCGCAAGCACGATCTGAAGATGCGGAACCGGATCGTGTGGCGCTTCGGACACGGCCTGCATTGCTCAAAGCGGTTCTCCGGGCGCTATGAAACGATCAACTGGTGGACCCGGAGCAACGATTACACGTTTCATCTGGACCCGGTCCGGATTCCGGCCAAATACCCGAACAAGCGGCATTTCAAGGGACCTAACATCGGGCAGCTCTCGGGCAACCCGAATGGCAAGAACCCCAGCGATGTGTGGCCGTTTCCCAACGTCAAAAGCAATCACGTGGAGAAAACGATCCACCCCTGCCAGTTTCCCGTCGAACTGGCGGAGCGACTCGTGCTGTCCATGACCGATCCGGGCGATGCGGTCTTTGATCCGTATATGGGCGTCGGATCGTCGATCGTCGCAGCCCTGATGCACGGCAGGAAGGCATACGGTTGCGACATCGTGCCCGAATACGTGGCGATTGCCCGCGAGCGGGTCCGGGCCCTGCGCGACGGTACGCTCCGCACACGTCCCATGGGGAAACCGGTGTACGATCCCGACCGGCGGCATAGCGGGTAGTGAAAAACATTGCCCAAAGACGCCTGATACTCTTCTCCGACGAACCGCCTTGCCCCCCATCATGTCCATTCGCCCGTACATTCTTGCCGACACAAACTGGAAGACCGTCCGGCAAACCACATACGATGTCGCTATCCTGCCCTGGGGCGCGACGGAAGCGCACAACCACCATCTGCCCTACTCCACCGATGTGGCCGAATGCGACCATATCGCCGCCGAAGCGGCGCGCAAGGCATGGGAAGCCGACGCCAACATCATTGTCCTGCCCACGATTCCTTTCGGCGTCAACACCGGGCAACTGGACATAAAGCTCGACATGAATCTCTATCCGAGCACGCAAGCCGCCATCCTCGGGGATATCGTCGATGCCGTCTCGCGCACCGAAATCCGGAAACTACTTATACTCAACGGCCACGGAGGCAACGATTTTCGACAAATGATCCGGGAAATCGGCACCGCTCACCCACAGATGTTTCTGTGCGAAATGCACTGGTTCCGGATTATGAACGTTGCGGAGTATTTCGAAATGCCGGCGGATCATGCCGGTGAAATGGAAACGAGCCTTATGATGCACCTTTGTCCCGAACTGGTGCTTCCGCTCGAAGAAGCCGGTGACGGCGCAGAGCGGCGATTCAACATCGAGGGGTTGCGGGAAAAATGGGTCTGGGCCGAACGGAAGTGGTCGCAGGTAACCGAAAGTACCGGGGTTGGAGACCCCTCGCTGGCTACTCCGGACAAGGGAGCTCGATTCTTCGTCGACGTGACGACGAAAATCGCAGCCTTCCTGAAAGAACTGGCGGATGCCGATCTCGACGACCTGTACGAATAGCCGACTGCGCACCGCTCGCTCCCGCATACGCCTGCCACACCCCCCGGCGCCCGTTATTACTGCGCGAATGTGTGCGCAAATCCCTACTTTTCCATCTGTTATCAGGAACTTGCCGCCCCTCCGTTGGACCCTGACACTGCTTCGTTATTCATTCTCCTGCAGAATGCGCCCGCATCGCTGAGCGGGGCATTCGTGGCCGCCTGTGTAATCGCGCTGCTCGCACTCCTCCTGATGTCAGCGATCTTCTCCGGTTCGGAGGTGGCGCTTTTTTCGCTCACCGGTTCGGCGAAGGCATCTCTTGCGGAAGCAGGCGACCGCGCGTCGAGGCGGGTGCTGAAACTTCTCGAACGCCCCCGGCGGCTGCTCATCACGATTCTGATCCTGAACACGGGAGCGAACGTGGCCGCCGCCATCGTAGCCGCCCTGCTGACCGCCAGGATCGCAGAGGCAATGGACTGGAATCCCGCCGTCACGGTCGTTCTGGAAATCGTGGTGCTGACCTTCATCATCCTCGTCATGAGCGAAATCACGCCGAAGTTGCTCGCGGTACGCTATGCCGGGGCCTTCAGCCGGGCCGTTTCCGGACCGCTGGCGGCGCTGCATCGCATCCTTTATCCCCTGTCCGACTTCCTGGCCCGTTCGACACGATTCATGCACGAGCGCCTCGAAACCGAAGGAACGCGCATTTCCCCGGAAGACCTGAAAACGCTCGCCGATGTGGGAGAAGCGCACGGCACCCTCGAAGAAGAAGAAAAAGAACTCATTTACTCGATCGTGGAGTTCGGAGAAACGTCCGTCCGGGAAATCATGGTGAGCCGCCTCGATATCGTGGCGCTTCCGGTGACCGCCGACATCGGCGAAGCACTCGAATTGATCCGAAACACAGGGCATTCACGCATTCCGCTGTACGCCGATCACCTCGACAACATGCTGGGCATCGTGTACGCCAAGGACTTACTTCCCTACCTGCTGGGCGCTAACGGAGATGCATCCCTCGACTGGATGGAAGTGGCTCGACCAGCCATTTTCGTGCCTCCGGGCAAGAAGCTGGACGATCTGCTCAAGGATCTGCAAGCGAAAAAAACCCATATGGCCGTGGTCGTCGACGAATACGGAGGCACGGCGGGACTGGTCACGCTCGAAGACATACTGGAAGAAATCGTAGGGGAAATCCGCGACGAGCACGACGAAAGCGAAGAGCAACTCTACGAGCGTCTCGACGACGCTACGTACCTGTTCGATGCGCGCATCGATCTTGATGACGTGAACGAACTGCTCGGCGCCTCGCTCGACACCGAAGCATACGATTTTGAAACGCTCGGAGGGCTGATCTTCCACGAGATGGGAGCGATCCCGGAGAAAGACAACACGATGGAAATCGAGGGCCTCGTCATGCGGGTCGTAACGATCGAGAACAACCGGATAGGCCGCGTACATGTGCGGCGCGCTCCGCTTTCCAACAAGCGGAAAAGCGATGCAAATGCACCCGACAGTTCGGCTTGAGTCCATTGTATAAGGCACAGGAATTTCCTACCTTTATACCAGGCACAGGCCTCCCATCAATTAACTGGAGCCGAATGCGTCAAATACGAGAGTATTGCGGCATCTTCGGGATATTCAACGCCGAGGATGCGGCGCGGCATACGTACTACGGATTGCACGCCCTCCAGCACCGCGGCCAGGAGTCGTCGGGAATCGTCACCTCTACCTACGACGAAACGAAACAGCGCCCCGTCATGCAGGCCCACCGGGGCCGGGGACTGGTGCTGGATGTTTTTTCCGATCAGTCTCTCTTCGAGACCAAACTGCTGGGCAACGCCGCCATCGGGCACAACCGGTATTCTACAACGGGCGCCTCGGACAACAAGGCGAACATCCAACCGTTTGTTGTGCATTACAAAGACGGCAACCTCGCCATTGCGCATAACGGCAACCTCTCGAATGCCCGCGAGTTGCGCCAGTCCTTCAGCGACCAGGGGACCTTGTTCCAGACGACCAGCGATACGGAACTGGTCCTCCATCTCATCGCACAAAGCCGGCGAAGCAAGCAGATCAACCAGATCAGGGACGCACTCAGCCAACTGGAAGGGGCGTTTTCGCTCGTTATCCTTACGGACGAAAGCCTCATCGCCATTCGCGACCCGAGCGGATTTCGTCCGTTGTCGCTGGGGCGCCTGAACGAAGCCTCCTGGTGCGTAGCCAGCGAAACCTGCGCCTTCGATCTTATAGGAGCCGAATACGTGCGCGACGTGGAACCCGGGGAAATCCTGGTGATCGACCGGGAAGGGGTCGAAACGGGTTCGTTCCGGAGTTTCCAGTTGGCCCGGTCGCACGAAATCAGCCAGTGCGTCTTCGAATACGTATATTTCTCGCGCCCGGATTCGCGGATCTACGGGGAGATGGTGGACAAGGTGCGCCGGCAGATCGGCAAGCAACTGGCGCGCGAGGCGCCGGTCCCGTCCGTAAGAAAAGGAAACAAGCTCCCCATTGTCATCTCCGTGCCCGACTCGTCCAACACGAGCGCACTGGGGTATGTGAGCGAATGCCACAAACTGGGTTTTTCGAGCAAATTCGAGATCGGCCTCATTCGCAACCACTATGTGGGGCGCACGTTCATTGCCCCCGGACAGGACCGGCGGGAAATGCGGGTACGCTGCAAGTTCAACACGGTGGAAGGCGTACTCAAGGATCGCATTGTCGTCATCGTGGACGACTCCATTGTGCGCGGCACGACGGCCCGGTACATCGTCGACATGATCCGCAAGGCGGGCGCGCGGGAAGTGCATTTCCGGGTGGCGTCCCCTCCCGTAATCAATCCATGCTACTACGGCATGGATTTCCCCAGCCACGGCGAATTGTTTGCGCACGAGTTCAGTTCCGACGAAGAGCGCGCAAAATGGCTCTGCGTGGATTCGCTGGCCTACCTCTCCGTGGAAGGATTGATGAAGGCCGTGCATAGCGCCAACCGGAGCGAAGCGGGCTACTGCAATGCCTGTTTTACAGGAAACTATCCGGTACCGGTACACGCCCCGGTCGCCAAGGAAGAAAACGAGTGGTAACGCATTACGTATTTTTGACGAATTGCGCACCTTTTATCGGGTGATTGCGCGCCTCGCCGCCCGGAATAATATCCCGCATCGAATCTCTGCGCGTCGATGTTCTCCTCTCTGCTCCGCCGACGAACCCTGACGGTTGCCGCCGTGCTGGCGGTAGGCGTCATCGCCCTGTGGGCGTCCAGGGCCGGTGGAAGCGAGGTGGATTTCAACGAGGACATCCGCCCGATCCTCAACGAAAACTGCGTAACATGCCACGGCGGTGTACGGCAGCAGGCCGAGTTGAGCCTTCTCTTTCGCGACGATGCGCTCCAGCCCACTGAATCGGGGAAACACGCGATCGTACCGGGCCGGTCGGGGAAAAGTGAGCTCATTCGACGGGTCACGCATACCGATCCCGACGAGCGTATGCCTGCCGAAGGACCAGCGCTCAGTAACAAGGAAATCGACCTGCTGAAACGCTGGATCGACGAAGGAGCCGCCTGGGAGCCCCATTGGGCCTACGTGGCGCCGGAAACGCCGGATGTCCCGGAGGTATCCGATCCCGCATGGCCGAACAACGACATCGACCGCTTCGTGCTGGCCCGGCTGGACCGGGAAAACCTGCGCCCGTCGCCGGAGGCGGATTGCACCGTGCTGCTGCGGCGCGTGAGCCTCGACCTGACAGGGCTTCCGCCATCTCCGGAAGACACGGACGCCTTCTGTGCAGACCCGTCCGACATGCAATATGAAGAGGCGGTAAACAAGCTGCTCGCCTCCCCGCGGTTCGGGGAACGATGGGCGGGATACTGGCTCGATCTGGCCCGCTATGCCGACTCGAACGGATACGAAAAAGACACGCCCCGTTCGATCTGGAAATACCGCAACTGGGTGATCGAGGCATTCAACGAGGACATACCGTTCGACCGGTTCTCGACGGAGCAACTGGCCGGCGATCTGCTGCCGGACGCCGATACGAAGCAGCTCATCGCCACGGCGTTCCACCGGAACACGATGACCAATACGGAAGGCGGCACGGACGACGAGGAGTTTCGGGTCGCCGCCGTCATGGACCGCCTCAACACCACCTTCGAGGTGTGGCAAGGCACCACGATCGGATGCGTGCAGTGCCACGGGCACCCGTACGACCCGTTCCGGGGCGAAGAATTTTACGAACTCCTGGCCTTCTTCAACAACACGGCCGATGTGGACCGGGACGACAACGAGCCGAAACTCTACGAGTTCGACGAACGGCCGGAAGAAGGCCGCCTGCTGATCGCCGAACTGGAGAAGCTGGAGCAGGAAATGCACGAGGCGGTGAATCCCGACGATTTCTCGGCATGGACGCAACGCTTCGAGGAATATGCCCGGGATATAGATCGTCCTCCCTTCTTCGAGGGACGCGCGCTGAACCCGCCCGTAATCCGGACGGCGCAGAAAGAAGCCGACCGGCGCAGCCCGAACGATATCTTCATCCTGCGCAGCCTGTTCATCGACATGGATCCGGCCTTCGAAGCAATGCGTGCGGAACGGTCCCGCCTGCAGAAAGCCATTGCCGAACTGGGGCCGCTCACGACACCCATCATCAGGGAACTCCCGGCGGCCTCGGCGCGCACCACGCATATATTCGACCGGGGCAACTGGCTCGTACACAGCGAACAGGTCGATCCCGATGTACCGGATGCGCTGCCGGCCTTTTCGGAGGATGCTCCGAGAAACCGCCTCGGCCTCGCGCAGTGGCTCTTCGACCCCGCCAACCCACTCACGGCCAGGGTCGTAACGAACCGCTTCTGGGAGCAGCTTTTCGGGGCCGGCATCGTCGAAACGGTCGAAGATTTCGGAACGCAGGGCGAACCGCCCACCCATCCGGAGCTGCTGGACGTCCTTGCCCTGCAATTCTCGCAGGACTTCGAGTGGAGCGTAAAGCAGCTACTCAAGGAAATCGTAACGAGCGCCACCTACCGCCAGTCGTCGCATGTCTCGCCCGAACTACTCGACATCGATCTGGACAACAAATTGCTTGCCCGGGGGCCGCGTTTCCGGCTGTCCGCCGAGCAGATCAGGGACCAGTCTCTCGCTGTCAGCGGGCTGCTCAGCGACAAGATGCTGGGGCCCAGCGTGTTTCCCCCGCAACCGCCGGGTCTCTGGACAAATCCGTACAGTGACCTCACGTGGGTAACGAGCGAAGGCGAAGACCGCTACCGGCGCGCCCTGTATACATACTGGCGTCGAACCGTACCGTACCCGTCGCTGCTCGCTTTCGACGCCATGAGCCGGGAGTTATGCACCTCCCGGCGCATCCGCACCAATTCGCCGCTGCAATCGCTGGTGACGCTGAACGACCCCGTGTATGTCGAAGCGGCCGTGGCGCTCGCCCGCCGTATGCAGGACGAAGGATACGACACGCCCGAAGACCGGCTGCGGCAGGGATATCGCCTTGCGCTGCAACGGGATCCACCTGAGGAAGCACTGCAGCATCTGGTAACCCTGTACGAAACGGCGCTGGCCGACTACCGGCAACGTCCGGAAGCCGCCGCCGCACTCGTTCACATCAAGGAGAACGCCTTCGCCGGATACGAAGAGGCGGAACAAACGGACTACGGCTCCGAACCGGCATATGTAGTGCCCAACCCGGCCTCCCCATCGGCGACGGGGTCCGCTTCGCCGGAAGAAGGCGCCCTTGCCGTCGCAGCGAACGCTATCCTCAATCTCGACGCCTTCCTGACGAAAGAATAGCCATGACCGATGCAGCGTACAGGGAGCGGCGTCTTGACGCTCTCCACCGGATCACCCGGCGTCACTTTCTGAAAACCGCCGCCGCAGGCTTTGGGGGGCTGGCCTTACCAACCCTCGCCGGGTGCGGCGCCGCCGATTCCGCGATCCGGGGCGCTACAAGCAGTGTCCGGGGGCTCCACTTCGCCCCGCGCGCAAAGCGGGTCATTTTCCTGCATATGGCCGGCGCGCCGTCCCAGCTCGAATTGTTCGACTACAAACCCGAACTGCACCGCTTGAATGGGCAGTTGTGCCCGGAATCCCTGCTGGAAGGCAGGTTCTTCCCCTTCATCAAGGGAACGCCGAAGATGCTGGGACCGCAGGCCACGTTTGCGCAGCGCGGGGAAAGCGGCGCATGGGTCTCGGACATGCTCCCGCACTTCGCAGAGGCGGCCGACGAGGTTACTTTCCTCAAGGCGATGCACACGGATGAATTCAACCATGCGCCGGCGCAACTCCTGTTGCACACGGGACACGCCCGTCCGGGGCGGCCCAGCATGGGGTCCTGGGCAATCTACGGGCTCGGCTCGGAGAACCAGAACCTGCCGGGCTTCATCGTGCTGCTTTCCGGGGGCAAGCAGCCCGACGGCGGGCGCAGCGTATTCGGCAGCGGCTTTTTGCCCGCCCTGTACGAGGGCGTACAGTGCCGCTCGCACGGCGATCCGGTGCTCTATGTGGGCAATCCGCAGGGTATGAGCCGCGAACTGCGCAAAAAGTCCATTGAAACGATCAACGCCATCAACCAACGGGATTACGAGGAAGCCGGCGACCCCGAAACGCTGTCGCGCATGGCCCAGTACGAAATGGCCTTCCGTATGCAGATGTCCGTACCGGAAGCAATGGACATCGAGGAGGAGCCGCAGTGGGTCCACGACATGTACGGCACGAAACCCGGCGCGGTCTCTTATGCGAACAATTGCCTGCTGGCGCGCCGGCTGGTGGAACGGGGCGTGCGTTTCGTGCAGCTGTTTCACTGGGGGTGGGATGCGCACGGCGCCAGTGCAGAGGAAGCGCTCAACATCGGTTTCAAGGAGCGCTGCGAAGAAACGGACCGGGCCACGACCGCCCTCCTGATGGACCTCAAGCAGCGAGGCCTCCTGGACGATACCCTCCTGGTATGGGGCGGCGAGTTTGGGCGCACGCCGATGCTGGAGAACCGCACCGGCGACGACAATCCCTTCGTGGGCCGCGATCACCACACGGACGTGTACACCATGTGGGTAGCGGGCGGCGGCGTCAAGCGCGGGTTCACCTTCGGCGAAACGGATGAGATCGGGTACTCGGCCGTGAGAGATCGCGTACACATCCATGACCTGCAGGCAACCATTCTGCACCTGCTGGGCATGGATCACGAGCGGCTGATCTACAAACACCAGGGGCGGGACTACCGCCTCACGGACGTACACGGGAAAGTAGTGCGGCAGATCCTGGCGTAAGAAGCGCCGCCAACAGAACGGCTTTCGGCCCTCATCGACGCATTGGGGAGGCGAAGATCACCGGATCGCACGCACGCGCAGACCCGGCCATTTTTCTGCCATCGGCTCAGCATGAATATCGAAAAAATCTCCCGCTGGAAACCGCCCCCGGAGTGGTCCCGGATTACCGTGATCGATGCGCATACGGCGGGCGAACCGTTGCGCGTCATCATCGACGGCTACCCTCCCCTCGAGGGCAATTCCATTCTGGCCCGGCGGCGCCATGCACAACAGCGCCTGGACCATCTACGCCGGGCGCTCATGTGGGAGCCCCGCGGCCATGCGGACATGTACGGATGCCTGCTTACGGAACCGGTCACGGAGGAAGCGGATTTCGGGGTCCTGTTTCTGCACAACGAAGGCTACAGCACCATGTGCGGCCACGGGATCATTGCAATAACCAGGGTGGCGCTCGAAACGGGCCTGCTTCCCCGAACCGATCCCGTAACCTGCGTACGTATCGATACCCCGGCAGGCCTGGTTACGGCTTTCGGGCATTGGGAAAACGGGCAAGTACGACGTGTCTCCTTTGAGAATGTGCCTTCGTATGTAGATCGTCTCGATCAGATGGTGGATGTGCCGGGACTGGGCTCCGTACGCTACGATCTGGCTTTTGGCGGAGCCTATTATGCTTTTGTCCAGGCGGAAGAAGTCGGTCTCGCCTGCGAGGTGCGCTATACGCCGGAGCTCATTGCAAAGGGTATGGACATCAAGCGCGCTATCATGGATAGCTGCACCATTCGGCATCCCTTTGAAGAAGACATGGGCTTCCTGTATGGAACGATTTTCATCGGCCCGGCCCGGCAGGAAGGCTCGCACAGCCGGAACGTGTGTATCTTTGCCGAAGGCGAGGTGGATCGCTCCCCCACAGGTACGGGGATCAGCGCACGAGCTGCCATTCACCATGCCCGGGGAGAAATTGCGCCGGACGAACCGCTGGTTATCGAAAGTATTATCGGAAGCACGTTTACCGTGTGCATCAAAGCCTCCACAACATTCGGTCCTCACGAGGCGATTATCCCGGAAGTGTCCGGAGAGGCCTATATCACCGGCCACAGCACATTCTGCCTGGACCCCGACGACCCCTTGCGCCATGGCTTTTTGCTACGCTGACTAACCTGCGCCCCGCATGTCCCGGATTCGTCTATTGTCTTGCGAGGATGTCCGGCAAGCGCTGGATATGCACACCGCCATTGCGCGCATGAGAGAGGCCTATGCCGCCTTGTCCGGCGGTCGCGCCACAGTGCTTGTACGTGAGAGCCTGTCCATCCCTGAAAACAAGGGGCAGGTCCTGATCATGCCGGCCTGGTTGCCGCATACCGGGATGGTCAGTGTTAAAATCGTATCGGCCTATCCGGAGAATCCGGCCCGGCAGTTGCCCTTCATCCAGGCCCTCGTCGTAGTGCTGGATGCAACAGACGGCCGCCCTCTCGCCATAATGGATGGGGAATGTCTTACGGCGCTACGGACCGGAGCCGGAGCAGGGCTGGCCACGGATTTGCTCGCGAGAAAGGACGCCGAGGTCGCGGCCATTTTTGGCCCTGGCGTACAGGGACGGACGCAACTGGAAGCCGTATGCGCCGTGCGCGACATTCGGCGTACGTACGTTTTCGGAAGGACCCCCGAAAAAACCGAGGCATTCGCTCACGAAATGACGGCGCTGCTGAACCATGAGGTGCTCCCGGCCACCGGACCGGCGCAGCTACGCGAGGCAGATATCGTATGTACCGCCACCACGTCGCACACTCCGGTTTTTGCGCACGCGGATGTAGCCCCCGGCACACACATCAACGGCGTGGGCTCTTTCCGCCCCGACATGGCCGAAATTCCCGTGGAAACAATACAGGCGGCCAAGGTCGTCGTGGATCAGCGCGCAGCCTGTCTGGCCGAAGCGGGAGATATCATACAGCCCCTGAACCAGAAACTCATCGACGAAAACCATATCTACAGCGAGATAGGCGAAATCGTCTCAGGGGGCGTGGCGGGGCGAACCTCACCGGACGAAATCACCTTGTTCAAGTCGGTGGGCAATGCCGCGCAGGCTCTGGCCGCAGCCGCGCATATAGTCAGAGAAGCGGAAAGGTGCGGTATGGGGGTGGAGGTGGAATTGTGAGGGGGAGGCGCAGAATGATTTTGTTACTGTGGCTGATGCAGGAACACGCCCTATCCTCTTGCTACTTTTTGAATTCTGAAAGGACCTCATTTACCCATTCATTTTCTTTTTCGCCGTTTTGCCAGCCTCATGCCGTTCAGGTTCAGATTTTTTTGTCATTGCCTCCCTGATTTGACAGATATGTCCGAATTGGGGTAACGAGGTCTGCTGCCGACTGATCGTTGTCAGCCAGCCCCCGGGCCCACGGGCGACCAGGGTGGACTGTATCCCATTGTGATCTTTTCTGCGCATATCTCCCGCTTCCGGGATCGTGATTGCCAAACCCTTTTATCGCAACATTCCATAGAGGGGAGTATCGCTTAATAAGTATTTGTTCTGTCAGGTTGATCCAGACCTGCTCCAGTATAAGCCATCGACATCCGAAGTCCTCTAATCGGAGATTTTCCGAAGCATTTATCGAATTTGCGTGCTTCGTAAGCCTTCCATGTAGTCCGTGATCCGCCTTGCCAACATAAATCGGGGAAGTGCCCAGTCCGGAATACGGTGCGAAGTCTCCCGAATAGTGAAGCGTGTAAACGCCAGCACCGCCAAACGCAGGGGTCGGGGGCAACGCGGCAATGTTCGTACTCCATTAAGGCCCGCGCAGCATTCAGGCCAAGCTCTGCGACGCTTAGAGGATTGTATTCCCGACGCTCAGTCACGGCTCGGGAGGCGTTCGCACCGATCGCCGTTTCGGCAAATGATCCAGAAACAGTGTCGCTTCCGTGCATGGTGCGCGGTTTTCCATTTGTCAGAAATCATGGGGCCGTGTCGGACTTTTATAATAAGGTCGCATACGGTGAATCCCGCTTCCTCGGCCATGCGCATGAAATCACAGTGCGCCCATCGCGACCGGTGGCTGTTCACCATGTCGGTTATCTTGGCAAGTAACAACCCTTCCGGCTTCAGCACCCGCTTGGCCTCCTTCAAAAACGGGGGATACAGATAACTTAGTGTCCAATTCTCTTTTACCCCACACGCCATCGTTGCGCCGAAATCGACATCGAAACGCTTCCGGCTTTTGTCTCTGCCTTGTGGACCCACATGAGGCGGATCGTATACAACAACGCCAAACGAAGATGATTCCACGCCAACCATGTTCCGATTGTCCCCCACTATCATCGGCTTGTAGCGGGAGTCTATGTCCATAGAAACAACCTGACGCGTCGATCCGCGCCAGAACCTTCCGACGTTATGCGTGGCGTCAAGAATCGGCTCTACTGGAATGGAGGGATAGAACCTGAACATTTCT
Organism: Rhodothermales bacterium; assembly: GCA_965248175.1. Taxonomy (GTDB): domain Bacteria; phylum Bacteroidota; class Rhodothermia; order Rhodothermales; family VXPQ01; genus VXPQ01. Next base: position 143,110 of record OZ252093.1, read on the forward strand.
TCCAGCAATTCGCCATCGCTCCCCTCCCACACACTGCTCAGTGGAGCGTATTGGGTTTGATCCGGCAGTTTCGCCGGGTTTGGCAATTCCGGAATAACCAGTTGGGGGTATGCCATTAGGTTCGTGATGATTGGGGTGCATTTCCTCTCCGGTCGCCTGCCTGAAAGGTATCCGCCACGGAGCACAATATCAAGAACAAAAAGCCCCGTCCAGCGAACCGGCTTTCTCCAGCAACTCATCCGCATCGCGTTCGGGATCTGCCAGCCGGACAAGTTCCCGGAGTTTGCTCCGGGTGATTTCCTCGCGCCGCAGCGCCTCAATCCCCAGCGAAAGAAACCGTGAACGGAATTGATTCCTTGCGGCCTGATGGTCGGGTTTGGGAAAACCCAAAAAATCGCTTATGGCGCGACCACGGCCTGCCCTGTCTTCATCGACCAATCTCGTTTGCTCGCTCTCGTCAATTATGCGAAGACCCTTCAGGCGATATAACATCGCAATGCGGCTGACGCCAAAATGATGAGCCAACCGGACAAGATCATGCATTTGAATATCCTGGCTCCCCGGCTCCATGCGCCCCTCTACATGCAGGGCAGCCTCCCCATCATATACATCCATCTGGCCCCGGCTGGGGCGACCCTTGGCAAGACCGTACACGAAGGATTGGACAGCGTTCTCGGGCATCAGAAAAGAAGCGGCGAATGCGCCATTCCACCCCCCGGCATATATTGGCAGTATAATGCCATACAGATCGAACGCCATGAACGGTAACCGGACCATGTCTTCGTTTCAGTCTCTGCGCTTCTGCATGGGGAGGCGTCTCCTTGCGGCAACACTGGCAGCGACCCTCCTGTGGACCGCCGGATGCACGCGCCCGTCCGTACGAACCACTCCTCTTGAAGGGCAACCCGCCACGCCTGTCGAATCGCGGCACGGCATGGTCGTTTCTGCGAAGATCGAGGCTTCCGAGGCTGGTGTCGAGGTGCTCCGGCAAGGTGGCAATGCGGTGGATGCGGCGGTGGCTACCGGATTTGCGCTGGCGGTTACCTACCCTACGGCAGGCAACCTTGGCGGCGGGGGCTTCATGGTGATCCGTTTCGCGGACGGGCCCAAGGATGGGGAATCAGGGAGCAAGGCGGGACAAACAGGGAGCGAAGCGGGACAAACCGGGAGCGAAGCGGGACAAACCGGGAGCGAAGCGGGACAAACCGGGAGCGAAGCGGGACAAACCGGGAGCGAAGCGGGACAACCTCTCTCCCCGGCAGTAACCACCATCGATTACCGAGAGAAGGCGCCTTCCGCGGCCCACCGGGACATGTATCTCGACGAGGAGGGACAGGCCATTCCCCAGCTAAGCCGGCTGGGATACCTTGCCTCGGGTGTGCCGGGTTCTCCGGCGGGGCTGGTCATGGCGCACGAGAAGTATGGCCGCCTGCCCTTGTCCGAAGTGATGGCTCCGGCGATTCGCCTTGCAGAGGAAGGGTTTCTACTGAGCCGGCGGGATGCGGCGGGACTGAATGCGCAGCACGACGCCTTTGCGCAATTCGAAAGTACCGCGAAGTATTTCACGAAATCCACCCCCGACCAGCGCTATGAAGCGGGAGAACGCTTTGTGCAGGAGGATCTTGCGGAGGTCCTCCGGCGAATCCGGGACCAGGGCCGGGCCGGGTTCTACGAAGGCGAGACCGCCGAACTGATCGCAGCGGAGATGGCGCGCGGCGGCGGATGGATCACGATGGAAGACCTTGCCGCCTATGAGGCCCTGGAGCGCCCCCCGCTTTCGGGCACGTACCGGGGTTACCGATTCTTTGCTATGGCGCCCCCGTCTTCCGGAGGCGTGGCCCTGGCCCAATTGCTCAATGCCGTCGAGCCATACGATATGGCAGGCATGGGCCATCATACGGCATCCGCGACCCACCTGATGGGCGAAGCGATGCGCCGGGTCTACGCCGACCGGGCGCAGTGGCTGGGCGACCCGGATTATTTCAATGTTCCGGTAGCCGCACTCATCCGGAAGGAGTACATGCGGCAGCGTATGGCAGGATTCGACCCCGACCGGGCGGATTCCAGCGCAGCCGTGGCGTACGGGGACCCGCTTGCCTTCGAGTCTTCCGAAACCACGCATTACTCTGTGGTGGATGCGGACGGGCAGGCCGTCAGCGTGACCACCACCATCAATGGCAGCTACGGATCGAAAGTGGTGGTGGACGGAGCCGGCTTCTTTATGAACAACGAAATGGACGATTTCTCCGCCAAGCCGGGGGCGCCCAACATGTTCGGGCTGGTCGGCTCGGAGGCCAACGCCATCGAACCGGGCAAGCGCATGCTGTCGTCCATGACGCCCACTATTGTGGAGGACCCCTCCGGAGAGCTGTTCATGGTGATCGGATCGCCTGGGGGAGGGCGCATCATCACGACGGTGTTCGAGGTAATGGCGAACGTCATCGACCACGGAATGAACATTCAGGAGGCCGTAGCGGCTCCCCGGATTCATCACCAGTGGTTGCCGGATGTGTTGTACTACGAGGCGCAGGCGCTTTCCAAAGACGCCCGGCACGGGCTGGAGCGCCGGGGTTGGGCCCTGAGTGCGAACAATGCCTGGGGACGAGCGGACGGCATCGTGGTGCGCCGGGACACAGAAGGCGTGTTCTACCGGGGCGGCGCCGATCCGAGGGGAGACGATGCGGCAGTGGGGTATTGAGGTACGACACTGAAGCCCCACGCATTGTGCACGGGAGATAAAACGGACCGCCAAGGGTTTAGCGGTTAGAGGTGCTCAATACGGATTATTCTTGCTTTGTGATCGGATTATCCGAAAAAGTTGATACTTGATCAGACAATCGATCATGTCGGGCGCATCCGCTAAACCATGCGCATGCCCGTCAATCCCCATCACCTCAGAAACCAGGGCAGTACCTGATAATCCCTTAGGGCGAAGCTTTCGCCCCCGCCGTGCACCAGTACGCCGCCCCGGTTAGGGTTTGCGGGAATAGATGTCCACCAGTCCAGCGTGCGCATGGCATCGTGAGCAACCGTTTGCCCGGATTTAATCTCCATCGGGATCAGCCGGTCCCCGGCATCAATCAGAATATCGATCTCGTGGCCCGTGGCGTCTCGCCAGAAGAAAAGCGGAGCGTCCCGGCGCATGGCGGCGAACGCCTTGATCAGTTCCGCCACCACGAACGATTCGAAAATGGCCCCGCGCAACGGATGCCGCTCCAGTGTGGCGCCGTCGCGAATGCCGAGAAGGTAACAAACGAGACCCGTGTCCAGAAAATGTAACCGGGGGCGCTTTCGCAAACGCTTGCGATAGTTGATATGATGAGGTGGAAGCGTAGTCGCGAGATACCCGATTTCAAGAGCTGTGAGCCAACGCCGGGCAGTTGTTTGGGTGACACCCGCATCGCCAGCCAGACTGTTCAGATTGAGTTCGGAGGCGGTCCGGGCTGCTGCGAGTCTCATGAAGGTCTCGAAGGCCCGCAGGTCCGCAACACGCATGACTTCGCGCAAGTCGCGTTCGACATAGGTTCGAGAATAATCCCCGAACCATTCGTTCGCGGCAATGCCCCGATCATGCACCGGCGGATAGAAACCGGCGGCGAGCGTTTCCCAAAGGCCGTCGGCAGGCAACGATCCGGCGGGCCGACCTGTTGGCGCATCCCGGTCCAGCGTGAATGGATCCACAGGGGGCAGCCCCCGTATCTCTGCAAGCGAAAAAGGATACAAACGCAACAAGGCGGTCCGGCCCGCCAGCGTTTGCGACACCGACTCCATGAGCAGGATGTTCTGGGATCCGGTGACAATGAAACGACCGGGACGGTCGTCGTCGTCAACGAGTACTTGTATATAGGATAGCAGGTCGGGGACGCGCTGAATCTCGTCGAGAATCATACGATCCCCCTGCGCCAGAAAGCCTCTCGGGTCCGACAGCGCGCGTTCACGCACATCGGGCGCCTCCAGCGAGACATAGAGATGCCCCGGAAAAACGGCCCGAACAAGGGTCGTCTTACCCGACTGTCGAGGCCCGGTAACGGTTACGACGGGCCAGCTTTCGGCAGCCTGCCTGAGTGCGGGAGTGAGGTGTCTGGCAATCATACGGGTCAATATATCACATACATTGGATCATGTCAATTTCAATATTTAATAATGAATTTGACAATTCTTGATAATCACACTTCGACAACGTACACTGCTAACACAAGCCACATCATCAGGACGGCATACCCCGACGCGACGATGCACTCATAGAACTATCCGGCTTTTGCGAACCATTTCCAACCGTACTACGACGATGAAAAGAAAAGCATTGCTAACCCTGACCCTTGGGGGAATACTTTTCCTTGCGCATCCCGCGCATGCGCAGTTTATCGGAGACCGCATGCGGATAAAAACTGAAGATGGAGAGAAATTCATCGGGCAACTGAAGGGATACAATGCCGATTCTTTGATAATCCTTACAAACTCGACAGAACAAAGTATAGCGTATGTCGATATGGTGAGGCTGAAAAGAAGCCTGGGAGGGCGCGCGCGTTATAAGAAACGCACCCTGATCGGCTTAGGCGCTGGTGTGGTTGCGGGGCTTGTCGCAGCAAGTGGCGTCACGGAAGCCTCCGACCAATTTGCAACAGTGGCCGGGGTAGGTCTTGTAGGAGGAACGGGCGGCTTGGTAAACGCGGTGATCAGACGAGAGAAATGGGAACGTTTGGATATTCCCGGTCAGGGCACCGTGTCTGTTATGCCGGGTATTGGCGTCCAACCGCCCGGTCTTTCGGCCCTGGAAAATCGCATGCGGATAACGACCGGAAACGGGGAGGAGGTCATCGGGCGACTGATGAGGTACGATGCCGATTCCCTGACCATCCTTACAGACTTTACAGAACAAAGTATAGCGTATGTCGATATGGTGAGGCTGAAAAGCAGCTTGGGCATCCGCTCGTATTCCAGAGACGGCGCCGGGATAGGTATGGCAGTGGGCGTGGGCGGCAGCATAGCTGTCGCGGCCGCCCTGCAGGATGGCTGGGCGGCGGTGCTGGGGATAGGTGTCACCCCGGTGCTCAGCCTGGGTGGTATGATTTTAGGCGGAACAATCCGGCGCGAGCGATGGAAGCGTCTGGATATTCCCGATCAGGAGGCCGCGTTTGTTATGCCGGGTATCGACGACCACCCGGGCAATCGTTCGGCACTGGAAAACCGCATGCGGATAACGACAAAAAACGGAGGAAAACTCATCGGGAGAATGAAGGGATACGATGCCGATTCCCTGACCATTCTTACAGACTCGACAGAACAAAGCATAGCGTATGCCGATATGGCGCGGCTGCAAAGGAGTTTGGGGGTCCGCTCGCGTTTTTTGAAAGGCACCGTGATCGGCTTTGGCGCTGGCACGGTTGCGGGGGTTCTCGCAGCAAGCAACGTCGAGTGCACGGACGATGCTTGTGTCGCCGCCGCTAGCCTGGCGGCAGCGATGATCTTGATTGGAAGCGGAGGAGGCGCCTTATTGGGCATGATTATCGGTGCGGCGACCAAGCGAGAGAAATGGGAGCGTTTTGACATTCCCAATCAGGGCGCCGCGTCCGTTACGCCGATTATCGGCGTCCATCCGACCGGTCGTTTGGCCCTGGGAGCCCGGATATCGTTCTGAAGCGCGTGCAAGGTCGCAACACACCCCTGCAGCCCGCTCACCGAAAAAGCACCATCTGGCCGGTCTTGGTGGAAGATCCTGCGGACAGGCGATAGAAATACACTCCGTTAGGCAATCCCTCCGCCTCGAAGCTCGCCTCGTACAAGCCCGCCGGCTGCGTCGACGAAACCAGCACCTCCACCTGACGACCCACTGCATCGTAAACCACCAGTTCGACGGGGTAAGGGGACTGTAATTCATATCCAATGTGCGTCGCGGTCTGAAATGGATTAGGGTAGGCCCCCGTTAACGAGAAACGCTCCGGCACTTCCGTCTCGTCTTCGATGCCGACTCCGAACATACTGAATGAGAAGACCGTTCGGTCGCCGCTGACCGGATCAATCCGTACCAAATCCGCCGCCGCCGCATCGAATAGTGCACCGTCATAATGATTTGCCACCACCAGACTGCTATCGGCCTCTATCGCAAGAGCGGCGGGCGCCCAAAGAATCGGGCCGATGCCGGTAGTGTCATTCGATACGATCGTGCGATCGCCACTGACCGGGTCAATCCGTACCACCGCCGACGCCCCTCTATAAAATAAACGTTCATCTGTCACCACGATACTGCCATCGGCTTCTATTGCAAGAGCGGCAGGCGATAAAAAAACCGGCCCGCTGCCGGTGGCGTCATCCGATACGATCATGCGGTCGCCACTGACCGGGTCAATCCGCATTACTGCTTTTCGGCTCCTATCCAACGCCACTATACTGTTATCGGCTTCTAATGCAAGGGCAGAAGAAGATATAAGATTTGGCCCGCTGCCGGTAGTATGATCCGATATGATCGTGCGGTCGCCAGTGACCGGGTCAACCCTTATCAACACACTCCCCTCTGCTACCACCAGACTCCCATCGGCCTCTATCGCAAAACCACGAGGTGACGAAAAAACCGGCCCGCTGCCAGTGGTGTCATCCGATACGATCATACGATCGCCACTGATCGGGTCAATCCGGACCACTGCTTTTCGCCACAAATCCAGCGCCACTATGCTGCTGTCGGCCTCTACCACAAGGTCGCTGGGATACAAAAGGCCCGGGCCGCTTCCGGTGGTGTCATCCGATACGATCATGCGGTCGCCAATGACCGGGTCGATCCGAAATATCGACGACCAGCGTCCCCACCGGGGATGAGCTCCCATCACCAAACTCCCGTCGGCCTCTACCGCAAGGCTTTGAGGAGACGAAAAGTCCGGGCCCATACCGATGTTCTCCCCAAAGGGCAGAAGCGCCTGCCCAAGGAGCGGGGTCGAAAGAAAAGCCCCAAGGAAAAACAGGGCCGTACATGTTGAGCAAACAAGGGCGGCATACCTTGAACATAGAGCCCTTTTTGCCTTTGCAAGCAAGTAGATCATGTTTCGTCCCCTCCATTGTACGCGAAACCACTGATATTCCTCGATCCTGGCGCCGGGTTTCGGGATGTAGGTAATAAATAGCAACGCCCCCGGGAAGTCAATGGACGAACGAAACAATCGGGAATGAGAGACAATGCTTGACAACCACACCTCCGACGGTGTACACTGCTAACACAAGCCGCTCACCAGCGCAGCATACCCCGACACGCCAGTGCACGTATAAAACTATCCGGATTTTGCGAACCATTTCCAACCATACTACGACGATGAAAAGAAACGCATGGCTAACCCTGACGCTTGGGGCAATACTTTTCTTTGCACATCCCGCGCATGCGCAGTTTATCGGAGACCGCATGCGGATAAAAACTGAAGATGGAGAGAAATTCACCGGGCAACTGAAGGGGTACAATGCCGATTCTTTGATAATCCTTGCAAAGTCGACAGAACAAAGCATAGCGTATGCCGACATGGTGTGGCTGCAAAGGAGCTTGGGCATCCGCTCGTATTCCAGAGACGGCGCCATAATCGGTTTTTCAGTTGGTCTGTTCTACGGCACGGGCGTCTCGGACGTAGGATTGGGAGCTGGTTTGGTAGGGCTAGGCGGTCTAACCGGTGCGATGGTCGGCACGAAGATCAGGCGGGAGAAATGGAAGCGTGTGGATATTCCCGATCAGGATGCCGCGTTTGTTATGCCGGGTGTCGACGACTACCCGGGCAATCGGTTGGTGCTGGAAAACCGCATGCGGATAACAAACCAACACGGAGAAGAGATAATCGGACAAATAAAGAGTCTCGATAACACTTCCCTGACAATTCTTACAGACTCCACAGAATTAAGCATAGCGTATGCCGATATAGTGCGGCTGCAAAGAAGTTTGGGGGTCCGCTCGTATTACGAGGAAGGCGCCATGATAGGTTTAGGCGCCGGTATCCTTGAGGGGATTCGCACAATAAGAAACATTGAGGATAGTAGCGAATCTGGTGTCGGCGAAGCTATCCTAGCGAAAGTCGTGGTTCCGTTTGTGGCCGTGGCGAGCACCTTAATGGGCATGATTGTCGGTGCAGCGATCAGGACAGAAAGATGGGAACGTGTAGATATTCACGGTCAAAGCGCCGCGTCTGTTACACCGATTATTGGCGTCCATCCGACCGGCCGTTTGGCCCTGGGAGCCCGGATATCGTTCTGACCCGAAACCCCAAACCGCCCTACTGCTGCGCCACGATCCAGTCGACGAAGGAAACCGGAAATGGCCTGCCCGGTTCGTCCGCCGCAAACACAAAATACAGGTCGGTCATGCCACTTGCCGCGTCAAATATCACTTCATAGGTCTGCAGACTGGTTGCATTCGGGATCGGGACTTCGAACGTGCCGAGAATCTCTCCATCCACGCCGCCGGCGCGCAGGTCCAGCCGCCCTCCCGTGGTTGCCTCGGCCATGGTTCCGATCTGTGCAGTAAACGACCGGATACCGGTAAGATCGATGTCCCGGAAAACGAAGTACCCCCCGTCATTCCCTACCAGGACATCTCCTGTGGCGCCCTCCCCGAACGCCTCCTCCGACATGGGAAACGCCATGACCTCTTCACCCTCGTCATAGTCTTCCGCCTGCAACTTCGCGTGCCGCAGGGTTACGACACTCCGACCGGTGAGGCGGGGCATACCCAACGCCCCGCGATCGGTGTACGACGCCGCCAGAAAGTAGCGTCCTTCTTCCTCGTCCGCACTGTGCTGGTCGGTGACATACGTGCCCTGCAACGGCAACGTCGCTTCCTGTACGGCTACGCTGTCCAGCCCGAGGATGAAGCCCGCCATGCGGTTCGCCTCCTCGGCGGAAACCTGCGGCTGCGGCGCCATCGCCCGATCCCCCCAGACACCAATGCCGCCCTGGAGAATTTTATCCGTAAGATATTCGCGCGAAGCATCGTTGTCCGGATACTTTTGGGCAACGGCCGCAAAGGACGGCCCTATGGACACATCTATCTGTAGATGGCACGCCCCGCAGTTATACCGTTCGATGAGGGCCTGTCCGATTAGCCCCGAGGCGCGCTCCAGCGCCGCCTGGTGTCCCCCGGCCTGAATCGTCAGATCGTTGCCCTGCGTCAGGTAGTCAATGGTAAAGGCGATCTCCTCGGCGGAAATCTCCCCGTCCTCCGGGTCGGTAACGACTACGTTATACTCGATAGCTCTGTCATCCCAGAAAAATGTGCGGTTGCCGGGAAATTCGAGGCGAACCTCCGGTATGTCGTTGCCCACGAGAATGTCGATGGTGTCCGTACCCGTTAGGCCCTCGCTATCGGTGACGGTGAGCGTTACCGGATAGGTCCCCGGCTCCGCAAACGAGTAGACGGCCTCCTCGCCGGATATTCCGTCCCCATCCCCCTCGCGTTGCCAGGACCAGGTAATGGGATCGCCATCCGGATCGAAAGAATCGGCGGCGGACAGCGTCACGGTAAGCGGGGCTGCGCCGATAGGGCGATCCGCCGAAATGTGCGCAATGGGGCCGCGATTGTTGACCGCATACTCGATGCGGAACAACCGGGCGTCCGGATTATGCCCATACCATGTCGCGCCGTATTCGAGCATATAGAGCGCCCCATCGGGGCCGAAGAGCATATCCATTGGTCTACTGAACTCGGTCGTCGGCATAAACCGCTCCATGTCCACATAGTCTCCGTCCTCATTCATCGTGACGACATTGATCCAGTCACGCATCCAGTCGTAGATAAACAGCTTCCCATCGTAATATCGCGGAAATTTTCGGTCGGAATCGCCATATTCGTCATAATAATAGACCGGGCCTGCCATCGCGTTACGTCCGCCTTCTCCTGCGACAGGAAACTCTTCTATCGGGCCGTAAGGATACCAGATAAAGGCCGGTTGCGCCGGCGGAAGGATCTCCGATCCCGTATTATTGGGAGAATCGTTTACGGGAGCGCTTGGGTCGAAAGGCAACCCTGCAACTTCCGCCTCGAAATCGTAATCGCGATAGGCCTTGTTATTTCCTACGAAATGCGGCCAGCCGAAGTTACCCGCCTGCCGCGCCTGATTCACTTCGTCATGCCCCATGGCGCCTCTCTCGGCGGATGGTCCCCCCGCGTCAGGCCCAACCTCTCCCCAGTACAGGTACCCTGTCCGGTGGTCGATAGCGATACGGAAGGGATTGCGGTTTCCCATCACATATATCTCGGGCCGCCCCTCGATGGCGCCGTCAGCAAAGAGATTGCCTTCCGGAATACTGTAGGATCCGTCGTCTTCCGGAGTAATCCGCAATATCTTTCCGCGCAGGTCCATTGTATTGGCGGAGGATCCCTGTGCGTCCCAGGCCTTGCGGCCCTCGCGTTCGTCAATCGGGGCAGCGCCAGCTGAAGCAAACGGATTGGTATTGTCCCCTATCGACACGAACAGATTGCCTTCGGGACCGAATTCCAGAGAACCGCCTACGTGACAACACTGCTCGCGCTGAACGGGAATTTCCAACAGCACACGCTCGGACTCCATATCGAGTTGAGAGTCTTCAAGAACGAAACGAGCCACCCGTATAACGGCCTCGTCCGGAGCGGAATACGTAAAATAGACCCAATGATTGTCTGCGTAATCGGGATCGAGGGCTACGCCGAGCAGCCCTTCCTCAAACTCTATGAACACATCCAGTTCGGCGATCGTCTCGGTCTGGCCCGTCTGGGGATCATGGATATTCACTTCGCCACGCCGCTGGACAAAAAGGATGCGGCCGTCATCGAGCAATTCCAGTTCCATAGGTTCGTAGATCCCTTCGTCGAACACGACCTTCGTAAACCGTTCGGGGGCCGGCGGCTCATCGGGCGAGTCCATGCGACTCCCGGGATCGGCGCATCCTGCAAGAAAAGCAATCCATACCAGCGCCAATAGTGTTGTCCTGTTACGCATTACGCCGAAACCGGAATTTTTATGAGAAAAGAAATGGTTCGTAAAGGCCGGACAACGCGTACTTACGTGTCCCGTTGTATGAGTTGTATGCCGCCTTGTGCAGCGACTTGCGCGCATAAGAATACGCACCGGATGCCTAACGGTCAAGAATACGTCCCGGAACCCAAACTTTGCATTAAGCGTCCCGCGCAGTAGATTCGTTGACCACCGGAACACAATCAGCACGACCCATGCTCCTTGCCCCTCTCGACTGGATTCTCATAGCAGGATATTTCGTGCTCTCGTTCGGAATCGCCGTGTATTATTTCCGGCGGGCCGGGCGAAACACCTCCGAATTCTTCCTGTCGGGACGGAATATGCCCTGGTGGCTGGCCGGCACCTCCATGGTAGCCACCACGTTTGCGGCAGATACCCCCCTGGCCGTCACCGAACTCGTAGCCCAAAACGGTATCGCGGGTAACTGGCTCTGGTGGAACTTCGCCTTCGGAGGCATCCTCACCGTTTTCTTCTTCGCCCGGCTCTGGCGGCGCAGCGGCGTGCTCACGGATGTCGAGTTCGTCGAGATGCGCTATGACGGCAAGGCCGCTGCCGTGCTGCGCGGCGTCAAGGCCATCTACTTCGGGCTCGTGCTCAACGGCATCATCATCGGGTGGGTGGCGCTGGCCATGGAAACCGTCATCGACATCCTGTTCCCCGGCCTGACCGTTTTCGGACGGGAATCCTTTCATGTCCTCGGCGCCCAGATCGGGGCGCCGCTCGTCGTGGTGGTCCTTCTCATGCTCCTGGTGGGGGTGTACTCGCTCCTTTCCGGTCTGTGGGGCGTCGTCGTGACCGATGCGTTCCAGTTCGTCATCGCCATTGCCGGCAGCATCATTCTCGCCGTATTCGTACTGGACATGCCCGAAGTGGGCGGCATGACCGGTCTGATGGCCGCCCTTCCGGAATCGACCTTCCGCATGCTTCCCACCTTCGGCAACGTCGCCGAGGGCGGGGCGGTGCTGACACTGACTGCCGCGAGCTTCTTCGCCTATGTCGGGGTCCAGTGGTGGTCGAGCTGGTATCCGGGGGCCGAACCCGGAGGCGGGGGCTACATCGCCCAGCGCATGATGAGCGCAAAAGACGAGAAGCATTCCCTGCTGGCCACGCTCTGGTTTACCATCGCCCATTACTGCCTGCGCCCGTGGCCCTGGATCATCGTGGCCCTTGCCGCCCTGGTGCTGTACCCCGATCTGGAGAACCCGCGCGAAGGGTTCGTGCTGGCCATGCGGGACGTGCTCCCGCCGGGCTTCCTCGGCCTTATGCTCGCCGCCTTCCTGGCCGCCTTCATGAGCACGCTCTCCACGCAACTGAACTGGGGTGCATCGTATCTCGTGAACGACTTCTGGAAACGGTTCGTGAAACCGAATGCCGACGAGAAGCATTACGTCCTCGTGTCCCGCGTGCTGACGTTCGCACTGGCCGGCGCTTCCGTCTTCATCACGGCGAACCTCAGTTCCGTGAGCGAAGCCTGGGGGCTGCTCCTTACCGCCTCCGCCGGACTCGGGATCGTCCTGATTCTGCGCTGGTACTGGTGGCGGCTCAATGCATGGAGCGAACTGGCCGCCACGCTGTCGCCCGTTTTCCTGCTCGCGCTTGCTCTGCTCCTTAGTGTGTTCGGTATCGAGATGCCCGGTCTGCAAGCTGAGTTTCCCGACAATCTGTTCGCCGTCACCGCATTCACCACGGTGGTATGGGTCACGGCCACGTTCCTCACCCGGCCTACGAAAAACGAGGCGCTGGACCGGTTCTACCGCAGAATTCACCCCGGAGGCCCCGGATGGAAGCGCGTCGCCGAACGCAACGCGGATGTGCGCCAGGACACGGGCATGATGCGGCTCGCAGGAGATTGCGTTGCCGGGATCGTTCTGGTCTACTGCGCCCTGTTCGGCGTGGGGTACCTGCTGATGGGCAGAACCGGATGGATGCTGCTTTGTTTGTGCGGGATCGCTGCGGCCGGTGCGTTCCTGTGGAGAAGCCTCAGCCGCCTTGAACCGTCCGCTGCCCCCGCACAGGACGCCTGATCGTTTCGTTTATTCCGCCGCTTGGCCATGCGCCTGCTCGTCATTGTCAATGTCTTCGAACCGGACCTCGGGGGTGGCGTGCTCTTCAGCGACCTGTGCTACGGGCTGGCCGAACGCGGTTTCGAGGTGACCGTGCGGTGCGCCTGTTCCTACTATCCCGAATGGCGCGACAAATCGGGAGAGAACGGCTTGCGCATCCGGTCCGAAACGCGGCGCGGCGTACGCATCGAGCGGTTCGGCCTGTACATTCCCCGGAACCCGCAAGCGCTGCACGAACGGCTTATCTACGAAGGCTCCTTCTGCGCCTCGCTCATGCGGCGCCTTCCCCGGCGCGGCGACTACGACGCCATGATGGTTTTCTGCCCCCTCATGGGCGCGGTGGCCTATGCCGCCGCATGCCGGCGAAAAACCGGCCTGCCCCTGTGGCTGAATATCCAGGATCTGCCGGCCGAAGCGGCGCAGGCCGGAGGCATCGGGAAGGGAGGCTGGATGGTTCGCGTACAGGATGCGCTGTTCAACGAGGCCGACGTGTGGAGCACGATTTCGCCGACCATGATCGAGCGGCTGGAACACCGGCGGCGGCGCGATCAACCCCTCCTTTACCTGCCGAACTGGCTGCACGAATCGCTGGGCAAGCATCTGGACGCGGCGCCGAAAACGCAAGGTCCCGGTTCCCCCGTGCGGCTCCTGTATTCCGGCAATCTGGGCACAAAACAGAATCTGCTCGAACTGTGCCGCATCCTGCACCGCAGCGACGCCCCGTTCGTGTTTCGGATACAAGCGGAGGGCAGCGGCGCCGCAGCGCTGCGGAAATGGGCGGAAGAGACGGGCGACGAACGGTTCGATGTACGAGGCCTGTCGGACGAACAGGAACTGGCCCGGGCACTCCATGAAGCGGATTTCGTGGCCATCCCGGAACGGTCGAGCGCCGGAGGTTCCTTTCTACCCTCCAAACTGATTCCGGCGCTGGCGACGGGCACGCCGGTCCTCGCCGTTTGCGACGCGGATAGCCCGCTGGGCACGGAAATGACAGCACACCGGCCCGGCCCGCGGTTTACATGGCCGGAAACGGAAAATCTACCGGCCCTGCTCGCCTCCGTGGATAGGAACGAGTATGCTGCGTGGCAGGCGAACGCCGCAAAGAGGGCGGCGTTTTATGACCGCGAGCGGGTCCTGGACCGGTATGCGGAGGAGCTCCGTCGCCTGTGCGGGCACTGAAGCCCGCCGGCAACAAAATTGCACAGGATACCCGGGCGGAACGATATCCCGCAAAGCGCATATTCGTTTTGTTATGAGTGAACTGATTGTCGTAGGAGATCGCGTTCTGATCGCTCCCGAAGAGGGCGAAACGCAAACGGAAGCCGGGCTGGTGCTTCCGGCGTCCGTGGCCGAACGTCAGGATGTGCGGATGGGCAAGGTCGAGCAGGTCGGCCCGGGCTATGTAATGCCCAATCCCGACTATACCGGAGAACCCTGGACCACCGACCGCGATTCGGTGCGCTACCTGCCCTTGCAGGCGCAGCCGGGCGATCATGCCTTCTTTCTCAAGAAGGAAGCGGTCGAGATCAAGTTCAACGGGCGGGATTATCTCATCATTCCCCACTCCGCCATTCTCGCGCTGGTGCGCCAGCAACCCGAAAACCTTGCCGGGGACATCGAGCAGATGGATATTGAAGACCTGCTGCGGTAGGCGGGGCGGATCGGGCGGGAGGGTAAAGCCTGGTGAGCGAAATTCGAAATCATGCAAGCTTTTTACCCCGTCAGGCATAAAGTAGTGCTTCACACAATCTGTGAGCCAGCATGCGTTCTTGTTTTAAGGACATCGTTTGAATCATGCTATTTTTGCATAGAACATCTCATATCTATGCAATAAACGCATAGATACAATTTCCCTCTGGGGAAATAGAGTTTCTCTGTACGATTACGAAACATCCGGCGAACGAGCCGAGGCAGCATTAAACCGGCGCACGACCGGACCGGCAAACATGCCCGCCCCGATGCCCCGTTCATGGCGCATCAGATTCAACCTGCGCACGACCGGACCGGCAAACACACCCGCCCGTCCCTCACACCCCGCACCAGTACGTCTCGATCCCCATTTCCGCGAACGCCGCCGTCTTCGCTGCAAGAGCCCGGTCGGCGTCTTCCACCGACGGCGCGTACGCCACCTGGATATGGTTCGATTTGTGGCGCGCCATCATCTGGTCGCGCGTCACCCCGTGCAGCACGGCGTGCATGATGGGCCACTGCGAGGTGGTGGCCTGCCACCGGCGCTCCGTTTCCTCCTCGGGCAAGGCCACGACGGTCGCCCGCCCCAGATCGGCCTTGAGCCGGTTCTCCTCGACGAAAAGACGGCTCCATACGATCTCACCGGGTTTGCTGACGCCCTTCACCGTACCCCCGCCCAACCGGAAATACATGGGCGGCTGGCGCTCACTTGACGCGCCCGCATATCCCCCCGTGAAATGCTTTGGGGGCGCGGCGCCGGAAATCTCGAACACCCACACATACCGGTCGCCGTACGGATCGCCCCACCGGATGTCGTGCAGCGTCGTTTCGGGGTCGTAGCCGAGGGCTGTCCATACGCGGTGCGTCACGAGCGCGTCCACGCCCGCACATTCGTCCACCTCGTTGAAATGCGGAAGGGCGCGGCCCGCAAAGAGTTCGCGCCTGCCGTCACGAGCGTACGCCGGAGGACGCTCCGTATTGTTGAGCAGCCCTTCGGCCAAGTCGGAGGCCGGAAGTAAATCCTTCAGGCCCTGCTGGTACTGGATGCCGATCGCGTCGCACCCGAAATCGTCCGCGAGGCGGAGCGCAGCGATATACATCTTGAGTTGCAGGCGAATCTGCTCGTCGGTCAGGTCCGTGGCGGGATCGGCCCCGGTCCGGAACGTCATGCCCCGCTCGTCGAGCCATGCCCGGCACCGGTCCGCCTCCTCATCGGAGGTTTGCAGGGTTTCGTAGTACAGGGCGCTCTGGCTCAGGCGCTCCTTGAAAATGCCCGTGGCGTTGAGGATATGATCCGGAACGATCGCATTGTACATCCCCATGCACCCCTCGTCGAACACGCCCATAATGGCCTTGCGACGCGTAAGGTCATGCGCGATGCGCCGCCCCGTGGACACGGCGATCTGCCCGTCGGCCTCGCCGGAAAGATCGGGCGCCGAACGCACATGGCTCGTATCGTGTACAATGGCGCCGTCTGCAAGCCAGGCGCGCAACCGGGCCGTGAAGGCGGAATCGGCCACATCCTCTCCCCAGAGTGTCGAATACGGTACGCCCGCCTTGGTCAGGCTGCCGTTGAGATTCAGCATGCCCACCAGGCCGGGCCATTGCCCGCTCCAGTTGGCGACCGTCAGAATGGGGCCTTTGTGCGTGGTCAGGCCCGGCAACACGTGATGGGAGTATTGCCAGGCGGCGCAGGCTACGATCAGCGGTCGATCCGGGTCGATTTCCGCAAAGGTGTCCAGCCCCATCCGCTGGCTGTCCAGGAAGCCATGCCCTTTGTCCGCATCGAATGCGGGCCGCCGGTCCACCGTATACCCCATGGCCTCCACGACCTGGACCAGCGCGGTTTCGAGCGCCTGCTGCGCGGGCCAGCACACCCGGTTGGCCGCAAGCCGCAAGTCCCCGCTTGCGGTCAGATACACTGTTTCGTTACGCATGAAATCAGTGAGGTAATAACTTGGCTTGATGCTGAAGAAGCAAACACCACCGGAGGTCGGATCCTCAGGAACCGATTGAACCCGAACGTTATTTGAATGGTTCGAGTTTTTGTCGTCGCAGCGCAATGCGACGATCCAACCCCGCAGATCCAAATCGAAAATCCGTCCCTGCAAGTAAACAAGCGTAATGGATAGCATAGCTGGAGCGATGCAGCAGGAGCTTAACCCATACAGACCCGGGGCCGGCAGGCCCCCCCCGGCGCTCACGGGGCGAGATCGGGAACTGGAAACCTTCGATTTTGCAATACGCCGCTTTCGGCACGGAGCATCCGAGCGCAGCATGATTCTCACAGGTCTGCGCGGGGTAGGCAAGACGGTTCTTCTCGCAGAGTGCGCCCGCATCGCAGAGAAAAACGATTGGACATGCGAGAGCATGGAGGCGCGCGAAAATATAAATCTGCCGGAAGAGATGGCTGTATTGGCCCGTAAGGCCCTGCTCCGACTCTCAGCGGGAGAACGCGCTAAAAAACGGGTCAGGCAAGCCTTCGGGGTACTTCGATCTTTTCAAATCCGCTGGAAATTGCCCGAAGGCGGAGAAGTTGAAATGGGTTTGCCCGAACCCGGTCGTGGAGATTCGGGCGTGCTGGATCATGATCTGACGGACTTGTTCGTAGCGGTCGGCGAGGCAGCGCACGAACGAAAAACCGGCGTTATCTTCACGGTGGACGAAATGCAGTTTCTCGCAGCGTCCGATCTGAGCGTGCTGTGCATGGCGCTCCACAAAATCAGCCAAAAGGAATTGCCCCTTTTGCTGGTGGGCGCTGGTCTGCCCTCGCTACCGGGATTGCTGGGCGAGGCCAAGTCCTATACAGAGCGTCTCTTCGAATTTAGAGTGATCAACGGTTTGGAAGAAAAGGCCGCCCGCACAGCACTCACCACCCCCGCCGAAAAGCATGGCGTATGCTGGACGAAAGGGGCTTTAAATCGCGTTATCGAAGCCACAAAGAACTATCCCTACTTCCTTCAGGAATTCGGGAAGAGCTGCTGGAATGTGGCGGCTGAACCGGACCGGATCACGGAAGCGGATGTAAAAAAAGCCCACCCGATTACCATTAATACTCTTGACGAAGGCTTCTTTCGGGTGCGGCTTGACCGTGTCACCCCGGCAGAACGCGAGTATCTAATCGCTATGGCCGAAACCGGAAGCGGACCATATATGTCCGGGGATGTAGCAAAAAGGCTGGGTAAAACCCACGGACAAGTCGGAGTCCAGCGGAATAACCTCATCAAGCGAGGCTTGTGCTACGCCCCCAGACACGGCGTTATTGATTTTACCGTTCCATTGTTCGACGAATTTATACGTAGGGTAGTCACTTCTTCCTGATCCTGCTTCTCAGCCTTTTATCCGCTCGGTTGCAGAAAACATCGGCCGTACGCATCACTCAGCGGCACATACAACTGGCCGGAATGCGGCCCGCGCATGGCCTCGCCCAGCGCCCCGGCCAGCACGGTCAATGTCAGGGCCACATGTGCGTTGCTCCGGACCAGCACGATCGCTTCTTCGATGACCGACACCATGGCTTCGATGTCGGCCCGGGGAAGGTGTTCGGTGAATCCGGCAATGGCTTCCACCTGGTCCACATTGACCAGCGGGGCCGCCTCGCCCATCGCCCGGTAGAGCATAAGGTCCCGAATCCACCGGAGGAACAGTTCCAGCACATGCCCCACCTGATCGCGCCCGAATCGCCCCGTCCGTTCCACGATATCGGCTATTTTCCCGACATTTCGACTGTACGCCGCCCGGGAAAAATCCAGCACGAGCTCTCGCAGCGCGCGCAAATCCTCGTTTTGCGCCAGGTCGATTCCGGCGGTGTACGACCCGTCCGCCATGCGCGCAAGCGTTGCGGCAAACGCCGGGGCCACGCCTTCCTTTTCGATGAGCGCCTGCTCGATGGCCTCCGGGGTCAGTGAATCGAACCGCAGGCGGCGGCAACGGGAGAGAATGGTGGCGAGGATGCGGTCCGCACGGCTGGTCGTAAGAATGAAAACGGTCTTCGGCGGAGGCTCTTCCAGCATCTTCAGAAACATGTTGGCGGCATCCGTACGCAGATGCTCTGCATCGCTGACGACGGCCACCTTGTAGCGGCCCTCCACGGGCTGAAAACTCATGGCCCGGCACATTTCCTCCTGAACACGCGCAACGGTGTAGAGCGCCTGTTTGTTGGAGGATCGGGTCGGATCGTCCAGCGAGGGCCGGCGCACGAAGTCGACGGCCGCATACGGGTTCTGCCCGATGAGCCGGATGCGTTCGGCAATGTCCGCAGGGTCGGCGTCCGAAGGATGCGGCATCAGGATATGCAGATCGGGATGCACCATCCGGTCCACTTTCCCGCAAGACGGACAAGCGCTGCACGCTTCCTCCCCGCTCTGGGCGCAAAGCAGCGCCTTGCCATACGCAATGGCGGCAGCCCGCTTGCCCACGCCCTCCGGCCCGTAGAACAGCCAGGCATGGGCTACCCGGCCGGTGGAGATGGTACGCCGGAGCGCATCCGAGACGCGCTGCTGACCGATGACGGAAGACCAGGACATTATGCTAAACGGGAGAACGGCTGGAGCCATCCGGGCTGCACGGGCGGCAGCACATGATACCGCCGGAATCCATGCGGCGAACACCCTTCAATGTACGAAGCACATACATGGCATACGCCATGCGGAGGCGCTCGAACTCTCTACAGCACAGGTCGTATAATGCGCCCCGGTTCGGTTTCCGGATCCGGCGCGGTAGCTCAGCAGGTTAGAGCGTACGACTCATAATCGTAAGGTCGAGAGTTCGAGTCTCTCCCGCGCCACTGTTTTCTTTGGTTTGGATGGGAGGATCGGGATTTCATGGCTGCAACGGGCGCCAATTGCGAGTTGATGGTATCAGTTACCTCCAATTGCGATTGACCTGATCCGAGAACGGTCCATTGCCCCATGCAGAGTCTTTTCCGGGAAAACCCTTTGGCGGCTCCGGGCCATCATGTTTCCACTCATCGGGCGGTGGTCCGGCGGCTCCGATGGCAAAGCACCAGCCTGTCACAGTCCACCGCCACGCGCACCATGATTGGCCGTCTTTGGCGACATGTAGCTTGATTCCAGATTCCTTGGGCAATCCTTGGCGCGTAAAATAGTCGCCGAGGATCTTGAGCATATCATTGCGATAGCCACCGTCTCTTCGATACCATCCCATCTGACAGGTCGCCAACCACTGTAGAGCATCAATCGTTGCCGCGAACTCCCGGCGGTCCAGCCGTCGACCTTCGTCGTCTAACTCTTGGGAGCCGGTGTAGCGCCTTAGTCGTTCCTTCTCATCGATCTTTTCTTGCTCCGCACGTTTCAGCCTATCGAGCAATTCCTCGACCACGCCTCTTGCAGCAGAGAATGTCTGGGTTTCGCTGAGTTGCCGAGCCAAGTACAAGTAACCCGTGGTCTTTCGCACAATGTCTGTACGGAAGTGCAGCACAGACAGTAGCGCTAACCGGGATCGCCAGCGTGATCGTCTATCTCTCGCTTCCCAGTTGATGCGGCGAAACGCCATATCATAGGCGACATAGATACTGAAGACGTAAAGGAACGGCAGCAGACCGGCTGTCAGCCAGATCGGCAGCACGAACTCAAGCAGCAGGTCCTGTGCGTCGAGCCGATGCCAGTCCAGGTAGACCTGCCGTACCACAAAAATGAACAGCGTAAGCCCGATCACAACAAGCACACGCTCACAAAGTACCTTTACAGGCTTGTATTCCGACTTCTGGTCGGACGCCACCACCATCAGGCTTAGTGCAACCACCATGATCTGCACTACAAGCTCTACGAGCAAACTCATGACATACAGGTTCACAAAGAACTCAACGAAGACGGTCACGCCAACCGTCGCTGCAATCGTTCGCCGAAAGAAGTGTGGTTCGGAGTCAGAGTCGAGCTGCGTGGAGTTGAAGAGTAGAACACCAGCAGAGCCGAGTGTCCACAGGATCGTGCCCTTGGCAAGGGCGAGATTCCACAGCGCAAGCCGTGCGCCAACCCAAAGCTCCAGGCCGATCCAGGCCAACATCGCTACGAGAGGGATCAGGATCTGGGGCTTGAGGAACGCCTTGACAACCCCGACAGAACTTTCGCGCACGCTCTTAGTCGAGAGAGCCCACAGAACAGCGGCTCCGACCCAAATCATAGCGGCTAATTCACGGTTGTTAAGCATCGAAATGATAGAGTGACATAGAAAGCAGGTGGCCAGCCACGGCAGTGGAGAAACATTCAGTTTTACACACGTTGTCCCTGAGGTCTTCAAGCTATGTTAATGTCTCTCCGCCTAGCTGTGACCTCTCAGTAGGTTGTTCATTTGATCCTGATGCCCGAATTTATTAGGGATATCCGAACTGAAAGTCAAGGAGAGAGCCGAATGAAGATTCACAAGAATGCCCGATTGACGCCGAAAGGTCGAGAGATTCTGGTTTGCCGCATCGTTAACGAGGGGCTTCGCGTCGAGGAAGCCGCGCAGGCCTCAGGGGTCAGCGTACGCACGGCCTACAAGTGGCTGGCCCGGTATCGTGCACAGGGACGAGAAGGTCTCCGGGACGGTTCTTCGCGTCCTGTCAGCTGCCCGCATCGCACCTCGCAAGCGCAACGGGAGACAATCCTGGCCCTTCGCCGCGCCCGATGCACCTATCGCGAGATTAGCCGAAGAACCGGGGTGGCGCACAGCACAGTGGCCCGGATAGCCCAGCAAGCCGGATTGAACCGATTGTCCCATCTGGACCCTCCAGTTGCGTTTCTGCGTTACGTCTACCCCCATCCGGGCGACCTGCTGCACCTGGACGTAAAGCGGCTGGGGCGTTTCGTGCGTCCGGGCCATCGGGTCACCGGTAACCGACGAAAGAACTCCGCAGGAGCCGGATGGGAATACGTGCATGTGGCCATCGACGACCATTCCCGGGTAAGCTTCGCTTGCATCCAGCCCGGCGAGACCGCTCACAGCGCCTGTAGCGCGTTGCTCGACACCCTGCGCTACTTCCGAACCATCGGTGTCGCCTTCACACGCGTAATGACCGACAACGGCTCCTGCTACCGCTCGAAACACTTCGCAAAACTGTGCCGACGACTGAAACTGCGCCATATCCGCACTCGGCCCTATACCCCGAGAACCAACGGCAAAGCCGAACGCTTCATCCAAACCGCGCTGCGCGAATGGGCCTACGCACGCGCCTACGACAACTCCAGCCAGCGCGGCGAGTACCTCCCCTGTTGGCTGCACCGATACAATTGGCATCGACCACACGCCAGCTTGAAATACCAAACACCCATCCAATCCCTCAATATCCCGCTGAACAACGTGGTGGGTTTACACACCTAGCAGCCTTTCGGCTTGCCTCCCTGTCCCCCGCTCAACCTCCGAACAAGGACCGCAGCCGTGCGCTCCGGTAATCGAAGATCGAATCCAGCTTTCTTCGTACGACAAGCGGATGGGCCAGCCTGCCCAACGGATCAAGCGGCAGGGCATAGTGCACCAGGTCCCGTATTTCCGTTTTCTGCCCCGCATCGGCGAAGAAGTGCTTGTGGCGCCAGAATTTGTACGGCCCGAACCGCTGCTCGTCCACGAAATACCGCGGCGAATCCACTTCAGTTATTTCCGTGGCCCAACCGCTCCTTACAAGAGGAAAAGGCGTTACGGAGTACGTGATGATCATGCCGGGATATATTTCCCGCTCCGCTCCGGAAGTGATATGCAGGTTGAGTTCCGGAGGAGTAATCTTTGGAAGATTGTGCGGATTGGAAAAGAAACCCCAGCGGGGTATGCGTGTGGTGGGCAAGCTTGTCCGCCTGGGTAGACGTGAGCCTCCCCGATCTTTCCCACTCGACTACCCGTTCCGATTTTACCCCAATCTTGCGGGCCAACGTATCGGGGTCGTAATGTGCACGTTGCCGCGCCCACCGCAACACGTCCGGTTGCAAGTTCACCTGGATATTCGACCTTCCCACAGCTAATTCCCTGAATTCAGATATACACCCGCGCGACCGACGTGAATCCGGCAGCCGCCCAACGAAGCCAATTTACAGAATCTATCGTGGAATTTCCGTCGAGGCATGGCTACCAGCCAGTGTTGAAAGGGGTAGCGGGAATCGTGTTCCTGCATTTGGATTTTGCTGGCCAAACAGCCCCCTTTCCCCGCACACCCTTGCTTTACGCCCGAAAAAGTCGTTACGTTAATCATCGCCCCCACTGCCTCACCCACCAATCTTCGCATACATTATGGATATGTCCTCCATAAACTACCTTTCCGTCATCGTGGCGGCCCTGTCCAGCTTCGTCGTAGGGATGCTCTGGTATGGGCCCGTCCTTTTCGGTAAAGCCTGGATGGCGGAAAACGGCTTTTCGGACGAAGATGTGCAAGGCGGTAATATGCTGCGCACCTATGGCACAGCCTTCGTGCTGGGGCTGATCATTGCCTTCAACCTGGACATGTTCCTCGGAGCGGACGCTACGTTCACCTGGGGTCTGACAGCCGGCGCACTCGCCGGGATCGGATGGGTAGGCGCCTCCATCGGCACCATGTACCTGTTCGAGAAAAAGTCGCTGAAACTGTTTCTCATCAATGGGGGATACCATGCCGTAAACTTCACCGTGATGGGCGGCATCCTCGGCGCCTGGTAGCTCCCGGCCCACATCTGCGGGCGGGACACAGGATGCCCGCCTGCCCGGAACCAGCGACGACCGTCTCCCCGGAGGCCGTCAAAGCAGTATACCGGCCACGCACGCCGTCATCATCATGGCGAGCGTGCCGCCGATCATGGCCCGTATGCCAAGCCGCGCCAGATCCGCGCGGCGCTTGGGCGCGATCCCGCCGATCCCGCCAATCTGAATGCCTATACTCCCGAAATTGGCGAAACCGCACAAGGCATAGGTCAGGATAAGCGTACTGCGCTCGCTGAGCGCCACGCCTGAATCCGGTTGCTGCCACTCGATCATCTGCGTGTAGGCGATAAACTCGTTGAACACCATCTTCATGCCCATCAATTCGCCGGCAAGGGGCGCATCGACCCAGGGAATACCCATCAACCAGGCAAAAGGAGCAAAGGCATACCCGAAAATATTAGACATCGACCAATCCCAGTTGTCGTACCCGAAAAGCCCCCCTACCCATCCGCCCGTTGCGGATAACACGGCGTTGATCAGCGCCACCAGCGCCAGCACGGCGATAAGCATGGCCGCCACATTCAGGGTCAGCTTCAATCCTTCAAGAGCGCCTTCCGACGCCGCGTGTATGACATTCGCATGTTTTTTCTCTACATGCACGGAAACATGACCCATCGTAAGGGAGCGTTCCGTTTCAGGGATCATCAATTTGGAAACCAGCAGGGCGGCCGGCGCGGAAATCACCGATGCAGCCAGCAGATGCACCGCATCCACGCCTATACTCACATAGGCGACCAGCACCCCCCCGGCAATGGTGGCGAACCCTCCCACCATCAGCACCATCAGTTCGGATTTCGTCATGCTTTCCACGTAGGGGGCCACGATCAGGGGGGCCTCCGTCTGGCCCACGAAGATATTCGCCGCAGCGGACACCGTTTCCGCTCCCGACGTACCCAGCGTGCGCTGCATGATCCATGCGAACGCCCCGATTACTTTCTGGAAGAGACCAAGGTGATACAGAACGAACATGAGCGCCGAAAAGAAAATGATGGTCGGCAGCACCTTGAAAGCAAAGAAGTGATGTGCGTACTCCTCTCCGAACACGAGGCTCGTCCCGGCGTCGACAAACCCCAGAAGGGATTCGAAGAAATATCCCGCCGTTTGAAATACGGCGGCCCCGATCGGCGTTTTGAAAATGAAAAGGGCCAGCCCGAATTGCAGCAAAAGGCCGCCCAGTACAATGCGCAGGTCTATCGACTTCTTGCGCTCGCCGACCAGCCATGCCAGCGCCACGAAGACGACAAGGCC
The DNA here is from genome assembly GCA_965248175.1 of Rhodothermales bacterium. GTDB lineage: Bacteria > Bacteroidota > Rhodothermia > Rhodothermales > VXPQ01 > VXPQ01. Next base: position 167,744 of record OZ252093.1, read on the forward strand.
CAGAAGACTGATCAGGCGCTCCATGGCGTATCTACGACAAAACGAAACGCGCGGACGCATTACTCCAACGTGAACGCTTTCCCTTGAAGGCGTCCGCGGCGTAAACCTGAAAGGGCGCGCGGATGCAGAACGCGCACCGCCTCAGCGAATGGGCTTTACTGGTCGCCTTCCGGGGTGATCCGCATGCCCGTCATGGGCGCTTCCATGCCATAGGAAGTTACGTCCAGATTTCCCGAAAACGCGTCGCCGTCCACCTGGACGTTGATCTTCATTGTGCCGAAATCGGGCGTGTTGAACTCGCAATTGAGCATGGATTCCTCGAACGTAATACCCGCCAGTGGAATAGCTTCCGAAAAACCGTCCCCGATAACCGAGCCCATGATCCCTTCCTCGCCGTCCGTGAACATAAGCGTACCTTCGTATGTGGCGTCGGGCGTTTCGATGGCGTAGCTCCACTCGCCGACAAGGGGGTGGGCCATCTGGCCCGAACCGGCGCAACCGCTTAGGATCAGCACAACGGCCGCAAGGCTCCAAAGAGAAATAGAACGCATGCCTGTGGTCATGATGTCATAAAAAGATTGGGTGAAAAGGTTGAAGGAGGCCATGACGGCTCGTTGCAATGTAGCGCAATGCAAGGACTGGCGCAAAACAAATGTGCGCACCGTACCGGTCCTCAAACCGATCGCCGGAGAATCCGCTGCCGGTAGTGCTCATCCATGCGTTCGTCGATACGCATCACCTCTTCCGGGGAGAGGAATTCCGGGCCGCCGAGCGCCATGGCGTCGATAAAAACCCGGGCGGATTTTTCCGCCATGATCAGGCCGGCCGCCACATCCTGGGCGGTCTTCCCGATCGCAATCACGCCATGGTTCTTCATACAAATCGTCTTGGGCAAGCGCCCGGACCGCTCGCGATACTCCTCGACAGCTTCCGCAATCCTCCGGGAAAGCGTGAGCCCCGGATCGACGTAGGGCACAAGCACGGATTCCGGGCCGCAGTAGACGATCTGATCCGGAAACAGGCGGCGGGTCGCATACGCTTCGGCGTACGGCGAACTCAGTACCGAAATGGCCGCAAGCGGATGGGTATGCCCCACAAAGGCGACTCCGTCCAGCGCGAGCAGCCACGCATGAAACAGGCTCTCGACGGACGGTTTGAGGGCTTCAGTATCCGTGCGGACGCCAAACAACAGATCCTCCACCTCCGCATCGGAAAAGACCGCATCGCCCTCGACCGCCGCCAGCAACGGCAATCCCCTCTTCGGCTCGGGCAAGCGCGTAGACCCGGTCAGGGGTTCCGATCCGTCCTGCAAGGCGAGGTGCGCCGGCGCCCCATATCCAGCCTTTTTTGCGCATAACGAACGGGTACTCAAACGCGATGAAGCTTGACAGGGTACGTCCCGGAAGCGTTCCACTGGCATACGTACAGATTCTTGTCGTCGTCCACGCAGACATCGTGGCAATGCTTGAACACAGGCTCCGCCTGCACCATCAATTGCAAAACCCCGTCTTCGTAGACCGGGGCCGTGCCACCGGGATTGGACACGACACGGTTGTTGCGGTCCAGGATCGTCACGAAACCCGAATCCGGCGTCTGGTTCAGGTACCGGAGCCGCGACCAGCATACGCCCGCATACACATAATCCCCATCCGGCACGGCGCGGCACACATAGGCGCCGGGCAGGAAAATGGTTCCGAGGTATTCGCCGTCGAGCGTAAACCGCTTGAAGCTGTTGTGGGCGCGGGAAGTGCACAGGAGCGTCGGCGCACCGGAACGCGCATCGACCGCCACGCCGTGGGCTGTCGCAAACTGGTCGTCTCCATCGCCGGAACCGCCGAATTTGCGGATACATTCGCCCGTCGGCGCATACTGCAGGATGTACTGCGAGCCATACCCGTCGGCCACGTAAATATCTCCGTTCGGGCCCACGGCGGTTTCGGTGGGTTTGAACGGCGCCTCTGCGTCGTAGGCGTCCACGGTCGACGGATGTTCGATGGTGAGCAACACGCGGCCGTCCAGCGTGGTCTTGTCGACGATGCCCCGGTCGAAATCGCAGATGAACAGAAACTCTTCCCCGCCGGCGTCCCACAGCGTGAGGCCATGCCCCCCGGGATAGCCCGTGCCCCACGTATCGAGCAGGCCCCCGGACTTGTCGAAAACGATGACGTTGTTGCGCACCTCGTCGGTGACCATGAAAAGCCGCCCGTCGCGGGACATGACCATCTCATGGCAATTCTTGACCGGCGTGTTCGCGGGGTCCAGATCGCTCCAGTCCGTCTCAACCCGGTAGCGAAAATCCCCGTGTCCGAGGATATCGTCGGACAGGCGCGGCCGCGTCATGATCTGCGGGGACGCCCGGAACGAAGCTGCGGCAGGAACGACCCCGCCCAGTGAAACGGCACCGACCGCCGTCGCTGTGGCTTTCAGAAAATGTCTGCGGGAAGAAGTGGACATACTCAAGTCGGAATATTGCGGGCGACGTGGATATCTCTTTAATATGCACGCCTTTCGAGAGAATATCAAACGCCGTCCGAAAGGCTCCCGGCCGAACCGCGCGGCGCAAGGCATCGAGGTGCGGATCGGCGCAACCGGCATGACTATCCCTTCAAGGATCGCAGGCTGGCCCGAGCGTTGCGGGAACGGAAAACCTTCGAACGAAAGAAACTGCCGCCCGTCGTTCCGAAAGACGAAAAAAAGAAACCCAAACAGGCCGTCCAATCACAGGTCGAAAATCTTAGGCATCGGACAAATACCAAGCTTGCAGTAAAGTTTTCAAATACTCCTAAAAATATTATGACAGGGAATTTATTTCGAAAATTTATTTGATATTGTGCACGCAAAACAAGCAAAAATCGGATGTACAACGATATGCAGTCGAAAGGCCTAAAACATTTACCCCCCCCTCCCCGAATTCACGCAAATTTAATAAAAAGATACTTGACAATGGAATCATTGAAAAAGCTTATGAGAATTTCCTCGAAACGGATGCTTCACACGCGGAAAAGACCGATATCCTGCTTGCGCTCAGGCATATTCATAAAAACCTCCTTTCGCCTTCCTTGTCCGTACAGGAGGTAATCGCAAAACGCAACATTCGGACCCATTGCTTCCATGACCGATTCGCAGATGAAGTTACGCCGGACGGTAATGCACGAAGAACGCCCGGAGAATACATAACATGGGCGCGTATCCAGGTAGCCCGGCGCATACTCGAGCATGGCGCTTGTAATTTGACGGAACTGGCCTATGCCCTCGGATTCAATTCGTACCCGACTTTCTGGCGGGCCTGCCTTAAACACCTCGGTTGCAAACCGTCGGAAGCGGTGAAGATGAACGGGAAGGTGGGTTGAGGAACCCGGGTGGCGTGAGTTGAATTCGACAGCACACTGAAAAAGTGTCTGAATTTTAACGGATCGTTTCCGATTGTCGCCTTGAGACACCCTTATTGCCGAGCGAAACGGATGTAAGTACCGTGGGGGAGGGCGCCAATGCTACCAGACAAAAAATTACTGTCCGGATTGAATAGGAGATCCATATCCCGGAGGACGGTATCGGTGCTGTGAAACAGTCGAATATCGCTGCCTTGCAACGAAAAGCCGCCATCGAGCGCTATCGTCGTCGGGGCGCCGTCCGAAGAGGGTAGCCGCATGCGCCCGACCACGGTAAAATCGGGACGCAGCGTAATCGCGACCGATCCGCCGTCGGCAAGGTAATTCACGGGTTCGTTGTTCTCCCTGCCCTCGAAATCGACAGCCGTGTAGGCGCCGGAGATCATGCTGCGTAGGCGACGGGGAGACAGATACCCATGGGTGTGCAGGGAATAGCCTGCAAACACCCCCTGCCCGCTTCGAATGTTGGATTGAATCCTGACCGGCTCGACGAAGGGGTTTTGCTCGGCGGCCCGCTGAAGCAGTCGGGTGCGCCGATACAGGTAGTAGGCTTCGCTGACGGTGCGAATATAAATGGTCGCGTCTCCCTGGATGCCATGGGAGTCGTCGGCCTCGAGCCTGAAGGTGAAGGCCTTTCCGTCAAAGGGATCGTCGTGGATCAAGGCCCGATAGACGTACGGGTTCGTAAGTTCGGGCTCGAACAAGTCGCCCGGGTCCAGGCTTCTGATCTGGTCCTCTAACTCTGCATTGAGCAAAGTAAATCTCGTCTGCCTTGCATCCTTGCCGTCAAGGACGGAAAGTTCGTAGAAGTTGCGAACCTCGCCATCGTCCCGGATTTCGATGTCGATGCGTTTGGTTCGATGATCGGCATCCGAACGGGCCTGAACCCGCACCGCCGTCACGACAGCGGATGCGGGCAGTCGGTCGACCGCCTCGACCGTCCGGAACCCGTCGGCAGCAGCATGCAGGGTGTAGGTGACGCCGGCTCGGGGAAAAGAGTTACCGGCATGATAAAAGCCGCCGCCCTTGTGGCTTAAAGCAACGAAAGACCCGTCGTCGCCTCGAATCGTTACGGTGGCGTCCTCTACGACGGCCGGAAAGGCCGTGACTTCTTGCGTGCCGACGGTGCGCTGGACGACTACGCGCCAGGGTTCATCCGGCGTAAACAGGCTCGTTACGACCAACTCTGCAGGACGCGTCTCGACATCTACGTCCACGACGGTTTCGCAACCGGCGATAGCCACCAGCAGGACGACGATGACTATGTTTCGCATAGCGCTCCCAGGGATTGGCTAAAACGTAAAACGGTAACTGATCGAAGGAATAATCGGAAACAGACTGACCTGTCTGACGGTCCGAACCTGGTCGAAAAAACCGACCTGAGGATGGAAGGACGAACTATCCTTCACAAACAGAAAAAACGGATTGCGTCGGCTGTAGAGGTTATAGATACTGAACGTCAGCTGATCCTTTCCGTCCCGGCGGGGCGTGTGCACGCTTACGTCCAACCGGTGATAGGCCGCCATGCGATACCCGTTGCGGCGGTTGTAGACGTTGACGATCTCCCCGTTTTCGCTGTATTGCGCTACCGGCAGCGTGACGGCATTGCCCGTGCCGTACACCCACGTTGCCGAAACCGTCCTGCGTTTCAGTTTGCGCATTATCGCTATGGAGAGGTCGTGCCGACGGTCGTACCGATACGGAAATGCGCGGCCCTGATTCAACGCTGCAATACGCCGCTTCGTCCACGAGAGCGTATATCCGATCCATCCCCTGGTCCGTCCTTTTTTCTTCCGGACGAACATCTCTGCGCCATAGGACCAGCCCCGGCCCGATACAATCCGGTTTTCCCAATCTCGATTCAACCCCACAAAATTGCTTCCCTCTGCGAACTCGGTGACGCCATCCATCGATTTGTAATACCCTTCGACACTGACATCGTAAGCGTTTGGGCCGAGTGTACGCGCGAGGCCGACCGCGCCTTGCCACGATCTTTGCGGGCGAACGCGCGCCGTGCTGGGTAACCACAGGTCGGTCGGCAGACCGATGCCGCTGTTGGAAAGCAGGTGGATATACTGTCGCATCGACGCGTACGACGCCTTGAGCGCCCACTGCCCGGGCAAAAGGAACGAGGTCGCCAGCCTTGGCTGCACAGACGCGTACACCCGGTCATCGACGTGAAACCCCGAGACGTGCACCCCGGCATTGACCTTGAGCCGGCGCGTCAGGTCGATAGCGTCCTCGGCATAGGCGAACCATTCGACGGCGAACTTCTCATCCTTCCGGGCGATGGTGGTATCGGGCACGGTCTCCAGGGAGTTCTTCTCCCGATACAATTGGGCGCCGGGGGTAAACCGGTGGTGCATCGTTACGCCTCCGAAGCGGACGTAATGGGCCCGGTGCGGCAGATAGTCTATGTCGATCTTCGCGCTCCAATCCTGGATACCGGAAGAAAAGCGCGATTCGAAGCTTTCCCGAGCGGTTCGATCATCGATGAGCAGTTGCGAAGCGTACCGGTCCCGGGCCTCGTACCGAAAACGGCTGAAGAGCAGCATGGCGTTGGCGAACATCCTGGGCGTCAGGATCCGGTTCCATCGCAGCGTAGCGGTAACGTTGCGCCAGCCGAAATGCGTTTTATCGGGATAGCCGACTTCTTTATCGTCAAAGAACGAATAGAGTCGGTCGTTGCCGGCGTAGAGACTCACGAAGACCCGGTCTTTCTCTGAAAGAGTGGCGTTCGATTTTGCGTTGACGTCGTAGAAATAATAGCCTGTGACGGAATTTTCCTCGCCGTTCCTGAGCGTCTGGAAAGGGCGTGTGATCAGGTCGAGGTAGGTGCGCCGCGTCGAGACGATAAACGAACTCTTCTCTTTTCGAATCGGCCCTTCGACGGTCAGGCTCGACGCCACCAACCCGACGGCGCCGCGCCCCTCGAATTCTTTCCGGTTGCCTTCGCGCATGCGCAAATCGAGCACCGAGGAAAGGCGCCCGCCATACCGGGCCGGAAACCCGCCCTTGAACAACTCGACGTTGTTGAGCGCGTCGGTGTTGAAGGTGGACAGGAATCCGAAAAGATGACTGACATTGTAGACCGTAGCGTCGTCGAGCAGGACCAGGGTTTGATCGGGGCTGCCGCCGCGTACGTACAGTCCCGAGCTGCCCTCCGCGCCGGATTGCACGCCGGGCATTAACTGGAGCGTTTTGAGCACATCGGCTTCGCCCAGCAACGCCGGAAGCGTCTGTACGTCAGCCATCGAAACGTCCACTTTACTCATTTGGACGCGTTCTTCAAGCCGTTCTTCCAGACGCGAGGCAACCACGTTCAGGGAGTCCAGCCCTACGGTCGAGGGGGTCAGTTCGATCGTCCGGGTACGCGTCAGGGGCGCCTGCAGCACGAGCGTCTCGCGCCGATAGCCCAGATAACTGACCTGGATGAAGGCGGTGTCTACCGGCAGGGTCAGACTGAAAAAGCCATACGCATTCGTGATCGTGCCTGCGCGCTGGCGGGTTTCGTAGACATGCGCCCCGATAAGGGCTTCGCCCGTCTGCGCGTCGGTGACGTAGCCGCGAACCGTTAGCGGTTGCGCGAGGGCGTCGCCGACACAGAAAAAGAAGAGGCTCCAGGTAATCCGGACTGCGCTGCGCATGAGTAACTCATGATCTGACAAAAATGCTTGCAGTATCTGGTCGGCCTCTGTCTCTATACCCTCTTGTTTTGGATTATGGCAAGGTTCACGCAGCCATCCGCTTGCTGTGCCGGAGGCAGTGTGCTTCGGCAGTCGATGCGGATATTGGCGCCTTTCGATATCCGCAAGGCTGATCGAAGCATCGTGGCGTAGTTATTACCATGCAACATGGATACACTGCTTTGTCATGCCATCGATCAGCGTTCAGGCAGGGCCGACTTTGCGCGAATCTTTCGGAAGAAGCCGGCCCTGCCTGTCGGGTTGATCGGATCGAAACAGGGTCGCAACAGTACACCTTAAATTCCGCCGAAATCTGTCCAATCAACCCGAACCACCTCTTACCACGACTCAATCGAGCTCCTCATTTTCGAAGTTCCAGCGTCCCGTGTATCTATACATCAACCAATAAGTACCGAATTCGGATGACCAACTTCCATTCCGGAAATAGTCGTGGGTTCCTGCGCTGTGCTCGCTGGTAGTTCCCCTATTACGCTTGCGCTTTATCGAGGTTCTGACACTACTGCAGGAAGTGGATGAGAACCAGCGGTAAGGCGGATTATAGTCATAGTCCAGATGCCCTGGATTGAGTGCGCCAATGCACTCCTTTGTACTGCTCTTTCCGCCGCTCTTTACCTTGACCTTTATACGCACGCGGCTAAGCAACGATGACGGCAGCGAGTAATGCCCAAAACCATACCAAGTGTTGCCAATCTGGGCTTGTGCTTGGGTGCCAGCCCAAGCTCTCCTCCTGAATGTACGCCCGATTGATTGATTCCAGAGAAGGAAGCGTACGGGATAGCATGTCCTGTCGGCGAATTGGGCATTTTTATCCGGCAGACAAATGGTGGTAATCGTATCATAATAACGGGTATCGCGGTTTTGTGTTTTAGCGGGCGTGTCCGCTTAACTGTGTAAGTGGGATTATTGTTCTATGGGGACTCTGTCCCCGTAGAGTATGACGAACTGGTTGAGGGCGGCCTTCCAGTCCCGGATCGGACGCTTCCACTTCTTCGATGCTTCGCGCAGGCCCAGGTAGAGCAGCTTGCGCACCGCGTCGTCGTTGGGGAAAGCGCCCCGTCCCTTGACGATTTTGCGCAGGCTGTAGTTCAGCGATTCGATCGCATTGGTGGTGTAGACCACCTTGCGGATCGCAGGCGCATAGTCGAAGAAAGGCGCCAGACGCTCCCAGTCCTTCCTCCAGAGCGGAGCGATAGCCGGGTACTTCTCGCTCCATTGTCTCTCGAAAGCCTCGAGCGCCGCAAGAGCAGCCTCTTCGCTCGGCGCTGCGTAGACCGCGCGCAAAGACGACGCCACCGGCTTGCGCTCCTTCCAAGGCACGTAGCGCAGGCTCTTGCGCACCTGGTGCACCACGCACAACTGCACCCGCGCATGTGGAAAGACCGTCTCTATCGCCTCGGGAAGACCCTTCAAACCGTCCACGCACGCAATGAAACAGTCCTCCATGCCCCGCGCCTTCAACTCGCCGAAGATGGTGAGCCACGAAACGGCTCCCTCCGTCGGAGCGATCCAAAGGCCAAGCACCTTTTTCTCTCCTTCAATGTCTATCGCCAGCGCCACGTAGACCGCGCGCCTCTTCACCGATCCCTCCTCGCGAGACTTTACGAACAAGGCGTCGAAGTACACGACAGGATACACCCGCTCCAGAGGACGAGCCTGCCATGCGGTCACTTCCTCGAGAACGCTTGCGGTAACCTCCGAAACAAGCGTAGAGGAGACCTCCGCGCCGTAGAGACGCTTCAACGTGTCCTGGATAGCCCGCGTGCTCTGGCCCTGCGCGTAGAGATACACGATCACGTCGTCCAGGCCCGCTACCCGGCGCTGGCGCTTCTCTACGATCCTGGGCTCGAAACTGCCGTTGCGATCGCGAGGAACCTCCAGATCCAGCGAACCCGACTCGCTCTCGAGCCGCTTCGCAGTGCGTCCGTTACGGGAATTGCCGCTGCCGCGACCCGACCGATCGTGAGCAGGGTAGCCGAGATGATGCGTCAGCTCCCCCTCCAATGCCGCCTCGAGAGCACGCTTGCCTATCGTCTTGAGCAAGCCCCCCTCGCCGAAAAGGTCCCGCGCGTCCCCCTTGAAATCCTTCAGCAACTCCTCCAGAAGAGCCTGCTGTTTGTCTGTAAGTTCGGTCATCGTCTTCACCTCCTGATGAAACTATGTGTACGATTGACCACTTACACAGTTTACGGGACACGCCCGTTTTAGCCGCTGTCCCTTGGAGGATTTCTTGTGCTTTCTGCTGCACCAAGGGGTTTTTGAACGTCAGCGTGGCCAATTCCTCTGGCCTATGTTGAAGGCCATAGAGTTGCGACAGCTCTCGTTCTACAGCCTTGCCATCCTCGCCCCAGTATTCTACCAACTCTCTACTCTGGTCCGGTGCGCCAATGTTTTGCCGGAACGCGCCGACCTCGGTTACTGTGTATTCATGGTTGCCGATGATAACTTTGCCGTCGGTATCCAACACGCTGATCTCAGCCGGATCGTTGGCATGTACAAGCCGTCTGTACAGATCGGCATTGACGGTTGATGCAGACTGCTCCGTAAGTTTGTCAAGAAACGCATAATATGTATCGAAGTTTTCAAACGTGCGGCGATCTTGTTTGAAATTGGGGTCTAGCGTGACAAGGACGGTAGACTCAGCACCGCCTTCGCCTTCCCCATAGCTGTACTGGACTGTCTCAAGCGCTTCTCGTTCGGGTGCCTGACTGGCTTTAGTGTCGATATTAGGGTTAGTATCCGTAACCGAGTCGCACGCTTGCAAGCCAAGAAGAACGACGAAGGCGAAACCCAGGATACTCCATCTTGGATGCAACAAACCGGGGGCGTGGAAGATATTCATGACGGTGATTGCAAATTGGTTTTGGAAACAGAGCAAAACTGAGGAAGATATATAGTAGTCTACGCAGCTCCATGCATTGCATATTCTCCCAATAATGCATCTTGCAGACGATCCTGTAATCGATGTGGTCGGAGCCGATCCGTCAACTTGGGAAGCGCCCACGTACTCTGCCTCCCAAACGCCTTCAGAGGATATCTCCCGCGGTATGCCGTGCGGCATCTGCCGCCCAAAAAGCGGAGCTATCCGAAAAACGATATCGCCTTTCGTCCGTTGCGGGCGAACGATCTGCTCATATACATAACCCTGACACAGGACACAAACCCGATCGGCGAGGGCGCCGAGGCGCTGCATACGCTCGGAGACATGCTTATACGCCTTGCCCGCCTTTCAGAAAAAGCCTTCTCGGACTATCTCCGCAAACTGGCCCTGCAGGCAGTGCACATCGATGTACTCCGCGCAGAGCACCTCCTCGGAAACGAGCCCGACAGGCCGGATTGCTGGCGAAACGACGTGATGCAATACCTAACCTCGGCCCGGGAATCGGTGACAAAACCCGATTTCTCCATTCCGATCGACCTGCCGGGAACCCCCGAAGAACGCCTTGCGGCGTTCCAGCGGCAAGTACTCGCCTACGGCCAATTGCTTACCCACTGGCCCGCAATCGTCGAGGCCGCGCGCGCCATGAAAAGCAAAGAAGACATGCTGGCCCGGCCCATTCGGACGTTCGTAGTCTGAACGCAAACCGCCCCTGCTCCGCCGCCGGAGCGACGGGCAGGAAGCAGACAGAGAGGAGAAGGAATAGAAGGAAACGATTTGCCGTAACGCACCGAAGGTCTGCCGGACCATGCGCTCCCGCCGCGCCATTACGCACGGCGGGAGCGGCATAGCCCCAGAACCGTCAAGCCGCCGGCGCGGCGTCCTCCGTATCCACCTTGTCGTTGAACAGCAGGAAGAAGAAGGCGGAGAACACGAGCATCGCTCCAGAGAAGATGCCCCAGAACACCTGCCAATTCTCCACGGAAAGCGGATCGCCGGCGGTAATCGAGTTGACGACAAACCCCGAAATCTGCGCTCCGAGGAACATGCCGAGCCCGAAGGTCAGCAGCACGAGCAACCCCTGTATCTGGCCGCGTATGGCGGGAGGCGTTTTCTTGTCCACGTAGATCTGCGCGGTAACGAAGAAGAAATCGTAGCACAGGCCGTGAATCAGGATGCCGAACAGAATCATCCAGTACACGCCGTCGACCGCCGCTCCGGCAAATAGCCCGAAACGCACGAACCAGGCCGCAATACCGATAAACAGCATCCACTTCACGCCCAGCCGCCGGAAGAAGAACGGAATCATCAGCATAAAGAATATCTCGGACATCTGGCCGTACGTCATCGTGCCCGCCACCTTTTCGATACCCGCATCCGCCAGATACACGGGAGCGTAGGGGAAATACGTCCCGAACCCGATGTACGCCAGCGTGGCGGAAATAAGCAGCACGATGAGCGGCTTCGAACGAACCTGCTTCAGGGCGTCCAGCCCGGAAATCTGCCGCCAGGACGTACGCTCTCCCCTCGAAGGCGGAGGCGTCTTAGGCAGAGTAAAGCAATAGAGACCCAGCAGAAGCGATGCGCCGCCTCCCAGATACATGGGCGTGGCGGAGGAATCCGCCGCAAGCACCCAGCTGATGACAAGGCCGGTAACGATCCACCCGATGGTTCCGAAGACGCGAATGACCGGAAATTCCTTTTCCTGGTTTTCGATGTGGTGGAAGGCCAGCGAAGAGGTCAGGCCGAGCGTCGGAAAATAGCACAACGTGTGTACGGCAAGCAGAGTCAAAAAGAGCGGCGTGCCCGCAAAAGCCGGCATAATGACCATGGCGATCCCGGCCAGCAGGAACAACACGGCCAACACCTTCTCCGTGTTGAAAAACCGGTCCGCCACCATCCCTACGAAGAAGGGCGCCACGATACAGGCAATGGGACCGAACGAAAACGCCAGCGGGATATAGGTCCCCATATCCTGGGTGGTCATAAAGTTACTGAGCGTAGTGGCCCACGAGCCCCAAATGAAGAACTGTACGAACATCATAAGGGCAAGGCGAAGGGTGCGAAATATATTCATGGAGCCATCAGGTTGAGTTCATGGATGTTGCCCGGCGCATTCTCCGGTGTACGACCAGCCAGAACGCCGCGGGCAAAAAAGCGCTCAGCAAAAATGTCAGGGCGGGACGCTCCACGCCCAGATGACCGACAATAGCAAAAGTAAAGGCGGGCGGGACAACTCCGCAAGCGAGCGCGCCGGTAAACAGGCGTCGCGGCATGGACACGATCCCCGCCATGCAGGAAACCGCCTCGGGAACGATCGGAAGCCAGCGCGAAAGCACGATAATCCACGCGCCCCATCGTTCGAACAGCGCCTCTCCCCGGACAAGTTCGGCGTCGCTCACGAAATGACGCGCCGAGGGGCGGCCCAGTTTCGCACAGGCCAGAAAAGCGATCATGCCCCCTAGAAAAGACCCCCCGGCGCCGATCAGTCCGCCGACTACCGGCCCGTACAACATGCCGAGTGCGGTCATGACAAGGGTGGCGGGAATGGGCAGCAGGATATCGGAGGCAAGCAATAGCACGGCGGCCGCTACGCCCCACACCCCGAAACCGCGCAGCAAGGAGATTGTGCCGTCGATCGTAAACAGTTCCTCGACGCCGCGCCCCCACAACAAAAAGGGCAGCAGTAACAGGATAACCAGACCGATTGCAAGTTTGACAAGACGCATACCGAACGCTCACTGCAATTCGATCAGAAACTGCCCCTCGATCACAAACTGCTCCCCATACAGGACATCGTCGAAATCATCGAGCGCCGTCGCGCCAAACGAAAACGTTCCCTGAACGACGCCGGGGTTTGCGAAACGGTCGATCCGAACGTTGTCTTCCCTTTGTCCAAGGGAAGCCGCAAACCGTAGGATCCGCTCCCGATTGTCTATCAGACCATAGGAGCCCACGAATTGCCCCAACGAGAACGTCCCTGTTTTTTCGAAATTCGGCACGGAAAACTGGATGAACCGGAACGAACTGTCAGGATAGACGAACTGCCCCCATAGCTGGAATACATGCTCCTCCTCCATGCGCCCCGCACCAACGCCCTCCACCTCGACATCGGCAATGGTCGCCTCGAAAAACGGCACATCCTCCTCCTCGATCGAAACCAGACGGCATCCCCCGCAGGCAAACGCCAGCACGCACAGCACACAATACCAACTGGAACGATTGCTCATGAACGAGGGAGAAGGAAGGGGATATTAAACGAACACGACCGTCTTGTTTTCGTGTACGATCAAGCGGTCTTCGAGATGCCAGCGTACGGCGCGCGCAAGTACACTGCGCTCTACATCCCGGCCAAGACGCCGCAGATCCTCCGGGCTCTGCCGGTGGTTTACGCGCACCACATCCTGGTCGATAATAGCCCCCTTGTCCAGTTCCTCGGTGACGTAGTGCGCCGTCGCCCCAATGAGCTTCACGCCGCGATCGCAGGCCTGCCGGTACGGATCTACGCCGGCAAAGGCGGGCAGAAAAGAATGGTGAATGTTGATAATCCGATTGGCATACCGGTCGACGAACGATGCAGACAATATCTGCATGTAACGAGCCAACACGATGACATCGATGCTGTCGCCCATCAACTCCAGCATACGCGCCTCCCCTTTATCTTTTTCGCCCTTCACCATCGGAACATGGTAGTAGGGAATGCCGAAACGGGCCACCTCGTCCTCCAGATCGGGATGATTGCTGATCACCATCGCCACCTCGGCATACAAATCTCCCCTGTCCAGCCGCCAGAGCAGGTCCATCAGGACATGATCATGTTTCGACACGAAGATAGCCATTCTCGGCGCATCGGTGGCATAACTCAATCGCCACCGCATGTCGAACTTGGCAGCGACCTCATCGGCGAACGCCTGCTCCGGCAACGAGCGCGACATATCGAGATGCGGCGTCTGAAATTCCAGCCGCATGAACAGTACTCCGTTCTCCCTGTCGGTGGCATGCTGGTCAAGCGCCGTACAATTCGTCCCGTGACGGTAGAGAAAACCAGTAACAGCCGCTATGATGCCGGGACGATCCGGGCAGCTGATAAGAAGCCGGGCCGTGGTTTCGCGGGATGACGTCATGCCGGAGAGATATTGATATTATTCAACGTGTCTGCAAGAAAAGAACGCCATACATAACGCGAACTGCACAAGAAAAGGAAAAACGAGCGAAAAGGCGAGATAGTTGGCAGGAGTTTTATAGCGGCTCGTCAACCCAGCCATGCCGCAAGCCGGCGGCCATGTTCTTCCAGATCGTTGAGCAACGCAACCTTGTCGGGCGCATCGGCATGCTTCCTGCGCAGTTCGTCAATGCATGCATAGTAGGCATCCAGCGGTGTACGGCCGTCTGCGCCGGGCGTCAGATGGCGGGCGCGGCAATGCGTGCGCCAGCGATCCTTCTCCGCGACCCCGAGATCATCAAAGAAATTCCGGGCGCGATACCGGAATACGAGTTCGCGAAGGCGCGGATCGACAAATTTGACGTCGCTGGCGGCGGCAAGAGTCCGGTCTTCGTCCAGCAAACGCGTTAGGGTTTTCCGGTCCTGATCCGGTATAAATCCCGTGTACAGGGCTTCGTCCACATCCGGTTCCTCCCGAGGATGGTCCGGATCCTCTTCCGGGGGGCGTCCATACGCGGCCCGCACGTTGTCCGCCAGCGATGTGTCGCTTCGGAGCAAACGATAATTTTTTTTCAGGGTATCTGGATCAAGACCAAGCCGGTCCATCACCTCGTCGTTGAGCACGCTGAACGGGGCAACGAACGGGCACTGGTTCGTCTTCACGACAAAGATCGGCGAACGGCTGCCGGGACTGAATATCCTGTCGCGCAATGCATCGGCAGAGAGACCGGAAAATTCGGACGGATCGTGCGACATATCGAACACGATCGCCGCATCGGAATTCCCCGGCTGATCCGCGATGCGAACGACCGGCGCGGCGCATCCCCTGCCCTGAAACAGCGACGCCACCCATACGAACCAGTCCTGCATGACGGCGGCGGCCTGGTTTTTGTCCCGCATGCGCAGGGACCAGTCGAACAACCTCGGCTGTCTGGCGCGAACGAGACGGGCCATATCGATCGTCGTCATCACGTCGGCGAGCGCCTCGTGGGCCTCCCCGTGCCCGCCGACCCCATTCTCTGCGGCAAGGTGCTGAAGACGAAACGAGGGCTTCCCGTTCTCCCGCATCGGCCACGCGATGCCATCCGGGCGCAGCGCATACGCGGCGCGGAACAGGTCGATGAGGTCCCAGCGCGTATTGCCATCGCGCCAGTGCCATGCATACGGATCAAGCAGATTCCGGTAGAACAGGAAGCGGGTATGCTCGTGGTCGAACCGGATCGCATTGTACCCCACCGAGCAGGTGCCGGGCCGCGCAAGTTCCTGATGAATCCGGTGGGCGAATTCCGCTTCGGAAAGGCCATGCTCTTCGAGGTACGACGGCGCGAGGCCATGCACCAGAGAGGCTTCGGGCTGCGGCAATTGGTCCGGAGCGGGGCGACAGTAGCACACGACCGGCTCGCCCATGACATGCAGGTCCTCGTCCGTTCGCACACCCGCGAATTGCACCGGGCGATATCGCCTCGGCTTGTCGCCGGACGTCTCGTAGTCGTACCAGAGGAATTCCATTTCGTCAGAGGGAAAAAGGGCATCTATGCGTTTTCCGCATAGATGCAGGTTGTTCTATGCAAAAATAGCATAGGCAATGGCAATGGCAATGGTCTTGCAAAAACACACCTTGATTCATGGTTTGTTTAAAAAACTTCAGGCCCGGCGAGGTAAAAACGCATGCATGATTTCGAATTTTGCTCGCCAAGCTTTACCCTCCCGCACGATCAGATTCTGCCTTACCAGCCAGTTCAGATCCCGAGTCAGTGTCTTGTCTGTTTTGTTCGCATAACTGCGTGCCAGAGACGGGCTAAGGTCGGTGAGTTTCGCTTTAGGAACAGGCTCGTCCCCAAGTGAAAGCACCAGTTCCCGGCGACGACTGAAAGCAGGAGAGCGTTTCTCGCCTCGGAACTGTTCATAGACGTAATGTTGCCAGGCGATGCCGAGTTGATGCCCTTGAATGTCATCGCACTGCTCCCGTAATCCGTCCACAAATCCTTGCAAAGCATAACCCAGAAAACCGAATACATCGCCCCTTCCCGAATGCGCCTGACTTGAACGATCCAGTTCCCGATAGTATTGGTTGCGGGTCATATGGTAGTGATTGCTGAGCAAATGCGCCGAAGGAGAAGGGACGCCTGAACGAACCAGTACCATGAACTCCAGAAGCCGCGCCGTACGCCCGTTGCCATCGCCAAAGGGATGAATCCAAGCGATGTACAAGTGGACAAGAATAGCATGTAGAATTCCCGCCGCGACCCGGCGATCATCTTCTTCTGCAAAAAACGGAATTTCGGTCTCCTCTTCCAGCCACCCGCAAAGACGTTCCAGCAGATAGTCGCAATCTTCCGGGGGGGCAGCCCGGTAACTACCTACGCCTACCGAATGGGTGCGAATCTCGCCGGCCACAACACCTTCCTCAAGATGCTCGCCAAGCCCTTCAAGAACCCACCCGTTGTATTCCCGAACCAGATCCACAGTCAGCCGAGGCGGATCACCCGCGTCTATAGCCGACTCAATAGCCCCACATGCACTTAGGATATTCTCTACCTCCTGTTGCAGATATTCCTGCGATGGAGGAAGATTCAGATTCCCTTCAATCTGGGCCTGCACCTGTTCTTCGGTCAGTGTGTTACCCTCGATAGCTGTCGTAGCCCGGGCCCCCTTGCTGAGGTACAGCGTCTTGAACGTTTTGGCGATATCCGGGGGCAGAGCCGCTTGAGACACTTGTCTGCAAAACGTCACCGCCTGACCAAGCAATGTCCATAGATTGGGATGTGCCCGGTTCAAATCCAGTCGGAACGTGATCCAGGGATGCGTCCGTTCGTATTTCCGCCGGGTGGTCATGATATGAAATCCTGTGTATGACGCATTGCCCGGTAGTGCGGGAAGCCCAAGAGAAGCGGAAACACTCTGGCGCCGGGCGGAAAACATGAGCAGCGCCTGATGCGGAGGACTGCCCATGCAGCGTCAATATAAACGCATGAACGCTGGATTGTAAAATTTATTATATCTAAAATGTCCTTTTTTATGTCCAGAATAATGTCCACCGCCTGTCCCACTATGCACCCCGCCTTATCCGACCCGGTTGCGCCAGAATAAACCCATCATGGAATGTAGCGCCCGGATGCTGCCTGTACGATAACGGCCGGGACTTATATACAAAAGTGCCGGGCGCTCAACAATCGCGTTCGGCGAGGAAACGATCCAGAGCGCCTGGCCGCCGCTCCACGGCCCGGAGCGGTTGCCTCGGCTCATCCGAACGAACCAGAATGCCACGCCGTTCGAGTTCGTCCAGTCGCTCCTTGATCGTCACGGGAGGGGTTTGTATGGGACGAATTTCGGCCACAGGCTCTCCCCTGTAGGAGACCGTAATGGTCTTCCCTGCGCGCACTTGCCGCAGCACTTCGGAAAAGCGCGCTTTGGCTTCGTATGTGGAATAGGTGATCGGCATGGCTATCAATTTAACCGGTCAGACTGGTCAAGTGAAAAATAAAGACCATATGAAAGAAATGCAAGCGCCCCTCCCTGCAATTCCCCTACCCCTCAGCCTCTTTCACCACCTCGTCCTGCACGTGGCGGGGCATCGCCTCGTAGTGGCTGAACGTGGCATGGTGAATCCCGCGCCCCTGCGTCATGGACCGGAGCGACATGGAATAGCGGTACAACTCCGCTTCCGGCACCTGCACGATGATCTTCTGGAACACGCCTTCCGCTTCGATGCCCTGTATCCGGCCCCGGCGCGTATTCATGTCCCCCATCACCTCCCCGACAAAGCTTTCGGGCACGGTAATGGTCACGTCGTAGATCGGTTCGAGAATGACCGGCGAAGCCGCCCGGAACGCATCGCGAAAACACATCCGCCCCGCCGTCTTGAAGGCCGCATCGTTGGAATCGACCGGGTGCATCCCGCCGTCGAATACGACAACCCGGCAGTGCCCGACCGGATAACGGGCGATGGGGCCGTCCTGCGTCGCTTCGAGGACCCCCTTCTGGATCGCGCCGAAGAACCGCCGCATGTCGATGACGCCCCCCACGATCGCATCTATAAAGTGAATTTTCGATCCCCAGTCCGTTGTGACCTCGGATTGGCCGCGCACGGAAATGTCCGACGGCGGATTGAAATCTCCCTGGAGCGGATCGACCATGATCGAAATGTCCGCAAATTGCCCGGCGCCGCCCGTCTGCTTCTTGTGCCGGTAGCTCGACCGGGCCTGCTTCGTGATCGTTTCGCGGTACGCCACGCGCGGTTTGGAGAACAGGATCCCCACGCCGAAGCGATTCTCCAGACGGAACCGCGCCACCTGCAAATGCATCTCTCCCTGTCCGCCCAGCGTCATCTGCCGCAGGTGCGGATCGTGCACCACGACCAGAGACGGGTCCTCTTCGCGAAGCTGGTGAATGCCCTGGGCAAGACGATCCTCTTCCCCCTCGTTTTCGGCGCTGATCGCAGTCCGGTAACGGGGTTCGGGAAAAGCGATCGGCTCGATAACCACCCTCGAGCCTTTGGGCCGTAACGTGTTGTTCGTGTGCGAATTCTTGAGCTTCACGAGCGCGCCGAGGTCTCCCGCCACTATCTTCTGCACCGGGTCTCGCTCCCGCCCGTTGATGGCGAACAGTTGCCCAAGCCGCTCGGTCGTCCCTGTCTGTGCATTCTCCAGGTCTATGCCCTGGGAAAGCGTGCCCGAATACACGCGCAGGAACGAATAATCGCCCACATGCTGTTCCGCCATCGTCTTGTAGATGAGCGCAACGGCTACCCCGGAAGGATCGGCCTGCACGGATTCGCCGGAATCGCTTTGCACCGGAGAGGGCAACACATTGTCGATAAAGCTCATCAGACGAGAAACGCCCACTGCTCCAGTAGCAGACGTCACGAAAATCGGGAAGAGTTGCCGGCGCAGCATGGCCTGGCGCAAGCCTGCCCGCATCTCGTCTTCGCTGAGTTCGCCCTTCTCGAAATAGAGGTCCATGAGGCCCTCGTCGTTCTCCGCGATATCCTCGATGAGCGTCGTGTGAAACCCCTCGGCTTCCTCGCGGAACGCTTCGTCGATATCGCCGACTACGGGCTCGGTGTTTCCTTCCGGAAAGGTAAGCTGCTTCATGAGCAGCACATCAATGATCGCCCGCGTACCGCCTCCGACAGGAAGTTGCACCACGGTGGCGCCGTAGCCGAAGCGTTCTTTCATTTGCGCAATGAGCATCCGAAAATCCGCATCCCCCTTGTCCAGGTGATTGATCACGAACATGGACGGCTTGCCGAACTCCTCGGCATAGTTCCAGGCCAGTTCCGTTCCCACCTGCACACCCTCGACGGCATTCATCACGAAAATGGCCGTATCGACCACCTTCAACGAAGAGATCACCTCGCCCATGAAATCGGGATAGCCGGGCGTATCGATGACATTGATCTTGTGCCCTTCCCATTCGGCATGCAGGAGCGAGGCGAAGATCGACATTTGCCGCTCGTGCTCGCTGGGATGAAAATCGGAAACCGTGCTGTGGGCTTCTATCCCACCCATGCGCCGCAGGGCGCCGCTTGCGAGCAGCATGGCCTCGGCCAGCATCGTTTTGCCGCTGCCCTGGTGTCCAACCAGCGCCACATTACGAATATGATCGGCGTCGTATACCTTCATAGGTGCTTCTGTAAACATCTCCTGGAAACAAAAAATCGGCCGCATCCCCACCGCGTCCCCCAAGGGGCGCTCAAAATCCACCGCACCCGCGAAGGGCGCTCAGGGCCGGGCCAGGGGCGGCGCTACAGGACCAGCCGCGTCCACCTCAGAACCCATACGGCGCACATTCGTCTAAAATACATCCGTATACGTTATGATCCACACGGTAATGCATTGAATATTCTTGCCCTCGAAACGGCTACCAACGCGTGCAGTGTCGCCGTATGGCGCAACGGACAGATTGCAGCCCAGCTGACGTTGCGGCGCGCTCGCGCGCATGATGCCCAGCTGGTTCCGATGATCGGCGATGCACTGCGGTATGCCGGGATCACGGCTCCGGAGCTGGCGGCCGTGGCCGTATCGAGCGGCCCCGGATCGTACACCGGCTTGCGGATCGGTACAGCCACCGCAAAGGGACTGGCCGAGGCAACGGGCGCACAACTCGTATCCGTGCCCGGACCGGAAGCATGGGCGCACCTTGCACTTCCGTTGGCCATGCCGGACGATCGCATTGTTGCGGCGTTCGACGCCCGGCGGAACGAGGCATACGCAGCGGCTTTCCGGGTCACTCCCGGGAGCGCGCTCGAAACGCTGCGCGAAACCTCGGTCATCCGGGTCGAGGAGGCAGCCGAATGGCTGGGCAACGCGGCGAAAGGGCGTCTGTATATCGTGGGAGATGGGCGGACGAAGTTGTGCGCGCAGTTGGCGCAGCAGTATGGGTCGAACGGGCATGCGCCGGAGATGCTCGCCCCGGACGACGAGCGCATTGCCCCTGCCTCCGTAGCGGTGGCGCGCCTCGGCGCTGCGAGACTGGAGCGAGGCGAAGTCGAGGACATCGCTTCCTTCGAACCGCATTATCTGAAGGAATTCGCTGCCGCAATACCTCAAAAAACAGCGTTCCAAAAGTTGGCCATTTGATATGACGTGGTTCAAGCGACAGAAGGCAGGTATCCTGACCGAACTGGCGGAAAAGAACGATATCCCCGATGGGCAGTGGGCGAAATGCCCCAAAACCGGCGAGATCGTCAACCGGCGCGAGATCGAGGACAACGCGATGGTCGTACCCGTCTCCGGCTACCACTTTTTCATGGATAGCCTCGGGTATTTCCGCACCATTTACGACGACGGGAAGTTCGAGCTGTTCGATGAAAACCTGTATTCGACCGACCCGCTCGAATTCACCGACCGCAAGCGGTACGTGGACCGGCTCGACGCCGCCAGACAAAAAACCGGCCTGAACGACGCGGCGCGCGCTGCGCTGGGCAAGGTCGGCGGACACCTCCTCTCTACGGCAGCCATGGATTTCGCGTTCATCGGCGGGTCGATGGGGTCCGTAGTGGGCGAAATCATCGCGCGCGCCATCAAGCGGGCTGAAGAAAAGCAGGCCGCCCTGCTCATTATTTCGCAAAGCGGTGGAGCGCGCATGATGGAAGGCGCCCTCAGCCTCATGCAAATGGCGAAAACGAGCGCCCTGCTCAGCAGGCTGGATGCGTCGGGCCTCCCTTTCATCTCCCTCATGACCAACCCGACAACCGGCGGCGTTACCGCTTCGTTCGCCATGCTGGGGGATTTCAATCTTGCCGAGCCGGGCGCCCTGATCGGCTTCGCAGGGCCGCGGGTGATCCGGGAAACGATCGGGGCAGACCTGCCGGAAGGCTTCCAGAGCTCCGAATTTCTTCAGGAGCACGGCTTCGTGGATTTCGTGGTGGACCGGCGCCGCCTGCGCGAACAGCTCATCCGGCTGCTGGATCACACCATGACGGAAAAAAGCTGACGAACCGGGTGGTTGCGTTCGGTCCGTCTGACCGGCGAATCCGTTGCGATCCCACACAATCCGGCCGAATAAAGGCGGCGCAATAGACTACAGCGCACCAGGCCCCCGGTCCCACGCAATCCGGCTGGATATCGCTCCTGCGTGGCCTCTCCTCGCAGGCTACTCCTGCACGTCGTATATCTTCACGTCTTCCCAGAGGTGGCTGCATTCGTTGCGAAAGCGGTCATGTACGGGATCGTCCTGATAGAAATCATGCCCCGCCTTGTCGTCGAAAGCGACCACGAGGCCACAGGAATAATTGCGGAGTACGACCGGGCGGTGGGTATCGGCAGGCGCTCCGACAAACCCGTGGCGGACCGTTTCGATGTCGAGCAGGGACCGAACCCCCTCATCGAACTCCTGGCGATCCTCGGCGGTCAAATCGTCTCGAAGCCGGAAAAACACGCAATGAACAAACATGGCAGGCTGGTAGATGAATCAGTGAGTACATGGCGATGAGGAGCCGTAAGGTACGGCGCGAAACAGATCGGAGGCGGAGCGAAATGCCCCCTGTTACTGCCGCAACGTCGGCTGTACGATATCGCCCCGGCGGACGGTTCCGGGGTGTAGTGGAATAAGATTCTGGCCAAAGTACACTTTCCCGGCCTCGCCGCGGCGAAAGGTCTCCAGGGTCCGCAGCGGTTCCTTGCCGGACACCCCCGTCTCCTGATCGACCGTCGTCACGACGCAGCGGGCACATGCCTTGGCCACAAGAAAATGCATCTCGCCTATGCGCACGCGATCCCAGGTATCCTCAGCGAATGCCTCGACCCCCGACACGACAAGATTCGGACGAAAACGATGCATGGGAACCGGCTCGTCCAGCCGCTCATTGAGCGCCTCGAGAGAAGCTTCAGAAAGGAGCAACGCCGGAAAAGAGTCCGCAAAACTCACGATGTCGCCGGGCTTGCCGTACCCGGTCTCAACCGGCCGGCTTGCCGGATCATCCAGAAAAACAAGCCGGCATTCGGTTCCGAGAAACCGGCTGAACCATTCGTGCGCCCCGCCGTCTGCCTCGGCGGCGGAAATCATATCGCCCCATACCTCCACGGATGCGCGCGCCGCACCGTCCGGCTGCGCAACGAACAACTCCTCCTGTCCCGGCGCCTGCACCTGCAGCCCCTCCGGGCGCACCGCCGCCCGGATCAGCGCCAGCCTGGATGCGGTACGCTGCGACATGAATTTCCCGTTCGGATCGACGACCATCCACCGGCGATCCATATGGAGTCCCTGCGGCTCGACCGCCGAGGCTTCCAGCGTCACCCGCCGCGTCGATTTGACCGGATAGATATGGATAGCTGCAAGGCGACCCGTCGCCGATGCTCCCGCCCCCTTTGTATGCATGTCGCCTGAGTTCATGAATAATCATTCCGAAAGAAAGCATATGGAAGCATGACCTGCGGATCGGTTCCGGATACCATCCCGTACAGGGAATCGTGCGAAAGAAAGTGGCGCAAGCCCGGTCCGGTGGCCTATCTTTCCCCGCGAAACGTGCCGGGAAACCCGGCGAGGCCCATTCACTCGATACCATCCGGCAAGATCATGAAACGCAGGCGATTTCTGAAAACCGGCGCCATGCTCGACGCCTGCCGCGCCGGACTGGATGTGTGGGTGCAAAAACCTGTCTGCGTGGATGTGGTGGAGGGACAGGCGATGCTCGCTGCCGCCCGCAAGTACGGGCGCGTCGTCCAGGTGGGGATGCAACGACGCAGCACGCCCCACTTCATAGAGGCGCGTGATCGCTATGTGCGCTCAGGGCGGCTCGGCAGGATCCGGCTTGCGGAAACGTACTGCTATTACCACATGCGTACGCGCCGGAATCCCCCGGCAATCACGCCTCCGGATGCACTGGACTACGAAATGTGGGCCGGGCCGGCGCCCAAAATACCATTCAATGAGATCGTCCATCCGCGCGGATGGCGCAACTTCATGGAATACAGCAACGGCATCATCGGCGACATGTGCGTGCATATGCTGGACACCGTGCGCTGGATGCTCGACCTCGGGTGGCCGAAACGCATCACATCCACCGGGAGGATTCTGGTGGATACCGACAGCATCGCCACCACCCCGGACACCCAGACGGCCACCTTCGAATACGACGAACTGCCGATCCTGTGGCAGCACAGGGCCTGGGGGCATGCCGCCGATCCGGAATATCCCTGGGGGGCCACCCTGTACGGCGAACACGGCACGCTCAAGTTGAGCGTACATTCGTACGACTTCATTCCGCGCGGGGACGAAGAACCGGAGCGCGGCGAAGCCCTGTACGAGTACGACCGCTACCCGGAGGACCGCACGGAGCAGGACCTCGAACGGCATGTGGCTTCTGCAATCCGGGGACACATGGTCGACTTTCTGGACGCGATCGAACAACGATCCCGACCGGTAGCGGACATCGAGGAAGGCCACATCTCGGCGGCCTCCTGCATTCTTGCGAACATTTCCATGGCCCTGGGCCGGACCCTCGAATGGGATGCCGCCGCAGGCCGGGTCGTCGGTAACGAGGAGGCCAACGCCCTGCTGGCCCGGCCCTACCGCACCCCGTGGGTGCATCCGGATCCGGAGAAAGTGTAGGTATACGTACGCCATTCCTTACGCATCCGCTCGCAACGTGTCATGACCGAACCTGCATGGGACCTTCCCAAAGACCTCGACGCAGCGTCGTGGGAGCAGATGGCGGATATCGTCCCCCGGCACTACGTGTGCCATTTTGTCGAAGACGCCCCGCGCATAGACGGCAAGCTGGATAAGGCGCTCTGGCGAGAGGCCCCCTGGAGCGAGCCTTTCACGGACATCGAGGGAAACCGCAGACCCGCACCCCGGCAGCAAACGCGCATGGCGATGCGCTGGGACGATACCTGCCTGTACATCGCTGGCCGCATGGAGGAAACGCACGTATGGGGATCACTCACCGAGCCGAACAGCGTGATCTTTCAGGATAACGATTTCGAGGTGTTCATCGACCCGGACGGCGACCACCACCGGTACTGGGAAATGGAGGTCAATGCACTGAACACGCGCTGGCAACTGGCGCTGGAAAAACCGTACCGCGACGGGGGACCTCCCGTGTCCCCGGCGCCCATTGCGGGGCTGCGCTCGGCGGTATATGTAGAGGGCACTCTCAATGCCCCGCACGACACGGACACGTACTGGTCCGTGGAGATCGCCATCCCGTGGCGCGGTCTGGCGCCCTACGCCCCGCACGGGGGCACGCCGCCCGAAGAAGGCGCACAATGGCGAATGAACTTCTCCCGGGTCCAGTGGCAACACGAAATCCACGAAGGGGCGTACCGCAAAAAACCCGATACGCCGGAGGACAACTGGGTCTGGTCCCCGCAGGGCGTAGTGGACATGCACCGTCCCGAACGCTGGGGCTTCGTGCAGTTCACGCGGGAGCGCCCCGGAGCAACTGCGTTCCGGCCGGATCCGACATTCCCGGCGCGCGAGGCGCTCATGGCCGTGTACTATGCGCAGCGGGCCTTCTTCAAGACGCAGGGACACTGGGCAACATCCCTGAAGGACCTGCCCGGCCCACTGGCGGAAAACATTCGCCTGACGTCCCGCGGCGAAGGCTGGATCGCGGAAATGCCCGCCGAAACCGCCGACGGACGCCCATGCACGGTGCAGGTGGATCAGGTTTCGCGGATGACAGTGGAGAGGGGATAGCACATTCGAACCGTTTTGCTTGACATCGTATAAGATGTATCTTATTTTGTTGTCGTGAGGTTGGTGCTGGATACAAATATCATCGTCTCCGCTTTTCGGAGCCACCGAGGCGCAAGCAATGCACTCCTTCGGATGATTGAAAACAAGCGCATCAAACCACTATGTTCGACAACCCTCTTTCTGGAATACGAGGCGGTTCTCAGTCGTGCGGAAACACGGGCAATCACGGGGCACGGGTTGGATGACGTCAAAGCAAGCATGAATGCTCTCGCAGCCTTGTGCGAACCGGTAGATATATCTTTCACGGTTCGACCGATGTTGCCCGACGCCGATGACGAAATGGTCCTCGAAACGGCCCTGAACGGTCTTGCGGACGCTATTGTCACCCACAACGTAAGAGATTTCAAACCGGCGCTCGCGCTCGGAATAGAGGTTGTGAAACCCGGTAATATCGTAAGGAGGCTAACCAAATGACCGACAAGGAACGTTACAGGTATGCGTTGCAATTGCCGATCTCGTTGAAGGAAACGGCGATACGGTTCGCCAAGGAAGATGGCGTGTCCCTCAACCAGTGGATCGTTGCGGCTGTAGCGCAAAAGATCGGCGCTGTCGAAACGGCAAAGGCTTTTCTGCAAAGGCGGGCTGCGCATGCAGCCGAGGGGGACCTGGCGCACTATCTCGACAACGCACCGGATACGCCACCCGACCCGAATGACGAACTGCCGTCCGTGTAGGCGGGGATGCTGCCGGACAAATTCATGGTTGCGCACAGCAATACCAGCACCGGGAGCACGTATGCAAGCGATGCGCCCCGGTCACGGTTGAACAGAAATGAGCGAATGGGGCACTCGCCTGCCCGCCCCTAATACACCTCTGTCACACCCTTGTCCTCGGCAAGGGCCGGTTCCAGTGCAAAGCGGATGTACAGCGCATCGGGGCCGTATACAGCATCGTCCTGCGCCTGCTCCATGACGCGCCGCATCGTTTCCTGGGCAGGCGTCGCCTTGTCACCCAGCAGCTGCAACATGCGGGCCGCCCGGAGGACATCCAGCGGATCGCCGCCTTCCAGCACCTCCTCAAGCGCTTCAAGGGCTTCGGGGGCGCCGTCCGGTTCGACAAGGGCCCCTGCCGCTTCCACGCGCACGGCGGGAACCGCATCCTGCAAGCCGCTCCGCAACGCATCCTGGCTCAGGGGATCCCTTGCTCCGGCCACGCGCAGCCCCAGGGCAGCCCAGTACCGAACCACATCGTTCGCATCTCTCAGAAGCGCCGCCTGCCTGTCCGTACTACGCGGTTGCCCCACGAGGCGGGCCGTATCAAGCACGCGCGTAAGCGGGTAGACAGAAGGATCTGCCGCAAATTCGAGGGGCGCCTGACCCGTCCGTTCGGCCAGCCGCAACACTTCGGCTTCATCCATAAAACCGAGGTCCCGCGTCTCCACCTCCCATTGTGTCAGTCGGGCCCGCATCCGGTCAAGCACATCGAGGTACGCAGAAGAGGTGGCCAGATTGCGGAGCTGGTACGGGTCGGTCACCGTGTCAAACAGTTCTTCGGACGGCTTTGACGGCCCGGCGTACGACATCTGCGCAGCATTCAGGGCGCCAGCCTTGGCCAGCCGGGTGATGGCCTGGCGGATCGGCGCCTGATCCGAAAAGAATTCGGGCTGGTTCCAGGACAGGTGCGGGTGGTAATGGCGAATGTACAGAAAGCGCTCGTCGCGCACGGAACGCGCAATGTCATACGCTTCGTCCACCCGGTCGCGCGCGCCGAACACGAACTCCCGTCCCGTCGCCGAATCCCCACCCAGAAACGGCATGCCCTGCATATGCTCCGGCACATCGTGACCGACCAGGCGGAGCATCGTGGGTGCGAAATCCACGAAACTCACCAGTCGATCCGTGGACGAACCGGGTGGAACCGGCGCCAGATGTTGCCATTTCGGAGGGAAATAGATAACCAGCGGCACATGCAGGCCGGAGTCGTAGAGCACCCGCTTGCCGCGCGGCAGGCCCGTCCCGTGATCCCCGTAGAAAAACACGATGGTGTTGTCCGCAACGCCCTCTTCCTCCAGTTCGGTCAGCAGGCGCCCCACATTGGCGTCCATCGCTGTGACGGCGTCATAGTAGCGGGCCACGGTCTTCCGCACATCCGGATCGTCGGGATAATACGGGGGCAACGGCGCGGCGGCGGGGTCGTGCTTGCCCAACGCATCGGCCAGTTCGGGAAACTCCGTATCCAGAAAGGAGATACGGCTCTGATGGGTGTGCATGTGGTTGAAGACGGCGAAGAACGGCTGCCCGTTCTTGCGTCCACGCCAGTGCGCTTCGGCGCTGCTCTCGTCCCAGGATTCGGCAATGAGGCGCTGCTCGTCCGCCGTATTATAGTCGGTCTTGACGTTGTTCGTCGTGTAATAGCCAAGCCCGCGCAGATACGCCGGGAACCCTGTGATGTCGTCCGGGATGGGTGCTTTCGAGCGCAGACCCTGCGTGCCCGCCGTGGTGGCGTATATACCCGTAAGCAGCGTAAACCGAGCCGGCGAACAGACGGGCGCGGTAGCGAACGCGTTCGTGTACGTGACCCCTTGTCTGGCCAACCCGTCGATGTGGGGCGTTTCCGCATAGGCGTCCCCGTACGCGCCAAGATCGGCGCTCATGTCCTCCGACGTGAGCCACAGAATGTTCGGCAAATCGGCAGCAGACTCGGCGGCGTCTTCCGCCGGTCCGCATCCCTGGAGCCCTACAAGAAGGGCCAGCAGCCCGGCGGCCCGGGCAATCATCGTCGTTTTTGGGAAGGGCACGATATAATCTCCGCGATATGATTCTATGGAAAGGTCGTATGAGACGTACAGGTTAAGTCCAACTATTCTTCGTGCGCGTTCGGGCGGCTGCGCCAGTGCGAAGCATCTGCCAGCTCTTGTGCATGTCTCTTCTGTTCTTCCCGATCTTCGGCGGCTAAGCTCGGCAGGACAATATCCGCATGATACGGATTGGTCGGTAGCGGGCTGGCAATCACCTGCCGCTGATTGCTACTAACCTCCTCGGTGGTAACAACAGCCCACCCATAGAAAATTTTGTTGCGCTCCAAGGCCACATTATCGGCGATTGCAATCGCTTCATCAGGCGGAGCAACACTAAGTCGGTCAACCGAGATATCTGTTTCGCCCAATTTTTCCAGAAAAACATTGAGGCGGGCCCCGGAACGTTGTGCACGTTTAGCCTCCCGCTTTGAGAACACGTCACGCCCGAGTTCTTCTCCCATCGCAATGTTATTTGGAACCTTCATCACCCCCAATCATCTTCGCGTTCCAGGTCGGCCAAGGCCTCGCGCACAAAACCATCGGGAAGTATGCTGGTAGTAGAATATCGGGCACGTCGATGCTCCCCGTTCATATTGACCAGACACAACGCCCCCCCTTCCGAGTCGCACAGTACCAAAACCGATCGCCCATATCCGCCGGGCGCGTCAATAGCCACCTCACCGTCCGGGGTGGGATACACTTCGAAACGTCTGGGGAAAATTCCATACATTTCTTTCAGCAGGTGCTCCGCGTTTGCAAGCGCTGCACTGGAAGGTAGCGGAAACTCTTCTTCACATGCTTCTTGGGTTACCTGAGAAAGGTCGTCAAGAGCATGATGTAGTTCAGTAGATTGAGAAAGACCAATTGAAAAAATGGTATCCGATTTCGATAACTTAGGCAAAATATTAATCGTCTCCAATAGAAACCGTCCATTGTCGATATTGGTATTTTCAGAATGTTTCCTATCTATATCAGAGAAACTGCCAAAGAGCCCAGAGGGTAAAAACTGTACCGTCACTTCCGAATCCATACCCATAAACCGAGCACCGGATCCAAGGTTATACAGAACGTCTGTTTCGCTGGGCTCTGCCGTCGTTTGCATCAATCTTGTCATGGCCTTACTCTTTACTTTGGTGGATTGAATTTGGCTACCAGGGCATTAAAATCGGATATATCTTCCTTCCACGATGAAAGAATAGAAGATATGGTTTCAATACGCCTCGCGGAATTGACTTCATGAATATCACGATGAATGTTTATTTGAAATAATACGCCGGGGGTTTTATTGTGTTCATTTTGCTTTTCCGCGTTGCTTATATCCAAAGAAATTTTTCGTTTGTTATAATTATAAATTGCCTTGACTTGAATATCAGGAATTGTGTCCTTATATGACATCCATACACCCTTATCAATAAGTGCATTTTCCACACTTAAATTCATTTCATTTTGTAGAATTATAAAACCTTTTATGTTGATACCCACAGCTCGATATGGGACATGAGGTATTGTTTCCAGATAGGTTTTTGCTATTTGGGGGCAGACGATATCTTGTTCAGCCAACTGATTTTGTCCTGCCTGCTCGAATATAACACGATCCGGCACTGCCTTTACAGTAAGACCACCTTCGAATGTGACTTGTGAATAGGCAGGGGTCGATATTCGCGGATCCTTCACTTTCCACCCCGCATCCACAATACCATTGTGATACAAAAAATCCGGATTCAAGATAGACGGGTTATTTGACGCCGCAACGAAAACGACAGAGAACTCGATGAGATTAATATCTCGATCATGCTCTCCGTTACTTCGCGTTTGAGCCTTTTTCATGCTATGCATCCTTCCTCGTGCGGAGAAATTTCCGGAAAAAACCGGACAAATGCGCCCTCCCGGCTGGATCATGCCCCTTGGGATAGCGTCTTGCGTTCGTAAAGTACATCGTCGGAATCACGGTTGTCAAGAGGCGGGCAGGAACGAGCCCCCTGCATATTACCCGGTGGACAGAGAAAAATCTCACCCGGTGAGACATGCGCCACTCCGGATATAACGACCTACAGGCCCATTTCGTGTATAAGGCAAACAATACGGGTGCGGCCCGGACTGGGGCAGGCATGTACATGGTTGCTGCGAACGATGGCAAGCACTACCCTGTTCCTGCAAACCGGACTAAGGGTTCTGTACATACGTCTTATCTCATAGCCTCCGCGTTGACGACTTCGGGAAGGAGAAGAAAGGTCGCAGCTATGCTCCTTCATCAACTCCGAGATCCGTCGAGTCGAACCGGCCCATCTTCGAATGCCCGACCGAACGTCGCATGAATTTGAAGAGCCATCGCCATATATTCCCTCCAGATTAAGCAAACACCAACATGCGCCTGTCCTGGAACGAGGTGCGCTCCCGCGCGGCGGCATTCGCCCGCGAATGGGAAGACGCCGGTTATGAAAAGGGGGAAACGCAAAGTTTCTACGATAGCTTCTTCCGTATCTTCGGGGTCGAGGCCGCAGTGTAGCCCGTTATGAAGAAAACGTGAAGAGGCTGAGCGATTCCCGTGGATTTATCGACCTGTTCTGGCCGGGCGTCCTGATAGTCGAGCAAAAAAAGCGCGGGGCGCGACCTTGCCAAAGCCTACAATCAGGCCAGCGAGTATTTCGATGCGCTTCGCGACCGGGATCGGCCGCGGTACATTCTGGTCAGTGACTTCCAGACGTTCGAACTGTACGATCTGGACGAGCGAGAGCACGTAACCTTTGCGCTCAAAGACCTGCCCGCCCATGTGGAGAAGTTCGGCTTTATCCTCGGCGTACAGAAACGCTCGTTCAAGGATCAGGACCCGGTCAACATCGAGGCCGCCGAACGGGTGGGCAACCTCCACGACGCCCTCGAAGCCTCCGGCTACAAGGGACACGATCTGGAGCAGTTCCTCGTCCGTATCGTTTTCTGCCTCTTCGCGGACGACACGGGTATCTTCGAACCCCGGGATATCTTCCTTGATCTGCTGGAGAATCGCACGCGGGAAGACGGTTCGGACCTCGGCGGATGGCTCGCCCAGCTCTTCCAGGTCCTCGATACGCCGGAAGACGAACGTTCCGGCAATCTCGACGAGAACCTGAGCCGCTTCCCCTACGTGAACGGGGACCTGTTCGACAGCCCGCTCCGCATCCCCTCCTTCGACACCTCCATGCGCGAGCGCCTGCTCGATGCCTGCCGCTTCGACTGGTCGAACATCTCTCCGGCCATCTTCGGCTCCCTCTTCCAGTCTGTCATGGACAAAGACGAGCGGCGAAGGCAGGGCGCCCACTACACCACGGAAAAGAACATCCTCAAGGTCATCGAACCGCTCTTCCTCGATGATCTTCGGGCGGAGTTCGCGCGGCTCAAGCATGATGACCAGAAAGGCGATCACTCCTTGCTGGAAATCGGCCATGACGACGCCCCAGTACCCCGCCGCCAGTACATAAATGGCGCACCCCGACGAGAACGACACGAGGCCCACCCACAGCGGCCACCCGAACAGGAAGAAGCACACCTTGCCCATCGCGATGCCCACCCAGCCCAGCACGAACATGTTCATGAAGACCTGCCATCCGGCCATCCAGCCGCGCAGCATTTCCGCGCCGAGACCAGTGAACCGCACCACGTTCCATTCGGCCTGCGTGTAGGCCAGCGACCGGCGGAAAATGCGCGTCGAAACGAAGGCGCTGATAGCGGCCCACGCCGAGAAGAAGGTGTACCAGATGCCCACCAGCCCGTACCTGTAGATGACCCCTGTAATCCACATAGGGGTGTCGGTAGCCGTATGGGTGGCGTACACCGAAGAGGCGGGCAACCACCAGGGCAATCCCCGCCCTGCCAGGAAGAAATCGGACTGCGAACGCTTGCCGAGACGGTAGAACAGCACGCCGCTGACGATCATCAGCAGCAGAAAGGCCACCACCCAAAGCCAGTCGAGCCAGGTAAACAGAACGTTCATGAAGAACGGGAAAAATTCCCTGCAAAACGGCGAAGCGCTTCCACGATACGCCCTTTCATGGGGAAAGGCAAGACTTGCCCGAAATTACAGGTGGGGCGGAAAAGTACCTGTGCATCGTCAGGAATGCCAGGCAGGTTGTTCGTCCAGCACGCGCAGGCACAGCCACAGGGCGCGAGGCACATGGAAGCATCCCTTGTACGGGGCGCCCTTGAAGCGATGCGTGACGGCGCCCTGCCGGTCCAGATACCCGAACCATTCCCCATGTTCAGGATCGGCGAACCGCTCGAAGCTATAGCGATCCACAGCCTCGAAGGCGGCAAGGTCGCTGGAATCGCCGGTCAGAAAATAATCCAGCAGATGGGCATAGAGCGCCTCGCAATGCGGCCACCATAACTTCATGGACCATTCGAGCGGAACGGGGGAATACCCTTCTGCATCCACAAAATAGAACAGCCCCTCGTGCTCTTTGTCCCAGCCGTTGTCGAACGACCACCGCACCATATCGAGGGCCTGCTGCTGCACGTCCGGGCGACCCAGTCGTTGCGCCCAGTGCTGCAAAAACCACCCCGCCTCGATAGCGTGTCCCGGCGTCAGTAAACGGCCTTCCGGACCGTCCAGGCATGCCCCGTCGGGAGCCACAATCTCGTACACGCGCTGCGTATCGGCATGCACGTGCAGGGCCGTTCGGCGGATACAGTCGTCCACCTCGACGCGGTACGTTTCGAAGTCGTCGCCGGCCACCTCCTCAATCAGATTAAGCAAGAGCATCGGCACGGCCAGCGCTTGCGAAGGAACCTGCCCCTCGTGGGCCGGGCGCCCTACCTTCGTCCAGTCCCAGGCCCATTCCCACATCGTTTCGAGCGCTTCATACGCCTCGCGAAGGAGTTCCGGCTCCTCTGCCGCCCGGGCGTATTCCGCAAGGGCCATGATGTAAAAACACTCCGTGAATATCTTGCGCTGGAGATACACGGGCCGCCCATCCGCCGTTACCGAAAAATAGACCCTGCCGTCCGGCCGTACGGCGTACTTGCGCAGGAAGTCCATTCCGCTGCGAGCCATGGCAAGCCAGGAGGGTCTGGCCTCGACCGTGCGGTAGAACTTGCTGAACATCCATACCAGGCGGCCCTGCATCCACAGGTGCTTGGTCGTGTCGTACACGGTCCCGTCCCGGTCCAGATTGTTGAAGTGGCCCCCGTGCTCGGGGTCCGGAGCATGGCGCTCCCAAAACGGGATCACGCGTTCGAATAGTTCGTGCTCGTACCGGTCGCGGTAACGGGTACGGAGGGCGGCGAAATCGGCGGCGGGATGGTCGGAGGACATGTCGCAGGCTATCGTTTCAGGGATTGTTGCAGTGCGAAACGGGTTTCCAAAATCGCATTCGGAAGACAGAATGTAAACCGCCGCAGCGCGGGAAACAGGGCGTGTAAACAATCCGGGGGCGTCCGGAAACATGAAACAAGGTCCTCGGAATCGCAAAACCGCGCCGCCGACCGAACGTTTCGGTGCATCGTTTCGTATTTTCAAGCGCATTCGGCCGCACGAACCGCTACGCTGTACGATGCCCGACCTTTTCCCGCAATCCGGTCCGGTCCCGCAACCGGTCCTCTCGCCTCCGGCGCGCTGTGCCGCCGTAGCCCCCGCGCTCCTCGTGACGCTCGCCATACTCGGCGTGTGCGCATCTGCCCGCCCCGGCGCCGCGCAACCGCTCAACCGGGTCCTCTTCGAGGAGATGGCGGTCGAATGCCTCGGGACGCTTCCCGAAACGGAGGGCGACCTGATCCTGCACGCTCCCGAGGAGATGCCGTACGTCCGCACCGTCCTTGTAGCCGCATGGCAGACCGATGGACGCACCATATTTCTCCCGGACTCGACAAGGGCCGGCCTCCGTATTGCCTACGCCGTCGAAGAAGCCGGCGTGCGCTACGAAAAAAGACGGCGGAAACAACTTGCCCGCGAGGTGCGCCTCGTACTGCGCTACGACATCACGGACCAGGACGGCCGCGTGCTTGCCGACGATCGCTGCGCTCTCATGCGGTCGGACGTCATCGCGCGGGCGCAACGCACCGCCGTGGAAACCGAAGCCTGGCCCGAAACGCAAGGCGCGCCGCCGCGCAGGAGCCGGGTCCGCCGTATGCTGGAACCCGTCGTCCTGACCGCGGCCATGACCATCACGGCCTGGCTGTTTTTCTCGCTGCGGTCGCCCGGAGAGGATTCTTCATGAGCGCCCGCGCCAAGGCATGGCGGTGCATCACGGGAAGGCGATCCACACCGACCAGGCAGTGCATGAGTCCAATGGTGCGATGCGCCGCCACGCTATGGTGCGCTACGCTGTGGGCCGCCTGCGCTACCCCCCTCCCGCCCGCGGGAGGACCGCCGGATGACACCCCGCCGCACATTGTCGAGAGTATCCCCGCCGGCGGCGCAACGAACGTATCCGAGGCTTCCCTCTGGATCGTCTTTTCGGAACATATCAACGAGGCCTCCTTCCGACAGGCCCTGTCCATCATCCCGGAACCGGAAACACCTCCGGAACTGGACTGGAGAGGCCCCCGCGTCGATATCCGGCTTACCGACCCATTGCGCGACAGCACCACCTACGTCTTCACGCTCGATACCGGTTTGCGGGACTTGCACGGCATCGCGCTTGCCGCCCCCATTATTCTTGCTTTCTCGACGGGGCCGACCCTGAATGCCGGTGTCCTGACCGGACGGGTCGTGCACAGCCATGACGGTGCTCCCGCCCCCGGCATAGACGTGCTGGCGTATGCAGCACAGGACGGCGCACCCCCTGACTCCCTGCCCGCCCGCCCGGCGTACCGCACCCAAACCGACCCCGACGGCGTATTCCGGTTCGAATACATGACGGAGCGAGACTGGTTTGTGGCAGCACTCGACGATGCAAACTACAATGCCCGGCCCGATCCGGGAGAATCCTTCGCACCGCCGCCGGTCCCCGTGCTGCTCGCGGATACGGTACAGGCCGCCCTGAAAATCCCCTGGATGCTGACCCGGATCGATACCGTGCGCTCCGATTCCCTGCGTGTGCCTTCTGCCGATCCGGAAACGGAAGCCGATACCTCCCCCGAAGCCGTTCCCCTCGAAGAAACCGGAGAAATCCTGGGCGTCGTCGTATCCGGCGAGCCGCACCCTGTCGTTGTCGAAACCTGGCCGGATACGTTGGATATCCGGCAGGCTGCCCCGCCCTATCAAGCGATCGCCGACCCTGCCGGCTCCTTTTTGTTGCCGCGGTTGCCCGCCGGAACGTACCAACTCCGCGCCTGGCTCGACCGGAACGAAAACGGTCGATGGGACAAAGGCATGCTGATCCCGTACCGCCCGCCGGAACCGGCGTATTTTATGACGGAACCGGTGCGTGTCCGCGCCCGCTGGGAAACAACCTTGCCGGACACGCTTCGTATTCCAGCGGCCGTTCCCATTCCCTGACCATGCCTGCCATGCGCCCTGAACCGGTCCTGAGCGCCGCGGCCATGCGCCGCGCCGACGAACGTACCATCCGTGATTTCGGTATACCGGCCCACACCCTCATGGAGTCGGCCGGAAAAGGCGCCGCCATGCGCCTCTTGCAGGAAATACAGCCGGGAAGCGCTGCCGGTGTATGGCGCGTATACTGTGGAAAGGGGCACAACGGAGGAGACGGATTCGTGGTGGCGAGATACCTCTACGAGGCGGGCGCTACGGTGCAGGTGCCCCATCTCCACCGTGGCGAGGACGGATCAAGGGGGGCGCTGACCGGAGATGTCGCGGCGCATTTCGCCACCCTCCGGAAGCTTGCAGAAGCAGATCCCGACGACCGGCTCCATATTTTTCCGTACGAACCCGGCGCCGCATGGCCCCACGCAGCCGTTCATGTGGACGCCCTGCTGGGCATTGGACTGGAGCGCGACCTGCGCGAACCGGTGCGCACGCTGGTCGGGCGACTCAACGCAGCGCCCGGCCTGAAAATGGCTATAGACATCCCAACCGGCCTCCACGCCGACCTCGGCAAACCTCTGGGCGCCGCTTTCCGGGCCGACCTGACCTGCACAATGGGCGCGCTCAAAACAGGGCTCTGCCTGCACGAGGGGCCCGCATACGCCGGACAGCGTGTAGTCATCGACATCGGAATCCCGGATATCGCGCTCCGGGACGCTGCCGACGGGGACCCGGTCGGGTCCGGGTACCGCGCCTCCGACGGCCTCGTGCGAGGGTGGATGCCCGTGCGCAACGCCAACGCGCACAAGTACTCCGTGGGGCTGGCTCTGATTGTGGCCGGCTCGGAAGAAATGACCGGCGCAGCGGTCATGGCCGCAGAGGGGGCAGCACGCGCCGGAGCCGGCTATGTGGTATGCGGATGCGATCACCGCATCCGGGATTCACTGGAAATGCAACTCACTGATGTCGCCACCATTCCGCTCCCGGCCTCCGGCAACGGCATAGAAGCCGATGGTGCGCTGAACGCGCTTTCGGAACGGCTGAACAAATCCGGGGCCGTCGTGACAGGATGCGGACTGGGTCGAGCGCCGGGCACCCAGGCATTTGTCCTCCGGCTGCTGGAAACCACGGCAGCCCCGGTCGTCGTGGACGCCGACGCGCTCCATGCCCTTATAGGGCGGACAGACCTCCTGCGAAGCCGGGCATGCGGGCGCTGGATACTGACGCCCCATGATGGAGAATTTCGCCGATTGTTCGGCGGCGAACTCGACGAGACAGGCATCGATCCCGCCGACCGGATGGCGGCGGCCCGGCATGTGGCGGACGCATACGACTGCGTACTGGTGCTTAAAGGATACCCCGCCCTTGCGGTAGCGCCCGGCGGCAGGACCTGGATCAATGCCACTGGCGGACCGGCGCTGGCGGCAGCGGGCACGGGGGATGTGCTGGCCGGCATATGCGGCGGCCTGCTGGCGCAGGGATTGTCGGCGGAACAGGCCGCCGTAGCGGGTCTGTACCTTGGGGGCGTTGCCGCAGACCGGTACGCCGCAAAACGAGCGGGGCGCTCGCTGCGAGCCACCGACCTGCTCGACGAATTGCCGTTCGCGATGAGAGAACGCCTCGGCGTGGGATAGCACACAAAAAAACAGCATAGCCCGTTCAGGAAAATTACCGGAATTCATAATTACGAATTCACGGAACCGGGAATTTTTACGTATGTTAGGCAATCATGTGGGTTTGTTTTTGGGCTGGATTTTATGCAGATTTCCAACCGAAAAATGCATCGAACTCACGTGAAACCACTGTATGGGCACTTGACGGTACGGTAAATTTTCCGACCCCCTGATCCGTATCCCAAACTATCCGGGAACAGCGACATGGCTTTGCACAAGGAAGACAAATACAACCTGAAGAACAGATACACGCTTTATATGGAGGCGGGTCTGATCGTCACGCTGGGCATTCTCATCGTTGCCTTCCGCGCCGACTGGTCCAACAAGAGCGATTTCGATATCGTGCTCCCGGAGCAGGAGCAGATCAGCATGGAAGAAATCCAGCAAACGGAGCAAATCGAGCAACCGCCTCCTCCGCCCAGGCCGCCCGTGCCCGTCGAGGTGCCGAACGACGAAATCCTTGAGGACGATGCCCTCGACCTCGATGCTTCGCTGGACCTTGACGCCCCTGCGGCTGCCCTTCCCCCGCCTCCGGAACCGCCGGAGGAAGAGGAAAAAGAACCCGAGATCTTCAGAATCGTGGAGCAGATGCCCGAGTTGATTGGAGGTCAAGCCGCTATAAGCAAGGAAACAAAATACCCCGAGATCGCTCGTAAGGCCGGCGTGGAAGGGCGCGTATTCCTGCAATTCACTGTCAACGAACAGGGCAACGTACAGGATGTGGTTGTTATCCGGGGCATTGGTGCCGGCTGCGACGAGGAAGCCATCCGCGTCGTGAGCGAGGCTAAGTTCACGCCCGGAAAGCAGCGCGGCAAGGCCGTCAAGGTGCGGATGTCGCTGCCGATCACCTTCAAGCTGAAATAAACGCAGCGAACAAGTCGCCCGCCCGGACAAAACGTCCGTGCGAGCGATTGTTTTACGTGCTTTTCGCCAGCGTACGCACGCCCCCGGTTTCGTCTCCGACGAGTACATCGGTGGTATATCCTGCAAAGATACCGTGATCGAGAACGCCCGGTATGTTCTTGATCGCCCGTCCGAGCGCTTCGGGGTTTTCGATACCCCCGTCAAAGAATGCGTCCAGGATGTGAAAATCCTGATCGGTGCACGCCGGCGTTCCTCCTTCAACGAGGCGCAGTGTCGGCGCCGCACCGAGACGTCGCAGCGCCTCCGTGACAGAATGCACCGCAAGGGGCACCACTTCCACAGGTACAGGGAAAGCGGAGCCGAGCCGACGCACGACCTTGGATTCGTCCACCAGCACCACGAAACGGTCGGCTTGCGCCGCCACAATCTTTTCGCGCGTATGCGCTCCACCGCCGCCCTTGATCAGGCGCCACTCCGGATCAATCTCATCTGCGCCGTCGATCGCCATATCCAGCCGACCCGCCTCGGCAAGCGTAACGAGCGGCAGGCCAAGCCGGCGAGCCGTCCGCTCCGTGGCCATCGAGGTCGCAACACCCGCAAAAGACAGCCCTTCTTCACGCACGCGGCGACCTAATGCTTCCAGTGCGTACGTCGTCGTGGACCCTGTGCCCAAGCCGACACGCATGCCTTTTTGCACCCATGAAGCCGCACATTCCCCTGCGGCGCGCTTTGCATGACCCCGATTCACTTCGTTTACCTGAAAAGTCTCTGAGGCCGTCGGAAAAGATAAAACCATTCGCCGATCCGGAACACGGCACGATCCCGCGAATATCGAAGATACGAATCTCTACCCGGGCGCTACGACCCTAACCGCATTTATGGGAAAAATCATTTCGGTTGCGAACCAGAAAGGCGGCGTGGGCAAAACAACGACGGCCATCAATCTTGCTGCATCGCTGGCGGCCATGGAGCATTCTATCCTGCTTGTGGACATTGACCCCCAGGCTAACACCACCTCCGGAACCGGCATACAGGACGGAACGCGCGGTCATTCCATCTACGAGGTGCTTATCGGCAGCGTAGAAATCCGGGCTATCGTACAAAAAACGGAGATTGCATCGCTCCATGTCGTGCCAAGCCACATCAACCTGGTCGGCGCCGAACTCGAAATCGCGGACCTGTCCAGGCGGGAGTACCGCCTCAAACGAGCCTTCGACACCATCCGACAAGACTACGCCTTCATCGTAATCGACTGCCCGCCTTCTCTCGGCCTGCTCACAGTCAATGCGCTCACAGCGTCGGACTCGGTACTAATCCCTCTGCAAACCGAATACTTTGCCCTCGAGGGACTGGGACAGCTCCTGAATACCATCCGAATCGTCCAGCAGCGCCTCAATCCGACCCTTGAAATAGAAGGAGTGCTGCTGACGATGTTCGATACCCGGCTCCGCCTGGCGAATCAGGTAGTGAACGAGGTACGGCAATACTTCGGCGACAAGGTGTTCAAAACAATCGTCCAGCGCAATGTGCGACTTTCGGAAGCGCCCGGTTTTGGAAAACCCGTGTTGCTCTACGACGCGGTATCCACGGGCGCGCGTAATTACATCGCCCTGGCCCGCGAGATCGTCCAAAACAATCCTGTCGCCGCACCGGAAGAAAACGACGAAAACGCTGCCAGTTCGGATACGCCGTCGGTCGAATACGTACAATAAGCTTCACGTATCCCTTACACACTATGGCACCACGGAAAGAAGCGCTGGGACGCGGGCTGAGCGCCATTCTGGAATCGAACGAGGAGCCCCTTGCGTCTGGCCGCCCTGCCGAACGAATCCGCCAGATCAGCGAAATCGACATGGCTCTCATTCGGCCGAACCCTTTTCAACCCCGCAAGGATTTCGATGAAGAGGCGCTACTCGCACTGGCCCATTCGATCGAGCAGCTCGGGGTTATTCAGCCCATCACTGTGCGAACGGGGGAAAACGGTTATGAACTCATCTCTGGAGAACGGCGGCTGCGCGCGGCGCGGCGCGCCGGTCTCGAACGCATACCCGCCTACATTCGGGAGGTTGATGCGGATAGCATGTTGCAAATGGCTATCGTCGAGAATATCCAGCGAGAGGACCTCAATCCGATTGAGGAAGCGCTTGCCTACCGGCGCTTGATGGAAGAATGCGCGATGACCCACGAAGGCGTTGCCCGCAGCGTCGCCAAAAGCCGGTCCGCCGTAACCAACATGCTGCGCCTGCTCCGGCTGCCGCCGATCATCCAGGCCGGTCTCCGCGACAGTGAAGTGTCGGTTGGACATGCCCGCGTCCTGATCAACATAGAGGACGAAAAGACGCAGATAGCGCTCTTCAAAGCCATCAAGGCGGAGGGGCTGTCCGTACGGGAAATCGAGCGACGGGTGCGGGAAAACCGCCGGACGGATGACAGAAAAAACAAAAAATCGAGCAGCCCTGGAACGGGCTTACCGAAACGGGACGCCCTGCAAATCGAGCAATACACGGCGCAACTTCGCAACCACCTGGGCACCCGGGTAGGTATCCGCCGCCAGGGCGATGGCGGCCGGATCGAAATCGATTACTATTCCGGCGATGATCTGGAGCGGCTTCTCGAATTGATAACAGGAAAATAATCGTGGATAGCCGGATCGGTTACGGCGCAGTCGTCCTGATGGCATGCATGGCCGGCTTCCCGGCGACTCGTCCCGTAGCGGCACAGCCTGATACAACCGTTGCGGCGCATGGCCTTGCCCCCCGCACTGTGCTTTGGCGAGCCGCTGTACCCGGCTGGGGCCAGCTCCGTAATCGCCAGTATTACAAGGCAGCCATTGTCTGGGGCGGTCTGGCGGGTTTTACCGGAGCAATCATCCATACGAATCGGCGATATCGGACGTATGGCCATGGCTACCTGTGGGTCATCCGGGATATCTCTACAGCGAACATTCCCGCAAGCTACGAGCAGGACTACTTGAGCCTGCTCAATGAATTGGGGGTCTCCCCCGAAGAAGCCGCGTCGGACGCCTTCCAGAACAGGCTGTCCGGCTTGTTCCGCCAGCAACGCAATGCCCTCCGGCGCAATCGCGACATGCTGTATATCGGTACCGGCGTATTCTACGGGCTTTCGATCCTCGATGCGTACGTCCACGCACACCTGCTCGACTTCGATGTAGGCGAGAATCTGGCGTTTTCCCTCCAACCCGCAGGAATTTCGGCAACATGGCGATTCAGGCGCCGGAACACCACCGCCGAACCGGCGCAAGACCCGGGATGCGAGCCGGTGAAGAAGCCATGCGGATATTGCGGATATTAATGTCGGAAATTGCTTATTTTGCTTCGTTAGCGCATTGCGTGGAGACATTTTGCATGCATTCCGTCTGCTTGCTTCGACAGGGGCCCGTTCCCTGGCCATACCGCCCGAGACGAATCACGACAATATGACGACGCCCCTTGATTCCCAGTCAGAGCGCCATGACGGTGCGTCAGTGGATACGTGTGCGGTGGCAGAACCGACGCTGTTCGAAAAATGCCACAGGTTTTTTGACGAATCGACAGATTACGGAAAAGCCAAGAAAGCCGGCCTGTACCCGTACTTCCGCATGATCGAACGGAACGAGGGCACCCGCGCCATCCTGAACGGGCGCGAGGTCATCATGGCCGGCTCCAACAATTACCTGGGGCTCACGTCCGATGCCCGCGTACAGGAAGCCGCCGCCAACGCCATCAAACAGTACGGCACCGGCTGCACCGGGAGTCGATTCCTCAATGGCACGCTCGACCTGCATATCCAATTGGAAGAGCGGCTTGCCACCTTTATGAAAGCGCCGGGCTGCGTGGTGTTCTCGACAGGGTATATGGCGAACGAGGGTGTGATTCAGGCCCTTGCAGGCAAGGGGGATTTTATCTTCTCCGACAAGGATAACCACGCCTCCATCACCGCGGGTACGCGCGCCAGCATGGGGGAGACGGTCCGCTTTCTGCACAACGACATGGATCACTTGCGGAAACTGCTCGCAAAGACCCGCAGGACAT
This sequence comes from Rhodothermales bacterium, assembly GCA_965248175.1. Classification (GTDB taxonomy): domain Bacteria; phylum Bacteroidota; class Rhodothermia; order Rhodothermales; family VXPQ01; genus VXPQ01. The sequence goes on from OZ252093.1 coordinate 209,786, forward strand.
CTCCGGAAGCAGGCAAGTTGATCGTAACGGACGGGGTGTTCTCCATGAGCGGCGTCATCGCGAAGGTGCCGGAACTGGTTGAACTCGCCGAAGAGTTTGGAGCGGCGCTATTACTTGATGACGCGCATGCCTGCGGCGTCATCGGACCGGGTGGACGCGGATCGGCAGCGCATTTCGGCCTCAGCGACCGGGTGCCCCTGACCACGGGGACGTTCTCGAAGAGCTTCGCCTCACTGGGAGGATTCTGTGTGGCGACCAGGGATATCGTCGAGTTCATTCGCCATCGCAGTTCCACGCACATGTTCAGCGCCTCCATGCCACCGCCCAGTGTGGCTACAGTGCTTAAGTGCCTGGACATCCTTGAGGCCGAACCCGAGCGCCTCCAGCGCCTCTGGGAAATTTCGGACTACATGCGCAACGGCTTCCGGAATTCCGGATTCAATATCTGGACCAGCCAGTCCCCGGTAATTCCGGTCGTTATCGGCGATATGCTGACCTGTTTCAGGTTCTGGCACGACCTGCTCGAAGAAGGCGTCTTCGCCAATGCAGTCGCCCCTCCTGCCGTACCGCCGGGTCAGTCCCTCATGCGCACTTCCTTCATGGCCACGCACTCGAACGACGAATTGGATTTTATCCTTGAAAAATTCACCCGTGTGGGAATAAAACACGGTATCGTCAACAGAAACGGCACGACAACTTCGGAAGAACACGAAAAATACCTGGTGGAGACGGTACAGGCCAATGCCCAGCCATAAAGCCGTGCCAGCCGTAACCGTGCCTGCCATACCCCTGCTCGCATGACTACACGCTCCGTGACCATTCGTCCCGTCCGCTCCCGGAGCGACCTCAAGGCATTCATTGATTTCCCGTACCGCCTGTACCGCAACTATCCTGCCTGGGTAGCCCCTCTCCGACAGGATATTCGCCACGCGCTGCACCCGAAGAAAAATGCTTTCTTCGAGCACGGCGCCATCTATCCGTTTATTGCCCGCGACGCCTCCGGAACCGTTACAGGACGTATTGCCGCCATCGTAAACGGCATGCATCTCAAGACCTACGGGGATAACCTGGGCTATTTCGGGTTCTTCGAAACGATCGAGGATTATGCAGTAGCGGAGGCGCTCCTCGACACCGCTTCCGCTCGCCTCCGGGAAGAGGGCCTGACGGGCGTACGCGGACCCACGAATCCCTCCATCAACGATACCTGCGGCCTGCTGGTGGATGGGTTCGATAAGGAGCCGGGGATTCTCATGTCGTATAACCCCCCGTACTACGAGTCCTTTCTTGAACGGTACGGCTTCGAGCGCGCGATGACCATGTGGGCATATTATATCCACAGTAAGTACGTGAAGACCGCCAAACTCGAACGCGGTGTCGAGATCGTAAAAAAGCGCAACCCGGGTGTTACGCTACGCACACTGGACATGAAGCGATTCGACGAAGAAGTGCAGACCATCCTTGACATCTACAACGACGCCTGGGAAAACAACTGGGGGCATGTTCCGATGACGGAGGGGGAATTTGCCCAGCTCGCCCGGCAGATGAAGCAGATCGTCGATCCGAACATCATCTATTTTGTTGAAGACAACGGAGTACCCGTGGGGTTTTCGGTATCGTTGCCCAACATCAACCAGTTGCTCCGGCATGTGCGCAACGGGCGGCTGTTTCCGTTCGGCGTGTTCCAGTTGCTGATCCGGGAAAAGTTCGGCGGAATCACGGAAATCCGTACACCCATCCTCGGCGTCCGAAAAAAATATCACGGACGCGGTCTGGATGCTATCCTGAACCTTGCGATGATCCGCGACGCCACGCGGTGCGGCTACGACGCGGGCGAGCTGAGCTGGGTCCTCGACTCCAATGCGCGCCAGCGGAATGCGCTCGTTTCTTTCGGCGGCATAATCGACAAGGAATATGCGATGATGGAAAAGACCCTGACGTAGGGCGGTGTAGCGGTTGCTCTATGGACCGGGTGGTATTCCCCGGTTGTCTTCATTGGGGGTAGCAAGACATGTCCAAAGCCAAAATCGGAACGTTCGACGACTTCCTCCAGATCACGAAAGAGCCCCTGCGTCCCATTGTGAAAGCGCTGCGGGATCTCGTTTTCGAGATTGACCCCAACACCTGTGAAGTGGTCCGCCTTGGCGACCGCGCCGCGACCTATGGCGTGGGACCAAGAAAGATGATCGACGGCTATGCCTATATTCTGCCTTACGGACGGTGGGTTAACCTCGGCTTCTATCAGGGTGTCGATCTGGCGGACCCGGAGGCCTTGCTCGAGGGAACTGGCGCCAGGTTGCGCCATGTGAAGATGCGTTCCCTGGAGGATGTGCACCATTCGGCAGTTCGAGGGCTTATCGAAAATGCTCTCGCCCAGCGCAAGAAAACGCTCGGACGCTGATTTCTCACCCCACACGTGCAGAGTGCGAAGGCCAAGGCCTCCGGCGCATCTATCGACTCCTGCACGCAAGCAGGACAATGGCTATATAATGCCGCTTTGGCGCCTTGGGAGATAATATTACATTTCTTGCCAATTGTGGCCTTTTGGGGATTTCATCTTACAGTGGCAGGTGCTATTATTAAATGATTGGTTTCGTTGAAACCCGGATCCTAAGCGTATACATGTGGAGATGCACATGCCCAGAGAACGATCTATATGGCGAAGGTTTGCGGCCCTGACTGCAGTGGTCATACTTGGGGGGTGGTGCCCGGAAGTGCTGGGTCAGGTGCAACCATTGCAAGGCGCACCCCTGGCAGTGCTGGAGCAAAGGCACGTAGAACAGGAACTGGTGCCGTACCGCCCGGCGATGGCCCAGGATAGCCCGCTTCCCGTATCGTCCGTCTTTGCGGAGGCCACAACGACAGAAATAGAGATACTATACGAGAAAGACGAACAGCGGGCGGAGTTTAACTACCGCGGTCGGGTTATGGTAATCACGGGCACGGTGTACAGGGTAGAGGGCGATTATATCAAATTCATCAGCTACGATGGAGTCCGGTACGATGCAGTCCATGGAAAGGGCGTAAAGTGCTACTTTTTCGAGCGTCAGAGGCCGCTTGTGAATAACCTCAAAAGGGGGGACAGGATCGCTATGGAGGGCTCTGTCCTGGGGTATGGCCCTCTCCGGAGACACGTCGAGATAGACCCCTGCACCATACTGTGATCGGTCTATCTGTCCGGCGCTTTCGTATATAAGCTCCTATAATTACCCCGAAAAGAGCCGTAATTGGCAAAAAACAGAGCATAATCTCCAATTATATCCAATTATCATGCATAAAATGACGAAAATGGCCAATAAATGCTCATTTGGGGACAAAAATAGCATAAAATGAACGAAAACAGGGCTTAAATGCACCAAAACAGGCGGAAATAAAACAAAAACGCCGGTTGTAATAACAACCGGCGTTTTCCCTGCCTGGATGTGGGGGAAACCCACGTATATACATGTTCACTGATATTCCTATCCGCGACTGGCCTCCCGCGATTCCGACGCATCGCCGAAGCGATATTCCAGAACCGGGATTCGGGAGACCTGACTCCCGCGTCGCCGCACGCTGACCGAAGCCAGTGTCGGCGCCGACGTGGTGACGCATGCCCGACTACCGGTTTCCCGGTCGCTGGACAGCTGAACCGCATGGGCAGACGGTTCAAGCGCCACAGGCCTTCTGGTTACCCATGCTTCCTGTATCCACACACTCTCCACAGCCAACTGTCCCCAGCTTCCTTCACCGCGCTTACACACTCCACGTCAGCATTTCTGCCGCCGCTTCATCGGGTGCTTGCGCTCCGGAAAACCGGCTTTGTCAACCGCTTCATCAAGCTATGCATACCCCGCACCGAAGTGAGGGGGACGGACGCGTGGGCGCCTCATGCAGCCAGAGTACTCAGTCGCTTCAAGGAACGGTGCCCTAAGGCACTGAATTCAGTATAAGCGCCCTTCTCGGCTACGTCAAGACCCCGCCAAAATTTTATTTCACAAGTTATTAACAAAGTGCACACCTCTTGAAAAAGGGTGTGGATAAAGGCCGCCGCGAACAAACATACGTTGCGCCAGGGCGGTTTTCCCTCGCTGCGTACACCCTCCCCTGTAGTCGGCGCCCGGTTCTCCTGAAAACGAAAAGCCCGGCCTGACATGCAGGCCGGGCCCCCCGGTGCCCACTAATACGCGACTGATACCTCGCAATCCGGTATACAGGAGGAAAAACCGGACGGAACGAGGCCTCCAGCGCATGAGGTGAGAACAAGATAAGACATAGCAATGAATAACGCAAACAATAACGGATATTTTTTCAAATCCGGCGAGAATAGTCCCCTATAAGGTCTATGTAATAACGGATGTAACCCGAAGTACCCAAGCCGTAAGGCAACACATGGGGTCGCGTATTTTCAGGGAACGAGCCGGGGAACGACCGTGAACATGCAGGCAGCGCGCCGGGCGTTTGCGTTGCGTGAAAATCAGGCTGGATGACAAAGCAGCGGACAGGAGCGATCCTACCCCCCGATCATTCCCAACTGCTGCAGAAATACTCCCACGGCCCGCGGCTCCAGCAAAATCGTGAGCATTAGCCCGCCTAAAGCCCCGCCAAGATGCGCCTCGTGCGCAATACCGCCTCCTGCACCGCCATGCGAACGCCGCATCGCATACATCGAGACGACGACATACCCCACAGCAAAGAGCGCTGCGGGAATGCCTATCGGTACAAAGAAAATATAGATGGGCTGGAGCGGCGCAAACAGACAGTAGCCGAACAGAACGCCGCTGATCGCACCGGAAGCCCCTACCGCCGCATACGTGACGGAATGCCTGTGCAGCACCAGCGAAAGCCCGTGCGCCGCCAGTTCGGACCCGAAGTACAGTACCAGAAAAGAACCCGGCCCCAGCACATACTCCATCGGTCGGCCGAAGAAGTACAGCGTAATCATATTGAACAGCAGATGCGCCCCGCTCACATGCACGAACCCTGCCGTGATCAGCCGGGCGTACTGCCGATGGCGCAGCACCAGATACGGCCTGAACGCCAGGCGATCCATGAGCGAGCGATCAAAGAATAGCGTATAGCCGCTCGTCAGCAGGATGACGACAAGCAGAAACAGCGTAACCGGCGAATCGGAAAAAGCGGACATGCGTGCTACGCCGGCGCCGCCGCAATGTGGTCCATGATGGATTCGAACAGATACCTCCCGTCGGCGCTCCCAAGAACCCCTTCCGCACAGCGGTCGGGATGCGGCATCATGCCCAGCACGTTGCGCCCCTCGTTCACGATACCTGCAATGTGGCGGGCCGACCCGTTCGGGTTCGCCTCCGGCGCAAGCTGCCCCGCTTCGTCGCAATACCGGAACACGATCCGCCCCTCGCCTACAAGCCGGTCCAGTACCTCGTCCGAGGCAAAATAATTTCCCTCGCCATGTGAAATCGGAATACGGACAACCTGCCCCTCCTCCAGGCGAGTCGTGTACGGCGTACGGGCATTTTCGACCAGCAAGTGAACCTGCTTGCATACGAAACGAAGCGAAGCGTTTCGCATCAGGACACCCGGCAGCAAGCCCATCTCGCAGAGCATCTGGAATCCGTTGCAAATGCCGAACACCAGCCCGCCGTTTGCAGCGAACCGCACCACATCTTGCATGACCGGCGAAAATCGGGCAATGGCCCCGGAGCGCAGGTAATCCCCGTACGAAAAGCCGCCGGGCAGAATGACCACATCCACACCGCCGACGCTGCTTTCCTTGTGCCAGATGAAGCGAACATCTTGTCCGAATACATGCTTCGCGGCATGATAGGCATCATGATCGCAATTGGACCCCGGAAAGACGATAACGCCGAATCGAACGGGCATGGAGTGTGCAGAAAAGATTTTACGAAAAATGGACCATCCGCAGGGCGCGAGCGCCACGGCAAATCGCACCAGGGAACGAATATCCGGCAAGGCGTTCGAATATCTGCCGAATACGGGCGCAGGAAAACATCCGTGCCGAACGGGAATGCCGTGCAGGGCTACAATATACTAAAGCCCGCGCGCCGCACGCAGCGCCTTCCACGCAAACCAGCAAGAACCGCATATGAATTATCGTCGTTTCGGACGCCTCGACTGGAAAATCAGCGACATTGGATACGGGATGTGGGGCATGGGAGAATGGTCAGATTCCGATGATGCACAATCCCTGAACTCCATGAGCCGGGCTGTTGAACTGGGATGCAACTTCTTTGACACGGCGCTGGCCTACGGAGAAGGGCACAGCGAGCAATTGCTGGCCAGACTGGTAGCTATGCACCCGGATAAGACCCTGTACGCTGCTTCCAAGGCGCCGCCGAAGAATCGCCAGTGGCCCAGCCGGCGGGGATACACGCTTGACGAGGTGTTCCCGCCCGACTATGTGAAGGAGTCCATCGAGAAAAGCCTCGAAAATACCGGGCTCGCCCATATCGACCTCATGCAACTGCATGTATGGGAAGACGACTGGCTCAACGACGACCGGTGGATCGGCACGCTGGAGGACCTTCGGCGGCAGGGCCTCATCCGGGGGATAGGTATCAGCCTGAACCGGTGGGAACCCTGGAACGGGGTGAAAGCCGTCCGGAGTGGCCTGGTAGATGCCGTGCAAGTCATCTACAATATCTTCGATCAGGCGCCCGAAGACGAATTGTTCGCGGCCTGTATGAAAATGGATGTCGCCGTCATTGCCCGTGTCCCGTTCGACGAGGGCGGATTGACGGGAAACCTCACCAAAGACACCACCTGGCCGGAAGATGATTGGCGCACCATCTATTTTGGCCCGGAGAATCTGGCCCGGACCGTCGAGCGCGCCGACGCGCTGAAAACAATGTTGCCCGAAGGCATGAACCTGCCGGAAATGGCGTTGCGGTTCATCCTCTCGCACGACGCCGTATCGACCATTATCCCCGGCATGAGAAAGCTCCGTCACGTCGAGGCCAATATCGCCGCCAGCGACAAGGGCGCACTGGACGCCGATCTCCTTGACACGCTCCAGTCGCACCGCTGGGATCGGGAGCCCACAGACTGGTCAAATTAACGTCTGCCATGTACGCCGCATGATTCCGCGGGAACTGTTCAGGAAAATTCGGCGGATCGAAATCCGCACGAAAGGGCTCGTCAATAATTTCTTTGGGGGCGAATACCACTCGGCCTTCAAGGGCCTGGGTATCGAATTCTCGGAGGTGCGCCCGTACCAGGTGGGGGACGACATCCGCTCGATCGACTGGAACGTCTCTGCGCGAACCGGAGAGACCTATGTGAAGGTGTTCGAGGAGGAACGCGAGCAAACGCTCATGCTCGTGGTGGACGTATCCGGGTCGGGGGATTTTGGATCGCGGGCGCAGTTCAAACGAGAGGGAGCGGCAGAAATCTGTGCGATCGTCGGGTTCAGCGCCATTTCCAACAACGACAAGGTGGGGCTCCTGCTGACCTCGGACCAGGTCGAACTCTTCGTGCCCCCGAAGAAGGGGCGCCGGCATGTGCTGCGCTTGCTCCGGGATCTGTTTGCCCACGAACCGGAATCCAGGAAAACGGACCTTGCAGCCGCCCTGAATTATCTACCCCGCATGCTTAATCGCCGCTCCATCGTGCTCGTCATCAGCGATTTTATGGACGAGGGGTTCGAGAAGGCGTTGCGGGTTGTGGCCCGGCGTCACGATACCATCGGCGTGCGGCTCGAGGATCCTCGCGAACACACATTGCCGCGCATGGGACTGGTCGAGCTGACCGATGCGGAAACCGGCGAAACGGTCGTCGTGGACACGAACGACCGGCGGACGCGGGAAGCATTCGCCGCCTCCACCGAGGCGCGCCGGGCGCAGCTCGACGACCTGTTCCGGCGCATCGGTATGGATCATGTGACCATCCGCATGGACGAAGGGTATGTGGAACCCCTGATCCGGTTCTTCCGCCACCGAAACAGGAAAAGGGCATGATGCGGCGCATATCGGGAGCAGTTTCCCCGGCGTGGGCTGCGTTTTTTTCCCTTCGAACGGGCACAGCCGCAGTACAAGTGGCAGGCATGTGCTTACTCTGGGTGATTTTTGTCCGGATAACCTGGCCGGCCGCCGGGCAAGATGCTCCTCCCGAGGACACAAAACGGGAAGTACAACTGCATGTCCTGACAGACAGCGTAGCGATCGGCGAGCGATTCTTCCTTGCGGTAACCGCCCGGCACGACACGAGCGAGACCGCCTCTTTCCCCCTCCCGGACAATGGAGAAGCGCTCGCTTTCGGGGATGTGGAGGCACTGGACGCAGCAATGCATGAACGCCTGCTCCCGGACGGCATGCGAGTAGACAGCTCGGTCTACCTGGTAACCACGTTTGCGCTCGACACCGCCCGCGTCGCCCCGATACCGGTCGCGTTTACGGCAGGCGGCGATGTGCTGGTCCTCCGCACCGATTCGACATGGATTCCCGTCCGTTCCCTTGTACCGGAAGATGCAGAGGACATCCGGGACCTTGCGCCGCTCGTAGCGTTTCCGCGCTCCGTATGGTGGATAGTGGCGGGCATTGCCCTGTTGCTGCTGCTGGCGGCAGGCATCGCCTGGTGGATTCGCTGGCGCCGAAACCGGGATGACGAGAACGAAACGGAGATCATCCCCCCGATCCCTCCCGACCGGGAAGCCTATGATCGGCTGGACGCCCTCGAAAAAACAGACCTGTCGGATCGACGGAACGTGCCAATTTTCTATGACGAATTATCGGGACTCCTGAGAACGTACGTCGCCCGCCGCTTGCATGTGCAGGCGCTGGAAATGACGACCGGCGAAACGGTCGCCCAACTCCGGGAACAGAATATGCCCGACAACCAGACGATCAGCCGGTTTCGGAATGTGCTTGCAGCCTGCGATTACGTGAAATTTGCCGATGCCCGCCCTCCCGCAAGGCAGGGTGCAGACCTGATCGGTACGTCCCGTAGTATTATTGAAACGATGGAAATGCAGGCGTGCGCAGTGGAGGAAGCAGCGGCGGCGGAAACGGCGGAAATAAATGATACGTCCTCCGGACTGCCGGAACGACCGGCGCAACCGGATGCTCCGAAAACGGACACGCCGGATACCGATCAGAGCGACACGCCCTGACTATAACGATCGTATACCTTTCACCCCGTATTTACCTAATACATCGCACCTGCGACATGGCCGCACCGATCGCAACAAATTACCGGAAACAAGGTACAGGAACGGCCTGCAACAGCGATCCGCGTTTCACGGTTTCCCCAGGATGATATGCAGTTCGCGCAACCTGAGTGGTTCTGGCTCTTTGCTCTCGTTCCGCTTGTAGCGGGATGGGCGTGGTGGTACGCATTCCGTACGCGCAAAGGCATGCGCTTCAGCAGCATTGACCCGGTGCACAGCGCGCCCAGGTCATTGTGGGTGCGTCTGCGCGAACTACCCGCCGTACTCAGGATCGGCGCCGTAGCGCTCGGTGTATTTGCCCTTGCCCGCCCGCAGGAACGGGACACGATCCGCGAGCGCTATGCGGAAGGCGTGGATATTGTCCTTGTGCTCGACACATCCACGTCCATGCGGGCCGAGGATTTCTCCCCGAACCGTTTTGAGGCAGCCCGCGACGTAGCAGCGGAGTTCATCGAATCGCGCACATCGGATCGTGTGGGCCTCATTGTATTCGCGGCGAAAGCCTACACCCAAACGCCGCTGACGCTCGACTACAACTTCCTGCTGCGGATGCTCGATGAGGTGGAGGTAGGCGTCATTGAAGACGGCACCGCCATTGGCACGGCCATTGCCATGGGCGTGAACCGCCTCAAGAACAGCGCCGCCGAAAGCAAGGTGCTGATCCTGCTCACGGACGGACAAAACAACCGGGGCGAGATCGATCCCGTAACCGCCTCGGAAGTGGCGCAAACGATGGACGTGCGCATTTACTCGATCGGTGTGGGTACGCATGGGGAAGCTCCGTTCCCCTTCGACGACCCCTTCGGAGGCCAACGGCGGCAGATGATCCCTGTCGAGATCGACGAGGACATGCTCTCGTCCGTAGCGAAAAAAACGGGCGGGCGCTATTTCCGCGCCACGAACAAGGAAACGCTCCAAAGCATCTACGTGGAAATCGGCGAACTTGAAAAAACGGAAATAGAGGAGCGCTTCTACACGGACTACACGGAGCGCTATGCCGTATTCCTGTGGCCCGCCTTTGGTCTGCTGCTACTCGAACTCCTGCTCTCCGGCACGCGTCTTAGGCGCACTCCCTGATCCCTATGGACTGGCTACATCCCGCATATCTCTGGACTGCGGCGGCAGGACCCGCGCTGGCCGTAGTCCTCTTCCTGTGGGCAGCACAGAAACGTCGCGAGGCGATGCGCCGGTTCGGTCTCCGGGATACCGTGGCCCGGCTCACGCCGGGAACCAGCTCCCGGCGCCGGCGATGGAAGGCAACCGCCGTGACATGCGCCGTCGCTCTTCTTGCTCTTGCGCTGGCCGGGCCGCGCTTCGGCACGCAACTCCGCGATGTGAAACGCGAAGGAGTCGATCTTGTCATCGCCCTCGATGTGTCCGCTTCTATGCTGGCCGAAGACGTTGCTCCTAACCGCCTTGATCGGGCCAAAAACGAAATCCGGAAATTGCTGGACGAGTTACGCGGCGACCGGATAGGTCTGGTCATTTTCGCCGGGGACGCCTTCCTGCAGTGCCCGCTCACGACGGACTACTCGGCAGTGCGTCTCTTCCTCGACGTAGCCGGTCCGGAAGCCATCGCGGTGCCGGGCACCGACTTCGGCGCCGCCCTGCACATGGCGGTACAGGCCTTCGACATACCGGCGGAATCTCCGGACGACGCGCGCAGCCGCGCACTGCTCTTCGTATCAGATGGGGAAAACCATGTGGCGGACATTGAAGAACTGGCGGATCTGGCCCGCGACGAAAACATTGTCATGTATGCCGCGGGCGTGGGCGAAACGGACGGGAGCCCGATCCCTGTCTACCGGAACGGCCGACAAATCGGGTTCAGGGAAAATGCGGACGGAGACATCGTGCGCACCCGCCTCGAAGAAAACGGCCTGCGGCAACTGTCCGACGGAGGAGCATACTTCCGCATTGCCCGCACCTCCAGCTCCCTTTCCAAAATAACGGAGGCGTTGGAACGTTTGGAGAAAAGTGAGTTTGCTCAGGAAGAATTTGAGGAATACGAAGAAAAATTTCAATGGCCGCTGGCGCTTGCCCTGTTGCTGTTGCTGATCGAACGATCCATTCCCGACCGGCGTACAAACCGCAACACGGATCGCACCGGATCCGCCTGAAAAGTATCCGCATCATGTCCGTTCTCGCTATCCTTCTTTTGCTGCAATCCGCAGCCACCCCCCCTGTCGCACAAGGTGCGCAAGACGAAGCATCCGGAACCGCTCCTCTTGCCGTAGAGCATATGCAAGAGATCGAAGCATCGTCCGGCGGGCCGTGGGCGCCAAACGGCAAACGGGACGGACGGCGCGGCAACGACCTGTACGGCCAGGAAGCGTACGCCGACGCCGCGGCGGCCTATGCCGGCGGCCTCGCCATCCTTTCCGACGATGCTGAACCGCGCCTGCGCTATGGCCTGCGCAACAATCTCGGGGCAGCGCTCCTTAAGTCGGGCAACGCCGAATCCGCTCGTCAGACTTTCGAGCAGGCCATCGTGGAAGCCGACGAGACCGGCGAACCAATCGACCTTTCCCGATCGGCCTACAATGCCGGCAACGCCGCCTTTGCCGCGCAAGACCTCGAGGGGGCACTGGCGTACTACCGCCACAGCCTGCTCCGGAATCCGGACAATACGGATGCCCGGTTCAACTACGAATTCGTAAAGCGGCGTATCGAGGAACAAGAACAACAGGAGCAGCAAAACACGCAGCAACAAGATCAGAATCAGGAGCAGGACCAACAGGAATCCGGCAACGAAAACAGCGACGACGGCCAGAACGAACAGCAACAGGACGAAAGCGAGCAGCAACAGCAGCAGAACGGACAGAATGAGCAACAAGGGGAGAACGAACGGCAACAAAACGAATCTCCACAGGAGCAGGAGCAGGAACAACAGAACAGACAAGCCGGGGAACAACAACTGAGCCAGGCCCAGGCCGAGCGCATCCTGCAAGCCCTGGAACAGGAAGAAGGCAACCTGCTCCGGGAAATCCAGCGTACCGAGAGCCGCCCGCACCGGGTTGAAAAAGACTGGTAGAAAAGGCAAGGAGCACGATGAAAAAATGCTTGTTGCATATCGGCGTGCTGATGCTGCTCGGAATACCGCCGGCGCAGGGGCAGGATATCCAGGTCCGCGCCACGGTCAATGAAACGACCATCGGTACGCAGGAGCAACTGATTTTCAGCGTGGAAATCGCGGGAGCCGGATTTTCCGGCGTCGAAACGCCCTCCCCGCCGGAGGCCGAGGGACTGGCGCTTCTGCAAAGCACGCCAAGCGTACACCGCAACATGACGTTCACGAACGGTGCACTGGAGCAAAGCGTAACGTTCCGCTGGGGCTACCGCCCGCTCCGGGAAGGCCCGGCCCGCCTCCTCGCCATCAACGTGACCGTCGACGGACAGACCTGGGAAACGCAGCCCGTGGAAATCGTCGTGGTGGATCAGGCCCAACGTCCGCAGCAGCAACAGCCGCAGGCTTCAAACTGGCCATTCGGCACACCCTCCCCCACCTGGCCTCAGGGCAGCGCTGGAAACGACACCCCTGTAGCACTCGATCCGAACGATTTGTTCATCCGCGCCGTGCCCAGCGCAACCACAGCGCACCAGAACGAACAAATCGTCGTCGAATACCTGCTGTATTTCCGGGACGGTGTCCAGCTACGCCACAGCCGCCTCGCGGGCTCCTGGGACGCCGAGGGATTCTGGCGCGAGGAATTCGACATCGATACGCGCCCCGTACCCGGAAATGTCGTGGAGAACGGATTGCTCTACCACACCATTCCGCTGAAGCGGGTGGCTATCTTCCCGACCCGCCCCGGTATGCTCACGGTCGATGCTCTCGAAGTCGAATCCGAGGTGCACCTTTCGTCCGGCGCACAAAGCAGCCCATTCGATCGGCTTTTTTCGTTGCGTGGGCAATTTTATCCCGTCGAGATTGCCTCCGAGCCGCTTGGCCTGCGTATTACTCCACTGCCTGAAGGGGCGCCGCCCGCTTTTTCGGGGGCCGTCGGCGTCTGGGATGTGACGGCTTCTGTCAGCAAGACGGACGTGGAGGTAGGCGAACCGCTGCAAATTGTCGTTACGGTCCAGGGTACCGGCAACGTAGCCACGCTGGACGAGCCGGCATTCGAACCCCCTGGCGTCTTCGAACGGTACGAACCGAATATCGAAACAACCATTAACCGGGGAGGGCGGCGCATACAGGGCCGCAAGACCTTCGAGTATGTCGTGATCCCGCGCACCAATGGATCGTTCGATATGCCTCCCGTTACATTCGCCTGGTACAACCCGGGACAGGAGCGCTATGTGACGCAACAGGCTGAACTACCCGTTATTCGCGTTACCGGCTCGGCGGAGGCGCTCGCAGCGGGGACCACCACCGCGGGCTTTCCTATAGACGACCTCGCGGGTATCCTGACGACCCCCGGCGGCTGGCGTCCGGTCGTAGAAACGCCCCTGCACCGCCGCGCCTGGCCGTATGCGGCGCTCCTGTTGCCCCCGGGCCTCCTGCTCTTTCTATATGTCCGACGACGCCATGTCGATCGGTTGTCGAGCGATACGCAGTATGCACGTGGCAGAATGGCGCACCCGCTGGCGCGCAAGCATCTGCGGCAAGCCGGAAAATTGCTGGAAAGCGCACAGCCCATCGCCTTTTACGAGGAAATAGAACGGGCGCTGAGCGGTTTCATCGGCAACCGGCTGAACGTTCCCGAAACAGGATGGACGCGCGATCAACTCGACGCCTGCCTACGCACCGCCGGGGTAGCAACCGGCGTCCGTGATCTGCTGCGAGGACTTCTCGATGAATGTGATCAGGTCCGGTTCGCACCCATACTGCCCGACCGCACAACCATGGAAAGTGCGCAGGAACAAGCGGCTTCGCTGATCGTCGCCGTGGACGAAGCCGCCTCAACAACCCGGAACGGAAAGACACCGGGAGCACACAAGGCGGCGATACTCGGGGTGCTCGCCACGCTGCTATTCCCCTGCGCGCTCTCCGCACAGACACAAGACATTCCGGAAGCAGTGCGCCACTTCGACGAAGGCAACCGGCTGTTCCGCGAAGGCGCCCACAGAGACGCCGTGACCAGCTACCGGAACGCCCTCGAAGCCGGGTACGCAAGCGGCGCCTTGTACTACAACATGGGGAATGCCTATTTCCGACTGGACGAAATCGGACAAGCCATCCGGTTCTACGAAAAAGCCCGGAGGTACATGCCGGAAAGCGAAGAACTGGCGCATAACCTCGCCATCGCCCGCGACCGGACCACCGACAGTTTCTCGCGGCTACCCGCCCCCTTCTGGCGCCCGGCCTGGAACCGCCTCGTTCGCACCCTGTCGCCGGTCGGCATCTTCCTGCTCGGCCTGTTGGGCTATGGAATCGCCTCGGCAGCCCTTGCAATGCGCATCCGCCGCACCCGGTCTCCGTGGTTGCGGCGCGCAGTACTGGCCGGAGGAGTGCTTGCCGCCTTTTTCGTTACGTTCGGGTTCGCTGCATCCTGGGAGGAAACACACACGGTGCAGGCCGTCATGCTGGCAGATGCAACAGACTTGACAGACCGTCCGGACGGATCGCCTACAGATCTGACCGTTCACGAAGGCGCCGTCGTCGAGGTCGTAACGGTCCGGGCCGCCTGGAGCGAAGTGCGCCTGCCGAATGGCGTCCAGGGCTGGGTTCCCACCAGCGCCTATGGCGATATTTGAAGAGTGATGGCGGATTTGTCCATGTGTGTACGGATCGAAACGGACGACGAGACATTGACAACCGGCCCCGTACAGACTATACTTGTTTAACCGGTTCACCCGGTGAATCCATCGGGTTTTCGTCGAGCGGCTGCATGGTTTCCAGGGACAGGGATACAGGAAAACATTGCCCCGAATCGTTCGTGCTATCGTAGGATATTCGCAGGTGTGAAATACATTTTGGGACCCCGGGATAACGTCGCCGGATGCGCTTGAAAAACGCGTTGCCGACCCCATCCGGTCCCCACAGAACCGTCTCGCCAACATGTCCGAACAGAGGTATCTCGTCACCGCACGCAAGTACCGCCCGCAGCGGTTCGACGAACTGGTGGCGCAGGAACACGTCACGGAAACCCTCCGCAACGCGATCCGGCTGGACCGGCTGGCCCACGCGTATCTCTTCAGCGGCCCGCGCGGCGTCGGCAAGACCACCGCAGCGCGCATTCTGGCAAAGGCTATCAACTGCACCAGCGCGTCGGAAGAACGCGACGGGCAAGCGGAACCGTGCCGCACCTGCGAGCACTGCCGCACTTTAGAAGAAGGGCGCAGTCTGAACGTCATCGAGATCGACGCCGCCTCGAACAACCGCGTCGACGATATTCGCGACTTGAGGGAAACGGTGCGTATCCCGCCGCAGGGCGCCCGCCGAAAGGTGTACATCGTAGACGAGGTGCATATGCTCTCGACGGCGGCCTTCAATGCGCTCCTGAAAACCCTGGAAGAGCCGCCCCCCCACGTCCTCTTCATCTTCGCAACGACCGAGCCTCACAAGGTGCTCCCCACCATCCTGTCCCGGTGTCAGCGGTTCGATTTTCGTCGCATTGCCGTACCCGAAATCGTTGCCCGGTTAAGCGATATCTGCAAGGAGGAAAACATCCGTGCAGACGAAGCCTCCCTGTTGCTCATTGCGCGCAAGGGGGATGGCGCGCTCCGGGATGCGCTGTCGGTATTCGATCAAGCCGTTTCGCTGTGCGGCTCGGACATCGCGTACGCCGACCTCGTCAAGGCGCTTGGCGTGGTGGACATCGATCGATATTTCGAGGTGACCGACCGGGTCGCTGCGCGCGACATGGGAGGGATGCTGCAACTGATCGAGAACGCGATCCGGGCCGGGCATGACCTCCAGGAGTTCCTGGCCGGGTTGACGGAGCACCTGCGCAATCTTCTTGTTGCGCGCACGATGGAGAATACGGAACTGATCGAGGCGGCGGAAGCGACCCAGAAACGCTATACCGAGGCCGTGGCGCCTTTTTCGGAAATGGACCTGCTGCGTCTTTTGACGCTCGCTGCCAATGCGGAAAGCACACTCAGGAATAGTATTCAGCCGCGCCTGAAGGTAGAAACCATCCTGCTGAATATGGCGACGATCGCACTGGGCGCAGACCTGCGCGAGGCGCTTGCAAAAATAGATCGGCTGGAAGCGGTAGAACCGGACAGGCGGTCCCCCGGCAACGCAGACAGCAAGGCCCCGGCAGGCCAACGCCCCCCGGAAAACACGGGATCGACTACGCGTAAAATCCCGACACCATCTCCCCCAAAGAAACAAAACGCCCCGGCGCCTCGTGACGCCGCGCCGCACACGCCCCCAGGTGATCTTGAAGACGAGGCTGCTCCGAAAGCACCGCCTCTCCAGGAAGACGAGCATCCTTCGGAAGGTGTGCCACCCGCAACGCCCCCTCCCGCGGGCGCGCCTGTAGACCCCGGACCTGTCCAGCAACCCGATGCTTCCCCCTCCATCGCCGACACCCTGTTCGGCGAACCCCTGCTGCCACGCGACAAGACGCGGCCCGAAGAAACACTGAGCAACGCCAGCCGGCAGAACCTCGTAGCCGAAGCAGACACCGCTGTCCTTGAACCGGTCGAAACGGGCATGACCGTCATCCCGGACGAAAATGCGGAACCCATCGCAACGATCTGGAACGATCTGCTGGAGCGCGTCAAGAAGGATAAAATACAGCTATGGTCCATGCTGCATCGTACGCAGCCGGAAGGATACAACGATGGCATTATTCACATCGCCGTCCCGGACGATTTTCACCGGCGCGTACTGACCGAACGCGCCGGCTACATAACCGGGCAACTGAAGTCACTGGCGAATGTGCCGATCCGCACGATTCAATGTGCCGTACGCGAAGACATGAACACCCCCGGAACTGACGGCGCTCCCGAAACCGCCGCCGATTTCGATCCGTACGAATACATGGAACGCAAGCGCAAGGAAAATCCGGTAGTGCGCGAAATTTTTGAGCAGTTTGGTGGTGAACCCGCCTGGTGATACCCGCAATGTATGCACCCATGACTGGGCGCTAAACTCTCTTGATCTCCAGAAAACGGTAAATGGTATGCCTGACGGCGTAAATATGGCCGACATGTTCGGCATGGTCATGGAAATGCAGAAGAAGATGAAGGAGGCGCAAGAGAGCCTTGCCTCAAAGACCGTAACGGCCGAATCCGGCGGCGGCATGGTCAAAGTGACCGCCAACGGCGCTCGTCGCATCACGAATATCCGCATCGAGCCAAGTGCGGTCGATCCCGAAGACGTTGAATTGCTGGAAGACCTTGTCGTCGCCGGAATCAACAAGGCCCTTGACGAAGCCGAGGAAATGGCGAACAAGGAAATGGGCGGCATTGCGGGTACCATGCTCCCCCCGGGTATGGGATTGTCCGGCCTGCCTGGCTTGAACCTGTAAACGGAACCTTGCGGCAAAGCAGCCGCATCACCTGGACGCAATCCTCCCCTGAAACAGCACGTGTGCGTATGGGATTCACCTCCGAATCGGTCGAGGCGCTTGTCGAGCAGTTTGCCAAACTGCCTGGCATCGGGCGAAAAACGGCCCAGCGGCTGGCCGCCCATGTGCTCAAAATGTCCCGCGCCGAAATCGCAGATATGGCGCACACCCTGATCAGGGTCAAGGATACCGTCAGGCAATGCTCCGTTTGCTGCAACGTAACCGATACGGACCCCTGCGGCATCTGCAGCTCGCCGCAACGCGACCATGCCGTGATTTGCCTCGTGGAAGAAGCCAATGATGTCCTGGCGATCGAACGCCTCAATGAGTACCGGGGCGTATATCATGTACTGGGAGGAGCCATCTCGCCACTGGACGGCGTAGGCCCGGAAGACCTCCACATCGACGAGCTCCTGCAACGCATCGATCCGACGCACAAACAGGCCGCTGCGCCGGCAGCGCAAAACGGCCAGGCGCCTGCCGGCGATAGCCCGGACGACGCGCCCGTTCCGAACAAACATATCCCTCCAAAGGAAATTATTTTTGCACTGAATCCTACGGTAGAAGGAGACACCACGGTCTACTACCTCTCGCAGTTGCTCAAACCCGCCGGCGTGCGACTGACGCGCATTGCCCGGGGTCTGCCCATAGGGGGAGACCTCGAATATGCCGACGAAGCCACGCTGGCACGCGCCCTCGAAGGCCGCGGCGCCCTCTGATCGCCCATGTTAACGCGCCGAGGGTCTGCGCTCCTTGCCGTTCCCGTCCTTCTCGTACTTGCAGCGTACGTGCTATACCCGAGCCTGCGTACGTTCGAATTGGGACTGACCATAGAAAACTACACCCGACTGTTTTCTTCCTGGTCGTCGGCAAACGTACGGGCCCTGTTCAATTCCGTATTCATTTCGGTGGCGACCGTGCTCGGAGGCGGAATACTGGGCACGACGCTGGCCTGGTGTTTTCATCGCTTCCGGTTCCCGTTGCGCGGCACACTGATGGCGGTTGCCGTCTTCCCTCTTGCGCTGCCTCCCCTCGTAGGCGTGCTTGCCTTTCTCTTCCTGTACGGCGAAAGCGGCATCCTCCCGCGGGTGCTTCAGGATATGTTCAGCCTCGCCGAAACGCCGTTTGCATTCGAGGGCTTCTCCGCCGTCTGGCTCGTGCATGTCTACGCCATGTACGTCTACTTCTACCTGTTCGTGCTGTCGGCCCTCAGCAACGTGGACAAGAGCCTGCCTGAAGCTTCCGCAGACCTGGGCGCCTCCGGGCCCACGACGTTCCGGCGCGTGATCCTGCCGCAACTGAGACCAGCGCTTACCGGAGCAGCCCTGCTTGTTTTCATGATCTCGATGGCGTCCTTTACGGCGCCGCTCCTTTTCGCCGGCGCCAAGAGTTTCCTGACGTTGCAGATTTACAACTACAAGACGAATGGCAACCTCCCCCTGTCGGCCGCTGTCTCTGTCCTGCTGACTGCCATATGCCTGTTGTTTCTGTTCGTGCTGGAAGGCCGCCGCAGGCGCAGTGTGCAAGGTGCAGCAAAAGGAGTCGCCGCCCCACCTGCACCCGTTCGCAGTGGGACCGGACGCATCGTTGCCATCGCAGCAGCCCTCCCCATGCTGGCGTTCCTGCTTTTGCCTGTGGTAACCGTCGTGCTGATCTCGTTTGCACAGGAAGGAAGCTGGACCTGGCAGATTTTCCCCACGGCGTATACCTTCGACAACTATGCAGCGCTTTTCCGGGATCCGGACGTACTCGATCCCGTCTGGAACAGCTTGCGCATGGCGCTTGTCGCCACCGCCGGAAACATCGTGTTCGGCGTCGGGGCCGCCCTGTACATCGCCAAGGGGAAAATTCCAGGACGCGGGCTGGTGCGACTGCTCACGGCCCTCCCGTTCGCCATTCCGGGTACCGTGATCGCCGTGAATCTGATCGTCACCTTCAACGAACCCACCCTGCCTGCGCTGAACACTGTGCTCGTCGGAGGATTCTGGATTTTACCGCTGGCGTATTTTATCCGCCACATCCCCTTCGTCGTGCGTTCGACCACAGCGGCCCTCGAACAATTCGACGACCGTCTTGCAGAGGCTTCCGCCGATCTCGGGGCCCGATTCGCCACCACATTCCGCCGTATCGTGCTACCGGCCATCTCGCCGGGTATCTGGGCTGGCGCCCTGCTTACCTTCGTCGCATCGGTGGGCGAGTTTGTTTCGTCCATTATGCTCTATGTCTTCGACAACCGCCCGATCAGCGTGGAAATTCTGGCTCAGTTGCGCCTCTACGACTTCGGTGCAGCAGCAGCCTATAGCGTGTTCCTGATGCTGTTGATCGGACTGGCCACCGTGGCTGTAGGAAAGTCGGGCGCATCCATGATGTAGGGACCGGAATGAATCAGGAACCCGAATCGACGCCTTCCCGGAGACTGCACGGAAGCACCACCATGCTACGCAGATTTCTGCCGGAGATGCGTGCAGGGAACTATTTCGCTCCGGTTCGTAGGAAAGAACTCCTGTCGAATCCGCAACGCTCCCTGTTCTGGAAATCTCCTTTCTGAACAGGCACTCCGCCGGCTCGACACCCTCACCCGGATCTACGATCAAATCAGCTACCGCCTGCGCGCACTTCTGCTACCGTTTCTCGTAAACAAGGGGCTCGTCAACATGCGCCCCACCGGACGATAAAACGCACCACTGCGGGCTGTCAGTGCCACCATCAGGGTACTGCAAAACCGCCACGGGGTAATCGGATCGTCTATACATCGTAGTCATCCACGATCATCGCGAAGAAGTCGGGTGAGTTCGCACGCCGTACGCATAACGGGACAAAAGCGTCCCGATCGCATGGATGCACCGCGCATACATGCGGCAGGCGCCATGATTATTGCGCTCCTGTTGCAAGGCATGGCGGCGCACTACGGCAGTGCACAGGTTTCTCCGCCGCCGAAAGAAGACTCGGTTTCCGATACGGACGCCGCCGTGTTCGACACGGACGCCCCCACATTCGATATTATTTTTGGCAACGCCGCCGAGACCGCCGACACCACCGATACCACAGCGTTCCGCCGGGCGGATTTCTACTTGCGACCCATGCACCCCGACCGCCGGATGGCATCCCCGGTCCAGCGGGCCCGCCGCCCCTTCTTCCCCGCACTGGGCAACTACTGGCGGCACGAAGTCGAGCTCGATTCCACCCGGAAGGAATTCATCGTCCGGGAATTCGTCGGGGAGAGCGAGGTACGATATCCGCTCGTCATCGACTTCGAAACCTACCGGCAACGACGCCTGAACGCCTGGCTCAGCGACAACTGGCGTATCATCAGCGAACAGCAAGCCCAGCGACGGCAACAGCGATCCCGGGGTGGTCTTGCGTTCAATATTTCCATACCCGGCGGCCGGGAAAGCGCCTTCAGTACTATATTCGGCGCCTCCAGCGTGAGCCTTCGCGTAAACGGGCAGGCCAGCATCCAGGCCGGCTTCGAATACCGTAAAAGCGACCAGCAGGTGGCCATTACGGGGCGATCCGGAGGACGGCTTTCCCCGGAATTCAATCAGGACATCCGCCTCGGCATCACGGGCTCGATCGGCGACAAACTCGACATTGACGTGGACTGGGATACGCAGAACCAGTTCGAATTCCAGAACCAGCTCCGGCTGCAATACACAGGATATGAAGACGAAATTATCCAGAATTTCGAAGCCGGAAACGTCAACCTTTCGACGCCCTCGCGTCTGATTCGCGGCGGCCAGAGCCTGTTCGGCATCAAAATCGAATTCCAACTGGGCGGCTGGCGCCTGACGACGGTGGCAAGCCAGCAGGAAGGCCAGACGAACAGCCTGTCCATCGAGGGCGGGGCCCAGACGACGGAGTTCGACATGAAGCCGACGGGATACCACGAGAATACACACTACTTCCTTGCCTATTATTTCCGCAATCGCTGGGAAGACGCCCTGCAAAGTCCTCCGCAGGTGCTCGTCGCCAACGGCTTCGAAAGCATCACAGACATCGAGGTCTGGAAACTCGAACGAACCAGCGCCGAAGAGGAAAATGTGCGCCAGGCTGTTGCGCTGGTCGACCTTGGAGAACCCCAGGACGTCGTGCGTCTGGCCAACGGCTACACGGCGCAGGTCCTTCCCGGGACCGATGTCTGGCGATACCCGCAAACCACGCTGGATGCGGAGGTCCGGGACGGCAGCGCCAAGCCACGGGATTATCTGACCTCATTGGGCCTGGGCGACGACGACTTTCAGGTGGGTAAATACAAGAAACTCCGGCCAGGGAGCGACTTCGACTTCGACAGCGTGCTCGGGTATATCTCCTTGCGACAGCGCATGCAGGAAAACGAAGCACTGGCCGTGGCTTTTCGTTTCCGGGCGAATGGGCAAACGTATCAGGTGGGAGATTTTTCCTCGGAAACAGGGGGCGCTTCCGGAGGGCAAAATGCGGACCGTCTCGTACTGAAGCTGCTCAAGCCCGTGCAGTTGCGCCAGCCCAATCCCGAAGGGGATTTCAATCCGGCCGCATGGTACCTCGAGTTGCGCAACATTTACCGCGTACCTGGCCGAGGGTTGAACCCGAACGACTTCGAACTGCAAGTGGAATACCAGCCCCCGGGCAGCCCGGCAGCCACCGTCATACCCGAACTGAACGGCAACCAACGGAAAACGCTCCTCCAACTCCTCGGTCTCGACCGTCTCAATACGGACGGCGCGGAACACCCCGACGACCTGTTCGATTATCTCGTCAACTTCACGATCAAACCGTCCAAGGGCGAACTCATTTTCCCCTGGCTCGAACCCTTCGGGAGCCATATAGAGCACGTTATCGACGGCTTGAACATCCCCGAGCTCCAAAAACGGGCCCGCAAAAACAAATACGCGTATGCCAGCCTCTATACGCAAAAGAAAGAACTGGCCGCTCGCCAGTCGCAATTCGACGTATACCGTATCCGGGGGTCCTACAGAGGCGCCGTACAGGATTTCTACGACCTGCGAGCCTTTTCAGGACTTATCGAAGGATCCGTCACCGTCACATCGGGAGGAAGCAGGCTGACGGAGGGCACCGATTTCGTAGTGGACTACCAGGGCGGCACAGTCACCATCACCAATCCCGCCCATCTGATCGGGGGGCGCGCCATCGAAATCGATTACGAGCAGAATTCGTACTTCAATATCCAGAAAAAGACGTTGCTCGGTGCACGCCTCGACTATCTCGTCAGCGACGAACTCGCATTCGGGGGCACGCTGTTCAGCCTGAACCAGAAATCCCCTATTGATAAATACCGCATCGGAGAGGAGCCGATTTCCAACACCATCTGGGGACTGGACGGCCAGTTGAACATAGAGCCTCTGTGGTTGACGCGCGCCATCGACGCCATTCCGCTGATCCAGACCCGGGAGGCCAGCCATATCCGGATATCCGGGGAGTTTGCGCAACTCCGACCCGGGGCGAACCCCACCACGGCCTTCGAACGGTCACGGAGGAATCTCAAAAAACTGGGCCAGGACTTTGAGGGAGATGAGCTGAAGGGTATTTCCTACCTCGACGATTTCGAGGGCTTCGAAAACACCTACTCGTTGCGGCAAGCCGGCGGGTGGCGCCTCGCCTCCGCCCCCGATTCGATCAGCGTATACCCTCCCAACTTTTCGGGTTTCGCGGCAGATTCGTTGCGCACCAACTGGCGTGGCGTGCTTGGTTGGTACTCGCTGCACCAGAACACGCTGGAGGATCTGATCGGAAAAAACACGCCGTGCAATTCGGTGGACGATGCTATTTGCCCGGTCCACGTCAACGACGTATTGCCGAACAAGGATGTCAGCAAGGAATCACATCCGTTTATCCAGCCGCTTGATGTCTACTTCACGCCCCACCAGCGCGGCCCGTACAACTATACGCGAGATCTCAAGGGCTTTCTGGATGAACCACAGAACGCATGGGGCGGCATGGTGCAGCGATTGCCGGAAGGCTACACCGATTTCTCGACTAAAAACATCGAGTTTATCGAATTCATCGTAAAGGTGTATCCCCAAAGCGGCGGGCGTATTCACCGGGATGCAAGGTTGTTCGTGGACCTCGGCTCGATTTCGGAAGATGTCATTCCCAACGGCTTGCTGAACACGGAGGACGGTCTTACCCTCGCCAGCGCCAGCGTGCGCGACCTGGACTCATGGAGCCGCACCGCCAGTGGTACACAGAATATTACGATCGACGTGGTCGGGCAACGCACGGAAGACCTTGGTCTGGACGGGCTGGCTTCCTATTCCCCCTCCGATTACGACGATCTGGTAACCGAACAGGCGCATTTCAGCGACTTCCTTGATGCGCTCGACGACGGGGTATCCGACCCCCGTTACCGCGCCGAGGTGGCAAAAGCCCGGCTCGACCCTTCGGGCGACGACTTTTTCTACTTCGGGGCAAACGAGTACTTCAAAAATCCGACGTACTATCCAAACGGCGCCAGCGTGCAGGAGCGCTTCTCCCGTTACTTCCCAAGCACGGAGATCAACTCGTTCGAGGCCCAGAACAAGCTGGCTCCCTCGCTATACGGTCAGAAGGGCAATTCACGCATCCCCGACACCGAGGACCTCAACATCAACTCGGCAGCCGACATTGACAACAGCTACTTCCAGTACGAACTGCCCCTTACACATGCTGCGCTCGACTCCCTTGCCAGACCGGAGCGCACGAACGACTATGTCGTAACGGAGATTTCGCCGGGCGGCGGATGGTATCAGATCCGCATTCCCGTCCGGGACTTCACGCGCCGGGTCGGTAATATACAGGACTTCAGCCTCATCGAATCGATCCGGGTGTGGACCACCGGGCACGATAACCCGATCACCCTCCGCTTCCCGACGTTCGAACTGGTGGGGGCCCAGTGGCAGAAATCCGAGGCAATCATATTCGAACGAAGTCTTCCGACCGATATCCTGCGGGATCAGACACGCCTCTCCGTTTCAAGCATCAACAACGAGGAAAACAGCACCACGTACGCCACGCCCAACGGCACGATCATCAGCCAGATCCGCAACACTACAGGAGAGCCGCAGGACGCGCGCGAACAAGCCATGGCCCTGCGGGTCGAGAATCTTATGCCCGGCAAACAGCAGGCTATCTTCAAAACATACCACCAGGAAGTCGACCTGCTGAAATATTCGAACCTGCGCATGTTTCTGCATATGCACGGCGAACGGGGCGACGGGGCACCCATCGAGGAACGAGACAATGTCCGGTTCTTCATGCGCCTCGGCGCCAACGAAACGAACGATTACTACGAATACGAAATGCCGCTGTCTCCCAGTTCGGTCATCTCGGGCACGGGCGACGCCGACGAACTCTGGCAGACCAGCCGCATGGTAGGCGGCGAACTCGTCGATCTGAATTCGGTGAATATCAAACTGGGTGCTCTGAACCAACTCAAAGTATCGCGCGACGACCGGGCCTTCCCCACAGACAGCGTCTACTGGTCGGACATTCACGATGTGCCGCTCAGTCCTGGCATCGCTGAATTTGCCCCGCCGGGCGCTCGCCTCGGCGTCAAGGGAACACCCTCTCTCGGTGGCGTCAACACGATCGTGTTCGGTATTCGCAACGGAGCGGACTCGACCATTACCGACGTTCGGAATACCCGACCGGAAGATGTTCTCAGAGACGTGACGGTCTGGGTGAACGAATTGCGGGTGTCCGGCTACGACGAAACGAACGGCTGGGCCGCTATTGCAAATGCAGATTTCAAGTTGGCCGATTTTGCCACACTCAGGGCCAGTTGGCAACATCAGACCGATGGCTTCGGCGGCCTGGAAAGCACGTTGGGCGATCGCGAGCAGGTAAAATTCTCCAACTGGAGCGTCACGAGCGATGTCAATCTCGACAAGTTCATCCCGGAACGATACGGCTGGACGCTTCCCGCTTCGGTCCAGGTGTCCAATCGGACGACAACCCCTCGCTTCTCGCCCAACCGGGGAGACATCCGCCTCGAGGAACTCGTTGCACAAACCGATCGGAACGATGCGCTGACCGAGGCGGAACGCGAGCAGAAAAAGGATGAGATCATCGAATCGGCCCAGACCCGATCCGTCACGCGATCCTACAGCATACGCGTCGGAAAGTCGGGGTCCGACTCGCGGGTGCTGCGCAATACGCTGGACGGCATTGCGTTCAGTTTTTCCTCCTCGGACGCGGCGGCAAGTAATCCATCCCAGCGGCAACGGGACAGCCAGCGATGGAACTCCTCCCTCACCTACCGGCTGAACGTGCGGCGGCCGCGTACGGTGCGCCCGTTCTGGTTTCTCGGCGATATCCCCGTGCTGCGCTCCCTCGGCGGGCTGAACTTCAATTATGCCCCCAGGTCCATCACGACCGGAGGCACAGCGGCACGGAACTTCACTGTGTCGCAAGACCGTCGCCGGGAACTTCCCGGTACGCCAGCGCAATCTTTGCCGGAACTGGTCGAATTTCCGCTGCGCCAGTCGCACGCGCTTTCGCACCGGCGCAACGGCAGTATCCAGTACGATCCGTTCCAGTTCCTCAACGTGTCGTATACAGCCAGCACCAGCCAGAGCCTGAATGCAGCAGGGGTGGACACCGTGTTTACCGTAATCCGGGTGGACAGTCTGGGCAACGAGAGCTTTTTTTTGAACACGACGGAAAAGGAAGCGCTCGCTTCGGGACTGATCGGCGAAAACGATACGCGGTTCGAAGTCAGCGAACTGCGCGTGATCCGGGCGGGACAGGTTCTCAACCGCATCTTCTCGGGACACGAAGGGGTTCGGACCGATCAGCACAACGAAAGATTCGTGGCCAGCTTCAACCCCAGGATGCCATCTGCCCTGGAGTGGTTTCATCTCCAGGATATCACCTGGAGTTCGCAATTCACCTGGAGAAACGGCTCCGTTGGACGTAACACCGGCGCCTCTGCAAGCAACCAGTCCGAAGTGCGCGGCAGCAACACCGTCTACTTGCAAGACCTGTTCCGCAAAATACCGTTCTATGAAGCCATGGAGGAGGCAGAGGACCAATACAGACAGGAAAAGGACGCCGAGCGTGCGCAGCGCCAGCAAGAGCGCGCTGCTGCGAAAGAGGAACGCAGGAGCATCAGAGAAGCGGCGCGCGAGGAAAAGGAACGCCTGAAACAGGAAGAGAAAGAACGCAAGGAGCAGGAAAAGGCAGCTGCAGAAGCGGCAAAAGAAGAAGGAGCAGAGGTAGGCGAAGAGGACGATGCCGTACAAGAAGATGAAGAACTTCCCGGCGAAGGTGAAGACGTACTGCTCGCACCGGAAGAACTACCAGTGGAAGGCGAGGACATACCGCTCGCACCGGAAGAACTGCCAGTGGAAGGCGAGGACATACCGCCTGTA
Source organism: Rhodothermales bacterium (assembly GCA_965248175.1). Classification (GTDB taxonomy): domain Bacteria; phylum Bacteroidota; class Rhodothermia; order Rhodothermales; family VXPQ01; genus VXPQ01. The sequence goes on from OZ252093.1 coordinate 236,737, forward strand.
CCGGAAGAACTACCAGTGGAAGGCGAGGACATACCGCTCGCACCGGAAGAACTGCCAGTGGAAGGCGAGGACATACCGCCTGTAAACGAAGAGATACCTGTTGAAGACCAGGACGAACTGCCCATACCCGCAGTATTGCCTGCACAAGGAGAAGGCGCACCACCCGCTGACGAGTTGGAAATCACCGGTGAAACCGAAGAGGGCGCGCCGGATGAAGAAAACGCTGAAATGGAAACCGAAGAAGAGGACAGCGGCCCGAATTTCTTCACCGCCCTGTTGCCGGACCCGGCCTCGATGGCTCGCCGCACCATCCTGGCAATCACAGGTATCAGGGAGCTTACGATCACGTACAGGTCGACCCAGACCAGCAATTCCAGCAACGTGGGGCGACTCGTGCTGGATGATAACGACAACATCCTCGGCGTAGATGCCCCCTATAGTCTTGTGGATGCCATCTTCAATGACATAGGGCCGCCCGTAGGATACCGCTTCGGGCTCGAGCGGGATATACCCCTCGACCAGCGTATCATCAGTGACCGGCTACAGGTGCGAGACGCCTTGACATCCCAGCAACAGGTTCAGGGACGTACTACGCTCAACCCCACCCAGTCCCTCCAGATCAATCTGACCTGGAATGCCAACTGGACAAACAACACCAACCGGACGTACCGTCCGAACCCGATCACGACCACAGAAACATTCACCGGATCGAACCGGGCGTCCGTCTGGGTCTTCGGTCCGGGATATCTGAACCTGTTTGCAAGACAGTTGGAAACGTACCAGCAGGACGACGCCCGGGCGGACGATCCCCGGCGCATTGGCGACGAAAATGCAGATGGACGTATCGTGCTCACCAACGAATCCATCGTCACTGATTTTCAGGATGCTTTCCTGTCCGGCCTGGGCACAGTGGACACGCGGGGATTCCTGCCTTTCCCGATGCCCGGCTGGCAAGTTACCTGGTCGGGAATCGGGCAATGGCCCATCATCCGTAACCTGGTTACCAATGCCAGCATCCGGCATGGCTATAGTTCGGACTACGCCACGGATTACCGCCGCAATGTGATCTCGAACGACTCGACCCGTTCCTTCGCCCTCAGTGGACAGCAGATCGTGTTCACCATTCCCGAAGACGAGATCGGGAGCATCCGGGTAAACGAGCGCTTCCAACCGCTGATCGGGCTCGACCTGTCCTTCAAAGGCAATCTGCAGACGAACATTGCCTGGGAAAAAAGCACCTCGTATGTGCTGAGCACCACCAACTTCGAGGTTTCGGAAAACAACAATAGTCAAATCACTGTAACGGCCAACTATTCCAGATCCGGTATGAAGTTGCCTTTCCTGAAAAAAATCAACAACCGGATCAGTTTCAGTCTAACCATGTCGGTCGCCAACCTGAGCGACCGGCGCCTTTTGCTACGGCGGGCACTGACGGATTATATTGACCGTCGCGAGGAATTCGCTGTCGGCGACGCGCTCGAGGGTGACAACGTATCGGTTATTTCCTCCTCGAAACGCTATACGGTCGCGCCACGGATTTCTTATCAGATCAGCAATCGCGTCAGCACGGATTTCACGCTTCGTTACGAGAACTTCATCAGCGAGGACAGTCGCACACCTTCCTCCACCAACATCAATGGTGGGTTCAATTTCCGGTTAAGCATCGCCAACTGAACCGAATGCAGCCCGGTCGACAGGCACGGAGGCAACATGGTATGAGCACATCCAGATCCGTAATGGTCTGCGACATCGGGCGGATGGACTACCGGCCCGCCTGGGCATTGCAGCAGCGCATCCAGCATCGCCTCATTACGGCGAAGCGGCGCACCCCTCCGGAAACCATCCCCCATGTGTTCCTGTTCGTCGAACACCCGCCTGTCTACACGATCGGGAAAAGCGGCAATCGCCGGAACCTGCTCGTCTCCGAGGACCTGCTTCGACAACGGGGCGCCGAGTTCGTCGAGATTGATCGGGGCGGAGACATCACCTACCACGGCCCGGGACAGATCGTAGGCTATCCCATATTGGATCTCGACCAATTCGTTGCCGACATACACAAGTACCTGCGCCTGATCGAACAAACCATCATCGACGCCTGCGCATCGTACGGCGTGCAAGGCGAGCGCATTGCAGGACGCACCGGGGTCTGGATCAATGCGGACGCCACAACAAGTCCAGGGGGCGAAATCGCCCGAAAAATATGCGCGATGGGCATACGGTGCAGTCGCTGGGTAACCATGCACGGGTTTGCCCTCAACGTGAGCACCGACCTGAACTGGTTCTCGCACATCGTACCCTGCGGAATTTCGGATGGCAACGTAACGTCCCTTGAAAAGGAAACGGGGCGCCCTGTCGACCCGCAGGATGTGAAGGAAAAGATCGTCCATCACTTTGCAAACCTGTTCGAGGCACAGGTTTACCACTTCAGTGGCATCGTCGCCAACGAATTTCTCGCCGATTTTCTTGAAGAGTAGACATCACGGCCCTGCTCACGGGATCATCTTTGGGTAATAGAGGGTACCGGGGCCCTATGAATCAAAGAAAGCAAACACACGCACGATTCCAGACAAATGGCTGCAAATAAACCCTTCAATCTTGAACAATTCGTCCGCATACTGCTCGCAGAAACGCTCTTCTACGACGATGAGTACGGCGCAATAGGCAGCCTGAGCCTGATCGATACTCAAAAGAAGCGGGAATGCTTTATCGCTTCGTTCATGCCCGAAGATGGGGCGTTTGTGATCGAGGAGGCAACTGCCTGGGGGAAAGACGGGGAGGGGGAAGAAGCCATCGGCTACGAACTGGCCGTGGACAGCAAGGAGAACGCTTCCTTCAACTCGCCCGAGGAAGCCGCAGGCACCCTCCTCAAACTGGCGAAGCGGCACAACCTCCTGCCCGGTATCACCATCCTCTTCGAAGAGGACGAGATCACCTGAACCTGTCAGAGAGCGCAGGCCCCGCTTCCGGCGGCATCACTCCGTGCGCCTTAGCCCACGCTCCCCGACGTGCGCTGGGCGCTCTCGTGCAGCAGCCCGGTCGGGCCCACATGCTTTCTTGGCGCATCGCCCCACAACCTTTCCAGGTCGTAAAATGCTCGCTTTTCAGGGCTGAACACGTGCGCCACCACATCCACATAGTCAAGCAAAACCCATTGCCAGGCATCGGCGCCTTCCATGTGCCAGGGTTTCTCGTCGCATTGCGTGCGCAGCCGCGCCCTTATTTCCTCAGCGACCGCTTTGACCTGTAGTTCCGAATCACCGGTACCGATCACAAAATAATCGACGAAGCCGGCTACATCCCGCATGTCCATGACCTTGATATCCCGGGCCTTCTTGTCGAGCATGGCCTCCACGGCGTGCGCAACCAGCGTGTACGAAGCTTCCAAATGCATACTCATTCCTTGAAGGGGCGCAACGTTTCGTAGTCCAGGCCGATCACCACCGAAGCGTCCAGAAAATACTCCGAGCGAATATCCTGTTCGACCTGTTCAATACCCAGTTCCTCGGCCACTTTACGCGCCGTTTCAAGATTCCCGACCCGGTCAATCACCATGGAGCGGGGCACATCGAACGATTCGTAATCTCCCACCTCCACCACGTCATAGCCGTGCTCGCGCAGGAACAGCGTCATCACACCCGCCAGACCACCGATACCGCAGCCGTTGCGGACCTCGACCTGTATGATGTCCCTAACAGCTCCGTCTTCCTGATCGGGAAGGGTGGTAACCCGTGTCACGAAACTGTAGGCGAGCACGAGCACAAAGAGACCAAGTACAGCAATGGCCGCCCCCATGAAACGATTCTTCCAACGACCCATAACCGGGCAATTAATCGAGGACGTAGCGGCCTTGCTCAGCGAAGATTATCGTTCCAGAAAAGATCGTCGGCAGACCCAACGCGCATATACATCATGCCTCTGCCATAATAAGGCTGGTAACCGTACCCGAAGCCCGGGCCATATCCATAACCGTACCTACCGTATCCTCCATATCCGTACGGGCTCATGTAGCTCCCATACGGGCTTTGCCGCACGGAAAAATGCAATTGCACCTTGTCGGACGGGCGATACGCAATCTCCGCATTACGCAACAGGAACCGGCCTTGCATTCCCTGCGAGGCGCCCGGCATATTCGATCCCCCGAACGGCGAGAAGGCATAAGCCAGATCAACCCGCCCCGCCAGTTTGCTGCTGAACTGGAAGCGCATGGTGTTGGTGTACATGCCGAGCGACGAACTAACGCCGCCGAACGAACCCATCGACATCTCGTACGAATGGCCCATCTGAAAATGCTGCGGACTGAAGAGCCGGTTCAGTGAAAAGGCCGGTCCGGACTGGGTATCATAGAGCTGCGACTGAACTTCCTGATTATGCGCATCCTGCCGGAGCTGGGCCTGCGCAGGTACGGCTACGCCGAAAAATACGATCAACCAAAGAAGAAACAGCCTGTTTCGCATCATAACGAAAACGGTTTGTGGCGCAGGGTCATGCGCTGCTGAACGAGTGCGACGGGAAGGTATGGTACGGAAACGCCCATTATACCTGAATAATAGACCTCCCGGAACTCTTTGTCAATACGAATCGATATCCCCGTACATTGAATATATTTAACGCAGTACATCCCCGACTATTGCACCCTATGCCAAACGACTCACTCATACTGGGCGTCGAGAGTTCCTGCGATGATACGGCAGCCGCTGTCGTAGCGAACGGCAAGGTGCTTTCCAGCGAGATTGCCGCACAACAGGTTCACACCCGGTTCGGAGGAGTGGTGCCCGAACTCGCCTCGCGTGCACACCAGCGGCGAATCGTTCCGGTGGTTCGTACGGCTCTCCGAAAAGCCGGCGTCGCACCATCCGACCTCACCGCCGTGGCGGTAACCCGCGGGCCAGGCCTTGCCGGATCGCTGCTGGTTGGACTCGGCTTTGCCCGGGCGTATGCTTTCGGCCTGGGGGTGCCGGTGGTGGGAATCAATCATCTCGAAGGACATATCTGTTCTGCGTTGATCGGTCGGAGCCTGCCGGCGCATCCCTGGCTTTGCCTCATCGTCTCCGGCGGGCACACGCAACTGGTGCTCGTAGAAGAGGGCCTTGCGCTTCGCATCCTCGGCACAACCCGCGACGACGCCGCAGGGGAGGCCTTCGACAAAGTGGCCCGGCTCCTTGATCTCGGGTATCCGGGCGGCCCCGCCATCGACCGCCTCGCCGCACAGGGAGATCCTGCCTTCCATCGCTTTCCACGCGCCCGCCTCGACGGATACGATTTTTCGTTCAGCGGGCTGAAAACATCTGTACTCTACTACCTGAACGGGCTCGGCGAAAAAAAGCGCACGGCGCTCATGCAACGCCGCTTGCCGGATATGTGCGCTGCTTTCCAGGAAGCCATCGTGGATATGCTGATCGACGCCCTGCACCGCGCCATCGAAGAAACCGGCGTGCGCGACGTACATGTCGTCGGGGGCGTCTCCGCCAATGCAAGACTGAGACAGCGGGCGGAAGCACTGGGCGAAACATGCGGGGTACGCATTCACATCCCCCCGCCTGCATACTGCATAGACAATGCCGCCATGATTGCCTTTGCTGCGCACATACGGCTTTCGATCGGGCAAACGGACCCGCCAGGCAACCCTGTAGCGGAACCGAACCTTCCCCTTGCAACGTTTGCGTAGCGAGGGATCGCCCGAAACACATTCCCTTCCGAGATTTCACGCAACCGCAGTACCTTCCCATGCCCTCCGGATCGAAGCCGCCGGAAAGCCTGCTGCAGGCCATGCAGGATCTGATGGATCATTTCGGCGAGGACGCTCCCGGCATACCGGCGCGTCCGTCCGAAAACGACATGACGCCCTGGCGGCAACGCATAGATGTCCTGGACCGCATCATGCTGCTCGTGATGAACGAGCGGGTGCAATGCGCGAACGCCATCGGCGCAATAAAGAAAAAAATGGGATTGCCGGTGTATTTCCCGGAACGGGAAGCCGAAGTCATCCGCAATGTCGTGGCCGGGAACAAGGGCCTGTTGTCCGACGCCGCCGTACGAAGACTGTTCGAGCGGGTAATCGATGAAACCCGCTCGCTCGAACGACACAAGTACGAAGATCGGGGCGAAAGCGAATAACGCCGGGCAGAGACGCCGCCACGTGCCCTTTCAATGAATAATGCAAGGCGGCGCGGGGTGCGCCCATGTACAGGGAACGCAGGACCCGAAACCCACCTGCGAACAGGTAGAATACAACGCGTTCAGGTTGACTAAAATACGCACCCCGCGCCACCATACAGCGATGCAATAACCGCGAAAACCACACGAAACAATACCCCCGGATAACCGGAAGCAGGGATTCGTCTTGTTGCTCGCCGTAATTATTTCAATAGCACCATGTGCCGGGACAGCATGTGCGCGCCCGTTTCGAGCACATAGACGTACACGCCGCTGGCCCACCCCGATGCATCCAGCTGCACTTCATGCTCGCCCGCCGGGCGCAGACCGTCCACCGGCATAGCCACCTTCTGCCCCAGCAGGTTGTACACGGACAGCCGGACTTGTGCAGAAGTCGGCTGCGCCCAGGAAATCGACGTGGCCGGGTTGAACGGGTTCGGATAGTTCTGCGCCAGACTTACGCCGGATGGGAGTTCCGCCGGATCGTCCGTGGAGGTAGGGCCGCCCAGAGGAGTAAGGAACCGGGCGCGGATGGGAAACACCTGCTTATCCAGCGATAACCACTCGTCCTCATCGTTGTTCGGATCGCAGCCGCCTCCCTCCTTGCGGCACAACCGAAGTCCCGCCAGAGCGCGCCATTGCGTAGCGTCGGGGCCATCGCCAATTTCGCTGTACAAATACGCCAGGGTATCCTCTACAGTGCTTTGCGCCAGCGTGGGAGAAAGGTAATTGACATCGGTTCCCTTGTTGGCAAGGCCGATAAAAACCCGATCCGGAAGCGTCGAAAGCGCCTCCTCGTCCGCAGGGAAGTTAACCCTCAGGAACGAATACGTGGAGGGCGCGGGGGAGTTACCGAAAGCAATGTGCGACGCATCGGGGTTCTCGTCCACATCCAGGCTGTAGAGCTCGTCGCCCGGCAAGCCGTCGCCGTCCACATTCCATACCTTGAGGGTGAAATCGCGGGGCGCGCCCACAGGAACCGTCGTGTTGCCGTATTGGTTGTCGTATACCGGCGCTACGAAGACGGCGGCCAGACGGCTATCGGCGGGTACGTCGTATCGCTGGGCCATGATGTCCTCGGCGTTCCCTCCAAGGAATACCCTGTCCTCGTTTTTGCCGGTTTCGTAGACCACGGTGGTCACGTCGAACGCGGCGCCACCCCAGGTCGCGGTAATGTCGAGTCTGATGGATGGGCCGTCGAACTGCTCCAACGGTCGGGTATGCGCAATAAGGAGCGTCACGTGCGCATAATCTCCGGAGACTTCGTACGTTTGCGTATCGGGATCGAGGTCCACGAGTTGCTTCGCCCCCGCTTCCGTTTCGGTGAACAGCCGCAGCGACAGGTTGGAGCGGTTGCGTGCACCCGCGGCTTTCGCATACCCGCCGCCTGCAGCAATCCGGGCGTCCGTTCCTCCGCCTCCTGTATCCTCGAAATCACTGATCTCCAGCGCGAGGTTCGTGACGTTCTCCCAAGTCAGATACTCGACAGCCCCACTCGACACGTTTACCGTGGTTTCCCACGGCACCGCCTCGATCTGGGTATCCACCAACTCAGTAGATACCGCCTTCACGCCCTGCCGGTAAGGAGATTTGTACGCATATTTTGCATCGACCCCGGTGTCGTTAACGAAATTCGCGGTATGGAAATCCGCCACAATAGCCGCCGTGTTAAGGTCGTAGTCGCCCAGGATCAGGTCGTAACCATACGTGCCGGTGAGATATGAACCAATCGGGCAATAATTGGCGCCTGAGGGGCATCGCGCGCGCACGATCGACCCGGTGGCTTCCGGTCCGATCCGATCCGCAATGTAGGAGGTGTAGAGCCCTGATCGCTGGTAATCGTTGTCAACCTGTCGGATCGTTCCCTGACTACGCCAGGTGAGTAACCGAACACGAATTTCCTCTGGATCGTTCAGATACCGGATGGAGCGGGGCGGAAACCCGTTCAGCAGTTCCGCCCATTCCGACATCCCTTCGTTGATGAAGCTCAACTCGCCGCTTCCTGACCAATATGCATGATGGATCAGATGCTGGTACTCATGCGCAATGATGCCGCCGAGTCGAGGGATGCCGCGGGATATTCCCTGGGGCAGGTCTATATAAAGGATATTGGCTGCATTGCCCTCGCCAGGATCCGGATTCGGATTGAGATCTTGTCTCGTGACGTAGCCGAGCACACAGCAATCGTCAGTGCCCTCTTCGATATCGAAAAGGAGAACATCGACCTTTCCGTCCGCATCGGGAGAATCCGGAGGATCGCCGAAAATATAGTTGTTGTTTTTAACGATTCCTTCCCCCGGGCGCCAGGATTCCCCAGGCGTCTCGGAAAGGACATAGGCTGTAATCTGCGTGAGTTGATTCTCGTTGACGGTTCCTTGCTCTTGCTGATCATTGGAGATCCAGAGATTGGCGACATCGCTCTCGTTCACCAGCGTAAATGTGAGGGTTTCCCAGGTGGATATATCCCTGGTGAGCCCGGTAAGCACATTAAACTCTTTCTCGGAGCCGATCTCATAGGATACCGCGGTCTTTGCAACAGGCAGCAAGCCAAGGGCTTTCGCTTCATGATATGCCTGCAATGCGGCTACGGCCTCCGGCATGCGGGCCAGCCGGTCCGTCACGTGGATGACGCGCATCCCGTCGTCCGCCGACAGGGCAGGGTCTTCCTCGATGGCAGGCGGTTGCATGATTTCAAGCCTGCCCGAAGACTGGGCAAACGCAGGCGATACGGCAGGGAGCAAGACCAGGCACAGAACCGGGACGAGACAACGGGGAAGGTGTTTAATCATCGGAATGCGAGGTGAGTGCCTGTGAAGATGAGGGATAACCGGATGGCGATGGCCATATGGCCGGGGTCTCGGATCAGGTATGATGCGTATCTCGTAACATAAGTGGGTGAAAATCCGTAAACATATCCCCCTCCCTTTTAGCGAAATGTACTTCAGCCATACCTTTCGGGAACGACTGCGAACGAGGCCGCCTGGCGCAGACAACACATGCCGGGCGTGCAGTACCCGCCTGCTCCGAAAATACGCGTTTTTTGCGTATGCGGCATTTTTTATATTCATCTGCTTTTCTTCTTGCGCCACAGACCGCGTATCCAGCGCAGACACCATCACGGTGGAAGGCATGGTCACTGTGCGCGGCAACGAGCCCTTTGCCGCCTATATCCTTGAGACGCCGGATCGCAATACGTATGTCCTTGTCTTTTCGAACACCGAAGAAATTCCCGCCCCGGAAACGCCCGCTCGCCTGCGCGTAACGGGCCGGCTTTATCTCGCGGAGTGGGAGGGACAATCCTATACGCATATCGAAGTCCATGCGTACGAAGAACCCCTGGAGTAGCCCCCGTTCGACCGGAAGGGGTGTGCATCCCGGTCCAGGCGCTGGTCACGCACAAAGCAAAAAAGATACCGAAGTCTCGCGTCCGGTTATCCGTCCTTTTTCCTGCGCTTGACAAACTGTCCGAGCAGGGGATCCATTTCAGGGGCGCGTTGCAAGAACGAGGCGCCGAGATACCCTGCCGCATACGCCGATACCACGATCAGCGCTTCGACAGCGATGTGCATGTCGGGAAGAAGCCACCATATGACCCCTGCAGGTACCGCAGCAGCCAGCGCCGTCGCCGTCATACGCTGCACACCCGCCCAGGGCAGACGGAAGGTGGGTATCATAGCCCCCATGGATTTTTGGAGACGCCATAGTTCGATCCATGCGCCTGCAGTCGCGCCAACGGCCAGTCCGAGACTGCCCAGATACAGCGTACGGCCGCCTACGTCAGAACCCGCAACATCCCCGACGGCAATCCCGTCCAGCAGGAGCATCGCCGGGACAGCCACGACAGTCGACACGACGACACGCACTACGGCAATGCGGGCCGGCGTTCGTGTATTCTTGCGTGCATAGAACGCGTTTTGCAGCAGGCGGGACATGGCAGTGGCAAGCAATCCCAGTGAATACCCGGCCAGCACCAGATAGACGAGCCAGGCATCCTCGGAGCCAAACTCCCCGGTGCGAAAAAGCGCCCCGACGATGAGCAGGCCAAACGCAAGGTACCCGATGCATGTGGGTATCGTCAGAAACAACATCTGGTTTATGGACCGGCCCAGGCGATGCATGAACGCTTCGGTTTTCCCCGAGCCGAAGCGCGAAAGCTCGGGCAATTCGGACGCAGCCACGGACATGCCGAAAAGGCTTATCGGCAGGATGTACAACATCTGCGCCGGCCGCAGCGACGATACGGCGCCGGCTGCCAGGCAGGAAGCCAGCAAAAGATCGAGATAAGAGGACAATTGGTAGACGCCCCGTCCAGCCACCGCAGGTCCGAAGGCGCGTATCGCCTCCTTGACCCCTGCGACCTTCGCAGAAAAGGCGAGCCGGAAGCCGCGAAGTATCCGGAACACGAAGGGCGCCTGCACTGCGAACTGCAGCAAACCGCCCAGAAAAGCACCATAGAAAGCAGCGAACAACAGATCGGTCTGTCCATCCGGTTGTAAGCTCGTCGCCGGCTCCAGTACCATACGCGCACCGACGATCAGGGCGCCGATGATGGCCGCATTCCACAGAACGGGAGCGAAGTAGGGTAAGAAAAACCGGCGATGGCTATTGAGTATCCCCAGACACCATGCCGCCAGCACCAGCACACCCGTCATCGGAAATATGATCCGCACCGCCTGTACGGCCAGTTCGAACCGGTTGATCGGCAGTTCCCCCGCAGCCACTGCGACAGCGTCGTCCCGGAAACCAACCGCGAAAATCGTCACGATCGGCTCTGCAAGCAGTATACCCACCAGACTCAGCCCGGCTGTAAGGGCAAGCAACAAGCCGAAGACCGCACCGGCAAAACGGCCCGCCTCCCGTTCACGCCCCTCCTCGATCATCTTCGAGTAGATGGGAATGAACGCTGCCGAGATAGTGCCTTCTCCCAACAGGTTTTGCAGCAGGTTCGGGCCCCGGAACGCTACCTGAAAAACATCGGCGTGCGCACCCAGCCCGAAGAAATGAGCAACCACCCGCTCCCGCACGAACCCGAAGATGCGGCTCGTAAGAATACCGGCGCCGACGACGCCGGCAGCATTCCTGCGCGGTTGCGTCGGCGTCCTGCCGCGTCCTTTCTGGACTTCCCGAACCTCCGGCTCGGGATTTTCTGCCGGTTCGAGGGAAACATCGCTCATGTGCGTTACGCTCCCGTTCCGTCCAGGAAGTAGCGCACGGCCAGTTCGTATCCTTTCATGCCGAGACCCACAATCTGCCCTGCGGATACGGCCGCCGTCAGGGAGCGATGCCGAAACGACTCACGGGCATGCACATTCGAAAGATGCACCTCGATAACCGGCACATGTACCGCCGCCACCGCATCCCGCAATGCTATGGACGTATGGGTAAAGGCGCCGGGATTGAATACCACGCCCGACGCGCCTTCGCTGGCCGCCTCATGAAGCGTATCGATCAGGTTGCCCTCGTGATTACTCTGGACAAACCGGAAATCGATGTCGGGGAACAGGGCGCACAACGTATCCTGCATGTCGGCCAGCGTAGCGGTTCCGTAGGTTTCCGGTTCGCGCGTACCCAGCAGATTCAGGTTGGGACCATTGAGAATAAACAGTTTCATGGGGTATCCTCCGGGCCGGTCATGCAAGGGAAGCGGGTACGGAAATATACGCAAACGGCGTTGGGGAGGGAATCGTGCCGTCAGACACCCGTTTCGAACACCAACCCGTCGTATCCGAGCCGAATGCCTTCCGGCAAACGGGCGTCGGCATCGGCATGCAGCGTGCTATGCGTCATATGGGTAAAATACGTCTGCCGTGCGCCAATGCGCTGCGCGGCGCGGATCGCCTCGTCAAAGGAAAAATGGGTCGGATGCCCCTCCTCACGCAGGGCATCGAGCACCAGCACATCCAGGCCATGCAGTAAATCGAAACTTTCTTCCGGAATACGATTGGTGTCCGTCAGATAGGCGAATTTTCCTATCCGGTATCCGAAAAGGGGCAGGGACCCATGATACGCATCAATGGGAATAACAGACACCGAGCAAGAGGAATCGCTGCGTCCGGTTACGGTAAAGGGGCCATCGACGGTTTGAAGAGCCAGATTGGGGACCCCGGGATACGAACCGTCCTCAAAGATATAAGTGAACATCTTTTGCAGGACTTCTACCGTATTGCGGCGGGCGTAGCAAGGAACGGGACGGCGGTTTTTGAACAGAAAAGGACGGAGGTCGTCAACCCCGCCCACATGGTCGAAATGGTGGTGCGTGAATAGAACCGCATCAATATGCCGGATACCTTCGCGAAGCGCCTGTCTGCGAAAATCCGGCCCGATGTCGATGAGGATGCGGAGCCCCTGCGTCTCGAAGACACATGCGCTCCGGGTACGTTCGTCGCGCGTATCCCCGGAAGTGCATACAGGACACGCGCACCCGATTACAGGAACGCCGGTGGATGTACCCGTGCCGAGCAGGGTGACTCGAATGCGGTCCTCATTCCGTGTCATCCGCTTCGTACAACTCCGCCGGCTCGTGTTGCCGCCATACTTCCTCGACCGCGGCACGCACAGTGGGTTTCAGAAAAATATCGTCGATGGGCAATCCCCGAAGGCTGTTCGCCAGCACGACCAATTGCGCTTCGGGAAGATGCTGCTTGTTCAACACAATGATTTCTTCATCGGCAATCTTGCACCGTCCGCCTCGAAAATTACCTTTCTCCATGCGCACCTCCAGACCAAACCCGGCAGCTGCTTCCCTGAGTTCTTCAAGGATGTGTTTCGTCTTCATCGGGACGTCCGTATGTGAGAATCCTGCCGGGAATTAGGATGCCGCGATCTAACGCACCCCTCTCATCCCGAAGAGGTATGGCGTGCGGCAACAACCAGCGGTTCATGCTCTGGTGCGAACACGGATCGGGTTACGCGCTTCCGGTCTCCTGTGCCCTCCACTGGATGCCACGCCCTAATAATAACGATAATAATGCATTGTGCAACGGGATGTTCGGAACCGTACGGTTACCAGTTCAGACCCAATGTGGCCATATGCTGGGACCCGAGGTAATCAAGCCGGGTTTGGCTGGGTTCCAGCAACAGGTTCGCCTCGCCCACCCGCCAGGACTGTGTGCGGAATCCGTATCCCGCTGACAAACCAAAGCGCCCGAACACCTCGCGAATATCCATGCGCACACCCGCATCCACCAGCCATGCCATACCGGTGCTCCCCCCAAAGGAACGCAGCGCAATGCCCAATGCGGGAGCGGCCCGTGCCTCGAAACGGACATTTTTTCCTCGCTCCGTACTGCCGCCGAGGCCACCACCCAAAGCAATCACCGTCACCTGAAACGATGAAAAAGGAGAATTTGCCTGTCCCGCCGGGGCTACGCGGCGGTAGTTCGACTGGAGCGTCAGGGGAAGGTATAACCGGGAAGCCTCCGATGCCCCGATGGTGAACAGATTATTCCAGGTTGCAATGGCAACGTCCAGTAGCCTCGAGTTGTGATCAGCGGCGACGCTTTCCGGCCCATAGGTTACGGTCGCGGTGATATTGCCCCGTGCGTACATAATACCATAGGCCGGACCGGTGAATGCCGGCGCCCCTTCGGTCGATATGTTCGTGTCAGGCTGGAAATCGACCATCTGCCAGGCGATCGAAAGCACTCCGACGCGTTGCTGCGCTACCCTTCCGTAGGAAAAAAGCTGTGCATGGGCCTCGGGAACAACCGCAAGAGAAGCATAAGCGAGCAACAACGTCATCGTAACGCCCGCAACCGGAGACAACGAACTTCCGCGAGGAGACATAGTCGAGAAGAAAAGTGGAGAAAGCGCCCGCGACACAATGCCTTCCGGCCTATCCGGGCCTGGCGCCTTTCGACAACGGAACCTTCCGGGTAAGGTCCTCCCCGGACCGGGTATCCGTGATACGGAACGCGTACGGGGACATCGTTCCGTCTGTTTTGAGACGCACTGGCAGAGAATGTTTCAGAAAGAACCCAAATCGAATGCCGGCAATTTTGCGCCTCAGCCAGGCAGCCGTAAACGGATGCGCCCATAGCGTAAGGTTCCGTGGACCGCCCATGGCCTTGTACGCCACAATCCACTGCTCAATTTCCTGGAGCACCACGACCGGGTCCGGACGCCTTCCCCGGGAACTCCCGCGCCCCCTTCCGGAAGACTGTTTCGGTTCGTTCCGCTCCTTTCTTTCCGGGGGCTGCGTTTCGCCCTGGTCGGGTTGCACCGTCCCGGCCGAACCATTCTTCGTCAGAAAATCGGGGGAGTTTTCCCCCACCGTGACACTTGGGCGCAAACGTTGCCGGGTGATCTGGACGAGCCCGAAGTCGCTCATAGGCAGCACCTTCGTCACGGCGCGGTCTTTTCTGAACTCCTTCCTGAGTTCATCATAAACTTTCCTCCGGTTCTTCTCATCCCGGAGGTCAATGAAGTCGACCACGATGATACCGCCGAGATCCCGCAGGCGAATTTGCTTGGTGATGACGCGGGCGGCCTCCAGATTCACCTTTACCGAACTTTCCTCCTGCGAAAGCCCACGCCCCGCCCTGCCGGAGTTCACATCCACGACATGCATGGCCTCCGTATGTTCGATAAAGAGATACCCGCCGCCAGGAAGATTAACGCGCCCCTCGAACGCCTCCTGTATTTCGGTGTGGATGCCGACCGCCTCGAACACATGTTCCTTCCCGTTGTGATACCGGATGGCGTCGGCCATCTGTGGAGCTATCGCCTGAATGTAATTCCTGACATTTCTGTAGAGCCGCTCATTGTCGATCAGCACCCGGTCGTAATCTTCGGAAAACCGATCGCGCATAACCGACGAGAGCATATCCACGTCGCGATGAACCAGCATAGGCGGGTTCGGGCGCCCCGCGAGTTTCTGCTCCATCTTGCGCCATTTATCAAGCAACAGCCTTAAATCAGTGTCGAGCGTTTTAGCATTTTTTCCCTCAGCCACCGTGCGCACGATCAGGCCCACGCCCGGAGGAACAAGGCTCTTGGCAAGGGCTTTGAGCCGCCGCCGTTCCTTGTAGGAATGAATCTGCTTGGACACCGCTACATAGTTCCCGAACGGAACGAGGACCAGAAAGCGTCCGGCCATCGAAATATCCGTGGAAACACGGCTGCCCTTGTTCGAGATCGGCTCCTTGACAACCTTGACCAGAATGCGCTGGTTGGTCTTGAGACACTTTTCGGGCGGATCACCGGATCGCCTGTTTTTTTCGGTTTTCCTCGACAGGCGTTGCACGAGTCGTCGCCGGGCACGGAGCTTTGCTGTCGGCGCAACGCGATTTTTTTCGTCGGTGTGCCTGGCTGCGCTGCGATCGCCGCGCGGCTTGCGGCGTGCGCCCCGTTTTCTCGGCGGCTTCCGATTTTGATTGACTGTGCGAGATACATCCGGTTGCTTTGCGTCAACGAACGCAAGCAACTGTCCGATGTCATCCGACAGATCGGAAAAATGAAGAAAGGCGTCCTGTTTTCTCCCAATGTCCACGAACGCGGCCTGGATGCTTGGCATAACCTTGCAGATCCTGCCAAGGTAAATGTCGCCGATCGTTCGGGAGTTATCAGGGTTCTCTATGTAGAGTTCTGCGAGACTTCCATTTTCTATGATGGCTATCCGCGTTTGCGCCTTCTCTGCATTGATGACAATTTCCTTACCCATATAAGACGTGAGCACACGCCTTCGATAAGCCGGTTGATGTGCTGCGCATCCGGGCCTGCCGGACCGGATATTGCGCCTGAACGATGGATCGATACGGTCCCAACAGCATTTTCATGTAGAGACAGGCAAGTATTCCATGCAATGGTTGCAAGAACATGCATGAAACACGTTTCGAAGATTGTGCCATCGGGTTCGGAGCATCGCCAGACAACTGGAATATGCCGGGTAAACGGGATATTCGGAATGGACGCTCCACCTCGCACATAGGCAGCGCACAAGGTACGCTGCTTGCGGGAAACAGTATCGGAAAACCGGCTCAAGGACAACGTGCTACGCTCCTTGACAAATTGCAAAAAGTCGTGTGTGAAGATCAACACCCCAGCTGGGGTGGCTAAAGAAAATTCAACATTTTCTGTTATGTTACATGCCGGCCCGGCATAAATGATCCCGGCGACGACCCGGCACTTTATCCTGGTTTACGCGTATTATATCGGATTCGACGTTACTGCCCGATTTTTCGGCGCCATAATAGTAGGATCAGCCCCCGGTGCGGGGCTGACCGTGTAAAGACAATATAAACCCATCATGCCAGCCTCTGCTCAAAACAACGCATCGAAGGACCCCGAAAAACCGGAAAATACGCCGTCGGCGAAGGTGCAGGGACTGGCCGATGTCGTTGCATTGGATTCGCACATTGCCTTTGTCAACGGGAAGATTGGACAACTGTTGTATCGCGGCTACGACATCCGCGATCTCGCCCGCAACACCTCTTACGAGGAAGTTCTTTGCCTCCTCCTGGACGGTGACTTGCCTAATCAGGCTCGCCTCGACGAGGTGAAAGAACAATTGCGAGCAGCCCTCGTCTTGCCGGAGGGTATATGGAGTATTTTACACCGCATACCGAAAGACGCCAATCCCATGGCGGCCCTCCGAACGACGGTTTCTGCGCTAAGCCTGTTCGACGACGAGGCCGACGACGGATCGCCTAAGGCAAACTACAGAAAATCAATCCGGATTGTTGCACGCGTTCCTTCGATCATTGCAGCGATCGACCGGTTGCGCAAAGGGAAAGAACCGGTAGCTCCTCGCACGGATTGTTCGCATGCGCACAATTTTCTCTACATGCTTAATGGCGAAAGGCCCGGAGAGATGGCCGAACGCACATTCGACGCATGCCTGGTGCTTCATGCCGAACACGGGCTGAATGCCTCTACCTTTGCAAGCCGCGTGATCGGAGCAACGCTATCGGATATCTACTCGGCAGTAACAGGCGGCATTGCAGCGCTGAAAGGTCCGCTCCACGGTGGGGCCAATCAGGAGGTAATGCGCATGTTGCTCGAAATCGACAAGTCCGGCCAACGACCCGTCGACTATATTTCGGCAAAACTTGCAAAGAAGGAACGCATCATGGGCTTCGGGCACCGTGTCTACAAGACGATGGACCCGCGCGCCGGCTTTCTGAAAGACATGGGCAAAGGACTCGGCGAGGAAATCGGCTCCCTGAAATGGTACGAAATGAGCCTGGAGATGATGGAAATCATGAAGGCGGAGAAAGGCCTGTATCCCAACGTGGATTTCTTCAGCGCCTCCATCTACTACATGTTGGGCATCGCTATCGACCTGTACACGCCCATCTTCGCCCTAAGCCGCACAGCAGGCTGGAGTGCTCACTTGAAGGAACAATGGGACGGCAACAGGCTGATTCGTCCGAAGGCCGCGTATGTCGGCCCACAGGGAAAACGCACACTCCCGATCGGGCAGCGTGCATAAACGCCTTTCTCCGCGAATAAACGAGGAGAAAAGAAGGGAAGTAGATGTGGTGCGGCCCGCGATCGGACGGAATCTGCCCTGATCGCGGGCCGTACGGTGTCAATCAGGCGAACAGACTATCCCTCATCCTCCATGGCCTCATCCTCCATGGCCTCATCCTCCATGGCCTCATCCTCCATGGCCTCATCCTCCATGGCCTCATCCTCCATGGCCTCATCCCCTTCCATCATGTCATCCCCTTCCATCTCCATCTCATCGGCATCCATGTCATCCATGTCATGGCCTTCCACCTCCATGTCATCTCCTTCCATCATGGCGTCTTCGCTATCGGCCTGCTGCCCCCCACAGCCGACAAGAGCCGTTAAGGCAATCACAAGGGTCATTATAGAAAACGTACGCAATATCGTCATGGCTGGCCTCCGTATGGCGATTGGTTTTTCAAGTGCAGATCTTTGGCAGAACTTTTTGCGAGATACCCCGCAAATGCCCCCTCCCCAAAGCATGCGGTTCAATTTTGGACAATAGATAGTATATTCACAAAGTTTGTAATAATCCAATGGAACCTGATATTTATTATCCTTAGCATGCTTTTTTGCATTCCCGTTACGCCCTGACGAGGCGCAGAAAGCCCCCACCATGACGCCCCGGATCAAACACGACAAGCCCGATCTTCGATCGGCCCTTTCCTCCTCGGTCGGCAAAAAGGTACTGACCGGGGTTACCGGCTTCGCCTGGGCGGGGTTTGTTATACTCCACATGGCAGGGAACCTGAGTTATTTCGGCGCCGGCGAGGCCTACAACGAATATGCGCACAAGTTACTGAGCACAGGGCCACTCCTCTACGCAGTCGAGATTGTGCTCCTGGTTTGCCTCGTAATCCATGCAATCCTCGGAGTGAATATCTATCTCGGCAAGCGCCGCGCCAGAAAACACGGCTACGACACCTACCGAAGCGCAGGACGCCCCGGCTTGCAATCCCCGAGCTCCCGGACCATGATCCTGACAGGTGTAGTCCTGCTCGTCTTTCTCGTGATCCACCTCAAGTCGTTCAAGTTCGGTCCCGGAATCGCAGAGGGATATAGCCTGCTGGTGGATGGTGAGCCTATCCGGGACCTCAAGCGTCTGGTTACGGAGAAGTTTCAGCACCCGCTCTATACGTTCGGATATACAGGCGTAATGGTTTTGCTGGGATTTCATCTGCGCCATGGCGTATGGAGCGCACTCCAGTCCCTGGGCGCCATGAACCGGCGCCTGACACCGTTGATCTACGGAATCGCGGCCCTGCTTGCCGTCGGCATTGCTGCAGGTTTTATTGTACTGCCTCTGTACATTTATTTTTTCGCCCCGTAACTCCGCAGCCATGACGCTGGAAGCCCACGTTCCGTCCGGACCCCTTACAGAGAAGTGGCAAAACTATCTCGACAGGGCGAAGCTCGTCAATCCGGCAAACAAGCGAAAACACGATATTCTCGTGGTGGGTACGGGGCTGGCTGGAGGATCCGCCGCTGCCACGCTGGCCGAACTCGGATACAATGTCAAGGTGTTCTGTATCCAGGATTCACCCCGCCGCGCGCATTCGATCGCTGCGCAGGGAGGCATCAACGCCGCCAAGAACTATCCGAACGACGGGGACACCGTCTGGCGTCTGTTTTACGATACGATCAAGGGCGGCGACTACCGCGCCCGCGAGGCCAATGTGCATCGCCTCGCCGCCGTCAGCAACCATATCATCGACCAATGCGTTGCGCAAGGCGTTCCGTTCGCTCGCGAATACGGGGGGCTGCTCGACAATCGCTCCTTTGGCGGAGCCCAGGTGTCGCGGACGTTCTATGCCAGGGGGCAGACCGGCCAGCAACTGCTACTGGGCGCTTACCAAGCGCTCGAACGGCAGGTCCAGATCGGCGCGGTCAAGATGTTTCCCCGCAGGGAAATGCTCGAACTCGTAGTCATGGACGGTCAGGCGCGGGGCATTGTGGTCCGCAACCTCGTGACCGGTGAGCTGGAACGCCATGCAGGCGACGCCGTGCTGTTGTGCACAGGAGGCTACGGCAACGTGTATTTCCTGTCCACAAACGCCAAAAACTCCAACGTCACCGCAGCATGGCGGTGCCACCGGAAAGGCGCCTTTTTCGCCAACCCCTGTTACACCCAGATTCATCCAACCTGCATTCCGGTGTCGGGGCAGTACCAATCCAAACTGACGCTCATGAGCGAAAGTCTGCGCAATGACGGCAGGGTCTGGGTGCCCCGGAAAGCCGGCGATACCCGCTCTCCGGGAAGCATCCCGCAAGAGGAGCGCGACTACTACCTTGAGCGCCGGTATCCCGGTTTCGGCAACCTTGTCCCCCGGGACGTGGCGTCGCGGGCCGCCAAAATAGTATGCGACGATGGCCTGGGCGTGGGTTCTACGGGGCAAGCCGTCTATCTGGATTTTGAGGATTCGATCAAGCGCCTCGGCGAACCCGGTGTGAGGGAACGGTACGGGAATCTTTTCGAAATGTACGAGCGCATCACGGGCGAAAATCCGTACCGGGTTCCGATGCGGATCTATCCTGCCGTCCACTACACGATGGGCGGTCTGTGGGTCGATTACCGCCTCATGAGCACGATACCGGGGTTGTTCGTGCTGGGAGAAGCCAATTTTTCCGACCATGGCGCAAACCGGTTGGGGGCCAGCGCACTCATGCAGGGCCTTGCCGACGGTTATTTTGTCATTTCTTCGACGCTGGGAGACTACATTGCTTCCGGCGGCGGCGGCAAGCTGGACATTTCCGAGGCGGCGTTCGACGAGGCGGCCAGGGCGGCGGAGGACCGTATCCAGCGCCTGCTCCATGTCGAGGGTGGCAAAACAGTCACAGAGTTTCACCGGGAACTTGGACAGATCATGTGGAACGATGTAGGTATGTCCCGTAACCGGAAGGGGCTTCAGCACGCCATTGACGCCATTGGAGATCTGCGCGCCGACTACTGGGAAAACGTATCCGTGCCCGGTCGAAAAGACACCTTGAACAAAAACCTCGAATTTGCAGGCCGCGTAGCGGATTTCCTCGAACTGGGCGAACTCATGGCCCGGGACGCCCTGCATCGGGATGAATCGTGCGGCGCCCATTTCCGTGAGGAATTTCAAACGGAAGAAGGCGAGGCGCTGCGCCGGGACGAAGAGTATACCTATGTGGCCGCATGGGAATTCATGGGAGATGCGGCATCTCCGGCACTGCACAAGGAGACGCTATCGTTTGAAGCGGTCGATTTGTCTACGAGGAGTTACAAATAACGGCAGAACGTTTGTCGAAGCACTGAACCATTCCGCAGCCGCATGGCGCAAGCGATGACCATACACTTGAAAGTCTGGCGGCAGTCCGGTCCGGACGCAAAGGGAAGACTGGTCGATTATACGCTCGAGAACCTGAACGAGGACATGTCCTTCCTCGAGGCGCTTGACGTATTGAACGAGGAACTCATCAAAAAGGGTGAAGACCCGGTCGAATTCGACAACGATTGCCGCGAGGGTATTTGCGGCTCTTGCGGCCTCATGGTGGGGGGCATTGCGCATGGCCCCATGAAGGCTACGGCCGTGTGCCAGTTGCATATGCGGCACTACAAGGACGGGGATACGATTGTTGTCGAACCCTTCCGCGCCACCGCTTTTCCCATTGTCAAGGATCTGGTGGTGGATCGCAGCGCATTCGACCGCATTATTGCAGCGGGCGGCTACGTCTCCGTCGATACGGGTGGGGCGCCGGATGCGAACAGCCTTCCTATTCCGAAGGAACATGTGGACGAGGCGATGGATTTCGCCACGTGCATCGGTTGCGGGGCCTGCGTCGCCTCATGCCCGAACGCATCCGCCTCCTTGTTTACGGGCGCGAAAGTGGCCCACCTTGCGCACCTCCCACAAGGTCAGGTCGAGCGCAAGGAACGGGTCGTGCGCATGGTAGACCAGATGAAAGCCGAGGGATTCGGAGATTGCTCGAATCACGGGGAATGTGAAGCCGTGTGTCCGAAGCAAATTTCCATCGCCGCCATTGCAAAGATGCGGCGCGAATACCTGCGTGCCCTTTTCGGGTAGACGGATACCTCCTACAGGGGGATATTCCCGTGCTTTTTCCGGGGATTGCGGGCCACCTTGTTCCGTAGCATATCGAACCCCCGGACGAGTCGATAACGCGTTTCGGCGGGCAGAATAATGTCATCGATGTACCCTTGTCCGGCAGCGATATAGGGATTCGCGAACGTATCCCGGTACTGCCGGATAAAGTCTTCTTCCGCCGTTGCGGGATCGTCCGCATCGGCCAGTTGGCGCTTGTAGATGATTTCGACGGCTCCCTTCGGCCCCATTACGGCAATTTCTGCAGTAGGCCAGGCAAAATTGAGGTCCCCTCGAATGTGTTTCGAGTTCATCACATCGTAGGCGCCCCCATACGCCTTGCGGGTGATGACGGTTATTTTGGGGACGGTGGCTTCGCAGAAAGCATAGAGAAGCTTGGCGCCATGCCGGATAATGCCCCCCCATTCCTGATCGGTTCCCGGCATAAACCCGGGAACGTCCTCCAGGACGAGCAACGGGATATTGAAGGCATCGCAAAACCGCACAAAACGCGCACCCTTGACCGAGGCGTCCATGTCCAGTACGCCCGCCAGCGCAGCGGGATTGTTCGCAACCACGCCGATGGACCGGCCACCGAGACGGGCAAACCCTACAAGGATATTCGGGGCAAAGCCAGCATGAATTTCGAAGAAATTTCGCTCGTCAACAAGCCCCCGGATCACTTCCAGCATGTCGTAGGGCTTATTCGGATGCTCCGGCACAATATCGTTGAGCGCTTCGTCCATGCGATCCGGCGGGTCGTCGGTCCGGACGAAGGGAGGAGACTCCTCGCAGTTCTGCGGGATAAAATGAAACAGATCGCGTATCCGGTGCAGACATTCCACCTCGTTCTCACAAGCCATGTGTGCGACCCCGCTCTTTTCGGTATGGGTCCGCGCACCTCCCAATTCCTCGGCAGTCACTTCTTCCTGGGTTACCGTCTTCACCACATGGGGGCCGGTCACGAACATGTAGCTCGTGTTCTTCACCATAAAGACAAAGTCAGTGATGGCCGGACTGTACACAGCGCCGCCTGCACACGGACCAAGAACCGCAGATAGCTGCGGGACCACACCCGAAGCCATGGTGTTCAGGAGAAAAATCTCCGCATAGCCGCCAAGCGAATCAACACCTTCCTGTATGCGGGCGCCCCCGGAGTCGTTCAGTCCGATGATCGGCGCCCCATTCTCCAGCGCCAGATGCATAAGGCGGGTGATCTTGCGAGCGTGGGCAAGCCCAAGCGACCCACCGAATACGGTGAAATCCTGACTGTAGACGTAGACAAGACGTCCGTCGATCGTGCCAAAACCCGTAACCACGCCGTCGCCGTACGGCCGGCGCTCTTCAAGTCCGAAATCGCGCACCTGGTGCCGCACGAACATGCCCACTTCCTGAAAAGACCCGTCGTCCAGGAGAATATCGATCCGCTCACGGGCCGTCAATTTTCCCCGTTCGTGTTGCTGCGCAATGCGCGCTGCTCCCCCTCCGAGACGAGCCTCTTCGCGGCGCCTCTCGAGGTCGGCACTCCTTTTTTCGCGATCGTCCATGAAAAACGGATCAGGTGCAGTATCGGGCCTCTACGGCCTCGGTGAAGGTCACGGCGGGAGGACTGTAGATGTTCACCTGGTGCTTCAGAAACACCTCGTTGGCGATGGTCTGCGAAGCCTCCGACCAGTCTCTTGCGCCTTCCAGGCGCTGCAGAACGGCTTCATACGCTTGCTCCTTGCCATGAAAGAGACACTGGATGAAGAGATCGCGGTTCCGCGCGCCACGTTCCCCGAGCACGGTATGTTCAAGACCGGTCAGGCCCGTGGGGGCTTCGCTGCTGTCAGGTGGGACACCAGGAGCAACCGATTCCTCCTCTGAAGGCACGTAATGGCTCCGTTGGAGCGTAAAAATCCGGACGGTAGGTTCCGGCTGTGCAACTGTTTCGACCCCGACGGGTGCACCGGTTCCTGTGGGTATTTGTTCAATTCCAACGGTCTCTTCGAGGGCTTTTTCGACAGTCGCTGGCGGAGAACTCGTGCGAAATTGTTTCCAGAGCGGCTCTGCCGGATTGCTCGTGCTCGTCACAGACGAAGAGGGTGCAGGAGACTCGGCAGTTGGCGAAACATCGTCACGACCCTGCGCGAACCGTTTCCACAAGGGTTGCGGTTCCTGGCGGCGCTCCGCCGGTCTCGTCGGCACGCTGGCAGCCCTCCTGGCGGACTCTACGCTTTTCACTGCGCCGGACGCAAACAATACCTCCAGCTCGTCGAAGGAAATGCTTGCCTCCGAACCGTATTGCTTTTCGAGGCGGTGCAACATCGTTTTCGCCCCCTTTTCGTGCAAAAACGCTTCAACAAACTCCGTGGGGACTTCACGATACCCGGCCGTGGCAAGCACCTTGACGAGCGGATCGAATAAACGGAGCCAGTCCTGCGGCGAACTGTCCGAGGCGAGTTGCCGATCGGCCTGATACAGGAACGCTTCGAACCGATCTCGTCCAACCGGCTCGTCACCCTGTTCCTCCAGCCAGATTTCGAGGGCCTCCCGGTACGGAATCTTCGCAGGATACAACCCCATGCGATCGCGCATCGTGTCTACACGCACCGGATTGCCCAACGGATCAAACACCGAATCAATCAGCGAAGCCGTAGGCTGGATGACAAGGTATAGGATCTGTTGGCATGCATTCTTCAGGAAGTCGGCCCACACGGAAGCGGGAAAAGCCTGATGACGCTTCATGACCTCCATGAAATCGGTACACGCCTCTTGCACCTCTGCCGCCCGCAGATCCACCCAGGAATTCTGCAGATTGCTCTCCCGGATAGCATCCCGGAGTTTCATATGGAGTACCTGTTCGAGGTAATCAGCAAGCGCCCCCGGCATCGGATCGTGTCGGATGTCCGAACGTCCGTATGTGCGATCCGGAGGGAATGCGTTGATCAGGCAATCGAACAGGGCTTGAGCGATCGTAGTAATCATGGTATGCCGTTGCAACGAATGGAATAACGACGCGGCAAGCGGCGGTTCGATGGGTGGAAGGGCAGAAAGGCGACCGCGCGCTATGTTCAGGGCATCCTGGTTCAGGAACCTTGGGATGCCTCGACACCGGATATGGCCGGGTTGTTATGGCCATAATCCGGACACAAAAATCCGTTACCGTTTTGCACGGGAAGTCCTGCATGCAGGTTCCCATCTTCCGGAACATTGCATTCGACCAAGCCACCGCGTATTTATCCATACTTTTCACCGTCGCCGGGATGCGGCGGACAGGCGGACAAAACACCTCGGTTATGTCATTGCTGCAGGAACGATTCGAACGATTCATGGCGTGGACAAGCGATACGCCGCTCGGACTCGTCATAGACCGGGCAGAGGGGCCCTGGTTATACCTCTCGGACAAGCGTCGCATCGTCGATATGATCAGCGGCATTGCCGTTTCTTCGCTGGGGCACGGGCATCCGGCGGTCGTTGAGGCCGTCCGGGAGCAAGCCGCCCGGCATATGCATGTCATGGTATACGGCGAATTCGTGCAGCGCCCGCAGGTAGATCTGGCTGAATTACTGGCCAGACACCTGCCCCCTTCCCTTCAGGTAACCTATTTCACGAATTCCGGAACAGAGGCCAATGAAGGCGCCCTGAAACTGGCGAAAAAAGTGACGGGGCGGTCGGGGATGGTTGCTTTCGAGGGATCCTTCCACGGCGATACGCACGGGTCCCTGTCCGTGACCGGTCGACACGTATACCAGGACCCCTTTCGTCCGCTGTTGCCCAACGTGGAGATACTCCCCTTCAACAACGAGCGCGCCTTGCAAGCCATCGACGAGCAAACGGCCTGCGTTATCACAGAGCCGATTCAGGGAGAAGGCGGGCTCAACATACCGGAGGACGGCTGGATGCGGGCCCTGCGAGCGCGCTGCGACGAAACCGGCGCCCTGCTGATCTTCGACGAGGTGCAAACGGGATTCGGCCGAACGGGGACGCTTTTCGCGTTCGAACAGTTCGGCGTTATTCCCGATATCCTGACGATTGCCAAAGCCTTCGGCGGCGGCATGCCACTTGGGGCATTCATTTCCAGCGCGGAACGCTTGCAGGCGCTGCGGCGGGACCCTCCGCTGAGTCATGTAACCACATTCGGAGGGCATCCGGTATCTTGCGCCGCCGCACTGGCCGCCCTGCACGTATTACTCGACGAGCAACTTCCCGTTCGAGCCCATGCCATAGAAGAACGGGTTCGCCAGCGTTTGCAACATCCGTCGATCATCGAGGTGCGGGGGCGAGGCGCCCTGCTGGGAATGCAGCTTCGTAATGCAGACCTGACCACCCGTACGGTACACCGGTGCCTCGAAGAGGGCGTGCTGCTCGGATGGACACTTCATTCGGACTGCCTGGTGCGCATTGCCCCTCCCCTTACTATTCCTTTTGACGTGCTCGACGGGGCTTGCAACACGATCATCCGGGCGCTCGACACAGCGGAGCAGGATGCGCAGACATGATTGCGAATTACCATACGCTACGCGCACTGATCACGGAATGGCAAACTTCGCTGATCGGGTGTACGCTCGAAGATGCCTGGTCGCAGGAGCGAGACGAACTCTCGCTGGCGTTTACCGCCCCGGGCAGCACCCGAACAGTCCGCATTGGCGTCCGGCCCCCTCTTCTTTTCATCGTTTGCGGCGACGGGTACGCCCGCGCCCGGCGCAACGTCACGACCCTGTTCAGGCCAGCCATCGGGAGAAGGGTGGAAACCCTGCGGATCGCTGACCGGGATCGCATGATCTTTCTTGGTCTCTCCGGCGGCATGGCCTTTCATGTCTCGTTGTTCGGCCCGCATGCCAATGTGTTCCTCGTGGCGAATGACCGCATCCTGACCGCTTTTCGGAACGACGGCGCACTCGCGGGATCTGCTCCTCCCGCACCGCGTCCAGCGCCCGATCCTGACACCTACGCGGCTTTCGAAGCGCGCTGGCGCCCGAAAGGCGGTTCGATCATCCAGGCGGTTTGCCGGGCTTATCCGTTGTTCGATCGTACGCTCGGCATCGAGGCGATTGTGCGTGCCGGGTTGGATCCGCACGGAACAGACGATGTGCTCCCCAATGATCTGCAAGCGCTTTTCCGCACCGTGGAAGCGATGCGCCGGGCCCTCCTCATACCGGCTCCCCGCATATACCGGGACGAAAAAGGCGCCCCGCTTTTCTCGCTCATTGCCCTGGAACATGCTCGCAACCTCCAGGAAGAAACGTTCGACACGGTCAGTAAGGCCGTTCAGGAAGGCGTGCGCCGATCCCTGGCGCACCACCGCTTCCGGGAACTGTTCGACCCTATAGACAAGGCGCTCGAACGAGCAGCGAAGCAGTACGACCGGCGGGTACAACGCATGAAGGAAGAATTGTCCCGGGAAAGCCGCGCCGGTCGTTACGAGACCTGGGGACATCTGCTGGCGGCACAGGCGCACGATATCCCTCGAGGCGCTGAGGAAGCATCCCTCGAAAACCTGTTTGCGGAAGGAGAAAGGGTAACCGTACCTCTTGACCCTGCCCTCTCGGCTATAGAAAACGCACAGGTATTTTACGACCGGGCGCGGCGCACGCGCGTTGCGCGCGAAACCGCCGAAAACCGCATGGCGGAGACAGAAAAAGGCGCACAGGAAGTCCAGGACCTGCTGGATGCGCTGCGTGCAACGGCAAGCCTGCGGGCCTTGCGCAGCTTCCGTAAGGAACAGGCTGACCGGTTGGCCCGCTTCTTGTCCGATCCGGAACAGGAAAACAAACGAATACCCTTTCGAAGATTCCACCTGCCGGAAGGATACGAGGTCTGGGTAGGCCGCAATGCCCGTCAGAATGACGAACTGACGTTTCGTCACGCGCAAAAATACGACCTCTGGATGCATGCCCGCGGCGTATCGGGCGTACACGCCGTGCTCCGGCTGCCCCATCGCAATGCGGCGCCCGGAACCGCTATTGTCCGGCAAGCAGCCTCCATCGCCGCCTGGTTCAGCAAAGCCCGGGGCAGCAACCTTGTGCCGGTGATGGTAACCGAACGCAAATACGTGCGCAAATCGAAAGGAGCACCGCCCGGCGCCGTAACGGTGGAACGCGAAACGGTGCTCCTTGTAGAACCCGGCCTTCCGGACAACGCTTCGTAAACCAGGGCTGTACAGGATACCGACAGCATCGTTTTCCGTATGCCCCTGTGGCTCAATCCTCGACCGGCAAGGTGTCCGGGCGTTTCCTATGCCGGGCTGCAATGCGTACCTTGCACGCTCCGGCACAAGTATTCGTCCTGATCCTGCACACCCTCTATATCATGACCTGGTGGGAAGCAACGCTTCTCGGTCTCATTCAGGGAATAACGGAATTTCTCCCCGTTTCCTCCTCGGGACATCTTGTCCTCGTCCAGCACCTGCTTGGACTGGAGATCGATAGCATTACTTTCGAAGTATTCGTGCATTTCGGCACGGTCCTGAGCATCGCCACGGTATACCGCGTCCGTATCCTTGAAATAGTGCGCGGTGTGTGGGAAGGCGTACACCGGCCCGGTCAACTCGGCGCACAGTACCGCAGCAACCAGGACTTTCGGTTTGCGATCTTCATCCTTCTCTCCATGATTCCCGGCGGGATACTGTATGTGCTTTTCAGGGAACCCCTGGAAGCCGCTTTTTCAGCGCCGCATATCACCGCCGGCATGCTCCTCGTTACGGGCGCCCTGTTGCTGCTCACCCGAATTCGCCCTCGCCCCGAGGGAGATATATCTGCAGGGAAAGCGATCGTGACAGGAGTGGCGCAGGGGCTGGCGATGGTCCCCGGTATTTCCCGTTCGGGGGCAACGATCTGCGCCGCGCTGTACCAGAACGTACGCCCCGCGCAGGCGGTCGCTTTTTCGTTTCTGATGTCGGCGCCGGTCATTATAGGTGCAACGGGTATTGAGGCAATACGTCTTGCGCAGGCCGGAAACATAACGAATTTGTTCCCGATCCTTGTGGGTACGCTCGTTGCATATGTGTCCGGCATATGGGCAATCAGGACGGTAATCCATTTCGTGCAGCGGGGAAATCTGGCCTGGTTCGCCTATTATTGCTTCCTTGTGGGCGGTCTGGGGCTGTGGTGGTGGTTGTAAATGGGAGATATATGGAAAAATCACGGGGAGGCAAGTAGCCCATGAGGCTGGTAGCTGTCGTTGGCCGCCCGAATGTGGGCAAGTCAACTCTCTTCAATCGTCTCGTGGAGGCGCGGCAAACCATCGTGCATGACGAGCCCGGGGTAACGCGCGACCGGGTGTACGGCACGGTCGAATGGGCGGGGCATACGTTCGACGCCGTGGATACGGGGGGATTCGTACCGGCTACCGCCGAGGTGTTTGCAGAGGCCATCCGCGAGCAGGTGCATATCGCCATCGACGAGGCCGACGCCATTCTTTTCGTCGTGGACGTCATGACCGGCGTCACAGACCTCGACGAGGAACTGAGTGCGGTGCTCCGCCGGACGGACAAACCTGTTCTGGTGGTTGCCAACAAGGCGGACAACGACCAACGACGCTGGGAAGCCGGCGTGTTCTATGCACTCGGGTTGGGGGAAGTATATCCCGTGAGCTCTATCAACGGAACAGGCACCGGGGAAATGCTTGACGACCTGACGGCTGTGCTGCCGGATGCCCCGGAGGCCCCGCCTGAGGATACCCGCATTCGTGTGGCGCTGGTCGGGAAACCGAATGCCGGTAAATCTTCGCTGGCGAACGCCATTCTCGGATTTCCCCGCTCCATCGTTACGGAAATACCCGGTACGACCCGGGACGCCATCCACTCGGTGATCGAGTTCGAGGACCGGGAAATCGTGCTGGTCGATACGGCCGGGCTGCGCAAGCGGGCAAGAGTGGCCGGGAACGTAGAATTTTATGCTACGCTGCGGACTCATCGAGCCCTGGAGGCGTGCGACGTCGCAGTGCTTCTGATAGACGCCGCCGATGGGCTTCAGATGCAGGATATTCGCATTCTGAAGCAGGCGGAAGAACTCAAAAAAGGACTCGTTATCGCCGTAAATAAATGGGATCTGGTCGAGAAAGAAACCAACACGGCCCGAGACTGGCGACGCGGAATCCGCAAGCGGCTTCCAATGCTGGACTACGTGCCCATATTGTTCATCTCCGCGCTCACCCGGCAACGAGCGCACACCGTGCTCGGCTCAGCCATTGGAGTCCATGAACGGCTGCGCCTGCGCATTCCGACCCATGAAGTAAACGAGGTGATGCAAAAAGCCATCGGCAGGCATCATCCTCCAACATGGCGCAACCAGTTTGTGCGGATAAAATATGCATCGCAGGTGGCGTCGAACCCTCCCGTATTCGCTTTCTTTTGCAATTATCCGCAAGGCGTACACGAGTCGTACCGGCGATATCTCGAAAACGAACTCCGCAAGGCGTTCGATTTCAGCGGTGTTCCTCTTACGCTGGTGTTTCGCGCCAAATCGCGGGAGCGCGCGTAGCTTTCGCTTCCGGCGGCGCCTTCCGAAACCACGTTGCCCAAAGCGCTTCCTGCACGCTGCGGTTTTTTCTGCAAGCGGGCGGCGTATTTTCGCGATCTTCTCTGGCGAACCCTCGCGATATCCGTCGCCAGGGCGTATCTTGAGCAGTATCTTTGCTTTGATGTTTTTTCGCTTCATCCGAGTCCGCCATGTCTGGCAAACCGGTACCTACGAAAAAGAAGAACGAACGAACGCTCAATTTCTGGGAGCGTCTGTATCTCCCGGAAGTGTTCAAGGGGCTTGGGTACAGCTTTCGCAAGATGCAGCAGCCAAGCTATACCCTCCAGTACCCGGAAGAGCAATGGTATCCCCCCGACAGTTATCGCGGTCGCCCGGTGCTGGTCGAGGAAGAGGGTCGCCCCCGTTGTGTTTCCTGCAACCTGTGCGCACGGGCTTGTCCCCCGATGGCTATTTCCATGCAATCGCGCGAGATGGAGGGTGCCAAGGAACGCGAACCGGAGTGGTTCGAGATCAACATGCTTCGGTGCATCTACTGCGGGTATTGCGAGGAGGTTTGCCCCGAAGAAGCAATCGTCATGTCGAAAGAATACGATTTGACTTTTCAGAACCGCGAAGAAGCCGTATTCGGTCTCGAGCGACTGCTTATGCCGGCGGAGCGTCTCAAGGACCGGTTCGATTGGCTCGAAGCCTACAAGGACCGGCAGTTTGGAGAACAATGGGATTTCCGACGGGAAAACAACGTGCATAGTCTCAGGGACCGTTCTTTTCTTGCATCGCTGGCCGAGGAGATCCACAGCGACACAGAGGCTCCGGCCGAGCCGCTCCCCGATACGGAATGATCGACGCCTCCGACGTTCCCCGAACCGCCGGGGTACGCCAGGCATTACTGGATCAACTGGCGTATCTGATCGACGAAACAACTGTGCTGCGAAAACATCTCGGACGCATTCCGGAAAGTGTTCTGGAAGGGCGGCCGATAGAAAGTGAGCTCTCCTTCCTGGAAATGTATGTGTCGCTGTACCTTTTTGACGAAAAGGTATACTCCCCGGCTGTTGCTCGTCTGGCGGAAGGGAAGGATGTTTCCCTCGACGTACCCGGAGCAAGAGAGATGCTTGACGACATAGCGCCGGAATGCACGGGAATAGAGGCCGTGCTCGATCATATCAGCAGGGCCCGTTCAGGGTTGGCGACATTATTTTCCAGACTCGATGTACATGCGTGGACATGTCCTGTTACGATCAATGGCGCCGCTACGGACGTGTTTGGTCTGGCTCATCATGTCATCCGGCACGATGTCGATCTTCTGCGCAGGGCAGCGACCCGGCTTCACGAAAGCAGGCTCACGTCGCGCAGGGAAGACATTCCCAAATAATGCGGTGGGGGGCGGCCCCTAAAAAACGTGCATCCAGTGTAACGATTGCAGAAAAACTTCGTCTAATAGATTTAAGGTCTGGAGCAAAGACGAAAATCCGTATCTTGCCAGCCATTTTTGTTAAAAAATCCTTGCATCGCTCCGGGTAGCATGGCCGCACGCGAAAAGACATACGAAGACATCGCCTCGGCATTCCGACAGGGAAACTTCAAGCCGCTCTATTTTTTCTACGGCGATGAGCGGTTTCTTACCAACGAATTGCAGGATGTCCTGCTGGCGAATGCCCTCGCCCCGCACGAACGGGACTTCAATCTCGATATTGTGTATGGTCCCGATACAGATACACAGCACGTGCTGGCGCTGTGTGCGTCCTACCCTGTAATGAGTGAGCGGCGTGTCGTGATCGTGCGCGACTTTGAAAAACTGAAGGACAATCGCCTGTTCAAAGAGTATGCGCAGCGTCCGAATCCGTCGGCGGTGGTAGTGCTCGTATGTGGCTCGAAGCCGGACCGCTCAAGGCATCCCTACCGGGCTCTTCGGGAACACGCCGTTGCCATGGAAAGCAAGCCGCTCTATAGCAACCAGATGCCCGGCTGGATCAAGCAGCGCGCAGCAAAGCAAGGATACGATATGACGCAGGAGGCCATACACATGCTGGCCGACTATGCAGGCGCCGATCTCGGGACGGTTGTCCGCGAGATGGAAAAACTTGAAACCTATGCTGCCGGACGAGAGACCATTACAGCGGACGATATTGTTCGCGCGAGTGGACATAGCCGGGGTTTCAATGTCTTCGAACTACAGAAGGCGATAGGCGAGCAGCGCGGCAGAGATGCGTTTCACATTGTGGAACGAATGTTGCAGCGTGCATCGAATGTGCGCGGGGAAGCACTCATGATCATTGCCGTCCTGAACGCTTATTTCACGAAGCTTTGGAAACTCAGCGCCTGCGAATCGTCCATGTCGAACCAGGAAATGGCACGCCATATTGGCATATCGCCATTTTTTGTCAAGGAATACCTGACAAGCCTCCGCCGATACAAGGCGCCGGCGATCCGGAATGCGTTCTCCGTATTGCTGGCAGCGGATTACGAACTGAAGGGAGGGGCTGTGCGGAGCGA
The DNA here is from genome assembly GCA_965248175.1 of Rhodothermales bacterium. Classification (GTDB taxonomy): domain Bacteria; phylum Bacteroidota; class Rhodothermia; order Rhodothermales; family VXPQ01; genus VXPQ01. Next base: position 269,363 of record OZ252093.1, read on the forward strand.
ACGTCTGGTGATGACATTAATGCTCCGCAAAATACTATCGCCCCCCTCATGACTACATTGCCGCGTTCGCCGCACAATAAGAATGGGGGACCGTACGTTCTCGATTTTGTGCGATAGACGTAAGCATACACCAAGGGATGTACGCCCATGCAAAACTCTCATGTCATAAAGCGCCGCAACACGGCCCGAAAGAACACGAATCCCAATACGCGGTATCTGGATGCGCTCAGTCCGATGAGCGACGAGGACCTGATGTCGCATTTTCAGGCAGGAACCGTAGAGGCATTCGATATCCTGGTAAGCCGGTACAAGGATCCGCTTACCAATTATATCTACCGGTTCCTCGGAGATATGAAAGAATGCGAGGACCTTCTTCAGGAAACATTCCTGCGGGTCTACCGCAACAGGCACTCGTACCGCCGCATCGCCCGATTCTCGACATGGCTCTACACGATTGCCGGGAATCTCGCGCGGTCGGAATACCGGAAGCGCAAACGGCGTCGGATCTCTTCTCTGCAGTCGGTCAACAAGAACGATGAAGAGTACGAGATGGAAGTGCCGGACGAAACCTTCTCTCCGGATAAAGACACGGAAAGCTCGATCCAGGATTTCTACATCCAGGACGCGTTGACGAAAATTCCGGAGGAGTTCCGTGAAGTGGTCGTGCTGCGGGACGTGCAGCAACTGTCGTACGAGGAAATTGCGGAGATCACGGGGTTGCCCATGGGAACCGTGAAAAGCCGAATTAATCGCGGCAGAACGAAACTTCAGATACTCCTGAAGGATATCTACTTTGTACAGGAGGAATAATCTCGCCTTGCAGTGCTTGCACGCATAGGGCCGGGATGCGGTGTAGGGTGCGATGAAAATCCTTTTGCCGGATCCGGTCACTGCCTTATGCGTCACATAACACTGTGACCGGTATTGAGTACCCGGTAGCAAGTATCCTTCGTCCGCAAGTTTTCCACCCGCAGTCGGAATCGGAGTAGTTTGCCTATGCCTAACGGGTACAGCGATTCGAAACAATACGACGCCCCAAACCTCGAGGACGAGTTCCTCTGCGAATACGTGGATGGAACCATGGATCCTCTCGTTCGCGATGCGTTCGAGGAGTATGTGCGCGTCAATCCGGGCATGGAGGAGCATATCGAGTGCCTCCGGCGCACGCGCCGGCTTCTGTGTCGGTACGCTTGTCGATGCCGGGCGCCGAGCGATCTGCACGATCGGCTGCGCAATCGCATCCCTGGCGACACGTCCCACCCCGGCATTCCCTTACCTGTCGCGTCTGAAGACGCGGCAAAGGGGACCATAGCGTTGTCCTACGCCGTGACGGTGGTATTAATGCTGGGGCTTGTTCTGGGAGCATCAGGGGTGCAATCCGGTAACGAATACGGTCAAATGGCTTCTTCCGCCATGACGGTATCCCGCGTACAGGATGCCCCGTCCCTCCCCTATACAGGCGAAGTGATGCGTCAATCCTCGTACGCGTCTGTGATTCACCCCCTACCCCATTCTCCGCGCCGCCACCATGCCCATCCGTGGCGCCACGCACGATCGATCGTAACCGCCGGCATCAAGCGCGAACTTCGGACCCCGGCGACGCCCGTCGGCTCCATGGTTGCCGAGGTTGTATATCCCTGATAGTTGTTTCGGAACGGGATGCCCTTCCTTGCGTGCAACGCAATATTCTGTATGGGGCCCTTAGCTCAGGGGTTCAGAGCGCTCGCCTCACACGCGAGAGGTCACTGGTTCAAATCCAGTAGGGCCCACCATACTTCTTCGTAGAAAAAACCATGCCTTTCCTGCCGACATTGCGGCCGGTATCCTGACGAGCACATGTCGGAAACGCTGAACGATCAGCAACAGCGCCGCCGCGAAGAGTTGCATGCGCTTCGTGAAGCAGGTATTGATCCGTATCCGTATGCGTGGGATGTCACCGACGAGACAGCGCACATCGTCGATACGTTCGACGATAACCTGAATCAACCCGGCGAAGACCGCCCCCCTCGGGATCGATACGATGTAGCCATCGCCGGCCGCATCATGTCGCTCCGTGTCATGGGCAAAGCCGCTTTCCTCGATGTGCAGGACGAGTCCGGCTCCATTCAGGTCTATGTGCGCCGCGACGATCTTCCTGAAGGATATTATCGCGATGTCATCCGGCGTCTGCTCGATATCGGGGATATTGTCGGCGTCAGGGGATTTGCCTTCCGGACGCGCATGGGCGAGATCAGCGTGCATGCCGAGGAATTCAGGATTCTGTCGAAGTCGCTTCGCCCCCTTCCGGTAGTCAAGGAAACCGACGACGGCGTACATAACGAGGTCACCAACAAGGAATTCCGTTACCGCCAGCGGTATGTCGATCTGGTAGTCAATCCGGAGGTGCGGAACGTTTTTCGCCAGCGAGCACGCCTTATTGCGATCATGCGCCGCTTTCTGGACGACAGGGGGTATATCGAGGTGGAAACGCCTGTGCTCCAACCCATATACGGAGGCGCGAGCGCGAGGCCGTTCACTACACATCACAATGCGCTCGATATGACGCTCTATCTCCGTATCGCGGACGAGCTGTATCTGAAGCGGCTTCTGGTCGGCGGATTTACGGGTGTCTACGAGATTTCAAAAGATTTTCGCAACGAGGGACTCAGCCGATTTCACAATCCGGAATTCACCATGATGGAGCTGTACGTCTCCTACAAGGATTACCGGTGGATGATGGAGCTCGTTGAAGAAATGATCGAGCACATTGCAATGGAATTGCACGGCACGCCTTATGTGAAGTCCGGCGAGCATACGATCTCCTTCCGCCGCCCCTGGAAACGCCTGCCGCTCTTCGAAGCCATTACAGAGTATACCGGGTATCAACTGCGAGACAAAGACACGCAGGAGATAGCGGATATTGCCCGGGAACTCGACCTCGAGGCGGACGCAAGCATGGGGACGGGCAAACTTATTGACCATATTTTCGGCGAGAAGGTAGAGCCACACCTCATCCAGCCCACCTTCATCACCGACTATCCGATGGCGTTGAGCCCGCTGGCGAAGCGCCATCGCAGGGAGGAAGGGCTTGTGGAGCGGTTCGAACTCATCTGCAATGCAAAAGAGATGTGCAATGCATTCAGCGAGCTCAACGATCCGATCGACCAGCGCAACCGCTTCGAGGATCAAGCCCGGTTGCGCGCCGGAGGCGACGAGGAAGCCATGCAGATAGACGAGGATTACCTCCGCGCGATGGAGTATGGCATGCCCCCCGCAGCCGGGCTGGGCGTGGGCATCGACCGCCTCACCATGCTGATGACAGGGCAGGAATCGATCCGGGACGTCATTCTGTTTCCTTTGCTCCGACCGGAATCCGGGCAGGAAGAAAGCGACATGCAGAAAAGCCAGGGCGAAGATCCTGCCGCATAAAAGCGCGCATCACCCGGCGCTGTCGTGTGCATTCCGGCGGGCAATGCGCACATTTCTCTTGAAACCGTCGAACTTGCTGCGCTGGACGGGACTCCTTCTGAAACGCCTCCGAAATTCTTCGAGGTCGATTTCCTCCCATACAACCAGTTCCGTATCGGTAACGCCCGGACGAGGCGCGTAGCGCTCCTCCCCCGAGGGCTTTTTGAACTTGTTCCAGGGACACACTTCCTGGCATATATCGCATCCGAAGATCCAGTTTTCGAATCCGGGTTGAAGCGATGCCGGAACATCGTCCCCACGATGTTCGATGGTCCAGTAGGAGATACACCGGTTGGAATCCACGGCGTACGGGCGATAGATGGCGTCCGTGGGGCAGGCATCGATGCACCGCGTGCACGAGCCGCAAAAATCTTCCGCCGGGCTATCGTAGGTCAATGGGGTGTCTACGATGAGTTCCCCAATGAAGAAATACGATCCGAGAGACCGGTTGATGAGATTGGTGTGCTTCCCTATCCAACCCAATCCACTGCGCTGTGCCCAGGCTTTTTCGAGCACCGGCGCAGAATCGACGAAAGCGCGGCCCTCAACACCGCCCGCTTCCCTGCCGAGCCATTCGAAAAGCGCATACAGATTTTCCTTCATGACACGGTGATAATCTTCCCCCCAGGCATACCGGCTGATTTTACCGGCGGTTTTGTGGGCGGGCGGATCCACCGGATGGTAGTAATTATGGAGTACGGAAACAACGCTGCGCGCTCCATCTACCAGCCGGCACGGATCGACGCGTTTTTCGAAATGATTCGTCATCCATTCCATACCGGCATGGCGTCCCCCGAGAAGCCATTTCTCCAGCCGCTCTGATTCCTCATCCAGTCGTTCGGCCTTTGCAATACCACAGGCATCAAACCCCAGATCGCGGGCGCGTGCCTTGAGCGCACGACTCAGCGCTTCGGGGTTGGTATGGCGTCCAGTCGACATTATGCAGGAAACAGAAATAAACAGGTGTCAGGTACGCGGACAGGGCAGGCGACGTCATAAAAAAAGCGGGCCCGCCTGATCGGCGGACCCGCTTTTCCGGCAGCGTCTTGCGATGATTCGCTTCCGGCGTTCTGGTTACTCGTCGTAATAACCGGCACACGTACCAGGTATTGTGTCCACGCGGCGCGCTTGCTGCGCACCCTCCTTCTTGGTCGTGCCCGGCAACAGACCACGCCCTTCCGTCTGGAAGCGGCTTGCGGCCAAACCGTTTTCGGTGTAGAACTGCTCGACGATGCGGGCACGCTCGTCGGAAAGTTGCTGCGCATCGCGCTCACCCGGGGCGGCGTAGCCGACGATTTCTCCACAGAGGTTGGGGCATTGTCCCAGAATATCGGCGTTTTCTGCAAGCGCCGCACTCCCTTCCTCGGTCAGCATGCTTGAATTCCGGTCGAAGTAGGCCGCATTCATCTCCGTGATGTCGTAGCAAATGGCGGCGAGGCACGATATCGCTGTGATCGTAATCGACTCCGTATCCGTGCCGCCTTCGTTTTCTACCGTCACCGTCACCGTGTAGGTACCGCCCTCGGAATACGTGTGGGATGCTTCCGCACCCATGCCCGTGCTTCCGTCGCCGAAGTCCCAGCTATAGGTGGTGGACCCATCGCTCTCCGCACGAACGCTGAATGCAACCTCCTGAGGCTGGCACACTTCGAAATGCGTATCGCTTGCGTCGATGGCTACGATGGTCGGGGCTTCTACGACCTGAACGGAACACATGGACGACACCGTTTCGCGGCCATTGCCGGCCGTAACCGTCACATCGTACATGCCGCCGGATACGAAACTGTGTGTAGCCGCCATGCCGGTAGCCATACCGCCGTCGCCGAAATCCCAATTTATATCCACGGGCTGCGTGGCATCGGGATTCGTATCGACGGAAAAGGAACCTGCTTCGTTGGCGCCGAGAACACTCGGGCAGGTCGATCCAAGAATCTGGACGGGCGTGAACGCGCTTTCGAGGCTGATCCTGACCCCTACAGACAGAGAACTCACTATCTCGAAGGAAAGAAAGCCGTCATCCCCTCCTGTCGTATTGTCAAACCCGTCATCCGGGAAAGACAGGTTGGACAGATTTTCGATGACAATCGACGCGCGATCGCTGACGACGATATCGACACCGACACCCAGTGCGGGGCCGTATGTGGTGCTCGCCACGCTTCCGCTCGTGACATGCGCTCCGACCGCCAGGAACGGCGCGATGCGCGACGATCCGCCATAGCGGTACAGCGCCTGAAAGCTGGTGTACCCGCCGCCGGAGATTTCACTACTATTCACAGGAGCTTCCGGAGTGTAAACGAGCGAAAGCGGGTGATTGGTACGCTGGAGTCCCAGGCTCATGCTGCCATTCTGGTCAAACTGATATCCGAATTCGATCCCGCCCGCATACGGCGTGCCGCAACATTCGGAATCCCAGCTATCCAGATTGAAATTGAAGGGCGACCTTTCGGTGTCGCCAAGATGCCACGCAAAACCGAGGCGAGGCTTGACGAAAAAGGTACCGTCCGCCCGCATGTCCTGCGCGTGTGCATCCGGTATGAGAAGGAGTGAAAATACTCCGACCAGTAAGGCGGAGCAAATGTTCTGCCACGAAACAGGCATAGTCATCGTCGAAGGCATAGCGGATAAGGTCGGGATAGTTTGCGGATAATATACGAAACGAAATGCGAAAATGCGCGATTTTCGCATGGAAAGGCATGACGCCCGAAAACAAGTTGTTTTCAGGCAAAAAACAGAGCAACACCCAGCGTCTACCCGCCTATTCGAGCCCGTTTACGTACTTTTCCAGTTTACTCTTGGAATTGGCGGCCTTATTCCTGTGGATGATACCTTTCGAGGCGAGCCGATCCAGTGTATGTTTTACCTGAGAAAGCAGGGCCTGCCCTTCCTCTTTGTCGGTGGTTCCGCGCAGTTTGCGTATCATGGTCCGCATGGCGCCGCTGTGAACCCGATTGTGTTCACGGCGTTCGCTATCCTGACGGACCCGCTTGGCTGCTGACTTGTGTTGGGGCATGTTGGTTTCGCACTGTTTGGATTTCGTTCGGCGACGTATCTGCCGACCAGGTATCTATCGAACCGGGGATAACACGGCAAATTCTGAAGAACGTTCGTAAAAGGGACGTTATAAGTCCTGGTTGTCCATCGGGTTCCATGTTTTTGACCTCATAACGCCGGAGGAGGGCGTTTTAGTAATGTTTTCGTTTCTGCAAGAATTTTTCAGAGGGGGCAAGGGGATATCGACCTTTGTGGTGATACGTGAAGGCTCCGGCAAGCCGGTCCGGCAATACCGGATCGTTCCCCGTCGTATACTGATGGTGCTGTCCGGGAGCGCTCTCGTCGTTGTTGCATTCCTGATCGCCCTTTTTTTACTGCCTCCCCTGAACAGGTTACTTCTGGAGTATGGATCGGGAGAAATACGCCAGAGCGCCAGATTGAACGCACTGCGTATCAATGCCTTCCAGGATTCTCTTGCGGCGCAGGAAGAGTATATGGCGCAACTCCGGCAGGTCTTTCTCGGGCAGATCGATCTGGACGAGGCAGATCCCATGGCGTCGGAAACATCTTTGCCGGGAGAGAATTATGTCGTTCCGCCCCCTGACGATTTATCACCGAACTGGACCGATCATCAGCAGCCGGCCATCACGATAGACCTGCTTGCGGGAAACAACAACTTCCCGGCACGCATGGCTAACACAGCCCCTGTCCGGTTCCCCAGCATCGTATTGCCGACGTTAACTCCCGTGGATGGCTTCGTAACGCGCGGCTTCAATGCAAGAACGGGGCATTACGGAGTAGACATTGCCGTGGAAGAAGGGACTGCCGTACGGTCGATCGGGGACGGGTATGTGGTGATGGCGGACTGGACGCAGGAAGGGGGCTTCACGATCGCGATCCAGCATTCGGATGGCTATCTTTCGGTCTACAAACACAACCGGCAGCTTTACAAGCGTACGGGGGACCGCGTACAGGCCCGGGATAACATCGCGGTAAGCGGAAATTCCGGCGAATTCACGACGGGGCCCCACTTACATTTTGAACTTTGGCATAATGGTCTGGCACAAGATCCCAGTGCGTATCTTGTGGGTATATAGGCCATGGAGGCAATACGCCCCCCTGCCAGGTTGCGCAGCGACAAAAATGTCCAGCGCATCGCACACCGGAGAATCAGGTCGTAACCAAACGGACATACTTAGAGACATAATACGATGGCTAGGCAGTCAAACGGCGGCGCTCCTCCAAAAGTGAGCATCATCAGTGAGGGGACGACCTTCGAAGGTACACTCATATCGTCCAGTGACATGCGCATCAGCGGATGCGTCAAAGGATCTGTGGAAACCGCAGGCAAACTGGTTGTCCCGGAAAGCGGCTACATCGAAGGCAACGTCAAGGGGGCTTCGCTCGACATTGCCGGACGCATCAAGGGCGTAATCAACGTGTCCGGCAATCTCCTGCTGAAGAGAACGGCTATCGTGGACGCCAATATCCAGCTTGGCTGCCTTATGGTAGAGGAAGGCGCCATATTCAATGGAGAATGCCGTACGGGAGACCGGATCATTGACACCAGCGAAATTCCGGCGGCGGAAGGAACCGACAACCCTGCGCCTACCCCCGAGTAACCTATCCGAAAAGCGTCCATGCCTGCTTCGAACGGCGCCGATTCCGGCGACCCCCGCAGCGATTTCAGAGAGGCCGGGTCGCATCTCTCTCTGGCGCTGGAGCCGGCGCTGACCATGATAATCTGGATAGTCATCGGCGTCCTGCTTGATCGATGGCTCGACACGACGCCATGGCTCGTGCTTGCAGGGCTGTGCCTCGGTATGATCTCGATGTGCATACAGCTGGTGCGTGGGGTAAAGAAAAGCGAATCCCGGGGGAATAAGCGCACGCCGAATGCCTGAATGGGCGGTTCTGAATTCATTGCATATTGGCTTTTTTTCCAAGCCCTTTTTCCTGTACATTGGGCGTTTTAGCAAAAGGGCATATTTCCTGGTCGGGATTTTCCCGCGCTTTCGGGAAAAATCGTTCCGGCGCCAATGGAAACGGAAGGATTGGGACTCGGTATCGGACTTGGATGCTTGCTGGGCGTGTCGTACGTGCTGATAAGCTTTTTATCGAATCGGCTCGCGCTGCAAAGCACCCGCAATCCAATGGCTGTCGTCATAGGCGCCATGCTGTTCCGCGTCGTGGTTACCCTGGGCTTACTGGTCATCGCCTTGCGATGGCTGCCCGTGGCCCCGACGGGCTTGCTGGGGGGTTTCTTTGTGACCTTCCTCGCAGGACTTGCGATCGAAATCCGGTTTTTCCACAGGAAGCAACCCCCGGCGGCATAACCCCCAGCGGCATAATCCCCTGCAGGAAAATGCTTTCTTATCGCACAACATGAGGGCGTTGAACGCAAACATACTCTGTGGCCGCGTTGTCCTGCTTCTTCTGGCAGGATGCGCGTTCTTTGCGCCTCGCCCGGCGTATGCTGCCGACGAGGGAGGAGAACTGGATGCCGTTGCCCACACTGCAGACGGCGTATACCTTGATTTCGCCCCGTTCGGCACCGTCGAACTCCCGCGCATCTTCCTGCGAAAAGACCCCTGGGGGCTGGATGTGTTTTCATCCACCCGCTCCGCGCTGCTGTCGGAACGGTACGTGATCGAGCATGAAGAAGATGGACATACGGAATTGTTGCGCGGCGCAGCCCTCCATGCCGCCATCGAGCATCACGAGCACCTGTACGCCAAACCGCAGCCGGTCTCGGGGACCATGGTGCTGGACCTGTCCATCACCCGCCATCTTGTGTTCGGCCTCCTCGCCGCCTTGATCACAGTCGCCGTCTTCGTCACGCTTGCGCAGCGCTATCGGCGCCGGGAAGACCGCGTTTCCGCACCGAGGGGCATCTTCCAGAATATGTTCGAAATGCTCATCGTCTACGTACGCGATGAGATTGCGCGGCCATGCATTGGCCCCAAATACGAGCAATTCGTACCGTTTTTGCTTACGGCGTTCACCTTCATCCTGTGCTGTAACCTGATGGGCCTCGTGCCCTATGCAAGCGCAGCGACATCCAATATTTCGGTTACGCTTGTGCTGGCCGCCTTCTCATTCGTGGTAGGACAGCGGCGCGGAACCCGGACCTACTGGCGGCACATGTTTTGGGCTCCAGGCGTACCCCTGCCGGTCAAGTGCCTGCTGGCGCCTATTGAACTCGTCAGTCTGATCGCCAAGCATTTTGCGCTGGCGCTGCGCCTCTTCGCCAACATGATGTCCGGTTCCCTGCTCATCCTGAGCCTGATCGGCATCATCTTCACGATCAACGTGCTGTTCGGCAGCCTTACGGCCGTCCTCGTCGCCCCTCTCGGCATCGCATTCACGTTGTTTATTTCGTTCATCAAGATCGCCGTGGCGTTCATACACGCCTTTGTGTTCACGCTGTTGTCGGCGATTTTCTTCGGCATGGCCGTAGAGGAGCATCACGAAGACGAAACACATGCCGAAGAACAACCGGCCCTCGCCGGGTAACTACGGCAACGGATTTGCCGGACAATCTCACCATCTGAACCTCTTTTTCAAAACACCTGACCCAACTCACGGGGAATCACTATGGACCCTACTGCATTAGCTTACCTGGGCGCCGGTATCGGAGCCGGACTTGTCGCAATCGGAGCCGGCATCGGGCTGGGGCATCTTGCCGGCCCTGCGATGGAAGGCTCGGCGCGGCAGCCGGAAGCCGCCGACCACATACGCCTTTCCATGATCATTGCTGCGGCACTCCTCGAAGGGGTTGCGCTTTTTGGCATGATCATCTGCCTGTTGCTCACACTGAAAACCTGATGTATCGCTCCCGGCGCCAGATTACAACCGCCTCTGCAGTGCATCCGGACCACGCACCCGCTACGCCACGGGACAATCAACCATCGATTCGGCCATGGATATCATCGTAGCCCAAAGCCTCCTCGAACCGAATGCGGGACTGATCTTCTACAAGGTCATCGTATTCGCGCTGTTGCTCTTCCTTCTTCGCAAATTTGCATGGAAACCCATCGTGAGCGCATTGAGCGAACGCGAGGAAACCATTGACTCGTCCATCAGGCAAGCCGAGCGCGCGCTGGAAGAGGCCCGACAAACCGGGGAGAAAAACGAAGAGGCCCGGCGCGCTGCGGAAGAGAACGCACGACGCATCATGCAAGACGCTCGCGCGGCGGCCGACCGGGTGCGCACCGAAGATATAGAGAAGACGCGGGCCAGAATCCGGCAGATGCAAAAGCAGGCGCAGGACGAAATCGAGCGGGAGAAGCAACGTGCGCTGGAAGAGTTGCGGGATGAAGTGGCTGGCCTCGCTATCCAGACTGCCGAGCAGATTCTTGAAGAGACGCTTGACACTGACCGGCATCGCAAGCTGGTCAATCGCTTTATCGAGCAGCTTCCCAGGAATTGACGGGTGCACAGAATATCCCGGATCGCCTCCATACCCCCTGCCGGAAATCTCACGCACCCCCTCCCCGCTCTCGAACCGAACAGATCATGGTTGTAGCTCGCAGATATGCCCGTGCGTTGTACGAGGAAGCCGAGCACGCCTCGAAAGTCGGGCGTGTCGACGCAGACATGGCATTTGTTCGCGCGAGTCTGGAGGAGTCGGAAGCGCTGGCGCAGCTTTTTCGGAATCCGGTCGTTTCCCGCGAGAAGAAACAGGCCGTCGTACGCACGTTATTCGAACCGCATCTGGACGATCTGACGCTGCGATTTCTCGATATGCTTGTCGGCAGAAAACGCGAAAGCCTGTTTGTCCGGATTGCAGAGGCGTGGCAGAGCCTGCATGACGAACGCCTTGGCATCGTGGAAGCCGAAGCCCGCGTCGCCTCGGCATTCAGCGAAGAGGAACGCGCCGGGTTGACGGAAGCACTTGAGCAGTTGACCGGCAAGAAAATTCGCCTGAACGTCCGGAAGGACGCCGGGCTGATCGGAGGACTCGTCGTTCGCATCGGAGACACGGTGTACGACCGGAGCGTACGCCACCGGCTTGAAGCACTCCGCGACCGGGTGGCGCTCCGGCCCGTTTCCGCGAAATAATCACCGTGCGCGCCTCGACGGACCGACCAGACATCGTTTGACGAGCAAACGCATGCGCAACCAGTGACGATACAAACATTATGACCACGTCAATTCGACCAGATGAAGTTACCTCGGTTCTGAAGAGCGCGTTCGGCGATCTGGAAACGGGAACAGATATCTACGAAGTCGGGACCGTCCTGCAAACAGGGGACGGCATCGCGCGGCTTTACGGACTTTCGAATGTACAGGCCGGGGAGTTGATCACGTTTCCGGCGAGCGGAACCACCGGCATGGTTCTCAATCTCGAGGAGGACAATATCGGCGTTGTGCTTTTCGGCCATGTCGATTCGGTCAGGGAAGGCGATGAAGCGCGCCGGACCCAGCGCATTGCATCGATCAACGTTTCCGAAGGCATGCTGGGGCGCGTGATCGAGCCGCTCGGCAACCCGATAGACGGGCGCGGCCCCATTTCGGGCGAATCCTTCGAAATGCCGCTGGAGCGGAAGGCCCCAGGCGTAATCTACAGACAGCCGGTGAGCGAGCCGCTCCAGACAGGCATCAAGGCCATCGATTCGATGATCCCGATCGGCCGGGGGCAGCGGGAACTCGTCATCGGGGACCGGCAGACAGGCAAGACCGCTGTATTGATCGACACGATCATCAATCAGAAATCGACCCATGAAACCGACAAGCCGGTTTTTTGCATCTACGTGGCCATCGGGCAAAAAGCATCCACCGTTGCCCATGTGATGCGGGCGCTCGAAGAGCACGGCGCCATGGACTATACGGTCATCGTGAATGCGTCGGCCTCGACACCGGCTCCGCTACAGTTCATTGGCCCGTACGCCGGCGCGTGCATCGGGGAGTATTTCCGGGATACGGGCCGGCATGCCCTCGTGGTGTTCGACGATCTTTCCAAGCATGCGGTTGCCTATCGCGAACTGTCGTTGCTGCTGCGCCGCCCGCCGGGGCGCGAGGCGTATCCGGGCGATGTGTTTTACCTGCACAGCCGCCTGCTGGAGCGGGCCGCCAAGATCAACCAAACGAAGGCGGTCGCGGTGAAGATGAACGATGTGCCCGAATCGCTGCAAGGCAAGGTGGAAGGGGGCGGCTCCCTGACCGCCCTGCCCGTCATCGAAACACAGGCCGGGGATGTTTCCGCCTATATTCCGACGAATGTGATTTCCATCACGGACGGCCAGATCTATCTGGAGACGAACCTCTTCAATGCGGGGGTACGCCCGGCCATCGATGTCGGGATCTCCGTATCCCGCGTAGGCGGCAACGCGCAAATCAAGGCGATGAAAAAAGTCGCGGGCACGCTGCGCATCGACCTCGCGCAGTACCGCGAATTGCAGGCCTTCTCCAAATTCGGGTCCGACCTGGATCCGGCCACCCAGCGCCAGTTGCTTCGCGGGGAACGCCTTGTCGAGATTCTGAAGCAGGGTCAGTACGCCTCCGTTCCGGTGGAAGAACAGGTGGCCGTGGTGTTCGTGGCGACGCAGGGACTGCTGGACGCTGTGCCGGTAAACCGCCTGCGCGAACTGGAAACCGAATTCATCGGCAAGCTGCAGATGCAGCACCCGAACCTGCTCGACGAAATTCGCGAAACGGGCGTGCTTTCGGACGAACACCGGGAGGTGCTCACCAGCGTTGCACGCGATATGGCGGACCTTTTCCGGGCGTAGCGCACGAACTGATTCATGGCCAATCTCCGGGACATACGGAACAGGATCGATTCGATCCGCAATACGCAGCAGGTGACGCGCGCCATGAAGATGGTGGCGGCGGCCAAGCTGCGGCGCGCGCAGGAACGCATATTCAGCACGCGGCCGTATGCGTACCGGCTCGGCGCGGTCATCAGCCGGCTCAAGGAGCAACTCGATGCCACGGAACACCCGTTGCTGCAGAAGCGCGAAAAGGGCCAGAGTATCCTGTTTATCGTGGTGACGGCCGACCGGGGCCTGGCGGGCGCCTTCAACGCCAATGTCGTCAAGGAAGCCGAACAGGCGATGGCGGCATACGAAGAGGTGCGCAAGGCCGGCAACCTGCACGTGCTTGCCGTGGGCCGGAAGGGGCATAAGCATTTCGCCCGCAGGGGGTATCAGATGACCGGCGATTTTCGCGGCGTCTTCGACCATATCGAGGTGGAAACGGCCCGGAAGATCGTCGAGCAGGCCGTGGATGGGTATCTGAACGGTTCCTGGAACGAGGTCAAAATCGTCTACAACGAATTCCGGAACACCATTGCCCAGAACCGGATCGTCGAACCGTTTCTGCCGATCCCGAAGAAGCAGTTCCTGACCCCGATCATGGAGGCGCGAGGCGAAGGAGATGGTCAGGAAGACAATCGTGCAGTGGCCGATTCCATTTTCGAGCCGGAAGCGGAATCCGTCCTGCACGAGTTGCTGCCGAGATACCTGCAATACCAGGTATGGCGCGTTCTGCTCGAATCGAACGCGGCGGAACAGGGTGCGCGCATGGTAGCCATGGACAATGCGACCTCCAATGCGGAAGACTTCCTGCGCAACCTGAAACTGAAGTACAACCGGGCGCGCCAATCCGCGATCACCACGGAGATCATCGAGATCGTTTCGGGAGCCAACGCCCTGGAAGCCGGATAAAATCCGCATCGCGGGGCATCGAACCTCGTAAACCTTCCGGCGTTAGCAGGGATCGTGAAATGCAAACGAAACGTGCGCCGGGATGCGTCCCGCAAGCGCAACGGGAGAGGTGGCCGAGCTGGCTGAAGGCGCTCCCCTGCTAAGGGAGTATACGGCAACCCCGTATCGAGGGTTCGAATCCCTCCCTCTCCGCGAGTAAGGAATCAGCGTATAGCTGATAAGAAGGGTGGAAATTAAACAAAAGAGGCAGGCGACTCATATCATAGCATGAATTTGGCCCCAGGGAGTGCTACGTTTTGAGTGATCTTTTCTTCGAGCGATCTGTTCTCAACTCCCCTTACGAGTATCCCGACCGTCATTGGGAACTGGACGCGGACGGACAGCCAACCCAGTATATCGTCGAGACACGCCAGCACCGAGTACATTTTGCTAATACTGATCGGCGAAGAGACGGCACGGTCGAACTTCGAGGACAGGATGGAAGTCGAATTCAACAAAATAGTCGAACAACACGCTTCCCGTTGCGTTTCAACTTCTCAGAACAGAGTGGGAACTTGGCCAAAATTCTGAACGCACAAGGCAACCTTTTGCGTACCTTGGCAAAAAAGGATCAAAACCTGACATGAGCTCACCGTCCATAGCATTCAGGAATCCGCCAATCAATGAGGTCGTGGTATCCACATACTTCAACCCCTCACTGTCCGGCTTGCGGAGCGAGCACATAGGTCTATTTTGGGGAGAAATAAAACAGGATTTTCCTGTCGTGAGCCAACACCCCCCGGTAGGCACTGAATTGGATGTCAGATCCAAAGAAGCATTTCCAATGCCTAGGTACTGGTTCATTTCAGAAGATGAAATTAATCTTATTCAAGTGCAGAAAAACGCCTTTATGTTCAACTGGCGGGGCAGGAATGAAGAATATCCAAGATTTCACAAGGATATTAAACCAACTTTTGATAAATATTATGGACGCTTTGGAGAATTTATTAAGAAAGAAACTGAAATGGAATATCCTACTATTGATCTTTGTGAATTGGCCTACATAAATGCTGTGAAACAATGTGAAGACTGGAATGGGGTAATGGATACGTCAAACATTATTCCCTCATTCTCTATCCTGAATATAGGTGCAGTATACCCCGACCCTGTAGTATTGAATTGTAATTACATTTATCGCATATCCAATAATCTGCAAATTAACGTTCGCATACGTAGTGCGGTGATGGCTCAAGACGAGAACGTACCTGTGCTGATATTCGAAATTAGGGCTAGTGGCCGTCTTGGGCAGGTTGTGAAATCAGGAGCGGATGAATGGTTCGAGCAAGCCCATGACGCTATCATAAATTGTTTCCTGGATATGACAAGTCAAGATATCCAAAACAACCTTTGGCAACGAGTAGAGGAAACCCAATGACATCGCAATCGCCCAGTACTCTTGATTCGGTCTACCAGCTACCCGTACTGCTGATAGATCTCGACTCCGTATCCACTTTTGGTCCGGATCGAGATTCAAATCCTCTCATTTCTCATCTTGACTTTTGGCAACTCCATGCTACAATACATGATGAAAGCCCCTTGGACAACTGGTCCGGCGGGATCATCCCTGACAACCCCTCGAACGCTCTTACTAATCATGGTGTTGGTCCAACTGACCTGAAGAGCCTCTTTGATGCTGAGCTTGCTAACAAAAAGGAAAAGGTACAGCAAATACATCTGGCATACCAGGCACGGATCGAAGCGCTACATGGGTATGCCATACCTGAAGGATTCACTATAAAAGAAATATCTAAAGAAGACTTCTGGTCATTTCTAAGATCGACTTTCTACACGAGAAAAGCGGCTTTATTCCTTATGGATAATGGGAATTTACGTGCAGTGTGGCAAGATGATACTGAAAACCATATTGGACTTCAGTTTCTCGGAAACCAATTGGTGGAGTATGTTATTTTCAAGCGTCGCTCAGTTACCAGAGATGTTTCAAGAGTCGCTGGAATCGACATGCTAGATGGAATCAAAATGCAAATTCGCGCTTTCGGTCTTGCACTGCTGATGGGCGAATGACTGGAAACAACTTGAAAGATAACGAACTTCCAGAGGAGGATCATGTGGTTCATTATGTAGGACCAAAGCATTTTCAAGATGGCGTTGTGAATGGTGCAAAGTTTCGATTACGCCCCCAAGATACTGGCTTATCCGTTAATTGGCTGGAGTACTTCGGTAACCATACCAAGGCGGAACAGTTGGATGAAGTGAGCCGGCTGTTGCGGCCTAGACTTACCATTAGAAAGAGCGGATGTCTCGCAGAGTTGAATGTTGGCGCAACAAAGCAGCATCTTAGGCACAAGTTGAATGGTTTGCGCTTTATAAACACGCCCCGGCCTGCTACAAACGGAGTTGAAGCTGATCCATCACACAGTGAAATCATGGGATTGCCGCCAGGGGATTCCGAACTTGCTGCAATTGTCAGTGACATGATAGCTAAGAAATGCATAACAAACATTTACCCGGCGGGGAAGTAGTAAACATCAAAGGGAATATCTGACAAGTCCGGCGTCTCGCTATTATTGAGGAATCATACAAAAACCTCCCCCCACTCCGTATATTGGCCCCCACCCCGCTACAATTACCCATGTGACCGATAGTACCCATCCCCATGCCCGATCCAGGATATATTCTCGCCCTCGATCAGGGCACAACCAGTTCCCGGGCCATTCTTTTCGACCATAGCGGCACAATCCGGGGCGTCGCGCAGCGCGAATTCCGGCAGATTTTCCCGCAGCCCGGCTGGGTCGAGCACGACCCGCAAGAGATATGGTCTTCCCAGGCAGGCGTTGCCGCCGAAGTGCTGGCGGGAGCGAACCTCTCGGCCTCCGATGTAGCCGCCATCGGCATCACGAATCAACGGGAAACGGCTGTTGTCTGGGACCGGCGCACCGGCGAGCCAATCCATCACGCCATCGTATGGCAGGACCGCCGCACCGCGGGCATGTGTGACCGGCTGCGAGAAGCCGGCCTCGCCGATCTGATTCGCGCCCGGACGGGCCTTGTCCTCGACGCCTACTTCTCCGGCACCAAAGTCCGCTGGATGCTCGACAACGTGGAGGGCGCCCGCGAACGGGCGGAACGAGGCGAGTTGGCCTTCGGCACCGTGGATTCCTGGCTGATCTGGAACATGACCTCGGGCCGTATGCACGTCACCGACGCCACGAACGCCTCGCGGACCCTGCTCTATAATATTCATACGAACGAGTGGGACGACGAATTGCTCGATATATTCGGCGTGCCCCGCAGCCTGTTGCCGGAGGTCCGCTCATCGAGCGAGGTATATGCAGAGACCTCGGAGCATACGTTCATGCCGAATGTCCCCATCGCAGGCATCGCCGGAGATCAGCAGGCGGCCCTTTTCGGGCAGGTATGCACGACGCCGGGCATGGTCAAGAATACGTACGGCACGGGGTGCTTCCTGTTGATGCAGACCGGCGAGGAGGCGGTGCAATCGGACAACAATCTCCTTACGACCATCGCCTGGCGGATCGGCGACCGGACCGAGTATGCGCTGGAGGGCAGCGTGTTCATCGCTGGCGCCGTGGTACAGTGGCTGCGGGACGGGCTTGGCGTCATCCGCACTTCGTCGGACGTGGAAGCCCTGGCGCATTCCGTGCCCGATAACGGGGGCGTGTATTTCGTGCCGGCGTTCACCGGACTGGGCGCCCCGCACTGGGACCCGTATGCGCGCGGCGCCATCGTGGGGCTGACGCGCGGCGCTACCGCCGGACACCTTGCCCGCGCTGCGCTGGAAAGCATCGCCTTTCAAACGGCGGACCTGATCCAGGCCATGGAGGCCGATTCGGGGCTGCGCCTCTCCGAGCTGCGCGTTGACGGCGGGGCTACGGCCAACAATCTGCTCATGCAGTTCCAGGCCGATCTGCTGGGCGTCCCTGCGGTGCGCCCCCGCATCGCAGAAACGACCGCGCTGGGCGCCGCCTATCTTGCCGGCCTTGCGGTGGGATTCTGGGCAAACCAGGAGGAAATTTCCTCGCAATGGCAGGTGGATCGACGGTTCGAGCCCGCCATGGAGCGCGGTATTGCCGAAGATATGCTCAGGCAATGGAGGCGTGCGCTCGAACGCGCCGCAGGCTGGGATATCCCTTCCTGAGGATGCCTTTCTGCCCTCCCGTCGGTACCTTACAGACTTCCGCACACCATCCTTCCTTGCACACATGACTCCCTTTTTTGGAGAACTCGTCGGAACCGCTTTGCTGATTTTGCTGGGCGACGGCGTCGTAGCGAATGTCTTGCTCAAAGGAACCAAGGGCGAGAACGCCGGCTGGATCGTCATCACGTTCGGGTGGGGTATGGCCGTGTTTGCGGCCGTATTCTGCGTCGCCGCCTTTTCCGGCGGCCATATCAATCCTGCAGTGACCCTGGGACTGGCCATAGCAGGCAAGTTCCCCTGGGCGGACGTGCCCTTGTACCTGATCGCGCAATTTATCGGCGGCGCGCTGGGCGCCTTCCTGACCTGGCTGCATTACCGTCCGCATTTTATGCATACCGAAGACGGAGACCGGAAGCTGGCCGTTTTCAGCACCGGCCCGGAGATCCGGAAACCGGGAGCAAACTTCATTTCCGAGGTCATTGGCACGTTCGTGCTCGTTTTCGGCGTACTGTATATGGCGGCGCCGGAAACCGGCCTGGGCGCCCTGGACGCATTGCCGGTGGGACTGCTTGTGCTGGCTATCGGGCTGTGCCTCGGCGGAACGACAGGATATGCGATCAATCCGGCCCGTGACTTGAGCCCGCGCGTGATGCATGCTATCCTTCCCCTCGGAAAGGGCAAGCGGGACAGCGACTGGGGATATGCATGGATCCCGGTATTCGGTCCGTTTGCGGGCGGTGCACTGGCCGCACTGGCGTATTGTTTGCTGGGCGCATAAGCGCTGCCGGATCATACTCGCAGCTGCCCTGCTGCACCTGCTGCGGAACCGCAGGGAACGGCAACTTGTACAGCATTGGATTGCCGGGAAATGATCGAACGGCTCCCGGGAGGGGTGGCAGAGCGGTCGAATGCACTGGTCTTGAAAACCAGCGTACCCTCGCGGGTACCGGGGGTTCGAATCCCTCCCCCTCCGCGTTCCTTGCCACCAGTGCACCGATTTCCGGAGAGCGCAACTTTTTCTGCGGCGGCGATTGCAACACCGGGGCCTTATTCCCGTAACGATACGTTATACCCGGCGTTTTGCTCTGCGCTCCCGCCTCGGGAGCGCAGAAACATCCCCACACGGAATATCCCGAAATTCAGTCCAGGGCAGAGATCATGTATATGGTGAACCATGCCGGTCGTTTCCGCCAGACGCCGCTTTTCGCTCTTCTGCTTGCGGCGGGTATGTTTCTGCTTGCGCCGAGCGGGGTGCGCCATGCACAGGCGCAACAGCCTCAAGTCATCACCTTCGACGAAGCGATCCGGATTGCACTCGACCGGAATATCCAGGTGAAACAGTCCGGAAACAACATCGAACTAAGCGCGAGGCAGGTGTTTCAGCGGCGGATGAATTTTCTGCCCTCTTTTTCGATGTCCACCAACGGATCGCGGGGGTCCGGTTTCGCACAGGACCAGGCAGGACGGAATATCCAGTTCACGAGTCAGAACCTGAATGGATCGCTTTCGGGGCAGATCAACCTGTTCGACGGGTTTGCGAATATAGCAGCGCTTCAGCAATCGAAGCACAACCTGCAGGCCAGTGAGCTCACGTACGATCAGACCCGGGAAACCGTGGCGTTCGATGTGGCCAGCAATTTTCTCCTCTATGTAAATGGGGGCCAACTGGTTGTCATCCAGCAGGAGAATCTGGAAGCCCAACGCCAGCTTCTGGCCCAGATCGAGGAATTCGTCAACGTCGGGTCGCGGCCCATCTCCGATCTGTACCAGCAGCAGGCGGCAACGGCGCAATCCGAACTGAACTTGCTTACCGCCGAGCGGGACACGGAGCTTAACAAGGCCCGGCTCATTCAGATCCTGCAACTCGACCCGCGGGGCGAGTATGAGTTTGTTGCGCCACGGTACGAAGACGTACCTGTCGCTCCGCAGGATTACAACCTGCAGGAACTCTTCGATATCGCTTTCCAGTCGCGCGACGATCTGGCGGCGCAGGAAGCGCGCATCCTCGCTGCGCAACAGGGCGTACGCCTTGCAAAATCGGTGTTCTGGCCGAGAGTGGACCTGGGCGGCAGTTACCGCTCGAATTACTCGCCGGATATAGACAGGTCCTTCTTCGATCAGGTCGACGGCAACCGGGGCAACTCGCTCGGTTTCAACATCAGCTATTCGATCTTCGATGGCTTTTCCCGGAGTACACAGGTCCAGCAGGCCGAGGTGCAATACCGGAACACGATGCTGGAAATGGAAAGCCTGAAGCAGAACGCGGCCCTGCAGGTAAGGCAAGGCTACCTCGAATACGAGACAGCCCGGAAAAGCCTCGAAGTGTCCGAAACGCAGGTGCTTGCCGCCGAACGGGCGCTCGACGCCTCGCAGAACCGGTACAACGTAGGGGCCGGTACGCTTGTGGAACTCACGCAAGCGCGGGCCCAGTATGTCACCGCCGTAAGCAATCGGGTGCAGGCTCAGTACAATTTCCTGTTCCAGAGCAAACTGGTCGACTTTTTTGTGGGCCGTCTGGACCTTTCGGCGCCGTTGTTCGACTAATTTCGTAACAAGGCGCCCGGCAAACGCACTTTTCCAAACACCTTCCACTTTTCAAAGACATGTCGAAAAAATCCAGCGCTACGAAACGCCTGCTGTGGATATTGGGCGGATTGCTCATTCTGCTTGCGGCGTTCGCCGTCGTGGGGCGCATCACGGGTATGTTCGGTTCGGGAAATTCCGGGACGTTCGTCGAGACGGACGAAGCCGAAACCCGCAACATTACGCAGATCGTCACGGCTGCCGGTAGAGTGCAGCCCGAGGTAGAAGTGATCATCAGTCCGGACGTATCCGGCGAGATCATCGAACTCCCCATCAAGGAGGGCGATACCGTGCAACGCGGCATGCTCCTTGCCCGGATAAAGCCTGACTTTTACGCCACGCAGGTCGAGCAGTATCGGGCGGGCGTGTTGCAGGCAAAAGCCTCCATGGCGCAGCGCCAGGCCGATTTGCTGGAGGCCGAATCGGAACGCCAGCGCCAACGGGATTTGTTTGAACGCGCCGCGATCGCCAGGAGCGTGCTCGAACAGGCGGAAACACGGTACGATGTGGCGAAAGCCGGACTCGAGGGAGCCAATTATGCGGTCGAAAGCGCGGAAGCGCGCCTGCGCGAAGCCGAAGAGCAGGTTCGCAAAACAGCCATCTACAGTCCCATGTCGGGCACGATCAGCACACTCCTGGTGGAACTCGGCGAACGTGTCGTGGGAACCAGCCAGATGGCCGGTACCGTAATGATGCGGGTGGCCCGGCTCGACCATATGGAGGTTGAAATCGAGGTAAACGAGAACGAGATCGTGAATGTGGCGCTGGGCGACACAGCGTCTATCGAAATCGATGCATATCCCGAACGCAATTTCCGGGGCGTCGTAACCGAGATCGCTAATTCTGCGCGCACAACCGCAGCCGGAACGCAGGAGCAGGTCACCGAATTCTCCGTCAAGGTACGTATTCTGGATGCCCACAACGTCCAGGCAGGGTATGCCGACGAACAGCGCGTGATTGCACAAGACGAGGTGCCTGTTCCCCTCAGCGATACACCGCTCTTCCGACCCGGCATGAGCGCTACCGTGGATGTCTATACGGAAACGGTTGTCGATGTGGTAGCCATCCCGATTCAGGCCGTTACCGTGCGCGATTTATCCGGCATATCCGCGCAGGACGCCAACGGCAATGCAGAAACGGAGGAAGAGAATGCGGAAGAGGTTTCTTCGGATTCTTCCCGGGCCGGTCAAGGGAAGGAAGAATTGAGCAAGGTGGTATTTGTCGTAGTGGACGGCACGGCCCAGATTGTCAAAGTGGAAACGGGCATATCCGACGACACGCACATCGAGGTGGAAACGGGACTTGCTGTCGGCGATCAGGTCGTTACGGGTCCATACAGCGCCGTCAGCCGCACGCTGAACAATAAGGATCAGGTACGCATCAGGGAAGACGCCGCTCCCGATTTCTCCGGGGCCGGTTCGTAGCCGCGCTTCCAGCCGGACAAGAACGCCCCCTTGGTTCATACATAGAAAAACCAGCTTCATGGAAGAACAACGACCGCTCATAGTGCTGCGCGACATCACCCGGATTTATTACATGGGCGAACATGAAGTGCATGCCCTTGCCGGCGTATCGCTGGATGTATTCGAGAATGAATACGTAGCGATCATGGGCGCTTCCGGCTCAGGAAAATCCACGTTGATGAATATCGTAGGGTGTCTGGATTCGCCGACGGGCGGCGCCTACTATCTCAATGGGCAGCGCGTCAGCGAGATGAGCGATAACGAACTGGCCAATGTGCGCAATCGCGAAATAGGGTTCGTGTTCCAGACATTCAACCTGCTTGCGCGGGCCGATTGCATGCACAACGTGGAATTGCCGCTGGTATACAGTGGCATACGGCGCAGGGAGCGGCGCCAGATGGCGGAGCATGCGCTGGAGAGCGTTGGGCTGGCCGACCGCGTGGACCACAAACCGAATGAACTGTCGGGGGGGCAGCGGCAGCGTGTCGCCTTGGCGAGAGCCCTGGTCAACAACCCCTCTATTATTCTGGCCGACGAGCCCACAGGCAACCTTGACACGAAAACGGGCAGGGAAATCATGCACCTGTTCGAGCAGCTCTACCGGCAGGGGCATACCCTGCTTGTCGTTACGCACGAAAACGAAGTCGCGCAACATGCCCGCCGCATTGTGCGCCTGGTTGATGGAAAAGTGGATAGCGACGTGCAGGTGGACAACCCCCTACTCGCTTCCGTTTCCACTGCCGATCAGGCAGCCGCCTGACTCGCGTCGTTCCGGACGCCTTTCTTTTTCCCTTACCCTACGAACTGCCGCGTCGTCGAGGCCCGAACGTACAGCGGTATTCTTCCTCCAAACGCTTGAAGCGTATCGGCAAATCCGTCGGTTGCACCAGCACGGCCTGGAACGGCACGGATTCGGCAGCGGCCGTTAGACAATCGTCCGAGGGAATGTCCACGATGTACTCGGCGACAATCACCGAATCCATCCGGTCAAACGACAGAAACGTGACTGCGTGGCCGCTGGTGGTTTGCGGCAGGGCTGCGAGAAGCACCATTACCTGGGAGAAATCCACGGACAGGAAGGGCGCCACGGGGCGAAGCGAATCTTGCCAGGCTGCCCAGGTTTCCTGATCCCGAATAACGATTTCCAGGGTGTCTTTGAGGGTTCCGTGCTGGCCGTAGCCGATGGCTGCAAAATGCAACGGCTCCGGAAGCGGTTCTTCAACCGAAACCGATTCAGAGCCGCAGCCACCGAGCGGAAAGCCCGGAATCAGGAGCAACAGAAGAACAGGAATACGAATGCGCCTTGTAGCGCATGGCGGCTTCATTATTCGTAGCGAAGCGAATCTATGGGATTCAGCCGGGCCGCCTTGAGGGCCGGGTATCCGCCGAACACGAGAGCCACGCAGGCCACGATGGCTATGGTCACGCCGGCCCAGACCCAGGGAATCGTGGCGGGGATGTTAAAATACAGCGCCGTGCCGTTACCGGCCAGCACGCCGAGAAGAAAACCGGCGCCTCCCCCGATCTGGCACAGGAAGATGGCTTCGAGAATGAATTGCCGCATAATGTCTCTCCTGCGGGCGCCGAGCGCTTTACGGATACCGATTTCGCGCGTTCGCTCGGTAACCGAAACGAGCATGATATTCATGATGCCGATGCCGGCCGCAAGAAGAGAAATAAAACCAATGGCGGCGCCGGCCTGGGCGAGCACCGTGGTAAACTGATCGAAGATGGCCCGCATGGAGTCGTTCGTTTCGACGACGAAATCGTTGTCTTCGCCGGGCGGTACCTTGCGAATAGCCCGCAGACGGCCGATAACCTCTTCTATGCCTGCAGCAACGAACTGCGGACCCGGCGTACGCACACTGGCCGCGCCAATGTTGCGATTGGCGCCGCCGTACCTCAGAAAGAGCGTCTGAATCGGTGCGAACACCCGATTGTCCATGTTGAAGCCCAGGAAATTGCCTTTGGGCTCCAGCACGCCGATCACCTGATAGCGCGCGCCGCCGAATTCGACCACCTTGCCAATAGGGTTTTCGCTTGCGAACAATTCTTCGGCAACACTCGCCCCGAGGATCACAACCTTCCTGCCGTACTGGATATCCCCGGGCGTAAAATTGCGCCCGTATTCGATAGTATAGCTGAAGTTGCCTGTAAAATTCTCGTCGGTGCCCAGAATGGCTACATTGGGTTCCGTTTGGCGGGCGGCGTAACGGATGGCGGCCGTGTCGAAATGCTCGATGAGGCTGACCACCAACCGGTCATCCAGCGCCCGCTTGAGCCGGTCGATCTGCTCCATCGTAATCCCCGGGCGATACTTGAAATCCCGGTCGGTAACCGTAAAGCTTTCGTAGCGGGAGATATTGAAAGTAGATGTACCGAGGAAAGACATCTTTTCCTCGAAATATACGTCGATCACTTTCACGGCCGTAACCGATACAATGATGGCGAATACGCCGATCACCATGCCGAGCAATGTCAGCATTGTGCGCATTTTGTTGGTGCGCAAGGAGGTCCAGGCAGAGGCTATGATGTCCCGCAGTTCCATGAACAGGGCGTGGATGTTATTCGTAGCGGAGCGATTCGATGGGGTCCGATTTGGCGCCGGCCCAGGCCGGAGCCAGTCCGAAAACGAGTCCTACGAGCGTGCAGATCGCGAAAGCGAGAAAGATCGTTCCAAGCGGCAGCAAGGTCGGAAGCGACAGGGCAAGACTGATGAGCTGGGCGCACAGAGTGGCCAATCCGACGCCGATGAGGCCCCCGACAAGGCAGATCGCGACCGCTTCGATCAGGAACTGGATGAGGATCGTGCGGCGGCGCGCGCCGACTGCCTTGCGGATCCCGATTTCCTTCGTACGCTCCTTGACCGAGACAAACATGATGTTCATCACACCGATGCCGCCCACAAGGAGCGCCAGCGCCGTCAGGAAGATGCCGATGCCGTAGATCATGCGCTTGACCGGGGCCAACTGGGCCCGCAGTTCTTCCAGTTCGTTGATCTCGAAATTGTCGTCTTCACCGGCCTCGACGGAGCGTGCAACGCGAACGATACCGGTCAATTCATCCTTGGCCTGATCGAGATCGGCTCCCGGGGCAAGCCTTGCCTGCACCGAGATATCCCTGTAGCGCAAGCCGAAGGCATTGGCAAACGCCTGCAAGGGAATGCGCGCTTGCTGGTCTACAGATCCCGGCCCTTCGGTACCCTGGCCTTTTTTCTCCA
Source organism: Rhodothermales bacterium (assembly GCA_965248175.1). GTDB lineage: Bacteria > Bacteroidota > Rhodothermia > Rhodothermales > VXPQ01 > VXPQ01. The sequence continues at coordinate 294,893 of OZ252093.1, forward strand.
GCACGCCGATGACCTGAAACTGGCGCCCGGCAATACGGATGGATTTGCCGAGCGGATCTTCAACGGGAAACAACGTTTCCGCTACCGAGGCGCCAATAACGGCAACGCGGCGCGCCGTCCGGTTATCCATTTCCGAATAGAATCGCCCCGAAGCGATCTCCACAACATGCACGCGCTCATAGTCGCCGGTGGACGCCTGGATCGTCACGGGAGCAATGGAATTCCCGCCGTATGTGACCGGCCTGGACGTGGTGACGACCGGAGCGGCGGCGGTAATGAGCCGGGCACGCTCCGAAATGACCTCCGCAAGCTCCGGCTCGATCTGCGGGCGATTCATGTATTCCCACCATTTGGTGTTGGGACCGCCTGTCCATGGCCATTTTTCGATGTACACGACATCCGTTCCCAACTCGGAAAGCGTGTTCTCGAAAAACTGCTCGATGCCGTTGATAACGGTGACCATCGAGGTCACCGAGGTGATGCCGATCACAATGCCGACCATCGTCAGGGCCGACCGCATTTTGTGCGAAGCAATCGCGCGCAAGGCGGTCCGGAGCGCCTCCAGGAGCTCGTACAGCATTAAATGCAGTTTTTTGACCACGGGAAAGATGTAGGGTCAGGCGTGGGAAGGCGACGGACTGGCAAGACGGACGATGCACATACAAGCACCCGGAACGTATACGTGATTGGGAGCAAAAAGATACGATGCCTGTTTCATTGCGAGTCTCGGGCGTGCGATCCTGTACGGCACGGGTGTTTGTAATGTTTTAATTTGCGGTCTTCACTCCTCAATTTTTCGCAAAACAATCGGGTTTCTCTCATGAACGGTTCGATGGACAGACGAAAATTCATCAAGACATCGGCGCTGGGAGGCGCCAGCCTTGGTCTGGCGCCGGCGACGATTCGCGCGTTTGCGTCCGGCGCACCCAGCGATACGATCCGGGTCGCCGTAATGGGGGTGAACAGCCGGGGCGGCGGCCTTGCAAGCTCATTCGCCCGGCAGAGCAATACAAACGTACGATACATTTGCGATGTCGACGCCCGCGCGGCCAGACAAGTGTCGAGCAATATGGAAAGTATGCAGGATGAGATGGTAGAGGGAATGCCTGATTTTCGACGCGCCCTGGAAGATCCGGATGTGGACGTACTCGTCATTGCAGCGCCCGATCACTGGCATGCTCCCGCCACGATCCTCGGTTTGCAGGCCGGCAAGCATGTGTATGTAGAGAAGCCCTGCGGGCACAACCCGCGGGAAGGGGAACTACTCGTCGCAGCGCAAGAGCGATACGGGGGCGTCGTGCAGATGGGCACGCAGCAACGCTCCGGACCCGCAAGCATCGAGGCGATTCGTATGATCCATGATGGCGTGGTAGGGCGGCCATACCTGGCACGCGCCTGGTACGCCAATACGCGCGGATCCATCGGGCGCGGCAAACCCGCCCAGGTTCCCGACTGGCTGGATTACGAATTGTGGCAAGGCCCGGCGCCGCGTACGCCGTACCGCGACAATGTGGTGCATTACAACTGGCACTGGTTCTGGCACTGGGGCACCGGCGAGGTGTGCAACAACGGCACCCATGAGATCGACGTGGCCCGGTGGGCGCTGGGGGTGAATTTTCCCGTTCGCGTCAATTCGAGCGGCGGGCGGTATCACTTCGACGACGACTGGGAGTTTTACGATACGCAGGAGGTGGCTTTCGACTTCGAGGAGGGAAAAACAATCACCTGGGACGGCAGAAGCTGCAACGGGCTTCCTGTGCTCGACCGGGAGCGGGGCACGGCAGTGCACGGCACCGAAGGAACGATCGTGCTGGACCGGAACGGGTACGTGCTCTACGACGAAAAAAATGCCGTCGTGAAGGAAGTCAAGGAAAAGGATGTGGAGTCCACCATGGACACGACCGGCGGCGGGGACCTGACGGACCGGCACATAGCCAACTTCCTCGAAGCCATTCGCAACGGGCGTCCGCTGCATGCCCCCATCGACGAAGGGCACAAGAGCGTCCTGTTATGTCACCTTGCGAACATCGCGCAGAAAGTCGGCGAGACGCTGCACTGCGATCCGAGCAATGGGCATATTACCGGCAATCCAGGAGCCATGGAACTCTGGGCGCGGGACTACGAACCCGGCTGGGAACCCACGGTCTGAGCGCCAGGATCGCTAAACGAACGCGCACCCGGTCATGGCCCCTGCGGCCTGGGCAACACGCTATGGCTGCACGGTAATCGTGGCCATCGTTTCGGCGCTTTCGGCATAGCCGTAGCGAATCGCTTTGGCCCGGATCGTGGTGGTCGTTCCCGATTCGAGGCGAATCGGGCGGGCATAGAGTTTCCAGTGCGGCGCTTCGCCCTCGTCGGTCGTGTAGGTAATGGAAGCACCGTCCGTGCCGGCCTCGATGATAATCTCGACAGGACCGTCCTGCTCCGCCTCCACCTCCCTGTCGATATCGTTTCGTCTCAGAATAAGCGGCGTGGCCGTAACGGGTTGCTCCTCGCCCATCCACATCTGCCGGACCATTTGATCTTCGGACAGATGCCCTTTCTCGTCGATGTCGAGCATCCAGGCGTCCAACTCGCTGCGCATCCGGTCCAACACATCGCGAAGAGCGGGGTCGTCCGCCAGATTGTTGATCTCATGCGGATCGGCCTGCACATCGTAGAGTTCCTCCGGGGGGCGGCTGTCGCGTAGCCACAGTTGCTGCACTTCGTCGAGTTCGCCGGCGATATTCAGACGAAATATCTCCTGAATGATGGACGAGCGGTTGCGGTACCGAACGAATTGCACGTACGGCTTTTCCGGGTGATAATTGCGAATGTATTTGTAGCGGTCGTCGCGAGCGGCCCGGACCATGTCGTATACCATGTCGATGCGGTCCCGGGCGGCGTAGATATATTCGCGCGGCGGGGCCTCCGCATCGCCGAGGAAAGGCATGCCATCCATATGCGCGGGAATGGGAACGCCAGCAAGAGACAACACGGTGGGTCCAAGATCGACCAGGCTGACAAGCCGTTCGCTGGCCGAACCGGCCCCTTGTTGCCCGGGCGCCCGCACGATGAGCGGGACGCCTATGCCGGAGTCGTAGAGCCAGCGCTTGGCGCGGGGCAGGCCGTCGCCGTGATCGCCCCAGAAAAAGACAACGGTATTGTCGGCAAGACCATCCTCTTCCAGTTGGCTCAGAATTTCGCCGGCCTGCTCGTCGAGGCGGGCAATGTTATCGTAGTGCTTGGCCAACTGGCGCCGCACTTCCGGGGTATCCGGATAGTAGGGGGGCAATTCGAGCGTATTCGGGTCCGTGGTCGTTTCCTCGTCTGGAGTAACCCAGCTTCGGCTCTCGTGGGTGACCCCGAAATTGAAAACGGAAAAGAACGGCTGGCCTTCCTCGCGAAGCGGACTGCGCCAGTGCGCGCCGCGCTTGTGCTCGTCCCAGATCGTGACGGGGGTACCGATCTGGTAGTCGGTTTTGAAATCATTTGTCGTGAAGTAGCCGGCCGCCCGGAGATACTCCGTGAAGGCTTTCACGTACGGAGGAGGGGTGGCATGATACGGCGTGGGAATGCCCGGCGCATCGTGCGTCGTGCGCATATGGTGCCCTCCCCAACCGTTCTGGTGCATCCCTGTGATGATGGCCGCCCGGCTCGGCGCACACACCCCGGCGGTGGTGAAGGCTTGCATGTACCGCGTGCCCTCGGAAGCAAGGCGGTCGAGGTTGGGCGTGTTCGCCACGGCGTCGCCGTAGGCGCCGAACCGTAAGCTGACATCTTCGGCGGAAATCCAAACGATGTTGGGCCGATCCTGCGCAGCAGCAGGCGGCGCAGCAAGCAAGGGCAAACAAAGAAGCGCAACGGCGAACGGTATTCTCATGGCAGCGTTCTGATGTATAGAAGGCATCTGCAATAACGCGATGGAAGACGGAATATAGGCAAAGATTATCGCATGCCGGAATAGTTCGGGGTTGTCTGCGCCCGACGGTGTTTTGCGGCGTCGATTTCCGTGGCATGTTTTTCCGGCGCATGTCCTGAGGATTCGTTTTCTTAACTTTTCTGCGGAAGCCGTTGTGCGCACAGCATGCGGCGTCCGGGCAGGACAGGGACGGTATCTCGGCAAACTCCCATGGACGACCGGATCACGATTCGCGGCGCACGCGCCCACAATCTTCGGAATATCGATGTGGATATTCCGAGGGAGCAACTTGTGGTCATAACCGGACTGTCCGGTTCCGGCAAATCAAGCCTTGCCTTCGACACGATCTATGCCGAAGGCCGGCGGCGCTACATGGAAAGCCTGAGCGCCTACGCCCGGCAGTTTCTGGGCATGATGGAACGGCCCGATGTCGATTTCATCGACGGCCTCTCCCCCGTAATCGCCATCGACCAGAAGACGGTCAGCCGCAATCCCCGGTCCACGGTGGGTACGGTCACGGAAATCTATGATTTCATTCGTCTGCTTTTTGCACGGGCAGGCACGCCGTATTCGTACATCTCCGGCACGCCGATGCGAAAGCAGTCCGATGACGAGATCATCGACGAGATCGCGGCCTTCCCCGAAAGCACTCGCATGATGCTGCTGGCGCCCGTCGTACGGGCGCGCAAGGGGCACTACCGGGAGCTCTTCGAACAGATGAGGAAGCAGGGCTTTCAGCGGGTACGCATCGACGGGGAGGCGCAGGAAATTGAACCGGGCATGAAGGTAGACCGGTACAAGACGCATGACATCGAGGTCGTGGTGGACCGCATCGTGATCAAGGAAGGCATTCGCTCCCGGATCGCCCGCTCGGCGGAGACCGCACTCGGCATGGGCGGCGGAACGCTTGTCGTGCAGGCGATGAACGGACCGGAAAAAGGCGATCACCTGATGAGCCGTCACCTGTTCAGTCCGGAAGACGGGCTCTACTACGAAGACGCCTCGCCAAACATATTTTCCTTCAATACGCCTTATGGAGCGTGTCCCGAATGCAACGGCCTCGGCAATCGCCGGGAAATTGATCTGGAGTTGGTTCTTCCGGATCCGTCCCGAACCATTGCCGAAGGCGGACTCGCCCCGCTGGGCAAACCGCGTGACGTCTGGATATTCAGCCAATTGCGAGCGGTGGCTGCTGCTCGCGGTTTCGGGTTCGATACGCCCGTCGGGGACCTGACGGAAACGCAGCGGCAGACTACTCTCTTCGGCGCCGGGGAGGAGAAGTTCGACATTGTGTATACCTACAAGCACAGAGAAGTATGCTACCGGCACCGCTTCGACGGTATCTACGGGTACATCCGGCACACGTACGATACCACCTCGTCGAACACGCAACGCAAATGGGCCGAGTCGTTCATGCGGCAGATGCCGTGCAGTGACTGCGGGGGCGGCCGGTTGAAGAAAGAGAGCCTGTCGTACAGGATCGGAGCCTGCAACATCGCCGAACTGGTGCAGATGGACCTGGTCGGACTCCGCACGTTTTTCGACGAGGTGTCGTTCTCCGACCGCCAGCGAATCATTGCACGCCCGATCGTCAAGGAAATCAGGGAACGCCTCGATTTTTTGATCGCCGTCGGGGTGGGGTATCTCAGTCTGGATCGTGCGGCGCGTACGCTGTCCGGCGGAGAAAGCCAGCGCATTCGCCTGGCGACCCAGATTGGTACGCGCCTTACCGGCGTGTTGTATGTACTGGACGAGCCATCCATCGGACTTCACCCAAGCGACCACTCCAGGCTGATCGATTCCCTGCGGCAATTGCGCGATCTCGGCAATTCGGTGCTCGTCGTCGAGCACGACCGGGAAATGATTGAATCTGCCGATTTCGTGGTGGACCTCGGGCCGGGCGCCGGAGAACATGGCGGCCATGTCATGGGGGCCACCACCCCCGACGCGTTGCCTGTTGCAACGAACGGCCACACAAGCCTTACGGCGGCATACCTCCGGGGCATACGGCGCATCCATGTACCGAAACACCGCCGGAGCGGCTCTGGGAATCGTCTTGTACTCAAGGGCGCCACCGGTCACAACCTGAAAGGCGAAGTCTTCGGATTTCCGCTGGGCGCCTTCGTATGCGTTACGGGAGTCTCAGGCTCCGGCAAGTCCAGTCTGGTCAACCAGACACTGTATCCTCTGCTGGCTCAACGGCTTCACGGCGTCAGAACATTGCCGTTGCCTTACGAATCCCTGGAGGGGGCGGAGCATATCGACAAGGTGATCGACATCGACCAGAGCCCGATCGGAAGAACGCCCCGGTCGAACCCCGCCACCTATACGAATCTATTTACCTCGATCCGGGATTTGTTCGCCCAGCTTCCGGAGTCGAAAATCCGCGGATACGGAAAAGGCAGATTTTCCTTCAACACGAAAGGAGGGCGGTGCGAGGCATGCAAGGGGGCCGGTATCGTCAAACTGGAGATGAATTTTCTGCCCGACGTGTATGTGGAATGTGACACCTGCAAGGGCCGTCGCTACAACACAGAGACGCTGGAAGTACGCTACAAGGGGAAGAACATTGCGGATGCGCTGGACATGACGGTATCCGAGGCGCTGGCGTTCTTCGAGCACATCCCGCGCATCGAACGGAAACTTCGCACGCTCGACTCGGTGGGGCTGGGATATATCCGGCTCGGACAACCCTCCACGACGTTATCCGGCGGCGAGGCGCAACGGGTCAAATTGGCGCGGGAGCTTTCGAGGCCGGGAACCGGGCGTACCCTGTACATTCTCGACGAACCGACAACGGGGCTTCATTTCGAAGACATCCGGCATCTGCTGATGGTCCTTGATGCACTGGTGCGAAAGGGCAACACCGTGCTGATCATCGAACACAATATGGACGTGGTCAAAGTAGCGGACTGGATCGTGGACATGGGGCCGGCCGGCGGTGCGCAAGGCGGCCATATTCTGTTTTCGGGCGCCCCGGACGACCTCGTTCGAACGAATACCGCTACCGCCGGATATTTACGGGAAGAACTGGAACGATTCGGCGGAACGTTCGACGAAGAAGACGCCCGGAGCCTTGACCTGGACGCCCTGACTTCCGACGAAGCAGGTGAAGAGACGCTTGCCGTCTCCCTCCCTTCTCCTGCCTGATAACGATAGACCCTTATCCGTACCGATGCCGGAACCGCCTTTTATACCCGCCTACCGTAAACCGGACACCGAGGGTATCTGGATGCAGTTCGACAATACGGTTGCTATCCGCCACATCGTACGCGCGGAGGATGGGTTCGAGCAGGCGGCGGCGGCCGTTTTCGGGTACCTGAAAGAAGCGCAGCGCGATTTTCCCGACTGGCCTCGCGTTCTCTACCTTGAGGTGGAAGGGCACGAAGGGGACTCCGGCGGATTCGACCCCGACTTTTACGAGTTCCAGCAGGAATTCTTCTTTTCGACGATGGCGCCGTTCCTGACCGGGTTTCATATGCCGCTTACCGGCCCCCTCGTCAACCCGGAAACGCAACGCAACGACTTGCCGGACGAACTGGTCGTGAGAATGCCCGGCGCCTCCTGACAGGGCAGGCAACGGCAACGGATCGCTCAGGTATCCCCGGATCGCACAGCCACGCTTTCGAGGAGACTGGAGGCGCCGTCTCCGTCCTTCTTGTCGTTCCCGCCCCGGCGGCGCACATCCAGCACCTGAATGCAGATCGCACCCAGCACAATAAACAGTCCGGACAGGATCTCGAGCGCGGACGGTTGCGTCCGGATGGTTACCCATGCAAGCCAGAGTGCGGCAAGGGGAACGAGGTTGCCGTAGAGCACTACCCGGGTCGGTCCCAGTTTTTTCAGGGCGCGCACCTTGGCCCACTGGCCGATACCGACACCGACAGTGCCCCCGAAAATAATGGCTATCCAGGTCCAGGCGCCGAGCTCCAGCCAGGATTCGCCTGTGAGTGCAGGCAGGGCGATGACAAGATAAACCATGCCCCCAATGGCCGTGCGGGCCGCCACCATGGCCGTGGCGCCATACCGGGCGGCAAGGGGTTTGATAAAATGCAGTTCGGCAACCGCCATGAGCAGCGCCAGAACGAGTAACAGATCGCCGAGCCAATATCCCTTGTCAGCGCGAAAACCGTCGAAGGCCAGCGTGAACGTACCAAGCGCCGCCAGCAAGATACCGACGTATCCGAGGCGACCGATGCGTTCCGTGCCCAGCGCATAACCCAGCGCGCAGCTGAGCACCGGGCCCAGCGCCAACCACAAGGAAGCCCGGGCGCCGTGGGTAAGTCCAAGGCCTTCGATACCGAGCCAGGGAGCAAGCGTGGCGCCCAGCACAGCAACGACAAGCAGACGCGGCCAATCTTTTTTATGCACCCGGGGAAAAAGGCTGGTGCGCCCCGCCGCTTCTCCGGCTCCAAAAAAGAGCTGGAAATACAGCATGGTAATCATGGCCGCGCCCCCAAGAAGAAATCGGGAGACGGAAAACCCGATTGGGGACATTTCGCGAAGGGCTACTTCGGCGAGCACGAAATTTCCGCCCCAAAGCATGACGAAAATCAGCAACAAGACATGGTGGGGCCAGGCGGCCTCCCCACTTCCGTCGAGGTCAGGTTGCTTGTGTTTGTCCGGGTTCATTCGGGAAATGCTGCTTCACGGATCGCTCCGGGAAAAATAAGCAAACGACCGGACATAGAAAGCGGTCCGCCGGACGCACCACTTTGTCGGGATATGCTATGCAGCCCGAGACGCGCGTTCGACGATTTTGACAGCTTCGTCGAATTGCACGCCAACAATACGGGAAACGCCGGGTTCTTGCATGGTGACGCCGTACAGTCGATCCGACGCCTCCATCGTCAACTTGTTGTGTGTAACGAGAACGAATTGCGTGTGTTCTGCAAACCGCCGGATCATGCGCATGAAACGCCGGACATTCTTATCGTCGAGAGGAGCATCTACCTCATCGAGGATGCAGAAGGGACTCGGCTTGACAAGGTAGATGCCAAACAGGAGTGCGATCGCCGTAAGGGCTTTCTCGCCTCCGGAAAGCAGCGAGGTGGTCGACGACGTTTTGCCCCCGGGACGGGCCTGGATGCGGATGGCCGTTTCGAGCGGATGCCCCGGATCTTCCAGCACCAGATCGGCGACCGCTTCTTCCCCGAACAGATCCTGGAACGTTTGCCGGAAATGGCCCCGGATATCTTCGAACGTTTTCATGAACCTCGCCGAGGCGGTGGCATTGATCTCGTCGATCGTTTCGAGCAGCGTCTTTTCGGCCGCTTCGAGGTCTTGCTGTTGCTGCGTCAGGAATTCGAGCCGTTTCGTTTCCTCTTCCCAGGTTTCAAGCGCAAGTTCGTTGACGCTTCCCATGGTGCGTAGGCGGAGGCGCAATGCGCTCACTTCCTCCCGGGCAGCCTCTTCCTCAAAGTCTTCCGGCGCCAGGATAGACGCCTCTGCCACTGCTTCCGGGAGCGACACGGCAAAATCTCCGAAAACCTGTTCGACCAGCGCACCCGTGAGGGTCCGGATTTCGGTGAGCCGCAGTTCACGCTTGTGCTCCTGATGCATCAATTGCTCGCGCCGATCCCGTAATCCCTGCAATTCGCCCTCGAGGATCGCCGCGTCCTTCCGGATAGCTTGCAGATCGCCTTCCGATCGGTCCATTGCCTCCCGGAGCGCCGCCTGCTTTTCTTCCATGCCAGACCGGTCGGCCGCCAGTTTTTCCAGCCGATCACTGGCCTGCTGCATTTTCCGGTCGAGTTCGTCGATGCGGAGGGTGCGCACTTTCGTACGGTCATGCAGGTCCTGAAGGCGCCCACGTGCGCGATCGAGGTCCCGCTGCAAATTCTCGTGCCGGTTGCGCGCTTTGAGCGCTTCAAGGCTCGCTTCACTGCATATCCCTGTTGCCGCACGGCTTTCGGTTTCGGCGGTCCGGAATGCCGTTTCCGTTTCGGCAAGACGAGATCGGACTATACTCAGATTCTCGGCAGCTTGTGCAAGATCCGCGTCGAGGCGTTCTCCCTCACTGCCTGTCTCTTCAAGAAATGTCTTTGCCTCTTCGGATTTGTTCGCGAGCGCTTCCTGTCGGCGTTCGGCCGCTACCATGTTGAACGCGGCCTGCGCCGCTTCCCGCTCCGCCTGCGCGAGGCCCCGCTCGGCATCGGCAAGTCGTTCGCGGCATGTTTCGCCGGGAACGGCAGCCATCGCGGTGCGGTGCTTGCCGATGATTCCTTCTGCGGCCTCGATGTCGCTTTGAATCGCCTGCAAACGGCGGCGCGTGGTTTCCAGTTGCTCCCGGCGCTCGAGACGTCCCGATGCCAACGCATCGCCTTCCTCCTCGCTGCCTGCATACAGAACTCCTTGCCCATCGACCCATTCGCCGGTGCGCGCAAAGAATCGCACGCCGCAAGCAGTCCGGGTGGCGAGTTGTTCCGCCTCGTCGAGCGTATCGACGACGTACGCATCGTGCAACAGCAGACGAACGAGGCGAGCGTATTTTCCGGAATCGACTTGCCTCGCAGCAACGCGTACGCATTCCTCAAGCGATGCGGCCTGCACGGGGCGGTAGCTTTCGGAGGCCATCGTATCCGGTATCCAGTCCAGGACAATGAACGTGGCCCGGCCCTGGCCGTTGCGGCGCAATTGTTCGATGGCTGCCCGGGCTTCGTGGTCGGAATCCACGACAATGCACCCGGCGAAAGGACCAAGAGCGGCGGCGAGGGCAACGCGGTCCGCGTCCTTGCATGCAAGCAGATCGGCTACCGTGGTCAGGCTTCCACCCGACCATTCCGAGGTTGCCAGATACTGCACGGCCCCTGAGCAATCTTCGTATGACGTGAGCATGCTCTCCAGCAATCGGGCCGACGCCCCAAGCGCTTCCCGCTTGCGTTCGAGTTGGTGCAGCCGGTCGAGTGCTTCCTCGAGAGATTTCCGGATCTGCGCCTCCTCCTCCGTGGCCCGTTCAAGGGCGAGCCGGGCCTGTTCGACAGCAGCCGCTGCCCCGGACTTCAAGGTTTCCGTATCCGCCGCAAGCGTACGCAGTTCGGCAAGCGACTCTTCCGCCTCACGCCGTTCCGTTTCCGTATCCGCCATGTTCCTCTGCACAAGGTCTCGCTGACCGACTATCTTGTCGATTTGGCGGCGTTGCGAGGCATGTTCTTCTTCGTGCGCGCGTTCCTCTGCACGAAGATGCAGCAATACCTGCTGTTTTTCCTCACTGGCGGCGCGGCGCGTGTCGCGCTCTCGCTCTGCAGCAGCAAGCCTTTTCTCCGCCTCGTACAGAGCGGGCTCGGCTTCCTTCAATGCCTTTTCCACCTCTGCAATCTCCTGCGCCATGTCGATGCGGCGCATTGCAGCAGTTTCCTGCTCCTCCTGCATGCGTTGCCGTTCGCCGCGGGCAGATTCCAACTGTCCTTCCGCAAGAAGTTGCTCCGTTTGCAGTTCGCGCCGCTTGTCGATGTGTGTATACAGGCTGGTGCGTTCTGCGTCAAGACGCTTCTCGCAAGCAAGCAATTTCTCCCGGAGAGCTTTCAGCGCATCCGCCTGATCGGTTTCCTGTTTCGTTGCATGCGTCGTTTGCTTGTTCAGGCCCGTCGTTTCGTCACTGAGCCTGCTTTGTTCTTCTGCGAGGCGCGCATAGTCGATGCTGGCAAGCGCCAGTTCGATCTCGCGCAGGCGGTTCCGGACCTGCTTGTAGCGCTCCGCTTGTCCGGCCTGACGCTTGAGGCTCCGAACCTGCTTGGCGATCTCGTCCGTAAGGTCTCGAATGCGCTCGAGATCGTTCCGGGTCGCGTCCAGTCTTGCGAGCGTTTGGCGCCGCCGCACCTTGTATTTCGTGATGCCGGCGGCTTCCTCGAACAGACGCCGCCGGTCATCGGTGTTTTCGGACAAAATCTCGTCGATCATCTTGAGCTCGATGACCGAGTAGGCGCCGGCGCCCATACCGGTGTCCATGAAAAGATCCATAATGTCCCGAAGACGACACGTTACGCCGTTCATGGCATACTCGGAATCGCCGGATCGGTAGAGACGGCGCCCCAGTTGCACCTCGTCGAACCGGGCAGGAAGAATATCCCGGTTGTTTTCGATCGTCAGGAGCACTTCGGACATGCCCAACGGCTTGCGCTTCGACGCACCGTTGAAAATGACATTCTCCATCTTGTCGGAACGGAGAATGCGGGTGCGCTGCTCGCCGATCACCCAACGCACGGCGTCCACAATATTCGACTTGCCACATCCGTTAGGACCTACGATGGCCGTAATACCTGCATCGAAATGCAGCACGGTACGATCCGCGAAGCTTTTGAAGCCATGCAATTCGAGTTTGCTCAGATACATATCGGCAGTGCCATCTGCAAAGACGGATCAGAGAAAAAAACCCGGACAGGGGCAATAGTACAGCCATAGTACAGCCATAGTACAGCCATAGTACAGCCCGTGTCCTGTTACCAGTATGTTACCAGCACATCCGTCAAACAATAAAACCGATCTAAAACCGTTTTGCAAGTAGTATTTCCCTTTTGCGGCCGATTGTGCAAAAATAAGCTACCCCACCTGAAAAACAGGAAATGCGTGGAATGAACGGCTGTATAATCCGTTATTGCGCAGGGTATACGCCGGACACAATCCGGACTTTCACCACCGGGACAACGTGCGTACGGACAAAACGGAGGACGCTGAAGATCGGGACGGGCGCAGCGTAACCTGTGCAACAATCTCCCGTAAGGAAATCTATGTGGCAGGAAATTTGCTTGAAATGAAACTGTGCACCTAACCCGCCGGCGAAAAACAGGCGGTTGTGCACGCAAACGCACCCCTCGGTCCTACCTCCGCCGACGGTGTGCGCCACGGAGGAGGGTCTTGCATACGGACTGGAGCCCCGACATGCCTGGCCCTCCTCTTTCTTTTTAGCGCATCAGAGTTTCCAGGGCTCCCGCATGGGCCGTCCGAGCATCTCGTTGGCCGAGGCGTCGTCGAGCACCATTTCCCGATCCGGATCCCATCTCAGATCGCGGCCCAACTGCATGGCGATATTGCCGAGGTGAGCAATGGTAATCGAGCGGTGCGCCTCCTCGATCGGCGCTATCGGTTCGGTACCGGCGATCACGCTATCGATGAAGTCCTGGCGATGATCGTCGCTGTGATAGAGGCGGGTATCCTGATCGCTCAGTATGGTGCTCCAGATGGCCGGATCGGACACCTCGTGGCCTCCGCGACTCACGAATATCCACCCGTCGTCGCCCTCGAAACGAACACCCCTCTGCTCGTCACTGGTGATGATCATAGTCACCCCATTGGCGTATTCCGCCTCGAAGTAATAGTCCGTGGCCGTATTCCACAAATCGTTCTCCGGGAAGGTACCCCTGGCGTTGCGGATAGCTATCGGGCCGGTCCGGGTCGTGCCCATGCCCCACTGCGCAATGTCAGGATGATGACCGCCCCAGTCCGTCACGTGCCCCCCGGAGTAATCAAGGATCCAGCGGAAGTTCACGTGGCACCGGGCAGGGCAGTATTCCGCTTCCGGAGCGGGGCCAAGCCAGAAATCGTAGTTGAAGCCTTCGGGTACCGGCTCGGGCTCTTTCCGGTCACCGGTTTGACCGAAGTCTGTATGCCCCGGCGGGAGACCACATCGTACCGTGCGAAGCGTGCCGATGCGTCCGTTCAGCACGAGCTCGCAGGCATGACGAAAACGCTCGTTGGAGCGCTGCTGGCTGCCAGTCTGGAACACAACCCCTGCCTCCTTTACGGCATCGCTCATGGCCCGTCCTTGCCTGACGGTAAGCGAAAGCGGTTTCTCCCCGTAAATGTGCTTGCCGGCGCGTGCGGCAGCGATAACCGGAATGGCGTGCCAGTGGTCCGGCGTGGCAATCACAACCGCATCGATATCGTCGCGGGCCAGCAACTCCCGAAAGTCTTCGTACCCTTCACAGGGGGTGTACTGCCCGGAGTGTATCTGCTTGCCGCGGAAAAAGTTCACGATCTGCTGTGCGGGCTCCCTGCCCGCGTAGGCGCCGTTCCAGTATCCGGGACTCCCCCGGTTTACGTCGCAGACGCCCGCAATCTGTACCTGCTCCTTTTCGAGAAATGTTTTCAGGTGCCCGGTTCCCATATTGCCCGTGCCGATGAATCCAAGCGTTATGCGATCGCTGGGAGCCGGGCGGCCAGCGCGTCCGAGAGCGGAGGCCGGAACAATGCTTGGCAGCGCAAGCCCTCCGGCGAGGAGCGCGCCGGTCTTCAAAAAGTCGCGTCGATTTCTGGAGGTCATTGCTTTTCGGGATCTGTGGGCAGGGCTGTTCTAACCGAAAAGGTAACACTTTCGAAATTTTTATGCAGTAAAAGAAAGAAAAGTGTCGCGCATCCGGGAATGCCTGTACGCACCCGTTAGCCATCCGTAACGCGGGCCAGGGCAGTGAACGCCTCCCCGGTCACACGCATGGTCGTCCATTCGTTCATCGGTTCGGCGCCGAGCCGCTCGTAAAGCCGGATGGCGTTTCCGTTCCAGTCCAGCACGGACCATTCAAGGCGTCCGCATCCCCGGGCGACCGCCAGATCGGCCACATGCGTGAGGAACGCCGTGCCGAAACCGCGTCCGCGCCAGGCAGGATCTACGTAGATATCTTCCAGATAGATGCCGGGCTTCGTCAGAAAGGTGGAGTAATTGTGGAAGAAAAGCGCAAATCCCACCGGGGCGCCTTCGAATTCGCCGATAAGCACTTCGGCATATGCGCGGGGTCCGAACAGGGTATCCTGGAGCGCTTCCTCCGTAGCCATGCATTCGTGCTCGAGCCGCTCGAATCTGGCCAGCCCCCGGATGAATGCATGGATGAGCGGCACATCGTCCTGACTGGCGGGCCGGATGGTAAAACCCGGAAGAGACATTTAGGTAGCGATTTTATTCATGAAAGTATAGAGGTATTAGGCTTATGCCGCCGGTTCAGCCGTAGAATGGCCGACGGTTTCGAAGGTCAATCCCGCTGTGTCGGGGGCAATGTCAATGTGTACACGATCTCCGTCCGCAATGCGCCCGGCCAGAATTTCTTCTGCAAGTTTATTGGCGATTTCCTGTTGCAGCACGCGCTTCAGCGGGCGCGCCCCGAACGTCGGATCGTAGCCGTGCTCTGCCAGCCGATCTCGCGCAGCATCGGACAGCGTGAGAGAAAGGTTCTGGTTCTGCCGGGCGAGCGCCTCGATCCGGGCATACTGTATATCTACGATACGGCGTATCTGTTCTGGGCCAAGGGGACGAAACAGAACGATTTCGTCGATCCGGTTAAGAAATTCCGGCCTGAGCCGTTGCTTGAGAAGGATTCTCATATCCTCCTTCATTGCTGCGAGCGCCTTGTCATCGAAGGTCTCGATGGCTTCGATCCGTTCCTGTATGATCTCGGACCCCATGTTACTCGTCATGATGATGATCGTATTCCGGAAATCGGCTACGCGGCCCTTGTTGTCGGTCAGGCGCCCGTCGTCGAGAACCTGCAACAACACATTGAACACTTCGGGATGCGCCTTCTCGATTTCGTCGAGCAGAATAACGGAATACGGACGGCGACGCACCGCTTCGGTAAGTTGCCCCCCTTCTTCATAGCCGACGTAACCCGGGGGGGCGCCCACGAGACGGCTGATTGTGTGGCGCTCCTGGTATTCGCTCATGTCGATGCGCACCATGGCGTTCTCGTCGTTGAACAGGAACTCGGCGAGGGCCTTCGCCAGTTCGGTCTTGCCCGTACCGGTGGAGCCAAGGAAAATAAAACTCCCTATCGGGCGCGACGCTTCCTGTAATCCGGTTCGGCCCCGGCGCACGGCGTCGGAAACGGCCCGGAGCGCTTCGGGCTGTCCGACAACGCGGCGTTCCAGCATTTCTTCGAGCCGCAACAGCTTATCCCGCTCGCCGGCAAGCATTTTCGCCACCGGAATACCGGTCCACCGCGATACGATCTCTGCGATGTCCTCCGGGTCGATTTCTTCCTTCAACAGCGCGCCCCGCTCCTGGATTTCATCGAGCTGAGCCTGCGCCTCCCGGATTTTTTGTTCGGCCTGCGGAATCTGTCCGTAACGAATTTCCGCAACGCGGCCGTACTCGCCGCTGCGTTCGAGGTTTTCCGCCTGGATACGGAGTTGCTCCATACCCTCTCGGGTATCCCGAATCGTGCGAATGACATTTTTCTCCTGTTCCCAGCGCGCCCGGAGTTCGTTGCGCTCTTCCTCGAGTTTGGCGATCTGTTCATCAATCCGCTCGGGCTTGCCTTGTGCACCGTCCCGCTTGACGGCTTCCCGTTCGATTTCCAGTTGCCGGATTTGCCGTTCCATCTGATCGAGATCCTCCGGCATGGAGTCAATCTCGATCCGAAGCCGGGCCGCCGATTCATCGATCAGATCAATGGCCTTGTCGGGCAGGAAACGATCGGAGATGTACCGGTGACTGAGTTCGGCCGCCGCTACGATGGCGGCGTCCTGGATCCGCACGCCGTGATGCACCTCGTAGCGATCCTTGATGCCGCGCAGGATGGAAATGGTATCGGCTACGGTCGGCTCCGCAACCAGCACCATCTGAAAGCGGCGTTCCAGCGCCTTGTCTTTTTCGAGGTGCTTGCGGTACTCGTCGAGGGTGGTTGCGCCGATGGCGCGCAATTCGCCGCGGGCGAGAGCGGGTTTCAGAATGTTCGCCGCATCCATTGCGCCCTCCGCCGCGCCCGCGCCCACGAGCGTATGGATTTCGTCGATGAACAGAATGACCTGTCCATCCGATTCGGCGACTTCCCTGACAACGGCTTTCAGCCGGTCCTCGAATTCGCCGCGGTACTTGGCGCCCGCGATGAGCGTGCCCATATCGAGCGCGACCAGCCGCTTGTCCTTGAGCCCTTCCGGCACATCGCCCTGCACGATGCGAATGGCCAGACCTTCCGCAATCGCCGTTTTCCCGACCCCGGGTTCCCCGACCAGCACGGGGTTGTTTTTGGTCCGGCGGGAAAGAATTTGCAGGACGCGCCGGATTTCCTCGTCGCGCCCGATAACGGGGTCGATGCCGCCCTTCCTTGCCAGCTCGATGAGATCACGGGCAAAGCGCTCGAGCGCCTGATGCCCATTGTTTTCCTGTTGGGAATTCATTCGGATACTTGTTTTACACCGACAAATGCATGTTTCAATGCAAACCGTGCCCTGTATCCGGAAAGGATACCCCTTGTATGGGCCACTCGCGCATCGTTGTGCGGTCAGTACCTACTAAAAGCGTACCGGAAGCCCAACGCATGACAGTTTGGCAGAATGCGAAGAGCGCGGATCGTGTCTGTATGTTCAGTAATCGTTTGGTTGGGAAGGCTGTATGGAAGCAAAGGGCCAGCAAGAATGAAAAAAAATGGCGGATCTTATGCTGATCCTCCATTTTGCCGGCGAAAAAACAGGGAGGCCATGTATAAAATTACAAAGGAAGCCGGGGGATTTTTTGAAAAATTGGACCAAACGGGCGCACCGTGCGGACAGATGCGGACCGAGAGGGTTCAGGCGACCCTCCGGCCAACATGACACCGTGCGCCCGTTCCATTAGGAACGACCAGATATTACGTCTCGTTTCAGATGGCAGGGGCACAAATTAGTGATGAGCATTCCCGGCAAGTTGCGGAAATCTCAATATGGTGCCTGCCCGACCGCGCCTGTATCGGAACGACAAACTTCCCGATCGATTTCAAGCAGCCCGGGAGCGAACAAACCATGAAAAGCGTACCGGCGGAAGAGGATGCCTGGTGGCGTCATTTTCAGGAACTTCTGGACGATCAGATTGATTTTCCCGACGAGTATCTGTTCAAGTTCATTGTGCCTGCCCGCAGCATGGACGAACTCAGAAACATCTTCGGGAGACACCCGATTACGGTGCGCGCGTCGTCCAAAGGCCGGTATCTCAGCCTTACGGCGAAGATGGAAGTGCATTCCAGCGATGAAATCGTCGCTGTGTACCAGGCCGCTGCGAAGGTGGAGCAGGTGATGATGCTTTGACCCGCGCAGGATCGGCAGCACTCTGTAATTCTTCAGCGAAACGCTATGAAACTGACGTTCAGGTGGTACGGCCCGGGCGATCCGGTATCGCCGGGGTATATCCGGCAGATTCCCCGCATGACGGGCATTGTGAGTGCGCTTCAGGATTGCGCACCGGGCGAGGTATGGCCCCGGGAAAAAGTGCGTGCGCTGCGCGAAACGATCGAAGCGGCGGGCCTGCGTTTTTCGGTGGTAGAGTCGATTGCCATACACGAACATATCAAACTGGGGCGGCCGGACCGAGACGCATTGATCGCCCGGTACGAACAGAGCGTGGAAGCGGTGGCCGCCGAAGGCGTACCGGTCATCTGCTACAATTTCATGCCGGTTTTCGACTGGCTGCGCACGGATCTGGCGATGCCGCAACCGGATGGATCGACGGCGCTCCGGTTCGATCAGAAGGACATGGAAGCAATCGACTTTTCTGCGGGGACGCAGGACCTCCCGGGGTGGCACGCTGCCTACACGGGCGAGGAAGTCACCGCGTTGCGCGCCGGATACGCGGAACTCTCGGAGGAAGACCTGTGGGACAATCTGGCGTATTTCCTGGAGCGCATCGTTCCCGTGGCCGAGCGTGCCGGGGTACGCCTTGCCATTCATCCCGACGATCCGCCCTGGTCCGTGGCGGGGTTCCCGCGCATTATTACGAGCGGCGCCGCACTGAAACGAGTTACGCAACTGGTGGACAGCGAAGCAAACGGCGTGACACTGTGTACGGGTTCGCTGGGCGCGAATCCTGCCGAAGCCGCCCGGCTTCCGGAGACGATTCGTTCGCTGGCGGGGCGCATCCATTTTGTGCATGCGCGCAACGTGACCCATCTCGGAGACCGGTCCTTTCGGGAGAGCGTACATCCCGATGGTGACGTGGATATGCCGGCAGTGATGGAGGCTCTACTGGAGATTGGATTCGACGGCCCGGCCCGACCGGATCACGGGCGTATGATCTGGGGAGAGAAAGGACTGGCAGGATACGGTTTGTACGATCGTGCGCTGGGGGCCACCTACATGGCCGGCTTGTGGGACGCTACGGTACGCAGGGCCGCGTAACGTACGCTGCGAGACGTTCCGTGCGGGGGCTTGCACGCCGGGCGCTCCACGGGAGGCGCGTATCGCGTATCTTTATGGTCGAGTATGCCTCGATAGTGCAGACCCATGGAACGTCCTTTTCACTCGATTTATTCGCACGGCTTCATCCGGACCGCTGTTTGCGTGCCGCGTTTGCGCGTGGCCGATCCGGGCTATAATGCCGAGCAAACGATCCGGCTTGCGGAACAGGCTTCCGCGATGTCCGCAGCGGTGACCGTGTTCCCTGAACTGGGATTGTCGGCGTACGCCAACGATGACCTGTTCCACCAGGATGCGCTCCTCGACAGCGCGATGGAAGCCGTATCCCGCGTGGCGGCCGCTTCGCGCGACCTGACGCCGGTGCTTGTCGTCGGCGCGCCCCTTCGCTTCGACGCCGCGCTATTCAACTGTGCGGTAGTGATCTACCGGGGAAATATCCTGGGAATCGTCCCGAAAAGTTACCTGCCGAACTACGCCGAATTCTACGAAAAGCGGCAGTTTACACGTGCCGCCGCCGCGCTGCGGGGCGAGGTGCGTTTTCTAAACGCCACCGTACCCTTCGGAAGCGATCTGATTTTCGAGACGCCCTCCCTGGAGCACTTTGCGCTCCACGTGGAGTTGTGCGAGGACCTGTGGGTGCCTATTCCGCCGAGTACGTATGCGGCGCTGGGCGGGGCCTGCGTGCTGGCTAACTTGTCGGCAAGCAACAGCACCATCGGCAAGGCGGAATACCGGCGCGGGCTGTGCGCGTTGCAATCGGGCAAGTGCGTTGCCGCGTACCTCTATGCGGGAGCAGGGCCGGGCGAATCCACGACGGATCTGGCCTGGGACGGACACGGCATGATCTGGGAGAACGGGCGGCTGCTCGCGGAAACGGAGCGGTTTTCGCCAGAAGGGCAGATGATGCTCGCGGATGTGGACCTCGAGTTGCTGGCGCAAAACCGGATGCGTCTGACCAGTTTTCACGACGCGGCAGGCGATCACCGGGACCGGTTGCAGACATTACGGCGCATAGCCTTCGATTTCGAGGTTCCGCAAGGAGACATTCCGCTGCGGCGCCCGGTAGAACGGTTTCCGTACGTACCGAGCGATCCGGCCACGCTGGACGCCCGATGCCAGGAAGCCTGTAACATTCAGGTGCATGGCCTGATGCAGCGGTTGCAGAGCACCGGTATCGACCGCATCGTAATCGGGGTGTCGGGGGGACTCGATTCGACGCAGGCGCTGCTTGTGGCGGCCCGGACCATGGACAAACTGGGACTCCCCAGAGAACACATCCTGGCCTATACGATGCCCGGATTCGCCACGAGCGACCGGACGCTGGCGAATGCGCGGTCGCTCATGCAGGCAGTGGGGGTTACTGCCGGGGAGATCGACATCCGGCCCGCCGCCATGCAGACATTTCGCGACATCGGCCATCCATTTGCGGATGACGAACCAGTGTACGACGTGACGTTCGAGAACGTACAGGCCGGAACGCGTACCTCCCATCTTTTCCGGCTGGCCAACCTGCACGGCGGCCTCGTACTGGGCACCGGCGACTTGAGCGAACTGGCGCTGGGATGGACCACGTACGGCGTCGGCGACCACATGTCGCATTACAACGTAAATACGTCCGTTCCGAAAACCCTGGTCCAGCATCTCATCCGGTGGACGATGGAAGCCGGCGCCTTCGACGACCGTACCGCCGGGGTGCTGCAATCCGTTCTGGATACGGAAATTTCGCCGGAACTCGTTCCGCAAGAGAGCGGAAACGCCGACGAGCCGCACCAGCGAACCGAGGAGGTTGTCGGGCCATTCGATTTGCAGGATTTCAATTTGTATTACGTTACGCGGTACGGTTTCCGGCCTGCAAAGGTCGCGTTCCTGAGCCATCATGCCTGGGGCAGTGCTCCTGAAAATCGTGAGGGTGTGGAAGCGGACGGATTGCCGGCACGCACGTACGCCCTTGCCGAGATCAAGCACTGGCTGGGCGTATTCCTCTACCGGTTCTTCAAAACCAGCCAGTTCAAGCGCTCGGCCATGCCCAATGGGCCGAAGGTGGGATCCGGCGGTTCGCTTTCGCCGCGCGGCGACTGGCGGGCGCCGAGCGATTCGGAAGCCGACGTATGGATCGAGGCGCTCCATCGGGACGTGCCTGACCGGTGACCAAGGCGGTTCGCCACGGTATGGTGGGCCATGCGGCGGGGTCGAAACCCGGCGGATAAAGGAAGCGCGCCGCCGCGCATGTACACGGGCCCTGAACGGCCGGTCAGAACCCGGTGCATAAGGACGTAGGATCACGCCGGGGCGTCAGGATACGCCGCGGTATCGGCAAGAACCACTGTTTCCCGAAGCCCGCGGATGTGCGAGGAAGGCAGGGCCGGATCGTCGTCGAGGACGCGCCGCAGTGTCTCCCGCTTGGCTGCCCCCGCAACCATAAATACCACCGTTTCCGCCCGGTTGAGTACGGCGGGCGTGAGTGTGATCCGCTCCCTCGGCGGCCTGGATGCAGGCCCCTCTACCGCCACTGCCCACCGGTCCTTTACCGGCGCGTATCCCGGAAACAGCGAGGCAGTGTGTCCATCCTCCCCGATGCCGAGCAGAGCAAGGTCGAAGGTTGTAGCCGAAGCGGAGTCGAAGCATCCCCGCAGGATAGCTTCGTAGTCTTCCGCAGCCGCTTCGGGCGTTTTGAGCGAGGTATTTACCGGGTGCAGGTTTGCCTCCGAAATCGGTACGTGGTCAACGAACAAGCGCCGGGCCGCCCGGAAATTGTTGCCAGGATGATCTTCAGGTACGAACCGCTCATCGGCCCAGAACAGGCGGATGTCGGGCCATGGCAACGAGCGCCCTTCCGCACCGCCGAGCAACGAAAAAAGGCGCTCCGGCGTCGATCCGCCGGAAAGGCAAATACTGCAAGGCGTGCCCGCGCGCGCCTTCGCGCGAATCATGCGCAAGGCCGCATGGCTCAGCGCATCGAGGTGCTCGTACGTTTCCAGCCGTCGTTTCATGGAAGGCCGCGTCTCACGAAGCGGAATTCGGGCCGGTTGATCCGGGAGCGTACGGATGCACAGGCAGGCCGGCTTCGAGAATCGGCGTGTAGAGCCGCCACGAGTTGATCACTTCGTCGGCATGCACGAACAGGGTCTGATCTCCCTGAATCACATCGCCGAGCAGCGTTTCGTAGGCTTGCGGGAGATCGCCGAACACCTCGTCGTAGCGGAAGCGGAGCCTTCTGGGGGTTAGCCTGAGCGGCATGCGAGGCTGTTTTACGTCAAAGTGCAGGTTGAACCCTTCGTCCGGTTGCAACGTGATTTCGAGGATGTTGGGACGAACGTTGCAGGTATCCTCGTAGGGCCGGAAAAGCGAGACCGGGGCCGGCTGAAACCGGATCGCAATGCGGGTGCGCTTTTCGGGCATGCGCTTGCCGGTCTCGAGGATGAACGGAACGCCTCGCCAACGCCAGTTGGCGATCTCCATGCGCAGGCGGACGAACGTTTCGGTGGTAGACCCGTCCGGCACCCCCTTTTCCTCGCGGTATGCCCTTACGGGCTTGCCATCCATTTCGCCGGCGGCGTACTGGCCCAGCAGCACATCCTCTGGGCGGAGTGGAACGATGGATTCCAGCACCTTGATTTTTTCCTGCCGAATGGAGTCGGCGTCGAACCGGGCGGGCGCCTCCATCGCAACCAGCGAGAGCAACTGCGTAATATGGTTCTGCACCATGTCCCGCAACGCTCCTGACTGGTCGTAATAGCCTGCACGCGTTTCCACGCCCAAGGCTTCGTGCACCTGGATATCGACCCGTTCGATCTGCCCCCGGTGCCATACGCTCTCGAAAAGTGCGTTACCGAACCGGAAGACAAGCAGGTTCTGTACGGTTTCCTTGCCGAGATAGTGGTCGATGCGAAATATCTGGGATTCGGAGAAATACTGGTGTACGAGGTCGTTCAACGCATGGGCCGACGTCAGATCGTGTCCAAACGGCTTTTCGATGACGAGCCGTGCCCAGCCCGCCGTCCTGTGGAGATTGGCCTGCCCGAGGGCCTCGATGGTTCCGGGGAACGTCTTTGGGGGCAGAGCAAGGTAGAAGACCCGGTTTCCGGGCAGGCTGCATTCCTTTTCGATGGAGTCGATCCGGCGGGCAAGTCCGTCGTAGCCGTTGCTTCCGCCCCCCAGCGACTGGTAGAACACGTGATCGTCGCACCAGGCAGAGAGATCGGAGCCCTCCGGATGCTGCTCGCGCAGTGCCTCCCGGACGCCGTCCCGGAAGGCGGCGTCGGATATGTCGGACCGGGCCACGCCGAGAATGTGGCAATAGCGCAGTTCGTCGTGCCGCTCCATGAGATGGAACAGAGCGGGCACCAGCTTGCGCGATGTCAGGTCGCCGCTGGCGCCGAGAATGACAAAGAGGTGAGGTTGGAAGGAGTGCATGGCCGCAGTACGGTTAATGCGTGGCAGCGGTTTTTCATATTAAGGAACCCGGGCAACATTGCCGTCTGGAGACTTTGAAACGAGTTTCCCCATAGGGTCTTTCAGATTCTTTGTCAGACGGCCCTCATCGTCAATCAACGCGATACGGCTTGGTCGTTGCGCACCCCACCGCCATAGAATCAGGTTAATATCTTTCGATTCTGCTTCTCGCGCAAAACTTTGTACCCGCATTCCGGCAAAACCCTCCGCGATCAATTGATCCGCCAGTGCATGCGGCAAGGGAATTATACCATCCAGCATATCGCGTTCCCAATTCGGACAGCAAAGATCGGAATCCGAGACAGAGTACTCCGCCCGCCGGGACTCATCCAGTGCATCGAAAATGGGTTCGACATCTACCTCGTAGGCACAGAGTATGAGAGGCTGCATGGGTCGCCCCAATGGCTCCGCTTCGCGTATAGCCGTTAGCGGCAACAGAGATGTATACAGCGCAGGCAGGTTGCGTCGATTAAATCGGCCGCCATGACGCCTTGCCCCTTCCCCGGAGAGTGGGTCCCACGCCCATTGCGGGTTATGCGCGCGATAAACAACCCCCTGAAACCGCATCACGCATAACCGCCCGCCATGATACGGTCAAGGTACGCATGGACATGGCTCGCTTTGCCTTCCCGCACGAGTTGGTCCGGGGTCATGCCCCCGAACCCTTGCATCGGTTCGGAGCGAAACCAGGCATACGCCGCCAAAAGGGATCCGGTTTGCTTTTCCACACGATTGAGAATCTCCAGCATTTCCCGGATGCGGGTTTGGGTCTTGGGCGCCCGGATCCTTTTAGTTCTCGAAAGCGCATCGCCTCCCAACCCCAGCGTGCCAGCGATTTCGCGCTTGTTCGTTCGAAGCGCATCCGCAACCAATCCGGGCGAGAACACTTCGTCTTGAATGTATTCCTGAAGCACCATGGCGTATGCCCCTTTTTTTAACATAAAACAGCGTCATTTTAAGTGAGTTCCCGGAAATATACCTAATCATTACATATCGTGCTCCGATACCGTTTCGTTGAAAGATCGGGTCTTTCACTTGAAGAGCGACGGCGCTACTTTCCTTACGACGCTTCCGTGCGGGATTCGTTCAGCAACCAGTCGATCAGGCGCTCCGCATAGTTCGATGTCAACCAGGGACCGTGCGAACCCTCGTTGATCTTCCAGAGCTCGACCGTAATGCCGTCCTGGCAACCCTCACGGTAGCGAATGCGGTCGGTTTCCGCGCCGGCGTTGGCATTGTCGATATCGATGGCGGGAAGTTCTTCGGCCCTGGAAAGGTCGCACCCCGCGCGTTCGGCCCAGCGCTCCACCACATCCTCGGCGCCGACGTACCCGGCTCCGTCGGTACTTCCTCGATAGAAAATGACGTTGTCCTCGGTGCCGTGGATGTGCAGTACGGAAACCGGCGGCGCCGATTCACAACGGGCCGGGTCCAGAAACGAGGCGCCCGCAAGCGGAGCGATCGCGGTCAGGCCCGGAAAACCTTCGCAGGCAAGGCGGTAGGACATGAAGCCGCCGTTGGAGTGCCCGACCGAAAAGATGCGGCCCACCAGGATATGTTCGCCCGCTTCTTCGATGAGACTGGCGAGATAGGCCACGTCATCCACTTCGGACTCGAAGAAGTTGCAACAGAAGTCCGTCGCGTTCCAGAAGCGCAGGCCGGAGGGATTGCGCGTTCCGGCGGGCAGGATCAGGGCAAAGTTATCGGCATCGACCCGCTCGGAAAGACCCCAATACTCATCATGGCCCGTGGGATTGCCCTGGAAACCGTGCAGACTGAGCACGACGGGCAAGGGGCTCATGGCATCGTAACCCATCGGGATCTTCAGGGTGGCGGGACGATCGCCGCCTATGGTAAACACGGTTTGCTGCATAACCGGTTCGGTCGGAAGTTCCTGCATCGACTCGCTGCAAGCGGCCAGCAGGAACGCCAGAAGCGTACAGGCAAAAAGCGAGCGGGGCGCCAGCGGCATCGGGGCAAAAGGTAAATTCGGTGGGATCGGGTCCCGGTTTCCCGGAAAAACAATCTGCGCAGCAGGACGCGCCCCGGAAAATACGGATACGGACACAATGCCTGGGCGCATAAATTTTTTTGTCTACATCTTTGTTGACAGTATGATATAAAATCGTTACGTTATACGTAATGATTTTTAGAACGGCAGGCATGGATAAAAACAACATGGCCGCCACCATCAACCAATATCGACCAGACTATGCAGTTCCTCCGGGCTGGATTCTGGATGAGTACCTCGAAGCGCGAGGTCTCTCGCAGGCCGAATTCGCCCGTCGATGTGGACGCTCTGCGAAGTTGATCAGCGAGATCATTGCCGGCAAAGCACCCGTTGAACCGGAGACCGCGCTACAATTCGAAAAGGTACTGGGTCTTAATGCGGGTATCTGGCTTGGTATCGAAAAGAAATATCAACTGCATCTCGCCCGGAAAGCCGAATCCGCCGCCGCGACCAGATCCACTGCATGGTTGAAGCGATTTCCCATTGCAGAACTTGCGAAACGAGGCGTTATTCGGAAACCTGACTCGGATGCGGACGCCATGTCCAGCATTCTCTCCTTCTTTGGCGTGGCATCTGTCGAGGCCTGGAATACAAGGTATGGTCTGGCGAATGCGGCGTATCGCCATTCGCCAGGATTCAGGAGTGACGAAGCGGTGCTGGCTACATGGTTACGACTTGGAGAAATCGAGGCAAAGCAACAGGTTTGTGCAGAGTACGACAAGGGACGTTTCAGGCAAGCTTTGCATGAGATCCGCAATCTGACCTCAAAGCCGTTCAAAGAAGCACTGGCCAGAGCGCAGCAATGTTGCAATCAATCCGGCGTAGCTCTAATCCCTGTCAGGCCACTGTCAAGGATGGCCCTTAGCGGAGTAGCGAGATGGCTTTCTCCCCGGCAGGCAATCATTCAATTAAACGTTCGCCATAAGACGGACGATCACCTGTGGTTCACCCTCTTTCATGAAGCGGCGCATATCCTTCTACATAGCAAAAAGGATGTGTTTGTCGATGGTCAAAAAATTCGGGGCGACGCGGCAGATATTGAAGCAGAGGCAAATGCATGGGCATCGAATGCTCTTGTGCCCCGGCGTGCATGGGCAGAGTTTGTCGCCAGTTGTCCACGCAGCGAAAAATCGGTTCGCGCCTTCGCTGTCAGGCAAGGCATCGCACCTGGTATCGTTGTCGGCATGCTCCAGCATGGAGGGCATTTACCCTGGAGCCACCTGAATAAACTTAAAGTCCGATTGGAATGGAGCGATGAGGAAGTGGAGGAGTGAAAACAGGGTTTTAGCCTATTTCCCTACATAACGGACTACCGTATCGAACGGCAGCTTCTCGATGTCGGGCACCTCGGCGTCCTCACGCGGATATCCCGCTACGAGCAGCAGAAACGGGGTTTCGTTGCGGGGCCTGTCCAGAATTTCGTTCAGAAAACCCATCGGACTGGGCGTGTGCGTAAGGGTGGCGATACCGGCATTATGCAGCGCCGCAATCAAAAAGCCTGTGGCAATGCCCACGGATTCCGACGTGTAGTAGTTCTTGATGCGCTTGCCGTCCTTGCCCAACCCATAGCGTTCAAGAAAGATGGCGATGAGCACCGGGGCCTCTTCGAGGAACGGTTTGTTTTCGTCCGTCCCGAATGGCTCCAGCGCTTCCAGCCATTCGCGGGTAGCCCGCCGGTTGTAAAATTCGTGTTCCTCGGCTTCCGCCCCCACGCGGATTCTGGACTTGATCCCGGCATCGCGAACCACCACGAAACGCCATGGCTGGCGATTCGCGCCACTCGGTGCGGAGGCCGCAGCGAGTAACGCGGCGTCGAGCACCTCGTCCGGGATAGGCCGGGAATCGAAATGGCGGACGGTACGGCGGCGCATCATATCTTCCGCGAAGCGCTGTGCGCGCTCAATCGCCTCGTCCGGGGAGTAGGAAACGGGCCGGAGTTTCATGATAACGGATGAGGGTTTCAGGATAGATCAGGCAAGGGGTGACCGGTAAAACATTTTGACGGACAGAAGTGTCTGGAAAATGGGTTTTGCGGACATATAATGCAAAAAGTGTCCGTCAAGGTAGTTTTGTTGGTCAGAAGTGTCCAGCAAATGAGCTTTGTGCGCCACATGTGGCGTGTAAACGATCTTGCGAGCCACTTTTATAGAAAAGTGTCGTACAAATCCATTTATGCGTCATAGGTGTCGGTCAAAATACTTTCCGCCCTTCTACGATATTCAATATCTCGGGAAATACAAGGATAGCACCGCGGCGGCCACCCCCTGATCGAATCAACTGCAGTGAATCGCTTTCACGCATCGCATCCAGGAACCGTTGTGCCGAACGTTCCGGAATGCCGGCTGTGGTTACGAAGTCGCTGGTCTTGAAAATTGGATGTGCGAAAATCCAGTCGAGGGCACGCAATGCATATGGAGAACGAGAAATCTCTGTGATATGCCCCCTCATAAATCTATGGTGATCGAGAATCTTCATAGCCTTCGTCAAGTTATCTTCCGCCTGAAACCGCACCGCCTCAAGGAATAGTTGGCACCAGCCTGTCCAATTGTCGTCACGAGAAATCGCAAGCAGTCCTGCATAATAGCTTTCCCGTCGCGCTTCGAAGTAACCGCTGATATAGAACACGGGTTGGCGAATAAGGCTATGTTGCCATAGAAACAGCGGTACCAGCATACGCCCCAAGCGCCCGTTGCCGTCCAGAAACGGATGCAACGCCTCGAATTCCGCATGCAGAATGGCGAGTTGAATGAGCCGATCCGGCGCATCCTCGTGGATATAGCGTTCCCACCGGGACATAGCCTCGGGTAATTGATCTGCACCGATGGGAACATAGGTGGCGTTCTCCATCGTGGATCCGGGGCTTCCGATCCAGTTGGGAATGCGCCGCAGTTCGCCAGGACCCTTGTTGCGGCCACGGATCCCGTCCAGCAACACTCGATGCGCCTCAAGAACAACCCGCATCGAGAGGGGCAACTCCTGCAACATCTTCGCCGCACCGCGCATGGCAACGCGATAGCTGAGAATTTCTTCGATGTCGTTGCGGAGTTCCGGCGAATCCACCTTTTGCCCGGCCTCGAACTCCAGGACTTCGCCTATCGTGGCCCGCGTGCCTTCGATTTTAGACGACAGTACCGCTTCCTGGGTGGTCAGCGGCGACAGCAACACATCGGGGTTCGGGATAGCTGCAAGTACCCCGTCATAACGTGCAACGGCAGCGGCGGCGGGGCCGATCAGCGGGATTAGTTTCGGCCAGTCCAGCCGATCTTCGGGCGGAAATCCTCCTTGCTGGTAGTGTACGGGCGGCATCGAACTTCCTCTACATTGCGTATACGTCTTCTCTGCGGCGCCCTATCCCTGGTCATACCGCAGGCCGGCAGAATGGGATAGGCAGCAATATGATGAGGCTTGGGACGGAGCGGGGCAAGCGTGGTTCCGAGCGAAGAGATGCTCCGAAAAAAATTTGTTTTGAAGGAACCAATGCAAGGCCGCATTCCTATAACCCCTATAACCAGCCGCTGCTTGCAATAGCAACATGGCTAAGGTAACACGCACATGTTCTCAAAATCCTAAAAAGTTACACACCATGGCCAAAGAACAAAACCCTCCTCCCGGTCGTCAACCCATCACAGAAGGCACTTCGACTAGGAGAATTTCGCATAACAATGCTAATACAACCAAGCCACCGCCACCGCCACCGCCGCCGGCGAAGAAATAAAGGTGTTTCACTACAGTAACAGTGAAAACAGCATTGTATTTGATTATCAAAATAGATTCGGACTAGTTACCGCACTAAAAACACTTCGATGAACATGGAATGGTTATCTTCCAGTGAAGCCATAGAAGTTCTTGTATTTCTTTTACCAGGCTTTGTGGCTGTTAGTGTTTTTTATTTATTGACTTCATACCCTAAGCCGAACGTATTCGAACATATCATCCAATCTTTGATATTTACTATAATAGTATCGACTATATTATGGTTTTTTAAGACCAAAATTGATTTATGGAATGAAAACCTTACTCTCCTCTTATCAATTATCATAGCAGGATTACTTGGAATAATAGCTGTCTATTTTATGAATAGTGATATTTTACATCGCCCGCTCCGAAAAATAAAAGTTACCAAAGAAACTTCCTATCCATCGGAATGGTACTCTGCCTTCTCTAGACTTTCAGATTGCTATGTTGTGTTGCATATGAATGGCGGACGACGTCTCTATGGATGGCCTTCGGAGTGGCCTAGCAGTCCCAAAGAAGGACATTTCTTTATTCAGGATGGTGAATGGCTATTAGAAAATAATGAAAGGAAATCTATAGAGGGAGTCGTCGCTATTCTTATCTCCGTCTCGGAAGTCGAGATGGTGGAATTCCTTCCCCAAGTACCCGTAAAACAAGAACAATCTGCGGAGTAGCTAATGGCAAATAAACAAAAACATCCTGCGAATCCAAAATCTTCCGATGCTTCGGAAAGTGCAAATTTCGCAGCAGGCCCCTCACCTCCCGAAGCCACTGTTGCGATAAAACCACCTCCGCCACCTCCTCCTCCGCCTAAAAAGAAGTAAGCCTTGTAATTTCACACGGCTGGGGGTGGGGCAAGGTCAAGTCGCTTGCTATAAGGAAGATGACGTGAGCAGTATTATAGCCGCGATTCGCCGTGCCGTATCCGTAAAGTGCTGGACTTCGCTTGGAGACAGTGCCCGCCCAAGCACACCGCTTTCCCTGTAGGAGAGCCATTTCTTGAGCACCTGGTAGCCACCCAGTTTGTAGTTCCAGACAGAAGCGGGAACGTTGCACCAATAGGCGTGGTCGTTCAGGTAGATATCAAAGGTTGATCCGTTGAGCGTTACGACAGTATCTCCAAGAGCGGCACGTTCTTCCGGCGTGTAAGGTCGCTCGACGGACATGACCCCGACCGGGCATCACGATGCTGCCTTGTCCGAAATGCCCCCAACCCACTGTCAGGGCAAAGTCGTCTCCGGTCATGTTGCGGCCGTCGGTAGTGGTGGGTACGGCAAGGGCAGCGATCTCCGGTCGCAACACGCCGTGGGTTACACCCGGAACAGGTGTATCGGTATCAAGAAGTTGGGCCAATTCGCGCCCGCGCGCCGCCGATGCAACAAGCATTTTCGTCGCGTCAGCGGCATTTCCATCGGGCCAGCCCAATAGCGGGATGCGCGGCCATTCCATCCTGAGCGCTCCGGCATTGGCCTCGCGGTAAGCGGGATCGTGGAGAACGGCAAGAACATGGTGAAACAAGTCCTCTACTCCCGCACCGAGGCGTTGTAGATAGTGCTGCGCGATACTAGAGAGATTGGGACGGCGTTCTACTTCGTTGCCGCTGATTCCAAACTCATCGTCGCACAGGTAGGCGGGAAAAATGTTGGCGCCGCGCTCAATCAGGTGCAGAGAAGCAATATATCCCGTGAAACATGTCTGCGGTTCTCCCGATCCCTTGCGCAGATGCTGTGCAGTTGACAACCAGATATTCCCTTCAAACACATGCGGCCTGTATTCCGGACGTGGACGATCAACTAGTTTTGCTCTATCCTCCCAATAAAGATAACGATTGTCGAAGGGACGAAAGGCATAACGGAGAAAACTACTGTCGGTAGGACCGCCGTGCATAAGAAGCGTGTCCCTTACCGTGCGAGCATCGTATTCTCGCGGGTTGCGCATCGCGGTTGGATAGCGACGCTCAATCTCTTCATGGCTCAGGCTTGCATCGAAATAGTCATTAATTCGTCCCTTCAGGCGATCCAGATCAATATCGACAACAAACGGATCCCGGCCGCTCTTGACGCCGGGAAACGACTCCCGAAACAGATCCGGCAGCGCTGGCCAGTCGAACCAGTCTTCGCTCACCGCCGTTCGCACAAACGGTAAACCAAGCGGCAGAATAGGCCCAACGTTTTCATAGAGATTTTCCGGATCCGCTTCCGCCGTCGCCGTTAGTTCTTCACGCTTTGCCTGTCCCCAAAGATGCCGAAAGCCGACCGTCTTCGCAGGCACGTGATTGCTTTTGCGCACCAGCGTTGAAATGGCAGTGCCCACCTGAATCCCAACCCTATTGCTTTCCGTCGAAAAGATGCTCGGATCCGGCGAACCGTCCGGCGCAACCTTGCCGGTTTTGTATTTGTCGCCGTTTAAACAGTCGATCCGTATCGCATCGAAGACTTCCAGAAAACGCTCTCGCATTCCCGTAAAGGACAATCTATCCAGCCAGGAATAGTTGGAAATGAAACAGACCACGCCCTGATCTTTACGAATGCGGCGCTCCGCCATGCAGAAGAAACGCACATAGAGATCATTCAATCCTTGGCCTTCGGGGCGCCGCACGCGATTGGTTATTCGGTAGGCATCGGACAGCGTACGCTCTTCCTCCACAGCCATGCCCGCGAAACCATTGTAGGGCGGATTACCCAAAATCACCAGTATTGGGGCTTTCTGCTTCACATTTTCGGCCCGTTCGCGCTCCTGCTCCAGTTCGGGAAAGGCAATGGGTTTGGGCTTCGTTGCATGCGGCTCCCACCCCGTTAGCGCATTAGTAAGGAATACGCCAGGACGCTCGTTGGCGTCATCGGCAAGCGGCGCATCCAACTCCTGCATCGTCAGGCCTACCTGCAAATGCGCCACAACAAAAGGCGCGGGCATGATCTCAAAGCCAAACACGCGCTCGGTCGCCGCCTGCTTGACCCGTGCGCCAGTAAGCGCACCCAGGCCCCGATTTTCCAGATTGGTAGCAATGCGGCGCAGCACTTCCGCCAGATAGGCCCCGGTGCCGCAGCACGGATCCAGCACATAGACATTTTCCGCAGCCAGCCCGTCGGCAATGCCGAGATCTTCCTTGAGCGCCTTGTCTACCCGTGCAACCATGTAGCGCACTACATCAGTGGGCGTGTACCAGACGCCCAACTGCTTGCGCAGCTTGGGATCGAAAGCTTCGAGAAACGGCTCGTAGAAATAGGTTACAGCCTCGCCCTCATTGAAGCGGGCAAAGAAGGCGTCACAATCCACCCGGTCGAGCGCAGCAGACGTCCAGTCAAGCACTTCTACGAGATCCAGCGATTGTAAATGGGTTCGACTGGACAACTGCCGAAACAAGGCTTCCAGTACGGGGGCGCGCAAATGCCAGACCGCTTCGTGCCAATTGAACACCCCCACAGGCCGTTCCCTCTGCCGCGCCCACAACACCCAGGCAGAGAAGACACCATAGAACAACGTTTGGATAAGGGTCGATCGGAAAAAGTGCTCGCCGCGCTCATCTTCAAACTGTATGCCCAGCGCCTCTTCCAGAGCTGAGCGAATCGCTACAAGCGCCGACGTATCCCCCGCCGATTCCACCCGCCCCAACGCATCGCGGGCATACGAGGCAAGCAACCATGCCAGATCCTTCGGCTCAACAATATGAGCCCGGTGCGACAGTGCCCGGACAAGATATTCTCCGAGTCCTACGCCTGCCTTTTGGGCAAAAGCTCGGGGAGTTTCCAACAACCGGTTGAACTCGTCTTCGCTGCCGGCCAGCGCAAAAGCCTCGATAGTTTTTCGTTGTCCTGCGCTGTCTTCGCCTACCAGTACGAATTCGTACGTATTGGTGACAAGCACCAGACGGTAGCGATCCCAATAACTGGCAACCTGCGAACCCTCGGCTATTCGCCAAGGGTTCTTATCGGGGCCTTTCACTTCGACCACGCCTCGCTCGGGTATTTGTCCTTTTTTAGGCCGTCCCTTTTGTATCTGTCTGGCTGAAAAGAGGGCGAAATCAGGATGGCCCGCACCCTGATCCGCAGGTTCCTGTACGCAGAACACCTTCGGCTTGAGCGTGGCGCCGATGGCATTTAGCAACGCTGCAAGCGCAGTATAACTCGACCGTTCCCCGGTCCCGGCGCCCGAGGCATGCAACCTTCCTAACTCGGTGAAATAGTCCTCGGCAGCCTTGTTGAAATGCATCATGGATCAAATTCTCTATTGAATATCTCTAAGAACTGATTCGAGATGGTTGGGCAGGTTTACGGGAAATTAAGGTGCGGCGTTACGATCTTGTTCCCATTGCACCAGCCGGGTCAAACTCCATGGCAAGATGCCTCGAAGAACCCGTGGTCATCCTTCAAGACAAAGGTGGTGGTTACTCCGTTGAGGGTGGCAGCAATACCGCGTATAGCCATGAATGCCTGTGTTGTGCCTTGGCGAGTGGCGAATGCATTCTTTGACCGAAGCATGAAAGGAAATCTATGAAACTGCATGTCGATAAAGAGGCCGGCGCGCTCTACCTGCGCCTTGATACCTCGGTAATCACCGAGTCCGAGGAAGTCTCGCCGGGCGTGGTGCTTGATTACAATGAATCGAACGAAGTGGTGGGCGTGGAAATACTTCATCTCTCGCAACGTTCTCCCACACTGAATCTGTCGGCCCTGGAATTTGAGACGGTTTAGCCGACGGAGATGATGGCGTCGAGATTGTAGTAATCCTGTCTGCGTTGGACCTTGCGGTTCCCTTCCCAGCGAACTTGCAAGCATTCCTTGCAGGTTGCCTCCCGGAGTAGTTCGCCCTCAGTACAAATATTCTTGAGGTGCAGGTTAATGTTCTGTCGAGTGGTCTGGAATAGGCCAGCCATATGCTGCTGCGTAAGCCAGACGGTTTAGTCCTCCAGCCGCACATCAATTTTTACTCGACTTTTACTCGACCATCCTCGGCAGCGTAGACAAGGAATTGCCCTTGGGGTGGGACGCTGGCCTCTGGCGAATCGCTCATTCTGTCACCCTCTTCAACATGACAATGATTTCACCCTCCGGTTGTCTGAATTACGCCCGCTGCGACGGTTCGTAGCAATAGGATCGGCGATTCATCGGAATTTCATAACCGAGTTCCTGTCATCCGTCATCATCCCCCCGAATCCCAGATACCGCTCCCGCAGAATCCCAAGGTGATGCTGCGTATGGCCTGCAGCGATCCAGGCCATGCTCCGGACGGAGAACTCGAAGCCGCTGGCATGTCCACGACGATCCCATGCATCGTCCGGCAGTCCCTTGAACAGTAATACGGTGGCGTGCCGCGCCGCATCCCATTCTTCGACCAGTTCCGCAAGAGCTCTCTCGTCCGCGCCCGACGCAGCAGCATATTCGTTCTCGTCGAATCCCGGATAGTGCGCGCTGTCGCCTCGAGCAAAGGCCATAGCCCGCATCACGAACATCCGCTCGCTGTCGGTCAGGTGCCCCACAATCTCGCGCACCGACCACTTGCCCGGTGCGTAGCGGTACCGCTCGCGGTCGGGAGACATGCCCGACGTCAGACGGGCAAGATCACCCCGCTGTGCATCAAGCGTAGCCACGATGGGACCATCGGGGACCGCTGCTATGTACGGCCGATAGAAAGCACCGTACTCGTCGGGTTCAGGTCTGCGTTCCATAGGTTCTACTGTTCGGATGAGTGAGGGGGGGTGCGCGGTTCGCCCGTTGGTTCCTTCCCGCTACCACACCTCGCCCGGTGCGTAGAGCTTCTGCGCCGGTCCGATAAGCTTCTTGTCGGGCTTCCTCACACGCCGCCGGGCATCTTCCTGGTAGGAAAGCTGCTCGAGCACGTAGCGCATGCAGTTGAGGCGCGCCCGCTTCTTGTCGTCCGACTTGATTACCACCCAGGGTGACGTTTTCGTGTCGGTGGCCGCGAACATCGTTTTCTTCGCCTCCGTGTAATCGTCCCAGAGCGAGAGCGACTGGATGTCCACATTACTGATTTTCCACTGCTTGAGCGGGTTCCGGGAGCGCGACATGAACCGCCGCAATTGCTCCTCGCGGCTTACCGAGAACCAAAATTTGAACAGGTGGAATCCGTCATTGACCAGCAGCTCTTCGAAAACCGCTACATCCCTCAGGAAACGGAAACGCTCGGCCGGTGTGCAAAAACCCATTACCGGCTCGACCACTGCCCGGTTGTACCAGGATCGGTCAAAGAAAACGATCTCACCCCTGGACGGCAAACACTGCACATAGCGCTGGAAGTACCACTGCCCGCGTTCCCTCTCGGAAGGGATCGGCAGCGCCACCACCAAGGCGCTCCGCGGGTTAAGGTGCTCCATAAATCGCTTGATTGTCCCGCCTTTGCCGGCCGCGTCGCGCCCCTCGAAAAGCAGCACGACCCGCTGACCTGTCTCCTTAACCCACCGCTGCATCCTCAGCAAATCGACCTGCAGCTCCGCCTTCCGGCGCTCGTACTCGGCGCGAGCGAGCTTGGTCCTGTACGGGTAGGACGCGCTGATGATCTCCCCCTTGCCAGCCCCTTCGACCTTATTACGAACCTCGATAGGGATATTGGTGGTCGGCAGCAGAAGCCCTAACTCATTGCGTTCCTGTGTGGAGACGGTCATGGAAAAACCTTGCTTCTATCAGAATGGTTGCTATCCCCCGAGGATAGCACAGAGCATAGTCCACGTTTCTGTTGCCTATGTGGTACTCGGGAGATATTGCTTGCGTATCAAATGGGGGCCGATCCAGGAATGCAAGAAGTCGCATCACTCAATCCCCTCAAAATGGCCAACGAAGCTGCGCGGCCAATTCGCCCCTCCTCTCCTCCAAATCAGGGATAGCCCTTTGCTCCACAAACTCCGCCAACAGACGATTGGCACTGTGAGTCTCGCGAATCAGATACGGATACAACGCAAAAGCTGCTTTCAATCCTTCCTCATCATAGAAGTCCATGGCGCCTGTTTGCGCCGGTAACAACACCGTCATCGTAAACTGGTTCAGTCGGTCGACATTCTCTTCAAGGAACTCCAGCGCCGGCGTACCCTGGATGATATTACTGAGTATGTAATCACTCAGCGATTCAAAGTTCGTGCTATTGAAGGCGGCCTCCACCACATCGCCGGGATAAAGGTAGTAAAGATCGCTGGGCAGCAAGTCCGGCTGTTCCCCCTGTTCGATCTCGGCAACTACTGTGAGGTGCTTCCGGGGCTTCTCGTTTTCATCGTTTAGATGGCCAATAAGCACATTAAATTCAAGGATCAGGCTGTCGTAATACTTGATCTGTATGGACCGCTCATGCAGCCCTTCCCGGTAGCCGTTAAACAGGAAAGCGAGGTAGACACCCAGGAAAACAATCACCAACTCCATGGTGAACCAGCCCAGGTTCTTATTCTTGACAAACTTCGTGTTGATAAACTTCGTGATAAACATGTATTGCCTCCGTACAGGGAGATATACAAAAAGGTGAAGCAGCCCCTCTACTCCTCCACCCACGGATCGTACGACCCGATGCTCCAAAGTTGCCCTTCCGGATCGCGGACGGCGAAGAGGCTCCCGCCATAGGGTTGCTCCTCCAGTTCCATGACGATGTTCGCCCCCTTCGCCTGCACATGCTCGTAGAGCGCTTCGATGTCGCTGACAACAATATAGGCCGCCTGCGTGAGCTTCCCGCCGGGTTCGGAGGCGACGACATGATGCCCATGCACGTCGTCCCGCATGGAGCCGAGCATGACCATACCGCCGCCGAGCGTGAGCTGGGCATGGGCAATCTCGTCCTCGCCATGCGGCGCCACAAGACGCCGTTCAAAACCGAGTACGCTGCACAGCCATTCGATAGCAGCGTGCGCATCGCGGTAGCGCAGGCCGGGAATAACGGTAGATCGGGGTGTTTCCTGCTGCATGGATCATGGCCATTGTGATGATAATATCCTGTCAAAAATATACACGAAAAGCACTGAATAACGCCACGCGCCCAGTTGTGCCGCATCCCGCCCACCCGCCGGAACGGAAACGCCGCCCAAACGATATGAAGAAGTGCTGCCGAACACGGCTTGCGTCTACGTTGATACGAATCGGTACGCTTCTATATACATGCCGCTCTGGCTTGAGGTATGCATTTTTAACATAAAGGGGTGCTTTATTATGCGCAAAGTGCATATCTAAACTTTCTGCCTGTGAAAGCCATGAGGTTCTTTCTGCCGATGCCCGCATTCATCCCCCACCCCAACCCGATGCGCTCCTTCCTCTCCTTCTCCGGCATGCTCCTGTGCCTGCTTTCTCTCTCGGCTGCGGGATGCAACGCCGATTCAGGTATGGACGAGACCACGCCGGAATCAAACCGCGATTACCCGGCGCTCAAAGCCCTCGCCGTACACCCTGTCGGCGTAGCCATCCAGGCAGTACACTTGTCCAACACGGAGCGCACCACCGTGATCGAAAAGGTATTCAATAGCATCACGGCCGAGTGGGAAATGAAGATGAACCCGATATCCACCGGTCCGGGATCGTACAACTGGACCGGAGCCGATGCGCTGGTGGATTTCGCCGAGGCGAACGGCATGCAGGTCCACGGCCATACGCTCGTGTGGCATCGGACGACGCCGTCCTGGATGGAAAACTTCGGGGGAGACGACGAGGCGTTCGAAGCCGCCGTAAAAGAATACATCACGACCGTCATACAGCGCTACAGGGGACGCGTCGTGAGCTGGGACGTGATCAACGAAGCGTTCGATGACGCACAGGGAGCCTTGCGCAACAGCGTGTTCCGGCGGCGAATGGGCGACGATTACATCGCCCGGCTGTTCCGGTATGCCCGGGAAGCAGATCCGGATCTGCTGCTTTTCTACAACGATTACGGGCTCACCTGGAGCCTGCCCAAGCGCCGCGCCGTGACGAGGATGCTCGACGACTTTCAGGAGCGGGGCATTCCCATAGACGGCGTAGGATTGCAAATGCACATGGCCTACGACGGCCCGCCTCTCGAAGAGATTACCGAGACCATAGACGAGGTGGCGAAGCGCGGCCTGAAGCTGCACCTCTCCGAACTGGATGTGCGCATCAACACCGACGGCAGCCTGCAATCCTGGGATGAGGAGCGGGGAAACATTCAGAAAGAGCGCGTCAAGGAGGTCGTAGCGGCCTTCAACCGGATTCCCGAGGAGCAGCGTTTCGCCATTACCATGTGGGGACTACGCGATCCGGACACCTGGCTCATCAATTTTTACGATCAGCCGGAGTGGCCGCTCCTGTTCGATACGAGATTGCTCCCCAAGCCCGCCTATTACGGATTTGTCGAGGCGCTGCAGGAGGCGCAGTAATATCCTGCGCCTCCTGCCCTCCGGCGCCCGTTTCCTACTTCACCAGCATCATTCGCTTGGTCTGTACAAAGGAGGCGCCCGCTTCGAGGCGGTACAAATACACCCCCGAAGTCAGCCCGGAGGCATCGAACCGCACCGCGTGCTCGCCGCCGGCCAACGACGTATTATCGAGCAGCGAGGCCACCTCCCGGCCCAGCACATCGAATACGCGTAGCGTCACCTGCTCTGCTTTCGGCAGTTGGAAACGAATGGTAGTAGCCGGATTGAACGGATTCGGGTAGTTCTGCGCCAGTGCATACACCTTCGGCAGTTCCGAGGCGCCTTCACTCGACGTCGGAGACATCGGGCCGACCATCGCCACGGTTTGCCACTGGCTCGGCGTATTCCACCAGTTGTTATCCACCGAGGGGTTCAGGCTCCATGTGATCTGGTGCTCGCGTTCGCCCAGGTCCCGGTCATTCAACGTAATCGTCAGGGGGAAGAAGCGGACCTCGTCCATACCGGGAAAATTAGCATCGGCGGCGTCGCGTACGTCGTAGTTGCCCCAGCCAAGTTCAATGGAATCGTAGGCCCAAGCGCCTTCCGGTCCATCGCCGGACGGGGTGAAACTCAGCACGTCGTCGGTGACTTCGGCATAGATCCATATTTCCGGACCCACCCCCGTGGCATCGTTCCCCCCGTAATACGCCACCCAGACGGACCCGGAGAGATCGGCGTTGTTGTCGGGCAACGTGAGGAGCTCGGAGAGCTGCGAATGCGTATCGTCGACGACGAACGGCATGGACCCTGCAGGGAAATGCTCGTTCGATACCATCCCCGCATTGATCGTGTCAAACAGTGCATCGGACTGCTCATCCGTCAATGACAAGACCGGCGGCGAAACAGAAAGGTCCGGGTTATTGATTTCTACGGCACTGTTCGACACATCCGTGTTCTCCGCGCCCAGTAAGCCTAGGCTCGTTACCGCATAATAGAGAGTCGAGCCAGAGGACGAGTACGGCAATTCCGCCTGGTGCCGCACAGCGACGGCGAGGCCCGTCTCTGGACGGAGCCTGTCCCGTACCAGGACCAACTTGTGACCATATGGACCGAGATCGCCCGGCGCTACGTGGACGATCCGCTCATCATCGGATATGACCTGATCAACGAACCCGTTACGCCCGACAAAATCGGCGACGGAGAGGCGCAAGCAGACGCCGTGCGCGCGCTGTACGTGCGGCTCGCCGAGGCCATCCGCCAGATCGATACCAGCCATATCCTCTTCATAGAGGGAAATTACTACGCCACCACGTTCTACAAACTGGACCCTCCGTTCGACGACAATATGGTCTACGCCTTCCACAAGTACTGGAACGCCACGGACGTCGGCACCATCAACTATCTTCTGGATCTGAGCACAAAAAACAATGTGCCCTCTGGCTGGGGGAATCGGGAGAGAACTCGAACCCGTGGTTTTTTGCAGTGACCCGGCTCGCGGAAGCACACGGGATCGGCTGGAACTGGTGGACGCACAAGAAAATAGCGACGATCACCAGCCCGCTTTCCGCGCCGTTTGCGCCAGGATATGAAGACGTGATCAGATACTTGAACGACACCGCAAACAACCCCCGTCCTTCCGAACGGGCAGCCAGCGAGGGGCTCTTCGCCATGGCCGAGGGGTTGGATCTCGATTCCTGCATAACGCGGCCCGGCATCCTTGCGGCGCTTTTGGATCCGGATTACGCCACGCTGCGCAAACCCTTCAAAGAGCATCCCATTCCCGGCGTCATCAATGCTGTGGATTACGACATCGGACACGATGGCGCCACCTACCACGACACCGATCTCCTGAGAGTCGATAGACAAGACGGGGTCGGCAACCAGGGGTATGAATACCGCAATGACGGGGTGGATTCAAACGACCGAATGGCTGACCTGGACGGTGCAGATCGAAAAGGCAGGAATCTATGACGTCGAAATCCGCGTCGCTGCCGATGCGGCCGATAATGGCGGCATCTTCAGCCTCTGGCTGGACAATGAGCGGCTTGGCAGCAATATAACTGTGCCCGTCACAGGTGGATGGCAGGCGTGGGACTCGGTATGGCTGCGCGACGCGACGCTGCCCGCCGGCGAGCATATCCTGAGGCTGAACGTGCGCAATGGGGGGTTCAACGTAAATCGAATGCGCTTTACGCTGAAGCAAGCCACCGCCGCCGAGCAGGCGCACGAAATACCGGAGGGGATGCGACTGGAAGGAGCCTATCCGAACCCGTTTTCCGGGGAAGTCCGGCTGGCATTCCGGACCGACCGACCCGTACGAGCTCGCCTCGAAGTGGTGGACGTGCTGGGACGCACCGTGTATGTGCATTCCCCCGAAGCGTTCGGGACGGGAGAGCATACATTGTCCATACGCCCCGAACTGCCTCCGGGCATGTATTTCTCGCGCCTGTTTCTGGAAGACGGAAAACGCACGCACCTCTTGACAGCGCCCGTAACGGCCATCCGATAAGCAGGACTCGCTCGAATCCTGCGGCCAATGATTTAAGGAAAAGACTCACCTTGCGGACAGGCAAGGCGAATCGGGCGTTCCGGCACACGGCCGGATCTGCGCGCCGTGCAACCATCTCTATCGTCGCACAACGAAGACCGCGCCATGCAACCATCTCCTTTTATTTACGTATCGCGCAAAAAGGATAGTGGTTCAAATGGGCCTGTAGTCGAGTAGCAGGTGTCATATCCATCCGTTTGGCCCGTCAAAAAGGTTTCGAATAACCAATCTTCAGTCTCTCATGCTTGCGACGGCACGTATCCTGTGTTTCTTCATACTGAGTTTTGCAGCGATGACGCGCCTGGCGCCCGTAGGCTGGAGTCAGACGCAAACCCGGGCGCAGGTTACCTCCATGGGGGACTCCGTCGGGATACGGGCGGTTACCGCAACAGCGACGCTCGAGCCTATACAGGTAGACGGCCGGCTGGACGAACCGGCATGGGAGCAGGGTATCGCCACCACCCGATTTATTCAGCGGGATCCCGACCAGGGAATGCCGGCGACCGAACGCACCGAGGCCATCATCCTGTACGACAGCGAGGCGATCTATGTCGGAGCGCGTCTGTTCGACAGCGCGCCGGATTCGATCGTCGCCCGTCTCGGGCGCCGCGATGCGCAGCAGGAATCCGATTTTTTCGCGGTTTTCCTCGATCCGTATCTGGACCGCCGGAGCGGATACTATTTTGGGCTGACCGCCGCCGGCACGCTCCATGACGGGGTGCTCCTGAACGACAACAACGATGATTCCGACTGGGACGGCGTGTGGCAAGGGCGTGTCCAGCGAACCTCGGAAGGCTGGACGGCCGAGATGCGCATTCCGTACTCGCAACTGCGGTTCTACCAGCAGGATCAGTATGTGTGGGGCGTCAATTTCGTGCGTGGCATCTCGCGCAAGCAGGAGCGCGCCTATCTGGTCTACACGCCCAGGAACGAAAGCGGCTTCGTGAGCCGCTTCCCGGAACTCGTGGGTATCCGGGATGTGCGTCCGAGCCGGCAACTGGAGGTGATTCCCTACGTCACGTCGCGCGCCACCTACGATCAAACAGTCAGCGACGGCAACCCGTTCAACGACGGCTCCGTGTATGGTATGGACGGCGGCGTGGACATACGGTACGGCCTTACGTCCAATCTGACGCTGAACGCCACCTTGAACCCGGATTTCGGACAGGTGGAAGTGGACCCTGCCGTCATCAACCTGAGCGATTACGAAACGTACTTCCCGGAGAAACGCCCGTTCTTCATTGAAGGATCTTCGGTATTCGGCAATTTCGGGGAGGGCGGCGCCAGCAATACCTTCGGGTTCAACTGGAGTAGTCCGTCGTTCTTCTACAGCCGTCGCATCGGACGTTTACCGGCGGGCAGTTTGCCCGGCCATGCATTTTCGGACATGCCGGAGGGCACGCGCATTCTCGGCGCCGCCAAGGTGATCGGGAAGTTGAACGGCAGTTGGAACGTGGGAATCCTGCAAGCGCTCACAGCCCGGGAGCATGCTCGTCTGCAGAGTGGGGTCGGCGTGCGATCCAGGGCGGAAGTAGAGCCGACGGCCTACCACGGCGTCTACCGCGCCCAGAAAGAATTCACGGAGGGGCGCCACGGGCTGGGTTTTCTGTCCACGCTCAACCAGCGCTTCTTCTCGGACAAGCGCCTCATGGACCAGATGAACAAGCGGTCGTTGAGTTTGGGCGTGGACGGATGGACATTCCTCGATACGGAACATACATGGTTGTTGAACGGCTGGGCCGGTTTATCCCATCTCGAGGGAACCAGGCAGCGGCTACTCGACATCCAGCGCAGTTCGCTGCATTATTTCCAGCGTCCGGATATTGATCATATTGCTATCGACAGCAGCGCGACGTCACTGAGCGGCTGGGGCGGGCGCCTGAACCTGAGCAGGGAGCGCGGGCGCATCATCTTCAATACGGCGATAGGGACGGTGTCCCCCTCCTTCGATGTGAACGACACCGGCTTCCAATACGGATCGGACGTGATCAATGGGCATGTCGTACTGGGCTACAGTTGGCCCGATCCCGCTCGCTTTACGAGGGAGGCGTTTGCAATGGCCGCCCTCTTCCGAAGTATCGACTATTCCGGGAACGTGTCCACGTCGGGCGCCTTTGCCTTCTCCCGCATCGAATTTCTAAACTACTACATGGCGTTTGTCCGCTTTTTCGTCGGTCCGGAGACGGTGAACACGCGGCGCACGCG
The DNA here is from genome assembly GCA_965248175.1 of Rhodothermales bacterium. Classification (GTDB taxonomy): domain Bacteria; phylum Bacteroidota; class Rhodothermia; order Rhodothermales; family VXPQ01; genus VXPQ01. Next base: position 338,124 of record OZ252093.1, read on the forward strand.
CGGCGGCCCGCTGATGCTGGATCCGCCGGGCATGGGGCTGGGCTTGTCCGTGTATTCCGACCAGCGCAAGCTGTTTGTGGTCGGGCTGGGGCTGGATATCGAACGCGGAGGATCGGAAAACGAAACCGAACTGGAGGTGGATATCGAGTGGAAGGCGGCGCCCAACGTAGCCCTTACGCTCAGCCCTTCCGTTTCATGGGGAACCGAGCAGGCCCAATGGGTGGGCGCCTTCGACGATCCACTGGCCACCCGAACGTTCGGGAGGCGGTACGTATTCGCCAAACTCGATCAGGTGACATTGTCCTCCAGTGTGCGGCTCAACTGGACATTTACCCCGAAACTGAGTTTCCAGCTGTATGCGCAGCCACTTATTTCCGTAGGCGATTATTCGGAGTACAAGGAACTAGCCCGCTCGCGGTCCTATGACTTCGTACGCTACGGGGAAAATGGCTCGACGTTCGATGCAGCAACGCTGGTGGCGGACCCGGACGGACCCGGCGGACCTGCCGAGGCCATTCAACTTCCCAACCGCGACTTCAATGTGGCCTCGCTGCGGGGAACCGCCCTGGTGCGCTGGGAATACCGACCGGGTTCCACGCTGTATCTGGTCTGGACGCAGCAGCGGTCCGACTTCACGGACGATCCGTACTTCGAATTCGGCCCGTCGTTCAACCAGTTGGCGACAGCGCCCATGGAGAACGTGTTCGTGCTGAAAATGAACTGGTGGTTCAGTTCGTAGGGGTTCGGAAAAAACGACAAAGCCTCGGGTACATACTGTGCTCGGCACAACGTATGACGAGGTGACTTGGTATGATACCCCCGCATGGTTTACCTTAGCGGAAGGTTGCACCTGTCTCCGCAAGCCATTCGTAAACTTCGGAATGGCGGAAACGCGCAGGTCTTCAACCCGGGGCGCCCCAAAGGATGCATTATGCATTTATTGCATAAGCCAGAGCCTTTCTATTCATATTGTGCATAGTTGGAATCCTTCTCGCAGGAAACCCGGCATGTGCCCGGTCAGTTCCATCCGTCGCACCTCTTGCCTTGTGCTCCTGCTCGTCATCATGGGGGGATGCGGTTCCGGTACGGATGGTATCGACGAAGACACCGATCCCCCCGAGTCGCTTCAACGTACCGTCCCCTTGCCCCCCTCGGCCGCGTGCTTCGTGCGATTGGCGCAGCAGGCGCTGGCCCGTCAGAGCTACATGCAGGGACTCGCCTTCGCCGACAGCGCAATAACGCACGCGCCTTTTACCCCCGACGGTCACTTCGTACAGGGGCTGGTGTATTTCGAGTTGGGACGCATTGACGAAGCGGGGGCGTCGTGGCGCGAGGTAGAGCGGATTCAGTCCGATTACCCCGGACTTGCCCACAATCTCGGGAATGTGGCGTTCCAACGCCGTCGCTACCGTGATGCGCTGACCTTCTACACGCGCGAGACCGAACGCAGCAACGATCCCAACCCGTGGCACGGGCTCGGCGGCACCCACGAGGTGCTGGGCAACGCAGCGAAGGCGCGGGAAGCCTACCTGCAGGCCGTTGCCCTCGATCCGGACTACATTCCTGCGTATGCCGCTCTTGCCGACTGGTATGAACGCGAAGGCGACTTCAGCGCGGCGCTGACCCATGCCGAGCAGGCTTTTACCCTCGACACCACCAACCTCGCATATCGTTACAAGGTGGGCTCCCTGCTCCGCCGGGCGGGTGACCCGGCTATGGCGATTCCGCACTTGCGCGTCGTGCTGGATGCACAACCATGGAACTATCAGGCCGCCTTCTCGCTGGGCCAATCCTTACGGGATCTGGGGCAGTCGGATGAGGCCGCCACGATGCTTACCCGAGCCGACCGGTTGCGTGCGGAGCAGCAGGACGTCTCACGCTACGGGCGCGAAGCACGAACCAATCCGGAAAATTTCCAGACGCAATTGACCTATGCCGAGGCATGGGTTAACCTGGGTTTGCTGTATCTAAGTACGGGGCAACACGTACAGGCGGACACCGCATTGCATCGCGCGTTCCGCCACGGTGAGGGTAACCCTGCGATAGAGGCGGTTCGAGAGCGGCTTCGACCGCGCCGGTGAATCTTTTTTAGGGGGTAAGTAGTAGCCCTATTTTCGTCGAATACAAACGCATATCAAGCTGATATTTGGATGGACATCACGAATAAGCATGCCAATCTCTCGGTATCCCCTGCCTCGATCCGATAGAGATAGACTCCACTGGGCAGACCCGTTGCATCCCATCTCGCTTCGTGGTAACCGGCTCCCAGGGTCTTATCAAGAAGGCGTTCCACCTCGCGTCCCATCACGTCGTAGACAACCAGTGAAACCGCCGAGGCCTCAGGCAAGGCAAATCGAATCTCCCTTGCCGCCAACCAAAAAAGAAGTGGAGGCGAAACGCCGGGAATCCGATAGGCGAATCGTTGCTAAGCACCCCTCCAGCAACGTGTTGTTGCAGCAGGGCAGGTACGTTACACAGGAAGAACTCGAAGATGAGCGCAAGAGCGCCCTGTTATTTCCTGGCGCAATCTTGCGGTCGAGTCAAAAAAGCCCAAAGGAAAGCCCCAGTTTGTAAACAAACCGGTTTTGGGTATGGGCAATACGCTCCACGATGGAACGATGAACATACTTTTGCGCTTCTGTAGTAACCGCCAGCCTGTTGCCGAGGGGAACCGCTACACGTAGGCCGACTTCCAGGGTCCTGAAGCGCTCGTAATAATTTCTGCCCAAATAACCGCCTACAGGGTAAGGGTAAATATCAGGGGGAGTTAAAGGGTCGAAAAGCCTACAATCGGGAGTATGGATGGATATGCATAGGTCGGTACCGCCTACATAGTCACCACTGACAAAGTGCCAGGATAGGCCGCTGAACAGGCTCAGGGAAACAAGAGGAATTTTTGTAGGGACCACGTAGAAGCGGGCTCCGGCAATGTGGCTGCGATGAGAATAGGTAACGAAGTCAAAGCTCCCCTTATGTTCATGCACTCCATCGTCCCAATATCCCCAGCGTAGGCCACCCTGTAAGGAAAGCTTGCCGGCGATAGGAAAAGGCCGGCTGGCAATTTGCACTTCCGGATAGAATGTGTAGAGGGACTGCCCCCAGGGGGAATGCTCCCAATATTCAGGCTGAAGATTTCGGATGACTCCGCCCTGCACGGATACATTCAACCGGGCAGGCTGTGCCGCTGCCGAGGAGATCAACAGGAGACAGCCGGCAAGTAGCAGGGTGTAGCGCAGCATATGGATCACCGTTGAGTAATGTCGTACGAAGACAACTTATTTGAGCAAGGTCATATGCCTGGTTTGCGCGAAGGCTCCTGCCTCGATTCGATAAAGATAGACTCCACTGGGCAGGCCCGTTGCATCCCATCTCGCTTCATGGTAACCGGCTCCCAGGGTCTTATCGAGAAGGCGTTCCGCCTCGCGTCCCATCACATCGTAGACAATGAGTGAAACCGCCGAGGCCTCCGGCAAAGTAAATCGGATCTCCCTTGCCGCCAACCAAAAAAGAAGTGGAGGCGAAACGCCGGGAATCCGGTAGGCGAATCGTTGCCAAGCACTCCCCCGGCAACGCGTTGTGGCAGCAGGGCAAATACGTTACACAGGAAGAATTCGAAAAGCAGCGCAAGAGCGCCCTGTTATTTCCTGGCGCAGTCTTTCGGCCGAGTCAAAAAACCCCAAAGGAAAGCCCCAGTTTGTAAGCAAACCGGTTTTTTGTAGAGAAAACACGCTCCGCCCTGGAACGATGAAAGTACTTTTGCACTTCTGTCGTAACCGCGAGCCTGTTGCCGAGGGGAACCGCTACGCGTAGACCGACTTCCAGGGTCCTGAAGCGCTCGTGATAATTTCTGCCCCGATAACCGCCTATAGGGTAAGGGTAAATATAAAATGGCATAATAGGGTCGTAAAGCACACAATCGGGAATACGGATGGATATACATAGGTCGGAACCGCCTACATAGTCACCACTGACAAAGTGCCAGGATAGGCCGCTGAGCAGGCTCAGGGAAACAAGAGGAATTTGTGTAGAGACCACGTAGAAGCGGACTCCGGCAATGCGACTGCTATAAGAATAGGTAACGAAGCTAAAGCTCCCCGTATGCTCACGCACTTCATCGTCCCAGTATCCCCAGTGTGGGCCACCCTGTAAGGAAATTCCGCGGGCAATCAAAAAAGGCCGGCTGGCAATTTGCACTTCCCGATAGGATTCGTAGAGGGACTGCTCCCACAAATCCCCTCCTTGAAGATTTCGGATGACTCCGCCCTGCACGGATACATTCAACCGGGCAGGGTGTGCTGTTTGCGCCGCTGCCGAGGATGTCAACAGGAGGCAGCCGGCAAGTAGCAGGGTGTAGCGCGACATATGGATCACCGTTGAGTAATATCGTACGAAGACAACTTATTTGAGCAAGGTCATATGCCTGGTTTGCGCGAAGGCTCCTGCCTCGATTCGATAAAGATAGACTCCACTGGGCAGGCCCGTTGCATCCCATCTCGCTTCATGGTAACCGGCTCCCAGGGTCTTATCGAGAAGGCGTTCCGCCTCGCGTCCCATCACATCGTAGACAATGAGTGAAACCGCCGAGGCCTCCGGCAAAGTAAATCGGATCTCCCTTGCCGCCAACCAAAAAAGAAGTGGAGGCGAAACGCCGGGAATCCGGTAGGCGAATCGTTGCCAAGCACTCCCCCGGCAACGCGTTGTGGCAGCAGGGCAAATACGTTACACAGGAAGAATTCGAAAAGCAGCGCAAGAGCGCCCTGTTATTTCCTGGCGCAGTCTTTCGGCCGAGTCAAAAAAATCCAAAGGAAAGCCCCAGTTTGTAAACAAACCGGTTTGGGGTATGCTGATTACGCTCCACCATGGAACGATGAATATACTTTTGCGCTTCTGTAGTAACCGCCAGCCTCTTGCCGAGAGGAACCGCTACGCGTAGACCGACTTCCAGGGTCCTGAAGCGCTCGTGATAATTTCTGCCCCAATAATCGCCTACAGGGTAAGGGTAAATATCAAAGCTCATAATAGAATCGAAAATCTCACAATCCGGAAGATAGATGTCTACGCAGCCGTCGGAACCGCCTACATAGTCACCACTGACAAAGTGCCAGGCTAGGCCGCTGAACAGGCTCAGGGAAACAAGAGGAATTTGTGTAGAGACCACGTAGAAGCGGACTCCGGCAATGCGACTGCTATAAGAATAGGTAACGAACCCAACGTTCCCCCTATGCTCACGCACTCCATCGTCCCAGTATCCCCAGTGTGGGCCACCCTGTAAGGAAATCCCGCGGACGAGCGGAAAAGGCCGGCTCGTAATTTGCACTTCCGGATAGAATGTGTAGAGGGACTGCTTCCAATCCTCAGGCTGAAGATTTCGGATGACTCCGCCCTGCACGGATACATTCAACCGGGCAGGTTGTGCCGCTGCCGAGGAGATCAACAGGAAGCAGCCGGCAAGTAGCAGGGTATAACGCAGCATATTGGTCACCGTTGAGCAATATATTGGTCACCGTTGAGCAATGTCGTTACGAAGACAGCTTATTTGAGCAAGGCCATACGCCTGGTTTGCGTGAAAGATCCTGCCTCGATCCGATAGAGATAGACTCCACTGGGCAGGCCCGTGGCGTCCCATCTCGCTTCATGGTAACCGGCTCCCAGGGTCTTATCGAGAAGGCGTTCCACCTCGCGTCCCATCACATCGTAGACAATGAGTGAAACCGCCGAGGCCTCCGGCAAAGTAAATCGGATCTCCCTTGCCGCCAACCAAAAAAGAAGTGGAGGCGAAACGCCGGGAATCCAGTAGGCGAATCGTTGCCAAGCACTCCCCCGGCAACGCGTTGTGGCAGCAGGGCAAATACGTTACACAGGAAGAATTCGAAAAGCAGCGCAAGAGCGCCCTGTTATTTCCTGGCGCAGTCTTTCGGCCGAGTCAAAAAAATCCAAAGGAAAGCCCCAGTTTGTAAACAAACGGGTTTTGGATATGGCCAATACGCCCCACGGCGGAACGATGAATGTACTTTTGCGCTTCTGTCGTAACCGCCAGCCTGTTGCCGAGGGGAACCGCTACGCGTAGACCGACTTCCAGGGTCCAGAAGCGTTCGTGATAATTTCTACCCCGATATCTACCCCAATAACCGCCTACAGAGTAAGGGTAACTATCAGGGGGACTTAAAAGATCGACAAGCCTACAACCGGGACTACGGACGGATATGCAGCCGTCGTAACCGCCTACATAGTCACTGCGGACAAAGTGCCAGGATAGGCCGCTGAACAGGCTCAGGGAAACGAAAGGAATTTGTGTAGGGACCACGTAGAAGCGGGCTCCGGCAATGTGGCTGCTTTGAGAATAGGTAGTGAGGTCGAGGTCTTCTATCCTATGCTCACGCACTCCATCGTCCCAATACCCCCAGCGTAGGCCACCCTGTAAGGAAAGCTTGCTGGCGATCAGAAAAGGCCGGCTCGTAATTTGCACTTCCGGATAGAATGTGTAGAGGGACTGCTTCCAATCCTCAGGCTGAAGATTTCGGATGACTCCGCCCTGCACGGATACATTCAACCGGGCAGGGTGGGCTGTTTGCGCCGTTGCCGAGGATGTCAACAGGAGGCAGCCGGCAAGTAGCAGGGTATAACGCGGCATATGGATCACCGTTGAGTAATGTCGTACGAAGACAGCTTATTTGAGCAAGGTCATATGCCTGGTTTGCGCGAAGGATCCTGCCTCGATCCGATAGAGATAGACTCCACTGGGCAGGCCCGTTGCATCCCATCTCGCTTCATGGTAACCGGCTCCCAGGGTCTTATCGAGAAGGCGTTCCGCCTCGCGTCCCATCACATCGTAGACAATGAGTGAAACCGCCGAGGCCTCCGGCAAAGTAAATCGGATCTCCGTAGACGGATTGAAGGGATTCGGGTAGTTACTCGCCAGCGCGTACGTCTCCGGCAGAGCCGTCAACGACGAATTCTGCAACGCCTCGCCGGCCGTTTGCTCGTACGATGCGGAAAGACCGCCCGACCCATACTCCGTGACCAAGACCTCCTTGTAAACAGTCATTGGGATACGGCGGCCGTCGTCAGTGACGGTGAGCTTGAGGCGATGCGAACTGTTGAAGCTGCTTGTGAAGCTGCGACCGACGCCAGCTTGACCCCATACCCCGCAGGGGACGGCCCTTATACCCAGCGGAGCATTATTGTCGCAGTGCTGCATCTTGCTCCACCGGTAATCGTAGGGCTTCCTGCCGCCTGACGCATAGGCTGTCCAGGTGCCTTGTTGGCCTGCAGCTAAATAATCCGGACCCGAGATCGACACCGACGAAAGCGGAGGCGGCGTTCGAAAATTAGCCATCGTAGAGGCAGTATTTCGAAGCTTCTGTGCGACGTTGTTATTGCTGGTGCCCGTTGCTATGCCATTATAGGATACACTGGGATTTGAGAACCGTTGAATCCGATTACCTGGACGCCCTAGCGCGTGCATGATCGTCCAGTTATAGTCTCCTCCACCGATCGCCCATCCGTATCCGTGGGCGCTTCCGGACGCGTCGTCACACGCACGGTCATGAATTGAGCATTGCTGGTGATGTGCTCCTTGAAGGTGACCGATTTCGTGTGCGAAAGTGAATCTTCCTGTAGCATGCTCAGCCTCTACGATCGCATAAGCATAACTATTCGACGGGCCGATGGCTCGCGCTCTGCCGAGTGCACCAGGATAGTCTCCATCGGTTAACAAGACTACCACGTCAGCAGACCAGGTATTGCGTAAGTTATTCGCTTCCGAGTTACTTGCCAGACTGTTCACGGTCGATTCATGATCGCTAGTTTCCTGGAAATTGATGAGGCTCATAGTGCGAATACGGTCGATATTGAGTTGACTTATGCCGCTGTTTTGGTATGCCGTCCTCGCTTGATTGACAGCCGTTATTGCAGTATTGAAAATGTTTCCTACAGCCCCATAGGCATCGTCCGTGTAAAGCACCAATACTTCGATCGTTACATTGCTCGAACCCGTCTTTTGCAAAGCCGGCTGAGGAGATTTATCTTGCCTCTCCCCGTCATCCTCATCCGCATCCGGAGGCGTGTCATCACCCATTGGAAACCGGCTCATATCCACGGTGATTAAGGCATGCAGGCCGTCTCCCAGAGGTTCGATTTTATACCATTGGCCTCCTTCCAAATCGATAACCCCTGTGACCTCTCCAGGGCTTTGGACCAGAACTACACTGCCCTTTCCCGAAAGCAGTCTCCCACGCCAGAGATAGGTGTCGGGGGGATGATACTCTTCGTCAGCTTGCTCAGCGATGAATTCCTCATCTCGGCCGGGAAGGTTGATCACAAGCTTGCCTCTACGAAAAGCCGGAAGGAGATCGTCGATGCGCACCAGTTCGATGCGCCCCGATGTTTCTTGCTGTTCGAACGTGTGGAATTTTCGTAGTTGCTCGGCATTTAATGCTTGCTGCTTCCCGGCAAAGGGCACAAAAAGCCTGTCTTGAGCCATTAGGCTGCTGCTCGGAAGCGCGAATAACGCCAGGAGCATTAATGCGACGAAACGTCCGCGTGCAGGGATAGTCGATGTCGTTGCCGTTACCTTCATGGGTACTGCTGGATAGCGTGAGAAAAAGGCTTCCCGTAGCGAGAGGAGCGCGTTAGCACTCCATACCGCCTAATCGAGCGCGTAAAAAGATATAGAGCGGGGCTTAGACATTGTCAAGCCCCTCTTAAAAAATTATGGTTCTTCACAGAACGGTAACAAGACGGACAGATTTTCGACCACCCACGGGCGCGCCGGGTTTATACGACGAAGACGTGGGCGGCGTTGGACCCGCTCCATCATTCCCCGTCGAGTGTCATGATCCGCTCAAACAACAGGCTGTCCGTCGTCACGGTTGCCTGATCGCGAAGTCGTCGGAGGAGACGGTACTCGTTGTAGCGCGGGGCAACGACCCGCAGGAGCGAATCCCTTACGGTCGCATACGTGGTTGCCGGTTCCGCGCGACGTTTCTCCACATGGATCAGGGCCCAGGCGCCGGAAGCCTGGCGGGCAAGCACCACCTGCCGAATGGGGGCCTGCCGAACCGTCACGGCCCATTGAGGCAGGGTATCCAGGCTCGCTTCCGTATACTCGACATAACGAACGTAGTCCGGCGCCCGCGACGGGTCGGACGTCAACAGGGCCTGCGCCGCTTCCGCTTCCGACTGCGCGGCGAAGGAGATGGTCCAGAAGTCGGCAATCCAGCGATGCCGTCGGGCCGCGGGACTGCGATCGAATGCGGCGCGAAGATCCGTTTCAGGAATCGCGGCGGGCGGGTTCGCGCGCAGTGTATCCCGGATACGCCGGGTAAGTTCACGGCGGCCTTTGCGCTCCACCTCGGCCGCCACCCACGAGTCGTTATCCAGGCCGTGACGCAAGCCGGCGCGGAAGAGTGCGTCATTGCGTAAAGCGCGACCCACGGAGACTGAAGTACGGGTACGCGCTTCGGAGAACGGCAGTTCGGACAGCCAGAAGTAGTAGTCGCCCGCCGTAAAGACAATAAGGTCGCCCTCAAAGGTGTAGGTGGCCAACGGGGTGTCCGGCGTGAGTTCCTCTTGGAGTGCGCGCAGATCGGGCCGCACCGTTTCCGGGTCCATGTTCAACTCCACAGGAGCCGGCGCCACACGGTTTTCGAGGCGCCGGATCGCCTGCGCAAGACTGAGGACGGCAGGCGCGTCGACCCGTACGTCCAGCCCTTCCATGAACGTGCGTACGAAGCGATCGCCTTCGAGCCGCCGGGTACGAAGAGCAACCTGGGTCGTTATGCCTTCCTTGCGATTCAGGTATTCGGATTCCATGACGATGGGCGTGCCAACTTTCTCTTCCACCCGGATGATATGGTAGCCGTAGCGCGAACGGACCGGTTTCGATATCTCACCGACATCAAGTGCGAACGCCGCTTCGGCGAAGGCATCGTCGACCTGGAAGTAACGGATGGGACCCAGCATGCCCGCCAACGAATCGACGGCGGGGAGGTGGTAACAGACAACCGCTTCTTCCAGAAAATCGCGGCCTGCCAGAAGCCGCGCATGGGCGGCCTCCGCTTCAGCGCCGTCGCGGTAAAAGAGATGTCGCACCACGACCTGCTGCTTCGACCGGACAAATGCCCGGCGCACTTCGGCATCGTCGATGGGCGGCAAGGTTTCCAGGAATGCCGTTTCGAAGAAACGCCCGCCGACAGCCTGCCGCCGCGCGCGCTCGACGATGGATCGGAACGCGCTATCTGCCCCGTAGCCGCGTTGCGCCGCTTCGTCGGCCAGCAGGGATGCGTCTGTCAGCGTGGCAAGGTGCAGGTAGCGAGTAGCGGGTGTGTCGTTTTGCCCCGTGGCGATGAGGAAGGCGACGTAGGACGTCTCGAAATCTTCCACGGTAATCGACACGCCGTCCGCGCTCGTCACAACGCGGTCGCGTCCGTCCGGCGGCGCCTCGCTCATACAGGCCGCCATACTCAACGCCAGGAGAAAACCCCATCCCCACAGGCACCACGATATGGCCAATCCCTCCGCCTTCGAACCGAAGAAGTAGCCCAACCCCCACGAGCGCATTGCGATGATCTTCACCAGAGATGCCTTAATCAGAGTGTCCTTGATAAAATATCCGCACGTCAATCATCTGTGTCCCGCCGAGCAGTTCGAACGGGATATAGGCGAAGTCGAACCCGAAGCGAAGAGCGCTCACACGCACGTCGAGCCCCACGCCGAAAGTCAAGTGGCTGTCCACATTGTCGATGAACGCATCCTTGTAGCCCGCGCGCAGGTCGAGATTGAATGTGTGGGAACCGTAGTGGAGTTGTGCGCCCAGATCGGCGTTGAGGTTGTTGTCGTTGCCCTGGTTGGCATCGGCCAGCAACTGGAGTTGCGTATTGAACGCCAGCGGGATGGGAACCATGACGCCGAACTTGAACGCCAGCGGCAAGTCCCATCGATCCATATCGACACGCGCGGGGATGTTGGGATTGTTGCCCTCTGTGGTCGGATCGATGTCCACGAACACTTGTCCGTTAATCCCCTGCATCTGCACCTTGTTACCGAAATTCTGGATGGATGCGGCGATATTCATGCCGTTCAGGTAACGCGTTTCCAGGATAAAGCCGAAGTCGAACGCGATGGTGGAGGCGCTCATGTCGCGTATCTGCTGGCGGACGTACTTGACCGTTCCGCCGAAATAGAACGCTTGCGTGAGCGGCTGCGCATACGTCAGGCCCAGGATCAGATCGTTCGACGAAAACGTTTCCCCGGTACCCTCCGGAAAGGTCACGGTACGCACCTTCATGTCGCCGTAGTTGACGGTAGCGATGCTTAAACCGACAGCGCCGCTGCTCAGGACGGGTACCACGACGCCCGCCGCGTTGTACCTGATGTCGGCAAACCATTCGTAGTGCGTCAGGAAAACGTTGCTGCGATGCCTATCCACATACGGGCGCGCGGCGCCCGCCGGATTCCAGAACAATGCGTCGCTTCCTGTGGCGAGCGTGGTGTAGGCGTGGCCCAGCGCCTGCCCTCGCGCACCCGTGCCAAGTGTCAGAAAGGGCACGGCCGTGGTCCCGGCGCGGCTTTGCGCAGAAACGTTCGGCACGTTCAGCAACAGCACCAGAAAGAAGGGCAAGATTCGTCGCATAAGCATGGTGCGGGCCGATGGTATTCCCTATTTAATCAGCGCAAACTTGCCGACATACTCTCCTATATCGGGAGCGTCCACGTGGAAGATGTATACGCCGAAGGATACGTCCTGCTCGTCCTCCGTGCGGAGGTTCCAGAACTCTGCCCCGTCCGTGATAAATCCGTCATGTTCCAGCGTTTTGACGAGTTCACCCCGGATGTTGAATATCTTGATGGTGCACTGCCGGGGCAGGTTGATGAACTGTACCCGGCGTTCGCCGCGGCCTTCGATCTGGGAGCGCGGCTCGTAGGACGAGGCGCCCACGTACGGATTCGGTACGACGGCGATCCGGTCCAGCAGGTCCCGCGCTGTATCTGTATCTATGAAGGACGGCTTGAGCGAGAACTGGAAGAAGTCGCCGGTGGCGAACGGGCGGCTGACGGAGATGCGCAACACGTCGCCGGGGCTTGGCGCCGTGGAGTTACCCCCCGCGGAGAAGCTGACCCGGTAGCGGAAAAGCCGCGGACTCCTGCTATCGTAGCGTTCAAAAATGATGAGATCGTCCCCGAAGTCGAAGACGCCGCTTGCGTTGCGATCATCGATCAGCAGGTCCGCAAGCGTCCGCCTGGTTGCATTGACGGCAAAGATCGGGATCTCCTCACGCAGGTAGCCGAAGACCCGCGGCGGAGGAAGGTAAAGCGAATCCGCCGGGTCTACCCATCGCAGTTCGTAGTCCCATGCCGCAGGTGCATACGAGCCCGTCGAGTCTTTGCGGATGTTTGCCACCCAGTCGGTCGAGAAGCCGTCCAGCGTTGTGGGGTCCGGGCTGAACAGCTCGTTCGCCGTTCCTGCATTCGAAACGTAGCCCGTACGCTCTTCGTTCAGGACAACGAGCGTGTCGTTGGCGAACGAAATCGTGAACCCCTCAATAGGCGGTGTGACATCGCTCAAGCCGGCGGGACCGAAAACGACCTCACCGTCCGAGAGGCGCATTACCTGGTACCTGCTCGTGGTGTACAGGTCCGAGTTGATCGGATCGGGGGTGTCGAAGAATTCGATGCGGTAGAATGTGTCGAAGTCGACGAGTTCCTCCTGGAAAAGGCTTACCGAAATGGAGCCGGTGCCAATGCCGCCGTCCACCTTTTCAAGGCTTTCATTCGACCCGCCCTGGACGTAGCCCCCCGGCTCACTACGCGGTATCGCCACGGCAGCGTTCTTCGTGACCCCCGTGATGTTCCCGGCTTGGGTGGCGCTGACCCGGAAGGTGTTTTCCTGAGGATCGATACTGCCTACCCCCCGGTCATACGCCACCAGCGCATAGTAGTAGGTGAGTCCGTTGGTCACGTCTTCATCCACATAGAAGAATTGCAGGCCGGTGTCGTCGCCCATGTAATACACCGCATTGCCTTCAAGCACGGTTCTTGGGCCGTAAATGCCGTTCTTCAGATCAAACTGGGCGATGGGTTCAAAGAAGGTGCCCTCACCGCTGACATCGGTGATGTTCCTGGCGTCGCTCAGCAGGATGTCCGTCCCCTTGTAGAGCTTGAAGCCCTCGAAGTCGAACTCCTGAGAGAACCGGTCGAAACTGGCTATGGCGAGCGTGTCCCAACTGAGAACGACGCGGCCATCTCCCGGAATCGCGGTGAGGGTCGGGGTAAACGGGGGCTGCGCGAACGTGTAGTCGGCGTTGAAAATACTCTGCACCGTACGGCGGTTCTTGAAAAAATCGCGTTCGTCGGAACCGAATATCCACGCCGTTGAGAAAAAGTCGATCTTTTTGTTCGGGAGGTTGACAGGGCCGGAGGAAAACAGCAGAAACGGCTCTGCCCACAAGTACGCTATCCGGGCTAATCGTCATCCAGCCGTCGTCATACTGATGGTTGAAGTTTTCTCCCCTCAGCACCGCCCAGGCTTCTTCGAGGGTAACCAGTTGCATCCGATCCAGGATGTCATCGGGCACATGGGGCCGACCGTCGGGAAACCGTTCGCCGTGCCATTCAGACGTCAGAAAAACAAGCTCTTCTTTCGATATTTGCTGCCCCGAAACGGCTTGCACGAGAAAGAGGGACAGCAAGACAAAAGGCAAGGATTGGCGCGCCGTCATACCTGCGAGTGAGTGTGGCTGGATGAAACTGCTGCGATCAGATTATCAATATATATTGATCGGCAGATATTACAAAAGCATGCCTTGAGGCAAGCCTCAGTTCTCCTCGTCTGACGCCGCCTCCGGCAGAGCAACGCCCTTGTTGTTCCACTTCCACACCACAAAAGTCAGCGGCCCGTCGCCCGTATTCTTGACCCCGTGTACGTCCCACGGAGCAGCATACAGCATGTCTCCTTTCCCGGCTTCGAAATCCTCGCCATTGAGATGCCAGACGCCCTGCCCCTCTGTGACTGTTATGTATTCTTCTTCGGCATGCAGATGCGGCGGGTGAATCTCCCAGCCCGACTTGATGACGGCTACGCCGGTGAGGACATCTTTCGTGCCGTAGGTCTCGCCCTGATGATAGGTATAGAACGTGCCCCATTCGAACACTTCTTTCAGGGCTTCTTCCTCGGACATAACACTGGAAGGAATCGGATCGACCGGTTGCCCGGCGAACATCGCACCGACCATAAAGGCCAGGGCCAAACCGAGCAGCAGGGACAGGGATTGCAGGCGTGGAGTTTTCATAGCGGAGGCAGGTTCAGGTTTTCAGGTCAGTGGGAGGGCAAAATACGAATTAAGGCCGCCATCGCAGTCGTAGTCGGCTACGGCCATGCCGTTGGCGCCGGAGAGGCTCCCAGGCCGACAGCCAACACGTTTTCAGTGCCGATATGTTTTGGGGGCAGTTCCGTGATGTCAGGCATACTCAAGACCAAAATCCCGGTCAGCAAAGACAGGGTTGGCTGCTTCAGCACGAAACCGGACACCAAGGGCTTCCAGAATCCGTTGTGCCCGCTCGACGGTGATTCCGTGGTAGTCGTTCCGCTCGTCGCGGGAGACCTGGGCGGCCGAGACGCCGAGCCGTTCGGCGAGCTCCTGCTGCGTCAGGTCGAGCGCGATTCGTGCACCCACGAGCCAGCGCCCGATGTGAGCGAAACTGAAAAGCGGCCCCAGATCACCCCGGCGCATCCGCTCGTAGGTCTCAATTTCCTCCTTGAGTTGTGCGGTGAACGAAAGCACTGGCTGGAGAGCATACGCTTCCTCATCCGTACTTAGATCCATCTCTTGGAGACGGGATCGCTGCTGTTCAACGTAACGAGCATCCTGCTTCAACTTCTCAAGTGCTCGCTTGTATTCGGCATCTGTACGGATCATGTCGGTTTCCCCGTAGGGTTGGTTTGTTATCGGTCGGTGGCAGTTACTGATTCGGTATAACCTTATACGATTCCCTTCTCCTCGTCGGTCGTGCGATTATGGCGGAACGCAACCGGAAACAATCGCTCATATCCAGCCGGCGAGATGATGCCTGTCCCAGGGCCACTGCCGTAGTGCGGATAAAGTTCAACGCGGTAGACATGCCACATCGGGAGCTGCTTCTTCGTGTAGCTTCGATACGGCTGGCGTGAGGCCGGATCCCACGTCCAGACGCCGTGGGGATCAAGCGCATTGAGACGCCGCTCCAGCCGCCGTGAAACGAACTCGTGAAAGTCGCACAAAAAGTAACCGTCGATGTCGTTGGGATGCAACTTGTCCTCAACGAAGGAGCCGTTGAGGAAGACCTCTGCGACACCGACCTGCCAGAGTTGCCGCACGAGGATCTCTGCCTGATGCGTGAGATGCTCCCGCCATGTAACATCCCAGCCAGGGATATTCGGAGCAGACGGACCTGAGACAAGAACGGATTGACGTAACTCCTCAAAGGTCACGCTGTACTCCCCCGGTGGCAATAGCCCGCGCTGATCGAAGTCCGGGATCATGGTCTGAGATCCTTCCTAGGAAGGTATCGCTTTTGAAATATATATGTTTAAAACGTCTTTTATGTTTATTTCAATGGGTATATATTGCTCGTCCCTCAACGTTCCCGGTAGAACGTAAAAGCGCGTTCTTAGCGTGCTCCCGGCATAATTCCCTGGCGATGTCAATGGGGCGGCGGTACTTCAGCGGGCTGTGCAGCAGCATACTCAACTCCATCTCCATCGCCTCCAGGCTAAAGGCCTGATACGTTTCGCTCATCTCGACACGGACACGAATCTGCCAGGCGATGTCGTTCATCGACCCCAGCACACTGCGGCTAATCGTCCGCGCAACCTGCACGTCAGCCAGGGCCTCTGCTTCTCGCTCAATGCACTGGGAAGGCAGTCCCAGCCGGTGTAGCAGGTCGACCACGCGTTCCTGGAAGTCGGCGGTGGTGCGTGTTCTACCTCGTCCTGGAACGATAGCTGTCAGGCGGGTCGGCTCACTCGTAAAGATCACCACGGACCGTACGGGTAACGGCAGAGAGATGACGTTGGCGTACCAGTCGCCTAGCAGTGAAGTCGAGGGTACGGGATCAGCCATGATGGGCTTGTTGATCCTGTCGAGAAGTTTCCTGGTGCATCTCAAGGTAATCATGATCACTCGTGCAGTTCTCTTGCTTCGGAAAATCTCATTGATGTAACCGCCAAATACTCCGCGCTTGGCTCTTGCTGCCTCGCTACACCGGGAGCTACACTGAAAAATATTTTCCTGCGGCGCGCACGCGCCATCGCTCCTATTGCTCGCTTCCGCACCGAACGCAGGACCGGGGAAGACCGAAAAGATCACAAAACAAAGCGCTAATCCATTGTGGATTAGTACCTCGAAAGAATAGTTCCGTACCCGGGGTGGGACTCGAACCCACAAGACCCGAAGGCCATCGGATTTTGAGTCCGACGCGTCTCCCAATTCCGCCACCCGGGCAGGGCCATGGACGTGCAGCGTTTTCGCCGGAGTTTTTATATAACTCCAGAGCGTTTCCGCAAGCCCTTCCGTACTACGACGATCAGGTGCACGGGATCCGCAGCGCCGTAACTTGATTCCATTCCACCCGGCTTCGCCTCACCCGCTTGCAGTTCAGCGCTGCATTGCTCAATTTCAGGAGCGCTGCGCTGCCTCCTATGCTCCGTCAGGCATTCATTCCACGCATCCCATGCCCACTGAACCGGCTCCCTTCAGGCCTTTCGAGAAAGACCTCGTCGTTGAATCCTTCGAGTTGTTTGACGTACCCCCCCGCTGGCTTTTTCTGAAAGTCACCACAAAGGGAGGGCTTGTCGGCTGGGGCGAACCGGTCGTCGAGGGACGCAGCGGCGCAGTACGAGCTGCCGTCGAGGAACTGGGCGAATATGTGATCGGGCGGCCCGCGAACCGCATCGAGGACATTTGGCAAGTCCTCTACCGGGGCGGGTTCTATCGAGGCGGGCCAGTGCTGATGAGCGCCATAGCGGGCATCGATCAAGCGCTGTGGGATATCAAGGGCAAAGCGCTGGACGCCCCTGTTTATGAACTGCTGGGCGGAGCGGTGCGGGGTAGCATTGCGGCGTATGGCTGGATAGGAGGCGACAGCCCGGACGGGGTAGCGGAGGCCGCGCAGCACCGGGTGAAGCAAGGGTTTGGAGCAGTCAAGATGAATGCATCGGGCCGGATGGCGTGGATAGACAGCCCGCAGCGCATCGAAGAGATCGCGGAACGGATGCGGTCGGTGCGCGAAGCGGTGGGACCGGATATCGGCATCGGCGTGGATTTCCATGGACGTATCCATCGCGGGCTGGCCCGCCGGGCCATCGAAGCCCTGGAGCCGTATGCGCCGATGTTTGTGGAGGAACCGCTCGCACCGGGACACGAAGATTTGCTGGCCGGTCTCGCCACAGGGTTGCGCACCCCGTTGGCAACAGGCGAGCGGCTCTATTCCCGGTGGGATTTCAAGAACGTACTACCGCACATCGACGTGGCGCAACCCGACGTAAGCCATGCCGGGGGCATCTCCGAAACCCGGCGGATTGCATCCATGGCCGAGGCATACGATGTGGCGCTGGCGCCGCATTGCCCGCTGGGTCCTCTTGCCCTGGCCGCCTCGCTGCACGTGGATTTTGCGTCGGCCAATGCCTTCATTCAGGAAACCAGCCTCGGCATGCATTATCACGACCAGCATGGGGTGGAATTGCTGGATTACGTGGCCAACCCGGAGGTGTTTGCGGTACGGGAAGGGAAAATTTCTCTCCCTGAAAGACCAGGGCTGGGGGTCGAAATCGACGAGGATATCGTGCGCGAAGAAGCAGGCCGGTACACTACCGGGGGAAGCGGCTGGAGAAATCCCGTGTGGCGCCTGGACGACGGCTCGTTTGCGGAATGGTAGACCGATCGGTCTACGCTCGAAGACTATTCCCCGACTGCCAATTCTCCCATAAATCGTATGGACGAGGCAACGCCCTGACGGAAACGGTCGAGCCCGAAATGCTCGTTGGGCGAGTGAATGGCGTCCGAGTCAAGTCCGAACCCCATCAGCACGGCGTCGAGCCCCAGCGCCTCCTGAAAATCCGCCACAACCGGGATGGATCCCCCCTCCCGGATAAAGACCGGCGGGCGTCCGAACTCATCACGTAGTGCTCGGAAGGCGGCCTGCATGGCGGGCAGGGAGCGATCTACGAGAACAGGCATGCCGCCGTGCAGATCGCGGAAGGTCATCTTCATGGTGGGCGGCGTTGCCGTTTCGAAATAACGCCGGAGCATGGCTGCCACCTCGTCCGGACGCTGGTCCGGAACAAGCCGCACCGAGATTTTTGCGGCGGCCCGGGACGGCAGCACCGTTTTGGCGCCCTCCCCCTGGTAACCGCCTCCTATACCGTTTACGTCCAGCGCCGGGCGCCCGCGCGTCGCTTCCAGCACCGAATACCCTTCTTCGGTACGCGCAGCGGGGATACCTATATCCTTCTTCCATGCCGCCTCATCGAACGGCAGGCTGCGAAAAGCTTCACGTTCCTCGTCGTCGAGGCCCCGGACCGCGTCGTAGAATCCCGGAAGCGTAACCCGGCCTTGCTCGTCCTGTAACCCGGCGATCAGGCGGGCCAACACATGAATCGGGTTTTCGACGGCGCCTCCGTACACCCCGGAATGCAGATCCCGGCTTGGCCCCTCCAGCATCACCTCTATGTAGGTCATGCCGCGCAGCCCATACCCGATGGAGGGAACCCCTTCGGCGAACAGCGCCGTGTCGGAGATCAGCGCTACGTCGGCTGCGAGAAGGCGCCGATGCGTTTCGAGGAAAGGGCGCAAGTGCACCGAACCGCTTTCCTCTTCGCCTTCGATCAGGAATTTCAGATTGACGGGCAGTTCGCCGGTGGTACGCAGCCACGATTCCGCAGCCTTGGCGTGAATAAAGAGTTGCCCCTTGTCGTCGCAGGCTCCGCGGGCGAACAGCTTGCCCCCGCGTTCCACGGGCTCAAAGGGGGGCGTCTCCCATAAATCGAGCGGGTCCGGCGGCTGCACATCGTAGTGACCATACACCAGAACAGTCGGGCGCTGTGCATCGTGCATGTGTGCAGCGGTGACAATGGGGTGCCCTCCCGTTGCGTGAATCTGCACCTCGCCGATACCGATTTCGCGGAGATGGTCGGCAATCCATACGGCAGCGCGGCGCACCTCCCCCGCATAGGCCGGGTCGGTGCTGACAGACGGAATACGCAGCAGACTCTTCAGTTCGTCGACGAACCGGGGTTCGTGCTGCGCGGCGTAGGCAAGGGTATTGGAAACGGACATAGGCAATCGCAAAAGAAACAGGTACATGCGACCGGCAGACCGGTACGCCACCTATAATTCGCTCTCGTCTCGCCACCGGAGGAGCTTCCAGGCGGCGGACGTATCTTCCCGAATAATAAGAAAGTTCACATTCCCATCACCCCGAAAAACATCGCCGCCTTCGAGAGAAATGGTCAGGTTGAAGGGACGTACTATCCGGGCGCGCAAATCTTCTTCAAACAAGGTTTGAGAAAGGATCTGGTTCCAGCGCAGATTCACGAGCGTCGCATTCTCGAAGAGGCGCCGGGTGGATTCGAGTTCCTGGGCAAAGCCCCACTCGCGTTCGACCTGGGCATCGAAGTCATAGTAGATGAAAATGAAAGAAGAATCCAGCAGCGACTCATAAAGAGACAAGTCCCGCAGCTCGTAGGCGTTCCGGAAATTGGTAAAGAAGCCGTCGATGGTGGCGGGATCGCCCAGCAGATCACCGAACGGGCTGCCTTCTTCGAGCGCGGGGGCAAAGGGATTGCAGGCCGCAACGAGCACGACCGGCATCAGGATCGCAAGCATGGCGCTCCACCGTGTCCCCATCGGATCGTCTGCTTATTTGATAAAGGCCGCCTTCAGATCGCTCCAGGAAGCGGCGGCGCCGATCGAGTTGTCCGTCCAGGTTGCAATGTACCAGAGACCGTCCTGGCCCTTTTCGATCGACCAGGCGACACGACCCTGCAGCGTGTTCGGCAATTCTGTGCTGCGATGGTTGAGCACCAGAACATACGAGGCCTCCACCGTATAACGCACGGAGCCCGCCGTTTGCTCGATGTCGGTCAAGCGCAACTCGTTACCGCTGGTAAGGCGGGCCGCCTCCACCAGCGCCCGGAAGTAACTTTCTTCTTCCTGGGCGCCCCATCCGTTCCAGATGGAAGGATCTTGCGCCTCTGCTTCGGCAGTGGGTTGGAAGCGGAAACCGTCCGAAAAAGAACGCCGGTAATTCGGGGCATTCAATTCGGCAATGGCGTAGCGCAAGTTTTCCAGCACTTGGTCGGGCGTATCCGGCTGGAGAAAGGCGCCGGTTTCCGTGCCCGGCGGTTCCGGCGTACGCGTGGCGAACAGATCACACCCCGTCGCAAGCACCAGCATGATCAGCACGCCCGTCAGGATGGCCGAGCGGGAATCAGCACGTGTCCGTCTCTGGCTTTTCGGCATGCAAAATGAGCCGGGGGCTGGCATTCGAATGAGGACGTCCTTCGTAGTCGCCGTACGTATGCCGGAGTTGCAGGCCTGCCGAGGCGTACATCACCCGGAAATCCTCCAGCGTATAGAGACGAACGGATTCGAGGAAGGACTGTTCGTTTTCGCCGGTGCGAATCGTAATCCGCTTGTTGATTCGTCCGTTTTCTACCCAGCGCCGCTGGTGAATAGTTGCCCCGCCCCGCTCGAATCGGTCTTCCGGAACAAGGTGGTCAAGCACATAGGAGACATTGAAGAAATCCTGCACGAACCAGCCGCCCGGACACAGTGACCGGTGCATGGCCCGCAACGCACGCACATGATCGTCGTCGTCCGCAAAATACCCGAATGCCGTAAATACGTTGATGACGCCGTCAAAACAGCAGTCGCATACCGGGTTGCGCATGTCGCCGCGTCGGAAGAGGACAGCAAGCCCCTCTTTCGTGGCGCGCCGCGCGGCCTCTTCGATAGCGTATTCGGAAAGATCCACACCGGTTACGTGATACCCCCGCCGGGCAAGAGCCCGCGCATGCCGCCCGCGGCCGCACCCCATATCCAGGATGGAAGCACCGGATTCAGGCCGGACGACGCGGTCCAGAAAATCCACCATACGTTCCGCTTCGTCCTCGTCCCGGTCCTGATAAACCAGTTCGTACTCAGGATGATCGAACCACTCCTCGTACCACATGGAATCGATCAGGGTTATGCCGCCTTCCCGGAAGCAAAGGGAGCCAGCGCTTCGTCCAGGGTGCGGACATCCTCCGTCCATGCAACCATTTTTCGAATCACCTCATCCAGCAACGCATCAGGGCAGGAAGCGCCTGCCGTGAGTACTATATCCAGCGGGCGCCGGGCAGGAAGCCATCCGGTGGTAACCTTTTCCTCTCCCGCCCCCGAATCGAAATGCAGGATCGTGTCGGGCGATATGATTTTTTCGGCGTCGCGCACAAAATACGTAGGCATCTTCTTTGCGCAGAGATCGACCAGATGGCTGGTGTTGGATGAGTTATAGCCACCCACGACAATGCCCAGATCGCCCCCCGACGCAATCAGGTGCAAGGTGGCATTCTGATTCTCGTTGGTAGCGTAACACAGTGTGTCGCTGGTGTCTGCAAAGTGGTCGGTCAGTTCTGCCTCGCCGTACTGATCGAGGATGGCCTGCCGGAGCAGACGGGCAATGGCTTGCGTTTCGGTGGCCAGCATAGTGGTCTGATTCACCACGCCGATACGTTGCAGATCACGGAGCGGGTCGAAACCGGTCGAGTATTTGTCGCGGAATCGATCGAAGAAGAAATCGGCACCGGCTTCTCCCCGGATGATCCGGGCAAGGTCTTTGGCTTCGCGCATATCGCGCACAACTACAGCGGGAGCATCCCGGCTGGCGCGGGAAAACGTGGCCCGCATTTCCTCGTGGTACCGCTTGCCGTGTATGATCACGGTATACCCGTCCCGACCGATTCGCTCACTCTTGTTCCAGACCTTCTCGACAAACGGGCATGTCGTGTCATAGGTCATGGTGTCGACGCCGTATTCGGCCAATTGGCGCTCGACGTCGAGCGAAGCGCCGAAGGCTGGAATGATTACTACGTCATCGGGGGTGAGCTCCTCGAACGGAATCAATTGTTTGCCGGTGGTCGTCCGCAAGAAACGCACGCCGGCTGCCCGCAAATCGCCGTTCACGCGCGGATTATGAATCATCTCCGAAAGCAGGAAAATGCGCCGTCCGGGATTCTCCTCCAGTGCGCGCCAGGCAATGTCGATAGCATGCTCGACACCGAAGCAAAACCCGAAATGCCGTGCGATCTTGAAGCGTAGCGGGCCAAAGTCCAGTACGGACGGCGTGAGATCCCTTTTGCGCGGATCGGTTGCACCGCGCGCGGTTTTTACGGTCGATACGATCGAACTCGCGTAGGCGCCGGGAACGTTGAACTTGCGGGCGGCCATTGGGCAACGAGGTCTGGGTAACGGTTTGAGTAACGAACCGGGGGTCAATCGTTAACGCCCGGAAACGATTCAAGTTCGATCACAGCCTGCGGCTGACAGGTTGTTTTAATCACAGCCTGCGGCTGACAGGTTGTTTTAATCACAGCCTTCGGCTGATGAGGGGGCGTATCTCCTTCTTCCAGGACAAAAACGAACCGTCGAGGATGGCTTCGCGCGCCTTGCGCATCAGCGAAGTATACAGAGACAGGTTCTGTACGGACGCGATGTACAGACCGAGGATTTCGTTCACCATAAAAAGATGGCGCACATACGCTTTGGAGAATGTCCGGGAAACATAGCCGTCCAGACCGGGATCAAGCGGCGAGAAGTCGTCGCGCCACTTCAGGTTTCGGATGTTGATGATGCCCTCCGTCGTGAAGAGCATACCGTTGCGTCCATTGCGCGTGGGCATGACGCAATCGAACATATCCACGCCGCGCGCTATGTTTTCCAGCAGATTTTCGGGAGTGCCCACGCCCATAAGGTAACGCGGCTTGTCAGCAGGAAGTATCTCGTTGACGACTTCTACCATTGCATACATCTCATGATCGGGTTCGCCGACCGAGAGACCGCCGATAGCGTACCCCGGAAAATCCATGTCCACAAGCCGCCGGGCAGACTCCTGCCGGATATCCGGGAACACCGTACCCTGCACGATAGGAAAGAGCGCCTGACGGTGTTCGTACAGTGGTTCCGTTTCTTCGAAGCGTTTTTTGCAGCGGGCCGCCCAGCGCAGGGTCATCTCGTGCGAGGTCCGGGCATATTCCCGCGACACGTCCGCCGCCGGACATTCGTCGAGGACCATCATGATATCCGCCCCGATACTGCGCTGGATATCCATCGCCGATTCGGGCGTAAGGAAATGGGACGAGCCGTCGAGGTGACTGCGGAATGCTACGCCCTCCTCGCTCAGCGTCCGGTGGCCGCCCAGTGAAAAAACCTGATATCCCCCGGAGTCGGTCAGAATTGGTCCGGGCCACGCCATGAGGCGGTGCAACCCGCCGGCCTGTTCGATCAGCGCCGGACCGGGGCGCAGATACAAATGATAGGCGTTCCCCAGTACAATCTGTGCCCGTACGTCCTGGAGCAACGTACGCGAATCGACCGCCTTGACGCTTCCGAGCGTACCTACCGGCATGAATACCGGGGTTTCGATCGGGCCGTGGTCGGTTTCAATCTGCCCGGCCCGCGCCTCCGTGCGGGAATCCCTGCCGAATACGGAAAATCGCATGGCCGAATCAGAGCATGACGTCCGTCCCTTCGTCCTTCA
Source organism: Rhodothermales bacterium (assembly GCA_965248175.1). Classification (GTDB taxonomy): domain Bacteria; phylum Bacteroidota; class Rhodothermia; order Rhodothermales; family VXPQ01; genus VXPQ01. Next base: position 361,896 of record OZ252093.1, read on the forward strand.
ATTCGAACCGGATATGATCCCGGTAGGTCTTGTAGGCAGCCATGATCAGTGCTGTGACAGGAACAGCGATGACCAGTCCGATCCAGCCCATGAAATGCCCGAAAATGAAGAGCGAAAGGATGATCAGAACAGGGTGGAGCCCCATCTGCTGGCTCATGATATTCGGGACCAGCACCGTCTGTTCAAGAATCGACTGGCCCATCAGAACAGCCACGATTTTGAGGACATCGATGTACCAGGGATCACCGAGAAACAGTCCGATACCTATCCCGATGATATTTGTGACGATGATGCCGATGTTCGGAATCAGATTGAGGACACCCCCCAGGATACCAATCACGATGGCGAACGGAACGTCGAGAAGGATAAGAACCACCGACACATTGAAACCGGCAATGGCGCAAATAATGAGCTGGCCGCGCAGGTAGTTTCCGACAACCTCTCCGGTTTGGAGCAGGTAGTCGCGGCGTCCGCCGAGGGTTGGAAACAATTCGATGATCCGCCTTTTGATGGGCGGAAAATCTTTCAACAGGTAGTAGTGTACGACCGGTAGCACGGCGACGAGCGCAACAGCGCCAAGTCCCTCGCCGATCTTCCTCAGAACGTATTGCAGGACGTTCGGAATGCTCGTCGCCAGATTCGTAGCCTGTTCCTGCAGGAAACCGGTAAGATCCCGTACAATTTGATCCCGGTCGACACCCACCCTTTCGAGATTGTCGAGCAACGAGGCGGATTGCAGCCAGGTGCGAAAATCGTCCATGGTGTCCGTCAAGCGCAGAAACAATTCCTCGAACTGGGTTAACAGACTCGGAACGACCAGAAAGATGAAGGAAACGAAAATGCCGATCAGGACAGCCGTCGCAGCAAGGGAGGCGATAGCACGCCGGATGCCGAAACGGTCATGCAACGCGGTGACCAGCGGATCGAAGAGATACGCAAACAGATAGACGACCGCGAAGGGAATCAGAATGACGGCAAGGTCGTTGAGCGCCCACAGGAACAGCATGAGCCCCCCCGCTACAAGCAAGGCCCGCACCGCGCGGATTTTTCGCAGGGGCCACAGCAGGACAGCCCCGGCAAAAGCGACAACCGGCGGCCCGATAAAATCGCTGTCCATCTGGTAGATCATGCCCAGAAACAGGAGAACGCCCCCCGCGAGAAGCGCGGTCCGGAATGGGGTCAGGCGTTCGTCCGGTATGGGTACGTTCCTGTTCGGCGTTTCGTCGGGCATCCTGAATGGGGCCAATGCGGCTTCTATATTCTATGCACTCGCCTTGCGCTTTTCGTAGACGGGGTCGGCGCCGTGCAGCACCGTATCCCGCGTCACTCGGCAGTTCGCGGCATGCGGATGGGCGTGGAGGTCGTACATGATTTCGAGCATGATTTGCTCCATTACGGAACGCAATCCACGTGCGCCGGTGCCGAGTTTTTTCGCCCGCTGCACGATGAGGTCGATCGTGTCATCGTCGAAGGCGAGTTGCACGCCGTCCATGGCCAAGAGCTTCTGGTATTGTTTCACCAGAGCATTCTTCGGTTCCAGAAGAATCTGCCGCATGGCGTCGTCGGTAAGCGGGTCCAGGGCGGCAATAACCGGAACGCGCCCCACCAGCTCGGGAATGAGCCCGAATTTCAGGAGGTCGTCCGGCTCAACGCTCTGCAGGAGAACAGGGTCGTTGCGATCGAACACCTTGCGGCGCTCCGACATGAATCCGATCGTATTGATGGACATCCTGTGAGCGACAATCTCCTGCAGACCGTCGAAGGCGCCCCCCACGATAAAGAGAATGTTCCGGGTATCGATGTTTATCAGACTCTGTTCCGGATGCTTGCGCCCGCCCTTCGGCGGCACACCGGCCACAGTGCCTTCAAGGATTTTAAGCAAGGCCTGTTGCACGCCTTCCCCGGATACGTCGCGCGTAATGGAAGCATTATCGCTTTTCCGCGCAATCTTGTCGATTTCGTCAATGTAGATGATACCCTGTTGGGCCCGTTCTACGTTGAAATCGGAGGCATGCAAAAGGTGGGTCAGAATGCTTTCGACATCCTCGCCGACATAGCCGGCTTCGGTCAGCGCCGTGGCGTCCGAAATGGAAAAGGACACATCCAGAATGCGCGCCAGCGAGCGGGCGAGCAGCGTTTTGCCGACGCCGGTGGGGCCAACCAGCAACACGTTGGATTTTTCCAGTTCCACATTGTCGTACTCGTGAACATACCGGTCCGTGTCTATGCGCTTGTAGTGGTTGTAGACGGCGACCGCCAATGCTTTCTTCGCATACTCCTGCCCGATTACGTATTCGTCGAGCGCTCCCTTGATTTCGCGCGGGGCGAGCAGGCGCGGCTTGACGGGCGATGTCCGGGAGGCGGTCTGCGTCTCCGAAACGCTGCCGATAACGCTCGCCGCTTCGCCGATACACCGGTCGCATATGTATACGCCGGGTTCGCGAGCCTGGACCATGGACGCGGCGCTGTCCACCGATTGCCCACAGAACGAACACTGGATGATGTTATGTCTGGTACTCATACAGGAAGAGAATGAATGCGTGTATGAGGAAGCGCCGGATTGCTGTCTGCTTGCTCTCGCTGCTTGTCTTCCGCTACGGGTGCCGCCGTTTGATTAGATAGTATGCGCAAAACCTGTGTGCACACATAATTGCAAATAAGGTAAGATATCCTGTGCAGCGATGCTGTAACAAAGTTGTAAACGGCCTGTTACCCCAATATCGGCCAGTGTACGCCGAAACGAAAACGACCGGCAGGAAGCGGGTACACGGGCGCCAGCATGGTCCCTGGCGCCAGCGATGCGCCAGCCGGTGCATGGTCGTAAATGAAAAAAAGACGGGCCGTGCGCACACGTATTTCCGCCACGATATTGCCTGTGTTCGAGGCGCCGAGCAGGAGAGAAGACGCCTCCGGCACGGCAAGCAGCCCGGTGGGCGCGTGCAGCGACCGGCTGTGGAAGGCGGACCATGCCGCGCCTTCTGCATAGAGATCGAAACGCAGGTCGCCCTGGAAGAGCGTATACCGCACACCAAAGCGTGCTCTTCCGAACCAGCGGGGCAACGTACCGGCAAGGCGCTTGTGCAAAGGCGAGGCGCCCTGTTCGACGATGTGCATAAAGGTGGGGCGCACCATCGCGTAGAACCCGCGTTGGGCATGACGGCGCCAGCCAATATCCGCATACAGGGCCGCCTGGCGGAGCGCCGACGGCGCCGTTGCCGTAACGATTTCGTCGCCTGCGACAAACACATCGACCGGATCATGGGCCTGGTACCCGAACGCCCCGAGCGCTACGACAAAGGGCCCTGTATGTACGGATCCTTCGGTATGAATCGCAAAGATTCGCCCTGGCCGCACACCGCGTTCTCCGCGCAGGGCGCCGAAACCAGTATCGTATGCGACGGCCGTACGCGGTTTGACGGTCGAGGCGCCAACGCGCCAGGAGGTTCGGGTTCCGCGGCGCGTCAACCGGACAGAGCCGGCAAGGCCGCCGCTCCGGTGAAAAAACCAGCCTGCCGCCGGCTCCAGCATCCATTTTTTCTCCTGCCCATCCTTACCGGCCCGCCCAAGACGCAGCGAATCGCCGGCCTCAACATACATGGCGAAGCGACGCGCTGCGGATTCCCGGAACGCTCCTCGCGGCGCCATGTGCTCCGACCACGCCTCCACACGGATCGCAAGTCGGCTCCTAACAGTGCGCAGCAGGGGCTGGCGGACATGCGCCCCGGTGCGCATCGAATGAGTACCGAGCGTGTCGAGGGCGTTGTGGTAGCGGAATGTCTCCGTAGAATGGTACATGGTCGAGGAAGTGACGCCAGCGGAGAGCAGCCGTGCACGCACGGCGCCCGCTAAATCGTTGCGCACGATGCGTCGTTCGGCCTCCGGCATGGCGACTTCGGCAATATCGCTCCGGTAGATCGCGTTTGGATCACCGGCCCGGATCAGAACGCCGCCGTGGGCGCCGACACGCCGGCGTTGGCTCAGGTACAGCACCTCTGCCGACCAGGCACGCTGTGCATACCGCACGCGCAACGTGGTGCGGCGTCCACGCGTCAGGTTGCTGCCCGGATACGCAACATCCGTGGCGCGCCCGCCGTAGGCCCCGAGCACCCCCAGCAATCCGGGCTGCCCCCTGAGCGACCGCCGCCGTTGCTGGGCGTGCACAACATCTATACTCTGGAGTCCCTCCCCATCGCGCCAGTAGGTGGCTTCGGTAAGCGGCGCCGGTCCCCCGTATGGCCGCAGTTGCGCATGTACGCCGGCAGGACGCCCTCCCACCCCGGCGGGGTCAAGACGGGGTGGCGCAATCAGGGGCAATGGAATCAGGTCCCAGGCCGGGCGCCCGGTGAAAATGTCCGTAAACGGAATGCCGGTCAGAACAAGCGGGCGCGTGTTGGGAGAAAGCCCGAACGGACTCCAGCCGTCGGGCCAGCCCGGACGATCGAACAGATAGGTAAAACTGCCGGGCGCACCAGCAACAAGCTCGACAAGATGAATATCGGGCCGGAGCGCCGGAATCGAATCGGAAAGCGCCCATATACCCCCGGTCTCCTCATGCAATGCATCACCGAATCCAATGAGATCAAGAGGCATCCGGGCGAGGGAATCCAACGCGGCCGGCGCCGGCTCAATGCCCAGCGCCGTGGTATCCGGCTCTTGTGCGGCTGCGGCGGGACACAACAGACATCCGGCCAAAGCGATACACCGTAGGTGCGCCGTCATGGCGCCCCCGACCTTTCGCGCCGGTTCAGGTATGACAGGTTTTCCGGCGAAAACGGCTTGAATGTGAGCTCGAAATCGTGATAAAAAGCCGTGCTGTCGCAGGTGTTGCCTTCCATGAGCATATCGAACTGGTCCAGGGAAATAGGCAGGATGCCCGTTCCGTCGAGAAAACGGATAAACGGGCGCACAAGAACTGCAGGATTCGGGATTTTTGACTTCCTGGCATGTCCGATCGCATCCGTTATGCGGTCGAGCAGTTCAAGAAAAGTGATGCGCTCCCGTCCTCCGGCGTAATAGACCTTGCCGTGCGCAGCATCGAGCGTGAGCGCCTGCACAAACGCCGCAGCGACTTCCTCGACGGATACCGGCTGCATCTCGAAGCGCCCGCCACCGAAAGCGGGCAGGACGGGCAATGGCCGCACCAGCGTGCGGGCCAATTCAGACGCGAATTCGAAGCCGCCCGATCCGGGATCCCCGAAAATGAGCGAGGGACGGAAAATTGTCCAGCGGGCGAAGCCTGCCTGCCGGACATATTCTTCCGCATGCCACTTCGAGGTCTGATAGGCGGATACGCCGTCGGGGCGGGCGCCATTGGCGCTCATGTGGATAAATCCGGGAATGCCGGCCTTGCGGGCTTCGTCCACGACGGCTTTCGCACCTCCGAAGTGGACTGCATCGAAGGTAACGCCATGTGCAGGGTTTTCCCGGATAATGCCCACCAGATGGATCACGGCATCGCAGCCGTCCATCAAGCCGTCCAACGTGTCCGGAGCGGTCACGGAGCCGAATACCTGCTCCACGCGGGCCGGCATAGCATCAAGCGCCGGGGCCTCGTTTCGGACCAGACAGCGCACGGTATGCCCCTGCCGGATCAGTTCACGGAGGATATAGCCTCCCACGAAACCAGTGCCCCCGGTAAGGAAGATGGTCATGGCGTCATACGTGCAGAATGATTCGGGGCCGGACGTACGCCGCCTGCATCAGGTAACGACATCCTGCATATGGACACTCTCGATGCGGCAATCGAAATCGCGCGCGCCGAAGGATGTCCCGGTGGCGTGGGCTGTAGCAAGCATCGGATGGTCGAGAGGTATCATGCGGGTCTTGTTGGCGATCTCCTCGAAGGGGACACTTGTGAGTCGGTTGTTTTGCAGCGCGACCATGCGCCCGAACTGCCCCTCGGCAATCATGGCGGCAGCGTAGACGCCGAAGACTGTCGCCAGATCGCGATCGTACGCCGTCGGCGTACCGCCGCGCTGCATGTGCCCCGGAATCGTGGTGCGCACTTCGCTGTCTATCTGCGTACTCAACGCCTGCTCGAGCACCTTGCCAACCCCTCCGAGGCGCACGGGATCCGGGCTGTTTTCCACGATCTGTTTAACGATCAGGTCGCCTCCCTTGGCCCGGGCGCCCTCTGCAATCATGATAATCGTAAAGTGCTGCCCTTTGGCTTCCCGTTGCCGGCAGACCCATGCCACATCTTCGACCGTGTATTCGATTTCGGGAATCAGGATGATGTCGGCGCCGCCCGCCACACCGGCGTAGAGCGCAATCCACCCCGCGTAGCGCCCCATCGTTTCAATGATCATCACCCGATCATGGCTCTGTGCGGTAGTATGAATACGGTCGATTACCTCCGTGATGATCGAAACGGCGGTGTCGAATCCGAACGTGCGCTCGGTCCCCATAAGATCGTTATCGATCGTCTTGGGCACGCCGACGATCTTCATACCCATCCGGGCAAGGCCGTTCGCAATGGACATCGTACCATCTCCGCCAATAACAACCAGTGCATCGAGTCCCATAAGGCGGCAGTATTCCGAAACCTCTTCCGAGACGTCCGCATCGTCCCGTTTGTAGTAGCTGAATGGATTGGCTATGTTACTGGTTCCAAGGATGGTGCCTCCAAGCGTGAGAATGCCGCTGGCGTCACGGTAGGACAGGGGGCGGCAACGCCGTTCGATCAGCCCGAGGAAGCCATCCTCGATGCCGATCACTTCGGCGCGGTGCTGGAGGATGAGGCATTTCGTGACACCCCGGATGACGGCGTTGAGCCCAGGGCAGTCTCCCCCGCCGGTAAGGACGCCGACGCGCATGGAACCGGACATAGTGCAAAAGAGGATGGTGTATGTAAGGATAGCGATGAACCCGATGTCCCGCTATAAAAAGAAGGAACGTCCCGTTACGTTCCGCCCCGGCGCATGCCACCGGGCAACCCGGGGAACGTTTCCTGAAAACGCCTCTGAAGAATGACTGCCCGGCAGGTTCCCGATATCCCGGCGCGGCGCAGCCTGGTCGCGATTTTCATGGGTGTATCCGGTGTGGGAAAAACGACGGTCGGGCAGGCTGTGGCAGAGCACTTTGGGTGGTCCCTGTTTGATGGGGACCATTTTCATTCGCCGTCCAATATCGACAAAATGCGTCGGGGAATCGCGCTGAATGACGACGACCGTGCAGAATGGCTCGAAGCGTTGCGCGCCCGGATCCGGCAGTCCCTGGACGAGAAACGCCCGGCGATCGTCACGTGTTCGGCATTGAAAAAAAAGTACCGGGACATACTCCGAAGCGGCAATGACGGGACGATCTTCGTCTACCTGCGGGCAGAGCGGGACCTTGTTGCGGAAAGAATAGGCGCCCGCCGCGATCATTATTTTGGAGAAAATCTCCTCGACAGCCAGTATGCGGCGCTCGAAGAACCCGAGGATGCGTTCACGATCAATGCCGGAGAGCCTCTTGACCGGGTTACTGCTGTTGTGACGGCCCTTCTCGAAAACGCGCTGCAAAACGCCCGCTGAAACAGCGTGGGAAGCCACCGCCGTATTTTGCAGGGATTCAGGCGCCCTCCTTTTTTACGGAATGGCCCCCGAACCGGTTGCGCATGCCCGAAAGAAGGCGGTGTGAAAAAGACCGATCGTCGCGGGATTGAATGCGCTGGAGCAGCGAGGCGGTGATGACCGGAGCGGGAATGTTGAGGTCGATCGCTTCGCGGACGGTCCACCGGCCCTCCCCGGAGTCGGGCACAAAGGGAGCGATATCGCGCAGGTCCGCATCCTCTTCCAGCGCGTCCGCCGTCAGGTCCAGCAGCCACGACCGGACCACGCTCCCATGCCGCCAGATATGGGCGATGGCATGGATATCCAGATCGAAACGGTCGCTCCCCTCCATGATCGCGAACCCCTCGGCATAGGCCTGCATCATGCCGTACTCGATCCCGTTATGCACCATTTTCACGCAATGGCCTGCCCCGGCAGGTCCGACATGTCCCCATCCCTTGCTACCGTCACACGCCAGCGCATCGAAAATCGGCGCGAGCCGTTCGACAGCCTGCTTGTCCCCACCCACCATCAGACAATATCCTTCCTCAAGGCCCCAAATGCCGCCGCTGGTGCCGGCGTCGACCAGCATAACCCCCCGGTCGCTCAACGCCCGGGCGCGGCGTATCGTGTTGCGATAATCGGAGTTGCCGCCGTCGATCAGGACATCTCCTTCTTCAAGCACCGGCGCAAGAGCGGCAATGGTGGCGTCAACCGCATCGCCTGCGGGCACCATCATCCAGATATGCCGGGGCAAGGTGCACTGCATCACCAATGCTTCCAGCGAATCGGCGCCTGTCATGCCGGATTGCTCATATTCCGAAACGACCTGGGCCGAAAGGTCGAATCCAATGACGCTGTGTCCACGCCGGAGAAGCCGGAGAGCCATACTGCCTCCCATCTTTCCCAAACCGATCATTCCAAGTTCCATCGTACAGGATATATGTTGAATGAAGAGCGCTCTTTGGAAGATAGTATCTCCAGAGTACTTTAGTTATGGCATAGCCGGTTTGATTCTTCGCGCATTCCTTCACTATTTTCAGCCATTCGCTTCTTCTGGACCGATCATCGGTCACACCTGTCGAGAATACGCATGGATACCCCTTCTTCCGGAACGAAGTCACCTGCCTTTACACCGTACATCCCGGCATCGCAATCCTTGCCTGAGATTACGGTCAAGGCAGTGATTCTCGGCTTTATCCTGTCGGCTGTGCTGGCCGGAGCGAATGCCTACCTGGGACTCAAGGTCGGCCTGACCGTGTCCGCTTCCATTCCGGCGGCGGTCATGTCCATGGCGATCCTGCGCTTTTTCCGCACATCGAATATTCTCGAAAACAATATCGTGCAAACGGCCGCGTCGGCAGGTGAATCCCTTGCGGCAGGCGTGATCTTTACGTTGCCCGCGTTGCTGATGCTGCAATACTGGCAAGGGTTCGACTTTCTGGCCACGATGTCGATTGCGCTTACGGGAGGCGTGCTTGGCGTGTTGTTCACCATCCCCTTGCGGAGAGCGCTCATTATCGAGGCCCAGCTTCATTTTCCGGAAGGCGTGGCCACGGCCGAAGTGCTCAAGGCAGGTGCGGAAGGGGGCGAAGGCGCCCGGTATATCGCTCTTGCGGGCGTGGCGGGCGCTGCACTGAAACTGTTCCAGACGGGATTTCGTCTCGTGGCGGACTCGGCAGCGGGCGCTGTACATGCAGGCCGGGCGGTCTTCGGATATGGCACCGAACTGGGCGTAGCCCTGCTCGGAGTAGGATACATCGTCGGATTGAACATCGCCATACTGGTGTTTGCAGGCGGCCTGATTTCCTGGCTGTTCGGCATTCCCATCTATACAGCGATCGCCTCGCCGGAGGAACTGGCGGCGATTACGGAGGGAGCCACGGGATACGAGGCGGCGCTTGCGGTGTGGAGCGCGCGCATTCGGTACCTCGGCGTCGGCGCCATGGCCATTGGGGGCGTCTGGGCGCTGGTCTCGCTTGTCAAGCCCATCAAGAACGGCATTCTGTCTTCGCTGGACGCCGTCCGGCAGGCCCGATCGGGACATCGTTCGGAAGTGGTGCGGACCGACCGGGACACGCCCATTCACATCGTCCTGTGGGGCGCCCTCGCCATGGCCGTGCCGATTTTCGTCAGTTTCCTGCTCATTGTAGACCAGGAAGCGCTCGGCATCACGGCAGGGTTGTACTGGGGGACGCTTGCCCTCGCCCTGGTTTTCGCCCTGCTGGCCGGGTTCCTTTTTTCGTCTGTAGCCGGGTATATGGCCGGCCTCGTGGGATCGTCGAATAATCCCATCTCCGGAGTGACGATCGCTACGATCCTGAGCACATCGCTGTTGCTGCTCTGGATTCTCGGATCGCAAATCAATTTTGCCGTCGACGCGATGCAAGCCACCACGGCGGCGGCTACCGCCATTCTGGTCGGTGCGGTCGTATGCTGTGCGGCAGCTATCGCCGGAGATAATATGCAGGACCTGAAAGCGGGGTATCTCGTAGGCGCCACGCCGTACAAGCAACAAATCATGCAGATCGTGGGGGTCGTGGCCGCCGCACTGGTGCTGGCGCCCATTCTGGACCTGTTGTTTCAGGCATACGGTCTCGGCGATGTGTTCCCGAGAGAGGGTATGGACCCGTCGCAGGCTCTTCAGGCCCCGCAAGCAACGCTCATGAGTTCGGTCGCCGACGGCGTATTCCGGCAGGATTTGCCGTGGAATATGATCATAGCCGGAGCGCTCATTGCCGCGGTCATCATTGTTCTCGACAAGTACCTGGAGCATCGCGGCGCTGAATTTCGCATGCCGGTGCTGGCCGTCGCCGTCGGCATTTATTTGCCGCTGGAGTTGACCGTCCCCATTTTCATCGGCGGACTGGCAGCCTTTTTCGCCAAACGTTCGTTGCGCCGCCGCAAGGATCAGATCGGCGATGAAACAGCGTACGAAGAGGCCGTGCAGCGGGCAGGCCGACGAGGGCTGTTGTTCGCTTCCGGGCTAATCACGGGCGAGGCCCTGGTAGGTATCCTGCTGGCCATCCCGTTCGCGGCCGCACAGAATACAGCCGTTCTCAAACTGGCGCCGGAGGGCTTCGAACCGGTAGCCAATGCGCTCGGACTGGTTGCGTTCGGCTGCTTCATTGTGTGGATGTACCGCGTGGCCCGGAGCACCTGATCGTTAAGGCGCCGTACGCTGCACACCCGACCTGCATCAGACGTTATCGGCCTTAATTACCACCTGTTTGCACCTATGAAACTCGTTTATTTCGGCCATTCTGCTTTCCAGTTCGAAACAAGGGGCACGACACTCCTCGTGGATCCCTGGATCACCGGTAATCCCCGGGCGGAAGGCATTATATCGCCGGACGAACTGAACCCTGACGTCATCTTTCTTACGCATGCGCACCAGGATCACCTCGGGGATGCGCCGGAAATCGCCAAACGATCGGGGGCGCTCGTGGTCAGCAATTACGAAATCACCAGTTATTTCTCGAGGGTACACGGGCACGACAACGTGCTTGCCATGAATACGGGCGGGGCCTGGACCTTCGACTGGGGCAAGGCCCACCAAACCTATGCCCGCCATTCGTCGTCCTTTCCGGACGGGGGTTACGGAGGAAATCCCAACGGGTTTGTGTTCGAAGTCGAGGGCAAGTCGGTGTACGCAGCGGGAGATACCTGCGCCTTTGCCGAAATGGAATGGATCGGCGACGATTTTGACCTGGATATCGTGCTGCTGCCGATAGGCGATTGCTTTACTTCAGGTATTCGCGATGCAGTGCGCGCGGCAAAGTTGCTGCGTCCCAGGCTCACCGTGCCGGTGCATTACAATACGTTTCCGCCCATCGAGGTAGACGTGAGCGAATGGGAGCAGCTTATGGAAGAAGCGGGTTTCGCTGCGCGGGTGCTCGAACCTGGAGATGTTCTCGAGGTATAGCGGCTGTTTGCCGCAGGCCCGTTAGCGAATCGTAACCGGACACGCCTGTGAAGCTTGGTATCATCTCGGACACGCACGGTTATTTTCATCCGGCGATCGCAACATACTTCAACTGGGTGGACCGCATCCTGCATGCCGGGGATGTCGGCGCCGTGGATATTCTGGATCGACTCGAAGAGATTGCTCCCGTACAGGCCGTTTGGGGCAATGTAGACGGGCCGGACATCCGGTTCCGCACCATAGGTGTGTTGCGAACCGAAGTGGACGGCGTACGCATTTGCATGACGCATATCGGGGGGAGTCCGGGACGCTGGGATCCCTTGATATCCGGGGCGCTCGCCGCCGATCCCCCGGATATCTTCATCTGTGGACACAGCCACATCCTCCGCATTGAACGGGTGTGCAATCCCCCGAATATGCTGTACATTAATCCTGGCGCCGCCGGTCGTCAGGGACTTCACCGGGTCAAGACGTGCGTGGTGCTGGAAATAACCGAAGGCAGCGCCCGGAAAGCGGATGTCGTGCACCTTGACGACAAACCATCGCAGGGTCATTTGTCCTGATGGGTACCGATTCAGACACATCTTCCATGCGAAGCGAACGGTTCGACCTGCGTGCCCTGTACGAGACGAGCCGCCTTTTGAGCACATCCCTCGATCTGCAGTTCGTGCTGAAGAGCTTGCTCCTGACGATCATGAGCAAACTGCTGACGACCCAGAGCGCTGTGCTGATGCGTGATCCGGTCGAAAACGGATACCGCGTAGCCGCAACAAGAAACGTAAAGACCCTCAAAGAAGGGACTATCCTCCAGGTACCCGGAATACCAGAGGATACCGTGCTGACGGCGGACCACGTACCGGAAAAATTGCTGGAACACGGTCTGGAACTGGCGGCGCCGATACGTTTCGGGAGCCGGGAAATCGGCATCCTGGCCGCCGGAAGAAAAGCGACAGGCGAGCAGTACACCCCGTTCGAACTGGAGTTTGTCCGATCGCTTGTGAATATGTCCTCCACGGCAGTGCACAACTCCCTGATGGTGGAAGAACTGCAATTAGCGAACCGTGACCTCGATGCGAGGATTCAGGAACTGAACACCCTGTTCGATCTGTCGCAGGAATTCAATGCAACCATTGACCGGGAGCGTCTCGTCAAGTTGTTATCCTTTGCCTTGATGGGACAACTCCTTGTATCCCGCCATCTGTTTCTGGTGCGCCGGAACCGGACGAATGAAGACAATGCGGGTATGTTCGCAACTACCTCCGGGGGCTTGCCGGAGCAGATTGCCCCGGCACTGGCAGAGCAGCTCTGCACACTGGAGCAGCTCGTGCTTCCGGATAACGGCTCGGCGCCGTCCGGCGACCTGTCTTCTTTTCCTGAAACGGCTTCCGACGATACACATCAAGGACTCCGCGACCTCGGGTTGATACTGGCGCTTCCCCTGAAACACCAGGGGGCGCCTTGCGGCGCATTATGCCTCGGCCCCAAGCGAAACGGGCAGCCTTATACCTCTGCAGACATCGAATTCCTGTCCGCTCTTGGGAATCTCACCCTTGTTTCGGTGCAAAACTCGTTTCTGGTCGAAGAGCAGATCGAGAAAAAGCGGCTTGAGGAAGAAATGCGGATCGCGCGGCGCATCCAGGAACGGCTCTTGCCGCAACAAATGCCCGATATAGCAGAGTACGAGGTGGCGGCGCTTGCCAGACCAAGCCGTTTCGTGGGGGGCGACTACTACGATGTCGTTCGGCTCAAGGACGAACGGCTCCTGCTCGCTATTGCCGATGTAACGGGAAAAGGCACGCCGGCGGCGCTGCTTATGGCAAACTTGCAAGCCTGTCTGCATGTCGTGCTGCCCATGGATATGACGATCGAGCAGGCTGTGGGGCATATCAATCGCGTCATATGCGAGAATACCGATACGGACCGGTTCATTACGTTCTTTCTGGCCATCCTGCACCTCGATTCCGGGCAGATGGAGTACGTGAACGCCGGGCACAATCCACCAATGGTCGTACGGCAAGACGGCTCCATAGAACTACTGCATAAGGGGGGGCTGCTCCTCGGCGTGCTTGATCAGATCGGCTACGAGCACGGTACGGTCAAACTGGACCCGGGCGACATCGCCGTGCTGTTCACCGACGGCGTGACGGAGGCAATGGGAGCCGCCGGCGAGGAGTACCACGAAGATCGCCTCGAGGCTGTGCTGAAGCGGGTGCACACACAATCGGCGGCGGACATTGTAGATATTGTCCATAAGGACATTGCCGAATTCACGGGAAACATCGAGGAATTGTCCGACGATCTCACCATGCTGGTAGCCAGGCGGGTCGTGGAACCGGAGCCAGCTGCATAATCGCGTAAGAAGCACGGAAAGGCTCGAATCCCAGCACCCCATTGCGTATCATTACAGAGATGTTCCTTTCTGTATCTTCTCCGCTCAAACGGTCGCCTTGCCATGAAATTCTTCGTAGACACCGCGGATCTGGAGGAAATCCGCGAGGCCGCATCCATGGGTGTACTGGACGGCGTAACCACGAATCCGTCGCTCATGAAAAAGGCGGGCAACGTCAATTTTCACGAGCATATATACCGGATTTGCGAGCTGGTGGATGGAGATGTCTCTGCGGAAGTTACCGCCGTCGAGTACGCCGGGATCATGGAGCAGGCACGGCAACTGGCGCCAATCCACAAGAATGTGGTGGTGAAAGTCCCCCTCATCCCCGACGGCATCAAGGCATTGAAGACCTGTTCGGAAGAGGGCATCCGGACAAACTGCACGCTTTGCTTCTCGTCCACGCAGGCGCTCATCGCCGCCAAGGCGGGCGCCAATTACATCAGCCCCTTCATCGGACGCGTCGACGACATTTCCTCGAACGGCATGGAACTCATTGACCAGATCGTTCGGATATACAGGCATTACGGTTTCGCCACAGAGGTGCTGGCTGCATCCATTCGGCACCCGTTGCATGTGGTCGAAGCAGCCCTCATCGGTGCGGATGTGGCGACGATGCCGCTCGGCGTGATCAAAAAGCTGCTCCACCACCCGCTGACAGACATCGGTCTGGAGCGGTTCATGGCCGACTGGAGGGCGTACGAAGCCGCCTCCGTAACGCCGTAACGCCGGGCCCGGATGCAATTCGTTTCTCTGGGGAAAACAGAGGCCATCGGCGCCAGTTGCTATCTTGCGCTGATCGAAAATACAGGCATCCTCATCGACGCAGGAGCCGATCCCGACGAGGAAGGACCGGCCTCGTTGCCGGATTTCGACATGATCCACAAGCGGCCCGACTGGCATGTGGATCATGTGCTGGTTACGCATGCGCACCATGATCACATCGGCGCTCTGCCGGTACTGGTCCGGCACTTTCCGCATGTGCGCGTCCATATGACCCGCGCTACGCGAGACCTGACGGATTTTGTGCTTCCCGCTTCGGCACGGTTGCAGCAGCGCAAAATGCGGGAAGGAAGTTCGATCCATACGCCCCTGTTCAACGAGGAGGAACTGGAAGAACACCGTTTTCTGTACGCCCCCCACGACCTCGATGCGGATTTCGACGTGACCGGCCTTCGCGGCCAATGCGAAGTCACTGCGCGCTTTTACCATGCCGGGCATGTGCTGGGCGCTGCCGGTGTGCTTTTTTCCTGGGAGTCGGAAGGACAAATCCGACGCGCGTTTTACACGAGCGACACCAATCAGCGTCCTCAATCCATTGTTCCGGGAGGAGATTACCCGGAGCCCCCTGTGGATATATTGATTCTCGAATCCACGCTGGGAGCAGATTCCGACGCCGAGTTGACAACACGCAAATCAGAGAAAAAGAAATTTGCCGATGCACTGGCGAATGTGCTGGCTCGCGGCGGCACGGTGCTCATTCCTTCGTTCGCTTTCGGACGTGCGCAAGAAATCCTTGCCCTCATTCACCGGTTCAAGGAAATGGGGCGCATTCCTTCCGATATTCCGGTCTATACGGCCGGTTCCATGCGGGCGTTTGCGGACATTTATGACCGGACACGCTTCAACACGCCGCGCCTGGACGAGGAATTCAAGGTGTTCGGCGTAGAGCAGATGCGCCTGCCCCGGAAGCCGGCTTTGCTCAACAATGCGTTGCGGGGACCGGCTATTCATATAATGGCCAGTGGCATGATGTTCGAACGCACCATGTCCAATGACCTTGCACGGCGACTGGTCGAGGACGAAAAAAACGCGATCTTTCTGGTAGGATTCGCCAAGGATGATTCTCCGGCGGCCCAGCTTCTGGCCGCGGTGGAGCAGGGCGACGACGCCGAGGTGCAACTCGACCGGATGAAACCGGCGCAACCCGTCCGCTGCGAAGTCCAGCGGTTCCGCTTCAGTGGACACAGCCACCGGCGCGATCTCATCAAGTTGGTCGAACGACTGGCGCCAAAAACCGTCGTGCTCGTGCACGGCGAAACGAACGCGAGAACATGGATGGCCGAGAACATCCGGTTTTTTTTTCCGGACGTACGCGTCGTGGTCCCTGAGGAGGGAACGCCGGTCGAACTGTAAGACCTGTTCGCAAGGACTGCATGGGGGAGACACGCATGAACGACACCTTGCGGGACTTTCGGCACACACTTGCTCCCCGCATTGCCGGCGAGTTGCTTGTCGACGATGTATCGCGCGCACTGTACGCGACCGACGCCAGCATATATCGCATGCAGCCGCATGCCGTGCTGGTTCCGCGAACGATGGACGACGTACAGGCAGCGATTGAGGAAGCCGCCCGTTTCGGAATTCCGGTACTGCCACGGGGTGGAGGGTCATCGCTGGCCGGACAGACCGTGGCGGAAGCGCTGGTCATCGACTTTACGAAGTATCTCGACCGCATCCTTGAGATTGACGAAGAAGCGCGCCAGGTCCGCGTACAACCCGGACTGGTGCTGGACCGGCTCAATACAGCTCTGTTGCCGGCCGGGCTGATGGTGGGACCGGATCCCGCCAGCAGCAACCGGGCGACCCTTGGAGGCATGGTCGGCAACAATGCGACGGGCGCCCATTCCATCCTGTACGGGAATACGGTTGATCATGTGCAGGCGCTGGACGTATTTCTCGACGACGGTACCCCTGTCCGTTTCGAGGAAACCGGCGCCGAGCGCTGGAACCAACGCACCCGCTCCAAAGGGCGCGAAGGAGCAATCTATCAGGGCCTTGATCGGCTCTTGCGGGCGGATGCAGAAACGATCCGCCGGGACACGCCCCGACACTGGCGCCGCAACAGCGGGTACCGTCTGGAACATCTGCTCGACAAGGCGGCCCGAAATCCGGCGCGCCTCCTGTGCGGCAGCGAAGGTACGCTGGCGATCACGAAAGAAATCCTGTTGCAGACAGTCGAGCGTCCGAAGAGATCTGTGCTCGGCGTGGTCCACTTTGCCACATTACGGGAAGCGCTCGAATCCGTGACGACCATTCTCGAAACGGGTCCTTCGGCCATCGAACTCTTTGACGGCATTGCCATCGAACAAACCCGGCGCGCACCGGGCTTTGCGCACCGTCTCACGTTTGTCGAGGGCAATCCGGAGGCGGTGCTCATCACGGAATACTTTGGCGACAGCGAACAGCAGTTGACCGCCCGCCTGAACGACCTGAAGCGGACGCTTGAGCGAAGCAAAGCCGGCTACATGGTCGTGCCCGCCCGCACACCGGAAGAGATCGCCAATGTGTGGACCGTACGCAAAGAGGGCCTTGGTCTGATCATGGGTGTTGAGGGCGAACACAAACCCATCGCCTTCATTGAGGACGCGTCCGTGCCGGTCGAGCATCTTGCAGAGTACGTGGCAGCGCTCATGCCGCTGTTGAAAGGCGTCCGAACCGTCCTGTATGCCCACGCCTCCGCCGGTACCCTGCACATCCGCCCGTTCATTAATACGAAGGACGCGGAAGATGTGGCAAAGATGCGTGACATTGCGCAGGGATCGATGGAGCTCGTACGGCGATTCGGCGGGACGATCTCGTCCGAGCATGGCGACGGGCTGGCCCGCAGCGAGTTTCTCGAACCGCTCCTCGGGTCGGAACTGTACCGGGTCTATCAGGAAACGAAAAACCTGTTCGACCCGCACGGCCTGCTCAATCCGGGAAAGATCGTCGGAGCGCCTCCCATGACCGAACACCTGCGAATGGGGCCGGGATACGAGACGCTTCCGGTAGTGGAACGACTGGATTTTTCCGACCAGGGCGGGTTTGCCCGGTCCATCGAGTTGTGCAACGGTAACGGAGCATGCCGCAAACTCGATACCGGCATCATGTGCCCCCCGTTCATGGTCACACGAAACGAGCAGGACAATACGCGGGGACGGGCCAATGCATTGCGCGAGGCATTGTCGGGCAGGCTCCCCCGGGAAGCGCTGACCGGAAAACGAATGCACGAGGTGATGGACTTATGCATTCAGTGCAAGGGATGCAAAACGGAATGTCCCTCGAACGTAGATATGGCCCGGATCAAGTCCGAGTGGCTCGGCATGTACTGGCAAAAGCATGCTCCGTCGCTGCGCACGCGGCTTTTTGCGCACATGCCGCTGATGGCGCGGCGCATGAATGGAAGCACCGCACGCATCGTCAATGGTTTGAACAAGCACCGGGGTATCCGGCGGCTCCTTGAACGCACCATGGGGCTATCCGCGCATCGCACGCTGCCCTCGTTCGCCGCCGAGCCTTTTACGAAATGGTTTGCGAAACAAGAGACACAAAATGCTCCTGTGGACGGCCCGCCTGTGCTTCTTTTCGTCGATACGTTCAACAACTGGCATCATCCCGAGACGGCGCAAGCAGCAGCGGAATTTCTACGACGCACCGGCTTCGTCGTACACGTAGCATCGGAAGCACTCTGTTGCGGTCGCCCCATGTTCACCAAGGGATTCCTGGAGGAGGCGCGCAAACAGGTCCGGCAAACCGTAGACGCCTTGTATCCGTGGGCCAAACAGGGCATCCCCGTGGTCGGTCTTGAACCGAGTTGCATTCTTACGTTTCGCGACGAAGCCCGGGCGCTCTTGCCCGGAGATGCGCGCGTAGACATCCTCGCCGGACAGGTGTTTACCTTCGAGGAATTCGTAATCGGAAAGGCCGATTCTTTCCCCGCAGAGGCGAACTGGACCGACGAAGCCCGCGAAGTGCTCCTGCATGAGCATTGTCACCAGAAGGCGCTTGCGGGAACGGCCGCAACCACGGCATGCCTTGAGCTGCCGCCGAACTACAAGGTCCTCACCGTCGATTCGGGGTGCTGTGGCATGGCCGGCGCATTCGGCTACGAAGCAGAGCACTACGATCTGTCCATCGCAATGGCTGAGCGGCGCCTTGCGCCGGCGGTCCGGGAAACGCCGGAGGATACACTGATTGCCGCCGCCGGTATATCGTGTCGCACCCAGATTTTCGATACGACGGGGCGAAAAACGCTCCACCCGGCAGAAATCCTGCTTGATGCGCTTCGGTAGGGGTTAGTTGCCCTCTTCCTCCCGGCGCCAGTCATTGTTTGAGGTATCCACGTCCGGGAAGATGTTTTCCGGATCGATGACGACGCGCACGATGGGGCTTTCGGTGGCAAGCGTAAAGGAAGCAGTGGTGGCGCCATTCAGCCAGGCCGTGACGGGAATTCGCCTCCCGATCACTTCGCCGGACGCCAACTCGATACCAAGGAGCACCGGCATAGGCGCCAACCCGTTATCGCGCACCGTAATGGTCGTTTCGATCCCGTCCACCTGCACCTCTTCAATGGCTTGATCGAGCGTCCAGGTTTCGTAATACCATGACCGCCAGAACCAGTCCAGATCGCGCCCGGAAATTCGCTCGAACGTATTGAAAAAGTCCCATGGATAGGGATGCTTGTACGCCCACTCGGCGATGAACGTCCGGGTAGCTTCGTAAAACACATCGTCGCCCAGCACGCCGCGCAAGGCGGTCAGCATCGTGGCAGGCTTCATGTATGAGGCGATCGTGAAAGCAATAGGCGTTGCGTGATAGCCGGAATGCCGCATCATAGCCCCCTCGCTGCGCTGCCGAGCCACCGCAGCGTAGATTTGCTGGTCGCGGAGATAATGGTTGAGACCCGGGTGGTAGTCCATACGGGCATCGTTCTCGTGGAAGGTCGTGAATCCCTCGTCCATCCAGCCGAATTGCCGCTCGTTCGTACCGACGACCATCGGAATCCACATGTGGGCCAATTCGTGTGCCGTGACGTTGTACAACGCACTGTCGCCACGCGCGTTGTAATCCCCTATCAGCGTCATCATCGGATATTCCATCCCTCCGCCGATGATCCCCGCGCCTTCCACGGCGGTCATGTGCGGCCACGGGTAAGCAAAGCCGGTATTCCGGGAGTGATACCGGATCGCGTGCTGCTGATACTCCGTAACGTTCGCCCAAAGCGGCGCCTCTTCGCGATAGAATGTGTTGATCCTTGCAAAGTCCTCTTCCCCATCCCCGTCGCGGTCGCCGACGGACGTGCGGCCCGCCTCCCAAATGGACTGCTTCGTGGCGCTGAAGGCGGCATCGCGTACGTTTTCAGCCACAAAATGCCACCGCAACAGCCCGTCGTCGGTTGTTGCCGTACCCACCTCTCCAAAATCGTCCGGTCCGATAACCTGCAGAACCCCATCGCTCTCCCATGCCGCATTGAAGCGATCAAGGATGTGCGGCGCCAGCACCTCTTCAGGATTTTGCAGTTCGCCGGTCGAGGCTACAACCCACCCTGCGGGAACCTCGACGGTGATGTCGTAATCGGCGAAACCGTGGTAAAATTCGGATACGCCCGTAAATGCCTCGGTGTGCCAACCTGCCACATCGTCGTACACGGCCATGGTCGGATACCAGTAGGCGAGAAAGAGCAGGTTGTCCTGGTTGCGCCCCATACGCCCTCCTGCACCGACACTCGGAATATTGAACCGCCATTCGATGTCGATTTCCACCGTTTCTCCCGAAGCAATCGGCTGCGGTAGCGTCAGAATCATATTTGTGCCGCTGATCTGGTAATGCGGTCCTTCGGGAACGGGACCGGACGGCAATTCCTCTCCCTGCACGGCCACGCGCCGAATGATCATACCTCCGGTGATCTCCGCCGCTTCCGCGCGGCGTACACCGGGTTGGTGAAAATTCTGCGTGATCTCCATGTAGAGCCGGGAATGCGTAGCGGGCGAATGGTTCGTGTATATAATCGCGCCACTCCCGTCAAGCAGTCCGGACAGGGGGAAAATGCGGGCGTTCAGCACATAGTCGGTTTCCTGCACCCAGTAATTCAGGCCGGGTTCTCCAGTGGCGGAACGCGTTCCCTGCTGGACGGCCAACTGGTAGTTGCCGGGAGGCGTAATCTCCCAGGGAATGGGCCGATTCGCCACTTGTTCGATATGTGTCGTTTGCGCTACGCCGGTGAGGTTGGCTGTCGCACAGCCTGCAAGGAGCAGGATGCCGGCCGCCGCAAAAAATGGAGCGAATGAGAAGCGATAGGGCATGGAAAGTGCTCCTGCGACGGGGTGTATGAAATGAGGGTACGCAGGGATGGACGACGCTATTGGCGGTTTGCAGGGCGATCGGTTTCCTGCCGGGGCGATTCCTGCCAGACCGCAAGACCTTCGGCAAGGCCCCATAGGCCCAGTGCAGCGTTCAGTTCCGGATCGATTTCTTTATAGATGCCGTACCAGGCCTTGTGACCGAATATCTCCTGGGCGATACGTCCGCGCAGATACACTTCCAGCGTCTCCCGATATGTATGCAATGCGTCCGCTGTAACCACCTGCACACTGTCTGCTTCTGCTGAAGCCTCTTCCAGCGGATCATCAGCATCGGAATCTGTGGAATACTCCACAAAAGACGCCCAGAGATCGTCGGATATATTGAACGTGGAAGCAAATTCCTCTTCCCGGTCACGCCACCTTTCGCGCAGGCGCCGTTCGTTTTCCCGGAACCACTTCCGGGCAAAGTTCCTTTCGAAACCATATCCCAGCACAGCGCGCAGGGCCGGCGTAGTATCCGGTTTCACAATGTAATCGGGAAGGATGCCGCCCCCGCCGAACACATCGCGTCCACGGGCGGTTTTGAAGCGCAGCGAATCAGGGATGCTATCCGAGTACTCCCCGGGACGATACGTAGCATCCTCCAGCGAAGCGAACTTCTCTTCGTAATAATTTTCCTGGTCGCCGTCCTTGTACGGGGTCTGGATGAGTCGTCCCGAAGGCGTGTAGTAGCGCGCGACCGTCATTTGGAGGATACTCTGGTCCGGCAGGGCAAACTGGTGCTGAACGAGTCCCTTGCCGAACGTGCGTTGCCCCACGATGAGTGCGCGATCATGATCCTGCAGGGCGCCGGCTACAATTTCGCTGGCCGAGGCCGAATAGGCGTTCACCAGCACGATAACCGGTTCTTTTTCGAGAATGCCGGTGCGCCGCGTCCGGTAGGTACTGGTCGTTTCCGGCCGCCGACCCCGGGTATAGACCACGGTTTTCCGCCCGGGTACAATCTCGTCGACAATTTCTATCGCCTCACTCATGTACCCGCCGGTATTGGATCGGAGGTCCAGCACCAGCCGCTCCATGCCCTGATCTTTCAACCCACGTACGTGCTCTACAAACTCGTTGTAGGTCTCCTGGGAGAAACGCGACAGGCGAATGTATCCCGTCGCGGTATCCACCATGTACGAGGCATCCACCGTGTAAAGCGGAATCGCGTCGCGTGTGAGCGTGAATTCGAGCGGCGCACGCATTCCATGCCTGTGGATAGTCACCTCCACCTGCGTTCCGATTTCTCCCTTCAACCTCGAGGTGACCTCGTCCTGCGACAAGCCCACCGCCGAGGAATCGTCAATGCCGATAATGCGATCTCCGGCCATCAAACCGGCCCTTTCGCTGGGGCCGTCCCCGATGACCGACATCACACGCACCGTGTCGTCACTCAAATCCTCGTCGTTACGGGCAATTTCAAACCAGATACCGATGCCGCCGAACGACCCCTGGAACCGCTCCTTCATATCCTGCGCATCCTCGGCGGAAACATAGACCGAATGCGGATCAAGCTCGTCCAGCATACTCTTGATCGCCTTTTCCGCCAGCGATGCAGCGTCGACAAGTTCGACATACTGCTTGTTGATGAGCAGAAACGCATCCTCGAGTTTGCGAAGTTGCGCCACGGTATCCTCCCCGATACGCACGGACCTGATCGTTAGTCCGAGCAAAACGCCTGCCAGAAGAAGGGCGGTGACGGGAAAAATCCGAGATCGTTTTCGGGAGACGGGCATAACGCTCAAGAGTGCGGCGGCAAGGTGTTTCGACCCGGATGCATTCCTGTACGAGGCCATTCTCGTAAAGTGCCCATCCCGGCGGGAATTTATACGGGAAGTTCCGTTAATGAGACCCTTCCGCATGAAGGGATCCAATCTATACATTTTCCCCTCTTTACCGAAACTACGCCCAAATCCATGGCGCCGATCATGCCATTCCGACGTTTCCGTTCGCGATGACGAATACGGCGTGTTTCGGGAAAAGGCGCAAACCGGATCCGAAATGCTTGTGTGATGTCCCGGACACACGCAAAATCGCCGCAACTCCGGCGGCCCCTTGTCGTACCTTAATGGTCGCAGGAACGCTCCGGCGACTCCCGCAACCTTTTCCTCACGGATCATTAATTCGCAGTGCGATGCGCAGCAACAGAACGATTGCCCTCCTTCTTGTTCTTCTTATTGTGCTTTTCGGCGGGTGCATGGGATGCAACGCATACAATGGAATGGTCGAGGGCGAAGAACTGGTCGAGCAGTCCTGGGCGAATGTCGAAACGCAATACCAGCGCCGCGTGGACCTGATTCCCAATCTGGTCAGCACCGTACGCGGCGCCGCCAACTTCGAGCAGGAAACACTCCAGGCGGTGACGCAGGCGCGGGCCGAGGCGACATCGATCCGACTGACCGTGGACGATCTGGAAGACCCCGCCCGCTTGCGCGAGTTTGAAGCGGCGCAAAGCCGACTGGGCGGCGCACTGGGCCGACTGCTCGCCGTTTCCGAGAATTATCCGCAACTCCGCGCCACGGAGGCTTTCCGGGATTTGCAGGCGCAACTCGAAGGCACGGAGAACCGGATTACCGTAGCCCGGCGCGATTACAATGAATCGGTACGCCGCTACAATACGCAGATACGCCGCTTTCCCGGCGCTATCTTTGCTTCCATGTTCGGCTTTGAGCGGCGCACTCCCTTCGAGGCGGAAGCGGGAGCCGAAGAGGCGCCCACGGTCGACTTTTCCTCTTGATATCGGATGCACAAGCAGTGCGACACAACGTGCGTGCGGCAGAGCGTCCAGGCACGCCTCCTTGCTCAGCGCCTGACGGAATTGCTTCCGGGCAAACTGTTTCTGGCGGGGTTGTTTCTGGTGGGGTTGTTTCTGGTGGGGTTGTTCCCCGTCGGCGTAGTGCACGCCCAGCGGACCGTGAACGTGATTCCTTCCACGGGTCGACTGGTGACGGATCGGGCTGATCTGCTTACCCCTTTCGAGGAGCGGGCGCTGACCGCAAAGCTGACAGCGTATGCGGATACCACCTCCACACAGATCGTTGTCGTTACGATTCCGTCGCTCGAAGGCGTCCCCGCCGCAGAATATGCGCTGGCGCTGGGCCGCAACTGGGGCGTAGGGCAGGCGGGGCAAGATAACGGCGTGGTGATCCTCGTGGCGCGCGACGATCGGGAGGTGCGTATCGAAACGGGCTACGGACTGGAGGGCGCCATTCCCGATGCGGTGGCCGCCCGCATCCACCGCAATGTTATGGTGCCGTACTTCCGCGAGGGACGGTTCTATGAAGGAATTTCCGGCGCCGCGGACCTGCTGATCGCTGCGGCGGCAGGCGAATTTACAGCGGAGGAAGCCATGCCGAGGCGCTCCGGGAAACCCCCGATCAATCCATCCGCGCTGATGGGGTTGTTTATCATTGTGTGGTTTGTTATTAGGTCCATCCGCCGGCGGGGGGGCGGAAACGACGGAGGTAAACGCTATCGGCGCCATGCGTACGGCTTCCCCTTCATTGTCTGGGGAGGTGGATTCGGCGGGAGCGGCGGCGGATTAGGAGGCGGTCTGGGCGGAGGAGGCTTGGGAGGCGGGTTCGGCGGGTTTGGCGGCGGTGGATTCGGGGGTGGCGGCGCAGGAGGCGGATGGTAAGCCTGTCCGGCAATGCTCAAGGCATGGTCGGCCCGAACCTGCCCGGCAAGATTTCTCCAGTCATGATGCAGGACGACCGGTTACAGGCACTGCAAGCGTTCCACGAAGAAGATCCTGACGATGCATTTGTCCGGTTCGCTCTTGCACAGGAATATCTAAAATGCGGAGACATCGAGGAGGCGCTTCGTTTTTTCGAGGGCCTCGTTTCCGATGATCCCGAGTATGTGGGGACCTGGTATCATCTCGGGAAATTGTACCAGGAACTGGGCCGGCGGGAAGACGCCATACGAACATATAAACAAGGTATCGCTGTCGCGGGGCGGCAGCGCGACACCCATGCACAGGCCGAACTCCGGGATGCCCTGATGCAGATAGAAGGCGTGGGGTTCGACGACTGAAACTGCTGGCAACAGAATACTCTACCGTTTATTGGGACGGTGTATCCGGTCTACTTACTGCCAAAGAATGTGCGTCCTTGTAGCCAGCACACATTTATGCCGAAGCATCTTGTCTATCTGTCGGAGTACGGAAAATCATGACCGGTGAAACCATACATCGACCCGGCGTCTGGAACAAGTATCACAACGCCTCCCGCTCGGCCACCTACGGGTTTCTGGCCGCGCTTCCCCTCCTGGTCCTGTACGAATTGCTGATCGTTTTTGCGAACCGCAGCGCCGTGGCGCAGGTGCGCGTTTCGTCCGAGATGTGGCTCAAGCAGTTACTGCTCGTAGTAGGGGACTACGGCCTGACGGCCTTCGGCATTGCCGTACTACTCGCCGGCATTGCCGTATTCTGGTACGACCGCAAGAAAAAAGTCCCCTTTCGCCCCCGGTATTTCCTGTGGATGTTCCTCGAAAGCACGGTGTACGCGGTGGTTATCGCGGTGATCGTTTCCGGACTGGTATATACCGTCTTGCCGGCCCTGGCACAGGCCGGACCGGCAGGGGGAGTCACCATGAAACTGGCGCTTTCGGTCGGAGCGGGCCTGTACGAGGAACTGCTGTTTCGCGTGCTGCTTGTGGGCACCCTGTTTTGGGTGCTGCGCCGGTTAATGGGGGACCGGATACTGGCCTATACCATAGCTGCGGTCGCCGGGGCCTTTCTTTTCAGCCTGGTGCACTACATCGGGCCGCTGGGCGATGCGTTCCGCCTGAACTCGTTCCTTTTCCGGATGCTTTTCGGTCTGGCGCTGAACGTCCTGTACCTTACGCGGGGATTCGGCATAGCCGCCTGGACCCACGCCCTCTACGATGTGATGGTCATGGTGGTGCTGGACGGGTAAATATCCCCGTGTGCAGGAAGACGATTACTGTCGAGCGGCGGCATGTCATAGGGTCATATTCTTCGCGTTTCCGTGTCTAAAGCGCCAACCTCTTTATGCACAGTATATAGCATATTCCCGGATCCGGAGCGGCCCGGTCGTGTTTCAGGAAGTCATCGCGGATGTTCGATATCCGGCATTACACCACCGAAGACGGCCGATATCCGGTGCAGAGCTGGCTGGACAGACTGCGAGACCAGGAAGCAAAACATCGAATTTCATCAAGGATCAGGCGCCTTCAAAGAGGTATCCCTGGCGACTCCAGAGCGGTAGGAGGCGCAATACGGGAACTGCGGATTCATTATGGCCCCGGATACCGGGTATATTTCGCTATGATGGATAAAACAGTAATCCTTCTTTTGTGCGGCGGCGACAAGAAAACACAGCGTACCGACATCGCCACAGCACAGAAACGACTCAAGAATTGGAAATCGAGACACCGGCCAAACCATAACATCTCGGAATCATGAACAGCATGGGCGTAGACCACTTCGAATGGCTTCGGGGGGAATTGCGGAAAGACCCGATGTTCGCGGTCGGATATCTGAAGGCGGCGACAGAGGAAGAACCGGTTATTCTGCTGGATGTACTTGACGATGTCGCCGATGCATATCGGGAACAGCACCCGGATATAGCCAGAAAGGCAACCCATCTGCGGGAGCGCCTGAACGATATGCGTTGGCCGACGCTTGCCGTAGGTTATCCGCTGCCGGAAACAGCAAGGAACCGCCGCATTTCCAAAGAGCCCGCTCCCGCGAGCGGGCGCCGTGCTCGCCGCCGCATGGATCAAGCCCGGACAACAGCAACGGAAACCGGAGGGTAAGGCATGGTCATTCGTTATCCGATCACGCGCGAGGTCCGGAACGCATTGCAGCGTTTCCCGCACATTGCGGAACGGATCGGGAGCAAACTCCCCACATCCGGTCGGAGCGAACTGGAAATGGCCCGCCTGCTTGGCAACACGCATTACGAACGTATCGAAGCGATCCTGGCCTTCATAGACGACAAACTTCCCGCGTCCGGGAGTATCGGCAAGCACGTTCTTGAGCAGACCGATTCATTGCAATTCCATCGAGCGTTGTCGGAATTCGATTTGCTTGCACATCTTCAGAATGCCGCAGGAACGGCAAACGCACAAGCAGTTTCCGACCGATCCAGAACAAAACGCTACGACATCGACCTGACCGCTGGTTCGTCTCAAGTACGCGTCGAGGTCTATTGTCCTGCGGATTTTTTCGGCTACCAGCTGGTCGGGCGGTATCTCCCCATGATGTTCAAGTACCTCGAGGTCGATGCAGGCTTCGAGGTAGCGCTTCGGCTCGAACACAAAAACGAAAACTACGGTTCATGGAACCCCTTCTTCGCCTACGATATAGGCCGCGAAAGGGATGTCCACCTGTGGCTCGACAGTTTGAATGCGGAAGCAAAGCAATGGATAATGGAGGCGAAAGCGGGAGATTATTTTCAATTTCAGGGGCCCATCGAATCGCTTCTATTGTCCGTAACGCTTGAACACAGGGACGAAAATCCGGACTATCGCCTGGTCAGCTTTCTTCCCCCCGGACAATCGTCCGACACTCGATTGTTTTTCGAGATGGATACGCCGGAAGGCACGGCCCGGAGCCAGTGGGGGCGCAAATTGCTGGACAAGCTGCAAAAGCGCCAATGCGGCAACCCTTCGCCCGATTGCCTTCGCCTGCTTGTCGTCGACTTTTCGCTGGCCGATACGGGGTGGCCGGATTTCATCTGCTGGTCCGATACGGCGAAGCAGCTTGCCGAAACGTTCGACTTGCTTGTCGAGGAGGCCGGACCTCCGCTTCCCTATGACGCCGTGCTGCCTGCGCAACTCAGCCGGGAATGCGGGTTCGGCAGAATCATTCCGCTCGACAAACAGCGCACGGAGGAAATCGAAAAGGCGATACAGGCAGCGTCGCTCGATCATCCCTGCATACCTCACCCTGCGGGAGACCAGAAAAAAAAGATGGAAGAAATGCGGCGTTACGCGGCGTCACGCCAGCATCCTGCCCCCTCCGATCAGCACATCAAGGACGATCCCGGCTTCCAGGAATTACTCGACAACATTTCCGCCTTGCAGCATGGACATTCTCAATAGCCCAGCAAGGCAAAAAACCTCCCTCTCTCACTCCATCTCTTCCTCGTCCCCTTCTCCTGACGAACCGACCCGCCTCCAGACCTCTTCGAGCCGAAAATCGAGAATGTGGCCCACGTGGTACCACGTATCACCTTCGACGCGGGCATCAAAGACGATGGACTGTCCCGCCAGACCCGCAGAACTGTGCCAGGTAATGTGCTCGGTGTATGTGTCCCCATCGAACGAGTAGGTGCCCCCACCTGCGAAGACTTCCTCGTCCAGTATCTGCCTTCCGAAGGCGAAGTGCGTGGAGTTGAGGATCTTGATGGTATATGGTATCTGATCGGTCCGGTCTACCGTACTATCCGGGTATACGGCCTGCTGGGAGACCATTTCCCACGTTCCCTCAAGCGGGGTGGCCGGAAGCTGACCCAGCGCCCCGGACACAGCGAACAGGGAAACTATTCCGATAAACAATACGCGTCTCATACAAGAACCTCCATGTCTTTACGGGGGGCATCAAGAGACATATTACGCAAGCATTTCTTCAATAACAATTCGCACGAAGGAAAACGGCGTACGCTTTGCTATTTCCTGCAATGCAACGGAAATACGGCGCCCTGCGGATCGCCATATGGATACCCCGCCAGCGTCTATTCCTTGCAGTGCAGCGCGAAACCGGCGCCCTGCGGATCCATGCAATGGGCTATCCGGTCCCCGCCGGGAACCTCCATGGGGCCCATGAGCACCCTGCCGCCGTGCTTCTCTACGTCTTCGACGCCCCGGTCGATGTCTTCCACCGTCACGTATAACGCCCACCAGGGAGGCGGAGGACCGGGCATGCTGTCGGTTTTTGTGAACATGCCCCCATAGACAAGGTCGTTCTGGCCGTACATACGGTAGATACCTGCGCCGCCCATATCCATTTCGCTCGTAATCTCCCAACCGAACAGGGCCTGGTAAAAATCGAAAGCGGCCTGGTAATCCGAGGTGGCCAATTCATGCCAGGAAAACTCGCCGACGCCCGGCTCCGCTTCCATGTCCGGTTCTCCCGTGGTCGATGCGAAAACCGCAAAAACGCAGCCCTGCGGGTCGGCTGCTATGGCGAAGCGGCCCGCATTGGGAATGTCCTGTGGCGCAGCGTGGATATTCCCGCCCAGTTCTTGGATTTGTTCAACGGTCTCATCCACGTCCGGCGTGGAGATGTAGGGAAGCCAGTGGGGCGGAATCTCCCCCATATCCGGTTCGATCTCCATGAGGCCGCCGATGGGCATCCCCTTGTTGGTGAGCATCGTGTACGGCTTGGGGCCGCCTTCGAACGCCTCGGTTCCCCAACCTGTGATGTTTCCGTAAAATTCTATTGCCGCTTCGGGGTCGGTGGTGAGCAGGTCGTACCATACGAAACGACCCGGCTGCTTGTGGTTTGCCATAATTACGGTGCCGGATGGGATTGCGTGAACGAAATACGGGACAAAAAACAAACCGGGCGGATGCACCCGCCCGGCTGGACCAATTCCGTGGAGCTAAGCGGAGTCGAACCGCTGACCTCTGCAGTGCGATTGCAGCGCTCTACCAACTGAGCTATAGCCCCATTGATTACGGCTATCCGAACGAGGTTCACCGCGGTGCGGTTCCGGAAGGGGACTTGCTGATGCTGAAAAAGAAACCGGGGGCGAGGCGTGTCAGAGCGGGCCGCCCTCGCGGGCGTGTCCGCTTAACTGTGTAAGTGAATTTATTGATCTATGGGGACTCTGTCTCCATAGAGTATGACGAACTGGTTGAGGGCAGCCTTCCAGTCCCGGATCGGACGCTTCCACTTCTTCGATGCTTCGCGCAGGCCCAGGTAGAGCAGCTTGCGCACCGCGTCGTCGTTGGGGAAAGCGCCCCGTCCCTTGACGATTTTGCGCAGGCTGTAGTTCAGCGATTCGATCGCATTGGTGGTGTAGACCACCTTGCGGATCGCAGGCGCATAGTCGAAGAAAGGCGCCAGACGCTCCCAGTCCTTCCTCCAGAGCGGAGCGATAGCCGGGTACTTCTCGCTCCATTGTCTCTCGAAAGCCTCGAGCGCCGCAAGAGCAGCCTCTTCGCTCGGCGCTGCGTAGACCGCGCGCAAAGACGACGCCACCGGCTTGCGCTCCTTCCAAGGCACGTAGCGCAGGCTCTTGCGCACCTGGTGCACCACGCACAACTGCACCCGCGCACGGGGATAGACCGTCTCTATCGCCTCGGGAAGACCCTTCAAACCGTCCACGCACGCAATGAAACAGTCCTCCATGCCCCGCGCCTTCAACTCGCCGAAGATGGTGAGCCACGAAACGGCTCCCTCCGTCGGAGCGATCCAAAGGCCAAGCACCTTTTTCTCTCCTTCAATGTCTATCGCCAGCGCCACGTAGACCGCGCGCCTCTTCACCGATCCCTCCTCGCGAGACTTTACGAACAAGGCGTCGAAGTACACGACAGGATACACCCGCTCCAGAGGACGAGCCTGCCATGCGCTCACTTCCTCGAGAACGCTTGCGGTAACCTCCGAAACAAGCGTAGAGGAGACCTCCGCGCCGTAGAGACGCTTCAACGTGTCCTGGATAGCCCGCGTGCTCTGGCCCTGCGCGTAGAGATACACGATCACGTCGTCCAGGCCCGCTACCCGGCGCTGGCGCTTCTCTACGATCCTGGGCTCGAAACTGCCGTTGCGATCGCGAGGAACCTCCAGATCCAGCGAACCCGACTCGCTCTCGAGCCGCTTCGCAGTGCGTCCGTTACGGGAATTGCCGCTGCCGCGACCCGACCGATCGTGAGCAGGGTAGCCGAGATGATGCGTCAGCTCCCCCTCCAATGCCGCCTCGAGAGCACGCTTGCCTATCGTCTTGAGCAAGCCCCCCTCGCCGAATAGGTCCCGCGCGTCCCCCTTGAAATCCTTCAGCAACTCGTCCAGAAGAGCCTGCTGTTTGTCTGTAAGTTCGGGCATCGTCTTCACCTCCTGATGAAACTATGTGTACGATTGACCACTTACACAGTTTACGGGACACGCCCGCAGGTGTAACGACAAGCGAAACCGTAACTGTAACCCGAAATACAGCTAATCCGGGAACCGTAGAAGTGGACATCGTCAGTTTCCCATATTTTCCTTTAGATTATCATTATCAGCCAATAGTAAAGGGCCTGCAATTCAGTTCTATCCCCCTTGTAGCCGATAACATACCTACATCTACGGAATTCGAAGAAATTCCCGAAACCCTTACGCTGCATACCAATTACCCAAACCCGTTCAATCCGCAAACGACCATTGACTACGCACTGCCTGCAACAACCCCTGTACGGCTTGTGGTGTACGACATGACCGGCAAGACCGTTAGCATACTTGTGGATGGGGTCCAAGTGCAGGGACAGCATACGGTGAATTTTCGCGCGGATCATTTGCCGACCGGAACATACATCTATCGCCTGACGGCAAATGGGGAGACGCGGACAAGAAAAATGACCTTGATACGATGAATCGGCTTTGCGCACGATTCAACCCCTCCCACGGATCGTCGGTAGGAAAGCGCTCACGCTGATTAGTATACCACCTTTCCTTCCTTCAGCGCCGGTTTGATAACCAGCGCGTGGCTGTCCTTATAGCACTCGCCGCCCGCCAGCGTGACCACAATCACTACGATCATTCGGTCAATCATTATTCTCCGCAAATTTTGCGGAGAATAAGGTAGCGATACGTTTTCCGATTCCGAAATACACATCAACCATGAAAATCCATAGCAGCATTTTAGATTTTCATGCATGAACGGGTAGAAGCGACAGGGCTGTCCCTCGTCTGCGCCGAAGGACTCTGGTCGCCTTGACCCATCCCCTCCCCCGAACAATTCGGCCCTTCAGGCAGTATTTATTTCTTGCGTTAGAATTTGCGGCATGACCGCCCGGGATAACCCCCGATCGCCTCACCCGCCGCTCCGATACCATCAAGAACAGAATCATGAAAAAAGACCCTTTCGGCGCTCGAGATACCTTCGATACGGGATCGGGCAATGCGTACCTCTACCGGCTCGACCGCCTTGCCGACCACGGGTTCGGCAACCTGGATCGCTTGCCGTTTTCCATCAAAGTGCTGCTCGAATCTGTTGTCCGGGAATGCGACGGGCGCACCGTCACGGAACAGGATGTCGAACGCCTCGCCACATACGACCCGAAGCGCCCGGCCCGCGAGGAGATTCCCTTCGTGCCTGCCCGTGTCCTGTTGCAGGATTTTACGGGAGTGCCCGCTGTGGTGGATCTCGCCGCCCTGCGTTCGGCAGTGGCGCGGCTCGGCGGGGACACAGACGCCATCAACCCGAGGGTACCCGTTCATCTCGTGATCGATCATTCCATTCAGGTGGATCATTTCGGAACGCACGAGGCGCTCCGGCTCAACTCGGACATCGAGTTTCGTCGTAACCGGGAACGGTATGCATTCCTGCGCTGGGGGCAACAGGCCTTCGAGAATTTCTCGGTAGTACCCCCCTCCGGCGGCATCTGCCACCAGGTCAATCTCGAATATATTGCCCGCAGCGTCTGGACGCGCCCGGAAGACGGGTTGCAGGTCGTCTACCCGGACTCCCTCGTCGGGACGGACAGTCATACGACCATGATCAACGGCCTCGGCGTACTCGGCTGGGGCGTAGGGGGCATAGAAGCAGAAGCGGCTATGCTGGGGCAGCCGATCTGCATGCTCATGCCGGAAGTAATAGGATTCCGAATGACGGGCCGGCTTCCCGAAGGCGCCACGGCCACCGACCTGGTGCTGACCGTCACGCGCCGCCTGCGTGCATACGGCGTCGTGGGGCGGTTTGTGGAATTTTTTGGCCCCGGCCTTGATCACATGTCCATCCCGGACCGCGCCACCATTTCCAACATGTCGCCGGAATACGGCGCCACCATGGGATTCTTCCCCGTGGACCGGATTACGCTGGACTACATGCTTCGCACGGGCCGCGAGCCGGCTCTCGTTGACATGGCGGAACGGTATGCAAAGGAGCAGGGCCTTTTCCGCACCGCAGACGCCCCCGATCCGCAGTTCCTCGATGTCCTGGAACTCGATCTCGGAGAGGTCGTGCCCAGCGTCGCCGGCCCGAAACGCCCGCAGGACCTTATCCCGGTGCCGGAACTCGGCAAAGCCTTTGCCGCTACGCTTACCGCCCCTGCCGGGCCCCAGGGATTCGGCCTCGACCCGGACGCCCTGACACGCACCGGTCGCTACCGAAACGAACAGGGAAACAATATGCCCCTGCGGCACGGCGATGTCGCCATCGCAGCCATTACCAGTTGCACGAATACGAGCAATCCGTCGGTGATGATCGGCGCCGGCCTCGTGGCGAAACACGCCGTGGGACGCGGGCTTCAGGTGCCGCCGTACGTCAAGACGAGTCTGGCGCCCGGCTCCCGCGTCGTAACCCGCTACTTGCACGAAGCCGGACTGCTTCCGTACCTGAATCAACTGGGATTCAACCTGGTGGGATACGGCTGCACGACCTGCATCGGCAATTCGGGACCGCTGCCGGAACCCGTGACCGAAGCGATCCGGGAGGGCGATCTCGTCGTTGCCGGCGTGCTTTCGGGCAACCGGAATTTCGAGGGCCGCATTCACCCGCATGTGCAGGCCAACTTCCTTGCTTCTCCGCCTCTAGTCGTGGCGTATGCACTGGCCGGCACGGTCGATATCGACCTGATGAACGACCCCATCGGCACGGACTCGGCGGGCAACGACGTATACCTGCGTGACATCTGGCCATCCTCCGGGGAGATTCTCGATGCGATCCGGGAAGTCGTCACCCCCGAACTGTTCCGGGACGAATACGAGGGTATCGAGACGTCCAGCGAGACGTGGAATGCCATCGAGACAGCCGAGGGGTCTCTGTACGAATGGGACGACGCCTCGACTTACATTCAGGAGCCGCCCTACTTTGTGGATATAGACCCGGAGCCGCCCGCCATACAGGAAATCAAGGGCGCCCGGGTGCTTGCGAAACTGGGCGATTCGACCACTACGGATCACATTTCGCCCGCCGGTTCCATCGCCCGCGATGCGCCTGCCGGGACATACCTGACCGAGAGAGGCGTGGCGTCGCACGCCTTCAATTCGTACGGCTCACGCCGGGGAAACCACGAAGTGATGATTCGCGGGACGTTCGCCAACATCCGCATCAAAAACCTATTGGTCCCGGGGACGGAAGGCGGCGTCACGCGGTACTTCCCCACAGACGAA
Organism: Rhodothermales bacterium; assembly: GCA_965248175.1. GTDB lineage: Bacteria > Bacteroidota > Rhodothermia > Rhodothermales > VXPQ01 > VXPQ01. Next base: position 396,130 of record OZ252093.1, read on the forward strand.
ACGATGTCCATCTACGATGCCGCGATGAAATACGCGGACGCAGGCGTGTCGCTGGTCGTGCTGGGAGGTAAGGATTACGGGATGGGATCAAGCCGGGACTGGGCGGCGAAAGGTACGCTCCTGCTCGGCGTCAAGGCGACCATTGTGGAGAATTACGAACGCATCCACCGGTCGAACCTGATTGGCATGGGAGTGCTTCCATTACAATTCCGCGACGGCGAAACCGCTGTGAGCCTCGGGCTGACCGGCGAGGAAACCTTCGACATTCCCGTGAACGACCACGTGGCGCCCCGGCAGGAAATCGCTGTCACGGCCACGAAGCCGGACGGAACGCGGACGACCTTCCAGGCCGTTGTCCGCCTCGACACCGAAGTCGAAGTCGATTACTACCGGAATGGCGGCATCCTCCACTATGTGCTTCGGGACTATTTACGGCGCGAGCGTGTAGAGGCGTGAACCTTTTTCCCGTATGCAGCGGAAAGGTGTAAAGTGATGCCGGCTCATGGCACAGATTGACCGGTGGCATGCGCCGCACTGCATTATATTCTGCTTATGCCGCTATTGTCATGAACATACGATGCTGGTCTCTGGCATTGGCCGTGCTCATGGCAGCGCCTCTGGCACGGGGCCAGGAACATGATATTGAACTCATCCTTCAGTACCCGCTGCAGTTTGACAGCCCCGCAGACCGCTGTGAGAGCCGTATCTGCCTGAAGCTGATTGAGCTTCTGGACGCCGCGGAAGATTCGGTGGACTTTGCCGTCTACGGAGCGCGGCTGCAGACCGATGTCCTGGAGGCTATCCTGCGTGCGCAGAAGCGGGGCGTCACGGTGCGCGGTGTGGTGGATAAGGACAGGGAGAACAACAACTATTACAGTTCCACAGAAGAATGGATACGTCGCATCGGGACCATCCGGGACGACTTCGTGCGCGAACAGGCCTGTTTGCAGGAATTCTCAGGAGAGCCGGTTTGCGAGCGGCCTGAAGGGTTTGAAGGCCCCCTGCAGTGCCTGGCCTACAACGTGGGAGAGGACAGTGTCCTGGTGGGCAGCCATGCCTCGCGTGAGGAGATAGAAAACCCCAACAGAATCATGCACAACAAATTTTTTGTTGTGGACAACAGCCACATCTGGACGGGGTCGGCCAACATTTCCAATTCCGGGACCGGCGGCTACAACTCGAATGCCGTAGTGGTTGTGCATTCCGAGGACGTGACCCGGGTGTACACGGACGAGTTTGAACGCCTCTGGAACCGGGGCTCGACCTGCGATAAGGAATCGGACGGCGTGGAGGAGTTTGAGCTCCGGAGCGGCAGGCTGACCACGTGGTTTTCGCCCCAGGATGCCTCGCTCCGCTACGGCGTGGGCAGCCTTATTGCACGGGCCCGCAGCAATATCAATGTGTCGGTTTTCTTCCTGACCGACAAATACGTGACCGCCAACCTTATTGCCGCCCACAGGCGCGGGGTCAAGGTGCGCGTCATCATTGACGCGACGTCAGCCGGGAACGGCTACTCGAAACATGAAATTCTGCGAGAGGCCGGCATACCGGTAAAGGTTGAAAACTGGGGTGGCGAAATGCACATGAAGGCGGCCTCTGTGGACGGCGCCAGCTTGGTACTGGGCTCCATGAACTGGGCATCTGCGGGGCTGTACGCCAACGACGAAAACACACTCCTGGTGCGAAGCAGGAGGCTCGCATGGCAGTTTGACCGCTACTTTGACGACATATGGAAGAGCATCCCGGAAGAATGGCAGAAGCCCCACGCCCGCCCCGATCCCGAGTCATGGGACTCCGGCGCCTCGTGCACAGACGGCGTGGACAACGACTTTGATGACCTGGCAGATGGCGAAGATCCCGGATGCGGCGAAGACCCGTCACCACTGCCGGAACTGCCCCCGCACCGCATTGTGACCCAGGACGAGTACAAAGAACTCCGCAACGTGTACCCGATAATGCGCTACCAGTGGTGCGACTGGAGCTATCCGGACTGGTTTGTGTGCCTGCCGTCGCGGGGAAAGGTATCCTGTGACAGGCTGCCCTACCGCAACTTTACCGTCACGCGGGAGGACCCGCTGGGGCTGGATCCGGACGAGAACGGTCTCGGCTGCGAAAAAAAGACCGATAGATCGTGACCACGAGGGCGGGAGAGAAGCGTGATTCGGACCACTTCCCGGTTCATATCATAATTTCCAGTGCGACACGCCCCGCATCCACTGCTTCCGTTGCGACATCCTCCAAATGCTCAAGTTCCGTTTGCCATTCGTCGTACGCTCGCGAAGCCGACATCCACGAATGGGGAGCGTACAGCCCCCTTGCGGCTTTCCTGGCGCTTCGCTTCGACTCCATGGCTTTCCGTGCGGTCTCCCGGGCCCATATCTTCAATTCCAGCATATGATCGGTCCATGCCTGAACGTGGTCCACCGAACGGTATTGCATATCGGCAATTTTGTCGGTTTCCGAAGAAATGTTCGCGGCAAATCTGCGCGTATTTTCGGCGCCGATCCTTGCTATCCGCTCATGCCCTTTCGCCACACGGACACTGTTTTCCTCTCTCAATTGCCCCAGGGCCTCGAGATCCTCCATATACCGCACCAACTGAGCAATTTGCACCTGCTCCGCGTCCTCGACAATATCCGAGGATTGCGCCCGGGTTTCAGGAGCCAGTGCGACGACGGCGAGCACAGCGATGGCGATATGCCTTTTCATTTGGATATAACACGGTCCTGTGATGGGGCATTGGGAGGAGTAGCCATATCTTGCAATCTCCTTTATGCACCATGGCATAGTAGCAACATCGGGGCACATAAGCAACGTTCCATGGACTACCCTTTACTTTTTTCCTTTATCCTTACTTTTTCTCTCTGTCCTTACTTTTGCTCTCTATTCTTACTTTTACTCTCTACCTTTACCCCCAGCCGCCGCCGCCCGGTGTTTCGATGCGCAGCATATCACCGGCTTCAAGCCGGCGGCTGAACTTTGCGGGTAGCGCTTCCTCCTTGCCGCCGGGCCGTATGAGCGTATTGCGTCCGCAGGCGCCGGACGCTCCGCCCCGCAGCCCCCATGGAGGCGTCTCTCGCCGTTCACTGATTACCGTAACGGTGGCGGACCGGAGCAACCGGTAGGTGCGAACCAGGCCATCCCCACCCCGTCGCTCGCCCACCCCGCCGCTCCCCCGGCGCAGCGCATAGGTCTCGATGCGAAACGGGAACGTCATCTCCAGCGCTTCGACAGGCGTGTTCAGCGTGTTGCTCATGTGCACGTGTACGCCGCTCAGGCCGTCCGCCCCGGCAGAGGCGCCCATGCCTCCCCCAATGGTTTCGTAGTACGCATAGGGCGATCCGTCGGCGCGGACGCCCCCGATGGTCAGGTTATTCATCGTACCCTGCCCGGCTGCAGGCACACGGGTCGGCATGGCCTGCGCCAGTGCGCCGAAGACCGCATCCACGATGCGTTGCGAGGTTTCGACGTTGCCGGCGGATACTGCATGGGGCGGGCGGGCATTCACCAGACACCCAAGCGGGGCGGTAACCCGCACGGGTGCAAAACACCCCGCATTCACGGAAATGTCGGAAGCGGCCAGACAACGCACCGCATAGTAACAGGCAGACTCCGTGATAGGAAGCACGGCGTTCAGCGAACCGGTCACGGCAGGGGATGTGCCCTCGAAGTCGAACGTGACGCTGTCCCCTTCGATATGGGCCGCCACCCGGATGATCGCCGCTTCCCCGTTCGGCGCTTCACCGGGAGCGATTTCCAGTGTATCCTCGAACCGGAAGACCCCGTCCGGCCATTGTCGGATATGCTCGCGAAGCAGGCGTTCGCTCCAGGCCGGCAAATGCGCCGCATACGCTTCGACCTCGACGGCGCCGTGGCGGTCGATCAACGCCGCGAGCCGGGTCTCGGCTACCGAGTGAGCCGCCTGTTGCGCCGCCAGATCACCGCGCCGCTCTTCCGGCGTGCGGACATTGCGCAATACGAGCTTCTCCAGGTCGGCTGCGAGCTTGCCCTCGTTGCGCCATTTCACAGGCGGAATAATGACGCCTTCCTGGTACAATTCGTGAGAGAGTGGAAGCGATCCGGGACTCATGCCCCCCACATCGGCGTGGTGAGCCCGGCTGGAGGCAAAGAAAACGAGGCGGCCGGCTACGAATACCGGAGAGATCATGGTGATATCCGGCAAGTGTGTGCCGCCTGCATAGGGGTCGTTCAGAATGACCGTGTCGCCGGGGCGCCAGGTATCGATGGCGTCCAGCGCGGCTTCGAGGCTGCGTGGCATGGCGCCGAGATGCACGGGAATGTGCGCCGCCTGGGCCACCATCTCGCCACCGCTGTCGAACACGGCACACGAAAAGTCCAGCCGCTCCTTGATATTGGGCGAATAGGCCGTACGCTGCAGGGTAATGCCCATTTCATCAGCGACCCCTGAGAAACGATGCCGGTAGAGTTCCAGGAGAATCGGATCCATCACATTCTGGAGAAATGCAGGTTGCGCCAGGCATCCACCTCGACATGCCACGAGGGAGAAACGAAAACGGTAGCATCGTACTGGGCCACCACGGCGGGACCGTCAAACGCATGACCAAAGCGCAACCGGTCGCGGTCGTAAAGTACCGCCATGACCTCCTGACCACTATCCAGTACGACAGGCGTCTCCCCGACCTGTACTGCTTCGGATGCCTCCGACACGTCGGCCCGATCCGTATCCCGCGGCAGAAAAACCTCGGCGCCGGCTGCCGTTCCCCGCACGCGCAGCGTCACGATCTCCACGATGGCGTCCCGCATGGCGTATCCGTAGCGGCGGGCGTGCTGCTCGTGGAAACGTTCCCGGGCAGCTTCGGGTCTCGCAGGGTCTATCGGCACGGTCAATTCGTAGCTCTGCCCCCGGTAACGCATATCCGTAAGGGTTTCGATGGCGGGACGCCCGCAGTCCTCCCCGGCAAAGACGTTCAGGACTCGTTCGGTTTCCTGCGCATAGAGGGCTTCGAGGCGGGCTTCGTCGTCGGGAGCCGAAACAGACGTATCGTAGACGATGTCCGCCATCAGCAGGCCCAACGCACTCAGCACACCGGGCTGCGGAGGCAGTAGAATGCGGTGGATCGAGAGCGCGTCCGCCAGTTCGCAGGCATGCAGCGGCCCGGCGCCCCCGAACGGGACAAGCACATAATCCTTCGGATCGTACCCGCGCTCTACAGATACGCGGCGCAAGGCGCGCTCCATCGACGCATTGGCGATCCGGACTATGCCAAGAGCCGTTTCGTGGAGAGAAAGACCCAGCGGACGGCCCAGTTTTTCTACGGCATCCTGCGCAGCGTCGGCGTCGAGGACAAAGTCGCCCCCCAGAAACCGGTCGGGCAGGATGCGGCCCAGCGTCACATTCGCATCCGTGACGGCAGGCGCTTCTCCACCCCGCCCGTAGCACGCCGGTCCCGGTACGGCCCCGGCGCTGGCGGGGCCGACATGGAGCACCCCCGCTGCGTCGGCATGGGCAATGCTCCCCCCTCCGGCTCCCACCGTATGGATATCGACGGAAGGAAGGCGCAGCGGCAAGCCCGCAATGTCGCTTTCGGCGGTGCGCGGTATTTCGGCGGGACACAACGCCACGTCCGTACTGGTGCCCCCCATGTCGAGCGTGAGAATCTTCGGAGCCTTCTCGCCGAGAGCGGTTCCGGCAAGCCGGAAGGCGCCCACGACCCCGCCGGCCGGCCCGCTGAGCACAAGGCGGGCGGAACGACGCGCCGCCTGTTTCGTCCCGATGACGCCGCCATTCGATTGCATGATGCGCACTCGCCTCGGCGCCACGGCGCGTTCGAGCCGGTCCAGATACCGCGCCACGATGGGTTGCACATAGGCATTCACGACGGTTGCGGCCGTACGTTCGTACTCCCGGTATTCCGGCAAAATATCCGCGCTCAGCGAGAATCGCGCACCGGGAAGGTATTCCTTCAGAATGCCCGCCGCTTTCCATTCATGTTCCGGATGCAGAAACGAGAAGAGAAACACGATGGCCACGCCGGCCACATCCAGGCGTTGCAATGTTTCGCCCAACCCGGCCACTTCGCGCTCGTCAAGGGGGGTCAGGATTGAGCCGTCGGCGGCTACCCGCTCCGTGACTTCAAAGCGCAGGTCCTCCGGCACGAGCGGGGGCGGGCGGTGCTGGGAAAGCGCATACAGTGCGGGACGGTTCTGGCGCCCGATCGCCAGGACATCGCGGAACCCTTTGGTAGTAATGAGGGCGCAGCGCGCACCGCGATGTTCGAGAAGCGCATTCGTGGCAGTGGTCGTGCCGTGCGCAATAGCCGCAGCTTCGCCGGCCCCGAGCAACCGGACGCCTTCCTCCACGGCGCGACTCTGGTCATCCGGCGTGGTGGCCGTCTTGCGAATGACAGGCGCTCCGCCCTGCAGGTACACGAAATCCGTGAACGTGCCGCCCGTGTCGATCCCGATGCGTTCCGTCATGCCGGATAACTGCGAGGCGGGCCGTACGTATGGGTATGGTGGATGCCGCTATGATTCACATGCCCGACGTATCGTCCCAGAACCCGGACTTCCTCAAAAATATCCGGTTTGATGCAGATATCCTCATATTCCTCGTTGGCCGGTTCGAGACGCAGCCCGTTCCCATCGTAGTATATCCGCTTCAGGGACGTCTCGCCATTGTAGAGAATCGCTCCGATGCCTCCGTTGGGAATATCGTCGTTTATCAGCAGTACATAATCGCCGTCATGAATGTCGGCGCCGATCATGGATTGCCCCGATACCCGGATTGCAAAGATGCGGTCGAGATTAGGAAAGAGCGTCTCGAGGGTAATGGTTCCCAGATCGGCGTCGACGGCTTCCTGCAGCTGTCCTGCCGATATAATGCCGCGCACAGGAATGCCCACCGCACTCGCCAGGAAATCATCCTCGTTGATGAGGCGATATCCCCGGTTACCGCGCGTGATAAATTCCTTCTTCCAGAGGGCGTCGAGGTTCTGGGTTACGCTGTTGGGCGATCGGAACCTGAAATGAGCGGCGATCTGGCGATAGGTGGGCCACACCCGGTGGGCACGCACGTATTCCGAGATATAACGGAGAAATTCGTATTGCTTCGATGTCAGTTTTTTACGACTCATGACGGTTCGACGCGCCTGTTTTTATGACACGAAGGGGATTGCGGAAACGCCGCGACAGGGACAATTATCCGGTGCAATGCCCGACGCCTTGCACATATAATGTACAGTATATGATTGTTTCTCCGCAACGTCAAGGGAAGCGTCAAAAAATCTTTCGGATGCCGGGTGATCTCATTTTTGGTGGAGGAGTTGTTTCACCACGCGGCTGCCGCGCGTCGGCAAGGCGTCCTCGACGTGATACCGCAGAAAATCCTCGATCAGCTGGCCCAACTCCGCGGACGTGCGCTCGTCCAGTCGCATCTGCATGATCGTATCGGGATCGGCACAGGCGACGATGGCGAACGCGCGCAAGGTCCGGCGTGGGGCAGAGCGCATGGTTTCGCGGCTCCAGTGAGACCCGGATGGTTCCACCGACCCGGTTTCCAGCAGAAGCACACCGCCGGATTCAGGGATGCGCTCGACCTCTTCCCGGTCGATGTGCGGCGCAAAACCAAGAATCTGCGCCAGGCGCAACTGGAAAAAATAGAATACCTGCTCGGACCGGGCCGCATGACGATCCAGCCGGTCCAGCACATCCAGGAGAAGTTGGAACACGAACAGATTTTCGTCCTCGTCCTGCATCATTGCCTGAGCGAGTTCGACAACGCGCTGGCCGTATGCAAGCGCCGCAAGATGCTTGTGAAGCCTCCCGAACGTTCGGATGTGACTGCTTTCGGAGAGCGTCTGTACCTGCCGGGACGCCTTCCAGTACAGGACGACTTGTACATACGACATGGGTTGCAGAGTCGATCCGAACCGGCTTCGGGGCCGTAGCGCTCCCCGGGCCATGACTGCAACCTTTCCCTTCTCCCTTGTGAAGAGGGTGACGATCCGGCTGGTTTCGCCGTACTGGATGCTTCTGAGCACGATGGCCTCAGTGCGAACGATCATTGTTCGGGATGGAAGTTATATCCGCGGCTTCTTTGTGTCTGTGTTAGGGAAAGACCATGCGACTGCTTCACCGCTTGCAGCAACGACTAAGCCTGACGAAACACGAGGCCATGGCGCTCACGTGCCTGTCGGGGTTATTCATAATCGGGATAATTGTGCGTCAAGTCCAGCAACAAGCCATATTGGTGCCGCCGGACGCGTACGACGAACTGGACCGGATATTCTTCGAGCGATCAGGAAAGGGAAACGGCGCGGCGTCGGATACGACCTCGCGGGTGCTTCTTGCTGCCGCCAGCGAAGCAGACTCCGGCAAGCACGAAATCTCCGGCGACATGACACCCGTCGCGGCGACACCCCCGATTCGCGAGCCGCCAGGGAAGGCATCTGCTGCGGGCGGACTGCGCATCGATATAAACCGGGCCGGCGCAGCAGAACTCGAAAAACTGCCCCGTATCGGACCGAAGACCGCCGAACGCATTCTTGCGTTTCGCGACGCCTACGGGGCGTTTCGCACGGTAAACGATCTGCAACAGGTGAAGGGTATCGGACCGAAAACTCTTGAACTCCTTCGACCTCACGTTTACGTGGAGCCGTCTCCCCCACTTGCCGATTCATCCTCCAGCGATTCGTCGGCCGGGTGATACGGGTCTTCCGTCCAGGCTTCGGCAACCTGTTCCTCACGCTTTAGAAACCGGTACACCGGCACCAGCAACAACGCGGCCAGCGCCGCAAAACCGACCAGTGCAAGAAGAATGACCCCGTTGTACCCATTCATGGAATCGCGCAAAAAATCATCGAAACAGAAGGTGAACCAGTATGAAGAACGCCTCTGCACGCATGTTGATCGTCGACTGTGACGTAAAAATGTCCACGAGCTTGCGCAGCATCTTTGAACGGCAGGGATACGCCGTGACCGGAGCCTGGGACGGAGAGCAGGGGCTCCATCTCCTCACCCGGATGCCCGCATACGACATTGTCCTGCTCGAAACCGCGATGCCGCGGAGAAACGGCTTCGACGTATTGCGCGAAGCCCGCCTCGCCGGCGTCACCACCCCGATCATCATGCTGACATTTCGGGCAAACGCCAACGACAAGCTGCGGGCGTTCAATATCGGCGCAGACGATTACGTGACGAAACCGTTCCATATAGAGGAACTCGCGGCCCGGGTAAAGGCGATGCTCCGACGCAGCAGCCTACCGGCCGAACACCCTTTGGACACCTGCGATTTCGGAAACCTGCACGTGAATTTCAGCAGCCACACTGCACACCGCAACGGCGATGCCGTTCGGCTTACTGCAAAAGAGTTCGATATACTCCGGTATTTTATCGAACACCGGGGGCGGACCGTCAGTCGAAGACAGATCCTGCGCAACGTATGGGGGATTCCGTTTGAAATATCGACGCGCACTATTGACCGGCATGTCTCGGCGCTCCGCAAGAAAATCGAACCCGACCCCGAAGACCCGATATGGATCAAGACGGTATACGGCGTCGGATACCGGTTCATGCAGCACCCACGCCACATGGAGAAACCCCATCCCGTGTTTGCGCCCGTCGCGGTTCCTGCCCGCTTCACGGAAGACGCGCACGTATCAGGCGCGTAATCGCGCTCGCCTGCCCTCCCTTTATTCTTTCGGCTCGGCGATGCCGTCGTGGCGCCTGTATGCAAGTGCAGAGGCTGCACCTTCGTCCAGCAGAATGTGGGCATGAGGGTGCATCTGCAGAACGGAAGCCGGACACATGGCGGTAACGGGACCTTCCAAGGCATCGCGGACGGCGACGGCCTTTCCCGTCCCGCTCGCCAGCATCAGAAGTTTGCGCGCATCCATGATGGTGCCGAGTCCCATCGTGACGGCCTCGTGGGGCTGCGCTTCTACCTCGCCAAAAAAACGTGCGTTGTCGGCCAGCGTTTTCGCGGTCAGCGTCTGGACGCGCGTGCGAGATCCGAGCGAGGAGCCCGGTTCGTTGAACGCCAGGTGTCCATTGGAACCGATACCAAGAATCTGCAGGTCGATGCCTCCGGCCTCCTCGATGCTTCGTTCGTACGCGGCGCAAGCAGCGTCAAGATCGGCGGCCATTCCGTCCGGTATATGAATCCGGTCCGTGTCGATGCCTACGTGATCGAAAAGATGCTCCCGCATGAAATGCCAGTAGCTCTGCGGATGTTCGGGAGACAGACCCACGTACTCGTCGAGATTGAACGTGGTGACCCTCGAAAAATCCGGGCCTTCCGGGTCGTCGCGCGAAATCAGGCGTTGGTAGAGACCGATCGGCGTGCTCCCTGTAGCACAGCCGAGGACAGCGTGCCCTGTACGTAACGAGCGGCGGCGTATCTCTTCGGAGACAAGCCGGGCCGCCCGTTCGCTGACCGCGTCATAATCCGGGAGTATTTCGACAAGCATGGGAGCCCACGACCAACGTTAAAACGACCCGCCGGACGCCTCGAGGATAAAGAGGTGATCCGGCATATCGACATTGATCTCGGTCTCCATTTCTATAACCCCGCCAGACTGGCCATTCTGGTATATTTCAAGCCTGCTCGGAAGGCGCACCCCGCCGACCTCCTGCATCTCTGTGATGATAGCGAGTCCCTGTACGCCTCCTTCGTCATACCGCACCCCGACCGGTTCGTGCGTATCGGGGTCGAGCAGTAACTGAATTGGGTTCGCCACGTCCGGCATCGTAACGGAAAGCACGTCCACCGTCTGCCCCCCATCGAGTTCTTCCTGGCCAAGATGCTGCACAGTGAGATCGTCGCGGGCCTGCATGGAGATGATGTCGCGATCCATTTGCGCTTTGAGCGGTTCGCTTACCATTGGCGGCGCCGGCATCACGCCCTGGGGCGTGCCAAGCATGATGTCGTCTCCGTTTGCGACGACGGTGATCTGCCCAAAGCCCGGTTGCTCCATTTCGACACGCACCCGGTCCGGATACGCCACATACCGCGTCATATCCACTTCGAACTGCTGGCCATCAGGGGTGGACCCTGTCGTCGTCATGGACTGGCGCAAGGTCTTTATAGCCGCAAGGGCTTCCCGCCCGCCGAGCGCATCCACGGCTTTCTCAAAGAGTTCCTCCCCTTCCGAAAGCGTTTCCTCAGTGGCCTCGGGCGCCGGCTCGCGGCCTGTCGGAATGGCAATGTCTATCGTTTCCACCTCGCCGAGCTCGGTGAGCGGCCGCCCGAAATCGTCCCCGTTGCCGACGGCGAGAATCTTCATATCGTCCGGACGGAGGTACTTCTGCGCCACGCGGTGCACCTCGCTCGCATCGACGGCCTGCACGCCTTCCCGCACCTGATTGAGAAAATCGAGCGGATAATCGTAGTACGCATAGGTCATCATGCGATTAACGATTTCCTGGCGCGTATCGAAGTTGAAGACAAAACTGTTCAGGTAGTTGTCCTTCGCCAGTTCCAGTTCCTCGTCGGACGGCGGCGCGGCGCGCATCTTTTCGATTTCCTCACGCACGGCTTCCGTCCCGTCCACCGTCGTTTCCGACTTCGTCATGATGCCCGCATAGAACTGCCCGGGCCGCTCGAAATTGGCGGTGTAGCCACCGAAGACCGAGTAGGCGAGCCCCTTGTCGTCACGAACGTTCTGGAAAAGCCGCCCTGTAAACCCGCTCAGCACCTGATTCATCACGGTGACTGCAAAATAGTCCGGGTGATTCCTGGTGATCTCGCCCGGGTGCCCCATCAGAATGGCGCTCTGCGTCACATCCATCTTGGGGGCATAGTACACCCCGTACTCGGAACCCGTATCGGGCGACGGTTGCGTCGGACGCACGAAATCCTCCTGCGGTTGCCATGCGGCAAAGGCGTTTTCGAGCTTCGCCACCATCTCTCCGGTATCGAAATCCCCCCATACCCCCAGAATCGTATTGTTCGGGAGGAAATACTGCCCGTGAAAATCCACCATATCCTGGCGTTCGATAGCGTCGATGGTCGCGTATTCGGTATGCCGCGCATACGGGGAATCGGCGCCGTACAACAACTTGTCGAATTCGCGATTCACGATGGACTGGGCCTGATCGTTGCGCCGAGAGATTCCCGATTTCGCCTGGGTTTTCGCAAGATCTATCTTGTCCTCGGGAAACGCGGGATGCATAAGCACATCGGCGAACAACGGCAGCACATCGTCCACCGTCTCGGTCAGGGAGGACATGAACACCTGACCGGAAACCGTCCCGATCGAAGATTCGATCTGGGCGCCCATGTTTTCCAACTGCAGGTTCAGGGCGTCGGCGTCCACGCTCTCCGTGCCGCCGGTGCGCATGACCTGGCCAGCTATGGAAGCCAGCCCGACCTTGTCGGCAGGTTCATAGAGAGCGCCCACACCCACGCGCGCCGACATTGCGATGAGCGGCAATTCATGGTTCTCGATGAGAAAGACGACCATGCCGTTGGGGAGCGTTACCTGCTCCGGCTCCGGAATGTCGAATTCGGGAAGCGGCGGCGCGTCGATATCCGCATAATGGGATTGCGCGAGGGTGGGCAACGTGCACAGTGCGGCAACGATGCAGGCGGTCAGTATCCGATACACAGAGCGTGTCATGGCGTCACAGGATTTGGTGCTTGAAACAGATGTTCCGGAAAAGGGCGAAGTCGGATGGTTCATGTGCAGGCGCATGTCAGTTTTCGGCCTCCTCGTCCATGTCTTCTTCCATGTCTTCCTCCATATCCTCTTCGTCTTCCATCTCCTCCTCCATATCGGGCGTCGTGGTGCTGATCATCGCGACGGTCCGGTTGGACTTCGTAAAGGTTTCCCCGATCACGCGCTGGATATCCTCGCCGGAGACCTGCTCGATCTTGTCGAGATAGGTGAAAATGTCGCTCCAGTCGCCGGTCACCGCCTCATGATAGGAAAAGAGCACGGTTAGCCCGGTGTTCGACTGCAACTGGCGCACCAGCTGGGCGCGGGCTTGCGTTTTCGCCCGTTCGATTTCCTCCGCCATGACGCCGTTCTCCCCGATGTCCTCAAGGATCGCATACGTCGCCTCTTCGAATTCCCCTGTCGTATGCCCCTGATTGATTACTCCGTAGATCAGGAACAGGTGCGGGTACTTGTTCATGCCGGGGAAGCCATTCAGCGCCTGCGCCTGCAGGGCGATTTGTTTTTCCTCCACGACATCCCGGTAGATGCGGCTGGTCCGCCCATCGCTGAGGATGCGTTCCAGTATGTCGTATACGGCCTGATCGGGATGATTCACGCTGCCCTTGTGCCACCCGGCAACAATGATCGGCTGGCTCTGCTCCTCGATCACGACGCGGCGCTCGGCAATCTGCGGGGGTTCGACCGTTTCCACGGGATCGGGTCTGGCGCCTTCGGGAAGCCTCCCGAAATAGGTTTCGGCCAGCGTACGGATTTCATCCGGGTCCACATCGCCGGCAATCGCCACGATCAGGTTGGCGGGATTGTAGTATTTCTCGAAGAAATCCACCGCCTCGGCCCGCGTATAGGACTGGATGTCCGACATATGACCGATGCCGGGCTCGCCGTACGGATGCGCCTTGAACGCTGTGGTCCAGAATTCCTCGAGGAGACGTCCAAAGGGGCTGCTCTCGGTGCGCATGCGGCGCTCCTCGGCCACCACATCGCGTTCGATGTAGAATTCCCGCAGAACAGGGTCCAGAAACCGCTCCGACTCAAGAGAAAACCAGAGTTCGGTGCGATTGACCGGCAGGCTTACGAAATAATCGGTCCGGTCGTTTGCCGTGGATGCGTTGAGCCCCGTGCCGCCGTTGCGTTCGAGCGCTTCCTCGAATTCGGGGGTGCTGTATTCCTGTGCAGCGTCGCGGGCTGCAGCGAACGCCGCTTCCAGTTCGGCGATCTTGTCGGGATCGGCGTGGCGGCCCTTGTGCTGCTCGGCCTTGAGCATGTTGTAGGCAGCGTCAACCTGGTCGAGGGCAGCCTGTTCTGCGGCGTAATCCGTCGAGCCGATAGCAGATGTCCCCTTGAAGGCCATGTGCTCGAACATGTGCGCCAGCCCCGTAATGCCCTTGACTTCATCTACCGATCCCACGTCGGCATAGGTGTAGAACGTAGCGACGGGCGCATCGTGGCGTTCGATCACGATGAAGCGCAGCCCGTTGTCGAGGGTGAACTCTGTGACGCGCTCTTCGAACCGGTCGAGCAGGTCTTGTTCTTGCGCGGGGGCCATGTACACGGGGAGCATACAGGCGAGAAGAAGGAAAAAGATGACCAGAATGGTACGGGCGCTCATAAGGTTATGGCGGCTGAATGATGGATGCGGGGGCGGGTGTCCGGAACGTCGGCGCAAGTACGGCGCGCTATCGCAGAGCCGGACGATGCGCACAATTCTGTGGCATACGTTACGATTTCGTCAAAGTTTGGGTTTCCGGATGAATTCGGGAAGAGGAAAAAGAGGGGAAAATGGCGGAAGGCACATGTTTGGGCAATCCGCAGGACAGAGAAACGGTTCGTTCTCGTGCAGCAAGAATTGCGCGCAGGCGCCGCACCCTGCCCGCTTTGATACCGGAACCTTCCGGGCGGCGTCTACTCTTAATAGGGTACAAGCGCGTGATTTTAGCCGTATGCATCGAATGATACTTTTCAAGTAATTCAAATAGGGCCCGTGAAAAATTTGCTCTTGTTTCGCCTTTTTTCGTTACACGGATACCGCTCGTTTTGGGTAATAGTTGTTGTAGCTGCTACGCTTCTACCAACAGTTTCGGCAGCTCAGGATACGCCGGCGGAAGCGCGAATCGGATTTTATCTTTCCGGTTCAGGCATCGTAGACAACCTTAACTGGGGGCCCATTAAATCTCCTGATGACGATGTCATGCCTTACCCTGATCTATTTTTTAGTTTAAGCCTCAATAGAAAATATAAGGTTGTTATTGGTTGGGGAAACGATAATCTTAATAAAGAACATACGCATGCAGATGCTCTTCGGCATAATGAACATATAGCCATATTTAGTGCACGCTACAATTATTATCCATTCAAAAAGGTTTTGTACGCATTTGGCGGGCCTGTTATTTGGTATTTTAACAAGGAATTTTCTTTTACAGAATCTATTTGCATTGGTGATGGAAGATTTGAGGGACTTATAAAGAATGCTTGACAGGCCTGAAATGTTATATTACGGGTAGTTGCAATCACAGACGGATGAGGACAATGCACAAGGCGCCCGGTAGATCAGAAAGGAATGGAATCACGCTGTTTGCTCTGTTGCAAATGTTTCCGGACGAAGAGGCGGCGGAACGCTGGTTCGAGGCCCAGCGTTGGGCGGACGGCGAACGCGCTTGCCCGAAGTGCGGGTGCATGAATACCCGTCGCGTCAAAAGCCGCAAGCCTATGCCTTTCTGGTGTAAGGACTGTCGTTCCTACTTCAGTTTGAAGACCGCAACCGTCATGGCCGATTCCAACCTCGGCTTGCGTACATGGGCATTCGGCATGTACCTCATGGCTACGAACCTGAAAGGTGTGTCGAGCATGAAATTGCATAGGGATTTGGGCATCTCGCAACCGACCGCGTGGTTCATGGCGCAGCGTCTACGCGAAGGGTTGCCGTTGGAGACAAACAAACTGACGGGAATCGTCGAGGTGGATGAAACCTGTCTTGGCGGGAAGGAATCAAACAAGCATGCCAGTAAGAAACTCCATGTGGGCGGCGGCACGTCGGGCAAAGCAACCGTCATGGGTAGAAGTGGTCCGAAAAAACTGGACAGTTTTTTCGGACCACTTCTCATGCCGACCGCAAGCCCGGGATCAAACCGGCGAAGCCTTGACGGTAATCGCTCTTGTCAAGCATTCTTTGTAATTCCCAGATTTGAGGGTCGAATTTTTTATTGTGAAGGAGAAAATAGAATTGTTGACATTAAAACCGATCGTCCTGACGGTAAGTCAGTAAGGTTTGGAATCGCTGCAGGTTTGGGTATAGAATATGTTTTGTTCAGGACCATCGTATTGTCACATGAGGTGGAAATTTATGGTTCGCCTTGTAGCTATAAGGAATTTATATGCACAGGGGCTGATATAAAATTATTGGGATTGCATGTCAGATTGCGGAAATGATCCGTATGTACAAGTTTAGAATTTACCCGACACCCGGGGTCTCCGGCGCGTGATCAGGCGGCCTGTTTCCGGCCTCGGTCACTGTCTCGTATGCGTACCGGCAGACCTCTCCCTGCTTGAGTGTGCGCCAGAGACACTCCACGTACATGTTGTCGAGCCGAGCGGCCCTTGCCGTCCATTGAGATGCGCACACCGTGCGCCTCCCATGCCGCTTTTTCGGATTCTGCCCATCCCGCGAACCGCACCGCCCGCAAGTACGTACCAAGGCGCATGGGTCCGCTCGCCGATCTCAATAAGTACTACTGGAAGTACAAGCATCTCTTCATTCCGGGATTGCTGTGCGCCATCGTATCCGCCGGATTTTCCGTAGCGGTGCCTATCGTGGTGCGCATCGCGGTCGATAGCATCCCCCGCCTCGTGAACCTGTACCACGTGTACGAGGGGACCCCTGTACAGGGCTACCTGTACGCGAGCTTCTTCGTCGGCCTGCTTGCATTCGGCCTTATCATCATCGGGTTGAGCCTGCTGAGCGGCACGTTCTCGTTTCTGCAACGGCAGACGGTGGTGGTCGCCTCGCGGCATATCGAGTTCGATCTGCGCAATGCGCTGTACGACCAGTTGCAACGGCTGTCGCAAGGGTTCTACCACACGTATTCGACGGGGGACATGATGGCTCGCGCCACAAGCGACATCGAGAGCGTGCGGCGCTACATCGGCCCGGCCATCATGTATATCGTGCGCGCCGGAGTGGTCATTATCACGGCCATGACGGTGATGTTCATTATCTCGCCGACGCTCACCCTGTACGCGCTCATTCCCATGCCTTTCCTGGCGGTGGCGGTCTTCTTCATGGCGAGCATGCAGCACCGCCGCAGCGATGCGCTCCAGGCGCAGTATTCCCGACTCACCAGCCGGGTACAGGAAGCGCTCGCCGGTATCCGCGTCCTGAAAGCCTATACGCGGGAAGACTCGGAAGCCGAAGCATTCGACAAGGAGAGCGCGGCCTATCGCCAACGCAACCTTGATCTGGCAGTGGTCGATTCAGGGTTCCGGCCCGTATTTCTTCTGTTGGTAGGCATGGCGGGCATCATCGTGGTCTGGCTCGGCGGGCGGCTTGTCACCGAGGGTTCCATTACCATCGGCAACATCGCCGAATACATGATCTACGTGGCGTATATGACCTGGCCGGTGGCCTCGATGGGCTTCGTGGTTACGATGATCCAGCGCGCATCCGCTTCGATGATCCGTCTGAACCATATTTTCGACACGCAGCCCGACATCGCCGACACGGAAGAAATGGTCTCGTCTGTCAGGGAGATTCGCGGCGCGATCCGGTTCGACAATGTCTCGTTCCGCTACGGAGAAGACGGGCCCTGGGTGCTGCGGGACGTGTCGTTCGATGTGCCTGCCGGCTCCACGCTGGCCGTCGTGGGGCGCACGGGCTCCGGTAAAACGACGCTCGTCGAGATGATTCCCCGGTTGCTGGAAGCCACGCAGGGTACGGTGCGCATCGACGACCGGCGCATCCGGCAAATTCCGCTGGATGTCGTTCGTTCGTCGATCGGCTATGTGCCCCAGGATGTATTCCTTTTCAGCGATACGGTGGGCAACAACATCGCCTTCGGGACGCCGGATGCAGACGAAGAACGTATCGAACAAGCTGCCAGGGAGGCGGTGCTACTGGAGAATGTGCGCGATTTCCCGGAAGGATTCGAAACCCTCGTGGGGGAACGGGGAATCACGCTTTCCGGGGGACAGAAACAGCGGGCTTCCATTGCGCGGGCGCTCATTCGCCGGCCCGCTATCCTGATTCTGGACGATGCGCTTTCGGCGGTGGACACGAGTACCGAGAACGAACTGCTGGGGCATTTGCGCCGGTACTACGGCTCGTGCACCGTCGTGATCGTCAGTCACCGTATTTCTTCGGTGATGGACGCCGATCTCATTCTCGTGCTGGAAGACGGGATTATTTCCGAACGGGGGTCGCACGAAGAACTGCTGCGCCGCGAGGGGTTGTACGCAGACCTCTACCGGAAGCAACTGCTGGAGCAGGAGATTGCTGAGTTGGGGTAGGGGGTGGGGGAACAGAGATAAGAGGTGGTTCTCAATTGTAACCCAACGAACAGCCCGATGAAATACGTTATCTTTGTCCTGATACGCTCCAATTATAGCTGATAAGAAGAGTGATTGAACAAATGAAAAGAGATGACGTGCTCAAACTGCTCCGAACGCACAAGGCAACTCTTGCGCAACGCTTCGGCGTGACCGGGCTCGCCTTGTTCGGCTCCTTCGCCCGCGATCAGGCCGCGAACGATAGCGATGTCGATATCCTGGTACAGTTTGACGGGCCAGCAACCTCAGACGCCTACTTTGGCGTTCAGTTTTACATTGAAGACTTGATGGGACATCCGGTTGACCTGGTAACTGACAAAGCGCTGCGCGCGGAGATGCGTCCATTTATAGAACGGGAAATGGTCAATGTCTGAACTCCACCACGGAGAGCGTAGTTGGCGGCTCTATATTCAGGATATGATCGAATTTGGCGAAAAAGTCCTGTCTTATACGGATGGACTGGACCAGGAAGCGTTCATTGCTGAAACTCTCGTCTATGACGCCGCTCTGCGCAATCTGGAACTGATTGGCGAAGCGGCAACCCATATCCCGGCTGAGGTGCGTGAGGCGCATTCTCTCTAAGCCTGTCCGAAAGATATTCGGACCCTGGTGAAGCAAAGAGCCCAGCGCCTTCAGACATCTGAAATAAGTCCGAGATGTATCAGGCGCGTGGTCATGGCCTGAGGACTCACCTTGAAGCGCCGGGCAAGGTTCGGCAGTTCGTCGTCGCGGGTTGGATCGAAGGGTTGTTCCGCGACCGCTGCCCGGACCTGATCGGCAGGCATGAGGAGAGCCGCCGCGAATTGATTGGCCTCCGTTTCTTCCTGCTGCGTGCCGGAGCCGGAGTCGGCAGCGCGAAAATCTATGTGAGGAGGCTTGTCGATATATGCTTCCCCGCCGTGCAGCATGAAATGCGCAATCTCGTGGGCAATGGTGAAACGCTTGCGGTGCTCGTGATGGTTCACATTGACGCCGATCACGGCGGACTCCTCGTCCCGAACCAGCATCCCTGAACATTCTTCACCGAGCTCTGCCTCATCGACCTGGATGCCGAGGTATCGAGCGACCTCATCCACAGGCACCGGGGCCTGCGCCATGCCTGTCTCCTGCAAAAGGTCCCCTGCTTTCTTTTCGAGTTCTTCGGTCGGTATGGGAGAAGATTCTCCGGCGTCTTTGGGCGCAGACGATCGTATCATCCGGATCAGCGCCCGAGCGGCTACGCCTGCCAGGGTTGCGCCGGCGACAGCGCCCCCGCCAACAAGGCCACCGGCAAAACCGGCGCCGCCCGCTGCCTCTTCCTCGTCTCCTGCGTTTCCTTCAGGCGAAGACAACAGCGAGAGCATATCGACTTCGAGCGCCCCGGCGATATCCGAAAGCGTGTGTAACGTGGGGCGTTGCCTTCCGCTCTCGATATTCGCGATGGAACCCCGTGTAAGACCGCAGCGCTTCGCAAGCTCGGTCTGCGAAAGCCCGATCTCGCGCCGCCTTCCGGCCACGTTCTGCCCTACGCGCTCGTAGATTTCTTCTGATTCGGGAGGTCGTCGCATGACGTGCTTATGAAAGCACAATACCCGCTTTTATTGCCCTGTATACCTTGCGATCAGCAGAATTTCCTGCATGTACAGCGTCAAGTGCTTATACAACCTAAAATAGGGGGGGAAATTTGTTTTGTCAATTATTGCCAAGCAATGGGGATATTTTGTTTGTTATAAATTCATAAATATCAGGGATTAATAAAAAGAAAACTTGTCAAGTGAATATTGCGCGAAGGCATGGTTGGGTAGGCGCCTTATTATAATGTAAGATTTTATCAAAAACCTTTCGTCTAATAAAAATGTGTATTGTCTCTTGGCATTGTGCTTTTTATTGTCGTACATTCATATCCTTGCGCCATTGCCGTGAACCAGAAAATAAATCCCGGCAGGGTCGGCCCGGCAATTGCCCCCCTTCACCCTCAAACCCCCAGCGTCATATGAAAGCGCAACCACATTCCACCCCCTACCACCACCGCCTCGCCCTCGTATGGATCGCCAACGCCATGAAGCGCATAGATCGCCGAAGCGCCGGAGCTGAGACATTGATCAAATGGATACGGGAAAACGCCTTCGATCTATGCGCCGGATTGAACGGGCTGAGCCACGCGCCGGACGAGGCAGCGCTTGTCGAGGCTACAAAGGGCGTTCCTGTTTCAAAAATAACGGGACGAGGCAAGAGGATAAGAAAAAACAGGAAGATAATGTCGGACTATGACCGTATGGATCTCGACGATGAAAAGAATGCCATGCATTCGGACAGGGCATGGCGAAGCTTGCGGAAACACATCGAGAGGCTGTCCAACGCCACGAAAGACATTGGCCCGGACCGTTCGGCCGTTCGCTTGCAGGAACTTGCCGGAATCGCCCGCCTCGAACCAGAAGATATACGCATCCTGGAGTTCGTATTGCTCTACCGGACACAGCCGTTGCTCGAATCTCTGGCGGATGACTTCTTGCTGCACCGGACTGGCTCGGGGCTGCACAGGAATTGCTCGGTATTGAGCGCCAGGAACAAAGCCATACCCTACTTTCTTGGCATGACCGCCAATACCGTCCGAAAGCGTCTGGCCGACGATGCGCCGCTGCTCGCTTCCGGACTGCTGGCCGTGGACCACGACGGCGATATCAACATCGCGTCGGGGCTGGAAAAAATTGACTGGGCACCCGAAGAAGAATCCGACGTGCGCCGCCTTCTTCTCGGCACCAGTAAGCCGACGGAATTGGAATGGTCCGATTTCGACCACCTGGCCGAAGACCGGGATTATCTGGCAAGCATTCTGGAGGGGGCGCTTCAACAAAGCGCCAAAGGCGTCAACATCCTGTTGTACGGGCCGAACGGCACGGGCAAAACGGAACTTTCGAAGGTATTGGCCAACCGGCTCGGCGTGACCCTGTTCGGGGTCGGAGAAAAGGACGAACGCGGCGACGAGCCATCTCGCGGCGAGCGCCTCGCTGAACTCCGCCTTGCGGGATGTCTGCTCGGCAAAGACCCGAACGCACTCCTGTTGTTCGACGAAATGGACGATCTGTTGTCCGGCGGATCCATGATGTCTTTTCTCTTCGGATTTATGTCAGACCGCGCCTCTGGAGGCATGCGCGGCAGCAGGTCCAAACTGTTCATGAACCGCCTCCTGGAAGAAAATGCGGCGCCCACCATCTGGACCACCAATCATGCAGAATCCATAGACCCTGCCTTCCTTCGCCGCATGACCTACGTGGTCCACCTCAGGAAACCGCCGACGCGGGTACGGGAACGCATCCTGACGCGCCAACTGGAAAAAAGCGATGTGCACATTGAGCCGGAGAACGTTTCCATACTGGCGCACCGTTTCGAGATGCCGCCCGGCGTGGCGGACGGCCCGATACGTGCGGCAGCCCTCCTGCCAGAAGACGACAAATATGCCGCGCTTGAACGCGGCTTCCGCAATATTGCCGCCCTGATGTGCTGCGAGAGACCGTCGCAAGGTTCGCCCGAGCGCTTCGACCCAAGGTTTATTCGAGCCGATCACGACCTGGTCGATCTCGCCGAGCGCCTGACCGGCCATGGCGCAAAACCCTTCTCCATATGCCTGCAAGGCCCTCCAGGAACCGGCAAGAGCGCCTACGCGCGCTACCTTGCAGAACGCATGGGCATGGAAGTACTCCACAAACGCACTTCCGATTTGCTATCCATGTTTGTAGGGGGCTCGGAGAAAAACATTGCCGAGGCGTTTAGCGAAGCGCCGACACCCGCTCGTTCCTGATATTCGACGAGGCGGACTCGCTGCTTTCCGACCGGCGCGGGGCGCACCGAAGCTGGGAAGTGACCCAGGTGAACGAAATGCTCACGCAGATGGAAATGCACCCGTTGCCGTTCGCCTGCACCACGAACTACGTGGAAAAGCTCGATGTAGCCACGTTGCGGCGCTTCCTGTTCAAGGTAAGCCTTCGCTACAGCTCGCCCGAGCAGGCCGCCGGCCTTTTCCGTGCTTACTTCAATATGGAAGAGCCGGTGGCACTATTGAACCTGCAAGGACTCACGCCCGGCGATTTTCCAGTGGTTCGCCGCAAGGCCGAGGTAACAGGGCAGCTAAGCGATGCCGATGCGCTTGTCGCCATGCTCAAGGCGGAGTGCGACGCCAAGCCGAATCAACCAGGCGGGATAGGCTTTACGGCGGCTGCCGCGTGAGCACTGGGACCAATCGACCGAACGCCATGCGGACAGAGTACGGCGGGCCTGCTCAAGGGAGGGAATATCGACGCCTTCGGCGCCTATTTCGAACAGTTCGATCCGGAAACGGGCCAGAGGGATTCGATCGCCTATTCGGTTCAAATAACGAGAAAATAAGGGTGTCAATGGAAATGCATACCGTTGCGTAACTGGTAAGAGTGGCAAGCGCGACTTTGCCTGAGGGACGGTTCTAATCACGAAACCTACCGGAAAACATGAGAAAACAATCTGGAAAAGTTTCTCTACACCAGGCGACCGAGGAGAGCGCTGCGGAAGTTGTCCGCGTTCTTATCGAAGCGGGTGCGGACGTACATGCAAAAGACGACTTTGGCCGAACGCCTCTGCACCGGGTGGCCGAGGAGGGCACTGCGGGAGGTGTCCACATTCTTATCGCAGCGGGTGCGGACATACACGCAAAAGACGACCTTGGGCGAACACCTCTGCACCAAGCGGGCAACGCGGAAGCTCTCCGCGTTCTTATCGCAACGGGCGCGGACGTACATGCAAAAGACGACTTTGGCCAAACGCCCCTGCACCGGGTGGCCGAGCAGGACAATGGGGGAGCTGTCCGCGTTCTGATTGATGCAGGTGGTTCGGTTTGATTGGACAGATTTTGGCGGAAATTAAGGTGTAATGTTGCGAACTTGTTCCGATAAAATCAATCCGACGAGAGTCCATGTCAAGACGCAAAGGCAGAACCCATAGCCCCTCGTTCAAGGCAAAGGTAGCCCTCGACGCCGTCCCCGGTGATCGCACGTTGGCCGAACTTGCAGAGCGTTTCGAGATGCACCCGAACCGGATACGGTCGTGGAAGAAGCAGGTGACGGCGAGCGCGTACAGCACTAACGGGCGGTGCAGGATGTGCAATCAGCCATCGATGCCTGCGTGGATAAATGCACGCTCCAGAATTCGGAAGGGGTAGTGAACCAGCGCAACCTTATGTTTGCGCGCAAACATAAGGTGCAGATGTGCGCGCCAGACCCTCGGCCGCATCCTTGAGCGGCTTATGCAGCGTGGCTATGCGCGAGACGCTCTACGCCGAGGTCGATCCGACCGACGTAGTCGTGGATATGGTGAAGCAGGGTCATTATTCAGGCGTCTCGGTCGCGATTTTCGAGCCGACGCATCCGAGCAATCCGAAACCGGGCCATCACTATCTGCCGAACCGGCGTAACAAAACGGCATAGCCTCGGCCATTTGTAAATCTAACTGTTTTCCACGTCAGTCATTTAGTGCCAATTTGCTGTCGTTGCGCAGTGGGAGAAAATCATTCCGAGCGATGCACCGCATCACTCATCGATTCAGATTAAGCGTGGTCCCGAAATAGATAAACCTACGATAGTTCGTCGTGCGCTCGCCGCGTTCCGTATAATCGGCTGAATACTCGTAGTCGATCACATTGGCCTGGTTGAGCACATTGCCAACGGAAAAATAGAACGTAATATTGTGCCCCTCTCCAAACAGCAAAAAATAGCTCAGTGAGGCATCCAGTCGCCGAAAACCCGGCAGGCGCTCCGACCCAACCGACCCTTCTATAGGCAAGAAGTAGCTCCCGTTTCCTTCGGCAAGAGCACCGACTACTGGCGTGACAGGACGCCCTGTAGCATGCCGGAATGTGAGACCACTGCTCAAAAAGCCAATGAGTCGCAATTTCGCCACGATAGTCAGGTTGTGCGTGATATCGAAGGGCGAGGGAGCCCGCTCATAGATGACCTCGCGGCCAAGATGGCGAGGCTGCACGCGGCGCGACTCAAGAAAAGAGTAAGCCACCCAACCGTTGAAACGTGTCTGAAGAAAGGCCCCGTACTTGGCGAATACATCCAGTCCCCGAGCCGTTCCTTCACCGCCATTGGTGTAGTTCAAATCGGGAGAGACCAGGATCAGATGGCGGTAAGGTTTGTGATAAGCTTCCAGTCGCAGCATGAGCAAGTCGCGCTCGTGGCTCAACCCGGCAATGAAATGCTGAGCACGCTGGGGACCCAGCGCCGGATTTCCGCTGGTGGTGTTGTATTCGAAGGGAGCGGCAAACTGATGATAGAGGCCCCAGGCAAGCCGCAGATCCGTGTTCCTGGACAACACGTAGCGAAAGGAAACACGTGGGTCAATAATGGCCTCGCCGGCCAGACTATGATAATCGATCCGCACGCCCGTGTTGCCCACAATCCGCCGCGTAGGCTTCATTTCGACTTCCGCGTAGGCGCCGGTGCGCGTAGCGCTATACACCTCGTCGAGCTCGAAAACGTCCGCCGCAGGGTCAAGAATGCCCTCCTGAAACGGAAAAGCGCCACGGAAGCGGCTTGTTGTGCGCTCAAGTTCAGCACCTAAACGGACACGCGCTCGCTCATGCAGATCACGCTCCACATCGGTACGAAGCTTATAGGTATCATCGCCGGGTTCCAGATCCAGATTGCCCAGTTGCTGGTGTGCCTCGTACCGATTCAGCGAGGCGCTTGTTTGCAGGAGCCAATCCTTATAGATATCGGTCCACTGAACATTGTGAAGCCAACTGGTAGTCTGGCCTCGGTAAACGCCGTCGAATGAGGGCTGATTCACATGCACGCCCACCCGGTCGTCCGTTGTGAAGTTGAAAAACTTGATTCGCCCGGTAGGTGAATATTGATAGATAAGGCTCAGGTTTCCGTCATAACTACGCGGAGGGATCGTGAATTGATCATGCTGGCCATTAAACCGAAACAGAAGCTCTGTAAAACTTCGATTCCCTGTAAAGCGCAAGCCGAACTTTCCGGGAACGACGGGTACATTGACGCCAAGTGACGCCGCGGCGAGACCGAGGTTGAGCGAATAATTCTGCTGCTGCGGCATGTTTTGGCTGTCCATGGACAGTACGGCCGAAAGGGCATTGCCGTAGCGGGCCGAGAAGCCCCCGGATGAAAACACCGTGCCGCGCACCATGAAAGGAGGAATGATCCCGAACACTCCTCCAGTGGGAGACTCAAATTTATAGGGGTGGGTAAGCGTGGCTTGGTCGAGCAGAATGACGGTCTCACTCACATCGCCACCGCGGACGAAAAGACCAGATCCTTCGTCTACCATCGACACACCCGGAAACGTCTTGATGGTCCGAAAAATATCTGCTGCACTTCCAGGCGTCGTAACAACTTCCAACGACTGGAGGGTGACCGTCTCTGCCTCCCCAGTGGAATACGCGCTGGCCGTTACCTCAACTTCGTCAAGGGTGATAAGCGTCTCTCGAAGCACAATACGCACCGTTACGGTGTCTCCCGGCACCAGATGAAGGGTGCGCCTCGCAGGCTCAAAGCCGACCATAGTCGCCTGGAGTACCTGTCTCCCCAGATGTCGGGTGACGAAGTCAAAACGGCCATCCCGCTGCGTTGCTGCTCCGTCGGTTGTACCTGTAATCTGTACATTGACGAACAGCATTGGCGATCCGCCAGCATCTACGACTTCGCCGAGCACAACAGCCCGCTCCGGTATTTGCGCCTGAGATACCGTCAGGCAACACAGGCCACAAAGAAAAGTCGCGATCGAGGCTTTTACGAAGAACCTGAACCAATCTGCTGAAGCAAACATGGGCAGCCTGCGATAGGTTAAACGGCGGCCGTATCCGGCGGCTCTGGCCTCGGCCCCTCATTCAAGCGGGGTCTCATATGCATGATGCTTCCTTGCCAACCCTGCTTCCAATGCACCGTGATGCATTCCCTGCTTCAAGAAGGAAAAGCCAGGTGTTAATTTGACTCAGTGGCCTCCTTTGCCTCCAGGCTTGGCAAGAGTGCATACCTGACCCATCCGAAGTCAGGATCAACTTCAAGGGCTTTTTCGAAAGCCTCTCGGGCCTTGGGAAGCTGATCCTGGTCCATATAGGCAATTCCTATCCTGGCATACGTTTCGTTGTGTCCCCAAGAGGGTAGCAGGGGATCTGTAACCTCTTCCTGAGCAAATAGCAGGGCTGCACGCTTGAATCCCTCCATACCCTTCTCTGGACTACCGCCCCACGTTATTGGAGTGTTGAAGTTGCTGATCGCTTCAATCAAAACCACGCGAGGATTGTCGGGATCCAGTTTTTTGGCTCTATTGATTGCGCTGCTCGATTTAGGGCCCAGCACCGCACCCATCAAAGGCCTCACGCCGATTATCTGTCCATAGACGCTGGATAATAGTGCGTGCGCCTCGGCTGAGGTTTCGTCATGCTCAATCGAGGTCTCTAATTGCTCCACCGCACTTTGAAGGCGCACTAATATTTCTCCTTCCCGATTTTCAGCCCTCAAAAGATCGACCAGCTTATATTCGGTATACGCGACATAATAATGCGCCAGCGCGGCTCGAGCATCATCAGCTGTGGCACGCTCAAACGTGGCATGTGCGGTGAGTACCTGGTCAATATCGCGCTGAGCGAGACCCGCCTCCAGCATGTGTTTTCCTCTGAGGAGCAGCGTGTCCGCAGGTTGCGCCTGCATGGACGTCGTGAAGAGTAGGCCCATCATGAACAACCACGAAACAACCACCCGTTTCGTTGGGCTTCCCGGAATGCGATCCCTATCAACAATTACAGTAAAACACGCAAGATGGCTGGGAAATGCATAGTTATATAGTCGTAGGCTTGATGCTCTCATGGGGCTTATGTTGCAAATTGATGTTCGGAGCAAGGAGAAATGGCTCGCAAACACCGGCAGTGCTTCAAATGCACGGTCACGTTTGAGTTACGCTTTCCCGCAGCGCTTGAGCCGGCGTGCGGCCCTTGAGGCGGTAGCCCTGGTGGCTGCGCTTTAGGTTGTAGTACGGGAGATACTCGTCAAGGTTACACTGAATCTCCTCGGGCGTGTTGTACAATATGCTTCGGCCTTTGATTCGGAAGCATTCGTCGAGCAAGGTGCGGTTCATGCGCTCGACGAAGCCATTGGTCCTCGGTGTGCAACGACAGCAAATTGGCACTGAAATAAGGTGGGTAACCTTGGCTTTGCGAACGAGCGGGGTATCCCCCTTATAGGGATCGGAAACACCCTCAATGTTTGCGCGCAAACGTCTGGGATCTCCTCCTGCTTCGGTAGGGGGAGCGGATTGAAACTCGGAATGGCGCTTGCTGGCGGGCCGTGCAAGGGTAAAACCGGGCGCACTGAAAGAACAGAAACCGCATTGCAACGCAGCCATATCGATATAGCTTTGTGCAGCGTTAAGAGGGATTGTGCATTGCGAAGAGAAGAAGCCGTGCACACCGTTTCCGCTCAGGATTCGTTGGGCGAGCAAATGCCCTACTCCCAGCGGAAGGTTGCCGTAGAGACAGCCGTGCCGATCACCAGCACACCCAGCAGAATCAGACCGGACAGGCTATTCCAGGCGTCCTCGAGCCATATATCCTGCAACAGATACACCACATGGGTCAGGGGCAGCCAGTTAGCAAACTCCTGGACATTCAGCGGCATGGCCATCAGAGGTATGGCCGTGCCGGAAAGAAACATCATCGGGAAGAACAGCACCACCCCGACTACCTGGGCCACTCGACTGGTGGGCGCCAGGCTGGCGATGATGTATCCAATCGAAATAAATGCCAGAAGACTCAAGGTAAAGCCAGTCAACACAGCAACCCAGTCGCCGCCGAAGCGCAGCCCGAAGACCAGTTTCGCCACCAAATATCAAAAAAGCCGCACCCACCAACGCTACACTGAAGTACACACTCACATCTGCGGTGAAATAGACGATCGGACGCAATGGTGTGACCTGATAGCACCGCAGGAGCTTCTGCTCTCTGGCGCTCGCCGTGGCCACAGGAATCGTCATGAAAGCAACTGTGGCGATAATCAGCCCGGCTAACGCTGGAACCATCATGTCGATATAGCCGAAATCTTGCCTGAAAGAGCTACCCGGTTCGTTACCCCATATGAAGCCGAAGAGCAGTACCGGGAAGCACAGATTGAAGAATAGAGCGATCGGCTCACGCAGGAATAGCTTGAACTGAACAGTGGTGAGTTTGGTATAGGAGCGCAGGCCAGTGATGAAAGCACTTTTTGTCGTGGGCCGAATCTGTGGAGTGGCGGTTGTCGTCATGGGTATTCCCGTTAAAGACGCGAAAATGGTTACCGATCTGCGATAAGCGAATTGAGCATTAACCTCACGGCGATCATTCCCCTGTTTGCTGTGATGTGCAGCGTGTGGTCATCATGCAGCCCGAATCGCCCGCCCGGTAAGCCGCAGGAAGACATCCTCCAGATCGGCCTGTTCCGTGCGCAGGCTCTGGAACGGAATACGCTCTTCTTCCAAGCGGGCTACCACCGCGGCAAGCAGTCCATCCGTGTTGCCGGAAACTATCACCTGGCGACCACTGCGTGTCACTTCCTTTACCTGCGGGAGAGACTGCAACGGCGACAGGTCGAATTCAGGCTCCACATCGAACACGATACGCCTTTCCTGATCCAATTCTTTCACTAACCCGGCCGGCGTGTCCAGCGCAATGATTTTGCCCTGATCGACGATAGCGATGCGGTCGCACAGGTACTCGGCTTCATCCATGAAGTGGGTAACGAGCACAACCGTCTTACCCTGTGTCCGGATCGTCTGGACCAGTTCCCATGTGGCCCTGCGGGCTTGCGGATCTAATCCGCTGGTCAGTTCGTCCAGAAATACGACTTCCGGATCGTTGACCAGCGCCAGGGCGATAAACAGTCGTTGCTTCTGACCGCCGGAAAGGTTTCCGAAGGCCGCGTTGCGCTTGTCGGCCAGCCCCCATTGTTCCAACAACGGCTCATAGGGTACGGTATGCGTGTACAAAGAGGAGAACAGGTCTAACGCCTCCCACACTTTCATGCGTTCGGCGAGGGCTGCGGCCTGCAGTTGTACGCCGATACGTTGCGCCAGAGCAACCCGCTCCCTGATGGGGTCCAACCCCAGCACCGATATTCGGCCCCGATCCGGCTTGCGCAGACCGATGATACTCTCGACAGTCGTCGTCTTGCCGGCGCCGTTCGGTCCGATTATCCCGAAGATTTCACCCGGCTGCACGGAAAACGACACGTCAGCAACCGCCACTGTTTTCCCGTATGTCTTGTGAATCTGTTCTACTTCAATGATCGGTTGCATGCGTTTACCCTAACTTGAATTATGCGCCAGAAAGCCTCTTGGATCCGACAGCGCCCGGTCGTGCACATCGGGCGCTTAGAGCGAGGCGGAGCACTGCCGGGGGCTCGGTAACGGTTACGACAGACCGGGTTTCGGCAGCTTAGCTTTTCGTTGGGACATTAAGTGGGTGTTTACCTTGTATACGGGACGTTCGGTCACAGGTTACATCAAAAATGCACATACCGAGGAAAAATACCGTGTGGTGGTCGTAGGTATCGCCCAGTCGCTTGTACGCCTTGTGTTCGTCTGTGTAGACGGTGGTTCCCGGTTCCACGTTTTCGTGTACGAACCCTGCCAGCGTTTTGCCCGGCTCCCAACCTAACGGGGGGCAACATGTCGTTGCACCGTGTAACCGGGCAATATCTATATGCTTTCGGGGCTACGCAGGCTGAACAAAAAGAACGGCTGGATGATAAAATGATTTTCCACGGGGTGCCGGAGTAGCCTCGAAACTCCGGATTTTAATGCCAATTTGCTGTCGTTTTACAATGAATCACTACTGGACGTGGAGCGGTACCTACTTCGGCTATCGCCACGACGACCTTCTCTTCACGCACAACGGAAAATGCGTCGGCCGCTTTTCAGGAGATGAAGTGTACGGCCGCGATGGCCGTTACCTCGGCGAAGTTCAGAACGAGAACCGTCTCATCACGAGTAGGAGTAAATCGAGTCGGCGCGGATCACCCCCGCCAAACGTCCGGGGCGCCGCTTATGCGCGCTACACAAGTTATGTTGGCTACGTGATGTATGCGGGATACGAGGATTTCCCATCACCTGAGAGGTTCTAGCGCGTGATGCATGTAGACCTATGGTGAAGTTGAAATACAAGGACATTCGTATCATAGACAACGCCTTCGAAATGCACGGAGGCTATGTTCTCGACTTCTTGAATCGGACTTTCGCTCAGTTTTTCGATGATGAATTCGGCATCGACATAAATGCTGACAAATACCGAGCGAACGGCACGTCGAAAGCGAACCGACTTCGGACCTTCCTGTCCTTGGAAGACGAATACACGGTGTCGAAAGTCTTGCGCGGGCTTTGGGCATATAGGGAAAGCCTTCCGGTACCAGAAGCACGGGGAGAGTCACAGCCGAAGGTTGACGTCAAGGCCCCGCTCTTCGACCTCATCAGTAGGATTGAAGGGGGCGGTGCATCCCCGCGCACCGATGTGTTCGAGAAGTTTGCGGCAGACGAAACCCTAGAGGAGCTGATCGCTGCCATTGAGCGCGACGTTCAAGCGAACAAACCTGCTGCGGCGCTTGATCGTCTGCATACTTACAGTATGGGGATTATATAGATAGGTGAACGCCGGGTTTGGGGTCTCCGGGTGAATCGTTGCCTTTTCACCCTTCTCGCATGAACAACCGTGTCGCCTCGGCAATCGTCATTGCGCCGTATCGCGGATTCGAGCAATGGGCAATCTCCGGGGCGGTGGGGTCTCGCTTCGGCTTGTCTGGTTCGGGTTTCATCATGCTGCCAGATATGCCATGAGGTATTCCATGCCGCATGGCTTACTCCTGAAACATGTGTGAGGCATGTACAGGGTCAAGTGATCAGGTCTTTGTACATAATGCGCTTGCCCACCAGACAGCCCGCCACGTGTTCCATCTGGTCGATGGTATCGAGGCCCCGGACATTGTGCTTGCCGCAAAACTGGTTCACGTAGCGTTGCAGGTGTTTGTGCGACAGATGGTGATACACGCCGTTGACGCTCCGCTTCAACGTTGCCCAGAACGATTCCACCCCGTTCGTATGGACCATACCGTTTACGTACTCCTTGACACTGTGTTGAACGCTCTCATGCTCGTACAGATACTTCAGCCCGACATAGCCCCGGTGATCGTCTGTATAGACCTTGGCGCCATATTCCATGTGGTCAAGCACGAAGCCTTGCAGCGTTTCGCCGGTGGTATTGTCTACAACCTTTGCGACAACCCGATTCGTGGCCCTGTCCTTCGCGCCTACGACCGCAGCCTTGCCTACCGGTCCGCGCCCCGCATGTAGTTTCTTCGATGCGTGCTTGTTCGCTTCCTTGCCGCCCACGTACGTTTCATCAACCTCTACCGGACCTTCAAACGCTTCGGCTATCGCAGGAGCGAACGCCTCGCGGATACGCTGGAGCATGAACCACGCCGTCGTTTGCGTTACCCCAATGTCCCGATGCAGTTTCATGCTCGAGATACCCTTCAAGCTGGTCATTTCAAGGTAGATGGCCCAAACCCACTTTTTCAGCGGCGCCTTGCTTGATTCCAACGCCGTTTTCGTGCGTACGGAAAACGTTCTGTTGCAATCCCTGCACCGGTAAGGCATCGTCTTGTGCGTTCCTTCGTATGTATCGGCTCCCTTGCAGCGCGGACAAAATCGACCATCGGGCCAAACAACCGCCTCGAACCAGCGTCGAGCAGCATCCTCATCGGGGAAACATTCTGCCAGTTCAATGACCGTGATTCCGTTTCTGTGATTGCGTCCGGGCGCCCGATAAGCCATTTTCTTTTCCGATTTGTTTACTCTTTAGTACGTAACCGGCTCCCGAAAAGTTTCACCTATCTATATAATCCCCTACAGTATGAAGAAAACGGCGCACTTGATCGAAAAACATGGTGGGACGTGTAACCGCGATGACCCACTTCACAGCCGCATGGGGAAGTATATCAAGCTACTTGAGGAGAACCGCCAGCTCCGCGAAATTAGCAAGCGCACTCTGAAGAGCGGTATCAGCATCTTCGAGAGCTTCAATGATGTGCGGAACAACGAGTCGTTCGCACATGATAACGATATCGTAGACCAAGCGGAAGCTCGTTACATTTTCGACTCAATCACTGCCTTATTGCGGTTCATCAAGACCATTGAAGCAGAGAAGTTCGGCAGGTAAACAGAAATGGCCCGTAAAAGTTGGACACTTTTTTCGTGTATTTAAGTGTAGTGTCGCGTCGGGTCATGCCGCTTTGGCGAGCGGTTTTCGTTGGTGGAATACGTCGTCGGACGCAGATGTTGCGGAGCGCAGCGGCTGCGGACGTACAGACGATAGCCGCTGCGCTGATTGCTGTGATCAACTCGCTTCCCTGTGGCGTAGAGCGCGTACAACTCTACCGGGCGGTGCAGAATGTGACTATTGCAGCGAAGGATACCTTGACGAGGAATAGGTGTTTGCGCGTAAACATTGAGGGTGTTTCCGATCCCTATAAGGGGTATACTCCGGTCGGTCGCAAAGCCAAGATTACCGCCTTATTTTAATGCCAACTTGCTGTCGTTTTACACGGTCGTGCGGCCGTGATTTGATGGGGACTGACGATGAAAATGAGCCAACTCGCGAGCCTGCGAAACCTAGAGCTGGCTTGGCGGCGAATAACAACGGGCGGCAATTATCAGTACAAGAATCTCTACCGTAGCATCTACTACGCTTACGAGGTTGCGCTCGACGCGAACTTGCGGGATCTCCGCCAACGGCTGTTAGGTGGCGCTTTCGAAGCTTGTAACCCAGAACGAATCTACCTTCCAAAGGCCTCGGGGCTGCATCGCCCGCTGGCGTTGTTGAATATCGAGGACCAGATTGTTCTACAGGCATTCGCGAATCTCGCCGCGAAGCGGATGCAGTCTCGTCGCTCGGAGCTACAGTTCAAGGCCGTCTATAGCAATATTCTGGAGCAACCCGACAGCATCTTTTTTTTTCGCCGTTGGCAGAAAACTTATAGCGCTTTCCAGCAGCAAATCAAGATACACTACAAGACAGGCATGCGCTGGGTCGGAGACTTCGACCTTGCGGCCTTTTACGACACGATCTCCCACGAACTCTTGCTTCGGACGATCTACCCCCGCACAACCAACGCTGATCTCGACTGGATAGAACAGTGCTTACGGACGTGGAGCTCTGACCAAGCGGCATCGGGTCACGGCCACGGGTTGCCGCAGGGGCCCTTGGCCTCTGACTTTCTCGCCGAGTGCTTCTTGCTCCCCATCGATCATGCGCTACAAAACCAACCTGGATATATGCGGTATGTCGACGATGTGCGCCTCTTTGGTACCACCGAAGACGAGGTACGAGCAAATCTGATCGAGCTCGAACGGCACTGCCGGGAACGGGGACTCATTCCCCAGACTGGCAAGTTCGCCATCAAGCGCGCGCAAAGCGTCAAAGAAGCGATGGGCATGCTACCCAGCATTTCGGACCCACAACACGAGGGAACCGGCAGGGAGAAGATGGATAGAGAACAGGCTCGCCGCTCTTTTCTATCATCGATCGGCGGGAAGCCATATCGCGTCACAGACAAAACGCGGCTCCGATACGTGCTATTTCGAGCCGAGCCCGACACTGATCTGCTTAAACAGGTGCTGCGCCTAATCCCGCGCCATCCAGAGCAGGCTGACGTGTTTTTCGTATATCTCGGGTGATTTGGCTACAGGAGGCCGATTGAGCGCCTGTGCCTCAGCCTTGTGCGGGAGAACCCTTATCCGTATGTCAGGGGTGAGGCATGGCATGTATTGGCCAGGTATCGTCGGGAGGCACGCTCGATGGTAGCCGTCGACCCACGTGAGCTCACGACGCAGGCGATCAAAATTGCCAAAGGGGAGACACAGGAGAATTTCGTCGAACGATGGGGCGCCTGTCACTTTCTTTGCGTATCCGAGGACCTCACTTCGGCTCGACATAGCAGGTACCTGAGGTACCAGGCACCGCTTCTGCAGTCGTTGCTCGCCCCGGTGCTCCCGGACGCCGCGTTCACCAAGGGAGAAGTTGTGGAGACCTACCTCGGTCGAACCTTACCGGAACCCGGGCTATCAGTGTGCCCAGTGCTCCATGAGCGTGGCCTGACACCCAGAACCTTCGGCTTCAAAATCAATCAGCTTCCCTCACAGGTCGCCAATACGCTGCGGGAACTTGGCGTCGTATCGGCACCCGCGCCCAGGGTCGATCCGATCGCCGAGATTCTTCACCGCCGCTATGGGACTCACCGCGACAAGTCGTGGCACAAGCTGCTGTGGGCAGAATACGTTCACGCGCTTGGTCTTCTGAAGCAGGCCGAAGCTGCGTTCGCGGGCGGCCACTCTCACTGGCTGGCCTGCCAGAATTCATTCAATCAGACCGTCTTCCTAGTGCTCCAGCGCCACTTGCAGGCGACCAATCATGCTGGTGCCTGTACGACGGTCGATAAGAATGGTCAGCTCGTGAATTTCGGAGTCACTCTTGATCCTAATGGACCCTTCTCGAAGAACTGTGGGAGAATCGCCGACTGTTTCCGCGAGATGAATACGCGCCGGAATCACCTGCCAGTCTCGCATCCCTATAAAAAGAAGACAGCAACACAATCCCAGTATCTGAAAGCACAGGAGAGGAACCGCTTCGTCAGCCAACTTCGAGGCGCCTACCAAGATGTTGTTGGGCTTATGCCGTAGTAGAAATGTTACAGTAGAGCCCGTTTGGAGAACAGCGTAGACTGGGCGCAGAGGGAAAGAGGGTTGTAAAACGACAGCAAGTTGGCATTAAAATAAGGCGGTAATCTTGGCTTTGCGACCGACCGGAGTATACCCCTTATAGGGATCGGAAACACCCTCAATGTTTACGCGCAAACATCAAGGTGCAGATGTGCCGCGCCAGACTCTCGGCCGCATCCTTGAGCAGCTTATGCAGCGTGGCAGACGCTCTACGCCGAAGTCGATCTGACCGACGTGATCGTGGATCTGGTGAAGCAGGGTCATTATTCGGGCGTCTCGGTCGCGATTTTCGGGCCGACGCATCCGGGCAATCCGAAACTGGACCATCACTATCTGTCGAAATGGCGTGACAGAACGGCATAGCCTTGGCCATTTGCAAAGCTAACTGTTTTCCACCTCAGTTATTTAGTGACAAAGTCTTGTCGTTTCAGTGCCAACTTGCTGTCGTTTTACAGCCCCCGAGGAGGTACAGCACTCGTAGCGGGGATCCCCTGCCACCACGACCTCGAGCGAGGACACCGGGACGAAGAGTCGGCCATCGCCGACCACAATCGCGCCGCGAATCATCGCGTCGGCCTCGTAACTCCAGCGCACGCAACCGGTGCCCAGATCGAGGGCCAGCACTTCGCCGAAGGGTCCGGCCACCAGCGCGGCGTCCCCGGCGACCGTGGGCGATGTGCGCATGTTGGCGCCGCCCGGGAATGCGAAGGCCCACGGTAACAAGAGATTCGGCACGTCGGAAGCGTTCAGGCCCGCCCGCTCGGACGACTGATAGCCTGTGCCTGCGAGGTTCCCGGCGAAACCCATCCACGACACGCTGGTCGGATCGAGACCGGTCCAGGCGGGGTCGGCGCATAGGGTGGACTCGGGCAGGCCTCCCGCCGAGAAGCTCCTGCGGGTCAGGTACTCCGCCACCTGGATCCGCTGCTCCGGCGTCAGTTTCGAGCCCTCCGCCCGCATCACCCCGTCCTCGAGGGTCGCGACGATGGCCCGTGGGGAAAGCTGTGCGAGGAGTCCGGCCCCCAGAGTACGCTCGGTGCCCGCGGGCGTGTGACAACTGGCGCACCTCTCCGCGAAGAGCTCTTCCCCTTCCTGGGCGGGGATAGGGGTGCATGCGGCCATTGAAGCCACGGCCATGATGGCCATCGTGACGAGGATGCTGCGAGAGGTCATGGGGGCTGTCGTCTATCCGGCCTGTTGGTGCGGCCTGTCTTGCGCCGCTGGCCCGTGTGGAGATACGCGGATCGGGTCCATATCGGTTCCGGAAGAAAGAAACTGCCGTCCGTCGTTCCAATGGAGCAAAAAGAGACCCCAAAAACAGGCCGCCTGATCACGCGCCAGAGACGCCAAGTGTCGGGTAAATACTAAACTTAGAAATGGTCCGAAAAAACTGGACAGTTTTTTTTGCGTTTTTAAGTGTACTGTCGCGTCGGGTTATGCCGCTTTGGGCAGCGGTTTTCGTTTGTAGAATACGTCGTCGGGGGTCCGGTTGTCAAGTCCCTGGTGAGGCCGCTCTTCGTTGAAGTAGCGCAGGTAATCGGCAATCCCCTTCCCGGCCTCGCTCACCGTCTCGTACGCGCGCCGGTAGACTTCTTCCTGCTTGAGGCTGCGCCAGAGGCGCTCCACGTACACGTTATCGAGCCAGCGGCCCTTGCCGTCCATAGAGATGCGCACGCCATGCTCCTTGAGCGCACCGGTGAACGCCTCGGAGGTAAACTGCGCTCCCTGATCGGTATTGAAGACCTCAGGTGCACCGTAGCGGACAATGGCTTCTTCCATCGCTTCGACGCAAAAGGCGGCGTCCATCGTGTTCGATAGCCGGTGGGCGAGCACCTTGCGGCTATACCAGTCGATCACGGCCACAAGATAAAGAAAGCCCTTCGCCATAGGGATGTACGTAATGTCCGCCGCATAGACCTGCCGGGGTCTCGTCACCTTCATGCCTCTGAGCAGATAAGGATAAATCCTGTGCCCTTCTCCCGGAGACGACGTGCGGCGCTTGGGGTAAATGGCCCTAAGGCCCATCAGGCGCATGAGGCGAACGACGCGGCTTCTGGCGACACGGACGCCTCGCGCCTCGAGCATGCTCTTTATCGTGCGCGATCCGCTCGTGGGGCGTTCCATGTAGAGCCTGTCGATCTCTTTCATCACGGTAAGGTTCTCTTCGCTCTCTGCGCGAGGGGTATAGTAGGCCGTCGAACGACTCAACGACAAGAGCCTCGACTGGCGAACCACGGGCATGGTATGGGCGCGATCTATCCTCGCCCGGCGCTCGACTATCGGTCTCGACCGAGCGCCTTCGATAAAAAATCCTTCTCCATCGACAACTCTCCGATCTTCGCGTGAAGCACCTTTATCCGGTCGTCGCGCTCGTCCGGAGCGCCGCCGCGGCCTCGGGTGAAAGCCTCCTCGGCGGTCTCTACCAGCTGCTTCTTCCACGATTGTATCTGGTTCGGGTGCACCTCGAAGCGCTCGGCGAGTTCGGCCAGCGTACGGTCGCCGCGAACGGCGGCGAGGGCTACCTTCGCCTTGAACGAAGGACTATGGGTTCTGCGTGTGCGTCTTGACATGGGTCTCGTCGGGTTAGATTGTATCGAAACAAGGTCGCAACACTACACCTTAAATTCCCCGGAAATCTGTCCAATCAACCCGAACCACCTCTGTCTGTACAAGCTTAGCACCCACCCGACACACGGGCTCCCCGCCTCGCGATCAGGCACCTTGCTTTGCAGTCTCCTCCCACACCACCCCACCCCTGCATAACACCATCCAAAACAGTTCCCAACTGATTCAATCGTCATTATACAAACGACTTCAGATCAGTTACTTACTGACCCATCATACGTAAAGAGTGACGCGCCCCGGGTAAACCACCCCCCTACACCATCTGCCCGCCGCACGAACTGCCGGCCCCTGCCGTGCATCCGTAACAATGCCGCGCTGTCCGCACAACATGCCGGCGCCACGCCTCCAGATCGAAATCCCGCACATGCGGGCGCAGCCCACCGGGCAGGTCGAGCTTCATATCGAGCTGCTGGTTGAAATCGCAATCGTATAAATACCCGTCCCACGATACCGACAGCGTATTGCGGCACATCAATCCCGCAATGGCCGCCGGATTGAAGGCCTGCACGATCCGGTGCATATATTCCTCGACAAGGCCCTTATCCGCCAGCCATTCCAGGTAGCGCGACATCGGCATATTGTTGAGCGCAATCAGGCGATCGAACGTGATCCCGTGATTCCGCGCCAACGCCTCCTTCCATTCCCGTTCGAGCGATTGCTGGCTGGGCGCAAGAAACGCTCCGATCGGATTCGCCACCAGGGTCAATTGCCGGTCGGCATGGCCCTCGCCGTATCCCGCTGCGTTCAGTTTCCGGATTGCAGCAATGCTCCGGGCATAGGCCCCCTCTCCCCGCTGGGCGTCCGTGCCCGATTGCCGGTAATGCGGCAGCGAACATACGACTTCCACCCCCCGCTCGGCCATCCACTCCGGTAAATCGGCAAAGCGGCGCGTCATCAGAATGGTCAGGTTACACCGGTCGATGACATGCTTTCCACGCCGGACGCACTCGTCCACGAGGTACCTGAAATGAGGATTCAGTTCCGGCGCGCCGCCCGTCAGATCGACCGTGTGCGCACCGGACACGTCAATGGCCCGGAGGCAGTCGTCCACGGTCTCCCGGTCCATGTTCTCCTCCGTTCTGTCCGGCCCCGAATCGACATGGCAATGCCGGCAGGTCATGTTGCACAGTTTGCCCACATTGATCTGGAAAATGTCCAGTTGCACGGGCGCCAGACGCGCCCAGCCCGAAATCGCCAGATCCTTGTCGAAATCCCCCGTTTTCGTTGGGCCTGCGTCAATCCCGATCGCGTTCAACACGCGCAACTGCTCTTCCGGTCGGGCAAGGGGTTCGCGCCGGTACCGGAGACTGGTGGTAACCCTCGGTCCTTCGAGGTCGAGTGAACTGCCATCCCCCCCGGGAAGCTGCTTCAGCGCGATGAATTCAGTGGATACTTCCATATGCGACAAACCGTCTCGCAGAACGAATGAATGGAAAACCGGCGAACAAACCGGTGCACGAAATTACATGGTTTGCGCCTCGACCTGTTCCAGCATCTGTATGCCGTGCACCAGCGAGGCGCCGCCCCGGATGGCCGTTGCTACATGCACGGCCTCGGTCATCTGCTCGAGGTCCGCTCCCTTGCCGAGGCACTCGTTCGTGTAGGCGTCAATACAATAGGGGCACTGTACGGTATGAGCCACGGCCAGCGCGATCAGCGCCTTTTCGCGCACAGTAAGGGCGCCTTCCTCGAACACTTTCCCGTACCAGGCAAAGAAAAGATCAGCCAACTCCTTGTTTCCCTTCCCGATATCGCCAAAGCGGGGCAGGTGATGCGATTCGTAATAGGCAGTCATAGCGTGCGATATATCAGGTGAATGGCGCGGGAAACATCGGATCGAAAAAGAAGACACGGTAGCATGGAAACCCCTCAAGCAGCTTGCTGCCCCTCCTGTTCTGCGTACTGCAATTCATACAACCGGCGGTACAGCCCGTCCATCGCCAGCAATTCCTGGTGGGCGCCCTGCTCGCGGATGCGGCCCTTGTGCATGACGAGGATACGATCGGAGTGCTGGATAGTGGACAGGCGATGCGCAACCACAAGGGACGTACGGCCCGCCATCAACTTCTCCAGCGCCTGCTCGATGAGGCGTTCGGTTTCGGTATCCACGCTGGAAGTAGCCTCGTCCAGAACCAGAAATTCGGGGTCGTACACGAGGGCGCGCACGAAAGAAAGCAGCTGCCGCTGTCCATGCGAAAGCGAGGCGCCCCGTTCGCGAACGTCCTGTCCGTACCCATCGGGTAGTTTACTGATGAACGCATCGGCGCCCACGAGTTCAGCGGCGCGCCGCATGTCCGCCTCGGTAATTTCCGGATCGTCCAACGTCAGGTTATGGGCAATGGAACCGGAAAACAGGAAAACGTCCTGCAGCACCAGCCCCACGCGGCGGCGGAGTTCCGCAAGGCGCAGGTCCCGGATATCGATGCCGTCGATGAAAATACCGCCCTGCTGAATATCGTAGAAACGCAGGAGCGCATTGATGATCGTCGTCTTCCCGGCTCCCGTCGCCCCGACAATGGCAACCTGCTGGCCCGGCTCCACGACAAACGATACGTCGCGCAGAATCCAGTCCGGTTCCCGCTCGCCGTCCTCCTCCTGTCGATACGTAAACCAGACATTCCTGAACTCGATGCGGCCCTGCACGCGGTCGAGAACCACGGGCGTCGTCTTTTCGGCAAGCGCGGCGTCCGCGTCGAGCAGCCCGAAAATGCGTTCTGCGCCGGCCATTGCACTCTGCAATGTATTGTACTGGTCCGAAAGATTGCGAATGGGTTCGAAAAACTGCCGGGAAAACTGGATAAAGGCAATAAGCACGCCGATCGTAAGCGTACCGGCCATGGCCTGCAAACCACCGAACCAGATGACCAGACCAAGCGCTGTGGACGCCACGATGTCCACCATCGGCCAGAAGAGCGCAAAATAGAAAATGGTCTTGATCTGAGCGGCGCGGTGCTCGTGGTTGATGCCGCTGAAACGCTTCATCTCCTCCCGTTCCCGGTTGAACGCCTGCACGATGTGCATGCCCGAAATGTGCTCCTGCAGAAACGAATTGAGCCGCGCCACCTGTTTGCGCGTCTCCCTGTACTGTACGCGCACCTTGCTTCGAAACAGGAATACCCCGTACGCCATGACAGGCATCACGCCAAGCACGACTAGCGCCAGCACCCAGTTCAGGGAGAACATGAAATACAGGATGAAGGCGATCCGGAACAGGTTGCCCAGAATGACGACAAGACCCGCCGACAACACATCGCTGAGCGCCTCCACATCGCTCGTCGTCCGCGTGATCAGCCGGCCGACCGGCGTGCGATCGAAGAAACGAAGCGGCTGCCGCTGGATATGGCGAAAAACCTTCGTGCGCAGGTCATAGATCGCATGCTGCCCGATCCACTGCGTCAGATACCCCTGCATGAGCGAAAATATACCCTCGCCGACCAGGGCGCCCACCAGAAGGAGAATGATCCCCTGTAACCCTTCTAAATCCCCCGGCACGATATACCCGTCAATGGCTTCCTGCACCAGCCTCGGACGGAGCGGCCCCAGAAAAGAAGCGCCTGCCGTCAGCACGAACGCCACCAGCACCCACCACTTGTAGGGAGCCAGATAGCGCACGATGCGACGCAGCAGGCGACCGTCGAAGCCTTGATTGTCCTCTTTGGGCATGGTGGTGAATCAGCCGGGGTCGCCGGAGCGAAAAGGCGGAATGCCCTTTAATTCCTGAACCCTTCCGGTGTTCTTGTGAAGAAAGACGGAAATCATGCCCTTCGACATGATAACGATACGCAAAACCGTGCCTTCTTGAAATTTAGCCGTATCTAAAAGTATATTTAATGCGTATTATAGTGCTATCCGGCAGTTTCATGCCATGCTTCCTTAGTCGGTACTCTCTCATGCGATCGTACCCCTTGTTCCTCGCAATGCTGCTTGTAGCCGGAGTGGTCTCTTCATGCGGACAAACGCGGGGCAACGATGCGGTCTTCCCGGGCCGCCTCGGCATCGTTACCACCACCGGCATGCTGGCGGATCTGGCGGCGCAGATAGGCGGCGAGCACGTGTCGGTGACCGGCCTCATGGGCCCTGGCGTGGATCCGCACCTGTACAAGGCAAGCGCCGGCGACGTGACTCGTCTGGCCGGAGCCGACGTGATTTTGTACAACGGGGTGCACCTGGAAGGGAAAATGACGGACGTCTTCGATCGGATGCGGCAGC
Source organism: Rhodothermales bacterium (assembly GCA_965248175.1). GTDB lineage: Bacteria > Bacteroidota > Rhodothermia > Rhodothermales > VXPQ01 > VXPQ01. The sequence goes on from OZ252093.1 coordinate 437,928, forward strand.
GCGGCATCCCTGCATTCGCCGTGGCCGAAGAGGGCGTCGCACAGAAAGACCTGATTGAATCGGAACTGTTTCAGGGTAACTACGACCCCCATATCTGGTTCGATGTGTCCCTGTGGCAGGATGCGGCGCGGCGCGTACAGGAAATTCTTGCGGCAGCCGATCCGCTTCGCGCAGGAGACTACCGGGAACGCCTCGATATCTACCTTGCAGAGATGGATCGTACGCATGCGTACGTCCGGGAACAGACCGCTACAATTCCGGCGGATCGACGCGTGATCGTAACATCGCATGACGCGTTCGGATATTTCGGCAGGGCGTACGGATTCGAGGTGCATGGCTTGCAAGGCATCAGCACGGCGTCGGAGGCCGGCACAGCGGATGTGCAGCAACTGGCCGATCTGGTGGCCGCCCGCCGGATTCCGGCAATGTTCGTGGAGACATCCATTTCCCCGCGCGGCATAGAGGCCGTACAGCAAGCCGTGCGATCGCGTGGCTTCGACGTGGGTATCGGGGGGGCGCTCTACGGCGATGCGCTGGGAGATCCCGATACGCGAGCGGGTACGTACCTCGGCATGATGCGCGAAAACATCGATACCATCGTGGCTGCCCTTGCCGGGGACCCCGTGTGAAGAACGGTACGGCCATAGAAGTGCGCGACCTGACGGTCGCCTACCGGGACAAGCCTGTCTTGTGGGACATCGACCTCACCGTGCCCCCCGGTGTGCTCATGGCCGTCGTGGGACCCAATGGCGCCGGGAAAACCACCTTCATCAAGGCCTTGCTGGGACTGTTGCAGATCTCCGCAGGGCGCATCCGGTTCTTCGGGGCTCCGTACGAGGCTTGCCGGCAGCAAATCGCCTATGTGCCGCAACGGGGCAGCGTCGATTGGGATTTCCCGACCAGTGTGCTCGACGTGGTGATGATGGGACGGTACGGGCAGCTGGGATGGATACGGAGACCAGGTAAACGCGAGCGCGAACGCGCCCGGGAAGCCCTGACAAGGGTGGGTATGGAAGATTTTGCCGACCGGCAGATCCGACAATTGTCCGGCGGGCAGCAGCAACGTGTTTTTCTGGCGCGCGCGCTGATCCAGGATGCCCGGATATACCTGATGGACGAACCCTTTCAAGGGGTCGATGCCGTCACCGAACGCACCATTATCGACCTGCTGCGCGAACTGCGGGCAAGGGGGCGAACGCTCCTTGTCGTACACCACGACCTGCAAACCGTCACGGAGTACTTCGATCATGTGATGCTTCTGAATGTGCGGCGGATTGCTTCCGGTCCGGTCGGCGAAGCGTTTACGCCGGACAACCTGCGCCTTGCGTACGGCGGGCGCATTGCCTTCTTACGGAGTGCAAATGCTGCCGGCCCCTCTGACACTATTGCACAGTAGACCTTGCCCGGAGGGCGCCGATGGAGCACCTGTTCAGCGATTATACGCTACGGATGGTGGCGCTGGGTTCTGCCGTACTGGGTATTGTAAGCGGCGGACTGGGCACCTACGCCGTATTGCGCGGGCAAAGCCTGCTGGGTGACGCCATTTCCCATGCGGCGTTGCCCGGCATTGCGCTCGCATTTCTGCTGACGGGAAGCAAGGCGCCGCTTGTGCTCATGATCGGAGCAGCCCTTGCAGGATGGCTTGCGACGCTCTGGATCATGTCGATCACCGGGACCACCCGGATCAAGTACGACAGTATGCTCGCCCTGACCCTGTCGGTGTTCTTTGGTGTCGGACTGGTGTTGCTGACGTATATCCGGCAACGGGCCGGGGCCGCACAGGCCGGCCTCGATACGTTTTTGTTCGGGCAGGCATCCTCGCTCGTCCGGCGCGACGTCGTCACGATGGCTATTCCGGGAGGTGCGGCGCTCCTCCTGATGACGCTCTTCTGGAAAGAATTGAAATTACTGGCCTTCGACCCGGAATTCGGACGCACGTTGGGCTTGCCCATGCGCCGCGTCGACCTTTTTCTGACAGCATTGCTGGTGGTGGCGATCGTGATCGGGTTGCAGACCGTCGGCGTCGTGCTGATGAGCGCCATGATCGTTGCGCCTGCGGCGGCCGGACGGCAATGGACGGATACGCTGTGGAAAATGGTGCTGCTGTCCGCCGGGTTCGGCGCGGCGGCCGGCGTAACCGGGGCGATACTCAGCAGCACCGAGACCGGCTTGCCCACCGGCCCATTGATCGTGCTCTGCATGGGAGCGATCATGGTCATATCGCTGCTGTTCGCGCCGAATCGCGGCATTGCAGGGCGACGCCTTCGGGCGCGCCGGAACGCAGGGCGCTTTCGGCTTGAAACCATTCTGCTGGACCTCTATGCCCTCGGAATGCAGCACGACGATCCGTTCCACCCCCACCCAAAGGGCGCCGTGCAGGCAATGCATACGAACGAGGTCCCTGTAGAACGCCTGCTTGTGCGCCTTGAAAAGGACGGCCTTGTCCGGCACGCAACAAACGGGTGGGCACTCACCGACGCCGGCCTGCGAAACGTGGAAACGCTGAAAAAGGAGCGAGCATGACACAGGGCGAGATTGAGATTCAGATCATCGTAGTGGTGGTGGCGGCAGCGTGTGCGCTGCCGGGAACGTTTCTCGTGCTGCGCAAGATGGCCATGATGAGCGACGCCATCAGCCATGCGATCCTGCCGGGCATCGTAGTGGCCTTCTTTTTGACCCATAATCTCAACTCTCCCCTGCTGATTCTGGCCGCGGCAGCCACGGGCGTGCTCACGGTAATGCTTGTCGAATTGCTCATGTCCACGCGGCTGGTCCGGGAAGATGCAGCGATCGGGCTGGTGTTTCCCGTACTGTTCAGCATCGGCATCATCCTCATTGCCCGCTATGCCGGCGACGTACACCTCGACACCGATGCGGTACTGCTGGGCGAGCCGGCCTTTGCGCCGTTCGACCGGCTGGTCATCCAAGGCAAGGATATCGGACCGCGCGCCCTGTATGTGATGGGCGCCGTCGGGCTGGCGAATGTCGCCTTCATAACGCTCTTCTACAAGGAACTGAAGATCGCCACGTTCGACGCCGGCCTGGCGGCCGCGCTGGGTTTCGGTCCGGTGCTTATTCATTATGGACTGATGACCTTCGTTTCGATCACGGCGGTGGCTGCGTTCGACGCCGTGGGATCGATCCTTGTCGTGGCCATGATGGTGGCGCCGTCTGCGGCAGCATACCTGCTCACCGACCGGCTCCGTGATATGATCCTCCTGAGCGTGGCCCTCGGGGCGGTAGCCGCAGTGGGCGGGTTTCAGATGGCCCGCCTTTTCGACGTATCCATTGCCGGAGCCATGGCTACCGCATCAGGTATTGTGTTCCTGGCCGTCTGGCTGGGAGCGCCCCGGTACGGCATTCTTGCGGGCAGGCGGCGGCGCATCCGACAGAAGTGGGAGTTTGCCGAAAAGATGCTCGCCATCCACCTGTTCAACCACGAAGGACTGCCCGAAGCGGACATAGAACATCGTATCGGGCACCTCGAGGAACACCTCGCCTGGGAACGGGATTTTGCGCAGCGGGTCGTCCGCAGGGCACAATCGAACGGACTGGTGCAGCAGGCCGATGACGATATGCTGGTGCTGACCCCCCGGGGCCGCGAGGCGGCTTCCGAGGCGATCACGAACCTGTGATTACGACGCGGGTCCGGCGTCGGATACACGTTCTGCGCGCCGCGCACTGTGGCGGTTATCCGCATAGCGCCGGTACGCCGCGAATCCAAAACCACAGGTAAGGAGCAGGAACCCGAACCACAGGAAATTGATGAACGGCTTCTCGTAGGCCTGCACGACGAGCCAGTCGTCGGGCTCTACGGAAACGCCTTCCAGAAAGAGGCGAATGGAACCGTTATCCACGTTCATCCCCGTAAACGTGACCGTCAAGCCCCAATCGTTTACGCGATTCTGAATGTATTGCTGCGAACGGTCCTGCATGATCAGGTAGACCGGGCTCAAGCGGCGGGTTTCGAGGGTTTCGAGGTTAGTCACATCCAGCAGGGCCGCTACGCCGATCTCCGTGGAATCGGGGAGATCGGCAATATCTGTCCGATAATCGATGAACTGTATGGCGAATGCATCGTCGCCCACCACCGTGGAATCTCCGCGCGAGATCGCCAGTTCGCCCTGCTTTTCAACAGGATCGTCGGATGCCCTGTTATCCTCCTGCATAACCCTCGGCGACACAGCCACGAAGATATCCTTGTCCGGGTACATTTCGTGGTCGGGGTGCTGGATCCACTGTGCCTGGTCGCTTTTGTATACGACCGGCCTGACCGTGAAAGCCCGCCCGTTCGGATCGACGAAATCCAGCACGTAAACCGGCCGGTTGCGCGCCGTGCGCTCGCGCCCCGAATAGGTCACGCGGTACCCGCCGATCACACGCGTTTGGCCGCGCTCGAGCACGAACGTCTCGCGGCTGTCGCCGATCTGCACGCCGCGTACGGCGCCGATCGGCTTGCTGAACCCGCTCGACGCCACAATGGCAAGAACCATAATGGCAAATCCTACATGCGCCGTAGCGCCGCCCGCCATACGCGGATTGCCGCGCCCGATCTTCCAGAGCACCATGCCGTTCCCGTAAAGAGCAAAGAACGCCATGAACACGAGCAGCAGCAGGAGAATACCCGTCCCGTATATCTCCCCGAAACCCCGGATGCCTTCAAGGAATCCGCCGCCGAACCCGAATCCCGCCTGTGCAACGTCCTGTGCCGCCCCCGATGCCGAAAGATCGGGTCGCTGGACGGTCTCCGCCACGAACGGAGTAAAAATAAGTACCGCAACCGTGCTGACCACGGCCCCCGCGATCGGCTTGATGAGCACACGGTTCACCTGCTCGATATCCATCCTGTGCCACCAGAAAAGCTGCCCCATACCTGCCAGGAACACAAGCAGGATGGAGAGCGGAATCGTCCACTTGTTGTAGAAGGCTATCGGCACGGTAGAGGGGGCTTCACGGAACAGTTTCCCCAGAATGGGGGAACTGGTGCCTACTGTGATGACCGCTGCCAGGCAGGCCAGCAGCATCGCACCGCAAAAGATCATGAACTCGCGCGAGAGCAAGTGGGGTTCGCGGTCGGGCGCCGGAAGCTCCCGGTAGCGGTACGCGAAAAGACCGAATCCGACGGCGCCCGCAACCAGTATCCAGACCAGGAGCTGGCTCATCATCCCCAGATCGACGAAGGAATGCACCGACACGTCGCCAAGTATCCCGCTCCGTGTCAGGAAGGTCGAGTAAATGACCAGCATGTACGACAGGATACAGAACAGGAACGTGGATTTGTGGCCTCTGCCGCTTTTCTTCCGGATGATCATGGCGTGTACCGCGGCGATACCCGTAATCCAGGGCACAAGTGAGGAGTTTTCCACGGGATCCCATGCCCAGTAGCCGCCGAACGAGAGCGTTTCGTAGGCCCAGTAGCCACCCATAGTGATACCCACACCCAGCACGGCCGTGGCGACAAGCGCCCACGGCAGCGCCTTCGGGATCCACTCGGTATACCTACGTTGCCAGAGCGCCGCGATGGCAAAGGCAAACGGAACGGCCATCAGCGTGAAACCCGTGAAAAGCGTAGGGGGGTGAATGACCATCCAGTAATTCTGGAGCAGGTCGTTGAGCCCGGATCCGTCCGCCGGTATGAAACCGGGGATTTGCAGCATGGGTGCGTCCGGGAATTTCTCGGCGAGCGTGGCGAAGGGCGAAGCGCCTATGCGCAGTGGCCCCAGTTGCAAACCCGCGATCATGGAAATAAGGAACCACTGCGACCCTGCTATGATCGTCATGACAGGTGCTTCCCAGGCGCGTTTCGTGCGCATCAGCACCAGGCCGAGGATACTCATGAAGAGGATCCAGAGAAGAAACGATCCTTCCTGCCCGGCCCAGAAAGACGAAACAAGGAAATGAGTCGGCAGTGACCGCGACGTTTGCTGGTAAACGTAGGCGTACTGGAACTGGTGCGTCAGGAGAAGGGTCATCAGGACCACTGCAGCACCCACAAAACTCGCTGTCATGATGCCCCATGCAGCGCGTCCGATCCACCGCCATTCCGCATTGCCGGTGCGTGCGGCCTGCAGGTAGGCATAGCCCGCAAGAGCGCAGACTACAAAGCCGAAAAGCACCAGAATTTGTCCGATGACGCCGGACATGGCAAGATTAGTTTACGTACGAACCGGCGCCGAACGCGGCCGTGACCATGATAAGCAGGGCCGTATTCACCGTATCCGTCCCTGTTGGTAAAAAAAGGAACGCCCCGGACCGCACAGGCGCTACGAAGCGCCCGAAGCCGGCGCCGGGGCGGCTCCCCAAAGGGCGCGCTCCCGAGCGGTGGATAGAAGAACCTCTACCTTACAATGTGGGAATCACTCGCATTCTTTCGATCGTCCCTGCCTTTCCAAAGAAAGGACCTCGCCTGCTGCGCAAGGAGGGTGGGCCTGCCGTCCGAATGAGAAGATCAACTCCCTGAAGATATTCTTGTCAGGTTCTTATATGCATCCGCAACAGGTGCGCGATTCGCGTCCGTTTACGGACAGGAATAACGTTTTTAACGGCAAGGGGGTTATCTGTTCCCGCCCGGTCACCACTCCAGACGAGCCCGGACATTGAAGGTGCGCGGGGTCAGGCGTGTGGGAATCCGTTCCCAAATACCGTCGCCGCCGGGCGTCCAGGCATAAGCAACCGTGTTCGTCATGTTGAACGCATTAAGTAACTCTGCGGTCAATTCCAGGCGCAATCCCGCCCCGACAACCACGACTTTCGTTGCGCCGAGATCAACGCGCCGGTACGAAGGATACCGGGCGGAATTTCTTTCGCCGGGCACCTGAATCACAAATCTTCCGAGCTGGCGGTCGGGAACGGGCGGAGTGTACGGAAAGCCGCTCCCGAAGAGTCCGCGCAAATGCACTTTCCATGTGGAATCTCCCGGTATATAATCCTGCACAAAGAGAGAAATAGTGTGACGCTGGTCCGAGGGGCGCGGAATCGTTCCGGCCAGGCGCTCCGACCGGTACTCCGGCAGAAATCTCTCGACGGCGTGTAGAAAACCGTAATTCAGCCGGCTTTCGAGCCCGGGTACGAGTTCGCCGTACAGATGCATATCCAGCCCGAAAGCCCGTCCTTCTGCATCGTTTTCTCCGGAATACAGGAGACGCACGTTCCGCACGTCATACGATATGAGACGGTCCATATCCTTGTAAAAAGCAGTGGCGCGTACGTACAGCTGCCTCGCGGGCAGGAAATATTCGCCTCCCAGCACATACTGTACGGCCCGCTGGGACCGGATATCCCGGTTGAGGGCGCCAAGAATCGTTTCGCCCGGCGCAGGTTTTCCACGGAATTCGCGGTAGGTTGGGGTCTGGTGGTAGTAGCCCCACGAGCTGGTTGCCGTCATGCGTTCGCTTACGACGTACCGCGCCGATATTCTGGGTGCAAGGGTCCATGCGCCGTTGAAAGAAAACCTGTCTGCCCGCATACCGCCAGTGACAAGAAATTCGCCCCGCTGGATCGTGTCCTGCAAGTACACACCGGTTTTCCATGCAGAAAGCGTGGCTTCGTCGGACAGGCGGTTCGCTTCGATACGAACGGATTCGCCGCTCGTGTTCCTGCCGTACAGGATGGCGTGCTCGTCGATACGGTCGGAAAAAGAAAAGGCGCGCACGCTCCAGCCTCCCTCCATCACATGCTGCTTCGCCTGGAACCTGTACCTGCCTTGTCCGGTCCATGCGGCGCTTTCTATGACATTGTCGGCAAATTCTTCTTCGGTCACATTGCCCGTGGGAATGTGCCCTGCGCCGGTATTGGGATCGCTGCCCGTATCGACACGATACACGATGGAAGCCCCCCGGATATCGAAGCGTTCCGTCTCGGAAACGCTGAAGTAGGCTGCATCGTGTTCTACGGACAAAGAAGGGGTGATCCGGTTGATCAGACGCACGCCGGCAAACCGCGTTCGATATCCGTCGTTTTCGGCGCCGTCATAGCGGGTCCAGAAGGAACGCAGGTCCGACGGTGTGCGGGGGTCGGCACTCACGATGCCGAAATAGGTCTTGCGGCTCTCCGGTTCAAAGCGGAACACATGGTTGGCGTAAATACCCAACGCTTCGACCTCGTGTCCCGGTGCGAAGCGCCAGGTCGCCAGCCCCTGCACGTCCGTGTAGTCGGGACGGTAATCTCCCTTCCTTTCCTGCGTACGGAAGAAGTGACGGGCACGCGCTTTTCGGAAGCCGGCATTCCACCCGAAACGTCCCTCCGCGACAGCGCCCCGGTGCGAAAAGCCCGCATCGAGAAGAGAAGCTGTGGCGGACCCGCGCATGGATCCGCCATCCGGCCGGTGGTAGCGGGTCTCCAGCACGGACGACAGTTTTCCCCCGTACTTCGCCGGAAATCCCCCCGTGTACAGCACGATCCGGTCAGCCAACTCCGGGTTAAGCAAGCCGAGCCCCTCCTGTTCCCCCTGCCTCGGGCGCAACGGCATGTATACCTCGAAGCCGTTGACGAAAATAAGGTTTTCGTGAAATCCGCCGCCGTGTACCGAGTACTGATTGGAGAGTTCGTTATTGGCGGCTACGCCCGGTAATACGCTCAGCGCCTGGAAACCCTTGAAAGGGGAGGGCACGTTGCGAACGATTTCCGGCTCCAGTTCATACACTCCGGGTTCCGGGAAGAATATGTCCTCTTCCACAACGATATCCTGCATCTCGACAACAGACACTTCGAGTCGAACATCCAGGACGGTCGTTTCGTCGGGCTGGACATGTACACTACGCCGCGTCGCTTCGTACCCCACTGCCGAGAATCGCAGCGCGTGCGTGCCTGCCGGCAGCCGGAGCGTGTATTCCCCGTCTTGCTTGCTCGCGGTGCCGAATTCGGTATCGCTTACCAGAATGCTGACGTTGGGTACAGAAACATTTCCCTCTGCGGACAGGATATGTCCGGATACAATGCCCCATTCCTGGGCAAGGGTACAGGAAGGCCACAAGGCTGTTGCGACGACAAAAAGGGCGAATACAGTGCGCACGAGACGTTACGCTCCCGGTTTGGGGTCATGTGCCGGATTGATCAATGTAGCCCTTCGGTCGATAGGCAGCCTGATGTATGCGCCTTTCTGTGAATACTATGAATACTGCGAATGCGCTCTTCCGTCAAAGGATACTCTGATTAAGTCCGCGAAGTTCAGAGGCTGAGAGGGGTGGTTTTGATCAGAGTATCCTTTAATAGGCTCTGGCGAAAAGAACACGGCGGTTCGACGGTTTACCGGTCAGCATATCCTTGCCCGCTTCCCGGTTCTCGTCCATGGGGATACAGCGAATGGTCGCTTTCGTTTCCTGTTTGATGCGGGCCTCGGTTTCCGGCGTGCCGTCCCAGTGAGCCAGCACGAAGCCGCCGTGCCGGTCGAGGGTATCCGTGAACGCTTCGTAGTCGTCGACGCGCCGGGTGGAGGCCTCGCGCATTGCCAGCGCCCGGTCGAACAACTGCTGCTGCATATCGTCGAGAACAGCCCCGATCCGGTTGGGAAGCCCCTCCTGCGAAACGATTTCTTTCCCGGGTTGGTCGCGGCGCGCCATTTCCACGTTGCGGTTCCGGACATCGCGGGGGCCGATGGCGAGTCGGACCGGCACCCCCTGCACTTCGTATTCGTTGAATTTCCAGCCGGGACGGTGCGTTTCGCGAGCATCCATCCTGACGCGGACGCCCGCGGCGCCCAGCACTGTTTTGATGCGCTCGGCAGCCTCGAGCACAACCGTCCGCTCTTCATCTTTCCGGAAAATGGGTACGATCACGACTTGTACGGGAGCGAGACGAGGCGGCAGGATCAGTCCCCGGTCATCCGAATGCGTCATGATGAGCGCCCCGATCAGCCGGGTCGAGACCCCCCAGGAAGTAGCCCACACATATTCGAGCCGGTTTTCGCGGTTCTGGAATTGGCAGTCGAACGCTTTGGCGAAATTTTGGCCGAGGAAATGACTGGTGCCGGCCTGCAACGCCTTGCCATCCTGCATCATGGCTTCGATACAGTACGTGTCCACCGCACCCGCAAAACGTTCGCTTGCCGTTTTCACGCCCCGGATAACCGGCATGGCCATCCATTCCTCGGCAAAAGTGGCGTATACTTCCAGCATGCGCAGCGTTTCCTCGATGGCTTCCTCCTTCGTTTCGTGGGCAGTGTGCCCTTCCTGCCAGAGAAATTCCATCGTGCGCAGAAACAGCCTCGTACGCATTTCCCAGCGCACTACGTTTGCCCACTGATTGATGAGAATAGGCAGGTCGCGCCAGGATTGAATCCAGTTCCGGTAGGAGTCCCAGATGATCGTTTCGCTTGTGGGCCGGACGATAAGATTCTCCTCCAGCTTCGAAGCGGGATCGGGTAACAGCCCATCGCCGGACGGGTTCTCCATAAGACGCGAGTGAGTGACCACGGCGCACTCCTTGGCGAAACCCTCTACATGTTCGGCCTCCCGCGCCAGGAAGGATTGGGGAATGAACAGGGGAAAATATGCATTCTCGTGCCCGGTTTCCCGGAACATGTCATCGAGCGCCCGGCGCATGTTCTCCCACAGCGCACAGCCGTTCGGGCGAATTACCATACACCCGCGCACCGCCGAGTAATCGGCCAGCTTCGCATGCTGCACAATGTCGAGATACCATTGCGCATAATCTTCCTGGCGGCTTGTAATAACATCGGCCATAATATTGCACGGTCGGCGCCGTTTATTAAATACACTATAGGGGGAATGTAGCGGAAAAACGCAAGCGGCCCGGAACGAATCCGGACGGCGTCACAGGAGGAAAGACCAGATATTTCGTGGAGGATCCGGAAATGGCCCGATGTTTGCATTATTCCGGGACAAAGCCGTTGGAGCCGAACGAACGTCGTTCTTTCTTCGAGGAAAGCAATAAGTTCCGTCGTTTATTTGCAACCAATCGGCACCTTACGCATCATAATCCGTACACACTGTAACGGAACCACTGTCGCCAAGTTTTCACCAAACCGGGTGCCACCATGGAACGATCGACATTACACGAGCGGGGAAGCTATCGCCTCGCCTTGCGCACGGCGCCATTCGTCGCCGGACTGCTTGTGGTGCTGCTGGCCGGTTGTTACACCCAGTTAGGCACCGTACAGTACGAGCGGATTCCCGATTACGTGGAAGTGGTGCAAAGCTCCGAGGACACCGTCGTAACGGAACGCTACTACAATGACCAGTATCTCTACAGCGGTCCCTACGGCTATCGCCGTTACTTCGACCGGTTCGATTACGGATGGAGTCCGCAGTACTACCGGGACCCGTACCGGTCCTACAGCTCGTTTTACGGGTCTTCGTGGTATGATCCCTGGGGGTACAATTCCCGGGGGTACGATCCTTGGGGGTACAGTCCCTGGGGGTATGGATACAACAGCTTTTACACGGGCATTTCCGTCGGTCCGGGCTGGGGTGGATATCCCTATCATTACAGCCCCTTCGGCTACCGCTCCCATGGCTATTACCCAGGCTATGCAAACACCTGGAATCCCTATTACGGCGGGTGGCGGTATGATTATCCGGGAACGATTCGCTCGAGAGGCGGGGAATGGGGACCCCGTGGCGCTACAATGGGGCGGGGTGCAGGAGCTCGCGACGGATATGTCGGCGATTTTGGGGGAGGCGGGATCCGCGAGGTAGGTAACGCAGGAAGCGTTTCCGCCGGAAAAACGCGCGGTACCTCGACCATTTCCGGAGAACGTTCGGCGCGTTCCGGGAGATCGTCGACCGTGCAGGGAGATCGCTCGGGAACAGGCAGATCGCCCGTGACGGTCCGCGATACACGCCGGACAACCACGGCGCGCAGCAGTGGATCAAGCGGGCGTACCGTCCGCGACACACGCCGGACAACCACAGCGGGCAGCAGCGGGTCAAGTGGGCGTACCGTCCGTTCGACGCCCTCCTCGGGCAGCAGCAGTGGATCGAGCGGTCGTACCGTGCGTTCGACGCCCTCCTCGGGCAGCAGCAGCGGATCGAGCGGCCGTACCGTGCGTTCGACGCCTTCCTCGGGTAGCAGCAGCGGGTCGAGCGGTCGTACCGTGCGTTCGACGCCCTCCTCGGGTAGCAGCAGCGGATCGAGCGGCCGTACCGTGCGTTCGTCTCCGTCGCCCCGGTCTTCGTCGTCTTCCGGTAGCCGGGGCGCCGTGCGCTCATCCGGATCTTCGCGCAGCAGTGGGTCAAGCGGGGGTACCGTCCGCTCGACACCCTCCTCGCGCAGCAGCAGTGGATCGAGTGGACGCACCGTCCGTTCAGCGCCTTCCTCGCGCAGCAGCGGGTCAAGTGGACGTACCGTGCGTTCGTCCCCGCCGCCCCGGTCTTCGTCGGGCAGCAGCGGGCGGTCTTCGGGCGGGTCCTCATCCTCTTCGGGTCGTTCCCGCAGTCGATAAGCGCACCGTATCGACCCGTGTAGCAACGGCGTTGCGACCTACCCCGGAAGTGTTGTCAGGATCGTGCTTTTCATACGATCCATAGCCCTTCCTGTACCCATGCGAATCGTCGGATAGGCTCCCGGCCCGTTCGTAATCCAAAAAACCAAACAGATACTCCCATGAAAAGGCTCTTCTTTCCGGTGTTTGCCCTTGCCTTGTTCGCGGTGTCCTCCACGTATGCACAGACTCCCGACGACGCCTATATCTTCGCTGCACGGTCCCCTGCGACCGGTCCGCGCATGATGGGCATGGCGGGCGTTGGCATTGCCGGCGTAGCGGACTACGGCGCATTGCGTACGAATCCAGCCGGTCTGGGCTATTTCGGGAACTCGGAAATCGGCGGTTCCCTGCATACGTTCTCGGCCACGGAGAACTCGCAATATTTCACCGGTATCCGTACGTCATCGGCAGGGGAAGCCGACGTGCGCGCTACCCGCTTCAGTAATCTGGCCTACATACAGAAGATTCCGACTTCGCAAGGATCGCTCGTGCTCGGCCTCGCATTCAACCAGATCAATACATTCGACCGCAATCTCGCTTTCGGAGGAACGAACGCCACCAGTTCCATCAGTGCGTCGTTCCTGCCCTATTCGGACGAGTATACAGTGCAGGAGGACGACGATGGATATTTCCCGGATTTCTACAGCGACATCCCCGAACTGGCCTATGATGCCGGAGCGATCGAATTTTTGTTCGAAAATGTAGGAACGAACGACGGGCTTTTCTACGAGGCAGTTACGCCGGGTACCAGAATCGACCAACTGGGAGACGTACTCGAAGAGGGACGGATGAACGAATTGAACCTCGGGGGCGCATGGGAGGCGAGCCGGGATGTGATGGTCGGCATTTCGGCCAACTTCGCGTTCGGTTCGTACCGCTTCGACAGTGTGTACGAGGAGGCAGACACCTACAATGAAAATGCTCCGTCAGACTACGAAGTCGCCCTGTCCGACGGCTCGCTGTTCGGGTTTAACAGATTGATGTACGAAAGAGGTTTTGAGGCAGACCTGAGTGGATTCAACCTGCGCGGCGGGGTGTCGACGACAACGCTTGCGAGCGGGTTGCGCGTGGGCGTGTTAGTGGAGACCCCTACGTTTTACGAAGTCAGAGAAAATTATTACCGGGAACTTACGACCTGGTTCGACGAGGGCGGGTCGCTGGACGCCGAAACCCATGGTGACTACGAATACCAGTTGCGTACCCCCTGGCGCATCGGGGGCGGCGCATCATGGGAAATCGGGGACTTTCTTTTGGCCGGAGATATGGAATATGTAGACTGGTCCCAGATGGAGTTTGACGGGAATGCGGAGGACAGCGACCTGTTCAGGGACTTGAACAGGGAAATCCGGGATACCATGAACCCGGTCTGGAATATGCGTCTCGGCGCCGCGTATCAATTCGGAGATATTACGGTGCGAGGGGGCGTGGCCGCCCATCCCGATCCATTCGACAGAAAACTGTCCCAGGGAGGCAACGCATCCGATCGCGACCGGCGCTTCGTTTCCGCCGGCGTGTCGTACCGCTTCTCGCACAATTTTCATATCGACGCGGGCTGGATGCGCATGAAATCCAACGACGAATACACTCCGTATGCAGATGTCAACGAGCCGCCTCTCGTCGACGAAAGCGTAAGGCAGCACCGGTTCTTGCTGGGCGTACGCGTGGGATTCTGAGACATTTCGCGGAACGGATTCGCGGGGTTTGTGAGGAGGTTTTTAGGTAGATTACGTACGTGAAACGTACTGGAGAACCCTTGCGGCACACACCGATGATTCGTCGCATCCAAGCCCTGAACTATCGTTGCCTGCGTCATGTGGACGTGGCATTGGATCCTTTTCATGTGCTGGTTGGCCCCAACGCCAGCGGGAAGAGTACGTTATTCGATGTGGTCACCTTCCTCGGTGACATGGTGCGGGATGACCTCGGAGCGGCTATTGGAAAGCGCACCGACAATTTTCAAGATCTTGTTTGGGGAAGATCCAAAGACCGCCTCGGTTTCGAACTTGCGGTGGAGTTCGACATTTCCGACTCCATGAAGCAGATGCTTCCTTCAGAAAAAGACTATGAAGTGTTTCGTTACGAAGTGGCCATAAAGGAAAAAGCGGATGGCGTAGTTATCGACGCGGAAAGGGGGCTGCTTATGACGCATCATAACGTGGAAAGGGCACAACTATCCATGTTTCCTTGCCCGTTGGATCCGATTGACACCATCATGCTGGGTGGTGGGCGCCAAGGTACAAGAACCATACTCAGCAAATCCCCTGAGGGTAAGGATAATTTCAACATCGAGGTTTCGCCTTTGGCGGGAAAGGGCTGGGCAACCAGTATCTCCTTCGGTCCATACCGTTCAGCACTTGGCAGTTTGCCCGAGTCCCCTAAAACATTTCCCGTCGCCACCAGCGTCAAACACATGCTGGGAACACAGGTAAAACGTCTGGCCCTGGACAGTGTGAAGATGCGCGAGGCCAGTCCTCCCGCACTGCGTCGCAATGGCTTCTCCAGCGATGGCGCCAATCTTCCATGGACGATTGCGAGTTTGAAGAAGGATGATCATGAAAATTACCGGCAGTGGCTGGAGCACGTTCGCACTACCTTGAAAGACATCAAGGAAATTCAAATCAAGGAGCGCCCGGATGACCGGCATGCCTATCTTGAAATTGAATACGACACAGGCATTCGGGTACCATCATGGGGGGTTTCAGACGGCACACTCCGGCTTTTGGCGCTTACGCTCATTCCATATCTTGCCGACGAGGGATATCTCTACCTACTGGAAGAACCAGAGAACGGCATTCACCCTCTCGCTATTGAGGCAGTGTACGATTCGCTGGCGTCGGCCTATGACTCGCAGGTGTTGGCAGCCACGCATTCATCTGCCTTTTTGCGGATGGCCCGACCGGAGGAAGTGCTCTGTTTCGCCAAAGATTCGAGTGGCGCTACGGACATTGTGCGCGGCGTGAATCATCCGCTCTTGCGGGATTGGCAAGACACTGTGGATATAGATGTGTTATTCGCCAGAGGAATTATCGGATGAATGGTTACGCCAAAGATATGTTCGCTCTTGTTGCGGACAGCAGTATGGAACAGGCTTTCGAGGGGTTATTAGCTCAACATGGACGGCTAAACATCCGACGAATAAGGTATGATATCGAGGTGCATCCAAGGCGCGATCCAGGATGTCGAATAGACGCGGTTTCATGGTTGAGACCTCGCCTTGAAAGCCACGGTTATGCGTTAGTAGTTTTTGACCACGATGGTTGCGGCAGCAAGGCTTCGAGAAAAAAATTACAGCAGGAGGTCCAAGAGAAAATTGAGCGTAACGGCTGGGAAAACCGTTGTAAGGTTATCGTGATCGAGCCGGAGCTCGAAAACTGGGTATGGGCGCGGGATGGAAAGGTATCAGAAGTTCTTGGATGGGGAAGTAATTTTGACACACTCAGGCAGTGGTTACAAGAGCACCGGCTGTGGCTGAATAACGACCCTAAACCTTCCGACCCGAAGCGTGCAATGGAAGAAGCCATAAAACAGAAAAAGGTGAAGCGTTCTGCCTCGCTGTTCAAACGAATAGCAAATGTTTCGCAGCCGCAGTACTGCCGAGACCCGGCCTTCATCGAATTCAGAGAAACATTGCAGAGGTGGTTCCCCGCGGACAGCAGCGGGCGTGTCCGCTTAACTGTGTAAGTGGGATTATTGTTCTATGGGGACTCTGTCCCCGTAGAGTATGACGAACTGGTTGAGGGCGGCCTTCCAGTCCCGGATCGGACGCTTCCACTTCTTCGATGCTTCGCGCAGGCCCAGGTAGAGCAGCTTGCGCACCGCGTCGTCGTTGGGGAAAGCGCCCCGTCCCTTGACGATTTTGCGCAGGCTGTAGTTCAGTGATTCGATCGCATTGGTGGTGTAGACCACCTTGCGGATCGCAGGCGCATAGTCGAAGAAAGGCGCCAGACGCTCCCAGTCCTTCCTCCAGAGCGGAGCGATAGCCGGGTACTTCTCGCTCCATTGTCTCTCGAAAGCCTCGAGCGCCGCAAGAGCAGCCTCTTCGCTCGGCGCTGCGTAGACCGCGCGCAAAGACGACGCCACCGGCTTGCGCTCCTTCCAAGGCACGTAGCGCAGGCTCTTGCGCACCTGGTGCACCACGCACAACTGCACCCGCGCATGTGGAAAGACCGTCTCTATCGCCTCGGGAAGACCCTTCAAACCGTCCACGCACGCAATGAAACAGTCCTCCATGCCCCGCGCCTTCAACTCGCCGAAGATGGTGAGCCACGAAACGGCTCCCTCCGTCGGAGCGATCCAAAGGCCAAGCACCTTTTTCTCTCCTTCAATGTCTATCGCCAGCGCCACGTAGACCGCGCGCCTCTTCACCGATCCCTCCTCGCGAGACTTTACGAACAAGGCGTCGAAGTACACGACAGGATACACCCGCTCCAGAGGACGAGCCTGCCATGCGCTCACTTCCTCGAGAACGCTTGCGGTAACCTCCGAAACAAGCGTAGAGGAGACCTCCGCGCCGTAGAGACGCTTCAACGTGTCCTGGATAGCCCGCGTGCTCTGGCCCTGCGCGTAGAGATACACGATCACGTCGTCCAGGCCCGCTACCCGGCGCTGGCGCTTCTCTACGATCCTGGGCTCGAAACTGCCGTTGCGATCGCGAGGAACCTCCAGATCCAGCGAACCCGACTCGCTCTCGAGCCGCTTCGCAGTGCGTCCGTTACGGGAATTGCCGCTGCCGCGACCCGACCGATCGTGAGCAGGGTAGCCGAGATGATGCGTCAGCTCCCCCTCCAATGCCGCCTCGAGAGCACGCTTGCCTATCGTCTTGAGCAAGCCCCCCTCGCCGAATAGGTCCCGCGCGTCCCCCTTGAAATCCTTCAGCAACTCCTCCAGAAGAGCCTGCTGTTTGTCTGTAAGTTCGGTCATCGTCTTCACCTCCTGATGAAACTATGTGTACGATTGACCACTTACACAGTTTACGGGACACGCCCCGGACAGCCGCATTCGGAACTAAATCCACAATAGTTGTGTGGTTTTCGGGTCACTACCATCTTTACCCCTCCCCTTCTGCCTGTTCGTCCCGGCGTTGGCGCATCAGCGCATGGTAGTGGCGAGCGGCCCGCAGATGTTCCGTAAGTGTTTTGCTGAAGTGGTGTGTACCGTCGCCGGTCGCTACGAAGTAGAGAAAATCATGGCGGGCCGGGCGAACGGCGGCCCGCAGAGACGAAGGAGACGGATTGTTGAGAGGCCCCGGCGGCAATCCCCCGTGCAGATACGTATTGAAAGGGTGCGGGATGCGGTAATCGCTGTAGAGCAGACGCCGCTTGCTTCCCTCCTGCTGCAGAATGATGTACTGTATGGTGGGATCGGCGTCCAGTTTCATGCCAATGCGCAACCGGTTGTGGTAGACACCCGATATCAGGGGTTTTTCCTCGCCGTGCAGGACTTCCCATTCGATAATGCTGGCCAGGGTCGCCACATCCTGTTTCGACATGCCAAGACTGTCTGCTCCGGCCCGTAGTTCACGCTCGAAGAACGCATCGAATGTTTCTGTGATGGTGCGGACAGCACGTTCTGCACTGGCAAGCCAGTAGAAATGATACGTTTCCGGCAACATGTAGCCGAAGAGGCCGGCGGTGTCGGTCTGTAACGAGGCGGCGAGTTGCGTATCGGCGAGGGCTACGGCAAAGTCACCCGGAGAAAAGAACATGTTGCGGGCTGCAACCGCAGCAGCCACATCGGGGCGTACGCCAGGCGGTATCGTCAGGCGGACCGGCTCTTGTAGTCCGCGTCGCAGCACGCTCAGCATATCATGGTTGGAGACCCCGGTAGGGAAGGCGTAATGGCCCGCCTTGATCTGATCCCCCCAGCCCGTAGCGCGCGCCATGAGGCGAAACGTGCCCGCCCGCCGGAGAATGCCGTTCGCGCGCAGTGAATCGACCACAGCGTCGAAGCCGGAGCCGGGCAGAATACGGACCGTGCGGCTCCCCTCGAAATCGGGTGTGTTGGGCCTGACCGTAATCCATGTTGCCGCTCCGAGAAGGACCATGCTCACTGCCGCCAGGACAAGAACGATCTGCGCAATGAGGAACTTGCGGCGCATGAGGGGAAGCAGTCTTTTTCACGTGTATTCGGTACCCTACGGAATATCTCCCTCCTGGGGACGGAGCAGCAGTTCTTCGACCACGGTGCGATCGCTCATACGCCAGACATCGAGGATCGCCTGAGCAATGTCTTCGGGGGGCATGAGACGTTCTGCAGGTACGCCGCTCCCATACCAACTGGGCGTCCAGGTGGCGCCCGGCAATACCGCCGTAACGCGCACACCGTGCGCCCGCGTCTCTTCCCGCATGGCGCGCGCCAATCCAAGCACCCCGTGCTTGGCTGCACAATAGGCGACAGCGCCGGGATAGGCCCTCAACGAGGCAACGGAGCACATGTAGAAGATATGACCGCTGCCCCGGTCCAGCATATCCCGAAGAAAAACCCGGGTGACCATAAACGCGCTCGTCAGATTCACCGCCACCTGACGACTAAAGGCCTCGACCGTCATATCGACCACGGGGCCTGTCTCGAAGAGCCCTGCATTATTCAGGACAATGTCCGGGGCGCCGAACGAGGCGCGTACAGAGGCCGCCATCTCCTCGACAGCAGCCTCATCCGCTACATCGCATGGGAAAGGCCGGGCTTCCGCACCGTGTGCACGAGACAGATCGCAGGTTTCCCGCAGGCGCTCTTCGTTACGCGCCACAAGAGCAAGGCGGGCGTCGGGCAACGCCGCAAACGCCTGTGCGGCGGCGCGGCCCATCCCCTGGCTTGCTCCGGTTATCAGTATAGTCGGCATAGATTATCGTTCTCTGTAAAAAGGTAACGCACCATCAATCTTTGTTGATCAACCGCATGAATTCGGCGCGCGTCGGCGTTTTCATGAACTCGCCGCTCATGGCGCTGGTCGTCGTAACCGCATTCTGCTTCTCTGCGCCCCGCATCATCATGCATAGATGGATAGCCTCGATCACGACGGCTACCCCAAGCGGTTTCAGAACGTCGGACAGGACATCCCGGATCTGCAAGGTAAGCCGTTCCTGCACTTGAAGACGACGGGCGAATACCTCCACTACGCGCGGTATCTTGCTCAAGCCTACAATTTTGCCGTCCGGGATGTAGGCTACATGCGCGCGCCCGTGAAAGGGAAGCAGATGATGCTCGCACAGGGAAAATACCTCGATCTCCTTCACCAGAATCATCTCGCTGTAATCCTCTTCGAACAAAGCGGATTTCAGAATGGCTTCCGGGTCTATCCCGTATCCTTGCGTAAGGAACTGGAGCGACCGGGCCACACGTGCAGGCGTTTTGAAAAGGCCCTCGCGGGCAGGGTCTTCATCCACCAGGGGCAGGATGCCCGCCACATGCCGGGCGATGATCTCTGTCGTTGCCTCGTCGTAGATATCCTGTCTCCGGTAGCGGCTGTGGGCATGCCCTGCGGAGGCGCATGAGACCGTTTGCTTCGTTTCCAGATCGTTCAAGGACTGTGTCGGCATCGTCGTACAGATGGATAGGGGTTACTCTCCGAAGTATTCAACCGAATTGTTGTTCGTTTCCGCGAGCCGGACCTTATGCAACGTTCCTGTTGGAATGGCATCCTCCAACTCGCGCCAGATCGCTATGGCGAACTGCTCGGTAGAAGGCAGAACGCCCTGCATGAAATCCACGTCCAAATTCAGGTGGGCATGGTCGCATTTGTCCACGATTTTCTTCTGAACGATACGCTTCAGTTCGGACAAATCAATGACGTACCCGGTGTCCTTATCAGGTTCACCGGCAACGGTCACCTCCAGCACGTAATTGTGCCCATGCCCGTTCGGGTTATTGCACCGGCCGTACGTGCTACGATTCCAGGCGTCGGACTTTTCGGGATTGTGTAGCCGGTGAGCCGCGTTAAAATGCACCGTACGGGTTACGTAAACAAGCGCCATAGGAAATCGGACTTCATGCCGTCAGATACAATGGCCGGGGACATGGCGGCAGGTATAGCAGCAAGTATAGCCACAGGACATGCCCCGATTTTCCTTTCACGTTGAAGCCTGTCCGATGTTCGTTTATATTCGATCAGGCAAGCATTACCGAACACGAACGGGAAAACAGTCGTCTGTAAAAGATATTCCGGACGACCGGACGTTTCCACGCGACATGGCCGATACAAGAACGCTTTTTCAAAAAATAGCGGATGGAGACATTCCGTCCGATATGGTGTATGAGGACGAACAGTGTTTCGCATTCCGGGATATCGCTCCGCAAGCGCCCGTACATATCCTGATCGTTCCTCGAAAACCCATTCCGGAGTTGAACGACCTCACCGAAGCGGATGAAAAACTGGTCGGACACCTTGTCACGGTGGCGCGGGAGTTGGCCGCGGAAGAAGGACTTGCAGAGGGGTACAGGACCGTTTTCAATTGTGGACCGGCAGCCGGACAATCGGTGGATCATATCCACCTGCACCTCCTTGGCGGGCGATCTCTGGGCTGGCCGCCGGGCTGACATCGAAGCCCTCGCACATTTTCCGGGAAAGCGCGGGCAAACGCTCCTGTCTTCCCTCTACCGCGTTGCTGTTTCTGTATGTCTCGCCATGCGTGCATTCCTTCGAGCAGCCTTTCGTACCGGCGCCGGACGTGTCGCGCTCGCGGGCATACTGGCAATGCTCGGGGCAGTACAGGCTCGAGCGCAGGCGCCACAGCAAACCGGACAACAAACGGGCCCTGAGAGGCAACTGATCGAAACCGGCTTCGAACGGGACATCAACCGGTATCGCTGGACCGCTAAAACACTGCTTTCCCAACATATCGGAAAATGGAGCGCCACGCTCGACAACCGGTTCCGTTCGGACGCATTCGCCCTCTTCAGGGACCGGCTGAGTTTTCGGGACGAAAATCTCCTCAACTGGCGCATTGGCCGCCCTCTGGGAACGCACTGGGGCGTGCAGGCGCGAGGACGATCCCACTGGTACACGCAAAGCCGCGTATTTTCACAGGAAGTGTACTCCGGCGTACTGTTCCAACCGGGACGAAATCTTCGTATCGAGCCGGCCGCAGGTCTGGCATGGGATCGCCGTCCAGGTATCGGAAGCGGCGCCGGCGAACGCACGCTGCGCATGGATATCGGGCCCGCATATGCCCTCGGCGTAGCATGGTCTCCTGCACCCATGAACGCATACCGCATCGAGGTTGCAGGAGATGCGTCGTACCAGTTCATTGACCCGCGGCGGGGTCGGGCAATACGTATGGCGGGTAATGCGATCCGCTCGTTCGAGAATCTGCGCATCGCGACGGATGTCCGGTACAGCAACTACCGTCGCGACGCCTATCAGGCCGTCTCGTTTTTGAATCGAACCACAGAAGATCGCGTTTCGGAAACCGTGGAGGCCACCGCCGGAGATACGCTGAATGTCAGTATGGAGATCGAAGCCCCGATCTACCGGTCCATACGACTGACCGGACGCATGGATGCAGGAACAAACAACCGCTGGATCCGGACGCTGGGCGCCCCGGAGAATGCGTTCTTCTTCGATACGGCGTTCAACCGGCGCATGGTGGACGGCCAGATTGGTATCGGATACGGAGAACAGGACACCGGTCGTTTCATGGCAAACCTTTCGGCCCGGGTCGGCGCCGAAGTGGAGCGGCGGCGACTGACGAACCGGGAGGACCTCCCCCAGACACAAGTGGCGCAAAAAGCGAATCTGCTCCAGCAGGCGGATTACGACCAGGGCCTGTTTGCCCTGCATGCGCGCGGACGAGCCGGGCTGGGGCGGCTCACCTTGACCTTCAACGGCAGCAGCAGCATCCTCCGTCACGACACGCCTGAAGCGAATCTGGACGACCGGGACGAGTTGTACCATACCGGTCAAATGGGAGCGCGTATTGCGATAAACCGAAGGTTGAGCACAGAGATGCGTTTGCTGGGCACCTGGTACCACACCGTCTACCTGAACACCGACCGCTCGGTGGAAAACAATGTCCGACGCTCCCTGCGCCTGCGGCCCGCCTTCACATGGACTCCGGGAAGCCGTACGCGACTGCGCATGGGAACGGAAATCCGCGCGACGTATACCGTGCACGATTTCGTACTCCCCGGCCGAAGAGCCATCGATCAATCTGCACGGGAACTGCGGTATGAACTGGATGGGGAACACCGTTTTCGAAGCGGACCCGCCATCTATGCGGACGGCAGCTTCAGTGACTTGCGCCTCGGCAATCTCCTGTGGGATCACTTCGCGGAAATCCCGTTCGATACCTTGCGCACCTACAGCGCGCGAGTGCGTCTACAGGTGCGTACGCGGCAAGGCATTACCGCCTCTATTGGAGCGCGCCTCTTCATTCGCAGCGACTTTGAGCGGGCAGCCACCGTACGGTACGATATCCGGAACGAGGACGGAACACGGCAACTGGACAACACCGGAAAACCGGTCACGGCAAGCATCACGCGCCCGGGACGAACCATCATTGAACAAATGGGTCCAATTTGTTCGATCTCCTGGCCTATGCCCGGCCGGTCGATGCTCCGGCTGAACGGCTGGTTAAATGTGCAGCACGTCCGGCGGCGCCTCTTCGGGACACTCCCTGAAACGCGGGCCGATCATATCCGACAAGCAGCACGGTCCGGAGATCGCAAAATCACTCCGAACATTTCCATGGTAGCGTCCTGGAGATTGTAACCATCCCCAAACCATGAAGCGACTTGGCGTTACGGGTGGCATCGGAAGCGGCAAAACGACCGTATGCCGCATGCTGGAGGAGCTCGGCGCACGGGTGTTCTACGCGGACGACGAAGCGAAAAGGCTGCTCACGGACGATGCCTCGATACGCCGGAACGTTATCGACGTTTTTGGCCCGGAAAGCTATCTGCCCGACGGTAGCCTGAACCGGCGCTCCCTTGCCCGGATGGCGTTTTCCGATAAAGCCCTGCTCGACCGGCTCAATGCGCTGGTCCATCCCCGGGTACTGAAACGATTCGAGGAAGCGGCGCAACAAGCGCAGCGTGAGGAGGCGCCGCTCATGGTCAAGGAGGCCGCCCTGATCTTCGAAGCGGGCGCAGAGCACCAGTTGGATACCGTGGCGGTGGTGGAAGCCCCTCTTCCGGTGCGAATCAAGCGGGTGTGCGAACGAGACGGCGTCTCGCATGAAGACGTGACCGCCAGAATGGCGAATCAGGCCGATCCCTCCATCCTGCGGGAGCGGGCCGACATCGTACTCGAAAACGACGGTGACCCGGAGCAACTGCGGCGCAAGGTGGAACAGTTGTACCGGGATATGACATCCCGGTGATCGCCTACAGCACTTTCCTGAGCATGGTACGATCATGCTCGTCCACGTCACCCAGAATCAAGTGGCCCATACGATCCCGCTTGGTCTTGAGATAGTGGTGGTTCACCGTATTCGGTGATGTTTCGATGGGAAGACGTTCAACAATCTCAAGTCCGTAACCGGCCAGCCCGACCCGTTTCGTCGGATTGTTCGTCAGGAGACGGAGCTTTCGAATCCCCAGATCGCGCAAAATCTGGCACCCGATGCCGTAATCCCGGTGATCCATCCTGAATCCGAGCGCCTCGTTGGCCTCCACCGTATCCATACCCTCCTCCTGCTGCAGCTTGTAGGCGCGCAGTTTGTTAAGCAGGCCGATGCCGCGTCCCTCCTGCTTCATATACAACACGACGCCGCGCCCTTCCGCTTCCACCTGCTGCATCGCCATGGCCATCTGTTCCCCGCAATCGCACCGCAGCGAACCGAAAATGTCCCCGGTGACGCATTGCGAATGTACGCGTACGAGCACCGGTTCTTCTTCTCCCCAGTTTCCCTTTACCAGAGCAAGATGGGCTTCCTCGCTGAGCGTATCCTGGTAAGCAATCAGCCTGAAATCACCGTGCAGGGTCGGTAAATCAACCTCCACGACGCGCCGTATGAGACATTCCGTCATCATCCGGTGCGCGATGAGATCCTTGATCGTAATGATGCGCAGGTCGAACCGGTCCGCCATTTCCAGCAGATCGGGTGTGCGCGCCATCATGCCTTCCTCGGTCATGATTTCCACAAGCACCCCAACCGGAGCACATCCGGCCATGCGGGCCAGATCCACCGCCGCCTCGGTATGTCCGGCGCGGCGCAAGACACCACCGTCCCGGGATCGAAGAGGGAAGACATGGCCCGGACGCGCAAAATCCGATGGGCAGCTTTCCGGGTCGGCAAGGGCGTGAAATGTCCGGGCGCGATCCGGGGCCGAAATGCCCGTCGTGGTACCGGCCTTGAAATCAACCGACACCGTAAACGGGGTGTTGTAGAGCGAGGTATTGCCGTCGACCATCATGTCGAGGTCAAGGGCCACAGCCCGTTCCCGGGTAAGCGCCGCACAGATGAGACCGCGGCCATGCGTCGCCATGAAGTTGACAGTCTCGGGGGTAATCCTGTCCGCAACCCCTATGAAATCCCCTTCGTTCTCACGATCCTCGTCATCGACAACAATGACGAGCCGCCCCTCCGCCAACTCCCGAACAGCGTCCTCGATCGTGTCGAACGATCGCTTCATCCAGTCCGTGTCGGGTGTCTTTCCCATGACGCCTTGCCCCATGTCATTCATGCCGAATCAATTGATCTTTCGGCAAAACAAACGGCCGGAAACGAAAAAGGCCCCGCTTCCGCACGAGAACAGATTACCCCTTCGTATCCACGCTCGCAATAGCGCTTTTCTCGACGCGCAACTTGACATTTGTATCCGCCTGAACGAGCACGCTGGTGTCGTCCACCTGGGTCACCGCACCGTGCACTCCGCCAAGGGTAATGACCTTGTCCCCCTTGCGGACGGCTGAGATCATTTGCTTGCGCTGGGTTTCCTTTTTCTTCTGGGGCCGGATAATGAAAAAGTAGAAAACGACAAAAATCAGGATCAGCGGCAGGAACATGGCCATCGGGTTCGACTCTCCGTTGGCCGACCCTCCCATCAGGAACGTCTCGTATAAGGACATAATCGGGGTTGCGTATGGTGTCGGGGTGAAAAAAGAGGGGCAAGCTACCCGTATCGCGTCGCTTCAACCTGTTTACTGCTGCTGCCTTCCGGCCCTGACAGGATTCACAGGGAGCAGACCGTACGGAACTTGCCCTTGACGAAGATACCCGCACAAACCGGCAGGGTTCCTGTAGGAAACGGCAACGGTAAAGTAGCCCGCCGGTCAGAAAAAGCCGACCGGATCTATGTCGATGTTTACGCGGCAACCGGCCGGAAGCGAACGCATACCCTTCTCCACGGTCCGCAAGGCCTCCTGCAGGTGGATGCGGTCGCCGCGACGGCACTTCACGATGGAATGATACCGGTACTGCTTCTTTACCCGGCCTATGAAGGCCTCTTCCGGCCCCATGACCTGGGCGCCAGCCGCTTCTTTCCTGAGCGCATCCGTCCACCGCCGGGCCAGATCGGCCACATCCCGGGCGCGAGGTCCCCTGAACGCTATTCCCGCCATACGCCCGAACGGCGGGTAACACAGCGCCCGGCGTTCCGCCAACTGGCGTGTTGCAAATGTTTCGTAGTCATGATCGCGCGCATAGCGCAGGACAGGGCGATCGGGGTTCCTTGTTTGTATGACCACTTCGCCCGGCAGCGAAGCGCGTCCTGCCCGCCCGGCCACCTGCGAAAGCAATTGGTAGGCGCGTTCTTCGGCGCGAAAGTCGGGCAACAGCAAGCCGATATCCGCATTGATTACGCCAACCAGCGTGACGCGCTCGAAATCGAAGCCTTTCGCAACCATCTGCGTTCCCACGAGAATATCCGCATGCCCCTCCTCGAAGCGCTGGAGCAGCAATTCGTGCGCATCTTTCGCAGAGGTGGTATCAAGGTCCATACGTACGATGCGCGCTTCCGGAAAACGCACTTCCAGTTCCTCCTCGACGCGCTGCGTGCCGGTTCCAAACGCCTCGATCGAGGCCTCTCCGCAATTCGGACAGCGTTCACGAAACGGCGCCGTGCGCCCGCAATAATGGCACCGCAGGCGATTGCCGCTCTTGTGGAAGACCATAGTGATTGAGCAATCCTCGCATTCCGGCGACCAACCGCAACGCACACATTCAGGCAAGGGGGCATAGCCTCGCCGGTTCTGAAGAAGAATAACTTGTTCGGATCGGGCAAGCCGTTGCCCGATAGCATCTTCCAACCAGGGCGACAACGAGGTAGAGGAAGGCGTGCCGCGCAGGTCTATAATGCGCACATCCGGCAAAGAAGCCGGCTTGCCCGCAGAGCGCCTTGCCCGTTCGGGCAAGGACAACAACGTATACTTCCCGCGTTGTGCATTGTAGTGACTCTCCAGACTGGGCGTAGCCGATCCGAGAATGCACACGGCATCGTTCATGCGCGCCCGCATGACGGCTACATCACGGGCATGATAGCGTGGCGCCGGATTTTGCTGCTTGTAGGACTGTCCATGCTCCTCGTCCACGACCAGCAATCCAAGGTTCGACAAGGGCGCAAGCACCGCAGACCGCGGCCCTACGACGGCGGCAAACCGGCCCGCCCGCAAAAGCCGCCATGTATCGAATCGCTCGCCTGCGCTCATGCCGGAATGAAATACGGCAATGCGGCTTCCGAAATGCGCCCTGAAACGGCGAACGATTTGTGGAGTGAGCGCAATCTCAGGAACCAGAACGATTCCGGTACGGCCGCGCCGGATCGTTTGCTTCAGGGCTTCGATATACACTTCCGTCTTCCCGCTGCCCGTTACCCCATGCAGCAGAAAGGTGTGGAACCGCCCGGCGTCGATGCATGCAGAAACGGATTGCAGCGCTTCGGCCTGCGCAGGATGTAACGCACGTTCCGGAAGCGCCTCGGCCTTCCCCGCATCGATTACCCCGCCGCGAATCGCTTCCGCCTCAACAACCTCGAGCACACCGCGCTGCACAAGACTTCGAAGCGTTGAAGCAGTAGCGCCTGCGCGGGCAAGCACATCAGACTGCCGGGGCTCCTGCAAGCCTTCGGCGGCATATCCGGCCAGCGATTCGATAACCGCTATTTGTCTGGGACCGCGCAACTCGGTGCGTAAGGCATCCACAGCCTTTGCGTGCCGCCACGCAGAAGCAAATCGCACGTGCCGTTCGAGCCTGACCCTGGCCGGATTGCCCGAAAGCATCCCCGCCGGCATCATGACCCGAAACACCTCGCCCCATGAACATACGTAGTAGTCTGCCATCCACCGGACGAGGTCAAACAGTTCGGCGGAAACCGACGGCAGCTCATCAAGCACCGCAAGCAAGTCTTTCGTATGCTCGATGGCGGCGGCATCCTGGCGCAGGGCCGTGACGACACCCGTCATTCGACGCGGTCCAAACGGCGCGAGCACCCGAGAGCCGACGGCCACACCGGACATCCCCGGAGGAACGCGGTATATAAAGGGTTGGGGAAGCGGAAGGGGAAACGCCACCTCGGCAAACATGCGATCAGGCTTCAAGAGCAGTCGCATCCCGAAGCGCCTGCACATTGTCGGCTATGGAAGCGCCGCCGAACACTGCCTTGCCTGCTACCACTACCGTGGCCCCGGCCCGGACCACATCGTGGACATTACCTGCATGGATTCCTCCATCGACCTGCAACCAGGCACGGGACGCAATCTGATTGAGCATGCCCCTGAGCCGGCGGATTTTCTCCGTCGATTCGGGGATATATTTCTGGCCGCTGAAGCCGGGATCGACCGACATGACCAGCGCCATATCCACGTCGGGAAGCACCTCTGTGATAGCTGCAAGCGAAGTTCCCGGATTGAGGGTAACGCCGGCCATGGCTCCGCGAGACCGGATATGCGTCAGCACGCGGTGAAGATGCGGACAACCTTCCACATGCACCGTAACGATGTCGGCGCCCGCCGTAATGAAATCGTCCACATACCGGCGAGGCTCCTCGATCATCAGATGCACATCCAGCTTGGCCCCGGTCTCGTCGGCAAGAGGCCGGAGCGCTTCCACCACGAAGGGGCCCACTGTAATGTTCGGCACGAACCGTCCATCCATCACATCAATATGGAGCCAGTCGACGCCGGCATCCAGCGCTTCCCGTGCCTGAGCCCCAAGGCACGCAGCATCCGAAGCAATGATGGAAGAAGATATTATCAAAAAACCATGCGGAAAAGGATCATGCCGAGGGCTACGACCACGACATTAACCAGGGCGATCGGAAGCAGGACCTTCCATCCCAACTGCATGAGCTGGTTGTATTTGAATCGGGGCAGCGTCCATCGCACCCAGATGAACAGAAACGCAAAAAACGCCACCTTGACAAGCAGCGACAGCACCTGAAGCGCTCCGAGAAGTATGCTACCGGCAAGTTCCGGAAACGCCTCTACCAGCAAGGGTTCGAACGGCACCAGATACCCTCCGAAAAAGAGGGTTACAATGACAAACGAAGCGACCCACCAGTTGACGTATTCGGCAAGGAAAAACATGCCGAATTTCATGCCGCTGTATTCCGTGTGGTACCCGCCGACAAGTTCCTGTTCCGCCTCCGGCAAATCGAACGGGGCGCGATTCGTTTCGGCAAACGCCGTAACCACGAAAAGGATAGCGCCGATCGGATTACGAAATACATTCCACCCGAGAATCGCCCATCCCCCTGCCTGATCTTCGACAATACCCGTGACATTGAGCGTGCCCGAAAGCAAAATCACGGACACGACAGCCAGTCCCATCGTCAATTCGTACGAAATCATCTGCGCCGCCGAACGCAGCCCGCCCAGCAGGGAGTATTTGTTGTTCGAACTCCATCCTGCCAGTGTAATGCCGTAGACGCTGATGGACGTAAGGGCAAGAATGACGAGGACGCCCGGTCCCACATCGGCAATAACAACCCCGCGTGCAAAGGGGATCACGGCGGGAACGGACATGGCCACGACCACCATGACCACCGGAGCCAGCGAATGGATAAAAGGATTCGCCGAGAAGGGCCGGATGTCTTCCTTGAAAAGCAGCTTGAGTACATCAGCGAACGGCTGGAAAAACCCTCTTGGCCCGACGCGGTCGGGACCTGGCCGGAGCTGGATATACCCCGACACCTTTCGCTCGGCGTACACGAGCACGGAAGCCGAGAGCATCATCAGATTCAGCACGACGAACGCCACGATCGCCGTCCAGTAAAGAGGTATATCCATGCGTGGTTTCTAAAATGATTTCCAGTGCGGGACGCCGGCTACACAGTGGCTCCAATCTCTGCCAGACGAACCCCGTGCGCACCCATGCTTTCGTAGGTGGCGCCCTCGAAGGCTCCGATCGTATGTGTGATTTCCTGCATAATCGCCTTCGGAGAAGCATCGTCCCCTTGCAGGCCCATGCTTCGCGCAATGACAGGCAACATTTCCCAACTCGGCTTGCAATTTACCTGATTGGACGCATTATGCCAGCGGTCGAACGGCGTACCATGCGAATCCAGACGGCTGACGCCCATTTCCATGCGGAGCGTTCGGTTGACGCCCACAATGGCCTTGGCCGGCCACACACGCTGTGCATATCCGTCTGCACTCACATAGGTGCCTACGGTCTCCACAACCATCGCAGCCGGCAACACCACGTCAGCAGCAGCAATCGTTTCGTTTGTGGTATGATAGGTATGCAGGATGACCGGAATATCCTGCACGTCGACGGCGCGGAAAAGCCCGCTGGCCACCGGGTCGTCTTCCAGGACATATACGGCCGCGATCTCGCCCGCCTCGAGTCGGGCGCGTACGAGCGCCGGATCGACCGGGTGGATACCAAGCCGCTGACATCCCTCGGCATTCGGCGTTTTGTCATCCGTGATCAGCCACCCGTCGCCGGCGCCCGGTTTGACATGGGGGATGTACACCGGCGCAGGGGCGCCCACAGAAGCAGCCAGCTTGCCAAGAAGGTAGTTGTCTTCAACGGTTGCATACGGTGATCCAAGGAAGAGGACGTTCGATCCGTCCACCGAACCAAGCAGTTCGGACACGCGAGCGTATGCAGCCTCCCAGTCGACGGACTTCAACCCCTCGGCAATGCGAACCTGAGGGCCTCCGGGACGATGTTCGTTGAACCGTGGATATGCAGCGCGATCCTCGTCCGGCAGCCAGTAATCGTTGATATGCAGGTTCGCGCGGGGCGTGATGCGCAGCACCAGGTTGTCGCGTACCCAGTATGCGCAATTTGCCCCCTTTGCATTGGTCACCGTGATGGACGGCGCAGAACTCATCTCCCATATCCGGGCACGGAACCGGAAATCGATGGACGTGAGAGCGCCCACCGGGCAAATGTCGATCACGTTCATAGAGTAGGGCTCATCGAATACCTCGCCCGGCGCGGTCATCGGATAATTTTTTACGCCGCGTTCGATGATGGTCAATTGATAGCTCTTCGACACCTCGTCCGTAAATCGCGTGCACCGTGTGCAGTTGATGCAGCGCTCGCCGTCCAGCATCACACGGGGGCCCAACACAACCTTCTTGGGTTTCTGGACCTTGAGAAACTCGAAACGAGACCCTTCGGGACCGTACTTGTACGTCTGGTTTTGTAACGGACAGTGGCCGGCCTGATCGCAAATCGGACAATCAAGGGGATGGTTGATGAGCAGGAACTCGAGGTTGTCTTTCTGCGCCCGCTCCACCTGTTCGCTGGTCCGATGCGTCTGGACAACCATGCCGTCCGCCATATCTACGGAGCAACTCGTGTCCAGCTTCGGCATCCACCGGATGACCGGCTCTCCATCGTCGTTCCGTGTGATCTCGCCTGTCCCCCTGTCCCGAACCGGCATGCCCACTTCCACAAGGCACTGGCGGCAATTGGCAGGGATAGAAAGTGCCGGGTGATAGCAGAAATGCGGCAACTCCATGCCGTGATCCAGGCAAAACTGGAGCAGATTCGGCTGCCCCTGAAATGCATACTCCTTATTGTCTATCGTAATTTTCGACATGGTTGAAACGTGCGTCGCCGCGCATATCACGCCATCGCGTATATGCTTTGCCGGCATTTAGCTTCAAATTCTTCTCGGAAACGCT
The DNA here is from genome assembly GCA_965248175.1 of Rhodothermales bacterium. Classification (GTDB taxonomy): domain Bacteria; phylum Bacteroidota; class Rhodothermia; order Rhodothermales; family VXPQ01; genus VXPQ01. The sequence goes on from OZ252093.1 coordinate 469,385, forward strand.
GGATGGTATTGCGGACGGGCCAGGCTGCCGCATCGGCAAGAGCGCACACCGTTCGACCTTCCATTTGATCGCAAAGCTCCAGCAGGATATCCAGGTCGCGCAGGGCGCCTTCTCCCTCGTCGATGCGGGTAACAAGGTTCTCGATCCATCCGGTTCCTTCCCGGCATGGCGTACACTGCCCGCAACTCTCGTGATGATAAAACCGGGTGACCCGGCGAAGAAACTTGACCATGTCCGTGTCTTCGTCCATCACCAGCATCCCGGCCGTTCCCATCATGGAACCTGCTTCGCGCAGCGATTCGGTATCCATCGTCACGCCATCAATCATGTCGGCGCGCAGGACCGGCACCGAAGCGCCGCCCGGCACGATCGCCTTGAGTTTCTTGCCGCCGCGTACGCCCCCGGCGACCTCTTCGATCAAATCGGTGATCAACATACCTGCAGGGTACTCATACACGCCGGGGCGCTCGACATGTCCCGATATGCCGTAGAGCACCGGCCCAGGGTGTTTTTCCGGCCCGATGCCCGCAAACCATTCGGCGCCCCGGTTAATGATAAGGGGCGCACAGGCCAGCGTCTCCACATTATTGACCGTGGTCGGACAGCCCCAGAGTCCCTTTTGCGCAGGAAACGGCGGCTTGATGCGCGGATAGGCGCGCTTTCCTTCGACGGACTCGAGCAAACTGGTCTCTTCCCCACAGATATACGCACCCGCTCCCTTGTGGATGATGATCTCACTGGAAAAATCCGTCCCCAGAATTCGTTTGCCGACATAGCCCTCCGCATAGAGTTTCGCCAATTCATGTTCCATATGGCGAATCCAGTCGTCATATTCCCCACGGATGTAGAGATACGTCGCGTCGATCTGCATGGCCCAGGCCGCAATCAGGATCCCCTCGAAAATGAGGTGCGGGTTGTATTCCATGAGTTGCCGGTCCTTGAATGTCCCCGGCTCGCTTTCATCGCCGTTGCAGGCAATATAGCGAGGCGTTCCGGGATCGACCGGCGGCATGAAGCTCCATTTCAACCCTGTCGGGAATCCTGCACCGCCTCGACCACGCAGACCGCTTGCCTTAATCGCCTCGGTCACTTTGCCCGGCGCCCACTCTTCACGGGTCAACACGGCGCGCAACGCCTCGTAGCCCCCATGCTGTACATACACGTCGAACCGATGCAAATCACGAATCGGGGGCAAGAGTACGCGTTCGTAGCTGCGCCAGGCGCCGGCTTTCGTGTATCCGTTTTTGCTGGATGAAGACATTTCCATACGTTGTTGTCCCGGGCGTGATGCGGGCCCTTCAGACAAATGTTTCCATTGGATACGTTATTCGAGGGTCTCGGCAATCGGCGGGGTCCGGCAGGTATCCATCGCTTCCACATCCGATCGCCGGTTCCCATCCAAAGCGTCTTCGTCCTGTGGCAACGTGACGGATACGAACGGGGGCATATCCCCCTTCTTTAGCGCATCGATCAGCGCATCCAGTTTTTCCCTTGAAAGATTATGTACGTACGGTCCGTTCGTGACCTGGAGCATCGGCGCCGTCCCGCAAGCTCCGAGACATTCCACTCCCTTGATCGTGAACAACCCGTCTTCGCTCGTCTCTCCCTCCCGAACGCCAAGCTTTTCTTCAAGGTAGTGCAACATGTCATATCCGCCGCACAACTGGCAGCTGAAGCACGTGCATACGTCAAGAACGTACGCCCCCTGCTTTGCCTTGTAATACTGCGTATAGAACGTCGCCACGCCGTACGCAAGCGAAAAGGGAATGCCGAGCGTATCGGCAACGAGGCGAATCACCTCCGGGGGCAGAAACTCGAATTTCTCCTGAGCAAGCCAGAGGGTTTTCATTACGGCGCCTTCAGGCGTCGGATACTGTCCCCGAAATTCTTCGATCTGCTCCTTTTCCGCATCCGTGAATACCAGGTCTTCTTCGGAAAAGACAGGTTCCGGGGATTGATCCGGTAACGGTACAACAGGATGTTTGATGAAATCGCTCACTGCCGGATTATTTGTCGGCTTCTCCCATGACCGGATCAATGGAGCCGATAAGAACGACGGCGTCGGCAACCAGAGATCCTTCCATTATGTGTTCGAGTCCTTGTAAATTCGCAAAAGAGGGTGACTTGAACTTCGCCCGCCAGGGATTGCCCGTGCCGTCGGACTGCAGGTACCAGCCCAGTTCACCCTTCGGCGATTCGATCGCCTGATAACAGACGGCGCCTTTCGGCGGCACGACCCCTACATCGGTATACAGAAAATCGTGGATCATGCCCTCCATGGAGTAATACACCTCGTCCTTTGACGGATAGGCCCGCTTGGCGTCATCGGCGCGAATGGGGCCATCAGGCAAGCGATCCAGACATTGCCGGATAATCCGAAAACTCTGCTTCATCTCTTCGAGCCGCACGAAATACCGCGCCAGGGAATCCCCCTCTTCGCGGGTCGGGACATCGAAATCCACTTCTCCGTAAAACAGGTACGGTTCGAAACAACGAATGTCATACGGTTCGCCGCTGGCCCGCAGGTTCGCCCCCGTAAGCCCGATCTCCACAGCTTCCTCACGGGTAAGCGTACCCACATCGCGGTTTCTGTCGATCCATATACGGTTCCGGTTGAGCAGGGCTTCCCATCCCTCTATCTCCTGACCAAAATCGTCCACAAAACGGTGTATCAAGCGGAATGCTTCCGGCGTCAGGTCGGCAACCAATCCACCGATGCGGCTATGCGACACCGTGAAACGGGCGCCCGCCACTTCGTCAAAAATGCGATAGAGGTCTTCGCGCCCCTTGAAGGTCCACAGAAAGACGGACACGGCGCCGGCATCCATCAATCCGACTCCCAGCCAGAGCAAGTGCGACGAAATGCGCGCCAGTTCGCACATGATCATGCGAAGCCACTGCGCCCGTTCGGGAACGTCGATGCCCACAAGCTTCTCCACAGCCAGACACCACGCCACATTGTTGGAATACGGCGCAATGTAATCCATGCGATCCGTATAGGGCATGAATTCCTGGTAGGTCTTGTGCTCGGCAAGTTTCTCGATGCCGCGGTGCAAGTAACCGATGTCGAGCACCGATTTCTCAATGGTTTCGCCATCCAGTTTGACCACGCACCGGAGCACGCCGTGGGTGGCCGGATGCTGCGGGCCGATATTGAGGATCATCTCATGCTCAAGCGGATCCCCTTCTCTCGCCTCGGCGCGTAGCGCCTGCTCCAGCCATACGTGCTTGCTTTCGAGGCGTTCGTAGATCGCCTCGTTATGCCGGGGCCAGAACCGGAAAACCGATTCCGCTCCCAATGTCCGGAAACCCGATTCGGTGCTCATTCCTCCTCGGCGATCTGTGATGGGGGTTCCTGATAACTCTTCGGCGCCGGGCCTTCATGAGCAGCCGGAAAGGGATCGTACTGGAGAGGCCCCTCGGGTGTCCGGGGAGGCAACGGCAACGACCCGGGAATACCCAACTGGGGAAATTCTTTCCGTTGCGGATAGTATTCGAAATCTTCCGGCATGAACATCCGGCGCATGTCCGGATGCCCCTGAAAGCGAATGCCCAGCATGTCGTACACCTCGCGCTCGTTCCAGTTCGCAGCACGATATACACCTGTTACCGTGGGTACGGTCAAGATGGCTTCGTCCACGCGAACCTTCAGTCGAATACGCTTTCCCTTTTCAAAGGATACGAGGTTATAGAACACTTCAAACCGGTCCTCTTCCACGAATCGATCTGCGCCGCCTACATCCGCCAGATACAGGAAGCGCTGCTCGTCCTTCAGGAAACGGCATACATCCGCTATGTGCTGCGCCTCGACCAGAACGGTCTGCTCCCCGGCATATTCTTCGACACCGAGGATGGCTTTGCCAAACCGATCGCATAACGCCCGGATAATCTCAGGGACTTGCGTCGTGGGCTGGGCAAGCGGATTAGTTCCGCCAGGGGCCGGAGCGTCCTCGGGCGTAAAAAAGAAATCAAGCACCCGGTGAGACGGCGTGCTTTCTTCCGCCGGTGGGGTATGTTCGGCGTCCGTGGGCATCTCAGCCAATGCCGTTACCGGTCTGCCCTGCCGGGAGCACATGCCCCTGCACATAATCCTGCGTAACGGAATACTCGTTACGGATATTCTCCTGAATATCCATCAGGGCATGTAACAGAGCCTCCGGGCGAGGCGGACATCCGGGGATATACACATCTACCGGCAGAAAATTATCGCACCCCTGCACCACCCCGTAGCAACGGTGCATCCCGCCCGTTGAGGCGCAAGCCCCCATGGCGATACACCATTTCGGGTCAGCCATCTGATCCCATACCCGGCGAATGGCATGCGCCATCTTGTACGACACCCAGCCGGCCACAATCATCAGATCGGCCTGGCGCGGCGAAAAGCGCATGGCCTCGCTTCCAAAACGGGCTGCATCGTACTTGGGACCTGCAAATGCCATCATTTCAATAGCGCAGCAAGCAAGACCCATAGGCATCGGCATAAGCGAATTGGAGCGCGCCCAATTCAGTACGACATCCACTCTGGTAGTAAGAAATCCCTCGTTCCGGTCGCCTTGCGAAACCATAGTATTCAGTATCTGTCGTCGGGAAACGAAACACGCAGAGTCAATCGAACTCCAGCCCACCCTTTTTGACATCGTACAGAAGACCGACGCCAAGAATAAGAATAAACACACAAACGACCGCCAAGGCTCCCAGGGCAACCCCCGCATCCATGAACTTGCGGAAACTCACGGCCCACGGGTACAAAAAGACGACTTCAACATCGAACACGATGAAGATCATCGCCACCAGATAAAATTTCACCGAGTAGCGCTCATGGGCCGTGCCGACAGGGTCCATCCCACTCTCGTAGGTGCTCTGTTTGATCAGGTTGCGCCGGCGCGGACCGAGCAAGTCCGCCCCCTTCAGGAGGGTCAACGCCATCCCTGACGCAAGCGCCATCATGATCAGCAGGGGTACGAAATCTGCAGGCATAGTTCGTGCAGACAGTGAATGCGGCTATGATGTGCTAATGCTAATAATGCGCCAAGGGAACAGGACAGGCGCCATCGCGCCCGTGCAACGTACAAAAGAGCCCCGGGAAACCGAATGTAAACGCGTAGCATGGGCAAAATACCCCACGCAGGCAGGGCAATCAACGCGAAACACCCGTGAATATCCCGTCAAGGAGAATTGACCGGGCACAGCGCACAGGATCAAAGCACGCTTTTATATATCCAGGGTCATCTGTACAAGCCCCATTCGGCCTATCTCCGGCGAGCCGACGAACTCGCGGTGCTGTTGATCCAGCACATTGAACATGGACATATTCATACGCAATCCGGACACATAGTTGCCGAGATCGTATCCGGTGCCGACATCCAGCAGCGTATGCTTTCCCACGGCCCCTGAGTACAAACCCGATCGAACCTCGAAGCCCCCGGTATACCGCACGGATGCATGGATGCTCCAGTTGCCGGAAGATTCGTAGGCAAATCCGCCCTTGACCTTCGTACGAGCAGAGTTCATGGACAATTCCAGCGCTTCTTCCTCCTCGCCAAGCTCGCTGGCGTCAAAAAAGTTGTCGCTGATCCATGACAGATTTCCGAAAACGCGCAGCCGATCACCGAGCAGCAGTTCGGTGGACACATCCACACCATAGTACTCGATCTCCCCCATGCTCCGATACGTCAGCAGAAGCTGGCCGGGCGTCATGTTTTCCACAGGCTGCACAATACCGATCGGGAAATTTTCCGGAAGAGACTCTGCAAAGCCTGGCCTCGCAAGCCCTACGATAAGCTCCGATACGGCGCCTGGCGAGAGTCCCACTGCCTGCAAGGCCGCATTCAGGGTCGCATTGTCCGCAATGCCGGCGGCGAGCGCCACTTCCAGATCACCGAACAGCAAACCGTGTTCCGGCACCAGCACGAAAGGCGTCTCTAACCGCAACGGGCTGACGAAATCCCGCCGCCGGGTGTAATACCCATCCACGGCGACCAGCAGTCGTTCCCCGAGTAGCCCCTTGTACCCTACTTCGAATATCTCGCTGACCGTGTGTTCCAAGGGAGCGACATCCACCACATCCTGGGTTATACTGTTCGGATCCACACGCAACGTGTTCAGATCCAGATATCCGATACTGGCCGGCGTCAGGCCCGTTACGGTGATACCCCCATCCGGACTGAGCAAGCCGATAAACTGGGTAATGATAGGCGCCGGAAGGTTTAAGCCTTGCTCCGCCAGCATCCCTTGCAACACAGACACCGGAATGCTCGAAAGCAATCCGTATATCTGACCATAGAGCAAATCGAGCGGGACGCCTACAGGAACGGGCGCCCCGAAAATACCCGGAACCAGACTGGAAGCGATCAGGCCACCTTGTGCATCGCGCTGGAAATGAAATCCGTCCCGCGCGCCCCGGGCCTGGAGCGTAAGCGGCCCGGCCGCTCCCGCATTGATATCCAGAAAAAGGTTATGGGTGCTGGGCGAAGTGAATGCCCGGTTGAACGTAGCGCGAAGGCTGTGTGCGGGATCCGGTTTGAAAACGAGGGCGGCCCGGGGAGAAATTTGCACCCCGTCAAACAAGTCGTGCCTGTCCGCGCGCACGGCGAGCGTCGCATTCAATACCGGACTCAGCCGAACGACACTCTGGAGATAAGCGCCTGCCTCGGCGAATCGGTCATTATCCTCATTACGGCCAAAGATAGTGTGCTTCGTAACCGGATTGGTAAGTTCGTATTCCGCGCCGAGAATAAAACGGAATCGATCGTCCAGAATATCGAAATCGTACTGCCCTTGCACATTGACCAGAGTCGAGTTGTCCACTACATCTTCGACCGATCCCTTGCGATAGACAAAGGAGTCGCCCGCGTCGTTGAAATTCGCATAGGCCTGGGCAAAAAACCCTCCGGCGTCGAGGCGAAGCTGCCCGTACTTATATCCGAACCCGTCGGCCTGAATCGTACCGATACCCGAAAGCCCGATGGTCTTGACAGCCGAATATCCGCCATTGGCCGTCAGCGTCACGTCCGGGCGAAGCCGCCAGGAAAGCAGACCCGACACAGTATAGCTATGGTGATCGTAATCGACGGGCAACGCATCCTCCCTGAACGTGGCGAGTTGCTCAGCGTCCAGGGAATCCTTCGGATTGAAGGCAAAGTCGTTGGCGCGCGTAAAATCGGCGACGACCTTGTATCCCAACTTGCCGCCTGCAACCCCTGCATGGCGCAGGGATGCAGTCAATGCATTGCGCAGCCCTCCCCCCACGCGTACCGTCGTGCCTGGATGGGTAAACGGATCCTTACTGATGAAATGGATCACCCCTGCATCGACTCCGGCGCCGAAGAGCGCCGATCCCGGACCTCTGACCACTTCGACGCGCTCCAGATCGATCTGGCTGATCGGCATCAGGCTATAATCGTTCAGGCCCAGGGATGCCACGGCCGCCCGCCGGTAATCCGTCATGACATACGTGGCTCCGGAGAAGACGTTATTGAACCCTCGCAGCACAATCTCATACCGGTTGACGCCCGTCTGCGCCATATCCACCCCGGTTACATTCCGCAGCAACATGGCCGAGGACGTCAGGGCATCGGTCTCGATATCCCTTGCGTCAAGCACGGAAATCGAGGCCGGGGCATCCAGCACCTTCTCGGACGAGCGCGATGCGCTCACGATCACTGTATTGAGATCGAAACCTGTCGAGCGCAAGGATACATCTGCAGTGAGAGATTCCCCGGGCTGCAAGGATACCTGCATCTGTTGTTCCTCGTATCCCACAAAACGCACCAAAAGCATGTAATCGCCCGGAGGAATCCCGGAAATCTCATACGATCCGTCGGCGCCCGAGGCGGCGCCGGTAATCACGACGCCATCCAGCAGCAACACTACATTGGCGTCTTGCAGGGGAGATGCCGACGACGCGTCCGTAACAACACCGCTAACCGATACGACGGCTTGCGCCTGCACCGATTGGGGCGCGAACGCCGCGAATGCGAGAAAACAAAACAGGGATGTAACAAGCGGATGGCGCAACATGACGTTCATGGGAAAATGGGGGAGGGATGAGCCTGTCCGAAGAAACGTTCATAAGAGATCATAACCGACCTCCATGTCCAGTGCCTACAACATCTACAATATGGTAAGCCCTGGTATCGAAACTGTCAAGAAATATACCGGAACTCGGTGAAAATTATCGGAAGAGGGCGTCAATCATACGCCGGCGGAGCATCGACGGCCAGACCGGCCCGTTCGAAAATAAAGTCGATCCGACGGATATGATACGCCGGATCGAAGGCCAGCTCCACCTCTTCCGGTGACAAATGCTCCATGAGGGCGATGTCCCCGGCGACAATGTCCCTGAACGGGCGTTGTTCTTCCCATGCCCGCATCGCCGCCGGTTGGACCAGATCGTAGGCCGCCTCGCGGGACATCCCCTTGTCGATCAACATAAGCATCAGGCGCTGGCTGTGATACAAGCCATATGTCCGTTCCATATTTGCCCGCATCGCCTCGGGATATACGACCAGTTTGTCCATGATGCCGGCAAACCGGTGCAAGGCATAGTGAAGAATCGTCGTGGCGTCGGGAATAATCACCCGTTCCACGGACGAATGGGAAATGTCGCGCTCGTGCCAGAGCGCCACATTTTCGTATGCCGACACCATGTAGCCGCGAAGGAGCCGGGCACAGCCTGTGATATTTTCCGAACCCACCGGATTTCGTTTGTGCGGCATGGCGGAAGACCCCTTTTGTCCCTTACCGAAGGCTTCCTCGACCTCCCGCACTTCGTTTTTTTGAAGCCCCCGCACCTCCACCGCCATTTTTTCGAGCGAAGCGCCGATAAGCGAAAGCACCGACAGATAGTGTGCATGCCGGTCCCGTTGCAGGACTTGCGTCGAGACGATCGCGGGCCGCAACCCCAGCCGTTCGCACACCATCTGTTCGATCTCGGGCGGAATGTGCGCAAATGTACCTACGGCCCCCGACAATTTCCCCACCGCCATATCCTCGGCCGCAGCTATGAATCGACGGTGGTTGCGCATCATCTCGGCATGATACAACGCCATTTTCAGGCCCCATGTCGTCGGCTCGGCATGGACGCCATGCGTGCGACCCATCATAAGGGTATACCGGTGCTCGCGCGCCTTCTCCGCCAGCACGTCCAGCATCCGGTCGATGGCCGCCAGCAGGAGATCGTTCGCCTTTTTGAGCTGGACCATCAGCGCTGTGTCGACGACATCGGAAGAAGTAAGTCCATAATGCACCCACTTCTTCTCCGGACCCAGCGATTCGCTTACCGCGTGCGTAAAAGCCACCACATCATGCCGCGTCGTCTCCTCGATCTCATGAATGCGTTCCACATCGAACGAGGCCTGTGCGTAGAGCAGGGCAACATCCTCCGGAGGTATGACGCCCAGTTTCGACCACGCGTCGCACGCGGCCAACTCGACATCGAGCCAGGACTGGAATCGGCTCTGTTCGCTCCATATTTCCCCCATTTCGGGGCGGGTGTATCGGGGTATCATTGTTCAGGACGGATGCGGAGGATAGGGGAATCAAAGCAGGTGGCGCTGGTCACGCAGGTATTTGTTGAGCAACTCGCGCGCCCGGAAAATATGCGCCTTTACTGTACCCAACGGCAAATCGAGCTCCTGCGCAATTTCTTCATAACTTTTTTCGCATTGGTGGCGCAACACGATAACACGGTGGTACTTCGGCGGAAGCGCATCGATGGCTTCCTGAATCAGGACTTTGCGTTCGTCTTCCACGATGTGCCGGTCCGGCCGGTACGTAGTGTCCGGCAACTCGATCGACATTTCTCCTTCACGAGTCTTGATGGGCTGGTCAATGGACAGCGTGGATATCTTTTTCTTCCGGACGTAATCGATCGCATGATTCGTCGCAATCTTGTACAGCCAAGTGGAAAAGGCATACTCAGGAGAATACGACGCAAGCGCCGCGAATGCTTTGACGAAACTGTCCTGGACCAGATCGTCGACCTCCATACGATCCCGGGCTATCTTCCGGACGTGCTGGCGAAGCGCATACCGGTATTTTTCGAGCAGTTCGGCATAAGCCGTCTCGTCGCCGGCGAGCGCGCGCGCCGCGCACCGCTTGTCCTGTTCGGCAGAGTCGGAAGGGATCGTTTGGGGCTTCTTTTCAGGCATGACCGAACAGGCCGTTTCACCCGTTCCGGAGAACTTTCCGTGTCTGACGGCATGAAGCGGACGCCGGGCAATGCCGGGAATATCCGCCGCCGCGATGCAACCGAAGATGTCCGAAGATAGCCAATACCCGACCTATTTGTGCAGTTCCGCCCCTATACCCTGTGAAAGATGTGAAGAACCCGCCAGAGAATACCATGTTAGCGCCAGAGCGCGTAGATTTAGTTTCACTTCCCTGATTCTCACGATGCTATTCAGCGTGTACCGTTCGCCATGGCCGGTCATAACAAGTGGTCCAAGATCAAGCGGCATAAGGCCAAAACCGACCAGCGCAAGTCGAAAATATGGGCACGGGTTTCCCGCGACATCACGGTAGCCGCCCGGGAAGGGGGGAGCGATCACGGCATGAACGCCTCACTGGCGCTGGCGATGGAAAAGGCAAAAGCCGAAAACATGCCGAAGGACAATATCGAACGGGCCATCAAGCGCGGCACCGGGGAAATTCAGGGAGAAGACTACGAAGAGGTTACCTACGAGGGCTATGGGCCGCATGGCGTAGCAGTGTTCGTAGAAACGTTGACGGACAACAGAAACCGGACGGTCGCCGACCTGCGCCATCTTTTCAGTAAAGGGGGCGGAAGCCTCGGCAAGTCTGGCTCGGTGGGATACCTGTTCGAACGCAAAGGCATGATAGAAATTTCATCCTCCGGACAGCAACATGACGAACTGGCCCTGTTCGAAATCGTTGCGGAAGCGGGCGCCGAGGACATGCACCAGGAGGGCGATGCGTATATAATCGTCACGCCGGTCGATCTTCTGGAAGATGTACGCGCGGCGCTCGAACGCGCCGGCGTCGAAATCGGCGATGTCCAGTCGATCCGGGAACCTGCAACGACCGTAACCCTCTCCGGGGACGATGCCCGGAAGGTAGTTCGCCTGATCGGACACATTGACGACCATCAGGATGTACAGGCTGTCTTCACCACGCTTGATATGAACGAGGAAACCCTCGCCGCCATATCCTTCTGACAAATCCCCACGGGGGTGCACACAATGATCGTACTTGGCATCGACCCCGGATCCCGGTACACAGGGTACGGCGTCATCAGCTGCGATGGCCCTGGGGAGCATGCACTGGAATATGGCGTCCTGCGCCTTGACCGGTACGACGAGCACCAGCTTCGCCTCAAAAAAATTTACGACGAGGTCACGGCGATCGCCGCGCGCTTTTGTCCGGACGAATGCGCCATCGAGATGCCCGTATACGGGAGCAACCCACAATCCATGTTGAAGCTCGGACGAGCCCAGGCGGCTGCCATGATCGCCATGCTGAACCGGGAGATTCCGGTAACCGAGTATACCCCGAAGCAAGTCAAAAAAGCCGTCACCGGGCGTGGCAACGCCTCGAAAGAACAGGTCCGCTATATGGTGCGCGCCATTCTGTCGATCAAGGACGAGGATGACAATAACGCCATGGAAGCCGATGCGTCCGATGCCCTCGCCGTCGGGCTATGTCATGCACACCGCCGCGCGAAAGGCGTAACCCAAAGATCCGCAAGCTGGAAAAGCTTCCTGCGGGCGAATCCCCATATCGTCATCGAATAGGCATGCAGCCCGTTCAATCGTAGAAGTAGCCTCTTTCCTCATCCCGGACGCGAACGACCTCGACGATTTCGCTCTCGTCGACGCGTCCTCCCATTTCCTGGACGAGGCGGGCAATCTGCCGGTCCTTTTGCGCCGCCTGATTCCACTCCGGATGCGCCTGTTCAACGATGCTGACGAGGATGCGCAGGTAAGGATACCGCTGCTCCGGGGTGTCCAGATCATTGATGGCCCGGGCAAACAACTCTGCATTGCGGCCGACCTGACGATCAATCATTTTCGTGTCGAATTCGGTGGAGCTCATGCCGGTATGAATTGCATCATGTCTGATAAAGCCCGAACGGGCAAACGGCAAAGGAACCCGGGAGCAAACGCCTCGCCCGAAATAACCGCCGTCGGGACCGCAATAATAACGAATGTCGGGACGACAACCAAACCAGCGCCGTATTCCGCTTGCCGCGGCGAGTGGATTCCGGCGGGCATGAACTTTTGTCGAGAGGTGGCAGAGGTCTTGCGCATACCATACCTTTTGGGGAAATGACCGGGAAACTTCCCTTGAACAAATCCCTGCCATATCGACTCGATCTGCTCCCGGTGATCCCCTCGTTTCACCGGCGCGCACGGTACAAGAAGGCCTTCCGGGAAGGTCAATTGGTGTATTACGGCCCGCATCCTCCCTATTACGGGATCGGGGAGGTCAAACAAATCGTCGGATCGTATGTAGCCGTAGACTTCCGCGGCACCGGCCAGTTCGGCGTACACGAAGATGTGCTCGAACACCATTACCTCATTCCAATTTCCCACAACAGACTGGCGTCTATATAGCGCTTACGGACCGCGTGGGCGCCGTTCCCGAACGACAGCGGCCATCGCTTGCGCATAAACACCATACCATGCAAACCCGTATCAACCAGATCAGCGAAGTAACCTGCGACCTTGAAATCGAGGCGGCGGCGGAAGAACTGGCGCCCGACTTCAAGGCCGCCCTGCACCGGCAACGGGCCCGCACAGAAATGAAAGGCTTCCGGACCGGCAAGGTCCCTGTGGGTCTCGTCAAAAGAATCCACGGAGAAGAAATCGCTTATATGCTTGCCCAGGAAAAAGTGCAGGGCGCATTCCATAAGGAAGTCATCGAAGGCAAGCAGTACGACGTGGTGGGCCGACCCCTGCTCACCACGCTTGATTACGAAATGGACGGTGACTTGCGAGCAGTGATCCGGTTCGGGATCCGGCCCGAAATCACGCTGAAGGACCTTTCCGGTGAGAAAATCCCGCGCCTCAAACGCGAGGTCACCGACGAGGATGTGGCGGAAAATCTGGAGCGCATCCGGAAGAGTCGCGCCACGCTTGTCCCTGTCGAGACGGATGAAATCACGGAAGACTTTCAGGTCGTCACGGACATGCAACGCCTGGACGACACAACCGGTACGCCCGTCATCGGAGAGAAAGAAGAGGGCGTAACTTTTTTTGTCGACGACAAGGATCTGCACGAAGCCATCCGGGAAGGCGTACTCGGCAAGCGGGTAGGAGACACATTCACCGTGGAATTACCCTCCGACAAAGACGACAAGAGACCCGCGCGCCGGTATCAGGCTACGGTCAAGGAAGCTAAACGCCGGGACCTGCCCGATCTCGACGATGCGTTTGCGGAGGCGGCTACAGAAGGGAAAGTAAGCGATCTGGACGCATGGAGAGGCGCCATTCACCAACAATTGAACGCGCTTTGGGAGGAACGCACCGAGGAATTGCTTGTCGACCGCATCGTCGATCGCATGATGGCGCTGCACGACATACCCATTCCCGAATCGGCGGTGGAAATGTACCTGGACGGTTTTGTCGATGACGTGAAAAAACGGAACAACGGCAAGGAGCCGAAGGATTTCGACGAGCAGGCCTTCCGGGAAACGCGCCGCAGCATGGCGGGGCGACATGCAAAATGGAAACTGCTCCGCGACGCCTATATCGAGCGCGAACAACTGCAGGTAACCGAAAACGATCTCGATGCCTACTTCGATAAGGCCACCGGGAATAGCGATGAACTGGCTCCCGAAACGTTGCGCCGGCACTACGAACGCACAGGCGCAATTGACGAGGTCCGGGAGCGCCTGATGAGCCAAAAAGTTTTCGCCCACCTCACGGACGCCTTTGAAATAGAAGACAAGGATCCGGAAGCATTCCAGGCACTGCTCGACGAAAATGCTTCATCGGATTCCTCCATCGTTATCCCTGCCTGATCGGGAACGTCCGTAGCAAGCACGGATGCGGCGGAACTCCCTTCCGGGGATACGGTAGCATCATCGCCTCGAACATCACGTATTCTTTCCGGCGCGCATGGTAGACGATTTCGTCAAATTCTCGCGGGACCTCTCTGTCCCGAGCAGCATCTATAGCGGCCCCTTCCGTAACGAATCGATCGGAACGCTCGTGCCGATGGTCGTCGAACAAACGAACCGGGGCGAACGCGCCTACGACATCTTCAGCCGTCTGCTGAAAGAGCGCATCGTCATTCTCGGAACGCCCGTCAACGATCAGATTGCGAACCTCGCGGTCGCGCAACTTCTGTACCTGACAAGCGAGGATTCCGATCGGGACATCAACATGTACATCAACTCGCCGGGGGGTATCATATACAGCGGCCTGGCGGTATACGACACCATGCAATGGGTCAGCGCCCCGATCGCCACGACATGCGTAGGGCTCGCCGCCTCGATGGGTTCGATTTTACTTGCGGCGGGCGCCGCCGGCAAACGCGGCGCACTGCCCAACGCCCGCATCATGCTGCACCAGCCGCTGGGCGGCACACAGGGTCAGGCATCGGATATCGAAATCCAGGCAAAAGAGATTATTCGTCTGAAGCGGCTATTGTACGAAATCCTTGCCCGGCACACGGATAAGTCGATCGAACAAATCGAGAACGACGCTGACCGCGACTACTGGCTCAGTGCCCAGGAAGCCAAGGACTATGGCATCGTGGACAATGTGCTGAATCACCAGAAGCAGGCGGAGGAGAAACCGGACGTGTAGGCATCAGGAGCAAGAAGGCCCTCTGCTTGCGGTATCGGGAGCTACCGAAAGATCATAAGGTACCGCGTACGGGATTCGAACCCGTGTTACCAGCGTGAGAGGCTGGCGTCCTGAACCCCTAGACGAACGCGGCGGATTGGCGGCAGCAGCCAGAACAGTAACGACCGCGCCCTGACTTTTTGCAACGCAAATCGCCCTGAAGAGTTTCGGAAAACGACATCCAGACCTCTGCACGCCGCATGTCGCATCCGGTGATAACCCCACTATTCATGAACGCTTCCGTCCAGTCTTTCATCCTGTCTTTTCCCGCATCCGTCCGTGGCGGTACAGTGCTTTGCTTGTTGCTCCTGTTCGCGGCATGCGGATCCAGTGAAGAAACACCCGCACAAACCAGCGATGTGCAATATGCCATGGGCGAACCGTTGTCGGATGCCTCGCTTGCGGTCGTCGTAACCTCCGAATTTGGTGCAGACACCCTGTCTACGCAAGCCTTCGAGGAGCAAGTCCAGTTTGCTGCGGTGCAATTCGGTATTCTGGGCGATGCGGAAGAAACCCGCAGACTCCGAAAAAGCATCGTGGAAGAATTCGTGCTGTTGCAGCATCTGGTCTTCGGTGAAGCGGACCGCCTCAACCTTACGGCCAACGAGGAAGCCGTGGAACAGCGAATCCGGCAGATCATGGCGCAATTTCCCGATGAGGCAGCGTTCGTGCAGGCTCTGGCGGAGGATAATCTGACTGAAGAGGGCCTCCGCGAGCAGATCGGCTACGACATCACGCAGAGGGCAATGCTCGACCATTTTGCGGCGACCGCCGAGGAACCGGAGACGGAAGACATTCTGGCGTTCAGCGAATCGCGAACTGAGGAGGTGCGCGCTTCGCACATTTTGTTCATCCCCCCTCCGGCGGCGACTGCCGAACAGAAGGATTCCACGCTACACCAGGCCGAGGCTGTGCTCGACAGCATCCGGACGGGCGCGCACTTCACAGAAATGGCCCAACGGCACTCGCAAGGGCCTTCCGGGGCCCTGGGCGGGGATCTTGGCTTCTTCAGCCGGGGAGACATGGTGGAGCCCTTCGAGCAAGCCACTTATGCTCTAAGGGACTCGGGGGATGTGACAAAAGAGCCCATCGAAACGAATTTCGGGTATCACCTCATCAAACTGACCGGACGGCGGACCGCCGCCCTGATGGATTCGACCGAGGCGCGCCAGATGATTCTTCGAGAACGACAGCGTGACGCCATCCAGCATGAAACCGACCGGCTCCGCGCAAGCGTAACGGTGCAGATCAACCCGGACGTAGTAGACGCCGATCTGAACGCACGCGAAGAATAGAGCCGCGCAAGGCAGGATACACGTTGCCCCCGGGGCCTACTCATCCTGGCAGGGACCGCTGTCGCATCGGACCATCATGATGTGCGGAATCCCGACTTCTTCAAACGGGTCTCCGACGGTCTGGAAGCCGAACGCCCGGTAGAAGTCTTCCAGATGCTGCTGGGCATGGACAATGAATTCCCCCAGGCCGGCCCGGCGAGCATCCTCGATAACCCAGGATACAAGGGCCTTTCCATACCCTTTCCCGCGGTACTCCCGCAGAACGGAAAACCGTTCCAGCCTGGCAGCAGGGCGCTGTTTATACGCCAGCATACGCCACCTTGCCGCCGCCATCGGCTCACCGTCTACCGATCCGAGCACGTGGCGACTGATCTCCTCATACCTGTCCCACTCCAGTTCGCACGGGCAGTGTTGTTCTTCGATAAAAACCTGCGTGCGGATAGTTTTTACGACTTCCCATTCCTTGCTGCCCCTGTACGCGATGCGCACAGTCATTGCGCCAGTAGCGCAGAATCCACCGATGAAATCCATCAAAATCGCATGGAAATTAAAGCTTCACGTCTGATATAGAACGTACGCCTGTCGCTATAATCGTTTGTCTCGCCTCCACAAAAATATGATGAAAATGCGAATATTCAAATCGGGCGTTTCGGCCCAGGCGCCAGCGCCCACGAGACCGAAGGCCTTCAGGCGATCCGTTGGACTTCAGGCGACGTGGCGCTTGAACGATCAGACAGCAAGACGCCGCACCGGTCAGTACCGGTAGCGAACCGTTACTGCCCTGCCGGCGGGGGCCGGCTCCGCCGATGCACAGTCGGGCAATAGGGCTTGCCCAAAGAATGGCCTTAGTGTTCGTCCGAAAGAATCCGATCAATGTCCCTTCCCCGTCCCAGTGTCCCCCATGTTGAAAAAGGATCAACCCGGGTAGCTCCACCGCTTCGACACACCGCAAACAAGGAATCGTCCGGGAGCAAATCGGACAAGAGCGGCGAATGGGTGGTGACGATGTACTGGGTCTGTTGCAGGGTTTGTTGCGTTTTCAGCAGGTCCGCAATGAATTGGATATGACGCGGGTGCACGCCGTTTTCCGGCTCTTCGAACCCCACGAGGCCAGGGGCTTCTCGTGCCCCGGTCAGGGCCAGCAATCCGAGCATCCGAAGCGTACCATCCGAGAGCACACGAGCAGGAATGGTCACATCGCCCTCTTTCAGGTACAGTTCGGCTTCGCCGAAGTCGTTCACATTCACCTCGATCCCATCGATCTCCGGCATGAGCGTGTGCAGCGCTTTCTCTATAGCTTTGAACCGGTGCGGATCAGTGGCCTTGAGCGTATTCAGAAAAGCGGCCAGCTCTTCACCCATCGGGCCGATATGAGACACTTCCCTGATAGGGGAGGCGGCACGCATGCGTTCGCGCGGTTCAAAGTAGAAAAATCGCCAGCTTTCCAGTTCACGCCGCGCCGCCGCGACATAGGGATAATACGGCAGGTAGTGGGGCATGGACAGAATGCTGCGATCCAGATACCGGTCGTAATAGGTGGGATGCGCCTGTCCCTCAAGCCGCATATATATCTTTTCGCCTTCTCGTCCAAAAAAAGGCTTGCGTTTACCCGTGGGCTTCCCCTTGCTGTTCAGGGCGGCCAGGGATTCGTCCGCCACGCGCAGGATACCGGACCTGGGCGGCATTTCGACTTCGATGCGGTAGCGCAGATTGCGTTCGCGCACTTGCGGAAGCCGCTCCTGGCCGTTTTCGGGGGTTGATGCGGCGCGGCTTGGACGACGCATGTCCCGTATCTCCTGATTGACAGCGTGCACGACAGCATCCGAAAGCCGCAGATCGGCTTCGAAGGAAAAAGTCAGGTGCTCCCGGGCAACCAACTCCTTGAGCCCACCTTCCCGCATCGTGAACGATTCGAGAGGCTTACCCCTATACGGCGAATCAAAGGCTTCCTTCAGCGTTTTGCTCGTGCCGAGCCTGGAGAGCAGTTGCAACGCATCGAGCACATTGCTTTTTCCGGCAGCATTCGGTCCAAACAGCACGGTAAGAGGCTCGATATGCGCCTCGACATCGAGAAGAGATTTGTAGCCTTTGATGTGAACACGCTTGAGCATGGCATACCTGTGCTTCCGGTTTCACACTGTCGCATCCTGCACGCGATTCGGCAGATATAGTATAAGAAGAAATTTCGCGCTTCCCACTCCCAAAACCCTATCTCTGCAAGGGATATATCCCCTGCTTTATGCGTTGTAGTATATTGTCCTTGTTCTATCCCACATTAACCACCCAGGCGGTAATCGCCCCGTCTGCGACCCGCCCCGCCCATCACGATCATGAAGGGAATCATCTACCTTGATTACAATGCGTCCACGCCGGTGGACGAACGCGTCCTGCACGCCATGCTGCCCTGGTTTTGCGGGCAGTACGGCAACCCTTCCAGCAAGGGGCATCCCCTCGGCTGGGCCGCGGAGGAAGCCTGCGAGCAGGCCCGCGAACAAATGGCGACCGCCCTCGGCGCGGAGCCGGGGGAGATCGTGTTCACCTCCGGGGCTACCGAGGGAGCGAATGCGGCCATCAAGGGAGTGGCGGAGATGTACCAGTCCAAAGGACGGCACCTCGTTACGGTACAGACCGAACACCGGGCGGTGCTCAATGCACACCGCGCGCTGGAGCGAAAAGGATACGAGGTCACTTATCTGCCCGTGGACACGCACGGACAGCTCGATCTCGATGCACTGGAGACCGCCCTCCGCGACGACACGATTCTCGTTTCCGTGATGTGGGCAAACAACGAGGCGGGCACGATCCAGCCCGTAGAAAGCGTATCGAAAATGGCCCGCTCCCGGGGCGTTCTTTTTATGACGGACGCTACCCAGGCCGTGGGCAAGGTACCTGTCCACGCCGGACTGGCGGATCTGCTCGTCTGCTCGGCGCACAAGTTCTACGGACCGAAGGGTGTCGGCGCATTGTGTGTGCGCCGGCGCGATCCCCGGGTGCGCATCGCACCGCTTCTGGACGGGGGCGGTCACGAAAACGGACGCCGTTCGGGGACGCTGAACGTGCCGGGTATCGTGGGCATCGGAGAAGCCGCCGAGATCGCTTGCCGGGAAATGGAAGACTTCAGGGAGCGTATGAAGCACTTGCAGGACCGCCTGGAGCGTCACCTGCTGCAACTTCCCGGTGCGCACCTGAATGTCCCGCAGCATGTCCCTCGCCTGCCGCAAACGTCCAGCATCCGATTCGAAGGCATCGGGGGAGCTCACATGATGACGGCGTGCCGCAACCTTGCCTTTTCCGCCGGCAGCGCCTGTTCCAGCGGCAGCGGCGAGCCGAGCCATGTGCTCCGGGCCATGGGTCTGTCAAGTGAACAAGCCCTGTCCACGCTGCGTCTTAGCCTCGGGCGGTTCACCACCGAGGACGAAGTGGACTGCACTACCGCGCAGATCGGACAGGCCGTCCAGACCGCGAAACAAACGGCAGTGACTTCCGCCTGACGCCCTCGCGCCTGAGAACACACGTCCTGTCCTTTTCCGCATGGAACCGATTACGGATCAAATCACAAATCGCGTGGCCCAGAGCGACCTTGTCGTGTTCAATCTGGAAGACCTGTGGGATAACCGGCCCGTCACGGAATTCGATATTGCCCCGTTCCTGTTCCAGGAAATGATCCTGCGCGAAAAGGACTTTCGCACCGGGATGAAAACGCACGACTGGGCGCAGTACGCAGGCCATCATGTGGCGGTTTTCTGCTCGGCGGATGCGATCATTCCTACCTGGGCATGGATGCTCGCGGCGTCGAAACTGGAATCCGTCGCCCGCTCCGTAGCCCTGGGACGAGCGGAAGACCTGATCCGGGATCATTTCGCGCGCGCCCTCGAATCCGCAGACTGGTCTCTCTACGCAGGAAAGCCCGTCGTCGTCAAAGGATGTGGCAGCGGCGTCGTGCCGCCTGCCGCCTACCTGCTGGCCACGACAAAATTGCAGCAAGTTGCCGCGAAGTTGATGTACGGCGAGCCGTGTTCGTCCGTCCCGCTGTGGAGAAAACCGCGAGAGATATCCAAGCCGGCGCCTGCCGCCAGGAAAGTGAGCGCCGTCCGCCCGCTTCCGGGCAACATCAGGCGCGCTCCGTAGCCGAACCGGGCCCTGCACTCAACCGACACGGGAAAGCCCCATCCCCCGGTCCCCGTACACGGCGTGGAGGTGTTCCCGTAGCGCCGCGTGCCCGGATTCCGTCAGGTCGGGATCGCGAGCAACCAGTCCGAAGGCCAGGTCGCGAGCCTGCGTGAGGAGTTCCACATCCCCCGGCAACTCGGCGATCTTCAATTCCGGTAAGCCGCTCTGCCTGGTGCCGAAGAAATCGCCGGCCCCGCGAATCTTCAGATCGGCTTCGCTGATCCGGAAGCCGTCGTTCGTATCCACCATCACCTGCAAGCGCTCGCGGGCTTCGTGCGTGCACTTGTAGTCCGGCATCAGAATGCAGTAACTCTGCTCCCCGCCCCGACCGACCCGGCCCCGCAACTGGTGCAACTGGCTCAGCCCGAATCGTTCGGCATGCTCGACGATCATAATGGTGGCGTTCGACACGTCCACCCCCACCTCGATCACCGTCGTAGCGACCAGCACCTTCAAATCGTCCCGATGAAACAGGGTCATAGTGTCCTCTTTGGCCCCCCGTGACATCCGTCCGTGGATCAACCCCACCTTGTACGGAGCAAATATCTTCTTCAACTCCGCATGCCCGGATTCGGCATCCTTGAGGTCCATTTTTTCGGACTCTTCCACCAGCGGATATACGATGTAGCATTGCCTTCCCTTTTCGATCTCGCCGCGCACAAAGTCATACACTTGTTCCCGGCTCTTGTCATAGCGCAGCGCCGTACGCACGGGGCGCCTTCCCGCCGGCAGTTCGTTCATGATCGATACATCGAGATCGCCGTAGAGCGTCATCGCGAGCGAGCGCGGAATCGGGGTGGCGGTCATGAGCAGCATGTGCGGGCGCGTACCCATTTCGAACATGCGGGCGCGCTGCATGACTCCGAACCGGTGTTGTTCGTCGACGATCGCCAGACCCAGCCGGCGGAACGCTACATCCTCCTGGATGAGCGCATGGGTGCCGACAGCAATGCTTGCCTGCCCTTCCGCGATATCCGCAAGAATCTGTTCGCGTTCCGCCTTGGGCAATCCCCCGACAAGCAGCCGTATCCGCACGTCCAATGGGTCGAGGTACTTGCGCAAATTGGCGTAATGCTGCTCCGCCAGAATTTCCGTAGGCGCCATAAACGCGCTCTGGTAGCCGCTATCCAGCGCATGAAGCATCGCCGCAACGGCTACAACGGTCTTGCCGCTCCCTACATCGCCTTGCAAAAGGCGGCGCATCTGCTTGCCGCTCCGCATATCCCGCGCAATGTCCTTCAATGCGGACCGCTGCGCTCCGGTCAATTCGAAGGGAAGTCCATCCTGGAGGAACTGCCTCATATGCGCTCCGGGCGCCTCGAACCGGGGACCCGCATGCACGATCCGGCGGCGGCGCAACTGCGCCAGCATGATCTGCACGGAAAAGAGTTCCTCGAACTTCAGCCGGCGCTGCGCCGCTTCGAGTTCGGCTCGGTCTTCCGGGAAATGAATGGCGTGAAGCGCAGCGGGGCCATCCATCAACTGCGCTGCCTCGCAGATATCGGAGGGAAGCGATTCCGGAAGCGCCCCCTCGTGCTCCTTAAAGAAATCGTGGAGGATACGCCGGAATGTACGACTGTTCAGCCCTACGCCAGCCAGCGCCACGCCGCCGGGATACAATGCAATGATACGCCCGGTCTCAAGCGCTTCGCCCTCCACATCCAACTTGTCGAAGTCCGGGTGCGCCATCGAAAACATGCCGCCATAGCGCTGGGGCTTTCCGTGAAACGCAACCCGGTCGCCTTTGGAGAAACGTCCCCGTATCCACTGTGCGCCCTTGAACCAGACGCATTTCATGATCTGGCCGGCATCGTCCTGTACGATCAACTCGAATCGCTGTCCGCTCCGCCCTTTCACCGTATCCGCAAGAACAACCTCACCCACTACCGTAACCGAAGACATGTCGCCGCGCAACGCCCGAATCGGGACGATCGAAGACCGGTCAAGGTAGCGCCGCGGATAGTAGTGCAGCAGGTCGCGGACCGTCCGCACGCCCGCATCCGCCAGCACATCCACACGGCGGCCCTTGATCCCCTGCACGTGCTGCACGCCCTGCTCCAGAAAGCTTATCGACATGGCGGCGGGAATTGGTTCGGGAGATTCCTTGGCCCTTGCACTATAACCGGCGGCATGCCGCCCGCATACGAACGCGCTCCGCTATTCCGCATCCAGAAGGCGTTCGCCGGCCTGAAATTGCCCCGGACGGCGGAACTGCACATCCACCGCATCGTCGGCTTCCAGCGTTGCAAAAAGCCGGGCTTGCATTTCGAGGATACGCCCCTGATGATCCGGGCTGTTGATGAGATTGTGCCGCTCGAACGGGTCCAGTTCGAGATCGTAGAGCTCGTTCATGTCCCAGACCCCGTGGTAGAACATGTACTTGTACCGGTCGCCGCGGAGCGCATACACCGTGGGTGTATGGGGAAAGGGGAACTCCCAGAAGTATTCGTACACGAATTCGGTTCGCCAGTCGGGAATGGACGCACCGGAAAGGAGCGGCAGGAACGAACGTCCGTCCATCCTCGCGGGCGTCTCCACACCGGCCAGCGTCAGGAAAGTGGGGGCAACATCTATGTTCAGAATCATCTGGTCGAGCACACTGCCCGCCGCAATGTGTCCCGGCGCATACGCGAGCATCGGTACGCGCATGGATTCCTCATAGGCGTTCCGCTTGTCGATCAGCCCATGCTCGCCGAACAGGAACCCGTTATCCCCCATGTACACGACCAGCGTTTCGTCCACGAGGCCATGTTCTTCCAGGTAATCCAGTACGCGCCCGATGCTGTCGTCGATGCTCAGCAAGGTCTCTGCATACCGGCGGTAGAACTGGTCGTACACAAGATCGCCGTGGTACATGTGATCGACGCCGTGCCAGCTATAGCGCTGCTCCTTGACCCACCGGGGTTTGGAGAGATAGTTCTGCTCCGTATTCGCCATAGTGACGGGATACTCCGGCGGCGTGTCCGCATACCGGCCCGCGTGCCGCTCCGGGGGAATGAACTCGGCATGAACCGCCTTGTGCGAGAGGTACAGAAAGAACGGACGGTCCGCATCCCGGTTATCCAGCCACCGGAGGGCGTAATCCGTGAGCAGGTCCGACGTGTGGCCGAGGTGCGGGCTGCGCGACCCGTTTACGTTCAGTTCGGGATTCATATAGACGCCCTGCCCCCGGAAACTTACCCAGTGGTCGAAGCCCGGGCGAGGCCCGTCGTTGGAAGAGCCCATGTGCCATTTCCCTACGAAAGCAGTCTCGTAGCCTGACTCCTGGAGCAATTCCGGGAAAAACGTAGTGCCCTCCGGCACCAGCCGCTGGTTATCCACCACGCCGTGGTTATGCGCATACCGGCCGGTAAGAATCGAGGCGCGGCTCGGCGAACACAACGCCGTGGTCACGAATGCATTCCGTAGATGCAACCCTTCCCGGGCCATGCGATCCATGTTCGGGGTTTCGAGGAACTCGGGGGCCCGCTCATGGAACCCCATGAAATCGTACCGGTGGTCGTCGCTCAGGATAAACACAACGTTCCGGGGAGCGTCGCCGGACTGTGCCCGGACAGACAACGCGCCGACGAACGCAAGAACGACAACAAGAAAAGCGTGGACGAAAAGGCGCATGGTTTTATGGAATGTCAGGGAATCGAAAGGAATGGTTACAAATAAGTTTTCCGGCGGACAGTGTCAAGAGGAACAGCGCATGATCCGGGCACAGGATACAACATAAAATCTTTTGATCCGTTCTAATGGGCGGGTCGGCGGCGCTGCCTGCTTTTTGGCATTCGCTCGACACGAAAACCCGGCAGATAGTATACTGCACCTTCCGCAGCGCATCCCGGAAGGGCCTGCATCGTCCGAAAATCCCACCTGCTTTCCACATCCTCGTCCCGGTCCGTGCCGCCGTCCCGACATACGCCCGCCCCGCGATCCGACCGGTGCGTTCCGCTCCTGCGCCTGCTTGCCGCCGCAGGACTGGCGGGATGGGTCGGCCTGACCGGATCCGGGTGCGGCCCGGAACATGCATCCCGCACTGCTTCCGCCCCGGCGTACGTGGGCCGCGAAGTCTGTTCCGGGTGCCATGCGGAGGCTGCCCTTGCGTGGGAAGGATCGGATCACGACCGGGCCATGGAAGAGGCCCGCCCGGAAACCGTGCTTGGGGACTTCGACGACGCCGTTTTCCGTCACTGCGGCGTCGAAACGCGCTTTTTCCGGGAAGATGACGGCTTCTTTATCCACACGCAGGGGACCGACGGAACCATGCAAACCTACCCGGTCGCCTACACCTTCGGCTACAAACCTCTCCAGCAATATCTCATCCCGCTGGAAAACGGGCGCTTGCAGGCATTCACCGTCGCCTGGGATACGCAGGGCGAACGGTGGTTCTCTCTCGCAGAAGACGAATGCATCACCCCTCCGGACTGGCTCCACTGGACGGGCGACGGCATGAACTGGAATTACATGTGCGCGGATTGCCACTCCACCAACCTGCAACGCAACTTCAACCTGGCCGCCGGCGCCTACGAGACCTCCTTTTCGGAAATCGACGTGAGCTGCGAAGCATGCCACGGGCCCGGTGAAGCCCATGTGCAAAAGGCGCAATCCGGAACCTACGATTCCGCCCCTTCCGGCCTCACGGCGACCCTTTCGGCGCCGCACCAGCAGGTGGAGACGTGTGCACCCTGCCATTCCCGGCGCCGGATCGTCTACCCGAATCATGTCGCGGGCAATATCTTCCTGGACCACTACGAGCCCGAACTGCTCGAAGAGGAACTGTACTTTGCCGATGGGCAGATACGCGATGAGGTGTATGTGTACGGCTCTTTCCTGCAAAGCCAAATGTACGCGGAGGGCGTCGTGTGCGCCGATTGCCACGATCCGCATACGACGCGGCTGAAATTCGAGGGGAATGCGCTCTGCGGACAATGCCACGAGGCGACCACCTACGACACGTTCGAGCACATCCGGCATCCGCAGGAATCGGAAGGGGCGCAGTGTGTCGATTGCCATATGCCCGAGCGGACCTATATGGTGGTAGATCCCCGCCGGGACCACAGTTTCAAGATTCCCCGGCCCGACCTGTCCGCCCGCACCGGCGCACCCAATGTATGCCAGGGATGCCATGCGGACCGCTCCGCGGAATGGGCTGCCGAACGGATCGATGACTGGCATGGACCGGAACGCCCGCCCTCGTTCGCCACGGCCCTTGCCGGCGGACGGGAAGGAGCTCCCGGGGCCGAGCCGGAATTAATCCGCCTGATGGAAGATCACACTGCCCCGGATATTGTGCGCGCCACGGCGCTGACGCTGCTGGACCGCTATGCCACCGTCCGCGCTTCGGAGGCCGCCATCAAAGCGCTCGGCGACGAAGCGCCCCTCGTGCGGGCCGCCGCCGTACGCCGCCTCGGGGCAGAGAACAGCGTCGGAAACGATCGCTCGGCGATCCCGAAACTGGAGCCCCTGCTGACCGATCCCGTCGGGCTGGTGCGGATGGAAGCAGCCCGCGTGCTCGCCCGGATCGCACCGGAGCGATACGCCCGGGACAACGCAAGCGAAACGGCAGCCGCCTGGCGGAATGCCCTGCAGGAATACCGCGACGGGCAGTATGCCCTGAACGATCAGGCGGCCTCGCACCTGAACCTTGCCATTCTCCACGAGCACCTTGGCCAATCCGACTCTGCTGCCGCAGCCTACCGGACCGCCGTCCGCATCGACTCCACCTTCGTCCCGGCGCACCTCAACCTGGCCATGCTACTTAATCGCATGCGGGAGCCGGGCGGTGCAGAAGCGGGAATGCTGGCTGCCGAAGCTGAAGCCTCCCTGTACGCGGCGGTGCGCATGCAGCCCGATGCGGCCGAGGTGCATTACACGCTCGGCCTGTTCCTCGCCGAAACGCCGGACCGGCTTGCAGAGGCTGCAACCCACCTCGGCCGGGCAGCGGCGCTTGATGCCTCGAATGCCCGCATGCAGTACAACGCCGGGCTGGCGTACCAGCAACTGGGCAATGCCGAACAAGCCGGACGGCTTCTGTCCAATGCGCTGCGCCTTGCCCCGGACCACGCGGATTACCTTAACGCGCTGAGCATTTTCCATGCCCAACAGGAAACATGGGATGCAGCACTCGAATACACGGATCGCCTGCTCGCACAATACCCGGACAATCCCGATCTGCTGCAACGGCGGGCATGGATTGCGGGGCAGGGGCGGTAGGTTTTATAATAGCATGGCTATCTGAATGAGAATTATGGGGGAATTATATAGTTGAGGAAGTTCTGATCAATCCATCACTGGGAGTCGAATTGAAGATTCGAGACCGGGGAAGGGCGATTTCAGGTTGGACAGGGGCCGTCAGGGGTCGGATTCAAGGCCGAATCTACGATATCGTTGCGTTTTCGCCTCCCGGACACCTCAAAACGCGGCGCCCGGGCATACCTATCCCGCGACCGCTATCAATTTCTTGCGCGCCATGAAGAAATTCGCCAGCGCAAACAGCGTATAGACCTGCGCCGCGTTCTTGCGCAACCCGCGGTAGCGTGTCTTGCGGTAGCCCCAAAGGTGCTTGACCACCCCGAAGGGATGCTCTACGCGAGCACGAGTGCGGTTGCTCTTGCGATTGAACGAAGCGTCCGCGCACGTCAGTTTCCTGCCTCTGGCGGCCTTGCGCAACACGCGCCAAGCGACGCCTTGCGACTCGGCCTTCTCCTTGCGCTTTCGGCACGAGTAGCCCTTGTCGCCGTAGATCGTCTTCTCCTCGCCGTGAAGACACTGCTCCATCATCGTCACGTCGTGCACGTTCGCCGCCGTTACTTCTACGCTGTGCACATAGCCCTGCGTGTCCGTGCCGATATGCGCTTTCATCCCGAAATGCCACTTGTTCGCCTTACGAGTGGACTTCATCTCCGGATCGCGCTGACCAGAGCGGTTCTTCGTAGACGTCGGAGCAGAAACGATCGTCGCGTCCACGATGCTGCCCTCGCGAACCATGACGCCACGAGAACGAAGGTGCTTGCCGCTAATCGACAGAAGCGTCTTCGGCAACTCGCGCTCTTCGAGCCAGTGACGAAACTTGCATATCGTGGTCTCGTCCGGCGCGTAGCCCGCCTCCAGACGAGCGAAACGACGCATCGCAATATTGTCGTGCAGGGCGTCTTCCATGCCCGGATCCGAATGCCCGAACCATTGCTGCATGAAGTAGATTCGAAGCATCGCCTCAAGACCGACCGGAGGACGCCCCTTGGCGCCCTTCGGATAGAAAGGCGCCAATTCCGAAAGAAAAACCTTCCAGGGAAGCACCGCATCCATCTGCTCCAAAAATCGCTGGTTACGCGTCTTTTTGGTCCGGCTTTGGTAGGTCACGTCCTCGAATGAAAACTGGAGCATCGGATTTTCCTCGCTTGGTGATGGACTATATCGTAAAATACAAACCGGGACTTAATCAGAGTATCCTTAAGTATATAATTCCCAATTATGGAGGCAATAGAAATGGTCCGAAAAAACTGGACAGTTTTTCCAGCGTTTTTAAGTGTAGCGCCGCGTCGGGTTACGCCGCTTTGGCGAGCGGCTTTCGTTTGTAGAATACGTCATCGGGGGTTCGGTTGTCAATCCCCTGGTGCGGGCGTTCTTCGTTGAAGTAGCTCAGGTAGTCGGCGATTCCCTTTCTGGCTTCGGCCACTGTCTCGTACGCACGTCGGTAGACTTCTTCCTGCTTGAGGCTGCGCCAGAGACGCTCCACGTACACGTTGTCCAGCCAGCGTCCCTTCCCATCCATGGAGATACGCACGCCGTGCGTCTTCAGCGCGCCGGTGAACGCCTCGGAGGTGAATTGCGCTCCCTGGTCCGTGTCGGATACCTCGGGCGCTCCGTAGCGGATAATGGCCTCTTCCATCGCTTCGACGCAAAAGGATGCGTCGAGCGTGTTCGAGAGCCGGTGCGCCAGTACCTTGCGGCTGTGCCAGTCGACCGGGGCTGCGAGATAGAGAAAGCCTTTCGCCATAGGGATGTACGTAATGTCCGCCGCATAGACCTCGCGGGGTCTCGTCACCTTCATGCTTTTGAGCAGATAAGGATAAATCTTGTGCCCTTCCCCCGGAGACGATGTCCTGCGCTTCGGGTAAATGGCCCTAAGGCCCATCAGACGCATGAGGCGAACGACGCGGCTTCTGGCTATACGAATGCCTCGCATCCGGAGCAGGCTCTTTATCGTGCGCGATCCGCTCGTGGGGCGCTCCATGTAGAGGCGGTCGATCTCTTTCATCACGGCAAGGTTCTCCTCGCTCTCCTCTCGGGGACGGTAGTAGGCCGTAGAACGGCTCAGCTCGACAAGTCTGCACTGGCGAACTACGGGCAAGCGATGGGTACGCGCTATCATAGCGCGGCGCTCGGCTATCGGTCGCGACCGAGCGCCTTCGATAAAAAACCCTTCTCCATCGACAACTCACCGATCTTCGCATGAAGCGCCTCGATCTTCCTGTCGCGTTCGTCGGGAACGTTGCGGCTTCGGACAAACGCCTCCTCGGCGCTCTCTGTGAGCTGCTTTTTCCACGACTGTATCTGGTTCGGATGCACCTCAAAGCGTTCTGCGAGTTCGGCCAGCGTGCTGTCGCCGCGCATAGCGGCAAGGGCTACCTTCGCCTTGAACGAAGGACTGTGGGTTCTGCGTGTGCGTCTTGACATGGGTCTCGTCTGGTTGATTGGATCGGAACAAGGTCGCAACATTACACCTTAAATTCCGCCGAAATCTGTCCAATCAACCCGAACCACCTCTAATAACCCGGATCGCAAAAAAATGGGAATTATCAAGAATGCTTGACAGAATAGATTTAAGTTCTTATTTTGCGGGTAGTTAGAGAAAAGATTTTCGAACAGGTTACGAGACTATGTACAAGGCTCCGGGGAGATCGGAAAGAACGGGTATTACGCTGTTTCAGCTGTTGCGGATGTTTCCCGATGAGGAAGCGGCGCAACGTTGGTTCGAGGCCCAGCGTTGGCCCACGGGCGAACGCGCTTGTCCGAAGTGCGGATGCATGAGAACGTCTCGTGTCGAGAGCCGCAAGCCGATGCCCTTCTGGTGCAGGGATTGCCGCTCGTACTTCTCGTTGAAAACCGGAACCGTCATGGCGGATTCGAACCTGTCGTTGCGTACCTGGGCGCTCGGTATGTACCTTATGGCAACGAACTTGAAGGGTGTATCGAGTATGAAGCTGCATCGGGATCTGGGCGTGTCGCAACCGACTGCATGGTTTATGGCGCAACGCCTGCGTGAAGGTATGCCGTTTGCAACCTCCAGGATGGAAGGGATCGTCGAAGTAGACGAGACCTATATTGGCGGCAAGGAGAGCAACAAGCATTCCGGGAAGAAACTGCGCGTAGGCGGCGCAACGCAGGGTAAGGCAACGGTTATGGGGGCGAGAGAGCGGGGCGGCAAGGTCTTTGCCCGTCCGTTAGGTGTGATCTCTCAGTAGGTTATTCATTCGCGCCTGATGCCCGAGTTTATTAGGGATATGTGAACCGAAAGTTAGGGAGAGAGCCGAACGGACATTCACAAGAATGCCCGATTGACGCCGAAAGGTCGAGAGATTCTGGTGCGTCGCATCGTTAACGGGGGGCTTCGCATCGAGGAAGCCGCCCAGGCCTCAGGGGTAAGTGTGCGCACGGCCTACAGGTGGCTGGCCCGGTATCGGGCACAGGGACGAAGAGGTCTTCAGGACGGTTCTTCGCGTCCTGTCAGCTGCCCGCATCGCACCTCGCAAGCGCAACGGGAGACAATCCTGGCCCTTCGCCGCGCCTGATGCACCTATCGCGAGATTAGCCGAAGAACCGGGGTGGCGCACAGCACGGTGGCCCGGATAGCCCAGCAAGCCGGATTGAACCGATTGTCCCATCTGGACCCTCCAGTTGCGTCTTGCCGTTATGTCTACCCCCATCCGGGCGACCTGCTGCACCTGGACGTAAAGCGGCTGGGGCGTTTCGTGCGTCCGGGCCATCGGGTCACCGGTAACCGACGAAAGAACTCCGCAGGAGCCGGATGGGAATACGTGCATGTGGCCATCGACGACCATTCCCGGGTAAGCTTCGCTTGCATCCAGCCCGGCGAGACCGCTCTAAGCGCCTGTAGCGCACTCGTCGACACCCTGCGCTACTTCCGAACACTCGGAGTCGCCTTCACCCGCGTCATGACCGACAACGGCTCCTGCTACCGCTCGAAACGCTTCGCAAAACTGTGCCGACAACTCAAAATGAAACACATCCGAACGCGACCCTATACCCCGCGAACCAACGGCAAAGCAGAACGCTTCATCCAAACCGCGCTGCGCGAATGGGCCTACGCACGCGCCTACGACAGCTCTGGACAGCGCGGCGAGTACCTCCCCCGCTGGCTGCACCGATACAATTGGCATCGACCACAGAGGTGGTTCGGGTTGATTGGACAGATTTCCGGGGAATTAAGGTGTAGTGTTGCGACCTTGTTTCGATACAATCTAACCCGACGAGACCCATGTCAAGACGCACACGCAGAACCCATAGTCCTTCGTTCAAGGCGAAGGTAGCCCTCGCCGCCGTTCGCGGCGACCGTACGCTGGCCGAACTCGCCGAGCGCTTCGAGGTGCACCCGAACCAGATACAATCGTGGAAGAAGCAGCTGGTAGAGACCGCCGAGGAGGCTTTCACCCGAGGCCGCGGCGGCGCTCCGGACGAGCGCGACGACCGGATAAAGGTGCTTCACGCGAAGATCGGAGAGTTGTCGATGGAGAAGGATTTTTTATCGAAGGCGCTCGGTCGAGACCGATAGTCGAGCGCCGGGCGAGGATAGATCGCGCCCATACCATGCCCGTGGTTCGCCAGTCGAGGCTCTTGTCGTTGAGTCGTTCGACGGCCTACTATACCCCTCGCGCAGAGAGCGAAGAGAACCTTACCGTGATGAAAGAGATCGACAGGCTCTACATGGAACGCCCCACGAGCGGATCGCGCACGATAAAGAGCATGCTCGAGGCGCGAGGCGTCCGTGTCGCCAGAAGCCGCGTCGTTCGCCTCATGCGCCTGATGGGCCTTAGGGCCATTTACCCCAAGCGCCGCACGTCGTCTCCGGGAGAAGGGCACAGGATTTATCCTTATCTGCTCAGAGGCATGAAGGTGACGAGACCCCGGCAGGTCTATGCGGCGGACATTACGTACATCCCTATGGCGAAGGGCTTTCTTTATCTTGTGGCCGTGATCGACTGGTATAGCCGCAAGGTGCTCGCCCACCGGCTATCGAACACGATGGACGCCGCCTTTTGCGTCGAAGCGATGGAAGAAGCCATTGTCCGCTACGGTGCACCTGAGGTCTTCAATACCGATCAGGGAGCGCAGTTTACCTCCGAGGCGTTCACCGGTGCGCTCAAGGAGCATGGCGTGCGCATCTCTATGGACGGCAAGGGCCGCTGGCTCGATAACGTGTACGTGGAGCGCCTCTGGCGCAGCCTCAAGCAGGAAGAAGTCTACCGGCGCGCGTACGAGACGGTGAGCGAGGCCGGGAAGGGGATTGCCGATTACCTGCGCTACTTCAACGAAGAGCGGCCTCACCAGGGACTTGACAACCGGACCCCCGACGACGTATTCTACAAACGAAAACCGCTGCCCAAAGCGGCATAACCCGACGCGACAGTACACTTAAAAACCCGAAAAAAACTGTCCAGTTTTTTCGGACCATTTCTGTGTAAGCGGGATTATTGTTCAATGGGGACTCGATCCCCGTAAAGTATGACGAACTGGTTGAGTGCGGCCTTCCAGTCGCGTATAGGTCGCTTCCACTTTTTCGCGGCTTCGCGCAGGCCCAGGTAGAGCAGCTTGCGCACCGCGTCGTCGTTGGGGAAAGCGCCCCGTCCCTTGACGATTTTGCGCAGGCTGTAGTTCAGCGATTCGATCGCATTGGTGGTGTAGACCACCTTGCGGATCGCAGGCGCATAGTCGAAGAAAGGCGCCAGACGCTCCCAGTCCTTCCTCCAGAGCGGAGCGATAGCCGGGTACTTCTCGCTCTAGGCCGCCTCGAACGTATCGAGCGCCGAAAGGGCCGTCTCCTCGCTCGGAGCGGCGTAGATCGCACGCAAACCGGCTGCTACCTGCTTGCGCTCCTTCCAAGGCACGTAGCGCAGGCTCTTGCGCACCTGGTGCACGATGCACAACTGCACCCGAGCGCGAGGATAGATCGTCTCTATAGCCTCTGGAAGACCCTTCAAGCCGTCGACGCAGGCAATGAAGCAATCCTGCATGCCGCGAGCCTGCAACTCCGAGAAAATATTCAACCACGAAACGGCCCCCTCCGTCGGAGCGATCCAAAGACCGAGCACCTGCTTTTCCCCCTGCATGTCTATCGCCAGCGCCACGTAGACCGCTCGCGTCTTCACCGATCCCTCCTCGCGAGACTTCACGAACAAGGCGTCGAAGTACACGATCGGATAGACGCTCTCGAGCGGACGGGCCTGCCAGGCGTTCACCTCCTCCAGAACGCTTGAAGTCACCTCCGATATAAGCGTCGAGGACACCTCCGCCCCGTAGAGACGCTTCAGCGTCTGCTGGATCGTGCGCGTGCTCTGCCCTTGCGCGTACAGATACACGATCACATCGTCAAGACCCGCTACGCGGCGCTGGCGCTTCTCTACGATCTTCGGCTCGAAACTGCCGTTGCGGTCCCGAGGAACCTCCAGATCGAAAGAACCCGATTCGCTCTCAAGGCGCTTCGCAGTGCGTCCGTTGCGGGAATTGCCGCTCTTGCGGCCCGACGGATTGTGCGGAGGATAACCAAGATGGTGTGTCATCTCACCCTCCAGAGCCGCCTCGATAGCCCGCTTGCCTATCGTCTTGAGCAAACCGCCCTCTCCGAAAAGCTCCCGGGCGTCTCCCTTGAAATCCTTTAGCAATTCGTCCAGAAGCTCCTGCTGTCTGGCTGTAAGTTCGGTCATCGGCTTCACCTCCCTGTGAAACTATGTGTACGAATGACCACTTACACAGTTTTCAGGACACGCCCCCGATATTGCACCTCCAAGAGGTTTACCCCCAAGCCACTAAAAACAATGAAGAGCGGCCTCACCAGGGACTTGACAACCGAACCCCCGACGACGTATTCTACAAACGAAAACCGCTGCCCAAAGCGGCATAACCCGACGCGACAGTACACTTAAAAACACGAAAAAAACTGTCCAGTTTTTACGGACCATTTCTCACCTCCGAAGGTTTCGTTTACTTAAGGTTAAGGTGAGGATCATTCAGGCCACACTGCCGAGGAGACCCTTTGTGCCAACTCTGTGTTGAGCGACCGAAATAAGATGCCCCTAAAATGGAACGCCGGATAAGGATATACCAACTCATAGCCGGATGTCAAGAATCTTCAGCATAATTGGGAGTTATAGACAATTCTTGACTTGCAGGGCTGCTCGTCAAGTTACTCGCCCTTGATTCTGGCTTTGCGCTCCACCTCGTCGAACAGAGATAGTTCGATTTGATTGGACAGATTTTCTATTCCTCTTCCCTCATCTCTTCCACCTCGATGGTCAACGCCCATTCGGGATGTGTGGAGGGCGCCGTGACGGCATTGAGCACCTCGAAAACGAGATCGTGTCGAAACCCCCGTTCGCCGGTCTTGACCTCCACCCATGTAACGGCATGCGCTTCGGCGACGATCAGGTCCGTCGCATCGGCGAAGGTGTATTCCGACCGGTTGCGTAGCGTAAATGCCGCGTCGGACGTGTTTTCGATGGCCACATGGAGCACAGACGTGTCTTCGCCGTATTCCGCGGTCTTTACCGAGAGCGACGCCTCGATCAGCGGCTGCAAATGCTCCGGTCTGCCGATCAGGATATGCTTGTACCATGCTACCGTGCGCCGCATCCGAAGCGCCTCTTTGATGGCTTCGAGAGAACGATCCGTCGCAAAAACGAGTGTGGCGGACCGGTGACCGCCTCCGGGCACATCGAACGTCCAGTCTATCAGGCCATGAATGTCGGAGGTGCCAAGGATGGCGAGATTATGGTCGAGGGCGATCTGGAGCGCTTCGTCCGAATACCAATGTTCGTTGACCACTTCGATCCCGTGCAGGAGCCCCTCGTCGAGCAACTCGCGATGCATGTCGGTGAGTTCTGCGATCGCATCCGGTTTTTGCGACGGCCAGCTCGGATGATTCCAGAATAAGAACGCTCCTTGCCGGTTGGCCTCGCGGAGTGCATCCGCGGGATCATCCACCAGAACGGGATTGACATCTTCCAGCAAGACGGCGTTCACATGGCCCGGCGGCATTGCTCGGGTAATCTCCGCTCCCCGCAGGACGAAAAGCGGCACGCTTTCTTCTTCATTCTCGTCCGCCTCTTCATCTCCGTCCGCTTCTTCGTTTTCCGCCTGTTCCTGCTCATCCTCCACTATTTTTTCGACCACTCGCACAGCCAGATCGTAGCTCCGGTTGCGATCCGGATGCGGGATGTCGGCGATATGCGGCTGGTATTCGAGGTGATCGGTGATCGCAAGGCAGTCGAGACCGTCGCGTATCGCTTCCTCCACGCGGATGTCAGGCCAGACACTCCCGTCGGAGAAAACCGTGTGGGTGTGGAAGTCGCAAACCAGCGTGTGGTACCCCGGTACATCGGGAAACTCGATGACGCGGTGGTCGGCGGGGTCCTGTGTATGTTGTGCCCCGGCACCGGAAACGGTCAGCAGGAGCAGGGCGAGAAAACAGAAAAGGCGGCGCATATGGATACGGTTGCAGGTAATGAAATGGATACGAGGATGGGGTATATCCGGACCGGCCCGCCGGATCGACGAACAACGCCGGCAACGTCATGGGGCGTCTTCGGTA
Source organism: Rhodothermales bacterium (assembly GCA_965248175.1). Classification (GTDB taxonomy): domain Bacteria; phylum Bacteroidota; class Rhodothermia; order Rhodothermales; family VXPQ01; genus VXPQ01. The sequence continues at coordinate 504,475 of OZ252093.1, forward strand.
AAAGTGTATTGAAGGGTCAGCGTATGCACTCCGGCCCCCGTGCGGCTGATTTCCATCTCGCCGCCGAGGCTGGCCAACTCGCCGGTACCCGATCCGGGCACGATGTTCCCAAACGAATGCGGCGTCATGCCCGGCCCCATGATACCTCCGTGCTGCAGGACGAATGTGCCGGTTCGCCCGGCAAGGGTCCCCGTCACTTTTTCTGAAACGACATATCCTGCGCCGGCTTCCGGATCGTTCAGTCCGCAGAAAAGGCCTTCGCCGGTACTTTCCCCGTTGAGGTCTCCCTGAAATTTTTTCCGAATGGTCACCCGGGTCAATACGGGGCCTTCTTCGGGGCGGTCATAGGGTGAGGCGTCCCATCCGGTGACATCGAACGTGGAGTTGGCTTCCATAGTGTGCATAAAGGAGGTCGATGATCGAAAAGAATATACGCTTTCGCGGAACCATCTTGTGTTACCATTTATGGTATCCGTAGTTCGTTGCGCCAAACCCAAACCGTTTATTGCTCTGCACAGGGTATATTGCCCTGTATGGCGCGCGACAAGGATTCAAAAACACCCCCTGAAGTCAATCCGTACCGGCCCTCGCCGGACAAGATAAAAGAACCGCCGACCACCTTTTCCGGGCGGCTTCGTTACCTTGGGCCGGGTTTCATCCTCTCGGCGTCCATTGTCGGCTCCGGGGAATTGATCGCCACTACGCGACTGGGGGCGGAGGCCGGATTCGTAACGTTCTGGATCATCCTCGTCAGCTGCCTTGTGAAGGTGGCTGTTCAGGTGGAATTCGGCAAGAACGCGATCTATTCCGGTCAGTCCACGATGGAGGCGCTGAACGGTTTGCCGGGGCCTCATTTCGGGAAAGCCAGTTGGACAATCTGGACCTGGCTTACCCTGATGGTGCTCAAGACGATGCAGGTCGGCGGCGTCATCGGGGGCACGGCGCTCGTACTGGTCCTCGTTTTTCCGCAGGTACCGGTGGTGATCTGGTGTCTTGTAGCCAGCGTAGCCGTATCGATCATTATCCAGCACGGCCGGTATGCCCCTATCGAGAAACTTTCCCTGGTGCTGATCGGCCTGTTCACGTTGCTGACCGTGTTTTGCGTCGTCGCCGTGCAGTTCACGCCGTTCCAGTTTTCCGTAGAGGATATTCTGGGGGGATTCGGTTTCCAACTTCCCCCTGAGGTGGTGCTCATCGCGATAGGCACATTCGGCATTACGGGCGTGGGCGGCGACGAGATTCTGGCCTACAATTACTGGCTGATCGAGAAGGGGTATGCGGCGCATACCGGCCCGTACGAGGCGACCGCCGCCTGGACAAGGCGCGCAAAGGGCTGGATTCGCGTCCTGTACCTGGATGCAGTGGTGGCGATGATCGTGTACACGGTCACGACCGCGGCATTTTATCTGCTGGGCGCGGCGATTCTCTATCGACAGGGACTGCTCCCCGAGGGCATGGAACTGGTGAATACGCTTTCCCGGATATATACGCAGAGCCTCGGCGACTGGGCGGGCGCGCTTTTCCTCGCAGGCGCGTTCACCGTGCTCTTTTCCACGCTGTTCGGCGCACTTGCCATCTGGACGCGCCTGTTTGCGGACGCTTTCGGGCAGATCGGGTGGTTCGATTTCAAGGAAACGAGGGTGCGCCGGAAGGCTATCGGATGGCTGGCCTGGATCATTCCGCTGGTCTGGGCAGCCCTCTTCCTGCTCATCAAACTGCCGGCCATGATGGTCGCCATCGGCGGGGCCATCACCACCGTCATTCTGCTGCTTGTGGTTTTCGCCGTACTGCATTTTCGATACCGCAGCCTCCCCGAGGTACTCAGGCCGGGACGCGTCTACGACACACTACTCTGGATCAGTATCGTTTCCATTGTGATGGTGGCGCTTTACGGCCTGTTTCGCGTATTCTGAAACGTATTGCATCCACCTCCAAGCTCCGCACACTCATGTCCTCCTTCCCCCGATCTGTTTCCCCGATCCGTTCCCGCCGTCGAGGCTACTGCCGGTTGCTTACTGCAACGCTGCTTGTTTCCGCCTGCCTGTTCGGGGGGCGTTCGGCGACCGCGCAAGACAAGTGCTCCAATCTTGCCGCCCTGCGTCTTCCCGACGTACGGATCGTCGAGGCCGCGGTCGTAGAGCCCGGCGAACAAGGCAATGAGTCGGGCGAGGCGCCGCACTGCCGGGTAGAAGGAGTCATCGGCCGGGAAATTCGCTTCGAACTCCTCTTGCCGGAGACCTGGAACGGCCGGTTCGCGATGGGCGGTGGTGGAGGCTTTGTGGGCTCCATTCAGAATGCAGCCCGGTGGTCGGTGCATTTCGGATATGCCACGGTTGGAACCGATACCGGCCACGAGGGACCCGGGACAGACGCCTCGTGGGCGCTCAACCAGCCGGAACGTCAGATCAACTTCGGGCATCTGGCCGTGCATCGCACCGCCGAAACGGCGAAAGCGATCGTCCGCGCCCATTATGAGTCAGACATCGACTATTCGTACTTCCTCGGGTGCTCTCGAGGCGGCGGACAGGCCCTTATGGAAGCACAGCGTTATCCGGAGGATTTCGACGGTATATCGTCCGGTGCGCCGGCCTTCGACTGGACCGGCATTATGGCGGAAGGGTTGCAGAATATGCAGAAACTCTATCCTGATCCTTCCCGAACCGGTACACCGCTCTTATCGCCGGAACACCTCCGCTTTCTGGAAAAGGCGGTTCTGGACGAATGCGATGCGCTCGACGGCGTGCGTGACGGCGTCATGGAAGATCCCCGAATGTGCCCGTTCGATCCTGCCTCCTTGCCGATGTGTACAGGCAATGCGGACGAAGATGCGGACCCTTGCTTTACCGAGGCGCAGCTGGAAGCAATCCGGACCGTGTATGCGCCGCCCGTCAACGAGGAGGGGCCATTGTACGTTGGCCTGCCCTTTGGAGGGGAAGGAACGCCCGGGGGCTGGATAAACTGGATCACCGGGAAATTTGAAGATTTTTACCGGAATTCGGGGGAAACAGCGCCGAGCCTGCACTGGGCATTCGGGATGAACTACGCGAAGTACCTCGTCTTCGCAGATCCCGACTGGGACTACGCGGGCTACGATTTTTCATCGTGGGAGCAATCCGCCTCCTATGCCTCGGCATTCATGGACGCCACGGATCCGGACCTGAGCGACTTTGCCGGTAAAGGGCACAAATTGGTTCTGTGGCACGGCTGGTCCGACGCTGCGCTAAGCGCTCTGGCCAGTATCCGGTACTTCGAAGAAGTAGAACACCTTGACCCCGATGTGCGCGATTACTTCCGCCTGTTCATGATGCCCGGCGTCCTGCACTGCGGCGGCGGCCCCGGCCCCGGGGAAGTGAACTGGCTGAACGTGCTGACGGACTGGGTGGAACAGGACAAGGCGCCCGATCGCATCGTAGCGTTGAAACGAAACGCAGCAAGGGAGGTCGTTCGGAGCCGCCCCTTGTGTCCCTATCCGCAACGCGCAGTCTACGACGGGGAGGGCAATACCGACGACGCAGACAGCTTCGCGTGCGCGGCTCCATAGGAAACGCCGGAACTGTTCCCGGCTCCGGCGTTGCTGAAAAGTGGGCCCGGTAGGGTTCGAACCTACGACCAATGGATTATGAGTCCACTGCTCTAACCACTGAGCTACGGGCCCGGACAAGTACAGAACGGCATCCTACTGCCCGACGACGCATTACGATCCGGCTACCCCCCGAATGCGTTGCGCAATAGCGCCAGACTCTTCGGAATCGCTACGCCAGGATCTTCGGCGCCCTCGAATTCCAGCGAAACATATCCCCGAAAACCGGCATCGCGCATGATCTGCGCGATGCGGTCGTAATCCAGATCGAGCGTATACCACGTGCCGCCGCCGTAATACGTCTTGGCCTGTACGAGCACGGTGTACGGCGCCAGCATGGCCAGCTTGTCGTAGGGGTCTTCCAGAAAGTTGCCCGTATCCAGCGTCACCTGAAGCCAGGGCGAATCAATGGCGCGAACAATGCGCAGCACCCCCTCGGGCGTGCGCCCGAGTCCCCAGTGATTCTCCAGCCCCAGCACGACCCCTTTCTCCGCAGCGTGATCAATGCAGGAACCGATGGCGTCGATTACCCACTCGAACGCTTCCTCGTCCGTATATCCTTCGAGCGGCGGCTCAATGCCCCGGTTGGCCATCAGCGCATCGAACGATTCGCTCGTACCCCAACGCCCGGTATTGATGCGCATGGTGGGAATCCCCAGCGCAGAGGCTATATCGATCTGGCGCTTTGTGCTGTCCACATTCTCCTGGCGCGTCCCGGCGTCCGGCGATACGAATCCCTGGTGAGTCGAAAACCCCATCAGGTCCAATCCCGACTCGATGGCCTTGCGCTTGAGCATCTGCAAATGGGCATTATCCTCGGAACCCATCTGGATGTGGAGAATCTCCACGCCGTCGAAACCCATGTCCGCGGCCTGCTCAATACAAGAAGCTATCGGGTAGTCTTCCCGCCCCCCTGCGAAACGCCAGAACGAATAGGTGGATACGCCGATTCGGTTACCCGGCCCACGGCCCAACTCCATCATCGGCGCCAGCACCCTTGCAGGGGCAGCAGCCCCCATTCCAAGAAGCCCTCCTGCGGCGGCCGCACTCCGGAAAAAATCTCTGCGGTGCATGACATTCCCTATGTTAATTGCTCAAAAACCAAGTCGTTACATATCCCGCATGGGTACGTTTGGAGGCCCTCCATGTTCGCATACATTGCGAACGCTTCGCCACGAGTCACCTTGCGATGAACGAAAATCCGGCCCTGTATGCAAAAAATGGGTTAAAAATCTAATTTCAGGGGTGCACCCTTGCATCTTTTCCTAAATTAGTTAATAAGCTGGTGTGGAATTTCCGGCAAAGATCACTGCATACTCCAATTGCTCCCAACAACGCCATGCACCGAATCGACGACATCGATGTCACCATTCTTGAACTGCTACAGGACAGCGGACGGATGAAACGCAATGCTATCGCGGAAATCGTAGGGCTTTCTGTGCCTTCCGTTAGCGATCGCATGCGCAAACTCGAAGAACGGGGAGTGATCACAGGTTATCACGCCGTGGTCGCACCGAAGCGGTTTCACATGGACATCGCCTCCTTTATTCGCGTAACCGTGGATGGATCCGTGAATTACGACAATTTCGTGAATGAAGTCCTCGTTTTCCCGGAAGTGCAGGAGGTGCATTCGATTACCGGAGAGGGATCTCACATACTAAAGGTACGCTCCCGGAATACGACCGCCCTCGAACAATTCCTGTCGAAAATCCGGTCGCTGCCCGGAGTGCACAATACCTCGACCAGCATTGTGCTGAGCACCTTCAAGGAAACGAGGAAAATCAAGCCGTTTACAACCGAGCTGACGGAACATTAACCCCATTTGCACCACGCAGCGGACGCGCTGCTGACGGAACATTAACCCCATTTGCACCACGCAGCGGACGCACTGCTGACGGAACATTAACCCCATTTGCGCCACGCAGCCGACGCGCTGCTGACGCCATCCCTGTACCACCACGACCACCAAACGCTGTACGCCATGTCCAAGTTGATTGACGATTATAACGTAAAAGCCGCAACCAAATTCGTGCCGGAGATCAAGACGCCGATTCTTCCCATAGACATCGAAACCATCTTCGGGGAGAATACATTCGGCCTGGAGACCATGAAGAGCCGGCTTCCAAAGAAAGTCTACGAGCGGCTCCTTGCCACCATCGAAAACAATGAGCCAGTCGATCCGAACGTTGCGGATACCGTGGCGACAGCCATGAAAGAATGGGCCAAGGGGCGGGGTGGAACGCATTTCACGCATTGGTTCCAGCCCCTGACCGGCTCGACCGCCGAAAAGCACGACAGCTTCATCACCCCGAACAAGGGCGGCGGCGCCATTGCGGAGTTTTCCGGGAGCAACCTGATCCAGGGCGAACCGGACGCATCGAGTTTCCCGAGCGGCGGCTTGCGCGCCACCTTCGAGGCCCGCGGTTATACGGCATGGGACCCTACCTCGCCCGCATTCATCATCGAGAACAAAAACGGGGCCTATCTGTCGATCCCCACAGCGTTCACTTCCTGGACCGGCGAGGCGCTGGACTACAAGATCCCCCTGCTGCGCTCCATAGAAGCACTGGATGTCGCCGCCCGGCGCGTCCTTGCGTTGTTCGGCGTGGAAGACGTACAGAAAGTGTATTCCACCGTCGGTTCCGAGCAGGAATACTTCCTGATCGACGAGGAGTATTATTACCGCCGACCGGACCTCGTGACCACAGGGCGTACGCTCATCGGTGCAAAACCGCCGAAGGGACACGAGTTGGACGATCATTATTTCGGAGCGATCGAAGATCGGATTCTGTCGTACATGCTCGAAACGGAACGGGAGCTGTACCGTCTCGGGGTGCCCGTCAAAACGCGCCATAACGAAGTGGCGCCGGGGCAGTACGAAATCGCGCCGATCTTCGAAAACTCGAATCTGGGCGTCGATCACCAGCACCTGACCATGCTCATGCTGGAGAAGACAGCCCGCAGGTACGGCCTCGTCTGCCTGCTGCACGAGAAACCGTTCGACGGACTGAACGGATCGGGCAAACACAACAACTGGTCGATGTCCACGAATACGGGCATTAACCTGCTTGAACCGGGAGACGATCCTTCCCAAAACCTGCGGTTCCTGTTCTTCTGCGCCGCCGTGATCCGTGCGGTGTTCAAGCATCAGGACCTGTTGCGAATCACCGTAGCGACGGCCGGAAACGACCACCGGTTGGGCGCCAACGAAGCGCCCCCGGCGATCTTGAGCGTTTTCCTCGGCGAGGCTCTTTACGACATCTTCAACCAGATCGCCGAAGGCTCGGCAACGTCGAACAAAGAGGGCGGCTTCCTTGGCCTCGGCAGTCCGGTCCTTCCGCATTTGCCGCGCCACTCGGGTGACCGTAACCGTACGTCCCCGTTCGCTTTCACGGGCAACAAGTTCGAGTTCCGATCTGTCGGCTCTAACCAGACGATCTCGTTTGCGAACACGGTGCTCAACGTAACCATGGCGGACTCGCTGGACGAACTGGCAACAAGCCTGGAAGCCAGGATGGACGACGGGATGTCCTTCGAAGCAGCTATAGTCAAGGTGCTTCAGGAATCCTCGCAGGAAACGAAAGCCATCCTTTTCGAGGGAGACAACTACGCGGAAGAATGGCATGCCGAAGCCGAACGACGCGGCCTGCTGAACCTGCGTACGACGGTCGACGCGCTGGACAAAATGCTCGACGAGAAAAACGTATCGCTTTTCGAGAAGGCCAATGTCCTTTCGAAGACGGAGCTCGAGAGCCGGTACGAAACATGGCTCGAGCAGTACGTCATGACGGTCAATATCGAAGCGCAAACCACGCAAACCATAGCCGAAACGATGGTGCTCCCCGCGGCGGCGAAGTACTTCGGAGAGTTAACGGCGACCGTTACGCAAGCCAACCAGATCGGCGCTCCCTCTGGAGGCATGCAGGCGACGGCCTCTGGGACAGGCGCCCTCATTGACGAACTGCGTGAAGCGATCGACCAGTTGAAGGCTGTGAACATGACCAGCTTCGAGGATGGTCATGCGCACGCCGTTCATATGCGCGATCAGGTCATTCCGGCGATGAGTGCCGTACGCCTCGCGTGCGACAAACTCGAACGGGTGGTGCCGAACGAACTGTGGCCGATGCCGACGTACCGGGAAATGCTGTTCATCAGGTAGTCAGTAGCGTAAAGGGCCGGATCTCTCGCGACAACGCGGGGGTCCGGCCCGGACGCTACTGTACGCGAGTGCGGGCATCGATGGGCAAGGCATCAATGACTTCCTCGCCATCGACAAGCCACGCGGTTTCGTGCAGATGCATGCATACGCAGGCATGATTCGGCACGAACCGGATACGATCTCCCACTTCGAGGGTCGATCCGCCCGGTACATTGATCCAGGCATGTTCTTCGGAAAGCGCTGCAATACGTGCATGCGGCAAGCGCTCCATGCGAAGCCCGTCGTACAGCAATTGCCCATAGCCGTCCGTGAGCGCCCCTTGATCGGAGGTGACGGTTTTAGAACCCGCATCGGCAAATAGCCGCTCCCTCCCCGAGGCCGTGCGATGGCGGCTGACAACGGTCGTCAGCACGGTAAGCGCACAGTCGGTTAACGCAACTGCGCCGAGAGCTACCTGCATGGCGTCGTGGAAGACATAGTTGCCGGGACGTATCTCGGTAATGCGAAAGCCTCCCTCCTCCCTGTTCTCGAACAGGTGCATCGTGGGCGTCGAGCCGATGCTGATTTCGAAGGCGCCCGGTTCGGCAAGACCTGCCTCCCTGAGCCGCCCGGCGAACCGGAGCATGGCGTCCCGTTCATGCCGGGAAACGGTTCGTATGGCCTCTTCTTTCGAGACGCCCTCCGGCGGCCCCTTGTACACCTGCCCCGCGTGTGTAAGAATGCCGGCAAGACGGATTCCCGGGGATTCGGCTACAGTGCGCGCAAACGACACCGCACGTGCGTCTTCCGGATCGACGCCGCAGCGATTCTGACCCACATTTATTTCAATCAACACCTCGGCGGAAACGCCGCGCGCCGCAAAAAAATCGGAGGCGGCTCGAACGCCGGACACCGTATCGACACAGAAAGAAAGGCGTGCGTCGGCGTACAGATTGGCTACACGTTCCAGCCGGTCTTGCCCGATCACAGGATACGCAATGCGTATATCGTCGAAACCGGCGCGTGTAAAGTGCTCGGCTTCTCCCACTGTCGCCACGGTAACGCCGCGCGCACCCGCCTCCTGTTGCATGTGGGCCAGCACCGTTGACTTGTGTGTTTTGATGTGGGGGCGCAAGCGAACTCCCTGCGCGTCGGCACGGGCCTGCATCGCCGAAAGATTCGCCCCGAGGCGAGACCGCTCAATCAGCAGACAGGGTGTCGGGAGATCGTTCAGCGTGGTCATGGATTATCCTGAACCCCTCCTGCCAATACGCCCCATCGCCATGCGTAACCGGTTACGCGCCCGCTCGAGGGCCCGCTCGGCGCGAAGCCGGTCAATTTCTTCCCCGGTCGCTTGCAACCGGCCCAACGCCCGTTCCTCGGCCGCTTTTGCCCGCTGCATATCTATTTCGGAAACCGGCTCGGCCGTATCCGCGAGTACAGTAACCCGGTTGTCGATCACTTCGAGAAACCCCCCGCTCGAAGCAAAAAAGACCTGCTCCCCGTCGGGGGCCGTGACACGTACCGCGCCAATATCGAACGCAGCAATCATGGGGGCGTGATTGAAGAGCACCTCGAACGAACCAAACCGGCCAGGCGCCTGAACGCCCCGCGACTCTCCATGAAAGACGCGCCGGTCCGGAGCAACGATTTCAACCTGAAGATGGGCCATACGGGCTGGGTATTATACAATCGGACCTTATGCGAAGCACCGAAAAAACCCGGTCGCTTGCAAACATGCGTCCATGCTTATGCGGTCTCCTCCGCGAGCATCTTCTCGCCGGCCTCCGCAACCTCTTCGATAGAGCCCTTCAGATTGAAGGCGCTCTCGGGATACTTGTCCATTTCTCCTTCCAGAATGGCCCGGAATCCGCGAATCGAATCTTCCACCTTGACGTACTTGCCTTCAATACCGGTGAACTGCTGGGCCACAAAGAACGGCTGGCTCATGAATCGCTGGGCGCGGCGAGCCCGCTGCACAACAAGCTTGTCCTCGTCGGACAACTCGTCCATGCCGAGAATGGCAATGATGTCCTGCAATTCCTTGTACCGCTGAAGGAGTTCCTTCACCTCCTGAGCCGTCCGGTAATGTTCCTCGCCGACGATGCGCGCATCCAGAATGCGGCTTGTCGAGTCGAGCGGGTCGATGGCCGGATAAATCCCCAACGAGGCAATCTGGCGGGAAAGCACCGTCGTAGCGTCAAGGTGCGCAAAGGTGGTGGCCGGCGCAGGATCCGTGAGGTCGTCCGCCGGGACGTAAATAGCCTGGAAAGAGGTGATGGCGCCGTCCCGGGTCGAGGTGATGCGCTCTTGCAACTCGCCCATCTCGGTGGCAAGCGTCGGCTGGTACCCTACTGCGCTCGGCATGCGGCCAAGCAGAGCCGAAACCTCCGAACCGGCTTGCGTGAAGCGGAAAATGTTGTCGACAAAGAGGAGCACGTCCCGGCCGCCCAGATCGCGAAAATACTCCGCGACGGTCAAGCCGGCCAAGGCTACGCGAGCACGAGCGCCGGGCGGTTCGTTCATTTGCCCGAAGACAAGCGTGATGTTGGATTGCCGAAGCGCTTCGTCATCCACCTTGCTCAAATCCCAGCCTCCTTCCTCCATCGTTTTGCGAAATTCCTCGCCGTAACTCATTACGCCGGATTCGAGCATCTCACGCAACAGATCGTTTCCCTCGCGGGTGCGTTCCCCGACACCGGCAAAGACGGAAAGGCCCTCATGCGCCTTGGCGATATTATTGATGAGTTCCTGGATGAGCACCGTCTTGCCCACGCCGGCGCCGCCGAACAAGCCCACCTTGCCACCCCGCGCCACCGGCTGAATCAGGTCAATCACCTTGATGCCCGTTTCCAGCATCTCGATGCTCGTCTGAAGCTCGTCGAATGCAGGCGCCTCCCGATGAATCGGGCGCCATTCGCTCACCTCGGGTTGCGGGAACCCATCGATAGCGCGTCCAACTACATTGAGCAGCCGTCCACGGATCTCTTCGCCAACAGGCATGGCGATCGCGCGACCCCTGTTCACGACCTCTGCACCGCGCGTAAGACCGTCTGTGGAATCCATGGCGATCGTACGGACGCGATTTTCCCCGAGGTGCTGTTGCACTTCCAAGACCAGATCGTCCCCCTGGTCTCGTACGATCGTCAACGCGGAAAGAATATCGGGGACATCGCCGGATGGAAATTCCGCGTCCACGACAGGTCCGATTATCTGAACGATCTTACCGTTCGCCATAGTGCTTGTCCGCATTCAGATGATAATGTTATAGCGTAACGAATCTACCTAAATGGTACTCCGCTCCGGGATTATAGATCGCAAAGAATATGCGAAACCGAACTGGGGCAGACGAATCGGGGCGCCGCCGAGGCCTGTACACGCCACGCAGGCGCCTGCCGAACAGGTGCAAAGATGGAAAATCCCTGAAAAAGAAAAGGGGTGGGGCATATCCCCTGCCCCCCTTTCCCTGCACTGTACGCTTGGGCATCGCTTACTTCCAGTCCCAGCGGTACCGGATGCGAGCGTAGTAGAACCCTCCGTTAAAACCGAACGGGGTGAACTGGCCATACCTGTTGCCCACACCGTCCGCGGCGCCTGGATACTCTTGCGGGACGGTATTCAGCACGTTCTGGGCTCCGACCGTAAGCGTCAAGTAGTCCGTGAATGAATGAGCGGCTTCGACATCCACAAGCGTACGGGCCGGATAGTCGATCGTATTACTGGGATCCGACTCGTAGTAGGGCGTCTCGCCGTCGAAGTAGCCGCCCCAGTAACTTGCACGCACCAGGACGCTCGTTCCATTAGCGAAAGCGTGGTTGACCATCACGTTCCCACGTATGTTGGGAAGCCCTTCCTGAAGGATCCGGATCCGGAAATCGCTCAGTGTCTCTCTATTGAAATCGGTCACTTCGGTGGAGGTCCAATTCCAGGCGGTGCTGAACGTCGTGGTGGAACCCCTCTGGCCTTCTACCCGGTAGGCGCCCACGATGTCGAGACCGCGCGTGCGCGTTTCGAAGTCGTTGATGAAGAAGCGGAACCTCTTGAGAACACCGCCGGGCCGGATGATTCCCTCTTCCAGCAAACGCTGCACATCGCTCGTGGTGAGGACGAAGTTTTGGCTCGTCGTGAGACGATCCGACATGGCAATCTGGAAGAAGTCCGCCGAGAGGATAAAAGGGCCTCTTTCGAATACCACGCCGAGAGCCTTGTTGACGGAATTTTCGGGCCCCAATGCTTTGCCGCCGTACTCCTGGGCCAACCGCGAGGTCGAGGGAATCGTGCCGTTGTTGGTAAGATCCATGATATCGGGATCGTAGATCGTCGAGATGTTGAAGGCGTTCTGCTGCCCCGGCGTGGGCGCGCGGAAACCCGTACTCGCACTACCGCGCAGAGCGAACTCCTCGGTGAGACCTATACGCCCCGCGACTTTCCCGTTGATCGTCGTGCCGAAGTCTGAAAAATTCTCGATGCGTCCCGCGACGCTGAAGTTCCGGTCGCGCGCTATATCCCGGTATTCGACATCACCGTAGCCGGCGAAATTGCTACGTTTCCAATCGCCGACCGTAAGGGGGCCGAAGCCTGTGAAGCCGTTGGATCCGGGCGTGAAGCCCTGTCTTGCAAGCGGGCCCTCGGTCCAGGACGCCATGTCGCCCTGAATAATCTCGAAGCGCTCCTGGCGCCACTCCCCGCCACCCGCGATATTGATCTGGTCGCTAAGGAGGTAAGAGACATCCAAGTTGAGGTTGATTTCCTGCTGGTCGTAGATTCCGGGGTTGAAGTACGGCGTACAGGGCTGGTCGGGAACGTTCGGCGACGTACCCTTATCGCTACAGGGCTGATCGGGCCCCAAAGAAGCGTTGACCGTATTGTACATGTAGAAATCCATGTTGGACTTGCCCCAACTTGCGCTGGCGTCCCAGTCCATTTGGCCCCGGGTTCCCCGGAGGCCCGTCACTGCGGACGCGTCGAGAACGTACGCGCCGAACTGTGGTGTGAATCCTCCAGGGAAGATCTTCTGGAAGGTGAAGCAGTTGCCGTCGTTGAGGACTTGGTTCCAGGCTGCCTGATCCGTCACGACACCTCCGGAGACTCTGACTTCGGGGCAGCCGGCTGATCCGTCGAGCACGCCGTCGGTCGCGTCCAGCAAGTCACCGACCAACAATAGCGGGACCTGCATAATCTCGTCGGGATCGTCCGGGTCGTAAACCGGCGTTCCGTCGGCTAGTGTACTGTCCCTGCTGGTGCTGTACACGCCACTGCGGGTGTTCGGATTACGGTAGTAGAACCCGCCTTCGACCTGCTTGCTCACGTAGTTTCCATGGGCGTAGGCCTCCAACTGGTCGTTGATCGGGTACCCCGTGTTGCCCCAGAGCTTGATCTCGTTGGACACTTCGGGCGACCCCCATATCTGCGCGGGTTCACGCACATGGGTGTTGCCAGCCCCGACCAGCACGAGCTCGTCGTTGCGTTGGACACTGCGATCGGTAGGTTTTGTGTTGCCGAACTCGCCCGTGAAGTTGGCAAAGCCGCTCGGTCCGAGGCGCAATCCTATATTGGCGGCGATCGAGTACATTTCGCCGTCTCCCTCACCGTATCCCCCTCCACGAATCTGCACGCTGCCTCCGGACCGGTCGTCCCTGAGGACAAAATTCATCACCCCCGCAATGGCGTCCGAGCCGTACTGAGCGGCCGCACCGTCGCGCAGTATCTCGGCTTGTTTCAGAGCCAGGCCGGGAATGAGCGCGATGTCCGGGCCCTGGGAGCCGTCGGCGAGTCCATTACCGGACCAGGTGATGACCGCGGTGCGGTGACGACGCTTGCCGTTGACTAGGACCAGGGTGTGATCGGGAGCGAGGCCACGCAGATTCGCCGGGCGCGCGAACGTCGCCGCGTCGCTGATGGGCTGGATGTTGACGTTGAAGGACGGTACTACATTGCGCAGCAGGTTGGCGAAATCCGTATCCCCCTGGTTGGTGATATCGCTGTTGCGAATCACATCGATCGGCACCATCGATTCGGTCGCCGTACGAGGTTGCGCACGACTACCGACCACAACCAATGCATCGAGGAGAATAAAGGTTTCGCTCAGAGTCGCATCGAGCCGGGCCGTTTCCCCATCCATAACGGTTACTTCCATAACCACCGGAGTGTACCCAAGAAGGCGGAAATCCACCATATGGGTTCCTGCAGGCGCCTGGACGATCGTATAGTTACCGTCAGCGTCGGTAATGTCGCCGAGGTTCAATGCCGAAATGGCCACCTGCACACCGGGCAACGGCATTCCGTTCGCATCGCTCAAGGTCCCTTCGACGGTCCCCTGTGCCAGAACCGACATGGGGGCAAGCGCCAGAAGCGCCAGGGATGCAAATGCGTGCAGTATTCGGTTTTTCATGGGAACGCGGGGGATGCTGTAAGGAAACTCTTCAAAAAGAAAAAACTGCTTCGGGCAAGGAATATCCTCCATACTTCGCTGAGAACGCCAAACCCGCGCACTGTACCTTGGCATCTTTGTCGGTATAATGCCCTGCCCAAGGCCGGATAGTGCGCAATGTATTACGCGTTGCATACTCTGTCAAGTGGATATTTTGCTAATTTACCTCCATCGATACGCGAGGCAGAGATAGTAGTAGCCTCCGTTGTAACTGAAGGGCGTCGCCAAACTGTAAAGATTGCCTGCGACAGCCGCAGCCGCAGGGTTTCTCTCCGGATAATTGTTCAACGCATTGCGTGCGCCGAGCGTCAGCGTGAGCACTTCGCCGAAATCGTAAGCAGCTTCTATATCGATCAAGGCGTCTCCGCCATAATGCCGGTCGTCCCGGGCGTCGAACCAGCCGCCGTAATAGCTCAACCGGCCCAGCAGCTGCAAGCGTCCCGGAATGTACCTTCCCGAAACGTTCCATCTCGTCCGGGGTAATCCCTGCTCCAGTTGCCGAATGCGCGTATCGTCGAGCACGTCGGAATTCCACGAGACTACGCTGGTGATCGTGCGGTTGAAAACGAAATTGAATGTCGCCTGTCCACGCAGGGCCGGAGGGGCATACGTGGCGACAAGGTCGATACACGGACCAATCTGATACGACTCCACCTGCCCAAGGCCGATCTCGAACCGCTCGTCACGCCATTCGGCGCCCACCGTCGGCGTTGTATACGTTAAGGCGAGAGACAGGATGAAGTGTGTACCCCTTGAAAACCCCGTTGCGGGTGTGCGGATGGCGGTAGAAAAACCCGCCGGTTACCGACTTGGCGGCATAATTGGCGTGCCCGTAGAACATGGCGTTACGGTGGACAGGGTAGCCGAAATGACTCCACGCCTTTATATCGTCCTCTAAGCGGGGGCGCCCCGATATCTGGGCCGGGTTTTTTTATACGGTACGCTGGCGCGTGCGGCTGCCGACCACGGCGACCTCATCCAGCTGGAAGGCAGACTCGACCAAATGCACGTCGAGCCGGACCGTAGCGCCGTCCGTGACGAGAACCTCCGCGAATTCCGTACGATACCCGAGGAGGCGCACCTCAACGAGATACGGGCCGGCCGGAATGCGCTCGATCCTGTAAAACCCGTCAGGGTCCGTACTGTCGCCCCTGTTGATATCCGGCAGGACCACCTGGGCATCGGCCAGCGGCGAATCCGTATCCGCGGCGCGTACGGTCCCTTCAAGCGTACCTTGCGCCCATACCGGCAAGGGCAGAAAAAACGACAAGGCGACCAATGTTTGCCAATATCCGTATCTCACGGCCGAATTCCTTTTACCGGATGGGAATGACGTATTCGGGATCGTTCACGATGTATTCCCTGCGCCAAAATGCTCGTACCCCCCGCGCTCCAGCGGCAATAGCTGTCCATCCGGCATCCGTACCATCACGTCCGTCCCGGCCGTACACTGGCCGATCACGTGGCACGTTTCGGAATCCATGCGGCCAACCTCCTCGCGGGACGCAGCAAAAAGCAACTCGTAATCTTCCCCGCCAAAGAGAGCAAGCGCCCCGGCATCCTCTCCTAATTCCTCGGCTACGGCATACGTCTCCGGAGCAATGGTCAGTGCATCGAGATGCAACTCGGCGCCGCATCCGCTTGCGCGGCAGATATGCCGCAAATCCGATCCGATACCGTCTGAAAGATCAATAAGGGCGTTTGGCCTGACACCGCGCGCTGCCCAGTCCCGAACCACGTCGAGTCTGGCGCGCGGGACAAGCTGCCGCTGAATCACATACCGGTATTTGTCGATATCCGGCGCAAAATCTTCCCCCTTTTCCTGGAGTTCCCGGCGCTGTTCCAACAGAATCCGGAGACCGGCATAGGCGCCTCCCAGCTCGCCCGTCGTACACAACAAATCTCCCGGAACGGCCCCCCGGCGATGTACAATGCGGGACCCTTCGGCCTCGCCGACGATCGTCACGGAAACGGTCAAACGGGGGGCTGCCGTCGTATCGCCGCCCACGACCATCACGCCGTAGAGATCGCATGCCTTCCGCACGCCCCGATAGAATTCTTCGACCTGTTCGAAGAAAACGTTTTCCGGAAGACCCAACCCGATCGTCGCGTACTGCGGCTCGGCATTCATGGCCGCAATATCGCTCACGTTGACAGCTATCGCTTTCGAGCCCAGGTATTCCATCGGCATGACGAGGCGGTCAAAATGGACACCCTCGACCAGCATATCGGTGGTGATGACGTGCACGCGATCTCCGTCGATGCGGTACACGGCGGCATCGTCCGAAATGCCGGTGAGCAACTCCCCGCCGGATGGTTCCCCAAGGATCCGGCGCATGGCATCGATGAGTCCGAACTCACCGTATTGCCGAAGGGGCGTTAATGACGAATCCCGGGACATGAGACTACGCGGGTATGCAGAGTTTGCCGAGCGTGGTGGCGCGGGAAGCGCCGGTGACGGAGGGCAGGTTCGTCTCCGCTCCATTCACGGCCTCGTGGGCCAGCACGGCGAAGCAAAGCGCCTCCTTGGCGTCGGGACGAATGCCGTACTCCCCGATCGCGCGGACGGGTATGGGGGCAAACACATTGGCTAGGCGATCCATCAGGTAGCGATTGCGAACTCCGCCACCGGAAACAATAAGCGCATCCAGCGTGCAGGAATCCCGGACGAAGCGGGCATACGCCTGGTAGACGGACAGCACGGTCAGCATCGTTCCCACGGCAAGGATATCCTCTGAACCGGGGTCGTTCATCTCTTCCCGGCACTGCATGACGAGTCGTTCGGCGAACGCCGCACCGAAATACTCGCGTCCGGTAGATTTGGGTGGTTCCCGGACAAAATACGCATCTTCCAGCAAGGCGGCCATCACCGAGTCGTCCGTGCGCCCCTTTGCGGCGCGGCGGC
This sequence comes from Rhodothermales bacterium, assembly GCA_965248175.1. GTDB lineage: Bacteria > Bacteroidota > Rhodothermia > Rhodothermales > VXPQ01 > VXPQ01. The sequence goes on from OZ252093.1 coordinate 521,528, forward strand.
CCCCATCGTCGTACGGTTCGGCGAACAACATAGCTGAAAGGGCATCGATCACCATGTTGCCAGGTCCCGTATCGAAGGCAAACACATCGCTGCGATCTGCGCCGGCAGGAAGGATCGTGATATTCGCGATCCCGCCGAGGTTGAGCAAACCGCGGGTTTCCTGTTCGTCACGGAAGCATACGTAATCGAAATACGGTACAAGGGGGGCGCCTTGCCCGCCCAGCGCCATATCCGCCACCCGAAAATCGCCTGCGACGGGAACCTGCAGGAGGTTGGCCAGCACCGACGGGTCGCCGATCTGAAGCGTGGACATGATATCCCTGCCGGCGCAATCCACCGGAAACGGCACATGGTGGATAGTCTGCCCATGCGTACCCACCAGATCAATGTCGGATACGGCATATCCGGCAGCGGCGGCAACGCGTTCGACGGCCTCGGCATACGCATGAGCAATACGAACATTCAACTGGGAAATGTCGAACACCGTCGAATGCTCCGGCGTCGAGTTGGCCAGAATAAGCCGGCGCAACGCATCGGGCCAGGGCATATGATCGAACCCGAGCATGTCGAATGCGATATGCTCGCCAGTGCCCTCGAGGCGCACCAGCACGGCGTCCACGCCGTCCAAGGACGTACCGCTCATTAAACCGGCGACGATGCGGGATGCTCTTGCCTGTACTTGCCGAAGTCGCTGCATAACCGTTCAATCCTCCGTTTTTCCGGATCGCAGGCGGGTCGCTTTTTTCCTGAATGCCGCCGCATGTTCAGGCTGCCGTTCGGCAAGCACATCGTAGATGCGCGCAGCCTCCTCGTACCGGTGCTGGGAGGCATAAATCGTCGCAAGGGTCTCACTGGCTACATCGTCGATATCATCGTCGAGATCGGGGGTCGGCAAACCCGCTGCATCGGGACGGGGAACGATACGCGCCGACTCCAGATTGGCAATGATGCTGTCGATATCCGTGAAGGCATGCTGTGCGGGCTTCTCCGGTTCGTGCGACGGCGGATTTGCCTTCCGGGCAGCGCGTTCCAGCCCACGGAAGACAACAGGGCTCGTCGGTACAAGGTGAACCGCTTCGCGCCATGCATGCAGCGCACGGTCCCATTCCCCCAATTCCTCCCGGGCCTGGGCCAGCAATACGTGCGCCGTCGCATACTCCGGCATGCGACCGATCATATCCTCAAGAAACGAGGCGGCCTGCCCGGCATTGCCCTCCTTGAGATATGCAACGGCTTTCTGTATATCCGGCGTCATTATCGACTGCATGAAGGACGTTACCGGACGGACTTCGTACACGCTTCCCGCAATGTCGCCGCAGCGACAAGGACGAAGCCGACCGCAAAAAAAAGCTGAAAGACTACGGCGTCCCATTGCCCTGTAAACAAAAGATACGCCACGCCCGCCGTCGAGTAGACCCCCATGGCGAATTCCAGCGGGTACGCTATGCGGAGGGCAACCGATCCCGCAGCACGGCGTCCGGCAAAACCGCCCGACGAAGCGCGGCACCCGGGAGCGGCGCCGAACTTGGGCGTACGCACGAAGGGCGTGGAGATCCCTGCAAAAGCTTCGACCACGGCAATGGTGTTGCCAATGGACATGCCGATCGTGCCGGCCATGAAAACCGGAAGGATACCAAGACGGCGCGGCCAGTCGGCGTACAGCCGCCGCTGTGCAAAAATCTGCGCCAGACTAAACCCTGCGAATCCGATCAGCCCGAGCGCCATCCATCCGAAATAGGCCTCGCCGGGACCAACGCCGGCATGCGCCGCTACCTGCAAGGGAACATGGAGCAATCCGGCGATCAGTACGAAGGGGAAAACCAGATGGCCCGTCATGTGGAACGTACCCTGCACCTTGCGCCGGAAGGATTCCCGGGAAGTCCACAGTGTTCGCAGCAGTTTGCGGGCTGTCTCGACAGACCCTTTCGTCCAGCGAAATTGCTGGGTCCGCAATCCTTCCATGGTCGAGGGAAGTTCCGCAGGCACCTCGACATCCCCCATAAATTCGATGCCCCATCCGGCAAGCTGCGCCCGATAGCTCAGGTCGAGATCCTCCGCAATGGTATCGGCCTGCCACCCGCCGGCATCCACAATGGCAGCGCGGCGCCACACGCCCGCCGTACCATTGAAATGCAAAAAGCAGTCTGCGCGGCGGCGTGCGAGCTGCTCTACCGCGAAATGGGTATCCAGGCCCACGGCCTGAATACGCGTAAGTAATGAAGCATCCTGGTTGAGATGCCCCCATCGCGCCTGTACGGCCCCAAGACGTTCATCAGCGAAGGCAGGAATGAGCCGGCGCAGAAAATCGGGGCGGGGCACAAAATCGGCGTCGAACAGGGCAATGAAAGCACCCTGCGCCAGCGTCAGCCCATATTGCAGGGCGCCCGCCTTGTATCCTTCCCGGTTCGGACGGCGAAGATGTACGATCCGTACACCCCGGGACGCTCCGGCCGCAATACAACGGGCAACAAGGCGCGGCGTATCGTCCGTCGAATCGTCGAGCACTTGTATTTCGAACCGATCTCGCGGATAATCGAGCTGCGCACAGGCGTCGAGCAACCGTTCGACAACAAGCGGTTCGTTGAAAATCGGCAACTGGACCGTGACGAACGGCCAGGAGAAAGAAGGATCGCGAGGAGGATCGGACGATGCATCCGGGATCAGGCGACCCGCGCCTGCGGAACGCTTGCACAACCACAACAAGTTGGCGCCGTACAGGGTCAATACGGCAATCGCTATTGCATACAGAAGCGCCACGCCAGATGTGGTTGCGTCGATGATGGAACGGCTACCAATTGGATGTGGCGGCTTGGAAAATGTCGTCAGCGATATCGTCGAGCGCTTCGCTGGCGGCTTCTTCCTCGCCGGTAAAATCGGACGGATCGTACTCGAACGAGGCGGAAAAGCTACGTTGAAAAACTTCCCGTTCCTCCACGCGGTCCGTATAGCGTGTGGAAACGGTAATCGAAAGCTGGTTCAACGCCGCCCGGTACTCGCCGCCTACGGCGGCAGGGCGCACGGAATACTGCCGGATTTCTGTGCTTAGGACGGCATCGGCCCGGGTCTCGTCGGTAGCCAGTTCCAGACGGGTCTGGCGAACGAAGCGCTGGACCAATCGTTCGGTCAACAGGCCGCCGAGATCCGGGATCGGATTGGACGTGGCGTCTTCTGCAAGCGGAATCGCGACCGTTCCGAGATGTTCGGGAATGGAAGCACCCGTAAAGCTGTAGTTCCCGCAACCGGTCGACAGCAAGGCAAGCAATACGCCGACGCTTGCGGCGGGCGTACACATGCGGGTACGCACAGCAATGCGGAAAATCACAAATCCTCCTCGAATTCTTTCAGCTTACGGTAGAGGGTCCTCTCTGAAATGCCAAGCGTTCTGGCCGCTTGTCTGCGGTTGCCGTTGAACGTTTTCAGAGCACGGGTGATATGCTGGCGTTCTACGGCCTCCAGCGTGGGAAACGTCTCTTCCTCCTCTGCAACCTCTTCTTCCGGCTCGTCACGAGTTCTTTCCGGTTCCTGCGCATCCTGCCTACCGTTTTCAACGTTTTCGCTGCTCTGCAGGCGAACGTCTTCATTCCCCTCGATTTCGTAGGCCACATCCTCGATCAGCGAGGGATATTCGTCCGGTTCGTCGCCGGGTACGGGGCCCCGCCTCTTCATCTCCTCCCACATCCGGCGCACTTGCGAACGAAGTTCGAGCAGCGCACGATAGATCAGCTCGCGTTCGCGGGCATCTGCCGAATCCTCCGCTGTTTTGCGCACGATGGGCAACAACTCCGAACGATCCTGCTCCGTACGCACGCCGCGCAGGCACGGACGGATATCCCCGGCGGTAACCTCTTTGTCCCGGATAAGCACTTCGATCTGCTCCGCGACATTGCGCAGTTCACGCACGTTCCCTGGCCAGCGATAGTGCAAGAGCAGTTCGCGGGCGTCATCGGCGAGATGCTTCACCGGACTGTCGTATTTCTGCGCGAAGCGATGCAGAAACGTTTCCAGGAGCGGCAAAATGTCCTCCGAACGTTGCCGAAGCGGCGGAATCTCGACAAGCACGGTGCTAAGCCGGTAATACAGATCCTCCCGAAATCGTCCGGCCCGCACTTCATGAGCCAGGTCCTTGTTCGTGGCCGCCACGATGCGCACATCGGCCTTGCGCACCTGCGAAGCCCCTACGCGCGTGAATTGACCGGTATCCAGCACACGAAGAAGACGCACCTGTGCAGCGGGCGGCATCTCGCCGATCTCGTCCAGGAAAATGGTGCCGCGATCGGACTGCTCGAAATACCCGGTGCGGCGCTCGACCGCTCCCGTGTACGCCCCTTTCTCGGCGCCGAACAACTCCGACTCGATGAGGCCCTCCGGGATGGCGCCGCAGTTGACGATGGTGAACGACTGGTGGCGCCGGGCGCCAAGCCCATGGATCGCCTCTGCGATGAGCTCCTTGCCCGTGCCGCTCTCCCCCTGAATAAGCACGGTGATGTCGGTCCGGGCCACCTGCCGCACCCGGTCAATGACGTTTCTCAGCGCCATCGACCGGCCGACAATTCCAAAGCGCTCCTGTATCGATTCCCGGTCCATCTGGTTACGCAGCGGCAGATGCGGAAAATTCAAACAAGGTCGTACGACCGAGCGGGTCGGCAAGCAGCGTGGCGGACGTGCACCCGGTGATGCGCACGCGCACGTATTCGCCCGGTTCGTACGCTTCCCGATCGAATACAACCATCTTGTTCGTGTCCGTGCGGCCGCAGAGCTGTCGGGTGCTGCGCTTGCTTTCCCTCTCGACGAGAACCACATGCTCCCGGCCGATCTCCTCCTGGTTTCTTTCGAGGGAAATACGCTGTTGCAAGGCGATGATTTCGCCAAGGCGTCGTTTTTTTACCTCTTCGGGGATATCGTCCTCGTACTTCCGCGCAGCGTACGTATCCGGGCGCTCGGAATACATGAACGTATAGGCGTAATCGTAACGCACCTGTTCCATCAACGAGAGCGTGTCCCGATGCTGTGCTTCGGTCTCGCCGCAAAAGCCGGCGATGATGTCCGTAGAGAGCGAAACATCCGGCGCCAGTGTACGCGCCCGTTCAATGAGACGCAGATATTCATCCCGAGAGTACGTGCGGCGCATGCGCTTGAGCACCTCCGTGTTTCCGTGTTGTACGGGAAGGTGGATGTAGTTGCACACGTTGGGCCGTTCGCGATGCAAATGCAGCAAATCGTCGCTGCAATCCTTCGGATGACTGGTCGAATAGCGTATCCGTAATTCCGGCGAAACGAAACTGATCCGCTGGAGCAATTCGGCAAAATCAACGGACATGCCGTCCTGCCCGAAACGATAGGAATTCACGTTCTGTCCCAGCACGGTCACCTCCTTGTACCCCGCCTCCACCAGCTGGGCGCACTCGGAAAGAATACTCGACACCGGACGGCTGCGCTCGCGCCCTCTCGTGAAGGGCACCACGCAGAAGGAACACATGTTGTCGCAGCCCCGCATGATGGACACGAATGCCGAGACGCCGTTCGTATCGTAGCGAACCGGCGCAATGTCGGCGTACGTCTCCTCACGGGAAAGATGCACATTGACGGCTGCCTGACCGGTCTCGTCCGTTTCGCGGAGAAGGCGAGGCAGATCGCGGTAAGCGTCCGGGCCCACCACAAGATCGACAAGACGCTCCTGTTCCAGGAGTTTGGTGCGCAGGCGCTCGGCCATGCAGCCGAGCACACCGAGCCGAATGGGGCGAGAAACCGATCCGTGGCCGTTCGACGGAACCTTCCTGCCGGTGCGTTTGCGCCCCTGAAAATCCCGCAAGCGGCGACGCACCTTCTGCTCTGCGTTCTCGCGGATGGCGCACGTGTTCAGAAGAATCACATCCGCCTCTTCCTCATTCCGGGTAAGCCCGAACCCGTTTTGCCGGAGCACGGACGCCACGATCTCGGAATCCGAGACATTCATCTGGCACCCGTAGGTCTCGATATACACCCGGCGATGCCCCTCGGCTTCAACGGCGGTCGTGCGGGCCTTGTCGAGCTCTTCGCCGGCGTAGGAGCCAGCCGCATCGCCCCTGCCGGGCGTTTTGCCCGAGTCGTCCAGAATCTCGATATCGGAAATCAGATGCATGGCCGCTTTCGACAGGGGCAATATGGGCGGTATGGGCGCAAAAAAACGACAGAACGCTCAAACGCCGAAACAGAAGGATGGTTCGGACAGCGCCTGCGCAAGGGATGCGGCGTACTACCGGATTCGACCCGCTTCCATCCCCTTCGCGATATACTTGCCGATCAGATCGAACTCCAGATTGACTCGATCGCCCGCCTGCCAGGATCCCGCATTGGTCAGCGCACACGTATGCGGGATGACCGACACCGTAAAGGTCTTTTCGTCAAGCCGCGCCACGGTAAACGAAATGCCGTCCACGGCGACGGATCCGGCGGGAATAAGCAGGTGCGCACAGGCCGGATCGAATGCAATACGGCACAAAAAACTGTCGGGCAGGCGTTCCATGGATACGATCGTCCCGATCCCGTCCACATGCCCCTGCACAATATGCCCGTCGAGACGATGGTTCGGCTGCAGAGCGCGTTCGAGGTTGACGCTGCTGCCGGGAACCAGTGCGCCGAGGGTGGTTTTGGCAAGGGTTTCCTCGACCGCCGTGGCCTCGAATGTTCCATCCCGGACCTGGGTTACGGTCAGGCAAACGCCGTTGACCGACACGCTCTGATCGACCCGGAGTTCACCGGCGAATGAACAAGCGACGGTGAGCCGGCGCCCCCCCTCAAGAGGCTCGGCGGCCTGGAGGCGCCCCTGTTCCTCAATGATCCCCGTGAACATGTCCTGATCGAGTTTTCGGTAGAGAGGCGGATGGCCGTATGGCGAGACAGTACGGCGCAGGGCCAACTGGCGATTCAATCTGCCGGCGTTGCGTCGAGCGCCCGCCGGTACCCCTTGAACACCATGTCCTCCCCGACGGATTCCCAGGCATGCTCCACGAAGGTAAGTGCTTTTTCAAGGTCTTCGCGTCCGATGCCTTCGATCGAAACGGGGCCCGCACCAAGCACCTTCGGCGCAAGAAACAGAAACAGCCGGTCCACGAGATCCTCCCGCAAGAGTGATGCAGCAAGAGCAGCGCCTCCTTCGACGAGTAGGGACTGAAGTGGAAGCCCTTGGCGGCCCGCATCGCGGCCCAGTTCTTCGAGCATTTCACCGAGCTCCAGAGCGCCGTCCCGCTCCGCCACGCGAATCACGCGCCCCCCGCATCCGACAAGAGCCTCTTCATAGGGAATGCGAGCCGATTCGCCTGCTACCACGATCGTCTTTTCGGCCTGCCCATCCGTAAAAAGCTTCAGATCGCCAGGAAGACGCCCGGTGCGGTCCAGCACGATGCGCGCGGGATGGCGTCCTTCTACATGCCGCACCGTCAGGGAAGGATTGTCGTGCCGGGCTGTCTCCGTGCCAACGAGTACGCCATCGGACGTGGCTCGCCAGTGATGCACCAACCGGCGGGAAAGATCGCCCGATATCCACCGGGAAGCGCCTGTGGCGCCAGCAATCCGGGCGTCGAGCGTCTGGGCCATTTTCAATGTAACCAGAGGACGCCCCGTCCGGATATGGTGCATGAATGCCTCATTGAGCCGCTTGCAGGCCGCCTCTAATACCCCCTCGATGACCTGTACGCCCTGTTCCCGCAGACGATGCACGCCGCTGCCGATCGCCTGCAAAAACGGGTCTCGCGCTCCGACCACTACGCAGGGGATGCGTTTTTCGAGAATGAGATCGACGCACGGCGGCGTTTTCCCGTGGTGCGAACACGGCTCCAGGTTGACGTACAGGGTGGCGTGCTCCAGCGCATCGCTGCCGTAGCGCCGCTCGGCGTCCCGGATGGCGTATACCTCTGCATGAGGTCCACCGTATTCGTGGTGCAACCCCTGGCCGAGAAGCGTGCCGTCGGTCCCGACAAGCACCGCGCCCACCATCGGATTGGGACTGACGAGCCCGGCGCCCTGCCGGGCCAACTCCAGGCAGGTTGCCATCCACTTTTCGTGTGCGTGATCCGTCATATCGCTTCGAATTCGTTGCGCAACCGACTACCCCCTGTCATGAGACAAGATGCGACAGTGCATGGCTGAATATACGGGTGAAACGGAACCGCAGGGAGGCGGAAGCATTGACGCATGAGAAAATGCAGGCCGTGGCGCAGGATACGAATCCGATGGGGCGCACCGTATCATACTCCGGCAGGTTCGCGCGCCTGCCGATCCCGTAGTACCCGTACGCAAGACGCACACCCTGCCCTGTAGCTCAATTGGCAGAGCGCCTGACTCTGGATCAGGAGGTTCCAGGTTCGAATCCTGGCAGGGCAGCAAGGGGGGAGGGGGAGGGGGAGAGAATAGTACTACTTGGGGCTATTCATCAGATTTTTCTTCCTGAGGCCGGGACGCCAGGAAAAATTGTCGCACTCTATCCTCAGCATCCTCTTGCTTCTTGTCAGCAGTCAATCTGGAAGCCCATTCCCTGCCTGGATGAAGTGTATCCCACCAACTTCGGCGACTATTTCGCCTACCGCTTCCCGGATCATGATTACCAAAACCATCCAGGCAGAGGTTCCATACGGGCTTATAGTATTCAATCAAAAAGCGCTCCGCCAAAGTAATCCAGACCGGAACAACGGCTAAATACCTGTATGAAAAATCTTCTGTGTTGAGGTTGTTCGCAGAATCGATGGATTTGGCATGTTCCTTGATTCTACGTAATTAAGGCCGGATGGTTTGTATTGACAGAGCCACCTTTTCTTGACTCTGGCGGAATCGCCTTACCAGCATAAATAGGCCTGTTACTTCTTGTAATAGATTGATAGACATCCATATCTCCGGAATAAAACAGTGAATATATTCCAGGTCCTTCGATGTGTTCGATCGATTTGAGATCCTCGGTATTTTGTTTCTCAAAATGCAAGACAAGTCCTGCCATGAGATTATCATACGTCAATGGATCGTAGAGATTGACCGTCATGGCTGTCGTAGCTCAACAACTGATTCATAGAGACGGCTTCCATGTACGACTTTTCCTGCACGCACACTGGAATTGACTATGCTATTTCCGATCCGAGTATTGCGAGGAAAATGAATATCCGATACTATCAGCCCATGCTGTTCTGCAATCTTCGCCAAAAAAAGATCAGTCGGAATTGAAACGCCTTGCAGGATGCTGTTTCCAATTACTACCAAAGCGGTCGCTCCCGGGCGAAGGCACCATCTAACACCCGTAATGAACCGCACACAGTCGTTGAAATACAGCGCAGCGTAATTTGCCCATCCCTGCCCGCCGTATATCCCTTTTTCAGGGTTCTTACTGCGAACTTCAGCAACTACTCTGCGAATTTCAGCATCCTCAATAGCCGAGTCCAACTCGACCTGATTTCGATCCCTGGCATTCTGCCAGTACGTGCCGAAGTTCAAGTTTTCCAACTGTTTTAGATCCCGGGGAGAATGACAAAAACCAAGCCAATATAAATGTGGTCGAGTATTTCGGTTATAATGATAATTGTTCAGATTAAGGTGGAGACGTGACAAGCAAATCCACGCTTTGGGGTAAAATATCCTTATATCCATCAAAAAATGACTTCAGAAAAACGCGGCCGTCTCTTCGCTTTCCTTCAATACGTTTGTTCCGGTACCAAATAACATCATCTGCCATTTGAGATAATTTTCCGGTAAGTGTTTCTATGACAGGGAAATCATTCACTTCAGGACGACCCACGGTTGACTTCCTTCCCAGGCTGGGCTCGTAGGAGTAGTTAGAATAATGCACCATGGTAGAGGCAAATGCGAGACGGAAAAAATTTGCAATATGAGGATCCTTTTGACTATTGCAAAAATCCAATGCCAGCAAAACTTTATGCAACACTTTCGGGCTGTAGAATGGGGTACGCGTTCGAAAACCCTTGGGCGGGACGGTGCATGGCTCGATCTTTTTGACCATCGCTTCACGCCCGAATGATCGAAACGCATCAATGGCATCCCGAAGATGATCAACTTTGACACGGTGAGCTTTTAGCTTTGTCCTTGACGCGAATGTAGCATAGGGGTTTATTTCGAAACCAACAGCTTCGTGTCCAGCAATATCTGCCTCGACAAGAGAGGTCCCTACACCGGCAAAAGGGTCGAGTACCGTACCCGGGGCTTCGATAAACCGACCCAGGGCGTCTTCGACAAAATCTTTGGAAAATCCGGCAATCCACGGAACCCATCGGTGTACCGGGACATCGCGGTTTGCGGTAACGGCAGGATCGCGAAAAACTTTTTCGCCAGCCGGTTTTCCGTTCGAGGAAATTACCGCATCGAATCCAGGTAACATGGGTTCCCGCCAACTACGAGAGACATCGGCGCCACGCCTGAGCCGCCCGCTCTCACCCGCATATGTTCCCTCTGCCTCCATAGGTCTCTCAAGGGCGATTTTTCAACTTCTGTGGATACGGCACAGACAACACAACCCCTCGGCTGGACAACCGTATGAACCAATCCGGCAGCGGCTGTACCGCCGAACTGAAAAAAACGGGGATGCTTTAACACTACTGCCTCCTTGAGTGACCTTTTCAGAGGAAGGTGGCTTCCCGGAGGATAACGCGTCAAGCTAAGTGATCAGTATACGCACCGACGGCGTTAAGTTAGGGAATTATAAGGAATTGTTGACGGCCTGCGATCTTCCTCGTATACAGGCCCCTGCAGTATAGGGCTTTATAGGTATACGATGCACACACACACACACACACACACACACACACGGCAACAACCGGGCCGAATTGGGCAAACCGGACCCTGTGGACGGGCGACAATCTGGACGTAATGAGGGGCATGAACTCCGCCTCGGTCGATCTCATCTACCTCGACCCGCCGTTCAACTCTAACCGCAACTATTCCGCCCCAATAGGTTCAGAGGCCGCCTTTAAGGATACGTGGACACTCTCTGACGTAGACCTTGCCTGGCATGGCGAGATATCCCCTGCGGTGTACGCAATCATCGACGCTGCGGGCCTATCGCATGGCGCGGGCTTGCGGTCCGTGCCGGATTAAGCCACCAGCGTTCTGTACCGGAGCCGCTTGCCCACCATTGCGCAGGCGACAAGGCCCATCTGTTCCAGCGTGTCGAGTTCGCGCAATCCGTGGCGGCCTGAGAAATCCGCCACATAGCGGTGAAGGTGCTTGCGGCTCATCTTGTGGTATACGCCCTTGTGTGCTCGTTTGAGGGTTGCCCAGAACGATTCTATGCCGTTGGTGTGCGCCATGCCGCGTACGTATTCGCCTACCGAGTGCTGGACGCTCGCAAGGTCGTAGATGTACCGGCAGACCCGCGTATGCCTTGTTGTCGTCCGTGTAGACGACCGCACCCAATTCGGCGTTGTCCAGAACGAAGCCTTGCAACGTCCGGCTTGTCGTATTCTGCACGACTTCCGCCTTGATCTTGCCAGTGGCCCGATCCTTTGCTCCGACAACGGCGGTCTTGCCTACAGTTCCCCGGCCAGCGTGGAGTTTCTTCGATTCGTGCTTGTTCGATTCCGTGCCCCCTACGTACGTCTCATCGACTTCAACGGGGCCGCCGAACAGGTCGTTATCGGCGCCCTCGAACGCCTTGCGGATGCGTTGGAGCAGGTGCCACGCCGAGTTCTGCGCGATCCCGATATCCCGATGCAGTTTCATCGAGGAAACGCCTTTCAGATTTGTCGTATGCAGGTAAATCGCATACGCCCATTTGCGGAGCGACAGATTCGACCCCTCCATGACCGTTCCGACCTTGACGGAAAAGTACTTGCGGCAGTCGGTGCACCAGTAGGGCATGCAATGATGAGACGCTTCGCGGGTGCGTGTTCCCTTGCAGCGCGGGCAATGGCGACCGTCCGGCCAGATACGAGATTCGAACCACTTGCGGGCCGCTTCCTCGTCGGGAAACATATCGGCCAGTTGCATCAGGGTAATGCCGCTGCGGTGCGCTTTTCCAGGTGCTACATGTGCCATGACGGTCTCCATTTTGTGCACCTGTAATAATACGATATTTATTCCCTCTTGTCAACAATTCCTTATAATTCCCCTTAAGTTGCAAGACGCACACCCTGCCCTGTAGCTCAATTGGCAGAGCACCTGACTCTGGATCAGGGGGTTCCAGGTTCGAATCCTGGCAGGGCAGCAAAGGGGGGCTTACCGCACCGCTTCGTGAACGATGCGGGCGATCCCGGCGCCGGCCTGTGAGGCTGCGGCGTGGTCGTCGAACCCTTCCGTCAGAATGACCAGCACGTACGGCGGCGCATTCTCCGGGTAGACGATCGCCGCGTCATGAGTAATGCCCGTAATCCAGCCCGTCTTGTGGGCAACCCGCGCCGTGCCCGGCAGTCCTGCCGGAATCATCTCATTGAATTCCTGCCCCAACAGGATATCCCTCATCTCCTCGCTGGCTGCGCGTGAAACCGCCTCGTTGCGGCGTATGGCGTCGAGCAGTACGGCGAGATCCGAGGCGGTGGCCGTATTATTCAGCCCCCGTTCAAACGCCTTGATGTCCTCCACCCCGCGCAGCACGCGCATCGTCCGCGCGCCCATGCTCTCCATGGTGCGCTGCACCGAATCGGCCTTCACCAACTCAATGATCAGATTCGTGGCGAGGTTCGAGGACATCGTGATCATGCGCGTGGCGAGGTCGCGGATCGGCAGCGAGCGTCCGGTGTGTTCGTAGAGCGCGTCGTCGGAGTCGTCCCCGATGCGAAACAGCGAACCGTCCACGATGGACGTGAAATCGTTTTCGACCAGCAGGGAATCGTCGAGCGAGAAGCGGCCCGCTGCGGCTTGCCGGTATACCTCGATCAGCACCGGCGCCTTCATGGTGCTTGCGGCATGAAAAACCCGGTCGCCCTGTATCGAAAGGTGCGTGCCGGTTTCCGGATCGATCAGCGCCACGGCGATCTCCGCCTGCGGCCAGGCGGAAACGAACGATTCGATGTTTGCTTTCAGGGCCTCGGAAGAGGGGCGCATGTTCTGATCCTGATGGGAACATCCCGACGCCGGCAGGCACAGAACGGCGAAAAGCCATGCGGAAAACCGAAAGTCACAGCATGCTTCAGCCTGCATCTTCATCGGAAGTATTTCTGCACCACTTCCTCGGGCTGCCACCGGTCAGGTGTGCGGACGATGTCCGAGTAATCGAACTCCATCGGCATACGGGTTTCGGCGGTCAGGGGATGCGGGTCATCGGCCTCCTGTTGCGCAGATTCGAGGAGCGCCATCAGGCGCGCCTGCTCCTCGCCATACGCCGGATCGTCCGCAAGATTGCGCAGCTCGTACGGGTCCGCATGCAGGTCGAAAAGCTGCGTATAGTGGATCTTGGGGTAGCGGATCAGCTTCCATCGATCTTCCACCACGGACCTATGCAGATCCTCATAGGCCAGAAAAAGATGCTCCCGTAGCGACGTACGCTCTCCCTTCCACAAGACGGACAAATCCTGTGCATCCACACCGGCGGGCGCCTCGACGCCGGCCATGCCCAGCACGGTGGCAAAGAGATCGTGCAAATACACGAGTGCGTGGGTTTCGCCCTGCGGAATACCGGGGCCCTGCACGACAAGCGGCGTCTTTGCACTGTGCTCGTACAGGTTCTGTTTTCCGAGCAGGCCATGCCGCCCCACCGCGAGGCCGTGATCGGACGCAAACACGATCACGGTATTTTCAAGGCCCTGCTCATGCAGTTCGCTCAGGATCCGCCCGATTTCCTCGTCCATGTGCGTAATGAGCCCGTAGTACTCGGCAAGCTGGTCGCGTATGACGTCCGGACGCCGGGGCCACCCCGCAAGCACCTCATCCCGGATAGCCATGCGCCCGATATGAAACGGATGGGCCGGCAGATAATTGGGGGGCAGGGGCATGCCCGTTCCAGCATAGTCCGCCGCATGGCTGGCAGGCGGCGTCCGGGGGTCGTGGGGTACGGTGAAGGACACATAGGCCAGGAAGGGGGTATCCCGATCCGATGCGCCATAGTTCTTCAGAAAATCCACGGCCGCATCGGCAAACCGCGTCGTGGAAAAACCCTGCATGACGGGCTCCGTGAAGCTGCCGTCGGCCTGCAGATGCTCCAGCGATATGTTGAAATGATTGGCCATACCGCCAAAAAACACGGCGTTGCCCTCCCCAAAACTGCGTGCAAACGACGAGCGGCTCTGGTGCCATTTGCCCGTGCCGAATGTCCGGTAGTCCGCCTCCCGGAGGATTTCCGGGAACGTGCGCACGGAATCCAGATTGTCGTAGACGCGGAACAGGCTGCGCCCGCTCATCAGCATCGCCCGGCTGGGCGCGCAGACGGCCCCATGGTGGGCGCCCATGTTGTAGGCTCGCCGGAACGAGTACCCATCCTCGATGAGGCGATCCAGGTTCGGGGAACGGATATATCCGTTCCCGTACGCACCGATGGCGTCGGCCTGCAGATCGTCGGCGAAGAGAAACAGGATGTTAGGGGGAGGGGCGGAAGCGTCCGGAGCGGTATCCACCGAACAGGCCGCAGCGAAGACGGCAAGGAAAGCGAAAACGCCGAGGCGCAAAAAGAGGCGATTCATGTCATTTATGTGGGCAGGTCTCGAAAAGGGGTATCTCTTGTCAGGAATGTAGGGAGTTCTAAAATATCATTTTGGGGGAAGTGCGGGAATCCCGGGTTCCGGGTAAACACTAAACTACTTCAACCTGTAGCGGCCTCAATGAGCCGGACGCCTTCAGGGAAGGTGTACCCGTTTGCCTCCACGGAGACATTGCCGTGTACCCGTATCCGCATAGTCCCGATACGGATCTTTTATCGGATACGCACGAAGCGCCCCACCTGCACCACACTGCCTTTTGGCGATGACGCATGCACCCGGTACAGGTATAGCCCCGAGGGTAGCGAAGCTCCGGTTAACTCTATACTGTGGTTCCACCAGGCTGCCAAATCAACCGAAGGGACCGTCAATACACGGCGGCCCACCACATCCATCACCTCAACCGTCACACGGGCGGGCCACGGAAGGTCCATCATCAGACGTGTGGAATGCCGGAAGGGATTGGGATAGTTGCCATGCAAGACCAACGCTTGCGGCAACGATTCATCTTCTGCACCGACCGGAAAAATCACCTCGATACTATTAAGGTCAGACTGTCAGTGGATCCGTTCGCATCGGTGGCCTTGTACGTATAAGGTGTGGCCGGCGTGACTACCGTCGGCATCCCGGTGATAGTACGCGTCGCTTTGTCAAAGGCCAATGCTTCCGGCAGTGCGGGCGTCAACGTATAGTCAATCGGCGATACGCCCTCAATAGCTTCGGGCAAGACGAGTGGGGCAATAGGCTGCGCATGCACAAAGGATTGGTCTGGCACGTTGTCTGCAAAATGGATTCCGCTACAGGTAGGACCACTTTTGCTTATGAGGCTGCCGAGCCATGCCTGGAACGCATCATCCGCTGGCGCGCATAGGTCCTGGCCACCAAAGTGCAGGGACCTAAGATTTGTCAACTGCATAAGGCTCTTCGGCAGCCTGCCCGTCAGTGCGTTGTCCCGCAGCCTTAGCTGTGATCTCTCAGTAGGTTGTTCATTCGCGCCTGATGCCCGAGTTTATTAGGGATATGTGAACCGAAAGTCAGGGAGAGAGCCGAACGGACATTCACAAGAATGCCCGATTGACGCCGAAAGGTCGAGAGATTCTGGTGCGTCGCATCGTTAACGGGGGGCTTCGCGTCGAGGAAGCCGCCCAAGCCTCAGGGGTCAGCGTACGCACGGCCTACAAGTGGCTGGCCCGATATCGGGCACAGGGACGAAGAGGTCTCCGGGACCGTTCTTCGCGTCCGCTCGGCTGCCCGCATCGCATCCCGGAAGCGCAACGTGCGGCGATCCTGGCCCTGCGCCGCGCCCGGTGCACCTATCGCGAGATTAGCCGAAGAACCGGGGTGGCGCACAGCACGGTGGGCCGGATCGCCCAGCAGGCCGGATTGAACCGATTGTCCCATCTGGACCCTCCGGTTGCGTTTCTGCGTTACGTCTACCCCCATCCGGGCGACCTGTTACACCTGGACATCAAGCGGTTAGGGCGTTTTGTGCGTCCGGGCCATCGGGTCACCGGAATCCGGGGCCAAGGCTCCAGGGGCGCCGGATGGGAATACGTGCATGTGGCCATCGACGATCATTGCCGAGTGAGCTTTGCGTGCATCCAACCCGGCGAGACCGCGCACAGCGCCTGTAGCGCGTTGCTCGACACCCTGCGCTACTTCCGAACCCTCGGTGTCGCCTTCACACGCGTAATGACCGACAACGGCTCCTGCTACCGCTCGAAACGCTTCGCAAAACTGTGCCGACGACTGAAACTGCGCCATATCCGCACTCGGCCCTATACCCCGAGAACCAACGGCAAAGCCGAACGCTTCATCCAAACCGCACTGCGCGAATGGGCCTACGCACGCGCCTACGACAACTCCAGCCAGCGCGGCGAGTACCTCCCCTGTTGGCTGCACCGATACAATTGGCATCGACCACACGCCAGCTTGAAATATCGAACACCCATCCAATCCCTGAATATCCCGCTGAACAACGTGGTGGGTTTACACAGCTACTTCAACACAGAGCGCCCCCACCAAGGACTTGACAACCGAACCCCCGACGACGTATTCTACAAACGAAAACCGCTCGCCAAAGCGGCATAATCCGACGCGACAGTACACTTAAAAACACGAAAAAAACTGTCCGGTTTTTACGGACCATTTCTGAAGTCTACCGGCACGCCTACGAGACGGTGAGCGAGGCCAGGAAGGGAATTGCCGACTACCTGCGTTACTTCAACGAGGAACGTCCTCACCAGGGACTTGACAACCGAACCCCCGACGACGTATTCTACAAACGAAAACCGCTCGCCAAAGCGGCATAATCCGACGCGACAGTACACTTAAAAACACGAAAAAAACTGTCCGGTTTTTACGGACCATTTCTGAAGTCTACCGGCACGCCTACGAGACGGTGAGCGAGGCCAGGAAGGGAATTGCCGACTACCTGCGTTACTTCAACGAGGAACGTCCTCACCAGGGACTTGACAACCGAACCCCCGACGACGTATTCTACAAACGAAAACCGCTGCCCATAGCGGCATAACCCGACGCGACAGTACACTTAAAAACACAAAAAAACTGTCCAGTTTTTACGGACCATTTCTATTGCCGTGTACCCGTATCCGCATAGTCCCGATACGGATCTTTTATCGGATGCGCACGAAGCGCCCCACGTGCACGACACTGCCTTTTGGCGATGACGCATGCACCCGGTACAGGTATAGCCCCGAGGGTAGCGAAGCTCCGGTTAACTCTATACTGTGGTTCCATCCGGATGACAAATCAACCGCAGGCACCGTCAATACACGGCGGCCCACCACATCCATCACTTCAACCGTCACGCGGGCGGGCCACGGAAGATCCATCGTGAGGCGTGTGGAATGCCGGAAGGGATTGGGATAGTTACCGTGCAAAACTAACGCTTGCGGCAACGATTCATTCTCAGCATTGTCCGGAAAAATCACCTCGATGCTAAAGGTCAGCCTGTCAGTGGCTCCGTCCGCATCGGTGGCCTTGTACGTATAGGGTGTGGCCGACGTGGCCACCGTCGGCGTCCCGCTGATAGTGCGGTTAGCCTTGTCAAAGGTCAGTGCTTCCGGCAGTGCGGGCGTCAACGTATAGTCAACTCGCGATGCGCCCCCAATAGCTTCCGGCAAGACGAGTGGGGCGATTGGCTGCGCACGTGTAAAGGATTGGTCTGGCACGTTGTCTGCAAAATGGATCCCACTACAAGTGGGACCGCTTGTGTTCGGGATGCTGCCGAGCCATGCCTGGAATGCATCGTCCGCTGGCGCGCATAGGTCCTGGCCGCCAAAATGCAGCCTCCGCAGATTCTCCAGTCGCATAAAACTCCTCGGCAGCCTACCCGTCAAAGCGTTGCCCTGCAGATACAGCCATTGCAATTTCGAGAGATTGCCCAATTCGCTGGGGATCGTACCGGTAAGGAAATTGCCCGACAAATCCAGCCGTTGCAGTTGCGAGAGATTGCCCAATTCTCCGGGAATTGCCCACGAAAGGGTATTGCCCGACAAATCCAGTCGTTGCAATCGTGGAAGACTGCCCAGTGCAATGGGTATCGCCCCGGTAAGGAAATTATCCTTCATATCCAGTTCTCGCAATTGCGAGAGGTTGCCGAGGGTGCTCGGAATCTTCCCGGTAAGTGAATTCTTCCCAAGTTTCAGTAGCCTGAGACTGGAGAGATCGCCAAGCTCGACCGGTAATATACCCGTTAGATTGTTGCCCGACAAACTGAGACCGTCCATCAAGCCCAGATAGACCGAGATCCCATGCCACCGGGACAACTGACTCAGCGAGGGAACCGTAGTGATATCCCAGTTGGAATTGTTATCCCAGAGGTTGCCTTTCGTGGACACGTAAAGCGCACTGAGTGCGGCGTGCACCACATCAAGTCTCCTGTTTACGCCAAATGCGAATTGGTCGGGCTCATCTAGGAATGCTCCGTCCCGAATACGGGTATACAATCGCACCCTACTGTTTACGGGCGCATCGGGGGCTACCGTGAACCGCAACGTAACCTCGGTGGAATCGCCACGGGCCAGGCGGCCTACCGTTTGCTCGGGCGTCGTTATATCTATATACGGATACGATTCGGCCGCGGTCAGACCTACGCTCAGCTGCCGGGCATCGGCTAGGTAATTGACTACCTTAGCCGTGATCGTTACCTCTTCGCCTGAAGTAATCTGGTTGTCGCCGTCCGCATCGACCCACGACCACCGCTTAACACGGATGGCCGGAAGTACAGGCGTTTGCAGGGCCGCCTCGGCATTGACATACCCGCGTCCCAGCAGTCCTGCATAACCCGGATTCTCCGCGTCCATATTCTCGCTCGAAAGACGAATTTGCTCCCGCAATGCATCCGGCGAAATGTCCGGATACCGGGTCTTCACCAATGCGGCCACACCGCTTACCAGAGGAGATGCGTATGACGTGCCGTCTACGGAACGCGTGTATTCGCCTTCCGGTGCTGTAGTAACGATGCCTACGCCAGGGGCAAAGACATCGACCCCCTTGCCGTAATTCGAAAATCCCGCCTTTCTGCGTGAATCTTTGGCCGTGGCGCCGACAGCAAGAACGCGAGGATGCCCGTAAGGATAGCGTGCGAAGTCATCGATATTCCTGGCGCCATTGGCTGCCCCCGCTACCACAAGGGCGCCCATGTCCGTTGCGAGGTCGAGGGCTTGCGTTGCAGTTCTACCCGACCCTGACGTAACCCAACTTGTATTTATGATGCCAGCGCCGTTGGCGGCAGCATACAGGATGCCTGGGTAGAAGCCGTGAATATGCATGAGCCGGGCATTCCACGCCGCTCCGGCAACACCGGTGCTATTGTCGGTCACGGCACTGGCTACACCTGCGACGTGTGTACCATGCGTTTTGCCCGGAATATACGGGTCGTTATCGGTGTCATCTCCATTATGTAAATTCACCCCGTGCACATCGTCAATGAAGCCGTTGTTATCGTCGTCTATACCGTTGCCCGGAATCTCATTCTCATTGGTCCACACATTCGCAAGAAGATCCTCGTGTCGCCAATCTCCGCCGGTGTCCGTTATGGCGATAACCACCGGCGGACTCATGTCTTCTCCCTTCACGATGTCCCAGGCTTCGGGCAGACGCATATGCCTTAGATACGTCTGGTCACTGAATAAAGAATCGTTGGGCTCTACCGTAACGTCAGGCCCCGTAAGGCGGTTGGCCAGTACAGACACGCCATGCGTCTCGGCATACGTCACGCCAGGCGCGGCCATCAGGGCTTTCGCTACGTCTCCGGGATCATCGTCAGCACTGTACCGGACATAGTAAGTGCGACGAAGCGCTGCGAGATTTCGCGCGGTCTCGGGCGTGGGCTGCACGTGATCCAGAAACGGAAACACGCGCTCGATCATGTGCACGCCATATCTGGAAGCCATGCGGTCAAAAACCTGCAGGCCTGTCTTGGCAGCTCCTTCCCCGATGACAATATCCGGCTCAAACTGCACGATGACGACGTGGGGCTCATAAGCCGGCTGCTCCTGGGCCAGGGTCAAAGGCACAGCCAGGAACCCGGTCAGGGCCAAAAGCAGGGCCCTCCGAATGCAAAACAGGCGCGCCTGCACTCCCCAAAAAGAAGACGGTGTGCTCATTTTTTCGTGGTGTATCAGACGGAGCGTGCCGGAGAAAATGAGGCGGAACAGGCTTAAATATTGGAAGAGGCGCACGAAGCAGTCTCTCGCCAACGAGTCGTAGTTGCCCCGACTCAACAGTACACGTAAAACACTGTCCGGTTCTTGCGGACCACTTCCGAAAACGGGAAGCGCATGTAAAACAAACCGCACGAAACCGCTCAACGCACCAGACAAGGAACCCCTACCTCACCTCGATATGCCCGGTGATCCGGCCCAGCAACTTGGCCGCGTACCACCCGGTCCGCTGCTGCAGCATCGCAGTGTCGTCGGGACCGCCGAGCCGCAGGCACAGGTCCGTAAGTTGACTTGCGGCGAAAACCTCCCCCTCGTAGGGATTGGCGGCAATCCAGTAGAGCACCTTGATCAATTCGTCTTCGGGATGCGCATTCTCCAGATGCTGGAATACGGCGTGCGGCACCCACCGCTCGATCCCGCTCATCTGGTACATGTCCGGAACCGCCGCCACGAACAACACATTGCGCGCCCGCTGCACAGGGTCCGCCGTCCAGGCCGGCGGCCATACCCCCAGATCGTCGAGGACGCATTGTATCGTATCCTCGATATCCGGATACACGGGCTCGTCCAGCGCGGCGACCGGGGCCTCCAGCCCCTGATCGTAGGGAAGCGCATCGAACCGGATGTCCCGTTCGATATCCTCCATCGTCACTTCTTCCCAGGAATCGGGGTAGTCGATGGGCGGGGGGGGTGGCGCCTCGACAGCTTCCTCGGATACGGCATCTGTGGTTTCGGTAGCCGGAGCATCGGCGTCGCTTTGCGGGCCTGAGGGTTCCGGCGCCGAATCCGCCGACAAGGCCCCGACACCGGCAGAATCCGCAACATTCTCCGCGACCGTAACCGAATCCGCTTCTGTCCCGTACACGTCAGAGGGGTTGTTCGTTTCTGCGCTAGGGGAACGAAGCGCATCGGTCAGCGACGATACGCCGTCGGCGGGCACTCGTCCATGCGGCAGAGCGCGGCCCGTGCCTTCCGCCAGCACGCCGACCAGCACCCATGCCGCGAGGGCAGCGCCCGCCCATACCTTGCCGCGCCGCGTACCGCCTCGCTCCCGCGTATCCCATCGAAACATCTTCGCCGAGGCAAGGCAGCCGGCGGCGCCAATCAGAAGGAGGGCCAGCAAGCTGAAGCCCGCCTCGCCCAGTCCGCTTCCGTTCACGGTAACCTGTATCGCCTCGACGGCATAGCGGCCGGGGAAAAAAGCGGACAGATGCTGCGCCCATTCGGGCAGGCTTTCGAGACGCACCGCCACCCCGCCAATGATCAGCATCGGCAGGAAAATGGACTGCCCCAGCGCCTGTACGGCAGGCACCGTGTCGGCGAGCATGGCGATGACAAGGCCCAGCCCCAAAAAGGCGAAAGACACGAACGTGAAGGCCATCCACAGCCCGGCAGCATGCTCAGGAAACGGCATGCCAAGAATCATGGCCGGCACAATCTGAAGAAGCGCGGCGGAAAGCAGGACCAGATACCGGGCCGCAACCGTCGTCAGCACCAGGCGCCACGTGGAAACGGGTGTCGCCCGGTACCGGCGCCAGACCCCCCGCTCCCGCTCGCCCACCATGGAGGTGGGTAGGCCGAAGCAGGCCCCGCCAAGCGCCGTCACGGTAAGCAGCTCTCCCATGTGGTTCACGAGCGGCGCCGGTTCGTGCCGGTACAACACAAGGAAAGCAACCAGAAAAATCAGCGGGAAAAGATAGCCGTAGATCAGGGCCATCCTGTTCCGGTAATAGAGTCGCAGTTCGATCAGAAAGGCGTACATCATGGCAAGGACCCTCCATGCGATCCGCTCGACGCATCGTCTCCCTCCCGCGTCAATTCGATAAGCACCTCCTCCAGCGTCGCCCGCTGCACATGCAGTTCGACGATCCCGGCGCCCGCCGCTTCCAGCCGGTTCGTCAGCTCGGAGAGGGTCCGGTGCACATGCTCCGACCGGAACCGGACCGTGCAGCCCGCCTGTTCCAGATCGCGCACTCCCTCGATGTCTGCGAATGTCTCCGGGGGCAGCGGGTCGGACGTTTCGAGATGGACCGAAGGCGCCGTGCCGAGGCTGCCCATCAGGTCGCGGGGGGCGCCCTGCGCAACGAGTCTGCCGCGGTTCATGATCGCCACGCGGTCGCACAGGGTTTCCGCCTCTTCCATGTAATGCGTCGTGAGAAGCACGGTGCGCCCCTCGGCTTTCATATCCAGAATGCGGCGGTGCAGATCGCGGCGTGAAGACGGGTCCAGACCGGTCGTCGGTTCGTCCAGCAACACCACCTCAGGCCTGTTGACGAACGCCAACGCCAGCGCCAGCCGCCGGCGCTGCCCTCCCGACAGCGTGCGGAAGGCCGCATCGGCCTGATCTTCCAGGGCAAACCGCTGCAAGAGAACATCGGCCTCTTCCGCCTCGCGGTAAAAAGAGCCGAAGAGCCGGAGCGCCTCCCGGGGTGTTATCTTCTCCTGCAAGGCATTCGTCTGAAGCGCTGCTCCGATATTCTGCTGCATATCTCGCGGATGCCGCCGGGCATCGATCCCGCCTATCCGCACTACGCCCCGATCCGGTTGCCGCAATCCCAGCATACACTCGATCGTGGTGGTCTTGCCTGCGCCGTTCGGGCCCAACAGGCCAAAAATCTCGCCCGGCGCCACATCGAACGTTACCCCGCAGGCGGCCTGCACGCCGCCGTACGCCTTCCAGAGATCGCGAACATGTACCTGGGCGGACATCGGGGAAAACGAAGGGATGACAAAAAGAGGAACGAAACGCAGCAACGATTTGCATACCTTTCCTCCCGCCGGGATGTTCTCAGAAAAGGCGTGCGTACGATAGCCTCCCGTTGGCGCCGCGAATTGAAAATATGCCGGTTCCTTCGTATCAAGTACCCTGGTCATCGTCCCTGGTATCATATTGTCCGCCCACATCGACTCCATGCATCATTCGCTTTTTGCACACGTACAGGCCCTGGTGATTGCGCTGGCGGCGACAGCAGTTTCTGTCCTCCCCGCCCATGCCGATCCCCTTGACGATCCGCCGGAGGAACGCCGCGCGCCCAACATCGTCTTCATTCTGGCCGATGACCTCGGCTACGGCGACCTGAGCGTCTACGGGCAGAAACGCTTTACCACGCCCCGACTGGACCGCATGGCCGAAGAAGGCGCCGTATTCACCGCATTTTATGCGGGGAATACGGTGTGTGCCCCTTCCCGCTGGTCGCTTATGACCGGCACGCACATGGGGCACGCCTATGTGCGGGGCAATGCGGGCGCCTCGCTGCGGGAAGAGGACCAGACCCTGCCCAAAGCACTGAAGCAGGCCGGGTACGCCACGGGCATGTTCGGCAAGTGGGGCCTGGCCGAAAGCGAAGAATCCGGCTTGCCGCACCGCCAGGGTTTCGATGCCTTCCTCGGGTATTTGCGGCATGTCCATGCGCATTCCTACTACACGGATCATCTGTTCGCCATACAGGACGGCGGCACGGAGCGTATCGACGTGGATACGACACAGTACACCCATGATCTCTTCGTGGAGGGAGCGCTCGATTTCATCGAGGCGAACCGGGACAGGCCTTTTTTCCTGTACCTGCCGTTTGCTCTCGTGCACGCGGAATTGCTCGTTCCGGAGGAGGATATTTCTCCATTCCGGGACGAAAACGGGCGCAGCCGCCTTTTGCCGGATCCGCCCTTCCCGTGCTGCGGGATCATCGGAACGTACCGGGGCCAACCGACGCCGCACGCCGCGCACGCCGCCATGGTCACCCGCCTCGACCGGGATATCGGGCGCATTCTGGACCGGATCAACGAACTGGGCCTGGGCGAGGATACCATCGTACTCTTCACCAGCGACAACGGCCCGCACGACGAAGGCGGGGCAGACCCCGGGTACTTCGAATCCAACGGTCCGCTCCGGGGTATCAAGCGAGACCTGTACGAAGGCGGCATCCGCGTACCGATGATCGCATGGGGTCCGGGCTACGTACCGTTCGGGGAAGTCAGCGACCACCCCTGGGCCATGTGGGACATCTTCCCCACGCTTGCCGATTTTGCCGGGGCGAACACCCCACCCGTAGACGGCTTGTCCATGACAGGACTGCTCGCAAGTACGGGCGCCGTCCCCATGCATCGCGCACTCTATTGGGAACACCGCAACGGCATGGAACCTAAATACACCCAGGCCGTGCGACAGGACGACTGGAAACTGCTGCGCATCTGGACGCCGGAGGACCATGTGACGGAGCTATACGACCTGAGCCATGATATCGGGGAATACCATGATCTCTCCGAAAGATATCCGGATGTGGTGCAGCGCCTCGAAGCAGTGATCGAGGACATTCGATCGGAACCGGAGATGGACGCATTCAAAAACCCTTACGAATAATGACAGACCGAACGTTGCGTGTGACGGGCTATCCCGTTGCAGCTTTTCTTACAATAGTAATTTTGTGCGCCGCTATACGACCGCCCGAGGTGCAACCGGATCGCCGCCCGGCAGAAAATCCCCGGAGCGACGACCGGCCCAATATCGTCCTCGTCATGGTGGACGACATGGGTTTCTCGGACCTTGGATCGTACGGCGGGGAAATCGCCACCCCGCATCTGGACCGCCTCGCGGCAGAGGGTATGCGATTCACCCAGTTCTATAACACGAGCAAATGTTTCCCCACAAGGGCCTCTCTCATGACCGGCCTGTACGCCCACCAGGTCGGCATGGGGGAACGGATCGACACGCTCCGGAACGGGGTGACCATTGCGGAAGTGCTGCGCGAAGCGGGCTACCGCACCTATATGACCGGAAAGTGGCACGGACTGGAAAATCCGTTCGACCGGGGCTTCGACCGCTATTACGGTCTCGTGGACGGCGCCGTCAATCATTTCAATCCCGGGAAACAGCGGCCCGGCGAACCGCCGCCCGCGAGAAAAAGTCCGGGGCATGAGCGCACATGGGCGATCGACGGACAGATTTTCCGACCGTACACCCCCGACGATCCGGATTTCTACTCGACGGACGCCTACACGGAAAAAGCCCTCGACTATTTGAATCGACACGGGAGCGAACACGCCCACAAGCCTTTCTTTCTCTATATCGCCTATCAGGCTCCGCACGATCCCCTGCAAGCCCACCCAGAAGATATCGAGAAATACAGGGGGAAATACATGGCCGGATGGGATGATCTGCGCCGGCGGCGTCACGAGCGGCAGATCGAAATGGGGCTTATCGACCCGAAATGGACGCTGCCGGAATACGGAACCGTCGCCAAAGGAGTGCAACGCACCTCGACCTTCACCAGTCGCTACTGGGACAACGATGCGCGCATCCTGCCCTGGGAGGAGGTGCAGGGCAAAGCGGACTGGGATCTGAAAATGGCGGTGTACGCCGCCATGGTCGACCGCGTGGACCAGCAAATGGGCCGCCTGCTGGACAAAATCCGCGAGATGGGCGAAGAGGAAAACACGCTGGTGATGTTCCTTTCCGACAACGGCGGATCCGCGGAGATGGAGCATAACCAGCAGAATCGCGATCACCCGCCGGTCGATCCGCCGGGATCCATGGCCGCCTGGCACAGCGTGGATGCGCCGTGGGCGTTCCTGAGCAACACCCCCTTCCGCCAGTACAAGAACTGGAGCCACGAGGGAGGCATCGCCACGCCGTTCATCGCCCGGTGGCCCGAGCGCATTGAAGCGGGCGGGGTTACCCACGAAATTGGACATCTTATCGACGTAATGGCGACCGCCGCAGACGCCGCCGGTGCCGAATACCCCGAAACCTGGCGCAACGAACGTATCCATCCTCTGGAAGGCAAGTCGCTCCTGCCCGTCTTCGAACAAGGCATGCGGGAAGGACACGACGCCCTGTTCTTCGAATGGGACGACGGAAAGGCCGTACGCCGCGGCCGGTGGAAACTCGTCGATGCGCGGGGAGCCGGTACGCACTGGGAGTTGTACGACATGGAGGCGGACCGCACGGAAACGCACGATCTGGCAGCGGTCTATCCGGAACGGGTGGAAACCCTCGCAGCGATGTGGGAAACCTGGGCGGAACGAGTAGGCGTGACCAGATAAACACTCCAAAACACAACCATACACCCCGGACCATGAATCCTATGTCACGCCTGATGGCCTTGCCGGCAATCCTGTGTCTGCTGGCGTTTTTTACGCATGCGGACGCTTTCGGACAAGCGTCGGACGCGCCCCCGAACATCGTCGTGCTGTTCGCCGACGACATGGGATACGGAGACCTGAGCAGTTACGGGAATCCAACCATACGCACGCCGCAGCTCGACCGCATGGCCGACGAAGGGATCCGCCTGACGTCCTTCTATGTGGCTGCGGCGGTCTGCACGCCGTCGCGGGGCGGCCTGCTGACGGGCCGCTATCCCATCCGTCACCTCCCGCATAATCTTGGACCGGCTTCGAAAAACGGGCTGCCGCTCGAGGAAACGCTGATCGGCGAGCCGCTGCAGGAACACGGTTACCGAACCATGATGATCGGGAAATGGCACCTCGGACATGCAGAGGACGCCTACATGCCTACCTCGCGGGGCTTCGATCATTATTACGGCCTTCGCTACAGCAACGACATGATTCGGCCGTGGGTACAGACCGACGTGCCGCTGTACCTGTTCAGGGATCTGGAGCCGGTCCGCGAACCCTTGAACCAGGACACGCTGACCGTCACGTACACGAAGGAAGCCATCCGCTTCATCGAGAAGGCCGGACCGGAGCCGTTCTTTCTTTATCTGGCGTATGGAATGCCGCATGTGCCCGTCTACCCGGCGCCGCACCGGGACGGGCGGTCCCGAAAGGGGCGGTACGGGGACGTGATCGAAACCATCGACTGGAGCGTCGGGGAGATTCTGGCCACCCTCGAGGCCGAAGGGCTGGACGAACGCACGCTGGTGATCTTCACCAGCGACAACGGGCCATGGCAGGCCATGCCGGATCGCATGTTCCAGACCGATATGATGCCGCTGCACGAACCCGTCAAGCCATGGCACAGCGGCTCGACAGGACCTCTGCGCGGATACAAGGGAACCACGTTCGAGGGAGGCTTTCGGGTGCCGTTTATTGCCCGCTGGCCGGGGCGGATACCTGCCGGGCGCGTCTCCGCCGACATGCTGGCCTCGCTCGACCTGTTCCCGACCCTGCTGGATGCGGCGGGCATTGCGCCGCCGGACCGTCTCGACGGAACCAGCGCGCTGCCCTTCCTGACGACGCGGGCCGTCTCGTCTCCAAGGGAGACGCTCTATTATTACCGGGGAGACCGGATCGAGGCCCTGCGGGAGGGTCCCTGGAAATTACGGATTCCGGCGCTGCCCGAGAGGGCGACAGGAGAACCTGCCCTGTACCATCTGGACGAGGATCCTGAGGAAAAACATGATCGGGCGGATATGTATCCGGACCTGGTAGCCCGCTTGCAGGCTGCAATGGGGGCGTTCGATATGGAAGCGAGGCAGTGAGGCGGTGATTCCTTGTAGTACAGGCTCCCGGACAGGAAAACACTTTGGGGGATCGATACTACTGACCGATTCTCAATGAGCCGGAGTTTTTCCGATTCGGGAATGGGGCCTTGCGTTCCGTGATGTTCATCAACATAGGTACTGGTATACGAACAAGATCGG
Source organism: Rhodothermales bacterium (assembly GCA_965248175.1). Lineage (GTDB taxonomy): Bacteria > Bacteroidota > Rhodothermia > Rhodothermales > VXPQ01 > VXPQ01. The sequence continues at coordinate 549,413 of OZ252093.1, forward strand.
CTCACAATGGATTGGAAAGGACAGAGGCCTGCTTTTCGCCTGCCGTCAACGTATAGAGAACCGGTACCACGAAGAGCGTGAGCACCGTAGCACTCGCCAGGCCGCCGATGATGGCGATGGCCAACGGCGCGCGTAACTCAGCCCCTTCGCCCAATCCCAGCGCCAGGGGCGTAAGTCCCAGTATGGTCGTAATCGTGGTCATCAGGATCGGTCGCAGGCGGTTGCGTCCCGCAGCCAACACAGCCGGCTTGAGCGGCATGCCGCGAGAACGTTGCTGGTTGATGAAATCCACTTTCACGATAGCATCGTTCACAACGATACCCACGAGCACCACGCAGCCGGTCAGACTCATAAGGTTGATTGTATGACCTGTGAGGCCTACTACGCAGGCGACGCCGGCCACTGCCAACGGCAGGGTGAACAAGATCACAAGCGGCTGCACCAGGCTTTCAAACTGTGCGGCCAGAATAAGATAGACGAGCAGAAGACTGAGCAGCAGGCTGCTCCCAAGCGCATACAAACCGTCACGGAAAGCTTCCGTGGCTCCCCCGACACGTACCCGCACGTAAGGCGGTAATGTGCCGGTAAGCGTTTCGACCACGGCTTCGCTGGCCGACGCCAGGTCAGCGATGGGAGAAACGTCCGCGATGATACGTACGACGGGCGTCTGCTCGATCCTGACGAGCGTGGAGGGAAGTTCGACAAGACGCGCCGCCACAAACTCGCCAATCGGCATCAAGCCACGCGGGGTAGGTACATGCTCGGCAAGGAGGCGCTGGATGGAATCAATACCATATGCCCTGATAACGATTGGAATCTCCTCGTTCACTGTTCGCAGTTCCGAGGCACGCCTCCCCCGCCCAGCCGCTTCGAGGTACGTCGCAATCGTTGCGGGTTCCACTTGAAAACGAGCAAGATTGTCCCGCCGGAAAGTAAGCTGGTAGACGGGTATTTTTTCTCCGTGCGCCTGACGGACATTCGCCAGTTCCGACCTGCTTTGGAGTGCGCTCAGAGCAAGGTGAAGCATTGAATCTGCTTCGACGCGCCGTTCGCTAACGAGGTCGATAAGCAAATCAGCCTCATCGGGAGCCACTATGGTTTCCAGTTGTGTCCGCACCGGTTTCACTTCCACGCCCATATCCGCGGCCAGACCGGTCGAAGCTACGGCTTCCGCTACGTCGTCCACGTCAATACCCTTCTCCAAAACAAGGATCAGGTCTCCTTCATAGGGAAGCCTCGGGTCAAGGTCGAGCCGGGCCTCGTCGCGCTCCCCCAGATCCGCCAGAACATGGCGCATCAAACCCTGATCGAACAGGTTCGTCTCCAACGCCGCTGAACGCATGCTGACGAGAGGCAGATCGGCATCCGAAGGGAGCTTCATATGCAGCTCAGTGCGGCCCTGATTCGTTCGGGGAACAACTTCCCGAGGCAAGTTCAGGGTTACCCACGCGCTGACGAACAGCAGCAACAAACACGTCCCGATCACGGCGCCTCGATGACGGAGGCTCGTCGCCAAAGCCCGTTCGTAGACACTTGTTATCCTGTTCCCGAAGTGGGTGGGCGCATCCTTCTCACCCCGTTCGACCTCATCTCGTACACCGCGCACCGCCAACAGCGGCACGACGGTGAGCGCCACAAGCAGGGAGGCCGCCAGCGAACACGTCACGGCCACTGCCTGATCACGGAAGAGGCGCCCCGGAAGCCCCTCTACGAATGTGATCGGAATAAACACCGCGATCGTCGTAAGGGTGCTGGCGGTGATCGCGCCGGCCACCTCGATGACCCCCGAACGCGCTGCCTCGAAAGGCGGCATGCCTTCCTCTCGCAGTCGGGAGATATTCTCGACCACTATGATGGCGTTGTCGACGAGCATACCCACGCCGAGCGCCAGACCACTCAGAGAAATCAGGTTGAACGTTACGTCGAATAGTTCGAAGAGAATGAGCGTGATGCAGAGCGAGAGCGGCACGGCCACGGCTACCGCCAACAGGATGCGCACACGCCTCAGAAACGCAAAGAGCACCATCATGGCCAGCAGGCCGCCAAGAAGTACAGCCTGGGTCACGGATCCGATGGCTTGCTGAATGAAGACGCTTTCGTCCACCACCACATCCAATTGCGCACCGGGGAGTTCGGCTTCCAGTTCTTCAAGTATGACTCGTGCGCCCCGGACGGCGCGCACAGTGTTGGCTTCCGCCCTGCGCTCCACAAGCAGCAGAAGCGCTTCCTCCCCATTGAGGCGGACCAGCCCCCGACGTTCTTCCACACTTTCCCGTACCACAGCTACGTCTCGCAGCCGAACAGGAATACCGCCCTCGTTCGTTACGACAGTGGCCGCTACATCGTTTGCCGTCTTGAATTCCCCGCTCACTTCTACAGCGTAGCGAAAGGGTCCATGCCGGATCATTCCGCCGGAGAGCGCCACGTTGCTCGCCCGCAATGCAGCGCCGATCCGATCTATACCGATCCGGTGAATCGCAAGTTTGCCCGCATCCGGCGCAATCTCGATCCGGCGCTCATATCCGCCGGTCACCCGCACGCGCGCAATGTCCCTGTGCTGTTCCAGGCGGCGGGCGATCACGTCCCGACCGACCCGTTTCAAACCCACGAGGTCTTCCCGGACAAGCGAATCAGCAGGCGCCTCCGGGGATTGATATATCCGATCCGACCCATTCGCAGTCTGGCGAAGAGCAATCATCATGATGGGGCGATCGCCGGGGTCCAGGCGTAACACCACCGGTCGGCTCGCTTCCTGCGGAAGCACACTCCACAAGCGGTCCATGTTGCGGCGAACGTCGAGAAGGGCCATATCCAGATCGACATTCCAGCCGAAATCAAGGCGAATGAGACTCCCCCCGAGCCGGCTGCGCGAAGTGACCCGAACCACGCCTTCCGTGCCCGCGACAGCCGCCTCCAAACGCTCCGTGACAGCCTGTTCCACCTGGTCCGGGGGTACGTCCGGGTAGGATGTCCAGATGACCAACGCGGGATATCTGAGATCCGGAAGCAGCGATACGGGCAGCCGCGCATACGCTACAAGCCCCAGCACAACCAGAAGCGTGGCGAACGCCGTAACGGCAATTGGTCGGCGTAAACAAAAACCGACGAGTGATTTCATGCAGACTGTTCGGATTGCGGGACTCGAACTTCCGTCTCTTGCGCCTCGGCGCGTGAGGCTAATGCATCGCCGTGATTTCTACCGGCGTGTCGTGCGCCAGAGAGTAATGGCCGGCAACGGCAACGATGTCGCCGGGTCGAAGTCCTTCGACGATCTCGACGTAGTCCCCCGAAGCCGATCCCGTCGTTACATATATCCATTTGGCAATATCTTCTTCGATGCGAAAGACCAGGTCGCGCCCCTGCCGCACCAATACGGCATCGGTGGGCACCGCCAGCCTCATAGGCAGGCGCCCTGACTCCAACTCGACATAGGCGAACAGTCCGGCCACCAGCCTTCTTCTCGGGTTGGCCAGGGTAACCGTAACCCTTCCCGTTCCGGTATCCGGATCGATACTTGGGTTGATCGTATAGATTGCGCCCTCGAAAAGAGCGTCTTCGAGCGCGGGAATACGCGCCTGTGCAGATGCGCCCACCGACAGGCGCAAGAGATCGGATTCCAACACATCCACCTCAATCTTCATACGGGCGTCATCAAGCACCCTGAGCAACGTTTGTCCCGCACCGATATGTTGCCCGACCTCTACCTCGATGTCCGCCACACGCCCCGCAAAGGGCGCCCGCACATAGGTTCGGTCCAACGTCAATCGGGCTTGCTCCACACGCTGCTGAGCCTGTGAGAGACCGTGCACCGCCGCGCTCACCGTGCCGCGCATACTTCCGGAGAGCACCTCGGCTGTCTCGAAACGTTGCTGGGCCTCTTCGAGATCGCTCTCCGAGATGGCGCCACTGTCATGACTTCTTTCCGCCTCGCGAAGTAACCTTTCGGCCTGAGCAAACCCCACCGTATCGGCAAGCGCGGCATCGCCGAGGTTTTTCATCCTCACGAGATACTCGGCGCGAATCTTCAGCAGATCCGCCTCGGCCTGCGCCAGTTCGATGCTTTGTTGACGATCATCCAGTTTCAGCAGCAATGCCCCCGCCTGAACAAAGGCGCCTTCCTCAACGAGACGTTCGGCCACCAGGCCGCTCGCCTGGCTGCCGATGTCGGTGGACCGCCATGGAGCCAGATACCCGGTAGCCTCCGCGCGCAATATGAAGTCCTGCAACGTAACCGTGATCGCTTCCACCGGCGCCGGCGCCGCGCCGCTGCCTCCCTCCGGTACTTGCCGCTCGTTTCCCGCGGCGTCTCCAACCCAGCGAGGCCAATACGCGTAAACAAGGAGTCCCGCCAAGGCAACCGCCAATACCACTGAAGCAAGGAAACGCCCGGTCCTGAATCTGCGCCTTTGGCGAGACATATACTGCCTTGGAGCGCTGTGCTCCGGCGCTTGGCCTCGCTGGTCGTCATGTTGCATCATTTCTGTCATGCCACTGTGGAAGCGTTGTCTCCCGAACGTTTACCAAAATACCCTTTTCCCGGGATCCCTGCCCGGCGCACGTATGCCGGCCGTGGGCGCAGCGACAGCATGGCTACCACGGCCATCGGCCCCAACAGAGTCGAGACAAGCAGTCCGCCGGTAACGGTAACGGCAAGCCCGAGCCATATGTCATTCCCGTCCGGGAAAAGAAGCAGCGGCGCCATCCCGGCGATCGACGTGAGCGTTGTCGTCCACATCGGCCACAGGCGATCCCGAACAGCCAATCGAACGAGAATCGGCGAAGGGGTGACAGGACGAAGCGCACGAAGTTTGCGATAGCGATCCAGGAGCAGGATCGTGTCATTTACGACAATGCCCGCAAGCAGGACGGCCCCGATAAATGCTCCTTCGGCAAAGTTGACGCCGGTAAGCAGAAATCCCGCCGCTACGCCGATAATCGCCATGGGGATGCCCAACATGGCCAACAGGGACAGACGCCACGACTCGAATACCGCAGCCATGATCAGAAAAACCAGCAAGAGGCTTCCCGGCAATACCCAGCCGAACACGGTTCTTACCTTCTCGAAGAAGGAAAAAGACGGTATCTCAAACCGGTAACCGGGGGGCAGGGGCATGCTTTCCAGTTCGCTCCTTACCAACTCTGGTCCGGCCACCGGAGAACCCATATAATAGACCCGGATATAGCGCTTGTATTGCTGGTTATAGCGTTCGATGCCCGGTGGGCTATCCTCAATGGAAAAATCGGCAAGTCCGGCAAGTTGAATATATGTGGAATCGCGTACAGATAATGGATTCCGGGCCAGACGCGCCACATCGATCCGGTCGGCGTCCTTGACGATCACGCGGACGGGAACGTGCGCCTCGCCGCCAAAATAGGTGTGGAAAGCGGGAAGTCTTGTCGAAAAAACGGGGCGCAGGTACCCCGCCAACTCCTGGGCCCGTACCCCCGTGCGCGCCTCGGCGTCGGAATCCCATCGGAAACGCAACACTTCCCGCGCCGAGGCATTTCCGTAACGGCCCCTATTTATATCCACCCCGACTACCCGGGGGCTGGCGCTCCTGATGCGCTCGGCAAACCGTTCCGACAGTGCCTCCAGATCGTCATAATCGGGACCGTATGCCTCCACGCTAATAGAAATGCCTGCACCCATTTGCTCGTTTCCGCCTCTGTAAAAGTATCCTTGTGTAACAAGCCCCAAGACCGAAATGTCCATGCCCCCAAGAAATCTGGTTTCTTGTATGAGCGCCTGTCGCACGAGATATGGTTCGGATGTTACAAGGGAGGCATCGGAAAATGTTACATCCAACGAGGCCCGGTCTTCTGTGATACGGGCAATAGTCTGCTCCACAGACTCAAAAGACAGAGCTTTTTCCTCCAAACGGCGCATGGCTTCATCGCTGCGGCCGATGGGGTTGCCCGGAGGAAATCCCAGAGAAGCATACACAGCCGGGCGGATTCCGTAGTCCCAACGGGAGCCGAATTGCACGCGTTCCTTAAACAGGTGCAACATCCCGCCGACCATCGGCTGGAGCGCCGTGAGCCCCCTGCGAACCTCTTCCGATCCGATCGTGGCGTTGTACAAGCTTGCGAGGCGGGCCCCTTCCCGGGAAAATCCTTCCTCGGGCGCCCTGATCACAGGAGGAATGAGCCAGATAGGTATTCCCAGCAACAGCACCAGGAATACACAGGCGAGAACGGGAAAACGCGCCGCAAGGCGATACGGAAACGAAGCGGTTCTGAGCACGCGGCGCACGCGGCGACGGGGAGGCCTTGAGGGCAGCCAGCGCGCAAGCACCGGTATCAACAGCGCCGCACCGGCAAGCGAAGCCAGCAGGGTCAGCCCCGTCAACATGCCGAACGGTAGAAAAAGCGTGCGCAGGTCGCCGCTCAGGTATACCAGAGGCAGCAGCACGGCCACCGTGCTGAGCGTACCCCCAAGAAGAGGAAACCAGACCGCGTCCAGCGCACGTTTCGCTCTTTCATACAGATGACCGGCCCTGTCCGCCCGCTCTCGCCTGAAAACGAATTGTTCTACAACAATGACCGCGTTATCCACGAGCAATCCGAATACCAGTACGAGGCCGGCAAGGGTCAGCAGATTGAGCGTCAACCCGAGTGGACGGAGAAGCAGGAAGGCTACGGCAAGCGGGACCGCCACGGCAAAAAACACGATGCCCGTCGCTCTGACACTTCGCAACATGAGAAGCAAGACAAGCACGATCAGGATCAGAGCGAGTCCTCCGCGCCGGGACAGATCGCGCAATTGTTTACGGACATCCTCGCTACGGTCATCCGCCACGAGAAGGCGCGCACCTTCGGGAAGGTCCGCGCGCAATGCAACAAGGCGTTGCTCTACATCCCGGGCGACTTCAAGCATGTTGCTTCCGGGAATCCTGTCGAGGGTAAGCGTGACGACGGGTTGGCCGTCTATACGGCTGATCGAGGACGCCGGGGCAAAGCCGAAGTGAACCCGAGCTACGTCCGACAGATACACGGGGCGGGCGCCCGCCGGTCGTTTCAGAACGATCTTACGCAGGGCGTCAGTCCGTGCCTCCCCGGGACTCATCAACAGCAGTCCGTGCCTGCCGTCCCGGAGGCGCCCATAGGTTTGGTCGGTCGTAACCTCACGGAGCCGCCTCCGCACATCCTCCGGGGCCACCCCATACGTCGCAAGAAGCACCGGATCGAGCTCGATGAGCAACTCGCGCCCCGAACCCCCTGCCACAACGATGTCGCCAACACCCTCCAGGCTGCGTAGTTTGGGAACGATCCGGTCTTCGGCATAGACATACAATGCATCAAGCGTCAGGGGCCCTACGAGTTGAATGGTCAGGAAACCCCGCTCGTCGCGCAACGCTTCGGGGATTTCCTTCGTCAGACGTGGTATTACATAAGGAGGAAGTACCTCGCGAAGAAAGGTTAGCTGATCGTCAATACGTGCGACGTAAGAACCAAGATCGACGCCGCGCGATACGCCAAGAATGATCGTTGCTCTCCCTTCCTCTGAAAAACTTTCCACACTGGCCGTACCCGCCACCTCCTGAACGGCCCGCTCTATCGGCGCTGCAACGTACCGCTCCACAGCTCGTGGAGAAGCGCCCGACCATTCCACAGTAATGCGTACCTCCGGCAATTCGACCTCGGGAGACCACTCCAGCGGCGTGGAAAAGACGGCCCATATCCCTGCTGCGAGCAGTGCGATGCTCCACGATAGCACGGCGACAGGCCGCTCCAGCCAGTTATTCAGAAAGCGCATCTCGAATCAGACGGAAATCAGAACACCGAAAACGCCAAGCCAACGTTCTCACGTCGGTACAATGTAAAGTGTCTAAAATGGGTAAGCAAACCGGATGACTTCATTACCTTTTCGTACGAAAAACGAAGGTCTATGAACAGAAGAGCGACAATGATAATTAATTGATTGCGAAGATTATATGTCTGATACATGCTCAATTTTCCCCTACCATAATTCTGGAAGATACCTATACACCTTTATGGAATGCGTTCCATCAAATCCCTTACCACTATTCGTGGAATCATAAAAGCTGTACGCAAAACCATCTTTGGCGTAGATAAAGTTAATGTGCGTAAGTATATTTTCATTAAAAAGATCATTTCCTTCTAAATCCATAAAAACCAAGCCCTTTTCTTTGTCGCGTTCTTTATTTTTTCTTTTATAATCATTAAAGTATTCTATCATTATTGTTTCGTCATTCAATAAAAACAATCCTCGAGTCGTTGAAAATTTGCCAGAAGACTCTATCGATGCGGATTGTGAATCGTTACCCATTGCAAAGTCAGAATCGTTCACCTGTAATTCTCGGTAGTAATCAGGTTTTTTGCCTATTTGGGCAATAAAATTACCTTCCTCATCATATGTATCTATTTGGGGATAGAATATTTTAGTATGATAAACAACATCATTTCGGTCAACAACAATATCCGGAGCGGAAAGATGTCTCATGGTATACCAAAAATATGTGTCATCAAACCCAAAATTTCTAATTTCTTCTCCATGCCGGTTCATCTCTTTGATATGATACCCCGTGTCTTGTTGTCCATGCACATAAAACCCATATATATTCCCACTGTTACCAAATCCCATGGACTGGGGAAATCCGAATTCGTCGCTCAGTTCGCCAATACAATCTCCCTCATTGGAAAATTCGTATCCCCATTGGATAACTCTTACAATAATATTGCCATCCGGTTTGAATCGTGCTTGAAACGGGGACCATGGAAAACCGGGATCACATGGCTCCGTGGAGAGCGTTTTTTTATGATGACCATTCCGGTCATAAAGAATAACCTGCTCTCCAAGCATATCGGTAAGGAGAAAATCTCCATCCGCATCGACATCCAGATAGGTGAGATGAGCAAGAAAAATTGAATCTGCAAGCACCACTTCTCTTTCCAGAGTAAAAATGTCATCAATATGCGAAACGGAAGAAATACCTTCCCTATTGGCACCCTCCGACGCTGCACCGGTTTCGCGATCATCATTGCCGCAACCGGCAATCATAACCAGGATCATCCATACAACCACAAGGTGGGCCACATGCACTGCATGGCCTACCTGGATCTCCTTGTCGGTTCTCGCCGTGTTCATTCTATCTGACATGGGACTACCCGTGGGTTTCGGTTTCATTGGCCTGGCGTCCCCGATCCCTTCTTCTGGCACTGACCAGGCAGGTCTTAACAGAAGCCATCTTCCGCCGGGAATCTACTATCCAGTATGTTAGGCTGGCTGGCATCAAGTACTATCTGTGTAAGGTGGACTACAAAGACCATGTTTGACCGGTATATGTCAAAAATGTTTTACGGTGATGGGGGAGAATACCGATATACCTGGGAATTACAGACAAAGGTTGACATTTTCCCTTTAAGTTCATAACTTACAATCATTTAGAACAAACGGAGCAGGTCATGTATAAAGCACCTGGAAAAGCGTACCGCAACGGCATAACCCTGATGCAACTGGCCGACATGTTTCCTGACGAGGAAGCGGCCCGCAAATGGTTCGAGGCGCGTATCTGGCCGGATGGTCGCCATTGCCCGCGCTGCAAGAGTACAAGGACGTGCGAAGCGTCTCATGCAAAGATGCCTTACTGGTGCACCGACTGCCGCTCCTACTTTTCCGTCAAGGTCGGCACCGTTATGCAGGCGTCGAAATTACCGCTTCGCAAATGGGCTTACGCCATTTACCTGCATATGACGAACCTGAAGGGCATATCCAGCATGAAACTGCATCGGGATATAGGTATCGGTCAGGATACGGCCTGGCATCTGCTCCAGCGCATCCGCAAGGCATTCGAAGAGAACGACGACAACCTGTTCGGCGGGCCTGTCGAGGTAGACGAAACCTACGTGGGCGGCAGGGAAGCGAACAAGCACGCATCGAGGAAACTCCACGCCGGACGCGGGCCGGTTGGCAAGACGGCCATCGTTGGCGTGAAGGACCGGGCCACGGGCAAGATCAAGGCAGAGGTCGTAGAGGATACGACAAGCGAAACCCTGCAAAACTTCGTGCTTGACCGTGCGGCGTTCGGCGCTACGGTTTATACCGACGACAGCAAGGCTTATAGCGGCTTGCGATATATCTACGATCTCGAAACGGTGAAACATAGCGCAGCCGAGTATGTGCGCGGACAGGCGCACACGAACGGCATCGAATCCTTCTGGGCTACGCTGAAGCGGGCGCACAAGGGCGTTTATCACAAGATGAGCGTCAAGCACCTTCACCGCTACGTGGGGGACTTCGCAGGTCGCCAAGGCATAAGAAATCTCGATACGCTGGAGCAAATGGGCCGTGTAGTAGACGCAATGGCAGGGAAACTCCTGCCATACAGAACGCTCGTGGCAGGCAACGAACAGGGCGTCGTCAACCTTTCCGGGTAATTCCCATATACCTTTATAGAATAGGTGCCGTCAAACGCCTTACCAGGGCGTGTCCGCATAACTGTGTAAGTGAATTTATTGATCTATGGGTACTCTGTCTCCATAGAGTATGACGAACTGGTTGAGGGCAGCCTTCCAGTCTCGTATGGGTCGCTTCCATTTCTTCGCGGCTTCGCGCAGGCCCAGGTAGAGCAGCTTGCGCACCGCGTCGTCGTTGGGGAAAGCGCCCCGCCCCTTGACGATCTTGCGCAGGCTGTAGTTCAGCGATTCGATCGCATTGGTGGTGTAGACCACCTTGCGGATCGCAGGCGCATAGTCGAAGAAAGGCGCCAGACGCTCCCAGTCCTTCCTCCAGAGCGGAGCGATAGCCGCGTACTTCTCGCTCCACTCTTGCTCGAAAGCCTCGAGCGCCGCGAGAGCGGCCTCTTCGCTCGGCGCTGCGTAGACCGCGCGCAAAGACGACGCCACCGGCTTGCGCTCCTTCCAGGGTACGTACCGGAGGCTCTTGCGCACCTGGTGCACCACGCACAACTGCACCCGCGCACGGGGATAGACCGTCTCTATCGCCTCGGGAAGACCCTTCAAACCGTCCACGCACGCAATAAAGCAGTCCTCCATGCCCTGCGCCTTCAACTCGCCGAAGATGGTAAGCCACGAAACGGCCCCCTCCGTCGGAGCGATCCAAAGGCCAAGCACCTGCTTCTCTCCTTCAATGTCTATCGCCAGCGCCACGTAGACCGCTCGCGTCTTCACCGATCCCTCCTCGCGAGACTTCACGAACAAGGCGTCGAAGTACACGACAGGATACACCCGCTCCAGAGGACGAGCCTGCCATGCGCTCACTTCCTCAAGAACGCTTGCGGTAACCTCCGAGACAAGCGTAGAGGAGACCTCCGCGCCGTAGAGACGCTTCAACGTGTCCTGGATAGCCCGCGTGCTCTGGCCCTGCGCGTAGAGATACACGATCGTCTCGTCCAAGCCCGCTACCCGGCGCTGGCGCTTCTCTACGATCCTGGGCTCGAAACTGCCGTTGCGATCGCGAGGAACCTCCAGATCCAGCGAACCCGACTCGCTCTCGAGCCGCTTCGCAGTGCGCCCGTTGCGGGAATTGCCGCTCTTGCGGCCCGAAGGATCGTGCGGCGGATAACCGAGATGATGTGTCATCTCGCCCTCCAGCGCCGCCTCGAGAGCCCGCTTGCCTATCGTCTTGAGCAAACCGCCCTCCCCGAAAAGGTCCCGCGCGTCTCCCTTGAAATCCTTCAGCAACTCGTCCAGAAGAGCCTGCTGTTTGTCTGTAAGTTCGGTCATCGTCTTCACCTCCTGATGAAACTATGTGTACGATTGACCACTTACACAGTTTACGGGACACGCCCCCTTACCACTATTCGTGGAATCGAAAAAGCTATACGCAAAGCCATCTTTGGCAAAGATAAAATTAATATGCGTAAGTATATCTTCATTAAAAAGATCATTTCCTTCTAAATCCATAAAGACTAAGCCTCTTTGTTTATCTTTCTTATCCTTTCTGTTATATTCATTCGAGATTTTTATCATGATTGTTTCACCATTCAATAAAAACAATCCTCGAGTCGTTGAAAATTTGCCGGAAGACTCTATCGATGCCGATCCTGAATAGTTGCCCATGGCAAAGTCAGAATCATTCACCTGTAATTCTCGGTAATAATCAGGTCTTTCGCCTATTTGGGCAACAAAATTACCTTCCTCATCATACGTATCTACCTTGGGACTGAATATTTTGGCATGATAAACAACACTATTTCGATCAACAACAATATCCGGATCGGGAGAATGTCTCGACGTATACCAAAAGTATGTATCGTCAAATCCAAATTTATCAATCGTTTTTCCATGCTGATTCATTTTTCTGATATGATAGCCTGTATCCTGTTGTCCAAACACGTAGAATCCGTATATATGCCCCCTGTTATCAAATCCCATTGCCTCGGGAAATCCAAATTCGTCGCTCAGTTCGCCAATACAATTTCCCTCATTGGAAAACTCGTATCCCCATTGGCTGATATTTACGATGATGTTTCCATCCGGTTTAAATCGCGCCTGAAAAGGGGACCATGGGAAACCTGGGTCACACGGCTCCGTGGAAAGCGTTTTCTTATAATGGCCATTCCGGTCAAAAAGAATAACCTGATCCCCCATCACCACTTGATCGGTAATTAGAAAATCTCCATCTGCATCGACATCCAGATGCGCAGGATAGGCAATAAAAATTGAATCTGTGAGCACTACTTCCCTCTCCAATGTAAAAATGTCATCAATATGCGAAACGGAAGAAATACCTTCCCGATTGGCCCCCGAGGCTGCACCGGTTTCGCGATCATCATTGCCGCAACCGGCAATCATGACCAGAATCATCCATACAACCAACAGCTGGGCCACATGCGCTGCATGGCCTACCTGTGTCTCCTTGCCGGTTCTCAATGTGTTCATCTATTTGGTATGGGACTACCCGTGGGTTTCGGTTTCATTGGGCTGGTCTCCCGGTCCTTTCTTCTGGCACTGACCAGGCAGGTCATAACAGAAGCCATCTTCCGCCGGGACACCTCCAACATACGGCCATGGACCATGCAATACGTCCTCCTGATCCCAAATTACCCCAAGCAAGGCTCCAGAGCAATACTCTTACCCTTATCTCCCCCTCACCTTAATTCAACTCCACCCCGAACCCCACCACCACACGCCCCCCCGGAATATCTCCTGAATCCCCAAGGCGGCGGGTGATGTCCATGCGGAGCGGCGTGCCGCCGATCCGGGTTAGCGAGACACCGACCTCGTGGACGGAATGGTCCCCGCAATACGCCGGTGGCATGCAATCATGCGCCGGCACGGCAGGCTGTCCCCATGCGCGCCCGTGTGCGCCGAACAGCGTGACGCCCATGCGCAGACGGACAAGCGGCCACAGCCGGATCCATTCGAACGGGAGCGTCGTGAATTCGTGGCGCCAGAAAACGGCTGCGTGCCGCGTCCCTTGCAGCGGCCGTCCGTACAGAGAACGGAAGGCATGATGCCGGTTCAACCGGAGGCCGTCGAAGAGTTCGAGTCCGGTATCGAGCAGCGCGGTCCGCTGCGGCGGAAGATCGCCGAAGGACGTACTGGCCTGGAGGCGAATATGCAGGCCCGCGGGCGCCGGACGATGCCTGTGTAGCGTGGATTGCGCAAGGTCGATATGGCCTCCCATTGAAGTAAATGTGGCATCGCTCGCAAGCCGCTGCGGCGAACCGTGCTCGACGCGCAGCACGGCGGACCGGACGGTTCGGGTTGCACGGGGAGGCAACGCAAGGGAGGCGTACACCGTCCGGAACGTGCCGTCCCGGACGGGCGGATTGGCCCGGAAGGTGTGTACGTAAGGCCAGGAACGGGTCACCTGCCGCTCTATCGATTCCGCCTTTTCCTGCTCGACGCCGGCAGTAAGATGCAGTCCCCGCCATGTCGTTTCCATGCCGGCTCCGTACCGGGTTCGCCGGAAATAATCGAAATAGTCCTGTCCGCCAAGTGTCGCTTGCACCGAAGCGAGCGCCTCGCTGTGTCCGGACCAGGCGCCCTGAGATGCAATATCCCGGTCGTGCGAAATGCGAAGAAGAATATGTGCGCCAAGCGGGGTCGTCAGGGAAACATATGACCGGGTCTGCTTGAGTCCGGTCGCCTGACCGAGACGCCACGACAGGCGGATGTCGGAAAACAGGTCCGGTTCGTTCCCGACGCTGCTATACAGGCCATCCACCCGGTTGTACCGGAATCGGAACCGGTATCCCATGACCACGGGCCAGCGCAGTTGATCAGGATGCTCCGGATCGAGAAAACCGATGAAACGCCCTGCGCGCCGTTCGGGCGGAAACGCCTCACTCAGCGTCAGGTTGGCGGCGCGAAGATCGGCGATCGCGTCCAGTTCGCGCACCGTCATCGGCATCAGTACCTGCCCGTATCGAAAAGCCGGGTCGCTCCAGGGCGTGGTTACCGATGCAAGCTCTTCTGCCGGGATATTGGCGCGGTGCCCGGCCAGCAGCGTGCGCCGGCTGAACGCCACGGTACGCAAATGCTGCGTATCGACGGCGGCGCGGAGGGCACCCTCCATATCGAGATTGACAGGGGCCCAGAACCCACCGGCCACCTCCCGGAAGTGCTGCATGTACCGGACGTTCCAGCCGGACGTCGGATCGGGAAAAACAACGTGCCGCGCCGGGAAAAGCCGGGCTTCCAGCAGAACGAACTCCTCATCCATGATGGATATCTGCCCTATAAAGGTGGCTTCTTCCTCGCCGATGGGGGAAACGTTCAGATCGTAGATCGTGCGGTCGCCGAGCATGCGCTCCGCAGCCACCCGGAAGACATAATGTTCCAGCGCATCGGGGTGGGTGGGTCCGATCATCCGTTGCCCCTGGACCGTCACGAAATCGTCGTACAGGTTCGCCACATCGTGCGGAGCGGGCAAAGGGAGTTCCTCGTCCCACGCACCGGTTCGACTTACGGCGCTCACCTCGGCGCGGTACGAATGGTTATTGCCGTCCGTTTGCCCGGTATCGCCATAAAGCCATAGCAGGTCGAAGGCGGTATCGCTGAGATGGGCGATGCGGTCGTCGCCTTCGAGCAAAAGCCGGGTCTGGCCCACCATGCGAAGCGACGATAATTCTGCGAACATGCGCTGCTTGCGGCGGATCACCTGCTCCATCAGGTTGGACGCGAAGTCCTCGCCCGACACCAATACCTCCTCGAGCGGGATAACGATAGGGGCAAGTCGGATGACAAGCGATTCCGACTCCTCCGGGGGTACCGGGAATACACGAGGGGCATACCCCAGGTGCTGGACGACGATAGCATCGGGAAGCGCAGGCAATTCGAGTACAAAACGTCCCTCCGCATTCGTAATGGCGCCGTGCGCCATGTCTTCCGTGAACACATGCGCGCCGGACAGGGGGATTTCGGTTTGCTCGTCCAGGACCGTTCCCCCGATGCGCACCTGCGCGGCAGCCGTCCAGGCGGCGCCGATCGAGAGCAGGAAGATATAGGGGATATATCGGATCACATCTGATGAGGCAGCAGGACTTTCCCGCGAGACCGGATGCCATGAAAACCGGACAGCGGAATGCCCGATGCACGGGAGCCGTAAACCGCAGGATAAGGTACATTAACGAAACACCGGCGTGGTTCGTATCATGACGGCGGTGTCTTCACAAGGAGTTTTATCCCTGTTTGACGGGTATTGGTTGCCGATTCGATGGATCGCAGGAATTTTCTTTGCAATCTGGGGGCGGTCGCCGGGATCGGCACATTGGGCGCACATCACGCCAGTTTTTATCCCCCGGCCCGCGAGCGACGCGCCGACGTGGTGATCATTGGCGGAGGCACAGGCGGCGTTGCAGCGGCGCTGGGAGCCTTACGCAGCGGATCCCGGGTTATACTGACCGAAGAAACGGACTGGATCGGCGGGCAACTGACCCAGCAGGCGGTTCCCCCCGACGAGCACCCATGGATCGAACAGTTCGGAGCGCCCGCTTCGTACCTCGATTTCCGGCGGCGGGTACGCGCCTTTTACCGCGGGGCCTATCCGCTTGTCAGCGGGTTGCCGGACGCGTTCAACCCGGGCAACTGCGGGGTTTCGCGGATCTGCCACGAACCGCGCGTCGCGCTGGTCGTGCTGGAAGACATGCTGGCTCGATATCTGAGCAGCGGGCGGCTCACCGTATTGCTGGAGCATGTATGCATTTCGGCAACCGTGACGGGCGACCGCATCGAAATCCGTGCGCGATGAGCGCATGGGGAACGAGGCCGAATTGACCGCCCCATTCTTTATCGACACGACGGAACTCGGGGATGTGCTCCCTCTGGCCGGTGTCGAGTATGTAACCGGTGCGGAATCGGCGGATCAGACCGGCGAGCCGCATGCACCCGCCGAGCCGCAGCCGCAGAATATGCAGGCAGCCACCTGGTGCTTCGCTATGGAGCATGTGCACGGAGAGCATCACATCATCGAACGGCCCGCCGAGTACGCATTCTGGCGCGACTACGTACCCAACCTTACCCCCGCCTGGCCCGGCCCCCTGTTACGCTTTACCTACAGCCATCCGATCACGCTCGAACCACGCTCGTTGCCGTTCGACCCGCGGACGGGGGATGGTGGACCTACCGGCGCCTCATTGACCCGGGCAACTTCGCGCCGGGAACGTATCCGGGCGGGATCACACTGGTCAACTGGCCGCAGAACGACTACCTCCTGGGCAATTCCGTGGATGTCGACGACGCGGAAAAAGCCCGGCATCTCGACGGAGCGCTGAGCCTGAGTCGGTCTCTCTTCTACTGGTTGCAAACGGAAGCTCCCCGACCCGATGGGGGCGAGGGTTGGCCTGGGCTGCGGCTGCGCGGCGACTTGACAGGTACGCGGCACGGATTCGCAAAACGGCCTTACATCCGGGAGGCCCGGCGCATCCGGGCCGAATTCACCGTGCTCGAACAGCATGTGGGCCTGGAGGCGCGCATGGCGGAGACGGGCTTGCCGCAAGGAGAAGTTACCGCGTCCTCTTTCCCGGACTCCGTAGGGGTCGGCAGTTACCGCATCGACCTGCATCCGTCCACCGGCGGAGACAATTACATCGACATCGGCTCCTTGCCCTTTGAAATTCCTCTCGGCGCCCTGCTTCCTATACGCATGGAGAACCTGTTGCCGGCCGCCAAGAACATCGGAACGACGCACATTACGAACGGGTGCTATCGCTTGCATCCCGTGGAGTGGAATATCGGGGAAGCCGCGGGCCAACTGGCGGCATTCTGCATACACGGAAATCATGCGCCCCGGCAAGTACGCGCCAACCCGGGTTTGCTGGAAGATTTCCGGCAATCCCTGAAACGGCAGGGGGTCGAAATTCAGTGGCCGGACCCTGCGCGCCGGGCAAGGTAGCACGGACCGCCCCGTATGCGATTACAAAAGGATGCTTACGGCTGTACCGCCGCCTTCGCCCTGCACTTCAGAAATATCCCCGGAGGGAAAGAGAACGAGAGGAGAGATCAGGTGGGTACATCTTCCGACTCCTGCGCTTTGCGCCTCAGAAAGATCGCCAGGAGGAGAGAAAGCCCGATACCGATCAGCAGCACGGTCACATACATCACGACCGTTTGAAAGGCGATATTGGTCATCAGAGCACTTTGGGTCTCCATCGTGCCTTCGAATACCTGAAACTCTTCCGCCGTCATGGATGCACGGGCCAATTCGGTCTGGTAGTCCATGTACTTCTGCGTGAAGTCGGGGTCGATGACTTTAACATAGAGGAGATTGTAGGCCGCGAAGGCAAGCGCAGGAAGCTCGGTGATGACGATGCCGATCAGCCAGGCCCTCCCGAAGGAAATGCCGCCGCCGGACATCTTGTCCCGGTATTCCTTGACGCCGAGATAAATGGAAATGGCGAGCGCAACCACGATCGTCGTGTACCCGATGATCTCGCCCACCGCGAAGTCTTCCGCATCGGGGATGCCTGTGATGAGCAGTACGAGAAGGTTGACGCCGATCATAATGGCGGCACCGATCCCACCGTAGTAAAGCAGCATGCGCTTCATGATTCCATACCGGTTCGTGAAAAAAAACACCTTGAACGTTGGAAGTTCGTCGTCCAACGTTCAAGGTGCAATAAAAAGACGCGGACACAGCTAACGCATATGCCCCTGAGACTGATCTGACGTATCCTGTGGATTGCGAAGGCGTGGTCATGCCCTGAGCATTCTCACACCGTCGTCACTTCTTCTTCAACTTCCCGTCCAGGCTGACCGGGCCGGGACCGTACACCGCGAGCAAACCGAACGCAGACATATACAGCAGCGCAAGTTCTCCACCGTTTTGCATCGGCAGGCCGCCATCTGGCGCGTGGGCCATGAAATAGGCCACGAGCATCTCGAGTGCAAGGATGGCTGCAACCGGTGTGGTCAGAAGTCCCACGACGATGAGCAGGCCGCCGAAGAATTCAAGCGCGCCAGCAAGGCCCATGAGCGAAAACAATTCCGCTGAACCACCGGCTTCGCCCATGCCGCCCAGCCAGCCAAAGAGCTTCTGGGCGCCGTGTTGCATGAACAAAAGGCCGACAAGAATGCGTGCAAACGCATGGGTAATGCTCCGAATGGAGCGACCGGTGGGGGAATTGAGAAAATTCGACATCGTTCCTAAGGAATTGGTTAAGAAGCACCCTTTAAATTAGGTGAAAGCGCTTACAAAAGCAAGTCCCGATTGCGATTCCCCTCCTTTTCCCGGTAAATAATATCCCCGAAAGAGCGTCTACCATCCGGAACGGGCTGCACATTTCGGGGATGGATTATCCTGTTCGCTCATTCAGTTCCATTTCCAGAATGATTTCCACGTTGCTTCCTACTACCAGACCGCCGGTTCCGTTGATTGCCTGCAAGAGGCGCTCGTTGGCGGCGTCGGTTGGGATCAATCTGAATCCGAGCCCAGCTCGACATGCACGCTCCACATGGCGAAGCTCTGCCCGCTGGCGTCAAGCTCGACGGAGCTCATCTGTCCCGCCGTCAAATTCACCCGAGGAGTTGGTCCGAGCTCGACCCCGTTTGACAGGTGGATCTCAACACGGACGTTCGAGACAGTTGCATTCGTCGTATTGGTAACCGTTCCTGTAAAGCGTTCCTGTCCGGCGTCGTAGTACATGGACAATCTGACACCGTTCCGGGTCTCGCTGGCGACGTCCCTCAGCCGGTACTGCGTCCCGGATTCACCCTCTTCGGATGCCTCGGTTGGACTTCCGCACGCCGGAAGGATCACGGCGAGGACAAGGGCGCAGACAAGAAAACGAGTGGGTTTCATGGTGTGAAAAAGGCTGTAAGCAAATGGAAATGAATGCGCGCCTTCTACCGCATTCGGACCATACGGTTCTGCAAAAAGCGCGTACCGTTTGCTGCGGCTACGCAAGCGGGCATGCCTGATGCACCATCCTGTCTTAGCGCCCGTCCGTACGCCTCGTATCCGAGCGCGCCAGTTCCTGCAGGAGTTCCCAAAGGCGACGGACATGCTCTTCCGTCGTACGCAGATTCCCGATGGCGACCCGTATCGTGTACCGCCCCCGTAATTTGGTGTGGGAAAGGAAAAACTCGCCGGTTCCGTTGATTGCCTGCATGAGGCGCTCGTTGGCGGCGTCGGTCTCCTCTTCACTGGCTCCCGTGGGACGAAAACGCAGGCAGACGAGCGAAAAATCCGTCGGGGCCATACGCTCGAAGTCAGGAGAAGCATCCACCCAGCCGGCAAGCAAGTTGGCGATACGGATGTGCTCGCGCAAAGTGTCCGCAATGCGTTCGGAGCCGAGCGAGCGCAGTACGTACCACAGTTTCAGGGCGCGAAACCGGCGTCCCAGCGGGATGGCGTACTCCATATAATTGACGCTGCGGGAGTGTTCGCGACTCCGCAGATACTCCGGCACAAGCGAGAGGGCGTCCCGCAGATATTCCGGACGCGCCGTATAGAATGCCGTCAGGTCCATGGGGACGAACATCCACTTGTGGGGATTGACGACAAACGAATCGGCGCGCTCGCATCCTTCGAAGTAGCGGCGCATCTCCGGCAGCATGGCGGATGCGCCCGCATAGGCGGCGTCAATATGAAGCCAGAGCGCATATTCGCCGGCAATATTTGCGATGGCGGAAACCGGATCCACTGCCGTGCAGCCCGTGGCGCCTACCGTCGCGACGATTGCAATGGGAACGAAGCCGTTCCGCAGGTCCGATGCAATCGCCTCTCGTAGCGCGTCGGGTTTCATGGCGTACCGCTCGTCCACCGCGATCTTGCGGCACGCTTCGCGCCCGAGACCGAGTGCTGCCGTGGTTTTTTCGATAGATGAATGCGCGTGCTCCGACGTATAGATGACAAGACGGTTGAGATCCAGCGCCAACCCTGCTTTTCTGGCGGTGGAGGCGGCAAATTCGCGCGCAGCGATCATCGCATGGAGGCTGGCCGTGGAAGCCGTTCCATGGATCATGCCGAACCAGAACGCGGGCAACCCCAGCAGCCGGCCCAGCCACTGTAATGTTCTTTCTTCGAGTTCGGTCAGGGCAGGCGACGAACTCCACAGCAGACCGATGTTGTTCAACGCAGCGATCAGGGTTTCCGCCAATACCCCCGGAGACGACCCGCCGGCGGAGAAGTATCCCATGAAGCCCGGATGATTCCAGTGCATCACATGCGGCAGAATCGTGTGCTCGAAATCGGCGAGAATATCGCTCTGCGAAGACGGAAGTACAGGCGCTTCCGTCGGCAACTTGTCGAGCAGCGCTCCGGGCTCGACATCGGGCTGCACCCGCAACCGTTCCGGATGCGCCAGATAGTCGGCGATCCAGTCTATAACGGCATGCCCTGCACGACGGAATTCCTCGGATTCCAGGTCGCCTGTCGGCGGAGATTCGGGAAGATCAGACATCAATTATTAATTAAAACAGCGACCAAAAGCCACCGGGTATAGCAACGGAAATACCCGCCGATACCGGGACCATGGTGCGGTCTCCAAATTTAGAAAACGGCCGATCTATTCGCAATTCGAGATTCGGGCGGGTGGCTACGCGGAAAGGACCGTCAGACGCCCAACCACGATGCAACGGTGCATATCGTCCCCTTCTGATTGAACAAAGAACCTGATTGCCAAAGGCTTGCACAATGCGCTTCCGGGTGCTGAACGCCTTCTAACGTCAGAATCCGATTCTGAAACCTATAACAGGTGCGGCTGGCAAAAAGGTTGCGTCTTCTTCCAGAATCGTAACTATTCCTGTATTTAGTTGTGCGGATTTACCAACATCGCGTTCAATGCCTATTTGAAATGTGACATAAGAATCATCCCCTGCTTCAATGGACGCCACTCCAAATCCAAAGTAAGGGTCCCATTTTCTATCGCGAGCGGGAAAAAAAACAATGTTGGCATGTAAAATGGCTTCTTCCGATACAAAAGCTGCGCTGAGCCTCGCCCGAAGCCTGGAATAGCCTACATCTATGCCAAAAAAAGGCAATATAATAACGGCATCAACGAAAATTCCTAACTGTACTCCTTTCTTGTCCTGTAAGGCTTCGGTTGCCAAAGAATCCGTTTGAAAAGTCTCGTCAACCGTAGCAGCGAGCGATGTCTGGTTAACAAGCGCCTCGACCAGCCTCGGCGCGGCCGAGACCATTTCCTCGATGCCCGCCAACAGGAGTTCCCGCTCGATCACGACGGTCCCGACAGGGGTTTCCTGACTCAAGTGAACCAGAACATATTGCCCCAAAAGGTGCAACGAAACACGATACACAGTCGCTGAGTCCGGGGCGTCGTACACGGGCTCGCCGACCTGTACACCCTGATTGCGCAGGTGCCGACACATTAGAAAAGCCGCAGTGTGGGCATCGGCTTCCGGCAAATCCGCATGATCTCCAATCAGGCAGACCGCCGGGTCCGACATCGGCTCGTCCGCCTCATTGGCATTCTCCTGGGCAAAAACCGGCGTCGCCGCCGCAAGAGCCATCAGGCACGCAATCCCGATTAAACGTTGCATAGCATCCTCCTGCTGAGTAAGACAAAAACCTTCGTGGCGAGGGGTTTTTGCTCCTGCGCTTCCGGTGGCTCTGTAGTCTTAGGTAAGCCGCAGAAAAGGCCGCAATAGTAACGCGCCGCGTACTTCCAGGATAAACATCAGCCAGACTATACGTGTCCGGCAGGCGAAGCATACCGCACTGTGCCGGAAAGGATTCCCTCTCACGCCCCAAACACCACATCCATAACCGAGACATCAGGAGATGAAGCGCTCCGAACGCCCGTGAAGGTCTGCATGGCGCCGTCCGGGTCGCCGACGTGCAGCGTGTAGGAGCCTGCGGCAAACACCTTCGGTGAAAATGTCGTCCCGGCGATGCGCAGCGTATAGACGATCTCGCCGGAAGCCTCGTCGATCACCTGCACGACAGGGTCCTCCATCCCGCGCACCCGTATCTGCGGCAACCAGGCTGCCGCCTCTCTGCCGTAATTGTCCATCTGCCGGATGGTGACGGGCCAGCCGGGGTATGGCTCGCCGTCTTCCGGATCCACGTGGCGAGGCCAGTTGGCGATATCCAGAGTGCGCGTTTCCCGGTTCAGCCGCACGATCCCGTAGCCGGGAGCCCGGTCGTACAGATTCGTCGGCTCCATGCCTGTCTCATAGGGGTTCGAGACCGCAAGCACCGTCATGTGATTGCCGAATCCATCCAGAAAATCGCCCGTGTTCTTCGGAGCCCCTTCCGGACGGTTGGCGCCGGATACAGGGGGGTACCACCGCCGGGGATAGACATTGGCCACGGAAGGCACACACAGCGCATAGCCTGCATCGCCCCAGGCGTCCACACCATACTGGATCGTACTCCCGAGGTGCTGATCCCCCGCAAGATGAAAAGCGAATCCCTTTCGGATGGCCCGGAGCGCCGCATCCCGCCCGTGCTTCGGCCAGCCATTGGAGTCCATGTCCTGTACGATGCGATCATTGGGGGCATATTCGCTCACATCGAAAATTTCGAGACGGGGCACCACCACATCGCTCGGGGCCTCCTGCGGCAGGGTCGCCACATTGGCGAAAATCGTCTGGGACATGAGAAATTTCATCCACGTGCCGTACGACCAGTCTGCTGCCCAATGCTCCAGAAAATCGAGTTGGCGCTGGCCCAGAAGGTCGGCAGTCGGAGCATGCAGCGCCTCAGGCGGATTCGTGGGCTGGTTCTCCGCCCACCCGTTTTCAATGTCGAGCCGGGCAGGCAATACAACCTTCGGCGAATCTTTCCACTTGCGATCCTCGATGATCCCGAAACTGATGCCCCCGTACACGAGATCGGTGTAATAGACGCTGATACCCTGTTTGACGGATGCCGGGTCGTACGGCGGCGGAAAATGCGCGGTCTGCGTCCGCTGCACGGCGTTCACCCAGGACGCCGGCATGACATACCCGCCCGTATCCTGCCGCTCCTTCTTCGTGGCGCCTGGCCCGGTGGCCTTGCCCCCGGCTCCCCATACGTTGCCGTGATACACGTCATGGTCATCGGGAATGGCGACCGTGGGAATATCTTTCGTAAGCTCGCCGTACTCCCAGCCGAAGAGATACCACTTGCGCAGGTAATCGAGCATTGCGGTGTCGAGCGGCCCTTCCACATAGCCGTATCCGCCTATACCCTCGTAGATGTTGTCCCCGGTGAAAAGCAGAATGTCCGGGTCATGCCATGCGACGCGCCGCACCAGATCGGCATGGGGAAACCCAAGGTCGTTGTTGCCCGTGAAGCCTGCCACGACGATCTCTTCCTGGTCCACCGGATCGCGGCGCACCGTGCCTTCAAGGACATGCCCGACCGGATTCCCCCCTGCGTTTGTCAGGTCATAGGCAAGGCGATAGGAAATGTCCAGTGAATCGGGCCAATCGGCAACGGCAAAGGTCGCCGTACGCGCCATGGGATCGATCGGGGATCGCCCGACCTCTTCCCATTGCCCTTCCCTGCGCACCGTTAGCCGGACCTCCTGCGCATCGTCGTCCGAAAGCGGCGGCATTTGGGCCGTCATGTAGAGGCTCCCCTTGCTCAGGGTATGCATGGCGAACAGAATGGGGCCGAACGTACGCTCAGGGTACGCCCGCACTCGTGTGCCGTCCACCTGCCAGTCCTCGAACCAGAAACTCGGATGATTCGTGTCCTCGCGCGACAGTCCGGCGGCGTCGAAATCGACAACCAGCGCCAGTCCCCCGGTCAACATATCGGCATCCACCGGCGCCTCGATAGCTCCGAGAACCTCCCCGGACAGACTCCCCAGCCGCAATCGGAGGTTGTACTGCCCGTCCTCCCGTTGTACCGCCCGCATATCCAGAAACACGCCCTCCGCAGGGAAGACCCCATCCGGAAACAGAGTGGCCGAAGACACATCCCCCGCAGCTTCGGAAGGTGTTCCAATGAACAAATTGCCTAAGGCAGTCACGCCGACATCCAGTCCGGAGCCCCGCAGCGCGGTATCCCGGTAATCGTGAAATGCGCCGCGCGCGCCGATACGGAAGCCCGCCCGACCCGAATCCGGCAACGGCGCATCGGAAGCGATGACCCCAAGGCGAACCCGCAGGTGCACGTCCCCGTCTCCCTCGGCAACCTCCCGCACAAGCAGCGCTACATTCCGGTTTGCGCGGCGGGTCAGGCATTCAATACGCCCTTCCCGGATGCGCCAGTCCTGAAGCGGATTCGACCAGTATTCCGGACCGATCCACGGGCGTTCGACCACAGGGTGCGTCGCATGAAACGCCGCCCGGTCCGTCGGACCGCAACCGGCCCATGCAAGGGCAATCGCCCCAAACACGGCCAAAGAGATCAGTCGGGATATATTCACGGGTACATGAAAATCTGTTTCTGATGCGCGATAAGGGGGCAAAAAAGTAGACCGTCCGGTCTACCTTCTCGTCCACTGGATAGACGACGGGCGATGGGCCGCCTGCATGATACTGTCGAGGCGCGCCACCACATCGGGATGCTGCGCGGCGAGGTCTGTCGTTTCCGAAACGTCCGCATCGAGATCATATACCTCGATAGCGTCGCGCACCGGCGTACGTACGCCCTTCCATGAACCGGTCCGTACGGCCTGCGCCATGCCGTCCTCATGGAATTCCCAGTACAGATACTCGTGTTCGAGCTGATCATCCGGGCGGCCCAGCAGCGTCGGCGTCATGTCGATCCCGTCGATACCTTCCGGGGGAGCAACCCCGGCCAGACCGGTGAAAGTCGGCAGCATATCGGCAAAATATCCCACATGATCCGTGACGGTTGCCGCCTCCACGCTCCCCGGCCACCAGGCAATGGTTGGCACGCGGATGCCGCCTTCGTACAGATCCCGCTTGAAACCCCGGAGCGGTCCGTTCGAATCAAAATACTCCGGATCGTGCCCGCCTTCGCGGTGCGGACCGTTGTCGCTCGTGAAGAAAACGAGGGTGTTTTCGGCAATGCCGTGCTCCTCGAGACGATCCAGCAAGCGGCCTATGTCCGCATCCATCCGGGTAACCATCGCAGCCATCCCCTTCTCGGCGTCCGGCCAGTCCATGTGCTCGTAGCGTCCGTAGTCAGGGACTTCCATACCGCGAGGCCCCGCCTCATTATTGGCGTGGGGAATCGTCAACGCAAAATAGAGCAGAAAAGGACCTTCCCGGTTCCGGTCGATGAAGGCCAGCGCCGAATCCGCAAAAAGATCCTGACTGTAGGTGATCTTGTCGAGGGCCTCGCCGGAGCCGTCCCCGCGACGTGGTTCGGGCAGTCTGTTGCCGGCCACCTGCACGCGCGCCTCGTTATGGAAAAGAAATTCGGGATAGTAATTGTGCGCGTGCCGCTGCCCGAGGTAGCCGAAAAAATAATCGAATCCCTGGCGGTTCGGATGCCCCGGCGTGTCGGGGCCGCCCAGCCCCCACTTGCCCACAAGCCCGGTCCGGTATCCGGCCCCCTTGAGGACTTCGGCAAAGGTCATGACCGAGTCGGGGATGGGTTCCTGCCCGTAGGGGCGTATTTCCTTGTTGCCCCGGATGTATGTATGCCCTGTGTGACGCCCGTCCATGAGCACGCTGCGCGATGGGGCGCACACGGTCGAACCCGAATAAAACTGCGTGAACCGGAGACCTTCCGCCGCCATGCGGTCAAGGCTGGGCGTCGCGATACGGGGCTGCCCGAAAACCCCCACATCCCCGTAGCCGAGATCGTCGGCCAGAATAAACACAATGTTTGGCGGGCTGTCTGCGGCTGCCTCAGCAGTTCCGTCGTCTCCACGGCCCGGCGCGCCGCAACCGGCAAGCCCCCATGCCGTCAGGCCCACAGTGAGCAGTATGGCCGCGCACGGCCTTTCACGGTGAAACAATCCGGATTTCATAGCCGACAATCTCCCTATTCGTATTCCTGTTTGAGCAACCATGGGTCCGACGTACGCACCTCGAAATCCCACAGCATGTCCCGGTAGGCAGCCAGTACCTCCGCGTACTCCGGAAGATACGCCAGATTTTCCGATTCCCACGGATCGGCGCGCATGTCGTACAACTCGAACTCGGGGCGGTGTATGTAGTCCTCCACGGACCGGACCCCGTAGCGCGCATCCGGCCCCTGCCGGTACGCCTGCTGCCAGGTAGACGCCGCCCATAAATCCGTGGCGAAGGGGAAGGGGAGGTCGTGCGCCACATTCCAGATGAGTTTGTATTCCCGATCGCGCACGACGCGCATGGGATAATACATCTGAATCTCGTGGAACGTGTGCGATGCGTAGATGCGATCGAAACCGGTCTCGTCGTCGCCTTCCAGAATGCCCAGGAAGGAACGCCCGTGCAAGCCGTGCTCGTCCGGCAAGTGCATACGAATACCTTCCGACTGCACCTGCTGCCGGTATGTCGGCTCGGCAACCCCGGCGAAGTCCAGGATCGTCGGCGCAATATCCACCCAACTTACCATGGCGCCGGTCACAGCGCCGCGGTCCGCTGCACCGGGGTGGCGCACGATGAGCGGAGAACGCAAACCGGGTTCATACACGGTCGTTTTGGCTCCCGGCATGGCGATGCCATGATCCGACAAATAAAGAATGAGCGTATCGTCGTAACGACCCGCCTCCTTCAGCACCTGCACCAGATGCCCGAATCCCTGGTCGATACGCGATACGGACTGGTAGTACTGCGCCAGTTCGGCGCGGGTGGCCGGCGTATCGGGAAGCCAGGGCGGCACGACGACTTCCTCCGGATCATACAGGACAGGATCGATGCCGGGGTAGCCCGCCGGGCGGTTGCCGAAACGATCCGGCGCAAACGCATCGTCCGAGGTCGTGCCCCCTCCCCGGTGCGGGTCGCTGGTGGCGATATAGAAAAAGAAAGGGCGGTCGCTTTCCGCTTCGAGGAACGGACGGGCATTGTCCACCATCGTCACTACGTCGCGGGCATTCCCGGGAATCTCTTCCCCGAAACGGAAAACGACTTCCGGCGCCACATGGTATTTTCCGGCGCGGGCCGTGCGGTAGCCGGCTTCCTCCAGCAATACCGGCAAGGACCGGATGTTGTCGAACGCCATGAAGTGATGAAAGTCATGCACGTGGCCGTATTGCCCGTTGCGGTGGTTGTGCAACCCGGTAAGCAGTACGGAACGGCTTGCGCTGCAACTGGCGGTTGTCGCGAAAGCGTGCGTGAACAGCATGCCCTCGTCGGCAAAAGCATCGAGATGGGGCGTTCGAATGACCGGATTCCCATACGCGCCCATGTCCTGTCCATGATCGTCGGCGACGAAAAGAACGATGTTGCGGTTGGACAAACTCAATGCGTTCCCTGATGCATCGTGTACCGAAAAACCCGAAGTCCTACCGGCGAACCCGATAAAACAAATCGCGAGAAGCCCCCCGATCTTGAAGGCCAGATTGATCATACTGCGCACAGATTTCATTGAAAGGTTTTTTATCGGTTGAAAGAATCAAAATAATATCGGAAGAATACCTTTTTGTTTCTCAAAGTCCGCTCAACCGGGCTTTCCTCGTCGAGTCAAGGCTGTAACTCACTCCCCGATTCGGGGAACAACAACCGGTTTCGACCTGTAGCGTTAAGAGAAGGAATTAACCTGAAACCGCCAGTGCGAAGGAACATGTCGAGGGGTTCAGCGACAACCGATCTCTTCAGGAAGCATCCGATGGATGCAAGCGTCGAACAAGCCGGAACGGACAATCCGGCTACACTTCAAAAGTTACTACAGGCCGATCTGGGTTTTCACGGAGCCAACGGCAAATACGCAACGCATGGCTGGCACCCGTTCCCGGCGAAGTTTCCGCCACAACTGCCTCATTTGTTCATTGAGACATTGTCCGCACCCGGCGAAACGATACTCGACCCGATGTTGGGCTCGGGCACCACGCTGGTGGAAGCCCAAAGGCTGGGTCGCCGGGCCATCGGATGCGACATCGACCCCTTGGCTCGCATGATCTCAGCGGCCAAACTGGCGCCGGTGAATCCAATGGACGCCCTGATTGCCGGGCGCGAGATTCTCGAAGAAGCGCGACGTATCTACAGGCTGCACCTGGAAGAGTTGGAGGCGGACCGTCTCAGTCGATTCGATCCCAAAACGCTGTCATTCGTGGACTATTGGTTCCCCATGCAACAACAACTGGAACTATTGTCCCTCCTGAAATGCATTGAAACATTAGCCGAGTATTCGATGCGGCAATTCTTCCAGGTCGTTTTCTCCTCGACAATCATCGCCAAGTCCGGCGGCGTTTCACTGGCGCGCGATCTGGCGCACACGCGGCCCCACCGCGTCATGGATAAAAACCCGAATTCCGCGTTTGTAGAGTTCGAAAAAAGGCTGAAGAACAACCTTCGCTCCTACGCTGAAGATCATCATGGGATCAATGGCTCGAAAAATCGCGCGGAAAACCAGAGGACGCATGACGATTGCATCGCTTTCTCTGACAGACCAGAAGTTCTTGAAGCTGCGGCAGACAACACCGGATTGCCGGCAGAAAGCGTCGATCTGATCGTAACATCGCCGCCCTATGCCAACAATGCCATCGACTATATGCGTGCACACAAGTTCTCGCTGGTCTGGCTGGGTTGGAAGATCGACGATCTGACCAATATCCGAAAACAGTATCTCGGACATGACGCCCTGGGCGAAAAACCGTACGCGTCGTTGCCGGAACAATGCGAATCGACGCTAGCTGCACTGGCGCAGGTCGATATGAGAAAATCTGCGGTGCTGCGCCGATACTTTGGCGAGATGCGTGCTGTTATCCAGGAAATGCACCGGGTATTGAAACAAGAAAAGATAGCTATCATCGTTGTTGGCACATCCATCCTGCGCGGCATAGATGTAGAAACACACAAGGGACTCGCCGCAATAGGGGAAAACGTCGGCTTCAAGCTCGGGGGTATCGGGATCCGACATCTTGATCGCGACAAACGCATGATGCCTGCTCGCTGGGGAAAAACCAGACAATCGCAGATCGAAGAACGTATGCACGAGGAATATGTAATCGGGTTGCTGAAGCCATGACTACAGGAAAAACCGGCAGGCTTCGGGAAGAATATCACGATAACCTGTTCAAACATGTACTGCGCATAAATAAGTCTGGTGCTCCCAACAACGCTGACAGCGGTAGCAAGGCAAGCGTAAAAACCGCCAGAGGCATTATTGAACGAATCGGCCTGCAACCGATTACGGGACAAATTCCGGGGCAGACGGCGGGACAGAAATTCGAGGAAACGGACATCGATCTGTTGGATACCCTTGTCGGAGGAAGTCGCTTGCGCGACATCAGCGATCTCCCCTTCGATCTCGCCACCTGATCTCCCTCGCTACCTGCCCGCACCTTGTGCATTAACGTAGCGGGGAGTATCATTGCGTTTCAGGCCAGATCAGAAACGTAGCGGGAAATTCCGCAAGCGCCCGAATCCGCACCAATATGACAATGCTCCTGCACACCACCAAGCGAGCAAGCTTCCTGCTGCTTGCAACCCTGACAGTGTCCGCCTGTGCGCAGGCGCAGACCGACCCGTCCGAGGCGCCCGATCCGATCGCCGTCCTCACGGCTGGAGGAGGCGCCTCCCACGATTTCGACCGGTGGTTCCATGAAGAAGATGCGGGCGTGCTTGAAGAAGCCGGGATGCATGCGGCCTATACCGACATGCCTGCACACATTCTGCCCGCCCTCGATACGCTCGACGTACTCCGCATCGTGACGAACCAGCCGATGACCGCCCCGGAATTGCACGAGGGCGTGTTTTATTTCGTCGGCGCAGGCAAGGGGCTCGTGATCGGACACCCGGGGGCATGGTACAACTGGTCGAACTGGCCGGAATACAACCAGGAGCTCGTGGGCGGAGGCGCCCGGAGCCACCGGCAATACGGCGCCTTCACGGTGCAGGTCATCGAGCCCGACCATCCGGTGATGGCGGGCGTACCGGCCGAATTCACCATCGAAGACGAATTGTACCGCTCCGAACGAGACCCCGACGGCTCGTCCATCCATGTGCTCGCCGAAGCGGAAGAAGTCGAAACCGGCGAAACATACCCGATCGTGTGGACCGTCCACCATACGAACGGGCGTATCGTCGTCAACACGCTGGGCCATGACGGCGCAGCACACCAGCACTCCGCCTACGCCCGTATCCTCCGCAACAGCGTGGAATGGGCTGCCCGCCGTACTCCGTAACCCTCCCGTATGTACGTATTGCTTTCCATCCAACACACAAACCCTGCCATGCGTCGTTTCACTCCCCTTACCGGCATCCTCCTTCTCGTCGTCGTTTTCTGCTCCGCCGCCACAGCCGCGCCGCCGCCACAGCCGGACGACAAATCCACCTTGTCCGTCCTGTTCCTCGGCGACCACGGACATCACCAGCCCGCAGACCGCGCGCAGCAAATCATTTCGGCGCTGTATGCAACGGGTGTGGACATCTTCTATACGGACGAAGTCGAGGCTGTCAATCTCGAGAATATGCGCCACTTCGATGCCGTGGTGTTCTACGCCAATTACATGGAGATGACCGAGGCACAGGAACAGGCCCTGCTCGATTATGTCGCGGAGGGCGGCGGATTCGTCCCCCTGCATTGCGCCTCGGGCATGTTCCGCAACTCGGAGGCCTACATCGCGCTCGTCGGCGCGGCCTTCGACAGCCACGGTATCGGCGTCGTACGCACGGAACGCACCGACGCAGCGCATCCAGCCATCCTCGGCGTACCGGAATTCGAAAGCTGGGACGAGACATACATCCACAAGCACCACAACCCCGACCGCACGGTGCTCGAAGTACGCCACGAGGGGGATCACGCCGAACCGTGGACATGGGTGCGGACGCACGGCGAAGGACGCGTGTTTTATACGGCCTGGGGACACGACGAGCGGACCTGGTCGCAACCGGGGTTCCAGCAACTGGTTGCGCGGGGCATAAAGTGGGCCGCCGGGGACTGGGCGCTTGATATCGAACCCAGATCGATGCCGTACGAATACGTCGATGCCGTACTGCCTTCCCTCGAATACAACTCGAACCCGGAAAACGAGCGCAAGCTGCGCCCCATGCAGCTGCCCGTGGACATTGAAACGTCCATGTCCCGCATGGTCGTGCCGCCGGAATTCGAGATTCAACTCTTTGCGGCGGAGCCCGACATCGTCAAGCCCATCTATATGGCGTGGGACGAACGCGGAAGGCTATGGGTCGCAGAAACCATCGATTACCCGAACCAGCTCCGGGAAGAGGTCGGGCAAGGCAACGACCGCATTACGATTCTTGAAGATACGGACGGAGATGGCCGGGCCGACTCGTTCAACGTGTTCGCCGAGAACCTGAGCATCCCGACCGGATTCACCTTTGCGAACGGCGGCGTCGTGGTGGTGCAGGCCCCGTACACCTTCTTCCTGAAAGACACCGACGGAGACGACAAGGCCGATGTGCGGGAGGTCCTCTTCGAGGGCTGGGGAACGTTCGACACCCACGCGGGGCCCAACAACATCCGGATGGGCTTCGACAACTGGGTATGGGGCGTCGTGGGCTATTCCGGCTTCGATGGAACGGTCGGTGGAGAATCCCACCAATTCCCGATGGGCTTCTTCCGGTTCAAGCCGGACGGGTCCGAACTTGAATTCGTGCGGATGACGAACAACAACACCTGGGGATTCGGCTTCAGCGAGGAGGGCATCGCGTTCGCCTCTACGGCCAATAATAATCCCAGCGTGTACATGCCCGTCCCGAACCGGTATTACGAAGCGGTGCGCGGCTGGACCCCCATCCGGCTCGGCACCATTGCCGAAGACCGGCGCGTACACCCCGTAACGACCCGCACCCGTCAGGGAGACTTTAAAGGCAATTATACGGCCGCGGCTGGACACGCCCTGTACACAGCGCGCGACTTCCCCGAGGAATACTGGAATCGCATCGCATTTGTCACCGGGCCGACCGTCCGCACGCTGGGGCGGTTCGCTATGGAGCCCGACGGCAGCGACTACAAGGCGCTCAACAAGTGGAACATGGTCGCCAGCGACGACGAATGGACCATTCCCATCCTTGCCGAGGTAGGCCCCGACGGCGCGCTGTGGATGGTCGACTGGTACAACTACATCCCGCAGCATAACCTCGGCCCGTTCCGGGAAGGTTGGGAGCACGGAAAAAACAATGCATACGTGACCGATCTGCGCGACCGCGAGCGTGGACGCATCTACCGCATCGTCTATAAGGATGCAGCCCCGGGCGAACCCATGGACCTCTCCGGCGCTTCGCCGCAGGAACTCGTCGCCACGCTCCGGCACGACAATATGTTCTGGCGGCAAACGGCCCAGCGGCTCCTTGTGGACCGGGGTGAACGGGATGTGGCGACGGACCTCTACGGCCTCGTGCGCGATACGTCCATGGATGGCCTCGGCCTCAATCCGGGAGCATTGCATGCCCTGTGGACCCTGCATGGTCTGGGGATGCTGGACGGCTCCCATGACGAAGCCTTCGGGGTGGCTGCGGAAGCGCTGAACCATCCCTCCGCGGCGGTGCGGCGAACCGCCGCAGAAGTTCTGCCGCCGACCGCCGCCTCACGCGACGCCCTGATGGCGAGCAATGTCTTAGAGGATGAGGACGCGCGCGTACGGCTTGCTGCGCTGCTTGCGCTTGCGGATACGCCTCCCTCCGACGAAACGGGAACGGCTGTGTTCGCCATGCTCACCGCGCCCGAAAACGCTCAGGACACATGGATTCCGCACGCCGCCACGGCAGCAGGGGCGCAACACGCGCGAGGATTCCTGGGGGCCGCGAACAACGCGGACGCCATGACGGGAGCCGTCAAGGAAACCGTCGGTCATGTTGCGTTCCACCGCATGAGTGGCATCCTGTCCGGGGAGATAATGACCATGGATATGGGCGGGGGCGCAGAAGGAGAAGCAGGCGCTTCGCGTGGGGGCAAGCGCCCGGACCGGGACGGCGTGATTACGGTCGCTTCCGTAGGGGATGACATGGCCTTCGATACCCGGTTCATCGAGGCAGTAGCCGGCGAGCCCGTCACCATCCGCTTTGTGAACAATGCTACCTCACCGGCCATGACGCATAATGTGGTCGTGCTGGAACACTGGGAATACATCAACCCGGTGGGCGTGGCGGCCATTGCCGCGGCGGAACACGACTATATCCCGCCCGAGCACAAGGAAAAAATCATCGCCTATACCGCGACGGCGGGACCCGGAGAAACCGTTGAAGTCACGTTCACCATGCCGCCGCCCGGCGACTACCCGTTCATCTGCACGTATGCGGCCCACTACGTAGCGATGCAGGGTGTGCTGGTTTCGCTCGATCCGGAGAAGGACCCGGAAGGAGATAATTGACGAAAACCATGCCCGACGACCGAACCCTGCGTTTCGTCACCGCCGCAGAAGCGGACGTGGAAGAAGTCCCCTGGGGCCCTCATCACTGGCTGTGCCGCCCCGGACTGACCGAGGCCGAAAACCTCCTCATGGTGCGGGTGCATATGCCGCCCGGGGACGCGCACCAGTTTCATCGCCATCCGGCCCTCGAAGAAATCATCTACGTGGTTTCCGGGACGGCGGAGCAATGGGTGGAGGAAGAAAAGCGCCTGCTCGGCCCCGGCGAGATGGCCCACATCCCGAAGGATGTGGTGCACGCCACCTGGAATGTGGGAGACGAGCCGCTCATCTTCCTCGCTATCCTGTCTCCGGCAACCTTTGAAGGGCCTGCCCTCGTGGACATGCATGAGGAAGAACCCTGGCGTTCCCTCAAAACGCCCATCGACTACTCCTCGTCGAACTGATCCCTCGCGGCGGTCATGCCCCGGACCATTCTGCTCATCGGCACGCTCGACACGAAAGGCACGGAATACGAGTACGTGCGCGATCTCATCCGGGAGCGGGGTTTCGGAACGCTGACGATGGATGCGGGCGTGCTCGGCGAACCCGGCTTTGCCCCGGACATTACGGCAGACGAGGTGGCCATTGCCGGGGGCGGCTCGCTGGCGGCGTTGCGGGAACGGGGAGACCGGGGAGAAGCCGTCGATGTCATGATGCGCGGCGTCTGCCGCCTCACGCCGGAATTGCACGAAGCGGGTCGGTTTGGCGGAGTCCTGGCCCTCGGCGGAGGAGGCGGCACGAACATTGCCACCGCAGCCATGCAGACCCTGCCGGTCGGCGTCCCGAAACTGATGGTTTCGACGGTCGTGTCGGCAGACGTGGCCCCGTATGTCGGCATAAAGGACGTAACGCTGATGTATTCGGCGGTCGATATTGCGGGCCTGAACCCGCTGTCGCGCCGTATTCTCGCCAATGCCGCCGGGGCCATCTGCGGTATGGTTGGACAGGATGTGCCGGCGGCGGAAGACCGCCCCATCGTGGCCGCCTCGATGTTCGGCGTGACGACGCCCTGCGTGAACAGAATCCGCGAGCGGATGGAAAAAGCCGGGTACGAGATGCTCGTGTTCCACGCCACCGGCTCCGGAGGACGCTCCATGGAAGGGTTGATCCGGGACGGTTACGTGACCGGCGTGGCCGATATAACCACCACGGAATGGTGCGACGAGGTAGTGGGCGGCGTGCTCTCCGCAGGCCCGGACCGCCTGACGGCGGCAGGCGAAACGGGCATTCCCCAAGTGGTCTCGTGCGGAGCGCTCGACATGGTGAATTTCCGGGCCATGCATACCGTCCCCGAACCCTTTCGCGGGCGCACCCTGTACCGGCACAACCCCAACGTAACGCTGATGCGCACGACCGCCGAGGAATGCCGGGAAATCGGGCGGCGCATTGCGGAAAACCTGAACAAGACGACAGGCCCGACGGTACTCATGCTGCCGCTCAAGGGAGTCAGCATGCTCGACCGGGAAGGCGAACCGTTCCATGATCCCGAAGCGGACGCAGCCCTGTTCGACACGCTGCGCCGGCACATTCTGCCTCCCGTCGAACTGGTGGAACTGGACCTCCACATCAACGACACGGCCTTCGCCGACGCGGTCTTCGAACGGATGATCGCGCTGATGACGTAAAACACATAGACCCATGCCATTCATTCCATACCAGGAGAGCCTGCAGCGCCTTCGCAATCAGGTGGCGGCAGGCAAACCGATCATAGGCGCCGGCGCCGGAACCGGTATTTCCGCCAAGTTCGCCGAGCGGGGCGGCGTCGATCTCATCATCATTTACAATTCCGGGCGCTACCGCATGGCGGGCCGGGGCAGTGCGGCAGGCCTCATGGCCTACGGCGACGCGAACGCCATCGTCATGGACATGGCCGGCGAGGTCTTGCCGGTCGTCAAGGACACCCCCGTGCTGGCGGGCGTGTGCGGCACCGATCCCTTCCGGCTGATGCCCGTCTTTCTGAAACAGCTCAAGGAAGCGGGATTCGACGGGGTCCAGAACTTCCCCACCGTGGGCGTGATCGACGGTAATTTCCGGCAGATTCTGGAGGAGACGGGCATGAGTTTCAACCTCGAAATCGAGATGATCCGTCTGGCCCACGAACTCGACATGCTCACCTGCCCGTACGCCTTCGACGAAGCCCAGGCCACCGCCTTGACCGAGGCCGGCGCAGACATCGTCGTGGCTCACATGAACACGACGGTGAAAGGATCGATCGGCGTGAATCCCGATACGGCGCCGACGCTCGCGGAATCCGCAAAGCGCGTGCAGGCCATTCACGATGCCGCGAAAGCCGTCAATCCCGATGTGCTCGTGCTATGCCACGGCGGTCCCATCGCCGAACCGGACGATGTGCAGTACATCTTCGATCACACGGAAGGCATCGTTGGGTTCTTCGGCGCGTCCAGCGTGGAGCGGCTCGCCACTGAACCGGCCATCGAAGCGCAAGCGAGGCGGTTCAAGGAGTTGGGGATATAGACGGATCGCCTACAGGGCCATCACCCGCAGTCCCAGGCCGAAAGCGCGTCGATCCGGAAAGGAACCCGGCGCGGGCCGCGCGGACAGATCCACTTTGGCGGCGACGAATCCACCCAGCCGGTTTTCCGGTTCCGGCAGCACATCGGCCTCCATGCGGTAACAGGGACCGCACCACGGGGCGCGTATGTATACGAAGAGGGGTTTGCGCTCTGTAGCGGCCCCGAGAGATTATCCCCTTTCCACAATCTCCCGTTCGCGGCCGAGGTCCCGGTTGTAGGCCTCTTCCGTAGTGAACTTCTCCGGATAGCGCGCCCGCAGTTTCGCAATGTTGATGCGCTGCACTTCTTCCTGATCGACGCCGAGTGCATCCCGGATCACAGCCATGTACCATTCGAGGTCGCCCAGTTCCTCGACCAGATTGGCCTTGTCGAGCGTACCGCCATAATAGAGCGCACGCTTGATGGCGTCCAGCAACTCGCCCGCCTCCGTGGCGAGACCAATAGCCCCGTGCAGAAGTTCGGGCGATACGGCGCCTTCCTCGCTGCCGTCCCCTATGTGAAACTGCCGGGACAAGGTGCGCAGGGCGTCGGACTGATAGCTGGGCGAGGAATGAGATGACATGGCAGCGTGTGCGTGGGGTGAAACCGGAATGGAGCGGCAGATCGGGTACGTGTAGCGCGGCAAACGAAACAGGGCATCGGCCCGTCAACGTACACCGAGCAGGAGATCGGTAAGCAGCTGGTCGATTTTTTCGTAGGCCAGGCCCCGGGCGGCCAATTGGCTCCGGTCGAAAGAATGCTCCCGGAGCGCTTCCGCCGCCTGCCGGGAATAGCCCCCCGCATAGGACGGAAATTCCGCGGAGGCCTGCTGCGCCTCGGCAAGCAACCCCTGGATGGTCTCGTCTTCTGCGAACGCCTGCGCCTTCTCCTTCAGGATCAGGTAACTCCTCATACACCCTTGTGCAAAGTCCTTGACGCCCTCGGCGTCCTCGGTACGATAGGCATGCGCGTCGAAATGACGCGGGCCGTCGTAGCCGACCTCCTCCAGCAGTTTCACGAGGAAAAACGCAGGCTTGATGTTGTGCGCAGCGAACCGGAAATCCTGGTCGTAGCGGCCCGGATTCTGATCGTTCAGGTCGATATGGAAGAGCTTGCCGGCATCCCACGCCTGCGCCACGGCATGCGTGAAGTTCAGTCCGGCCATGTGTTCGTGGGCCACCTCGGGATTCACACCCACCATGTCGGGGCGATCCAGTGTGCCGATGAATCCCAGCATGGCGCCCACCGTGGGAAAGTAGATGTCGCCGCGCGGCTCGTTCGGTTTCGGCTCCAGCGCGAACCGCAGGTCATAGCCCTGATCCACCGCATATTCGCACAGGAAATTCAGCGCCTCCCGCATCCAGGCCAAGGCGTCCACGGGGCTCTTCGTGGCGTCGGATTCGGTCCCTTCCCGGCCACCCCAGAAAACGTACGTCGTGGCCCCGCACTCCACGCCAAGATCCATGGCGCGCATGGTCTTGTGGATGGCGTACGCCCGGACCGCCGGATCGTTGGCGGTAAAAGCCCCGTCCCGGAAAGCAGGGTCCGTGAACAGGTTCGTAGTGGCCATCGGCGCCTTCAGGCCCCGCTCGTCGAGAGCCTGTTTGAAGGAGCGCACGATCTCGTCCCGTTCCTGGGCCGTCGCGTCGATGGGCACCAGGTCGTTGTCATGGAAATTGACCCCGTAGGCGCCCACATCGGCCAGCAGGTGAACGATTTCGACGGGCGAGAACGGAGCGCGGACAGGTTCTCCGAACGGGTCCCGGCCCACGTTTCCGACGGTCCAGAGACCGAACGTGAACTTGTCTTCAGGTTGAGGACGATACGAATCGGACATATTATCGGTCAGGAGGTAACGATATCAAGCGTTCGAAAACATGCGGATTTTGAAAGGTACGCGCCAGCAATATTTCGTTTCGCCCGGTTTCTCCACTCTTTCTCCACCGGTTGTCCACGCACTTATCCACTGCTATAGCATGTGTTCTGTTTATTCCGGACACATACACGGGAAGAAATATGGATGCATGGTCCGACGTGCGCATTCATGAACGGATTTGCACCGCGGTGCGCAATTTCCGGCGCCTTTACGTTACATTGCCCGCGCATCAAATCACATGCGCCATCCGCCCATGAACGAAGGTCTTTCCCAAGTCCCACGCCATCGTCATTTCGCGAGGATCATGCGCCCTGACCGGACAAGCATGTCCGAACCCGTATGCGCCCTTACCTGATAAACGTATACGCCCGAGGGCAACGAGGATGCATGCACTTCAAGGGAACGGTCCCAACCGCCCGATACGGACACGGGGCCTGTGACAATCACGTTTCTTCCCAATACGTCAAAGACATGCACCGTCACTTCGGCTGCCGACGGCAGGTCAAAGACCACGCGCGTTGACGGATTGAACGGATTGGGATAGTTGCCGTGCAGGCGGAAGGCCGTGGGAACCTCCCCTTCTGCATCGAGCGCTGTCGTGGTTACGCCTGATACGTCCCACAGGTTAATGA
This sequence comes from Rhodothermales bacterium, assembly GCA_965248175.1. Classification (GTDB taxonomy): domain Bacteria; phylum Bacteroidota; class Rhodothermia; order Rhodothermales; family VXPQ01; genus VXPQ01. The sequence goes on from OZ252093.1 coordinate 588,189, forward strand.
AACAATCCCACGCCCCTGACGCCAGCATGTCTCCATCGGGCGAAAAGGCTACCGAATTGACCCACCCGGTATGCCCCGATAGCGTTGCGGTGTTGGATCCAGTAGCCACATCCCACAGCCTGACGGTTCTGTCATCGCCTCCCGAAGCCAGCATGTTTCCATCGGGCGAAAAGGCTACCGAATTGACCCAAAACGTATGCCCAAAGAGCGTTGCGGTGTTGGATCCCGTAGCCACATCCCACAGCCTGACGGTTCCGTCATCTGACGCGGACGCCACGATACTGCCATCAGGAGAAAAGGCTACCGAATTGACACTCCCGGTATGCCCCGAGAGCGTTGCGGTGCTCTCTCCCGTAGCCACATCCCACAGCCTGACGGTTCTGTCATAGGACGCGGACGCCACGGTACTGCTATCGGGCGAAAAGGCTACCGAACTGACCCACCCGGTATGCCCCGATAGCGTTGCGGTGTTGGATCCAGTAGCCACATCCCACAGCCTGACGGTTTTGTCACCGGACGCGGACGCCACGATACTGCCATCGGGCGAAAAGGCTACCGAAAGAACCCCGGACGTATGCCCCGAGAGCGTTGCGGTGCTCTCTCCCGTAGCCACATCCCACAGCCTGACGGTTCTATCATAGGACGCGGACGCCACGGTACTGCTATCGGGCGAAAAGGCTACCGAATTAACCCCGGACGTATGCCCCGAGAGCGTTGCGGTGCTCTCTCCCGTGGCCACATCCCACAGCCTGACGGTATGGTCATCGGTTCCCGAGGCCAGCACACTTCCATCAGGTGAATAAACGACCGCCAAGGGTATGACTCCGGGACCAAACGTAGAGGTGAGACTCCCTGAAATTACATCCCACAGCCTGACGGTTCTGTCATGGGACGCGGACGCCACGGTACTGCCATCGGACGAAAAGGCTACCGAATTGACCAACCCAATATGCCCCGAGAGCGTTGCGGTGCTCTCTCCCGTAGCCACATCCCACAGCCTGACGGTTCCGTCATCGGACGCGGACGCCACGGTACTGCTATCGGGCGAAAAGGCTACCGAATTGACCCGATCCCTATGCCCCGAGAGCGTTGCGGTGTTGGATCCCGTAGCCACATCCCACAGCCTGACGGTTTCGTCATAGGACGCGGACGCCACGATATTGCCATCGGGCGAAAAGGCTACCGAACTGACCGAATGCGTATGCCCCGGGAGCGTTGCGGTGTTGGATCCCGTAGCCACATCCCACAGCCTGACGGTTCCGTCACTGGACGCGGACGCCACGATACTGCCATCGGGCGAAAAGGCTACCGAAAGGACCCAAGACGTATGCCCCGAGAGCGTTGCGGTGCTCTCTCCCGTAGCCACATCCCACAGCCTGATGGTTCCGTCACTGGACGCGGACGCCACGATACTGCCATCGGGCGAAAAGGCTACCGAATTGACCCAAGACGTATGCCCCGAGAGCGTTCCGGTGTTGGATCCCGTAGCCACATCCCACAGCCTGACGGTTCCGTCACGAGACGCGGACGCCACGGTACTGCTATCGGGCGAAAAGGCTACCGAAAGGACCCAATCCGTATGCCCCAAGAGCGTTCCGGTGTTGGATCCCGTAGCCACATCCCACAGCCTGACGGTTCCGTCACGGGACGCGGACGCCACGATACTGCTATCGGGCGAAAAGGCTACCGAAAGGACCCAATTCTTATGCCCGATACTGGTATTAACCGGCCAGCTCCTTACCAGCTGACCAAAGCTCCTTCCGTGTACAAATGGCGCAACCGCCAACAAAAGACCAACAAGCACATGCCTGCCAATCCCGGAGGCAGGAAGAACCGTATGGCGCTTATGCTGTCTGGCGCAAAGGCAACCTGCGCGAATCGATTGGAACCCGCAAACACGAAATGGAGGGTACACCGTCCTTGTCCTACAGTCTTGTGAAATGAAAATGGGGAATCTTCCGGATGACGACCCGCCTGCATGTCATGCGATAACAATGCATTCCCGAAGCCCATGGGAATGACAGCAGGAGCGATTGTCCCCGAAACGTCACAAATTCGAAAATTATACGTGAGTCTCATACCATATACGTGAGTCTCATACCAAAAGTCAAACTTCCTGAACGAATCCGCCTGTGTTTACCTGAAAGCGTGCACGCAATCAGGCAAAACCCTTGATCACCCTCTGGGGACGGTTCTCATCAGGACAGTACCCCGGAAGTACTTCCGGGGTGTCGAATTTCCGGAAAGGGCGCCTTTCTCTCCTTCCGCATGATCGCTGCCTGACCATGGAGTGCGCATGTCCTTTTAGGAAATGCACGGAGATGTTTACTTGATCGCTCCCTACTTCTCCAACCCAACCTCCGCCAGCACCGGCAGATGATCGGACGGGAAGCGACCGTTGGCGATCGTGTCCGGGAGAATGCGATGAGCGTATACGCGCACGCCGGCGCCGACGAAGATATAGTCTATGCGTCGACCGGGCACAATAGCCTCGAAACCATTCCAGGTAGACATCGGCCCTTCGTGGGGCTGCTCCGAAGCATACAGAGCGTCGGAAAGCGCATCCGTGAGCACGGCGTACGGCGCGCTGTCCTCTCCTGCGTTGAAATCCCCCGTAAGCACAACAGGCAAGTTCCCGGCCCCTGCGTCATCCTGTTCCCCTGACTGTCCGGTTGCCAGTTCGTTGAGGCTTTCGACAATCAGTTCCGCACTGCGGGTTCGGGCCTCCGCTCCCCGGTGATCGAAGTGCGTGTTGACCGCCAGAAACGCCTCGCTTGTCTGCCGGTCGCGCAGCACCACCCAGGTTGCAATGCGTTCGAGCGCCGCATCCCATGACCGGCTCCCGGGGATATCCGGCGTTTCGGACAACCAGAATGTGCCCCACCGCAGGGTATCCAAGCGGTCGCGCCGGTAGAAAATCGGGGCAAACTCTCCCTGCTCCATGCCGTCCTCACGGCCTACGCCCAGCCATGCGTAACCGGGCAGCAGTGCTTGCAAATCGTCGATCTGCCCCTTCAGCGCCTCCTGAAGTCCCGCGACATCCACCGCCCGGGACCGGATCATGTCCGCCACCGCCTCCTTGCGATGGGGCCAGGCATCCGGTCCGTCTTCCGGGTTGTCGTACCGGATGTTGAACGACAGGATGCGGAGCGTATCCCTTGCGCTCCCCTCCGGCCCTACGGGTGCTATTCCGGTCTCTGTGCTGCATGCCGTAAGCAAAAGGCCCGGCAGGCTCAGCAGGCTTATCAACAGGGAAAAAACGGGAAGGGTCATGGCGTTATGCGGCGGGTTTTGTCGTGGTTTTGCGTACCGGGGGGGCGGATGCTTGGAATTTACGCACTGCATGCTGCGGGCGCATGCAGGATATGAGGGAAGCGGGTCTGCGAGAGCATGCGGTCCACATAGCAAGCGCGCAGGCAAACTCGGGAGCCGCGATACGCTCAACCGCTTCGAACCGGATTCACCATCCCGGAAACCTCTCATACACCGCAACATATTAGTGAATAGGATTCTTTTTATGCATTTTATTCACGTATATTGCCCAATAAATAGTGAATTTATCGTTGTAACGGCATGGCAACCACACAGCCGATAAGAAACCGCATCCAGACCCTGAAGAAGGCGTACGACACCCTGCGCCCGGGCAAGGAATCGTTGCTGTCGATGATTGACGAAGTGGAGGTACCCGAAAGCGTGTACAACTCGAACGCGATCGAGAATTCGACCCTCACCCTCAAGGAGACAGAGCGCATCCTGCTGGAGCAGATGCTGTCCCGGAATGTATCTGTGCGGGAAGTCTTCGAGGCAAAAAATCTGGCTCGCGTTACGGAATACAAGCGGGCCAGGACCAAAGACAGCGAATTGAGCAAGAGCCTGATACTTCTCTTGCATCAGATGCTCATCGGAGGCATTGATGACGCCATCGCCGGACGCTTTCGCCAGCAAGGAGAGTATGTGCGGGTGGGCCCGCATATCGCACCGGCGCCCGAACATGTGGAACGCATGATGGATAATATTCTCATCGAGTACTCCAGCAACCTCAGCCCCTATTTCCTCGACAAGATTGCCCGATTTCACCTGGATTTTGAGCGGATCCATCCCTTTTGCGACGGCAACGGCCGCCTGGGGCGGATTCTCATCAATTTTCAGCTCCTGCAACTGGGATTGCCGCGCCTTATCGTCCGCAACTCGGAAAAGCAGAAGTACTACCGGGCATTCACGGGCTATGAGGACAGCCACACGACCAGGACCATGGAAAGTATTCTGGCGCTGGCGCTCATAGAGTCCCTGCACAAGAGGCTGAGCTATTTACGAGGGGAGACCATTACCCGGCTGTCGGATTACATCAGACAGCATGGACTTTCGGCGCCTGCGGTCACGAACGCCGCCCGCCGCCAGACCATACCCGCTTTTCGGGAAAGGGGGGTGTGGAAGGTCGGGGAGGAGTTTGTGTATGGGGCTTGACATGCCCGACCGTGCTATAAACGCCGCACGGACACGGTCAGAACATCTCCGCGGGCAAGTCGCCGATTCCCAGATGCCAAACAACAGTACATGGAATACAATTTCCGGCGGCTATTATGTTACATTGCATTACATGGAGACTATGGCCTCAATCGCGGTATCAAGCGCATGCGTACTTCCCGGACGTTACCCCGGTATTGACGTCCGAATCGCCAAGCGGAAAGGAACCGGGCGGGGCGAGGATATGAATAAGGTGAGCGCATCGAACATTTTGGAGCGGAAAGGGAATAATCGCAATGCCGGATTTTACGGAAGAATATCTGCTGCAAATCATCGCAGCTGGTGAATCAGACCGCGTTGAGTTCAAGGAGTCACTGCTCGGCGATGCCCCCACCCGGATCAGGGAAGCCATCTGTGCCTTTGCCAACGACCTGCCGGGACACGAAGAACCCGGCCTCGTCTTCGTGGGCGTGAAGGACGACGGAACCATAGGCGACCTATCGGTCACAGACCGGCTGCTTCAGCAGTTGGCCGATATGAAAACGGACGGTAATATCGTACCCCCGCCCTCGCTGACGGTGGAAAAACATGTCCTGCAGGACAGGGAGATCGCCGTAGTCACCGTGCAGCCGTCTAATTCGCCGCCCGTTCGCTGCAAAGGTGTTATCCATGTTCGCACTGGCACACGCCGCGATACAGCCAATGCACAGGACGAAAGAATACTCAACGAAAAGCGGCGGTACAAAGACATCCCTTTCGATATTCATCCTCTTCCTACGGCCGGTTTATCCGACCTGAACCTGACCCGTTTCGAAAACGAATACCTTCCCCGGGCATTTTCCGACGAGGTATTGGCTACCAACGACCGTAGCCTAAACGAACAACTGGCGGCGACAAAAATGATCGCCGCCGCCGACCACCCAATGCCGACCGTACTGGGCATCCTCGCTATCGGGAAAAATCCGCAAGACTTCTTGCCCGGCGCATACGTGCAATTCCTCAGAATCGATGGCAATGAATACACTGACGAAATAATCGACGAACAAGCGATACGCGGCGCGATTCCGGAGGTCCTTCACGATCTCGAAGCAAAACTGACGGCGCATAACAGGATAGCCGTGGATATCACGACAAACTACCTTGAAAAAAGAACCGAGTTATACCCCATGGGGGCAATGCAACAGATTACCCGTAACGCAGTGATGCACAGAACGTACGAGGCCACCAACGCACCGGTTCATGTCTATTGGTTCAATGACCGCATTGAGGTAACCAGTCCCGGCGGCGCGTTCGGGGCAGTGACCATCGAGAGATTTGGGGAACCTGGATTGGTCGATTATCGCAACCCAAATCTGGCCGATGCGATGAAGACCCTCGGCTATGTGCAACGTTTCGGGGTAGGAATACCTATAGCCAAAAAGCAGTTAATGGAAGCGGGGCATCCGGAACCCGAGTTCAACATTTCTGCTCACTTCATGTCCGTAATAATATGGGGCAAGAAAAATGCGGAGGCAGCAGAACGATGAGCGTTCCCGTTTTGACCTTCTTCAACAACAAGGGAGGCGTCGGCAAAACCTCGCTGGTCTACCACATCGCGTGGATGCTGTCCGACATGGGCTACCAGGTGCTGGCCTGTGACCTTGATCCGCAGGCGAACCTCACCGCTGCATTTCTGGATGAGGATCATCTGGAAACGCTGTGGGACGACGAAAGCGATACATCCGCGAAGACCATTCTGCAATGCGTTCAACCTCTGACGAGAGTGGGAGACATCAAAGACCCGAATCTCGCGAAAATCACCCCTGCGCTGAACCTGATACCCGGCGATCTGGCGCTGGCCGGATTTGAAGACACCCTGTCGTCGGAATGGCCCGATGCATTGGGTTCCAACCCGAGCGAGTTGTTCCGCCCCTTCCGTATTTTGACCGCGTTCTCGACCGTCATGCAATCCGGGGCAAGGCAGATGGACGCCGATGTTATTCTGGCCGATGTCGGGCCCAACCTGGGCGCTATCAATCGCTCTGCGCTGATCGCCACCGATTACATTGTCGTTCCGCTGGGTGCCGATCTGTTTTCGCTCCAAGGTCTGCGCAATCTTGGCCCAACGCTGAATCGATGGCGGCGAGACTGGCAGCAGCGAAAGAACAACTGGACACAACCGGATTTTCCACTGCCGGATGGAGGAATGGAACCCGTCGGCTATGTGGTGCAACAGCACAGCGTCCGTCTAAGCCGCCCCGTCAGGGCGTATGACAAGTGGGTCAATCGGATGCCGGAAGAATACGCCCGCAACTTGCGTGGCGATAACGAAGGACCGTACCCCGCGACACCGGCGGAAGATGAAGAACACGCCCTCGCCACCGTCAAACACTATCGGAGTCTGGTCCCGATGGCTCAGGAAGCCCGCAAACCTATTTTTCACCTGACGGCAGCCGATGGCGCCATTGGCAGCCACGCAGCGGCAGCCAATGACGCTCGCCGGGATTTCAAGAACCTGGCGAAAAAGATCGTACAAAGAATCAATCCGGATGGCGCATGACGTGCGGTCCAACCGATGAGTACCATAAAAGAGACCCAGTGTATTTCCCGGACCGATAGCCCATCGTCGGCCTGGGGACAACGTTCAACAAATCCGTTGACAATGGATTTGTTGAATAGATTCGGGGACGCGACACCCTTCAATCGTTAGCGTCTATTGCGTTCTGTCGAAAACAGCTGCTCATGGGCGTTCTCGATCGGGTTGGTTGAATCAAGGCAAGGTCGGAACAGTACACTTTAATTCCACCAAAGTCTGCCCAACCAAGCCGCCCCAGGTATCTCCAGTGCAATCCCTCGAAGCGTGCGTTCATCATTCCCGATCCTCCTCCATGAGGTCGGACAGGGAGGCCGAATCGCTCAGGTCCACGCCGGGTATGAGTCCGGTTCCACGAAACAACGGCACATCCACGCCAGCGCCTCCGGCCATCCTGTCCTTGATGCGCTCCCGGATATCCGCCGCAACCTCAAGGACTTCCCCAGGCGCACGAACCGTTTCGCCGGCATGCTGGCGAAGCGCAACGACGAGAGGCAGCAACGTACCAGCTTTTGCGCTGTCACTCGACAATATCTCGACAAGGTCATGCGCCGGGACGCCAGCTACGATCAGGTCGAGCACAAACCCTTGCATCCAGTGCATCATCGTCACATTGCCCGGCACGAACAACATATACACAAATCGAAATACATCCGCGGCGATATCGGGGTGGTCTTGTATCGGTAATGACCGGGGCCGCATCCAGATTGCCCGCAGTGCGCAACCGATCTTTGAAAAGTAGGTCAACCGTCGTTCAAACTCCCGACGCGTGTACAGGGCATCTTCCGTATGCCCCATCTCCAGTTGTCTCATACCCTTATCGAACAGTGCGCAAGCGACCGGCGCCTGGAGATTCTGCGCATCACTATCGCCAAAGCGCATGACAATTTCATCGCAGGTGGCAATCGACGATGGATAATCGCCAAGTTGTCGCTGAGTATCCCCCTTCTCGAACAACGCCCAGGCAACCGAAACCTTGAGGTCCAGTGAGTCGCTGTCGCCAAAGCGCGCAATGAGCTCGTCATAGGCCGCAAGCGCCGACAAAAAATCACCGGATTCCCCGTGCATATCCGCCTTTTGACACAACGCCCAGGCAACCGGAAACTGACTTTCCAGGGCATCGCTGCCGCCAAAACGCTCGATCAACGCTTCGTAAGACACAATCGCCGATGCGAAATCGTCGAGATCTTTGTGCATATTCCCCTTGTGGAGCAATGCCCAGGGAATCGAATACAAGCATTCCGGCGCTTCGCTGTCGCCAGAGCGCTCGATCAGGTCTTCATAGATTGCAATCGCCGATCCGAAATCGCCGAGCTCCCTTTGCATATCCCCCTTGTCAAACAACGCCAAAACAACCACAGTCTGGCATTCCGGTGCTTCGCTGTCACCGAAGCGCTTGATCAGGTCTTCATAGGTCGCAATCGCCGCCGTGAAATCGCCGAGTTCCCTTTGCGTATCCCCCTTGTCGGACAATGCCCAGGCGACCCGCATCTGGAGATCGGGGTCGTCAGTGGTGCCGAACCGCACTATCAACTCGTGGTAGGCCATAATCGCCGCCGCGAAATCTCCGGCTTCCTTGTGCGCTTCCGCTTTTTGGAACATCGGGGCAATCTCTTCGAGCAATCGTTCGACGCGCTCATTGCCGACCGCCGTATCTGGAACGAATACCCGATCTATCCCTGGCCGCGCAATGCCGGGGAACAGTCTGCCGATGTCTGGCGCTTTGGCAATCGCCCGTTTTATCCCTTTGTAGATATTAGGAAATCGCTTCGCTTCTGCAATCATTCCGGGGGACAACTCGGACAACTCTGCCCTGCTGTAAAACACAGCCATAAAATGGATCAGATTGCTCACAACGGCCGCCTCGTCGCGTTCGCGGCGCAGTTTGTAGTAGATGCTGTAAAGACGTTCCGCGGCAGCGTAAAGCCACTTCTTGCCGCTCCTTTCCACAATGACCATACCCCGGTCGACGAGTCGGCCAAGTAGGGCCGATACGGTCCGAACGTCCATGCGGGCCCGCGCCGCGATCTCGCCCGTGCTTGATGGGCGCCAAAGGTCGATCGCCGCGAGATACACCCGGCGCTCGGTCTTGGCCAGCGCCTCCAGATGACCACGGAAATACTCGGTGTGGTCGTCGATCAATTGCACCAGCTCTTCCATCAACTGACTCAGAGACCGGTGCCGCACGAACCCGGAAAGAATAACCACGAGGCGGGGGCTGCCCCCGGTCAGAATCTCGAGTGGTCTGATTTCGCGCCCGCTCACTTCGTCTCCGCTGACCACTTGCCACAAGCGTCGGCATTCTTCCGTATCCAGCGGGTCGAGATCAATGGTTCGGAACAACTCGAAGAACGGCTGCTCCACATCGCCCAACCCCTCGAAGTGGCTCGTAGCGGTGGCGAGCAGCATGATCTGCGATTCCGATTGCAGCGCCCCGCGAAGTCGCCAGCCGAAATCGTCGTCCACATTTTCGCAGAGGTCCTGCATGTTTTCGATCATGAGGACAAGTTTTTTGCCCAGCTGGTCCGCAGCCTCCAGAACCGTGGCGCGGGCGTGATCGACAAGCGCCTCCTCGCTCCACCGCTTGACCAGGTCGGCATGCGCCTCTTGTAACTCCCACGCGAGTTCGGGATCGTGCCCGGCGCTCTCCCGCGCAAGGTAAAACAATGTCTCGAGCCAAAAATCCGCAAGACCGAATATCTCGTGACTTTCCTCCATGAACCGAACCGGCAAAAGGCGCCTGGAGAGTTCAGTGTCGGTGTTCAACGCCGCCGCAACCCGGGCCAGCAGCATGGTCTTGCCCTGACCGCGAGGCGCAACGATCAGGACAGGCTGGCACAAGAACGCATTGATGTTCCTGTGGAGAATATCAAGCACAACGCCGAGCTCGCGCTCCCTGACCACGAACTGTTCGATGATCTCCTCGTCGGACTGGAACGTCCCGGGATTGAACGTGCGGATGGTTCGGCTGCGTGATTCATTCATTGCATGTGTCCAGGTTATTCCGCATCGGAACAGCGCTTTTGCAGGAGGATATGGCGGGCACGGATCGCATCCGCACTATCTGCAACCCCCGGTCGCGATTAAAAAAATCCTCGTCGCTTACCCAGCGGCCAGTTGACGATCTCATGGTATTTGCATTTATTCAACAAAATTGCTGAATTCAATATAATGCTCAGAAAAATTGATGTCAACCGATTTGTTGAATAATTTTCCGATTGGCTTGCTACGCTGCCCCAGATACCTCCCCCGCACCGTCAACCGGTACTTCTGATTCTTCGCGGTGGGCGATTCTGGACGAGTCATTTCCACCAGCCCCATGCGTCCATTGCCATCCTCAAAAGGGTGAATGAACTGGAATTCGTAATGAAAGACCGAACTGGCGATGAGCGGTGCTCATCGGTATCGCCAAGCCATGCCAACAGGTTAGCTATGCGGCGCGGCACGGATTCTGCAGGCGGGCCGATGTGATTTTCTCCGCCGTTTATAACGCCAGTGCGGCGAACCAGGCATCCGGAATCAGATTGCCTCGCGTTTCCGCATCCCGATAGAGCCGCGTGACCAGGCTGTTACGCCAAGAGCCCACCATCGCTTGGCTACCGACCCTGCTCATAGACGGTAGAATGTAATCAGGTCCTGGCTATCCGGCGGCTGGGCGCCGAGTTGGCGCAACATCGTTGTGACCTGCCCACGGTGATAGGAGGCATGGTTTACAACATGCTGCACAGACTGCCAGAAAACGGACTTTGTCGGCTTGCCACCGAGATTGGTGTAGTGGAACACATGGTTGAGACCGTCCGGACTGAGTTGATTGACGAATCGCCGCACTCGGTGTTCCTCCTCAATCCAGCACGCGCGAACATCCTGCACGGTCTCGAAATCATTCGAGTCGAGATGCCCATGCAGAGATTTCCCCTCCCAGCGCAAGCGCCACACCCTTTCAGCAAACACGATGTGGAGTAACGTGTCCCGAATGGAGGGAAAACTGTTCCCCATATTCCGATGGAAGTGGTCGGGCGTGATCTCCTCAACCGCATCGAGCAGCCGGTCTCGGGGCCAATAGTGATAGTCAAGCAGGGCAAGCAGTGCTTCCAGCGTCATATCGATCACATCCCCCGTATCGTAGCGCCGGGCACGAGTCCGGTTCCCTGAAACAGCGGCAGGTCGACGGCAGGGCGCTCCGCGGCGCTCCATGCGCGGCGCCTCAAGGTTTTCGCGCGAGCGTTTCCGGGGGTCTTGTTCGGTCTTTATCCTCGGCAGCGCCTATGTCCCTGCGCGGCGCATCCCACTCAACGGACGCCGGCTCAGGCACACGGCCTGATCCCCGCGGCGAAAAACGCAAAAACACGGTCCCTTCCTCGGGCATACGGTCCAATGGGATACGCACGCGGCTGCGTGTGTACACCAGCGTCTCGCGGCGACCCAGCTCACGACCGTCCCCGTCGTACACCACCACCTCGCCCGCAAACGGATGATCCGCTGTCTCCAGCAAAAACGTCGTGGACATCGGACCCACAAACGATATTGACAACAGCGTAGCACGTAGCTGAGAGGCGCCTTCCCCAGGGACATACACCCCCGGAACACGCATCGTCACTCGGGCCGTCCTGTCGCCCGTAACCTCCTCGGGCATTTGATCCGTACGGACATACTGACGCGGCTCGGACACTACATCGAAAAACGTCGCGTACCCCTTCTCTGCCATAGCCGCAAGCGCTCCTTCCTGCAACCCATACCGGACCAGACCCTTTTCACCGGGCTGCAAAACCAGAACACCCGGATGAATGTCCACCACCTTGGACAAATCGCCCAGATGCGATCCCGAAGCATCCTCAACCACCACCTCGCGGCCATTCTCCGTCGCCTCCGTATAGCCAAAACGGGCCGATACTGAAATCTCCAGCGGAATGAGCGACGGGTTCGACAGCTCGAACACCCCGTTAGGCTTCTCATCGGTCAAAAACGCAACATCGGGGTAGATGCTCAGGTTCTGCTCCTCGGTCAAGCCGACAGGAATCTCCCGCGACGTACTGAAACGCACCCCGCCCGGGCCTATCGTGATCACCCGCTGCGCAGGAATCACCGTCACGTCCACCTCTACCGAATGCGTCTCCTCGCTCTCACCCGAACTAAGAATGATGTCCAGGCTCCCTGTATACTGCCCCGAAAGTACGCCTGTAAGGTCCAGCTCGCCCCCGAAGCGAAGAAGACGGCAGGCGTCCTCCGAAAGCGTCACCTCCGTATACAGACCGCCAACGGCCTGGGACGACAACTGCTCGCACGACTCCGCAAGTGACCACTGTGGCGCAAGAACGATCGAAGTAGCCTCGATGCCCCCCTCGCGCCGGAGCATCACCGGTGACGCCAGCTCGATGGACAAATCCATCTCCCCGTTCTCATCAAGCGCTTCGCTGCCACCCGGCGAAAGCGTCATACGGCCCGCATGGTATGGTCCCGATACGCGCGTCGATATCTGATCCGTCATCGGATCCAGCGACACCTGCGTCTCCGCCGACTGCACCCCGAAACGCAACGACGACGCACTTACCGTTACCCCAAGAGACAATGGCTCCGGCAACTCCGATGAAGTCTCCGCCACGGGCACAGAAGTAGGCTCTTCCGCAGGCACCACCTCTATGGAAAACGTGATCTGCGCCGTCTCGGCGTTGGCGTCGGTGACTTGCCACGTGTACTCCGTCCGGGGACTTACCTCCAAAGGCGTACCGGAGATCGTGCGCGTCGTATCGTCGTCGACTTTAAGGCGCAAGCCGCGGGGTAGCACCGGCTCGAGCGTGTAGGTATACGGAGATAAACCACCTGTAGCTTCCGGAAGAAGAATATCTTCGATGACCTCGCCTACCGTAAAGATGTATACCCGACCGGCTATCGCGTCGTCCAAAGCAAGCGGCGCCCCGTCAAGCACCGTCACCATAACCTCTGCCGAAGCGTCTTCCGCATTGTCCGCGCTCGCCGTTAAAAGGTACTTGTATGTCGTCGTCGAGTCTACATCGTCCGGCACGTAGAAGGTTGGCGAAGAAATGTTCGCCCTGCTCAAGAGGTCCGTGTTCGCCGTACTGTCCCGGGCCGTCCAGACGTATGTGTACTCGGGACCCGCAGGGGCGCCCGAAGCCGTGCAGTCGAAGGCGAAGTCCTCGGACCCCTCGTACACCGAACCAGGATCCGTGCACACTACCGCAAGCGTTTCCTTGTTAAGCACCGTCACCACAACCTCTGCTGCCCGGTCTTCCGCATTCTCTACCGAGACCGTCAGAAGGTACTCGTAGTCCGTTGTCTCATCCACTGCGTCCGGCACGTAGAAGGTCGGCGAAGAAATGTCCGTCGCGCTCAATTGCAACGTGTTTTGCGTATCGCCCTGGGCCGTCCAGACGTATGCGTACCCGGAGCCCGCAGGAGTGCCCGAAGCCGTGCAGTCCAGCGTAATGTCCTCCGAGCCTTCGTACACCGAACCAGGATCCATGCACACCACCCTCAGGGCCCCGCGATTAAGCACCGTCACGGTCACCTCAGCCGCCCCGTCTTCCATATTCTCTGCACTGGCCGTCAGAAGGTACTCGTACGTCGTCGTCTCGTCTACCTCATCCGGCACGTAGAAGGTCGGCGAAGAAATGTCCGTCGCGCTCAATTGCAACGTGTTTGCCGTATCGCCCTGGGCCGTCCAGACGTAGTCGTACTCGGAACCCGCAGGTGCACCCGAAGCCGTGCAGTCCAGCGTAATGTCCTCCGATCCCTCGTACACCGAAGCAGGCGATGCACATACCACGCTCAGGGCCCCGCGGTTAAGCACCGTCACGGTCACCTCTGCCGAACCAGACTCCGCATTGTCTGCCGATACCGTCAGCAGGTACTCGTACGTCGTCGTCTCGTCTACCTCATCCGGCACATAGAAGGTCGGCGAAGGAATGTCCGTCGCACTCAATTGAGCCGTGTTCGCCGTACTCCCCCGAGCCGTCCATGCGTACGTGTAGTCGGAACCCCCCGGGGCACCCGAAGCCGTGCAGTCCAGCGTAATGTCTTCCGACCCCTCATAGACCGAAGGCGGATCCACACATACGACGCTCAAGGCGCCGCGGTTAAGCACCGTCACCGTCACTGCTGCCGAACCGGACTCCGCATTCTCCGCCGAAACCGTCAAAAGGTACTCGTACGTCGTCGTCGCATCCAACTGATCCGGCACGTCGAACGTCGGGGTGGGACCGTCCATACCGGCTATCAAGAGATCCGTGTTCACCGTACTCCCCTGGGCCGTCCAGGCGTATTCGTAGGCAGAGCCCACAGGCGCACCCGAAGCCGAGCAGTCCAGGTCGAAGTCCGCCGACCCCTCATAGACCGAAGGCGGATCCACACATACGACGCTCAAGGCGCCGCGGTTAAGCACCGTCACCGTCACTGCTGCCGAACTGGACTCCGCATTCTCCGCACTGGCCGTCAAAAGGTACTCGTACGTTGTCGTCGCATCCAACGCATCCGGCACGTCGAACGTCGGGGTGGGACCGTCCGTACCGGCTATCAAGAGATCCGTGTTCGCCGTCGCGCCCCGCGCCGTCCAGACGTATTCGTAGTCGGAACCCACAGGCGCACCCGAAGCCGAGCAGTCCAGGGTGAAATCCTCCGCGCCTTCGTACACCAAAGGAGGGGGCGCACAAGCAACAGCCAGCGTGCCGCGGTTAAGCACCGTCACCGTCACCTCTGTCGAACCAGACTCCGCATTCTCCGCACTGGCCGTAAACAGGTACTCGTATGTCGTTGTCGCATCCAATGCATCCGGCACCGCGAACGTCGGGGTGGGGCCGTCCGTGCCACTGGTCAAAAGATCCGTGTTCACTGTACTCCCCCGTCCCGTCCAGACGTACACGTACTCGGAACCCACAGGCGCCCCCGAAACCGAGCAGTCCAGGTCGAAGTTCGTCGACCCCTCATAGACCGAAGGAGGATCCACACATACGACGCTCAAGGCGCCGCGGTTAAGCACCGTCACCGTCACTGCTGCCGAACCGGACTCCGCATTCTCAGCACGTGCCGTCAGCAGGTACTCGTACGTTGTCGCCCGGTCCAACGCATCCGGCACGTCGAACGTCGGGGTGGGGCCGTCCGTACCGCTGGTCAAAAGATCCGTGTTCACTGTACTCCCTCGTCCCGTCCAGACGTACACGTAGTCGGAACCCACAGGCGCACCCGAAGCCGTGCAGTCCAGGGCAAAATCCTCCGAGCCTTCGTACACCAAAGGAGGAGGCGCACAAGCAACAGCCAGCGTACCGCGGTTAAGCACCGTCACCGCCACCTCTGCCGTCGCGTCTTCCGCATTCTCAGCACGTGCCGTCAGCAGGTACTCGTACGTCGTCGTCGCCTCCAGCTGATCCGGCACCGCAAACGTCGGGGTGGAACTGTCCGTAGCGCTCAGCAAGTCCGTGTTTGCCGTCGCGCCTCTGGCTGTCCACTCGTACGTATAATCGGTGTCTCCCGTATCCCCTGAAATCGAACAGTCCAAAGCGAAGTCTTCCGAGCCCTCGTACACCAAAGGAGGCGATGCGCAAACAAGCGCAATCGAACCAAGCTTAAGCACCTTCACCGCTACCTCTGCCGTCGCATCTATCGCATTCTCGGCCGAGACGGTTAGCAGGTACTCATACGTCTTGTCTTCGTCCACCTCCTCCGGCACGTCGAATGTCGGGGTGGGGCCGTCCGTAGCGCTGACGAGAAGATCCGTGTTCGACGTCGTGCCCCGTCCCGTCCACACGTACGTGTAGTCGGAACCCGCGGGAGCCCCTGTAGCCGCACAATCCAAAGCGAAGTCCTCCGATCCCTCATACACCGGAGAAGGCGTCGCGCACACAACATCCAACGCCTTCTTGTTCAGCACCGTCACGGTCACCTCTTGCGCCGCGTCTTCCGCATTCTCTGCCGATACGGTCAGCGTGTATTCGTAGTCCGTGTCTGAGGGCACCTCCTCCGGCACGTCGAACGTCGGCTTCGCAATAGTCGTACTGCTCAACTGGCCCGGGACCACGGTACTACCGCGTCCCGTCCAGACGTAGTCGTACTGGGAACCCTGAGGAGCACCCGAAGCCGAGCAGTCCAGATCGAAGTCCGCCGCGCCTTCGTACACCGGAGCGGGAGGCCCACATATCAGCGTGAGCGGCTTCTTGTTAAGCACCGTCACGGTAACGTCTTCGGTGACATCATCAATGCCCGAAGCCGACAGCGTCACCGTGTAGTCGTAGTCCGTGTCCGCATCTACATTGTCTGGCACATCGAACGTTGGCTTCAGGATAGTCGTGCCGCTCAACCGATTGGCAATATCCGTACCCGTCCACGCGTACGTAGCGCCCGTCGGCTCGTTCGTCACTGAACAGTCCAGAGTAAAATCAGTCGCCCCCTCGTACACCTCGCTATCTGTGCATGTGAGCGAAGGATCCGCCGAATCCGTGTCCTTCACCGTCACCGTAACCTCAACAAGACCGGGCACCGCATTCTCCGCCGAGACCGTCACCAGGTACTGGTAGATCTGGTCGCTCTCCACCTCGCCAGGTACGTAGAACGTGGGGGCATCAATGTCCCTCCTACTCAACAACGCCAGCGCCGTAACCGGCGTATCGCCCCGCACCGTCCATGCGTACGTATATTCAGGATTCTCGCCCGGAGCACCCGTCGCCACGCAACTCATGACAAAGTTCTCTGAACCCTCGTTCACCTCGTAACGGTTGCCCAGACACCTGGCCGTTATAGATGGCTTGCTCAGCACGGTAACGGTAACGTCTTCGACGACATCATCCATGCCATCGGCCGACATCGTAACCGTGTAGTCGTAGTCCGTGTCCGCATTGACACCCGGTACATAAAACGTTGACTTCAGAATAGTCGTACTGCTCAACCGATTGGCAATGTCCGTACCCGTCCAACTGTACGTAGCGCCCGGCGGCTCGTTCGTCACCGAACAGTCCAGCGTAAAATCGGCCGAGCCCTCGTATACCTCCGAATCTGAACAAGTGACAACAGGATCCGTCGAATCCGTATCCCTAACCGTCACCGTAACCTCGGCAGTACCATCCTCCGCATTATCCGCGCTCGCCGTTACCGTGTACGTCCAGGTCGTATCCTGGTCTACATCGTCAGGCACAGCGAAAGTGGGCATATCCGTATTGTGATCCGTCAGGTTGGTGGTCGGTGACCATGACCACGTATACGTAGACCCGTCTGGCCCACCGGACGCATCACATTCTAATTCAGTGTCGGTGTCACCCTCGTCCACCTCGTAGGGGCTGTCTTCGCATGTGACCGTTATATCAAGCTTGTCCCTGTCAGCCACCACCACATTGAACGGCGCCGAAGCGTCATCCGCGTTCGCTGCGCTCACTGTCAGCGTATACGTGTACGCCTCGATACTCTCTACCGTATCCGGTACATCAAACGTCGGAGTTTCTATGTTCGTCGCGCTAAGCCGGCGCGTATCCGGCGTACTGCCCCGAGCCGTCCATGCGTACGCGTAGACGGGATTAGCACCTGGCGCACCTTCCCATCCTTCTTCACAAATGAGTAGTCGAAAATCTGAGCTACCTTCAAACAAGCCGATTCCAATTTGTGCTGTTCCAGGACAATAGATATCCGGCTTCTCCAGAACCGTTACGGTAACATCGGCGCTGGCGACATCAGCACCCCCGGCAGACAGCGTCACCGTGTAGTCGTAGGCCTTATCCGCATCGCTCGGCTCATCAATATCAGTCGGCACAGAAAACGTCGGCTTCAGGATAGTCGTACTGCTCAACTGACCCGTGCCCGACGTACTGCCCCGAGCCGTCCATGTGTACGTAGCACCTGACGGCTCGTTCGTCACCGAACAGTCCAGCGTAAAATCGGCTGTGCCCTCGTATACCTCGCTATCTGTGCATGTGAGCGAAGGATCCGTCGAATCCGTATCCCTAACCGTCACCGTAACCTCGGCAGTACCGTGCAACGCATTGTTTATATTGGCCGTCTGAGACGTTACCTTGTACGTATAGGTCGTATCCTGATCTATATCGCCAGGCACGGCGAACGTGGGCGTACCCGTATTGGGATCCGTCAGATTGGTGCTCGGTATCCATGACCATGTATACGTAGACCCAGGCGGTCCACTGGACGCATCACATTCCAATTCAATGTCGGCATCACCCTCGTCAACCTCGTAGGGGCCTTTGCACACGACGCTCACCGCATTACGCACCTCTACACTAACCGGCACCGAAGCGTCATCCGCGTTCTCTGCGCTCACTGTCAGCGTGTAATAGTGGAATTCGGAGATTTCTATCGTATTCGGTACGGAAAGCGTCGGAACTTCTATGTTCGTCGCGCTAAGCCGGCGCGTATCCGGCGTACTGCCCCGAGCCGTCCATGCGTACGTGTAGACGGGATTAGCGCCCGGTGCACCTGCCCATCCTGATTCACAAATGTTTAGTGGCAAATCCGTTTCACCTTCATACGTAAGCAATGCCACCGAAAGATTTCCTTCTCCGTATTGAGGACAATAGATATCCGGCTTCTCCAGAACCGTTACGGTAATGTCGGCGGTAATGTCATCAATGCCCGAAGCCGACAGCGTCACCGTGTATTCGGACGTCTCCTTGTAATCGTCATCGCCCACCCCCCGTATATCGTCAGGAACCGAAAACGTCGGTTTCAGAATAGTCGTACTGCTCAGATCGTTCGTATCCGATGTACTGCCGCGAGCCGCCCATGCGTACGTAGCACCAGACGGCTCGTTCGTCACCGAACAGTCCAGAGTAATATCAGCCGCACCCTCGTATACCTCGCTATCTGTGCATGTGAGCGAAGGAGCCGTCGAATCCGTGTCGAGCACCGTTACCGTGATATCGTCGGTATCATCATCGAAATGCGGGCCTGATATCTTAATCGTATACTCGTACGTCTCGTTGCTGTCCACCGCATCGGGTACGTCAAACGTCGGAGCTTTTATGTTCGTCGCGCTAAGCCGGCGCGTATCCGGCGTACTGCCCCGCGCCGTCCACTCATACGTAGTGCTCGCTTTGGCTTCTTCCAGATCAAAACCACTGGCGGTTAAGTAAAACCCGTAACAACCCAGCGTGAAATCGTCCGCCGCTTCGTATACCTCGACATCGAAGCAAGTGACGCTGGCAGACACCGGGTTTTGCACCCATACCTTAACCCCGGCAGTGCCGTCTTCTGCATTGTCTGCCGTAGCCGTTACGGTATACGTATACGTCGTATCCTGATCTACATCGTCAGGCACAGCGAACGTGGGCGTAGCCGTATTGTGATCCGTCAGGTTGGTGGTCGGAGACCAGGACCATGTATAGTCCGGATCGTCCCCCGGCGCACCCGACGCTGAACAATAAAGATCAAAATCGGCATCACCCTCGTTCACCAAATAGAGGCCTCTTTCACATGTGACTGTTATGTCCGGCTTGTTCCTAATGCTCACAGTAACATCTTCCGTAACGTCATCAATACCCGAAGCTGACAGCGTCACCGTGTATTCGTAGTCCGTGTCCGCATCTACATTGCCTGGCACTGCGAACGTCGGTTTCAGGATGGTCGTGCTGCTCAAGTCGTTCGTTGACGTGCTACCCCGTCCCACCCACGAATACGTAGCGCCCGTCGGCTCATCCGTCACCGAACAATCCAGCGTGAAATCAGCCGTAGCCTCGTACACCTCGGAATTATTGCACGTGACGACCGGTGCACTTCCTTTGAACATCAGCGCCGTATCATCCGCAGCGGCAACCGTGACCGTCACCCTTCTGCGCGCCATGCGGGGCACTCCCGAAGCCGAAGACGTCATGCTCGCTATGTAATGGTACTGCTTGCCCGAGCTGCCAGCAGGAGCCGTAAACAACGGAGACGACAGGTCCGTCGCAGCAAGATGCGCCATGCTCGTACCCCACAGACCCTCCCACTCCCACAATATCGACGCTCCTTCCTCGTCGTAGTCCATACGAGCCGACAGCGGATCCACCCCCTCGCAATCGAGCTGAGCCGTCTCGCCCTCTTCCACCACAACATCCAATGGACAATACACGCTCGGACGACTGCTCGATACGTACACCCCCACCTCAGATGACGACGAAAGGCCCGTCGCGCGGGAGGTCGCCGTCAAACGGTACCGGTAACGAAACGTCGTCTCGCCCGAATGAAATGACTCCAGCGTCTCGTACACAGGCGCCTCAGGAGCCACTACCGACGGGTTCGGAGCATCCTCCGGGATCAATCTCGGATTGTCCAGATAGTCCCGCGTCGTACTGCCTACCGGCTCCCACGAATACTCCAGATATTCCTCACCCGCGGCATCTGATACGTGACACTCGATCTGTCCCGTCTCCAACTCCTCCAGAAACACCGCCGACGGACACTCCAGATAGGGAGGCGTCTGACGACCCAACCCGCCGCCCCGAACAGGCCCGGAAGGCCGATCAGGCAGGCCGGGCGCTTCCGGGAAAAGAAGGCCCGGACCGCCTTCGTCTTCGGGGCCGCCCCCGAAAGGCTCGAATGACGGCGGCATCTTATCTCCTGCAACGCATCCTTCCCGAAACCCCTCAAGCGCCCCAAACGAATCGCAGGCCTCCAGCAAACCCGGCGACTTGCTCCTGTCCCGAACAATATCCCCGGGAAAATCCCCCACAGAGACCGTCACCGTCGCCGTCTCGTGCACGCCCACAGACATCGCCGTCAGGCGGTACACGTATTCCCCGCCTGCCTCCGACAAGGGAGCAGTGAATAGCGGCGAACGCTCGTTCGCATCGCTCAAAAGACGGAGCCCGTCGCCCGAGAGAGACTCCCACTCGTAGCGAACGCCCTCCTCGGGTACCGCTGTCGCAGAGCACGAAAACAGAACGGATTCCCCTGCTTCAACATAAAGACGAGGTGGACAAGACAAGGAAAACGACTCACCCGAAACGCCGCCGTCCTTCACAGGAAACCCGCCTTCTTCAATCACCTGACCCTGCGCCGAAGATGCACATGCCAGCAACGCGGCGGCAAGCACACACGCCATACGCCCGGCTATGGCGCCGGAGCGGCATATATGCCCCGAACGCACACCGGATTTCCCCGCCGTGTTTACCGTTCCAATCCACCGAAGAGAAGCGCCGTGCATGAGAGGGGGAAATGCACCTGGTGGGTACTGGAGGTACAACTACAGCGACGATGAAGGTATGCACCTTATACGGTATTTGTGATTCAATTATACCTGACGGGAACGTAAATATCAATTCTACCGGGCGGTGCAGGATGTGCAATCAGCCGTCGATGCCTGCGTGGATAAATACGCGCTCCGGAATTCGGAAGGGTGATCCGGTTGCCTATAAGGGGCAGTGAGCCAGCGCAGCGGATGTTTGCGCGCAAACATTGAGGGTGCTTCCGATCCTTATAAGGGGTATACCCCGCTCGTTCGCAAAGCCAGGATTACTTCACATTAATTGTTTAGTGCCAATTTACTGTCGTTTTACATCCTCCCCGTACATCTCCGGATCCGGCTCGATCGTAACGACCTTGCCTTCCCGCATAACCACTACGCCCGTGCCGTGCTGATGCGCAACCCGGTGCGCGCGCCGGGCAGCCCGGTACAAAGCGGCAAGAACACCCTGCGTATCCTTGTTGTCAAACTCGGGAACGGGGATATGTTGTTTTCTTTCGTTCACAGGGTTTCTCCTTGATCAATCAGTGCAGGTGCATCGCCACTATTGTCAAACCACTGCCAGAAATCAACGATGGGACGATAGACGCCCTTAAAGTTCTCCAAACTGCGGGCAAAACGGCGACGAATGACATCCGAAGGAATATCGTGGCCGCCCTGACGAACGCGCAACGCAACGCGTTCGAGCGCCTCCTCCGGTGTCGCGAGCGACAGAAACACCAGCCTGACCGTGTAGCCATCGGTGCGCCATTGCCGGATCCTCCTAACATACCCACGACCGGATAGCGTGGTTTCGAAGGCAAAACTTTCTTGTCGCCAGGCATGGCGGTCGATTTCCTCCAGCATCAGGCGGCCGGCGCGAACCTGGGCAATATCGGGCTGAAAAGGGGACAGACCCGCCGCGATCATGTCCGCATTGATAAAAACGGGGCATCCGCCTTCACGGGGTAGATACTCCTTTGCAAACGTCGTTTTTTCGGCCCCATTGGGCCCGGCGACGATAATGATCTTCCTGTCGGCGTTCATGGCTTCGTATCCCCAATCCTTAAGGGTTCCTCCCATGCCTCGTGGGGACATTCCTTCGTCTAAATGTACCAAATAAATGCCCGCAGGGACATTTTCTGCGTCATTTCGCACCGACCCGCAGCCAGCACAATTCCTCCCCCCTGAAATTTTTCCATCCCCACCAGGTTACACGTCCCCATCCAGCGTGTCTATACGCGCATGAGGACGCCCCTTTACATCATTGCCCCGCTGGCGCGCACGACCCTGCACTCGTTCGCCGTCCGGTCGCTACGGTCGGCGCTGCCCCTCGCCGCCCTGCTAACGCTTGCCGTCGCAACGCCCGCCGCCGGACAGATGGTTGCCGACACCACGTTCAGTTGGCGGGGATACCGCAACGTTTCGACCTGCCGCGTGCGCATTTACCGCTCGGCGCCAAAGGCCGCGCGCCCCATGACCGTGATCCTCGACGAACTCGCCGAGAACCGGGGCCGCTCCACGCTCGATGATGCGCCGCACCTTGCAGAAATGCTGTCGCGAAGTTTCCCTGTACGACCGGACTCGGCCTTCTGGATTTTCCGCTGGGGATCGTTCAGTTTCGCCGGGGCAACGCCGGGGAAAAAGGAAATCTACCTCAGGGCTACGTTCCGTCGAGGCAAAAGCGGAGCGCTGGGACCGCCTTCCTGGCGCGTTATCGACCGGGCCACCGTATTCGAGTACACGGACCGGGCCTACCGATGAAAATGGCCCTGACTTTGTGCAAAAGCCACCTCATCAACCGTCATCCTAATGGCCAGACACCAACCCGGCAGGTTACTCCCTCACGGCCCCAGCCGCTCCACCTTCCACGCACCCGCTTCGTCGAGCCGGTACGCCAGGCGGTCGTGCAGGCGATTCGGGCGGCCTTGCCAGAACTCCAGCGCGTGAGGCCGCAGGAGATACCCGCCCCACTCTTCGGGGCAGGGTACGTCGCGCCCTTCGTATTTCTTCCGCAACGCCTCCACTGCAGCCAGCAGGGTTGCCCGGTCTGCAAGAGGACGACTCTGCGCGGAAGCCACTGCCGCCAACTGACTCTCTCGCGGCCTCGATGCGAAATACGCCTCCGAAGTAGCCCGGTCCGTGCGCTCCGCCCGCCCCTCGACACGCACCTGCCGGTCCAGTTCGTCCCACCAGAACGTCAACGACGCCCACGGGTTCGCCTCCAGGTCGCGCGCCTTGCGGCTGCCGTAATTCGTGTAGAATACAAAACCCTGCCGGTCGAACCCTTTCAGAAGTACAATGCGCCCGGAAGGACGGCCCTGGGCATCGACCGTGCTGAGCGACATTGCGTTCGGATCGCGGCTCTTTACGTGCGCGGCCTGCACCGCCTCCTCAAACCATACCCTGAACAACGCCATCGGATCGTTACCGACCGCATCGAAGCCGTCCCCGCGATATTCGCGTCTCAGCCCACTGACATCCATTTTTCCGAATCTTGTATGGTTGGACGTGCAAACCCGGATCCCTATCCGCCCCGAACGTTAAAGCACACAGCATTGAACGACCGGCCGGGAAATAGGAGCCCACACCGTTTGCAATAGGCACGAATGTATGCGCGGCGCCTCGAAATGAACGGCGCGGCCCCGTTTCCCCCGATCATCTGCGTACCGTATCTACACCACGCACTCCCATAGTGCACGCTACGTCCGATGCGTCTTCCCTTTTTGCTGGCACGCCGCTTCGTCGCGGGAGAATCATTCCAGGAAGCGCTCCCCGTTATTCGCGCCCTGAACCACAAGGGCCTGAGCGTCACCCTCGACCTGCTGGGCGAACACGTCACAAAACGCAAGGTCGCTGAGACGAGCCGGGACGCCTACATACGTCTCGTCCGCATCATTGCCAAGGAACGCGACCGGCGCGCCATGCAGGCCGGCATATCCATCAAACTCTCGATGATCGGGCAGAAAATCGACGAAGACTACTGCCTGCAAAACCTGCACCTGCTGCTTGCGGCGGCAAAAGAGTGCAATGTGTTCATCCGCCTCGACATGGAAGGCAGCGACTCGACGGCCTCCACAATATCTCTCTTTGAAGAAACCTTCCCTGAATACCCCGA
Source organism: Rhodothermales bacterium (assembly GCA_965248175.1). Taxonomy (GTDB): domain Bacteria; phylum Bacteroidota; class Rhodothermia; order Rhodothermales; family VXPQ01; genus VXPQ01. The sequence goes on from OZ252093.1 coordinate 612,486, forward strand.
TCACGTGGGGATCGTGCTGCAAGCGTACCTGAAGCGCACGGAACGCGACGTGGAACGCATGTGCGCGCTGAAGGCGCAGGTCCGGCTGTGCAAGGGGGCCTACAAGGAACCTTCGGAGATCGCCTGGCACAATATGGACATCATCCGCGAGCACTTCATGGCCTGTGCACAGGAACTCATCGCACACGGGCGGTATCCCGGCATTGCCACGCACGACGACCGGCTGATTTCCGCCACGAAAATCTTTGTCGCGAATCGCGGCATAGACCGGGACCGGTTCGAATTTCAGATGCTCTACGGCATACGCCCGCAAACCCAGGAACAGATCGTAAACGAGGGGTACGGCATGAGGGTCTACGTACCCTTCGGTACGCAATGGGCGCCGTATTTCGCCCGACGGCTGCGCGAACGGAAAGAGAACGTGTGGTTCGTGCTGCGGAATCTTGTCCGCACATAGAAATGCAGGGCGCACGGGTGCGCGTATCCGCTTCGCCGGTCCCGATCAGCGGACCCGCAGCCGCTGCCCCGACTTGACCGTGTCGGACGTCAACCCGTTCATGGCCCTGATCTGGTCGATGCGCACGCCGTATGTCCGGGAGATGATCCAAAGACTTTCACCCCGCGTCACGGTGTGATACACTGCTCCTTCCGCACCGCCTCCAGGCGAAGCGCCCTCTCCGAACGACCCGTTCCCGCCATCCGGCAACGCGCCTGAGGCGCCGCCCTGCGCATCCCCGGAAGCTTCTGCAAGACCCGTCGGTTTCTCCTCCGTCGAGGTGAGTTCGTTCGAGACGGATACCACACCCGGCACGCGCGCCGCCACCGCGGCAGCGCGCTCGCGCTGCGCCCAGGTAGCCACATGACCGCGCAGGATAACATGTCCGGCTACCGCCTCCGGGTCGAACCGATGCGCACGCAGATCGCGCGTATCGACGAGCGCCAGTTGCACCTTTGCGGCCAGCGAAGCATCGCTTATTTTCCCGGAGACCGACCGGCTTTCGTCCGCATAACGGTCTGTCGAAGACGTTCCCGTAGCGCCATCGGCGCTCGCATCCATCGTCGTTCCGGGCGTCTCGCCCGCGCCAGCAGCCTCTTCAACCCCGGATGCCGGCGCAAGCGCCTCTTCCTCAGGCGTCGGATTGCTTGTGCAGCCGGACGAAAACAGCAAACCGCAGCACAGCGCACCGAGAACGAGCCTTCCCGGCGCTAAATAATCCGGTCTTGCCCAGAACATCCTACGCATGCTTCTGCCCGTCTCCGGAAGTTTCGGCATGTTCCGCAAACCAGCGCTCCGCATCGATCGCCGCCATACACCCTGTGCCGGCGGCTGTGACCGCCTGCCGGTACACATGATCCTGCGCATCGCCGCATGCGAACACGCCGGGGATATTCGTATGGGTGGATTTGCCTTCCGTTACGATATATCCCTGGGCATCCATATCGAGCCACTCCTTGAACACCTGCGTGTTGGGCGTATGCCCGATGGCTACAAAAAATCCGCCCACCGCCAGTTCCGAGGCATCGCCCGTTTCCCTGTTGCGCAAGGCGAGGCCCGTCACCTCGTCGTCGCCCAGCACATCGTCGACCACCGTGTTCCAGATAAACTCGATCTTTTCGTTTGCGAACGCCCGTTCCTGCATGATCTTCGAGGCGCGCAGGCAGTCCCGGCGATGAATGACGTACACCTTCGACGCAAAACGAGTCAGAAACAAGGCTTCCTCCATGGCTGAGTCACCGCCGCCGGCGACGGCCACCACCACATTGCGGAAAAACGCCCCGTCACAGGTCGCGCAGGCCGACACGCCGCGCCCCAGCAGACGTTTCTCGTTTTCGAGGCCCAGATACCGTGCGGAAGCCCCCGTAGATATGATAACCGTTTCCGCCAGTACAGGCGTCTCGCCGTCCACGAGCAACCGGAACGGATGCTGCGATAGATCCACCGCGTTCACCGTGCCGTAGCGGAGATCGGCCCCGAACCGGGTTGCCTGCCCGTCGAACAGTTGCATCATGTCCGGCCCCAACACGCCATCGGGGAATCCTGGATAATTCTCCACATCCGTCGTGGTCATCAACTGGCCGCCGGGCTCAGGCCCCTGAAACACAGCCGGTTCGAGATTCGCACGGGCCGCATACAGAGCAGCGGTCAGCCCAGCAGGTCCCGTTCCGACAATCACAACGCTCCGGCGTTCCGCCCCGGAGAAATCAATCCCATCGAAAGCGGACATATCCGGTGCGGTGCGCTCGGTCATGGGAAAAGAGTGATCGGGGCGATCAGGAAAAGGAAAAAGGCGCAGGGCTGTCAGACAGCTTGCGCAACAAGCGCATCAAGCCGGTCAACCAGATCCTTTTTGGGAGAAACCCCGACCAGTTGATCCGCAACCTGCCCGTCCTTGAAAAACAGCAGGGTCGGAATCGACCGGATCCCGTACTGCATCGGCGTCTCCGTATTGTGATCGACATCCATCTTGACCACCTTCGCGCGTCCGGCGAATTCTCCGGCCAGTTCCTCGACCACCGGCGCAATCATACGGCACGGCCCGCACCAGGCGGCCCAGAAATCCACGAGCACCGGCATGTCGGAGTCGAGCACTTCCTCTTTGAAACTGCTGTCCGTAACCGGCAGCGCATTATGCGTATCCATGTTGTTTCTCCGGAAATTGGGGCATAATCAGGGGTTCATTCGTCAGCGCAATACCGGGGACGTATTACACAGCATACAACAGAAAAAGGGTGCGTTGGTTTCCCTGTTCCGTTGCTGCGCCTACTGGTTCATATAGCTGGGGATGGCGTGTTCGTACGGACGGCAAAGTTCTTCTGCGGGCAGGTCAATGACCGGCTCACCGTCCAGAAGAATCGTCAGATTTCCGGGGCGCACAACGCCCAGCCGCGTAAGGCGAACGGGGGCCGCCTCGACGGCGTGTTCGATCTCGACGGTTCGTTCCGCCGACGCACTGAACACGATGCGGGATTGCGCCTCGCCGAACAACACCGCGTCCCGTCTCATACCCGGTGCGGCCAGATCGATTTCCGCGCCAGGGGCTTCCGTATGAAGCACACACTCGGCCAGCGCTACGGCCAGTCCTCCGTCGGAAACGTCGTGCGCGCTGCGCACGAGGCCTGCCTTGACAAGGTGCAGCATCGCCTCCTGCACTGCCGCTTCTTCCTCCAGCAGCATATACGGGGCGCCGCCCCGCACCAGCCCGTGTCGGCGCACCAGATACTCGGAGCCATTGATGTCCTCCCGGTGCGCCCAGTCTGCCGGGCTAAGCAGATACACCACATCGCCGGCCTCCCGGAAGGGCACGGTAACGACGCCGGTCTCGACATCCTCCACGATGCCCAGCATGCCGATCGTCGGGGTAGGGTAGACGGCGCCTTCCGGATTTTCGTTGTAGAAGGACACATTGCCGCCTGTCACCGGCGTGTCGAAGGTCCGGCAGGCGTCGCCCATGCCTCCAACCGCCTCCGTAAAGGCCCAGTAGACCTCCGGCTTGTACGGGTTGCCGAAATTAAGACAGTTCGTGATAGCCACCGGCCTGCCCCCGGCGCATACCACGTTCCGGGCCGCCTCCGCCACGGCGATGCGCCCACCCTGACGCGGGTCGAGATACACATACCGTCCGTTGCAGTCGGTCTTGACGGCCAGTCCCTTGTTCGTGCCCTTGATGCGCACCACAGCGGCATCGCTCAATCCCGGGCCTGCCAGCGTGTTCGTCCGCACCATCGTATCGTACTGCTCGAACACCCAGCGCTTCGAGGCGATATTCGGGGAGCCGAGCAGGTCGAGCAGCACCGCACCGGCGTCGGTCGCCGGCACATCTGGCACGTCAGCGAGGTCCAGCGCAATATCGTCGAGCCGGGCCGGGCGGCGCGTTTCCCGGTGATACACGGGCGCCCCGCCTCCCAGTACGAGATGATCGGCTTCCACGTCCGCAACCAGCACGCCGTGCCAGAAAATCTTTACGCGGGGTTCGTGAATGACCTCTCCTATACATTCCGCATGCAGGTCCCATTTGCGGAAAATGGTCTCGATCTCATCCTCCCGGCCCTGCTCGCACACGAGCAGCATCCGCTCCTGGCTCTCCGAAAGCATGATCTCGTAGGGGGTCATCCCCGCTTCGCGCTGCGGCACCTTGTCCACATGAACAATCATGCCGCACTCGCCCTTCGCACTCATTTCGCAGGAGGAACAGGTAAGCCCGGCGGCCCCCATATCCTGAATGCCCACGATCGCGCCGCTGGCGATGGCCTCCAGCGTGGCCTCCAGCAAAAGCTTTTCGGTGAATGGATCGCCCACCTGCACGCTGGGGCGCTTCGCCTCACTCCCCTCCGCAATTTCCTCGGAGGCGAAGGTAGCGCCATGAATGCCGTCCCGCCCGGTCGAGGACCCCACGATATATACCGGATTCCCCACGCCCTCGGCAATAGCCGAAGCGGTTTGTCCGATTTTCGCCACCCCCACGCTCATGGCGTTGACAAGGGGATTGCCCTCATAGGACGGATCGAAATACACCTCACCGGCCACGGTGGGCACGCCGAAGGAATTGCCGTAATCCCCGATTCCGCGCACCACCCCGTCGAAGAGATAGCGCACGCGGGGGTTGTCCAGCGCGCCGAACCGGAGCGAATTGAGCGAACAGATGGGCCGGGCGCCCATCGTGAAGATGTCGCGCTGGATGCCGCCCACGCCGGTAGCGGCCCCCTGGTAGGGCTCCACCGCTGACGGGTGATTATGCGATTCGATTTTAAACGCGACCGCAAGACCGTCCCCGATATCGACGAGGCCGGCGTTTTCCTCCCCGGCTTCCGCGAGAAGCGCTTCGCCCTCCCGGGGAAGTGTCTTCAGCAGAGCAATGGAGTTCTTGTAGGAACAGTGTTCGCTCCACATGACGGAATAAATGCCCAGCTCGACGAAGGTCGGCGTGCGACCGAGCTTGTCGAGGATCCATCCATATTCCTCGTCCGTCAATCCATGATCCCGGGCCATCTCTATGGTGACTTCCGGGGTCGCGTCCGGCTGATCCGGCCTTGTTTCCGCCATGCCTGCGTGAATGGGTAATACGTCTCTGCTATGCCCGTAGAAATATAGCCCGCAGGCGACCGGTTTCATATGGAGAAATCGTTACTTCAACGTAATATGCAGTATTCGTTTTTCCCGATTCCGTGGTATACTATATGAATACGGTATACTGGAATGTGAACAGGCCCCGAGGCAACCCGGCGAACTCATGCTGAAGATTATCCCGAACATCCCGGTGGCAGACCTTGAACGCTCCGTCGAGTTTTACCTGGATATTCTTGGTTTCGAGATGATCAACATACGGGGGCGCGGCGAAATGGCGCGGGCGCACCTGCGCAGAGGCGAGGTAGAAATCATTTTCCGTTCCTGTGACCCGGAGGCGCCGCTCCCGTTTCCCGACCCGTTCCTGACGAACCAGGTCATCCTGCACATTCAGGTGAACGACATCCTCGCCTTGTACGACCGCATCAAGGAGAATCCGGTGGAAGTGGTGCAGGCGCTCGAGCCCACGCTCTTCGGGGCTGCCCAATTCATGATTCGCGACATCGACGGGCGCATCATTTCCTTCGACCAGCCAGGAAACGTGCAGGGATAGGCCCTGCAGGAAATACGCACCTGCAAAGGACATGACCGGGGGGATGCGCTATGGCGCAGATTCCCTCCCGCTACCCGATGTGCATCTGCAATTCCTCGCGCCGGTGCTTCTGGCGCAGCTTGCGAAGAGCTTTTTCCTTGATCTGACGAACGCGCTCGCGAGTCAGGTCGAAACGCTGGCCTATTTCTTCGAGCGTCAGTGGGTGCTCGCGCCCGATCCCGAAATAAAGGCGGGTAATCTCCGCTTCACGGTCCTGCAACAAAGCCAGCGCACATTCAATATCGATTTTGATGGACTCTTCCAGAAGGGTTTCGTCCGGAGAAATATCTTCGTCGTCAGAAAATATATCCAGTAAACTATTGTCGTCGTCCTCATTGAACGGTGCATCCATCGAGAGGTGGCGCCCCGTATGCTGCATGGCCTCGCGGACCTTGTGGACGTCGATCTCAAGCTCCTCGGCCAATTCCTCGATATTCGGCGCCCGTTCATGCTCTTGGGAAAGCCGGGCGCTGGTCTTGCGAATCTTCGAAATCGTGCCAATGCGGTTCAGCGGCAATCGCACCACGCGGCTTTGTTCGGCCAGAGCCTGCAAAATGGCCTGACGAATCCACCAGACAGCGTACGAGATAAACTTGAATCCGCGGGTCTCGTCGAACCGCTGAGCCGCCTTGATAAGCCCGTAATTACCTTCGTTGATCAGGTCGGCGAGGGACAATCCCTGTCCCTGATATTTTTTGGCCACGGAGACCACGAAGCGCAGATTCGCACGGGTCAGTTTGTGCAATGCTTCCTGATCTCCACCATGGATGCGCTGGGCCAGATATACCTCTTCATCCGGTTCAAGAAGCGGGATGCGACCGATCTCCTGGAGATACTGGTCCAGCATCCGCTGCTGACGGGGGACATACATAGGTCAGGCTGGGGTTGTAGCGGTAGTGCGGAATGGTTTGCCGTTTACTTGAAAAAACCTGGACAAAGCGTCCTGTGCGCCACAAGGCCGGAAAAGCATTGGCCTTCCTGGCGCCCTATCGTATCGAGTCGGTTACAATCCATGCCTGCAAACAAAAAAAGTTCCGGATACTTCCCGATTTCGATGCGAAAGACGCATTCGTTACAAGATGCGTATAGCTATTGAATACGGAAGTCCTACCGGCGTTCCCGGGCATGGGTTTCCGAATCGAGTAAGGCGATCACGGCGTCGGCGATCTCGCGATGCTCGCACAGGCGCGGCACTTTGGCTTGACCGCTTAACCGTCCCCGCGTTTCCCGGAGCCACGCATGAAACGTTCCAGGGGGCAGCGCCACCACCTCAGGCCGCTCGAACGCCTGCGCCTCACGGCGAATCCGGTAATGCCGGTTAAATTCATTGAGGTAATCGTCTATTTCGCTCGAAAAACGATCCATGCTGTCCGGCGCCCGTTCGAATTCCACCAGCCACTGATGGGACGGGGGGCGATCCGTTGCCGGGGGGTTCGGAGCAACATGAAAATCACGTACCTGCGCGCCCGTACGCTCACAGGCAATGTGCAGCGCATGGCGTGCTTCCTCGCTGAAAACGGCCTCTCCGTACTTGTCTATCATCTCGTTCGTACGCCCCGCCACGAAGATTTTATGCGGAGCAGTATCCGTGAAACGCACCACATCCCCGACGGGGTAACCCCAGAGCCCGCTGCACGTGGAAACGAAAAGGCCGTACCGCACATCGGTTTCCACCTCGCCGATCGTATATCGACGCGCATTCGGATCGTTGATCTCGTCCATCCGGACAAATTCGAAAAACACGCCGTTGTCGAGGTGCAGGAGCATGGCCGGATCGCTCGCGTCATCCTGAAAGGAGAAAAATCCTTCCGAGGCGCCATACACCTCCAGAAACTGTAGTTTCGGCAAGGCGATCTTTTCCTGGAGCAATTCCCGATAGGAACTCAGCGCCACGCCCCCCGCAATGAATACCCGCAACCGGGGCCATACGTCGGCGACCGTCCTGGCGTCGGAACCGAACCGCTCCCGATGCTGCCGGATGAGTTCGTCGAAAAAAACCATGGCCCATGATGGGACCATGACCAGACACCGCACGTCCATTCCCACGGTCCGCCGGGCGACCGTACGCAACTTTTCTTCCCAGTTCGGCAGAAAGGCTACCTCGTTCGGGACAGCCTGAAGAATATGCCGGTATAAAAAAGGCACATGTTCCGCCTGAAGCCCACTGACCTCCCCGATTTTCATGCCGGGATAGGCCGGGTCCTCTTCGATGCGGCCGGGCAGCGCAACGTGCTTGCCCAGCAGGTACCCGACATTGCCCGTCCGGGCCAAATACGTCATCCCGACAGAAAGCATGAAACGGCGATTCGCGGTAAACATTTCCGCACTCACCGGTATGATCTTGCCGGTGGATGTCGTCCCGCTCGATACCGCGAAGTGCCGGAACCTGCCGGGCCATATAACATCTTGCGCTCCGCCACGGATACGACGTATGTCCTCCTCGAAGTCGCCGTAGGTATGGAGCGGAACGCGGGCCTGATACGCTGCAACCACATCCCGGGCGCGGGCGATCTCCCCGAACCCGTACCGGCGGCCCCACTCCGTGCCGGCGGCCTGCTGCAAGAGGCCTCGCAACAGGGTATGCTGCACATGCACCGGGTCCTTTAAAAACCCTTCCACTTTCGCGAGCGTTCGTGAGGGAAACCGAACCGCCGGTTTTGCAGCGGCATTTGTAGAATGGTGTACATCGGCACCGTTTGCGCCAGACCAAGTAAACATACTAAGACAACGTCCGAAACAGGTCTTTATGTTCGAAATACCCCCCGCAAAAACGATATCCGACCCCGATGCGTTCCTTTTGCGCGTACGCGGGCATACGCTGGATTGTACGCCAGGGATGGCCTCCGGGGCGCGTGTCATGGGCATTCTGAACGTAACCCCGGATTCGTTTTCGGACGGCGGAACGTACACTTCCGTGCCGGCGGCGTTGCGCCGCGTCGAGGAAATGCTCGACGAAGGTGCTTCGCTCATCGACATAGGCGGGGAATCGTCCCGTCCGCGCGGCACTGTGTATGGCGAAGGGGCCTCCGCCGTTCCGATCCGCGAAGAAATAAATCGGGTGCTTCCTGTCGTGGAAGCCGTGGTCGACTGCTTTCCCGAAGCTATTCTGTCCATCGACACCTGGAAGCCGGAAGTGGCGGAGGCGGCACTCGCAGCGGGGGCGCACATCATTAACGATGTCACCGGACTTCGATATACCGGGGAAACGGCAACCGTAGCAGCCAGGTACAATGCCCCGCTCGTCATCATGCACTCGATCGGTAAACCGGGCGCTATGCCGGCCCGGCACGAGTATGCGGATGTCGTGCGCGAAGTCACGGCTTCGTTGGCCGCCAGCCTGGAACGGGCAGAAGCGGCGGGAGTGCGGCACATTGTGGTCGATCCCGGTTTCGGTTTCGGGAAACGCCACGAAGAAAACCTGCAACTGCTTGGTGCGGTGGGAGATATATTTGAAATGGGACGCCCGGTCATGATCGGCGTATCGCGGAAAAGCGCTATCGGGGCAATCCTCGGCACACCCGATGATCCTGCCCCGGTCGGAGAACGGCTTTTCGGATCCCTGGGCGCCACGGCGGTCGGGGTCCTGCGCGGCGCCTCCATCGTACGCACCCACGACGTACGGCCCACCGTGGAATTGCTCAAGGGCATGGGCGCTGCCCTGTATGCATAGGCAACACCGGAATACGATAACATTGTGCAGATAACCGATTGGTTCATACCGCTCCGCATCGTCGATTTCGTCGAAATCGCAGCGGTGTCGTACATCCTGTACAAGCTCTACCGGTTCATGCGGGGTACGATCGCCTTGCAGATATTGATCGGGCTCATTGCGCTGTACGTCGTGCAGGTGATCGTGACGGCGGTAGACATGACCATGCTTCCGGCCCTTTTTTCGGCGATCGGCGAGGTGGCCGTACTGGCGGTCATCATTCTGTTTCAGCCGGAAATACGGCGCGTACTGCTCTTGCTGGGGCGTAATCCGCTGATAAGGCGCTTCGTCAGTTCGCCCGCACAGGAAAGAACGATGCTGGAAGTCATTGCCGCCGTGGAGAAAATGAGCAAGGACCGCGTGGGCGCATTGATCGCATTCGAACGCTCCTCGGGCCTGCGGAACTACACCGAAACAGGCATTAGCATTGAGGGAAATGTCTCCCGCGACTTGCTGGTCACTATCTTTCACGGACAAAATCCCCTTCATGACGGAGCCGTCATCATAAGTAGCCACCGGATGGAAGCTGCGCGATGCATCTTGCCGGTCTCGAGCAACATAAAACCGGGTACGCCCATGGGGTTGCGCCATCGCGCAGCCATCGGCCTTTCCGAACAGACGGATGCTTTCGTCATCGTCGTTTCTGAGGAAACGGGCGACATTTCCGTATCGGTGGATGGCGAATTGCGACAAAATTTGTCCGCCAATGACCTGCGGATAAGCCTCACCGAGGCGTTTTCCCAGCACCCCGACCATGAACCAGCCCCTGTCGAGACGTAATCATGCTGCGTGACGGCGTATTCGACCGGCGACGGCAGCGGCTCGTAGATCAGATGCGGGAGAACGGTATTACCGACGAGCGCGTGCTGGCCGCCATTGGCTCGGTGCATCGACACCGGTTTGTAGAAGGGGCGTTCAGGCCGCGCGCCTACGAGGACGAGGCGCTGCCGATCGGCATGAAGCAAACGATATCGCAGCCCTTTACGGTGGCGTACCAGACCATGCTGCTGAATCCGCATCCGGGAGATCGGATTCTCGAAGTGGGCACCGGCAGCGGGTATCAGGCGGCCGTACTCTGCGAAATGGGCGCCCGCGTATTTTCCATCGAGCGCCACGGGCCTCTGCTGGCCCGCACGCACAGCATTCTTGAATCGCTCGGATACCGGGTCGTGCTCAGAACCGGTGACGGCACCCTGGGATGGGCCTCCCAGGCTCCTTTCGATGGCATTGTTGTGACTGCCGGCGCATCGGAAGCGCCGGAGGCGCTCCTCCGACAACTTCGCATCGAAGGAGAAGACGACAAGCCGGCCGGTCGGCTGGTAATTCCTGTCGGCGACCGCCGCACGCAGACCATGAATCTGTACCGGCGTCTCGGTGAAGACAATTACGAGCGGACGATCAGCAGGGATTTCAAGTTCGTCCCGCTGATCGGGCAGCAGGGGGGGCTGTAGAAGCGAACCGCCGCGGGGCTACTCGACGATGGTGCACATGCCGGTGTCGAAGGCCTCCCGAAGCGCCTCCGTGGCTTCCCTGCGAAGGGCTTCCGCACTGGCATTACCCTCATGCAGCAGGGCGATACCTATGCTCACCCCATCCTCCAGCAACCCGGAATAACTGAGCATATCCTGCTGGAGCCGGATCGCCCATTGCTCCACGGCTACACCCTCTTCCTTGAAGAACACGCCGAACATAAGTTCGCCGAACCGCTCGACGCGAGCGCCCTGGACGGTCTCTCTTAGCCTCTGCACCAACAGGCTCTCGGCTTGCATGACCACCCGCTTGCCTCCTTCGTCGGCGACCTCCTCGGCACGATTCAGGTAAACGAGAGCCAGTGCAAGGGGTGTGCCCTGATCACGCGCCTGCCATATCTCTTCCTCGATGATTTCACTCCGCGGACGAACGTCTTCTTTCGATTCCTGCAGCAGTTCGTCGCATATCCCCATCTCGAGAATGTTGCCCAGGAGATGGGCAAAATGAGTGGACAGTAACTGTTTTTCCTCAGAATCGAGTATGTGCTCCCGCATCGCATCGGCAAGCAGCACGTATTGGGCCAGCGACGAAGGAACCGGAACGGGGAAAAGAACCACTTCCTTGACCGCAACCCGTTGCCGGTAATACCCGCACACATTCCCTGAAAGTTGGTCTTCGGATGCACGGAGCACATGCAGCCCCGGCTGCCGATGCTCCCATTGCAAGAGAGGGGTTTTCGATACAAAAAGACCGTTGCCGCGGGCGTTGCCGTTGAGGCTGACGATGGCCTCGATATGGTACTGTGGCGCCCTTTTCGGCTGCCTCAACAAGCAAACCGTATTGGCCTGGGCAATGGCGCGGTACGCCTGCAAATAGGGAAGGAGTACTTCACACAGCGATTTGTGCGCCGACTCGTTGACGGATATCCGAACGCTCTGCGACTGTTCCTGAATGGAAAAATCCAGGGTGCCCTGTATGGGTACGACCATACGGGCGCCGTTCGTTTCCGGGGGGCCATTCGTCCCGGACGCCGCCGGCCCATTTCCCGAAACGACCTCTGTTGACGAGCCTGCTTCATCCTCTCCGGATCCGTCGGCGGACCCTTTCGGACGAATGTCCAGAATGCCGAACGAAGCAAGAGCCCTTTGCTTGTCCCCTTCCTCTTCCGGGGCATCGGCTGTAATATCGGGCAGGGGTTCCGGCTTCCCCTTATACCTGTTGCGCCGCTGATGTCGACGCACAACATGAACTATCGCCATAATCAAGGCGATGCTCAGTGAAGCGCCAGCCGCTACAAACAGTAAAGGTTGTTCAATGACCACCGCCAACACAGCGGCCACCACCGCCACGATGACAAAAAGAATGCGGAACATATCCTGTCATATACCGCCAGTGAACAGGGGAATGAAAACGAGACAGATACGGCACCGTATTGGGTGGAAACAGAATGCCATAAATAATCTACGAAATAGTACAGGTAATATCAACAAATCTTAAAATCTTTCAACTGTTTACGCGGCGCCCTGGAAATGCTGCGCAGATCGGCTGCGCAGTGTAATCGATATCAGAGAAAAGAATGATGCCGCTTAATTGCTAATGCAATGCTATGTTTCGGGGATTATATAGATAGGTGAACGCCGGGTTTGGGGTCTCCGGGTGAATCGTTGCCTTTTCACCCTTCTCGCATGAACAACCGTGTCGCCTCGGCAATCGTCATTGCGCCGTATCGCGGATTCGAGCAATGGGCAATCTCCGGGGCGGTGGGGTCTCGCTTCGGCTTGTCTGGTTCGGGTTTCATCATGCTGCCAGATATGCCATGAGGTATTCCATGCCGCATGGCCTACTCCTGAAACATGTGTGAGGCATGTACAGGGTCAAGTGATCAGGTCTTTGTACATAATGCGCTTGCCCACCAGACAGCCCGCCACGTGTTCCATCTGGTCGATGGTATCGAGGCCCCGGACATTGTGCTTGCCGCAAAACTGGTTCACGTAGCGTTGCAGGTGTTTGTGCGACAGATGGTGATACACGCCGTTGACGCTCCGCTTCAACGTTGCCCAGAACGATTCCACCCCGTTCGTATGGACCATACCGTTTACGTACTCCTTGACACTGTGTTGAACGCTCTCATGCTCGTACAGATACTTCAGCCCGACATAGCCCCGGTGATCGTCTGTATAGACCTTGGCGCCATATTCCATGTGGTCAAGCACGAAGCCTTGCAGCGTTTCGCCGGTGGTATTGTCTACAACCTTTGCGACAACCCGATTCGTGGCCCTGTCCTTCGCGCCTACGACCGCAGCCTTGCCTACCGGTCCGCGCCCCGCATGTAGTTTCTTCGATGCGTGCTTGTTCGCTTCCTTGCCGCCCACGTACGTTTCATCAACCTCTACCGGACCTTCAAACGCTTCGGCTATCGCAGGAGCGAACGCCTCGCGGATACGCTGGAGCATGAACCACGCCGTCGTTTGCGTTACCCCAATGTCCCGATGCAGTTTCATGCTCGAGATACCCTTCAAGCTGGTCATTTCAAGGTAGATGGCCCAAACCCACTTTTTCAGCGGCGCCTTGCTTGATTCCAACGCCGTTTTCGTGCGTACGGAAAACGTTCTGTTGCAATCCCTGCACCGGTAAGGCATCGTCTTGTGCGTTCCTTCGTATGTATCGGCTCCCTTGCAGCGCGGACAAAATCGACCATCGGGCCAAACAACCGCCTCGAACCAGCGTCGAGCAGCATCCTCATCGGGGAAACATTCTGCCAGTTCAATGACCGTGATTCCGTTTCTGTGATTGCGTCCGGGCGCCCGATAAGCCATTTTCTTTTCCGATTTGTTTACTCTTTAGTACGTAACCGGCTCCCGAAAAGTTTCACCTATCTATATAATCCCCTATGTTTCCTATCACCTTGCGAAATGCAAAGCGAGAACCAATCCATCCAAGCACAATCCCGCATGCCGTCAATCCACCGAACGCGAAAAGGAGAAAGGCATTCGACAACGTGCTCGTTTGCGGGAGATAACCCTGAGCCAGCACATGCAACCCCCAGAGTACGAGGGCGGCAAGAAGTCCGGACACGATACCCTGCACCACGCCTTCCACCACAAACGGCCGGCGAATAAAGCGCTCCGTGGCGCCGACCAGTTTCATGGTGCGAATGAGTAGACGGCGCGCATACATGGTGAGGCGAATCGTGTTGGCGACCAGAAATATGGAAGTCAGTACGACAATACCCCCGATCACCATGCCGATCATGGCCAGGAGACGTAGATTTTCCTGCACTTTAGCGAGCAGAACGCGGTTAAAAATCACTTCGTCCACATGATCCCACGAACTGAACTCTTCGGTGAGTGCCGCAAGACTATCCGGATGCACATATGCGGGCAACACGCGAACCTTGATGGAGGCCGGAAGAAAAGGCGTATCCAGAAATACATCGGCCCCTTCTCCGAATTCTTCCCGGAAAACAATCCGGGCATCGCTTTGGGACACAAATTCGGTCTTGGCAACGCCCCGCATTCCGTCGACCTGCAGGTGTATGGCGGCAACTACAGCGTCCTCCGCGGTTTCTTCCAGAAAAATCTCCAGCTCACCGACGCGTTGACGCAACCATGTCGATACTTGCTGCGCCTCGTAGGCGAGCAGCCCGAACAATCCGATCATTGTCAGCGCTACCGTCATTGCGCTGATTGAAGTAAACGCCGAGACCCTGGCCCGGCGGAACCCGACCAGTCCCTCCCGAATGCTGTACGGTATCCGCATTACTCTGGCGTTTTTCCTCTCCTGTACGACCCCAGTACCTTGAGGTACGACGCGATTTCCCTGAGATGATCCAGCGCCAGTTCCACGGGTTTATCCGACGCAGCGCCAAGCACATCAAGGTAGAAACGATAATTGCCCGGGCTCCCTACGAGAGGGCGGCTTTCTATCTTGAACAGGTCAAGGTCCCGGAGTGCAAACACGGCAAGGCTCTTGAAAAGGGCCCCGGGGACATTGGTCCGCATCGAAAACACGATGGACGTTTTCCAGTCCCTCCGGATGTCAGGACCCGGCGCCGGCATTTCCTGTTTGCGCGAAAGCAGCAGAAACCGCGTGTAATTCTGATGATTGCTCTCGATGTCGGCTTCGACAATGTCGAGCCCATACACAGCCGCTGCGCGCGCACTTCCGATGGCGGCTTCGTTCGGGCGGCCGTTCCGGGCAAGTTCCCGTACGGCGCCCGCCGTATCGTATGCGGCAATCACGTCAGCGGATGACAGACGCATCCGAAGGAAACGCTGGCACTGACCAAGCGCTTGCGGGTGGGAACGCACCACGCGAATATCTTCGAGGGAAGTGCCCGGAAGACCGATCAGATTGTGCCGGATCCGCAACTGCAACTCACCGATAATGGACACATCGTGCATACGCAGCAGGTCGTAGCACTCATGTACACTGCCGAACAGCGAGTTTTCGATGGGAATGACCGCCCGATCGACTCCTTCGCTTGCCAGCGCCTCGAACACCTTCTCGAAGGACGGCGAGGGAATCCCTTCGGCGCCCGCAAGGAAGACCCGCAACGCTTCCTCACTGAAAGCGCCCGTTTCTCCCTGAAAAGCAATCCGTATGGAGTTGGTGGGCTCCATCACATGCGCTCCGGTCTGGAGATGCCGAGTACGTGCAAGCCGTTCGCGAGTACGATCCGCGCAGCGTGCGCCAACTGCATGCGGGCAGCCGCCAGATCGTTTTCCTCCCCGATAATACGGCAGTGTCCATAGAACTGCGTAAAAGCAACGGCCACCTCGCGTAAATAATTGGCCACCTGGTGCGGCTCGCGCATTGCTGCGGCATACTCAAGGACCTCCGGCAGCCGCAACAGCGCCTTCATCAGCATAATCTCGGCGGCATGCCCAAGCAATGACAAGTCGGCGCCGGTCTCACCGTGAAAACCCACTTCTTCCGCTTTGCGAAGAATGGAGCAAATGCGCGCATGCGCATATTGCAAGTAAAACACCGGGTTCTTCTCGCTGGCTTCTTTCGCCAGGCCCAGATCGAATTCGAGATGGGCATTGGGCGACCGCATCAAAAAGAAAAACCGCGTTACATCTTCGCCCACTTCATCCATCAAGTCGTCCAGCGTCACATAGGTCGCCCTGCGGGTGCTCATCTTTACAGGCGCTCCGCCGCGCACAAGCGTAACAAACTGGTGAACAATGACCTCCACGCGGTCGGCGTCGTACCCCAACGCCCGCAGACCATGCAACACGTCAGGGTACGTTGCAATGTGATCAGCACCGAGAATGTCCACGATCCGCTCGAAGCCCCGATCGCACTTGCCGGCATGGTAGGCGATATCGGGAAGGCGATAGGTCGGCTCGCCGCTGCTCTTGACCAGCACCGTATCCTGTTCCTTGCCGAATGCCGTGGTTCTGAACCACACGGCTCCATCCCGGTCATAGCAATGGCCCTCGTCCCGTAACTGTTTCAGCGTTTTCCATACCGTATCGTTCTCGTACAGACTCCGCTCGTTGAAATACGTATCCATGTGGATACCGAGACGGGTCAGCGTACGCTCAATGTCGGCGAAGATCGCCTGTTCGGCGGCCTCCTTGAAGGGAGCGACATCGCCGGCAATATCGGGAGCGTCCTCTGCCCGGGAGTGAAGGCGCTCCGCAATGTCGGTAATGTAGGCGCCAAGGTAGCCGTCCTCCGGGAACGACGCAGGCACCTCGACAGAAACGCCACCGGCATCTATCCGCTTGCGCGGCGTTTCCGGATCGACGACCGCCTGGTACCGCGCCCGCACCGACTCGCCCAGTACCCGCATCTGGCGCCCGGCATCGTTGAAATAATACTCGCGCGTCACGTCATAGCCATTCCACGCCAGCAGGTTGGCTACCGTGTCGCCGAGTACCGCGTTTCGCCCGTGGCCGACCGTCAGCGGTCCCGTGGGGTTCGCACTCACATACTCAACCAGGGCCCGTTTCCCCTGCCCTGTCATCGAGCGGCCAAACGCCTCCCCGGCTTCGAGCAACTCCCGCAACTCCCCGACCAGATATTCGGTCGAAAAACGAAAATTGATAAATCCGGAACCCGCCACCTCCACAGAAGCAATCCGCGCAGCGTCCAGCGGACGGGCAAGCAGATGTTCCGCCAGTTCCCCGGCGATACTGCGAGGAGCACGGCGCAGATACCGCGCCAGCTGCATGGCCGCATTCGTGGCCAGATCGCCGTGCTCGGGATTTTTGGGTTTTTCGAACTCCGGCACGAAATCCTTCGGCACGCCATCGAAATCGGCCAGGGCCGCAACCAGCTCTCTTGCAAGATACTCTTTCACTGTGTGCAAAAATCTCCGATCCGTACCAAATGATTTGCGAACGTCAATATACGTAGATGGGAAAATCGTCGCGCCGCATGTGCAGATTCAACAGGATCGCCAGGAGTACCGTGTTGGCGAGCATGGCCGATCCTCCATAGGAAACGAAAGGCAACGGAATGCCGATGACCGGTAGCAGGCCCACCACCATCCCGATATTGACAAAAACATGCACGAGATAAATCCCCGCTATCCCTACGGCAGCCATGCTCCCGAAGGGGTGCTTGATATGGATGCCCATCTGGATCACTCGAACGAGCAGGAGCGCAAACATGGAGATCACCACCATCGAGCCGATAAATCCCCATTCTTCTCCAATGATACTGAACACAAAATCCGTCGATTGCTCAGGTACGTAGGCCCCCTGCGTCTGAGTCCCTTCCATGAATCCCTTACCGGCCAAACCCCCTGAGCCGATGGCCGCCTTCGACTGCACGAGGTGAAAACCCACACCCGACCGGAATTCCTCCGCGCCGGGGTTCGTAAAAGAAAGGATGCGAGCCACCTGATGAGGACGAAATATCTTGTTCAGCGCGAACAGCACGGCAGCAATCGAGCCAAAGGAAAATACCGCAGCCATGGCGCCGTACAAGCGCTCCTGCGTTTTCCACAACACAAGGAGCGTAAAGAGCACCGAGAAGATGATCGCCGTCGGAAGATGCACGACCGAAAAATAGCCCGCAATCCCCGTAGCGGCCATAACGATGAACATGCCCGCCGGCCAGATCGACCAGAACAACGCAATGGGCGCGATGGCGAAGAATACAAGGGCGGTTCCGGTATCGTTCTGAAGCAGGATCAACGCCATGGGCGTCAGAAAAACACCGAGCAGAAGAACCGCATATTTCACCCTGCTCGAATTGGGCCGCATGGTGGAAATCAGCTGGGCCCCCGCCAGAACGGCGCCTACCTTGGCCACTTCAGATACTTGCAGGCTCAGCCCCCCTATGTGCAACCAACTCCTCGCTCCATTGACTTCGCGTCCGAACAAAAGAGCCACGGCGAGCAATATCAACGTGCCCAGATATGCAACCCAGGCGATGCGCTGGAAAAAATGCACCGGAAGAAACAGGCAGGCCAGACCTGCGCCCAGAGATATGACGACCCATGCCAACTGGCGCCAGAAATTCTGCCGGACGGACTCGAGAAGATACTCCGCGGAAGGACCATTCGTGGTGCTGTAGATGGCTACCAGACCGACCACTACCAGGACCGCCCAGGCAAAGATCGTGAGATAATCCAGATTCCGATACCAGATGCGCATAGGACAAGCCTTATGAAACAGCGGACAAGAAGCGGGATGGTCGGCCCATACGGCCGGAACAGGGGCTATTATGCATCGTCGCCGGGTTCGCTTTCCGCCGATTCGCCGTCGGCCTCGCCGCTCTCGTCATCTTCCGTGAGCAGAGACTCACTCCGCACCGCAAGCACGGACTGAAGTATCCATTGCCTCTGGGGGCTCGCGGAAATGGAGCCGGTCAGGTATTGTTCCGCCATCAACGACCCGATCGGGCCGGCGGCGACAGCCCCAAAGCCGGCATTCTCCACCTGAACCGCCACGGCTATCTCCGGATTGTCATAGGGTGCAAACAGGATGAATATGGAGTCGTCCTTCCGCTCATGGGGAGCCTGGGCCGTACCGGTTTTTCCGCCGCTGGGAATGCCGGGAATCTGAATCCACCTTCCGGTCCCG
Organism: Rhodothermales bacterium; assembly: GCA_965248175.1. GTDB lineage: Bacteria > Bacteroidota > Rhodothermia > Rhodothermales > VXPQ01 > VXPQ01. The sequence goes on from OZ252093.1 coordinate 631,364, forward strand.
GCCTCCATCACCCGTTTCATGCCTTCGCGCACCAGATCGAAATGCGCCTCGTCTATCGGTAGCTTTTGCGGAGCGGAAATCTTTGGATAGAGGATTTCTCCCGTCTCCTGGTGCACCATACGGGTTACGAGATGGGGCGTATACAACATGCCCCGGCTGGCCACCGCGGCCACGTACCGCGCCAATTGCAAGGGCGTCACCCCCATATCCCCTTGCCCGACCCCGAGATTGATCGTAAAACCGGGGCCCCAGTTGGGAAAGCGCTGGTTAAAGTAAGAGGAATCAGGGATCAACCCTGCCCCTTGCTCGCTGATATCCGTGGACACCTGCTGGCCGAACCCGAACATACGCGCATACTTGCTGAAGACCTCGATGTCCGTGCGCATCATCAACTCAAAGAAAAACGTATTGCACGACTGTTCGAGGGCCTCTTCCACAGCGATGCTCCCGTGTACGTGCATATCGCGGAAGACGCTCGGACCGCCAAGGGGATGATAGCCCCGGCAATATATGTGCTCCTCCGGGGTGATCTTCCCTTCCTGAAGGGCCATGAGCGCCATGAACGGCTTCCATGTCGAGCCGGGGGCCAACCGGTTCATGGTTGCCCGGTTGTACAGCGGCTTCTCCGGGCTGGTTATGAGATTATTCCAGGTTTCAGGATCCATGGACTCGGTAAAAACGTCCGGGGCGTAGTCCGGCATGCTTACGAGCGCCAGAATCTCCCCGCTGTTCACGTCGAGTGCGACGGCCCCACCCCGTTTGCCGACAAAGAGGGACTCCGCCAGCGCCTGCAAGTCGGTATCGAGGCCCAGGTGAATGTCGTACCCGCTTTTCGGATCGTTGTCGAATGCGCCGTCCTGCCAGGACTTAACCTCCAGGCCATGTACGTTGACGACTTTGATTTCGGAGCCCAGACGGCCCCGCAGTCTGGACTCGTATCCGATTTCGAGGCCGGACTTGCCAATCAGGTCGCCTTGCCGGTATCCCTCCTCGCCCAAACGAACCAGCTCGTTGTCCGTGATCTCCCGCACGTATCCAAGTACGTGTGCGGCGGTGGCTTCCGTATGATACCGGCGGCGAAAATCCCGGTCATATCCCACGCCTGGTAACCGATATAAATTTTCCGCCACGCGGCTGAAAACATCTTCCGGCACATCCCGGAACGCCTTGCCGGGCTGGAAGGCGCTGTAGCGGTGAAGTTCCGTGAATCTGGCGGAAACCACGCTGTCAGGAACCTCCAGCAAATCGGCCAGGAGGGGAATCTTGTCGCGGTCGAAATTGCGCGGGGTAATAGTAATCGTGTAACTGGGCTCGTTGTTCACCACCACCCTGCCGGCCCGGTCATAGATCGCACCGCGCGCCGGCAACACCCTGCGCTCCTGGAGCGCATTGGATTCGGATTCGATGATATAATCGTCGGTCTGGATCAATTGGAGTTGCGCAAGCCGCAAACTCAAGAGACCCATCGCAACGACGATAACGCCGATAAAAACGCGCCCGCGTATTTTGTAATCATACATGGCCTTGCGTCCCCTTCATGTACCACGCAGCGGTATACTATCGAATATGCGTACATCCCGGGAGGTCTAACGAACTCCGGAATATTTTTCTCTACCCGGCAACCCGCTGAAATATCCCGCCATGACGGATTCTTGTCCGAATGTGCGAACCGGAAACGTTTGGGCTCGTAACAACCCTGTGCCGCAGGCTGTTTAACGAACCTTTCCTGAATATCGCGTAAATACAATACTGCCTTCAGAGCACACCATCGCCGAAACCTCCATCCTCCGACCCTATCGGGACTGCCGATGTTTCGAACCGCTTCCCTGCTTGCATATATCCTGATTTTTCTCACGTGTGCGGTTTTGGCGCCCACGCCGGCCAGCGCACAGTACTTCGGTCGAAATAAGGTCCAGTACGATCATTTCGACTTCAAGCACTTCGAGACCGAGCACTTCATCATTTACTATTACCCCGAAGAGGAACAGGCGGTTCGCGACGCCGGGCGTATGGCCGAGCGCTGGTACAGCCGGCATTCCCGCACGTACCTCCGGGAATTCAAGGAAAAGAAGCCGATCATCTTCTATGCGAACGACGCCGATTTTCACCAGACGAATGTCATCGGGGGACTCATCGGCGAAGGCACGGGGGGCGTCACCGAATCGATCAAGCAGCGTGTCATCATGCCGCTTACCGGCAGCTACGCCGAAACAGACCATGTGCTGGGACATGAACTCGTCCACTCCTTCCAGTACGACATAGGCCTCAGCGACCAGGGCCCGATCCGGTTCAATCTGGCGCTCTTGCCGTTGTGGATGATTGAAGGTACGGCGGAGTACCTCTCCGTAGGACGATTCGACCCCCATACGTCTATGTGGCTGCGGGATGCGTTGCTCCGTGACGATCTGCCTACGATCGAGCAATTGACGCGCGACCAGCGCTACTTCCCATACCGGTTCGGACAGGCGTACATGGCCTACATCGGCGGGAAATACGGCGACGCCGCCGTGGCGAACCTGTACAAACTGGCCGGACGGGCCGGCGTGGACTCTGCTTTCGTGTATACGCTCGGCATTACGACCGACTCGCTGTCCACGGAATGGAAGCAGGTGGTGCAAAAAACCTACGAACCGTTCATGGAGAACAAAACGCCCCCTGAAGAATCGGGACGGCGCATTCTGGCTCCTGAAATCGATGCGGGCGAAGTCAATCTTTCCCCTGCACTCAGCCCCGACGGAGAATACATTGCGTTCCTGTCGGAAAGAGATCTGTTCTCGATCAACCTGTTCGTGGCCGATGCACAGACGGGCGAGGTCATCACGAGCCTGAAAAACCCGGCGGCGAATCCCCACATGGATGCGCTGCGATTCATCCAGTCGGCCGGATCCTGGTCACCGGACGGAAGACAGTTGGCCTTCGTTTCGTTCGCGGGCGGGGACAACCGGATATCCATTTTCGATGTCAGGCGACGCAGGGTACGGCAGAACATCGCCGTAGAGGGAGTCACTGCACTGACGAACCTTTCCTGGTCGCCGGACGGATCGTCCATTGCGTTTACCGGCCTCGAAGGCGGCATCAGCGACCTGTATGTCCTGAACCTGGAAACGAGTGCCGTGCGCCAGTTGACGAACGACCGGTTTGCGGACCTGCAACCGGACTGGTCGCCAGACGGGAGATACATTGCTTTTACGACCGATCGCGGTGGAGACAATACGGACTTTACGCAACTGCAGTATCAGGAAAACGGTCTTGCGCTGTTCGATATGGAGCGCAATGAAATACGGTCCCTGAGACCCTTCGGCAACGTGCTGCACCACAATCCCCAGTTCTCTCCGGATGGAAACGACCTGTATTTCATCAGTGATCAGAACGGGTTCAAGGATATCTACCGGCTCGACCTGTCCTCGGAGGAGGTGTACCGGCTTACGAATCTGGCGACAGGCGTCAGCGGGATCACTTCACTGTCTCCGGCCATGTCCGTGGCCGACCGCACCGGCCAGATGTCCTTCTCGGTATTCTCGGACAACGCCTATACGGTGTATATGCGCGAACCCGACGAACTGGCGGGCGAGCCCGTGCAACTCCGGCCTGCCGGCCATGTCGCTACGGCGAGCATCCTTCCCCCGATCCGGTCACTCAATCAGGGGCTGGTTGGCAACTACCTCAATGATTCGATGACAGGCCTGCCTCGCCTCGGTCTGCAATGGCCCGGAAAGGAGTACCGGTCGAATCTCGAACTGGATTACGTGGCGCCCCCTACCATCGGCGTAGCGGCAGGCGGTCTGTACGGAACGCAAGTCGCCGGCGGCATCGGCTTTGCGTTCTCAGACATGCTCGGCGACCGGAACCTGTACCTTGTGGCGCAGGCCCAGGGCACATTCAAGGACATCGGGGGGCAAGCCTCGTACATCGACCTCGGACAGCGAATAAACCTCGGCGCATCGGCAGGGCACATTCCGCTTCTGTATGGCTATTCCGTGGGTGGATACGTGGATGGCTATCGGGTGGTCGAACAGCTCCGGCAACGCATCTTCATCGACCAGGTATCGGGCATTGCCCAGTATCCTTTCAGTCAAACGCGCCGGGTCGAAGCGAATGCGGGCTTTGTGCGATACGGATTCGACAACGAAGTGGAACAGTTCATTGGAGGGGGCTTCACATTCGGTCGAAACCGCGTCAAGACCGACGACTCCGTGTTCTTTCAGGGCATTGCGGAACAGGATCCCATCTATTTTTTCCAGGCCGGGCTGGCCTTTGTCGGAGACTATTCCTTCACCGGATTCACCTCGCCGATCAGCGGAGGACGCTACCGCCTCGAAATCTCCCCGAAAATAGGGACTTCGACGTTTGTGACAGGACTCGTCGATTACCGGCACTACCTGCATATTCAGCCGGTAACGCTGGCCGTGCGTGGGCTGCACATCGGCAACTACGGCGCCGAGTCGGCGGAAGATCTGTTTACGACGCAGTACCTCGGATATTCCTACTACCCTGGATTCGTCCGGGGGTACAATTTCCGGTCGTTTGAGGCGAAGGAATGTATGGTTGACGCAGGCACCCGCGACGGAGCCGTGTGCCCCTCAATGGATCGTTTGCGGGGTACGCACGTCGCCCTGTCGAGCGTGGAAATTCGCGTCCCGTTCCTGGGCACCGAGCAGTTGGGACTCATTCCGTTTCCTTATCTCCCGACCGAGTTGGCGGCATTCGTGGACGGCGGCGTGGCATGGACCGCCGAAGATTTACCTGTGCTTAAATTCGATCGGACTACAAGCAAGCGCGTGCCCGTATTCAGTGCCGGGGTTTCTGCGCGCGTCAATATTTTGGGGTACATTGTGCTGGAAACGTACTACGCATTTCCTTTCCAGCGACCGAACGCCGGCTGGCAATTGGGATTCCGAGCGACGCCTGGCTGGTAAGGCTTTCAGGCCCCCGATGTACGACATTTTTCGATCCGCGCTGTTCAGAATAGAGGCTGAACAGGCCCATTACGCAGCCGCTTGCGCGGCCCGGACCGTACAATTCGTGCGGGCAGGGGGAGCGCTGGAAAAAATGTTCGCGTTCGAGGACATACGCCTCGAACAAGCCCTGTGGGGCAATACCTTTGCTTCTCCGATCGGCCTTGCCGCCGGTTTCGACAAGAACGCCTCTCTGGTGTCATTCTGGCCCACACTGGGATTCGGCTTTGTGGAAGTCGGCTCGGTCACAGCCCATCCCTCCCGGGGCAACCCCCGGCCACGCGCCTTTCGCCTGACCGAAGACGAGGCGCTCATCAACCGGATGGGCCTCAACAACAAGGGGGTGCGCAACATTTCCCGGCGGCTTCGACGAACCGCTCTCCGAAACCGGATTCCCATAGGCATCAATATCGCCAGCACACACGGCCGCAAGATTACGGGCGACTCCGCAGTGGAGGATTTCTGTATAAGTTTCAAGACCATTGCGGATCAGGCAGCCTACATCGTGCTGAATATTTCATGTCCGAATACGCGCGACGGTAAAACCTTCGAGGACCCTGAATCCCTTGAAATCCTGCTGAAGGTCATCATGGAGCAACGAAGAAAATCGGCGCCCAACGTACCCGTGCTGCTGAAAATGCCGCCGCCGGTTTCCGACCGGATCGTGTTCGACAGCAACGTGCGGGAAACCGTGCGCCTTGCCCGGGAATACGGAATCGCGGGATTCGTGGCCACCAACACAGCAGCCGACCGCGAGGGCCTCACCGTAAATCCGGCCCGGTTGCGCGCCATCGGCAGGGGTGGACTCAGTGGGCGGCCTCTCGAAGCCCGCGCCACGCACCTTGTGCGGCGCCTTTACCGCCTCACGGAAGGGTCTTTGCCCATCATCGGCGTGGGAGGTGTATTTTCCGCAAAGGACGCCTATAGGAAACTCCGCGCCGGGGCCTCGCTCGTACAGATTTACACCGCACTCATTTACCGCGGCCCGGGGGTGGTGCGCGACATCAAGACAGGACTGGTTCAGCTGCTCGAAAGCGACGGGTTCGATTCGATCGCGGATGTGGTGGGTATCGACGCTGCGTAATTTTTTTTCATTCACCCGTCAGGTATCCGTGTTTACCCCCCGGACCCGCACCCTCGCCTGTGCTCCGGCGCTTGTTCTCGCCGTTGCCCTCACTGTTGGCGCCGCACCGGCGCATGCTCAATCGGCGGCCGCCCGGCTTCGATAATGCGGGGTCTCCAAAACCTCTGATTCCATGCCTGCTCTCTTTGATTTCGAAACGATTCCGGAACTCTTCAACGGGATCGTGGCCCGGTACCGGGGAAAGAACCGTGCGGCATTCCGGTACAAAGACCGCATATCCCGCACGTGGGTGGACATATCCTGGGAGGCAATGGAGGAGCGTGTCCACGACATGGCGGGGTTCCTCCGGCAAGAAAGTATCGAAAAAGGAGCGCGCGTAGCCATCCTGTCGGAAAACCGCCCGGAATGGGCCGTTACGGATCTGGCCACGCAGTTGCTCGGTGCGGTTAACGTATCCCTCTACACATCCCTGCCCGCCGATCAGGCAGCCTGGATTCTCCAGGATTCCGGCGCGGCCATTTTTGTGGTATCCACCCCTATTCAGCAGCGCAAGGCCGAGAAAATTTTTGACGAATGCCCCGATCTTCGCCGGATTGTTTCCATGAGCGCGGGCGGCAAGAACAAAAGCAGTAACGAGAGGGGAACGGAACACGTGCTGTCGTGGGACGACGCATTGCAAGCCGGGCGGGCGCATCGGAGTGCACTGGCTGGGCAACCCGGAGCGACCCTGTTCGCGGACGTGACTCCGGACGACCTGTCCGCCCTTATATACACGAGTGGCACGACGGGGCGGCCCAAGGGAGTCATGCTCACGCATCGCAATTTCTGCTCGAATGTGAAAGCCGTGCTCGGCCTGTTGCCGATCACGGAGAACGACCACCATCTTTCCTTTCTGCCGCTTGCTCATGCGCTGGAGCGCACCGGGGGATACCTGGTAGTCATGGCCTGCGGCGCCACCGTGTCCTATGCGGAAAGTATCGATGCACTGAACAGGAACTTACCGGAGGTGTCCCCGACTATCCTGCTCTCTGTGCCGCGCGTCTTCGAACGCCTGTATCATGCCATCCAAAAATCGGTGGAAGAGGGATCGGCGATACAGAAGAAGGTGTTCGCCTGGGCGGTGGCGACTGGCTACAAGGCCGCCGAACGGCGCATGAGGAAAAGAGCAGTGGGGCCGCTTCTCGGTCTGCAATGCACCTTGGCCCATCGGCTGGTCTTTTCGAAATTGCATCAAAAACTGGGAGGAAAACTGCGGCTCGCCTTTTCCGGCGGAGCAGCTCTTCCGGGAGAAATCGGCATGTTCTTTCAGGCTGCCGGCATCCCGATTATCGAGGGGTACGGCCTGACCGAGACCGCCCCCGGCCTCTCGTTCAACCCGGTGGAACGCCCCCGGTACGGAACCGTCGGACACATCATCCCCGGAACGACCGTCGGCATTCGGGACCTCGACGACAATCATATCATCGGGCAATTGTCCGGAGACGAGTACCCTTCCGACCTGACGACCGGCGCAGGAGAAATCGTAGCCCGGGGGCCGAACGTGATGAAAGGCTACTGGAACAACCCCGAGGCGACCCGGCAAGCCATCGACGCCGACGGCTGGTACCACACCGGCGATGTGGGCCGGTTCGAGGACGGCTACCTGGTGATTACCGACCGGATCAAGCACATGATCGTCTCGGCAGGCGGGAAGAACATCTACCCGGGGCCTATCGAAGATGCCTTCAAGACGGCGCCGTTTATCGACCAGATCGTGGTGCTGGGAGAGGGGCGGGAATTTCTGGCTGCGCTTGTGACCCCAAACCGGGATTTCCTCGAAACGTACGCCGCGGATCATGGATTGGAAGCCGGTGAGGACACCCCGCTGATCGCTCACACAAAGGTGCTCGGTCTGTTCGACCGGGCGTTCCGCGAATATTCCCGCACCGCTGCCGCCCACGAAAAAATCCGGGCGTTCCGGCTACTGGACGAGCCGTTCTCCGTGGAGAATGGATTCCTCACACCGACCCTGAAACCGCGCCGATCCCGGATCGAGGCGCACTATGCCGCGTTGATCGCAGACATGTACGAGAAGTGGAGGCGGTGAAACCCGACAGGAGAGCGTGCGTTGGAAGTCGTCTTTTGTCCGCTTTCGGATTTGTGGAAGCGGGTTGTGACTTTTCGGGGTGTGGCGCAGCCCGGTAGCGCGCTTCGTTCGGGACGAAGAGGTCGTGGGTTCAAATCCCGCCACCCCGACCATTTTATAGATTCCGGTGATTTCGCCGTCCTCCGCGTCAGCGGAGGCGGCGTGCGCGATGATTGACCATGGCTCCGGGAACTAGACTTGAAGGACAGGAACCGGCCTGTCAGCCCACTTGGGCGGCATAGTCGTCCAAGCATTGGAAGAACCATATCCCGCGCTACTCGCCGGCCGGCAACAACGGCGCCCTGATCTACGCCAAGATCAGCTACTCGATGTAGCTTACGTTCCGCTTGCGGCCAACGAGGACCGTGCTCGGGGTTTGACGCCAGACGCACTCGGCGTCGAACAGAGATGGTCCGGGTTGATTGGACAGATTTCGGCAGAATTTAAGGTGTAGCGTTGCGGCCTTGTTCCTTTTCCCGAAACCATTTCCGGGTTTGTTACTATCACAAACAATGGGTAACCCGGATAATGCGTGTCGCTGCTCGTTCTGTTCCATGCTCACTGCGCTGAGAACATACAGGCTTCTTTCCACGCTGCTCGGCCTGAGTTTGCTGTTCGGCGTGGCGTCGCCTTTGGTGCAAACGACCTGCGCCATGGGGCAAAACGACCTGCACGGAGCCCACGACTGCCATCCCGAAAACACGCATTCCCATGCGTCTACCGATGCGCCGGCGCCTCCCTGCACGCACAAAGATGAATCGACGCACGAAGGGGTTGTACCATCTTCGTTTGATGCCCCGCCATGCTGCGTATTTGAATCGGCTTCGACCAGCGAGGCCGTAGCGCTTCTTTCCAGGACCTCCTGGCGCAGTGCAAGCAGTTCTTTGCTTGCTCTCCTTCCCCATACCGGATACGAGGCGCCGGACAACATATCTACACTCCCGCGCATCTCCGCTTCGCCATTCTTTACCGGCTTTCCCCTCGTCGATAGGCAAGCCCTTCTCGCTACGTTCCTGATCTGACAGGATTCTTGATTGCCACTACCCCTTGAGGTCCGGCTCGGCCGTGCCTCTCGTGTTTGCAACAGGAAGTCCTAACAGGTCAGGAAATCCATGAAGCTGATTCAATCCATTGGCGCCGCCCGCGCCATACTCATCGCCGTGCTTCTGCTCCCGGCGATTGCCCATGGAAAGCATCGACCGGTCGCGCCGGCCGACACGCTCCTAATTCTCGACGATCTCCTAACAGAGGTACGAGCCAACAACCCATCTCTGCGAGTGTCCCGACTGGAGGCAGATGCACTGGCCACCCGAAGCGGCCAGGTGTCTGTCTTGCCGGATCCTTCCGTGATGATCGGGTACCAACCGTACCCGCTCCTGACGGCGCGCGGCACGCAGCGCAGCCAATGGCGCATCGAGCAGATGGTACCGTATCCCGGCAAGCTCAGTCTCCAGGGCGACATCGCCGACCTGAGCGCCGAAATCGCAGGCTTTGAAGCAGATACCTTCGAAGAGGATCTGCTCTTCGAGGCCAAGCAGACGTACTACGAACTCTATCGGGTCCAGCAGCAGGAGCAACTCATCCTCGCTTTTCAGGACAGGTTGGAAAACTTTGAAGAGGCCGCCGCCGCGCAATACGAAGTGGGTACCGGCATGCAGCAAGCCATTCTGAAAGCGCAACTGGAGAAGAACACGCTCGCGCGCGTGCAGATTGAGCTTGCAGAGCGTCGCCGCACAGCGGCCGAGACCCTGGCGCGCCTGCTCAACCGGCCCACATCGGATGCCTTTATGGCTGGCGTCCGGGTCGAGGCGCCGCCCATTCTTCGCCTTGATGAAGCCGCGCTGTTAGAGATCGCCTTAAGGGAGCGGCCCGAAACCGATGTCCTCGACGCAGCAGCGCGGCACGCCGATGCCCAGATCGCACTGGCCCGCAAACAGTTCATGCCCGATTTCGGCCTGAACATCACCTATTTCGACATAGGTAGTGCTGACGCGCCACCGACGGCCACGGGGCGTGATGCTGTCGCCATTGGCGCTACCATCAAAGTACCGCTCCAGCGGGGGGGCCTGCGGGCCCGGTTGGAGGAAACCCGCATACGTCGCATCCAGGTCGAGGCGCGTCAGGAAGCGCTTGAGACCTCGTTCCAGACGCAGATCGCCGATCTCGTAAGCCGGCTGCGGGGGGAGGCACAGCAGCTTGCCCTTTATCGGGAAGCCCTTATTCCTCAGGCCGAGACAACGCTTCAGGCTACGCTCAGCGCCTACACCACCGGTCGCACCGATTTTCTTGACCTCCTTGACGCCGAGCGCATGCTCTTCTCGTTGGGAACGGGCTACGAAGACACGTTCGCGCGCTACCTGAAGATGACCGCCGCCCTCGAACGAACGCTTGGCGTCAGCTCGCTTGCAGACCTTGACACGCTTTAGATGCCCAACCCGGCATCCAGCCAGACCTTGAATACCATGAATATCCAACGATTCGCCAAATGGCTCGGAATCCCGCTGCTGCTTCTGGCGCTTGCCGCAGGTGGTTTTTTTCTCGGGCGCATAACCACCGATGAAACAGCAACCGTAGCTCGGCACGAAATGTCCATCGCCGAAGGCGAGCGCAACGTCCTTTACTGGCAAGCGCCTATGGACCCGACGGAGATGTACGACCGGCCCGGCAAATCGGCCATGGGCATGGATCTGATACCCGTCTACGAGGACGAAGCAGGAGTGGAATCGGGTAGTACCGTGTCCATCGATCCGGCAACCGTACAGAACATGGGCGTACGAACCGATCACGCCCGGCGGATGGACTTTTCCCGTATGATCCGCACCGTCGGTGAGGTCCAGTACGACGAAGAGCGCCTCTATCTGGTCAACGCCAAGATATCCGGCTGGATCGAAAAGCTTTACGTCAACTTCATCGGCGACCAGGTCCGGCAGGGAGACCCGTTGATGGAAATCTACTCACCGGAACTGGTTGCCACACAGCAGGAATATCTGCTGGCGCTCAAAAACTACCGGATGTTAGCCGAGAGTAGCGTCCCTTCGGTCCGGGAAGACGCCGAGAACCTACTGGCCTCGGCTCGCACCCGCCTTGAATACTGGGACATCCCCTCCTCAGAGATTGAGCGTCTGAAGCAAACCGGCGAGGTTAAAAAGACGACTCTGCTCGAAGCCCCGGCCACCGGCATCGTCGTGAAAAGAGACGCCATGGAAGGCGCCTATATCGAAGCCGGGATGGACCTCTTCGAAATTGCCGACCTGCGGACTGTGTGGGTGCATGCCAGCTTCTACGACAACGAGGCGCCGTGGATCAGGGAGGGGCAACAGGTCGAGATGGAACTATCCTATTTGCCGGGGAAGACCTACACGGGGCAGGTCTCCTACATCTACCCCTATCTGCGCGAGAAAGCCCGCGACGTGCATGTGCGCCTGATCTTCTCCAATCCGGATATGGACCTCAAGCCGGGGATGTACGCCAATATCCAGCTCCAGGGCAAGGTCATACCCGATGCGTTGGTAGTGCCCTCCGAGGCCGTGATTCGTTCCGGCGCACGGGCAATCATCTTCGTGGTCCGCGGAGAGGGTCGGTTCGAGCCACGCGAAGTCCGGATCGGCGAAGAAGGCGGCCCGGGTAACCATCTGGTGCGGGTGCTCACCGGCCTGTCGGGCGACGAAGAGATCGTCACGTCAGCCCAGTTCATGTTAGATAGCGAAAGCCGCTTGCAAGAGGTCATCCGGAAAATGCTGCAAGAGCAGACGCAATCAAGCACACAACCCGCCAGTGAAGAGTTGGGAGCCGTACCGGAGATGGTATCCACAGCGTCTGAAGAATCTGACGCACAAATGCATCAGCAGCATTGAGCCGGGGCGTCCTCCCTGATTCCTCATTCGCCCCAGGGCATTCTCCGACCGTTTACAGAGAAAATCATGCTGGAAAAGATCATAGAGGCCTCGGTCAATAACCGCTTGCTGGTGATCATCTTCGCCCTCCTGATTGCACTGGCCGGCGCCTACGCGATGCTCCGCACACCCGTAGACGCTATCCCCGACTTGAGCGACGTGCAGGTTATCATCTTCACCGAATATCCGGGGCAGGCCCCGCAGGTCGTCGAAGATCAGGTGACATATCCGCTAACGACGGCCATGTTGGGGGTACCCTTTGCGAAAGCCGTGCGCGGCTATTCGTTCTTCGGCTACTCGTTTGTCTACATCATCTTCGAAGACGGCACCGACATGTACTGGGCCCGCAGCCGGGTCCTGGAGTATCTCAACTATGTGGCAAGTCGGCTTCCCGGCGGTGTGACGCCCACTCTGGGGCCGGACGCCACCGGTGTAGGCTGGGCCTTCGAATATGTGATCGACGGCGGAGACCAGTACGACCTTCAGCAACTGCGCTCAATCCAGGACTGGTTTCTGCGCTATGAACTGATGAGCGTGTCCGGTGTGGCCGAAGTGGCGTCCATCGGCGGCTACGTCAAGCAGTATCAGGTCGAGGTCGATCCCAACAAACTGCTGGCCTACAATATTCCATTGTCGAAAGTGCGCATGGCTCTGCAACGCAGCAACAACGACGTTGGCGGCAGACTTGTCGAAATGGGCGAGACCGAGTTTATGGTGCGCGGCCTGGGCTATATCCAATCGATCGAGGACATCGAAAACACGCCCGTCGGGGTGGACGAGAACGGCACGCCCATTCTGATCCGGAACATCGCCCATGTACACCTGGGACCCGAGTTACGTCGTGGCCTGGCCGATCTGGACGGCGAGGGCGAAACCGTCGGCGGCATCGTCATAATGCGCTATGGGGAAAACGCCCTGAAGACAATCGATGCCGTGAAAGCGAAACTGGAGGAACTGAAGGCGGGATTGCCGGAAGGGGTAACCATCCAGGCCGTCTACGACCGCAGCAGTCTCATCGAGCGCGCTATTGAAAATCTGAAAGGGGCGCTTCTCGAAGAGAGCATCATCGTCGCGCTGGTGACGATCCTGTTCCTGCTGCACTTCCGCAGTGCCTTCGTCGCGATCTTCACACTCCCGATGGGCATTCTGATCGCGTTCCTGATAATGTATTTCCAGGGCCTCAATGCCAACATCATGTCGCTCAGCGGCATCGCCATCGCCATCGGCGCGATGGTCGACGCGGCTATCGTGATGATCGAAAACGCCCACAAACACATGGAGCGTGACGCCGGAAAGAAAGACCACTGGCGCATCATTATTGACGCGTCCAAAGAGGTCGGGCCGGCGTTGTTCTATTCGCTACTGATTATCACGCTCTCCTTCCTGCCTGTATTCACGCTCCAGGCGCAGGAAGGCCGGCTCTTCAAACCGCTGGCTTTCACGAAAACCTACGCCATGGCGGCCTCAGCGCTCCTGGCCATCACGGTTGTACCGGTGCTGATGGGCTACTTCATACGCGGCAAAATCCTGCCGGAGAAAAAGAATCCCCTCAACCGCTTTCTGATGTACGTATATCGCCCGGTGATTCACGCCGTACTCCGGTTCAAATGGATAACTATTGCGGCTGCGCTGGTAGTCCTGGGGGTTACGGCCTATCCCCTCGGCAAGCTCGGCTCCGAATTTATGCCGCCTTTGAACGAGGGGGATCTGCTCTACATGCCCACCACCGATCCGGGCATCAGCATTACCAAAGCCAAGGAACTCCTGCAGCAAACGAACAAAATCATCAAGAGCTTCCCCGAAGTGGATCATGCTTTCGGCAAGGCGGGCCGTGCCGAGACGGCGACTGACCCGGCCCCATTGTCGATGATAGAAACCACGATCACCCTGAAACCGGAGACCGAGTGGCGAGAAGGCATGACCATGGACAAACTCGTCCGGGAGCTTGATGCCGCTATCGACTTTCCGGGCCTGACCAACGCCTGGACCATGCCCATCAAAACGCGCATCGATATGCTCTCGACGGGTATCAAGACGCCGGTGGGCGTCAAATTGATGGGACCCGACCTGAATGTGCTTTCCGACCTGGGGCAACGCATTGCGGCTGTCCTGCAGACAGTACCGGGTACGTTGAGCGCCTTCCCGGACAAGGCTGTCGGCGGCAATTTTCTCGACTATCGCATAAACCGCGAAGAAGCCGCCCGGTACGGCCTGACCGTGGGCGATGTGCAGGATGTGATCATGTCGGCCATCGGCGGAATGAATGTCACACATACTGTCGAGGGCCTTGAACGTTACCCGGTCAACGTCCGCTACAGCCGCGAACTGCGTGATAACCTGCCGGCACTCCAGCGGGTACTGATTCCTACCCCCACGGAGGCGCATATCCCGCTGAGCTATGTGGCTGATTTCAGTATTGTCAACGGGCCGCCGGTCATTAAGAGCGAAAATGCGCGCACGACATCCTGGCTCTATGTGGACATCCGCGATATCGATGTGGGGACCTACGTGAAGAACGCCCGCGCTACCGTGAATGAGCAGGTAGACCTGCCGGAGGGGTACAGCATGGTCTGGAGCGGACAGTATGAATACATGGAACGGGCCCGGCAGCGCCTGCAGATCGTTATTCCGCTGACGCTCGTGATCATCTTTCTGCTGCTCTACTTAAACTTCAAGAACATTACCGAAAGCCTGATAGTGATGTTGTCGCTGCCGTTTTCGCTCGTTGGCGGAGTCTGGTTGTTGTATCTGTTCAACTATAACCTCAGCGTAGCCGTTGGAGTCGGCTTCATTGCCCTGGCCGGAGTTGCTGCCGAAACAGGCGTGATCATGTTGATCTATCTCGATCAGGCCTATAAGGACAGACGCATGCGAGGACAAATGACCTCGTTGAAGGATCTGTACGAAGCTATCATTTCGGGAGCCGTCGAGCGGGTGCGTCCCAAGATGATGACCGTCATGGCCATCATGGCCGGCCTGTTGCCCATTTTATGGGGGCACGGCACGGGCTCACAGGTAATGAAACGCATCGCGGCGCCGATGGTCGGGGGGATGATTTCGTCGACGATCCTGACGCTGGTTGTCATCCCGGTCATCTATTACCTATGGAAAAGCCAGGCGTTGAAGAGGTGGGCGAATCACTGACCAGGGCGGCATGAACCAAATGCGACAGTACACGTAAGGGACTGTCCTGTTTTTTCGAACCATATTCTGTAAACCCCATGGAAGCTTTTGTCGATTGGTTTATGGGGCTTGGGGAACGCTACAACGTCAATCCGATCATCTTCGGATCGATTTACGTGGGCGCCATTCCCTTCTTTACGGCCTCCATCGCCTGGCTCATTCGGAACCTGCGGCGTCGCCGGTCGATCGTGGCTCCCGTGTTGTCCGCCTCGTTTTTCTTCGTATCGGCCTACCTGTACCTGATCGTCGTCGGACGCGACATCCCCGTCTGGGTGTACGTCTTCGTCGCCTCCATGGTCATCTTCGGGGTGTTCTCCACCCTGAAGAAAATCCGGGGGCAGTTGAAGGAAGGGGAGGGTGAGGAGGGTCGCACTAATTGATTTTTAGCGCTTTTAAGGGGCTTCATGCCTGGACAAAAACACACGACAAGAACCGCCACCGAAGTTCGGGAACGCACCATACGGATATCCTCCACTGGGGCGTAAGGCGGCCTCCCTACCGCCATATCTTGCGAGAAATCCTGAGCACGTAGAAGCGCTCGCCGGACACCCCCTTCTCGAAGGGTATTGTGAACAGATCCCATGTGTTGTCCCAAGAGGAGTATCCCTCCAGGTCGCGATCTTGCATTACGCCTAAACCAAGAATCGATCCCGGCTTGTACTCCCATCGAACCCCGGCAAAAAGGTTTGCCTGACTGCCCCGTAGGATCCGTGACGCTACGCTCTCGCCTCCCTCGCGGGAGTATCCGATCACATGCACGCCCATCCCAATCTCGACATCCAACGATCGCAGGAGCCCTGCGGCAAGGCGTATGCGTCCATACGCTTCCCTGAATTCCTCTTGTATGCCTTCCCCGACACGGCCTGGTCCATACAGGAGGCTGTAGGGAACATAAGACGAAGCATGCCGCCGATAGGCGATCGTATAGTCCCAGGCAGGCCATATACGCAGTATATCTGCCCCCGATGACCGTATTGACAAGAGTAAGTCCGTCGATCTATCCCTCACGGATTCATAGCGGTCCACGCCCACCTGAGCGCTTGCCGTAATCCGCGACCACATCCGACCGGTAACCTGCGCTGAAGTCCCCCAATTCCGCAGCCCCCCTTCCACCAGGTCCAGCCATATGTGCGGCCTTATTACCCAATTACTCCGCATATCGGAAGAAATTTCGAAATCCCCTCCAAAACGCCTCGCGCCCGATGGGCCGGAGCCACCGACAGCAGACAAGGACACCTCGTTATACCCTCGCGTCAACGAGGATGCATAGCCTTCAACTCTTGTCGCCTGCAAGCCCATGCCCGCATACGCGAACTCGTTCGTCCATTGCATGGAAATACGCCCTTGATGCACCAGGCGCCCCCCGGCCAACGTATGATGAACCCCCGCAGAAAGCAGCATGCGATCGGTCTGCCCCACCATTCCGCTCGGACCTGTACGAAATCCCGGATCGATGGCCACAACCCGGCCATACCAGTTCCAACGCCGGCCCAGTTGCTCAAAATCCAGCCGAGCGGCGAAGCCCCGCAAGGATCTCAAAACATCGTTGGATCGACGCGTGAGTCCGCGGTTTAGATCAACACCGTTACGAACCCTTCCGGAATCGGTTTTAACGAGCACATCCTGTTCCCGGGAGAGCAGAACCTGGCCCGCCACGCGCCGGGTGTTATCGCCAAAGCGCAGATCCCAATCCACAGACGATACGCCTGTTGTCGTATGGATTTGGCGCTCCGTCCATGTGGTGTCCTTCCTTGTATAAACCGTATCTGTGGTTACAGGACCAAGCGCGCCCGTAAACCCTATCTTCGATAACCTCCCCGCATCCTGCAGCAAGCGTGCGGAGAAACCCTGATTTATCCACACGGATCCCTCCCCTTCGACCCTGAGCGCCGCCATGTCTGTAGCTGCAACTGTGAGTCCAAAGGGCGCGCGCCCATGCAAAGCCAACGCACCGATCATAAAACGAGTGTCCTCGGTAGTCTCCAGCATCCTGCCGGCAATATGAGGCGATCCGATCAAGTGACGGGCCGCCGTAAACAGTCTCGGATAGACAGAGTATCCCTCTTCGTAAAACCACAAGTTCCAGTCGGAATACTCATCAAAATTCTCCGGCGTAAAATCCGGCAGCAGCGCACCGTCCAGCACCAGGCTGGGCCGCAAAGCCAATGCTCCCTCTATCCCCGGAACTGGAAAAGCAGGAATCCCATCCGATTCGTCCTCTATCCTGAACGTGTTCAAGTAAGGCGTAATCGAACGGTGAACCCCCGGGGATATTTCCGCCCCGAAGCGCAACCGCCCAAAGCGGGCTACGGAGCCGTGGCTGCGATCCCGGCTGCGCGCCAGAGACCATTCGCTCAGCTCCCCGCGGCGGGCAGCCCAGCGCCGAAAATTAATCCCCACCTCCCCCCGACCGGGATGGGCAATTTCCAGGGAAGAAAGCGGAATCGCCAGTTCCACCGTCCACCCGCTGCTGTCTACGCGCGCGGTTCCCGACCATTCCACATCCCAGGACGGATCGAAACCAAACACCTCCGATGCAAAAAAAACCGGCCTGCCCGAACCGTCCGGCAGCATCGCGTCCACCCCCATCCCTTCCACGCGCACCCCCGCCGCATTGATCGCGAAGTTGAACGAGGTCTTGCGGTCGTTGTAGGTATCCAAAGACGCTACAAACCAATCGCCCGGAGTAAATTCGTCCCGGCGGCCGAGCGTGCGACGAATACGTTTCGGTTCCGGATCCGCCAGCTTCGCGCCGATAAACAGCGTACGCGCATCGTGCAGCAGGTATACCCGCGTATTCAGGGTTGCAGGAGCCCCTTCGTCCGGGGCGTACTGCAGAAAGTCGCCCGCAGGTGCTGCACGCTCCCAAGCCGGTTCGTCCAGTACGCCGTCCACGCGGATGCGCGTCTCGGTATGCGCCGCCTGCACGACACAGTCCGGTTCGCAATTAGGCGTCGCTTGCAAAAAAACCGCGACAAGCATCGATAAAGCAATCATCGGATAACACGAATGGGCGAATGTAATGGCGAATGGGCTGTTTCGCAGGGTGCGCGAGCACGCATCCTGCGCGCATGACCGAGGCAGCGCCTACCCGGTCTTCTCTGTCTCTTCCCTGCAAGGCCGCACATGCGAACGGCCTACGTTCAAGTCTTCCTCGCTCCAGGCATTCCCTTCGGCGTCCACGAAAAACGCGACTCCGGACCACCCGCCAAAGACCCCGAGGCCGTTTTCCACATTGGAGTACAAGGCGACCGGTCGATCCGCAAAGAAGCCAGAATCCAGGTCGTATCGTTCGACCGATTCGCCGTGCCGCCACAACGCGTCGCTCCAGCTTCGCACAAGTATGCGGAAGTGCGGCGTCAGGGCCGAGGGGTTCTCTATAGTAGCTTCGATCGCTATTTCCAGCGTCTCCCCTTCAAAAAGATCGTCCGAAAAGTACGCCTCGCCATAAAACGGCTCCGACGCCACAAAAGGCTCCGAGGCGTCCTCTACCTGGAAAATGTAGTCGCGCAGAGGAGGTGAATCGCTCGTGAATATCGCACCATTGTACTCGGTATCCGAGCCTGGAACTTCGCCCAGGGTCAAATGCCCTTCGTCATTGTAGCAAAAAACCGGCCGCAACTGATCCACCCTAACGCTGTACCGATGCGGTCCCGGCGCGTCATGAAGGTTGAGCCGGATCACGTACACGCCATTCTCCTCATCCGTAGGCGCCGCCGCCTCTTCAAAATCGATCAGGGCCGCATCCACCGATGGAATGATTGACGAAGCCCGTACGGACGCCAGGCCGGGCGCATCGACCGTTAGCGTATAACGAACCTCACTGACCGGACGGCTGCCGACCATGGAACGGAAATCACCTTCGCCGGCATGGACGAGCTCCTCTCGAAAACCGTCTTCCCCCTCCACGACAACCACGGCTTCCGTGACCGGTTGATCCTCCCACGACACATTGTCTGCATAAGGCACGCTTTGCTGCAGCCCTACCGACCAGACACTATCCGGGGTAAACCTCGAATCCACAACCAACCTGGGCTCGTAGCCTCCGGGTATTTCCAATTCTATGGGGGTCGTGCACCCTGCCATCCCCAACAACATCCATACGGTTAGCCGGCGCATAGGTCAGAATTTCCGTTGGTAGGATATAGCCGGGACGAGTTGCAAAACGCTCGTCTTCTTCCATTGGATCACCCCGTCAGGACCTGAAGAAGGAAATATCAACATCGGGTTCTTCCGATTGTATGCGTTGTATACCCCGAGCACAAAAGTGCGCATGCCCCAACGGACCTGTTTGGTAAAACGGGCGCTCAGGTCGAGGCGGTGATGCGCAGGCGCGCGGGACGCATTCACCGGACCATAATCCAGAAACGTCGCATCCGAGACGGAATCCAGAGAATAAAAACTCCGGTACCTTCCGGTTGCAGTCCATACGGGATAGCCGCTCCCGTATACCCAGGATCCGGACAGGGAGGTGTGGTTCGTCAAACGGTATTGCAAAACCAGCGAAACGTCGTGGCGACGGTCGTAACCGTCCGGAAAAGGATCGCCCCCATTTAATCCCGCAAACGTACGTCGCGTACGCGCCCAAGTGTAACTGAACCACCCGCTCAACCTGCGTCGCTGCCGTTCCGCAAAAAACTCGGCACCGTAACTCCTGCCTGAACCATGCTCGATCAGGGACGGCCATCCCACTTGCAGCGCCTGATAAGGATACGCTCCTGTCTTATAGTCAATCTGGCTCGTCATGACCTTATAGTACCCCTCTATGGACAACTCCAGCCCATACTCCGGCAAACTCCGCACAAGGCCTGCGGCAATCTGTGAACTGCGTTGTGGCCGGATTCCCTGCATGAAGGGAATCCACAAATCTTTCGGCAGCGAAGCGCCCGTACCTGTAAGCAAATGCATATACTGCTGCGTGTACGCATAGGACAACTTGCCGGCATAGCCGCTCCCCAGCGGAATGTTGATCGCCAAACGCGGCTCGACCGAACGGGCGAACGAACCCTGACTATCCGACCCGGACAGCCGAAGCCCTGCATTCGTGCGCACCCCCAAAGGCCACTGCCATTCATCTTCGACATAGAGCGCTACGTCCCGGGATAAGATTCGATTCGACTGCACCCGCAATTGGTTCAAGCCCCCCCCATCCGAGACGGTCAGCACCTCGCGAGTGCTCCCCGGCGTAAAACGATGCGCCACATACTCCGCTCCAAACCGGAGATAATGCCGCAGACCGGCGGCATACTCCATATCCAAACGGGTCGTGAAATCCAGCACCGACGAAGCCCACACCTGCCGATACGTATCGAATTCGCTTCCCTCGTCCCCGTCACGCAAACCAACCTGCGAGCTCACGCGATACTGCGTAACACCCACAAGAACGTTTGCAAACCAGCGATCGCTAATCAGGCGATTCCAACGAAGCGAAGCAAGCCGGTTACCCCAGGCAAGTTCAAAATCGAAATCATCGACGATCGGGCGCGGCCCCCTGTAGTGCTCACTGTACGTGAACGCATCCCGCCCCAAATACCCGCTCACATACAGCCGGTCGCGATCCGAAATCAGGTAGTTGGCCTTGAAGTTCAGATCATGGAAATGTCCGCCATAACGCTTGCCCGAATCCCGGATACGCTGAATCCACCACGTGACGAGATCCATAAACGTGCGGCGACCAGAGACAATGAACGAAGCGCGATCGCGTACAATCGGCCCTTCCACCAGGAACCGGGAGGTTAACAAACCCAAAGCGCCCTCCCCTGCGAAACGTTTCAAATTCCCCTCCTTCATCGTAAAGTTCACGACCGAGGATAGCCGCCCTCCGTAACGGGCCGGGAAACCGCCCTTAATCAATTCCACCTGCTTCATCGCAGACGTGTTGAACACGCTGAAAAGGCCAAAAAGATGGGTGGGATTATACAAAGGCAACCCGTCCAGCAGGATAAGATTCTGTCCTGCGCGTCCCCCGCGTACGTACAGACCGCTAAAGCCTTCCCGCCCGGCTTGCACGCCCGGCAGCAATTGCAGCGTCTTGAGCAGGTCCGGCTCGCCAAGAAGAACGGGAAGGGTTTCCACTTCCTCGATCGCCAGGCGGTGTCGGCTCATCTGCACCTCGCTGGCCGCCGGCGCTTCTTCCGCAGTGACCACAACCTCTTCCATCCGGAGTACGCGCGGCGCAAGTCGGATAACAAGCGACGTATCCGCGGCAATCGGGAAATTCAGGCGCTGCGGCAGGTAGGAAACATGCGTTACGGACGCCCGCAATGGGCCGGGGGCCACCGCAAGGCTGTAGAAGCCGAATGCGTTGGACGTGGCGCCAACCTTCTCCTGCACCAGATAGACATGCGCTCCGGGGATCCGCTCGCCGCTCGAAGCATCCTCAACGTACCCGCTGACAATGACGCTTTGGGCCGAAGCACTAAGGTCGCAAGCAAGCAGCGCGGCAACAAGACCGAATAGAGCGACCAACGTACGGCCGTAGCGGATTACGAGTATCATCAAAAGCAACACGAAACACCCTGATAATAGGGGTCTTACGCGCGAAAGTGAATTTCGTTACTGTTCCGGATCATGACCGCGCCTCCGGACCGCAAGGGCCCTCAGGTTCAGGTCTCACTGGCTTAATCATCTCCGACGGGCCCGGCAAGAAACTACCGGGCGGAGCGCCGAATCGCATGCTGTGAATTTCAGCAAGGGGGACAGCGTAAGCACGTACGCTGTCCCCCTTCATCATCGTCCTCAGTCTTTAATTCTTAAATAAAGATGAAGTACAGAATTGAAATTCGCCATTGAAGGTCCCTGTAAAATAACCGGCGAGATCAACCTCAGTCCAATCTGAGTTCCCATGAGTTGCACGGATTTCACGTGCCTCAGATTTTGAGCGATAATAATTAATGTTACTCCTACGAGTAACGGTATTAGTATAAGTATCTTCTCCATAGGTATAGGTTTCTTCCTCCGTGTATTCCACGTGCCCTGTAATTTGCATAGTAATTCTGGACATTCTTGTTTGTTTCCAACGCCGGAACCTTCTTCTCTGAGCCTCGATTTCCGAACCCACCGACGTATGGATGAACCACCAAGTCGCCCACATTTCACCTTTTATGCGGCGTCTTTTATTGTTGGTAAATGTGGACTTGCAATCCCCATTGCCCATCGCACCCTGCCTTTTCCCAATCGCACCGGATAAAATGTCCGTTTTATGCCGGATAACGGGATGTACCTCTACCGAGCTATTTCCCTTGAAAGACAAAGCACTACCTTTCAGGGGTATTGCATCCAGCACATCATCCGCACCGTATGCCGTGGCATACACGTAGTCATAGGTAACCTTAGTATACGGTATCCGCGATTTGAATCTGACCGTCATGATTAAGAACACGGGCAAAAAGCGGATCTTCTACAATCCGCTCTATTTCAGGGAGATTGCTTATATCCTGATCGCTTTCGGATTCCATCTCACTGCTTTCGGCCTCCTGCGCCCAAAGATCCTGCGTCGTTTCAAGGGATACGAACTCCGGATCCAAGCCAACAATCTCCAGGTCCTCATGGCTTGGTTCCTCTATAAGCACATCCATGAATGTATCAAACTCCTCCTGACTAGAAAAAACCAGCCTGCCGTCCACGAAGGTGATCGCTTTCCTGGCCTCGCTCGCCGTCTCGTAGGCGCGCCGGTAGACTTCTTCCTGCTTGAGGCTGCGCCATGGTCATCTTCGGGGTGTTCTCCACCCTGAAGAAAATCCGGGGGCAGTTGAAGGAAGGGGAGGAAAGCGATGGTCGGCAATAATCACCTATCGCGACAAGGCAATCCGCATAATCTCGGTACGGCGATCACAACAAAGTAAGGAAGCGCTGTATGCAGACCACCGAATTTGACGCGGCTTTCGATAAGGGCGAGGACATAACGGGCGTGCTGGATATATCCAAAGCACGGCGACCCAAGTATCGGCAAAGGCGGATTAACGTCGATTGTCCTGTATGGATGGTTGAACGACTCGACGGAGAAGCTGGCCGTCTGGGGGTCACGCGGAAATCACTTATCAAGATTTGGCTCGCCGAACGGCTGGAACAATCGGCTTGACCGGATTACCGCTCCCTTGCACATCCCTATACTTGCTTACGGCCTGCCCATCCCCTACCTGTGCTCCGGGTTCGCATGATCGAACCGGCACCCTGCATCCCAGGCGGCGCGCTGATTCCCGTGCGCCGAGATGCCGCCGGCGTCCTTGAGCATGCGGGCGAAGTGCATCAGGTTCCACGTCATGAATGTGGTGTTGCGCTGAGTGAACTCGTTCTCCGGCCCGCCGGACCCCTCGTCAAGGTATGACGGCCCCGGCCCTGCCTCGCCAATCCATCCCGCATCGGCCTGCGGAGGAATCGTATAGCCCACGTGCTGCAAGGCGTACAGGATGCTCATGGAGCAGTGCTTCACGCCATCCTCATTTCCCGTAATGAGGCAGCCCCCTGCCTTGCCGTAGTAGGCATACTGGCCCGCATCGTTGAGCAGCGCCGAGCAGGAGTAGAGCCGCTCGATGACCTGCGTACACACGGACGATTTCTCGCCCAGCCAGATGGGCGAGCCGATCACGAGGATGTCGGCTGCGTGCACCTTCTCGTACAACATGGGCCAGTCGTCCCGATCCGCCCCGCGCTCGGTCATATCGGGATAGACCCCGAATGCAAGATGATAATCAACCGGGCGCAGCGACTCCACTGCGATCCCGTTCTTCTCCATGATGGCGATGGACACGTCCATCAGCCCCTGCGTGTGGGACCGTTCGGGGGACGGTTTCAGCGTGCAGTTCAGAAAGAATGCGCGAAGGTCCGAAAAGTCCCCGTCGTACGAGGCGCACAGCGCTTCTTGCGTGGGGGACAACGTTTGATCAGGCATAGCGTTACGGGAATGGGGAGTGGATCCGTTCCGGTCATCAACCGTTTACCGGAACGCCGCGTTCCGGAGGGTCAGAGATATCTGCCTTGCGCCGAATGCATCGAATCGTCCGCGTGCCGGATCGACTGCCGAACAAGGTCCCGCAAACCGCCCGCAGCGATAGCGGCCCTGTTCAATAACCCGCTCAACAACCCGTTCGATAACACGACTTCCCCTCAACCATGCCCGACCAGCCATCCCATGAAACGAACAGGTACAGCCGCCTGATCACGCAGCCCCTTACGCGCGGCATTTCACAGGCCATGCTGTACGCCACCGGGCTCACGGAAGAGGATATGAACAAGCCGCAGGTCGGCATCGTGTCCAACTGGTGGGAGGGCAACCCCTGCAACATGCACCTCGACAAGCTGGCTGCGCAGGTGCGCGAGGCGGTCGTCGCATCCGGTCTGGTAGGACTGCGGTTCAACACCATCGGGGTGTCCGACGGCATCAGCATGGGCACCGATGGCATGAGCTTCTCGCTCCAGTCCCGCGATCTCATCGCCGATTCGATCGAAACCGTGATGCGGGCCCAATGGTACGACGCCATAGTCGCCATTCCGGGCTGCGACAAGAATATGCCCGGCTGCATCATGGCGCTGGGCCGGCTGAACCGGCCGGGTATCGTGGTCTACGGCGGCACGATCCTTCCCGGGCGCACGTTTCTGCGGGGCGGGGAGCAAAAGCGCGACATCATCTCCGCCGCACAGTCCTACGGCGAATACCTTGCCGGCACGATCACCGACGAGGAGCGCAAAACCATCGTCCGGCACTCGTGTCCTGGTGCAGGCGCATGCGGGGGTATGTACACGGCGAACACGATGGGCTGCGCCATCGAGGCGCTGGGCATGTCGCTCCCCTATTCTTCCTCCACGCCCGCCGTATACGACCAGAAAATGGACGAATGCCGCCGGGCGGGCGAGGCCGTGGGCGAGTTGCTCCGGCAGAACCTCAAGCCCCGCGACATCATGACGCGGCAGGCTTTCGAGAACGCGATGGTGGTCGTGATGGCGCTGGGAGGCTCGACGAATGCCGTCCTGCATCTCATTGCGATGGCTCGCGCCTCGGAGATCGACCTGTGCATGGACGATTTTCAGCGGGTAAGCGACCGCGTGCCGTACCTCGCGGACCTGAAGCCCAGCGGCCAATACGTGATGGCGGACCTGCACGAGATCGGGGGCACGCCCGCTGTCATGAAGTACCTGCTCGAGGAGGGCTACCTCGACGGCTCCTGCATGACGGTAACGGGCAAAACGCTTGCGGAGAACCTCGAACCCCTGCCGGGTCTCGCCGAGGGACAGGACCTCGTGCATTCCCTCGAAAAGCCCCTGAAGAAAACCGGGCACCTGACCATTCTCTACGGGAATCTGGCGCCGGAGGGAGCCGTAGCCAAGATAACGGGCAAGGAAGGCACGTATTTCAAGGGCCCGGCCCGGGTGTTCGACGCCGAGGAGGACATGCTGGAAGGGCTGAAAGCGGGCCGGATCCGGAAGGGCGACATCGTCATCATCAGGTATGAAGGGCCAAAGGGCGGCCCCGGCATGCCGGAAATGCTCACGCCCACGTCTGCCATCATAGGCGCCGGTCTCGGCAAGGATGTCGCACTACTGACCGACGGGCGCTTCAGCGGAGGATCGCACGGATTCATCATCGGGCATGTGTGCCCGGAAGCCCAGGAAGGCGGCCCCATCGCCCTCGTGCAGGACGGCGACATCGTGACCATCGACGCCGAGCAGCGCACCATCGACATGGATGTCTGCGAGGACGAGTTGGCCCACAGGAGAGAAAACTGGTCCGCGCCCGCTTTCAAGGCCACGCGAGGCACCCTCTACAAATACATCAAGTGCGTACAGCCTGCCAGCCTCGGCTGCGTGACGGACGAGTGAGGAAACAGAGAAATGCAAAGAAATTTCCTCACAAAGAAGGAACAGAGAGACAAAAAGTGATGTTTTCTTTTTAATGTGCAACGTTGTACACTATTTGTGCATACATTGTATTACAATCGTGCTCCGGAACGAGGGCCATATCCGCTCCGAATCGACAAAGTTACAAGCCACGCAGGAACGCAATGCCAGCCACTGCCGCCATTCCCAAAACGACTACCGTATCCGCCCGAATAGACGAAGCCACCAAAGAAAACGCCATGCGCGTTTTCGAACAACTTGGCTTGACGGCATCTCAAGCTATCATATTGTTCTACAAACAGGTTGAACTGCGTCAGGGCCTACCCTTTTCGGTCGAGTTGCCCAAAATTCCCAACAAGGAGACCATGGAGGCAATCCGGGAAGCAGAGAACCCGGAGGCCCTCTGTAGTTTCGAAACACCGGAGGCGCTCTTTGAGGAGTTGGATATTTGATGAAACCGATCCGGCGGACCAGTCAATTCAAAAAGGACATCCGCCTCGTACAAAAACGAGGATACGATCTCGATAAGCTGAAAAGGGTGATCGAGAAGCTTGCCCGCGACGAGCCCCTTGAAGAGCAATACGAAGATCACGCACTACGCGGAACGTTCAAGGGAATGCGAGACTGCCATATAAAACCGAACTGGCTTCTCATATACAAAAACACCTCCGACGAACTGGTGCTTGTTCGGACAGGCACACACTCCGATCTGTTCAGGAAGTGAATTCCCTACGATGCCCGCTGCTGGTCATCACTCTCCCAGCACCCCCTGGATCCGCATCCAGTCCTCGAGGCGATCGGGCCAGGTAGAAAGCACCGGATCGGCGGGCGCCAAGCCAACGCCGTGGGGACCGGACAGGTAGATGTGCAATTCGGCGGGTACGCCCGCCTCGCGCAGCGCAAGGTAATACGCCGTGCTGTTCTCCACCGGCACCGCGGCATCGTCGCCTGTATGAAACAGAAAAGCCGGCGGCGTATCGGCGGTTACCCGTTTCTCGTTCGAAAGCTGTTCCGCCAGATCGGGATCGTAATCTTCCCCCAGCAGATGGAAACGGGACCCATTGTGCGTGAAGGGATCCGTCATGGTAATGACCGGATACGCAAGAATTGAAAAGTCCGGCCGGGCAGCGTGGCGTTCGAGGGGATCCGCCGCATCGGGTACGCCCGGTGCAGCATGCGTGGAGGTCGTCGCCGCAAGGTGCCCGCCCGCCGAGAAACCCCAGATACCTATGCGCGACGGATCGACACCGAGCCCGTCGGCATGCGCCCGAACGTACCGCATCGCCCGCTGCGCGTCCATGAGCGGCGACGGATGGCCGTAGCGAGGTCCGAGGCGGTATTTCAGAACAAAGGCCGCAACCCCGCGCTCGTTGAGCCATTCGGCAACCTGCCTGCCTTCATGGCCCATCGCCAGATGGGCGTACCCGCCGCCGGGGCACACGACCACCGCAGCTCCGTTCGCGGCGGACGCTTCGGGGAGGTAGATTGTGAGCGTCGGGGTGTCTTGCGCTTCTTCACCCACCGCGCCGGGAGCACCCTCAGGCCACAACTCGATGGTGTCCTGCGCCATACCGGATTGTGCTGCCCATAAGCCGGTCAGCATGACAAAAAGGAGCATCCGGTCTTTCATGGGGTGACCCCCTGCGGGGCGTGCATGCGTTCACAGGTCACGAAACGAAACCCGTCGCGGCGATCTTCCCCGGTCTTCCTGAACACGGTTCCGATCAGGTGTTCGTATCGGGGAAAATAGGTATCTCCCTGATGATCCCCTTCCACGATGGTTAGTTCCCACCGATCCGCGCGTTCAAGAAATTGTTCGTAGATGGTTGCGCCGCCGCCGATGAAGACGCGCGGCGCCGCCTGCGCAGCAGCCAGCGCGGCCTCGGGGTCGGGGAAGGTCTCGATGTCCGGATATCCCTCGATTTTGCCCCCGGAAGTTACGATCAGCAAGCGCCGGTCGGGCAGCGGC
This sequence comes from Rhodothermales bacterium, assembly GCA_965248175.1. GTDB lineage: Bacteria > Bacteroidota > Rhodothermia > Rhodothermales > VXPQ01 > VXPQ01. The sequence continues at coordinate 659,406 of OZ252093.1, forward strand.
CCGCCGAACTCTTTTACAAGCGATTCGAAGGTGCGCCGGCCCATGATCATGGGATAACCCGAGGTCAATCGTTTGAACCGCTTCAGGTCTTCGGACAGATGCCAGGGCAACCGATCCCCCTGGCCGATGACCCGGTTCGTCTCCGCCACGGCAGCAATGAGTACGATTTCCGCTCCGGTGCGGCGCTTATCGGTCATGGTTGCAGGGCGCTATGGGGTTGCGGTCCGTCGCACACAGGGAAGCCGGGCCTGATTCATTCGGTCAGGTCGCGGTGCAGTGTGGCAATCCAGCGCTCGGTGGAAATGAAACCGTCGCCCCACGAAGCCCATTCGTCGCCCACGCCCGCCGCCTGTAACTCCTCAAGGCTTTGGCCCGCTTCGACCCCCGCAGCGACGACGGCCCGGGTTTCCTCGACCATGCGTAGATAGGTCTCGAGGTCGGACGGCGCAGCGATAGGGCCATGGCCCGGGATGATGCTGGTTTCAGCGTCGACTTGCGCCAATACCGCGCGGCCCGCCGCAACGATCCCCTCGACGGCGCCGCCGCTGTCTATATCGACGTAGGGAAAGCGCTGGTTGAAGAAGGTATCGCCCATATGGACGACATTGGAGCCGGTGAAGAAAATGAGCGCGTCCCCGTCGGTATGGGCATGGGGAACATGCAGCACCTTGACTTCCTCGCCGTTGAAGTGGATGGAGAGGGCATTGTCGAAGGTGATCACCGGCAAGGCTGCGGGCGAAGCCGGGGGAGTGCCCTGCTCGCTCATCAGCCGGGCACGGACATTGTGGTGGGCGATGATCGGGGTTTCGACGCCGAACACCTCGTTGCCGCCGGTGTGGTCGCCGTGAAAATGGGTATTGAGGAGGAATTTGAGCTCGCCTTCGCCGAGACCCTCAAGTTGGGCGCGGATCTGGTCGGCCAGCGGGGCGAATTTGTCGTCGACCATCAGGAAGCCGTCCGCACCGGTAGAGACACCGATATTGCCGCCCTGACCACTGATCATGTGGATCGACCCGGCGACAGGAGAAACCTCAAGGTCCTGGGCGGCGGCGGGCAGGGCCGCAAACAACATCGCAAAGAGCAGTGATCGGGTCATGGCAGTTCCTCGTGCGGTGGGGGAAAGGCAGTGGGGAGGCAGTGGGGGAAAGCCGGAGTATCGGGCCCCTCCTTGCCTCGGCAGCGAGAGCCTTTGGATGGCAACGGGAGAACGGGAGGAGGGGTTCCGGGATGCACCCTCCCCCCTCACACCGCAATCGGCGCCCGGATGTGCGCATGGGGATAGTAATCCACGATCTCGAAATCCTCGTACGCGTACTCGTAGATCGAGGGCGGCTTCCGGTGGATGACGAGACGCGGCAGGGCCCCCGGTTCGCGCTGGAGTTGCTCCCGGACCTGATCCAGGTGGTTCCGGTAAATGTGGCAATCTCCGCCGGTCCATACGAATTCCCCCGGCTTCAGGTCGCACTGCTCGGCGAACATGTGCGTCAGGATCGCATAGGACGCGATATTGAAAGGCAGGCCCAGAAAACTGTCCACGCTCCGCTGGTAGAGTTGGCAGGATAATCGCCCGCCAGCCACATAGAACTGGAAGAGCACGTGACAGGGCGGCAGAGCCATGTGTTCCAGTTCGTCCACCTTCCAGGCGCTGACAAGGTGACGGCGGGAATCGGGATTTTCCCGCAGGCTTCGCAGCACCGCGTCGATCTGGTCATGGATGCTTCCGTTGTCCCCTTCCCAGCGGCGCCACTGCTTCCCGTAAACCGGGCCGAGGTCGCCGTCCTCGTCGGCCCATTCGTCCCAGATCGTAACGCCATGCTCGTTCAGGTATCGGACATTCGTGTCCCCGTTCAGAAACCAGAATAACTCATGGAAAATGCTGCGCAGGTGCAGCTTCTTGGTGGTCAGCAGGGGAAATCCCTGCGCCAGATCGAAGCGCATCTGGTATCCGAAGGTGCTGATCGTGCCCGTGCCCGTACGATCGTCCTTTCGAACGCCGTGATCCAGAATGTGCTGGAGATAATCGAGGTACTGGCGCATCGGGGAGTGATGGACCAGGGGTTGGAGGTTGGAGCTTGTGTGTCGGGTGGTGTGCGGAATCCGGGCAGCGAAAATCCGCAAGACATTCTCGTTTGCAGACCCGAAATATCCACCCGTACATCGCCCCGCGACGCGGCACGGCCCCAATCTGCAAGCCGACATGAGAATATCGGGATCTGGTGTGTAAGTTATGGAATCCGCCGCGTATTGTCACCATGAAGCAGTGATGACTTTTCCACAATCAAGGCTTTCTGTAACATGATTTCCTTGAGAAACAGCAGTCGAGAACGACTAAGCGGGCGTGCCGGGGAACAGGCAACGGAAGCAAGCAATGACAAGGGCGGCCCTGAAAAATTGCCTTGACGGGGAACGCCACCGTGCGCATATTGGCCAAGGCCCGCGCAAGGAAGACGCGCAGGGAAACTTCCCGGCGCAAACGAGTTTCTACGGAGCCCGGCGCCAACGATATACCCGGCAGGGCCCCGACGCCGACTGATTTTTTCCCTTACCTGACCACACCATGGATCCCAACCTGCACCAGAAACAGGCCATCAATCACTTGAACAAGGTGCTGGAATACGCCTCGTTCGTCGCCGAGGACGGTCAGGCGACGGTGCATCTGACACCGGAGGACTGGCAAGTCGTCGCCGATGCGCTGTTCAAGATGGACACACCCTCGGAGATGATCCCGGACGGAATCAAAAAATACCGCATCACGAACGAGTACCGCACCATCCAGCTCGACACGGACGACTGCCTGATCGATGTGGAGATGATCTGATTCGCGACTTCACCGAAAATCCGGATACCGGCACGCACCGTGTTTTCTGCGTAGCGGCAATCCGTAGGATAACCCCTGCCAATAACGGATATATCTATTTCCCCAAAGGACCCCTCCGGCGCCACACGCTGCAAAAAGCTTGATCCGCAGGCCCTGCGCCAGCCCCGTAAGCCGGATGCCTCCCCCGAAGAGGCCCCGGAAACATTGCGATAACATTTTTCTCGAAAAAATCGACTTTATCCGTTTCCCGGCGTACCTTCTATGTCAAGCCGCTTTCGAAACCAAACCGCATAGCGGCTATACGTTATTGCTCGAACATCCCCGCAACGCCGCCAAGTACCGGTCCCGGTCTGCTTTTTGATGGTTTCGGCCTGCCATATTGAACATGCCGCCTCGTCGGGCGTTGCACGTTTTTTATACTGTCTGATCCGCAACCGCAACTGGCCTTCCCCGAGCTGACGCTACCCTGGAGCGCGTCCATCGATTCGATCTTCGCCCGTAATCAGGTTGCACCTTCGTCCCGGAAACCCCTTTGTCAAGACACCTGCACCATGGGAGTCAACACGCAGGAAAAGACTGTCCAGAAAATTCCTGAAGCCACCATTCTGTTCGCCGGTGACTCCGGCGATGGGATGCAGTTGACCGGTGGTCAGTTTACGCTGGCCAGTGCGTACGCCCGGAACGATCTGGCGACGCTGCCGGATTTCCCTGCGGAGATTCGCGCCCCGGCGGGCACGACTTACGGAGTCAGTGGCTTCCAGTTGCACTTCGGGTCGGTAAACGTGCGTACGCCGGGCGACGAGGTGGATGTGCTGGTGGCCATGAACCCGGCGGCGCTCAAGGTGAGCGTCGACCGCGTGCGCAAGGGCGGTACGCTCATCGTCAATGTGGACTCCTTCGGAAAGAGGGACCTCGATCTGGCAGGATACGGCCAGAATCCACTGGAAGACGATTCGCTGAAGGCATTCCGTGTGGTCCGGATTCCGCTGACGACCCTGACGCACGAGGCGCTGAGCGACACCAGCCTCGACAAAAAGACGATGGACCGGTGCAAGAATATGTTTGCGCTCGGCCTCGCCTTGTGGATGTATTCCATGCCGATCAAACCGGCGCTTGAATGGTTGGGCAAGAAATTCGCCCGCAAGCCGGAGATTCTGTCGGCAAACCAGCGGGTGCTGAAAAAAGGCAGCCACTACGGGGAAACGGTAGAAGAATTCGCGGTCCGCTATGAAGTGCGTCCGGCCAGGCTCAAGCCGGGCAAGTACCGGGCGATTATCGGCACGGAAGCACTGGCCATGGGCCTGATCGCGGCGAGCCGGAAGTGTGGGCTGCCCATTTTCTACGGATCGTATCCGATTACGCCCGCCTCGGAAATCCTGCACGAACTCAGCCGCCACAAGAATTTCGGGGTGAAGACCTTCCAGGCCGAGGACGAGATTGCCGCGGCCGGTGCAGCGCTCGGCGCAAGTTTCGGAGGCAACCTCGGCATTACGGCAACGAGCGGCCCGGGTCTGGCGCTGAAAAGTGAAACGATCGCCCTGGCCGTCATGGCGGAATTGCCGCTGGTTATCGTGAACATGCAGCGGGGCGGCCCTTCCACCGGCCTTCCCACGAAAACCGAACAGGCTGACCTGTTGCAGGCCATCTTCGGACGCAACGGCGAGGCGCCCTTGCCGATCGTCGCCCCGGGAACGCCGGGCGACTGTTTCTATGCCGCGTACGAGGCGTGCCGCATTGCGGTCAAGTACATGACCCCGGTCATTCTTCTCTCGGACGGTTACCTCGGCACGGGCTCCGAGCCCTGGCTCATTCCGAACGTGGACGATCTGGAGAATTTCGAGCCGTCTTTCGCCTCGGCGCCGAACCGGACCGTGGACGGCGAAGACGTTTTCCTGCCCTATATACGGGACGAGAAGACACTGGCGCGGCCCTGGGCCAAACCGGGAACGGCGGGCCTCGAACACCGCCTCGGCGGGCTGGAAAAAGAGCACGAAACGGGCAATGTCTCGTACGAGCCGGAGAACCACGAGTACATGGTGAAACTGCGCGCCGAAAAGGTGCAGCGCGTCGCGCAGGACATTCCGCCGCTGGAAGTGTTCGGCGAACAGGAAGGGGATCTGCTGGTTGTCGGCTGGGGATCGACGCAGGGCGCGATCGAGTCCGCCGTGGACACCTGTGTGTCGCGCGGCCTCCGGGTCGGCGCAACGCATCTTCGGCACATTGTGCCGTTGCCGAACGATCTGGGTAAAATACTCAGCCGATACGAGCACGTGCTGGTGCCTGAGTTGAACAACGGCCAGTTGATCCGGCTGTTGCGCGATCAGTTCCTGCTGCCCATCGCCCCGCTCCAGAAAATCAAAGGGATGCCTTTCAAGGTGCGCGAGATCGAGGAGAAGATTTGCGACATCCTCGGAATATCCGCCGCATGAGGCCCCGCCACTACAATCCGCACGGGAGCAGCGACGCTCCCCGTCCGTCATGAACGACGCCAACGGAAAATCCAATCACGTTCCGCCTGCCGGGAAAAAACCGGCCATGCCCCCCACGGGCAAGAAGCCCACGCTCCCTGCGGCAGGCAAAAAACCGACGCTTCCAACGGCAGGAAAGAAGCCAGTCATGCCCCCCGGCGGGAAGAAACCCGCAGGCCCTCCCGCCCGCAAGCCCACCGGCCCGCTGGCAGGAAAGAAACCGACGCTCCCGACGGGTGCAGGAGGAAACGGAGCGCCGGCTATCCTGACCAGGAAGGATTTTTCGACCGATCAGGACGTACGCTGGTGTCCGGGATGCGGAGATTACGCTATCCTCGCCACCATGCAGCGGCTCATGCCCGAACTGGGCGTGCCGAAGGAAAACACGGTCTTCGTCAGCGGGATCGGCTGTTCCAGCCGCTTTCCGTACTACATGAATACGTACGGCCTGCATTCCATTCACGGACGTGCGCCGGCCATTGCCACGGGACTCAAGGCGAGCCGCCCCGACCTGGATGTGTGGATCGTCACGGGAGACGGCGACGCCCTCTCCATAGGAGGGAATCACCTGATCCACCTCCTGCGCCGCAACGTAAACGTGCAGATCCTGCTGTTCAATAACCAGATATACGGCCTGACGAAGGGGCAGTACAGCCCCACCTCGGAGCAGGGCAAAGTCACGAAGAGTACGCCCTACGGGTCTGTCGACCATCCGTTCTATCCCGTGCCGCTTGCGCTCGGCGCAGATGCAACGTTCGTCGCCCGTACGATAGACCGCGATCCCAAGCACATGCAGGCGATGATGCGCCGGGCGCACAGCCACGGAGGCGCCGCGTTCCTGGAAATCTACCAGAACTGCAACATCTTCAACGACGGAGCCTTCTTCGAATTCACGGAAAGGAGCACGAAGGCGCACAGCACGATCTTTCTGGAACACGGCAAGCCGCTCGTATACGACAACGGGCAGCGGGGCCTGCGGCTCAAAGGATTCGAAATCGAATCGATCGATCTGTCCAAAGGGAAATGGTCTGTGGACAACTGCCTTGTATACAACGAAGGCAGCATCGAGCTGGCGAACATCGTGTCGCGGATGTCCTGGCAGAAAGACCTGCCCCGCCCGTTCGGGGTGTTCTTCCGGGAAGATCGACCTTCCTACGACGAACTCATGCAGAAGCAAATCGAGGGGATCACCGACAAGCACGGCAAGGGAGACCTCAACGCTCTGCTGAATGCAGGAGATACGTGGATGATCGGGGACTAAACCTCCGAAACGCCGGCCGCGCTTCTACGGCCTCCACGTCCCCTGTGCCACGGCGGGCACGAAATCTTCCAGACCCTCCGGTTTCCAGAGCAAGGTGCGCTCCAGTTCGGCGCTCATGTACGCCGTCATAAGGAGCTCCACCACCTCGAGCCCGGCATAAAAATCCACGTCGGACTGCTTCCCGTCCAGAAACTGCTGGACGAAGTAGCGATTCTCGTTCTCGTAGCCGTATTCGGAGGCCTCGTTGCCGATCACGGGCATCTGCCCCTGCTCGGCGTTCTGCTTCTCCACCAGATCTTCGCCCTGACTGCCCGTCACTTCCCGGCTGAAGAACAGCTTCGTGCCGGCGTCGAGCGTGTTGTGGTACATGGAATATTCGGGACCCAGCAGCTCCGAGCTGAGACGCAACCCCGCTCCGACGAAACTCCACGATGTGGTCACTTCCGCAATCAACGGGCGCCCCTCCGCATCCTCGTATTCCATCGTGGCGCGCGCAAAGTCCTCGGACGGGCGATTCGCATAATCCACCTCCGGGCCGAACCGTTTTTTCAGGTCCTCCACATAATGCGGGCGCGACCATTTCAGGCTGGCGATATGGGCCGTGATTTTCTTCAGGCGAATGCTGCCGCGCGGAGCGCCCGGAGGCGTGAGCAGATACCGCCCTACCTCCACGCTGTGGCACATCATGTCGTTCAGCACGCCGCCGCCCTGCATCTCTCCCTGCCAGAACCAGGGAGCATGCGGGCCACTGTGCTCCTCGGCGGCACGGGCCAGATAGGGACGGCCTGTGATCGCCGCCGCCCGGCGCCAGATGATGTCATGGCCGCGTACGAGACCCGGCTCGAACAGTTGATCTTCGAGGTATCCGTGCAGCACACCTGCTTCCTCGATCAGCTCGACGACACGCTTCGCCTCCCGCACGTTACGGGCCAGTGGTTTCTCGCAGGCGATGCCGACCAGTTCGCCCTTCCCGGACTTGAGCGCCGCCACGATCTCTTCCATGTTCTCGATGCGCTTGTGGTTCGGACCGCATATCCAGAGTGCATCGATGGCCGGATCCGCCACCATGTCGGTGATCGAGTCGTAAGCCTTCGCCTCGCCTACGCGGAGTTCCCGTGCATAGGCCGCCGTGCTTTCCGCGCGGCCGCGGTTCGGACTCCAGATGCCCAGTACGTCCGCATCGCGGACCGCCTGCCAGGATAACAAGTGAAACCGGGTGATGAAACCACTACCGATGAAACCTACTCCAAGTCGCCGTCCAGCCATGTCGTAAAATCGGGTTTTCGTGTAATATGGTGTGCATGCGGCCAACAAAGTAGGCATTCCGAGCGTTCCCGTGCGTATAATTCAGGGAAGAAATTCGTCGGCGCGCCGCATGCATACGCGGAACCGCTCCTGACGTTGCGCCGAGCGTACTCGATACGAACCCGATGAAACGCCGCACTTTCCTCAGAACGACAGCTGCCGGAGTGGCCGGGGGGAGTCTTCTCGCCGGATGCGGCGGAGGAACCGGCGAAACCGGTAACGCCCCGAGCGTGCAAACCCGGCCGGAAGTCCGCTGGCGCCTCATATCGAGCTATCCCCGATCCCTCGACACGATTTTCGGGGCTTCGGAGGATGTTGCCCGGCGGGTGGCCGCCATCACAGAAGGGCGTTTCCAGATTCAAACTTTCCCGGCAGGTGAACTGGCGCCGGCTACCGAGGTGCTTGGAGCCGTGCAGAAAGGCGCTGTGGAGATGGGCCATTCCGCCGGCTACTACTACACGGGCCACAACCCGGCGCTCGTCTTCGACACGGGCATACCGTTCGGGCTCACCCCGCGCCAGCAAACGGCCTGGCTCCGCTACGGCGGCGGCATGGAGCTGATGCGCTCGCTCTACGCGGATTTCAACGTGATCAACTTTCTGGGAGGCAATACGGGTGTGCAGATGGGCGGCTGGTTCCGCCGCGAGATCAATACCCTCGAAGACCTCCAGGGAATCAAAATGCGCATCCCGGGTCTCGGGGGCCAAGTGATGCACGAACTGGGCGTTACCGTGCAACTCATGGCGGGCGGGGAAATTTACCAGGCGCTTGAACGCGGTACGATCGACGCTACCGAATGGGTCGGTCCGTACGACGATATGCGCCTCGGCCTCCACGAAATCGCTCCGTATTATTACTACCCGGGATGGTGGGAGCCCGGACCCGGCATATCCTTCATGGTCAACCGGGACGCCTGGGACGCACTGCCGCCCGTCTACCAGGAAGTCCTCGAAGCCGCCACCGCCCAGGCGGGTCTAAGCATGCTTGCACGGTACGATGCCCGCAATCAGGAAGCGTTTCGGGCATTGCGCGGGGAAAGCGTCCAAATCAAGCCGTTTTCCCTGGAGATGATGCAGGAAGCAGAGCGCATTACTATGGATCTGATGGAGGGCGCCGCCGCAAAGGACGCCGCCTACCGGCAGGTATATGACTCGTTCCGCGCCTTTCGGAGAGATGCGCATAGCTGGTTCGGCACCGCGGAACATGCCTATGCCTCCTTCGCGTATCCCCGCACGACCTCATGAAACGACGCGATTTTCTTCGTGCCGCCGCGCTCGGTCCGCAGGATGCGCCGGGCCCGGAAACGGCCGCCGAACAGGCAATGACAAGACAAGCGCCCGCCGTGCAGACGAGGCCCCGCATCATGTGGCGCCTCGCATCCAGCTTCCCCAACGGGCTGGACACGATCTACGGAACTGCCGAGACGCTGGCCGGACGTGTGGAGGCCCTTACGGAAGGGCGTTTCCGCATCCGTTCCTATCCTGCCGGAGAACTCATCCCGGCCTTCGAGGTGCTGAGCGCAGTCCAGAACGGAACCATCCAGATGGGACACAGCGCAAGCTACTACTTTCAGGGAAAGAATCCGGCGCTCGTCTTCGATTGCACGATCCCGTTCGGACTGTCGGCCCGCCAACTCAACGCCTGGTTTTATTACGGAGACGGCCTTGCGCTCACGCGGGAAATGTTCGCCGACTTCAACGTGATCAACTTTCCGGGGGGCAATACGGGTACGCAGATGGGCGGCTGGTTCCGCCGCGAGATCGGATCGCTCCAGGACCTGCGCGGGCTGAAGATGCGCATTCCGGGACTGGGCGGCGAAGTGATGAATCGCCTCGACGTTACGGTGCAAGTCATACCGGGCGGCGAAATTTACCTGGCGCTCGAACGCGGCGCGATCGACGCCACCGAGTGGGTCGGCCCGTACGACGACGAAAAACTCGGCTTTCAGGAGATCGTGAAGGATTATTACTATCCGGGGTGGTGGGAACCCGGACCCGGCCTTTCGTTCTACGTGAACCGGGATGCCTGGGACACCTTGCCCTCTGCGTACCAGGAAGCCTTCGAAACAGCCGCCGCCGAAGCCAACGAGCACATGCTGGCATTGTACGATGCGCGGAACGGGCCGGCCTTGCGGCGGCTTGTGGAAGGAGGCGTGCGGCTCCATCCGTTTCCGGAGGAGGTGATGACGGCAGCAAGGCGGATCACGGAAGAATTCCTTGAGGAATCGGCCAGCGACGATCCCGCATACCGTAAGATTTACACGGCCTACAAAGCGTGGCGCGACGACGCCTATCGCTGGTTCGGCGCCGCCGAACTGGCGTACGGCGATTATGTTTTCGGTTCGGATGCCTCTCCTGCAAACGGGTAAGGACTTTCAGAGAGATTCGCATCCGTCATGCGCACGTTGCTTCGCATCGCACATCGTATCGACCGAACAAATGAGTGGATCGGCCGGGCCGTGTACTGGCTGACACTCGTCATGGTGGGGGTCGGCGCCTACAATGCGCTCGTGCGGTATCTCGATCGGTTCACGGGACTGGGCCTGAGCTCGAACACCTATATCGAGCTGCAGTGGTACATGTACAGCCTGATCTTTCTGTTGGGCGCCGCCTATACCCTGAAGCACGACGCCCATGTGCGCGTGGATGTGCTGCTCGTACGCCTGACACCCCGGGGGCGGGCCTGGGTGAACCTTGCCGGCACGCTGCTTTTCCTGCTGCCTTTCTGTTTCTTCGTGATCCGGATGTCCTGGCCCACCGTGTATAACTCGTGGGCGGTCTGGGAGGTCTCGCCCGACCCGGGCGGCTTGCCTCGTTATCCGATCAAGACGGTTATCCCCATAGCGTTCGCTCTCCTGTTCCTGCAAGGGATCAGCCTCGCCATCAAGCAAATCGCGTTCCTGCGCGACCCGGCCGCAGAAAACATTCCGGGCAGCGCTTCGAACGATTCCGGAACACCGCAAGGGGGCATATGATGGGCGACTGGCTGGGGCCACTCATGTTTGTCGGGGCGTTGATCCTCATCTTCTCGGGTTTTCCGGTCGCCTTCGCCCTCGGAGGCGCCGCCCTGATTTTTGCCTTCGTCGGCATTGAACTCGGCTATTTCAGCTGGCACTTCCTGCTGGCTATGCCGGACCGCATCTTCGACGTCATGTCGAACACCCTGTTGCTGGCCGTGCCGTATTTCATCTTCATGGGCGCGATGCTGGAAAAATCGCGTCTGGCGGAAGACCTGCTCCGGACGATCGGTCTGTTGTTCGGCCGCATGCGCGGCGGGCTGGCCATTGCGGTGGTGTTCGTAGGCGCGCTTCTTGCCGCGGCGACGGGCGTGGTCGGCGCATCGGTGGTGGCGATGGGCGTGATTTCCCTGCCGGTCATGATGCGCTACGGCTACTCGAACGAACTGTCCGCCGGCGTGATTTCCGCATCGGGTACGCTGGGACAGATCATTCCTCCCAGCATCGTGCTCATCGTGCTTGCCGACCAGTTGAGCGTGGCGGGCCGGGTTTCCGTCGGCGAACTGTTTCTGGGCGCGCTGGTCCCCGGCTTGCTGCTGGCCGGGCTGTTTGCGCTCTATGCGGCGGGTGTGGCCTTTTTCAAACCGAGCGTAGCACCGGCCCTTCCTGCGGAGGAACGCAGCTTGCCCCCCGGGGAACTGATCCGCCGTGTTGCCCTCGTCATGCTGCCTCCGTTGCTGCTCATCATTGTGGTGCTCGGCAGCATCTTCGCCGGCGTCGCTACGCCGACCGAAGCCGGCGCACTGGGCGCATTGGGCGCACTGGTCCTCGCCGCCATCAACCGCCGGCTCACCCTGACGTCTCTCCGGGAAACCATGAAGGAGACGGCCAAGCTGACCGCCATGATCATGATTCTTCTGGTCGGCGCCCGGGCTTTTTCGCTCGTATTCATCGGGTTGAACGGCGACCTGTGGATCGAGGAGCTGCTTACCGGTCTGCCGGGAGGGGTTATCGGGCTGATTCTGGTCGCGAACCTCGTCATCTTCCTGCTCGGCTTCTTCATCGATTTCTTCGAGATCGCGTTCATCATCGTACCCCTGATTGCCCCGGCGGCGGCGGCGCTGGGCGTGGATCTCGTATGGTTCGGCGTCATGATCGCCATGAACCTGCAAATGTCCTTCCTGACGCCGCCCTTCGGGTTTGCGCTGTTCTACCTGCGCGGCGTGGCGCCTCCTACCGTCACCACGACGCAGATTTATCGCGGAGCCGTTCCTTTCATAGGGATCCAGGCATTAGGACTGCTTCTGGTTATCCTGTTCCCCGAAATCGTGACGTGGATGTCGTGATGGGTCGTCCTTGCAAGGTTTACAAAACAGAGTTTTTTCTGATTCGTGAACCGATTTTTGTTCACGTGTCAATAGATAAAAGGGGCGTATGGAGGAAAGCCCCCACGAGATCGAATTGATGTCCGCCTATCCTGCTGCCCCAACCAACGGGCGAAAATCCTCACCAATCATCGGTTCGTGTTTGCCAAGGTTGCCGCGCAATTCGATCAGCACCCGCTGTTTCATGGGGGCCGGTGCGGGATTAATCCGGACTACCTTCGCCTCGTAATCGCCGGACGACCCGGCAATGGCCTTCGCGAGATCCGACACAAGATAGCGCGGCGCCCAGCCGATCATATGATAGTCTCGCGTCTGGAGTTGTACGGCCAGCCTGGTCACCGGGTTGTTCAGTTCCAACACTACAGAGAGTTCTTCTTCAGGCTTCAGTTGCTTAAGCCGCTCTTGCGCAAATTCAGTAGTGTACCGCCAACCATGAAGAAAAAAGCGGGTGGCGAAACTGCCGTCGGTATTCTTCTCGATTTTCGGGAAAACCTCGTAAAAATCCGTGGTTCGCTGGCCCCCACTGACCGATAAAATCTGAAAAGGATCAGGATTGGAGTCCCCGGGAAGCCCCAAGCGCTTGATGTGCTCGGCGAAATCCGGCCGGTTCGGCTTCATGACCCGGTTTTGGAACAGGTAAAACAACTCTGGAGAGAGGTATTCCTTATCCATCTCGGGAAAATCCGGAAGGGCCTGGAAATATGCTTCCTTCTGCGCTCGCCGGGCGCCGCCCGTATAACGGAAACGGTACCTGGAAAGGGCACGGTTCGCATCCAGGCGGCCAATCGGAAACCATTGCCGGCTGTCGCCTTTGTCCTGCCAGGCGAGAAACAGGGTTCTTTCACTCATGGGTCCAGGGTCCTTAATTGCTCGATGTTATAGTGCATCAGGGCCAAGGCGAACTTTCGGGCCGATGGCGACATCCAATCAGAAGGTACGTGGTCGATTACGTTGCGTAAAGAACCCTCATCCAGCTTGTTCAGTTTCGCGAGCGCCGGTCGGAAAAGGTCTGGATAGGTGTGAGCCGACTGGCGAAATTGAACCCCCGGGTCATAGCTTGACACTGCCCGTCCAAGTAACTGGTTACCATGCGCCAGCACGCGCAAGCCACCAGCGAAAGATTCCGTCGAGGACCCTCGCCCTCCCAAAAATTCGGCCAGTTCCACCCTGGCATGCAAAATGTCCAGGCACGCCGCTACTTCTGCGGCGATCTTTTCGGCCCAATGCTCACCCGTATGCTGTCTCGAGTACTTGAACAGGCAGTTCTTTTTACCCTCTCCGGTCTCGTAGTACCAGAATTTTTCCTTGCTACCCATGTCCTCGCCTCCCAACACCCATTCCGGCTCTACGGTAACGATGGGGTAAAATTCAGACATGATAAAAGCACCTCATGGTTGCAAAGCCATCCATATTCGCAACCCTTTGCAAACGTTCCTGCAAGCTTGCAGGCTCCTCATTCCTCCCCGTCCGCGTATTTCCGCACGCGGCGTTCGAGATCCTCTTCGGCGTCGCGGCGCCGGAGTTCCGCCATGCGCCGGGCCACCTCCGCCTCGTATCCGATCTCGCCGGGTTCGTAAAAATACGTGCCCCGCATTTCGTCGGGCAGATACTGCTGAGGCACATAGTGCTCCTGGAACGCATGGGGGTACTTGTAGCCCTTCCCGTGGCCGAATCCCTCCTTGTCCCGGCTGGCGTCCTTCAGGTGATTCGGCACATCGTCGGACCGCTCCTGCCTGACATGGGAAAGCGCACTGTAATACGACATGGTGGAGTTGCCCTTGGGCGCAGTGGCCAGGTACAGGCAGCACTCGGATAACATGAATTGCCCTTCGGGCATCCCCACATAGTCGAATCCATGCGCCGTAGCGGATGCGATCTGAAGCGCGCGGGGGTCCGCCAGCCCGATGTCCTCCGCCGCGAAGATGAACATGCGGCGAATGATGAAGCGGGGGTCTTCCCCGGCATAAATCATTTTCGCCATCCAGTACAGGGCTGCATCTGGATCGGACCCTCGAAGGCTCTTGATAAACGCGCTGATTGTGTCGTAGTGTACGTCCCCCTCCTTGTCGTACAGCACGGCGCGCCGCTGGATGCTTTCCTCCGCCACGGCCAGATTGACCCGAATCGCGCCCGCATCGTCCGGGGCTGTCGTCTCCACGGCCAGCTCCAGCGCATTCAGCACAGAGCGGGCATCGCCGTTGGCCGTGTCGATCAGATGCTCGAGGGCCTCCGGCTCGACCTGCACGTCGGCGCTGCCGTATCCGCGTTCTTTGTCTCCGATCGCATGCAGGGCAATCTGCCGCAGCGCCGTTTCCTCAAGCGTCTGCAACTCGAAGATGCGGGACCGGCTCACGAGCGCCTTATTGACCTCGAAATACGGGTTTTCCGTGGTGGCGCCGATCAGCACCACGGTCCCGTTCTCGACATGCGGCAGGAGCGCATCCTGTTGCGACTTGTTGAACCGGTGCACCTCGTCGATGAACAGGATCGTCCGCCGTTGATGCTGCTCCAGCCGGGCCCTCGCATCCCCGATCGCTTCACGGATATCCTTGACCCCGGACAGCACCGCATTGAGCGAGGTGAAATGCGCCTTTGTGGTGTTTGCAATGATGCGGGCCAGCGTGGTCTTGCCGCTGCCAGGCGGGCCATAGAAAATCACGGACGTGATGCGGTCCGCCTTGATCGCCCGGCTCAGGAGCCGGCCCGGCCCGAGGATGTGTTCCTGCCCGACGAACTCGTCCAGCGTACGAGGACGCATGCGGTCCGCCAGAGGGGCATTCCGCGCCAGATACCGGTGAGCGGCTTCCTTGAACAAGTCGGGCATGGCAAAAGGAGATAACACCGGGGAAGCAACAACCCGGATCAGGCGGTTGCAGCCCCGCCGTCAAGTCCAATCTCTTTCAGAAAAAGCTGGGCCTTTTCAAGACGCCCATTGTCTGCCTTGATCGATTTGCGCAGCCTGGTTTCTTCAACAGCCCTTTGTTCGTCGTATCCCTCTGCCCGAAAAAAAGCGATAGTCGCCGCAAGTTCGAGAACGATGTCGGAAACTCCCTTCATCTTTTCAAGCTGTTTGCGCGCAATCTCTGCGGACAACTTCCCGATTTTACTTGGCGGTTCGACAGATTCGTCGGTCCTGAAAATAGAATACAAAATACCATAACGACCCGGGTATTCGTTAATAGTTATCCGCCCTTCGGCGCTGGCATCTATCCATCCGTCGGCGAGATCGAAAGAGTAAGGGCCGTAGTGGTGATAGACGAACCGAAATCCGAAATCCGCCCCGCAACGGTCCAGCAGATACGCCTGTTTCTGGAACCGCGTTCTACCAACGATCTCGTTCCCGCACAGAGCGATCAGCGCGACGACCACTTTTTCTTCTTCGGTTACTGGATGCTGGTTCATTGAATCTCCTCCATGATTTTCTGAAGTCGTGCGATATCTTCTTGATCCGGCGCATAGACGCGCTGGATACGTTCCGCGTCCCGAAACGCTTTAACAACGGATGATTCCACAGCAATATCCCGCGGTTCGGAATCGGTAATGTGTGCTTTGACAAGTACGGTGTTCAATGCTGAAGCATCTTTGAAGCCATATCGCTTGTAAAGCGTAACCGACGCATCGTCGAAAAGGATGTCTTCATAATTTCCCCGATACGACCCCGGTAATATATGCCGAAAGCGTTGATAAAGGTTAGGGTCTTGGGGACTTCGTCCTTCAAAAGTTCTGCTATTTGTTTCGGCAGTTCCTCGTCCACCGTCCGCAGTACGTCGTTGATCTCCGTATCGCCTTGAAGAATGTTCGCCCCCCAATCCTCGTGATGCCCAGGTAATTTCAAATCGGTGGTCACCTCCTCGAACACATGGCTGAATGGCCCGTGACCTATATCGTGCAGCAGAGCCGCCAACAGAACGACGCGGGTTCGTTTCTCGTCGTGTGACTCGCCCTTCTCTAATTGTCTGCGCTTGACTACATCAACGAGCTGTCGGGCGACATGATAGACACCAATGCTGTGCGCAAAGCGACTGTGCGTGGCGCCGGGAAAAACGAGATCGGAAAAGCCCAACTGGCGAATCCGGCGAAGCCGCTGAAACTCACGGGTATTCAGCAGACGCCATGCGATCAGATCGGTCTCGTTCTGGTACGGATCGTTCCCGCCACCAAACACGATAAGGCCGTGGACCGGATCGCGAACGCGCTGCACCTCCCTGTTCTTCACCTGCATTGCCCTCATTTGGCATTATTTACTTATACAAGCAATATATGTATATTATATGTACAAATCAAATGTTTTCTGCGCTTTTCACCCTGATTCTTCCATGCTCCGTACAGAGGCTGTCCGGACCCAAATAACGAGAAGCAACCGGGACACGGCAAACGACCACAGAAACCGAACCGGGACCAGCGGGAGCTGCGCCTGATATTAAGGGGTGGAGCAAAGAACGGCGCATTTGAGAAGCAACGCCGGGCACGGACAATTGTTAATGCGTCCGGTTTTGTTTATTTAGGATAGGATACTCAAAACACGCCGATTGTACCGACCAAGACAGGAAAAACCCATGGGTAATACACGCCGAACATTCTTGAAATCTCTGGGCGCAGCCGCCGCTGGCGTCGCTGTGAGCGGTTGCCGTGCAGCCTCCGACCAGTACACGGAGCCCGTCGCGACCGAACCGCCATTGCCCAGGATCGGATTCCAGCTATACACGGTGCGGGACGCCATCGATGTTGATGCGGCCGCCGCACTTGGCCGTGTCGCTGAAATGGGCTATACCGCCGTGGAAACGGCCTTCTTTCCGGAGGGCATGACTCCGGTACAGGCGGGCAAACTGCTCAAAGATACGGGACTATCCGTGTTTGCGGCGCATGTGGAAATTCCCGAAGGAGAGCACCGGGGCGCCATGTTGGCCATCGCCGAGGCCTACGACTGTGACCGCATGGTGTGGCATGGATGGCCCGAGGACGAGCGGTACCAGACTATGGACGGCATCAGGCAGCTGGCCGACATCTATAACGAGTCCTATGCCTTCTGCCAGGCGAATGGCCTGCAATTCGGGTTGCACAATCATTGGTGGGAATTCGAACCGATTGAGGATGGAGTGCTTCCGTTCTATGAAATCAGATCCCTGATCGAGCCTGGAATTTTCTTCGAGATAGACACGTACTGGGCAAAGGTGGCAGATCTCGATCCTGCAGAGGTGGTGGGTGATTTTGGTGCGCACGCTCAGCTGCTGCACATCAAGGACGCGACGGTGCTCTCAACCGAGGGACCCATGGTGGCGGCGGGAAGCGGCCTGCAGGACTTCCCTGCCATTGCGGCGGCAGGCAGCGGCCATATACAGTGGATGATCGTGGAAATGGACAATTGCGAGACCGACATGTTCGACGCCGCTGCGCAAAGTTTTGCGTATCTCACGGAAAACAATCTGGCGCGAGCTTGAGGGTGGGGATCGCATCACCCAGCAGGCAAGCAGGCCGGGCCTGCTCGCCCTGTGAAGCGTTGGTGGACCCCGATGCAGGCTCCGGCGTGGTCCGGATTAGGCGGCCACGGATTCGACCTCTTGAGCGGTTCCTGGCCTGGTTTCTGAATTCTGGCATGTCTTCAAGTGGGGCGCCTCGCAGGTCTGCCTTGATCGCGTAACCCTCGGGTAACCCTGCGGCGCGTATCAACTCAGCTGGCCGATACCTCTCATCACCCAAGGAACTTATGCGGCGCATCTCGACGTTGGAAAGCGTCCTGATCAATCCTGCAATCCCATCCCATGCCCCGCTGGGTCATTCTTAAATTCGGCGGCACGAGCGTTTCAAGTCGTGCCCGCTGGGATATCATTGAGCGCATCGTCCGGGCGCGTATCGACGACGGCTTCGTCCCCGTCGTGGTCTGCTCTGCCCTGAGTGAGATTTCCAACCTGCTCGAACGCCTGCTGGAGGATGCGGTCGGGGAAAATCACGAGCACACCCTCGATACGATCCGGGATCTCCATCTCCGCATCGCCGCCGATCTCGACATAGACGGGACGGCCCTGCTGGAAGAGGACCTTGCCGAACTGAAGCGCCTCGCACTGGGCGCCTCGCTCACTCGCGAAGCCGGCCCGCGGCTTCATGCCCGGGTGCTGGCGCTCGGCGAACTCATGTCCACGAAACTGGGCACCGCCTTCCTCGCATCCCGGGGTCTCAATGCCGCTTGGCGGGACGCCCGCGAAATGCTGCGCGCAGACGAGCATCGCCTGCTTCCGGAACGGCGGCAATACCTGTCGGCCACGTGCCGGTTCGATCCGGACACTGCTCTCCAGGAAGAATTGGCCCGCACCGCCGGCGATCTCGTCATTACACAGGGCTTCATCGTTTCGAACAAGGCCGGAGAGACGGTCCTGCTCGGACGCGGCGGCTCCGACACCTCCGCTTCCTGCCTCGGAGCCGTACTCGGCGCCGAGCGCATCGAAATCTGGACCGACGTGCCGGGCATGTTCACCGCGAACCCGCACGACATTCCCTCGGCGCGCCTGCTCCGCCAACTGGACTACGCCGAGGCGCAGGAACTGGCCACGATGGGCGCCAAGGTCCTGCATCCCCGATCCATCGAACCGGCGCAGCGACAGCGCATCCCGCTCCATATCAAATGCACGAGCGCCCCTGACCTGCCGGGGACCGTCATCTCCGACGATACCTCCGATTTCGGTGCGCAAATCAAGGCGATCGCCACAAAGACCGGCGTCATGCTGATCTCCATGGAATCGCCGGGTATGTGGCAGGAGGTCGGCTTCCTCGCCGATGTGTTCGCCACGTTCAAGGAACACGGCCTGTCGATTGACCTGGTGGCCACCTCCGAGACGAACGTCACCGTCTCGCTGGACCGGAACGCAAACGCCCTCGAACCGGCGCGCATCGACGTGCTGCTCGAAGCGCTGAACGCGTATTGCCGCGCCCGGCAGATCGGCCCCTGCGCCATCGTAAGCCTGATCGGGCGCAACATCCGGTCGATACTCCACGAAATGGGGGCCGCGTTCGAGGTATTTCACGAACAGCAGGTGCACCAGGTCTCTCAGGCAGCTGGCGACCTGAACTTCAGCTTCGTAGTGGACGAAGATCAGGCCCGCCGACTGACCCGCAAACTGCATGCGCAGTTCTTCGGAAAGCGGGAGCCGGACGCGCTGATCGGGCCCGACTGGCGGGAATTGATGGAAGCATCGGGCGAAGAGGCGCCAAGCCGGGTTGCCTGGTGGCAGGGTCGCCGCGAGGACCTGCTGGCCATCGCTGCCGAAACGAGTCCGGTCTATGTATACAACGAAGACACGCTACGGGAATCGTTGCAGCGGGTACTGTCGATCGGCGCGCTGGATCGCGTGTTCTATTCCGTAAAGGCAAACAGGCACCCTGACATCCTTCGCCTTTTCCACGAAGGGGGAATCGGGTTCGAGTGCGTGTCGCCGCCCGAAATACGGTTTTTGATTGATCTCTTCCCGGACATCGACCGGAAGCGCATCCTGTTCACTCCCAATTTTGCGCCGAAGGAAGAATACGCCGAGGGGTACGAACTGGGCGCGTACGTTACGCTGGACAATATCTATCCGCTGGAAGCATGGCCCGAAGTTTTCCGTGGACGGGAACTCCTCGTGCGCATGGACCCGGGACGGGGCCACGGACATCACAAGTACGTTCAGACGGCCGGATCGCAGAGCAAATTCGGTGTGGCGCCGGAAGAAATGGAGCGCCTTGCGCAGCTTGCGAATGCAGCGGATGTACGCATCGTCGGATTTCATGCCCATGTAGGTAGCGGTATCGTCGCGCCGGACACCTGGGCCGAAACCGCCATGTTCCTTGCGTCGCTGAGAGAACGCTTCCCGGATGCCCGCATTCTCGATGTGGGAGGGGGGCTACCTGTTTCGGAGCGGCGGAATGCGCCGGAACCAGACATGATCGACATCGCGGAAACGCTCGACGCCTTCAAGCAGACGCATCCGGACCTGGAACTCTGGATGGAGCCGGGGCGCTTCCTTGTGGCCCGAGCTGGCGTGCTGCTTGCCCGCGTGACACAAACCAAGTGGAAAGGGGCGACGGGCTATGTGGGCATCGAAACCGGCATGAACTCGCTCATCCGGCCGGCCCTCTATGGAGCCTGGCACGAGATCGTGAACCTGTCCCGACTGGACGAACCGCTGGAAATAACCGCCGACGTGGTGGGCCCGATCTGCGAGACAGGGGACGTACTGGGCTACGGGCGGCGCCTGCCGAACACCGGGGAAGGAGACGTAATGCTGATCGCTACCGCAGGCGCCTACGGGCGCGTCATGAGCAACGAATACAACATGCGCGCTCCGGCGGAGGAGGTGGTGTTGAGGGGGAAGGGGTGAGGCAGGGCAGTTGCGTAGCGGTTTGACATCTCGGGGATTTATTCTTCGATCCTCATAAGAAAACAGTACTATGCAAAATGGTCTTACCCCATCCGAACGCCTTGTGAATCAACTGTGCAGTCGTTCTTTCCTGAAATTGTGGACACATCCAAATCCCAAGGGAAAGCATGGTAAGGAGCTGTGCGATTGCCTTATCGTATGTGGCCCACACATCGTGATTATTTCGGTCAAAGATATTGAATATCGAGAAACGAATGACGAAGTTGGATACAAGAGATGGAGAAAGTCCGCCATAGAAAAGTCTACTAATCAAATATGGGGTGCCGAACGTTGGCTTGAAAGTACCAATTCAATCGAACGGAGTGATGGCAGGACAATTACTCTTCCCGAGCAGGGTAATAGGCGATATCATAGGATTGCGGTCGTGTTAGGTGGAAAAGGAAAAGTACCGCTACAATGGGGAGAATTGGGTCATGGCTTTGTTCATGTATGCGACGAATACAGCGCTGACATATTCTTCACAGCACTAAATACAATCTCCGATTTTGTCGAGTTTCTTGACGCGAGCGAAACTATCATCAAAAGCGGCGTACGTCTTTATTTTACTGGTGGAGGCATTGAAGATTTGATTGCCTTATACATTTTGCATGGAAGATCATTTGATATAGTGCCTGCAAATCAAGGACAACCCGGTATGATAATGTTGTCTGAAGGTATCTGGAATGACCTAAAAGCATCTGAAGAATTCGAGAGTATGAAAGTCGATCTCGAACAGAGCTACCTTTGGGATCGCCTTATTGAACATTTTTCAGATGATTTACTTTCTGGTGGAATGTTCGACATGCACAGTAAAAATGTAACGGACAACGAATTGGCTCTCGTTACAATGGCCTTGGAGCCTAGACGTAACCGGGCTGGACTGGCGGAAGCATGGTTAGAATTTCTGCAAAATCCCGAGCTGAAGTCCACAGCTCGAATGGTTCAAGGGAGAATGGGGCACGCTTATGTTTTTACCACTGGGAAAAGCGATGATCGAGAAGCTCGAGCGGAAGAACTGTTATGGAGATGTTTTGGGAATTACAAAGAATGCTTGACAAGAGCGATTACCGTCAAGGCTTCGCCGGTTTGATCCCGGGCTTGCGGTCGGCATGGTCGAAGATCGCCCGTGCCATGTTCTCCGGCATCTCCATTGTTACAACGCGCTCGCCTTCGGCGGGCTTGGGCTGTTCCTGAACAGGGGGTTGTCGTTTGTCGGTCATGGCCTATCGTGGTTTCGATCCAACCGGGAAGGTCTTCGATCGGAAGCATATCGGCTAATAATTTCTTTGTGAGCCTGGACGTGGTGGATTGCCCCTTGCCATACGGACTAACTTCCCTCGCCCTCCTTCGGCAATTCCTGACTAACAAGTTGCGCGTATGCCATTACGCTATGAGTTCGTGATACTTGATACGTCTTCCTTCCATGCTCCGGGCCATGACTTCCATCTGCTCCAGTGTGTCGAGGCCACGGAAGTTATGGCGGGCGGCGAACTCGGTAATGTAGCGGTGCAAGTGCTTCCGGCTCATCTTGTGGAACGTACCGTGATACCCGCGCTTCAAGAGCGCCCAGAACGATTCGATCCCGTTTGTATGGGCCTGTCCGTTCACGTATTCGGATACGGAGTGCCTCACCGTCTCATGCTCGTACACTTCCTTCAGGCTCCGGTATGCCCTGTGATCGTCCGTGTAGACCGTTTCCCCGGCCTCTACGTTCTCATGGACGAATCCGGCGAGCGTTTCGCCCGGTTCCCAACCTAACGGGCGGGCCGCGATCTTACCGCCCCGCTCTTTCGCACCCATGACGGTTGCTTTGCCCGACGTGCCGCCGCCCACATGGAGTTTCTTACTGGCATGCTTGTTTGATTCCTTCCCGCCAAGACAGGTTTCATCCACCTCGACGATTCCCGTCAGTTTGTTTGTCTCCAACGGCAACCCTTCGCGTAGACGCTGCGCCATGAACCACGCGGTCGGTTGCGAGATGCCCAAATCCCTATGCAATTTCATGCTCGACACACCTTTCAGGTTCGTAGCCATGAGGTACATGCCGAATGCCCATGTACGCAAGCCGAGGTTGGAATCGGCCATGACGGTTGCGGTCTTCAAACTGAAGTAGGAACGACAGTCCTTACACCAGAAAGGCATAGGCTTGCGGCTTTTGACGCGACGGGTATTCATGCACCCGCACTTCGGGCAAGCGCGTTCGCCGTCCGGCCAACGCTGGGCCTCGAACCAGCGTTCCACCGCCTCTTCGTCCGGAAACATTTGCAACAGAGCAAACAGCGTGATTCCATTCCTTTCTGATCTACCGGGCGCCTTGTGCATTGTCCTCATCCGTCTGTGATTGCAACTACCCGTAATATAACATTTCAGGCCTGTTAAGCATTCTTTATAAATCCCTCTTTATTTGCAACAATCGCAGGTTTTGCAAACCTGCAAAAATATTGGGTGATAATATTTCTAAATGATTATTATTTAGCCGCATTTCCTGCAGGTTGATTAAATTTCAAAAAACACTATCAGGCAACATAACAAGATCACCGTTTTCCATGTATAATTCTCTCAATGACTATAAATTCATGAATACGCCCGTTGGTAATGTCGTGAATGGATTATCGCCTAATGAAAGCGAATACAAATATTTAAAATTCAGAAATGCCCCTTCTGATAATGTCTCGATCTGATTGCCATCCAGATTTAAAATCCTAAGAAATTCAATATTCTTAAATACATTTTCGGATATAGTAGTAATAAGATTATTTCTCAAATCTAATCTGTACAAACTTGAAAGATCACTAAAAGCAACTTCAGGCAATTTGATCAATCGGTTATTATATAATTCAAGTGTACTTAGAGAATTCATATCATAAAATATACTATCAGGCAATATCGTTAAACTATTATTCTGCAGGTGCAACTTTGTAGTACTTGACAAACCCGAAAAATCGCCCCCCTTCAGTTCGGTGATCCCTGTTCCATCCAATCTGAGAGGACGATAAGAAGGTGGTCCATACCCGCCATCAAGTCTCCCCTAAGCTGCAAGATGATGAGTGGTAACCTCGCTACAATCGGAAATGCCCTCTTCTTCCTCTAGCAATGCAACGATAGCATCGCGCACCTGATGGGTCCGATCGCATACGGAAGGGTTCGGCGCTTGCGCCTGCGCCGCGCCAACCATAAACACCGAAACGATGAATCCGAGTCGAGCGCACATCGCATTAGATCGGTTTATTCGGCGGAAACCGGCCAGGGGAAACCGCGCAGCAGATGCCGTAATCCGGCTTACCCCACCCCGTACAACCTTGCCGCATTACCCCAAAAAATGGGAATTATAAGGAATTGTTGACGGCCTGCGATCTTCCTCGTATACAGGCCCCTGCAGTATAGGGCTTTATAGGGGGATTATATAGATAGGTGAAACTTTTCGGGGGCCGGTTACGTACTAAAGAGTAAACAAATCGGAAAAGAAAATGGCTTATCGGGCGCCCGGACGCAATCACAGAAACGGAATCACGGTCATTGAACTGGCAGAATGTTTCCCCGATGAGGATGCTGCTCGACGCTGGTTCGAGGCGGTTGTTTGGCCCGATGGTCGATTTTGTCCGCGCTGCAAGGGAGCCGATACATACGAAGGAACGCACAAGACGATGCCTTACCGGTGCAGGGATTGCAACAGAACGTTTTCCGTACGCACGAAAACGGCGTTGGAATCAAGCAAGGCGCCGCTGAAAAAGTGGGTTTGGGCCATCTACCTTGAAATGACCAGCTTGAAGGGTATCTCGAGCATGAAACTGCATCGGGACATTGGGGTAACGCAAACGACGGCGTGGTTCATGCTCCAGCGTATCCGCGAGGCGTTCGCTCCTGCGATAGCCGAAGCGTTTGAAGGTCCGGTAGAGGTTGATGAAACGTACGTGGGCGGCAAGGAAGCGAACAAGCACGCATCGAAGAAACTACATGCGGGGCGCGGACCGGTAGGCAAGGCTGCGGTCGTAGGCGCGAAGGACAGGGCCACGAATCGGGTTGTCGCAAAGGTTGTAGACAATACCACCGGCGAAACGCTGCAAGGCTTCGTGCTTGACCACATGGAATATGGCGCCAAGGTCTATACAGACGATCACCGGGGCTATGTCGGGCTGAAGTATCTGTACGAGCATGAGAGCGTTCAACACAGTGTCAAGGAGTACGTAAACGGTATGGTCCATACGAACGGGGTGGAATCGTTCTGGGCAACGTTGAAGCGGAGCGTCAACGGCGTGTATCACCATCTGTCGCACAAACACCTGCAACGCTACGTGAACCAGTTTTGCGGCAAGCACAATGTCCGGGGCCTCGATACCATCGACCAGATGGAACACGTGGCGGGCTGTCTGGTGGGCAAGCGCATTATGTACAAAGACCTGATCACTTGACCCTGTACATGCCTCACACATGTTTCAGGAGTAGGCCATGCGGCATGGAATACCTCATGGCATATCTGGCAGCATGATGAAACCCGAACCAGACAAGCCGAAGCGAGACCCCACCGCCCCGGAGATTGCCCATTGCTCGAATCCGCGATACGGCGCAATGACGATTGCCGAGGCGACACGGTTGTTCATGCGAGAAGGGTGAAAAGGCAACGATTCACCCGGAGACCCCAAACCCGGCGTTCACCTATCTATATAATCCCCGATGTTTTGTAGTTCGCGGAAGATTTTCAAATACTCATACCGTAGTTGGTATCGCTACAGATCGTCCAGAGAAGTGGTCCGTAAAAACTGGACAGTTTTTTTCGGGTTTTTAAGTGTACTGTCGCGTCGGGTTATGCCGCTTTGGGCAGCGGTTTTCGTTCGTAGAATACGTCGTCGGGGGTTCGGTTGTCAAGTCCCTGGTGGGGACGTTCTTCGTTGAAGTAGCGCAGGTAATCGGCAATCCCCTTCTCGGCCTCGGCCACCGTCTCGTACGCGTGCCGGTAGACCTCTTCCTGCTTGAGGCTGCGCCAGAGGCGCTCCACGTACACATTGTCGAGCCAGCGGCCCTTGCCGTCCATAGAGATGCGCACGCCGTGCTCCTTGAGCGCACCGGTGAACGCCTCGGAGGTAAACTGCGCTCCCTGATCGGTATTGAAGACCTCCGGGGCGCCGTAGCGGGCAATGGCTTCTTCCATCGCTTCGACGCAAAAGGCGGCGTCCATCGTGTTCGAGAGCCGGTGTGCGAGCGCCTTGCGGCTATGCCAGTCGATCACGGCTACGAGATAAAGAAAGCCCTTCGCCATAGGGATGTACGTAATGTCCGCCGCATAGACTTGCCGGGGTCTCGTCACCTTCATGCCTCTGAGCAGATAAGGATAAATCCTGTGCCCTTTTCCTGGAGACGACGTGCGGCGCTTGGGGTAAATGGCCCTAAGGCCCATCAGGCGCATGAGGCGAACGACGCGGCTTCTGGCGACACGGACGCCTCGCGCCTCGAGCATGCTCTTTATCGTGCGCGATCCGCTTGTGGGGCGTTCCATGTAGAGCCTGTCGATCTCTTTCATCACGGTAAGGTGCTCCTCGCTCTCGCCCCGAGGAGTGTAGTAGGCCGTCGAACGACTCAACGACAAGAGCTTCGACTGGCGAACCGCGGGCAAGGCATGGGCGCGATCTATCCTCGCCCGGCGCTCGGCTAACGGTGTAAACCCACCACGTTGTTCAGTGGGATATTCAGGGATTGGATGGGTGTTTGGTATTTCAAGCTGGCGTGTGGTCGATGCCAATTGTATCGGTGCAGCCAACAGGGGAGGTACTCGCCGCGCTGGCTGGAGTTGTCGTAGGCGCGAGCGTAGGCCCATTCGCGCAGCGCGGATTGGATGAAGCGTTCGGCTTTGCCGTTGGTTCTCGGGGTATAGGGTCGGGTGCGGATATGGCGCAGTTTCAGTCGTCGGCACAGTTTTGCGAAGTGTTTCGAGCGGTAGCAGGAGCCGTTGTCGGTCATGACGCGGGTGAAGGCGACTCCGAGGGTTTGGAAGTAGCGCAGGGTGTCGAGCAACGCGCTACAGGCGCTGTGAGCGGTCTCGCCGGGTTGGATGCAAGCAAAGCTTACGCGGGAGTGATCGTCGATGGCCACATGCACGTATTCCCATCCGGCGCCCCTGGAACTCTGGCCCCGGATGCCGGTGACCCGATGGCCGGGACGCACAAAACGTCCTAAACGCTTGATGTCCAGGTGTAACAGGTCGCCCGGATGGGGGTAGACCTAACGGCGGGGAGCAACCGGAGGGTCCAGATGGGACAATCGGTTCAATCCCCCCTGCTGGGCGACCCGGCCCACCGTGCTGTGCGCCACCCCGGTTCTTCGGCTAATCTCGCGATAGGTGCACCGGGCGCGGCGCAGGGCCAGAATCGCCGCCCGTTGCGCCTCTGAGGTGCGATGCGGGCAGCCGAGCGGATGCGAAGATCGGTCCTGAAGACCTCTTCGTCCCTGTGCCCGATACCGGGCGAGCCACTTGTAGGCCGTGCGCACACTTACCCCTGAGGCCTGGGCGGCTTCCTCGATGCGAAGCCCCCCGTTAACGATGCGACGCACCAGAATCTCTCGACCTTTCGGCGTCAATCGGGCATTCTTGTGAATGTTCATTCGGCTCTCTCCCTAACTTTCGGTTCACATATCCCTAATAAACTCGGGCATCAGGCGCGAATGAACAACCTACTGAGAGATCACAGCTAACGGTCTCGACCGAGCGCCTTCGATAAAAAATCCTTCTCC
Source organism: Rhodothermales bacterium (assembly GCA_965248175.1). Taxonomy (GTDB): domain Bacteria; phylum Bacteroidota; class Rhodothermia; order Rhodothermales; family VXPQ01; genus VXPQ01. Next base: position 686,709 of record OZ252093.1, read on the forward strand.
ATCGACAACTCTCCGATCTTCGCGTGAAGCACCTTTATCTGATCGTCGCGCTCGTCCGGGGCGCCGCCGCGGCCTCGGGTGAACGCCTCCTCGGCGGTCTCTACCAGCTGCTTCTTCCAGGATTGTATCTGGTTCGGGTGCACCTCGAAGCGCTCGGCGAGTTCGGCCAGCGTACGGTCGCCGCGAACGGCGGCGAGGGCTACCTTCGCCTTGAACGAAGGACTATGGGTTCTGCGTGTGCGTCTTGACATGGGTCTCGTCGGGTTGATTGTATCGGAACAAGGTCGCAACGCTACACCTTAAATCCCGCCAAAATCTGTCCAATCAACCCGAACCACCTCTCAGGAACATCCAGCAAATACTCTTCTGATATTGTATATCTTAATATACCCGAATCTGAATGGACATTGGAGAATGAGCAACGCGTTCGCGAGATTCAAGAATGTATGGGGTATTTCAAGAATATTCCTTAGAGATAGTTATTGTCAACAAGATATGATCTTATTATAATAACCATGTGCGAGCAACTGCTTCATTATGGTATCCGTTCCATTCCTCGCCCAACAGAAACGGAACCAATCCACTTCAGTTTCTGTCGAGCACTCCTTTATTCAAATTCGGCGTTTGGCTCGAATACAGTGACCTTCAAGTGAGGGCATTGCCCCAACACTCCCTCAATGCACGTGCGAACATCAGCCCAGTCAAGCTTACCCAATCCGCTTCCCAGTGGGGGGATAGCAATGGATTGGATATTTCGTTCCCGGATTTCCCGGACCAGATCGCCAAGGCCCGCCTCAATATCCTCTATCCGGCTCTTGGCGCGCCAGTGGCGCTTGGTGGGAAAGTTTATGATATAATGCGGGTACGTCAGTTGGCCGGTCTCGAAGATAAACATTAGGCCAGGACGCACCTCCCCGCGCTGGCAAGCAGAGGCGTAGGCCTTAAAATTGGGAATTATAAGGAATTGTTGACGGCCTGCGATCTTCCTCGTATACAGGCCCCTGCAGTATAGGGCTTTATAGGTATACGATGCACACACACACACACACACACACACGGCAACAACCGGGCCGAATTGGGCAAACCGGACCCTGTGGACGGGCGACAATCTGGACGTAATGAGGGGCATGAACTCCGCCTCGGTCGATCTCATCTACCTCGACCCGCCGTTCAACTCTAACCGCAACTATTCCGCCCCAATAGGTTCAGAGGCCGCCTTTAAGGATACGTGGACACTCTCTGACGTAGACCTTGCCTGGCATGGCGAGATATCCCCTGCGGTGTACGCAATCATCGACGCTGCGGGCCTATCGCATGGCGCGGGCTTGCGGTCCGTGCCGGATTAAGCCACCAGCGTTCTGTACCGGAGCCGCTTGCCCACCATTGCGCAGGCGACAAGGCCCATCTGTTCCAGCGTGTCGAGTTCGCGCAATCCGTGGCGGCCTGAGAAATCCGCCACATAGCGGTGAAGGTGCTTGCGGCTCATCTTGTGGTATACGCCCTTGTGTGCTCGTTTGAGGGTTGCCCAGAACGATTCTATGCCGTTGGTGTGCGCCATGCCGCGTACGTATTCGCCTACCGAGTGCTGGACGCTCGCAAGGTCGTAGATGTACCGCAGACCCGCGTATGCCTTGTTGTCGTCCGTGTAGACGACCGCACCCAATTCGGCGTTGTCCAGAACGAAGCCTTGCAACGTCCGGCTTGTCGTATTCTGCACGACTTCCGCCTTGATCTTGCCAGTGGCCCGATCCTTTGCTCCGACAACGGCGGTCTTGCCTACAGTTCCCCGGCCAGCGTGGAGTTTCTTCGATTCGTGCTTGTTCGATTCCGTGCCCCCTACGTACGTCTCATCGACTTCAACGGGGCCGCCGAACAGGTCGTTATCGGCGCCCTCGAACGCCTTGCGGATGCGTTGGAGCAGGTGCCACGCCGAGTTCTGCGCGATCCCGATATCCCGATGCAGTTTCATCGAGGAAACGCCTTTCAGATTTGTCGTATGCAGGTAAATCGCATACGCCCATTTGCGGAGCGACAGATTCGACCCCTCCATGACCGTTCCGACCTTGACGGAAAAGTACTTGCGGCAGTCGGTGCACCAGTAGGGCATGCAATGATGAGACGCTTCGCGGGTGCGTGTTCCCTTGCAGCGCGGGCAATGGCGACCGTCCGGCCAGATACGAGATTCGAACCACTTGCGGGCCGCTTCCTCGTCGGGAAACATATCGGCCAGTTGCATCAGGGTAATGCCGCTGCGGTGCGCTTTTCCAGGTGCTACATGTGCCATGACGGTCTCCATTTTGTGCACCTGTAATAATACGATATTTATTCCTTCTTGTCAACAATTCCTTATAATTCCCTTAAAATTGTCTGGGAATGCCTTCTTGAACTGAAGCGCTAAGCCACGCCCCATGACCCCGACACAATTGACTGTATTGACCAGAACCTCTGCGTCTTCAGTGAGGATGTTTCCCGTCTTGAACTGGATCATAACAGCCCGCCCTTTGCGCGAAACATATAGCCCAAATCTGCCCCTCCTTTCATGCAGGTTCGTAGCGCCGAACGTTGATCTCACCTGCCCGGGCCCGCATCTGCACAGCATCGTACCAGGCCTGCATCCGCAACAAGAGATCCATGGGCAGGGCAAAGGCCTTCTCGATGCGTAGCGCCATCTCCGGCGATAGCGCGGCGTGGCCATTCAACAGATCCGACAAGGTCGCTCGGCGAACCCCGAGAATATTTGCCGCCTTCGTCACGCTCAGACCCAACTCCTCAAGGATTTCCGTGCGGATGAAGTCGCCGGGATGCGAGGGGGTCATGTTCACTTTGACGCTATCGGTAGCCATTAGTGGTAATCCTCCAGGGTCAAGTGGTCGATGCAATCGTCACTTTCTTCAAACGTGATCCGCCAATTACCGGATACCGAAACGCTCCATTCGTTGCACCGCTTTCCTGAGAGCCGATGGATACGCCAACCGGGCGGAGCAGCGGTAATAAATCCGTCCATGCTCTCCGCCAGAATCAGTGCCGTCAATACCTTGCGTATCCGGTCAACCAGATCATACCGCAGGAACCGGGGATCGTCGTGTTCGATCAACCGACGCAAGCCCCGGTGGCGAATGGAGCGAATGATCATAACATCGAATGTACGGCATCACAGTACAGTATGCAACCCCGCGTTGCACTACCCCCTTGCCTGAGAATCGCCGTTAGCGCCAACGCTACGACCGCTTACCAGAGCAGGGGCATCATGCGACCACTCTCGGTATTTTTCCAGCGTTGTGCTTGCTGTTCAACGGGGGTACAACCGGCCTTTCATGAACCACAGACAAGCCGTCGGACCGAACATAACCCCGGCGCTACATCGCACGCCACAAAATCTTGTTCGACGAGGAGAACTCGCGTCAAGAAAGTGGAGAATTTGATGGCCGCGCACGCTGATTTTGCAGGACACCGCCCCTTCCACAGCCAAATTTTCAGGCAACCCCCACCCCAAACAACTCCCCTTGCTGCCGCCGACGCGCTGGCGCTGCCTCCGGCAACAGGTTCGCGATAGCCGCTACGGGAACGTTGCCCAGTTCTTTCGGCTCCAGCTTGTGCAGTCCTCCCCCGTATACTCTGCCTTCGTTCAACATGGCCGTCGGAGATATGTCGTTCAGAAATGTCCAGATTCGCCGTTTCATATCTGGATCATTACGCAGCGCGCGAGCAAGCGTCTCCTTGGGATACAACATCAGATACACATTGGCCGCTGTTGCCATCGAGTGATTCAGAATAAAGCGATCCGGCTTATCCCTATTGACAGCCATCGTCTTCTCTCCGTTTCGTGGATACCCCATACCCCGCAAGGGGAACCATCTTCGAGCGCCGGATGACGCGGTCCCGGGTGAGCAGGGGAACGTCATGCACAATGCTGGCGGCGGCGATGAGCCGATCCGCAGAATCGCCCTCGAAATCGAGACAAGTCGAGGTGCGGGCCGTTTCGAGATCGATCGGCCACACATGCATGCGGTTCAGAGCGCGGGCCACGTTACCATCGTCGAGGTCCATGGTTATCCGGCCAAGCTGAACGAGTTTCGCCAGTTCCCACAGCACGATGGTGGAAATGGACCACCTGTTCTGCGCCAGAAGGGCTTCTTCGGATGGCCGCAGTGCGCCGCTGAGTGCAAAAACAAGGATGTGGGTGTCGAGATTAAGCATCGGCATCCCAGCGAACGCCGGTCGTGAGAATGTCCCCGCAAACCTCGATCTCGTCTTTCAACGCACCGATCAGGCCGGCATACTCCCGGTCATAGGGTACAACACGCGCAACCGGCTTACCGTGCTTGGTGACGACCAGCCCATCCGGGTCAAGTTCGTCCAGCAACGCAAGGCACTGCTCCTTGAACTTTGCGGCTCCTATCGTTTTCATGGCGGTTCCTTATTTATTATGGACATAATATATGACTGGTCATATAATATGTCCACTTTGAAAAAAATATTTCTACCCCACCTCCACACACCCCGCATTCACCAGCACCGCCAATAATTCCCGGAAATCCTCATCCTCCAACACCTCCCCGAGCGTTTCCGCATCCAGCGGTTCCCGTCCCGCAACAAGCGGAGCAGCATACGCCAGCCCAGGCCCCAGCGGATAGGCTTCACCGTGCACAAACAGGCTGGCATGCCCATCGCCGTATTCGATGAAGGCGAAACGATTCGGCGCCACCCGCACCAGTTCGGCGCCGGCCCGAAGCGCCTCGGCAAGTTCTTCCCCGGTCCATTCCTGTTCCGGCAACGGCAACTCCTCGCCGCGCCGCGATTCGGTAACGAGCGCACCGAACGATTCCGCAATAGCGGCGTCGGTCAGTGTGTCCCGTACTGTGCGGTACACCTGCTCAAGTACATCCGGCCCGATCCGGCCCGGATGATCGGGCGGGGTCAACTCCGGCCCGGAACAGTCCCCCAGCGGATCGGCGTCCGAAATGGCCCGGCGCAGCACCGCATCCAGGCACTCCGCATGACCCGGCGCGCGAAACCCGACCGAAAACGTCATGCAGGGACCGAGCGCAATGCCGTGGTGCGCCACACGGGGCGGCAGGTAGAGCATGTCGCCCTCTTCCAGCACCAACACCTCGTCCGGCTCGAAATCCGCCAGCATATCCACATCGATATCCGGCACGGACACTTCCTCTCCGGCAGGCAGCGGCTTCGCCCCGATCCGCCATTCACGCCGCCCAAGCGTCTGGATCAGAAATACGTCGTACCGGTCCACATGCGCGCCCACGTTCCCGCCGTCCGGGGCGTAACTCACCATGATGTCGTCGAAGCGCCACGACGACACGAACAGAAAGCGTTCGAACAGAGCAGCCACTTCAGGAACCCAGCGATCCACCTCCTGCACGAGCAAGGTCCAGTGGGATGCGGGAAGGTCCGCAAAATCCTCTTCCTGAAACGGACCGTGGCGGAGTTGCCAGGGATACTCCCCGCCGCGCTCCATGATGAGACGCGAGGCAGCTTCTTCTTCAAGCGCCAACCCTGCCAATTCCTCCGGCGTGATCGGAGACTCGAAATCCGGGAACGCGTTTCGGATGAGCAGGGGTTTCTTCCGCCACCAGTCGCGGAGAAAGGTATCGACAGGCATGCCTCCCGGCAGGCAATCGGGCAGGTCGGGCAAATCGGAGGACGGCGGCATGTCGGCGTGTGTGATTTTTCAGGGGATTATATACGAAAGTCGCCAGGTTGAATCATTGTCTGCATGAATGAGGCAAGGGCAGACATGTCATGTCTATAAGGATTCAGCGCAGCAGAAACCGCACCAGTTCAAAGAGCGGCCAGAGCATCAGCACCGCAAACACGAGGGCAGCCACCTTGATCGAAGACGCAGTCCGGGGCAGGTCGTACCCGCAGTACGGACACACGTCCGCACGCGCGTCGATGGACAGCGCACAAGACGGGCATTCTCTATTCGCAGAACGATCAGGCATGAAACCGCATCGCTGTTTTTTCCTTTAATAGGGACCTCTCCGGAAACACCATAAACGCGACCCCATGCGGACGCACATCTTTCGAACAGGCGCCTTGTTACGCACCGCTGCGCTATGCATTTTGGCGCATCTTGCCGCGGGGCAGGTTGCGAACGGGCAGGCCGTGAATATACAAGCCCGGGAAGATGCGAGCATACAAGCCGTGCAAGAACGGGCCGCGACAAGCCCCGGTCTCTTGCGGATCGCCGCCGTGAAATACAGCGGAGGCGGAGACTGGTACCAGGCCAGCACGCCGCTTCCCAATTTCCTGCGGTATGTCCGCAGCAACACGCTCCTGCAGGTCGATACCCGTCCCGATGTGGTCGAACTCTCCAGCGACAAGGTGTTCGGTTTCCCGTTCCTGTTCCTGTCCGGCCACGGCAACATCGTCCTCTCGGACGAAGAAGCGCGACGCCTCCGGCGTTACCTTCAGAACGGGGGTTTCCTGTACGTGGACGACGACTACGGCCTCGACGAATACATCCGCCGGGAAATAAAAAAGGTGTTTCCCGAAAAATCCTTCGTGGAATTGCCGTTCGACCATGAAATTTACCATACCCATTACCCGTTTCCGAACGGGCTTCCGAAGATTCACGAACACGACAACGCCCCTCCCCGGGGGTACGGGCTTTTCCACGAAGGGCGCCTCATCGTGTTCTACACCTATGAAACGAACATCAGCGACGGGTGGGAATCGCCGGAAGTGCATAACGACTCCCCGGAAACGCGCGAGACAGCGTTTCGTATGGGCACAAATATTCTCACCTACGCCATGATGCACTAACCGCACCTCCATGAACGATCTTCAGAAAAACGACCCCCGGATGTACGAAGCCATCCAGCAGGAGGTCGATCGTCAGAACGAAGGACTTGAACTGATTGCGTCGGAAAACTTCGTCAGCCGGGCCGTGCTGCAGGCGCTGGGCAGCCCGTTGACCAACAAATACGCGGAAGGACTCCCCGGCAAAAGGTATTACGGCGGATGCCAGCATGTGGACACGGCGGAGGATCTGGCGCGAGAACGAGCAAAGGAATTGTTCGGCTGCGACTGGGTAAACGTGCAGCCGCATTCCGGTGCCAGCGCGAACGCCGCCGTATTTCTGGCACTCCTGAAACCTGGAGACACCTTCCTCGGACTGGACCTTTCCCACGGCGGGCATCTCACGCACGGCAGCCCGGTCAACTTTTCGGGCATCCTGTATGAATCCGTCCATTACGGCGTCGAAAAGGACGGCCCGCTGGCCGGGCGCATCGACATGAACAAGGTGCGCGATCTGGCCCGAAAACAGAAACCCCGGATGATTTCCATCGGCGCAAGCGCCTATTCCCGCGACTTCGACTACGCCGCCTTCCGCGACATTGCCGACGAGGTGGGGGCATTCCTCTGGATGGACATGGCGCACACGGCAGGGTTGATCGCAGCGGGCCTGCTGAACGATCCGATGCCGCATTGCCACATCGTTTCCACCACCACGCACAAGACGCTGCGCGGGCCGAGGGGAGGCATGCTCCTCATCGGAAAGGATTACGAAAACCCCTTCGGAAAGACGGTGCCCGCCTCGGGGCGCGTGAAGCGCATGAGCGAATTGTTCGATTCGGCGGTGTTTCCGGGTACGCAGGGCGGACCACTCATGCACGTGATTGCAGCCAAGGGCGTTTCCTTCAGCGAAGCCTTACAGCCGGATTTCGTCGAATACGGCAAGCAGATCATCGCGAACGCCAAAGCCATGGCGAAGGCGTTCCTGGATCGGGGGTACGAACTGGTGTCGGGCGGCACGGACAATCACCTCGTGCTGATTGATCTGCGCAGCAAGGGCCTCGCCGGCAAGGAAGCCGAAGCGGTCCTGCAAAGGGCGGACATCACGGTGAACAAGAACATGGTGCCGTTCGATGAAACGAGCCCGTTCGTGACAAGCGGCATGCGGATCGGAACGCCCGCAATGACGACGCGCGGCTTTGGGGAAGCGGAGTTCGAATGGGTGGTCGAGTTGATGGACCGCATTCTTTCCGATATGGGCAATGAAGATGTGCAGCGCCATGTACAAGAAGAAGTGCGCGCGTTGTGCAGCCGGTTCCCGCTGTATGATTTCGCTGTGGCGTAAAACCCGTATCATTGCCCCACTTGCAGGCCAAACCAACGTGCGTACACCATGTCGAATGGCGCGCCATCCCCATCCACCCATACGGATCTGGCCGATCTGGGTCACCGCCTGTACGAGCGGGCGCTCGTCCGGCGCGGGGAGGAACACCTTACCGACCCCCGGGGACGGCCTATCGGGTGGCTGCTGGACATACGCATCCCCATGCTCGACGCCGCCATGTTCGGTGAAGTCGGGCAGGTGCTGGCCGACCGCCTCCGCAGCAAGGGAGCGCACCAGGTTGCAGGACACGGCTTCGGGGCGTACGCCATGGTATGCTCGGTTCTCGCTGCAGAAGGATCCCCGCCGTTTTTGGCAGGTTTCGTACGGGAGAACCGCAAACCGCATGGACGCCGCCGGCTCATCGAAGGACCGCTCGACCGGCAGGAACCTGTCGTACTTCTTGACGACATTCTCAACAGCGGGCGGAGCGCCCTGCGCGCGATTTCGCAACTCCGGCAGGACGGATTCGAGGTGGTCGGCGTTATGACCCTCTTCAACTTTGCATGGAGCGGCGGCAAGGCGCAGGTGGAAAGGGACGGGGTCTGGGTGGATTCACTGCTCGAACTGAACCTGCGCGAAGATAAACAGAATAAATCCGATCCGGCGTAACCGATGAAACTGTTCGGGTCCCGCAATATATCCGCTGCTGCCCGGAAGACGATCCAGGCGATCGAAGGGGACAGCACATCGAACGGATTCGATCTGGCCGATGTGCTGGAAGAGATGTCCTTCCTCGATCACCTCGAGGAACTCCGGTGGCGCATTCTGAAGGGGATCGGCGCGGTCATCCTCGGGGCCATCTTCTGCGGTATCTATGACGAGTTCGTCATCGACCAGATTCTTCTCGGCCCCACGAAGCAGGACTTCTTCATGTACCAGCTCTTCAACTTCGAGGCAAAGGAACTGATTCTGCAAAACCGCACCGTGACCGGCCAGTTTTTTGCCTACTGGGGGTCGGTGTTCGTGGTCGGCATCATTATCGGCGCGCCCATCGCCATCTACCAGTTCTGGAAATTCATTGAGCCGGGGTTGTACCCTGAAGAGAAAAAGGGTATGCGATCCGCGTCCTTCTTCGCCACCGGGTTCTTCGTGCTGGGCGTCGGATTCGGCTACTGCGTCATTACTCCAATGGCCTTGCAGTTCTTCGCAAATTTTATCATTTCCGAACAGATCGTCAACGAATTCGACATCACCAAGTATTTCAGCCTGGTAACCATGTGGGTGTTCGGGGTGGGCCTGCTCTTCGAACTGCCCGTGGTCATGTTTTTTCTGGCGAAAATAGGCATCGTCAATTCTACGATCTTGCGCAAGGGGCGCAAGTATGCGCTTATTGCTATTCTGATCCTTGCCGCGATTCTCACGCCCCCGGATCCTATTTCGCAGTTGCTGGTGGGCGTACCCATGGTGGGACTCTACGAACTCTCCATATGGATTTCGAAACGCGTGGAGCGGCGCGAGAAACGACGATTGCAGAAAGCCCTCGAATAGATTCCCCCGATCCGATGCGCATACTTCCTGCGATAAAAAAACGCCCGACGATCATAGTCCTCGCGCTCGGCGTGCTGGCGGCCGGTTTTTTCGCGGTGGACGATGATGATTTCTTCGCGCTGCGAAAGAATTTCCAGATTTTCGGCTCGGTCTACGAGGAATTGGTTACCGGCTATGTGGACCGCCCCGATCCCGAACGACTCATGCGGCTGGGTATCCATGCCATGCTGGAAGACCTGGACCCGTACACCACCTTCATCGACGAGGCCGACAATACGCAGATCCATATCATCACCCGGGGTAGCTACGGGGGCATCGGTCTGAGCATCGATGTGCGCAACGAAAAAATCATCGTCGTTGCGCCGATCGAGGGAACGAGCGGGTACAAACAGGGCGTGCGTACCGGGGACGTCATTGTCGAAATCGAAGGACAATCGACCGAGCACATGACGCTCAGCGACCTCCGGAACCTGATGCAGGGCGAACCCGGAACCGCTGTCGAACTGATTGTCGAACGTGAGGGAACACCCGAACCCATCCATTTTCTGCTGTCCCGCCAGCAGGTCACGCTGAAAAATGTATCGTTCACGGGGTTTGCAGACTCGTCGACAGGCATCGGGTATATCAAGTTCGACCGGTTTGCCCGTGGGGCAGGCTCGGAACTCCGCGAGGCGGTGCAAACCCTGCAAAAAACGGAACGGTTGCAGGGACTCGTCATCGACCTGCGGGACAACCCCGGCGGTCTCCTTGACGAAGCGGTAGAGGTTACGCAATTGTTCGTCCCGCAAGGCTCCGTAATCGTATCCACGCGCGGACGAACCCTCCAGAACGAGCGGGTCTATCGCAGCACAAGTCCTCCGATCGCGCCGGACCTCCCGCTGGTCGTGCTGGTCGGCAACATCACAGCCTCCGCCGCAGAAATCGTGTCGGGCGCCGTGCAGGACCTCGACCGGGCCGTCGTGCTCGGCACGCCCACCTTCGGAAAGGGGCTGGTGCAGGTCGTCAAGCCGCTGCCCTACAACACATCCCTGAAAATGACCACCTCGAAGTATTACACGCCCAGTGGACGGAGCATTCAGGCGATCGACTACAACGGGGAGCAAAGCGCCGGGACAACGATTGCCGATTCGTTGCAACAGCGGTTCACAACCCGCAACGGGCGACCGGTCAGCAATGGCCGCGGCGTCGAGCCGGACCGCCGGGCGCCGCTGGAAACCGAGAGCGAACTGGAGAAAGCGCTCGTCCGCCGGGCCGCCTTTTTCTTCTACGCGAACCATTTCGCCGCCCGCAACGACTCGATCCCGCCCGGCTTCACCGTATCCGACGACATCCTGGTGGACTTTGCAACCTGGCTGGAGGAAGAACGATTCACCTACCGGACCGACGCTGAACACGCGCTTGAAACGCTGGATGCCCAACTGGTTCAAAACGGCTACGAATCGGCGCAGGACGAAATGGAGGCGCTGCGAGAAGTGATGCTGTCCGAAAAACGCACCGCCTTCGAACGACACAACGACAACCTGAAGAAACAACTTCGCGAAGAAATCCTGGCCCGGTATTTCGGGCAATCGGCGCAGATTGCCGCCTCATTCGACCATGACGCACAAATTCTGGCAGCCGTACAACTGCTCGAAGACATTCCCGCATACCGCCAGATACTGGCGCCCCGTTAATAAACAGTACAGGGCGGCGCCCGCCCGATCCACTCAATCGGTTTATCCGGCATGGATGTCGTTCACGTGGTGCTTCTGGTAGCTGCCGGCCTCGGCGGAGGATTCGTGGCGGGGCTTTTCGGGGTCGGCGGGGGTATCGTATTTGCCCCGGTACTTTTCTTCTATTACCAGCAGATAGGGGTTTCCCCGGAGACGCTTGCACCGCTCACGATCGGATCGAGCCTGTTCTGCACGATGATTACCGCCGCCGCCAGCGCCTGGGTGCAATATGGAAAAAAGGCGGTCGTGACCAGGGTGGCCGTGATCGTCGGCCTTTTCAGCGCAGCAATCGTCCTGATCATGACCCGCTGGATCACGACGCGGCCCTGGTACGACGGCGAAGCGTTCCAGATCGTTTTCAGCATCGTCCTGCTCGCGCTGGTGGTGCGCATGCTGGTGCGTTTCGAATCCGAGCCGGAGCAAGGTGTTTTCGACCCGCGGCGGCTCCGGGGCAGGATGCTTGCGGGCACAGGAACTGCTGCGGGCGCCATCGCTTCGGCTGCCGGCGTAGGAGGAGGCGTGGTGCTCGTGCCGGCATACAACCACTTCCTGCGCCTGCCGATGCATATAGCCACTGGCACCTCCAGCGCCTCGATCGTATTCATTTCACTGGCCGGCGTGCTGGCATACGGCTGGCTGGGACAGGAGGCGAATACACCGGAACTCACCCTCGGATATGTGGATGCCGTACGAGGCCTTTTCCTGGCCGGACCTGCTACGCTTACCGCCCGGCTGGGCGTACGCACGGCGCACCGCCTTAATCAACGCATGCTGCAAGTGCTGTTTGCCGCCCTGGCCAGCGTCATCGCGTTGTGGCTCCTTTGGGATGTAGTGGCGGGGTGATTCTTCCGAAACCACCCCCCGGCGATCTCGTAACAGGCAACTCAGTGAACGATGCGCTTTCCCCGTTGCATTTCCTCGCACCTTGCGCCGTTACGGCGCCGGAAGAACGCTTGAAAAAGGCCTCCCTCTCCATATCGCGCCTTCTCGGCTGCATTCTGTTGCTCCTGAGTACATTCGGGTGCAGGTATAATGCATCATCCCAGGCGATCCCGGGAAACGACGCTGCTGCGGAGGAAACCATTGGCGAAGATTCGGAGACCGTACTGCACGCCGGGGCCGTACAGACAGACATCGAGGCATCGCGCCAAACGGCCATCACGCGCGCCGTTGAGACCGCCTCCCCGGCCGTAGTGAGCATCAACGTCATAGAACAGGTCCGGTATCAGGATCCTTTCTTCTCCGATCCCTGGTTAGAATATTTCTTCGGAAGGCAGCAGCTCGAGCAAGAGGTGGAAAACCTCGGTTCGGGCTTTGTGATCTCGCCCGACGGCTATATCATCACCAATGATCACGTCGCAGGCAACGCCACGAGAATCACCGTCGCCTTTCCGGACGGCAAAACGCTGGAGGGCGTCCTTATCGGCTCCGACCCGGTCTCCGACATCGCCCTGATCAAGGTGGCGCCGGAGGATCCGTTGCCCTACCTCGCATTCGAACTTGAGGAAAACGCCTTCGCAGGAGAATGGGTCATCGCGCTGGGCAATCCTTTCGGCCTTTTCGAAGCGGCCCAGCCCACTGTCACCGTCGGCGTCGTCAGCGCCGTGGAGCGCAACCTCGAATCGGCCGGGGACGGGCGCGTGTACCGCGACATGATCCAGACGGATGCCGCAATCAACCGGGGCAACTCCGGCGGCCCCCTCGTCAACGCTGTTGGGAAGGTCATCGGAGTGAACACGGCAATCTACAGCCGGACCGGGGGCTCGATAGGTATTGGGTTCGCCGTACCGGCCTACAAGGTGCAGCGCATCGTCGACGAACTCCGCGAGCACGGCAGCGTTGACCGGGCTTTCTACACCGGGCTATACGTTTCCGAAGTCAGTCGCGACATTGCCCAGGCGCTGGGGATGACGTCCGAACAGGGGGTACTGGTGCGCGACGTAGATCCGGATTCGCCGGCGGACGAAGCCGGCTTTGAACCCTACGATGTGATTGTGTCCATGGAAGGGGAATCCATCCAGGGACATGAAGATCTGGGCGGCAAGATACAAGACTACCGGCCTGGAGATCAGGTACGCTTCGGTATCCTGCGCAACGGATCGATCCAGCAAGTGACGATGCGCATTGGCCGGCAGTCCGAATGAACGGACATCGTTTTCGTACTATCGCGGTCGTCGCGCTCCTCCTTCTGTCCGGCTGCCTTCCCTATTCCTGCCGGCGCCAGGAATCTACGGCGCTGACGCCCGCCGATTCCCTCTCCCGCGCGTTGGCCTCGTCGATCCCGATGGACACGCTTGCGCTGGCATGGGCACACCCCATCGGCGGCGACCGCGGAACCGCGTATCCTCGGACCGTACGCTTTGGCCACGCCCAAACCGGCCCCATCTATCTGGGCGATGCAGAGCAGGCGCTCGTGTTCGTCTTCGACCTGTCCGGGGAGCCGGTCGACACATTCGCCACGGCAAGTATTCCCTACCTCGCCGGCGTGCGTGAAGACACGGTGGCCGTCTTCGAACCGGGGGCGCCGGCCATGCGCTTCTTCGTCCGCGGTGCACCGGTCGGAACCGTCCCGATACAAGACGCGGAACGCTCGCAAACCGCGCTGGTGTACGGCGCCTTTGGAGGGACTGCCGGGAACCATGCCATCTACTACAAGCGCGTCGACCCGGAGGCGGGAGGGTTCATCGCCGAGATCGACCCGTCCGGCAACAAAACGACCCGCTGGCCTCTCCCCGGACCGCACTGGCGGCACGCTGGCATGCTCCGGTTCTGGGGCGATTCGCTGCTAAGCCTGTCCGGGTTTCGCCCCGTCGTTGACGTGATCGTGCAAGACGGAACGCTCGACACGCTTGCGCTGCATGGTTTCGACTCCCCAATGCTGGCTCGCAGTCACTCCTGGATGCAAGGAGAGGTCCACGAGGCGCCTCTGCTGACCCCTTCGGCGGCGGCGGAAAACGACCTGCTCTTCGTACTGAACCTGCGTGCCGGCTGGCTGCGCATCGACGCCTTCGACCGGACGGGCCGGCTCGTGCACCGCCTGACGGAACCCGATCACGCCTGGGACGCTTCGTTCTTTCCCCAGGATCTGGCCGTCCGAAGCCGGGCGGACGGGACATATATCATCGCAGTCGCGGTATCGAGCCCCGATCCGGAGCTGCGTCTGTACCGTTGGCGGCCCTCCGAGTGACACCATCACGGGAAAGCCGGACGAGGAGACGGACTGCGGAGACGCCGCATCAAAATACATTGCCCGGATACATTGCCCGGCACGAACTTTCGCCGATGCACGACCGCCGCCAAGGGCGCTACCGGACCGCAATAGCGATTTCTACCCGTAACAGGACAAGAACGATGACCAGAGACGCTACGATCAAAACGAAGGGCCCGCGCATACTCGTCATCATTCCCGCCTTCAATGAAGCACGCGCCATCGGCCGCGTCATAAGGGACATTCCCGCCGGCCAGGTCGAAGAGATCATTGTGGTGAACAATGCGTCCACGGACGAAACGGAGCACCATGCGCAGGCGGCGGGCGCCACCGTCCTGCGCGAGGACCGCAAGGGATATGGTTGGGCCTGCCTCCGGGGAATCGAATATGCCCGTGGCCGACAGCCGGACATCATCGTATTTCTCGATGGAGACCACAGCGACTACCCTGGGGAAATGCCGCGCCTGCTGGCGCCGATCATACGCGGCGAGGCCGACTTCGTAATCGGCTCTCGCATGACGGGCGATCGGGAACCAGGGGCCATGCTGCCCCAGGCGCTGATCGGCAACTACGTGGCCTGCTCCCTGATAAAGTGGATATGGGGCATCCGGTTCACCGACCTCGGGCCGTTCCGCGCCATTCGGTTCGAGGCGCTGGAGGAACTCGCCATGCAGGACAAGACGTTCGGGTGGACTGTCGAAATGCAGATCAAGGCTGTGCGGGCCGGGCTGCGCTGCCGGGAAACACCCGTATCGTACCGGCGCCGGGTCGGCGTATCCAAGGTAACCGGCTCCGTTGCAGGAACTATCAAAGCTTCGGTGAAAATACTCTGGACCATTGGGAAATTCGCTTTGAAAAGGGGCGGCAAATCCGCAAAGAACCTTTGAGCGATCCCCTCGTTGCACGGTACCGTGTCGGTTCGCATTTTTCGCGCTACTTCAACCACTTGCGGGAGGATTCATTCCTCTCATTCACCATACGTACCCCATGACTTCGCACCCCATCTGGTTCAACGGCAAGCTGGTGCCGCACGAGGACGCAAAAGTGCATGTTCTGACCCATGCCCTGCACTACGGATCCTCCGTTTTCGAAGGCATTCGCTGCTACGACACGAAGGCCGGCCCGGGTGTTTTCCGGTTGCGGGAGCATATGCGGCGGATGGTCGACTCGGCACGGATTCATCGGATGGACATTCCGTACTCCATCGACGAGTTGGTGGAAGCAGCGCTTGAGACAGTGCGCGAGAGCGGCATGAGGGAATGTTACATCCGTCCGCTGTCCTTCCGTGGAGAAGGGCCGATGGGCGTCAATCCGTTGAACAATCCGGTCGAAACGATTATCGCCGTGTGGGAATGGGGGAAATACCTCGGCCCCGAGGCGCTCAGCGAAGGCGTGGACGTACATGTGTCTTCCTGGAGCCGCATGGCCCCGAACACCTTTCCGGCGCTTGCAAAAGCCGGGGGCAATTACCTGAACGCCTCGCTCGCGAAAATGGATGCGGTGCTGAACGGCTACATGGAGGGCATCATGCTTTCGCACGACGGGTACGTGGGCGAGGGCAGCGGCGAGAACCTGTTTCTGGTTCGCGACGGAAAAATCCATACGACGCCCGTGGCGATGTCCATCCTTCCGGGCATTACGCGCGACGCCGTCATGACGCTGGCCAAAGAGCGCGGGTATGAGATCGCGGAAACGCGCATTCCCCGGGAAGCTCTCTACATCGCCGACGAGCTCTTCTTTACGGGTACGGCAGCCGAGGTGACGCCGATACGCACGGTCGATAAGCACCGGATCGGAAGCGGGCGGCGGGGACCTGTCACTGAAGAACTGCAGAAAGCGTTCTTCGACATTGTCAAAAAGGGCAACGACCCGCACGGCTGGCTCTCTTTCGTGAACCGCACGTTCAACGAAGTGGCGGAGGTCAACTGAACCCGTCAGTCTGCAGTCCGGCCCGGAGTGCCCTCTTCATGCTGCCCGGCTATCATGGCAGCGGCGCCCCCCGGAGATTGGTCTTTGCCCCCATGGGCCAGATACCGGTCCATGCCCCAGTGCGCCAGATAGATGATCGGCGTAATCACGACAGCAATGATAAACTTGTAGGCGTAATTGAATAGTGTAATCGCCAGAATCTCCTGAAACCTGAGTTGTCCCCAGAAGGCGACGCCCAGCACCACAAAGGTGTCGATGAACTGGGAGCCGAGCGTGGAACCGGTGGCGCGCAGCCACAACATGCGCCCGGCGGTAAGGTTGCGTAGCCCGTGAAAAAGATGGATATCTACGAGCTGCCCGATCAGATAGGCTGTCATGCTGCCGAAAATAATCCGGCCCGTCGTGCCGAAAACGGTCGTGAACGCCTCCTCGGAGATCGGTGAAACGGAGGCCGTCGGCACGGCCATAGCCACCTGCAACAACGCAAACTCGAAGCCGATCATGACCATGCCCACGAAGGTCACGAAGCGAATGCCCTTCTTGCCGTAGTACTCGTTGATCAGGTCCGTCACAATGAACGTAACGGGGAAGGCGATCACCCCGGCGGTCATAATCACCTCATTGAACGTAACCCCGAAAATGACAATGCCTGCGGGGAGGTCGAATGCCGTGAAGAACTTGCCCGCGGTTGCTTCGGCCACAACGAGGGCCGTGATGAACACGGCGGCGCAAAAGACGAACAGCTTTTGAGAACGGGTAAGTTCGTAGGC
This sequence comes from Rhodothermales bacterium, assembly GCA_965248175.1. GTDB lineage: Bacteria > Bacteroidota > Rhodothermia > Rhodothermales > VXPQ01 > VXPQ01. The sequence goes on from OZ252093.1 coordinate 703,959, forward strand.
CTTGCGCAGCATGCAGAAAGGTCTTTATGTCTCTGTTCGGCAACCCGGGAACGTGCGAAAGAAAGAACCCGCAAGGCGCCAAACGCCGGAAAAAACTAAAATGCTTCGGTGGAAACCGGCCTCTCGAGCGCAGGCAGCAAAAACGAAAATGTCGACCCGGCGCCGGGCGTGCTCTGTATGTCGAGTGTTGCCCCGTGCGCCCCGAGGATGTGCTTGACAATAGACAAGCCCAGGCCGGTCCCTCCCTGCGCGCGCGACCGGCTCTTGTCCACGCGGAAGAAGCGCTCCGTCACCCGGGGGACATCTTCCTGAAGCATGCCGATACCGTTGTCTTCCACCGATACGCGCACAAACTGCTCCGATCGGCGGGCTGCGAGCTCCACATAGCCGCCGTTGTTATTGTACTTGATAGCATTATCCACCAGATTGACAAGCACCTGCCGGAGTTGATCGCGATCCCCGTCGACCCATTCCGCCCCGGGATGGATATGGATGCGCAAGCGAATGTTCTTTTTCCGGGCCGCGTGTTCGAGTGATTCCTTGACCTCGTCAAAAACCTGGCCAGCGAAGAACGGCTCGCGGTCCAACCGGAACGCCCCGGTTTCAAGGCGTGAAATCTCCCCAAGGTCTTTGGCGAGGGTATTCAACCGGAACGCATGATGCAGAATTTTCTGCACGAATCCGTGATTGACCTCCGGGTCGTGCAGGGCGCCGTTCAGCAGCGTTTCGGCAAACCCCTGGATAGCGAATACCGGGGTTTTGATTTCGTGGGAAACATCGCCTACATATTCCCGCCGGTAACTATCCGCCTTGCTCAGATCGGCCATGTGATTCCTGACAGCGTACCGGGTCTGATCCCCCCGGCGTATAAGCCGATCTATTTCGTCCCCGCTATTGTCGATCGGGGCGTCCGCATAGCCTTGTTCGCGGCGAATCGCGCTCAGCACATCGTAGACACTCTGCAGGCGTCGCGTAACCCCGCGGTGCACAACGAAGTACATGGCCAGGCCGACCGCGACAGCAACGCATACGGGCCACACATAAGATATGCGCGTGAACAGCGTAACCAGCAGGCAAGCTCCTCCCGCCAGAAGCGCTGCGGTCAACGCCGTCTTCGTCGCGATACGCTGCATCAGGATATTTTTAGCTTGTACCCCACGCCGGTTACTGTTTCGATGAGTTTGCTGCCGAGCTTTTCACGAATCTTACGCACATGTACGTCTACCGTGCGATCGACCACATACGCATCGTGCCCCCAGACGGCATCGAGCAAATCCTGCCGGCGAAACACCTTGCCGGGATTTGAAGCCAGGAAATAAAGGAGCTCGAATTCCTTTCTCGGCATCCGTATTTCCTCGCCCTTATACACCACGAGATAGCGGTCGCGGTTGATCTCAAGGGCGCCCAGATGCAAAATGTCCGGGGGATTCTGAGTGCGCCCCGCGCTCCGGAGAAGGGCATTGACCTGACTGATGAGCACGGGTACCGAAACAGGCTTGCCTATGTATACATCCGCCCCCACATCCAGCCCCTCGATGTAATCCTGATCTTCGGTGCGGGCCGTCAGCATGATAACCGGTTTCCCACGCAGGTTGGCATCCCGGCGAATCCTTTGACACACCTCGATGCCGTCCATCTCCGGCATCATGATATCGAGCACGATGAGGTCCGGGTCGCTTTGCTGTGCGCGTTGCAGCCCCTTGGCGCCATCAAGCGCCGTCATGGTCCGAAAACCCTCTTTCTCGAAATTGTACTGCAGAAGATCCAGCAGATCCTGTTCGTCGTCCACGATCAGAATCGTCCGACCTTCCACTGAATGATCGGCCATGGGTTTGAGCCGCCCCAAGCGGCTGTCATGCGCTGGTAAATGGGCTGCCGGCAGAAATTTGCGCGGGCGACCGCCAAATGAAGATACTTCGTGTGTTGTAGTTTAGTGATTCTTCGAATTGTCTGCACAATAGGCTCGGTGAGGCCGCCCGGTGCGGTTGCGAAGCGGCGGCATCGTCCGACCCGGGCCCACGTTATGTCTAACAAAATGGAGTGTTTCTCATGCCGATCTCCGTCATTCTGGTCTTGGCAATACAGGTCGTCATGGGCCAGGTTCAGCCACGCTTCGACATCCAGGGACACCGGGGCGCCCGGGGCCTGCTGCCCGAAAATTCCACCGCCGGCTTCTTGCGTGCGGTAGACCTCGGCGTAACCACACTCGAGATGGATGTCGTGGTCGCGGGTGACTCTACGGTCGTCGTCTCCCACGAGCCATGGATGTCGGAGACGATCTGCAGCGACATGACGGGCCGTGCTATTACGCACGGCAGAAGCCACAACATCTTTCGCCTTTCCTACGAGGCGGTCGCGCGCTACGACTGCGGCAGCCGCGGGCATCCCGACTTTCCGCGCCAGGAAAAGCGGCCCGCCGTAAAGCCCCGGCTGCTGGACGTGATCGATACAGTCGAGAAGTACGCTGCAGAACGCGGAATTGAGCCGCTGCAATACAACATTGAAATCAAGTCGCGCACGGAATGGGACGGCGTCTTTACGCCGGCTCCACCGGCATTTGTGCAGTTCGTGCATGACGCAGTAGCCGCCACTGGTATCATGGACCGCGTCACCGTCCAGTCCTTCGACACGCGTTCGCTTCAGGCCGCGCATAGGACCCGTGCCCCCTGGAAGCTGGCGCTGCTTGTGGGATCAGACACAGACCTTGCGTCAATCCTTGCCCGGCTTGGCTTCACGCCCGAGGTTTACTCCCCTGATTTCCGTCTGGTAGATGAATCTACAGTGCGTGCCGCACACGCCCGTGGCATGCGGCTCATCCCGTGGACCGTGAATGAGGTCTCCGACATGATGCGACTGAAGGCTCTTGGGGTAGACGGGCTTATAACGGACTATCCGGACCTTGCCCGGACGGTTTCGGACTCCCTGGACTGAACCAACCTGACGAAAGATCAGGGTGTCAGGTTGCTTCTTCCCCGGCATATTCCTCTATGGGCGGGCACGCACAAACAAGGTTGCGATCCCCGTAGGCATCGTCGACGCGCCGCACGGAGGGCCAGAACTTGTGCGCACGGGTCCATTGCGCCGGGAAAGCCGCCGTTTCCCGGCTGTATGGATACTCCCAGGTATCGGACGTGACCATACGCGCCGTATGCGGGGCATTCTTGAGTACATTCCGTACGGGGTCCGCCTCTCCCTCCTCTATTTGCCGGATTTCCTCCCGGATACATTCGAGCGCTTCGCAAAAACGATCCAGTTCTTCTTTCGTCTCGCTCTCCGTCGGCTCGATCATAAGCGTACCCGCCACGGGAAAAGAGACCGTCGGCGCATGGAAGCCGTAGTCCATCAGGCGCTTGGCCACATCGCGCTCGGAAATGCCCGCGCTGCGGCTGAAAGGACGCAGATCGAGCAGAAATTCGTGCGCACACCGGCCGAAGGCTCCCTTGTACAGCACCGGATAGCTCTTTTCGAGGCGCACCATCATGTAGTTGGCATTCAGGATGGCCAGTCTCGTCGCCTGGGCAAGACCTTCCGCCCCCATCATAGCGATATAGGCCCATGATATGACCAGAATGTTTGCGCTGCCGTACGGGGCAGCCGCCACGGGTCCCACGGCAGCCTCTTCGTCCTGCTCTCCGGGAAGCGGCGAGCCAGGCAGAAACGGCGCAAGATGCTCCGCTACACAAATCGGGCCCATCCCCGGCCCTCCGCCGCCGTGCGGAATGCAGAACGTCTTATGCAGATTCAGGTGGCACACATCCGCACCGAAATCGCCGGGGCGGCACAAGCCCACCTGGGCGTTCATGTTGGCCCCGTCGAGATATACCTGCCCCCCGTGCTTGTGCACGATGTCGATAATCTCCCGAATGTCTTTTTCGAACACCCCGTGCGTGGACGGATAGGTGATCATCAGTGCGGCAAGGCGGTCCGAATACGTTTCCGCAGCGCTGCGCAGCGCCTCCACATCCACATTGCCCGCCTCGTCCGTTTTGACCACGACCACCTGCATGCCCGCCATCACGGCGCTGGCGGGATTCGTCCCGTGGGCCGATTCGGGGATCAGGCAAACGGTGCGGCGCCCCTCTCCTCGGGATTCGTGCCAGGCCTTGATGACGAGGAGGCCCGTATATTCCCCCGAGGCGCCCGAATTGGGCTGGAAAAAGGTGCGTGCGAATCCGGTGATCTCGCTGAGCCATGCATCCAGTTCCTCAATCAACGCTGCGTACCCCTGCGCCTGATCTTTCTGGACGTAGGGATGCGGTTCGCTGAAACCCGGCAGGGTAATCGGCAACAACTCGGCGGCGGCGTTCAGCTTCATCGTGCACGATCCAAGGGGGATCATGCTGGTTGTCAGGGACAAGTCCCTTGATGCAAGGCGTTGCAGGTAGCGCATCATCTCCGTTTCGGAACGATACCGGTGGAAGACCGGATGTTCGAGAAAAGGCGTGGTGCGCTGCAGTGGTCCCGCATACGTGGCCGGCGCTTCCGGAGCAAGCGCCCCCACCGACACACCGTTCCGATCGCCGGCAAAGATATGCAGGAGCGTATCCACCTCTTCGAGACAGGTGGTTTCATCGAGCGCCACGCCGAGTGAATCGTCGTCGTAGCAGCGCAGGTTGACGCCATGCCGTTCGGCGTTCCGGAGAATGTTTTCTGCACTGACTCCCCTCGGATCGATGCGCAACGTGTCAAAGAAATGCTCATGCCGGATGTCGTGCCCGAGGCGATCCAGGCCATGTGCAAGCAGTTTGGCCAGACGGTGTACCCGCTCGGCAATGGCGCGGAGCCCGTCCGGTCCGTGGTAAACCGCGTACATGCCGGACATGATGGCGGGAAGCACCTGCGCCGTGCAAATGTTGGAGGTCGCTTTGGCGCGCCGGATGTGCTGCTCACGGGTTTGGAGCGCCATTCTCAGGGCGGGATCGCCGTCCGCGTCCACCGACATGCCGATGATTCGTCCGGGTATCTTCCGCTTGAACGGCTCGCCGGTAGCCAGATAGGCAGCATGCGGGCCGCCGTAGCCCATGGGCATCCCGAACCGCTGTGTGGTTCCCACGGCGACATCCGCGCCGAAGTCGCCCGGCGGCGCCAGGAGCGTCAGGCTGAGCAGGTCGGCAGCCACTACCACATGCGCCTGCGCATGGTGCGCCTGCGCGCACAAGTCCGAATAGTCGCAAATGGCCCCATCGGTGGTCGGGTACTGCACGAGCGCCCCGAAGACCTCGTCGCCGAACGTGAAGGTGCGCCAGTCCGCAACGACTACCACTATGCCGAGAGGCCTTGCCCGGGTTTGCACAACCCGGATAGTCTGGGGGTGACAGGCCGCATCCACCAGAAACGTACGGGCGTCCCGCCGGGTCGAACTCCGGGCCAGCATGGTCATGGCTTCGGCGGCGGCGGTCGGCTCGTCGAGCAACGAGGCATTGGCGATAGCCAGCCCGGTGAGATCCGCCACGGCGGTCTGAAAATTCAGAAGCGCCTCCAGCCGACCTTGCGAGATTTCGGCCTGGTAAGGCGTGTACTGCGTGTACCAGTTCGGATTTTCCAGTATGTTGCGCCGGATCACCGCAGGCGTCACCGTATCGTGGTAGCCCATCCCTATGTACGACCGGCCGAAGCGGTTCTTGTCGGCCAGTGCATGCGCTTTCGCAAGAAGGTCCCGTTCGCTGAGGGCCTCAGGCAGATCGAGCATTCCGTCCAGGCGAATGTCCGCCGGAATCGTGCGGGCGATCAGCTCATCCAGCGAGGAACACCCCACTTGTTCGAGCATCTTGCGGATGTCTTCTTCCGTCGGCCCGTTGTGCCGCTCTGCGAAGCGGTCGGTAGAGGAAAACGCGGTGGGCATGGTTGATTGGAACAGGTATACGGGGCGTGTATAGGTTGTCGTACAGGGCAAGCGCTATTCGTTCGGCGATTCACGACGCAATCGGTCGAGCGCTTTTGCGGCGGCTTTCTGTTCGGCCTTTTTCTTGCTTTGCGCCTGACCGCGGCCATACGCTTTGTGGTGCAGGATAGCGTCGATCGTAAATACCCTTTCGTGCGGCGGGCCCTCTTCGCGCACAACGCGGTAGTGGGGCTGGGCCCATCCGAGCGCCTGCACATGTTCCAACAGCAGGCTTTTGTAATTGTCCCGAACGTGCGCAAGATCGTTCAGATCAAGTTGCACAAGCATCCTGGTCTGGACGAACGTACGGGCTGCTTGTTCTCCCATATCGAGGTACAGTGCTCCGATGATGGCTTCAAGAACGTCGGCCAGAATAGCCGTGCTGTCACGGCCCCCGTCCCGGCACACGGCGTCGCTCATGAGAATCATCTCTCCAAGCCCCAGTTCGGAGGCAAACTGCGCCAGGGCCTGACCATTGACGATCTGGGCCCGCATGCGCGTCAGAAAGCCCTCGTCGCCGTCCGGAAAATGACGATAAAGATGTTCCGCCGTAACAAAACCAAGCACGGCATCCCCCAGAAACTCGAGCCGCTCGTTGGAAGCCGCATGTCCCTCCCCGTTCGTATCGGAAAGCGATGAACGGTGTCGGAGCGCCTGCTCGTAGAGTTCGATGGTTCGGACGGGCATCCCGACCAGTTCTTCTATTTCAGGACGCGACGCGCGCGACCTTGCGACCACCCGTTTTTCGGCCACTTCCCTGCCGTGCGCACCGGATGCCCCCCGGAATCGCCGGAAAAAAGCAAAAAGACCTTTTGGAGAGGAGGTCAAGACGCAGAAGATGCTAAAGGGTCCTTGTTGCCCGGTTCACACAGCCGAAACGTCACATCCGGCTGTCCCTGCAAAATACGCCGGGAAAAGGACATACCGAACCCCTATGCTTTCATAAGATCGGGAAATGTTTGGCTCCTCCAGTTGTTCCTTCGCGGATTCTTCGCTTGCGATGGTATCTGCTGTCTTGTTATGCTGTGCGTGTTCTTTGGTATACGCTTGACAGGTTCCATGCCCCCGATTCATCGGGTAAGGGTTGGATAATAGGGAATCCGGTGCGCGCCGCAGGCGCTACTCTGGAGCTGTACCCGCAACTGTAAGCTGCGCCGATATACCGGTGATGACGCGCCGCGCCACTGTTCTTGCGAATGGGAAGGCAAGGCGTCGAGCCGGAAGTTGTAGTGCGCGGCAAGCCAGGAGACCTGCCTGCAAGCTATCTGCCGCAAACCTTCGGGAATCAGAGGTTCGTGTGGTGGTCTTCTTGCCCGTCTGCCCGGGCTTCTGCCGGGCGATCGTTACCTTCTCGGGTCGAGCTCATCCCGATCCTCATAAAACTTCGGGATGTTTTATGATAGCTCGCCTTCGCGCCCTTCGTTGCGCACTCCTTGTTCTATTCGTTTTCTCCGGATACCCGGCCGCATCGTTCGGCCAGATTCCGGATTCTGTGTTCGCTCTGAAAGAGATCACGGTGTCCGCCTCGCGGATGGGGGCGCCTGCCTCGCGGGCTCCACAGCGCATCACGGTGCTTGGGCAAGCGGATATCGTTGCTACGGGCTCCCGTACGGTCGCCGATGTATTGTCGGCTCGCTCCGGATTCTTCATCCAGCAATACGGGCAGGGGTTGGCGGCCACCATCTCCCACCGAGGCGGAGCGGCGGGGCACACGCAGGTGCTGATCGACGGCATGCGCCTGTCCGATCCGCAACTGGGGCAGTTCGATCTGAGCCTGCTTCCGCTCCATCTGTTCGATTCCATGGAGGTACTGCACGGCCCCTCGTCCTCCGTCTATGGCGCTAACGGGATGTCCGGCGCCGTGTACCTGCGAGGCGCCCGGGGCGGCAGCGGGCAGGCGAGCGTTGCGACGGAAGTCGGGGCCTGGGGCGCGTTGCAGACATCAGCGGGCTGGGCCTTCGGTAAAGGCAGCGTATCCGGCCTCGTTTCCGGGCAATACCGCCGCAGCAAGGGCGATTTCCCGTACGAAACGGAGAGCGGACAAGAGATGCGGCGCGAAAATTCGGATCAGGAGGGCTGGTCCGTCATGGGTACGTTACAAGGCCGCACAGGCCGGCATACGCTTCGCGGCGCCTTTTTCCATGTAGATCGGGAACAACATCTTCCGGGATCGACCCTGTTCGGGGCCCAGGGAGAACAACAATGGGACACGCACTCGCGCCTGTGGCTGGAAGATGCAGCGTCGCTCGGTTCCGGCGCCCTTGTGCTGCGCGGATTTCTGCATCGCGGGAAGCTCCGGTACGTGAACCCTCATCCCGTGTGGGGACGGGACAATACCGGGCGTACGACGACAAGCGGACTGGAAACCACGTACCGGCTGCCTGCAGGAACCCGTCTGGATGTATCTGCCGGGGCCACCGCCGGGTACAGCACCGCCGAGCATCCCTCTTTGGTATCGTCGGTCTCCGAGCTCAGGTCGGGCGCTTTCGTTTCGGCGGCGGGCGCGTACGGGCGCTGGCGCATCTATCCGGCGGTTCGGCTCGATGCATATCGCGAGAGTGACCGGACCCTGTCGGCGCTCAGCCCGCGCCTGGGAGCGAACGTACAGCCGTTCGACCATCTCCCGCTTTTCGTAAAAGCGAATATCGGCAGCGGCTTTCGGGTACCTACCTTCAACGATCGTTTCTGGTCGGGCTCCGGCAACCCCGATCTGAAGCCCGAACGGTTGTATTCAGCGGACGGGGGTCTACAGGTTGACGGGCGGGCGGTGCAATTCGAGGTGTCCGCGTACGCTGCGCGGTATTCGAACAGAATCATATGGACGCCCGATGACGAGGACGGCTTCGTATGGTCACCCAAAAACCTGGCGAAGACCCGGACGCTGGGGATCGAAACGTCGATCTCCGCACACGTGAACGAAGAGCTGACTGTGGGGGCGCTGCATACCTGGACGCACGCCGTTGACCGGTCGGATTCGGCTTCTCCTGCCTATAACAAGCGTCTCCCCTTTGTGCCGACGCACCTCGTGAAGCCCTATGTGTCGGCGAAATTCGGACTGGTCAGTGTAGACCTGCACGGCCGGTTCATAAATCGCCGCTTCATGACGCCGGCAGCAGACAAAGAGGATAGCTTCGACCCGGCGTTCATCGCCAGCGTACAGGTGGGTTTCGGTTGGAATGCGGGGCCATTCAGGGGACGGCTTTCGACGATTGTCGAGAACGCTTTCGACAAGCAGTATACCATCGTCGGAGGATACCCCATGCCGCCGCGACATGCGCGCCTTCGCCTCGTCCTGCAAACCCGCTGAGGCGCCTCCTCTACCCCCACCCACTATGCACGAGCCGGAGTGCTCTGCCGCTTCTCTCAACCCTTCCTACTTGAGCAGAATCATTGTCTTCGACAGAATACCGGCGGCGGTCTCCATGCGGTAGATATACAACCCCGAAGGCAGATCGCGAGCGTCGAATATCGCCTCGTGCCCTCCGACCGTTTTCACTTCGTCTACCAGCACGCCTATCTCGCGCCCCTTCATATCCCACACGGATATACGAACGCGAGACGGCGCGGGCACAGTGTATTCGATCCTCGTGGACGGGTTGAACGGATTCGGGTAATTCTGCCCGAGTACAACCCTGTCGGGCAGCCCGGAGGACTCATCCGACAGGACTACGGACTTGATGCGGTCAGGCACATACACACCTGCCTGCGCCCATTCCTGTCGTTTCCCGTCCACTACGGAAGTAATATGTAAAGGATACTCTGATCAATCCATCACTGGGAGTCGAATTGAAGATTCGAGATCGGGGAAGGGCGATTTCAGGTTGGACAGGGGCCGTCAGGGGTCGGATTCAAGGCCGAATCTACGATATTGTTGCGTTTTAGCGCCCCGGACGCCTCAAAACGCGGCGCCCGGGCATACCTATCCCGCGACCGCTATCAATTTCTTGCGCGCCATGAAGAAATTCGCCAGCGCAAACAGCGTATAGACCTGCGCCGCGTTCTTGCGCAACCCGCGGTAGCGCGTCTTGCGGTAGCCCCAAAGGTGCTTGACCACCCCGAAGGGATGCTCTACGCGAGCACGAGTGCGGTTGCTCTTGCGATTGAACGAAGCGTCCGCGCACGTCAGTTTCCTGCCTCTGGCCGCCTTGCGCAACACGCGCCAAGCGACGCCTTGCGACTCGGCGCGCTCCTTGTGCTTTCGGCACGCGTAGCCCTTGTCGCCGTAGATCGTCTTCTCCTCGCCGTGAAGACACTGCTCCATCATCGTCACGTCGTGCACGTTCGCCGCCGTTACTTCTACGCTGTGCACATAGCCCTGCGTGTCCGTGCCGATATGCGCTTTCATCCCGAAATGCCACTTGTTCGCCTTACGAGTGGACTTCATCTGAGGATCGCGCTGACCAGAGCGGTTCTTCGTAGACGTCGGAGCAGAAATGATCGTCGCGTCCACGATACTGCCCTCGCGAACCATGATGCCACAAGAACGAAGGTGCTTGCCGCTAATCGACAGAAGCGTCTTCGTCAACTCGCGCTCTTCAAGCCAGTGACGAAACTTGCATATCGTCGTCTCGTCCGGCGCGTACCCCGCCTCCAGACGAGCGAAACGACGCATCGCAATATTGTCGTGCAGGGCGTCTTCCATGCCCGGATCCGAATGCCCGAACCATTGCTGCATGAAGTAGATTCGAAGCATCACCTCAAGACCGACCGGAGGACGCCCCTTGGCGCCCTTCGGATAGAAAGACTCCAATTCCAAAAGAAAAACCTTCCAGGGAAGCACCGCATCCATCTGCTCCAAAAATCGCTGGTTACGCGTCTTTCTCCTCCGGCTTTGGTAGGTCACGTCCTCGAATGAAAACTGGAGCATCGGATCTTCCTCGCTTGGTGATGGACTATATCGTAAAATACAAACCGGGCCTTAATCAGAGTATCCTTAAGGATATTGCGATACATCGGAATTATATCCGATAGAATGGCCGGTTCTTAAATTGGCAACCGAATCTTCGGGAATCCCGGTCCAATCCACAACAGGAGGAAATACTCTGGAAGTAGGTCCTCCTTCATAGATTCTGAATTCGTAACCGGTAACGTTATCAACGCCGGTAAAGGGAGGAGCCCACGTCATAGTCATGACCAGATTGCCGTATGTGGAGTTTTTGAAGTCGGCTTTAAGATTTGTGGGCGCCCCGGCAAGCGAAGGAGGAGGGGGAATAACAGGAGGAGGGGGAATAACAGGAGGAGGGGGAATAACAGGAGGCAGGATCGGGGGGGTAGAGGGCGTGTCCGCTTAACTGTGTAAGTGGGATTATTGTTCTATGGGGACTCTGTCCCCGTAGAGTATGACGAACTGGTTGAGGGCGGCCTTCCAGTCCCGGATCGGACGCTTCCACTTCTTCGATGCTTCGCGCAGGCCCAGGTAGAGCAGCTTGCGCACCGCGTCGTCGTTGGGGAAAGCGCCCCGTCCCTTGACGATTTTGCGCAGGCTGTAGTTCAGCGATTCGATCGCATTGGTGGTGTAGACCACCTTGCGGATCGCAGGCGCATAGTCGAAGAAAGGCGCCAGACGCTCCCAGTCCTTCCTCCACAGCGGAGCGATAGCCGGGTACTTTTCGCTCCATTGTCTCTCGAAAGCCTCGAGCGCCGCGAGAGCGGCCTCTTCGCTCGGCGCTGCGTAGACTGCGCGCAAAGACGACGCCACCGGCTTGCGCTCCTTCCAAGGCACGTAGCGCAGGCTCTTGCGCACCTGGTGCACTATGCACAACTGCACCCGCGCACGAGGATAGACCGTCTCTATCGCCTCGGGAAGACCCTTCAAACCGTCCACGCACGCAATGAAACAGTCCTCCATGCCCCGCGCCTTCAACTCGCCGAAGATGGTGAGCCACGAAACGGCTCCCTCCGTCGGAGCGATCCAAAGGCCAAGCACCTTTTTCTCTCCTTCAATGTCTATCGCCAGCGCCACGTAGACCGCGCGCCTCTTCACCGATCCCTCCTCGCGAGACTTTACGAACAAGGCGTCGAAGTACACGACAGGATACACCCGCTCCAGAGGACGAGCCTGCCATGCGGTCACTTCCTCGAGAACGCTTGCGGTAACCTCCGAGACAAGCGTAGAGGAGACCTCCGCGCCGTAGAGACGCTTCAACGTGTCCTGGATAGCCCGCGTGCTCTGGCCCTGCGCGTAGAGATACACGATCGTCTCGTCCAAGCCCGCTACCCGGCGCTGGCGCTTCTCTACGATCCTGGGCTCGAAACTGCCGTTGCGATCACGGGGAACCTCCAGATCCAGCGAACCCGACTCGCTCTCGAGCCGCTTCGCAGTGCGTCCGTTACGGGAATTGCCGCTGCCGCGACCCGACCGATCGTGAGCAGGGTAGCCGAGATGATGCGTCAGCTCCCCCTCCAATGCCGCCTCGAGAGCACGCTTGCCTATCGTCTTGAGCAAGCCCCCCTCGCCGAATAGGTCCCGCGCGTCCCCCTTGAAATCCTTCAGCAACTCCTCCAGAAGAGCCTGCTGTTTGTCTGTAAGTTCGGTCATCGTCTTCACCTCCTGATGAAACTATGTGTACGATTGACCACTTACACAGTTTACGGGACACGCCCGGGGTAGATGGATTTCCATTAACTGTTGCTTCCACGAAACTATCTGGCCCGCAGCCATTAGTGTTACATGCTCTAAGATGAAATACAAGAGTAGTTCCTTAGAAGTGGTCCGTAAAAACTGGACAGTTTTTTTCGGGTTTTTAAGTGTACTGTCGCGTCGGGTTATGCCGCTTTGGGCAGCGGTTTTCGTTCGTAGAATACGTCGTCGGGGGTTCGGTTGTCAAGTCCCTGGTGGGGACGTTCTTCGTTGAAGTAGCGCAGGTAATCGGCAATCCCCTTCTCGGCCTCGGCCACCGTCTCGTACGCGTGCCGGTAGACCTCTTCCTGCTTGAGGCTGCGCCAGAGGCGCTCCACGTACACATTGTCGAGCCAGCGGCCCTTGCCGTCCATGGAAATTTGCACGCCATGCTCCTTGAGCGCACCGGTGAACGCCTCGGAGGTAAACTGCGCTCCCTGATCGGTATTGAAGACCTCCGGGGCGCCGTAGCGGGCAATGGCTTCTTCCATCGCTTCGACGCAAAAGGCGGCGTCCATCGTGTTCGAGAGCCGGTGTGCGAGCGCCTTGCGGCTATGCCAGTCGATCACGGCTACGAGATAAAGAAAGCCCTTCGCCATAGGGATGTACGTAATGTCCGCCGCATAGACTTGCCGGGGTCTCGTCACCTTCATGCCTCTGAGCAGATAAGGATAAATCCTGTGCCCTTTTCCTGGAGACGACGTGCGGCGCTTGGGGTAAATGGCCCTAAGGCCCATCAGGCGCATGAGGCGAACGACGCGGCTTCTGGCGACACGGACGCCTCGCGCCTCGAGCATGCTCTTTATCGTGCGCGATCCGCTTGTGGGGCGTTCCATGTAGAGCCTGTCGATCTCTTTCATCACGGTAAGGTTCTCCTCGCTCTCGCCCCGAGGAGTGTAGTAGGCCGTCGAACGACTCAACGACAAGAGCTTCGACTGGCGAACCGCGGGCAAGGCATGGGCGCGATCTATCCTCGCCCGGCGCTCGGCTAACGGTCTCGACCGAGCGCCTTCGATAAAAAATCCTTCTCCATCGACAACTCTCCGATCTTCGCGTGAAGCACCTTTATCTGATCGTCGCGCTCGTCCGGGGCGCCGCCGCGGCCTCGGGTGAACGCCTCCTCGGCGGTCTCTACCAGCTGCTTCTTCCAGGATTGTATCTGGTTCGGGTGCACCTCGAAGCGCTCGGCGAGTTCGGCCAGCGTACGGTCGCCGCGAACGGCGGCGAGGGCTACCTTCGCCTTGAACGAAGGACTATGGGTTCTGCGTGTGCGTCTTGACATGGGTCTCGTCGGGTTGATTGGATCGGAACAAGGTCGCAACGCTACACCTTAAATCCCGCCAAAATCTGTCCAATCAACCCGAACCACCTCTCTTCTCCAATATTCGTAACCACTAATCCAACCGTATTGGGAATTACAAAGAATGCTTGACAAGAGCGATTACCGTCAAGGCTTCGCCGGTTTGATCCCGGGCTTGCGGTCGGCATGAGAAGTGGTCCGAAAAAACTGTCCAGTTTTTTCGGACCACTTCTACCCATGACGGTTGCTTTGCCCGACGTGCCGCCGCCCACATGGAGTTTCTTACTGGCATGCTTGTTTGATTCCTTCCCGCCAAGACAGGTTTCATCCACCTCGACGATTCCCGTCAGTTTGTTTGTCCCCAACGGCAACCCTTCGCGTAGACGCTGCGCCATGAACCACGCGGTCGGTTGCGAGATGCCCAAATCCCTATGCAATTTCATGCTCGACACACCTTTCAGGTTCGTAGCCATGAGGTACATGCCGAATGCCCATGTACGCAAGCCGAGGTTGGAATCGGCCATGACGGTCGCGGTCTTCAAACTGAAGTAGGAACGACAGTCCTTACACCAGAAAGGCATAGGCTTGCGGCTTTTGACGCGACGGGTATTCATGCACCCGCACTTCGGGCAAGCGCGTTCGCCGTCCGCCCAACGCTGGGCCTCGAACCAGCGTTCCGCCGCCTCTTCGTCCGGAAACATTTGCAACAGAGCAAACAGCGTGATTCCATTCCTTTCTGATCTACCGGGCGCCTTGTGCATTGTCCTCATCCGTCTGTGATTGCAACTACCCGTAATATAACATTTCAGGCCTGTCAAGCATTCTTTATAAGTCCCACCGTATTTGCGTCAGATCCTGTATATTCAGTCCAATCAGGTCGCCAACGAGTCTCATTTTTAACACGTGCCCGGTATTCGTAATTAATAATAGTGTTATCATTTGGATTATCCCATGTAATTCTAATATGTCCGGTAACAGCACTGACATCCGCCTGCATATTAGCCGGCGCAGCGGGAACCTGGGCGAGCGCCCGGACGGGTCCAAGCGCCATAAGGAACACAAGAGACACCCCCACGCTGAACCTGCGGACATTGGAAGCGTCAGCAATTGAGCGTTTCATTTTTATTAAGGGCTTATATCGAATCGTAAGGGACTTACATACAAAAGTCGCCAAGCCTCCGTTTGCTTCTTCGGCTCCGGTTTGGCTACTTGGCCACTCCACCCGCCTTAGCCTCACTCTCCAACGCCACATAGGGGCAACGACTCAGCCTGACCGCGTTCACTCCGTCATGGGTTGACCCGGCCCTCTCCATCAATCATTATACGCAAAGCATTGTGTACATTTCGTGGTCATTGAAGATCCGTTGGTGTTTTTTTATGTCTATTTGCTTCTGTCTCTAATGTGGCGTCACGCTCCATATAGAGGCGGATTACAGCGAGAAAAATCACAATACCCGGGGTGGGTGTACATCCTGGCATGGCGCACGACGCCGGTTGCGCATGAACTTGCCGTTGTACCCGCCGAATGCCCCTTCCCGTCTATAGAGATGCGCACCCCGTGCGCCTTCAGCGCGCCCGTGAACGCCTCGGAGGTAAACTGCGCTCCTGGTCGGTATTGAAGACCCGTGGCGCTCCGTAGCGGGCGATAGCTTCTTCCACGACTGCATCTGGTTCGGGGCGCCTCGAAGCAGGTTGGGGTTCCTGAAAATTAATCTGTCTGCGGACAGATTACGCTTAGAGCCCTCTGCCCTTTCGTCAGGTGGGGCTCCGGCTCGTCCCGATTTGCCGTATTCCTCCGGTCCGGAGTGTGTCAGTACGGCAGAGTATGGAATTGGCACGCCGTTTGATAGGGTCGGGGCGTTCCCTGTTTCGTAACCCAAATCGTCCGGTTTCTGCCGGAAGGAGGAAAATAGAAACCATGACCAGCATTACACCGATAGGCGACCGTGTGGTTGTGCAGCCGGAGGCTGCCGAGGAGAAGACATCGAGCGGATTGTTCATTCCCGACACGGCGCAGGAGAAGCCCCAGCGGGGCACTGTCTTGTTTGTTGGTCCCGGCCAGGTCGAGAACGGCAAGCACGTGGGGATGACCGTCAAGGCGGGCGACACCGTGCTCTACGGCAAGTATTCGGGCACGGAGATCACCCTCGACGACCAGGACGTGCTCATCATGCGCGAGAGCGACATCCTCGGCGTCATCGGCTAAGGGCGCTTTCGTTCTCTTTGAGGATCGCCGGCGAACTGCCGGCTGATCCTTTTTCCTTTTTACCGCAAAGACAAAAACACCTATTCGATCATGGCAAAACAAATCGTATTTGATACGGACGCGCGAGCTGCGCTCAAGCGGGGCGTAGACGCACTGGCCGATGCGGTCAAGGTGACGCTGGGGCCAAAGGGCCGCAACGTCATCATCGAGAAGAGCTATGGAGCGCCTACCGTTACGAAGGACGGGGTGACCGTAGCGAAAGAGATTCAGTTGGAGGACAAGGTGGAGAACGTGGGCGCTCAGATGGTGCGCGAGGTGGCTTCGAAGACGAGCGACGTGGCGGGCGACGGCACGACGACGGCGACGGTGCTGGCGCAGGCGATCGTCAGGGCAGGTCTGAAGAACGTGACGGCGGGAGCGAACCCGATGGACCTCAAGCGGGGCGTCGAGCGGGCCGTGGCGGCGGTAGTGGAGTCGCTTCGGGGCTTGAGCCGCGAGATCGAAGGCAAGGGCGAGATTGCGCAGGTGGCTTCGATATCGGCGAACAGCGACACGGAGATCGGCGATCTGATTGCAGAGGCCTTCGAGAAGGTAGGCAAGGACGGCGTGATCACCGTGGAAGAGGCCAAGGGGATCGAGACGTTCCTGGAGGTAGTCGAGGGGATGCAGTTCGACCGGGGCTATTTGTCTCCCTACTTCGTGACCGATGCGGACAACATGGAGGCGGTGCTCGAAGATGTGACAGTGCTCATCCATGACAAGAAGATTTCATCGATGAAGGATTTGCTTCCTGTGCTGGAGAAGGTGGCGCAGACGGGCGGTCCTCTTCTGATTATTGCAGAGGACATCGAGGGAGAGGCGCTCGCAACGCTGGTGGTGAACAAGCTCAGGGGCACGCTGCGCGTGGCGGCGGTCAAGGCGCCGGGCTTCGGCGATCGCCGCAAAGCGATGCTTGAGGACATTGCCATTCTGACGGGCGGTACGGTGGTATCCGAGGAGAAGGGCTACCGTCTGGAGAACACGACGCTGGACTATCTCGGTCGTGCAAAGCGCATTGTGATTGACAAGGACACGACGGTGGTCATCGACGGCGCAGGCGAGGCAGAGGCGATCAAGGCGCGTGTGAACCAGATTCGTCAGCAGATCGAGACGACGACGAGCGACTACGACCGGGAGAAACTGCAGGAGCGTTTGGCGAAGCTCTCCGGTGGCGTGGCGGTCTTGAAGATCGGCGCGGCGACGGAACTGGAGATGAAGGAGAAGAAGGCGCGCGTCGAGGATGCGCTGCACGCGACGCGGGCGGCGATAGAGGAAGGAATCGTTCCGGGAGGCGGCGTGGCGTACCTGCGGGCGTTGCCTTCGCTCGAAGAGGTCGAGACGGAGAACGCCGATCAGGCGATCGGCGTGTCGATCGTGCGGCGTGCTCTTGAGGAGCCGCTGCGCCAGATTGCGGAGAACGCGGGTCTCGAAGGCGCGATCGTGGTGCGCACGGTGGCCGACGGAGAAGGCGACTACGGCTTCAACGCGCAGACCGAAGAGTACGGCTCCCTGGTGGAGCAGGGCGTGATCGACCCGACGAAGGTCGCGCGGACAGCGCTGGAGAACGCATCCTCCGTAGCGAGCCTCTTGCTTACCACCGAGACGGTGATCTGCGACAAGCCGGAGAAGAACCCCGGGGCAGGCGCCGGAGGCGATGGACACGGAGGGGGTATGCCAGGAGGCATGGGCGGCGGTATGGGCTTTTAGCCTGAACCCCGTTCAACGAGGAATACAAAAAGGCGGAACCTGCTGCATGCGGGCTCCGCCTTTTTTGTGCTTTTATTGCACCTTTATTACTCCTTTTTTATACCTTTTCTGCACTTTTATTGTGCAACGCACCGCAGGCGCATCCCGGAGTACTTCAGGCTCGAAAAGACTACAGCAATTCCTCGTAGAACCGCACGGTCCGCTGCGCCACGGCCCGCCAACTGTAATGCTCCACAACGCGGCGACGGCCCGCTTCGCCCATCCGGCGGCGTACCTCCTCGTCGTCCATCAGCCGGTTGACGGCCTCGGCAAGGTTTCTGGAAAACCGGTCCGCGTCCTTCGGTTCGAAATTGGTGGGGCCGCGCGCTTCGAGCGGCACAAGCACCCCTGTTTCTCCATCTACCACAATCCCCGGAATGCCCCCCACGGCGGAAGCAACCACGGCCGTTTCGCAAGCCATTGCTTCGAGATTGATGATCCCGAACGGTTCGTACACCGAGGGGCACACGAACACGGCGGCGGCGGCGTACAGAGCGATGGTCTCGTCGCGCGGGAGCATATCGGCGAGCCAAAGGATGTCGTGCCGCCCTGCGGACCGGGCCGCGGCAACTGCTGCCTCCATTTCCCTGGCAATGTCCTCCGTGTCCGGCGCCCCGGTGCATAGCACGACCTGCGTACCTTCGTGCAGGTGCTCGATGGCGTTTACCAAGTGAACGATCCCTTTCTGCCGGGTAATGCGCCCCACGAACAGCACGAACGGCTTCGAAGGATCGACGCCGTGTTTTTGCAGGATCCCGGGCCGTTCCACCGGCCGGTATTCATCCGGATCGATGCCGTTCGGAATCACGCGCACCTTGTCTTCCGGCACCTCGTAGAGCGCCATCACGTCCTGGCGCATGGCGTCGGATACGGCCACGACGCCGTCGGCATTCCGGTACGCCGTTTTCTCGACCCAGGAACTGGCGTGGTAGGCGCTTCCCAGTTGCTCCACCTTCCAAGGCCGGTGCGGCTCCAGCGAATGGGTGGTCAGCACGAGACGGGCATCGTCCAGTTGGCGAAGCAGGCACCCCGCAAAATGCGCATACCATGTATGGCAGTGTACGATGTCGGCGCCGGAGACGAGCCCGGCCATGCGCACGTTGCGCAGCATCGTTTCGAGGAACCGGGTATGGCGGGGATCCGTCGCCGGCAGATCCGCGCCCGGTTGGACCCCGTGCACGCGCAGCCTGTCCCGTTCTTCGCGCTGGTCTCCGAAGCAGTACACGTTTACTTCATGTGCCCCCCCGTCCACCGCAAGGAGTTCTTTCACGAGATACTCGACATGAACGCCCGCGCCCCCGTATATATGCGGGGGGTACTCGTTCGTAAGGATGGCAATGCGCATGGGGTGGGGGGGGTAGCAGGTGACAGGGTCAGGTGGTTTCGCTGTCTTCGAGTTCTCGAAGATTCTTTTCCACTATAGAAACGGTTTCTGCATCTTCAGCCTTTTTCGCGATCTCCAGCGCCTTTTCGAAGTCGGCACGGGCTTCAGCTATACGGTCCAGTTTGGCCTTAGCCCTGCCACGATTAATGTAGGCGAGAGCATCGTTTGGACTCAACTCAATCGCCCGGGTGCAGTCAGCGATAGCACCTTCATATTGACCTATTTTTGCCTTGGTATCGCCACGGTTATTGTAGGCTTCGCTAAGACTTGGGTTCAGTTTAATCGCTTGATTATAGTCAGCAATAGCATCTTCATATCGACCCAGTCCATCCTTAGCATTGCCTCGGTTATTGTAGGCTTCAGCATGGTTTGGACTCAACTCAATCGCCCGGGTGCAGTCAGCGATAGCACCTTCATATTGACCTATTTTTGCCTTGGTATCGCCACGGTTATTGTAGGCTTCGCTAAGACTTGGGTTCAGTTTAATCGCTTGATTATAGTCAGCAATAGCATCTTCATATCGACCCAGTCCATCCTTAGCATTGCCTCGGTTATTGTAGGCTTCAGCAAGAACCGGATTCAATTGAATTGCCCGATCATAAGCCAAAAGGGCCTTTTCAAGGTTTGTTTTACCCTCTCGCTCGCCTTCCAGATAACCAACCGAAAACCAGCCACGCCCGGCAAGCTCATTGTCGATTTCTTCGTTGGAATCGGCGATACCCTGCCATATTCTGATAGCCGCCTCTATTTTCCCTTCTTGCTTGAGGGAAATCGCCCGGGCAACAGCTTTGTCCATGTGTGATGCTGTAGGATCTTTGCTGACAGCCTCCGCCTTTTCCTCCGCGGCAGGATCACCAACAGCCTTTTCAGCGGTCATATCCTGATAATACTCGTTAGATTTATCCCGAATTTGCTCAATCTCTTCGACAAAACGTTTAGCTTCTTTCGCACTTTCTTGTGCCTGCCCAACGGCCTCAAGCCCTTGTTCTCTAACCCGCCGAAATTCCAAGTATCCCACTATCCCGGCGAGGGCAGCAAGTAGAGTCAAGAGCCCCAAGAACACAGTAATGCCAATCAACCACCAATCAATAGTGCGTGCCCGATCATCCAGTAGTTCGCGTCGAATCTCGTTGAATCTGTGGTCGATTTCTGCATTGGAATAACGCTCGGGAGCCTGCTGGGTATCACCGTACGCCATCTGCGCATCGGTTATCGTGTCAGCTTCCGAAGCCTCGTTTAGCGCATTGGTTTCCTGTGTAATGGGAACCTGTGCTGGCTGCGCAAGAGCAATCATTGGAGCCGAGATAGCCACCGCCACATAGACTATTACGGCCCCGACTATAAGAGACCATATCTTCGAAGACCGTATCGCTGAATTCATTTTGGCGTTATGTGACTGGTGTCTGGCAGGCGACGGTGGTGTGTAGTGCAAAGCAGGAGATTACGGCAGAGTGGCACTCATCAGGAAAATCTCTGTCTGTGGCTAATCCGGAATTGTTACGCAATTTTCTTCGGTACTTGGATAGAGATTGTCAATCTGTTCCTGGATGGCGAGCGTGTACTTGATGGCTGTCACATCCCCGAAATTCTTAAAGTATCCCGATATGGACTGCCCGCCAAATTTATGGATTTAATCCATGAGTAGTGCATAGAAGCTCCTTTCATGAACCGAATCCTCTGTGGGTCACGGTATTCACAGGCAGTCTCCCAAACAACAGAGAAACCAAACCGAAGACGCGCATGACAAAATTTATCGATCTTGACCGGCGATTCCGAGAACCCACGGACGAGGAACTCGGAGATGTGGGGCGGTTTGGCTTTCTGAACAGCTATGACTTTCAGCCGGGAGTCTTCGGCTGGTCAAAATTGCGGACGTATAGCCGGGTCATCCTGCTGGCGGAGGCGGGATCTGGAAAGACGAAAGAAATGCAGGAACAGGCGAAAAAACTCACTAAAGAGGGATTGTTTGCCTTCTTTGCTGAACTGGCGCTCCTTAATGCTAAAGGCTTGGCTGATTCCTCTCCACTGGAAGGCAAAAATGTACTGAAGAAGAGGCTTAGGAAGTGGAAATCGGATGGAAAAGCACCAGCTTGGTTTTTTCTTGATGCGGTGGATGAACTCAAGATGACCGCAGGAAAACTCGATCAGGCACTTAAGCGATTATCGGAAGATATCGACGGCCATCTGCACCACGCCCGAGTCATCATATCATGTCGCCCGAGTGATTGGCGTCCAGACCGAAACTTGGCCACAGTGCGGCACTGGCTGCCAGTGCCACAAGGGCATGGCGATATATCCGCTCGATCATCTGAAGAAGTGTTTCTTGATTCTCTTAAGCAAAACCAGGACATCAATATCTTCCAAGCGGAAAAATCCACCGCGAGTCAGGATACCACCCTTCAAACAGTGGAAATGCTTCCGATGAGCGGGGAGCAAATCGAACGTTTCGTGGAACAGTACGGCATGGATGATCCCGCCGCGTTTCTTGACGAGGTCTTCAAACAAAAAGCATGGTCTTTCGCACATCGTCCCCTGGACTTAATCCAACTCATCGACACCTGGAACGATTCGAAGCATCTCGGCACTAGGGCAGAGCAACACGAGGCGAATGTGAAAGCGAGATTGAAGGACGATCCCGAACGCCCGGATCGGGGTGTCTTGACTGATGAAAAAGCTCGACTTGGGGCGAAGCGTCTGGCAATCGCGCTCGCGCTCACACGTACGCGTACGATCCGATTCATCCGATCAAACGCTGGACACCACCCGAACGGACAACGTTCTCGAAGCGGCGGAAATCCTGCCAGACTGGACTGAAGAAGAGCGACAGACACTGTTGCGAAGGGGCCTTTTCGACCCTGCTACCTACGGGCGTGTTCGTTTCCATCATCGTTCGGTTCAGGAATACCTCGCCGCCTATCGCTTGCGGGCATTGCGCGATAAGGGTATGTCCATAAAGGAGGTATTCCGCTGGTTGTTCGCAGAGCAATATGGCGTCAAGGTTGTGTTCCCGTCGATGCGCGAGATTACCGCGTGGCTTGCCCTCTGGAATAAAGATGTGTGCAACGAATTGATTAAGCGTGAACCGGAAACGCTTCTTTCGCTCGGCGATCCCGAGACGCTCGACCTTGCCACGCGAAAGAAAGTTCTACGGGCGTTTGTTGCCACATATGGCCAAGGAGGCCGGTGTGGCTTCGACTGGGAGATATTTTCCGAAATTCCCAGGTTTGCGGATCCGGGGCTCGCATCGGTGATACGTGAGTGCTGGAGCAATGGCCCGACAAACGAAGAGGTGCGCGGACTGCTACTTAAGGATACTCTGATTAAGGCCCGGTTTGTATTTTACGATATAGTCCATCACCAAGCGAGGAAGATCCGATGCTCCAGTTTTCATTCGAGGACGTGACCTACCAAAGCCGGAGGAGAAAGACGCGTAACCAGCGATTTTTGGAGCAGATGGATGCGGTGCTTCCCTGGAAGGTTTTTCTTTTGGAATTGGAGTCTTTCTATCCGAAGGGCGCCAAGGGGCGTCCTCCGGTCGGTCTTGAGGTGATGCTTCGAATCTACTTCATGCAGCAATGGTTCGGGCATTCGGATCCGGGCATGGAAGACGCCCTGCACGACAATATTGCGATGCGTCGTTTCGCTCGTCTGGAGGCGGGCTACGCGCCGGACGAGACGACGATATGCAAGTTTCGTCACTGGCTTGAAGAGCGCGAGTTGACGAAGACGCTTCTGTCGATTAGCGGCAAGCACCTTCGTTCTTGTGGCATCATGGTTCGCGAGGGCAGTATCGTGGACGCGACGATCATTTCTGCTCCGACGTCTACGAAGAACCGCTCTGGTCAGCGCGATCCTCAGATGAAGTCCACTCGTAAGGCGAACAAGTGGCATTTCGGGATGAAAGCGCATATCGGCACGGACACGCAGGGCTATGTGCACAGCGTAGAAGTAACGGCGGCGAACGTGCACGACGTGACGATGATGGAGCAGTGTCTTCACGGCGAGGAGAAGACGATCTACGGCGACAAGGGCTACGCGTGCCGAAAGCACAAGGAGCGCGCCGAGTCGCAAGGCGTCGCCTGGCGCGTGTTGCGCAAGGCGGCCAGAGGCAGGAAACTGACGTGCGCGGACGCTTCGTTCAATCGCAAGAGCAACCGCACTCGTGCTCGCGTAGAGCATCCCTTCGGGGTGGTCAAGCACCTTTGGGGCTACCGCAAGACGCGCTACCGCGGGTTGCGCAAGAACGCGGCGCAGGTCTATACGCTGTTTGCGCTGGCGAATTTCTTCATGGCGCGCAAGAAATTGATAGCGGTCGCGGGATAGATATGCCCGGGCGCCGCGTTTTGAGGCGTCCGGGGCGCTAAAACGCAACAATATCGTAGATTCGGCCTTGAATCCGACCCCTGACGGCCCCTGTCCAACCTGAAATCGCCCTTCCCCGATCTCGAATCTTCAATTCGACTCCCAGTGATGGATTGATCAGAGTATCCTTAAGATGATTCTCGCAGGGCCAATCGTGGACTGTGCCAATCTGGCTCATCAGGCTGCGCGTGATCCAGATTGGGATCCCTTCCATCGCATTACCGCCATTCAAGCCATGCTCGCTTGCGGTCTCGACAATGCCGTTCGCAAGATTGCAGACGATATGTTGCTCAAGGAGTCATCCTGGCCTAATGAAATCGTGCGTCGGGTCGTAGAATATATGTTCCCTAAGATCATCACGGCGGACGAGTTGATGACGCTTATGGAGCAGAGACCCGAATCGAAGGCAATTACAGGGGGCTTTGCTTGGACATCAGGGAACATCGCAGCAACCATTGACCCTTGGTCGGGACCTGCCGTTGCTTTCCGGGACAAAATGGCTGACCTCATCTGGCGCGAACGCACGCCAATACAGCAATTTTATTCCATTCACAGCAGGTTCGATCATCTTGCGGAAGCACTTGCAAGTTTGTGCGATCGACAATTATCCGAAGAACCGCACC
This sequence comes from Rhodothermales bacterium, assembly GCA_965248175.1. Classification (GTDB taxonomy): domain Bacteria; phylum Bacteroidota; class Rhodothermia; order Rhodothermales; family VXPQ01; genus VXPQ01. Next base: position 728,119 of record OZ252093.1, read on the forward strand.
GGCACCCAGACCCTGGCTTGATCCGAGCTTGTGTCATCGCCTCTCTATTCGATTCCAGTGGAAATGGCTGGCGCAAAACGTTCGAGAAGCTCAGGACACACTTTAAGGATAATGTAACCCTGCGAAGCGTGGCCTTTTGGACCGAACTTGCATGCATAGACGAGGACATTCCGAACCGGAACGACAGAGACCGTTTCCAAAACATGCAGGAAAGGAACAGCCTCGCAGGCCGGTTAACAGAGATTGATCGACCTTGGCTGGAAACAGCCATTGCAGACGAAAGCCGACCCGAACGGCGCGGCGTTGCGCTCTATGCCTGGATTCAGATTTGGCGCGAGTTTGGGGGGGATGCTTCGGCATTGGGTACTATCCGCCCCATGCTGCAGGATGATCCAGCCCTGGAACAAGTATTTGAAGATAATACAGCGCCACGGGGACAAGACGAAGAAAGACAGAAGTACCTGCAGCGCCAACTTGCACAGAGTAAACGCATACGGAACGACCGTAAAGCACAGCATCTGGAGCAATGGACAAAATGGCGAAACCAATTGCTCGAAAATCCTGATGACGCTTTCTCGGAAGAAAAACGAGAAAGTACAGTGCTCGGGCTTTTTCAATGGTGGTGTGAGCCTGATCTGGGATCAAAATACAATACCTGGAACAAGGAGGCGATAACGCAAGCGTTTAGCCGGGACATCGCCGACCGCGCCGAGCAGGCCTTTCGAAAATTCTGGCGTACGTCTACGCCGCCGGTGCTTTGGTCTGCGCGCCCCGTTGAGGAAAGGAGCAGCACACCTTGGAAATGGCTGTGTGGACTTTGGTGTGTCTTGGCTGAAGCCTCAACGCCGGGATGGACAGATTCCTTGTCGCGCGAGGAAGCTCGTACTGCAGCAATTTACGCGACTGTCGAGTTGAACAATTTTCCCTCGTTTATTGCCGATCTCACAACATCGCATCGCAAGGAAGTAAACGAATTTATCGGGGGTGAATTGAGTGCCGAACTCGACATCAGCGATAGCGACGATCTACCACCGATTCTGCACAAACTGACGAGTGCACCGGATTGCCTCAAGAAACTTCTGGCGCCTCGCTTGCTTGACGCATTATTGTCGGGGGCAAACGCCTTCTCACAGGTAAAGTGGGGGGCGCATAACCTCACATCCGTGCTACAGATTCTGGATGAAACGAGTAGTGAGGAAGATCGGGGGGGAATTGCCCAAGAGTGCGCCGAGCGCTACGAAGCCGCCCCTCACAGTGCACTGGCGCTCGCATGGCTTAAGGGATTGTTCCGGTTCGATGCGGAACGCGGAACACAGGTGCTGATTGCGAGCTTGGCGGACAGCGAGGATCCGGTCATTCGCGAACGGGCCCTCGGAATATTCGCCGACTCGTTCAGCGATCACGATGTTGCCTTTTTCAAGATTGCAGACCCCGCCCGGCATGCCCATGCTCTCGGACAACTTGTACGGTGCGCCTATATATTCATCCGACCAGAAAAAGATCAGAGTCACGAAGAGGCATACTCTCCAGATACAAGGGATAATGCCCAAAGGGCCAGAAGCTTCTTGCTGGACAGATTGCTCGGCACACCTGGACAGGAAGCTCACGATGTCGCCCTGAATCTCATAAATGAGAACGTGTTTGATGATCGTTCGGACTATATCCGATTCCTCGTTCGAAAGCAAACGGCCACCGATGCCGAGTTTGCCCCGCATGCACCGGAAGATGTGGTCGAACTGGAGAGGAGACTTGAAATACCACCGCAAGACCGAAACGGTCTGTTCAGAGTCATGATGGATCGACTCGACGACCTCCAGCACTACTTCACCCACGACGATTTCACGGACCGGGTGACGGTCAGAAATATCAAGGAGGAAATGGAAGTGCAGCGTACGCTTGCTTGGCGCATCCGCGATAAGGCAAACGGCGCCTATAAAGTAACGCGCGAAGAAGAGGTCGCCGATCATAAACGACCGGACATCCGACTCTGGACCGTCAAGGGCGATCACAAAGCGGCTGTGGAAGTAAAAATGGGGAATTATAAGGAATTGTTGACGGCCTGCGATCTTCCTCGTATACAGGCCCCTGCAGTATAGGGCTTTATAGGTATACGATGCACACACACACACACACACACACGGCAACAACCGGGCCGAATTGGGCAAACCGGACCCTGTGGACGGGCGACAATCTGGACGTAATGAGGGGCATGAACTCCGCCTCGGTCGATCTCATCTACCTCGACCCGCCGTTCAACTCTAACCGCAACTATTCCGCCCCAATAGGTTCAGAGGCCGCCTTTAAGGATACGTGGACACTCTCTGACGTAGACCTTGCCTGGCATGGCGAGATATCCCCTGCGGTGTACGCAATCATCGACGCTGCGGGCCTATCGCATGGCGCGGGCTTGCGGTCCGTGCCGGATTAAGCCACCAGCGTTCTGTACCGGAGCCGCTTGCCCACCATTGCGCAGGCGACAAGGCCCATCTGTTCCAGCGTGTCGAGTTCGCGCAATCCGTGGCGGCCTGAGAAATCCGCCACATAGCGGTGAAGGTGCTTGCGGCTCATCTTGTGGTATACGCCCTTGTGTGCTCGTTTGAGGGTTGCCCAGAACGATTCTATGCCGTTGGTGTGCGCCATGCCGCGTACGTATTCGCCTACCGAGTGCTGGACGCTCGCAAGGTCGTAGATGTACCGCAGACCCGCGTATGCCTTGTTGTCGTCCGTGTAGACGACCGCACCCAATTCGGCGTTGTCCAGAACGAAGCCTTGCAACGTCCGGCTTGTCGTATTCTGCACGACTTCCGCCTTGATCTTGCCAGTGGCCCGATCCTTTGCTCCGACAACGGCGGTCTTGCCTACAGTTCCCCGGCCAGCGTGGAGTTTCTTCGATTCGTGCTTGTTCGATTCCGTGCCCCCTACGTACGTCTCATCGACTTCAACGGGGCCGCCGAACAGGTCGTTATCGGCGCCCTCGAACGCCTTGCGGATGCGTTGGAGCAGGTGCCACGCCGAGTTCTGCGCGATCCCGATATCCCGATGCAGTTTCATCGAGGAAACGCCTTTCAGATTTGTCGTATGCAGGTAAATCGCATACGCCCATTTGCGGAGCGACAGATTCGACCCCTCCATGACCGTTCCGACCTTGACGGAAAAGTACTTGCGGCAGTCGGTGCACCAGTAGGGCATGCAATGATGAGACGCTTCGCGGGTGCGTGTTCCCTTGCAGCGCGGGCAATGGCGACCGTCCGGCCAGATACGAGATTCGAACCACTTGCGGGCCGCTTCCTCGTCGGGAAACATATCGGCCAGTTGCATCAGGGTAATGCCGCTGCGGTGCGCTTTTCCAGGTGCTACATGTGCCATGACGGTCTCCATTTTGTGCACCTGTAATAATACGATATTTATTCCCTCTTGTCAACAATTCCTTATAATTCCCTTTGTTTTCCATGCCACATTGTAAAACTCAACACCGACCCGTGCGGTTATATAAAAAGACATCCTCGGTATAATTTTGGGATCCCAGTGATGTTTGATTCCGGTTTTCAAATCAATAATATTTTGTATATACGTCAAATCAATATTGTCAGCACTAATAATAGTGTTGTCAGCACTAATAATAGTGCCCACAATATCGAACGGTTCAGATCTACGATTAAAATTTACAGAAGCGAGTATATAGGATCTTCTACGAATATTATATCCATATTCTCCATATACACCGACAGGAAACCTCTCTGTGTTATCAAAATACTCACTTTTATAAACCCGTGATAAATGGTGATACCCTGCGGAAACATACGACGCAGGTTTCCCTTCCCTGGATATCTCGTCTTCCTCGGACTGCGCATTAGCCGAAGGGATGAAAAGAAAAGACAGGAAAAAAATGAATGCGCTCCTTTTCATATTCTCATCTCCCGTAAGCGCTTAATTTGAAAAGCTGGTCGACCATTTTTCAAGTACGTATTCTGTCGGCATTTCAACATACCGCCAAAAGGGTATGGATAATTGCAAAGGATTGTGAATTTTACATAAAGGGACCTGGGGGGGTAACGAACCGTCTGCAAGGGCGACCGGGACGGAAGCACTGACGCAGCGGAAAAGCAGGCGCACATAATCGAGTGGATTTTCTTCGCATCCCCGCAAAAAACCACCCCGTTGGAATGAAACACCCCGTGCCGGAGTATAATCAGTTTACGGCATCGCATCAAAAGACAACCTTCCCCATGCTCCGTAAACCGTCACGCATTCTCGTCCTTGCGTTTCTTGTTCTGGCCGTCTCTGTCGCTGCGTACAGTGAAATGTCAGGGACTTCCGGAAACAACACGGTTCCGAACAAAGAGACAGCACAGCACCCAGGCGCCGCTTCGAACAACGACAAGGCGGCGGAAGTGGTCGCTGCAGTCGAAGCGCTGTACGATACGCTCGACGATGACCTGCTGGAGGAAGTGACGTACGATCTGGACGACGAAAAGCGTCGGAACTGGTCGAACCTGCCCGTGAACATCCTCGACTTCGAGCGGAACGGCATTCGCATGGGCGACCTGAACGAAGAGCAACTGGCCTCAGTGTTTGCCGTGCTGGAGACGTCCCTGAGCAAAGAAGGCTTCGAAAAAGTGCGCCAGATCGTGCGGGCGGACGAGATCCTGGCGCAATCGTCGCCTCTTACGGCCCGGTTCGGCTGGACAGAAGACAATTACTGGTTTGCCGTGTTCGGCACGCCTTCCGAGACGGAGGCCTGGTCATGGCAATTCGGAGGACACCACCTTGCTGTGAACGTGACGATCGACGAGGGGCGGATGTTCTTGAGCCCCACGTTTCTTGGCGTGGAGCCTGCGACCTACGAGGACGGTGGCAAGGCATTCGCACCGCTGAAGGCGGAGCTCGAGGGAGGGCTTGCGCTGGTGACGGCGCTGGATGAGCCGCAACGAGCCGCCGCTATGGTAAACAATCGTCCGAGGGAGGTGTATGCCGGGGCCGGACGGGACGGGGTTCTCCCTCCCATGGAGGGCGCCCGTGTGGAAGAGTGGCCGGCGGTGCAGCAGGAGATGCTCGTGAACCTGATCGACCTGTGGGTCAGCGTTTTGCCTGAAACCGAAGCCGAAGCGCGCCATGCGGAGATCGCCCCCGACCTGCACGAAACCCGGTTCGCCTGGCATGGTCCTACCGACGGCAGCGGCAGCGTGTATTATCGCATTCAGGGGCCGCAGCTCCTGATCGAATTCTCCACGCAGGGCAATGTGGGAGACAGCGCGGGGCACAACCATTCCGTGTACCGCGACCCGACCAGGGAATACGGGGGCACCCTATGACCCCGTCCCGGCGAACAAGGATGTTCCTTCTTTCGCCGTCGGGCGCCACCCCTTCGCCACGACCATTTCCGCCGCCAGAAACAGCAACGCCAGGAGCAGGAACGCTTTCCATAATTCCCGTCCCGTACGCTGCTCCGCCACCGCCTCGACGACATCTCCGGCGGAGCGCCCTCCTGCTGCTATGATCTCGACCGGCGCGTCGACGACATTGGCCAGACGGCGGAGCGCCTCTCCGGCTTCCAGAATAAGCATATCCGACTCCCGCTCGTCCACATTGAACGCGATGCGCCGCACGATTTCGTCGCCGGCGTATACATCGTAGACGCCGGAACGCTCGACGGCCTCCTCGTCAATCATTAGCAACGCGGCGCCGAACAGGTCGCGCTGTTCGGGCACATATTCCGTTCCGTCGGGCCCCGCCAGACGCAACAAAGCCTCTCCGGGAGGGCGGGCGATGCGGAGTTCGGCAGGGCGGGCCGCCGGAAACTGCTCGCCGGAAATGGATTCGTAAGCCGACAAATAGTACAGGGAGCGATACACGAGCGGGATGAACAGGCCGCGGACAGGCAGTTCGCTCCAACGCGCGTCGGGCGCCACGGCAAGCAGCAGCACCACGCCCCGCTCATGCCGGATTTCCTGCAGGAACGGATCGCCGTTGGAAAGGCGAATAATGGACTGCTCCCCGGCGCCTTCCGGCTCATAGCGCGCGGCGAACCATATCTCCGGACGCTCCACATTCGGTGCGTCTCCTTCCGCCTCGATATGAAAAACGCCCTCGAAAAGCGGGTGCTCCAATTCGACATGGTCGAACGAGGCAATGCGGGTTTGCGACCCGAGCGATCCATTGAAACCGGATATGCGGCCACCCCCGACCATCTCCAGCAAGGTGTTGTACTCCTGCCCCTCTTCCTGTCCTGCGGAGGATGGGCTGAGAAGCAATCCGCCCCCGCCCGCAACGTATCGCGCGAGCACCTCCGTTTCTCCACTGGACAGGGTCTGCGCACCCGCAACCACCACCGCATCGTATCCTTCCGGCCCCGTCGCCGCCAGACTCGTTTCCGGAATAACCGTCACGTCGAAGGCAACCTGTCCCCTTGCCAGTTCCGGCGACAGGGCCAGTTCCAGAAAACCTGTGTTCTCGCCTTCCCCCCGTACGATCAGAATGCGCCGCCGCTCGGGCACATGCAGCGTGAAATAGCGGCGGTCGTCAAAGGCAAACACGTCCTCCTCGATCTGCACCACGCCGGAGAGCCACCCGCTTTCGGGCGGCGTAATCGTGAAGAGCACCTCCGTCGGCTCGCGCGGCAAAAGATCCGCAGTGGCCTGGGCCAGACGGCGGCCTTCCAGAAAAACGCTCGCCACATAGCCCTCTACGGGTTCGTCTGCGTAATTCACCAGCGTCGCCGACAAACGCACCGGCTGACCCGCTTCGACAATGCGGCTGTCGATACGCACATCGACCACGGCTACGTTGGCCTGCGTTCTGCCCCCGACCGGCAGCAAGTACGCCCGCATACCTTCCGCTTGCACAGCACGCACGGTGTCCGCCAGCGCCGGGGCCTGCATATCGCTCACGATGTACACTTCCCGGTTGGGGTGAGCGGCTTCCTCAAGCGCCTCCGTAGCAGAAGCAACGGCCTTGAGCAGCGACACTCCGGCGGCGGAAGCCCGGATATCCTCAACCGCATCTATGGCGGCAGCGGGCGAAAGAGACCCCTGGGGCACATCGCCCCCGGCTGTTGTCCGCAGAAAAATCTCATCGCGCTCCTCGAACTCCCGGATCAGGCCGGAAACGATGTCTTTGGCCTGGCGGAGGTATTCCCCCTCCGCATCCCGCAGCGTCATGGAGAGCGAATTGTCGATGACGAGCGCCGCGGAAGACCGCGCCACGCCGCCGACGGCGCCGGCTACCTGGCCCGTAAGAGAAGGACGGGCAAAGGCGCACACCAGACAGATGATCGCAAGGAGGCGAAGCGCAAGCAGCAGCCACTGCCGCAGCCGCATCCGCTGCATCGTGGTTTTTTGCAATTCCCGCACGAACGTCAGCGAACTGAAATCCACCTTCCGCGGACGGCGGAAATGGAACAGATGCACGATCACCGGAAGCGCTACCGCGCCCAGCGCAAGCAGCATGAATGGATTGAGAAATTCCATGAGGCTCGGTTACAGGATTGCCGCCTCCTCAATACGCTCTCGGATCGCATCTCGTTGCACGGCCCCGACACCCGCCTCTTCCGCGTAGTCCGGCCAGCACGATACGACCTCAGAAACCTCGGCGCAAATAGCCTCCGCGCGCCCCCGTTTCATGGAGGCAGATTGTGCACAGGCCCGAAAATCTTCCATGGTGAAGGCTTCCTGTTTTCCGTTGAGCGTCATCTGATGGGTCGATGTCCACTTGCCCGCCGGATTACAGGCATAGATCAGGTCGAACGCAGGCGCCAGCGCCCATGCTCCGGTCCGATCCATGAGAAAGGCAATGTTTTTGACGTGATCGTCCTGATTGCGCGCAAAAACATTGAAAGCCATTCGACGGAACTGTTCCTCTATCGTGCTCATCGAAAGCCCCAATCGCCGGATGATCATGAGCGCCTGTTCATAAGAATGGGCGCCTGCGTCGTTGAAATCGAAGTGCGCCATCGCTCCGAGCGACTGCATATGCAGCTTTGCCCCATCGGGCAGCCGGTCGAAACGCCGGGTCATGAAATGCCGCCGCCCGCCTTCCTCGAACAAGCGGCAATCGGCCATTTCGATACCGGCGTCCCGCGCCATGAGGTGATAGGCATATTCGATGGCGCCGTATCCTCTGGGTTGCGCCCATGTTCCGTCTTGTGCTCCGCCCACGCCGTCAAACTTGATCAGCCAGTATTCGAACCCGACACCAGCCTCTGCCTGTCCTGAGCGAACCTCTTTTGTTTGAGGGTTCCAGGCAATCACAGCCTTTGCGCGGGCGCCGCCTGCGGATGTACCCACCCGCAGGATTTCCTGAAGTGGCGCTTCATCGTCTTGCTCGCCAAAGGACAAACTCAGTGCTTCCCGTTGTTGCAGGATTTCGGAAGCCAACGCCACCAGCCGATCCACCTGAAGACGCTGCCCCCGGTCTGCCCGAGGCCCTGTCGCGGGCATGAATTCCAAGGCGCCCATCCCGCGAGACCCTGTGTAACACAGCCGCTCGATGGCATTGAATGAATCCGGGGATCTACCCTGTCTCGCCAGCCAGGCATTGATCAAGGCATGGCCGAAACGGTCCGGCAGGGAATCCGCCAACATACCGGGAAGGCCGTAAAACGATTCGCGGCGCAGCATAGGAAACCGGTATACCTTACTGGACAAGGGCATGACGAGCGGTGCAGGCTCTATGCCGCTGCCCAAAAACCGTGGGGCGAACTGAAAGGCGGCGACCTCTTTGCCGTCCTCAAGCGTGACAGCGCCGATCGTGCTTCCCCAAAGTTTGACTTCGGCGTGCGTCATTCTTCATCTCCCCATCGCCATGCTGCGGGCCGTTCCCTCACGACCCTGGATTTGGAAGACGGCGCTCGCTGACGCTGTTTGCCTTGCATGCTCCTCAGAATGTCCATAGGGCGTGGACCGGCCTTCGGGACCAGCGCATCGAGGTGCGGAACGAGATGCAATGCCCTGAGTACGCGGAGAATACTGGTAATTTGGACCGTTTTGCCCGCCTCGATGCGCTCCAGCGTACGCTTGGATATTCCCGCCTCGAAAGCAAGATGAGCCTGGGTAACGCCCATATCGAGACGATGGCGGGCAAAACGCTTACCGAGTTCGGTAAGCAGGTATTCGTCGGTATTCAGATTTTCAAAAGACATAAATCATATTATCTGGCGATAAGATGGATATAATATACTATAATTCGCCTTTATTTGCGAATAAATTTTTATACTATACAAATCGTAACAAATGACGATTAAATAGAAATAATATCCTTAAATCGTCCTTTTTAGCGAATTGCAAATCATAAACCCCTTTCAATAAGCATGCATGCCAGCGGTTTCTCATACCGGGAACACGGTAGCCGTCCAACGTTAGAGTACACCAATGACCTTCTCTCTGGAATTCTTTCCGCCGCGTACAGCGCTCGCCGAGGAACGATTCGAAACAAGCCTCCCAGCGCTGCTCGCGCTGGAGCCGCATTTCGTGAGCGTGACCTGCGGCGCAGTAGGATCGTCGCAGCGCGGAACCTTCGAGCTGGTGCGCGCATTGCGCACGAACCACCACGCGGCGTGCTGCCCACACATGTCAAGCATCGGCCGCACACGCCTGCAGATCACCACCATGGCGCGGAAGTATGTCGGGCTTGGCATCCAGCGCATCATTGCCCTGCGGGGTGACAAGCCAGACGGCCATGTGGATAGCGCAGCGCACTACACCTCGTCCTGGGAGTTGATCGCCGCGCTCAGGGATACCGTTCCGGACGTTGAAATAGGCGTCAGTTGCTACCCGGAAGGACACCCCGAAGACCGTAGCCCCGATGACCGGTTCACGGTGCTGGAACGTAAGCTGGAGGCCGGCGCCGATTTCGCCATCTCGCAGCTCTTTTTCAACGTCGACGCCTTCCTTGCGTATCGGGACGAGTGCGCCCGGCGCAGCATCGCGGTGCCGGTCTGGCCGGGCGTCATGCCCATCCACAACGCTGCCCAAGTGTTCGGGTTCGCCGACAAATGCGGGGTGATCGTACCCAACGCGCTGCGCACCAGATTCGAGGGAAAAAGCGATGCGGAAGCGTTCGCGATCGCTCGGGACCTCGCCTGCGGGCAAGCCTTGCGGCTAAAAGCGGAAGGCGTGGAGCACATGCACCTGTATACGTTGAACCGGCACCGTCTGGCGATAGAAATTGTTCGGACGCTGAAAACATGAACAGCAGAACGAAGCGCCTCGACTGGCTGCACCAGACGATGAGCAGGCGCATTGTCCTGCTCGATGGGGCATTCGGCACGATGGCGCAGTCCCTTGGACTGGACGAAGACGCCTTTCGCGGGCAGCGATTCAAGGATACCGAACAGGATCTCAGGGGCAACATCGATGTCTTGTGCCTGACACAGCCGCACGCCATCGCCCATATCCACAGGCAGTATCTGGCCGCCGGCGCAGACATCCTGACCACCAACAGCTTCACGGCGAACGGACCGTCCCAGGCCGACTACGGCCTTGAGCATCTCGTGTTCGAGATGAACCGCAGCGCGGCGGCGCTTGCGCGGGCAGAAGCCGACCGGTGGACCGGCAAAACGGACGAGCCCAGGCTGGTGGCGGGCAGTATGGGCCCCACCAACCGCACACTGTCCATGTCGCCCAAGGTCGAAGACCCTGGCTACCGGGCAATCACGTTCGACGAACTGAGCAGCACGTACTACGAGGCGGCAAACGGCCTGTGCCGGGGAGGCGCCGATCTGTTGCTGCTGGAAACGATTTTCGATACGTTGAACGCGAAAGCGGCTCTGTACGCGATCGCCCGGCTTGAGCGGGACACGGGCGCAACGATTCCGGTGATCGTATCGGGCACCGTCACAGACCAATCGGGACGCACGCTGTCGGGGCAAACGCTGGAGGCGTTTTTCATTTCCATTCGCCACGCCCGCCCCTTGGCAGTGGGTCTCAACTGTGCACTCGGGGCCAGTGACCTCGACCGGCATATCCGCGAATTATCCCATATCGCCGATACGCCGCTCAGCCTGCACCCGAACGCCGGCTTGCCGAACGAGTTCGGCGCATACGACGAGACGCCCGAAACCACGGCCGCGATTCTGAAAGAGATCGCCGAAGACCGCGTCGTGAACATTGTCGGCGGCTGCTGCGGTACGACGCCGGAGCATATTGAGGCGATCCGGGATGCGGTCGCGTCGGCAGCGCCGCGCAAGACGCCGGAGACGAAGCGGCGGATGCGGTTGTCGGGTCTCGAACCGCTGAACAGGACGGAGACCACCGGCCTGCTGCACATCGGCGAGCGCACCAATGTGGCCGGTTCGAAAGTTTTCCTGCGACGCATCCAGGACGAAGATTTCCCCGGTGCGCTGAAAATTGCAGCCGAACAGGTGGCGGGCGGCGCCAACATCATCGATGTCAACATGGACGAGGGCATGCTCGACGGCAAGGCGGTCATGCAACGGTTCCTGAACCTGTTGGCCTGCGAACCTGCAATCAGCCGGGTGCCGGTCATGGTGGATTCCTCGCGCTTCGAGGTGCTCGAAGCCGGCCTTGGGTGCTTGCAGGGCAAGGGCGTCGCCAACTCGATCAGCCTCAAGGAAGGCGAGGAAACATTCCTTCGTCAGGCCCGGACGATCCGCGATCTCGGACATGCGCTGGTGGTCATGGCGTTCGACCAGGAGGGACAGGCAACGACCACCGAACGGCGGGTAGAAATATGTGCGCGCAGCTACGCATTACTTGTGGAGCAGCTCGGCTTCGCACCCGAAGATATCGTTTTCGATCCCAATATCCTGGCCATAGCCACCGGAATCGAAGAGCATAACGGGTACGCCCGCTCGTTCATCGAGGCCATCCCGCACATCAAGGCCGCCTGTCCCGGTGCACTGGTGAGCGGCGGCGTAAGCAACGTTTCCTTTGCCTTCCGGGGCAACGAGCCGGTGCGCCGCGCCATGCATGCCGTATTCCTGTATCATGCGACCCGCGCCGGGTTGGATCTGGCGATCGTGAATGCAGGCTCCCTGATCGCATACGACGACATTCCGGACGCACTGCGCGAGGCTGTCGAGGATGCTATCCTGAACCGGCGCCCCGACGCTACCGAGCGATTGCTGGAGATAGCGCAACATGTGGACAAGGCGCCCGAAACGGACCCTGCAGTGGTGGATGCCTGGCGCGAGTTGCCTGTGGAGGCGCGGCTGGAGCATGCGCTGGTGCATGGCCTTGATGAACATATTCTGAGCGATGTCGAGGAAGCAAGGCTGGCGGCAGCGCGCCCGCTGCATGTGATCGAAGGACCGCTGATGAACGGCATGAACCGGGTGGGTGACCTGTTCGGCGCCGGGAAGATGTTTCTCCCGCAGGTCGTCAAATCGGCGCGCGTGATGAAACGGGCCGTAGAACATCTCGTGCCGTTCATGCAGGGGGACGAATCCGCTTCGCTCACGCACGGACGCGGCAAGGTGGTGATGGCGACGGTCAAAGGCGATGTGCATGATATCGGCAAAAACATCGTCAGCGTGGTGCTGCAGTGCAATGGCTTCACGGTCGAGGACCTTGGCGTCATGACGCCTTGCCAGCGCATCCTCGACACAGCCCGCGAGAAGCGTGCGGATATGATCGGCTTGTCCGGGCTGATTACGCCATCGCTCGACGAAATGGTGTATGTCGCCGGGGAAATGCAGAAGCAGGGATTCAGTATGCCCCTGCTGATCGGCGGGGCTACCACATCGCCGATTCATACATCTGTCAAGATCGACCCGGTCTACGCCGGACCCGTCGTGTATGTGAAGGATGCTTCCCGCGCCGTGGGCGTGATGAAGGAACTGGTCGGAGACCAGCGTGGCGACTATGTCGCAACGGTGGATCGCGAGCATGCCACCCGGCGAAAACGGCATGCGCAACCGAAGCGCCGACTCCCGAGCCTGACCCTCGACGCAGCACGTGCAAACCGTTTCGATGGGAATTGGAAAAATTGCCCGCCGCCAAGGCCGAGCCAACCCGGCGTACATACGATCAATCGGCAACCGCTCGAAGAACTCGTCGACTACATCGACTGGCGACCCTTCTTCTCGGCCTGGGAAATGAACGGGCTGTTCCCGGCCATCCTCCAGGATCCGGTAAAAGGCGAGGCCGCGCGGGAACTCTATGATGCCGGACGCTCCATGCTGGACCGCATCGTGAAAGAGGAGTGGCTCGTCGCACGCGGCGTGTGCGGCCTCTTTCCGGCAGCAGCGACGGCGGACGATGATATCCTCGTTTTTACCGACGAACAACGGCGTACCGAACGGATACGCCTCTCGACGCTGCGCCAGCAACGAACATTGCCCGGAGGCATGCCGCACCGCGCATTGTCGGATTATGTGGCGCCCATCGAGCACGGCATCGACGACTGGGTCGGGGCATTCGCCGTCACCGCAGGGTTGGGAGAATCGGAGCAGACAGCCGCCTTCAAGCAGGCAGGCGACGATTACAGCGCGATTATGCTGCAGGCGCTGGCGGACCGGCTGGCCGAGGCATTCGCCGAGTATCTGCATCTTCGGGTGCGCCGAGAATTTTGGGGCTATGCACCAAAGGAATCGCTGGGCCGTGCCGATCTGATCGCAGAATCGTACCAGGGCATTCGCCCCGCCCCGGGCTATCCGGCTTGTCCGGAACACAGCGAAAAAGAGAAACTCTGGGAACTGCTCAGCGTCCGGCGGCGCATCGGCATGGAGTTGACCGAATCCTGGGCGATGTTGCCGGGAGCCTCTGTCAGTGGATGGTACTTCTCGCACCCTAAGGCGCGCTACTTCGAAGTAGGGTTGATCGGTAGAGATCAGGTAGAGGACTATGCCCGGCGCAGGGGCCTGCCGGTTGCAGAGGCCGAACGGCTGCTCCGGCCAAACCTCGGCTACGACGCCTGAAGCCCGCGCCAAGGTATTTGTCTTCCGTTCCGCCTGCATCCTATCTGCGCCGCAGGCGTTGGATAGGGTTTGTCCTTTTTCCTTTTTACCGCTTCGCAATTCCCTGCGGTGCGTGCAACGGCCCGCTTGACGCCTTGCACATGCACGCGGCCTGCATCTGCACGCATGGCGACTACCCGGAAACCGATCCCTGCGAAGGCGCAATCCGGCGCAATCCGCGACGCCGCATCCCGCTCGCCGCGCTCTTCCCGGCGACCCATCGTCATTCGCGGCGCCCGGCAACACAATCTGAAAGGGATTGACCTGGAGTTGCCGCGCAACAAAATCATTGTCTTCACCGGGCCGTCCGGCTCGGGTAAATCGTCTCTTGCTTTCGACACGATCTACGCAGAAGGCCAGCGGCGCTATGTCGAAAGTCTGAGCGCCTATGCGCGGCAGTTTCTCGAACGCATGGACAAGCCGGATGTCGATCTGATCACCGGACTGGCGCCGGCTATCGCCATCGAGCAGAAAACGACGTCGAAAAACCCCCGCTCGACGATCGCTACGCAAACGGAAATCTACGATCATCTCCGGCTCCTTTTTGCACGCATCGGCCGCACGATCTCGCCTGTGAGCGGCGAAGAAGTGACGCGGGACGCTCCCCGATCCGTGGCCGAGCGGCTGCACGCCATCGCAGAGGACCGGGCGCGGTTCTACGTTTGCTTTCCCATTCCCGATCACAAAAAGACCTCCCTCGAAAAGGAACTGGGTACACTGCAGCAGCGAGGGTTCTTTCGGGTGCTGCTCCTGCCTTCCGGGAAAGAAAAGAACTCCGGCAACGAGGAACGCATTCTCGATCTAAACGAGGAATCTCCCGAAAAAGCCGCCGGATATCCTCGCCGACGCCTGCTCGTGCTGGTAGATCGTCTGGCCGTCCGTCACGGAGACGAAGACAACCTTTCGCGCATCTCGGATTCGGCGGAGCAGGCTTTCCGGGAAAGCGCCGGGCGCTGCGTCGTGCATATTCACGGGGGAGAGACGCTGCATTTCAGCGAATTCTTCGAACGCGACGGGATGCGCTTCGAAGAACCGTCGCCTCTGCTGTTCTCATTCAACAGCCCGCTGGGCGCATGCCCCACCTGCCAGGGATTCGGCCGGGTCACGGGCCTGGACGAAGACCTCATCATCCCGGATCGAAACCTTTCGATCCGGCAGGGCGCCATCGCCCCGTTCCGCACGGAACGATGGAGCCGGTATTTCCGGGACCTGGTCCGGGTTGCCGCCGAACGCCGGATCGACATCGACACGCCCTGGCGCGAACTGCCGGAGGATGTACGCGAACTGGCGTGGAACGGGGAAGGCGACTACATCGGCATCCGAGGCTTCTTCAAATTTCTGGAGAAGAAGAAGTACAAGATGCATTACCGGATCTTCCACGCCCGGTTTCGAGGCTACATGCCGTGCTTGGAATGCGAGGGGTATCGCGTGCGCCGGGAAGCGCAGTACGTGAAAGTCGGAGGGCTGCATATCGGTGAGATATGCGAGTTGACGACAAAAGACGCCCGCGACTTCTTCAGGAATCTGATGCTCTCCGGTCACGACGAACAGATCGCCGGACGCGTGCTGGAAGAGATTCGCAAGCGGCTGGCCTACCTTGTCGATGTCGGGCTTGATTACCTCTCGCTGGACCGCCTTTCGCAGACGCTTTCCGGCGGCGAAAGCCAGCGCATTCATCTTTCGACCTCGCTCGGATCGTCGCTGGTCGGCTCGCTCTATGTGCTCGACGAGCCCTCCATCGGACTGCACCCCCGGGATAACGATCGGCTGATAAGCATCCTCGAAAACCTGCGCGATATCGGGAATACCGTGCTGGTCGTGGAACATGAGGCGGTCATGATGGAACGGGCGGATCAGGTGGTCGATCTCGGCCCCGGCGCCGGTCGACTCGGCGGGGAGGTAGTCTTCCAGGGCAGTTATGACGAACTGCTGCGCGACCGGCGCTCGCTGACCGGAGCCTACCTGAGCGGCCGGGAACAGATTCCCGTGCCCGCGGCGCGGCGGCCGGTCTACGACGACAATGCCCTGTACGTCGAGCATGCCCGTCAGCACAATCTGAAGCGCCTCGATGTGCAGTTTCCCCTGGATATGATCACCTGTGTAACCGGAGTAAGCGGCTCCGGCAAATCGACGCTGGTGCACCAGACGCTGTACAACGGACTGATGCGCCTGAAAGGCTACCGGGTCGAGGGCGGCGTGGGTGCACACGACATCATCCGCGGTTACCAGCTCGTTGACCGCATCGAAATGGTCGATCAGAACCCTATCGGGAAATCCCCCCGCTCCAATCCGGCCACGTACACGAAAGTATTCGATCACGTGCGAGATATCCTGGCCGGCACACACCAGGCCCGCATGCAGGGACTGAAGCCCGGCCACTTTTCGTTCAACGTTCCCGGCGGACGGTGCGAAACCTGTCAGGGCGAGGGCATCGTGAAGGTCGAGATGCAATTCCTTGCGGACTTGTATCTCGAATGCCAGGCGTGCCGGGGGAGCCGGTACAAAAAGGAAACCCTTGAAATCCGGTACCGGGGCAAACATGTGGCCGATATCCTCCGGATGACCATCGACGAGGCAAGCGACTTCTTCGCAGACCATGCGCCCATCATGGGCAAGCTGCGGGTGCTACAGAATATCGGCCTCGGATACCTGACCCTGGGGCAACCTTCCAACACGCTTTCGGGGGGCGAATCGCAGCGGCTGAAACTGGCCTCCTTCCTCGGGAAGCCCTCCCGGGACCGCGTGTTGTACATGCTGGACGAACCTACTACGGGCCTGCATTTCGACGATATCCGCAAACTCATGGCGGCATTGAACGCGCTCGTCGAAGAAGGTCATTCCGTCATTCTCATCGAACACAATATGGATGTGATAAAATGTGCGGATTGGGTGATCGATCTCGGCCCGGAAGGCGGAAGACGCGGCGGATTCGTGGTAGCGGAAGGAACGCCCGAAGAGATTGCCGCTATACCTGACAGCCACACTGGACAGTTTTTGAAAAACATACTGCCGTAGACATGTTACTTTTTCGGGCTTTCCTGCGGCTTACTCAAGTGCGCGGAGAATTTCAGGAGGACAACGCGTTCTCCGGGCAGCTGTTGCGCACATAGGCTCCATGCAATACGAAACGTATACGATACACCGGGAACGCATTCGGGTAGGGCCGCCGGCCCTGCGTCGGGTTGCACTCTTTACGGGCGCATACAACCACATCGCCGACGGCGTATCGCTCACGTTGAACCGGCTGGTGTCCTATCTCGAAGCGCACGATACGGAGGTACTGATCTTTGCGCCGACCATTGCCGATCCTCCTGTGGATCATGCCGGCATCCTGGCCCCTGTTCCCTCGGTGCCGGTGCCGCAACGACCCGAGTACCGTCTCTCGCTGGGACTCACGCGGAATGCCCGCTCCCTGCTCCGGACGTTCCGGCCCCACCTGTTCCACATCGCCACACCCGATTTACTGGGCTACCAGGCTCTGCGCTTCGCCGGAAGGGAAGGCATTCCTTCGGTTGCCTCCTACCATACGCACTTCTCTTCGTATCTAAAGTACTATGGTTTCGGTCGGCTGGAGGGCCAGTCGTGGAAATACCTCCAACACTTTTACAATCAGTGCCGGCATGTTTACGTACCCTCGCAGTCCATGGCCGAGGTACTGCACTCCCGGGGTATCAGCAAGGGAATACGCCTCTGGATGCGCGGCGTCGACACGCATCGCTTCAATCCGGCGCACTATGACACGGGATGGCGTCGTTCGATCGGCGTAGAAGACGACGAGGTGCTCGTCAGCTTTATCGGGCGAGTCGTCCGGGAGAAGGGCGTGCACATCTTTACGGACGTCGTGCGAAACCTGCAGCAGCGGGGCATAAAGCACCGGAGCATGATCGTGGGAGACGGACCCGTGCTGAACGAGCTCCGGAACCAACTCCCTCATACCATCTTCACCGGGCGGCTTGAAAACGAGCAACTCGCCCGCGCATACGCCTCCTCGGAGCTTTTTCTCTTCCCCAGCGATACGGAAACATTCGGCAACGTTACGCTCGAAGCCATGGCTTCCGGGCTGCCGACGGTGTGCGCCGACGCCACGGGGAGCCGCACCCTTGTGGAGCATGGCAAAACCGGGCTGCTGGCCCCTCCCGGCGACACCCTTGCATTTGTGCAGGCCGTGCAGCATCTGATCCAGCATGAACCCGAACGCCGCCGCATGGGCGCCGCGGCCCGGGACTGCGCACGCCAATACGACTGGAATACGGTCATGGCCCACATGGTGCGCTACTACGACGAGATTCTGTATCCGGAGGCGCCGTGGACCGGCGACGGCTATGCGGGGGACGGAATCGAGGCGCCGACCACCCGGGCCATTCGGGTGCCCTGAGGCTGTATCCCGTAGCCGCCTGTGCGCATCCTGTACGTTTCCCATTCCTTCCCTCCGAGGAACCGCCCGCTCGCGAATATCGGCGGCATGCAGCGCGTCGCGACGGACCTGTACAACGCATTGTTCGAATGCAATGCAAGCGTCGAGCCGGTTATCCTGCGTACTTCCTGGCGCTGGACGCACATCCGGACGAGCCTGTTTCTCGGGTCGAGCCTGTTCAGAATCGCCGCAGCGGCGAAGCGGGGAAAGATTGACGCCGTGCTTTTTTCGTCGATGGTGACGGCATCGCTCGCGCCTTTGTTGCAAAGAACGCTTCGCAAGCACGGTGTTGCCTCGGGAGCCATCGTGCATGGCCGGGACGCAACCCTGCTCTCGGCCCCGTACCAGTTGCTGGTGCCACGGATATTCGCTGCGCTTGACGCCGTATTCCCTGTCAGCCGCGCCACTGGAGCGGCCTGCCTCGAACGCGGGCTGGCTGCAGCGAAGCTACATGTCGTGCCGAACGGCGTGTCGCCGGACCGCTTCGCATCGGACTGGTCCCGGGCTACTGCACGCACGATGCTGTTCGAGCGGTTCGGACAACCGGAAGGCTCTGTCAAAAACAACCCCGGACGCGTTCTGCTCTTGTGCAGCGCGGGCCGTCAGGTAAAACGGAAAGGGTTTGTATGGTTTGTCGAGCACGTCCTGCCCCGGCTCCCCGAAGACGTCCATTACTGGCTGGCCGGGGAAGGCCCGGAGGCGGAACGCATCCTGCACGCTGCCGGACGATCCGGGGTCGCGCACCGGGTGAGGCTCCTCGGTCGCCTGTCCGACAAGGAGCTGGAGGGCATGTACCGCGCCGCCGATCTCTTCATTATGCCGAACGTGCCTGTTCCGGGAGATATGGAAGGATTCGGCGTAGTCATACTGGAGGCGGGGTTATGCGGATTGCCTGCCGTCGCAGCCGACCTTGAAGGCATCGCCGATGTCATCGAAGACGGAAAGAACGGACGGCTTGTGCCCTCGGGAGACACCACAGCCTTCACCGATGCCATTCTGGAGTATCGCCGCAAACCGGAAACGCTCGAAGAGGCCAGCCGGCGCACGATAAGCCATGTGCTGGAACACTTCGGCTGGCGTGCAGCGGCGGAAAAGTACCTGCGCATCCTGCGGGACTGTTCCACCCGGCGGCGCGCTGTCGCGTGAAAAGAGCGACGCGGCTACGACGCACCCGTATCAACAACAGTGGGAGCACGGCGGTCTTCCAGCCACTGCAACGCCGCCGGCAGAAAGAGGAGCGCTGCGAGCAGCGTCGCCCCGATACCTACCACGGCCAACTCGCCGATCGAATGCAGACCGGGGTGAAAACTCAGCAGCAATCCCGCAAAACCGATCATGGTCGTGAAGGACCCCATGGCAATATGCTCACCCGTATAGCGAAGCACGCGCCGGATGGAACCAGGCCCTTCCTCCTGGTAGCGATGCACCAGGTGTACGCCCGCATCGTTGCCGATACCCAGAATGGCGGGCAGCACGATCATGTTATAGAAATTGAGCTGGATACCAACGAGTTCTATGACAAGAATCATCCATAACACGCCCACCACAAGCGGCGCCGTGGCCAACGCGACCAACCGCACTGCGCGGAAGTTGATCCACATGAGCAGGATCACCATAATCAGGGCGCCCGCCATCATCCATGGCGCATCGCTGCGCATCAGCCGCAGCATATCCGCGGCGACAATGGATGGAGAGCCCGCGTAGTACGTGTTTCCGTCCTCGGTAACAATCTTTCCCACATCGTCGGCGAACGCCATCGAAGCCCGCCCGTCGGCAAGCCCCACCGACGGATATATCACAATGAATCCTCCCAGTTCGCCGGTTTTTGATATGAACCGGTTGCGAATGCTTTCGGGTAGTTGTTCGATCGTAAGCGGCTGGACCGTGCCCGCTGCGAGCTCGACGCGCGCAAGCCCTTCATCGGTGTCTGCCTGCACGAACGGGTCGGCAAGCAGTGCACGAATTTCGGCGATGCGATCCAGTTTGTGCTGCTGTTCCCGATCGGCCATGGGGAACCTTTCCTGAAGTGTTTCCGCCCGGTCGATCGTGGGCGACAGCGTGTCTGCCTGCGCATGCCGTTCGATAGCCTCCTCGACTGCGGGCGCTTCGGACGGATCATCCACAAGCACATAGGCCGGGTTGCGTCCTCTCGACGGATATACCTCGCCGATGAGATTCCTTTTGGCGTCGTACGCTTCATACACGGGATCGAGCGCGCCGAAATCGTACTGAAAGCCCACCCTCGGAAGGAACACGAGCGCGGCGATAACCAGTCCCATGCTACCCAGCACCAGCCCCCGAGCGCCAGGAATTCTCCCATATCCTTGCAGGGCCGTCCGCACCCCGGCGCCCACCTCGAAATTGAGCAGGCGATAGCGCTCGAAAAGAATCAGCAGCGCCGGCATTACGATCGTCATCGCCCCCACGGCAAAAAGAATACCCGTGCCCGCAATGAAACCGAATTCACTGAACCCGCGGAAATCCGCGCCGGTCAACACGTAGAGGGCGGCGGCCGTTGTAAAGGCGCCCAGCGCGATAGCCTTTCCCGTACTGGTGAACGTGCTTTCCGCCGCATCTGCTGCCGTACGGCCCAGGCTGCGCTCTTCCGTATAACGGGCATAAAAATGTATGCCGTAGTCAATGCCGAGGCCGAACAGTACAAGCCCAAGCGTCGAAGTCATCATATTGAGCTTCCCGAAGGCGAACCAGGCCACGCCCAGTGTCCAGGACAGGCTCATCAGGAGCGGTATCCCGATCAGGCCGGCAAGCACCGGGATGCGCACCAGTTGTGCAATCAATACGCGCCGGGAAAATCGATGACCTGCACGGGCTGTATATCCCTTGTAGAAAAAATAACCCACCACCAGCAGCAAGACGGCCGTCACGCCCGCGGCAAACGAACCGAGCACATCGTCGGAGATCGCCCGCACTTCCACAAGCTGGCGCAGAAGCCGTCCCGCCGGCACCACCTTCATTTCCGGGTGATAGGCGGTCGGGGTCAGCTCGACGATCAGCGCATCCAGGTCGTCATACAGGGTCTCAATGAACCCGATATCGGTCTGCGATCCACTCGGATAAAACCGGAGCGCCATGATCGTGCTGTCCTCATTGACCGGATAGCGCTTCCCGATGATATGATCGTACACTTCTTCCAGATCGCGTTCGGGATCGTACGCCGTCTCGTCATCGGATTCGTCCTCTTCGTCGTCCAGATCGAAGAAAAGCGGATTGGCGTCGAGCTTTGCGTCGCGGATCTTCTCGCGGAGGTACGACTCCAGACTGTCCAGTTCGGCATACGTCGCGAAATACAGTGCGTTTTGCTCCAGAAACGCCGTGTCCTTCTCGAAATCGACCCGATTCAGGTAGGGTTCGGCCTGCGGCGACGGAGCAAGAGCCAGCGCCCGCGGAATCAACTGTTCGGCAAACGCCTTGTTGGCCTCAAACGACGGGCTCACGATCGCCACATCCACGGTCGCTTCGCTTCCCACAGTCTCGCGCAGCGCTTCCAATGCCTGCACACTCGGATAATCGCGCGGAACGAGGTTGGAAAAATCTGTGTCGATGCGGAGTTGCCGGGCGAACCAGAAGCCCACTACCGAAACGACGAGGGCAAGGAGCACCACCGTCCAGACTTGCCGGACCACCAATCGGATAAAGACGCGCAGCGCGTCGGAGAGACGACTCATGGGAGGTTCGTGAGCATAATGTTGTCGAAATCAACCTCCGCCACGGAGTTCGTATTGTCCGAATCGCTCCACAGCGTGATCGTCGTTGGAGCGTTCGGCGGCGCGGCGCCGAATACATTCCGATAATCCTCCACAACATTGCGCGTTACCTGTACCCACTCGCCTGTTTCCTCAAGGCCGCTGGAAACCACGATGATCTTTACGTTGCCGGTCGATACCACAGATTCCCGGGGCAACGCAGTGCTGTACACGTACTTTATGCTGAGCGGACGCCCCAGCCAATCGGTTTTCGCAAACGACACGTAGACCGCCGCGCCGGAGTCGTTGACCCGATCCTCGCGGGCGCCCTCAGGCAAGCGGCGAGCGCGCCATGTCCACCGCAGGTACGGCAACTCCGGCAGGTCCCAGCGGAAGGCCTCGTCCGGCAACGAGATGCGCCGCGCCGTACCCGCCGTATAGGCGCGGAGAAAACGATTGCCGTGTTCCTGCATCACGAAGAACCTTCCCTCGGCATCCATAAGCCGGTCCGGCGCCTCGAAGCGGCGGTTTGTACGGGAAAAGAAGCGCCACGCAGCGGGCAAGCCGCCCTCGGCGTCCGCTTCGAAGTTCTCCAGCACCACGGTCGTGTCGGGAGGCGCCGTGCACAGCGCCGGCTCCCCGAAGAACAGCAACAGACCGACTATCGGAAAAAGCGTACTCATACCTGCCGCAACATGCTATACCGTGCTCGCCCCGAATATCCGACCTTCCCTTCCTGTTCTTTACGGCACATCCGGGTACAGGATAACTGCGGGAATAACGTAGGGGTTCGCGAAACGTCTTTTTCAGGCAAAAATCGTTCCGAGATAAGTCACTTTTTGCAAATTAACAATTTTTACGATAAATCGGTTCGGGGTTGATCTGCCTCGCTGCCCTCTTCCCCTGACCAATCCGCAAGAACGTCGACATCCGGCGCGGGTATCGGGGACACCCCATGGCGGCGCTCCCACCACACGCTCGACATAAAGAAAAACAGGCTGAGAAGACGATCCGCGGCGCTGCGAACCAGCAACATGCTGACCACCGGCGCGACCGGTACGTCGAGGAGCGGCGCAATGCTCGCACCCGCGCTCACGAAGACAAGATCGCTCGAGGGCACGAACGGTGTTCTGTTGATTACGACAAAGACAACGAGCAGGATAGCCCATGTGTCGAACGGAACGTCAGGAAGAACCACCCACCAGGCCGTTACCTGCAGCACGTACCCCACCAGAAAACGGGACACATGCGCAGCAGTCAGGATGGCCAGCGTGCGGCGGGAAAGCGAGAAAATTTCGTGCCGGAACCGGTACACGAGCACGCCGAGGAAGACAGCGACCAGAACGCCGAGACCCACATACAGCGGACCGGGCAATTCGACGAATTCGCCGAGGGTAAGATGACCGGAAAGGAGCACACCCCCTATAAGAAGTGAGGCGGCAAGCAGGGAGGAGACCGAGGAAACGATCAGGTTGTCCTTGATGATGCCCATTACGACCTTGCGCGCACGCCGCACACGGTCCTTCGCCCACATAAACAGGTATACCTCGCCGGAGTAGCCGAGCACATCCATGTTCAGCACCCGTTTGCGAATCATCACGGCGACGCATTGCCAGGGATGCATCGACCAGAGCCGCCCGTAAATCATGGCCTCCGTAACCGGGAGCAGAAAATACATGGCGAGCAGCAATACATAGAACACCGGCTCGGACGGAAGCGCATGAAGCAGACGATCCAACCCGATCTTCCATATCTGGTAGAGCAGCACACCAACGATCGCCACGAGGAAAACGCCTCGCAGGACACGTAGCAGCCACTTACCGGTATCCGTGCCGGCAAATGCTCGCCAGCGCTCCAAAATGGGATGAAGGTTCATGGCTACCGGCCTGCGAGAGCATCAAGCGTGCGGACAAATTCGCGCGTGGTCGCCCGCGCATCGTGCCGCATGATTTCTTCCGGTTTAGGATCGAACGGGATGGGTAGCGGCTGCCCGAGCTCACGGGCATGGATGCAATCCGTCAAAAGGCGCACCGCCGCTATCTTGTCCTGTATCTGTACCCCGGTCCCGGTGCGCTGGAGCATTTCCCCCACTTCCAGATTCGACGAGAGCGAGAGCATGGGGCGCCCCACCGCAAGATACTCGAAAATCTTTGCGGGGACGACATGGCGGGGGTGCATATCGGTGATTACAAGCAAAAGATCGAACCGGCGAAGCGTGGAAAGCGCCCGTTCGAGCGGAACAGCGTCCTCGCATACGAACTGCCCCTCGAGCCCATGGGTGCGCGCTTGTGCAGCGTCGGTCTCGGAGAGCGGCCCGAAAGAATGTACGCAAACACGCTCGACGAGAGAAGCTTGCCGCTTCCGAAGTTCGACCAGTACATCCATAATGGGCGCAGCAGGTGATATGGCCCGGAAACGCCCGAAAAAACCGATCCGCAACATGGACGAGCGCTCCGGAAGGACATCTTCCCCATGGACACCTTCCTCTATGGCAATAGGATCGTCAAAAACATCCGGATCGAAACTGTTTCCAATGACGACCGTCGCAGGGTCAAGGCGGGCATAGCGTTCCCGGTATGCATCGGCCAGTCGCCGGGTTTGAAACATGAGTACATCCGCTCCAGCCACCACACGGCGTTCCGCTCGCTCATCGATCCGTTGCACCCAGGCCCATTTTTTCCGGGTGCGCACCTCGGACAGTGTCCAGGGGTCGCGAAAATCCGCGATGTACGGGACACCGAGCCGCTTGCTCAACCACTGCCCTGCCACCAGGCCGGACCAGGGATTGCCGGTAGCCCAGACAACCTGCGGATTGACTTCGGCCGCTTGCCGGAGCATCGTCCCGAATTTTGCGGCAAAGAGAGGAAGCCAGGTATCTACGGGAAACTGCCGATCCAGCGCGGCAATCCATGAAGCCGGCGCACCCTGACGGGACCTTCCTTCTTTGCCCGACGGCGTTCCCAACTGACTCTCGGACCGGAACGTACGGTCTATGGGCGATGAAATGCTCAGCACGCGAATGCCCTTAAGAAGATGCGCCTCTTTGTCGGTGAATTGCGCCCCCGGAGATGCAATGGTCAGAATCGTCGGCTCCCAGCCGAATTCACGCAGATGAATGGCAAATCGGAACGGGCGCATGGACCCTACACGGCGGCGGGGTAGAAAGTAAGGCGCCAGAAGAAGAACTCTGTGGGGAGATGAATGCACAGATCGTCGGCAATCAGGGAGCATGCCGGGCAACAAGCCCGTACAAGGCGCGTCGAAAATAAGGATTTTTAGAGGAAGTTCCGTATTACAGGGGTATTTGCGGGAAATAATCGGCTTTCGATTTTCGCCGGGGGTTCGTTTATTACAGGTTTGTATGCAATAAACATGTTCGACAAACGCCCGCCTTAAACGGCCTGAAGAATGAACACATACGACAAGATAAACATAGGTGACTCCTTTTCAACCACGCGCTTTCTGTCCGCGGAAGATGTGCAGACGTTCGCGGACCTGAGCGGGGACGACAATCCGATCCATGTGGACCCCGAATACGCGGCCACGACGCAGTTCGGGCGGCCGATCGTGCACGGCATCCTGCTGCTGGGCATCATCTCCAAGGTGCTTGGGCGGGATTTCCCGGGCCACGGTTGCATTGCCGCCTCTATTTCCTGCCGTTTTCTGCGCCCCGTGCCCGTAGGGTCTGAAATCACGGTCGAGATCAAGATCAGCGAAAAAATCGAAAAGCGGAAGCACGTCAAGAGCCGGGTATACGTCTACTATGAAGGACGCCTGGCCGTCGGGGGTGAGGCTACCATCGTTCCCCCCTCTGATGACAACATGGGAGAAAACGGTGAAGCGTCCGAAGCGGACCAGGAACAAATGGTCCACGTTGAAAAATAGAGTTAAATGCTTGATAATAAAGGATTTACACGAAAAAATCCTGCAAGGAAAAGCGTGTGCTGATGATCCGATGTTTCACGTGAAACATTTAAAGCGCATACACTCCGACAACTTCGTCGCAGCGATTATGCGCCTGGTTCGGTAGACGCCAGAGCACGCACCTGACCACCTTCGACGAAAAGCGCCCGGTGTTGCCCCTCGTCGAAAGGAACAAACCCGTCGAAAGGTCGCCGATCCGTGGCGGAAATGATCGTTTGCCCGATGCGGTCGGATTGGAGCAGATCGAGAAAGGCTTCCGACCGGGAAGCATCCAGGTGTTCAAACACGTCGTCGAGAAGCAGGATAGGGCGCTCCCCGGTGCGTTCCTGCAGAAAAGCGTACATGGCCAGTTTCAGGGCCATGCCGAACGTGCGGTGCTGTCCCTGCGAAGCATACCGGCGGACCAGCATATCGTCCAGACGAAACGCCAGATCGTCGAGGTGCGGCCCGGCGAGCGTGGTTCCCCGGCGGCATTCGTCCTCGAAGACAGCAGCCAGTTTGTCCCGGTAGATTACCTGGATCGTTTCAAGGGGCGCCTGCGCGGAAAGACGCAGATTGGCGTGGTACTCCATGGTCGGCTTTTCCGCCACGGACTCGATGGCTTTATAGGCGTGATCAAGATACTCTGCAAACGCATCCGTAAAGCCCTGCCGGGCCTGCACGATCTGGCTTCCGAATACCACCAGTTGTTCGTCCCAGGAAGCAAGTATTGCCGGCGCACCGATAGGCCCACCTCCTTTCATGCCGGCGAGGTAGCGGTTACGCTGCTTCAGCACCCGCCGAAACCTGAGCAGGGCGTCGAGATACAACGGGGTAGCCTGACAAAGGAGATTGTCCAGGAAGCGGCGGCGATTATCGGGCCCCCCGGAGGTCAGGGCGTAATCCTGCGGAGAGCATGCGACCACCGGCAATTGCCCTACCATAGAGGATACCCGTTCCTGCGGAACCCCGTTGACGAACATCCGCTTCCCCTCTCCCGGTACATACGCCATGCGCACACGCCGGTCCCGGCCGCCATCGCTCACGAACAAGCCTTCCACTTCGGTATGCTTCGCGCCGCGCCGCACAATATACCGGTCGCCTGGCGTGACGAAGCCTTTCGACAGACAGGCATAATGAATTGCATCCAGTACATTTGTCTTCCCTGCCCCATTGGGACCGTAGAGAAGATTCACCGATGGGGCAAACGTACACTCGGTACGCTCGTGCACGCGGAAATCCGTAAGGCGAATCGACTTGAGATACATGGCCTGCTCATGACATCGCAGCATATGTACGTCGGCTGCGACGATTTCGTTCGGGGGCACAGCACTCGACGGATCTGCGCCTCAAAGTATGCCGTCGCGACCCAACTTCTGTAATTCCAACCGGATCGTATGCCACAAACCGAACCGCCTCCCCTCTTCTCGGAACTCGAGCAGTTGGCCACGGAGCAGCGCAATCCCAGGTCCCGAAACATCGATCTGGCACCCGTGCGCGAAATCCTGGAAATCATCCATGCAGAAGATCGGAAGGTCCCCGATGCCGTTCGCACGGAGATTCCGTACATCGCGGAGGCCATCGAGTTGATTGTGGATGCATTTAAACAGGGCGGGCGGCTGTTTTATGTAGGTGCAGGAACGAGCGGGCGCCTTGGCATCGTGGATGCTTCGGAGTGCCCCCCTACTTTCGGAAGCGATCCCGAGATGGTGCAGGGCATTATTGCCGGCGGTCCTGCGGCGGTTTTTCGTTCGCAGGAAGGTGCCGAGGACCTCGAGTCCAATGGGGTCGACGCATTGATCGAAGCCGGCGTGCAGCCTCCCGATGTCGTGTGCGGGATTGCGGCGAGCCGACGAACCCCGTTTGTGGTGGGCGCGATCCGGCATGCCCGCTCCATCGGCTGTAAAACGATCTATGTAACCTGTAATCCCCGCCAGGACTTCGATCTGGAGGTGGATGTGGCTATCTGCCCGACGGTCGGCCCCGAAGTAATCATGGGTTCGACGCGCATGAAATCCGGGACGGCGCAGAAACTGGTGCTCAATATGCTCACAACCGCCTCGATGATTCGCCTCGGCAAGGTGTACGAGAATATGATGGTGGATCTTCAGATGACGAACGCGAAGCTGGTCGAGCGATCGAAACGCACCGTAATGACGGTGACGGGTGTGTCCTATGCCGAGGCAGCGGAATTACTGGATCGCGCCAAGGGGCATGTGAAGACGGCACTGGTCATGCATATTGCCGGGGTGGATGCAGAGGAAGCAGCCGAGCGGCTTGAGAAAGCCGGGGGATTTGTTCGGGCAGCGCTTGGGGGATCGGAGTGATGTTTCACGTGAAACAATGGAATGTATTTTTTAGGGAATTATAAGGAATTGTTGACGGCCTGCGATCTTCCTCGTATACAGGCCCCTGCAGTATAGGGCTTTATAGGTATACGATGCACACACACACACACACACACACACACGGCAACAACCGGGCCGAATTGGGCAAACCGGACCCTGTGGACGGGCGACAATCTGGACGTAATGAGGGGCATGAACTCCGCCTCGGTCGATCTCATCTACCTCGACCCGCCGTTCAACTCTAACCGCAACTATTCCGCCCCAATAGGTTCAGAGGCCGCCTTTAAGGATACGTGGACACTCTCTGACGTAGACCTTGCCTGGCATGGCGAGATATCCCCTGCGGTGTACGCAATCATCGACGCTGCGGGCCTATCGCATGGCGCGGGCTTGCGGTCCGTGCCGGATTAAGCCACCAGCGTTCTGTACCGGAGCCGCTTGCCCACCATTGCGCAGGCGACAAGGCCCATCTGTTCCAGCGTGTCGAGTTCGCGCAATCCGTGGCGGCCTGAGAAATCCGCCACATAGCGGTGAAGGTGCTTGCGGCTCATCTTGTGGTATACGCCCTTGTGTGCTCGTTTGAGGGTTGCCCAGAACGATTCTATGCCGTTGGTGTGCGCCATGCCGCGTACGTATTCGCCTACCGAGTGCTGGACGCTCGCAAGGTCGTAGATGTACCGCAGACCCGCGTATGCCTTGTTGTCGTCCGTGTAGACGACCGCACCCAATTCGGCGTTGTCCAGAACGAAGCCTTGCAACGTCCGGCTTGTCGTATTCTGCACGACTTCCGCCTTGATCTTGCCAGTGGCCCGATCCTTTGCTCCGACAACGGCGGTCTTGCCTACAGTTCCCCGGCCAGCGTGGAGTTTCTTCGATTCGTGCTTGTTCGATTCCGTGCCCCCTACGTACGTCTCATCGACTTCAACGGGGCCGCCGAACAGGTCGTTATCGGCGCCCTCGAACGCCTTGCGGATGCGTTGGAGCAGGTGCCACGCCGAGTTCTGCGCGATCCCGATATCCCGATGCAGTTTCATCGAGGAAACGCCTTTCAGATTTGTCGTATGCAGGTAAATCGCATACGCCCATTTGCGGAGCGACAGATTCGACCCCTCCATGACCGTTCCGACCTTGACGGAAAAGTACTTGCGGCAGTCGGTGCACCAGTAGGGCATGCAATGATGAGACGCTTCGCGGGTGCGTGTTCCCTTGCAGCGCGGGCAATGGCGACCGTCCGGCCAGATACGAGATTCGAACCACTTGCGGGCCGCTTCCTCGTCGGGAAACATATCGGCCAGTTGCATCAGGGTAATGCCGCTGCGGTGCGCTTTTCCAGGTGCTACATGTGCCATGACGGTCTCCATTTTGTGCACCTGTAATAATGGGAATTATAAGGAATTGTTGACGGCCTGCGATCTTCCTCGTATACAGGCCCCTGCAGTATAGGGCTTTATAGGTATACGATGCACACACACACACACACACACACACACACACACACACACACACACGGCAACAACCGGGCCGAATTGGGCAAACCGGACCCTGTGGACGGGCGACAATCTGGACGTAATGAGGGGCATGAACTCCGCCTCGGTCGATCTCATCTACCTCGACCCGCCGTTCAACTCTAACCGCAACTATTCCGCCCCAATAGGTTCAGAGGCCGCCTTTAAGGATACGTGGACACTCTCTGACGTAGACCTTGCCTGGCATGGCGAGATATCCCCTGCGGTGTACGCAATCATCGACGCTGCGGGCCTATCGCATGGCGCGGGCTTGCGGTCCGTGCCGGATTAAGCCACCAGCGTTCTGTACCGGAGCCGCTTGCCCACCATTGCGCAGGCGACAAGGCCCATCTGTTCCAGCGTGTCGAGTTCGCGCAATCCGTGGCGGCCTGAGAAATCCGCCACATAGCGGTGAAGGTGCTTGCGGCTCATCTTGTGGTATACGCCCTTGTGTGCTCGTTTGAGGGTTGCCCAGAACGATTCTATGCCGTTGGTGTGCGCCATGCCGCGTACGTATTCGCCTACCGAGTGCTGGACGCTCGCAAGGTCGTAGATGAGAGGTGGTTCGGGTTGATTGGACAGATTTCCGGGGAATTTAAGGTGTAGTGTTGCGACCTTGTTTCGATACAATCTAACCCGACGAGACCCATGTCAAGACGCACACGCAGAACCCATAGTCCTTCGTTCAAGGCGAAGGTAGCCCTCGCCGCCGTTCGCGGCGACCGTACGCTGGCCGAACTCGCCGAGCGCTTCGAGGTGCACCCGAACCAGATACAATCGTGGAAGAAGCAGCTGGTAGAGACCGCCGAGGAGGCTTTCACCCGAGGCCGCGGCGGCGCTCCGGACGAGCGCGACGACCGGATAAAGGTGCTTCACGCGAAGATCGGAGAGTTGTCGATGGAGAAGGATTTTTTATCGAAGGCGCTCGGTCGAGACCGATAGTCGAGCGCCGGGCGAGGATAGATCGCGCCCATACCATGCCCGTGGTTCGCCAGTCGAAGCTCTTGTCGTTGAGTCGTTCGACGGCCTACTACACTCCTCGGGGCGAGAGCGAGGAGCACCTTACCGTGATGAAAGAGATCGACAGGCTCTACACGGAACGCCCCACGAGCGGATCGCGCACGATCAAGAGCATGCTCGAGGCGCGAGGCGTCCGTGTCGCCAGAAGCCGCGTCGTTCGCCTCATGCGCCTGATGGGCCTTAGGGCCATTTACCCCAAGCGCCGCACGTCGTCTCCGGGAGAAGGGCACAGGATTTATCCTTATCTGCTCAGAGGCATGAAGGTGACGAGACCCCGGCAGGTCTATGCGGCGGACATTACGTACATCCCTATGGCGAAGGGCTTTCTTTATCTTGTGGCCGTGATCGACTGGTATAGCCGCAAGGTGCTCGCCCACCGGCTCTCGAACACGATGGACGCCGCCTTTTGCGTCGAAGCGATGGAAGAAGCCATTGTCCGCTACGGTGCACCTGAGGTCTTCAATACCGATCAGGGAGCGCAGTTTACCTCCGAGGCGTTCACCGGTGCGCTCAAGGAGCATGGCGTGCGCATCTCTATGGACGGCAAGGGCCGCTGGCTCGATAACGTGTACGTGGAGCGCCTCTGGCGCAGCCTCAAGCAGGAAGAAGTCTACCGGCGCGCGTACGAGACGGTGAGCGAGGCCGGGAAGGGGATTGCCGATTACCTGCGCTACTTCAACGAAGAGCGGCCTCACCAGGGACTTGACAACCGGACCCCCGACGACGTATTCTACAAACGAAAACCGCTGCCCAAAGCGGCATAACCCGACGCGACAGTACACTTAAAAACGCAAAAAAAAGGGGATTATATAGATAGGTGAACGCCGGGTTTGGGGTCTCCGGGTGAATCGTTGCCTTTTCACCCTTCTCGCATGAACAACCGTGTCGCCTCGGCAATCGTCATTGCGCCGTATCGCGGATTCGAGCAATGGGCAATCTCCGGGGCGGTGGGGTCTCGCTTCGGCTTGTCTGGTTCGGGTTTCATCATGCTGCCAGATATGCCATGAGGTATTCCATGCCGCATGGCTTACTCCTGAAACATGTGTGAGGCATGTACAGGGTCAAGTGATCAGGTCTTTGTACATAATGCGCTTGCCCACCAGACAGCCCGCCACGTGTTCCATCTGGTCGATGGTATCGAGGCCCCGGACATTGTGCTTGCCGCAAAACTGGTTCACGTAGCGTTGCAGGTGTTTGTGCGACAGATGGTGATACACGCCGTTGACGCTCCGCTTCAACGTTGCCCAGAACGATTCCACCCCGTTCGTATGGACCATACCGTTTACGTACTCCTTGACACTGTGTTGAACGCTCTCATGCTCGTACAGATACTTCAGCCCGACATAGCCCCGGTGATCGTCTGTATAGACCTTGGCGCCATATTCCATGTGGTCAAGCACGAAGCCTTGCAGCGTTTCGCCGGTGGTATTGTCTACAACCTTTGCGACAACCCGATTCGTGGCCCTGTCCTTCGCGCCTACGACCGCAGCCTTGCCTACCGGTCCGCGCCCCGCATGTAGTTTCTTCGATGCGTGCTTGTTCGCTTCCTTGCCGCCCACGTACGTTTCATCAACCTCTACCGGACCTTCAAACGCTTCGGCTATCGCAGGAGCGAACGCCTCGCGGATACGCTGGAGCATGAACCACGCCGTCGTTTGCGTTACCCCAATGTCCCGATGCAGTTTCATGCTCGAGATACCCTTCAAGCTGGTCATTTCAAGGTAGATGGCCCAAACCCACTTTTTCAGCGGCGCCTTGCTTGATTCCAACGCCGTTTTCGTGCGTACGGAAAACGTTCTGTTGCAATCCCTGCACCGGTAAGGCATCGTCTTGTGCGTTCCTTCGTATGTATCGGCTCCCTTGCAGCGCGGACAAAATCGACCATCGGGCCAAACAACCGCCTCGAACCAGCGTCGAGCAGCATCCTCATCGGGGAAACATTCTGCCAGTTCAATGACCGTGATTCCGTTTCTGTGATTGCGTCCGGGCGCCCGATAAGCCATTTTCTTTTCCGATTTGTTTACTCTTTAGTACGTAACCGGCTCCCGAAAAGTTTCACCTATCTATATAATCCCCAAAAAAAACTGTCCAGTTTTTTCGGACCATTTCTATGTACCGCAGACCCGCGTATGCCTTGTTGTCGTCCGTGTAGACGACCGCACCCAATTCGGCGTTGTCCAGAACGAAGCCTTGCAACGTCCGGCTTGTCGTATTCTGCACGACTTCCGCCTTGATCTT
Source organism: Rhodothermales bacterium (assembly GCA_965248175.1). Classification (GTDB taxonomy): domain Bacteria; phylum Bacteroidota; class Rhodothermia; order Rhodothermales; family VXPQ01; genus VXPQ01. The sequence goes on from OZ252093.1 coordinate 761,163, forward strand.
GCCAGTGGCCCGATCCTTTGCTCCGACAACGGCGGTCTTGCCTACAGTTCCCCGGCCAGCGTGGAGTTTCTTCGATTCGTGCTTGTTCGATTCCGTGCCCCCTACGTACGTCTCATCGACTTCAACGGGGCCGCCGAACAGGTCGTTATCGGCGCCCTCGAACGCCTTGCGGATGCGTTGGAGCAGGTGCCACGCCGAGTTCTGCGCGATCCCGATATCCCGATGCAGTTTCATCGAGGAAACGCCTTTCAGATTTGTCGTATGCAGGTAAATCGCATACGCCCATTTGCGGAGCGACAGATTCGACCCCTCCATGACCGTTCCGACCTTGACGGAAAAGTACTTGCGGCAGTCGGTGCACCAGTAGGGCATGCAATGATGAGACGCTTCGCGGGTGCGTGTTCCCTTGCAGCGCGGGCAATGGCGACCGTCCGGCCAGATACGAGATTCGAACCACTTGCGGGCCGCTTCCTCGTCGGGAAACATATCGGCCAGTTGCATCAGGGTAATGCCGCTGCGGTGCGCTTTTCCAGGTGCTACATGTGCCATGACGGTCTCCATTTTGTGCACCTGTAATAATACGATATTTATTCCTTCTTGTCAACAATTCCTTATAATTCCCGTAATAATACGATATTTATTCCCTCTTGTCAACAATTCCTTATAACTCCCATTTTTTATAAGTTATTATTTTATAAATATTTATAACTAATATGCGGGGTGTCAAGTTAGGGACTTGTTCGTTGCATTTGCTCAAAAAACTTCTTCCAAGCATCCCAATCCAACTTGGACATGGTGAAATATTCGCCGATCATACTTTTAAGCCTCGACGGATCGCGTTTAAGCGTATATCTCGGTTTTAACTTCACCGCTTCTGGAAATCCCTGATCTTCAGCCCGATAAAGCCATTTTTCCCCTTCCTTGAAGCTCTCATCGTCGAAGTTCTCATCGTCTTTGGTCACCATGACCTTAAGCAGTAACAACATGCCCAATGTGAATTGCGCCCCAGGATGATTTTGTTCATCTGCGGCACGGCGAAAGCACTCCATTGCTTTGGGAAAGTCTTGCGGAAAACCCCCAAGGCCCCTTTCGTACATTTTTCCCTGTTTGTAATCGTCTAATTGGGAATCTTTCATGGTTTCATATTCTGTTTAGGTTAATACAGTTCTCCCCGATTTAGAGCGACAATTTACGGGCTTGCGCGATGGGGTAAAGACCGAGACTATTCTCTCTTGATCCCGCAGCCAACTGCTTCACAAGCTGGCTGACAGGATCGACGTACCCTTAGCACTTGGCGGTTCAGGCTAGTTTGCGGCCGAAGCTGTCTCCATCTCTTCGAGTGACGGGAGCAGCGTGTGCTGCACCCATCCGAACTCGGGGTTTATCTCAAGCGCCCGCTCGAATGCCGTCCGGGCCCCTCCAGATCGCCCTGGTCCATAAAAACAATCCCGAGTCGCGCATACGTATCCTCGTGACCCCATGATGGCAAGACAGGATCTTCCACCACTTCTTCCTCGAAGAGGCGAGCCGCTCTGTGCAGCCCGTCCAGTGCGCGATCCTTGTTACCTCCCACAATGCGCGGGAGATTTATAGTCAGTAATAGCCTTCAATAGCACAACCCTCGGATTATCGGGTGCGATTTCCCGAGCTCTGGACATAGCTCTGCTGAACTTGCGGCCCAGGGACACGGCTTGCAGGGGTCTCACCGTAATCTTCTGGGCATATGCGGCCGAAAGCATTAACCATCCTTCGGCAAAAACTTCGTCCCGATCTGTCGCCGCTTCAAGATGGTCAATGGCGTAGTTGACGTACTCCAGGATTTTACGATTGTGGTCCGAGCCATCCAGCTCTGCCAGAATGTTGGCCAACTCACTTGCCGCCGACGCGGCATAGTAATGGGCGAATATGGCCAGACTATCGTCAATGACAGCTTGCTCGAAAAGCGCGCGGACCTCGAGGAGTTTGTCCTGATCGTCATGATTGGCTCCGTCCGCCAGCATCTCCTTGCCTTCGAGCAGTAGCTGCCTGACCGACTGCGCTTGAACGGGTGCGCTAAATGCAACAAGTGCCGCAAATACAACGATGACCGAATTCCGCATGCTCCCTTTGCGCCAGAAAAAAGTGAGACAGTTCAACATAATAATGCGGAATGATACGGTACGGGCTTGCGCGATTGGTTAAAGACCGGGACTCTTCTCCCTTGATCCTTTTCCAACAACGTTTTGGAGCATGGAATCGTTTCCCCTCAAGCATCTCTTTCACTGTCAGCACCTGCTGGAGCGCAACGCGACTGTCCCGGTCCAGGCAAGCCAGGTATTCATCGATTGTGCGAGGTTTCACGGTTCGGTACTACCTTCTTACGGGACCCGTTTGCGGGTCCGCCTGGACTCGCCCAGAATCCACTGGGGCTTCAGATCGAGATGGAATTGCGTGTTGGCCGCTTTGACGATGGTGGAAACGGCTTCCTCAGGGGAGTCGGTAATCACCCACCGAGCGGTGTCCTCTGAGCTGATCGTTCGGGACTTATATACCAAAGGATACTCTGATCAAAACCACTTCGCTCAGCACTTCACTTTCGCGCATAAAGGACGTCATGATTCCATCGTTGAAATCAGCGAGAAACACTGCGGATTCGGAGCATCGCGGTCGGGAAGTGCCCTTCGGGAGGGTGCGAGGGGCACGCTGGCCGCGTCATTCCTCATTATGTGGGGCCTGCTGCCACACTGCTTCGTCATTCCTTGCCAGCGCACCCCTCTCACCCTCTGATCTTTGCGGACTTAATCAGAGTATCCCAAAGTAACCAAACTCTAAAGGACCATGCCCGGACAAGTTAGCGAAAGCTCACACGGCCCTGGATGCCGTTCGCCGTATGTGCCCTCGTGGTGTTACCCCAATAACACCCCGAAGATGTGCCCATGTGGGCATCACGAAGGCTATCATAGCGACACGAACATATGCATCAATGCTGATTTATGTGGATGTGCCTGCCTTCCCGCAGAGTGCCGAACTTCGGATGCCGAATTTTTGTGCGATCTGCCAGACCTGCCTTGATGGTTACTTTGGTATATAAGTCCCGATCGTTCCCTCGCGAACCATGGTGTGGGAGACGAAGTCGATCATCTCCGCCCAGTACTCGGCGCCCATCACGACGACCGGCAACTCCAATATCTTCCCCGTCTGCACCAGTGTAAGCGTTTCAAAAATCTCGTCCAGGGTGCCAAAACCACCCGGCAGAACCACGAATGCATAGGAGTATTTGACCAGCATCACCTTGCGAACAAAAAAGTGTTTGAACTCCACCCACTGGTCCAGATAGCGATTGCGTTCCTGCTCCTGGGGAAGCTCAATGCTGCAGCCGATGCTGCGTCCGCCCGCCTCTTGGGCTCCGCGGTTGGCGGCCTCCATAATGCCGGGCCCTCCTCCGGTCATCACAGTGAACCCTGCGCCGGCCAGTTCGCTACCCACCTGTCGTGCCAGCTGGTAGTAGACGTGATCTTCGGGGAAACGAGCCGATCCGAAAACCGTCACGCAAGGCCCGACAAAATGCAGCTTGCGAAAGCCCCGGAGGAACTCGAGAAAAATGCGCCCGGCTCGGATCAGTTCGGCCAGCCGCCTGCCCGGTCCACTCAGGAAAAAGCGTTCCTCCAGCGTGCTGTTTTCAGAGCGTGCCGATCCTGGAGGTATGTTCTTCGATGTTTTCACTTGCCGGGGTTGATGTTATGAGCAATGTGGTCGAGTCGCTCAACTACGGCCTGCGCAGGATCGTCAAGGACAAAGATGCTTTTCGGAACGGCGAGGCACTCATGAAATGGGTAATTGCCGGGAAAAATAATATACCGTATTACCCCTGTTTGTCAGGTATGGTCTATAAGCTCCGATGTTTTTAAATAAGTCTTTATTTTTCAGGAATTTATAATTGACATGAAGGTTGGTCCGGGAAAGTTTCCAGAGCAAGCACCCGCGTTATCGCCTCCAGAATTTGAATCTGCGCTTGGCCTTCCTCAACTCGAACCTAACCGGTATATCTATCCGAACACTGACCGGCTCGAGTCTACCGGTTTTATATGACGAGATGCCCGGATTGAACTGTGCCTGGCGCACTACGCGTAGCGCTTCCTCATCACAACCGCCACCAATACCCCTCTTAACTACCGGATCTTCTACAAGGCCCTTCTCATTGACGACAATCGTCACTATAACTTCTCCCTCAATACCGTTCACATAGGCAGAATCGGGATACTGTATTAACTTCTGCAAGGACCTTTGCCCTCCAATCAGTTCAGGCATTTTCTCCACAATGATCCAACCTTCAGGCAGCTCCGGCTTCTGCTCCTGGCCCATATACTTCCCGGCACAGCCCCCAAGTATGACTACTCCGATCAGGGCCGCAAGCCTTCGCCATGTAGATCGTTTTCTGCGCATTCTATTCCCGGTAAGGTCAAGTCATTCCGGCAACTTTTCCTGTATAATCCCCCTGGCGCTACTATGCACAAATTCCCATTCCTATCGTATAGCTACTTTCGCGCATAACTCCGACCGGTGTAGATTCCGGTCGAGTCCAGGCGGACTCGCAAGTGGACACAGGCGCAGCATTCCGTGAATCATGGCGCCGCCCTCTGCAGCGTGATCCCATACCTTCGCCTCCTGTTCCCATAGCGCTGCCTCCTGCTCCCATATTTCCGCTGCGCGTTCCTGAGCTTCCACGATTTTCCACCACCTCTCCGTGGTTTCAATCCGCGCCATATAGGACGCCTCCACCGCCAATTTGCGCGCCTTTTCCGCGTGCTGCAACGCCTCCGACGACGATGCTCGCGCTTGCACCGCCAATGCGTCATATTCTGCTGCATTCCGGGAATCATTACGGACCGCCCGCGCCAGGGTGGTGAATGTCCCCGGACGTTGCGCTCTCACCTTTTTCCTCTCGGCCTCTTCTCGTAGATCATGATCATCTATTGGACCGCCGGTTGTCCCGTCCCATGTTTGCCCTTGCGCTGCACAGGGCAGCATAGCAAGCATAATCCCCAGGGTCATAATTTTTGCGCCCTGCATGACGCTTGCGGATACGGATCGCTTCATTGCTTTGCACCTTGTTGTGGAGCCCTGCATCTGGTTCATGCCTCCTGGATTCGTCTCAAGTATTCGCTTCCTGTCGGCGTCAGGCGGTAGCGCGGCTTGTCCGGGATAGTCCTTTCAATCAGGCCGGCCTGCAGAGGCGATCCGGGGCTGATTCCGGATCAGCGGAGCCAAATATTGAATTTCTCGTGGTCGAAGTCCTCCGGGTATCTGAATTGAGGGCAGAGGGATAAAGACGGGAGACTTTTTCTGAATTTCAGCGAGGGGCCTTTGTCTTGCCGCATGTCGATCCGTGGGGGCAGGGATCCGAATCCTCGAAGCGTATATGACATGGTACGACACGGGAATGCAATGTTCCTTCCCCGCCTGGCGAACCTCTCGACCCGTTTCGTCGTTTTTCGACGCGCCCGGTACGCGGACGCTCGCCACACCGCAGCAGCCCGCGTCTTTTTCCACAAAACCCGTTCGACCTCGTGGCTCTTGCTTCGATCCGCAGGCAACTGGCCTCCACGGATACCTTTCTCAAGGCGTCCGTATGGTGCAAGCAGATGGACCCCGGAGCGCCTTCCACGCTTCAGGTGAAAGGGCTGGCCGGATCCGTCTCGTCTTTTTTACTTGGACAGCTCCACGAAACCGCAAGGGCGTCGAAGACCCTCTGCGTCTACATAGCGCCGGATGAAGAAATGGCGGCCTGGGCCTTCGGAGACATTGCCCAGCTTGTCGAGGAAGACCAGGGCGCCGTGCGGCTGCCGGCCACGGGACACAAACCCTACGACGCCGAACAACTGGACGATCCGGCCCCGCTCATTGCCCGGGGCGATGTGCTCCAGCAGATAACGGAAGGATTCCGCGGCCTCGTCGTAACCAGTGTCGAGGCGCTCGTGGAAATGGCCCCGGCGACGGAAACGATCCAAAACGAGACGATTTCCATCGCTTCGGGAGCAGTATTCCCACCCGAGGACCTTGCAAACCGTCTTGTTGAACTGGGCTTCGAGCATGCCGAGTTCGTGGAACGGCCCGGAGAAATAGCGCTCCGGGGCGGCATACTCGACATCTATCCGTTTACCGGCTCGTGGCCGGTCCGGGCGGAATTCTTCGGCGACGAGATAGAATCCCTGCGCGAATTCGACCCCGCCTCGCAACGATCCGTCAGCCGCCTGACCGTTGCCCGCCTCGTTCCGAATATGGGAAGCGACTTGTCCGGCAAAAGTGCGCACGCCCCCATCTTCGAACAATTCCCTGAACGAACCCTGCTCGTCACCACGGACGAAGAAGGTCTCATAGAAAAAACCGCCGAACTGTTCGATGCTGCTGCAAAAGCCTGGCGCCATACGCTGGAGGAAAACAGCGAGGCGCCCGCCCCCGCTGCACGGTATCTCTCGGCCGAAACCTTCGAGCAATCACTGCTCCGGTACAATCGGATGCTGCTCGGTTCGTTCGCCAGCGCCGGCGAAGACATCCTCCAATTCGACGCAGCGCCGCAACCGGATTTCAATGGAAATATCCGTCTCCTGCGTACCCGTATTCTGACCAATGCCGAACACGGCGCCAACACGTTTATCCTCTGCGATAGCCGGGGACAGGAGGTCCGCCTCTCCGAACTGCTCGACGACGAGGCAGCACAACAAAGCGTCCGGCTCTCCATCGAATCGCTGCACGAAGGGTTCGAAATCCCTTCGCTCGGCCTCGCCGTCTACACGGATCACCAGATATTCAACCGGTACCACCGGCCCTCCGTACGCGGGCAAAAGAAACGCTACGGCGGCCTTAGCCTGCAGGCGCTCAAGAATCTCTCGCCCGGCGATTTCGTGGTCCATGTGGATTACGGCATCGGGCGGTTCGCCGGACTCCATCGCATTACTGTGCGCGAAAAACAACAGGAATCCGTCAAAGTGCTTTTTCGGGACGAAGATGTCCTGTATGTCAATGTCAACGCGCTCCACAAACTCCACAAATACTCGGGCAAGGATGGTCGTCCACCCACGCTCACCAAACTCGGTTCCGGGCAATGGGAACGCACGAAATCCCGCACCAGGAGCAAGGTCAAGGACATTGCGCGTGACCTGATCGCGCTCTACGCAAAGCGGAAGCAATCCACCGGTGTCGCCTTTTCTTCGGACACGGTCTGGCAACGGGAAATGGAAGCCTCGTTCCGCTACGAAGACACGCCGGATCAGACCACCGCGACGGATTCCGTCAAAAGCGACATGGAAGCTCCGGTACCTATGGACCGGCTCATCTGCGGAGACGTCGGGTTCGGCAAAACGGAAGTTGCTGTCCGGGCAGCGTTCAAGGCCGTGCAGGACGGCAAACAGGTGGCGGTACTGGTACCCACAACAATCCTTGCCGTACAACATCTCGAAACCTTCTCGAAAAGGCTGGACAAGTACCCGGTAAACGTGGAAATGATGTCGCGTTTCCGTTCCGGCGCCGTGCAAAAGCAGATCGTCAAGAAGATCGCAGAAGGGGCCGTCGACATCGTGGTGGGGACGCATCGCCTGACATCGCAGGATATCCGGTTCAAGGACCTGGGGCTGCTCATTATCGACGAGGAGCAGCGCTTCGGGGTAGCCGTCAAGGAGCGCCTGCGAAAATTACGCGCCGAAGTGGACACGCTGACCCTTACGGCGACGCCCATTCCCCGAACGCTCCAGTTCTCGCTGCTGGGCGCCCGCGATTTGTCGCTCGTCACAACGCCGCCACCGAACCGGCGACCCGTCAACACCGAGATTCACACCTTCGACAGGAACCTGATCCGGGACGCGATCCTGTACGAAATCAGCCGAGGGGGACAGGTGTTCTTCCTGCACAACAACATCTGTAATATCGACGAAATGGCTGATAGCCTGCGCCTCATCGCGCCGGATGTGCGCATGCGGACGGCGCACGGGCAAATGAAATCGAGCGAGCTGGAGCGGGTCATGGCAGACTTTGTTGCAGGGCGTTTCGATGTACTCGTCAGCACCAGTATCATCGAGAACGGTCTCGACATACCCAACTCCAATACGATCATCATCAATCGGGCCGATCGGTTCGGACTCGCTGAACTGCACCAGTTACGCGGGCGTGTCGGGCGCTCGGATCGGAAGGCCTTCTGCTACTTGCTCGTTTCGTCCATCCACGGGCTTACGCGCGAGGCGCGGCGAAGGCTGCAGGCCGTCGAAGAGTTCTCCGAGCTCGGGAGCGGCTTCAACCTGGCCATGCGCGACATGGACATCCGAGGGGCCGGAAATCTCCTCGGGGGCGAGCAAAGCGGCTTTATCGAAGAGGTAGGCTTCGAAACCTACCACAAGATTCTCGAAGAGGCCGTGCTGGAACTCCGGGAAGAGGAATTCTCGGACGTGCTGGACAACGAAAAGGCTCCAGCCGTACCCGAAACCACGGTGGATATCGAGGAGGACGCTTTCATCCCGGAGCGTTACGTCTCGAACAACGTAGAGCGCCTGAATATCTACCGCCGCATCAGCGAAGCCGCAGACGCTCCGGCGCTGGCGGTTATCCGCGACGAGATGCAAGACCGCTTCGGCGCCCTCCCCGCCGAAGTGGATCACCTGTTTGCCGCTGCCGAAATGAAATTCCTCGGCCAGATGCTGCGCCTGTCCAGAGTGCTTTTCAAAAACGAGCGGCTTTTTCTATACATGCCGTCCCAGGAAAGCGATCCGTATTTCCACGAGCAGCTCTTCTACGATTTTCTCGAGCGGCTGAGCGGGCTGGACCGGAGGTATGTATTGAAAGAAACGAAAAGCCTGACGCTGCGGGCGATTGTACAGGAGGTGCCGAGGCTTTCCGACGCCCAAAAGATTCTGCGCCGCCTGCAACCCGAACCGGCGAAAACGGCGGCATAAGCGCCCGACAGGCCGGATCAGGCGCGGGGCGCACAGGCCAGGATCGCCTTGTCGCGGAACCAGGGACGCTGGTCCATATCCGCAAGTTCGATCCGTTCGATATCCGCCTCGTCGGCGAGGGACGCCATTTCATCCGTGAGATCGCCCCCCTTGAGGCAAATCACGCCGGGCCGCCATGTATCCGCATCCATCGGGCGGGTGAAAGGCCGCGCAATCCGACAATGCCATCCCCACAAATCCCTGAGCGGCGCCGTGGCGCGCGATACCGAATAGGTGGATTCAGCATGCGTGTCCGCATCGAACGTTTCAGCGAGGCTGCGCCGGACCACGATGTTCGCCAGCCCGAGCCGCCGGATCATGGCGCGCAGAGCCTGTACCTTCTTCTCGACCTTGTCCACAGCAATGACCTGAATATCCGGGCACGCGATCGCAAGGGGGACAGCCGGAAGACCGCCCCCGGTACCCCAATCGACCACAACAGCCCCCGGCGGAAACCGCCGGTACGTCAGAAACAGGCAGTGCAGGCAATGCATCCGGACCGCTTCCGCATCGGCGTCGCGCGAAATGAGATTGATGCGCCGGTTGAAATCGAGGAGCATCGCCTGATAGGCATTCAGGAGACGCCGCTGCTCGTCGATCAGTGGTTGGAAAGGATCCCAGGACATGCCAGGACCCTCAGGTAGCAACAGGCAAGGCAGACTGCTTCCTTGCCGGGCGCTTCCGCAGCATCACCAGAAGCACCGACACGTCCGCCGGGCTGACTCCGCTGATGCGCGACGCCTGCCCCAGATTGTCCGGCCGGATTTTCGATAATTTCTCCCGCGCTTCCAGCGTGATATGATTGATGGCCTCGTAATCGAAATCGTCCGGCAGACGAAGCGATTCCATCTCTTCCATCTTCCGCACCAGGTCGCGTTCGCGGGCGAGGTATCCCTCGTACCGCAGATCTATCTCGACTTGCCGTGCTGCAGATTCCGGCCCCGGGGCCGGCGTTACCAGTTCCTCCTTGCGGCCTATATGATCCAGCAGGTCGTCGAGCGAGACCTGCGGACGCTTCGCCAGTTGCACAAGGCGTTCGGGACGCCGGACAGGGTCCGTGCCCACCTGCTCCAGATAAGCGTTCACTGTGTCAGGCGATACGGTCGTCGCCTCGATGGCCTCCCGCGTCGCCTCGATGGCATGCTGCCGGGCCCGCATCCGCTCGTAGCGGGCATCTGTCGCCAGACCCAGCGTATGACCCAGCGCCGTCAGGCGTCGATCGGCATTGTCCTGCCGCAAGAGCAGCCGGTGTTCGGCCCGCGAAGTAAACATGCGGTAGGGTTCGTCCGTGCCCTTGGCCACCAGGTCATCGATGAGCACGCCAATGTAGGCCTCCGACCGTTTCAGGACGACCGGGTCTTCGCGCCGCAAGTACCGCGCCGCATTGATCCCGGCCATGAGGCCCTGTGCGCCGGCTTCCTCGTAGCCCGTCGTGCCATTGATCTGCCCGGCGAAAAACAATCCCCGGACCTGCTTCGTCTCCAGACTGTACCGTATTTGATACGGAGGAAAATAATCGTACTCGATAGCGTAGCCGGGGCGCAGCATATGCACCTGTTCGAGACCGACCACGTTGCGCAGCGCCGCGAACTGCACCTCTTCAGGCAGGCTCGTCGAGAAGCCGTTCACATACACTTCGTAGGTATTCCGCCCTTCCGGCTCCAGAAATAGCTGGTGGCGGTCTTTTCCGGCAAATCGATCGATCTTGTCCTCGATCGACGGGCAATACCGGGGCCCGGCGCCCTTGATCCGCCCGGCGAACATGGGACTCCGGTCGAACCCTTCCCGTAGCGCGTCATGCACCTCGGGGGACGTATAGGCAATCCAGCAACTTACCTGATCTTCCGGAAGCCGATCGGTAAGAAAGGAAAACGGCGCTGCCGCCGGATCGCCCGGTTGTTCCTCCAGCCGATCGTAGTCGATGGTGCGCCCGTCAATGCGCGGAGGGGTGCCCGTCTTAAGGCGCCCGCTCTCAAAACCGAGCTTTTCGAGACACGCGGTCAACCCGGTCGAGGCGTGTTCGCCCATGCGCCCGCCCCCGTATTGACGTTCCCCGATATGAATGACGCCGTTCATAAAGGTGCCGCTGGTCAGAATGACCGCCGGGGCATGAAACGTCTGCCCGATTTGCGTACGTATGCCCGTCGCCCGACCCTGCTCCGTACACACATCGACCGCCATATCGGCCCGCATGAACAGGCCGGGAATGTGCTCCAACTCTTCCCGAACCGCCGCCGCATAAGCTACCCGGTCGCACTGCGCGCGCGGCCCCTGCACGGCGGGGCCTCTCCGCTGGTTCAGCATCCGAAACTGTATGCCGGCGCGATCGGTCACCTTGCCCATGACGCCGCCAAGCGCATCGATCTCACGGACAATATGCCCCTTGCCGATGCCGCCGATGGCCGGATTGCACGACATCTGCCCGATGGTTTGCAGGTTCATGGTGACCAGCAACGTGCGAGCGCCCATACGCGCGGCAGCCGCAGCCGCCTCGGTCCCGGCGTGCCCTCCGCCAACCACAATGACATCGTACTCAAAAGGATGCATGGTTCCGGTTTTCAATAAGGCCCCGTCCTGTGTAACCGCGGAAACGCTGACTCGCGTGTGTAAAGATAAAGATAACGACAGGGGACGGGCAATGGCTCCCACCGTCTATTTTCCTATACAGAACCGGGAGAAAATCTGATCCAGCACATCCTCATTCGTGATTTCTCCGGTGATGGCGCCGATCTCATGCAAGGCAACGCGCATATCCAGCGCCAGGAGTTCGCCGGTCCTTCCGGCGCCGAGGCTCCGGCGAGCCGCCTGCACCGCGTCGAGCGCCTTGCGCAGGTGATTTCGATGCCGCTCGTTCGTCACCACGAGCGAGCTCTCGGAGAGACTCAGATCGCCGCCCGCCGTCTTGAGCAGGCAGGCAATCAGAGGTTGTATCTCCGTCTCGTCCCGGAATCCCCGTTTTGCCGACAGGGCAAAGCCTCCGGAGCGTTCCCCATCACCGGTCGGTCTATCATTCTGCCCCAGGAGATCCGTCTTGTTCGCCACCAAAAGCACCGGGGGAGCGCCCCGCTCCGCTATGGCCTCGATAAAGGCTTGCTCGCCCGCGTCCATACCCACCGTGACGTCGTACACATACACAAGGATATCGCTCCGATCTATGGCCCGCTCGGCGCGCAGCACGCCTTCCGCCTCGATGCCGTCGGCCGCATCCCGGAGGCCCGCCGTATCCGTGAACCGGAACAGCAAGCCATCGATTTCCGCCTCGCCTTCCACTTCGTCGCGCGTCGTGCCGGGCACAGGGCTCACAATGGCGCGATCGCTCCCCAGCAAAGCATTCAACAAGGTGGATTTACCTGCATTGGGCCGCCCGCCGATTACGACACGCACCCCATCGCGCACCCGGCGTCCGAGTCGCCAGGATCGGAGCAACTCGTCCAGCAGTCGTTCGCTCCGATCCAGAAGACCCTCAAGACGTTCCCGGTCGGCGAACGCCACATCCTCTTCCGGAAAATCCAGTTCGAGTTCGAGGAACGCACAGAGTTCAAGCAGGTCCGCCCGTAAATCCGTCAGCACCTCGGAATAGCGGCCCTGAAGATGCGAAACGGACACGCGGTGCGCCAGAGAGGACGAGGCATGGATCAGGTCGGCCACGGCTTCGGCCTGCGCCAGATCCATCTTCCCGTTCAGAAAAGCTCGCTGGGTAAATTCACCGGGGGCGGCCAGACGCGCACCCGCCTGCAGCATTCGGTTCAGAATGAGCCGGCTCGCAAAATCGCCCCCATGGCACGAACACTCCACGACATCTTCGCCGGTCGCCGAACGGGGGGCCCGGAACAGCGTAGCGACTACCTGGTCGATGCGTGTCCCGTCGCGGCTTGCCACATAACCCACATGGGCCGTATGCGAAGCGGCCTCCCGAAGGTCCGCCCCCTCAAAGCAGGCCGCAGCGATCGCCACAGCTTCCGGACCGGAGATGCGCACGATACCCAGTGCAGCGCGCCCCCTGGCCGTTGCGATCGCAGCAATGGTGTCGCTGGAAGCTTGCATGGCGCATGAAGCGATGCGCTTGAAAAAATCGCCCTGCGGCGCGTTCGGCGCTTACTTGCGCCTCCCGGTGGTCCGGGGGCCGCCGGGTCTCCGCCCCCCTGCCTTGCCCTTCCCTGTCCGGGCAATGGCCTGGCGGCTTCTCTTTCTTCCGTCTCCTTGTTTTTTGCTCCGGCCTTTCGACGCAGGCTTCCCGTCTTCTTCCTCCTTGCCGGCAGCGATATTCCGATTGATAACCTTCTGCTGCACGGCGGTTACCACGTTATACACGAGGTAGTACAAGCTCAGCCCGGACGCAAAGCGATTGAAAATGGCGAAGATCATCACCGGCATTAAATAGGTGAATATCTTCATCTGGGGATTGGAGGAAGGAGTCATCTGGATGCGCATCTGAACGATCATCGAGATGCCCATGAGCAACGTGAAGCCGGCCACGAAATCGCCGTAAAACGGGATGGTGAACGGCAGATTGAGAATAACGTCCGGCGCCGACAGGTCATTGGCCCAGAGAAATCCCTGCTGCCGGATTTGGATGGACTGTGGAAGAAAAAGCCACAGCGCAATAATGATGGGATACTGCAACAGCATAGGAAGACAACCGCCCACCGGATTGACGCCGGTTTCCTTGTACATCTTCATCATTTCCTCCTGCTGCTTCCGGGGATTGTCCCCGTACTTCTTCTTGATGACCTCCATCTTCGGTTGCAGCTCGCGCATCCGGGCCATGCTCTTGTAAGAAGTCTTCGTCAGCGGGTACAGGACCAGCTTGATCAGAATGGCGAAGACAATGATGACGTAGCCGTATCCGGGAATGAACTTCGCCAGAAACGTGAATGCAGGAATGAAAACCAATCTGGCCAGGGGCCGCGTAATCCACTCGAAAAAATCCCAGCCGTAATCCACCATGTCGTAAAGGCCCAGATCGTAGTCGGTGATCCGGTAAAACTCCATCGGCCCGATGTACAGCCGGAAGTCGTCCGGCCCGTCCTCCGGTTGCGCCATAAGCAGGCGCATGGCGTAGTTTTGCTGAAAGCCTTCGCTACCCGGCTCGCCCCTCTTCTCCCCGATGAGTTCGGCGCCGCGGGTGCCGGATGAGGGGATCATGACGGAGGTGAAATACTTGGTCTTGATAGCAGTCCACGTCACGTCTCCAGAAAGGCGTTGCTCTTCGAAGTCCTCTTTCCTGAGCAGTACGCTCTCCACCTCGCCCCCGCTGTGCGCATAGGCCCCGGCTGCTTTGACCTCCTCGTTCGTATCGTTTTCCGTGAAGGGAATACCTCCTGTCCATATCAACTCGTACCCCTCCCTTGTGGAAAAGGCCGCAGCATTTTCCTGATCCACACGCAGACCGATTTCGTATTCGCCCGGATGGAACGTGTAGGTCTGGCGCAACACGCCTCCCTGAATGCCCGTTTCGAAGTGTAGCGTGGCGGGCTCGGCGCCAACGCGCAGGGTATCCCCCTCGTACGACGTATCGAAATACAGCGCGCGCGTATCGACAAGATGGGATCGGGGCGTCGTAAAGGCGATGCCCAGTGCGCCCGATCCGGTGGTGTCCACCATTTGTACGGGCGTTTCCTGATCGAACCGCTTGTATTCTTTCAGGGAGAAAGAGGTCAGCGTGGCGCCTTTCGTGGAGAAAACCGCTCTATAGAGATCGGTCTCGACCGTGATGAAGCGGGCTTCGCCCGCTAACGCCGCAACAAGCGTAGTATCCTGCACAACAGCCTCTTCGGCAAACAGTCCCCCGGCTGATGGTACGTCGCCAAACCCGGGTGCAAAAGCGTCGCTCCCCGTGGTTGTCTGTTCCGTAGCCTGCGAATCTTCGGCGATTTCCCCCTGCGCTGCCGGATCGCCGGCGGGCGCAACCGGCTGTGGGGGGGCCATCAGCCAGAGCCAGACGAACATGATAATCGCCACCAGTACGGTCGCGATGACGACATTGCGATCCAAATCAGGTTCCCCTTGCTCGTATGAAAGGAATAACGGGTAGTGCTTGCGCTTGCAACGAATGCACAAAGGTGCCGAGACGCCGCCGCGCTAAACGGGAAGTCAGGTGCGACGTTCCGAACACATCGAAGATTCGTCGAGACGACGGCAAAGTTCTTGCAACGCTTCCGGCAAATCAGCATGCACCCGGTGACCCGGCCGGGCATCGTCTTGTCGGCCGGCGCGATGAATGATCATCATCGTCAATGCGCTTTCCGTACCGGCAAAACAATCCAGTATTCCCTGTTGATGCAGCCGGTAGGTTTCGCGCAGCAACCGCTTTATGCGGTTCCTGCTTGCAGCTTTTGCATGGCGGCTGGGCGCAAATCCGATCTGGACGGGCACATCTACCTCGAGTTGCGCACGAGGCACTATCCGGTACACAAGCCGAATGCACCCTTTGCTGACCGCACCGACATCTTCCCGGCTACGGTCGAACAAGGGGCGAATCAGGCGCTTCCGCTTGAGGCGGAATGAGCGCGGCAATTTTTGAAACGGGCGCAGGCTCCCATCCTCTGGCACAACCACGACCTCAGACTATTTGCCGGGCCGCGTGTCGCTTACGGTAAGGACATTGCGGCCTTTCTCGCGCCGGCGCTTGAGCACCCTGCGCCCGTTCTTCGAGCTCATACGGGCACGGAAGCCGTGCTTGTTAGCGCGCTTGCGTCTACTTGGCTGATAAGTACGTTTCATAATACGGTGGTCCGAAAACGTATCTCGACTTTAATATCGCAGGTACAGAATATAGCTATACGCACACACTCGCGGGTATGTTTTCGCATCCGTGAAGTAACGTCCGCGGAACCCCTTTTGTCTTGACGGAGTACCGGGGAAGGGTGCAGCGGGAGTAGCTCAGGGGTAGAGCATCAGCTTCCCAAGCTGAGGGTCGCGGGTTCGAATCCCGTTTCCCGCTCAGTCAGGTGCAGGTGGTTCGGGGTACGTGGCGACAGGGTCACCATGTATCATACCGGTGCGAACCGGGCGGTTAGCTCAGCTGGTTTAGAGCGCCTGCCTTACAAGCAGGAGGTCACTGGTTCGAATCCGGTACCGCCCACCCAAACAATGGTTACGCTTGTTTTATCCTTGTCGTTCCCCCCTTGACTTCCTGCGTCAAAAGCATTAGACTGCACCGGATTCTGTCCGGTGGATTCCCGATTTTCGGGTCCGGGTCGGGTCTGTATCGCAATGACGCAGAACGATTCATATTCGGCGATGGACGCTACGGGGGGCAACACATTTCTGGCGGAACAGCCCCTCCCCGGCTGCTCAACCGGAGATACAGGACCTTGAACTACATCGCACCTATAACCCGGACAGGTCCGTACATCCTTGACAGGAGTATACCTGTGCCCACGGGCTGTGGGTTGATGAGGAGGATAAAATAGGGAGCATTCTACTTGGCCGCCCCGAAAAACGTGGCTAAGATTTGTAGCGAAACAAGAAAACAAACTGCGAAACAACTACTCTCACGGAGGTAGAGTCAATGCAAGTAACTACCGAAAACAAAAACGGGAGCCTTGTCATAGTGACCGAAGGGCGTGTCGATGGCAGCAACGCCCCCGAATTCCAGGAAGCCTTGAAAGACGCTATCAAAGAGGACGGGCAAAAAGTGATCCTCGATTTCGAGCACCTTTCGTATATCAGTAGCGCCGGCCTCCGTGTCATTCTGATGTTCGCCAAGCAACTCCGGAGGGAAAATATAGCATTTGCGGCATGCTCGCTCATCGCTTCGGTCAAGGATATCTTTACAATTAGCGGCTTCGACAAAATCATCCCGATTCACGCATCCCAAAAGGAGGCGATAGCGGCACTCGGATAATTGATTGAAATAGGTTTCATGGCCCCATTCAAACCGGGAAATGACGAAAATATTTGGTGATGAGCACAAATCCGTACAAGATTCTCGTCGTGGACGACGAACCGGACTTGCAACCGCTCATGTTGCAACGCATGCGACGGAGCATCCGGGCCGGTAAATATATTTTTGTCTTTGCAGGCAACGGTGTAGAAGCATTGGAGCGACTGCGTGAGCAGGAGGATATCGATATGGTGGTCTCGGATATCAATATGCCTCAAATGGACGGGTTGACGCTGCTTGACCAGATTGCGCAACTGGATCCGAACATTCGCTCCGTGATTATTTCCGCATACGGTGACATGAAGAACATTCGCACGGCTATGAACCGTGGCGCTTTCGACTTCATCACCAAACCGGTCGACTTCGACGACCTGCGGATTACCATTGACCGGACCCTGGAACACATGGCGCGGTGGCGTGAAGCACTCGCTTCGCGTGATCAACTGGTTACGCTGCAGCACGAACTTGATATCGCCAGAAAGATGCAGCGGGCAATTCTGCCCACTGAATTCCCCGACGAACCCGGCTACCGCATTTTCGGCGACATGGAGCCTGCCCGCAATGTGGGAGGGGATTTTTTCGATGTGATCCCACTGGAACATGGTCGGGTCGGCCTCGCCATAGCCGATGTATCGGACAAGGGTGTGCCGGCGGCGCTATTCATGATGTCCAGCCGCACCTTGTTGAAAGGCGCAGCTATTGGAAGCGCCGAGCCCTGCGATGCCCTGCGTGAAGTGAATGATATGCTGTGCGAGAAAAACGAATCCATGATGTTTGTGACCCTCCTGTATGGGATATATGACCCCGCCAGCGGGGAATTGACGTATGCGAACGCGGGACATAACAGCCCGGTCGTCGTCCATCCCGATAAAAGCTGCGCCATGCTTCCGCTGACCGACGGAATTGCTATCGGGGTCATGCCCGATCTGGAATACCAGCAAAAAACGATCACCCTTTCGCCTGGCGATACGCTCACCTTCTATACAGACGGCGTCACGGAAGCCATGAACGAGAACAATGAAGAGTTAGGCGAAGAACGCCTCTTCGAGATCCTTAAGGGCGCTTCCCCTAAAGAACCTGAGGAAATCATACGGGCAATTTTTGAGGGAATAAAGACTTTCGTCGGCGACGCGCCCCAATCGGATGACATTACCTGCATGACCATTTACCGGACCGAAAACTGACATCCGACTTTTCATGCTCTATCTTAAAATCAAAACGGAAGTCGCAGAACTGGAGCGTATTTTCGCCGCCGTGGACGAACTTGGGAGTCAGAATAATTGGCCTGACGACTTCCTCTTTCGAATCAATCTGGTGGTTGAAGAAGTGGCAATGAATTGCATAAAATACTGTCATATGGAGGGAGTGCCCGACTTCGAGATAACGATGGACCCTCAGGACGATGTGCTTACGATTGAGATTATCGATGCCGGACGACCCTTTGACCCGCTGACGGATGCCCCCGAGGCAGATACGGATTCGGATATCGAAGATCGCGCCATAGGCGGTCTGGGCATACATCTGGTGCGCACCATGACAGACGATATGCGTTACCGGCGGGAAGCAGACCAGAATCATTTGACGCTGATCATGCACAAACCTTCATGAAGCGAATACCCGGCCTACTGGCAGCTGTGCTTCTGATGCTGGTTCTGGCGGGAGCTGGCCCTTTCATTGTTTCCATCACTATTCCTGAGGGATGGACCTGGTTGGGCAATGGGGTCGAAAAAAGTGAAAGCCGGGTGGTTCCGGAAGATAACGCGGAGGCCACCACCCTCTCTGAAAGCACTCCGCAAGATGCTCATTTGCCGGATACCGCTTCGGTAACGATTCGGGCAACCGGCGTCGGCGTTTCCGACGAACAGGTCCTTTTCGGTCAATCCGCAGCCTTCAGTGGACCGGCTCAGGAACTCGGCCAGGGCATGCAGCGGGGTATCCAGGCCGCTTTTCATGAAGTCAATCGGCGCGGCGGGGTTCATGGGCGGCAATTGAAACTGATATCCCTTGACGATGCCTATGAACCCGAAGCAGCGATCCGGAATACCGTTCGATTGATTGAGGAGGAAAGGGTGTTTGCGCTGATTGGCGCTGTCGGCACACCCACTTCCCGTTCCGCCGTTCCGGTTGCCGCGGAGGCAAATATTCCCTACATCGCCCCGTTCACTGGCGCCGCCTTTCTGCGCGACACCACATGGCGCAACATAATCAACCTGCGAGCCTCGTACGACCAGGAAACCGAGGAAATGGTCGCCCGGCTGACAGAAGATCTGGGTATTGAGCGTATCTCGATACTCTATCAAGATGATTCCTTCGGTCGTGCGGGGTATCTGGGAGCAAGAAAGGCGCTCGAAAAACGCGGGATGACGCCAGCCTCGATCGGATTGTATACGCGTAACACGCTGGCTGTCAAGACAGCCCTCCTTGATCTGCGACAGGGTGACCCCGAAGGAGTGATTCTCGTCGGAGCGTACCAACCGGTTGCCGCGCTGATCTCATGGGCAAGGCATACGGGAATGAATCCTGTTTTCATAACCATTTCTTTCGTGGGCAGTAACGCGTTGGCCAGAGAACTCGGGGAGGAAGGCGACGGCGTCTTTGTAACCCAAGTGGTGCCTTTCCCCCTGGATCAAACACTCCCGGTCGTTGCCGCCTACCAGCGCGCCCTGTCAGCCTACGCTCCCGAAGCAGTTCCCGGATTTGTCTCCTTCGAAGGCTATCTGGCCGGACGCCTGGCCGCTGCCGGACTGGAGCGGTGTGCCCAGGACGTGACAAGGAGCTGTTTCGTGGATGGTTTGCAGCGCACGAGCAGCATCGACATCGACGGATTCGAACTCCGCTACGGGGAAAACGACAATCAGGGATCAGATACCGTATTCCTGACCATGATAGGGGAAGACGGTCGGTATTACCCCGTCAACTCGCTCATGGACACAGATCGTTTGTGGAAACAACTGCCCGTTCTGTGGCCAATGAATTAGTTACCTCGGCAACTCGCTCATAGACGAATATCTGTGGCCAACTCACTGCAAAGCCTGAAGAACCGTCGCTTCCGGATTTCCACTCAACTTTATTCCGGTATTGGAGGCGCTGTTGCCCTGACCGTGGCCGCAAGTCTGGTCGGGTGGTTTTCCTTCAACCGTGTCGGCGATGCCCAGAGCGATGTAAACGAAGGCACTATTCCCGAAATGGCGGCTGCCTTTGAGATTGCCCAATACAGTGGGACCCTGGTGGTTGCTGCTCCGCGCCTGACGGTCGCCGCGACGCCTGAAATATTCGAAGAAATCTATGTGAGCATTATCGAGGCCCGTGAATCCTTTGATCTGCAACTGGCAGTTCTGGAGGAAAGCAGCGAGGGAACGGATGAGCGTTCTCAGCGCATTCGCACCCATTCCAACACGCTGACTGCCAACCTTGAGGCTATCAAAAACCAGGGGGCCAGGATGTTTGAACTGGCCGACGCGCGGGAAAATTTACGAGAACAAATCATAAACCTGCGTAACCACTTTGAACGCATCGTGGTCTCGGCAATTGATGACCAGTTGTTCTACACGATCACCGGTTACCGCAACCTCGGCGACCCCCCTGTAGATCGCTCTGAGCATTTCTCGGAAGAGGAATTTGAACGGTACCGCCACTTGTCCGAGTTGCAAGCGGATGCCAACATTGCAACGGAGCTACTGGTAAACGCATTTACCCACTCCTCCGCTGCGACTATCGAGCCGCTACGGGAACGTTTCGAGGCAGCCGCCAGCCGCATTGAACGTAATCTGGCAGTGCTCCGGGATTCCCCGTTTCATGCCGAACTCGCCCCCGCTTTCGACGAACTATACACGCTGGGGACGGGGGAGGGAAGCGGCTTTGTTTTACTGCAAGAGGAACTCCGGCTCGCTGAGAATCAACGAGACTTGCTTGCATACAACACAAACGAGGCCGGGAGCCTTATCGCCGAAGTGGATAGTCTGGTGATTGCTGCGCGCAACAGTGCACAAGAAGCCACCGATGCTTCTGCCAATGCCATCTTCACGGGCCGCACATTACTCCTTTCGATCAGTATTCTCAGTATAATCGGGGCCGTTCTTATCGCCTGGTTATTCGTCGGGCGCATATTGCTTTCTCGCATTCAACGCTTGTCGGACTGGATGCATCGCATGGCCGAGGGCGATCTGGAGCTTGAGGTCGAGATCGGCGGAAATGACGAGGTTACCGACATGGCTGGAGCACTGGAGGTGTTCCGGCGCCATGCTCTGGAGGTGCAACGACTCAACCTCGTGGAAATGTTGGCGGAAGATCTGAAGGCGAAAAACAATGAACTGGAAAGTGTTCTGGACAAACTGCGCCGGGCCCAGGACCAGATTGTCATGCAGAAAAAACTGGCGGCCCTCGGCGAATTGACGGCAGGTGTGGCACATGAAATCAGAAACCCGCTGAACTTCGTCAAGAACTTCTCCGAAGCGTCGGAAGAGCTTCTTGAGGAACTGCACGAGGTGCTGGAGGAAAGTAACGAAAAGCTAAGCGACGATCAGCAGGGCCTCATCCAGGAAATCACGGACGACCTGAACAGCAATTTCGAGCGCATCAAGCACCACGGCGAGCGCGCCGATCGCATCGTTCATGACATGCTGATGCTGGGGCGGGGCGAAGCGGAACACCAGGAAACCGACATTAACAACCTGCTCGATGAACATGTCCGCCTTGCCTACCATAGCGTACGGGCAAGCGATTCCGACTTTCAGCTCGACATAAAAGAAGATTTCGATCCGAATGCGGGTATCCTCAAGGTCATATCCCAGGATTTAGGCCGCGTTTTCCTGAACATGGTGAACAACAGTTGCTATGCGATCGACGAAAAGCGACGCGAAAAGGTAGCAGCCGGGGAGGGGATCGAGACCTACATGCCGACGCTGTGGCTCATCACCAAGCGCAAGGAAGACAAGGTCGAGGTACGTATCAAGGACAACGGAAATGGGATTCCCCCTGATGTTCTGAAAAAGATATTCGATCCGTTCTTCACCACGAAGCCCACAGACAAGGGCACCGGACTCGGACTCGCCATGTCCAGCGACATTATACGCGAGCACGGAGGGACCATCCGCGTTAACACCGAACCAGGTGAATTCACCGAAATGGTCATTGAACTACCCCTGACGCCGGCAGAGGTAACGGCTGAAGCAACCGGATAGCGCACCGGAAAAGGCGCCAACTCCTTACTGGTTCTTGTCGCGGCGCCGAGCATGATTGGACGGCTTCTTGTCAGCACTTTGCTCATCCTCCTTCGCTTCCGGCCGCACCGTTTGCCCCTTGTTCACATGTATGTCGCTAACGAACATGGCCAGTAATTCCGGTTCTTCCCGGGCCAATTCCTGGACAAGCGGCACAAATTGTCGGGCGCGCTCCCGCTCCATATTCGTTCGTTCGCGAAGACGATTCTCCAACACGACCGTAAGGCGCTCCGCAACACGCGCACTCACATCCTCCGGCGTCGGGAGGGGACGTTTTTCCACCGGTACTCCATAGCGCATTGCCGAGCGGATGAGGTCCGTCTCATCCTCCACAGTCGCAAGCACGACAGCGACGCCCATTTTCCCGGCGCGGGCTGTCCGGCCGGACCGGTGAATCAGGTATTCCGGATCTTGCGGCACGTCATACATGAATACATGGCTGAGGTCCGATATATCAATCCCCCGGGCAGCGACATCCGTGGCGACCAGAAAGCGCGTCTCTCCTGAATGGGCTCGGGCAAGGGCGGCCTCCCGGGCCTTCTGCGATAAATCTCCAGAGATGGCGTCAGCGCTATAGCCATAATTCTGCAGAAACGTCGTCAAATACTCGACATCCCTTTTCCTGTTGACGAATACGATAGCTGATTCGGGGTTTTCAATCTCGAACAGACGTACCAGAACGCGATCTTTTTCCATCGGATCGGTCACATAATACCGGTATTCCATCGTCTCGATGCTCTCCTTGCCCGCACTCAACGAAATGAACCGGGGCTCCGTGAGAAAATCGCGACTGAGCGACCGCACCCTTGGAGGAATCGTGGCGCTAAACATCAGGGTGCACCGTTCGGCGGGCAAATACCGCCTCAACTCCTGCATGTCCGGGTAGAAGCCCATCGAGAGCATTTCGTCGGCTTCATCGAAGATGACATATTCGAGTTGCCGCAGATCGGCATTGCCCCGGCTGAGATGATCGAGAATACGGCCGGGCGTACCAATCACTACCTGGGCGCCTTCTGTCAAACCCTTGGTTTGCGGCCCGTACTCGACCCCCCCATACACAAGAACAGATTCTAAGGCACTGGTCTCGCGGGCGCCTTGCTTCATGTGTTCGAACACATGGTTGATTTGCTTCGCCAGTTCGCGTGTGGGCGTCATGACAAGTGCTTGCGTGACGCGGCGCGACGGATCCAGAAGTTCGAAAAGCGGCAGCAAAAAAGCGCCGGTCTTGCCGGATCCGGTGCGGGACTGTACAATCAGATCGGCACCCTCAAGAATGTACGGAATGACCTGTTCTTGCACGGGCATAAGGCTGTCCCATCCGGCAGCGCTCAGAGCCGCCCGCACCTTCACGGGCAAGTTGTCAATCGAAGCGTCGGGAAGACGCTCTGCAACACCCTCCTGGATTTCCTGAATCTGGCGTTCGCTATGCTGCTCGCGCTGCGCGCGACGGGTCAGATCAATGACCTTGGTGTAGGAAGATGATGGGGTTTCGTCGTTCGCGTTCATAACCTCTGATATCTGGTGGACGGGCCGGGAGCGATATGCTCCCGGTTGGCGTCACATGGCAAGGCCCCCATCGACATGAAGCACATGCCCCGTAATGTAATCCGCTGCGGGGGAGGCCAGAAAATGCACGGCGTTTGCCACGTCCTGCGGTGTTGCGGTACGTTTCAGCGCAATCGTATCAAGCAGCGCGCTGCGTGCGGCGTCACTCAAGCCAGCGGTCATATCCGTTTCCACATAGCCGGGGGCCACAACATTTACGGTAACCCCACGGGCTCCGAGTTCCCTGGCAAGGCTCTTCGAAAAGCCTATAATGCCGGCCTTCGAAGCCGCATAGTTCGTTTGCCCCGGGTTTCCGACAACGCCTATAACGGAAGACATATTCACGATTTTCCCGGCCCGCTGCTTCATCATGGGCCGGTACGCCATTTTGCAAAAATTGAACACACTTTTCAAGTTGGTGCTCACAACCACGTCCCAGTCATGCTCGTTCATCCGAAGCATCAGTCCATCACGCGTAATTCCGGCGTTATTGACCAGTACGTCTATGGACCCCCATGCTTCCAACACGCCGCCCACTGCTTCCTCGGCAGACGAAATCTCAGCGGCGTCTCCCTGAAAAACGAGGCATTCCGAACCGGATTCCTGCAATTGCCGGCAAAGTGCATTTGCCTCGTCGGTGGAAGATCGGTACGTAAAGGCCACGCGCGCACCGGCCGCGGCCAGCGTTTCGACGACAGCCCGCCCAATGCCTCGGGAAGCGCCCGTAACGAGCGCCGTTTTCCCGTCCAAATCAAAAGCCATGGTCCCGAAGAAATCGGTGAATGAGAACAAGCCAGCGCAAAAGTTGGCTCGAATGCGATAGTCTTTCAGGCTCCGGTAGTAAGAATCAACGCCAGTTCGTCGGCTTTGCCTGCGGAAATTGTCTTGATGTCTCGCCCAAGAGTGCGGCGTGCCAGCCCGCACAGCACATTGCCCGCACCGATCTCGATATAACCGTCGGCGCCGTCCGCGTGCATGTTCCGAAGCGACCTGGACCAGTGCACGGGCGCCGTAAGTTGCGCCACCAGCGCCTGACGTATCTCGTCCGGATCGCAGGTGGCCGAGGCCGTCACATTGAGGTATACAGGAAAGAGGGTAGGCCGGATAGTACATCCCGAGAGCGCGCGTTCGAGCCCCTCACGGGCCCGTTCCATGAGCGGCGAATGAAAAGCACCGTTCACAGGCAGTGGCGCCACGCGCCGGGCGCCTCGCGTGCGCATCTCCTGCATGGCCCGTTCAACAGCCGATGCGTCTCCGGATATAACCACCTGCCCGGGAGCATTGAAATTCGCCGCCACCACCACGGAATCAGAGGTCTCCGAGACCTCCTCGCATGCGTGCACCACCTGGTTATCTTCCATACCGAGCACGGCGGCCATCGTACCAGGGCGTTCGTCGTCTGCGTTCGCCATGAGTTCGCCGCGCCGCCGCACAAGCTGCAGGCCGTCTTCGAAGGAAAGAGCACCCGCAGCAACCAGTGCGCTGTATTCACCAAGGCTGTGGCCGGCCGCCATTGCCGCCTGCAAATCTGTGCGGCGCAGTATCGCCATGACCGCCATACTGTGTACGTACAGCGCAGGCTGTGTCCTGTCGGTCCGCTTCAGCGCGGCACTGCTTTCTTCCTCCGACGTGCCGAACATGATCTCCGAAAGCGGAAAGCTCAACAGCCGATCCGCCTGATCAATGATCTCGCGGGCTTCGGCGAAGCGTTCGTACAGGTCCTCCGCCATACCTGCGTACTGGCTCCCCTGCCCCGGAAAAAGAAAGACGGCCTTATTCATCATTCGCTATGGTCGTGCGGACGGCATACAGCCGGCGCCAGCCGGTTACAACTCCGCGGCTACGCGTACTTCCGCCTCTTTTCTCACCACCTTACTGCCGTCGTAGGCCCAGCGAAGATAACAGGACCCCCAGGTAAATCCGCCGCCGAACGCCACCAGAATAAGGATGTCTCCCCGGCGCAGGTCGCTTTCCTGATCTGCAAAACACAAGGGAATGGTTGCTGCGGTCGTGTTACCGTAGCGGTCGATATTGAGTATAACCTTGTCACTATCGAGACCCATTTGCCGCGCTGTCGTGTCGATGATCCGCTGGTTGGCCTGGTGCGGAACAAGGTAGCGAATGTCGTCCACCCCCAAATTGTGGCGTTTCATGATCTCTTCGGCGGACCGGGTCATGCCGTCCACGGCATACTTGAACACTGCACGCCCTTGCTGCCGCAAAAAATGCATACCCTTCGCAACCGTTTCGTAGGTGGGGGGATTCAGGCTCCCTCCTCCCGGCATAGAGAGCAGGTCGGCATATTTCCCGTCGATACGCTGGTAAAAATCGATAATTCCGCATTCCCCGGGATCAGGCTCCAGTAGTACGGCGGCGGCGGCGTCCCCGAAAAGAACGCACGTTGCCCGATCCTCGAAATTCGCAATACCTGTCATCTTGTCTGCGCCAATGACAAGCACCTTCTCGTGGCGGCCGCTTTCGATCATCTGCGCACCTGTCGAAAGAGCGAAAAGAAACCCGCTGCACGCCGCGGAAAGATCAAAGCCCCAGGCATTCGACGCGCCGATGCTATCCTGCACAAGACAGGCTGTCGCGGGGAAAAACATGTCCGGCGTTATGGTGGCAACGATGATCACATCGATTTCTTCCGGATCCAGCCCCCGCTTCTCCAGCAAATCCTGCGCTGCTTTCGATGCCATGTACGCGGTTGCCTTATCGGGATCGCGGAGAATGCGGCGTTCCCGAATGCCGGTACGCGTCCGGATCCACTCGTCATCGGTATCCACGATCCGCTCAATATCCGCGTTCGTAAGCCGCTCGTCAGGGAGAAAGTGCCCAACCGCTGTAATAGCCGCATATCTCATGGCGCTGTTCATCGCTGGTTGCATGATGGGGAATACCCCTTCTGCAAACCCTCTGCACAGATGATGGTTCGGGACATCATTTGCCGAATGCCTTGTTCATCGCCTCCAGCGCCCCATGCCGCGCCACGTCGGCGGCCATGAGAATAATGCGCTCGATTGCACGGACCGTCGACCCGCCGTGTCCGATCATCACATTGCCATTCACCCCAAGAAGTGGCGCTCCGCCGTACTCCTCGTAGCTGAAACGAAGCCGCACGGCAGAAAGCACATTACACACCATCTTCTTGTCCGGGTCGGAAAACGCCTGCTGCTCCATTTCTTCCGCAATCATCTGGGGGAACGCGGATGCAACGCTCTCCCCGAACTTGAGAAGAATGTTGCCGACGAATCCGTCGCAGACCACTACGTCAGCCATGTGGTGAAGGATGTCACGCCCCTCGATATTCCCGCAGAAATTAATACCCGGAGACGCCTGGAGGAGTTTGTAGGCAGCCTTGACCTGCTCGTTGCCCTTCCGGGCTTCCTCGCCCAGGTTCACGAGGGCCACCCTCGGGTTCTCAAGCTGCATCACAGTGGACGCATAGATCGAGCCCATCCTCGCAAACTGAAGCAAGTGCTCCGGGCGGCAATCAACATTGGTGCCCACATCGAGTATGATACAATGGCCCTTGGTCGTCGGGAAAAAGGAAACGACCGAGGGACGAGCAACGCCCTGTAAACTGCCCAGTATGAAAAGCGAAGCCGCCATGATGGCGCCTGTATTTCCAGCGCTGACAAATCCGTGAGCCCTGCCTTCCCGCACCGCGCCAAGCCCAACATGAATGGAGGAACCCCGCTTCGATTTTACGGCGGCGGCCGGGGCCTCGTCCATAGCGATCACATCAGGGGCATGAACGATGTGCAATGGCAACAGGTCGGTAGCTCCCTTCCTCTGCGCTATCTCAGTTTGCAAGGCATCTTCCTGCCCCACAAGAAGCACCTCAAGATCGCCGCCCGAAGCCTCCAGCGCACGTATAGCGCCCTCAACGACAACGGAGGGGGCCTTGTCGCCCCCCATAGCATCAACCGCTACCCGAATGGCCATGTTGGAAGATATGGAGAAACGGCCGGCGGACCGGACGCAATGCTATGGCCTAAACGGCTTCTTTCGGCTCGATCACCTGACGGCCCCGGTAATAACCGCAACTGGGACAAGCGTGATGCAAAAGCTTCGACGTGCCGCAGTTGGGGCACTCCGCTATCTGTGGTTCCTTCAAGCTACCGTAATACCGGGCCCGGCGTTGCCGTGTTCGAGCCTTGGAGTGTTTTCTTTTTGGATTCGCCATGATTTTCTGTGTTCGCCGGGATGCATATCGTTGGCGTGAACGCCAACCTTAATTCCGGTCCTCCTCTGACTTCAATGCACTGAGTGCTTCCCAGCGTGGGTCTATGCTGCTGTCCTGCGTTCCTTGCGGGACGCCGAACGTCATCGGGATGTCTATGTCCTCTGCCCCAGGAGCGACGCACCGCGCCGGCACCGCAAGCAAAATCGTGTCTCGCGTAACATCGGTAAGGTCCAGAACCCGATCACTCGGGTCCAGCATCTTGACCTCGTTGCAACTGCCTTTCCTCTCGCTTGCGAACTCCGCGCAAGAAAACAGGATGCGATACGCACCCTCGATCGGCTGATCGAAAGAACGCAGGGTACGGTCGCATTCCAGCGTAAGCTGCGCTCGAACCGTCAGCGAAACGAGAATTCGCCCCTCGGCCACGTCAAGGCGTACCGTGACTTCCACATCCCGAAACGCCGAAGGATCCAATTCCAGCGCCTCGACCTTCGGCTTGAACGTTCGTTCATGCACTCCCGGCTCCAGCGCTTCGATATCTATCGCAAACATGACAGTATGTCAAATCTGTTCCATCAAACGAAGATATGCACGCCAGCGTTCCGGGACAAAAACGGCGCCACGGATTCGCCAAAAATGTCGTACGGTGTACCCTGTTGTGAAAATAGAGATTCCGTGCCGGCCCGTACATGCGAAATCAAGGGATTCCGGCTTGTCTTTTGATCCCGAAATAGTTACCATCCTGCCATGCGTTCCGCAGGAAAAAGAAGGCGCTGTCGAGTGGCAGGAGAGGGATTCCTCCGGATAGCGCACAAAACGGCATGTTTGTGAGTAAATTGTTGACAAATTTGCCTGATCCACTGGAGATGAGTACCCAGCGACGATAAAATGAAGCGGGGAGTGTGGAAAAATGCCTGGAATTTTGATTTAAGTCGTTTATTTATAGCGACTTGCGCGAAACGAGAGGATGTGTGTAACCTGTGAGCGTCTCAACCGGAAACCGAACATGGAGCGTGCGAATCCTCGAGGGAATTATCCCCGATTGTGAATAATCGGTGCATATCGTCGAGAAACCACGCCATCCGGCGGGTTTCTCGACGATATGACCAGCGTGAACGACAGCGTGAAACAGGACTACCAAAAAGCATCCGCACATCTGCCGGGCAGTGCAGAGAAACGACCGGCGTCTGTTCCCGGAGTAGAGCCCCTTTCCGACCCGGCGACGCCAGACTATTTGCTCAACGCTGCGCCGAGCGCTTTCGAATCCTCAGACCCGTTCTTCGTCGCATCGGGACTTCCGCTCAACGGTTCGTACACCTTTGACCGATTCATAGAAGGCGATTGCAACCAGTTCGCCCGCAGCGCTGCTCTGGCCATCGCACAGCAGCCCCGCCATACGGCCTTTAACCCGTTTCTGATTTATGGGGGCGTCGGATTAGGAAAAACGCACCTGGTTCAGGCCATCGGCAACCATGTCTGTCAGCACAGCAACTACAACGTCCTGTATACGTCGAGCGATCATTTCACCTCGGACTATATGCAATCGCTCCGGACAAACCGGAACAACGAGTTTGCCGCGTTCTACAGCGAGATAGACCTGTTAATCATCGATGACATCCAGTTCTTCAGCAATCAGGAGAAAACGCAGGAAGGCCTCTTCCACATCTTCAACATCCTGCACCAGGCCGGCAAACAGATCGTTTTTTCGACAGACCGGGCTCCGCAGGAAATGGCCGGTGTGGCTGACCGGCTGCTCTCGCGGTTTCAGGGAGGACTCGTCGCCGATCTCCAGCAACCCGAACTGGAAACGCGCATCGCTATTCTCAATCGCAAAGCCAATGACCAGGGTATCGACATCCCATACGCATTCATCGAATTCATTGCACACCATGTCAAAAACAACGTCCGCGAGCTGGAGAGTGCACTGATACGGCTATTGGCGCACGCCACATTGCACCGGCGCGAAATAGATATCCCGCTCATCCGGGAAGTGCTGGGCGAACTGCTCATCGACACGCACGCGAAACCGGCCGTGGAAGAAATCCGCCGCATCACCTGCGAATACCTCGGGGTCTCTGAGGATCTGGTGCTTGGCCGGGGGCGAAAGCGCGAGATTGTTCAAGCGCGTCATGTAGGTATGTACTTCAGCAAACAATTGACGGGGCATTCCCTCGCAACGATAGGCAGGTATTTCGGCGGTAAGGATCATTCGACCGTGATTCATGCCTGCCGGGGCGTCGAGAACCACATGGAGACAGACCCGAACTTCCGGGAAACCCTCAAACGAATCCGTCGGGAAATTGAGATACGTCACGGGTGATTCTTTCGCCCGCGCATTACTATCTTGGGAACCTGGGCATGGCTATTTTGCTAACCGTAGTGCTGCAAGCCGTCGCACACTTTCCACCTAAGGGATCGATACATTAACACTATGAAATTTACCGCCTCCAGCGCCGATCTCCTCAAGGCGCTGACTACCGCCGGGGGAGCCGTCCCCACAAAAAGCACCCTACCCATTCTGGAGTGCATTCTTTTCGAACAGGTTGACGAAACGTGCCTCAGCCTGAGCGCAACGGATCTGGAGGTCACTATCGTACAACGGGTCGAAGTGCAATTTGAAGAGAACCATATCCGACGTATTGCCGTGCCGGCCCGGCGCCTGCTGGACACGCTGCGCGCTTTGCCCGAAGTACCGATCTCCTTCGAAGCGGACGACGAATTTCGGATCGTGCTCAAAACCGATGTGGGCGAATACAAAATGTCCGGACATGATGGGAGCGACTATCCATCCTTGCCCGAACTCGACCCGGAACACAGCATAGAAACAACCGGTGATCTCATCCGACGTGCGATCAACAAGACCAGTTTCGCCGTTAGCAGGGACGCACTGCGCCCGGCCATGATGGGGGTGTATTTTCAGATCGGTCCAGAACCGGGACGTGCCGTTGCGACGGACGGACATCGCCTTGTCCGTATGCAAATCGACTCCATAACGGCGCAGGAAGATGTCAACTTCATCATTCCGGAAAAAGCCATCTCACTGGCCGGCAAGGCCCTCTCCGGAGAAACATGCACGATTCTCGTGGACGCAGGGTATGCGGGCTTCGTTGCCGGCAATACCCGCATCCTTGTGCGGCTTATCGCCGAAGCGTACCCCAACTACGAAGCCGTTATTCCGAAAGACAACGACAAGCGGATTGTTGTGGAACGGAACGCCCTGCTCGCCGCCGTGAAACGCGTTAGCCTTTATTCGTCCAGTCTAACGCCCCAGATACGCCTGAAGCTCAGCGCAAACCACATCGAAATCGATGCACAGGATATTGAGCGAGCGAGCGAAGCGCATGAGACCGTACCATGCGAATACAACAGCGAGCCGATGGCTATCGGATTCAATGCAACCTATCTGAACGAGGTCCTGGGGCACATTGACGACGATGAAATCGTCATCGAGTTCAGTTCTCCGAACCGTGCCGGCGTCGTTACGCCCCAAACCCAGCGGGACGGCGAACATGTCTTGATGCTGATCATGCCGGTGATGTTGAACAACTGACAGGTCAGTGGGGAGACCGTGCCCGGCGCCATCATGCTTTCGCCTTTGCCCCCGGGAGACGAACAGACACAGCACCCATACCGACAGGAAGGCCAGCAAGAATAGAGCCGTGCATCGCGAAAGGGCGCCCTCCTGTCCACGTGTCCGAAACTCTTTCCGCCAGGAATCCCGCGAGGTATCAGGAGAGGATTGCTGCAAAATCGCAGGGGTTCCTCCTACGAGTTCGCGGAATTGCTTCCCGGCGCACGAAGAGGATTCCAGTTCGTCTCGCCGACGCCGCATACGTTCGTAGCGCGTCGTTAGCGAGGGGCAGCGCTGAACGGATCGTTCCAGGCGCTTCAACGCAGCGATCAATTCAACCGGTCTGCACTCTGCACTCTGATCGCGCATAACGGCAAGAACCGCCAGCGCCTTATCGACGGTGGACCGTCGTGTCTTCTCTTCCATGGGCCTGCTCGAAGCGCCAGTGAGGAACGGGGGGAGCCCACACTACATCTCCATACACAGCACGTCTTAACACCTGACGAATAAAAACGTGCCCTGCTTCAGGTACATTGCTTTATTCGAAATTTTTTAGAAATTCCGCATCTTCCCGCAAACGTTTGATTGCTTTGTAAATGTATGCACGAATGGTCGGAAGCGGCCGACCCGTCCGTTGCGCGATCTCCGCATACGATAACCCGGAGAGAAAGCGAAGCCGCGTGCAAGAACGCAGATGAGGCGGAAGCCTATCGATGGCGCGGGCCAGAGCCTGTCGCCTCGTCCCGGGTTCATTGTAGGAAACCGGTGATTCCGCCACGAGAGAAAGCAACGGGGCTCGTTCGATCGGTATCTGGTGGCGTTTCGAGCGAAGGTAGTTGCGGAACGTATTCTTGCACACCACGCTGACCCAGCTCGCATAACGCGACGGCTCCCTGATCTGGGCTTCCCGCGCTTCCGTTTTGCGAAACGCGATCTCAATGATCGCATCCAGATCAACAGCGCTCCAGGATGTTTCCTGAACAAATTTCACCAGAAAATATCTTCGGATAAAACAGTACGTCCATAATTGAATCACCTCGCGCTCATGGGCGTCTCCTGAGGTGCGCCAGCGGAAATAGGTTGCGTTTATGGCGGAAATGTCGTCGAGATGAAAAGGCAGGGCGGCCACCAATTCGTCCAGGGACTCAAAGAACGAGTACGTCATCGATAACCCGGCGGCGGGCGAGGAAATAAAACAGACGGCGGAAAAACCCGCGCGGGCGACGCTTTCGAGGTGGGTTCTGGCGGATCAAAGACGCCGCAAGACCGCTACATGAAACAACGGTCAGCATCTGTGTGGAAAGACTTGACGTAATACTCCAAAGGCCGTATCTTCCTTGGCTACGATGATTCGTAACGGGTGTCCTCGGGGCCGTCCGGGCATTCCACCGGAATAATCCGACGCCACGGAACCGCCTTGATTCGGTGCCTGCGCGGTGCATCAGGCAAAGATGATGTGCTGCGTAGCGGTTCAAGATAAATAATTTTAACCATGGATGCGAACACCTTCAAAACTTATTCCGCCAAGCCCAGCGACATTGAGCGCACCTGGTACATCGTCGACGCCAGCCAGCAGGTAGCTGGACGGCTTGCATCGCGCATCGCCTCTATTCTGCGCGGAAAACACAACCCCCGGTTCACGCCCCATGTGGATACCGGCGATTTTGTGATTGTCGTAAATGCGGACAAGGTCCGCCTCACCGGCAACAAGGAAACGGCGAAAGAGTACTTTCGTCACAGCGGGTATCCAGGCGGCGAACGGTTCACAACGCCCGAGGAAATGCGCGTCTCCAAACCGGATTTTATCGTGCGGAACGCCGTCCGGGGAATGATGCCGAAAGGCCCCCTTGGCCGTCAGATGCTTAAAAAACTGAAGGTGTACGCCGGCCCGGATCATCCGCACTCGGCGCAGCAACCAAAGGAACTCACCCTATAACCAGCGAAACGACGACTCTTTAGTTCATGGCAGGACCTGTTCAGCATATCGGCTTAGGCCGTCGGAAAACATCCACTGCGCGCGTCTATCTGCGCGCCGGCAACGGTCAGGTGACGATCAACCGCCGTCCCTACGAAGAGTATTTTCCGCTCGACTGGCGGCGTAAGATCATCTTCCAGCCCTTTGAGGTAACCGGTACGACCGGGCAATTCGACGTACTGGTCAATGCAAAAGGCGGGGGATTGACGGGACAGGTCGAAGCCATCCGCCTCGGCGTTGCTCGTGCGCTGCTCGATTTTAACGGAGATTTCAAAAAACCTCTTCGTGACGCCGGCCTGCTTACCCGGGACGACCGCATGGTCGAACGCAAGAAGTACGGTCGTCCGAAGGCCCGCAAACGGTTCCAGTTCAGCAAGCGGTAACGCATGCACCGGACAACCGTTTTTAATCACACATACCGCCTGACATGCAACGGGGTGGCCGGGGCGCCGGTCATGTTTCATGAGGGACGGCGGTAGAGGAACAAACCCGGCGGATTCCGCCCTGTTCATGAGCGAAACGACACCCGCAACGACCGTCTCCGAGCCCGGAGCAACCCCGCAGGAAGCCCCTGAAACCGGACAGAAATCCGGACACCAGGTCAGCATCGAGCAACTCCTTAAAGCAGGTACGCATTTCGGGCACCTCACGTCCCGCTGGAATCCGAAGATGAAGAAATACATCTTCATGCAGCGGAACAACATCCATATCATCGACCTGATGCAAACGCAGGCGATGCTGAACACCGCGGCAGAGGCGGCCTCCCGTTTTGCGCGCATCGGCAGACCGCTCCTCTTCGTAGGCACGAAAAAACAGGCCAGGGAAACAGTCCGTACCTATGCGGAATCGTGCGATTCTCCGTACGTGGTTGAACGCTGGCTTGGCGGCACGCTGACGAATTTCCAGACCATTCGCGGGAGCATCCGGCGAATGGACGAACTGGCCCGATTCGAGGAAGGAGAATCTTTCCAGACGCTCAAGAAAAAAGAGCGGCTGATGCATACCCGCGAACACGAAAAGCTCGTGAAGGTGCTCAGCGGCATAGCCAC
The DNA here is from genome assembly GCA_965248175.1 of Rhodothermales bacterium. Classification (GTDB taxonomy): domain Bacteria; phylum Bacteroidota; class Rhodothermia; order Rhodothermales; family VXPQ01; genus VXPQ01. The sequence goes on from OZ252093.1 coordinate 795,556, forward strand.
CATGCCGCGTCTGCCGGGAGCGGCTTTCGTGGTGGACATCAATCGGGAACACATTGCCGTAAAGGAGGCACGCAAACTCGGCATACCGATCATTGCAATGATCGATACGAACTGCAATCCGGACCTGGTCGATTACCCGATCCCGGCCAATGACGACGCACTCAAGTCGATCCAGCTTGTTACCTCCGTCATCGCCAATGCGGTGAACGAAGGCAAGCGCGCGAAAGAAATCAAGGAAGCCCACGAAGACAACAAGCGGAAATCCTGACGAACCGGCGATCCTCGCAGTCGCACGGATCGCCCCTCTGGCGAATTCCTCTTTGAAGACGAGAACCGACCATGACTATAACGGCAGCCGACGTCAAGAAACTCCGTGAAATCACGGGAGTCGGCATGATGGACTGCAAAAAAGCACTCCAGGAAGCGAACGGCGATCTGGAAGCCGCCGTGGATATTCTGCGCAAAAAAGGACAGAAGGTGGCGGAGAAACGAGCCACCCGGGAAGCCAACGAAGGCCTCATCGTGGCTGCGCTTTCCGACAACGGGAAAAGGGGAGTGCTCCTCGAACTCAATTGCGAAACCGACTTCGTCGCAAGGAACGAGGAATTCGGACAACTTGCCGAAGCAATTGCCCGGATCGTACTGGGAAAAGCCCCGCAAGACACCGATGCATTGCAAGGTGTCGAGTTTGCGGGAGGCCGGACGGTGGAACAGGCCCTGGTGGAAGCAACGGGTAAGATCGGCGAGAAGATTGTCGCACGCCGGTTTGCCCTGCTTGAAAGCGAGGACGGGCAGATCGTTGCCTATATTCACCCGGGCTCCCGCCTCGGTGTCCTTGTGGACATGTACGGCAACGGTCAAGTGGAAGACGCCGGAACCGACGTGGCCATGCAGGTGGCCGCCATGAACCCCGTCGCCACCACCCAGGAAGACATCCCCGAGAGTGTCAAGGAGAAAGAGCTTGAGATTGCGCGGGAATCCGCCCGGAACGAAGGCAAGCCGGATCACCTTATTGACCGAATCGCCAACGGTAAGCTGGAACGGTACTTCAAGGATCACGTGCTGGTCGAACAACCTTTCGTCAAGGATTCCTCAATGAGTGTAAAGGCGATGCTACACAAAGCGGAGGCTGGCGTACGCCAGTTCGTTCGTTTCGCGCTGGGAGAATAATCTCCTAACCCCCCTGAAATCATGGCAAGCGATACGCAGCGCAGCGCATACAAGCGTATTCTGCTCAAACTGAGCGGGGAAGCGTTGCTGGGCGCCCGGTCGTACGGCATCGATCCCGATGTGCTTGCCGGATACGCCCGGGAGATCGAAACCATCGTGGAGCGCGGAATAGAAGTGGCGGTCGTAATCGGCGGCGGCAATATTTTTCGCGGCGTTCGAACCACCCATGCCGGCATGACCCGTGCACATGCCGATTACATGGGTATGCTCGCCACGATGATCAACGCCATGGCGTTGCAAGACGCCCTTGAGCAAGCGGGCCTCCAGACACGGTTGCAATCCAGCATAAAGATGGAGGAAATCGCCGAGCCGTTCATCCGCCGCCGGGCTATCCGCCACCTGGAAAAAGGACGGGTGGTCATTTTCGGCGCCGGCACAGGGAATCCATACTTCACGACCGACACGGCCGCTGCGCTTCGGGCCCTCGAAATCGAAGCCGATGTCCTCCTGAAAGGTACGCGTGTCGCAGGCATTTTTTCGGCGGATCCCGAAGCCGATCCGGATGCGAAAATGTACGACGAAATTGCCGGGGACGAGGTCATTCGCAGGGATCTCCGCGTCATGGATATTACCGCCTTCACCCTCTGCCGTGAATCGAAATTGCCGATCCTTGTGTTCAATATGAATGAGCCGGGCAATCTGCAGAGCATCGTCTCCGGCAAGCACATCGGCACCGTCGTCCACTGGAACGAAAACCCGGCGACGGCGACCTGAAAACTCGAGGGGCATCCAGGAACGGACATGCTCTCCTTCACACGAGCCCAGCCATGATCAATCAGCATCTCAAGGCGCTCCTGAAAGAGGCCGAAGAACACATGGAGAAAAGCCTCGAATGGTTGCGGGGCGAACTACATATCATCCGGGCGGGGCGGGCTACACCGGCCATGATCGACAACCTCCGGGTGAACTACTACGGCTCGCAAACTCCGCTGAACCAGATTGCGAGCATCGGCGCCCCGCAGCCCGACTTGCTCATCATACAACCGTGGGACCGGGGTGCGCTCGAAGCGATCGAAAAAAGCATTATAGCGTCGAACACGGGGCTCAATCCGTCGAACGATGGCGCCATGATTCGCATCCCGGTACCACCGCTTTCGGAGGAGCGGCGGCGGGATCTCGTCAAAACGGCAAAAAGCCGAGGGCAAGAAGCCAAGATCGGAATTCGCAACATTCGCCGCGACATCAAGGACAAAATGCGCAAGATGGGCGAGGCAGAGCATATTCCGGAAGACATGCTGTTCGAAGGAGGCGAACAACTGCAGGAGATCACGGACCGTTTGATAAACCTTGTCGACTCGATTACCGCCCGCAAGGAAGAAGAAATTATGGAGGTATAATCCGGCCTTGCGCCAGGCGGCGCAGCTTTGGCACGGGAATATCCCGGAACGAACTCCGTGGCTCTTCAGGTACAAGCGATCGTTTACCATGCCCCGGAGAGGTGCCCGAGCGGCCGAAGGGGCTCGCCTGGAAAGCGAGTGTACCGTTCACGCGGTACCGTGGGTTCGAATCCCACCCTCTCCGCTCTGTTTCTGCGGCCGGACCGCATGAAACCGAACCGAAAAAATCGGACCGCGCCCATTGCTCATCTGAATACCCGCCTCCATGATACACAGCATGACCGGTTTCGGTCTTGGCGAAACGGAGGTAAACGGCATGTCGTCGACCGTCGAACTTCGTTCGGTCAACAATCGCTTCTGTGAAGTATCGGTGCGCCTGCCGCGCAGCCTGAGCGAATACGAATCGGAAGTCCAGGCCCGCATCAAAAAGAACTTCACACGGGGCCGGATCACCGCCCACATTCAGGTGGAGACTGCACGAGATCAACTCGCTTCCCTCCAGATAAACCCCGAAGGCGTAAGGCACAGCATGGAACTGCTCAATGAGCTGCGTGAAACGGCCGGATTAACCGAACCGATTCGACTCAAGCATCTCTTGAGATATTCCGATATTTTTCAGACGACGGAGGTTTCGCCCGAAGAAACGGCCCAGGGGTGGGACGCCTCGGAACAAGCACTCGACAAGGCGATAGCCAACCTGCAAGCCATGCGGCGCCTCGAAGGAGACGCCCTCCTGCAAGATATGAAGCAGCGGCTACAGGCTATCGACCTGCTGCTGGAGCAGGCCGAAACACACGCGCCAAAGCGAGTCGAGGACGCACGTGAACGCCTACGCCAACGGGTCGCCGACATGCTCGAAGACAACCGTATCGACCCCCACCGTCTGGAACTGGAGATAGCGATACTGGCCGACCGCCTGGACGTTACAGAGGAATGCGTGCGCCTGAAATCCCACTTGAACCTGTTCCAAAAGTGCCTCGCAAGCGAGCATGCCGAAGGCCGCAAGCTTAATTTCATTGCACAGGAAATACATCGTGAAGTGAATACGCTCGGATCCAAATCCGGAGACACGGAGATTTCCTACCTTGCAGTAGCCATGAAGGACGAACTGGAAAAAATTCGCGAGCAAGTACAGAACGTGGAATGAACTCCCCCGACCATACCCCGCGCATTGTGGTACTCACTGCCCCGAGCGGTTCCGGAAAAACCACGATAGCCAACCGGATCATGGCCGCCATACCGGCTTTTCGCTTTTCGGTATCGGCCACCACGAGACCTCGACGTCCTGACGAAGAGGATGGCAAGGACTACCACTTCATTTCCCACCAGGAATTTCAGGCGCGTATCCACTCCGGCGAGATGCTCGAACATGAAGAGGTGTATCCGGGGCGATTGTACGGTACCCTGCGGTCCGAACTGGAAGGCGCCAGCACAGAAAACCCGATCTTGCTCGATATCGACATCGACGGCGCCTTCAAAATAAAGCATATCTTCGGCAACGATGCGCTCATCGTTTTTATTCGCCCCCCATCTGTCATGGAACTCGGGCGACGCCTCCGGGAACGCGCCACGGAAAACGAAGACACCATTCGAGTTCGCCTCGACCGGGCGCGTCGGGAACTCGATGCCGCCAGGAAAGCAGACAAAGTCATCGAAAACGACAGCATCGAGCGAGCTGTCAAGGAAACCTTGAGCGTGGTCCGCCGGTTTATCAGAGGTTGAATTACGGAATTTCTGAAAATGCATACGGGAGCTCTTTCATGGGAATGAAGACGATAGACATCGAAAACCTGACGGCGCAGAGTGACAATGTGTACGAAACCGTCGTGGTGCTTTCGAAGCGTGCACGTCAAATAGCCACGCGACAGAAGGCTGAACTTGACGAGAAACTGGCGTATTACGAAGGCTTTACGTCCGAGATGGACAATCTCCGGATGCAGGAAGAACAGGCCCGCGTATCGCTGGAATACGAGAAGCGCGCCAAACCCTCCGAGGTCGCTATCGGCGAACTTGAGAAAAACGAGATTTACTTCCGGAATCCCGACAAAGAAGACGTGTCCGGAACACTTCCCGGTTGAGCGCCTCTCTCTGCAGGCACTCAAGCATATTCCGGGCCTTTTGGTGAGAACATGACGGCCAGCAAGCCATATGCCGAACTGCGCGGGCGGCATATCCTGCTCGGCGTTTCGGGCGGTATTGCTGCATACAAATCCGTCGAACTCGTGCGCCTGCTTAAGAAGGCAGGCACCGATGTCCAGGTCCTGATGACGCCGGATGCGGCCCGCTTCATTACCCCGTTGACGCTGGGCACGGTATCGGGACATCCCGTCCTTACGGACATCTTCCCGGAGGCGGAAGACGGATCATGGACCCGGCACATTTCTCTCGGCCATTGGGCGGACCTCTTTGTCATTGCCCCGGCGACCGCGCAGACGCTGGCCAAAATGGCGGGCGGTTTCTGCGACAACATCCTCACGGCCACAGCGCTTGCCGCCCGGTGTCCGCTCCTCGTCTGCCCCGCAATGGATGAGGACATGCTGGTCCATCCGGCCACACAGCGCAACCTGGAGGCTCTCCGTGCCTGCGGACATGTCCTGATGTCCCCAATCTACGGCCCTCTTGCAAGCGGATTGGTAGGTCAAGGCCGCTTGCCGGAACCGGAAGAGATTATGCAGCGCATCCTCGAAATGATCGCTGCGGGCAAGGAAGGCGACGATCCTGCACACCGTGATCTCGAAAACATACGGGTGCTCGTAACGGCAGGGCCTACCCGGGAGCATGTAGATCCGGTACGCTTCCTCAGCAACCCTTCCTCCGGCAAGATGGGTTTTGCTCTCGCGGAAGCGGCCGCCCGACGCGGCGCCGCAGTAACGCTGATTTGCGGCCCGGCGCACCTCGACACTCCTCCCCATGTAGAGCGAATCAATGTGGAAAGCGCCGAGGAAATGCACGACGCCGTCATGGCGCATCACGAAGCGGATATTGTGATCATGGCCGCTGCTGTCGCGGATTACGCGCCCATGGAACGCGCCACGCAAAAAATCAAAAAGGGAAGCGGCGATATGGTGTTGCACTTGCGGCGCACACCGGATATTCTTTATGCACTGCAACAACGCCGGGCCGAGGGACAACTCCTTGTGGGTTTCGCCATGGAAACCAGTGAGGGACTGGAAAACGCGCGCAAAAAGCTCCACGAAAAAAACATGGACTGGATTGTGCTCAACATGCTTACTGCTGGATCAGGATTCGAAACGGAAACCAATCGGATCACACTGCTCAACCGGAACGGGCACGAGGAAGCGCTACCTATGATGAGCAAACGGGAAGCTGCCGAAATTATTCTGGATCGCATTACTTCAACTTCGGACCGGCCTGCGGCGTAACGATCCTGCGGACAAAGCCCGGTATCGATCCCGGAGCGCCGGTCCCGATTCGACGAAGGCACATGACTCCATGCCAACGATGTCCCTTCTTCAGGAACTGAGAACCATCATCGAACACGAACAACGCCTCGCCGGCCCTGTCGTGCCGCTTCCACATCCCGGCGAGGAAGACGGCGTGTGCACATCAGCATCTGATCGCAAAACCCCCGAAATGGCCCGCAGCCCTTCTTCCCCGGCGGGCAGGATAACGCCTTCCGGAAATGCAGTCAGTAATCTGTTCGGCGACGAGTCCGATTCGGGGCATAGAACCGGCGGAATCCGGTCGCCCTATGCGCGCATTCATGCGCTCATTCCGGCGGAATCCCCGCTGCACGAGATGAATACGCTGGAGGAAGTGGAGGCATTTGTACGAGACAATGTGCTCATTCCGCTCGATAAAACCCGCAAAAACCCGGTGTTCGGCACGGGCAATCCGGATGCGGACCTCATGGTCATCGGAGAAGCGCCGGGAGCGGACGAAGATGCACAGGGAGAACCTTTCGTGGGGCGAGCCGGCATGTTGCTGAACAAGATACTGGCAGCGATCCACTTCGCTCGCGAAGAGGTCTACATAGCAAACATTCTGAAGAGCCGCCCGCCGAACAATCGGAACCCGCTTGCGGGAGAAGTAAACGCGCACGCTCCGATTCTCTACAAGCAGATCGCCCTGATCCAACCCAAAATCCTCCTCTGCATCGGCAGGACTTCGGCAACGACGTTACTTGATCGGCAGGATTCCCTGGGGGCCATGAGGCAAAAATTTCACGACTTTCATGGCCTTCCACTCCTTGTTACCTATCACCCGGCAGCACTGCTGCGGAATCCCGGATGGAAACGACCCGCCTGGGAAGATGTACAGATGCTTCGCGAACGCTACGACCAGTTGACGGGGAACGCGGCCTGACCGTCGATTCCGCATCATGTACACGCCTCTTATGCCTGAGCAGGAACAGTATTTTCCACCCATGCCGGATGATGCCCCCTCAAGGGAAATGTCGGACCCGCACCCTGGTGGGCGCGTGCCGCCGCAGGCCGTGGACATCGAGCAAGCCGTACTCGGAGCTGTTCTCCTGGAGCGAAACGCGCTGCCGCAAACCATAGAAATTCTCTCTGAAAACAGTTTTTACGACGGCAGACACCGGAAAATCTTTGCCGCCTTCACGGAACTCTTCAAGCAAGGTGTACCCGTCGATTTAATCACCTTGACAGAGGAACTCCGGCGGCGCAAGGAACTCGACAAGGTGGGCGGGGCGGATTATCTGAACGAGCTCACGGCTCATATGAGCGCCGCTGCGAATGTCGAATACTATGCCCGCATCATTGCCCAGAAGCACTTGCTTCGGAAAATGATCGAGAAGATGACGCTGCTCATCCGGGATGCCTACGACCCCGGTACGGATACCTTCGAATTGCTCGACAAAGCCGAAACAGACATTTTTCAAATCTCAAACTCGGAGATACGGCGGCCGGCGGCGAAGGTATCGGATGTAATAAAAACCACCATAGAAAATCTTGAGGCCATTGATGGGCGGGAAGGGGGCGTGACCGGCGTTCCCAGCGGGTTTTCTGGTCTCGACAATTTAACGAGTGGTTGGCAGCGGTCCGATTTGATCATCGTGGCTGCACGGCCGTCGATGGGTAAAACCGCGTTTGCCCTGACCTGCGCACGCAATGCTGCTCTGCACAGCATATATCCTACGGGCGTGGCGATTTTCTCCCTCGAAATGGGCGCAGAGCAGCTTGCCCTGCGCATGTTGACCTCGGAAGCGCGTGTTGATTCCCAGGCCGCCCGTACGGGCCGCATGAAGGAAACCGACTGGCAGAAACTTGCCCGGGCGGCCGGGCGGTTGGCCGAGGCGTCCATTTTCATTGACGATACGCCGGGGTTATCCGTGCTGGAACTCCGGGCCAAGTGCCGGCGCCTCAAAGCCGAACATGACATCGGGCTGGTGATCGTCGACTACCTGCAACTCATGCATGTGGCCACCAGTCAGCGCTACTCCAACCGGGAACAGGAAATCTCTCACATCAGTCGGTCCATGAAGGCGCTGGCCAAGGAACTGGACGTTCCCGTCATCGCCCTCTCGCAACTTAGCCGCGCTGTTGAGACCCGGGGCGGCGACAAGCGTCCTCTGCTCTCGGATCTGCGCGAAAGCGGGGCCCTCGAACAGGATGCGGATGTTGTATGCTTCATCTACCGTCCCGATCGATACGAAATCACCGTGGACGAACAGGGGAATTCTCTCGAAGGTATCGCCGAGATCATTATCGGCAAGCAGCGCAACGGCCCGGTCGGTGCGGTACAGTTGTCTTTCGTCAACAAATATGCCCGGTTCGAAAGTCTGTCGACCTACTATCAGACCCCCGCGGAAGGAGATGGGGCAAGAGGAGAGGACGCTCCCTTCTAATACAGAAAGCCGGTAGCGTCCGTGATTTTCCGCCTCGCGCGGCGGAAAGGAGTTGTGCCGCGGAAAATCTCAGAACCCGAGCCCCTGTGCATCCAGGCGAATGCGGGCAAGCAGCATGTCCGACGTGAGATACAGCGTCGAACCGTCGTCCCCGAAGGTGCAGTTGGCTATCCGTTCCCCTGTGGAAATGGTGCCGAGATGTTCTCCTTCGGGCGTCAGCACCAGCACGCCGCCGGGCCCTGTCGCGAACAGGTTGCCCTCCGTATCGAGCGCCATGCCGTCGAACGCCCCCACTGCCCCGTCAGCGATCAGGGCGCTGCCGTCGAAAAAGACACGGCTGTTGGCGAGCGTTCCGTCGTCCTGCACATCGTAGGCGCGAATGACCGGATTGCCTCCCCCTGAATTAGCGACATACAGGGTCTTTTCATCCGGCGAAAACGCGATCCCGTTCGGGAAGCCCAGTTCGTCCGTAAGCAAGGACACCTTGCCGCTCGTATCGACGCGGTATACCCCATTGAAAGGAAGCTCCTTGTCAGGGCTGTCGTTCAGGCCGGCGAGCCCGTAGGGCGGATCGGTGAAGTACAAATCCCCGCCGGAGTGAAAAACCAGATCGTTGGGGCTATTGAGGCGCTTGCCTTCGTAGGCCGAGGCAATCGCCTCACGCGTGAAATTCGTGGCGTCGAGGCGGGCAATCTGCCGGTTGCCGTGATCGCACATCACAAGCCGGCCTTCCGCATCCAGCATGAGACCGTTCGTGCCCAATTCGGCCCCGGACGGATTGCTTCCCGCGTAGCCCGCCGGCCGGAGATAGGGCGACAGACCGCCCTTCTCATCCCACCGGTAGATCGTGTTCACCGGAATGTCGGAAAAAAGAAGGTATCCCTCCTCGTCGGGCACCCAGACGGGGCCTTCCGACCACTCGAACCCCTCTGCCAGTTTTTCAATGACGGCATCCGCCGGAACGAGCGTGTCTATCCGGTCGTCCAGCCGGATCACCGTCCCGATGGGATCAACGCGGAGGCCGGTGTCCAACTCCTCGGTTTCATAGGAGACACAGCCCGCCATGGCGACGAGCGCAAAAAAGAGGATGGGGATGCGAAGCGAGGGGGACATGGCAGGAGAGACTATGCTTGTAAAAGATTACCCGGTGAAAAAGTCGAAGAGGTTGGCAAGCGTAGAGCCGTCGGCCGCGTAGAGCTCGGTATAACGGCAGCGGGTACAAGTTACGGTTGTCAGCTTGCGATTCTGAACATCGAAGACTTTACTCCAGAAGCCGCCGGCTGCGCGGATTTCGCCGATTTCACAGTCGTTGCCGTGACACTTGGAACAGGTAAAGCGCAAGGACTCCGAGGGCATGGCGATTCCCTGGAAAATAAGTGGGTGACAGGTACGGACTTGCCTGCACTGTGTGAGGTGACGGGCGGACTCGAACCGCCGTACAAGGTTTTGCAGACCTTTGCCTAACCACTCGGCCACGTCACCCGATTTGCCGTACCGTACGATTCCGATGGGTTCCTTGATCCCATCGTACGGGACCGGTATCCCCGGCGCCTTTTCCTGTCGCGCCGAAGCGCGCCCGGCAGGACTCGAACCTGCAACCTGCGGATTAGAAGTCCGCCGCTCTGTCCGGTTGAGCTACGGGCGCAGGGGTGTGTTCGGGTTTGCGCGAATGGCGCGCAGCCATATGAACACAACGACCGGAATCGGTATGTGTCGAGGCGGCCGGATTTGAACCGACGACCCTCTGCTCCCAAAGCAGATGCGCTACCGGACTGCGCCACGCCTCGATTTTATGAACAAGGGCGCATCCTGCAATACCTCCCTGCAAAATGCGACATGCTCACTGCTGCGTCCGCGCCATAAAGAGAACGCCAGCCGTCAGCGTGCCTTTCTTGCCGCGTTCAAGGCGTCCTGGACTGCATCGACGGACACCATGCGCGCCCGGAAGCTGTACTGGCCGTTTGCTTTCTTTTCAGCGGCAACGATCTTGGCCATCTGCCTGGTGGCTCCGCGCGTCTTGCGCACCTTGTCACTGAATGTTTGTGCTTTCGCCATGGCGATCTACCGAAATTTTCTGAGACTGCGGAGCGATGCCCGCATCCCGCTATTTGATTTCCCGATGCAACGTGTGCTTGCGCAACTTCGGATTATATTTCTTGAGCTCCAGCCGCTGGTCCGTATTGCGACGATTCTTCGTCGTGGAGTACCGCGACGTGCCCGGCGCTTCCGTACACTGGAGCGTCACCTGAATCCGAGCTCCTTTCGCTTTAGCCATGATCTTTCTCTGGGTTCACGGGTTCCGGCACATGCATTGCCGGGCCATACGCACGTCAGACGCGCACGCCCTGCCGCCGCGCCTCTCGGAGAACGGCCTGAATCCCCTTCTTGTTGATAGTTTTCAGCGTCTTCGCCGACACTTTCAGGGTGATGTATCGATCCTCCTCCGGAATGTAGAATCTCCTTTTCTGAAGATTAAGGAGAAAGCGACGCTTCACCTTGTTGTGAGCGTGGGAAACGTGGTTGCCTGTCCTGGGCCCGCGCCCCGTTATGTCATCTTTCCGCGACATATCTCGAATGCCAAATGATACTGTGCCGGGTGTGCCGATCTTCTCTGCACGATATTTGCAGCGAAGCCGTGTAAAGTACGCCATGCAGAACGGCTTCGCAAGCATTTTTCCGCGAGAAGAAGATCGGTGTCTCTCGCTTAGCCGGGCAGGTACGTAGCCGTTAGAGAATTGTTTCCCTTCATGCCCCTTGGCCGGGCGCCTCGAAAAATGAAAGCAACGTGTCTCCCCGAAGGCCCGTGCGCAGTGTTTCGAGGGAAATCACTTCATCCGGAGGGATATTTCCAAGGTTCACGTTGGGACCGAACTTTTGAATGAACCATACCTGCTGCGACTTCCGGGGGGCCTCGAAAATCAGTTGCCGGGGGTCGATATGATGCACGATCTCATCCATGATACCCGGCCGGATCTGGCCGTCAGCATCAAAAACGCCGGCGGTCCCGCTCTCTCTCGCTTCGCAAATAACCTTCCAGCTGCCAGCTCCCAGTTCGTCCCGGATCATCCGAACCCACGTGTCGGGAGACAGAGTGCTCGCCTGATCCTTCGAACCGACTTCACTCAACACTCTGAAGTCTTCCGAGAAGGAGCGAATATAGCCGAGTTTTTCTTCGTGCGGGAGTGTAATCGTCCCGTCGGAAATCTCGACGTATTCGATGTGAAGGGAACGAAGCAGGGCGCGGTAATCGTCGAGCCGGCCGCGCATGCAAAACGCTTCGAACAGTGTGCCGCCAAAGCAGACCGGCACCTGCGCAGCCCGGTAGGCGCGCAACTTCTCCTCGAGACAAGGCGTGACGACGGCAGTGCCCCATCCCAGTTTTACGGCATCCACATAGTCGGCGCTCATTTCCAGCATGTCTTCCACCTGCCGCACAGAGAGGCCTTTGTCCAGTACGAGGGTCAGGCCCGATGTGCGCGGCCTGGCGGGCCGGTCGGGCAAATCGTCAAGACCGAATCGGTCGTGCGGCATGGCGAGCAGAAATTTGTGCGTGAGAGGAATGGGAAAGGACGGGGATTGCGACGGCCTTTCCCGGAAAATGGCCGAAGCCTGCCAAAACTACGGCGGGAATGCGGATTATCGCAAAATACGGCGTTGGCCGGGCTGACGGGTCCGGCGAAACATGCAGCGCCCGGGTCTATGCCTCTATATTCACGGCCTTCGCCGGTTCGATCGCCGCGGCCCGCACCGCAGGATACAAGCCTGCCGCCGCGCAAAGCCCGATCGCGGCGGCGCTTACCGTCAGCAGGTCCCCGGCCTCTATGAACACCGGATAGGCATCGATCAGGAATGATTCCGCCCCGGCAAGCGGCACCAGTCCGAAATGTTGCTGCAACAAGGCCAGGCCAAGCCCGATAATCAGTCCGGAAACGGTGCCGGTCACTCCCACCATGACCCCTTCCAGTAAAAAAATACGGCGGATGTTGCGGCGCGAAACGCCCATGGCCCGCAACACGCCCACGTCGCGGCGTTTTTCGATAACGATCATGGTTAACGACCCCACGATATTGCACGAGGCCACCACGATAATCAGGCCCAATACAAAGGTCGCGGCCCACTTTTCAAGGCGCATGACATCGTATAGCGACTTGCGCAGGTCGTACCATGTTACCACCTTGAATGGCGCGGGGAGGCGCGTTTCCAGCGTCTGCTTGACGGCATCGGCTTGCTCGAGATCGGCAAGCCGGAGTTCGACGCCGGTTACGAACTCGCCCGTGCGAAAAAGGCGCTGGGCTTCCTTCGTTTCGATGAAGACATGGCTTTCGTCGTAAATGTCCTCCATTTCGAAGAGCCCGCGCACATCGAACAGGGTCGGGGGAGAGGCCGCGATCCCTAAAAAGCTTGTCGCCATATCCTCGATATCGGACGCCGAAAGCAGGGCTACCCGACCGGCCGAGGAGTCCGTGGAGGGCAAGAGGGCGAGCCGGTAGGCCAGCGACATGCCCGCAACCAGTCCGGGGCGCCCGTTGCGTCGCTCCAGATCGAACGCGCCGAAACCTGTGCGATCCACCACGCCGTTCACGCCGGCATAGGCCTGTGGCTCCACGCCGCGCACAATAACCACCTTGTTCACTTCAGTGCCTTCTTCCGGCAGCAGGAGGGCTTTCCCCTCGACATAGGCAGAGGCGGATTCGACGCCCGGCAGCGCAAGCGCCACTGCAGCCAGCGAATCGGGGTTGGCGACGCCGGCCTTCCCGGCCCCGACGATCCGCACATGCGGATCGATCGAAACCAGCATGTCGCGCACCAAATAATAGAATCCGTTCATCACGGAAAGCACGACCACAAGCGCAGCCACTCCGAGGGCGACGCCTACAACGGAGATGCCGGTGATGAACGAAATGAGGGTGACCTGCCGGCGGCCTGCAAGGTAGCGCCGGGCGATCAGGAATCGAAAGTCCACCCGGTCAGGAGGTTACAACATGGGCTGCGGATCGGTGAATGCGCCCTCGGGCACATCCATGGGCATATCCACGCGGTCGGTAAACAATACAAAGCCGTCGCGGGGCTTCCGCTCCGAAACGACGAGGGTACCGGAAGGCATGTCAAAGGTCTTGTGATCGGACCAGGAGATCGGCTGAGGCACGTGGTCAGGCGGATGATGTTGCAAGCGGAAGGCCCATTGCCGGACCCTGCCTGTCTCCTTGTCCGCGTACACCCAGTACTGGTCGCCCGGCGTCAGGCCTACCTCCCCGAACGAAAGATGCAGCACATCCATGTCGCCTGCGGACGAGTCGGGCAGATAACTTCTGTGTACGCCTTCGTCGAACAGCTTGACGGGCATGAGCAACCAGTACGTATCGTTGATGAACCGGCGGTAGGCGCTTTCGAGAAGCTCCGATTCCTCCTCGTCGCCCACCTGTTCTCCGAAAAGCCAGACGCTCCCCTCTTCAGGAGCATGTGCGTTGAAAAGCGCCACATACACCGTATCCCCGCCGCCCGGCATTTCCACCCGGTAATCTCCTGTCATGCGATCCCACAAGTGCCGCCCGTGTACGTTTCGGACCGGCTGTTCGACAGCCGAATCGGCCTCTGCGGGCGCATTCGACCCGATGGCGAAATCGAATCGTAGATAGCGCAGGCCCGCCCATGCGTCGGGCCCGCCGTACGCCTCGAAAACCTTCATGGCCACGGTGTCGGCCTTCGTTTCCATCGCGGGCATGGCGGTGTTCGGGCCCTCCATGGATAGCCCGCCGCAGCCAGTCAGCGCAGCGACAAAAAGGAGGAGTCCTGCCAGAAAACATGCCGGGAAGCGGAAAATGGAGCAAACGTTGCGCTGTGTCATGGTCGAATCGCGTTCATGATCGGAAACGGGCCGCCGGCCGGTGAGAAGGCGCCATGTGCCGTGCGCCTGTCTGCAAAGCAAACGGCCCTTCAAACAAAATAGGGAACCGCCGGACAACGCGCAGGGCAAGAAAACAAGAGGTCTTGTCACCCGGGGCGAACGCACCGGTTACCCGGAGTTCCCCTTGCTACACATTGAACCGGAACAGGATCACGTCGCCGTCCGCCACAACATATTCCTTGCCTTCGGCACGCATGGCGCCGGCATCCCTGGCCGCCGCTTCCGAGCCGTACCGGATTAAGTCCTCGTAACGGATCGTTTCCGCACGAATGAACCCCTTCTCGAAGTCCGAGTGAACGATGCCGCCTGCGGCCGGCGCGCGGGCGCCCTGTACAAGGGTCCAGGCCCGCGTTTCCTTCGGCCCGGTCGTAAAAAACGTGATGAGGTTCAGCAATTCGTAACCTGCTGCCACGAACCGGTCCATGCCAGGGGCCTCAAGACCCAGTTCCTCCAGCCAGGCGGCTCTCTCCTCGTTGCTCAGCGCCGCAAACTGCGCCTCCAGGTCGGCGCAAACAACCACGCAGGAGAATCCTTCCGCCGAGGCGATTTCTCGTACGGCATCCGCGTGAGGCCCGCCATCAGGCAGGTCGTCCTCCGCCACGTTGGCGACATAAAGCACCGGTTTCGCAGACAAAAGGAAAAGCGCCTCAAGGCGGTCTTCGTCCCCGGGTTGCGCAGGAAATGTACGGGCCGGCTTGCCGTCCCCTACATGTGCATACACCTTCTCGACAAAAGCCAGTTCGTCTCGCAGCGCCCGGTCTCCGCCCTTGGCCTGCTTTGCGGTTTTTTCGATGCGCCGCTCAAGGGTCTCAAGGTCCTTCAGCAACAATTCCGTGTCTATGATCTCAATGTCGCGGGCCGGGTCCACGGAACCGGTGACATGCGTAATGTCGGGGTCCTCGAAGCAACGCGCCACATGCACAATCGCATCGACTTCCCGGATATGCGCCAGAAACCGGTTTCCAAGCCCCTCGCCTTTCGAAGCGCCTGCAACCAGCCCTGCGATGTCCACATATTCGACCGTGGTGGGCGTCGCCTTGTCGGAGCCGGAAAGCGCCGCCAGGCGGTAAAGCCGGTCATCCGGTACGGGGGCAATGCCTACGTTCGGCTCGATGGTGCAGAAGGGGTAATTTTCCGAGCGCGCTCCTGCCCCGCTCAGCACATTGAAGAGCGACGATTTGCCGACATTGGGCAATCCTGTTATGCCGCAGCGTAAAGCCATGTGTTTTTCGGTTTAGTCCTGGTACAGTACGCTCACGAATGTCCGCTCCGGCAATCGCACAGCGGTCAGGCGCCCCAGACCGGGATGCTCATGGAAGGCGCATCCTGTATCGATAAGCACAAGTTGCTTCTCGTTACGGGGAATTCGATGGGGCGTGTGTCCGCATACCACCGTTTTTTCCCAGGCCAGAGACTCCGTATGCAGGAATCCTCGTTCCCAAAGAAAAATGTCTTCGGCGCCCTGCTCCATGCTCCTGGCCACGGTCCAGTCCGGCAGCAACCCCGCATGCACAAAAAAGAAGTCCGGCGTGTCGAACCATAGTTTCGTGGCGCGCAAAAAGTCTATATGCTCGCGGGGTATTTCGACGGCCCCGCCGGCAATCCGGTAACTGTTCTGCGTTTGAGCGCCACCGTTCATCGCCCAGAAGTGCCGATCCTTTCCCGCAAGGCCATCCAGCATCATCGCCTCGTGGTTTCCCCTGAGGAAGGTGCACGGAACCTGCTCGGCGAGCGCCAGAAGGCGGTCGATGACCCCTCGGACATCCGGTCCGCGGTCCACATAATCTCCCACGAAAACGAGGTGATCCTCCGGGGTCGGGGCCAATTTTTCGATCAGCGCCTCCAGAGTGCGGGCGCACCCATGTATATCCCCTATGGCTATTAAGCCCATGGCTTTTCGTCCTCGCACTTTCCTCTTACGGAAAAACAGGCTTAACAATCGGTTGCGATGAGTTAAATGAATCAAGTTCCTGAATTCAATTTATTTTCCTTTTCTTTCGACCAGGCTTTCGGGCAATGAGTCTTACTATACTACCTCGAAACAGCCTGAAAGCCCTTTTGACTCCGGGATGCGTGTGTCTTGTGTAATATTCAGGATGGGACAGAGAAAGCATCTGCCCATCAAGCAGGCTTGGAAGATTTATTTCTTTTACCCTGTCTTTCCTGGAATATAGAATAGTGTTCTGTCTGTAGTGAAAAGATATCTTATCGTCATTCCAAAGTCCCGGTCTTATAAAATCAATCGGCACATAGCCATTTTGTTCAAACAAGTCAGCCCAGTAGCCCTGCCATTGCTCGTTGAAATGATTGGTTCCGCCCTGAAAAGGAATAGCCGCTGAGAACAGCACGAAATCCGATATGTCGGTCAGGAAGCTTATAAATTCTTCGGCCTTTTCAGGTGGCAGGTGTTCGGCAACTTCCAAACTGATAGCAAGGTCGTACTTCCTCTCGATCCGGGGCGTTTCCAGCGAAAGATCCACTGCGAGAAAGCTGTCTTTGGGAAATATCAGCAAATCAGGATCAATCCAAGGCCCGTCAATCCCGAGTATGTCAACCTGTTTGTTTTGAAGTTTTAAAAAGCTTAGAAGCCAGGTCCCAAGTCCACAGCCCACGTCAACAACAGAATTTATCGGAGGAAGTTTTTCAAGGACCATAGACAGCATTCTGTCAGCGGAGTAGATCAATTTTTCGTCCATTCGCTTCCGATAGAATTTCTCCGTGTATTGGGGGTTGTTCACAATTGAATTTTTACCTCCGCAGGATAAGAAGTGGTCCGTAAAATTCGGACAGCGCTATACGTGTACTGTCGCATCGATTCATGCCGCTCTGGTGAGCAGATTTCGTTGATAGAATACGTCGTCGGGGGTGCGGTTGTCAAGCTTCTGGCGCGGGCGGATCTGCGCCGCCGCGTTTCAGAATAGAATCCATTCCGACCAGGCCGCGCCCCGACTTTTTCAGCAGGCGCCGCTTGTGCAGGTCGAGCAGCACCGCATCGAGAATACCATTGATGAATCGTCCGCTTTCCGACGTACTGTATCTCTTGACGATTTCGATCGCCTCGTTGATCGACACCTTCGGAGGAATATCCTCGAACGCCAGCATCTCGGCAATGGCCATTCGAAGCGCGATGTGGTCAACCAGCGCGATGCGTGACAGGTCCCAGTTTTCCGAATGCGCCCCAATGATTTCGTCGAGGGGGGCGATATGTCCCCAGACCCAGCTGAAAAGGTCTTTGGCAAAGGCAAGAATCTCCGCATCGTCGCGAAGTTTCGGCTCAATGACCGTCTCGATGAAGTGAGCAGCTTCTTCTCCGTCTGCCATCTCGCTCGCGTAGAGCGCCTGCATAACGCGCGCTCTTGCCTCTCTGCGGTTGCTCATATGTCAAAGACGGTCGGACGCTGCCGGTTCAAGGGATAGCGGCGGAGTGTTTCGCGCGTGTAGATGCGCGGACGTTGCCGGAAGGCGTATGCATATTCGCAAACAGGCTTGAGGTTCTTGTTCAAAACGACATTTTTCGCAGAGAGCGGTTCCGACTCCTCCTCTTCACCGCCACTTCACGCGCCGGAGCGTTTTCCCGTCCGTTCGAAACCATACCCCGCCGGCCTTGGAGGTCAGCGCCACATCGAACCCTGCAGCCGCCAGGCGAGCCAATATTTCCTGGTTCGGGAGCCCGTAGCGGTTGCGCTCCGCCACGCTGACAACTGCATACGGCCTGCGAAGGCCTTGTTGCGATTCGTCCGACGGGATATCCGTTGCTGCAATACCCGCTGTGCCCGCATCCCGGTCTCGCGGTCCCAGCGCACTGTTAAGAAAGGCAGGTGTGGAACTGGTTCTGGAGCCGTGGTGCCCGACCTTAAGGACATCGCTTTGCAGCAACTCCCTGTACTGCTGCGCCATGCGGAGTTCGGCCTCAAGAGGGGCATCCCCGGTAAAGAGAAACGAAACCTCGCCGTAGCACACGAGCAGCACAACGGAATGCGCATTCGGACCATCCTCCGGAACATCCTCGGAAGGATACAGGACATAGGCGCGTACCCGAGGTGAAAGCATGAGCGAATCGCCTGCTCGCGCCGCATGATGGGGAATATTCAGGCTGTCCAGTAATTCATTGGTTTCTGCAAAAAGCCCCGATGTGTGGTTGTACCCGGATCGCAGCACGCGACCCACGGGCACGGACCGCAACACGGAAGGGATTCCCCCAAGATGATCACTGTCGGGATGCGTAACGATCACCGTCCCAAGCCGGTCGACGCCGTGGTGCGTTAGCTGGGGCAACACAACGCGGCTTCCGGCGTCGCTGCCGGTGAAAGATGACCGGGGGCCCGCATCGATCAGCACGCCGTCTCCATTGGGGAGGCGCAACAGGGCAGCGTCTCCCTGCCCGACATCTATGTAGATCACGTCCATGTGCGGACGATATCGCCCATTTGCTACGCCTTGGATCACATCGCCGACAAGAAGGATCAGCACCAGTGCAATGCACTGCCACCGGAGCCGGGGGCGGGGCCATAGTACAAGACATATCCCGGCCAGGGCCAGTATCAGGACAGGAAGCGGGCGTTCAAGGCTCCACCGGACCACGCTCCATCCCATGAAACGGTCACCGAACACAGATACGTGAAGCAAGGCCGACGCAAGCGCACTGGAGGCGGCTCCGAGAATTTCTCCCACCACAGGGAATATGCCCCCGAACACCACCGCTGCAGCACCGGCGACTAATGCCCCCGTAGTAAGAGGGATACCTGGCAGATTCAGCACGAGGCCCCCCAGCCCAACTTGCCCGAAGTGATAAAGCGTCACAGGCAAGGTGCCGATAGTCGCTGCCACAGTAACCGTTGTCCCGGAGTGAATGTATGCGCCCAAACGGGATGAAGGGGCTGGAATCCACGCTGCCAACAGAGGCGTCAGGGAGAGAATACCGGCCACCGCGGACACGGAAAGTTGAAAACCGGCCTCGAAAAGATGAGTGGGGGCAGCGGTCAGCAACACACACACGGCGGCGCCAAGACTGTTCAGGGACCGTGAAGGTCGTTGCAGTGATGTGGCCGCAAGCAACAGGGAAGCCATCACGACGGCGCGCACCACCGAGGCAGAACACCCTGTAAGGAGCATATACCCTGCGAGCAAGATCACTGTACAGGTTAGCCGAAGGACATCCACAGCGCGCCAACTCAGACGAAGCCGGTAGAGGAAGGGGCCAAGCAAATGATACAAGACCATGCCGACGACCATCACGTGTAGACCCGATACAGCAAGCAGATGCAAAAGACCCATGCGCGCAAAGCGATCCCGGGTATCGCTGTCGAGCTGCCGCCGGTCTCCTAAAAGGAGCGCCTGGAGGATCGCACGTGTTTCAGAATCAGGCAGAAAACGGTCGAGGCTGGACTGGACGAACGCACGGGCCGGTTCGAGTATACATCCTGTACTTTGCCTGTCACGCCCCGTGTGTTCCACACCCCCCTCCACGAGATAGAGACGAGCATAAATTCGCTTGCGGAACAGGTATTTTCCGTAATCGAACTCACCTGGATTGCGAGCACGGGGAAGTGGAGCGAGGCGTCCCCTGAGCGTCACCCGGTCACAGCGCGCCGGGAGATTGCCGTCTTGCCGGTCTCGCCCGGAAGCAACCCTCCCGGACACCAGCAAACTTACAGGATATCCGTTACCTGCCTCGACCACATCGCTTCCCTTTCCTTCCAGCCGCACCGTGAACCGAACCGAACCCGACCGTTCTACCGGATCATCGACAATACGCCCATGCCACACCGCTTCATCGCCGGAAGCAAGCGCTCCGGGCAACGGGTGGTCCTGCGGCAAAGCATGAAACGTGGCGTACCGCAGGCCCCCAAAACATACGGTCAGGAGGAGACTCGCCAAGGCTATAAGGAGCGTAGGCAGTTCCTTCCAAACCCGATGCAGGGAAGGCGCAACACAGAAAGCCGCCGCGCCACCGACAAGGCCCGTCAGAATACTTCCCCACGCCGCCATGCCGGGCATCCCGGCGTGCGCAAGCAGAATGCCAGCCGCAAGGGCGCCTGCCACCCAAAGAGCCGGGTATCTGTTCTGCGGCGTTTCTCCGGAAGTCGGCACAGCCCCATCGAGTTCGGGGAGCAAGACAAGCGTTATCCCCGAAAGACACCCCTCCCCTCAAAACATAACGTCTGAAACGAAACCCGGCGTTCAAGCGCATTGCCCAAGCCAAAAGGCCCGTCGCAGACCGCCTTCCACAGATTGTTTGTATATCAATCTCTTACTTCTACGCTATCGGGTCGCCACGCGCTCTGTTCCAGCGTTTGCAAGTCGGATGCCCGCCAGGGACGGCCCTATTCGCCTTCCCGTAAAGCCTCCGTCCCGAATTGCTCGGTGGCCTCCAGTGTCTCGCGCACGTCGTCCCAGGTCGTGGTGTGGTTGACTATGCAGAGTCTGAGCGAAAACGTCTTCCTGAGACTCGTTGATGACATGAATGCGCGGTCCTCCCAAAAGACGCAGGCGAGTACGTTTCCATTGATCCTTTCCAGGGCTTCCTCGTCGAGGTCGGCGCTCGTGGGGTTGATCCGGAAGCACACGATTCCCAGCGACGCAGGGTTCATGAGTTCCAGCACCGGACTCTCCCGGATATACTCCTCCGCCTGGGCAGCCAACTCCATCCCATTCGACACGGCCTGCCGGAACGCGGCCATCATACTCATACTGCTCCGCAGCGGAAAGGAATTATTCGAGCAGGGACATCTTCTTCACGGCGACGTTCTGCTCGGTCCGCAGGACGTACAGGTACGTGCCGCTGGCGAGACCCGATCCGTCGAACGAGACGCTGTACCGGCCTGCCGGCTGTACCTCGTCTATGAGCACGCGCACCTGGCGGCCGAGCATGTCATGGACCGTAAGCGTGATGTTCTGCGCACGGTCGAGCGAGAACCCGATCGTCGTGGAGGGATTGAACGGGTTCGGATAGTTCTGCTCCAGCGCGAAGGTCGTGGGAATTTCTCCCCCCACAGGTTCGACCGACGTCACCCCGGGCTCATATATGCCAGCGCCCATGATGGTTATTAAGGTTCTTTGGGTACTATCAGGGAGGGTGAATGTGTTTTCACGCTCGAGGGCGTAGGTCACCTTGAGTATCTCGGCGCTGTCGGTGTCGTCATCGGGATTGTCGAAATGATACTCGACGAAGCCTCCCTCTTCGCTGCTGGCCGCCGCTGCAATAATCTGCGGTAGAATGATCTCTCCGGTGACGGCGTCTCTGAGGGTATTCGTGAGGGTTTGAAGCTCGAATTTCTCCGGGAACGCCCCATGAAAGAACACGTAGCCGGTGCGGTCTATCCCAAAGAGGTAGATGGGGCCGTGTCTCCAGTATCCGGTCGTATCCCGGAATACCCTCTTTACTCTAACAAGGCCGTCATAGCCTTACTGTCTCATAGAGTTCTTGAAAGTAATCCGCCGCCTCGTTCACGAAGGTCTTCAGGGTGCTGCGGTCCACCACGTCACGGGCCGTTACGGCAGGGGCGTCTCCGGGGTCGAGGGGTTCTTCCACAAGGTGGGATTCCTTAATATCGAGGCCGACGGTCATGAGGCCCGGACTACCGTCGGGGTTAAAAAAAGAGAGCGCAGAGCGCGCGTAGCCATCATCGTCCCCCAACTCGAAAGCGCCGCCAAGTGGCGACGAAGAAGCTGCCTGGGTGATCAGTTCCAAAACATCAGGGTCGAGTAGTCCGCCCGACAAAAGCAGATCCTTCCCGTGCAGAACCAGTCTGCCGCTGAGGGTCGTGGTAATCACGTAGGTGGAGCCGAAATTCCAGAGCCCCTCATGCGTCAAAAGACATCCGACGTACCCGGTCGCCAGCGGGAAGGACCGGACTATTGCTGCGTATGTTAAAAAATCAGTCACGAGGGCTGCCAAGGTGGCCTCGCCATTCTCCACCTGTTCAGCCGTTACTATGTTCAGGTCCGGGGCCGGAATGTCAGCCGGCCTTGGGCAGACTTCATCCGACTGCGCAAAGGCAGGGCGCACACCGGAGAATACGCCTACGAATACCAGCACACACCCAAAAAAACATCGATAGTATGGTCTTCATGATCGTCTCTATTTGCTTTTAGTAGCCTTGCCCCAAACTTCCTGGATATGCAATATCGGGATGGCTCCCCGTAATATCAAGGGAGTTACCACAGCCGTTTACATTTCATGGCGCGGGGCGCCCTGGTGGGTGAGGAGGGAAAGGGAAGGCATTGACACATGGTAGTTTATCCACGCATTCACAAGCCCTATTATATCTCTATATAATTATTATAAATTAGTAGTAGTAGTAGGGGCTGTGGATATGTGAATAAGCCGGTTATTCACAAGTTATCCTCATGTTGTGAAAAACTTTTTCTTCAGAATCCCAACACGTTTCCTTTCCAGAACAAATGGGAGTATATCTGTAGGTATAGACAAGTTATCCACATCAATTTTCCTCTTTCTCATACGTCAGGGTGCGTGAGCATCTCCGGAACAACCTGTGGAAACAGGAGGGCTTATTCACCTCACATATCCTTTCCACATCGAGTGGGGATAATACAAGGAGCAGAACCCGGTTTTTCCACACGCCTGTCTCTATTTACGGTTTGCCGAGTCGGGTGAACATTTCCTTCTTGTATGCTTCCACGCCAGGCTGGTCGAAAGGATTAACACCCAGGAGATACCCGGAAACGGAAACGGCATGCTCGAAAAAGTAGATGGCTTCCCCAAGGCAGGTCGGTGATATTTCCCGCATCCAAAGAGTCAGGTTTGGAACACCGCCATCGGTGTGGGCCTGCGCCGTACCCTCCCAGGCTGCCCGGTTGATGGTTTCCATGGAGCGTCCTGCGAGGTAATTAAGGCCATCGAGGTCTTTCGCCCCCGCCCCAGGTTCTGCAGGTACGGCAAGAGCGTTACCTGTTCGTTCGACCATCAGGAATGTTTCCATCAGGGATCGTTGTCCTTCCTGAACATATTGGCCGATAGAGTGCAGATCTGTTGAGTACTGCGCAACGAACGGGAACAGCCCTGTGCCGTTTTTCCCCTCGCTTTCTCCGAAGAGCTGTTGCCACCATCTTCCAAAACCGCATAGTGCAGGCTCGAACACAGAAAGCAGATCAATACACAATCCTTGTTCCAACAGTACGGACCGAATGGCTGCATACAACAAGGCCGAATTATTTTTTGGAGACGCCAACCGGGCAAGCGTTGCGGCGGCGCCCTCGAAGAGCGCAAGAATGTCGATCCCGGCCACCGCGATAGGGAGCAAGCCCACCGGCGTCAGCACGGAAAAACGTCCGCCGACATCACCCGGAATGACATATTTTTTATACTCGTGCGTTGCGCGCAACGTGTTCAACGCCCCCTTCTCCGGATCGGTCGTGACGATAATGCGTTGGTCCGCATCGTCAAAATGTCTTTCGAGATATTGCCGGATGCAACGAAACGCAATGGCTGGCTCCAGCGTGCGACCGCTTTTGGAAATGACATTTACGAAAACGGATTTGCCATGCAGGTATTCGAGCAATTCCTGCAGATAAGCACCGCCCATGTGATGCCCCGCAAAAAGGATCTCGGGGGAGCCCTCATTTCGTCCGAGGGATGGGGAAAGGGCCTGTATGACGGCTTCGGCGCCGAGGTACGACCCCCCGATGCCTATGCAAACCAGAACATCGGCTTCTTCCCGGATGCGCCGGGCAGTTTCTGCAATATCTTGCAGCAGGGCTTCGTCGGGTTGGATCAGGAGGTCCCGCCAGCCGGTGGCATCTCCTCCGGGGCCGGATTTTTCGATCAGGAGGCGATGCGCCTCGCGGGCGTTGCCAAGGCGCCGGTCAAGATCGTCGGGATCGACAAAGGGTAAAATGTGTTCGTAGTCCAGGCGAAGCATGAAACCGTCCGTACAAAGGTGAAGAAAACATGAAAGAAATTGCCCAAGGGGATATCACAAGCCGCCTGGTTTTTTGCTGCGCCGATGCGCTCACCGTGGAGAAAGCGGGCCGCGAGGGCCTCCGTCCGCGGGAACATACTCTCCCGACGTTCGAGCGTTTCGAGGAAGCGCAAGCTGCTTGCCCGGATCGCCTTATCGTTATAGACGCCTACGCGAGCGAGGCCGCGGGCCATGACTGGCAGGTATATGCCCCGCCGGCGTCGATTTGCAATGTCGCGCCGTACCGCCCTGCCGTTCTGATCGTTGCCGGGGGAGGCATCGTTACTCGCCGTCGCGGGGCGGGTACGGAAGTGCTGCTGATTTTTCGCCGCGGCATGTGGGACTTGCCCAAAGGGAAGGCGAAGAAAAAGGAATCGGTGCGCCAATGCGCGCTCCGCGAAGTACAGGAGGAGCTGGGCATTGACGCGGTACACCTCGGTCAGCCGCTGGGCGCCACGGTGTATGGCTACCACATGTATGACCGCCGGGGGCAACTCACGCATGCGGTTAAAACCACGCACTGGTTTCAAATGACGACCTCCGAAGAAGAATTCCGTCCGCAGCTCGAAGAGGACATCACTGACGTGGCATGGTTCGCATGGGAGGAGGCGCTCCGGCGAACAGGATTTGAAGTGTTTCGGCGGCACATGGCCCGCATCGAGCATCTCGTGGCATAAGATACCCCCGGAGACCGCAGGTAACGCACCGGGATACCCGTTCAATCAAGCACCCTTTTGCCTCGTCGCGCAGGGGGGGTCACGCCGGCGGGGCGCTGCGCCGGATATCTTTCGCCTGGAGCTGGGTTTCCGTGTGGCCATTCCAGGTGTTCTCTTTCAGAGAAAAGAGCATGTCGAAGGGTTGTTGTTCTCGCCGGCATTGCTCCAGCATGTCGAATCGTCCGCCCATCCCGAAGCCGATGGCTTCCATGGGGGCTTCATTTTCGGCCCGATCCTGCTGCCGCACCACAAACTTGAGATGCCGGCTATCCTTGCCGACCTTGCGGGGCGGCCGGACCGGAAGCAGCCCGTTGGCCTGAAACACCGGGCGGTCGTTCCCGGGCCCGAAGGGTTCGAACTGTTTGAGCACTGCCAGGAACCGGCGATCTATTTCGTGCAGGTGGAGGGGCGCATCCACGTGTATGGATGGCTGGAGCACCTCCGGCGTCACCACCTTCCCCACGGCTTCGTCAAACCGTTCCTGCAGCGCGGGAAGATTGGAAATTTCCAGCGATAATCCGGCGGCAAAGGCATGCCCCCCGAATTTCACCAGCAGGTCCTCGCATTCCCGGAGGGCCTCAAAGATGTTGACGCCGCCGATCGACCGGGCGGAACCGGTGGCTACGCCGTCGATGGTGCCGAGAAGAATCGTGGGGCGATGGAAGCGTTCTACCAGACGGGAAGCCACGATGCCGATGACGCCGGGAAACCAGTCGTTGTGATGCAGGACCAGGGTGTGCCGCATCTTGCTCGTGATCTGGCGTTCCGCGAGTTTCGTCGCGGCCTCGAGGGTTTCCTGATCGATTTCCCGGCGGTAGTCATTGAGCTTGTTGAGTTCTTCCGCGCAGCGTTTCGCCGTTTCCGGATCCTCAGCCAGAAGGAGATCAATGGCTTTTTCGGCGGTGCTCATACGCCCGGCGGCATTGATGCGCGGCGCTATCCTGAACACGACATCGGTGGCCGTACAGGAAGAAAGGGACATGTTCGCCACCGCCGCCAGCGCGCGTAGCCCGGGAGAGGGCTCCTTGCGGAGACGCTCCAGGCCGAGGGCCAGCAGTATCCGGTTTTCGTCTTCCACGGGGACCATATCGCTGGCTGTTGCGACGGCGACAAGATCCAGAAACTCCGTGGCGGCTTCCGGGTCGCGCCCCAGTTTCACCAGCACGCCTTGCAACAGTTTGAAGGCTACGCCGCACCCGGCGAGCTCCTTGAAGGGATACGGGCAATCCGTTCTCTTCGGGTCCAGCACCGCCTCGGCGTCGGGAAGTTCACCCTTCGGCGTGTGGTGATCGCAAACGACAAGGTCCATCCCTTTTTCGCGGGCATATCTGGCTTCTTCCGAGGCGGTGACGCCGCAGTCCACCGCGACAATGAGCCGGGCCCCGAGCTGGGCCGCCACATCGAGGCCCATGCGGCTCAGTCCGTACCCGTGCTCGAACCGGTTCGGGACGAAGAAATCGACATCCCCACCCAGCGAGCGCAGCGAGGAAACGAGCAGTGCCGAGGAGGTCGTGCCGTCCACATCGTAGTCCCCGTACACGACAATGCGCTCTCTGTCCCGAATAGCACGCGCCACGCGGTCCGCAGCGGCATCCATATCGGCCATGAGAAACGGGTCGTGCAGGCCGCCGGCGCTGGGGCGAAAGAAGGCGCGTGCGCTGTCGAAGGTATCGATCCCTCGGAGGATGAGCGCTCGGGAAAGCGCCTCGGGGAGGTTGTTCAGTTGCTGCCCGATGTCCCGGACGGCGTCCTCGGAAGGGACAGGGCGGAGAATCCAGCGATAGGTCATAGAGGGAGGTTTACCAAATGCGCCCGGCGAAAGAAACAGGCCATCCGTAGAAGGTATACATCCCTTTCTCCCCCCGCAAGGCCCAATCCGGGACGTTTCAACATTGTTACGTTTTAGCTCAAAATGGCCTGAAAATGCCTAAAAACGCGCGAAAATTGGCAAAAACACCCCAAAAATCGTCAAAAACGAGCAAAAATCGTGAGGACAAAAAATCATACATATGTGTGCACCGCCCTGTCTGGACGAAAAAAGAGATAAGGAGAGGGTTGTTTTGCTATCGCCCAAACACCACCGCAAACAGCTTGTCCAAAAACACAAGAGCCGGGCCCGATAATCGGACCCGGCTCCATGCTGCCGGAAGGCATCAAAGGCGCCGCAGCGGGCAACCGGCGCAGCGGGGAGTCCCCTGCGCCGCCCATGTAATCGTATCATGTCATTAAAGCGGATGGATCGGCAAGTGGCTCTTGTGTGAAGCGCGACATGACGTATCTTGCATTAGGGCGCGCTCACCCTCACGGCGAACATACCCGCTTGGCATTATCAAAATGTTAAGATGGGTTTGCCATTTGTTTATGCGCCGGAAAATTCGCGATTCGCTCAGGAAGCCCCGCAAAAAGCACATTGTCCGACCGCTCTTCCCGGGATTTCCTGGTCCTGTTCGCCCTGTGGCTGATGGTGTTCTCCGCCAGCAGTCAGGTGATTATCATTTCGCCCATTCTGCCTCGCATCGCGGAGGCGCTGGTTGTGCAGGAATCGCTGCTCGGTACGCTGATCACGTCCTACGCCGTAATGCTGGGCATTTTTGCGCTTGTGACCGGGCCGATCTCCGACAAGATCGGGCGTCGCCGGATTTTGCTGATAGGGACCGGTTTCATGGCGGTGTGCCTGTATCTGCACGGTCTGGCCGATACGTATGTTTCCCTGCTCATCATGCGTGCGCTGGCGGGCGCCGCAGGCGGTGCGCTGAGCGGAGCCGCCGTCGCCTATGTAGGGGATTATTTCCCGTACGACCGGCGGGGATGGGCCAACGGATGGGTGATGAGCGGGATCGCGGTCGGACAGGTGGTAGGCATTCCGCTCGGGACGCTCCTGGCGGAATTCGGGGATTACCGCTGGCCGTTTCTGATGTTTGCGGTCACGATGACAGGCGCTTTTTTCCTGATATGGAGAGTGATCCCGCAGCCGGACGTGCAGCGCGATGTGCGCCGCCTTTCCATACGACGGGCCATCTCGGATTATATCGTCCTCTGTCGCCGCCCCGTGACGCGCAATGCCGCCGTGGTCTACTTTCTGACGTTTCTCGGGGTTGGCTTATACCTTGTTTATCTTCCTGCCTGGCTGGAGCGTGGCCTGAATGTGCGCGGGGAAGCGATCGCGGCGCTTTTTCTGTTCGGCGGCCTTGCCCATGTGGTAGCGGGACCCGCTGCCGGGAAACTATCCGATCGGGTCGGACGCAAGCCGCTCGTGATCTGGTCGTGCATAGGCTTGGCGATCGTGATGCCGCTGATGACCTGGCTGGTGCGCGACATGTGGATCGCCTATGTGTTTTTCACGATAGCCATGTTGTTGCTCGCCGTGCGCATCAGCCCGCTTCAGTCGTTGGTGAGCGCGCTCGTTCCCGCGAACAGCCGGGGTATGTTGATGAGTTTCGCCATTGCTGCGGGGCAGGTGGGGATTGGTATCAGCGGAGCTATAGCCGGTCTGACCTACGCGCGCTACGGTTACTGGAGTAATACCTTGCTCGCCATCGCCGCGGTTTTGGTCATGGCGCTGATGGTCTGGCGCGGTCTGCCGGAGCCGCAGAAGACAGCCCCTGCGTATTGATTCCTGCATGATGGTGTCACGCCATGCCCCGATCCGGAGCATCCCGCCCACTGGGCGATGTCCTTGAAGTCCTTATTGACCGGATGAACATCCGGGCCCGGCTCGACGAGGCGAAGGTGGTGGATACGTGGCAGCAGTTGGCCGGGCCGGAAGTATGCGCCGTCATGGACGGAGCCTGGGTGCGGGGCCGAAAACTCTTCGTCAGGATCACGAGCGCCGCCTGTCGTCAGGATATGCACCTCGACCGGTCGAGATGGCGCGATCGCCTCAACGAGCAACTCGGAGCCGCGCGCATCGAGGAGATCGTTTTCCGGTAAAAAGGGGGGCTACCCGTCGAATTTTCTGAAAGCCACCGACGTGTTGTGGCCGCCGAACCCGAAAGCGTTGCTGACAGCCACCCGCACCGTACGATCTTTCGGCTCGTTGAAGGTGTAATCGAGGTCGCACGCCGGGTCGGCCTCCTCGAAATTGATGGTGGGCGGGACGCGGTCATGTATGATCGCCAGGATGGCTGCGATGGCTTCGACCGCGCCGGCAGCGCCCAACAGGTGGCCCGTCATGCTTTTCGTGGAAGACAGGCTCATCGCATAGGCATGGTCGCCGAACACGTGCTTGACGGCTTTCGTTTCCGCCACATCGCCGAGAGGCGTGGACGTGCCGTGCATATTCAGGTAGTCCACCTCTTCGCCTTTCAGGTTGGCGTCCCGGAAAAGGGAATACATGGCCAGCGCGGCGCCGTTGCCCTCGGGATCCGGGGCCGTCATATGGTACGCATCGGCGGACATGCCTACGCCAATGATTTCGGCGTAAATCCTCGCGCCCCGGTTCCGGGCATGGTTCAGCTCTTCGACGACGAGCGCCCCGGCGCCTTCGCCGAGCACGAATCCGTCGCGGCCGGCGTCAAAGGGGCGGCAGGCTCTGGCAGGGTCGTCGTTTCGCGTCGAGAGGGCGCGGAGCGCATTGAACCCGCCTACGCCAAGTTCTGTAACGCTGGCTTCCGAACCTCCCGAAAGGATCGCGTCGGCCTGCCCCTGCTGGATCAGCATATAGGCATCTCCGATGTTGTTGTTGCCTGTTGCGCACGCAGAAACGATGCAGTAATTCGGCCCCCGGAAACCATACTTCATCGAAATATGCCCGCTCGCGATGTCGGGGATCATCATCGGAATGAAGAACGGCGAGATGCGCCGGGCCCCTTTGTCGAGATAAATCGACGTTTGCTCCTGGAATGTCTGCAACCCGCCGATGCCGCTTCCGAAGACGACGCCGATACGATCTTTCATGGCCTGCGGCAAGTCATCGTCCAGGCCGGCATCATGCACGGCCTGCTCCGCCGCAACCATCGCAAACTGGGCGAACCTGTCCAATCGGTTCACTGCCTTCGATCCAAGGGCTTTTCTGGCGTCGAACCCCTTGAGTTCGCAGGCGAACTTTGTTGGGAAAGATTCCGTGTCGAACAGGGTGATTGGGGCCGCCCCGCTTTCCCCCCGCATCATGGCCTCCCAGAAGGCGTCTACGGAGTTTCCGAGCGGGGTCAGGGCACCCATCCCCGTGATTACAACTCTGCGTTCTTTTGGCATAAGGGACGAAGGCGTAGCGCGGCCTTACGAAACCTTTTCCTCGAGATAACTCACCGCATCGCCCACCGTGGCGATGGTTTCTGCTTCCTCATCGGAAATGGTGATATCGAATTCCTTCTCGAACTCCATAATCAACTCAACCGTGTCAAGCGAGTCCGCACCGAGGTCATTCGTGAACGAAGCGTCGGAAACGACATCGGACTCTTCAACGCCCAGCTTCTCCACGATGATGGATGTGACCTTCTCTGCGATCGGGTTCGCCATGATTCAAAGCCTCCGGTAAATTGGTGGAACAGGCCGCGACGCCTCCCGGAAAGCGGAAGTCGACCCAACGGCAGTGGTTTGGTAAGAACCTTTTTGTCAGGAACGCCCGAAGTTACGGCAGGGTGCTTGTATAAGCAACGCCCTTGTGTTGCGCCGAACCTCCGACGCGGTCTTTGTAAAATCGTATTGAGGGGCCGTCGGGGCGAATCTATCTTGCGTATTTTCCGTTGGATTAGTCCTTTCCGGGCATCAGGGCGCCTCCGCTTCTATCACTCCACATAGTTATATGTCGTACCTGTTTACTTCCGAATCCGTGTCCGAAGGCCATCCCGACAAAGTGGCGGACCAGATATCCGACGCCGTGCTGGATGCTGCGCTGACGGACGATCCGTACAGCCGCGTAGCGGTCGAAACGCTTGTGACGACGGGACTCGTGCTCGTGGCCGGAGAAATGACGACCCGGACCTACGTGGACGTCGAGAAAATTGCACGCGAGACGATCAGGGGAATTGGGTACACGGATCCCGCGTTGCGTTTCGATGCGGAATCGTGCGCCGTCCTGACGGCTATTCACGAACAGAGTGGGGATATCAGGCAGGGAGTCGATACGGGGGGTGCAGGCGATCAGGGCATCATGTTCGGATATGCCTGCCGCGAATCGGAGAACCTTATGCCGCTTCCCATCACGTATGCGCACAGACTGGTCCGCGAACTGGCGAGCATTCGCAAGCAGGAAGACATCATGCCGTATTTGCGCCCGGATGCCAAGAGTCAGGTTACGATCGAGTACGAGGACGATCGCCGTACGCCGAGACGCATTCACACGGTGGTCCTGTCGACTCAGCACGACGCCGAGGTCGAACGAGCCGACATTGAGGCCGATATTCGCACTCATTTGTTGCCGAGGGTGATTGACGATTACCTGCTGGACGACGAGTACATTCTGCATGTGAATCCCACGGGGCGGTTCGTGCTCGGGGGGCCGCATGCCGATGCGGGGCTTACGGGCCGCAAGATCATTGTAGATACGTATGGCGGAAAGGGCGCACACGGCGGCGGGGCCTTCAGCGGAAAGGATGCTTCCAAAGTGGACCGGTCCGGCGCCTATGCGGCGCGGCATATAGCAAAAAACATCGTGCAGGCCCGTCTTGCGGAAGAGATAGAGGTACAAATATCCTATGCGATCGGCGTCGAGGAACCGGTTTCCGTTGCCCTCGACACGAAAGGCACGGGCAGCGCGCTGCCGGATCGGGAACTGGCAGCAATCGTGCGCGAGATGTTCGACCTGCGACCGGCATCTATCATAGAACGCTTCGATTTGCGCAAGCCACAATTCCGGCGCACGGCGGCGTACGGGCATTTTGGACGTTCCGGATTTGCGTGGGAGGAAACGGATTGCGTCGATATGCTGAAAGACGCTGCGGGCGTGGGCGTGTAGCCCGTTTCCGCGCGCGTTTTCCTTTGTGGATTGTCGGCCTTGTTGCACTGTGTTTCCTTGCAGTGCAAGAAGGACAGGCGCAGGAAAGGCAGGCCCGTGAAGGCGGTCGCATGCCCGTATATGACCATGCCCTGCTTCAACTCAGGCCGGAAGTGCGTGGCCGGATTGCAGGCGAGGATACGCTGCGGGCGCCGCGCACCCGGTCGGTCGCCGATGGGCGCGTCGATTCGGAAACAGGTGTTTTCCGCGCCCGGTACCGCATCGAGGATCGTGTGGCGGACGGGTTGTCTACGGCGCAGGCCGCCCTTGCGCATCTCGAACAACGCGGTGAAGCGTATGGCATGACCGCCGCCGCAGAGCATCTCCGGGTCGAGCATGT
This sequence comes from Rhodothermales bacterium, assembly GCA_965248175.1. Taxonomy (GTDB): domain Bacteria; phylum Bacteroidota; class Rhodothermia; order Rhodothermales; family VXPQ01; genus VXPQ01. Next base: position 827,768 of record OZ252093.1, read on the forward strand.
CCGGGAGGGGCGCTACGCCCGCCATGTCCGCTTCCGGCAGACGCTTGCCGGCGTGCCGGTGTACCGGGCCGACGTCACGGTGAGTCTCGACCGGCGCGGGCAGCCGACCATGGTCGTTAGCGGGTACAATCCCCACCTTGAACAGGTGCGCGGATTCGATCCTGCACCTGCTCTTTCGCGCACCGCCGCGCAGGACATCGTGCGCAGGGCCGCCGATCCGGAACTGGTTGTCTCCGATCCGGAACTGGTTGTCTATGCATCGGACCCTCCCCGGCTTGTTTGGAAAGTCCCGGCCGTCTCTGCAGGGTTGCCCGTTTCGTGGGACGTACTTGTTGACGCCAGGACGGGTGAAATTCGCCGTATGTTCAATACGTCGCTGCATGCACACAAGGCGTCGTCCGTATCGCCCGCACCCGCCCACGCTGTTGGACTCGTCACATCGCCCGTGGTGCAGGCGCCGGCGACGCCTCTACCGTTCGTTGTTTCCACACCGGTTTCCGGGAAAAGTATCCGGGCAGTGGACGGCGCCGGGTTGGTCTTCGACCCCGATCCGCTCACGTCCGCCGGTGTGGAGTACGGGGGGGATTACCAGGACGGTGATGATGCGGACACGGCGGCGCTGATCGGGGAACTTGTGCAGGTGACATTGCGCGACATCACGCAGGGAGTAGACGGATTGCACCGGCTGGATGGCCCGTACGTCCGCATCGAAGGGGATCCGCATACCGTACCCGCAATGCCCAACCCCAACACCTTTAATTTTTCGCGCTCGGACGACCGTTTCGAGGCCGTGAACGCCTATTATCATATCGACAAAAGTCGCCGCTACGCGCAGTCACTCAATGTCGGCTATACATTGCTCGATTTCCCGGTGAGGGTCAATCCGCAAAGTTTCGATGGCGATAATTCTGTCTATCTTCCGGACGACCGCTCCCTTCAGTTCGGCACGGGCGGCATAGACGATGCCGAAGACGCCGATGTCCTGTGGCATGAATATGCGCATGCACTCCTCGACTACACGGTGCCGGGACTTGTAGGCCCGTTCGAGGGAACGGCGTTGCACGAGGGCTGGGCCGACTACTGGGCCGCTTCGTATTCCCGCTTTTTGTCCGAGGAGGATCCCCGGATTCCCCAACACGACTGGAAACGGCTGTACAATTGGGACGGCAATGCTCCCTGCTGGTCCGGCCGGACGCTCGATCATACGGGGCACTACGACGACAACATGGCTTACGAGGTGTCGGGGTGTCAGATTTTCCCCGACATTTACCAGTGGGGGCTTCTTTGGGCCACGACCATGATGGACATCTACTCGCACGTCGGGCGGGGCGTCCTGGACCGCTTGCACCTTGCCTCGCATGCCTATCTTGCCTCCGGGTCCGATTTCCGTGATGCGGCCGAGGCCCTGATCCAGGCCGACGAGGATATATACGGCGGCGCCCACGCCGGGGCCCTGGTTCAGGAATTGACCGAAGCCGGATACGTTAATTCCGCAGCGTATGGACCGATTCTGACCCATGATCCCCTGGAGAGGACCGAAAATGTGGGTGGAACGATCGAGGTTCGCGTCGAAGCAAGAGGCGTCGCTGCTCCAGTGGACAGGGTCCTTGTGCTATACTCGCCCGGACCGGGAAGCCGGTTTATCCGTTTTCCCCTGTCGCGCCAAAGCGCCACCCTGTTCACAGGTAATCTTCCCCTGCCCGATCTGCCGGGCGCTGTACAATACTATATCGTGTCAGTCGATACGCAGGGGCGGCGCAGTGTTCTCCCTGCGCTCGCGCCGCGCGCAGTGTACACTTTCGATGTCGGGAAGGACACGGAAGCGCCCTCGATCACGCACGATGCACCCCTGCGCGTCCCAACCTTCGCCTGGCCGGTCACGCTGTACGCGCAGGCACAAGATAATCTGGGCATCGATTCCGTATGGGTAGAATATGTGCGCCGGGGCGTCGGCGGCGTGCGCGAACAGGGCGCGTTCGGGTTAGTGGAGCAGGACGGGGGATATTCGGGTCGTTTCCCAGAACCGACGACGCCGGTTCTGGGGGGTGATGTGGTCGAATACCGCATTGTGGCCCGGGATGTGTCCATGGCGGGCAACGAGGCCCGGCTCCCCGCGGAGGGTTTTTTCTCCGTGTTGCTCGTGCTGGAAGGCGAGTTGTACGCGTTCGATTTCGAGCATGACGATCCGGGGGTGACCGCGCAGGGGTGGCGCCGCGGCCAGCCTGCATTCGGCCTGCGTGTGGCGTATTCCGGCGAACATGCGTGGGCGACGGCGCCCGGCGGTGCATATCCCGCCGGGGCCGGGCGCGCAACACTTGACCTTCCCCCGGTCAGCCTTGCAACGATTGAGTCGGCGTACCTGATATTCTGGCACTGGTACGATTTCGAGCATGGCGGCAATGTCTCGCCCGGGGTGTTCAACGAGCAGGCGGATATCCGGGACGGCGGCAACGTCAAGGTATCGACGGACGGCGGCGTATCCTGGGAAGTGCTTGTGCCCGAAGGAGGTTATAACGGGAGAATTGGCGGGGGGACCGGTAATCCGCTGGCTGGGCAACCCGGTTTCGGGGGGTACAGTTTCGGGTGGCGCCGCGAGGTTGTCGCATTACCGACCATCGGGGACGTACGGGTGCGGTTCGAGGCGGGAACGGACGAAGGCAACGATGGAGAAGCGCGCTATTTCGCCGGGTGGTATCTGGATAATGTTGCGCTTGTGACAGAAAGGCCCCGGGATGTCGATGCGCCTCGGGCGGAAGGGTTGCCCGTGGACCGGATCGTGCGTGTGGCCGGCAGGGATATGCTGCCTCCCTTGTCGGTCCGGGTGTACGATAATACGGGCGTCGAAGCTGTGATCTCCCGCTACGACATTACGAGCCGAGGCGGCACAACGACAGGTAGTATGCGGTTGGCCATGTCGGGGGTGGATGTGGGCGTGTACGAGGGATATCTGGCTCCCTCACAGCCGTTTTTCCCCGGAGATCGTATCGCCTATACGATTCAGGTACGGGATTTCGATGGCAACGAAACGGTATACGGCTCCCCGTTCGTAATAGACTTCCGGTCCGAAGAATACGCTGCCACCACACCTGCCAGCGTCGTTCCCGTGGGGATATGGCGACGCGCAGGCAGCGAGTGGCTTGCCCGGGGTGTTGCCGCGGGGGCTCCATATGAAAACGTTTCGAGCCTTGTGCTTGAACCGGTTTCGATTCCGACGAACAGCGAATCGACCGCGTTCGAACTTGCGCACACCTATACGCTGGGAGAAAACTTCGGCGGTAACGTGAAAATATCCGAGGACGACGGGGCCACCTGGCGCGTGTTTGCACCTGGGGGGGGCTATGACCGGGATTATGCACCTGCCGGCGATCATCCGATGAAAGGCGAATCGGTATTCGGAGGCAATTCGGGTGGAGCAGGCAATATTTCCTTCGACCTGACGCCGTATGCGGGAAAAACGGTGCGTCTTCGCATAGACCTTGCTCATGCGGAATCCTTCGGCCCCGATAACGTCTGGCGCATTGGGAATATCGCGTACCGTTCTCTTTCTCCCGACGATGCCATTGAGGTCCAGCGCGAATTGGCTCTGCACGCGAATTTTCCGGATCCGGTGCGGGACATAACACACATTTCCTACACTATTCCGGGGGACGAGATGGTTTCGGTTCGCCTGTCGGCCTACGATGTCACAGGGCGCCGCGTGGCCGTGCTTCGGGATGGGCAACAGGAACCGGGGACGTATACGGTGCACTACGATGCAGGGCAGTTGGCGAGCGGTGTGTATATCCTGCATCTCGAAACGCCGCGCGGCATCCGGATCGAGCGTATGATCGTCGTCCATTAGCGCCCGCGATTGAATTTTCAGGGGAGGCGGAGCAAGCCCTGCACATGCGGGTACTTGCCCGACTCCTCTCTTCTTCGACACAGTTGATCTGACATCTCGAAACATGGATTACAAGCAAGGCGCCTACAAGGTGCACGACCTGGGCCTGGCCGACAACGGACGCCGGGACATTGCATGGGCGGAGAGCCGGATGCCGGTGCTGATGCGCCTGCGCGAGCACTACGCCAAAAGCAAACCGTTCGAGGGATACCGGATTACCGGCTGTCTCCACGTCACCAAAGAGACTGCCGTGCTGGTCGAGACATTCGCCGTGTGCGGCGCGGATGTGGCGTGGTCGGGGTGCAATCCGCTCAGCACCAACGACGAGGTGGCCGCTGCACTGGCGCAGGCCGGCATCGAGATCTACGCATGGCATGGGCAGAGTGTGGAGGATTTCTACTGGAGCATCGACCGGACGCTGGATATCCCGCCCCATCTTACGCTCGACGACGGCGCCGATCTGATCTTCCGTGTACATAATGCCTTTCCGGAGCTGGCCGACCATATCGTCGGGGGCAGCGAGGAAACGACGACGGGGGTACACCGCCTGCGCGCCATGGCTGCCGACGGGAAATTGCTGTACCCCGTTTATGCCGTCAACGACGCGGAAACCAAGTGGGATTTCGATAATGTGTACGGCACCGGGCAAAGCACGCTGGACGGAATTCTGCGCGCTTCATCCATTCTCATTGCCGGCAAGAACTTTGTTGTGGCCGGGTACGGACACTGTGGACGCGGCGTGGCGATGCGGGCGAAGGGACTGGGAGCCAATGTGATCGTAACGGAAGTCCGGCCTACCGTCGCCCTCAAGGCCACGCTGGAGGGCTGCCGGGTGATGACGATGGACGAGGCGGCCGCCGTCGGTGATGTGTTCGTGACCGCGACGGGCATGAAGGACGTGATTCGCGGGCGTCACTTTGCCTCCATGAAGGAAGGCGCCGTGGTGTGCAATACCGGGCACTACGACGTCGAACTCAACCTCGAAGAACTGGCCGAACTATCCAAAGAAACCTCCCAGGTCCGCGCCAACAACCGCGAGTATCTGCTGAAAAACGGCAAGGCCATTTATGTGCTCGCGGATGGCCGGCTCGTCAATCTGGCCGCTGCGGAGGGGCACCCCTCCGAAGTGATGGACATGAGCTTCGCGAATCAGTTCAATGCGCATCTCAAGCTTGTGCAGGCGCACCAGAAGGGAGAGCGCCTCGAAAACACGGTGATCGACTTGCCCGAAGCGCTCGATCAGGAGATCGCCTCCGTCAAACTGGAAACAATGGGCATTTCGATAGACAAGCTCACCGACGAGCAGACGGTATACGCCACGGATTACTCAGCCGGAACGTAACGGGACCGCGAAGCCGAACCGGGCGATGGGGTGGTGTTTCGGAGGGGGGCACCGCTAAGATTGGTCGGCATCCCAGGTGAGAATGTCTTCCTCCGATTTTTCCTTGCTTTCCCATTCCTCCGCATTCGGGAATTCCTCGGCTTTCTCGGTGATATTGTACCCGAGATCGCGCCATTGATTGGCAAGGTGCTCGTTCCACTCCAGGTAATGGGCCCATTCCTCGGGCAACTCATCGTCCGCATAGATCGCTTCGGTCGGACAAACCGGCACGCACGCATTGCAGTCGATGCATTCTTCCGGGTGAATAACCAGAAAATTCGGCCCCTGATAAAAGCAATCGACAGGGCATACCTCTACGCAATCGGTGTATTTGCAATTGATGCACGGTTCTGCAACGACGTACGGCATATCGAGGCGATAATAAATGCGGCGGAAAAGAGGGATTACGGGAAGCCCTTGTACGAACAGGTACGAAGATAAGGATTCCCGGGTTGCCCGGACAAGCGCACCCGCGCAATTCGCTTATTTGAACAGGGATTGCTCTGAGCCGGGCGGTTTCATGCCCAGGTGTTTGTATGCCCGCTCCGTGGCGATGCGTCCGCGGGGCGTTCTCTCCAGGAAGGCTTCCTGAATCAGATATGGCTCGTAGACTTCTTCGATAGTGCCCGCGTCTTCTCCTACGGAGACGGAAAGGTTGTTCAGCCCCGTGGGGCCGCCCCCGAATTTTTCGATGAGCGTCACGAGGATGCGGGTATCCATGTCGTCCAGCCCGTGTTCGTCGACATCCAGGGCATTCAGGGAGTGGTCCGCCGTCTTGCGATTGATCGTCCCATCGCCTTCCACCTCGGCGAAATCCCTTGTCCGGCGCAGCAGCCGGTTGGCGATGCGCGGCGTGCCGCGGCTCCGGCGCGCAATTTCGAGGGCCCCGTCGTCCGTAATCTCTATGTCCAGGATATGCGCCGAGCGAACAACGATCTGGTGGAGGAGCGCCGCCGTGTAGTAATCGTACCGGAAATCAATCCCGAATCGCGCCCGCAGGGGCGCCGTGAGGAGCCCTTTCCGGGTGGTGGCGCCAATCAGCGTGAACGGGGGAAGCGCAAGTTTTACGCTTCGTGCGCTGGGCCCCGAATCGATCACGATGTCGATCCGGTAATCTTCCATGGCGGAATAGAGGTATTCCTCTACGACCGGGCTGAGCCGGTGAATTTCGTCGACGAAGAGGATATCGCCTTCTTCCAGATTGGTCAGGATGCCGGCGATGTTTGCCGGCTTTTCGAGTACCGGCCCGCTTGTCGTGCGGATGCCGGTGGCCATCTCCTCGGCGATAATGTACGCAAGCGTCGTTTTGCCCAATCCGGGCGGCCCGGAAAGCAACACATGGTCCAGCGTTTCGCCACGCCGCTTGGCCGCCGTCATGAAGACCCGCAGATTATTCTTGATTTTTTCCTGTCCGATGAAGTCGTCGAGCGTGCGCGGGCGCAGCACTTTTTCGAGGTCTTCTTCGGAATGCCGGGGATGCGGCGACAGGTTCTCGGGACCTTCGGGGCCGTTCATGCGCATTTGTGGCGATGAGGTGCATGGCGCGGATTGTACCGGTCAAGATAAGATTTCGGGATGCCCGGCACATGGAAAATTACGGACCGCGGGCCGGGAAACGGGCTCCTTTCCGGGCAAAACACCGGTGGAAATGGGCCCGTTCCGGATCGTTCCAGGGGGGTGTCCGGAAGATCGTGTTACAAATTAGGCACTATATTTGCTGTAGAGCATATACGGGGTATCGGGAGAACATCGAGGCAAGGATCCTTCTCTCCCGGAAAACATGTTTGAAGCGCCTTTTATGCAGTACGCCCGATCATGCTGAATCTCCAGCAAACACAGCGGCTCCAGCAAAAGCTGTCTCCTCAGCAGATACAGTATATCCAGTTGCTGCAGCTGCCTACGCTTGCACTCGAACAGCGCATCGAGGCAGAGATGGAAGAGAATCCCCTGCTGGAAGACACAACGACCGAGGCTGCCGAAGCCTCGGAGGATATTGCGGAGGAGTCTACCGAGGCGGAAAGCGAGCGGGACCTCGACGAGGAGTACGACTGGGGCGAACTGCTCGACAATACCGAGGACATGTACGGCTACAAGGCGCGCGTCGACTACAGTCGGGAAGAGGACCGGGAACTGCCCATTCCGGCCACAGAGACGCTGATCGAGCATCTTCGGGAGCAACTGGTGCTGCAGGACCTCACGGAACAGGGGGAAGTCATTGCCGAGCAGATCATCGGTTCGATCAACGAGGACGGCTACCTGCGCCGTCCCCTCGAATCCATCGTGGACGATATTTCCTTCAATGCCGGGTTCACACCCACACTTTCGGACATCGAGGGTATGCTTGGGCGCATCCAGCGCCTGGACCCGATCGGGATCGCTGCCCGCGACCTCCAGGAATGCCTGCTGGTGCAACTCCGCGCCATGCCTCCCACCGTGGGGGGCCGCGGCGTAGCGATCCGCATGCTTGCGGAAACGTACAAGGCGTTCACCATGAAGCATTTCGACGCAATCCGGAAGAAGCTGCGCGTTACCGGCGAAGAACTTCGGGAAGCGTTCGACCTGATCCGTTACCGCCTCGATCCGAAGCCCGGCGAGGGCCAGTTCTCCCCCCGGCAGAATTACATCACACCGGATTTCACGGTGGAAGCGGTTGACGACGAGTTCATCGTCACGCTCAATGGACGTAATGCGCCGCCGCTGCACATCTCGCGGCAGTACCGGCAGATGCTCCAGAGTATGGTGGCCCGAAAGAAGGGGCCTGCGTCATCTTCCGTAGACGCCGCCACGCGCAAGTTTCTCAAGAACAAGTTCGAATCGGCGCGCTGGTTCATCCAGTCCATCAACCAGCGCCGTCATACGATGACCCGGGTGATGCACGCCATCATCCGGTTGCAGGAGGATTTTTTCCGGTATGGGGAAGGGCACCTGAAACCCATGATCCTGAACGATGTGGCGGAGATCATCGAGATGGATATATCGACCGTCAGCCGGGTGGTCAACGGCAAATACGTGCAAACCCGATTCGGGGTGTACGAACTGAAGTATTTCTTTTCCGAGGGAATCCGGAGCGCCGACGGCGAGGATGTGTCCAACAAGGAGATCAGGGCGATCCTTGAAGGGATCATCGACGGAGAGGACAAGGCGAAGCCCTTGTCCGATCAGCGCCTGGTGGGGTCTCTCGAAGAACGGGGGTTCGGGATCGCCCGCCGGACCGTCACGAAATACCGCGAGCAACTCGGCATACCCGCTGCGCGCCTGAGGAAGGAGATTGTGGTGGGGTGATGTGATCGCGGAGCAGGATATTGCCGGGAACCCGACATCAACGATGGTGTACGCCTCAAACTTCCGCTTCTTGATGGCCGCCGATGTCCGGGGCGGCAAGAAGGGCGGTTTTAGCCAGGGAAACTTGAGATGTTTGCAACACGCAGCGAGCTGCTGGAGAAAATAAGACTTGGCGAAGACAGCTTCCTTGAACTCAAGGAGATTCGTCTCGCTGGCGAAAAAATCCGCGGACCGGAACAGAACGATCTGGCCAATGAACTGGCGGCCTTTGCCAACGGTAGCGGAGGCGTGTTGCTTTTGGGCGTGCACGACAGAACGCGAGAGGTGTCGGGCATTCCGCTTGATCGGCTTGATGCCGTGGAAGCGCTCGTTCGCCAAGCTTGCGAGGATTCAATCAATCCGCCCTGTGTCGCCACGATTGAGCGAATGTTGTTGCCCGACAACTCTGGAGCAGAGCAGCCGGTAATTCGTGTCGAGGTACCGCGTAGCCTTTTTGTGCATCAAAGCCCGGGAGGGTATTACCGACGAGTCGGTTCGGCGAAGCGTCAAATTCCGCCAGACCAATTGGCGCGCCTGTTTCAGCACCGCAGCCAAACCGGACTGATTCGCTTCGATGAATCGCCTGTTTTATGGGCGGAGATGGCAGAACTGGACAAAAATCTATGGCGGCGATTCGCAACGCCGCTTTCGGACGATGCCCCGGAACTGCTCCTGTCCAAACTTGGCATAGCCGCGCAAGACGATGTCGGCATTTGGAGACCGACCGTTGCCGGCCTGCTCATGGCTTGCCGGAACCCGGAGCAATTCTTGCCAACCGCATTCATTCAGGCTGTCGCGTACAGTGGAACATCGATTGCACCCCGTGAAGAATCGCCATACCAGCTTGACGCGCGGGACCTTACCGGGCCACTGGACGAGCAGATCATGGATGCTTGCCATTTCGTAAGAAAAAACATGCGCATGGCGGCCAGGAAGAGCGAGATGGGCGGGCGACAAGACTTGCCGCAGTATGACATGGCGGCGGTTTTCGAGGCTGTTACCAACGCAGTGGCGCATCGGGATTATTCGGTGACAGGGAGCAAGGTTCGCCTTCGGATATTTGAAGATCGCCTGGAGTTGTACACGCCCGGAATGCTGGCGAACACCATGACGCCGGAAAGCCTTCCGTTCCGGCAGGCGGCTCGGAACGAGGCCGTTGCCAGTCTGCTGGCGCGTTGCCGGATTGAGCGGGAAGATCTGATCGACCACCGCATACACATCATGGATAAGCGCGGGGAGGGCGTACCCTTGATTTTGTCTCGTAGCGAAGCACTGTCCGGCAGACTGCCCGAATACCGCCTGATCGGCGAGTCGGAACTCATGTTGACGATTTGGGCCGCGGATGTATCGTGAACGCCATGGCGGCGTCGATGTAATCGTGGAGCAGGATCTTGCCGGTATCCACTTCCCCCGCAAGCAGGCACTCAATCCCCTCCTTGAGCAGTTCCTCGCCGAATTCCGGATCACGCTTGATGCGCGCCCGGATCGTTTCCTTGACGTCTCGTGTCAGGGGCATGGTTCAAGGCTTATGAAGAAGCAATTGGCGATCATTCTCGCCTTGGGGCACTTCCTTGGACTGGCCGGTTGTCGCAGGCTTTTCAGACATGGCTATGTCTCCGAATCAGCTTCATGGAAGTCCAGTACGGCTTGTTTAGCCTGATCTTCCTTGATGTCCTCTTCTACCTGGGCAAGCACGTTCCGCCAGTCCTGGCCTATAGCCTCCCGGTCACTGGCAAGATGTTCAGCGTCGCTTCTGATTATCAGGTGCTTTGCGTATTCATAGGGAATTACAAAGAATGCTTGACAAGAGCGATTACCGTCAAGGCTTCGCCGGTTTGATCCCGGGCTTGCGGTCGGCATGGTCGAAGATCGCCCGTGCCATGTTCTCCGGCATCTCCATTGTTACAACGCGCTCGCCTTCGGCGGGCTTGGGCTGTTCCTGAACAGGGGGTTGTCGTTTGTCGGTCATGGCCTATCGTGGTTTCGATCCAACCGGGAAGGTCTTCGATCGGAAGCATATCGGCTAATAATTTCTTTGTGAGCCTGGACGTGGTGGATTGCCCCTTGCCATACGGACTAACTTCCCTCGCCCTCCTTCGGCAATTCCTGACTAACAAGTTGCGCGTATGCCATTACGCTATGAGTTCGTGATACTTGATACGTCTTCCTTCCATGCTCCGGGCCATGACTTCCATCTGCTCCAGTGTGTCGAGGCCACGGAAGTTATGGCGGGCGGCGAACTCGGTAATGTAGCGGTGCAAGTGCTTCCGGCTCATCTTGTGGAACGTACCGTGATACCCGCGCTTCAAGAGCGCCCAGAACGATTCGATCCCGTTTGTATGGGCCTGTCCGTTCACGTATTCGGATACGGAGTGCCTCACCGTCTCATGCTCGTACACTTCCTTCAGGCTCCGGTATGCCCTGTGATCGTCCGTGTAGACCGTTTCCCCGGCCTCTACGTTCTCATGGACGAATCCGGCGAGCGTTTCGCCCGGTTCCCAACCTAACGGGCGGGCCGCGATCTTACCGCCCCGCTCTTTCGCACCCATGACGGTTGCTTTGCCCGACGTGCCGCCGCCCACATGAAGTTTCTTACTGGCATGCTTGTTTGATTCCTTCCCGCCAAGACAGGTTTCATCCACCTCGACGATTCCCGTCAGTTTGTTTGTCTCCAACGGCAACCCTTCGCGTAGACGCTGCGCCATGAACCACGCGGTCGGTTGCGAGATGCCCAAATCCCTATGCAATTTCATGCTCGACACACCTTTCAGGTTCGTAGCCATGAGGTACATGCCGAATGCCCATGTACGCAAGCCGAGGTTGGAATCGGCCATGACGGTTGCGGTCTTCAAACTGAAGTAGGAACGACAGTCCTTACACCAGAAAGGCATAGGCTTGCGGCTTTTGACGCGACGGGTATTCATGCACCCGCACTTCGGGCAAGCGCGTTCGCCGTCCGGCCAACGCTGGGCCTCGAACCAGCGTTCCACCGCCTCTTCGTCCGGAAACATTTGCAACAGAGCAAACAGCGTGATTCCATTCCTTTCTGATCTACCGGGCGCCTTGTGCATTGTCCTCATCCGTCTGTGATTGCAACTACCCGTAATATAACATTTCAGGCCTGTCAAGCATTCTTTATAAGTCCCTATTCATATCCTTCTCCGCACATACTACCTATGCCAGCCCAAAAACCGAGAAGATTATAGGCTTTCTTCGCTTCTGAATACATGTGATTTCGTCGGGAAACGGCAAAGGTGGAGAACCGAGGCATATTACATAGTATACACAATGCAAAATATTGTTGCAGGCCATTGTATTTTTTGTAAGTGGCATAAATATAATAACTTATGAAAAATAATATTGACGATCTGAGGCCCTCGAGCGATCAGATCGGCATGCCATAGCCGCATCCCAGCGCTCTGTTCCATTTTGAATTGTATAACGATACAGGGGGATGAAGTGCGCCTTGAAAACACTTTTTTGAGTAAAAACTACTCCCAAAAGGAGTAGAAATTACTCCGAAAAGGTGCAAAAATTACTCAAAAGGGGTAAAAAGGATCATTGGGGCCAGGCGAACTCCGCCAACGTGCCGTAAAGTCCCGGCGCGGGCTAAGGATCCGTAAGATCGAGCCCAAAGACTCCAAGCCGAACATCTTGCGTTTCTCGCTCAATATCTTGTGCTTTTTCCTTTAAAATGGTGACGATCTCTGAAAATTTAAGGCGCTTTTTTGTCTCAGGGTGGACCCAGTATTTCTTTTCCCCATGGTACGTCAATAACAGACAGCCGGCCTTGCAATTCTCATGGCGCAAATACTGCCCTACCAATTGATCGCGGAGTGCTTTCTCAAGTTGGGTCAATGAATACTTATACGCCATTTTTAGGGAATTATAAGGAATTGTTGACAAGAAGGAATAAATATCGTATTATTACAGGTGCACAAAATGGAGACCGTCATGGCACATGTAGCACCTGGAAAAGCGCACCGCAGCGGCATTACCCTGATGCAACTGGCCGATATGTTTCCCGACGAGGAAGCGGCCCGCAAGTGGTTCGAATCTCGTATCTGGCCGGACGGTCGCCATTGCCCGCGCTGCAAGGGAACACGCACCCGCGAAGCGTCTCATCATTGCATGCCCTACTGGTGCACCGACTGCCGCAAGTACTTTTCCGTCAAGGTCGGAACGGTCATGGAGGGGTCGAATCTGTCGCTCCGCAAATGGGCGTATGCGATTTACCTGCATACGACAAATCTGAAAGGCGTTTCCTCGATGAAACTGCATCGGGATATCGGGATCGCGCAGAACTCGGCGTGGCACCTGCTCCAACGCATCCGCAAGGCGTTCGAGGGCGCCGATAACGACCTGTTCGGCGGCCCCGTTGAAGTCGATGAGACGTACGTAGGGGGCACGGAATCGAACAAGCACGAATCGAAGAAACTCCACGCTGGCCGGGGAACTGTAGGCAAGACCGCCGTTGTCGGAGCAAAGGATCGGGCCACTGGCAAGATCAAGGCGGAAGTCGTGCAGAATACGACAAGCCGGACGTTGCAAGGCTTCGTTCTGGACAACGCCGAATTGGGTGCGGTCGTCTACACGGACGACAACAAGGCATACGCGGGTCTGCCGGTACATCTACGACCTTGCGAGCGTCCAGCACTCGGTAGGCGAATACGTACGCGGCATGGCGCACACCAACGGCATAGAATCGTTCTGGGCAACCCTCAAACGAGCACACAAGGGCGTATACCACAAGATGAGCCGCAAGCACCTTCACCGCTATGTGGCGGATTTCTCAGGCCGCCACGGATTGCGCGAACTCGACACGCTGGAACAGATGGGCCTTGTCGCCTGCGCAATGGTGGGCAAGCGGCTCCGGTACAGAACGCTGGTGGCTTAATCCGGCACGGACCGCAAGCCCGCGCCATGCGATAGGCCCGCAGCGTCGATGATTGCGTACACCGCAGGGGATATCTCGCCATGCCAGGCAAGGTCTACGTCAGAGAGTGTCCACGTATCCTTAAAGGCGGCCTCTGAACCTATTGGGGCGGAATAGTTGCGGTTAGAGTTGAACGGCGGGTCGAGGTAGATGAGATCGACCGAGGCGGAGTTCATGCCCCTCATTACGTCCAGATTGTCGCCCGTCCACAGGGTCCGGTTTGCCCAATTCGGCCCGGTTGTTGCCGTGTGTGTGTGTGCATCGTATACCTATAAAGCCCTATACTGCAGGGGCCTGTATACGAGGAAGATCGCAGGCCGTCAACAATTCCTTATAATTCCCAAAACAAAAGATGAGGATTTGGAAGATATTTTATATATTGATGACTCGGGAAACACTTCGCATAATCTTGCAGCCAACCTGGGTTTAGGCATTTATTTCAAATTACATCCTTCTGCCTGGGTAGATATTGCCGCGGGATACAGAAAAGTTTTCGATTCCCGTGGAAATGAAAGTCTTGGCGGGACATATCGTTATCCTTATGGGCGAATCGGCATTGTATATCCTCTCGGTTACAGGTAAACCGTCCCGAAATGCTCCGGGGCGTTGTACCCGGTTCAGAGCCGGTTTCCGCCGATTTCGTTTCTGCCTGGTCCTGGACTTTTCTGGCCACAGCGGGATATGGGGGAATTATTCCTCGACGCAGCGCTCCGGTTACAGGTACAAAGGCGCCGGCTTGTTGACAGGTTTTTCGGCTGCCGGGAACCTGGGATTCCAACCGTATAGCCTGTAGGCCGAAAGCATCGTCAGGCCGGCGACGCGTTTCAGGGAGGCCCGAACCCCGATCCCTGTCCTGCGTATATTATTAATGCTCCGTTTTTTACGTATCGGAGGATGTACCCATTCGCTGAAATATCCCAAGCCCTACCCTCTCTTTGCACGAACACAAACTTTCCGATACTGAGACGGCGGTGCTTGTCGGCGTCATGACGCCTGATGCCTCTCGATGGGACGTCAACGACTCGCTCGACGAACTGGCCGAATTGGCCTCCACAGCCGGCGCCGTCGTTACCGATCGGATGACGCAGTCCCTATCCAGGGTGAATCCGACGACCTACATCGGGACGGGCAAGGTCGCTGAATTGAAGAACCTGATTGGGGCGCGGGGCAGCGATCTCGTCATTTTCGACGACGACTTGTCCCTGGTGCAAGTTCGCAACCTGGAAAAGGCGCTCGACTGCAAGCTGCTCGACCGCTCGGGGCTGATTCTGGATATTTTTGCTACACGGGCTCGCTCGGCGGCCGCGCAGACCCAGGTCGAACTGGCGCAGCTCGATTATCTCAGGACGCGCCTTACGCGGCACTGGACGCACCTTTCCCGCCAGAAGGGCGGCATCGGCACGAAGGGACCGGGAGAAACGCAGATCGAGACCGACCGCCGGCTCATCGGGAACCGGATCGCCGTCCTCAAGGAGCGGCTGGAAAAGATTGACCGGCAGCGCACCATCCAGCGCAAGGGGCGCGCAGGGTTTACCCGCGTCGCGCTGGTCGGATACACGAACGCGGGCAAGTCCACCCTGATGAATGTACTGGCCGACGCCAACGTGTTTGCCGAAAACCGTCTCTTCGCCACGCTCGATGCCACCACGCGGCATGTTCAACTGGGCGCCAACAGGCAGGTGCTGCTTTCCGACACGGTCGGATTCATTCGCAAGCTGCCCCACAACCTGATCGAAAGCTTCAAGAGCACCCTCGACGAGGTCCGCGAGAGCGACGTGCTGGTGCATGTGATCGACATGATGCATCCCCGGTACGAGGACCACATCGACGTGGTTCGTGCGACGCTGGGCGAACTGGGCGTGGCGGACAAACCGCTCCTTCCCGTATTCAACAAGGTGGACCGGCTGGAAGAACCGGATATCCTCGGTGCGCTCCGGTCCCGCTTTCCCGAGGCGGCTTTCGTGTCGGCGCTGCGCGGGATCGGTCTCGGCGACCTGAAGGAGCGCCTGCTTGAGGTGATCGAACGTGATTTCGTGGAGCGGACGGCCTACGTTCCCGTTGCGGAGGCGAAGACGATCGCGCGCATTCACCGGGAGGCGGAGGTGATGTCCGAAGACTATCTGTATGCACGAAACGGGGAGCCGGTGGGCGAGGAAGCGCCCGAAGATCCGATTCCCGTCGCCCGGCTGCGTTTCCGGTGCCCCCGGCAGTTCGACCGGGACATTCGCCCCGTCCTGAAACGATTCGCCGGGTTGCGGGCCTGCGCCCAGGAATGATTGCGGTTCTTGGGTTTTTTCCGTACCCATATCTTTACCCATTATAAAACAGGATGGAATCATGAATACCCTCAAACGCATCACAGGCGTATATCTCATTCTGGTGGCCGCCGCGGTTGCGGTTCACATGGTCATTGAGCCGCTCTATCACGTTTCTACCGAAGCGCAGCCGTACAGCCCGCTCTGGAATATCCTGAATCCGTGCATGGCATTGGCCATCGCGCTGGCTGTGTTGTTTTGCCACCTCCGCATGAAACGCGTTAACAGCGAAGGAGAAAGCGGGCCGGTAACCCGCGGCTACCTTTGCGCGAACGTGCTGTATTTCGGCACCCTCTTCATCGGCATTCTGTTCTTCTGGAACTGGTTCAACCTCTGGAGTCCCGAATTCACAGCTGTAGGGCCGCAGGCGGTTTCGCTCACATGGGGAATCATCGATGCCTCGCTGCCGCTGCTTTTGGGCGCAACGGGTGGGCATCTACTGGGCTGCAGTTGGTGTGGCGGTGAGGAGTGAGGATAGGTTTCTTGGATTGATGCCTCTTTCGTCGCGGTGGGGTACATAAAGTAGTTCGGAACGGAGGCGATCAGTTAGAAGCACGGTTGGCAAGTTCCGCCGTGAAACGCGCTATTACGCGCTCGTTGATGTGCGCCATTTCCATTTACCCCACCCACTCACGCGCATACTTTCTCATTTCCTCACGGTGGAGCCCCAGAATCTCGGCGGCGCACCCAAGGGAGATATGTTCTTGCTCAAGCGCTTGTCGTACAAGCAGGAAAAATTCTTCCTTTCGTGCGGGGTTTTCTTGAATCAACCCCGAGATCAGTTCAAGATGGGCGACATTCGGGTCGATGTGCTTTGGGTCAGCCATTATTTTTCCTCCGAATCCTCGAAAATCGCAAGTGAGGCAATGTATTATACCTGAAGAAACCGTTATCCGAGACGGTATGGCTTGAAAGCAACAGAACACCTGAAAAGAAGACCGGTTCGCTCGAACAACTCTATTGTTGTATTCCTGAAACATGCTGCGATCCTGCACATACTGGAGCTTTACAATGACTTTCCGTGATAACGGCTTCAAGGGTAATATCACCGGGGCTAACCCCGCTGCCATTCTGGAACAGCGTGGTTGCCTCAACGTTCGCGCCCTGTAGCACAATCAACTCAGAGGAAGAACCCATGCAGCACCGGCGTCGCTACAAAAACCCTCTTATAGAGGAGGCGGTTTGCTTCGAGTCTGCAATCGGGGAACAAGTGCTTGTCGAAGAGTCGGAACGAGAGCGGCTTGCGTACAGGCTGCGGAGCGCCTTTGGGATCGAGCCCTTTGAGAATGGAATGGACCATCCAGCCGATCAGATCATTGAAAATGCGCTGCGGTCCAGCGGAAGTCAAAGAATTCTCGATTGGCTTGGCGCTTTCTCTTTGGATACGGAATGTCCGAATTTTGCGTCCTCGGTTTTGCGCTGTTTAGGACGTCAAACACATATAGGCACAGCCGCATGGCGTGCCGAGCTCGTACGCAATGCGTTAGCTACAGACGATATCGAGATCAGAGATGCTGCGGTGCAAGCAGCAGAGTCGTGGGGGGGATTGGAGGTGGTCAATGTCCTGATGTTGCATAGCGAACCGGAATCGTGGCTTCAGGAGTACATTCTGGAAGTCATAGACGACCTGCAAGAATAACCGATGTTCTTAGCTCGCAAGATCACGCGTGCCAAGTGGACCCATAAGAGAGGACAACTTGCAGAAGGCGAAATAGCGGCTACGGCGGTTCTCTAGGAGCAGGTTCAACTCGCTCATCTTCAGGAGGGTGTTGCTACAGAGGTGCAAAACTTGATAAAAGAAGGAAAATGAAACGGGGCTATCCGGTTTCCGGTGCGGCTTTCCTTACGGGCGGCGGTCAATTTCTCTTGGCGTCAAGCATCTCGCGCAGCGGATAACTTCGGAGAATTTGCCTTCAAGACCCCGCCGAATCCCCTTCCCGCTCATACCCGTCGCACCGCAACACCGGAAGGCGCGGGTATTTCGGGTACGCGGGGTCGGTCCTGGAGCGTTTGCACAGGTAAAACCGGCTTTCCGCCCGGGAAACGACGATGCGGGCGTGCCGGCAATGGAGGCAAAGCCCCACCTGTTCTTCCGCGTCAGGCGTTTTCGTGGCCATCCCAGTATCTCCACCCGCGTCCGCGGTGTCCGAAGTCGAAGCGCCCCGGATGCAGGAACTCCGACAGAATCTCGGCCGATTCCACGACGCGTGGTCCGGGGCGATTGAAGTACTGATTCCCGTCCGTCATGACCACGCGCCCCTGCTTGACCGCGGACAGTTCCTGCCATAACGGGTGCGATGCCAGCGGCGCCATTTCCCGGCAGGACCGTTCGATGTCGAAACCGCACGGCATGATTGCGATCACGTCTGGATCGGCTTCGGCGAGTTGTTCGATGTCAAAATAGCCGGAGTGTTTTCCGGGCTCGGCGAAGAGGTTCGCGCCGCCCGCGCATGCGACCAGTTCCGGCACCCAGTTGCCCGCACTCATCAGGGGGTCGATCCACTCGATGCACGCGACGGAGGGGCGGCTTTCAGCCGACTCCGCTTCGGTACGAATCGCTTCGAGCCGGCCCGTGAGGTGCGTTACCAGATCGTCTCCCCGCGCCGGATCGCCGAGGTCTGACGCGACGATTCGTATGCCCTCCCACACATCGCCCAAAGACATGGGTTCGAGGGACACGATCCGGGGCCGGGACCCCACGAGTTCGCACACCGCCTTTTCCACGTCCTTCAGGCTCACGGCGCAGACGTCGCACTGGGTCTGCGTGACGATGACCGTTGGCGCAAGGCGCTCGAGGAGTTCGGCGTCCACGCGGTACACCGACAGGCCGTCGGCCACGATCGTCCGTACCTGATCGTCGATTGCCCGGCTGCTGGCTTCGACCGTGACTTTCGAGGTTGAACAGACCGGGAGCGAGTGGATCGAGGACGGATAATCGCATTCGTGGGATCGGCCCACGAGCTGATGCTCGAAGCCCAGGGCGCACACGATTTCCGTGGCGCTGGCGATGAGGGTTACGATCCGATGGGTCATGGGCGCGATGCCGAGGGGAGCCCGGCGTTACGAAGTTGCTGTGTCCGAAAAAGGGATAAAAAAGGAGTAAAAAGGGGGCAAAAAAGGAGTAAAAAAGGGAGAAAAAAGGAAACTGGTCCCGGATTTTCGCCGGACGCTCCCTTGCTATTCCCGTCGTCCGAAACGAGATTGAGCCAATGTAGCCGACGGGGCATGTCGAATCAAGACATGGGCTGGTCCGGAGTCTCGCGAAGCCGTCGGCGTACTTTTGCTTTCGGGCGGCGAACGGTAATTATTCCCCCTCAGGAGAACCGGTGATCTGATGTGGGACCGGATCAGGTATCTGGCGACTCCTGCCCCTCGTTATCTGAGGGACATGGGATACGTGCGGGGGCTGAAGCGCCTCGACGCCCGGGGGCGGCGTTGTCAGTCTGCTTGGGAGTCTCACCTGGCGCGCAGCCGGTCGCTGATGCTTGAGGCTGCGGATCGTTGCGCTCGCAACGGGAAAGTGCTGGTCCTCGGTTCGGGTCCGCTTTTCGATGTCCCGGTCGAGGAACTGAGCCAGCGCTTCCGCGAAGTCGTTCTCGCAGACCTGTTGCATCTCTGGCGGGTTCGTTCGACGGTGCGTCGGTATCCCAATGTGCGCCTCGAATGTATCGACGTCACTGGTGTCCTCAAGGAAGCGCATGCCTTGGCCCGCATCAAACGAGCGCTGTAAGGGACGGAACGCAAGCCGGAGTTCTTTCTCGAAGACGGGTTCGATCTGATCATTTCGGCCAATATCCTTTCCCAGCTTCCGCTGGCGCCCGTTCGCTATGCCTCTCGGCGTAGAAACAGGGCGGAACCCTGGCGGGTGCGGGAGTTTTCCCGCCGCCTGATGGTCGACCATCTGGATTGGCTGGCGTCGTTTACGGGCCATGTCTGCCTGATATCCGACCTTGAGCGCTTGTATTGCGACGGGGAGGATGTCGTCAGCCGGAAAGAATCTTTGTGGGGCGTCGCATTGCCCGAAGGAGGGCAGGAATGGATGTGGGAGCTGGGCCCGAAGCCGGAAATAGACCCCAGGCACGACGTGCGCCACCGGGTCGTGGGCTACGCCGAGTTTCCGAAGCAGGTTTGGTTGGAAAGGGAGGGGATGGTTACATCGCTTTCCGGAAAATGATGTACGTTGCCAATTCCGTTTTCCCGCTTTGTCTCGCGACTTTGTCGACTGCCCTATCCGTTTCCGGGTTTGGCTCGCGGGTTTTGAATCGTTGAAAAGCACCCGGAATGAGCGAAACGCAAATCAGACATATCTGGAATCCCTCGACCGGTATTACAGACCTGGAGGGCGATTCAAAAGGACTCGCTGCGACAGAAATTCCGGGCATCAGGGCGATCTGGAGGGACCAGCGCGATCTTTTGCAAGGGACAAAGCTCCTTCACGATTTCGACGAACGGCTTGGCCGCGAATGGGCGATCGAGACCGGGGTCATCGAGAACCTGTATGAAGTCGAGCGAGGCGTAACGCAAACACTGATCGAGCAGGGGTTCCGGGCCGAACTGCTTACGCATGGTTCGACGAATCGCCCGAGGGAGTTTGTTCTCAAGTTGCTGGCGGACCAGAAAAGCGCTCTCGACGGCGTGTTCGATTTCGTGAAAAGCGATCGCATATTGTCGACCTCCTGGATCAGAGAGCTTCACGCCGTGCTGCTACGGAGCCAGGAGTTTACGGAGGGCGTCGATAACTTTGGCCGCGATGTGGAAATATCCCTGATCAAAGGGGACTGGAAGAACTTGCCGAACTCGCCAGTGCGGGGCGGAGTGCTTTATGCATATTGTCCTCCCGAACATGTCGCGTCCGAGATGGATAGACTTGTAGCGATGCATGCAGAACATGATGCGCGAGGGGTACCGACGGAAGTACAGACCGCATGGCTGCATCATCGATTCGCGCAGATTCATCCTTTCCGGGACGGCAACGGTCGGATCGCGCGTGCGATTGCATCGCTGGTGTTGATCAAGGGCGGACTGTTTCCCTTGGTCGTGACGCGAGACGACAGAACGAAATATCTGGGTGCTCTCGAAGCCGCCGACTATGGCGACCTCAAGCCGCTTGTGGATCTGATCGCCAGACTTCAGAGAGTTCGGTTTGCCAAAGCAACGGCTATTTCCGAGGCGATACGGTCCGAGAAGGCCGACGAAAAAGAGGCGCTTGCAGGGCTCCTTGAGGCTGTCAATAAGAAGGCGGACGAAAGAAGAAAGGAATATGCAGAAGTGCAGGAACGAGCGGAAGACATTAAGGAAAACTTACGCGCCCGGCTCGAAGAAATCTGTCCCGAGGTCAGAAATGCATTGCGACGGGTCGTGAATTCCGGCAACGCCAATGTGTGGGTTGCAGACAAAGAAACCGGCCATTACTACCGTGCGCAGATCATTCAGAATGCCAAAGAGCATCTGAACTACTATGTCAACTTCGGCCAATTTCGTTCCTGGGTATCGCTGAATATGTGGTGGGAGCGGCAAGCCCGGTTGGTATTTGCCATCCACGGGATCGGATACGGATTCAACGGGAGTCTGATCTGTGCGCCTTTTCTCGAGTTCCGGGACAAGGGGGAAGACGAAGAGACCCGTTCTACGCTGGTGCCGGTAGCGGAGGAAGGGTTCATCTTTTTCTACAATGAAACGAAAGATGCGGTGCTTGACCGGTTCCGGCCCTGGCGCAGGCGCGTACTGGGGGTCGCTCTGAAAGAATTGACCCGAAATCTCTGATTGCGGGGGCAGGAAAGCCGGTCGCCTGGACAAAAAAGAGAATGCGATGTATGAAGCGGCCTGAACGTTTTCCGGGATTTTTCGATTCGGGTAGATGACCAGCAATACAGGGAGGCGGTAGAGACTTCCGGAGTGCGAGCCTCAACCCCCGGACATAGCTTGACATTGGTACTCATTACCGATAACTTGAATCTTTATAGGCAATAACGGATAAAACCGCAATTCCATGAACGGTGATTGAATTTTCTCGCACGGCTACGTTGCGGGCATTTGATCACGAGATGTTTTGCGCACTTTCCCCATTGCTAACCACGCACCTTGATTATGCGATCTCCGTTCGCGGTTATACGAAACATTTTCACCTTTACGCCTTTGCCCCCAAGTCCAGCAGAAAGGGAAAAAGCCCGCCGGGAATCTGATAGGCGGATCGTTGCCAAGCATTCCTCCGGTAACGTTCTCTTGCAGCAAGGGAAATACGCCACACGGGAAGAACTCGACGCGGAGCGTGAACGCGCCTTGGCCTTCCGGTGGGACGATGCCTAAAAACGTCGATTCCACGCTCCAGCATTATCGCGACCTCTACGATCAGGCAGACTCTTTTGCCCGTGAGGTCTGGCAGTTTCGCGGTACGGTAGCACTTCCCGCTCACAATCAACTGCGGTATGCGGGACATCATCTCTTAAAGTCGCTTGGATCCGACGGAACACTCGTAGATACCGAGAAGCTCCGCGAGGCAATATCGCACTGTGAACGAGCAATGTACGAGGCGGCGGAGGCAGGAATCGGTGCGGCTATTAACCAGATCGAAGACTTTAAGGAGGATTACAGACATATTGCTATCGGGAAGATAGTCCCGGAGATTCGTGGTACTACTCGACTAATTCGCGAAGCGCAAGGCATGATTTCATCGCCTCGTTCCGAAGACTTGTTGGCCCCGGAGGAAACAGTGCGGTACATGGAGATTTTTCGGGAATTGCGCGATGCCGTTGACCTCCTTGAAGGCAGCCGTGATGATCTTAATGTCGAAGCCCGGCGACAACGCTGGAGAGACATTTACTCCATACTCATTCTCGTTTTTACCGCAATCGCTGCTGTTTTTGCAGTACTCCAGTTTTTCCCACGATAATTTCCTTGTGTGGAGTTGCAGAATCCAATCCCCGAGGCTTCGCTATCAAGGTATCCGGGATATTCGATCCCGCCTTTGCGTGACAGCCTACTCCACCCCAAACGGAACGGACAATTCTGTGGTGCCCCACTGTAATTTGAGCGCGCCGCCTTCCTCCATTTCCTCGACGCTGATGGTGAAGACTTCAACCGATTCGTCGAGGGTTGTCCTGGTCAGGTCGACGCGGCCCAGGTCCAGGTCCGCGTCGTAGGTCGTGCCGCCCTGCCCCGTCTGTGTGTTGATGAGCAGCATGCCGCCTTCTTCGGCGGGAATGGTGTAGAGGGTGTATTCGCCGGGAGGCACTTCGAGATCGCGGACGACGAGGTTGCGGTCGGTAGTAAAGTGCGTGGCCCGGTTGGCGCCGGTCCGCCAGACTTCGCCGTAGGGCACCAGCGCGCCGAAGAGTTCCCGGCCCCGCTTCGAGGGCGTGCCGTAGTCGACGTGGATTGCTGCGCCATGCACGGTGGTGTTGACCTCGCCCCGGCCCGATAGTGCGCCGAACGAACGGCCTTCCTGATCCCGTGCGGCGAAAGACGCCGCCAGTGCTTCGATGTCTACCGACGGTACGCGTTCGACGATCAGCTTGCGTGTGGTGGCCCCGGCGTCGAGGTGCAGCAGCCGCCCAGAGTCGTCTACCTGGACATCCATCGTGCCCCGGAAGGGATGTTGTGCGGTCATGGCGCCGTCGGCGATGCGGCGGACCACGAAGGGCATGGAGCCCCGACCGGTGAAGAGGTCCTGGGTGACGCTGTCGGCGCCGGAAGCATAGGCGCGCGTCAGCATCAGTTCGAAGGGCCAGTGTATCATGTCGAGAAAGGGTAGCATCCCGCCGTGCGCTGCTATGGCGCGGGTCTGCGTTTCGTCCCCCTCTGTGGCGACCACGATCAGGCTATCGCCTACGAGGGTCGCCTCCTCGTGACGCAGAGGCGGAGCGTCGGCAGGCTCGGAAGGTGCTCGAACCGTTGCCTCGAACCGTTGTAACGCGCCGGTTTCGTCCATCTCGAGGACATACTGGTGTACGGTTGTATTGGGCGTGCGCAGCACCACATCGGCCTCTATCCGGGTGGGCGTCCGCACAAACTGCTCCACGGCGAGGGTATCGTTGCCCAGTAAAGTGACAAAGGCTGCGTTGTTCGGGTCAGCGTCCTGAGCCGAATCGGAGGGCGTCGTGCAGGACAGCAGCATCAGCGGGATCAGGCCCGCCAGCATGGCGGCCCGGTGAGGAAGGGTCAGTGCGTTCATGGGGTGTTTTTGGACAGGAGGTAGGCATCGAGCGTGCGGAAGCAACAAAACCCTTGAGGAGTGGGGAGGTTGCGTTGGGAAGCGATTTACCCTCGGCGAAACGTTCTCTTTTTGTAACATGTTTTATCTGGAGCAAAGACATCCAATGTGTTCGTTAGCGAACGGGCAAATCCTTCATGACCAACGCAATCGCATGGTACGACGCACATGCTGAAGACGTAGCGGCTCAGTACGAAGACGTTTCGTCGGAAGCAGTGCATGGTTGGCTGACGGATTTGCTTCCTGCATCCTCAGCGGCTGTGCTGGACATTGGCGCCGGCAGTGGGCGGGATGCGGCATGGCTGGCCGGCAAGGGATACGAAGTGGTCGCTGCTGAGCCGTCCTCGAAGATGCGGGCATTGGCGGCACGAAAACATCCTGATTCCCGTATTCAGTGGAGCAACGACGCATTACCTGCTTTGCCGGACCTTACCCGATCCGGTCTTTCCTTTGACCTGATTCTGGCAAGTGCGGTCTGGATGCATGTTCCTCCGGGTAAGCGCCTGAGGGCTTTTCGGAAGATGATCAATCTTCTCAGGCCCGGCGGGCTCATGGCGATTACGTTACGCCAGGGCTATGTCGATCCGCAGCGGGGCATGCACCCGGTTACGGTAGGCGAGATAGAAGATTTGGCGCGCAGCCACGGAGCGTTTGTGGAGCGCTGCGTGGAGAACACGGATCGGTTAGGGCGGAACGATGTCTCCTGGACTCAGATCGCTATCCGACTTCCCGATGATGGCCTCGGGGCACTCCCCCTTCTCCGGCACATCATTCTGGATGATGACAAGAGTTCCACGTACAAACCGGCTTTGTTGCGAAGTCTTTGCCGGGTTGCGGACGGGGCGTCCGGTTTCGTTGTGGACAGGGATGACGATACGGTTGTAGTCCCTCTTGGGCTGGTTGCCCTGACATGGGTTCGACTTTTCAAACCCCTTATCTCTGCCGGCTTACCGCAAAGTCCTACCAATGTGGGGAGCGACGGGCATAAGCTCGGTTTTGTTAAAGAGGGTTTCAGGCGATTGAGCGGGGTGTCTCATCTGGATATGCGGATAGGCATGGGCTTTTCCGGTGATGCCGGGAAGGCATTGCATGCCGCTCTGAAGGATGCGGCGGAAACCATCGCGAGAATGCCCGCCACCTACATCAAGTACCCGGACGGCAAGCCCATATTCCCCATCGACAGAACAGGAAGGGTGCAAAGACCTGCGAAGGTTCTGCTGAACAAGGAATATCTCGCCAGTTTTGGGAAGATGATTGTTCCGCGGCACTTGTGGCGTGCCCTGCGACGATTCGATGTCTGGATAGAACCCGCGCTGGTGGCGGAGTCTTATGAAAGGGTATGCAGAGCGGCAGGAGCGGCAGATTACGGATGGAGATATTGCTCTTGCCATGGACTGGTCCGAACCTTCCCGGGATGTCAGGATTGCAAGGGAGCGGGCAGTTCGATTATCTGCGGAGGAGAAACTTTTTTGCGTCTGGAGCGGCAGGCGTTTGTCGATGACCGCTGCGGATATAGATCATTGTTTTCCCTGGTCCGCCTGGTCATGCGGCGACCTTTGGAACCTGATGCCGGCGCACCGGAATGTGAATCAGCGGGAGAAAAGAGCCCGATTACCGGGGAACGCTATTCTGAACGTAGCGCAGGACCGGATCCTCAGTTGGTGGGATCATGCCTATCAGGATGACAGGGCGCTGGAAAAACGATTCTGGCTGGAGGCTACCGCGAGTTTGCCTACGGTCAGGTCTGATGGAGACGAACTGAGTGACATATTTGATGCCCTCTGCTTGCAACGCATGCGATTAAAGCGCGACCAGCAGGTGCCCGAGTGGAAAGGGGAGAATCATTTGATATCCTGATGCCCCGCACCCCCCTCTCATCCTCCAACCGATGAATCGCATGTCAACCTATGGATACTCTGATTAAGTCCGCAAAGCTCAGGGGCTGAGAGGGGTGCGCTGGCAAGGAATGACGAAAGGCCCCACATAATGAGGAATGACGCGGCCAGCGTGCCCCTCGCAGCCTCCCGAAGGGCGCGTCACGTCCGCGACGCCCCGAATCCGCAGTGTTTTCCGCTGATTTCAACGATGGAATCATGACGTCCTTTACGCGCGAAAGTGAAGTGCTGAGCGAAGTGGTTTTGATCAGAGTATCCCTATCTTCTCCGGGAATAGCCCCGGCATCCAGCGCGAGGCGAGCCTGGCGGGGAATGCGAGGCGCAGCGGTGCGCGCGAGCTTTCCGAAGTAAGCGCTTCGTATTCGATCAGAGCGGACGTGACGCGCCGGGCCTGCCGCTCGCTGGCCCCGGTGATTTGTGCGACGTCGCCTCTGGGCAGTTCGCCGCGGTAAAGGACGGCCTTGAGCACCGCACCGGATTTTT
Source organism: Rhodothermales bacterium (assembly GCA_965248175.1). Taxonomy (GTDB): domain Bacteria; phylum Bacteroidota; class Rhodothermia; order Rhodothermales; family VXPQ01; genus VXPQ01. Next base: position 854,188 of record OZ252093.1, read on the forward strand.
TGGGCAGGACGCCGGCCCGGATTTCCTCTTCGATCCAGATCAGGATGCGGTCGCGTAGCCGCTCAGGCTGCAGGAGCCTTTCCATGAAATCCACCTGGTCGATGCAGGTGGTCAGGAAGAAGCGCGTGAATTCCGCGAGCGCTTCCTCGCTCAAGTGGCCTCTGCCGTCGAGATCGTTGCGGCGTTTGGCGTCACAGGCCATAAGCTTGATCTTGTAATCCCTTTCGTTGCGGGCCAGACCTCTGGCGATCGACCAGAGGCCGCCCGTATCCAGCGATTCCAGCAGCATGGCATGGGACATCAGGCGGGCGACGCGCCCGTTACCGTCGAGAAACGGGTGAATCCAGAGAAGTCGGTGATGAGCGGTCGCGGCGGCGAGGATGCTGTCCATCTTGCCGAGCCCGCTATAGGCGGTTTCGAAGCGCTCAAGGAAGCGGGGCAGTGCGCCGGGGCTCATCGGAATATGCCGGCCGATTATCACGTAGCGATCACGCAGCGCACCTGGGACCACCCTGCTTCGCTGCCCCGTTTCCGGGTTCTCTGCCCAGAGCAGTTCTTCGGGCAGCAGCGCGCCGAAGCGGCGATGAATTTCAGTGAGGCCGTCGACCGTCGTGGCGCGGCCGGCCAAGCCGCCCTCATCGATCCATTTCTGGACCGCGATATGGGCCTCAGCTTCGAGCTGGAGGTTCCGCTTCTCGGGATCGGCGCTGTAATCCTTCTTCAGCGCTCGCTCGATATCGACCGGATGCGTATTGTGGCCTTCGATCAGATTGCTGTAGTAGCAATCCGTCGCCCGCACCAGATCGGCAAGGGCGCTGAGCACGCCTTCGGGCAGGCTGCGGCGGAGGCCGGCTGATTTGGCAGCCAGCTCGATGGCCAGGTCCGTCAGGGCGGCCCGATGCCTTGAGCCGCCGCTCACCAGCATGGGCTCCACCAGACTAACCGATTCGCCCTCGTAGGCCGCAGTAATGGCCGCTTTCTTATCCGCTTTAATATTTTCCATAACATTAAATATAATAAACATTTATAATATCTTATAATTCCTTATAGGATAATTTTTTGGCCGATTCAGAGACCGTATGTATATAGTCCTGAAAGGCCGGGAAGCGGCATTGAAAAAACTCTCCGCCGTCGAGCAGTTGCATCTCGTTTGAGGCTTGCGATCCGGTCTTTGCGCCGTTTCCATGTCCACCCCGCAACCCCACCCCCAATCTCCCGTAAACCATTCGGGCTCTGTGCTTTTCTTTGGGAATTATAAGGAATTGTTGACAAGAGGGAATAAATATCGTATTATTACAGGTGCACAAAATGGAGACCGTCATGGCACATGTAGCACCTGGAAAAGCGCACCGCAGCGGCATTACCCTGATGCAACTGGCCGATATGTTTCCCGACGAGGAAGCGGCCCGCAAGTGGTTCGAATCTCGTATCTGGCCGGACGGTCGCCATTGCCCGCGCTGCAAGGGAACACGCACCCGCGAAGCGTCTCATCATTGCATGCCCTACTGGTGCACCGACTGCCGCAAGTACTTTTCCGTCAAGGTCGGAACGGTCATGGAGGGGTCGAATCTGTCGCTCCGCAAATGGGCGTATGCGATTTACCTGCATACGACAAATCTGAAAGGCGTTTCCTCGATGAAACTGCATCGGGATATCGGGATCGCGCAGAACTCGGCGTGGCACCTGCTCCAACGCATCCGCAAGGCGTTCGAGGGCGCCGATAACGACCTGTTCGGCGGCCCCGTTGAAGTCGATGAGACGTACGTAGGGGGCACGGAATCGAACAAGCACGAATCGAAGAAACTCCACGCTGGCCGGGGAACTGTAGGCAAGACCGCCGTTGTCGGAGCAAAGGATCGGGCCACTGGCAAGATCAAGGCGGAAGTCGTGCAGAATACGACAAGCCGGACGTTGCAAGGCTTCGTTCTGGACAACGCCGAATTGGGTGCGGTCGTCTACACGGACGACAACAAGGCATACGCGGGTCTGCGGTACATCTACGACCTTGCGAGCGTCCAGCACTCGGTAGGCGAATACGTACGCGGCATGGCGCACACCAACGGCATAGAATCGTTCTGGGCAACCCTCAAACGAGCACACAAGGGCGTATACCACAAGATGAGCCGCAAGCACCTTCACCGCTATGTGGCGGATTTCTCAGGCCGCCACGGATTGCGCGAACTCGACACGCTGGAACAGATGGGCCTTGTCGCCTGCGCAATGGTGGGCAAGCGGCTCCGGTACAGAACGCTGGTGGCTTAATCCGGCACGGACCGCAAGCCCGCGCCATGCGATAGGCCCGCAGCGTCGATGATTGCGTACACCGCAGGGGATATCTCGCCATGCCAGGCAAGGTCTACGTCAGAGAGTGTCCACGTATCCTTAAAGGCGGCCTCTGAACCTATTGGGGCGGAATAGTTGCGGTTAGAGTTGAACGGCGGGTCGAGGTAGATGAGATCGACCGAGGCGGAGTTCATGCCCCTCATTACGTCCAGATTGTCGCCCGTCCACAGGGTCCGGTTTGCCCAATTCGGCCCGGTTGTTGCCGTGTGTGTGTGTGTGTGTGTGCATCGTATACCTATAAAGCCCTATACTGCAGGGGCCTGTATACGAGGAAGATCGCAGGCCGTCAACAATTCCTTATAATTCCCTTTTCTTTCCGTACCCCTTTCCCGTGAGCGCCCTCTTTATCGTTTTCCCTTGCGCTTGTGCATTCTTATTCGTAAATGACCAATACAGACGGGTACGCAATGGGTCTTTGACGCTATGGGAACGACCATTCGGGATATGATGCTGGTCTCGCCGCGGCCTCTCGGGCCGCGCGATACGGCTGAATACGCGCTGGGCCTTCTCATGGAGTTGTGCGTGCGGCATTTCCCGGTAGTGGATGCGGATGGGCTCCTGCTCGGAATCGTTTCGGAGGAGCGTATTCTGGAATCCGCTGCGGGCCCGGACGCCGAGATCGCAAGCGTTCCCGGTCTGGACCCTCTTTCCGTCCCATCGGACGCACACCTCTTCGAAGCCGCAAAAATCCTGGTCGGGCACGATCTCACCACACTCCCCGTCGTTGACGAAACAGGCCGCTATGAGGGCCTGATCCGCCGGGGGGACGTATTCGAGCAGTTCGCGGCGATGCTTTCCACGCAGGAAGCCGGCGCCATCGTGGCGCTCGAAGAGGACCCGGATAGCTACTCGCTGTCGCAACTGGTCCACGCCATCGAACAGAACGACATTCGCATCCTGTCCGTCGTGTGCGAACGTCCCCGGACCCCGGGCGGCAAAATACATGTCACGCTCAAACTGAACGTACAGAGCGCCACCCGTGTGCGGCACCTGCTCGAACACTACGGATACCATGTCGTAGCCGTCTTCAGCGACGACTCCGTGGACGAGGAAATGCAGTGGCGCGCCGAGGAATTTCTGCGGTATCTGGAAGCTTAAACGAGCATTCCACCTGTCCGGATCGTATTTTAGGAGGATATGGGCGACATACGCCCCACGTCCTTTCTGTCCGGCGCAGCGGTCTGTCCCCGCCGGCCCACAATCCTCCGGTTTACGAGTTACGAACAGGTCTATGCATAGCGATCAGGCAACGGATCAGCCAGTAAAGACGGCCGAGAACGGCTCTGGCTCTGAAGACGGCTCTGGTTACGGACGCGGCACCGGCTCCGGCTCTGGCTCCGCAGATGGAACCGGCTCCGGCTACGGCGCCGAAAACATCCAGGTACTCGAGGGACTGGAAGCCGTCCGCAAGCGCCCTGCGATGTACATAGGAGATCTAGGGCTCCGGGGACTGCACCATCTGGTGCACGAGGTAGTGGACAATGCGATCGACGAGGCGCTGGCCGGGTACTGCGACCGGATCGAGGTGTCCATCAATGAAGACGGCTCTGTGTGCGTCATCGACAACGGGCGCGGCATTCCCGTGGAGGAGCATCCCAAGGAGAAACGCTCTGCGCTGGAAGTGGTGATGACGACGCTGCATGCCGGCGGCAAGTTCGACAAGGATACCTACAAGGTGTCGGGCGGGCTGCACGGAGTCGGGGTATCCTGCGTGAATGCCCTGGCCGTGACGCTGACGGCTATTGTGCGCAGGGACGGCTACGAATGGCGCCAGGAGTATGCCCGCGGCAAGCCGCTGGGCCCGGTGGAGCGGGGGCGTGCGCTCCGGCCCGACGAAGAGACCGGCACCGAGGTGCAGTTTCTCCCGGACCCGGATATTTTCAGCGACAGGGAGTTCCGTTTCGACACGCTGTCGGGACGCCTGCGCGAGATGGCCTATCTGAACCGCAACGTGTACATCGGTATCGAGGACCGGCGCGAGGAAGAGGAAGCGCTGCGCCGCGAGGAGTATCATTTCGAGGGGGGCATCGTGGAGTTCGTCGATTACCTCGACGAAACGCGGACGGCCATCCAGGAAGAAGCGATTTACATCTCCGAGGAGGATGCGGAGGTGCCCGTGGAGCTGGCGATGCGGTACAACACCGGCTACACCGAAAACGTCCTCTCCTTCGTCAATAATATCAATACGCACGAAGGGGGTACCCACATATCGGGATTCCGCCGGGCGCTGACCAGGACCCTGAAGGCGTACGCGGAAAAAAACAACCTTACGAAGAACGCAAAAGTCGATCTGTCCGGGGACGATTTCCGGGAAGGGCTGACCGCCGTGCTTTCGATCCGGGTGGCCGAGCCGCAGTTCGAGGGGCAGACCAAGACCAAACTGGGCAATTCGGAGGTGCAGAGCGCCGTCGAAACACTGGTCAACGAGAAACTGGGCCAGTGGCTCGAAGATCATCCCCGCCAGACGAAGATCATTGTCGATAAGGTGATCCTTGCCGCCCAGGCCCGCCTGGCGGCCCGCAAGGCCCGCGAACTGGTCCAGCGCAAGAGCGCCTTTTCCGGCGGCGGCCTGCCCGGCAAACTGGCCGATTGCGCCTCGCGCAATCCGGAGGAGTCGGAACTCTACCTCGTGGAGGGGGATTCGGCGGGCGGATCGGCCAAGCAGGCGCGCGACCGCCATTTTCAGGCCATCCTTCCCCTGCGCGGGAAGATTCTGAACGTGGAGCGGGCCCGGCTCGACCGGATTCTCGAAAACGAAGAGATCCGGAACATGGTTACGGCGTTCGGCACGGGGCTGGTCGGGCTGGAGGATTCCTTTGACTTGTCGCGCCTCCGGTACCACAAGATTATCCTGATGACGGATGCGGACGTGGACGGGGCGCACATTCGCACCCTGCTACTCACGTTTTTGTACCGCCACCTGCGCCCGCTCTTCGAAAGCGGCTATGTGTATGTGGCGTTGCCGCCGCTTTTCAAGGTGCAGGCGGGCCGGCAGGAGTACTATTTGTGGACGGAAGACCAGTTGGCGGCGAAGACGCGGGAGCTGCGAGAGGCAGGAAAGTCAAAGATCGGCATTCAGCGCTACAAAGGTCTCGGCGAGATGAACCCCGTGCAGCTCTGGAATACGACGATGGATCCCGCCACCCGGCGCCTGCAACAGGTGACGGTGGAAGATGGCGCGGTGGCCGACCGCGTGTTCTCGACGCTGATGGGGGATGCCGTGGAGCCGCGCCGCAAGTTCATCGAGCGCAATGCGAAGTACGCAACCATCGACGCGTAGCGCACCGGGGGAACACGCACGGCAACGTACCCGCAGCAACATGTTGGACCATTCCGATCGACAGGATTCCCCCGACGTTTCCGTCGTCGTGCCTGTGTACGATGAGGCGGATTCCTTGGCCGAACTCGCCCGCGAGATCCGCTCGGCGTGCGAGGGCGCGGGGTACCGGTTCGAGGTATGGTTCGTCGACGACGGGTCGCAGGATACTTCCTGGCAGGTCATCGAGACGCTGCACAAGAAGGACGACCGCATTGCCGGCCTGCGGCTCCGGCGCAACTACGGGAAGTCGGCGGCGCTGGCGCTCGGGTTCAAGGAGGCCCGGGGTAACTATGTCGTGACGATGGACGCCGATCTGCAGGACGTACCCGCCGAGATCCCAGGCCTGATTGCCCGGATCGAGGAAGGATTCGACCTGGTGAGCGGCTGGAAGAAAACGCGGCGCGATCCGCTGAGCAAGCGGTTGCCCAGCAAATTCTTCAACCGGGTGACGCGGATTATTTCCGGAGTTCGCCTGCACGATTTCAATTGCGGGCTGAAGGCGTATCGCCGGGAAGTGGTGAAAAGCGTGCGCGTCTACGGAGAATTGCACCGGTACATCCCGCTGCTGGCCAAATGGGAAGGGTACGACCGGATATCCGAGGTTGTGGTGGAGCACCGCGCGCGGCGCTACGGGCACAGCAAGTTCGGCCTGGACCGGTTCATCAAGGGGTTTCTGGACCTGATTTCCGTGACCTTTCTGACCCGGTTCGCCATCCGCCCGATGCACTTTTTCGGCGCATTCGGTACGCTGGCGTTTTTTATCGGGTTTGTCCTTTCCCTGTGGCTTTCCATCGACAAGATCGCGTTTGGGAATCCTGTCGGAGACCGGCCGCTGCTTCTGTTCGGCGCGCTGATGATGATTGTGGGTGTGCAGATGTTCACCACGGGCCTGCTTGGGGAGATGATCGTCCGGCCCAGGATGGAGCGCACCGATTCGTACCGTGTGATGGCCACCTTGCCTCCGGCGGACTGAACCATGGCAGCCGAGGTGTCCGAACGAACCCGACGGCGGATTGCTCTCGTAGGGCCGGCTGCGCCTTTCCGGGGAGGGATTGCGCAGTTTACCGACACGGTGGCGTCGGGGCTTCGGGACCGGGGCTGGCCGGTGTATATGGCGACGTTCCGGCGGCAGTACCCCGGGTTTCTTTTTCCCGGAACGTCGCAATTCGATCCGGGGCGGACCGTGGCGCCGGATACGCACCGGCTGATTGATTCCATAGGACCGGGTACGTGGGGCGCGGCGGCAAAGGCGATTGCGGAGCAGGACCCGGCGGCGGTCGTGTTTCAGTACTGGACGCCCTTTTTTGCGCCCGCCTACGGCGTCATGGCGCGACGGCTTGCTGCGCAGGGCATCCGGGTGGCGGCGATCGTGCATAACGTGTATCCGCACGAGAAGCGGCATGGCCTCGTTTCCCGTCTCGCGGGGTATTTCCTGAAGCGGTGCGATGCGCTGCTTACGCTGTCCGACGCGGTGGCCGCCGATCTGCGGGCGCTGGGCGTTGCCGCTTCCGTAGAGACGGCGCCGCATCCTGTCTACGGGCATTTCGGGGACCCGCTCCCGCGCGAGGAAGCCCGAAGGCGCCTGCATCTGCCGGAGGATGCCGACGTATTGCTTTTCTTTGGATTTGTACGGGCGTACAAGGGGTTGCCCGTGTTGCTGCGGGCCTTGCCCCGGATTCTTGCCCGGCGGCCCAGGGCCCGGCTTGTCGTGGCGGGGGAGTTTTACGAGGACGAACAGACGTACCGCGATCTGATCGCGTCGCTTGGTATCGGGGATGCGGTGCTCGTGCGGTCGGAGTATATCCCGGAGGAGGAGGTGGGTCTCTATTTTTCGGCGGCGAACCTGGTGGTGCAGCCCTACGAATCAGCCACGCAGAGCGGCGTCGTGCAGACGGCGTATCATTTCGACCGGCCCGTGGTCGTTACGGATGTGGGCGGGCTGGCCGAGGTGGTCGCGGACGGCGTATCCGGGTATGTGGCGCCGCCCGGCGACCCGGCGGCGCTGGCGGATGCCGTCGTATGCTATTTTGAAGAAGACCGGGAAGCCGCTTTTGCGGAGGGGGTGCAGCGGGAAAGGGAGCGCTGTTCCTGGGGGCGACTACTGGATACGCTTGAAACGATGCTGGGGTAAGATCCATGGAGTACGATCCGGTCAAGGATGCGCTGGGGAGGTTTTTCCGTATCCATCCCGTTTTGCAGCGCGTGTTCTTCGCGCTGCTCCACACCGTGTTTTTGCGGTCGTGGTATGTGCGGCGGGAAGTGCATGCGTTACTGGGTGATGCGCCGGCGGGGCGGCATACGAACGTGCTGGATGCGGGCACGGGATTCGGGCAGTATGCGGCGTATATCGCCCAGAGGTTTCCGCAGGCGCGTGTGCTTGCCGTGGACGTCAAGCCGGATTATCTCGCCGATTTGAGGCGGTTCGTGGAGCGGACGGCGTTGCGGGATCGGATCGCCTTCCGCGAGTACGATCTGACCGGGCCGCCTCTGGACCAGGCCTTCGACCTCATTGTTTCGGTCGATGTGATGGAGCACATCGAGGACGACCGGACCGTTTTCCGCAATTTTGCGCAGATGCTCACGGACGGCGGGCACGTCATCGTCAACACGCCGTCGGACCAGGGGGGATCGGATACGAAGACGCACGGCGAGGAAGGATTTGTCGATGAGCATGTCCGCCCCGGATACGGTCTTGCGGCGTTGCAGGAGAAGATGGAGGAGGCGGGGCTGGAAACGGTGCGGGCCGGGTATACCTACGGGGCATACGGTTCGAAAGCCTGGCGGATACTCGTCAAGTGGCCCATGCAGATGCTGGCGGCGACGCGGCTGGCCTTTGCCGTTCTGCCGGTGTATTACCTTGCGGCGCTGCCCGTGGGGCTGATCCTGAACGCAATGGATGTGCGCAGCCACAACGAAACCGGTACGGGACTGATTCTCGTTGCGCGCAAAAGAAGAGGGAATCCGCATGGAAACCGGGGCGCGTAACATGCCGTTACAGCGTAAACCTGGGGGATCCATGCAGACAAAATATATCTTCGTTACAGGGGGGGTCACGTCGTCGCTGGGCAAAGGGATCGTCTGCGCATCGCTGGGGAGACTGCTGGAGTCGCGGGGATTGCGCGTTACCATTCAGAAACTCGATCCCTACATCAATGTGGATCCCGGGACGATGAATCCCTACGAGCATGGGGAGGTCTACGTCACGGAAGACGGGGCGGAGACGGATCTGGACCTTGGGCATTACGAGCGGTTCCTCGGCCGCCCGATGAGTCAGGCCAATAATGTCACGACCGGGCGCATCTACCTCGAGGTGATTACGAAAGAGCGCGCCGGGGTGTATCTGGGCAAGACCGTGCAAGTGGTCCCCCATGTCATCGACGAGATCAAGCAAAGAATGCTGAAACTCGGCGATACGGGGCGGTACGACGTCGTGATCACCGAGATCGGCGGCACGGTCGGCGATATCGAGAGCCAGCCCTATCTCGAAGCCATTCGGCAGCTGCGGTACGAGATCGGCGCGAAGAATGCGCTGGACATGCACTTGACCCTCGTGCCGTATCTCGAGGCGGCGGGTGAGTTGAAAACGAAACCGACGCAGCATTCCGTAAAGACGCTCCTGTCCTTCGGATTGCAACCCGATGTCCTGGTGTGCCGGTCGGAGCGGCCGCTGGATGCGGACCTGAGAAAAAAAATTGCGCTTTTCTGCAACGTGGAGCCGCGGGCGGTGATCGCGGCCCGGGATGCGGAATCCATCTATGAAGTGCCCCTTCTTCTTGCCGAAGAGGGACTGGACGATATCGTGTTCGAGCGGCTTGGCATGCCGGCAGGGGACGGCGCTCCCCCGATTTCGGACACGCCGGGTATGCAGGAATGGATCCACTTTCTGAAAACGCTGAAGAGTACGCAGGGCGCCGTGCGCATTGCGCTGGTGGGCAAGTATGTGGAACACCAGGATGCGTACAAGTCGATCACCGAAAGTTTTGTTCTGGCGGGCGCGGTGAACGGGGTGCACGTCGATCTGCAGTATATATTGTCCGACGACATTACGGAAGACAATGTAGAAGAACTGCTCGGCGATGTGGCGGGCATTGTGATTGCGCCGGGCTTTGGCGACCGGGGCATCGACGGGAAGCTGATCTCCGTGCAGTACGTGCGCGAAAACGACATCCCCTTCCTCGGGATATGTCTCGGAATGCAGTGCGCCGTCATAGAATTTGCGCGGCACATGTGCGGTTGGGAGGATGCCCATTCGACGGAGTTCGACCCCGATACGCCGCATCCGGTCATCGACATTATGGAAGAGCAGAAGCGGATCATCGACAAGGGAGGCACCATGCGCCTTGGCGCGTACGAATGCCGCATTACCGAAGATTCCCGCGTGGCCGGGATTTACGGGACATTGGAAGCATCGGAGCGGCACCGGCACCGGTATGAAGTGAACAACGTCCTGCGATACAAACTGCTCGAACACGGTATGCGCTTCACGGGGGTCAATCCGGGGCGGGACCTTGTGGAGATTATTGAACTGCCTGCGCACCGCTGGTTTGTCGGCGTACAATTTCATCCCGAGTACAAGAGCACCGTTGCACAGCCGCACCCGCTTTTCCAGTCCTTCGTCGGGGCGTGCGTGGAGTTGGCCCGCGAGAAGGATTTGATGGAATCGCCGCGTCCTTCACATCGCCGGAAGGTGGTGCAATTGGCGTCCGCGAAAGTGTAGGCGCGCTGCCATCTTCTTTTCCTGCGGCGCTGTCTTCTTTTCCTGCGGCGCTGTCTTCTTTTCCTGCGCTGGCTTCTTTTCCTGCGTCACCGTTTTCTTCTTTCCCACTGTGCTTGCCGCCTTGTCGCCTGTTTCTGCAGGCAGCGGCTCATCCGCATTTCTCCGTATGAGCCGGCCACCTTGTTGCCTCTTTGTGCAGGCAGTGAATCGTTTGCATTTCTCCGTATGAGCCGGCGGATTTTCGTCCGTTCGGCTCCGAACGCGCCCGCACATTCCTCTTTACCGTGTTGAGAAAGGAGGATATATATCATATTTACATATGTTGCACATATTTTGTATAAAAAATACCTGTTCTATATCGACTTTTTTACCCATAAAGGACTTGACATTACAAATTTGCGCCGTAATTTGACCAGTCAAGTGGGGAAAAGTGGGGAATATTCCCATAATTCGAACGATGAACCGGTATAGTGCACCGGATGTGTTCCGCCAGTTCATGGTTTCGACCGCTGATTCTTTGGCGTCATGGCAAGCTTCAAGGGACAGGCAGAATACTCTGTAGACAGCAAGGGTCGCGTAGCGATCCCGGCCAGGATGCGGAGTGCGCTGAACCCGGAAGCGAATAACAGCTTTACGATCACGCGCGGCTTCGAGCAATGCATTCTTTTGTTTCCGCTTGACGAATGGGCAAAGCGCGAGGCGGAGATTGCCCGGCTGAACACGTATCGATCCGAAGCGCGCAGTTTCGTGCGCACGATCATGCGTTGGGCGGATGAAGTTACGCTGGATGGGCAGGGGCGGATTGTGGTTCCCAAGAGCCTGATCGCCTTCGCCGGCCTCGAAGACGCCGTGCTGATCATCGGCGTGCTGGATCGTATCGAAATCTGGAATCCGAATGTGTTTGCCGCTCAGGCCGAGCAGGAAGCCGATTATTCGGATGTGGCGGAAAGGATATTCGAGATGGGCAGGGATCTGTAGCGCCATGACAGGCGGAAATTTTTCCGTCACGGGGGATGACAGGAGGAGACGGACATAAACGAATGGGGAACACAGAGGCATGCGCTTTCGCAACCTCTTTCCACATTCCTGTTCTTTGCAAGGCTGTAACAGAAGGACTGATTACGAAAACCGGCGGCGTGTACGTGGATACTACCTTGGGTGGGGGTGGACACAGTGCTGCATTGCTCGAGTTGTTATCACCGAGAGGCAGGGTGTTCGGCATCGATCACGATGTCGAAGCGCTCGATGCATCTTGTAGCAGACTCGCCGCCGATATGGAGCGCGGGCGGTTTACGCCTCTCCGAGGCAATTTTGAGCATATCGAACGATTGCTCGAAGAAGCCGGAGGGGCGCAGGTGGACGGTCTGGTGGTGGACCTTGGGGTTTCCTCTCACCAGATCGCCACCGCCTCGCGCGGATTCAGTTATCTCGCCGAAGGGGCGCTCGACATGCGCATGGATATGCGCGGGGGGCGCTCCGCCCACAGGGTGGTGAACTCGTGGGATCGGGGGATGCTGAAGGATGTGTTCTCGACGTTTGGCGAAGAGCCGCGGTCGGGCCGAATCGCTCGTGCGATTGTGGAGGCCCGACCGCTCGAGAGCACGACAGGACTGGCCGAGGTCGTCCGCGGCATAGTGCCGGGGCGCGAGGCGGTTCGGACCCTCTCTCGCGTATTTCAGGCGTTGCGCATCGTGGTGAATCGTGAGCTGGAAGTGCTTGAGCGGTTGCTCGAAGCATCGGTTCATGTGGTCCGGCCAGGCGGGCGGATGGCTGTGATAAGCTATCACTCGCTTGAGGACAGAAGGGTCAAACGGTTTTTCAGATACGGGAATTTCGAGACGGAGCCGCTACGCGATATGTACGGCAACCCCCTGGTCCCGTGGAAGGAACGCATGCGGAAGCCGATACAGCCGGACGCTGAGGAGGTGGAAGCCAATCCGCGGGCGCGCAGTGCTCGCCTCCGCATCGCGGAGCGCACGGAGTTGGCGTGGCCCCCGGAGGAGGATGTGCGGACGATAAGGCGATGAACGAACGTATGCGTCATGTACAAGTCAAAAACACATATCCGAAACAGGTCCCGGGAAGCAAGTCTGGCTTCGGGGACGGTTCGTATTGAGGAGCCTGTCCCGGCGTACCGGCAAGGGCATGTGTTGCCCGGATGGTCGGATATCCAGGGCCTGAATCAGCGCAAATCGGCTGCTCCCCGGGAAAAAGCCACATTTTGGGACGCATTTCTACGGCGCGGTTTGCCCTTATCGTTCTGGGGCTTGGCGTTCTTTTCACGCTGTATGTCGGGCATGTCCATGCCACGCAACAAATTCTGGCCGAACTCGAAGAGGAGCGCCGGGAGAATCTTCGACTTCACCTGCAGCACAATCGCCTGAAAGGGGATTTCGATCAGATGGTCGGCCCCTCCGTCATCTACGGGCGTGCCCATGAACTGGGGCTCGTTACGGATCCGGCGCCTGGTCCGCCGGTCGAGGTGGGGGAATGACGGGAAGCACACGAACATGGCACAAGACGCTTGCGAGAGGTATCTCACGTGGAAGCAAAGGATTCGATACTGGTCCGGATGTACGTGGTGCTGACGGCGCTGAGCCTGCTGCCGGTGCTTGTCCTTGGTCAGGTATTTCGCATCCACCTTACGGAGGGCCGCGATCTGCGGGATCAGGGACGGCGGCAGACGAACTCGTTCGTCAGTATCCCGGCAATGCGGGGCGCCATCTACGATCGCGCGGGCAGGACGCTGGCGGTGAACACGGCGCGGTACGATCTGGCGCTCGATCCGACGGTTTCCGGCTTCGAGGAGCAACAGCATACGTTCTTTGAAAGATTGTCAAAGCTGACCGGTACGTCCTCGGCGTACTACCGGCAGCGCGTACGCGAACGAACCAGTCCGCAGTACGTGCAGCTCGTTCGGGGCATGCCGGAGCGGCAGAAGGAAGACGTTGAGCGCTGGGATGTGCCCGGGGTGATTCTCGATCCCGCCTTCGCCCGCCGGTACAATCACGGACAAACCGCCTCGCATGTGTTGGGGTATGTGAGTCCCGAGGGGACCGGGCTGGGCGGCCTGGAATTGCAATACGACGAGTATTTGAGGGGGGTGAACGGCCGGCGCGCCGTACAGCGCAACCGGCTGGGCCGGATCAGAGCGTTCGTTTCCGGGCAAGTGGTCGAACCTGTTCACGGGGAGTCGCTCATCCTGACGATAGATCTGCTGAGGCAGACCATTCTGGAGGAAGAACTGGCCCGGGGCGTTGCCGAAATGCAGGCGGCGTCCGGAACGGCGGTGGCGCTCGATCCACGCACCGGCGCAGTGCTCGCCATGGCCAATGTGCCTACGTTCGATCCCAATCGGGCCGGGGCGTATTCGGCGGAAACGCGCCGTAACCGCGCCATCACGGACCGGCTGGAGCCGGGCTCCACGTTCAAGCTCGTGTCTGCCGTCTCCGCCATTGAGCAGAACCTCATTGGCATGCAGGATTCCGTCGAAACGGGGGATGGATGGGCTGTGGTGCACGGACGTACGCTCACCGACACGCATGCCCACGGTACGATCCCCTTTCGGGAAGTGATCTCGCTTTCGAGCAATGTGGGGACTGCCAAAGTGGTGTCCCGTGCAGATCGGGGTACGTTCTACCGGCATGCCCGCAGTCTCGGTTTCGGGCAACCTACATGGATTGATCTTCCCGGGGAGGTGCAGGGATTGCTGAAGCGGCCCGATCAATGGAGCGGCACGACGCTGACGGCCATGGGCATCGGGTACGAAGTGGATGTGACCCCCCTGCAACTTGCCGTGGCCTATGCGGCGCTTGCGAACGGCGGGCTGCTCGTGCAACCGCACATTGTGGCCGAGCGCCGGGATGTGACCGGACGGACCACATGGATAGCCCGGCAAGACTCTGTGCGCCGGGCGTTTATGTCCTCGACGGCGAGAACCATTATGCCCGCTTTTCTGGGCGCCGTGGAAGAGGGCACGGCGACCCGGGCGCAGATAGAGGGCCTGAAGGTTGCGGGAAAAACGGGCACGGCGCGGAAAGCGGCCGCCGGCGGGTATCGCGAGGGAGCGTACCGCGCTTCGTTTGCAGGATTTTTCCCCGCCGACGATCCACAGGTCGTGTTTGCGGTCGTGGTGGACGAGCCGAAAACGTTCCGGTACGGGGGGTTGGTTGCTGCGCCGATTTTTCAGCGTACCGCCACGCGGTGGCTTGCGACGTTTCCCGAGATGGCCCGGCAGGCTTTTCCGGCGGAAGAACTTCCGTATGCGGTGTCGACCGATGTGTCGGAGAGCGTGCGTCCTGTGCTTCTGCGTGAATCCGACGAACCGAATGAATCGGTGGTGTCCGGCGATGCCGTCCCTGATTTCCGGGGATGGACCATGCGCGAGGCCACGTACTGGTTATCGCGCCGGAATATCCGGGCCCGCGTCGAAGGCAGAGGGATCGTAGCGGCCCAATATCCCGAAGCGGGTAGTCCTCTTGGACAAACGGTGGTGCTGCGATCCCGATGAAAACGCTCGGAGACTTAATGAAAACATTGCAGGCTGCGGGCCTGCTCATGGGGACATGGGAAAGCATTGACAATATCGATATCGACCATGTGGCCGGAGACAGCCGCAAGGTCGGGCCGAACGGCCTTTTTGTAGCCATTCGAGGCGTTGAGGTCGACGGCCACCTGTTCATTGACAAGGCTGTTAAAAACGGAGCCATCGCGATCGTGTGCGAGGCGGTGCCGGCGAACCGGGCACACCGGTATCCCGGCACCGCTTTCGCGCGCGTTCATGATTCCCGATCCGCACTGGCTGTGCTTGCCGCCGCCTGGTACGGCGATCCGTCGCATGCATTGCGCGTCGTCGGCGTAACCGGCACCAACGGCAAGACAACGGTCGCTTTTCTCGTGCAGCAGGCACTCGGGGTACTTGGCATACAGGCCGGCTTTATAGGGACGGTCGGAATTCGCATAGCGGGCGAGGCATTTGCCGCCCGGCTTACGACCCCGGACGCCCTGAACGTACAGCGCCTGCTCCGCCGCATGGCAGACAAGGGATGCGACGCATGCGCTATGGAGGTATCCTCCCATGCATTGGATCAGGAGCGGGTCCGGGGGATTGCGTTCAATGTGGCCGTGTTTACGAATCTTGCACACGATCACCTCGACTACCATAAGACCTTCGAGGCATACCTTGCGGCCAAGAAGACGCTTTTCGACCGGCTGGATGCTGACGCTGCCGCCCTGTTCAACGCCGACGACCCGGCTGGCGCCCGCATGGTGGCCGATACGCGTGCGACATGCACCTCGTACGGCCTGGATACGGCGGCCGATATCCGTGCCGATGTCGTCGAGGACGTCATGGATGGGCTGGTTCTTCGTGTCGAGGGGCGCACACGCCGCTTTCGGCTTGCCGGGAGGTTCAATGCCTACAACCTGCTGGCGGCCTGGGGCGCCCTGTTGGCGCTGGGATGCGATGCCGGCGATGCGCTGGATGCGCTCGAACAGGCCCGGCCGGCGCCGGGGCGCTTCGAACGGATCCGATTCGAAGACGGCACACATGTCATCATCGATTATGCCCACACGCCCGCTGCGCTTCAGGCTGTGCTTGAGACAATCACTGCCGCCAGACCTTCCGGTGCACATGTATGGTGCGTTTTCGGTTGCGGAGGAGATCGCGATCGTGCAAAGCGTCCGATGATGGGCGCTGTGGCCGAACGGTTCGCGGACCACCTGATCGTTACGAGCGATAACCCGCGTACCGAAGATCCTGCCCGGATTCTGCAAGACATCCGGGCCGGCTTCACCGATCCGGACCGTGCGCTTTTCATTACCGATCGCGGGGAGGCTATTGCTGAAGCGAGTCGCCTCGCTCGTCCGGGAGACATCGTGCTCGTAGCCGGGAAGGGGCATGAAACCCGTCAGATTGTCGGAACGGACCAAAAGCGTTTCGACGACAGGGAGGCTGTGCGGGCGGCTTTTGCCCGGAAGTCTCCGGCCCGATTGCCGCAGCACCCCCGATAACCGGATATACGAGTTCTTTTTCGACAACACCTTATGCTTTATTACCTGATCGACTATCTGGAGCGACTGTACCAGCCTCCTGGATTCCAGGTGATACAATTCATCACGGTCCGGGCTACGCTGGGCGCGATTACGGCGCTATTCATCTCTCTGTTCATAGGGCGCCGCATCATCAATATGCTGAGTGCAAAGCAACTGGGCGAATCCGTTCGGGAAGGCGCGGGAGCCGGCGTGGTCAGTCATGCGCACAAGGCCGGCACGCCTACCATGGGGGGGGTCATCATCATCTTGTCGATTCTCGTATCGACCTTCCTGTGGGGTGCAATCGCCGAGCCGTATGTCTGGCTTGCCATGCTGGCGATGGCCTGGATGGGGGTGTTCGGATTCATGGACGACTATATCAAGACGTTCAGGAAGGACAAGCGGGGCCTTGCGCCGAAAGTCAAACTGGCGGGGCAAATTTCCATCGGACTGCTGCTTGGGGCGGCGCTTTGTTTTCACCCCGCGTTCGAGGCATACAGTGCGCTCACGTATGTTCCCTTTCTGAAAAACAAGATGATCGACTATGACATCTTCGGTCACTTGTTTGGGGGCGCCAACCTGGGAGCGATCGTGTACATTCCGGTCGCTGTCTTCATCATGACGGCGGTGTCGAATGGGGTCAATCTGACGGATGGGCTCGACGGGCTGGCCACGGGGGTCACCGCGTTCGTAGGGATGGGGCTCGTGGTGCTGTGCTATATCTCGGGCAATGTGCAATTCGCCGAATTTCTCGATGTGTTTTACCTGCCCGGGGCAGGGGAACTCACGGTGTTCGCCGCGGCGATGACGGCGGCTTGTTTCGGCTTTCTGTGGTTCAACGGGTATCCGGCAACAGTTTTCATGGGCGATACGGGATCGTTGGCGCTGGGCGCCGCGGTGGCGTCACTCACGCTGATGATCCGTATGGAGCTGCTGCTGCCGCTGCTCGGGGCCGTGTATTTCATGGAGACCCTGTCCGTGATCATGCAAACGACCTGGTTCAAGTGGACTCGCCGGCGAACCGGTGAAGGCAAACGGATTTTCCGGATGGCGCCGCTGCATCACCATTTTGAAGCAAGCGGCACGCCTGAAGCAAAGATTGTGACCCGCTTTTGGATAATTACCGCGGTTACGGTGGTGGCGACACTGCTGGTTCTCCGCATCAGATGACACATGTACTCCCACATTTTTTCGCAAACGGTATATGACGCCGAGCAAGCTGCGCGGAAAGAACGTAACGGTAGTCGGCGCGGCGCGCTCCGGCGTTGCTGTTGCGCGGCTGTTGCATGCGCACGGAGCAGAGGTGTTTGTGACGGATGCAGGCTCGATCGAACCGGCGTTCCTGGCCGCCTTGAACGAAGCCGGGATTGCGTTCGAATCCGGCGGGCATTCCGACCGGGCTGCGGACGCGCATTTTCTTGTGACAAGTCCGGGAGTGCCGTCCTCGGCCCCGCTTTTGCAACGGGCGACCGGCGCTGGTCTCCCCGTCTACTCGGAAATAGAGGTTGCTTCGTGGTTTTGCCGGGCTCCTGTGCTTGCGGTCACGGGCACCAACGGAAAGACGACGACGGTCAGTTTGCTTGGGCACATGTTCCGACAGGCCGGGAGGAAAACGTTTGTCGGGGGCAACACCGGATATCCGTTCTCGAATTTTGCGGCGTCGGCCCGGGCACGCGACCTGGTCGTGCTGGAAGTGTCCAGCTTTCAACTCGACCACATCGCGGCGTTTCGGCCCTGGATTGCCGTGATGCTGAATGTTGCGCCGGATCACATGGACCGGTATGACTATGATTTCGATGCCTACGCACAGAGCAAATTTCGCCTGGGTGAAAATCAGGGCAGCGACGACTGGTTTGTCTACAACCGGGACGATCGGGAGGTGCGGGAACGGACTTCCGCATTCCGGTCTTCCCGGACAAACGGGCCTGCCCTGCTGGAGTACAGCCGGATGGGCGAAGTGAAAGCGGGGGCATTCGTGCGGGACGAAGAAATCGTTCTGAGAATAACCGACGACGAGATCCTTATGCGATCGGAAGAGCTGGTTCTACCGGGGCCGCACAATCTGCATAATGCATTGGCGGCGGCCGTTGCGGCCCGCGTGGCGGGGTTACCCCCCGCTGTCGTACGCCAAGGCCTGAGGACATTCATGGGTGTACCGCATCGGATGGAGCTTGTACGGGAGACCGGCGGCATCCGGTACGTCAACGACTCGAAGGCGACGAATGTGCATGCTGTCCAGTATGCGCTGGAAAGCGTGGACGCCCCGGTGGTGCTGATTGCGGGTGGACGCGACAAGGGGAACGATTACGGGCCAATCAAGCTGCTGGTGAAGCAGAAGGTCCGGGTCGTGATCGCCGTGGGAGAGAGCGCCGGCAAAGTAGCCGAGGAGCTTGGATCGGAAGCCGGTTGCGCCATCGTTGTCCGTTCGTTCGAAGATGCGGTGTACCGGGCCAGCATAGCCGCCAAAGCCGGGGATGTGGTGCTGTTAAGCCCGGCTTGCGCCTCGTTCGACATGTTTCGCAGTTACGAAGAGCGCGGCGACACCTTCAGAAATCTTGTAAACGACCTGTAGCATGGCTTTTTCCGCTACCGCATTGCCGGGTTCCGAATCCCGCCCGAGACGACCGCTCGATAGATATATCGTGTGGGCCGTGCTCTTGCTGGCGGTGTTTGGCGTGGTGGCCGTATACAGCGCGATTTCGTTTCTCGCAGAGACGAGAGCCGGGGGGGATACGGAACGTTTTCTGGTGCGTCACCTTGTGCGCGTCGGCGTGGCGTTTGGCGCCATGCTTGTTTGCAGCGTGATCGATTACCGGAAACTGGCACGGCTTAGCCGGATCGCCCTTCTGGTATCGCTGGGGTTGCTCGTAGTAGTGCAAATTGCGGGCGTCACTTCGGGCGGCGCGACCCGGTGGCTACGCATTGGATCGTTCGGGTTTCAACCCTCGGACCTGGCCCGCGTGGCGCTCATTCTGTACACGGGCGTGCTGCTGTCGAAGAAGCAGACCTACATCAAGAGTTTTTCGCGGGCCTTCATGCCGGTGCTGGTGTGGGCACTTGCTACCTGCATCCTGATCGGGATAGAAGATCTTTCTTCGGCATTGATGCTGCTGACTACGACCATGCTGATGTGTTTCGTGGCGCGCGTCAGCACCTTGCATCTCGGCGGCCTTTCCGCGCTGGGCGTGGCGCTTGCCTTTCTGCTTATGCTCGGGTCGCCGAACCGGGCGGTGCGCCTCGAATCGTATCTCGGTATGAACATATTCCCGCATACCGGGACCGAAGAGGTTTTCAGCGACCAGGCAGAAGGATATCAGGCCCAACAGGCCCGGATCGCCTTCGCAATGGGCGGGCTGACCGGCGTAGGGCCGGGCAAAAGCACACAGCGGGATTTTCTGCCGGCCCCGTACAACGATTTCATTTTCGCCATTGTAGCGGAGGAATACGGGTTTTTGGGCGCGATGGCGTTGCTTGCCGCTTTTTTGACCGTGTTGTTTCGAGGATTTTTGCGCATCGCCCGCCGTGCACCGGATCCGCTGGGGTTGTTCATGGGCGTCGGACTGACGACGAGCGTGGCGTTGTACGCTTTCGTGCATGCCGCCGTGGCCTGCGGTTTGCTCCCGGTCACAGGGCTTCCCCTGCCGTTTGTTTCGTACGGCGGGACGTCCATGGCAGCGACCGGCATGATGTTCGGCATTTTACTCAACATATCGAGGCAATGCGCCGAGCGATGAGGTCTGCGCCCAACATATTGTTTGCGGCGGGCGGCACGGGGGGGCATGTATATCCCGCTATTGCCGTGGCAGATGCGCTTCGCCGGCAGATTCCGGATGTGCATATCCGGTTTGCCGGAACGCGCAATCGCATGGAATGGGAGGCTGTGCCCAAAGCCGGATACGAAATGTATCCCATTACCGCGGCCGGCCTGCACCGTACCCGACCATACCGCAACCTTGCGCTCCCCTTCAAACTGGCGCGTTCGATGGTTGAAAGCTATACGCTCGTGCGGCGGTTCGATCCGGATGTAGCTGTCGGCACCGGCGGGTACGTAAGCGGTCCCGTTCTGCTCGCGGCCAGCATGGTCGGCAAACCGATCGTGGTGCAGGAACAGAACGCGTATCCCGGATTGACCAACCGGTTACTCGGAAAGCGGGCGGCGACCGTACACGTGGCGTTTGAAGAAGCACGGAAACATTTTCCGTCCGATCGCTGCTTGTGCAGCGGCAATCCTGTGCGCCAGGAACTCGTTGCAGTTGATCCGGAAGAATCGCGGCGGGGCTACGAACTGCCTGCCGAGGCATTCGTGATCGCCGTATTCGGGGGCTCGCTGGGGAGCCGGGCCATCAATGAGGTAATGGTGCGCAATCTCGAAACGTTGCTGCGCGACGAGTCCGTGCATGTCATTTGGCAGAGCGGTCGGCGGTATTTCGAAGAAATGCATTCCCGCGTACCGAGCCACCCGCGTTTGCGGCTGCTCGAATATGTTGACCGGATGGATCGGGCGTATGCTGCCGCAGACCTCGTGGTATGCCGCAGTGGCGCGCTCACATGCAGCGAACTGGCGATCACGGGCACACCTTCTATCCTCATTCCTTCTCCGAATGTGGCGGAAGATCATCAGACCCATAATGCCCGGAGTATGGTAGCTGCGGGGGCCGCGGAGATGATTTCCGAGTCGATGATGGTCCATGCTTTGCCGGAGGCGATAGACCGGTTGCGAATGCGCCCCGAGCTCCTTCGGGATATGTCGAAGGCGGCGCTTGATCTGGCCCGGCCCGGTGCTGCGGATCGGATTGCCAGTGACGTGTTGCGTCTGGCGGGTTTCGCCGCAGAGGCGAAAACGGACGAAAACGAATCGACGATGATCAGTCGGCAAGCGATACGTGTTTGAATGATGAAAAGTAAACGACAATCGGCTCTTGGTCGTATCCGGCGGGTCCACATGGTGGGCATCGGCGGGATCGGCATGAGTTCCATCGCAGAGGTGTTGCTCAACCGGGGGTATCGGGTGACCGGCTCGGACTTGCAACTATCGGACGTGACGGAGCGGCTGATTTCGCTTGGCGCTGTTATACACGAGGGGCATGCCGCCGAAAACGTGCAGGATACCGATGTCGTCGTGTATTCCTCCGCCGTAGCGCTGAAAGACAACCCGGAAACCGTGGAGGCGGAACGGCTGCGTATCCCCGCCATTCCCCGTTCGGTGATGCTCGGGGAGTTGATGCGCATGCAGTTTGGCGTCGGTATTTCCGGCACGCACGGCAAGACCACGACGACCTCGATGGTCGGATTGGTCGTTGCGGAGGGAGGATTTGACCCCACGATTATCGTGGGCGGCAAAGTAGCGGTTTTCGGTTCGAACGCGGTGGTCGGCGAAGGCAATGTCATTGTGATCGAGGCCGACGAATACGATCGTACGTTCCTGCGGCTCACTCCTTCTCTGGCCGTCATTACGAACATCGAGGCGGAACACCTCGATACGTACAGGGACCTCGACGACATCAAGCAGGCATTCACGCAATTCGCGAACAGCGTGCCTTTCTTCGGAGCGGCTGTGCTTTGCCTGGACGATCCGGTCGTACAGGAAATCGTCAGCCGGATAGATCGCCGGATCATTACGTACGGTATGTCGCGACAGGCGGAGATACGCACCGACAAGGTCTGGCAGGACGGCGCGACGACCCGGTTTCATGTGCTGTGCCGCAACCAGAGCCTCGGTGAGATTGCGCTGCATGCACCCGGACGGTACAACGTGCGCAATGCGTTGGCTGCTGTGGCGGTCGGGATCGAACTGGAGATCGGCTTTGAGGAAATCCGGGCGGGTATCGACCGGTTCACGGGAGTGCAGCGGCGCTTTCAGAAAAAAGGCGAGGCCGCGGGCGTCATGGTGGTGGACGATTATGCGCATCACCCGACCGAGATTACGGCGACGCTTGAAGCAGCGCACGAGATGTGGCCCGACAAGCGGATTATCGCGGTGTTTCAGCCGCATCTCTACACGCGTACGCGCGACTTCATGGATGATTTCGCAAAGGCCTTCTTCAATGCGGACATGCTGGTGCTTACCGATGTGTACGCTGCCCGGGAGGCGCCCATTGCCGGAGTTAATGGAGAAATGCTGGCCAATCTGGCCAGACAGTACGGGCACCGGAATGTGCATTATGTCGCTGACAGGAAAGAAGTGTCAGGCTTTCTCGCGGGCAAGGTGCGGGAGGGGGATGCTGTCGTGACCATGGGCGCTGGAGATATCTGGCGTTGTGGAGGCGCATTGCTTGCGGAACTCGAACAACGATAATGTTGCAAGAGCGGAAAAATGGGTAAAACAAAACGGATTCTGGCGCGCATGGCGGGATTGATGGCGGTCGCAGCGATCGTCGGGGCCCTGTCGTTTGCCGGATGGACCTGGGTTGACGGGATGGTTGTGCGCGAGGTTATGGTGGAGGGCGCCCGGTACGCGGACGAGGAGACGATCCTTGCTCTGGCCGCCGTCGACACGAGTATGCGGGTGCTGGATGTGGATCCGCTGCTGGTCGCCGACCGCGCTGTCCGGCATCCCTGGGTGCAAACCGGTGTGGTCCGAAGGCTTCCTTCCGGCGTGGTGCGGATTGCTGTCAAGGAACGGCTCCCCGTTGCGCTGGCGCTTACTTCCGACGGACAACCGGCGGCCTGGCTGGACGCCGAAGGCCATGCCATGCCGTTATCGGAAGACGCTGCCTGGGACGTACCGCTGGTGTGGGGTGCTGTGTTGCCTGAGAATCGGACGCAACCGTTGCGCGAAGCCTCGCTGCGCGAACTGCTTGCTACGCTGCCGGAATCCGATCCGCTGCAGGATGTGCTGCTTGTGTCCTCGTTCGAAGTGGACCGTGCCGGCGGCATCACGATGTATGCAGCGATTCCCGGCGGCAAGGAAGCGATTGCGGTGCGGCTTGGAAGCCGCGGCTATGCCGAAAAATTCAAGCGACTGCATGCCTTCTGGACGCAAGCTGTATTGCCGGGTCCGGACAAAACCTTTACCACCATCGATCTCCGTTTTGACGGTCAAGTCGTCACGAAAGAAAGCTGACCCTTCACCGGGTATTTGCTTATGGAAACGAGCATGAATGAACGTATTGTAGTCGGCGTAGACATCGGCACCACCAAGGTGTGTGCCGTGGTTGTGGCTGCCGACCATCTCGGCTGCATCAACATTCTGGGGGTTGGGGTTGCAGAATCGGATGGCTTGAATCGCGGCGTCGTGGTGAACATCGACAAGACGGTGGCCGCCGTTCGGGTTGCCGTCGAAGAGGCGGCGCGGACCGCCGCCGTGGACATTCGCGGCGTGATCGTCGGGATCGCCGGGGATCATGTCCAGAGTTTTCGGACGAGCGGCGTCATCACGATATCCCCTCGGGATCGGGAAATCGTGGCGCACGATGTGCAGCGGCTACTCAAGGACACCACCCATGTGGCTATGCCGGCCGATCGGCAAATTCTGCATGTCATCCCGCAGGAATTCGTGGTGGATGGTCAGGACGGGGTAATCGATCCTGTGGGGATGAGCGGAGTGCGCCTCGAGGGGACCGTACACATTATCACCGGACTGGTATCCGCAGCCAAAAATGTCTATCGCTGCATTGAGAAAGCGGGCTATCAGGTCGAAGATATTGTTCTGGAGCCATTGGCCTCTTCCTGCTCGGTGCTCCATCGGGACGAAAAGGAAGTCGGCGTAGCACTCATCGACATAGGCGGCGGCACGACGGATATCGCTGTGTTCGAGGATAATACAATCCGCCATACCGCCGTCATCGGCATCGCCGGAAACAACGTAACCGACGACATCCGGCGAGGCCTTGGCGTTATGCGCGACCAGGCTGAGCAACTCAAATGCCGCTTTGGCGTCGCCCTCATTGACATGGCTTCGGAAGAGGAGGAAATCACGATACCCGGATTGGGCGGGCGCCCGGAGAAGAGTATCGGACGCAGTCCGCTTGCACAAATTATCCAGCCTCGTATGGAGGAGATCCTGGAGATCGCAGCCATCGAGATCAAGCGCAGCGGCTACGCAGGAAATCTGGCGGCCGGTGTGGTGCTCACCGGTGGCGGCTCGCTCATTCCCGGCGTGGGTGATCTTGCCTCCGACGTACTCGGCATAGAAGCGCGTGTAGGCATGCCGACCGGCCTGACTGGCGGGATGGTGCAGGAAGTAAGCGACCCCAAGTATTCCACGGCTGTCGGGCTCGTGTTGTACAGGCTGCAAGCCGGGGCCGGGGATGGTGCGATATTCAGCGGGGGGCTGGCGCACCATGGAGAAGACCGTGCCCCTCGTGATTCTCTCGTCAACAAAATTGCGGCGAGAATGAAGGGCTGGTTCGACGAACTATAACATATTGCTGCCTTTGCCGCCGTGCGCATGCACCGGTCGGTACTCACCCATGGAAATAATGGAGAAACCCATGAGCAACTCCTTCACGTTCACTGGCTCGTTGACTGACAATCCCAAATTGTGTGTGGTCGGCGTTGGCGGCGGCGGTGGCAACGCCGTCAACGACATGATCACCCGCGGGATCAGGGGGGTCGAATTCATCGCGATCAATACGGATGCGCAGGCGCTTCGCAAGAATCTTTCGCCGGTGAAGATACAAGCCGGTTCGGTCCTGACGAAAGGCCTTGGGGCCGGCGCCCGGCCTACTGTCGGCGCCGATGCGGTCGAAGAGAGCCGAGAGGAAATCAAGCAGGCGCTCAAGGGCTTCCATATGATTTTCATTACGGCGGGCATGGGTGGTGGCACCGGCACCGGAGGCGCTCCCGTTGTCGCTGCGATTGCACGGAAACTCCACATCCTGACGGTTGCCATCGTTACGCAGCCCTTCGATTTCGAGGGCAACCGCCGCAGAAAGGCTGCCAATCAGGGCATCGAACTGCTTCGCGGTATCGTCGATACGCTGATTGTCGTTCCCAACGAGCGCCTGATGGAAGTATCGGACGACAAGACCAGTTGGCTCGAGGCGTTCAGCATGGTGGACAATGTGCTCTACAATGCGGCGCGAGGCATATCCGATCTGATCACCATACATGGCCTCGTCAACCTCGACTTTGCGGATGTCAAGACCACTATGGAGGTGGGTGGCCAGGCGGTCATGGGAGCAGCGGAGGCAAGCGGAGCCGCACGGGCCGAGGTGGCGGCCAGGGATGCCATTTCGAGCCCGTTGCTTGACGGTCTGTCCATAGCAGGGGCCAGCAATGTGCTTGTCAACATTACCTCCAGCGAGAACATCACAGTCCGGGAGGTTAGTACGGCGGTTGACATCATTAAACAAGAAGCAGGAGAAAAGGTGGAAGTCATTTTTGGTACGGTGATAGACCAGGCCATGGGCGACAAACTCAGCGTTACGGTCATTGCCACGGGATTCGATCTGTCCCGAGGCTCGGGCAATCCGCCCCATTCCCTGTACAACCGGACAGCGCCGCTTAACCAACCGGGGGTTGTACCGAGTTACAAAGGCCAGGAAAATTTGCATGCGCTGGATCAGCCCGCCTTCGAGCGGCGGCATATTGTCCGGCCGGTTGAGGAGCCGGAAAGATCCAATCGGGAAAAGAAGGTGGAAGCAGAGGCAAACGAGCGAAAGGTCAACGTGCTTCATAAGAATGAGTTGCGCGATCACCCGGAGCGGAACCGGAAAGAGGACATCAATACGCCGGCATTTTTACGGAAGATGATGGACTGAAACGGGTTACGAGGTGCCTGTCTTGCCGATGGCCTTTCTCCGTTCAGCGTATATAGCGACGTTCTGGGCTTTCGCGGTTCTCGTCCCGCGACCCGTCGCTGCGCAGCAGGCATCTCCCCTGAAGGGCATGGTGTGGACGCCTCCCGGCGACCGCATACAAGCCGTGCAGGATATATACGCCATGGCAGGAGCCGGCGTGGAAGCGGTGCGCACAGACTTTTTCAGGAACGACGAGGTCCTGGATATCGCCGATACGCTTGGGCTGCACATCTATCTTGATCTTCCCCTCTCTCACTTGTCGGTTTCCGGACTGGCAGACACGCTTGCATCTGCCCAGGCGTCCCTTGACGCTGCTCTGGATGTAGCACGTCGGCATTCTTCGATCCGGGCGATAGGGCTCGCCGGGCATAGCGATACATCCGACCCGGCGGCATGCGCCTGGTTCGAACGGTTATCGAGCCGTTTGCGCGAGGCGGCGCCGGATATATCGACGTACTACGTAACCCTGTTTTCGGAAGACGACGCCTGTGCGGATGCTGTGGACTTTGTCCTGATGGATGTGTTGGACAGGCCTGATCCGTCGGCCTGGATCGAAAAGGCCGGTATGCCATCGGTTGGCGTGGGTGCTCTTGGAACCGGCGTCAGGTACGATGGCCCCCGCGGATTGCTCGCGCCGTTTTCGCCGGAGCGTCAGGCCCGCTATTTTGAGGACACGCTGCCCGAACTTTTCGACAGTTCATTGCGGGCTGTGTTTGTTTACCGTTGGCGCGACAGGCCATCTTCCGGCATGGCGTCTGATCCTATACGCTACGGGCTGCATACGCCGGATGGACGTACGCGAGCGGCTTTCGAAGTGATTTCGGGGGTTTTTTCGGGCCGCAGAACGGTTTTCGCGTTCGATGAGGGTACACCGCCGCCTGAACCCTTCTCCTGGGTTATTCTTTTCGGCTGGATGATTATCCTTGCGTTTGGGGCAGGGTATGCGTTTTCTCCCCGGTTTCGCTACATGTTACCCCGGTATTTTCGATCGCATGCCTTTTTTGTCGAGGCGGTGCACACAAACCGAGAGAGCCTTCCCGGGATAAATTTCGTGGCATTCTTCATGCTGGTTGTGACGAGCGGATCAACGGGAATTCTGATCCTCTACAATCTGGCCGGGACGGATGCTTTCATGGTGGCAATGCACCATCTGCCTCCCTTCGTACAGTCTTTCGTGGGGCAGATGATCGACAAGCCTGTTCTTTGTTTTTTGCTCGCAGGGGGCATCCATGCGCTTGTTCTGGGAATAGGGGCTATCACATGGTCGCTCCTTCTGCGTCTCGGGCCCCGGGTAGTACGGGTCCGGCAGGTTCTCATGCTCATCGTATGGGCACACTGGCCGTATTTGCTTGTCATGGCAGGCGCCATGGTTGCCTCTTCGCTTCCGGCGCCGAGCGGCCAGGTAGCCTCCATGTTGGCCATTGCCTGGATATGTTTCGGCATATTCTCCTTCATCCAGATACTGATCGACATGTGGTTGATAACGCGGGCATTGATCTGGCTACCCGTTTTGGGCGCCTTGCTCTATCCTTTTGTGTGGGTGTTTTTCTTCCTGTTTAATATGTTCCTCGGGCATCCGTCCGAGGTTGCCTTTGTGTGGCACGCTGCGCTGAGGCAATAGTGGAGTTCAATGCGTTGCGGTCGCTGCACGCTCGCTGTGTTGGATAGGCGTTGCCCACATCCGCTCGGAAAACTCCTGAAAGGGTTTCTTGTAATGAAGCCAGCTGAAATGGAGGGAGACAGGCGTAAACTCCTGATAATCGCCTCGTCCCGGCAAGCTGGACACAAAGTCTATCAGGAAGGTACGCAGCGCCCGGTTTCGAATGCCTCGCAACGCATAGACCGAACGATCGGTGTAGTACCGGTAGGTGACCTCACGGAAGTCCGGATCGTACGTCGTCCATCCCTCGATAAAGTCCAGTTGGGGGCTCAGCCGCCCCTGGAGCCAGGGAAAAACCTCAAGGTTGTGTTGACTCATGGCCATCGCGAGGCTCCATTCGCAGGATTCCTCGCTGCGCCCCTCGACCAGACGGCTTCGGAAATGGGTTTGCGCCCTCTTTGCAAGTAACGAGGCGGCGGTCTTGCACACGCTTTGGGCCATATCCCGATGTGCACAATAGATCATGCCGGCCTGAACGCGGGGCAGGTGGGTGATTCCGAACCGCCTCATGGTGCGTTGCCGGCGGTTAAGCATAACATCGATCACGATTCGCCAATCCTTGGGCCCCCCGAAGAAAAAATCGGCGCGCTCGATGCCTGTTGCGGTGAAGGGATATGCCTGTAGTTGTTCCCAGAGCGGATCGGGGTTACGGCACCAGATGATATCCGCATCCACGAACAGGGTGCGCTCGTACGGCATGAACCGGTGCAGGTGGTGTTTGAAACCCGTAATGGAGGCGTGTTTTTCCGGCAGGACATGGATGTCCTCGAAGAGGGTGTCCTTGCCGTGCCTGCGCAGGTGTTCCCGGTGTGTTTCGGGGCAGAAGAGGGCAACGGGTCGATGGGCATCGTGACGCCTGAGCGTCATGATGGAAGCCGCCGCATGGTGCACGAACCGTTCCGGTCCGTAGGTGTGCAGCACGTAGCCTTCTTTCGGAGTATGCATGGCTTGTTCTCGTCTACGCCGTCCATTCCCCGACGTGCTGTCTGGCGTGCGTCCGGCGGCCCGGGCTTACGAACGCATCCCGTCCAGTTTTTTCCGAAGACTTTCCATCAGGGAATCGAAACCGCGCTTGCGGACGACTGACTGAAAGGACCGTGCATATCCTTCCGAGGTGCTCACGTCATCCAGGATAATGTCCCGGACTTGCCATTGCTGGCCCATGCGTCCAAGCACATATTCCACTTTCGTCGGAATGTCCTTGTAGACCATGGTAGTGGTTACGTATGCCAAGGTGTCGTTGGCGGTAATGTTTCCATAGGTAACCACTGACCGGTAGACATCAAGATCAGAAAGCGACTGATTCCGGACGATCCGGCTGAACACATCCACGAATTCTTCCCGTTGCGCCGGCGCCGGATCGGTCCAGAAAGGCCCGAGCGCTGCACGCCCCATCGCAGCGAAATCAATGCCGTCGTTGATAACGCGTTTGAGTTGTTCGCGCTGCTCGTCGGTGAAGGTCTCCCGGTCGCCCAGCATGTCCTTGATCTCGCGATCCCGATGTTCGAGGAAGCGACGCACTTCAGCGGATCGATCCTGGGCCTGAACCGGGCTCTGCAGTTCGAGCAGGATGCCGAAGAGCATGAAGAGAAGAAAAGCGCTGCGTGCCATGGCGTATCGGTTTTTCGGCGTTTGCGGAAGCAAAGGGACGCATACACATCTACAAGAGATATGTAGCCGAAAGGTATTTAACAACAATCATGCCGGAATATCGCATAATAATTTATTCCGGGAGTGTACCGCCCAGCGCCGGTGGGACGGCGCCGGCCCAGCCCGTTTCTGCCCATAACCGCAACACGGCGATGTTGAATGCGCGCACGCGCTCGTAATACATTGCTCTCAACTCAAGGTTTGCCTGGACGGCATCCACAAGATTTTCGGTGTCGCCCAGATCAAGATCGAAGTTGATTTGCTCGGTGCGCAGCCATTCTCCGCTGATGGTCAGGGCTTCGCCTTGTGCTTCCATGGCGGCGCGCGCCGTGATGATGTTCCGCCAGGCTGCCTCCACCTCGAACAGGATGAATTGCCTGGCCGCAATCAGCTGATGATGAACCTCATTGCGCTCCGCTTTTGCCTGGGCTACCTTGGCGCGCGTTTGCGCCATATTGAGCGGGAGGCGGAAGCCTATTCCCGCACGTAGACTGCGTCCCAGATACGGATCGTTGACATAGGGATTCGGTTGGCGGAATCGCCCTGTCGTCAGCGTAATTTTCGATTCGACGCCGAAGAAAAGTTGCGGAAAATAGTCTGCGCGCGCGACCCTGATTTGTGCTTCCCTCGCTGCCAGCCCCGCGGCGCCCTGGCTGATTTCCGGGCGATGTTCCAGGGCAATACGCAGGTAGGTATCCAGGGAGTCGAGCAGGAAAGACATGGGTTCCAGCACGATTTCTTCCGGTTCGGGCGTCGTGGTTCCGGGCAACATCAACTGATGTCCAAGGGCGCTTTGCGCCGTGCGCAGCCCCTGTTCGACTTCAACCACTCGTCGCAGAAATTCCTGCTCCGTAATGCGAACCTTGAAAAGGTCGGCATCGTCCACATCTTCTGCGCCTTCCTCGAGGAGACGGCGAATCTCCGTCTTGGCTTGCTCCAGGATATCGCCTGCCTGTGCGGTTAGCCTGACGAGCTGTTTCGCAAGCAACAGGTTATAGTACAGCGTGCCGGTGCGGAGCGCGATCTCGATCTTTTTTTTACCTACGGATGCCTCCTCCACACGTACGCCCTGTCGAGCCGCCTCGATGGTTCCTTTCAGGGCGCCCCATGTGTACAGGGGCTGCACCAGGCTGGTCTCGAACCGGTTCAGCGGGCGCAGGGATTCCCAGTCGTTCCGAACCTTGGGATGGAGATACAGATTGTCTTCGGAGACGCCGGACGGGAGGTCGCGAAGTCCAGGTGCGGCGGCATGTGCTGTCTGGAGTGAAAACTCGGTGGCGAATCGGCTTGCACGCGCAAGCCGTTCCCGTGCCTGGGCAAAATCGAGATTCGAGGCAGTGACGTTCACCTCCGGGCTTACTTCCAGCGCATGCCGGATCGCCGTTTCGAGGCGTACGCGGATTGTATCCGGCGCCTGGGCAGAGGCGGCAAAGGGGATAAGGGCGCCGCAGATGTACAGAAAGGCGCTCGTCAAGCGCGGGGCGTGCCGTTGCATGGCGCTGTACGCTATTAGTCAACGAGGTCCGGTAATTCTTCCAGGGTGTCAATGACGACATCCGCCCCCCGCTCATGCAACAAGGATGCCATTTCCTCCCTGTTTTTGATATAGGGGGGGATAAAACCTATGGCCCGTACCCCGGCTTTCCGGGCGCATGTCATGTCGTCCACCGAATCGCCGACGTACACGGCCTCTTCAGGGTGAACGATGCGTCCTGCCTCGTTGAGCATGGCCAGCGCATGCTGGAGAGGAAATGGATCCGGCTTGAAACGTTTCTCCTGTTTTTCCTTGGCGACAATCAGGGGGAAATATTTTTTCCAACCGAAACGATTTACGGTCCACTTCGCTTCAGCTTCCGGACGCCCCGTGACAATGCCCATAGCACGCCCGTTGGCGTGGAGCCGGTTCAGTGTAGCCGTTTGTATGAGGGCGGGTTCTTCCGCAATGAAGCCGTTCCATTCATCTCCCCGATACCGCTTTTGAAAAGCCTCCACCACACGGCTTAGCGGCACGCTCATACCCGTATCGGTGATGATGGCGTGCGTCAGTTTCCAGTCGTCGTTGAAGCCGCCGATGTTTTTGTAGCGCTGGATTGTGCTGGAGAGAAGCCGACGGCCAGTGAATTGCTTCACCGTTTCTTCCACGGCGCGCCGATAGGAACGGGACACGTCCACGAGCACGCCATCCATGTCGAAGAAAAGCGCCTTGACCTCGGTCTTACCCGGCATATGCGCTATGAATTCATAGTGACGAGGAATTCGTCGTTGTTTTTTGTGCCGCGCATTTTGTCGAGCAGGAACGTCATGGCATCGATCGGCGACATATCGGCAAGGAGCTTCCGCAGGATCCAGATGCGCCCGAGCTTGGCATCGGGCACGAGCAATTCTTCCCGGCGCGTCCCTGACATGATCACATTGATGGCAGGGAATATCCGGCGATCGGCGAGATTGCGATCCAGCACGATTTCCGAATTGCCCGTCCCCTTGAATTCCTCGAAGATGACCTCATCCATCCGACTTCCCGTATCGATGAGGGCCGTGCCGATGATCGTCAGCGATCCTCCTTCTTCCACATTCCGGGCTGCGCCGAAAAAGCGTTTGGGATTTCGCAGCGCGCCTGCCTCCATGCCGCCGGAGAGGGTTTTGCCCGTTGTCGGGGTAACCGTATTGTTTGCCCGCGCCAGACGCGTGATCGAGTCGAGAAGAATGACCACGTCCTGTCCTGCCTCGACAAGCCGTTTGGCTTTCTCCAGCACGATATCCGCAACCTGGACATGCTGCTCGGCTTTCTGGTCGAAGGTCGAAGAGATCACTTCGCCGCGAACGCTTCGCTCCATATCCGTGACTTCTTCGGGGCGTTCGTCCACGAGGAGCACAATCAGATACACCTCCGGATGGTTTGTAGTGATCGCATTGGCGATCTTCTGCAGCAGAACGGTTTTACCCGTTTTCGGCTGGGCTACGATCAGCGCTCTCTGCCCCTTTCCAACAGGCGTAAAGAGGTCGAGGATGCGGGTATTGTAATCGCTCGGGTGCGTTTCGAGCCGGAGATGCTCCGTCGGGTAAAGCGCCGTGAGATAATCGAAACTGTTCCGTTCTTCGATTTCTCCCGGTTTGTGCCCGTTTATCGTATTCACCTGGATGAGTGCAAAGAAGCGCTCTCCCTCTTTTGGAGGGCGCACTTCTCCGTCGACCGTATCGCCAAGCCGCAAGCTGAAACGCTTGATCTGCGAGGGGGAAACGTAGATATCGTCCGGGCTGGGCAGGTAATTGTATTCTGCCGAACGCAGAAAACCGTAGCCGTCGGGGAGCACTTCCAGCACCCCGATTTTGCGGATCATGCCCTCCAGTTCGGTTTTCCTCGGATCGTGTGCGGCCATGTACTCCGGCCGGCCTTCGTAGACATTTCTGCGCCGGGCTTCGTGTCCGTTGCCGCCCTGCCGATGATCCCGACCGCGCCGGTTCCCCTTGCGCTGGTCCTGATTACGACGATTGTTGCGTCGATCGTCTTTTCCGTGATCGCGATAGTCCGGGCGCTCTCGCTCGTCTCCGCCGGGTTCGCGGAGAGGTGGTCTCGTGCGCTCGCCGCCCGGCGCGTTTTTTTGGTGCGTTCGACCACCGTCATGCGGTCGAGGCGAACCATGTCCGGCCGGATTACGAGGCGCTTCGCCCCGACGCATTTCGTCGGATGCCCGAGCGGGGCGTTTGCGTTCCGGTGCAGGCGTTTGTTCTCGCCGGTGCTTGCGTTCCGGGTCCTTTTCTTTTCTGGGGGGGCGGTGTTCATCGCCTGGGCGTGCGCGATCGGCCGTTGGACGAGCGCGGTCATTGTCCGGGCGAGTGCGTGGAGCTGGGGCCGGCGGCTGGTTTTCCCCGGAGGGGGTATGGTTCTCCTCCGAACGCGCACGACTGTCTTCCGGGCGGGCGCGGTCTTCGGATGGCTGGCTGCGATCCTGATTCGGACGGGTCGGGCGGGTTCGCAAGGAGCCGTTGCCTGCAACGACCTCTGCATTCGCCTCAATGATGCGATAGATTAAATCTTCTTTGCGGCTCTGGGAATAACCGCTCAGGCCGAGGCCACGAGCGATTTCCTTGAGCTCCGGCAGTTTCTTTTTTTGCAATTCGTGGATGTTCATCGTTATCAAACGAGGGATTGAGAACAGATCGGGTCGATCCGTACGAAGGATGAATGCCGGCATAAACGATCGGAAAAGTGCTCCGCGTTATTCGTTCCGGCTTCACAATGGACGCTAAAGCGTCTGACGGGGGTACAATAAACTAGGTGGGATGAATGATCTGCCGTGGCCCAGACAGGAAAGATGGGCTGCTGAAACCAGGGAATTTCGATAGCGAGCACAGGGTAATAAATTGCTCACCAAGTGATAAGATAGGTTTTCCCGGCGGGAAGTCAAATTATCATTATGATAAATTACACAATGCATCTCTGAGCAAGCTCATAGGGGCAGGTCTTCCGGACGCACTGCAATCCGATGTGAACCGGTCGTCAGCAACGTGTCCTCAGTAGATGCTTCGGCAAGGAAAGCCCGGATACCTTCCCGGATGGTGCAGGGCGCGCCGACCCGGGCGCCTGCGTTCTGAAGTACCTCTGCCAACTCCTCAGGGGCGCACATCCGGTCGGACACTGGCTTCACGGGTCGGACGTACGCACCGGCTTCTGCGAGCAGTTTCCCCATGGCCCCTGTATCTTTATCCCGCATGACGCCGAACAACACGGTCAAGGCGCTTCCCGTCTGCCGGAAAGCCTCCAGATGATGGAGGATCGCCGCCAGGGCATCCGCATTATGCGCTGCATCGGTCACCACAAGAGGCCGTTCGGCCAGCACCTCCCAACGGCCATGCAGTCCGCTTAGTGTGCAGACCTCTCGCATGCCCATGTGTACGGCGCGTTTGCCGATATGCAATAATTCCGCCCCCCGCAGTGCGGTCATGGCATTCCGGATCTGATGTTTCCCCGCCAACCCCACGTGCAGGTCCTGAAAGGTTTGGCTCGGCGTGGATACCGTGACCGTCGATTCCGTCAATGCAATGGTTTTCGACAGCACCTGTACATCCCGTTCGACCCGGTGTACGGGAGCGCCGCGCGTTTCGGCAATTTCCTCGATCACTTCGACGGCAGGGGACCGGGCGCTCGTTACCACGGGAATACCGGGTTTGACGATACCTGCTTTCTCCCGGGCAATGCGTTCGATGGTATGCCCCAGAAACCGGGTGTGATCGAGGCCGATGTCGGTGATGATCGACAGCACCGGGGTGAGTACATTCGTGGCGTCGAGCCGCCCGCCCATGCCCGTCTCGACGACGACCAGGTCAGCGCCATGTTCTGCAAAGTACAGCAGGCTGAGCACGAATGTCAGTTCGAAAAAACTCGGTTGCGTTTTCTCGACAAGAGGCTGTGTGCGCTGCAGGGCGGCGGCCAGCCAGTTTTCCGGCGCGGCTTGTCCGTTGATCCGCATACGTTCCGTCACCTGCCAGAGGTGCGGCGACGTATGAAGCCCGGTGCGCAATCCCGCAGCGCGGCTCATTGCGGCAAGAAACGATGCGGTGGACCCCTTGCCGTTCGTACCGGCCACATGCACGATATCGAACGTATCCTGGGGGCGTCCAAGCTCGTCAAGAAGCCTTTGCGTACGTTCGAGCCCCGGCTTCCATATCCCTTGCTCTGAAAATCGGGGGAGTTGTGCAAGCAGTGCGTCGATCTCGCGCATCATGGCGCAATCCCGCCGAAGTGGATGCTTCGTCCGTCTCCTGTTTCGTGCTTCATGCGGAACCGCAACGTTTCCGGGGGCAGCAGCGGCTCGATGCGCTCGGCCCACTCGATGATGCATACGCCGTGTCCATAGAAATACTCCTCATACCCGAGGTCGAAAAACTCGTCCAGCTTTTCAATACGGTAGGCGTCGAAATGATACACAGGCCATGTACCGCCGTCGTACTCGTGGAGGATGGAGAACGTTGGGCTGGTAACCTGTTCGCTGGCCAATCCGAGCCCCTCGCACAGCCCTTGTGTAAACACCGTCTTTCCTGCCCCGAGATTTCCGTACAGGGCGACCACATCCCCCGCCTGAAGCTGTTCTGCAACGGCGCGCCCGAGCCGGCGGGTTTCCGCGGCGCTGGAAGTGTGTGCAGGGAAAAGGTTCTTCATGCCTTGGGACGCAGGGTCACGACGGGTAGAATCATTTCTTCGAGCGAGGCGCCTCCGTGCTGCATCGTGTCCCGATACAGATTCTGGTAGTGGTGAAAATTCGTGGGGTACACGAAATAATAGTCTTCCTTGGCGATGATGTAATTTGTATTCGCCTCGTTTTTCGGGAGGCCGTACGCGTCGGGGTTCTCTACTAAAATCGCATGTTTCCCATCGCATTTCACATTGCGGCCATACTTGTAGCGTAGCGCCGTGGAGGTATTCCGGTCGCCATGGACTTTGGCGGAACGCAGGCTCCGGATAGCTCCGTGATCGGTCGTAACCACGATGGTGCATTCCGTTCGGGCAAATTCGGCAAAGGCCTGGTACAGCCAGGAATGTTCAAACCAGGTGCGCGTCAGGGCCCGGTAGGCCCGCTCGTCCGGGGCAATTTCCTTGAGCACGTCCGAATCGGAGCGGCTGTGCGCCAGAATATCCACGAAATTGATCACGATGGCGCTAAGGTCCTGCGAGACAAACGCATCCGTCTGCCGGGCGAATTCGCGCCCGTCCCGCGACTTGACCAGCTTCTCGTAGCGTATTTTCGGATCGAGGTGACGCCGTTTCATCAAATCGCGGAGAAACTGCTCCTCGTTACGGTTTCGGCTGTGTTCGTCGTCCTCTCCGCTTTCCCACATTTCCCGGTAGCGTTTCGCAATGTCCGCAGGCAACAGGCCGCTGAAAATGGCGTTGCGGGAATACGGGGTCGCTGTAGGAAGGATCGAGTAGTAGAATTCCTTTTCTATATCGAACAGGTCGTACAACAGCGTTTCAAACTCCAGCCACTGGTCGTAGCGCATGCAATCTATGACCAGAAAGATGACGGGCTTCCCGGATTCCATTTTCGGAATGACGTATCTCGGAATCACTTCGTGCGAGAGGACCGGACGTTCTTCGCCCGGTCGCGCATGAATCCATGTTGCATACTGGTCTTCGATGAACCGGCCGAATGCCCGGTTCGCTTCCCGGTACTGATCCTCGAGAATCTTCCGGGCGCCTTCGTCGCCTTTCAGTTCGAGATCGTAATGCACCAGCTGTCTGTATACGTCCACCCACTCCGAGTGCGTGAGCGGGTTCATGAGGGCCTGGGTAATCCGGTTGAACGACTGGAGATAATCGCGGGAGACCTTTTCCGTACGCAGCCGGCTATGATCGAGCAGCCGCTTGATGGTGAGCAATATCTGGCTCGGGTTGACCGGCTTTGTCAGGTAATCGCTGATTTGTCCGCCGAGCGCCTCTTCCATGAGGCGTTCCTCTTCGCTTTTCGTGACCATGACCACCGGCGTTTCCGGGGCCTTCTGCTTGATTTCTTCGAGAATATCGATACCCCCCATGCCTGGCATCTGCTCGTCCAGCAGGATCACGTCGTAGCGTGTCTGATCCGCCTTCCCGATCGCGTCGGCGCCGTTGGTCACGCTGGTGACCTCGTATCCCTTCGTTTCCAGAAAGAGAATGTGCGGACGCAAGAGGTCGATCTCGTCGTCCGCCCACAGGATTTTCGGTTTGCCGGGCATAGGGTTATGGTGTGTTGACGCTTGCTGCGGGGCGCGGCGGGGTACGGCGCGCGGGGACTTTTCCTCTGTATGTTCGTGTTGCGTTTTCCGTACTTCGCAACCGGCTTTCATACATTCGGGAAGGGGCTTCGTGTTCCTCTGAAAAGGCGACATTGTCGTACCTTATGCCCGGCACTACCTATTCCTGACGCAATACGCTCTACCGGATCATGGCGCATCATGCCCTTGCAGGGAAGCCGGTTCCCCCCGATCTCATCGTCAACATTCCGCGGCTGATCGCCGCCTATTTTTCGGTCAGGCCGGATCCCCTGGAACCGGGGCAGCGCGTTGCGTTCGGCACATCGGGGCATCGCGGCACGTCGTCCAGGGGGTCGTTCAACGACGATCACATCGCTGCGATATGCCAGGCCGTTACCGAGGTGCGCGCCGCAAACGGGATCGATGGCCCGCTCCTGATTGGCATGGATACCCATGCCTTGTCGGAAGCGGCCTTTACGACAGCCCTCGAAGTGTTTGCGGCCAACGGGGTGACCGTGCACGTGGAAAAGGGGCAGGCCTGCACGCCCACACCTGTGCTGTCGCATGCTATTCTCCGGCACAACGCACACCGTACAGGCGGTCTGGCGGACGGCGTAATCATCACCCCGTCCCATAATCCCCCGGAGGACGGGGGGTTCAAGTACAATCCGCCTACGGGCGGCCCTGCTGACGCCGCAACGACCGGACAGATCCAGGATCGGGCGAACGAACTCCTTGAAACCGGCTTGCAGGGTGTCCGGCGCACGACGATCATGCAGGCCCGCAAGGCAAGCACGACCCGGGAAATCGACTTCATGACGCCGTATGTGGAGGACCTCGCGCATGTTCTGGACATGGAAGCCATTGCGTCCTCCGGTCTGAAGATCGGGGCCGACCCCATGGGCGGGGCGGGGGCGGCGTACTGGGAGCCTGTTGCGGACCGGTACGGGCTCGACATCGAGGTGGTCAATCCTGTCCTCGACCCGACCTTTTCGTTCATGACGCTCGACTGGGACGGCAAAATCCGCATGGATTGCTCTTCGCCGTACGCCATGGCAAGTCTTGTCGGGCTGAAAGACCGGTTCGATATCGCGTTCGGCAACGATCCCGATTTTGACCGGCATGGCGTCGTTACGAAGACGAGCGGATTGATGCGCCCCAATCATTACTTGTCGGTGGCCATCGGATACCTGTTTCAACATCGCGCTCTCTGGCCCGAGACCGCAGCGATCGGCAAGACCCTCGTATCCAGTTCCATGATTGACCGGGTAGCTCACGGCCTGGGACGGCGGCTTGCGGAAGTCCCGGTGGGGTTCAAATGGTTTGTGGGCGGGCTGGTCGACGGGTCGTATGGTTTTGGCGGCGAGGAGAGTGCCGGGGCGTCGTTCTTACGCAAAGACGGTTCGGTATGGACGACCGACAAGGATGGTATCATTCTCAATTTGCTTGCGGCAGAGATGACTGCTGTGACGGGCAAGGACCCTGCCGAACACTATGCGCTCCTGCAGGATCGTTTCGGGGCTCCCGTATACGAACGCATGGACGCGCCCGCCACCCGCTCACAGAAGGCGGTTCTTGCGAGCCTTTCTCCCGAGCAGGTGACCGCTGCCGATCTTGCCGGCGAGCCGATTGCCGCGAAGCTCACGCGCGCTCCGGGCAACGATGCTCCGATCGGTGGTCTCAAGGTGGTTACGGAGAACGGGTGGTTTGCCGCAAGGCCCTCCGGTACGGAAGAACTGTACAAGATTTATGCAGAGAGTTTCCTCGGGGAAGAACACCTCCGGCAAATTCAGGAGGAGGCGCAGGCTATAGTCCGGCGCGTGTTCGAGGATGCCGGGGTGTAGGGGATAGGGGGCGCACCCACTCACTTTTCATGTTTAATCTGTTTCCTCCATGTCGAACCAAAGCATAGGACTTTCCCCCGAACTCCACGAATACCTTGTCCGTCATGCGGTCCGCGAACCGGACGTGCTGCGGCGATTGCGGGAAGAGACGGCGTCCATGGAGGAAGCCGACATGCAGATTGCGCCGGAACAGGGGGCCTTCATGGCGATGCTCGTGCGCATGACAGGCGCCCGCCGCGCCCTGGAAGTCGGCGTGTTCACCGGATACAGTTCTATTGTGGTCGCACAAGCGCTCCCGGACGACGGCCTCCTGACGGCGTGCGACGTGAGCGAGGACTATGCGAGCGTAGCCCGTCGCCACTGGCGCGAAGCGGGCGTGGAAGACAAAATCGAATTCCGTATAGGGGATGCGGCAGGTACGTTGCGGGCGTTGCTTGACGAAGCGCGCGGAGGCACGTACGATTTTGCATTCATTGACGCCGACAAGGCGTCGTACGGGATCTATTACAAGCTGGTTTTGCAGCTACTGCGTTCGGGGGGCGTTGCCGCCCTGGACAATGTGCTGCGCAGGGGCCGCGTCCTCGACCCTGCCGAAGACGACATGGACACCCGCGCCATTGCGGCGCTTAACGACACGATTGTTCGCGACGACCGCGTGGACTGCTGTATGCTGCCCATTGCAGACGGCGTAACGCTGGTGCGGAAGCGGTAAGAGCGTATTCGCGGCGTACCTCGATATCCTACCGGTACCCTGCCGCGATTTTCGCAAGGTATCCCTGTATCTCCGACTCGGATACCCACCGTCCGCGCGCCATTACCCCGGCCCGGTCGAACACGCGCATCACATCCTCAAGGGGGTTGGTATTGAGCAGGAGGATATCCGCCCGGCTTCCCGCTGTAATCGTTCCGACCGTGTCTTTTTCGTGCAGGTAGTCACCGACCGCACGGGTTCCGGAAACAAGGATTTCGTACGGCGACATGCCTGCGTCCACCATGAGCGGCAATTCACGCACCAGCGAAAAACCCGGTACGCTGAATACCTGCGGAGAATCCGTCCCCATAAGGATGCGCGCGCCGGACTCGTTGAGTGCTCGCAGCAGGTCAATGCGCTGGGCTGCAATCCGGTCCTGGCGTTCCTGACTGAACCCATTGCTTGCCCGGCGCCGGTTTTGTGACCGGGTCCACGAAGCCACCACATTCGGCGGCATATATTGTAACTCTTCGTAGTGCGCCATATCTGCCGCGGACGGTACGCCGAGGATGGTTTCCCAGAGCGCCATGGTTGGAATGACCCATACCCCATGTTCCTTCGTCATGGCGATGACGTTTTCGAGGCGTTCCGGATCGACGGCGTCTCCTCCGTCGGTCAGATATTCTATGTAGCCGTCAAGGTGGTCGACCGTTTGCTGCCCCATTTCG
This sequence comes from Rhodothermales bacterium, assembly GCA_965248175.1. Taxonomy (GTDB): domain Bacteria; phylum Bacteroidota; class Rhodothermia; order Rhodothermales; family VXPQ01; genus VXPQ01. The sequence continues at coordinate 894,644 of OZ252093.1, forward strand.
ATGGCGTGGAGCAGTCCTACCTCGAAGGGGACATGCCCGATGAAGGCAATCCCTTCTTCTTTCGCGGCCTTTGCCATAGCGTCGTACTGCTCACGGGTGAGGCCCGGAAGCACCTTCAGATAATCCCATCCCTCGGCAACCTGCTCCCGCACGCGCTGGTCGGCTTGTTCGGGCGAGGAAATGGAGCTGCCACTGAAAGCAGGGCCTGCAAGATATAACGATGGGCCGAGGAGGCTTCCGTCCGCGGTGGCTTCCCGCATCGCCAGTTGGCCCGGTTCTCCAAGCAAGCCGCGCACGGTCGTAACTCCGTTGGCGATGTACAGAAACAGAATGGACGCGATGTATTCTTCGGATTCGTTTGGGGAGGGGACATGCCCGTGCATTTCGGCCAGACCGGGAATGAGGTATTTTCCTGTTCCGTCGATCCGCTCTGCCACCGCCGGGATATCCACTTCCGCAGCGGGGCCGACTGCCGTGATCCGGTCGCCCTCCACGAGCACTGTCCAGTCGGTTCGCACTTCTTCATCCGTCATGGGCAGGACGTTGACATGCTCGAACGCGATCTGTGCCTGAACAGGGCGCGGTGCGGTCATGCATGCAACGAACATGCACACCAACGCAAGGAATGACGTAATTTGACGCATCGTATCGACCTCCATGGGTAGATTGAGACAGAGGTTGTTCTGAACGGGGTAGTATACGAACCCTCGAACGAATCGTCTCGCGAAAACAAACAATACGTATTCCGCATAGAAGCAACCCGATCCATGCAGATTTTGCATAGTTCACCGGAATGCACGACGTTTACAGTGCTTCGTCCTGTATGAGAAGCACCTGCTAACTGCCATGTACGCCTACATTGCCGGCCAACTTGTTGAGAAGCAACCCACGCGCGCCGTGATCGATGTGCAAGGGGTGGGGTACGAATTGTTTGTCACCACCTCGACCTTCGAGCATTTGCCCGAGGTCAACAAGCCGGTGCGTCTTTTTACCCATTTTCACGTGCGGGAGGATGCGGCGTTGCTGTACGGATTTTTTTCCGAACGGGAAAAACAGGTGTTTGAGGTGATGCTGAACGTCTCGGGCATCGGGCCGAAACTGGCGCTGGCCGCGCTCTCGGTGATGCGCCCGGACGACATCCGGACCTATGTAATGAATGGCGATGAGGCGATACTGACGAGAATTCCGGGGGTCGGACGCAAAATGGCCCAGCGCATGATTGTGGAGCTGCAGGACCGTTTTGCGGCAATGGAATGGCCGGAGTCCGGCGCATCGGCAACTGGAGAAGGCGCGCCCGGTGCGGATCGATCTGCACGTGTCGATGCGCTGGCCGCGCTCGAATCGCTCGGATACACGCGGGCCGCTGCCGAGAAAGCCCTGAGCAAAGTTCTCCAGCGCCATCCCGAAACCGGGACCGTCGAGGAAATGGTGCGGTTCGTGCTCCGGGAGCCTTAGCACACCATCGCAGGGAATGACGTAGTTTGACCCCTCGTATCGACTGCCATGCATGCAGTGAGACCAAAGCGTTGCGAAGAGGGGGTCATACACAACACCGATTCTCCCAAACCTTGCCACAAAGGGCACGGCGCATGAGCCGGAAACCGATCCGCAAAATTCTGGTCGCCAACCGGGGCGAGATCGCCGTACGCGTCTTTCGAACGTGCCGGGAACTGGGCATCCCGACCGTGGCCGTCTTCAGCGAGCCGGACCGCAGCGCTTTACACGTCCGCTTTGCCGACGAGGCCTTCCCGATCGGGCCCGCTCCTGCCGCGCAATCCTACCTTGACGCCTCGAAGATCATCGACGCAGCACTCCGCTGCGGGGCCGACGCCATTCATCCCGGATACGGATTCCTGTCGGAGAATGCCGCATTCGCCGAAGCTTGCGCCGACGCGGGGATCACGTTTATCGGGCCGCCTTCGGAAGCCATTCGCAATATGGGGGACAAGACGAAGGCGCGGGCGCTGATGCAGCAGGCAGGCGTGCCCGTGGCGCCCGGTTCTCCGGCCGTTGCGGAGAACTCGGCCCTCGATGAGGTGACGGAACTTGCCGCGGAAATCGGTTTTCCCGTGCTGGTTAAGGCTGCTGCGGGTGGGGGCGGAAAGGGAATGCGTATTGTTCGCTCCGAAGACGAGCTCCAGCGGGCCGTAGCCGCCGCGCAGAGCGAAGCCCGGGCCGCGTTCGGCGACGGGCGCATTTTCATCGAGAAATACATCGAGGAGCCCCGCCATATCGAGTTTCAGGTGCTGGCGGATGAGCAGGGCCATACGGTGCACCTGTTCGAACGGGAATGTTCGATCCAGCGGCGCCATCAGAAGGTGGTCGAGGAAGCGCCCTCGCCCGTGATGACCCCCGAGGTGCGCGCGCACATGGGGCAGGCGGCCGTCGACGCAGCGCGCGCCTGCGGATATGTGAATGCGGGAACGGTCGAGTTTCTGGTGGATGCGGACCTGAACTTTTATTTCATGGAGATGAACACCCGCCTCCAGGTCGAGCATCCGGTGACGGAATGGATCACGGGTATAGATCTCGTGGCCGAGCAGATCCGTATCGCTGAGGGGGAATCCCTCCGCGTGAAACAGGATGACCTGCACATGCATGGGCACGCCATCGAGTGCCGGGTGTATGCGGAAGACCCGGAAAACGAATTTCTTCCCGATCCGGGTACCCTGGTGCGTCATGCACCGCCTTCCGGACCGGGCGTGCGGGTAGACGCGGGTGTGGAATCGGGAGATTGCGTGGAAATCCACTACGATCCGATGATTTCCAAGCTCACGACATGGGGCAGGACACGCCCGGAAGCCATCCGGCGCATGGTGCGGGCGCTGGATGAGTATGAAGTGGCCGGGGTTCGCACCACGATCCCGTTTTGCCGGTATGTCATGGAACATGAGGCCTACGTGTCCGGGCGGTTCGACACGCATTTCGTTGCGCGGCACTTCTCTGGCGGGCTACCCGCACCGGACGGGGATGACCTTATCGAAGCCGCAGCGCTGGCGGCGGCGCTGCACCACATCGGACGATCCGCTTCTTTTGGAGCGGCGGGCAGTCCCGGGAATAATGACAATATCCAGGGGAACGAACGATCCGGCGCAGCGGGTAGTCGCTGGTTGGAACGCAGGGAATATCGGTAGGGCGCGTTCCCCTAAACGATCTCGTCCGGCCCGTACTCCAGCACTCGGCCCCGATAGCCGAACAGGCGCTTCAACACGCGGATGAGCGCCGGCGAGTACCGCTTGATGTACCATTGGTCCGCCGCCCGCCGCACGCCTAATCCATAGGAAGGGTAGGGGTGGATGGTATCCGAGATATGCCGCAAGGAGATGCCCCGCCGCATAGCAAGAGCTAACTCGCAGATCAGATCGCCGCCCCGGGCGCCCAGGATCGCCGCCCCCAGTATTTTCCCGTCGCGTGGGCGGGCGTGCACCTTGATCATGCCATAATCCTCCCGCTCGGTTATGGCGCGGTCGATCTTGTCATACGGGAACCGGAGCGTCTCGTATTTCTTGCCTGCCGCACGGAGCGCGTCTTCCGTAGCGCCCACATGCGCCAGTTCGGGGTCGGCATAGGTGGTCCAGGGGAGGTGCGCGCCGTCGATTTTTGCGGGCGCCTTCAGCAGGGCGTTCATCACCGCCACCTTGGCCATATGCTCGCTCATGTGCGTAAAGGCGAACCGCCCGGTTACGTCCCCGACGGCGTAGATACCCGAGCGGGAAGTTTTGCACCGGTCATCTACCTTAATGCCTCGTGCGTCATACGCTACCCCCGCGGCTTCGAGGTTGAGCGCCGCCACGTTGGGTTTCCGTCCGGCAGCCACAAGGAGTGCGTCGCCATGGAGGACAAGGTTTTCGGAGTTGTTGCCCGATGTTCCGCCGCCTGAGATTTCACTGCCTATCAGCACATCTATCCCGTCACCGCGCTCTTTCACGGAAGACACGTTCGCTTTCAGCACATACCGGATGCCTTCTTCTTCGAGGCGGGCCCGCAGCATGCCCGCGAGTTCCTCGTCGTCCCGAAGGAGAATGCGGGGTTCCCGGTCAATCACGGTGACTTCCGATCCGAGGCGCCGGAATGCCTGCGCCATCTCGGTGCCGATGGGACCGGCCCCGAGCACGATAAGATGCCGGGGCTGTTCGGTCAACTCAAAGATTGTTTCGTTCGTGAGACAGGGCACATTCCGAAGGCCCTTGATCGGCGGAACAAAGGCCATGCCCCCCGTAGCGATGATGAACCGGCGTGCAGAAAACTGCTCCGTCGTTCCATCCGAGGCAATCTCGATAGTCCTGGGGTTCGTAAACCGGGCTACTCCCTGTTTCACGTCGATCCCCATGTTTTCGTAAATCTCCGGGGCGTCCGCATCGTCGTAAATTTGCTCGCGCAACGCGTGGACACCCGCGATGACTTCTGAAAAGTTCGCCGACACATCGCCCGTCCGAATGCCGAACTTCCCAGCTCTTCGCGCACTGTGCGCGACGTGCGCTGCGCTCAGGAGCGCCTTGCTGGGCACGCACCCGTACCAGGTGCAATCGCCGCCGAGTCGGGCTTGCTCCACCATGAGGGTGCGGGCGCCGAAACTGGCGCCCACACCCGAAGCAGTGAGGCCGGCTGCGCCGCCTCCAATGACAATGAGATCGTAGTCCGTGGACATCGTACAGGTTGATTTTTTCAGGAGTGAGAAGGTGCTACATCCAACCGGGTATGAGCCTCTTGTTTGAGCACTTTCTTACGCTCCGGTCCAGGCGCGTTCCAGTGTTTCCCGGAAAGCGCGCCATCCAAAGCATAAAGCAGCAGGATCGTAACCTGCTCCGGTCTCTGATGCTTGAGTATTTTGTAGGCCATGACCGCACCCATTGCTTCAAGATCGGCGCGCGTATGTATGCCTATATCATGCAGCCATGCAGCGGTCTTCGGACCAATGTTTTTCAGGCTTTCGACATGCATGGCAGCCGCTATATGGTGTCAGAGGCGTCAAACTACGTCATTCCCTGCGATGGTGTGCATTTTCACGGAAATGCGTCGAAAATACCCGTACTAAGAAACGCTGGCTTCGGTACATTCCTTACAGTAAGGGGTATCCTGTGGGCAGGATGTGTACGCTGCATTTCAAGGAGAGGGTAGCATGGAAACGACTTCGGGACTGATATGCGGTTCTGCCCGGTCGATGGACAAGGTTCCGGATGCATCGGTTGACCTGATCGTCACCTCGCCGCCCTATCCAATGGTCGCCATGTGGGATGATGTATTCATTTCACAGGATGACCGTATCGGCGACCGGTTAGCCCGCTGAAATATGCGAACCGCCATTACGGTTTTCCGGTAATGACCGCACAAGAGCAGGACTTGTTACTGGATGACATAACAGGAATAGGAATCGTCCCTGAAACCGATGGCGTGACGGCTTGGGCGCAATATGGCGGGGAGACCCGGTCTGACGAAATGCCTGCCATCAAACCGGGCAATACACACCGGTTGATGGGTGTTGCGACAAAGCCGCCTGTGATAAAGCAAAACACCCAGGTGCGGTTACAGTCGATATCCTTTTAGGCCCGGATCAAGCCCCGGCATACGCAGAGGGCGCAATGCGCTTGACCTCGATCTGGTCCGCCTGTTTCATGGCTTGGGCCAGATCGTAGTTTGTCTGGAGCCGGTACCATGTGTCCGCGCCGCCTCCGAATGCTTTATCGAGGCGAATAGCCATCACAGGAGAAATGCCGGAACGACCGTTCACAAGGTCTGACATCTGCTTGCGACTGACGCCGAGCTTCCCGGCTGCTTCCGTCACACTAAGTCCCAGAGGCGCCAGACAGTCATGGCGGATGGACAGGCCCGGATGAGGCGGGTTCTTCATGGGTTTCGCCGGTTCAGTGATAATCGACGAAGTCGTAGCCCTTGAGAAGGGTAGATTACTTGGCAGTGCTCTTTGTTACTTAGGTCACCGGACTTTTTGATCTTTTTGTTTACGTTCGGCGCGTCGAGCATTAGAACCGTATACAAAAACGCTGGCTAACCCAACAGTAGCTGATCCGCCAATCACTCCTCCAGCCAAGCCATGCCCATTGGCTGCAAGGTATATGGCGCCGCCGATGGCGCTGATTGCAACGATGAAGCCCGCTATCAAGCCCAGATAACTTCTTTTGGAATCTCCTTTGATGACCGTTTTTTCCAGATCGATACGATGATTCATCTGTTTTTCGGTCATTTTCAGAATTCTGTCCGCGGCTCCCGGGACGATCTCTTCATATCTCTGAAGGATCTGGGGCGGGGGCAAGGGGCCAGACCATTCTGTCCTGATAGCTGTGAGTTTTCGTCGACCTGGAGTATCGTCAGATTGTTGCTCTACAGACAAATTTGCGGATTCCAGACCCTCGTTGTTCTCCTCACTCATTGACTTGCTTGTAAGGGGTTAGCTTGTCAGCTTCCATCGTCTCGAATTTGCCGATGGCGTCGCGAAAATCTTGCTCGATCATTGCCCAGTCTTCGACAATCGCAGCGAAATCCGCCTCCTGAGCGGAGGGGGAAGAGTTGTACTCGTTCAGAGTTTGCCCAAAATCCATGATACGGGCCAGCCCTTCCAGAAATGAAGGTCTTGCACAAAGGAACAGGAAGTTTCTATGCTGTTGCAATTGTTTTCCTCTTTAGGTATCAGGATCCATATGGTCAACGATCACAGGGAACTACCAAAGATATGTACATTTACGCTTGACGACAATTAAGTTTCTGTTCACCCCATACTGCTCTCCAGCACCACTGCCGGCTCGATGGGCTCCAGTTCCACGGAATCTCCGGGCTGGAAGGGCATCCCGTTATGGGTGTGTACGAGGTATTCGCTTCCGTCCAGCAGGACGGTAAACGTAATGTCATGCCCCTTGAACGCTCTCGCCAGGACGGATCCGGCGCACGTTCCACCCGGGGTAGCCTCTTTGAGCGTCAGGTGTTCGGGCCGTAGAGAGAGCAGCACCGGGCCCTGTGCTTTTCTGTTCAGGGCCACGCGCCCTACCGGCGTATCCGCTTCCATGCCATCCGCATCGGAAAGCAGCAGGTTCGTGCGTCCCAGAAACTGGGCGATGAAGAGCGTTCGGGGACGGTAATATACCTCTTCCGGCGTACCGATCTGTTCGATTCTGCCGTTTCGCATCACGCCCACACGGTCTGCAAACGAGAGCGCCTCCTCCTGGTCGTGTGTAACCATGACCGTGGTCGTACCGGCTTCCTTGAGCACATCCCGGATTTCCTGCCGGGTGGTTTGCCGCAGCAGGGCATCCAGGTTCGAGAACGGTTCGTCCAGCAGAATCAGGTCCGGTTTCGGCGCAAGCGTTCGTGCGATCGCCACGCGCTGCTGTTGCCCCCCGGAGAGTTCGTGGGGCTTGCGTTCCTCGAATCCCGCCAGACCGACGAGCCGAATCGTTTCTTCGATGCGCCGCTTGCGATCCGCCCGAGAGAGAGACAGGAGTCCGAACCCCACATTTTCCGCCACATTCAGATGGGGGAACAGGGCGAAATCCTGAAACACGATCCCGACGCCGCGTTTCTCGGGAGCTACATGAGTTGTTGCATCGGCCATGCATTGCCCACCGATGCGGATTGCTCCCGCGTTGGGGCGTTCGAAGCCCGCGATGAGACGCAGTGTCGTTGTTTTTCCGCAGCCGCTGGGGCCGAGCAGCGCGAAGATCTCTCCCTCTCTGACAGAGAACGTCAACGCACTGACGACCGGTGGCCCGGTTGCCGGGAGGCGCTTGGTCAGATCGTTGACGGAAAGCAGTTCGCGCATGGTGGGATGATCCTGTGTTTCGGATCGGCTGGCGCCGGAGGCCGGTTGTACTGTCTGGTAGCTACGATCGCATGGGGCGCCCGCTCTGCATGAGCAGGAGGCCGACGAACAGGGACGAAATGAGCATGATGGTCAGCGCATACGGCGCCGCAGCGCCGAACAGGGCCTCGTTCGTATGCCCCCAGACATTTACTGCGAGCGTTTGGAACCCGATCGGTGAAAGCAAAAAAGTGATCGGGAGTTCCTTCATGGCCGACAGAAATACGAAGGCAATGCCCACAAGAAGACCTCTTCGGAGGAGAGGAAACGTGGCTTCAAGGAAAGCCCGGAGCGGCGATCTGCCAAGCGTGCGCGCTGCTTCCTCCATGCTGGGCGGCGCCTGGTATAGTGCACTGCGGATGGGCCCTACGGCCTCGGCCATGAAGTGCAGTCCATAGGCGACAATGAGCAGGCCAAGCGTCTGGTAGGCCCACGGTATCGACCGGAGCGAGAAGAAAATGAGCGCAAGTGCAAAAGCGAGTGGGGGCGTCGCATAGCCGAACCAGGCAACGCGCTCCAGCGCCCGCACCGGGCGGGAAGGCGAGCGCACGCCAAGGTAGGCGATGGGCAGCGCCAATGCCGTCGCCAAAAAGGCTGCCGGGGCGCTGGCCGATAGCGAGGCCCACAGGGCCTGGGCGAGATCTGCCCACGATCCGGGTTCTGTCTGAAACATCCAGTAGGCCACCGTGGTCGCCGGAATGCCGACGGACAGGATCGCTGTTCCAAGCAGGAAGAGGTAGGCAGGTCCTTTCCATGTTCCGAGCGAAGTGCGCCGAATGCGCCGAGGGGGCCCGGCGCCGGTCCGGTGGAGAAGCAATCCACGCAGCAGGCGTGCTTCGAGGAACAGCACCATACCGGTGAGCGCCAGCAGCATCAGGGCCAGACATGCGGCGTATACCCGGTCGTACGAGGCGGCATACTGGAGGTAAAGAGCGTAACTGAATGTTTCGAAGCGCATCAGGGACACTACCCCGAAGTCGCCCAGTACGTGCAATCCCACCAACAGGGCGCCCGCCGAGAATGCAGGCCGGAGTTGAGGTGCGATCACTCGTAACAGCACGCGCCGCGTACCGCTCCCCAGCGACCGCGCCGTTTCTTCGAGGGCGGGATCAAGGCCCAGCAGAGCGGTGCGCAGGTTTAGAAACAGGTACGGGAATGTTGCCAGTGTGAGGGCAAGCACTGCACCGGCGTATCCGCTGATACGCGGCATTTCGATCCCGAAAAGACGAGCCAGCGTACCGTACGATCCAGTAGTAGCAAGCAGGACGTACGCCATGATGTAGCCCGGGATAGCCAGTGGCAGCACACCGAACAAGGTAAAGACGCGCCGGAAACGGGTGTGTGTGCGCGTCGTCAGCCACGCCATCGGGAGGGCAATGGCGGAACCGAGCGCCAGTACGCCCACAGCCAGCAGGAACGTGTTTGCGAACAGGTACAGATTCCTCGTCCGGAATACGAGATCACCCAGCGTGTCGGCATCGGCCTCGAAGGCTCGCAGCACCAGGTAGATCACAGGAACGATCACGCCGATCACGACAAGCAGGATCGGCACGAGGACGTACCAGGACCACGGGCGACGAAGATAGGTGAGGACACGGGTCATGCCAGCGGCCTCCGAAGCGAATAGCCCGTTCGGTTATAGATGTTCAGAGGAGTTCGACCTCACGCAGCATGTCGAGCGTGCCGTCAAGGTCGCTCAACGCGTCAAGATCGATATCGGGAACCACCTGGTTTGCGCCGGGAAGCCCTGCAGGCGACCCGATGCCTTCAATGACGGCATATTCATACGTTTCCTGCACGAAGTATTGTTGGGCTTCCTCTGAAAGCAGGAAATCGATCAGTTTCAGGGCGGCGGCTTGTCGCGTGGAAGATGCCAGCATAGCGATCCCTGCCACGTTGATCAGATTGCCTGCATCGCCTGCTGCAAAGAACTGCTGTTCCACCGGAAAGTCCGGATCCTCGCTCAGGAAGCGATACAGATAATAGTGGTTGGGCAATCCCAGATCGATTTCTCCATCGGCAATGGCTTGCACGATGGTTCGATTGTTTGGATAGTTTTTTGCCCCGTTTTCCTGCATGGCCCGGAGCCAATTTTGTGTGGCTTCGTTGCCTGCTATGGTGCGAAGTGCGGTCACATGCGCCTGGAACGAACCGTTGGCCGGCGCCCATCCGACACGGCCGGCATAGGGTTCCTGCGCCAGATAGAAAATGCTTGCGGGACGTGTTTCCGTCGTGGTGCGCTCGGGGCTGTATGCCAGTACGCGCGCTCGACCGCTCGTTGCCACCCACGTTCCCGAACCATTTCGAAAATATTCCGGGACTCTGGTAAGCAACGAGTCGGGAAGAGTCGCCGGGAGGCCTTCTTCCTGTACGGCGCCCAACGCGCCGGCATCCTGGGCCCAGAAAAGATCCGCCTCGGTTTGTATGCCTTCTTCCGAAAGGGCTACGGCCAGTTGCGCCGTGTTTCCATACCGGACCTCTACGGTGATGCCTGTTTGCGCCTGGAAACGTTCAAGGATGGGTCCTGCGAGCGATTCGCTTCGTCCGGAGTAGATCACGACCGTTTGTGACTCGGGTTCGCCGCACGCTCCAATGCATAGGCCAAGCAGAATAGCAGCGGCGGATACGTATGTACGGGGCATGTGGCTATGCGTAGCGAAACGTTTTCTGGAGAATGGAACGAGCTGGACACAATATAGACAAAGTCTTAATAAAAATAAAAGATCGTGGATGGGGGCTCGCCATCCCATCGGCATTATGCCGGAGTCGTAAGAATCAATTCGGTCACGCCCCGTTTTCTTCCCGGCGGCGTTCCGTCACGCCATTCTTGATGTCCGTCAGATACTGCCAGGCGGCAGGGCGATCCTGTGGCAGATCCCCGGAGAACACAACCTCCTTGATAGCGCCGATTGCAGCGTTTTCCCGTCCTTTGAGTTCAGCGATAAACTCCTCGAAAAGCGCCCCGCGCCGCAGCGCATCGTCCTTGATTTCCATCATGAGTTGGAAAGCGGCGTCATGTTCGTTGGGGATGTCTCCCTCCAGAATCGCCTCCCGGATCGTTTCCTTGATGATGCCGACAACCACAGATTCTCCGATGCCCAGCGTCTGCATGATCTCGCGTCCGTCCACGGGGGGGCGAAAATTACGAAGGCGATCCTTTTCCTCGACCTTCTGCATTTTATTCTCGACGTGATCGAACGCGGCGAGATAGCGACGTACACGCTGTGGGTTCTTCGACGTGATGTCCGCCCGAACCAGCGTCATCAGATCCTCGATATCGTCCCCCGCCTCAAAGAGGAGCCGCCGTACGGCGGAATCGGTGACTTCCTCGTCCACAAGGGACACGGGCCGGTGATGCAGCCGGATGAGTTTCTGTACATACTTTACCGGATCGCCGGAGGGAAGCCGGAGCTTTTTGAAGACGCCGGGAATCATTCTCGCACCGACCTCCTCATGCCCGTGAAAGGTCCATCCGGCGGCACGCGACAATCGTTTGGTGCGCGGCTTGCCGATGTCGTGCAGAAGCGCCGCCCAGCGCAGATAGCACGTCTCCTCGCCGCTCCGGTTCGCCGTCATCGCCGAGAGGTTATCGAGGACCTGCAGCGTATGGAAGAAATTGTCTTTGTGGCGATGCCCGTCCACGGTTTCGACGCCCTGCAGCGCCGTGAGCTCCGGCAGAATATGCTTCAGCAGGCCGGAATTGAAAAGAATCCGGAACCCCACCGAGGGACATGCCGCACAGATGATCTTCTGCAGTTCGTCCGTAATGCGCTCCTTGCTCACGATAGCGATCCGCCCGGCCTGCCGTTTCATGGCATGCAGCGCCTGTGCGGCAATCCGGAACTGCAGTCGGGTTGCAAATCGTGCGGCGCGAATCATCCGGAGCGGATCGTCTTCGAACGTAATGCCGGGGTCGAGAGGGGTTCGGAGTATACCCTCGGACAAGTGCGCCAGCCCATCGAACGGATCCTCCAGCACCCCGAAACGATCCGGGTTCATGGAGGCCGCCATCGCGTTTATCGTGAAGTCGCGTCGGCGCAGGTCGTCCATCAGCGAGCCGTCTTCGACGACAGGCTTTCTTGATTCGCGGCGGTAGCTCTCTTTCCGCGCTCCTACGAATTCCAGCGCAAGCACCTTGCTGTCACTGGAATTCCCATTGACTCCGGGCCGGGGTACGCGGATGGCGGCGGTTCCATAGGTCTCGTACACATGCACGGTACGTCCACCGAGTTCTTTCGCAAGCGCTTTGGCAAGACGGATGCCGCTGCCCGGTCCGACCGCTACGAAATCCAGTTCCGGGACGGACCTGTCCAGGAGAATATCCCGCACGGCTCCTCCCACCAGCCATACGTCGATACCCTCTCTGTCGGCAACATGTCCGACCGTGCACAACAAAGATGCGAAGGGACCGGCGCGCAAGGTGTCGGCCAAGTCTGACGCTATGTCCTTTCGGGCGTTCAGGGGATTATCCGTAATAAAATCGGCATACATCGGGCCAGAGATCTGGCATTGGTTATGCCGTTCATGGACGTACAAGAAGGCTTGCCGGTTTCACCTGGCGGCCCCTTGCGCGAATCGCTGCCCTCAGCTGGTGGCCATACCCTATGGAGACCGAGTCCCCATTGAACAGTAAAGCCACGTACACAGTTAAGCGGACACGCCCTCTGCCGGGCCCGTATCGGTAATCAGTATCATTCTCATGGGTCCGTGATTGCCCGATAGCGCAATGAAACCATAAAAATGAAAAGCCTCCCGCTATACCGGCTTGGGAGGCTTTCTTTGGTGTGTCTGCTTGAACAAGAGATTTGGGCCATTTGGGATGGCCACCCTCCTGTTCGCTTTCCTGTATTTCGCAGTAGCGCTTCTCCCCGTCAATCAGCGGGGTTGACGTCGCCCGGACGTACGTCCCAGGTTAGCATGGACTCGATATCTGCGTAGTCTTCTTCGTTGTCTGCATCCACGAAGCGATAATCTCCCATTTTGTCGCGCTTTGATGTCGGGACGCATGACCATTTGGTTCCTTGGCGATCCGAGAAGGTATCCGGATAAGGATTGCGTGCCCTGTAGGACGGGTGGTAGGAACGATAGGTTTTTTCCGCTTCGTAGAGCGCAGCCCGGCGGGCGCCGGCCTCCGTGCGGCTCTCGCCCGTGACGCGAAACGGCGAGACGGTGATGACCGCTCGGAAGTAGTCGTTTTCTATTTCCGAGTACTCCGGGCGCATAACCTCGAATTCCTCAGGATGAGGATATGCACTGCGCTCAATGCTTTCCTGCAACATTATGCCCGCCGTTGATTGTATAAATGAGGATTGCCTGTGGCTCTCCACTGTGCCCGTCACCATGGCAGGGGCACATGGCGCCCGCAGTAAACGACCGACCTTGCCTTTGGATTCATTCTTTCACTTCGGATGCGGAATGCAGCCGGAGACTGTTTGCTCCACGGAATACATAACCGTTATTGCAAACAATATTTTGTACAGTGTCTCCTCGATTGTGAACAAAATCGTGGATAACTTCGTGAATAGGATGTGGGCAAAGGAACATTTTCGCAATAACGGTATTAAAACAAAATGCTGTCCGCGAGTCAGTGCGTGCTTCTGTGCTTTACACCTCTGTGGATACTCTGTGGATTCCGGGAATTGTGAAATCCGACATTGTCGATAAAAAACGCTTGCATAACGGTTCTCTACCTTTTTTATTGTACACTCTGGCTTTTGCCCCTGCACGGTTAGGTCGGAGGGCAAACGGTAATCCGTTATTTTCGATCTGTTCGCCCGTTTTTCTCAAGTACCCAGGAATAGCAGTATACACGTCAAGGAAGGAGCAGCGATTATGAAGGATAGCATATCCCCCCAGGGCGGCTTCACCCAGGATACCCCCGACAAATACCTCTCGTCCGGCTTGTTCTCTGGATTGAACGCCGATGATGCGAATGTCGGGGAAGTGTCCCGCGAGGCCGGCGCCGCGGTTTTCGCCCACGGGCAATTTGCCGGGGGATTGCATATCGAACGGGTTTTCTCCGAGGAAGGACAGTCGCCTTTCGACGCGCTTGCATGGGACCGGCGCGATGCCGCCATCAAAAATCAGCATGGCGACGCCGTCTTCGAGCAGAAAGATGTGGCTTTCCCGGAATCCTGGAGCCCCTTGGCCACGAACGTGGTGGCCAGCAAGTATTTTTACGGAGATGTCGAGCAATCGGGAACGGATCCTGCAAAGGGGGGGCGCGAAGACTCACTCCGGCAACTCATTCATCGCGTCACGCGCACCATTGCCGACTGGGGCGCCGAGCAACATTATTTCGCCACCGACGAAGATGGCGAACGCTTCTACGATGAACTCACCTGGCTTTGTCTGCATCAATATGGCGCCTTCAACAGCCCGGTATGGTTCAACGTCGGACTGCATCAGCAGTACGGCGTCCACGACTCGGGCGGCAAGAAAATATTCGGCTGGGAGGAAAGCAAGGGCAAGGCCGTCTCCGTGGATCCCTACCGGCGTCCACAGGCCTCTGCCTGCTTCATCATATCGGTTAACGATTCCATCGACGACATTTGGCAGTTGATGGGAGAAAGCGCCCGGCTGTTCAAGTTTGGGTCGGGGGTAGGCGCCGACTGGTCGAGGCTGCGTTCCTCCAGAGAAAAACTTTCCGGCGGCGGGCAGCCGTCAGGGCCTGTCAGCTTCATGCGCGTGCAGGATGCTACCGGCGGGACCATCAAGTCCGGGGGCAAGACGCGCCGTGCAGCCATCATGCAGACGCTGAAGTCCTGGCACCCGGATATTCTCGAATTCGTTACGGCGAAGCAGGAAGAAGAACGGAAGGCCTGGGCACTGATAGAGGAAGGCTACGACGGTTCATTCAATGGCCCGGCGTACGGCAGCGTAGCCTTCCAGAACGTCAATCAGTCTGTGCGTGTGGACGATGCACTCATGCATTCCGTGCAGTCCGGAAGCCCGTACAAACTTCGGGGCGTGCTCGACGGTGAGGCGGTCGAAACCATTGCCGGAAAAGATGTGCTCCGCAAGATATCCGAGGGCACCCATGTGTGCGGCGACCCGGGCGTACAGTATGAGGATACGATCCAGCGGTGGCATACCTGCAAGGATTCGGGACCGATCAATTCGAGCAATCCCTGCTCGGAATACATGTTTCTCGACGATTCAGCCTGCAATCTGGCCAGCTTGAATCTTCGCAAGTTTCAGCGGGAAGACGGCTCGTTCGATGTGGAGCGCTACCGGGCCGCCACGCGAATATTTATCACGGCGCAGGAAATCCTGGTAGACAACGCCGGGTATCCGTCGCGTGCGATTGCCGAAAATTCACATGCCTACCGTCCCCTCGGGCTCGGGTTTGCCAACCTCGGTGCTCTGCTGATGGCTATGGGGCTTCCCTATGACAGTGACGAAGGCCGCGCCGTGGCCGGAGCGCTGATGGCGATCGAGCATGGCGAGGCATATGCCCGCAGCGCCGAGATTGCCGCCAACGAAAAGATCGGACCCTTCACAGGCTTTGCCGAAAATCGCTCGTCCATGCTTGATGTGATGCGCATGCACGCGGCTGCAGTCGATACTATCCATACCAGTTGCCCGGGCTATCTCCTTGAGGCCGCCCGCGAAACGTGGACGTACTGTATAGCTGCCGGCGAGCAGTTTGGATACCGGAATGCGCAAGCCACGGTGTTGGCGCCGACCGGCACAATCGGGTTCATGATGGATTGCGATACGACAGGCGTCGAACCCGATATCGCGCTGGTCAAATACAAACTGCTGGCCGGGCAGGGCGACGGGATGATGAAGATCGTAAATCGCAGCGTGCCTGAGGCGCTCGCTCACCTCGGCTACCCGTCCCCGGAAATCGATGCGATCATTCGGTATGTCGATGAGCACGACACCATCGAAGGCGCGCCGGCATTGCGCGAGGAACATCTTCCCGTTTTCGACTGCGCTTTCAAACCTTTCAAGGGGGAGCGTTCCATTCATCACAAGGGCCATATCCATATGATGGCGGCAGTTCAGCCTTTTATCTCCGGCGCTATCTCCAAGACGGTCAACATGCCCGAAAGTGCAACGGTCGAGGAGATCGCCGATGCCTATATGCAGGGCTGGGAACTGGGGCTCAAGGCGCTTGCCATTTACCGCGAAAATTCCAAGCGGAGCCAGCCCCTCTCGACATCGAAGGGCGGCAATACCAGAAAAAGGCAGGAATGGGATGAGGAATCTTCCGGCGATGGGATGGCGGCGCCCGAACCGGAAATTACCGAAAAGATCGTGTATCGGCCGATCCGCAAACGGCTTCCCGACGAACGTCCTTCCATAACGCACAAATTCTCAATCGCCGGGCACGAGGGCTACCTGCATATCGGGCTGTATCCCGCCTCGCGCATGCCCGGAGAAATCTTCATTACGATGGCGAAGGAGGGATCTACGATCTCCGGACTGATGGATGCGTTTGCGACATCGATATCCATCGCGTTGCAATATGGTGTTCCACTGGCGGATCTCTGCAACAAGTTCAGCCACATGCGTTTCGAACCGAACGGCTTTACGCAAAACAAGGAGATCCCGATCACGAAGTCGATCATGGATTACATCTTCAGGTACCTGTCCCTGAAATTTATGCGGGTGCACAAGGAAGAGGAGGCCGACAGTGACCATTCCGGCGAAGAACAATCCGCTTCCGGTTATGCAATCCGGCCTCAGGCCCAGATGCAGACGCAACTTTCCGCGCCGCCCGAGCCTGTGGATTCGCTCGTCGGAAGCACCGTGGAAGCGTTCATGGAGGCCATGGAAGGGCGCCGTGCAGGCAAGTCGAATGTGGCCACATTCCGCAACCAGGAGGACAGTCCGGCCTGTCCCAACTGCGGGTCCATCACCGTCCGCAGCGGCGCATGCTATTCGTGCCTCAACTGCGGTTCCACAAGCGGGTGCGGGTGATCCGTCCGGTTCTGGTTTTTTCGCATACTGCAAATAAAAACGGGAATTATATCCGATAGTGCCGAAGCGGAAAAGTCAGATTGTTGCTTGAAGCAATTCAGCTACCAATGCAATCAACAATATGTGCAGCACACAGTATTTGTCCTTGACAATGCCCTGCAGGATATTGATCTTGCCTAAAACAAAAAGCGCCCGACGGTTTGGGGCCATCGGGCGCAGATTTTCCACCTAAAAGGCTTAAGAAAACAGGAGGTGAAAAACCGTTGGACGACTATAATGTAGATCCTTTCTACACTTTTGTCAAGGAAAATCCGCAGGCGGTTGGATTAAAGTATTCGACCGATGCACTGCTGGAACGAACCGGAAAGCGGCACTTGGACAGAATTGTCCTTGAATCCAGACAGGCCAATCCCGAAAGAAAAGCGTACGGCTCATGAGCTCAGGCTTGGTGCGGTTACGCAGGGATTGTACACTATTGCCGTGAATTGGACCTTCTGCGTTACAGGAGGAAATATTCCTCCGCCGGACACTCGTGCCTGGATAAAGTACAGGATCGGACGCAGGGTTTTTCGCGTGGGAGGGCCAACGGGCTGTATGACGGCAGTAAAAAGGATATTCTTTTCGAGTTATACACGAGTCAGGTTCGAATTCACTGGCAACTGTATTTCATGCAACTAATTCCGGTCCACAATATCCAAATCGGCAAAATTTGCCGTTTTGCCAGTCCGACGAACACCTCTTTGCTTGCACCGAATCGGAAGAACAGGATAATTGACACAAACAAAAAGCCCCGATTCGATGCACGGACGGGGCTTGGCAGGGGAAGGGGGAATGCTTCCTAATCCTTCTCCTTCTTCATGAACTTCCAGTCCTCCTTCTTTCGAGGCGGACTGAACAGGATAGCCTTCGCAATGTTCTCCGGCGTGTCGGGAATCTGTTCGGGCATCTCCCGTTCCCGGAAAGAGCCTTTAAGACCCTGGATGGTTGTCAAGCTATTGTCTATCTTCTCTTCCCTACGGGAAGATACCCATCTCGTTATAGAGCACGGCGATCTTGTCGATGGCGCTTACGAAGGCCGCCGAGCGCAGATCGGTCTTCAAACGTTTCGAGATGTCGTAAATCTCGTTGTAGGCGAAAACCATCGTCTCTTCAAGTCCCGAATTGACGATATCGATTTCGTCGGCGCCTTTCCCGATGGTTGCAAGCACCTCCGGTGAGAACGATTTCCCTGTGGCCGCTTCGATGGCTGTAAACATTTTTTGCTGTGTATTGTGTTCGAACCGCTTGCTCATTCGCCCGAACCGCACGTGAGAAAGGTTTCGCAGCCATTCGAAATATGATACGGTGACCCCGCCGGCGTTGAGGTACAAATCCGGCAGCAAAAGTACATTTCGTTCCCGTAGTATGTCGTCGGCTTCCGAGGTTGTCGGTCCGTTTGCTGCTTCGGCAATGATGCGCGCCTGAATACGTCCTGCGTTCTCACTCGTAATCTGTCCCTCAAGGGCGGCGGGCAGCAGGATGTCGCAATCCAGTTCAAGCGCCTTCCCGGAAGGTTTGATAATGCGCCCCTCCGGAAATCCCTCAATGGTGCCGTGTTCTTGCCGCCAGGCACCCACTTCCCCTACGTTCAGCCCGTCTTCCTTGACGAGTGCACCGGCCATCTCCGCAATGCCCACAATGAGGGCGCCCGCCTCCTGCAGGTAGTGCGCCGCGTGGAAACCCACATTACCCAGGCCTTGCACAATGACGCGTTTCCCTTCCAGACCGGTTTCCAGACCGAGCGCTTGCATTGCTTTCGTATCGCTGCAAGCCTCGCGGATACCGAAAAAGACGCCTCTGCCGGTAGCTTCCATGCGTCCGTGCACCCCCCCGTGGCCGACCGGTTTTCCAGTCACGCAGGCCTCCGCATCAAGCGGGTTATCCGATAGTTGATTGTATGTATCGAAAATCCATGCCATTTCCTGGGGCCCCGTTCCGTAATCCGGAGCGGGTACGTCAATGCCCGGTCCCATGAAGTTTTTGCGGACCAGCTCAAACGTGTAGCGCCGGGTAATCCGCTCCAGTTCGTAGACCGAGAATTGTTTCCGGTCGATTTTGACGCCGCCCTTGGCGCCGCTGAAAGGCACATCGACCACGGCGCATTTGTAGGTCATGAGCGCGGCCAGCGCCACAACCTCGTTTCTTGATACGCTTGGCGCGTAGCGGATACCACCCTTTGCAGGCTGCTTGTGATGACTGTGCTCGGCGCGGAACGCCTGAATGACATGGATGGACCCGTCATCTCGCACAAGGGGAAATTCCATCGCATAGACGCTGTTGCACATGCGAATTTGTTCGAGGAGCCCTTTGGGGTGGTTCGTCAGTCGTGCCGCTTTCATAAACGACCGGTTTACGTCCCCCAGAAAATCTGCTGTGTACGACATATGGGAAACCCGTTTTTCGGGCAAAGGAGAGAGTGTTTGCCAACGTCAGCATGCGGCCCGCATACGGCCGCAAACATATGTTACGATGGAGTTACGACAAATATGCAGCGGGCCTTCAGAGAAAAGAAATAATTCATTGGCCAAGGGCAGACATGCCCCTGCATTGGGTGCAGGAGGGTCGGAATCTTCGTCGAGTCGGAACCGAGCGCATATTCTGCAGAGTTAGATTAGCCGTTTTCCGCCGGATGCTGCGTAGCAGCTCCTTGTTTTCGTGTATGGATGCTGCAAAGCAGCTCCGTTCGGGTCTGCGACGTCTCCCATTAAGGTCTTGTTTCCTGTATAGTGTCCGCGCTTTTTAGCATAGCAGCCGTTTTCGTGCTCGGCGTCAGCGCACAGTGGATTGCGTGGCGGTATCGCTTGCCATCCATTTTGTTGCTGCTCGCGTTCGGGTTCATAGCTGGGCCGGTCACTGGTCTGCTGGATCCGGCTGCGATGCGCGCCGAATGGGTTTTTACGTTTGTTGCGCTTTCGATCGGGATCATTTTGTTCGAGGGGGGGCTGAGCCTGCGCCTCGACGAACTGCGCGAGGTAGGCGGTGCTGTTAGCCGTCTGATCAGTATCGGTGTACTGATCACTTGGATACTTGCGTCGATTGCTTCCCTGTTTGTGCTGAAGCTGAGTCTGAGCATTTCCATTCTCATCGGGGCGATTCTGACTGTTACAGGCCCCACCGTTATCGTTCCGATCCTCAGGCATATCCGACCCAAGGGACGCATAGCCGCCCTGGCGAAATGGGAGGGCATCACCATTGATCCGATCGGCGCGATTCTCGCTGTGCTCGTGCTGGAAGCGCTCGTGCTGATCAACGAGCCGGGCGCAGGCACGGTGGGCGGTGTTGTATCGCATGCGCTCAAAGGCTTGTTGCTGGAATTTTTCGTCGGCGTCGGGATAGGGGTTGCCGGAGCGGGAATCCTGGTTTTTCTGCTGCGCCGTCGCATGGTGCCGGATTATCTCCAGAATCCCATGGCGCTCATGGTAGTCATTGCGGTCTTTGCCGTTGCGGATGCGCTGCAGCCGGAAAGTGGTCTTGTGGCCACGACGGGCATGGGTTTCGTCGTCGCAAACCAGCGCCTTGTCGCAGTGCGGCGCATCGTGGAATTCAAGGAAGACTTGCGGGTTTTGCTGATCGCCGCGCTCTTCATCATGCTGGCGGCGCAACTCGATCTGGGCGATATACAGTATCTCGGTTGGGAGGCGATCGTTTTTCTCCTCATACTCATGCTGCTCGTACGGCCGGCCGCGGTTTTTTTGTCGATGCTCGGTACGCGCCTGTATTTCAAGGAAAAGGTATTTTTGTCCTGGCTGGCGCCTCGCGGTATTGTTGCGGCTGCCGTGGCCTCCCTTTTTACGTTCCGGCTTGCCGAGATATATCCGGAGGAGTCGCAAGTTATCGTGCCCATCGTATTTCTTGTGATCGTCGGCACGGTCGCAATCTACGGCCTTACGATCTCGCCGGTTGCACGCTGGTTGGGGCTCGCGGAACCCGATCCTCAGGGCGTGCTCTTCATTGGAGCCCACGACTGGGCCCGCCACATTGCCTGTGCACTGGATCAGGTCGGATTCAGCGTGCTTATGATAGATACCAATCCCGGCAACGTTGCCAGTGCCCGCGAGGCCGGCCTGCGAGCGTTGCGTGGCAATGTGTTGTCCGAATCCATTCTGGACGAACTGGATCTGAGCGGGATCGGGCGGCTTATCGTACTTACTCCCAACGATGAAGTCAACTCGCTTACCGTGGTGCGCTTTGCGCAAGTTTTCGACAGTGCGGAAATGTACCAGTTGGCCACGCGAGATAAACAGCGGGGCGAAGATGTGGACGAGACACTGGCACAGCACCTGCGGGGGCGACCTCTCTTCGGGACGGGCACCAACCATGCATCGCTCACTGCGCAATTTGCAGCGGGCGCCGCGGTCAAGACGTTTACTATCGAAGATGAGAACACGTATTCCAGGCTGGAGGCGAAGTACGGCTCCCGCATGATTCCGCTTTTTGTCGTGCGCGGGAAAAATCAGTTACAGGTGTTTTCTGAAGATAACGGCCTGCCCAAACCCGATCCGGGTAATGTATTGATAGCGCTCATCGATCCACCTGCCCGGGAAACAGGTGATGCGGCAGCGCCGTCCGTCGAGGCGCCAGCTCGGTAGCGTGGGGTCCGACGCCATACATATCGATGCGAACACACGGATGATCGGCCTGCTTGGCTATCCTGTGGGGCAAACGCTTTCTCCGTTCATTCATAACACGGCTTTTGCCGCCCAGGGCATCAATTTCGCGTTCGCAGCCTTTCCCGTAACCCGCGAACGTATCGGGGATGGGGTGCGCGGCCTTGCGGCTCTGCATTTCGCGGGTGCAGGCGTCACGATTCCTCACAAGCAGGCCGTACTTCCATATCTGGATGAATTGTCTCCGTGTGCACGTGCTGTCGGCGCTTCGAACATTATTGTGCGCCGCCGCGACGGCACACTTTTTGGTGATAATACAGATGTGACCGGTTTTCTGGCTTCGCTTCTTTCCCTGACGGATCGGCTTCAGGGCGCCGATATGGCAGTGCTGGGCGCCGGAGGCGCAGCACGAGCCGTCGCCTACGCGCTGCTTGTTACGTTTCGTCCAAAGCGTCTTACGCTCATCGCACGGACCCCTTCAAAGGCAGACATACTGGCAACCGATCTGGCTGCATTCGACAAGAACAAAGCTCTTGGAGTACACGCCTTTTCGTCTGCCCGGGCCGCTGTTCGGAGTGCGCGGCTTGTTGTGAACGCGACGCCGATAGGTATGTATCCTGCGGTGAACGATTCCCCGTGGCCGGACGCCGATGATTTTGGCGATGGCCATATCGTGTACGACATCGTGTACAATCCCGAAGAGACCCGCTTGCTTAGCGACGCTGCAAGCCGGGGCGCCGTCACGATCGGGGGGCTTGATATGCTCCTGGAGCAGGCTGCTGCGGCCTACGTGCAATGGACCGGACACAAGATGCCTGTCGATGTGGTCAAAAACGCCTTGCGCAGACGGTCGGAGATGTTGCATCGTTAACGGAGAGCGGCATGCTGAAGCTCGATACCATCGAGATGCGCGAGATCCGGTTACCGCTGAAGCAGCCGTTTGTGACAGCTTCCGGCATACAGGATTGCCGCCGCATTTTGTTGCTTGAGATAAGCGCACGTACCGGGGAAACGGCATGGAGCGAATGCGTGGCGCAGGAAACGCCGCACTACAGCCCCGAAACGATCGATACGGCATGGTTCGCCATCCGGGAATGGTTCGTCCCGGCGCTTAAAGGCCACGATATCAGTGCCCCCTCGGATATACTTGTCCCGCTTCGCGCATTCCGCGGGCACCGGATGGCGAAAGCAGCGCTGGAAATGGCTTGCTGGAATCTTGAAGCGCAGCGGATGCAGACATCGCTTGCCGTTCTGCTCGGAGGCACGCAGCGCCATGTCCCTGCCGGGATTGCGATCGGCATGCAGCCAGAGGAATCCATGCTCGTGGAACGCGTGCGGAATAGTCTCGGGCAAGGATACCAAAATGTGAAAATAAAGATCGGGCCGGGCGCCGATGTGCGCTACGTCGAAGCCATACGGTCAGAATTTGGTGCGGACGTTCCACTGTCTGTCGATGCGAATGCTTCCTATACTCTTGCCGATATCGAACTTCTGCGAACCCTTGACGCGTATGGGTTAACCATGATCGAGCAACCTCTTGCGCAGGACGATCTTGTGCGCCACGCTGTCTTGCAGGAGCAGCTCTCCACGCCTGTTTGTCTCGACGAATCCATTACCGGTCCGGACCGGGCGGAAGACATGGTTCGGCTTCGCAGCGGGCGTGTCGTCAATGTGAAGCCCGGTCGCGTGGGCGGATTATCCGCGGCGATCTCGGTGCATAACGTGTGCCGCAAGGGCCGTCTCAACGCTTGGGTTGGCGGCATGCTCGAAACGGGTATAGGGCGTGCCTATAACGTTGCCCTGGCCTCTCTTCCCGGTTTTACGCTACCGGGCGATCTTTCCCCGAGCAGCCGCTACTGGGCATGCGATATTGTGCAACCGGAGTGGACCATGTCCCCCGATGGCTTCGTTGAGGTGCCTTTGGCCCGCGCAGGATTGGGCGTCGAGATAGATCGCGACCGGATTGACCACCTCACGTGCCGCCTCGAACGGCTGGTGTTGTGAGATGCACGTTCAGGGGCCGTTCGTTTCCGGATGCCCCATGCGGTTTGCCAGTCGCGTCATGATTGCTATGAACGCAAAGCCTGTCGCCGCCAGCAGTACGACAATCCAGAACGGCTCGCCTTCTCCGGGCATCTGAAGCGCGTGCTCAGCTGTTTGCCATGGCCAGAGTGCTCGCAGTGCGCCGATCATCAGGCCCACCAGTGCTGCCATGGTCAGGTCGGCGTATCGCTTGAGCAAGTGGTTGAGCAATCGCGAGAACAACCCCAATCCGGTAACCGCCCCGCCAGCAAACAGCGCAATATATCCGATATTCCCGTCATTCAATGCATGCAGCGTCACTTCATACATGCCTATTGCCTTGAGAAGGAATGCTCCCGAAACGCCGGGTAGGATCATTGCGCAAATGGACGCGGCTGCGGATAGGAATACACGGATGCCCGAAGGCGCCAGAGCATCTCCTGACGCAGGGATACCCGTAAGAAGGAAAGCCGCGCCGCAGGCCACCACGACCATGCACAGCACAGACATGTTCTTGCGCTCGATCCGTTTCCACGGCGCCCCGACGGATCCTGCCACCAGGCCCAGGAATAATCCAAGCGTCTGATGGGGCCAGGTTTCAAGCAGGATCGGGATTACTTTGGCGCCGACAAGAAGCGCTGTGCCTATTCCTGCCGCAAGCGGTATGACGAGTCCCCATTCAAGGCGGGCGCCATGCCGGCGCATTTCGCCGGGCCGGCCTTTGACCAGGGAGGTCAGCATCGCAAATCCATGGCTGATAGCGGTAATCAGCCGGGGATAAATACCGACAATGAATGCGATCGTGCCGCCGCTGACGCCGGGAACGATATCGGCGGCGCCCATCAGAAGGCCTTGCACGACGTGTGTCAGGCTTTCGCGGATGTTATGCCCGCGGCGCAGGCCCATTCCCCAATCCCAGCATGTGTCGGATTTGTGCGTCGCCCCACATATCCGGACAAGTGCGCCGCAATTCCTCTTTCATGTTCGGATCCATCCGGAAGGCCATCTTGAGCGAGTGCATGCTCTCGTCCATCTGGCCCAGCGCAAACAATACTCTCGCCTGTAGAAAATACGCGCCGGCGTCGGGATGCAGCGCAAGAGCCTTTTGGTAGGCATCGAGTGCAGGTTCGGGGTGGCCCGTTTCGAAATAGGTTTCGGCCAAATCCAACCAGGCATCCCTGTTTTTGGGATGGGCGGTTACGACATGCCTGTATGTCTTCAGGGCTTCCGCAATGTTTCCTGCATTATACAAGCAATCCGCTTTGGCATGCCAGAATTCCCCGATGTCAGGTTTCAGCACCAGAGCCCGCTCGAAGAGCGCCAGCGCTTCCTCGTGCCGTTCGAGCGCATCGAGGCAGCACCCCATTCCGTACCAGGCTTCGGGGTGCGCTTCGTCCTCCCGGATGACTTGCTCAAAATATCCAAAGGCTTGCAGGTAGTCTTCCATTTCCTCGAACGCGAGTCCGAGGTTGTACCAGGTCGCTGCATCACCACCTTCCAGTTCAATGACTTTCCGGTAGCATTCCACCGCTTCTTCGGGACGGCCTATGTTGGCCAGTGCATTGCCCCGGTTATACCACGCCGAGGCGAAATCGTCCTGTATGGCAATGGCCATATCGTAGGAGTCCACGGCGGCTTCGAAGCGGGACATCCGGCTGAGCACAATGCCTCGGTTGTACCAGGCGTCCTGCGAGAAGGGCTCAATGTCGATATGTCGTTCGTAGCAGACAATGCTTTCCGCATCTTTTTCGAGGCAGTCATGGCAGAACCCGAGTTCGTACCAGACCTCGGGATGCTCGGGGTTCAGTTCCGCGCAGCGCCGGAAAGATGTAATAGCATCCTGCAGGGAGTTCAGGTATTCAAACGTTACACCGCGATTGAAGAAGGCTTCGTCATTGATCGGATCGATCCGGATGGCTTCCCCGTACGCTTCCAGTGCTTCCCGGCTCCGGCCAAGCGTATTGAGTGTGATTCCCCGGTTGACGTGCGTTTCAGAGTCGACCGGATTCAATGTAAGCGCCTTGTCGTAGGCTTCCAGCGCTTCCTTGTGTCGCTCGAGATTGTTCAGGAGAATGCCACGCCGCATCCAGGCATCCGAGGAGTGGGACATGATGCCCAGCAACCGGTCAATGACGCTCAGGGCATCTTCGTAGCGGCCCTGTTCGAAGTAATAATTGGCGATATCTTCCAGCGAATCCGAATCGAGCCAGGCGGGCGCGTTCCCCTCATAGGCGGAAAGCAACGCGTTCATTCGCCCTTCGTCAGCAGGCTCGTCGAAGTCCTCGAACTCGAAATCAAACATGCTCATGCCGGCGCAGGAATGCGGATTGGGAGCGGGGCGTACAGGGGCGGGATGGTCCCGGACACGAAGAATAAAAGATGCAGCGAAAAAAAAGTTCGCCGTATTATAGCAGGGTACTGTCCAATTTGCAAAGAGTTCGCTTTGTCTGGGTAAGGAATGCAGGTGGAAGCAGAGGTATTGTTCAATGATCCGGCTTGCCGTCTCGTTTCTTAATCGTTCTGCAGGGAGTGGAAACGGCCGATGATTTTCGTAACGATCGAAGGTGTCGACGGCGCTGGGAAAAGCACCCAGGCACGCCGGCTGGTCAATCGACTGAAAGCCGAGGGGTACGATGCCGTGCTCTTTCGCGAGCCCGGGGGCACACCGCTTTCCGATCATCTCCGAACCCTACTTCTCGAATCTACACTTGCGATCGATCCATTGCCGGAATTATTGCTGTTTTCTGCAGCGAGAGCGCAGCTCGTGGAGGAATGCATTCGTCCGGCGCTGGCCGATGGCAAGGTAGTGGTGTGTGACCGGTTTTACGATTCGACGACGGCTTACCAGGGTATGGGCCGCGGGATTGCCGACCCGGACTGGATATTGTCCCTGAATGTGCGGGTCGCGGGTAGACTCCGACCGGATCGGACCTGGTTGCTTACGCTGCCGCCGGAAGAGGCCTTGCGACGCCGTGCACAGCGGTCCAAACCGCTTTTTGAAGACTTGTCCATTCAGCCCGAGGATGCATTGCGAACCGAACCGGATCGCATGGAGCAGTCCGGTCAGGCATTCTACGACCGGGTAGCGAAAGCATTTGACGAACTGGCGACGGCTGAGCCGGACCGCATCGTGCGTCTTGATGGCGCCATGAGCGAGGACGATCTCGCCGATACGATTTGGCGCGGCATCCGGGATTTGCTGCCCGAGCGGGCAGGTACCTGAGCAAGCTCGCGAGACGCGGCATGATCCAAAACCTTCGCATGTCTTTTTCGGAACCGCATCTCCCCGGCAACGGTTGAGAGAATAGTCAGGCCGTTCGTACACTTCAGCATTGCCCTATGTCCGTTCCGCCCCAGCAAATGGAAGAAGTTCGCCGCATATTCGGCGCTTTTCTCCAGAAACGCGGTCGCAGGCAGACCCCGGAGCGTTTCATCGTTCTCGAGGAAATTTACGCCAAGAACGATCATGTGGATGCCGACAAACTCTACATCCGGTTGAAAGACAGCGGGCACCGGGTAAGTCGTGCGACCGTATACAACACGCTGGAACTGTTGATGGATTGTAATCTTGTGGTCCGGCACCAGTTCGGGAGAAATCAGGCGAAATACGAACGGGCCTTCAGTTATTGGCAGCATGACCATCTGATTTGCATGGATTGCAACGAATTGTTCGAATTCTGCGATCCGCGCATACAAGGTATCCAGGAAATGGTCGCGGACATATATCAGTTCGATATCAAGCACCACTCGCTCAACATGTATGGGCGGTGCGTACGGGAGCATTGTCCGAACAGAGCGGCTGTCGCACAAAAAGCATGAACAGGAACATGCTACCGTATCTTGACGTTACGCAGGATTGGGAATATATTGTGTGCGATATGCCCGCGAGCCAACCCTCATCTTTTTTCCTTTTGTGAAACAATTCGCCTCCATAGTGCTTGTGGCGGTGGTATCGGGAAGCCTTTTCGGTTTCAACGCGCTTCCTTTTGATGCGGCGCTGGATGCGCAAACTCATCAGTTAGCCCGTGTCAGTGGCTTCAAGGCGCTCCGTTTTGACGTGGTGCTGGATGAAGGGGTACCTGTAGTGGAGTGGGCCGCAGAGTCCGAAGACGATTTGGACCACTATGAGGTTGAAGTGAGTGCGGAATTGGGCGCCAGGACAAGGGTAGTCGAGGTTGAACCGCTTGGCGCACAACACCCCTATGTTTTTCGGGATGACGATCTGTACAAGGGGGCTGAAGTGGTTCAGTACACGTTGTATGCCGTCCTGGACGATGGGGGGCGACAGCTTGTAGGATCAAAGCAGATCGCCTATACGCCGACAGCGGTTCGGCGCACATGGGGCAGTATCAAGGCCATGTTTCAGTGAGACGAGGATCTCTCGCAGATACTTCGTCCGCAATCTCTTCATGCTCGGCGTATGGCGCGCAGGCTCATCATGTCACCGGAGCGCGTGCAGCGTATGCTGGTGAGGCTTTCCTGTGAGATTGTCGAACGCAACCGCGGAGCGTCCAACGTCGAACTGGTCGGTATCCGGCGGCGCGGCAGTGCCGTGGCGGCAGCGATTGCCCGTGAGATGGGAGCGCTCGAGGGGCGTACGTTTGAGGTAAGCGATCTGGATGCGTCCGCATACAGGGATGACCGGGACCCTGGCGAAGAGATCGCAGACACGTCTCACATGGTGCGCGAGATTGCAGACCGGGATGTCGTACTGGTGGACGATGTGCTGTTTACGGGGCGAACGGCCCGCGCCGCGCTGGATGCGCTTGTGCACTACGGACGCCCGCGGAGCGTACAGATGGTTGTGCTCGTTGACCGGGGGCATAGGGAGTATCCGATTCAGCCCGATTATATAGGTCTTTTTCTCCAGACGAAGCATCGCGAGCGCGTGGATGTGGACGTGAACGACGGGTTCACGATCCATGTGGTGGAATAAACTTGCACTTTTTAAGCATTTATTTTTAAGGGAATTACAGACAAAGGTTGACGTTTTTAATTTAAATTCATAACTTACATACATTTAGAACAAACGGAGCAGATCATGTATAAAGCACCTGGAAAAGCGTACCGCAACGGCATAACCCTGATGCAACTGGCCGACATGTTTCCTGACGAGGAAGCAGCCCGCAAATGGTTCGAGGCGCGTATCTGGCCGGATGGTCGCCATTGCCCGCGCTGCAAGAGTACAAGGACGCGCGAAGCGTCTCATGCAAAGATGCCTTACTGGTGCACCGACTGCCGCTCTTGTTTTTCCGTCAAGGTCGGCACCGTTATGCAGGCGTCGAAATTACCGCTTCGCAAATGGGCTTACGCCATTTACCTGCATATGACGAACCTGAAGGGCAGAAGTGGTCCGTAAAAACTGGACAGTTTTTCCAGCGTTTTTAAGTGTACCGTCGCATCGGTTTACAGAAGTGGTCCGTAAAAACTGGACAGTTTTTTTCGGGTTTTTAAGTGTACTGTCGCGTCGGGTTATGCCGCTTTGGGCAGCGGTTTTCGTTTGTAGAATACGTCGTCGGGCGTTCGGTTGTCAAGTCCCTGGTGGGGACGTTCTTCGTTGAAGTAGCGCAGGTAATCGGCAATCCCCTTCTCGGCCTCGGCCACCGTCTCGTACGCGTGCCGGTAGACCTCTTCCTGCTTGAGGCTGCGCCAGAGGCGCTCCACGTACACATTGTCGAGCCAGCGGCCCTTGCCGTCCATGGAGATGCGCACCCCGTGCGCCTTGAGTGCACCCGTGAACGCCTCCGAAGTAAACTGCGCTCCCTGGTCGGTGTCGGAGACCTCGGGCGCTCCGTAACGGACAATGGCCTCTTCCATCGCTTCGACGCAGAAAGAGGCATCGAGCGCGTTCGAGAGCCGGTGGGCCAGTACCTTGCGGCTGTGCCAGTCGATCACGGCTATGAGATAAAGAAAGCCTTTCGCCATAGGGATGTACGTAATGTCCGCTGCATAGACTTTGCGGGGTCTGGTTACTTTGAGGCTTCCGAGCAGATAGGGGTAAATCTTGTGTCCTTCTCCCGGAGACGACGTGCGGCGCTTCGGGTAGATGGCCCTAAGGCCCATAAGGCGCATAAGGCGAACGACGCGGCTTCTGGCGATACGAATGCCCCTCGCCTCAAGCAGGCTCTTTATCGTGCGCGATCCGCTCGTGGGACGCTCCATATAGAGCCGGTCGATTTCTTCCGTCACGGAAAGATTCTCTTCGCTCTCTTCCCGAGGACGGTAGTAGGCCGTCGAACGGCTCAGTTCGACAAGTCTGCACTGGCGAACGACGGGCAAGCGATGGGTGCGCGCTATCATAGCGCGGCGCTCGGCTAACGGTTGCGACCGAGCGCCTTCGATAAAAAATCCTTCTCCATGGACAACTCGCCGATCTTCGCATGTAGCGCCTCGATCTTCTCGTCGCGCTCGTCCGGAGCGCCTCGACCCCGGGTGAATGCCTCTTCGGCGCTCTCTGTGAGCTGCTTCTTCCAGGATTGTATCTGGTTCGGGTGCACCTCGAAGCGCTCTGCGAGTTCGGCCAGCGTGCTATCGCCGCGAACGGCGGCAAGGGCTACCTTCGCCTCGGACGAAGGACTATGGGTTCTGCGTGTGCGTCTTGACATGGACTCTCCTCGGGTTGATCGGATCGGAACAAGGTCGCAACGATACACCTTAAATTCCGCGAAAATCTGTCCAATCAAACCGAACCACCTCTGGCATATCCAGCATGAAACTGCATCGGGATATAGGTATCGGTCAGGATACGGCCTGGCATCTGCTCCAGCGCATCCGCAAGGCATTCGAAGAGAACGACGACAACCTGTTCAGCGGGCCTGTCGAGGTAGACGAAACCTACATCGGCGGCAGGGAAGCGAACAAGCACGCCTCAAAGAAACTCGATGCCGGAAGGGGTGTCGCAGGCAAGACGGCGGTCGTTGGAGCGAAGGACCGGGCCACGGGCAAGATCAAGGCGGAGGTCGTAGAGGATACAACAAGCGAAACCCTGCAAAACTTCGTGCTTGACCGTGCGGCGTTCGGCGCTACGGTTTATACCGACGACAGCAAGGCTTATAGCGGCTTACGATATATCTACGATCTCGAAACGGTGAAACATAGCGCAGCCGAGTATGTGCGCGGACAGGCTCACACGAACGGCATCGAATCCTTCTGGGCTACGCTGAAGCGGGCGCACAAGGGTGTTTATCACAAGATGAGCGTCAAGCACCTTCACCGCTACGTGGCGGATTTCGCAGGGCGCCAAGGCATAAGAAATCTCGATACGCTGGAGCAAATGGGCCGTGTGGAAGAAGCAATGGCAGGGAAACTCCTGCCATACGGAACGCTGGTGGCAGGCAACGGACAAGGCGTCGTCAACCTTTCCGGGTAATTCCCATTTTTTATAGTCTACTCTATCGTTGTTTATCGGTGCGTTTTTCGCCCGATGTACATCCCCCACCGATGATCCGGTACAGCCATGTATATAAACGACAGATGTGGTTTAATCGCGTTCGCGCGATGCGTTTCAATTTTCGGCCTGGCGTTGTTCGTTGCCTTGCTGGCGTCGCCGGTTCATGCGCAATCGACCGGTAGTGTTACGGGTACGGTGGTGGACGCCTCGGACACTCACCCGCTGGAAGCAGTGGAAGTGTATATCACTGGCCTGGATGCGAGCGTGTATACGGACGCAGAAGGGGCGTTCAGCTTCTCTTTTGTACCGGCGGGCGAGCAGACCATAAGAGTCTCTCTTATTGGCTACTCCACGCTTGTACGTGAGGTTACGGTGGGGGCCGGGGAGACCACGACATTGTCCTTGCGGATCACGCCCACTGTGCTGAAACTTGACGAAGTGATAGTGACCGGCACATCCATTGAAGAATTCGCCATTGATCTGCCCTATGCGGTTACGTCGGTTGACCGGGCGGCGCTGGCGGAACAGGGTGCTCCGCAACTTGTCGAGCTTTTCAAAAATCTCAGTGTGTCCCACGGAGTAATCGGCGAGCGCCAGAGCTGGTACAATAGCGCCGGGCCGCCTGCCTCCGTGCAGGAGAGCGTAGCCAGCGTAAATCTCCGCGGCCTGGGTCCTTCCCGTACGCTGGTGCTGTTCAACGGGCGCCGGCAAGTATACGTCCCGGCGCGTCTGATCGGGGGCCGCTTCGTAGATGTAAACGCTGTGCCTTTGATCGCTATCGGCCGTATAGAGGTCCTGAAGGAGGGGGCTTCCGCCGTGTATGGATCGGATGCGGTGGCCGGCGTCGCCAATTTTGTGACGCGCAGCGATTTCGAGGGTCTGGAAGTCGCGACCTCTCACGAGTACTATGCCGACGCCGGCGATACGTATGCCGGCGCGATCTGGGGGGGGTCTGTCGCCGGCGCCCATGCGGTGCTTGCTGCGGAAATGATGTATCGCCAGGAGTTGAGAACCCAGGAGCGGCAATGGGGCTTGCGTCCGTATCTACAAGGCGGAGGCTGGTCGTATACAGGCAATCCCGGCGCATTTTATATGCCCTCGCTGACAGGGAGTGAAGACGCGAACGCCTTCGTAAACAAACTCGTCGCTGCCCATGGCGATGCGGAAAGACGATTTCTCGATCCCCGTTGCGTGGATTTTGGCGGCCATATCGAAGCCGCCACGTGCCGTTTCCGCTATGCGCCCTGGGATAACCTGATTGAAAAAAGCAGGCATATCCGGGCTTTCGGGGAGATCAATGGACGTTTGGGCGACCGGTCCGGTTATCGCATCGAGGGGCTATGGGCTCAGGCCGTAACGCCTGACTGGCTGACTACCCCGTCGTTTCCGCCTATTTCTCCGTATGACGGTACGCAGATCGTTCCGTCCGGCAACCCCGGGCGGCAAGCGTTCTGTGGCATGTATGCGGACCGTGTGGGTTTCGCTTCCGGAGCCGAATGCCTTGAAGACGACTGGTATTTCTTTGGCCGTCTGGTAGGAAGCAGCGGTCCCGGACGCACGTTGTCCCGCGCGTCCGGCACGCAGCGCATTTCCGCCTCGGTCGATCATGCATTCGAGGCATTCGGCGGTCGGAGTGCAAAGCTTGACGTGGCTGTCAGCTACTCGCGCGCTTCCAACAACGTGAATCTTCCGGCGGAATACGCGTACAGGAAATTCCTTGCCTTCCGCGGGTTCGGCGGCCCCGAATGCGGCGTTGACGTGGGGGTAGACCACGCGGCTCCTGCCGGAATGCGGCTTGGCGCGCTCAATGGAGCCGTACCGGGCCAGGGAGCGTGCATGTATTACAATCCGTTCAGCAATGCACTCCAGCATTCCGCACAGCCTGGCGTTGCGTTTCGGGATATGGCGAATCCCGATCATGCCGGGAATCTCGCGAACAGTCCTGCGTTGATCGACTGGATCAACGAGGAACTGGATTTGGAGAACAAGGCTCAGCTGTTTGTGGCCGATGCTGTATTGACCGGCAGTCTGATCGAAGGGCTTGCGGCATATGCGGTCGGGTATCAGTTTCGCCGGACAGCCGTGTCCGCCACGCCGAACGACCCGGCCAATCAGAACACGAATCCCTGCCCGGTGCCTGGAGACGTCGGTTGTAAGGACAAGGTCGGCCCCTATACGTTCACAACCGGGTATTATCCCTACGACGATGCACGCAAGGTCCACCGGTTCTTTGTCGAGGTTCCGGTTACGATGGGGGCGCGTCTCGACGCGCAGGTTGCAGCGAACTATGAATTTCACGAAATCGTACGCAGCTTCGATCCGAAGTTCGCACTGCGCATACAGGCGACGGATGGGTTGATTTTCCGCGGTTCGGTGCAGTCTACGCTTCGGGTGCCGTCGGTGGACGAACTGAACGAAGACCGGGCTACGGGGCTTGATTACGTCGCGGAAGCGGAAACGTACAAGCCGATCGACACGTTCGGAAACGCCGATCTGAAACCCGAGCGGGCGCTGACATACAATGTCGGCGCGGCATTTTCCCATAATCACGTACGGGCGATCCTCGATTACTGGTCCTACAATTTCAGGGACGCCATCGGCGTGTTGCCGCATGGCGGGATTACAGCGCTGTATAAAGAGGAAGCCACCCGTGCGGCGGTGCAGGAGTACATTACGTGCCCTGGCGGCGCATCGGGCTGCGAAGCCCAGCTTATTGAGCG
Organism: Rhodothermales bacterium; assembly: GCA_965248175.1. Lineage (GTDB taxonomy): Bacteria > Bacteroidota > Rhodothermia > Rhodothermales > VXPQ01 > VXPQ01. The sequence continues at coordinate 928,160 of OZ252093.1, forward strand.
CATCCGCGTAAACGCGGTCAACTGGCCAGGAATTACCACCTCCGGTATCGACTGGCATCTCAGTACACGTTTCCCCGCCGGAGCCGGGGTCATTTCAGGGGGCTTCGAAGGTACCTATACCAGCTCCTACTATGTGAAGGCGCTGGAAGTGAACGGTGTGGAGTTGGCGGGTGAGCTGGAGGGCGCCGGCTACCTGAACCGGTACAATCCGTCAGCGCCGCCGATTCCGAAGTGGAAATCCAGAGCGAACTTCGGCTATCACAGGAGTCTCTACTCGCTGGTCAGCTACCTGAATTACATTCCTTCCTATACCAATTATATCGATAAGGACACGTCGGATGAGATCGACCGGTTCGTTACCCTGGATGTGAGCGCATACCGGCATTTACCCGGTGGATTCGACGTTACGTTTTCCGCGCTCAATCTGCTGGACACGGATCCGCCTTTTGTCAATTGGGAAGCTGCATTCGACGGCTTTACGCACAGTCCGAAGGGGCGGCGTCTGAAGTTGTCGATTACCTGGCACCTGGTGGACGGACATTAACGCCGAAGCTTCGCACGAACCGGCTCTACATCGTTTCGTCGTCGGAAGGGCCGTACATACCCGGGATCGCAATGTCGCACATGCGCAGGTAGACACCGAGTTGGGCGCGGTGATGGATGATGTGGTTCAGAACGAAACTGCGGAATACGGCGCCTTTCGGCATGGTGAAGTGAACCCGGTCTCCTGATTTTAGTGTCCAGGGTTCAAAAAGCGTATCAGCTGATACGCTTTCCAGGATGCCGCGTGCTTCCGAGGCTGCCTTGTCGAATGCGGCAAGGATTTCGTCTGTGTTTTCGGGAATCCAGCGTTCGAATGGCTGCGCCATATCCAGTTCGTCCATCTGGAATGTCGGGCCGGTCCATGTGGGCAGGTTCGCCACATGGGAGGCGAGTTCACGCAGCGTCCACGATTTTGCGTGAGGGCGATAATCCAGACATTCGTTGGGCGCCAATGCAAGCATTTTGCGGGTATTTGCGATCTCGTGATCGAATTCGGGAAGCATCGCAGCGCCGTTCATGGTTATTCTCCTTGTGGATGGGGATGATGAATAGTTAAGGTGAGCGTGGGGGTAGAGGCTATACGTTTCGCGTGTGCCGTCATAGCCCAGCTCCCGGTTCGTTCTCTTCGTATCGAAAGGGAAGAGGTCTGTCAGGTTCAGGCTGTTCGGCGCGCCAGGTATGAAGGCGCACCTCGAATCCGGCGCGCACGCGCGTTCCTGGGGCAGGACTCTGGCGTAACACCAGAGAATCGGGTGCGTTCGGGTCAGAAAGGCTGTCCGGCGCGCTGATCACAATGGAGCGCAATTGCAAAGAGAGTAAACTGTCTCGTGCCTGGTTTACGGCGAGACCGGTGATGTCCGGTATCGTGCTGTAGCCTATGCCCAGGCCTATACTGTACCACAAGGATATGGAGGCTCCTTCCGTGAGGGTATCTCCGGCGAGCGGTTTCTGTCCGGTAACGGTATTGCGATTGGGCGCCGGGATGGAATCGGGCAACGTTTCTTCAATGTGCAAGCCCTGCGCGCTTAACCGGTTTACGGCTTCGCGAAGAGAAAGGCCGACCACGTCAGAGACCACCACATTCCGCAATTCCCCGCTGTTGATCGTTAGGTAAATGTGCCGATCCGGCTTTACGAGAGCAGAGGGGACAGGATTTTGATCCACGACCACATCGCGTGCGAAGGCCGGATTGTACTGCTGCACGATACGTTCGACATGTAGTCCAAGCGCCTCGAGGTCGTTCCTTGCCTGTTCGTACGGTCGATTGATCACATTGGGGGCCTGTAGCTGGGTCCCCT
>OZ252093.1:937500-2978365 GCA_965248175.1 Rhodothermales bacterium
GGGATTATCGGAGGCGACGTTCCCGGGCGCGGCGCTGGAGGATCCGATACTGCTGGACGATGAGCGGGATAGCGTTTCCGGCGGGCGCCTTCCCAAGCGGCGCGAGCGCGCCAGCGAGGCGGTCTGGAACCTGGTCCGGCTTCTTAGTATGGCCGGTTCTCATATACTGCTGACGGCCAACCGGCGGGACATGGTGGAGGACCGGGAAGTGTATCCTGCGCCCCTGTTCGAACTATTGAAGCAGCAGCTTGAACAGGAGCGCCCACCGGTTTTACGCATTGTACCCGCCCCGGGGGATGCGCTCACGCCTGCGGAGGTCGCCATGGCGCTGCGCGATTGCTCCTCCACCCGTGAGGATGTGCAGAAAAGACATCCCGCACTGCGCAGGGGATTGCAGGCGGTGCGGGCGCGTGCGGCGAAGGAGATCGGTGTCTATGACGGCTGGCTGGGCCGACCTATGCCGGCGTTGCACCCGTGTGCGGACGACACGAAGGCGTTGTCCGCCTCGCGTCTCGAAACACTCACCGCCTGTCCCTACAAGTATTTTCTTCGCTACGTATTGGCCGTGCACCCACCGGAGGTACGGGACCCGGGGGCGGGCCATTGGCTCACGCCGCTGGAGTTCGGATCGCTCCTGCATGAGGTGCTTGAGAAATTCATGACGACCCTGGCGGAACGCGGTGAACGCGTCGATCCTGCCCGGCATACCCGTCTGTTGGTTGAAGACATCATGGAGCGCGCCGTTTCGCGTTTCCAGGAACAGATTCCGGTGTTGGAAAAAGCCGGTTTTGACACGGACATGCGCCGCCTGAAGCAGTCCCTGCGCATTTTTCTGAATGAAGAGTCGCAGCGGGATGTCCGCCCGGCCGGTTTCGAGGTCAGCTTTGGCTTCCGGGAATCCGGAGGGTTATCCGCGCCGGAACCGGTGATGCTCCGGCTTTCGGAGGACGTACAGTTCAGGCTGCGCGGGAAAATAGATCGCGTAGACGAGGTGGCGGGCGGATATGAAGCGTGGGATTACAAAAGCGGATCGTCGAGCAATTACAACGAACAGAATCTGCTTGCGGAGGCCCGCCGGCTTCAATGGGCGTTGTATGCGTTTGTGCTTGACGAATTGCTTATGCGGAAAGACATTACAGGCCACGCCACCCGGTCGGGCTACTTTTTCCCGAATGAACGGGCGCATGGATTGCGCGTTGGGCAGTCTCCGCCCTCGAGGGAAGCCGTAGCGAAGGTGCTTGCGCCGTTTTTCGATATGGCCGGGCAGGGCGCTTTTCTGCATGTGCAGAAATACGATGCCTGCGCCTGGTGCGATTACAAGACGGTGTGCGGATCGGAGAGGAAGGAGAAACAGGGGGTTTTGGAGGCGCTGGGCGCCAGGTATGTGCAATCCGCGGGTGGGCAAGGCTCCGTAACGGAAGGGGCGCATACGCTGGCCGAAGCCATGAAGGGGGACGATCTCCTCCCGCCGTTTTTCTCTGCGCTGGAAGCCTGGGTGGAGGTGTGACCATGTCGAATGTTTCGAACGCGGGGAAGATGTTGTCGGACCAGGGTGCGCGGGATGTGATCGCGCAGGACCTGGACAGCAATGTGATGGTGCTTGCCGGCGCAGGCGCTGGCAAGACGACGGCGCTGGTGGATCGTATGGTCGCGGTGGTACGGGAAGGCAAGTGCGAAATCGACCACATGGCGGCGATCACGTTCACGCGTAAGGCCGCAGGCGAGATGCGCGGGCGCTTCTTTCTCGCGCTCCGGGAAGAGGCGGAAAAAAATTTGCCGGACGAGAAGAAGGAACGCCTTCAGAAGGCGCGAGACCGGATTGACCAGTGTTTTATGGGGACCATCCATTCTTTCTGCGGCCGCCTGATCCGCACGCGGCCCATAGAAGCGGGGTTGGCGCCCGGTTTTCGCGAGATCGAAGGCTATGAAGAAGCCGAGTTGTTGCGGGCAACCTGGGGGCGGTTTTTGCAGGAGCGGTATAACGCCGGGGACGACCGGATGGAGAAGCTGCGCGAGCGCGGTATTGCCCCGCAGGACCTCTACAAGTTTTTCGTCGACCGCTGTGCCTATCCCGACCTGCCGCTAAAGCAGACCGAGGCGGAGAAGCCGGACCTTGCGGCGTATGTAAACGAGGTGCGGGAGTTTATGGCCAGAGTGCTTCACGCGCGCTTACCCCGGAGCGAAACCGGGGAAATAAATGTGGACGGGATGCTCGCCCACATTTCTTCCTCGCCAGAGTCCCTGGACGACTTGATGCATGCGGTGCGTCATGCGCAGCGCCTCATGAACAATCTCGACTCGATGGAAGATGGGATATCGTGCGTCTGCTTACCCTGTTTGAAAGTAATCCCGGCGTTACCCTGAATCGCTGGACCAACAGGGAAGAGGCGAGGAGAATACGCGATGAGACGCTGCCCGCCTTTCGAGAGATGACGGTGGCGCCGGTGCTGAGGCGGTGGCGCGAGTACCTGTATCGCGGAGTGACGGATTTTGTGACCGAGGCTGTCGAGTATTGCGATGCGGGGCGGCACAAGGAAGGGAAGTTGACCTTCCAGGACCTGTTGCTCCGCGCGGCCGAGCTGCTCCGGGAAAATCCCTCTGTGCGGCAATACTTTCAGGCCCGGTACCGCACACTGTTCGTGGATGAATTTCAGGATACCGACCCGATTCAGGCCGAGATCATTGCTTACCTGACCGGCACAGACATCCGCGGGCGGGACTGGCGGAAGTTGGTTCCCCGTCCCGGCAGCCTGTTGCTCGTCGGCGACGACAAGCAGTCGATTTACCGGTTCCGCCGGGCCGATGTCGCCGTGTTCCATTTCGTGAAGGAGCGCACTAAGGCGACCGGTGGCAACGTGGTGCACCTCAATACGAGTTTCCGCTCGCTTGGCAATCTCTGTCGCTGGATTAACAATGCGTTCCCCCCCATTTTTTCGTCGCAAAACGAAGGCGTGCCTTATCGAGCGCCGTCCACGTTATCCGGAGAGTTTGACGAAACCCCCGGACAGCCGGGGGGGCAATCCTCGCCCTATCAAGCGGAGTTCGCCCCGCTCGACCCCTATCTTGGCGATGGTCCCGATGCATGGTGTGTACGCCGCATCGCTGTGCCGAAGCAGAAGGGGAACAATCGTTCTTTGATTACGGAATACGACGCCAGACGCATCGCCTCGTTCATAGTCCGGGCCATGCGCGGGCAGACGGCGCTGAACCGTACCGAAGGGAGCGGGGAACCCCTGCTCGACCCACAGGCCTCCGCAGGCGATTTTCTCATCCTGACCCGGCTGAAAAGTCAGATTCCGGTGTATACACGGGCGCTCGAGGCTCTCGGGATTTCCTATGACGTAACCGGTGGCGGCCTCCTTGGCGAAAGCAAGGAGGTCCGGGCGGTTGTGACGTTGCTCGAGGCAGTCTATGCCCCGGAGAATCCGGTTCCCTTTGTGGCCTATTTGCGCGGCCCCCTTGTCGGGCTGTCGGACGGCGCCCTGTACGAATACCGCCAGGCGGAGGGGTGCTTTGACTGGAGGTCTTCTACTCCGGATGGCTTGTCCGGCGAACTCCGCGGGCGCTTCGGCGAGGCAAAGGCGATGCTCGTACAGGCCGAAAAAGATCTCACCGTGCTTCCGGCTGCCGCCGCGCTGGAGCGCATCCTTGAACGATGCGGGTATCTGGCGTTTGCTGCGGTGCACCCGGACGGCGAAGGTGCGTCACGTGCGGGCAATCTGATGCGCATGGTTTCGTGGGTGCAGCGGTTGGCGGCGCAGGGCCTCCCGTGGGGGCGTATCGTGGAGGAGTTGAGCAAGTTGGTCAACGATTCGGCGTATGAGGTGGAGCAGATGTCCCTTGAGTCCGGACGCGAGGACGTGGTCCGGGTGATGAATGTCCACCAGGCAAAAGGGCTGGAGGCAAAGGTCGTCTTTCTTGCAGATCCGTACCAAAGATCGGGATCGAAACAAAGACGTCCATCGAACCATGTTTCGCGGGTTGGCGGGGCTACGTATCTCTCCCTGCCGGTGATGAAACCGCGGGGTCCCTGGCATCACGAGGTAGTGGCTCAGCCCGCAGGCTGGGAAGAGGATCAAGAGGAAGCGATGCGGTTTCAATCAGCGGAAGAAGCGCGGCTGTTATATGTGGCCGCCACGCGCGCGCGCAGCCTGCTGGTCGTCTCTGTGTATGACGGAAAATCCGATACGGGACCATGGGCGCCACTCAATCCATCCCTTGCGAATGTGCCCGAGTTGGAGGAGGGAGGCAATTGGGAAGACAACGTGGCGTGGGCCAGAGAACCTGTGAATATCTCTGACCTGGAGGCTGACGGCAGCAACGGGCAAGATGATGCCGGTGAGCGTGGTATTGCGAATATCTCCGAGCCGGAAGGCAGTATACCGGACGCATCGCATCGCACCCTGTCTTTCAGGCCCGGCTATGAGGAACTCTGTGTGCAAGCTGCCGAACGCCTGCGCCGTGCGCAGGAGGCCAGCTATTCACTCAGATCGGTAACGGGCGCGCGCGCGGAGGAGGAAAAGGTGTCAAAAAGCCCGGTGCGGGCAGGGCGTGGCATGAAATACGGTCAGCTTGTTCACCGGTTGTTCGAAGAGGCCGTCCGGGGTGGAATTCCCGGCGACCCATCGCTCCGGGTGGCGCAGTTGGCGGACCAAATCAATCTGGATCGGGACGATGCCGGCGGCGATACGGGCGCGTTGCCATCGGGGGCTGATCCCATGGGAGAAGATGTTGAGACTTTCGCCGTGCAACGCTCTGAAGCCTCCAAAGAGGTCCGGTCGCAGGCCGATCTCACGGCGGAAGATGTCAAAGCGGCGGTCCGGGCGATGGAGCGCTTGAAAAAATCGCCGCTATGGGAGACCTTGCAACGCGCCCATGAAGTCTATACGGAGGCGCCGCTGGCTGCAACGGAAGGCGATGCGGAACATGCGACCGTTACGCGCGGCGTCATCGACCTGGCGTATCGCGACGAAGCAGGTTGGCATATCGTCGATTACAAGACAGACCGGGCCGATACGGAAGAGGCTTCGGCCGCCATTGAGAAGAAATACAGGTCCCAACTGGATGCGTACGCAACGTACTGGAGCCGCCTGACAGGCACACCCGTAGCGGATGCGAAGCTATGGCTGGCGCACGGACCGACCGGATAAACACGCAATCTTGCGCCGGTCGGGTGCGTCCTTGCAGGCGGGCTATGCTATGCCGGCAGGCGTTGCCGGGTTATTTACAAAGCATGGATGAAGATACTTTCCTGCCATATCGAAGCGTTCGGGGCGATGCGTGCCCGGTCGTTTCCGGACCTGAATGCGCCGGTAGTAATCGTCGAGGGACGCAACGAAACGGGCAAGAGCACGTTTTTTCGTTTCCTGCAGACGATGCTCTACGGGATATATCCTGTGAGCGAAGAGAAGCATCCCTATGCCCCGCGTGACGGCGCGCGCATGGAGGGAAGCCTGACGATGGAGCCGGACAACGGCGGGCAATATACCGTAACGCGCCGCCTGCGCAGTACAGTCACCGGAGAGCTTGTTTGGCCGGACGGGCGCTCGGAAGCGCTGGGGAACCGGAATGCGCCTTGTATGCACATTTCCAGGGAAGTATACGAGGCTATGTATGCGCTCTCGCTGTACGATCTCGTAGCCTTGCAGGATAAAGACAAGGCATGGCAGGCCGTGCAGGATCGGCTGGTGGGCGGCGTCGGCGTTGATCTCATTCGACCGGCCCGAGAGGTTGTCGGGCAGATCGAGAAGGAAGCGTCCGCGTTATGGAGGTCCACCAGGCGCGGCAACTCCGAGTCGAAGAGGTTGAACGAACGCCTGTCCGGTTTGGGGCGCAACGTCCGCGAAGCGAAGGATCGCGACCAGAAACTGCGCGCTTTGAGTAACCAGGTGGAGGAAGATGTGCAGCGCAGCGGGGACCTGCATGAGGAGCGGAGAAATCTGCGCGTAGACAAGCGAAAGATCGACCGGCTCGCGCCCATACGCGAACGCTTGCGACAGATTGACAATGCCCGGCGGGAGGCCGGCGATCCTGCAGAACTGACCGGGCTCCCCGACGACCCGGGTACCGACATAGAGGCTATCCGGGAAAAGATTGAGGATGTAGAGAAGCAGTGGAAGCAGCTTGAGTCTGAACACGAGGATGCCGGGCGGATCCTTGCCGCTGTCGAGCTGGGCAAGGGGTTCGATATGGATATCAGGTCAGGGAATCCGTATGACGGTCTCTTGCGCGACCGGAAGCGCACCGAAGACGATCTGAAACGGGCGCAAGGGCAACTGGTTGAGAAGGCCCGTCAGATGCTGACAGCCGCATGGGACGACCGCTTTGCGGATATTCTGGCGGGCATTGCGCCCGTAGCGTTACGGGAGCGCATTGAGGCATTTGAGGATATGCAGAGACAGGCAGACGCCCGTAAACAAGCCGAGGAGGCCCGAAGGCAAGCAGAGGCTTCACAGCGTGCGGGAGAAGGGCGTCGTCTCCATGCGGACGCTGCTCGCAATGCGTCGCGGAGTCGCGCCGTTATAGCGGGGCTGCTTCTGGTGACGGCCATTGTTTCAGTCGCACTGGGCCGTACGGAACTGGCTATAGGGATCGGCCTTGCGGGGGTTTTCGCCGGGTACATGGCCTATCAGGCATGGGTGCAGGGCAAGCGTGTTGCCCCCTCGCCAGTCCATCCTCTTGCGTCTACCCGGCCTCTTGAGGAAATCGAAGCAGGTGCGGATCGACGACGCGGTGAGGTACACGCCCTGGTGGACGGGTTGCCAATTCCGGAAAGTCGCCTTGAGCGACCGGACATGACGCTGGTCAGCGAATTAATGTCGCTTCAGGATGCGGTACAGGCGCGGCGGGATGCACAGGATCGTATGGCGGAGCGCATGGTCGAACTGCAAGCAACGGCCCAACGGGAACAGGATCGCATTGCGGAGGCATGCGGTGTCCGTGAACAGGAACGTGTCATTCTTGCAGCGCAGCAGCATGAATTGGAGGCGAGTCTTCGCGCGGTCGGCAACGACGATCTCCAGCAGGGGATCTCCGTTGCAGCGGCTCGTAAAAAGGCGTACCGGCTTGCGCAAACGCTCGAAGAAAAGATGGGGACGGATTTTGCGGACGAGGATATGACGGAAGTCCGCCGGGAGATCGAAACTCTTGAACGCGAGGGCGTTGCGTGGGCTGTTTCGGATGACAGCGTAATCCGGCTCGACGATCGGCTGGAGGAATTGGACGAAGAGATCCATGCCTTGACGGAACGCCGGACGGCAGCGCAAAAAGACATTGAGAGTTTTCTCAAACAACCTACCCTTGCCGCTCTCGAAAGCGAGCGGGAGCAGCTCAGGTCGGAGTTGAAAGCCATTGAAGAACGCCATGATCGGCTGCGTTTGCTGCAGCATATCGTCCGGGAGGCGGACAGGCGTTTCCGGGAAGCGCACCAACCGGATGTACTGAGGCGCGCCAGCGGGTATGTGCAGACCATTACCGGGGGGCGGTACGAACGCTTCGATTATGACGAGGATGAAAAACTCCGTGTTTACGAAGCAGGGAATACACGGCGACCCTGGTCTGTCGGAGCGCCGCTCAGCCAGGGCGCCCTGGATCAGATGTACCTGGCTATCCGGTTCGCCCTGGTGGATCATCTGGACGAGAGCAAGGAATCGTTGCCCGTGTTTCTCGACGAAGTGTTTGTGAACTGGGACCGGGACCGGCGCGCCCGGTGCTACGACATTTTTTCCGAGGCGGCAGCCCGGCGGCAGGTGTTTGTCTTCACGTGTCATCCGTGGCTGGCCGAAGAAATGGAAGAGACGCTGTCAGCTAAACGCATTCCCTTGTAAAAGCACCCGGTTCCATGTTCAGGTTTCTTCATCTGGCGGATGTTCACCTCGACACGACGTTCCATTGTCGCAGCGAGGCATTGCGGAAGCAATTGCGGGATGCCCTGCGCCGTGCGTTCGAACGGGCCGTCGACACGGCCATAGCGGAAGCGGTTCATGCGGTGCTTATCGCGGGCGATCTGTTTGATAACGAGCGGCTCAGCTTCGAGACGGAAGAGTTTCTTCTTGAACAACTGCGTCGGCTGGACGAGGCCGGCATTCCCTGTTTCTACGTTACCGGCAATCACGATCCGTCCGGGCGCCCACCCCGGGGCGGCAAGATGGCCTGGCCTGCCTCGTTCCATCTTTTAGGCAAACGCAAGCCGTCTCTGCATTTTGTTCGGGACGCTTCCGGCGAACCGCTCGCCTGCATTGTGGGCGCTGGTCACAGGACCTCGAAAGAAGCGGACAACCTGGCTGCCTCCTTTCCTGAGGTGGGGCGTTCCGTGCCGCATGTGGGTCTCTTGCATACGCAAGTGATGTCTGCGGACGAGGCTGCATCTCATGACCGGTATGCGCCCTGCTCCATCAAGGATTTGCAAGGGAAGGGGTATGCGTACTGGGCGCTGGGCCACATTCACAAGCGGCAACGGGTTGCTGCCGATCCGGAAGCATGGTATCCGGGCAACGTACAGGGGCGGCATCCGGGGGAAACGGGTGCAAAGGGCGGCTTGCTGGTCGCGATAGACGAAAGGGGCCATGTCGAAACGGAGTTCCGGTCTTTTGCGCCTATCCAATGGATCGAAATGGTGCTCGACGACATGGATGGCCTGTACACGTTACAGGATGTTTGCGGCCGGATCGCCGCTGATTTTTCCAGGTACACCGGAGAAGATGTCGCCGAAGCATGGATGCTCCGGGTTCGGTTGCAGGGCCGCACGCCGCTGGCGCAAGACCTGCGCGATGATGAACAGCGGCGGGAACTCGAAGAAATCATCCGGTCCGATCTGGATGTGCTCGATGTCGATCTCAAAACGGACCGGGTAGCTCCGGCGATCGATGTGGATCAGTATCGGGGCGATCCGCACCTGCTGGGGAGTGTACTCGACCTGATGGATCGGGTCTCGAAAGGACACGAAAAATTGAGCGATCTGGTGCAGGTCAACGATCTTGCTCGCCAATTCGATACGGAAGAGGAACGCGAAGTCTATCTGCGTTCCCTGGTACAGGACCTCGACGCCGAGGCGGCCTATCGGCTGGTCAAAAATCCTGCTGGAGCCAGGTAGGATTCAGATCGGGCCGGGGCCGGATCTCAGCTGACGTACGTTAGCAAACATCGATTTTTACCGATTTGCAAATCACGAGGAGGGTTTTCGCCTCTGGTGCGCCGCAGGCAAGAGTGTTGCTGCATACCCTCCCGTCGCCCGGCAGCGCGTGCCCACACCAAAACAGGACGTCATGGCGCATATCGTGCACACGATGTATTTGGATATTTTTCTACGGAATCTATTTATTTGTACATATATTATACATATATTTTCTGTATAGATTTCGTGACTATCTCTCCCGCCTGTGATGAATCAACGCACCCGGAAAGCCTCGTTGCTACCTACCGCGTCGGACCGTGAAACAGTGTCCGAGGAAAAAACTACAGAAATACCTGTTCGTCAGGGACGGGGCGCCCGCATCAACCCGCCGAATCGTTTCGAGCCCTTGTGTCTCGAAGAAGACCCTGCAGCGCTGGACGAGGACGAATTGCGCCAGGTGCCCACGAAGTATTATGTAGACGCCACCAAAACCCTGCTGGCTCGCAACGACAGCCCGGATATTGGTTTCACCTTTAGCCTCAACCCGTATCGGGGCTGTGAGCATGGGTGTATTTACTGCTATGCTCGCCCCTCTCATGAATACCTTGGTTTTTCGGCGGGCCTCGATTTTGAAACCCGCATTCTTGTCAAGGAGCGGGCGCCCGAGTTGCTGGCGGCAACGTTTCAGAAAAGATCCTGGAGGCCACAGGTGGTGGCTTTATCCGGAAATACGGATCCGTACCAACCCCTCGAACGCCGTCTCGCCCTGACGCGCGGCTGCCTGGAAGTATTTCTCCGACACCGCAACCCGGTGGGAATCATCACCAAGAATTACCTGGTGACCAGAGACATTGATCTATTGGAAAAGATGGCGAAATACAATCTGGTCCGAGTCATCCTGTCGATTACGACGTTGCGCCCCGATCTCGTGAACATCATGGAGCCGCGCACATCCCGCCCTGAAAGGCGGCTGCAAGCGATCGAAATGCTTGCGGCAAAGAATATACCTGTTTCCGTGAATGTAGCGCCTATCATACCCGGATTGACGGACGAGGAGATGCCATCCATCCTGAAGGCGGCCGCAGGCCGGGGCGCCTCCGGTGCGGGATACACAATCCTCCGGCTGCCCGGAGCCGTGCAAGACATTTTTCTCGATTGGGTTCGACGCGAATTTCCGGATCGCGCCAACAAGATCGTCCGCCGGCTTGCCTCGCTTCGCGGCGGTGATCTCACAGATAATCGTTTCGGGAAGCGGATGCGTGGAGAGGGGGATTGGGCGGATCTGATCTCCCGTCTTTTTCGCATCGAGTGCAAACGGTGGGGCCTGGACGTTCCCCGGCGTTCCCTTTCCACACGGCATTTCCGGCGCCTGGCGGATGGACAGCGGAGTCTGTTCGATGTCGACTGATCTGCCTGGGAAGGAACTCTTCACTCGAGGTAAAAGGGATTTCAGCTCAAAAATAACAAAAAAAAGACGAGGCTTGACCCCCCCCTCCTTTCCTAAAATGCCCATCGATGTGTACAGTGATGAGACGAATATCGGGGTCTATTTTCACATGCTCGATTCTGTGCTTGAATGGGACTTTGATGACAAGGATGGATACGTCAACCGTACGTTTTTGCTGGATCTGGCGCCTCAGGATGAGGCGCGGGTGATGGATGGGCGCATTGCGCCGCACGAAGGCGATTGGCATGAAGCCTTTCGGGTTTTCAAAAAGCACCTTCGTGATCACTTTGATTTTACCTATTACGAGCGGCCTGTGCAGGAGCGATACCGGGAGCGCTTTGTTTCTCACTTCACGTTTCTATACGGGAGGGACATATATGATTTCGAAGCGAACCGCTTCCGAATCGACGAATTTCTTGATGAGGGGGAGGAGAATTTCGGAGGATACGATTACATGCTTCTTTGGCGCGATTATCCCCGGATGGGCATTGATGACCGTGACCAGTTCGCGATGTACGAGGACCTTCCAGGAGGACTCGACGGGTTGCGTGAAATGGTGGAACGTGCCCACCTGCGCGACGTGCAGGTGTTCATTCCGTACAAGCCTTGGGACATCATGCGCAAGGGCCAGAATCATTTCACGGAGGAAGCGCGCATTGCCAAAGCCATCGGCGCGGATGGGGCTCGAGCGGTTACGCGCATGGGGATTCGATGTATCCGAAATTCCTCTGGGCAGTTATCTTTATGAGAGCACCGGCGGGGAGGACCCCGCTGTACGCCTGGGGATGTTGCATCATTTCGAGGCCAAAAATATTGGCAAGAAGGTGCAACGGCGCGATATGTTCGAGAGCTACCAGGACCGCGTGAGCCAGCACGATATGGATTTTGACTGGGCCGACGAAACGATGCACGCGCATTATGGCAAGGTATGGCTTCATGCCCTTGCTAAAAAGCACCCGGATCGCATACCGGACATTCCAGCGCTCCGCGCGCGCTGCGAAGAGCTGGTTCTGCGTGAGATAGAAGATGCTACGGAGGCGGAAAAAGAAGATATACACACATTGGCCGAAGCCATGATTACAAAGGCTGAATGCCTGCTACCTGCTTGAACGAGAGCGCCTGGCGGTTTTCTCCAGTGAGCATACCCCCATATTCCACTCATGAAAAGCACCCCGGAAAACATGAACGGCAGCTTATACCATCCCGATAACAAGGCGAAAAACATCACGTGGATGGTTTCGCTTTTCGCAGGTTTTGCCTTTTTAGTGGGCTTTGCCTTCTTGCATAGCCCGGCGGACCCGGGCCCCACAGAGGATATGGCTGCACCGGCGGTGCAGCACTCCACAGATATTGCGTCATCGGCTCAGCTTTCGCAGAGTTTGGCGACAGACCTTCTCATCAAGCAGGATGCGGCCGGTGAAACCCTTTCCGTGTTCAGAGCGGGAGGCGAGGATACCCTGCTGACGGTGCAGGCCAGACCGAATTTCCGCCCGTTTCTTCATCCCATCAGTGCGCCGGACGGACGGGGCTTCTTTACGCAGTACAGTCCCGGTCATCATCCCCATCAGACGGGTCTTTACTGGGGGTTTACGCGCGTCAACGGTCTTGATTATTTTCATCATCCCGAGGGGGAATACTGGCGGCGGGTTTCCGTGGATGTATTGACGGAGCAGGGCGTTGAAGTCAGTTGGAGAACCATCTACGATTTGCTCGATGAAGAAGGAGAAATCGTGCTTACCGAGACGCAGGTCTGGTCCATGCGTGAGGAAGACGGCCAATATCTTCTTGATCTTGAATGGAGCGGAGAAGCGAAGACGGATGTCACTATCGGGGAATTTGATTACGGCGGTCTCTTTCTGCGTATGCCGTGGACCCGGGGTATAGAGGGTTCGGCCGTGAACGCGGCGCGGCAGCGTGATCGGGCGGCCGAAGGCCAGCGCGCCATGTGGCTGGATGTGAGTATGCAGGTCGAAGGACGTGATGACATGGCTCACGTGGCGATTTTTGATCACCCCGATAACGAAGGATTTCCGCATCCATGGCGCGTGGACGGACAGTTGGGCGTTGGCCCGGTCCGGTCCCGGCTTGGAAATTGGACAATCCCGGAAGGGGAGACGGAAATCATACGTCATCAGCTCGTGTTTTACACCGGCCCAATGAGCGATGTCGAAATCCGGAATCAGTGGGAGCGTTACATTGGCCAGGAAGGGCAGCAGTATTCTGTCGTGGCGCTCTGGGCTCTGGCGCAGCGGGAAGGCCGCCAGGCGGAATTTTTGATGCCGGATCGGGCCGCCGACATCATGACGCTTCCGGACGGCTTCAACGTCAATCCCTGGGCAAGCGAGCCGATGATCACGCAGCCGATGGCATTTACCTGGGATGATCGCGGGCGGCTATGGGTCGCTGAAAATCGTGACTATGAAAACCGCCGGTCCGGGTTCTCGAACTTCGGGGACAGCCGTATTCTCATTCTGGAGGACACGGATCGGGATGGTGTGGCTGACCGCCGCAGTGTGTTTGTGGAAGGTATACCGTTTCCGTCGGCGATCGCGGTTGGATTCGACGGCGTGTTTCTTGGTGCGCCTCCCCACTTCTTGTTCATTCCGGATCGCGATGGAGACGATGTGGCCGACCTGGACGATATCGAAATTCTTCTTACGGGTTGGGGCATCCGGGATCGCCACGAGACGCTCAACAGCTTTCATTGGGGACCGGACGGCTGGCTCTATGGTCTTGAGGGGTTTGCCACCCCGTCCAGGATTCACAAACCGGATCCCGGAGAGCAGGTCTACAAACATGGCGATCCCTTTCCCGAAGACATTCTCGAAGGAGAGGGCGTCGACATAGACGGGGGGGTATGGCGGTATCATCCGGTACAGGATCGTTTTGAGGTGGTTGCTCACGGCTTCAGCAACCCCTGGGGTATTGATTATGACGCCAAGGGCGAGATGTTTATCACGGCCTGTGTAATTCCTCATGCATTTCATGTCATCCAGGGCGGCATTTATCATCGCCAGGGCGGGCAGCATTTCAATCCGTACGTATACAGCGATATTCGCGCCATCGTCGACCACCGTCATCGATCGGCTCACGGAGGCGCCCGGATATACCAGTCGGACGCTTTCCCGGAAGAGCATCAGGGACGGTTATTCATGGCGAACATTCACGAACATGCGGTGCTATCGGACATCCTGACTCCCCAAGGATCGGGATATGTGGCGAGCCACGCCGAAGACTTTATGATGGCCAACAATGCGCAGTGGATCGGTTTCAGCATGGAAGTGGGTCCCGAGGGAGCACTGTATGTACTGGATTGGCATGATGGCGACATCTGTGGCAACGACGTGCTGGACAAGGATACGGGCAGAATCTTTCGTATCGCTCCCGAAACCTCGCTCGCGGAGGACTGGGAGGGCCGGTACGACGATCTCCGAACCATGTCCGATATGCAGTTGACAAATCTGCAGACGAGTGCAAGCGACTGGCATGCGCGCCGCGCGAGAGTCATTCTGCAACACCGCGCCACGCAGGGACCGATTGATGCGGAAGCACAGGCGGCTCTTCGTGCACAGTTTGATGCGCACGCAAATCCGGACTATCGCCTGCGAGGCATGTGGTCCTTGCATGTGACCGGGTTGCTTGACGAGGAACGCCTGCTGGAAGCGCTCCGGGACGAGGACGAATTTGTACGTGCATGGGCTATTCAGATGCTTGTGGAGGATAACGATCCGAGTGACGCTGCCCTGGAGCAGTTTGCCCATATGGCGGGGATGGACCCGGCTCCTGTGGTGCGCAAGTATCTGGCTTCCTCCTTGCAGCGCATGCCCCATGAAGACCGGTGGGCCATTGCAGAGGGCTTGCTTGG
Organism: Rhodothermales bacterium; assembly: GCA_965248175.1. Classification (GTDB taxonomy): domain Bacteria; phylum Bacteroidota; class Rhodothermia; order Rhodothermales; family VXPQ01; genus VXPQ01. The sequence continues at coordinate 951,925 of OZ252093.1, forward strand.
ACGGGAGGAGGACGCCGGCGATCACAACATCCCCAAGATGGTCTGGTTTGGCGTGGAACCGCTTGTAGCGGAGGATCCTGATCGGGCTCTTGCCCTTGCGGCGGGGAGTGACCTTCCGCTTGTGACCACATTCATTGCGCGGCGCACCGTGGATGCGGATGCGCTCGGGCCGCTCACGGAGGCGCTTTCCCGCTATGGCGAAGTACGTAAGGAACTGTTGCAAGGCATGCGGGATGGACTGGAGGGATACGGCGATATAGCATCGCCTCCCGGATGGGATCCCCTGTATGTTATGCTGCAGGAAGATGAGGAGACGGCTCCGTTAGCCCTTGAGATTGCACAGATTTTCGGGGATACGGGTGCAGGGGAAGCGCTTCTCAATGTGCTCCGGGATGACAACCTTGATCTGAACCTCCGCAGCGGCGCACTGAACAGCCTTGTCGAGACGCAGCATGAGGGGCTCATTGCCGAGATCCCGGCGCTTATTCGCGACCCCGCATTTCGGGTCGACGCTATTCGAGCGGTGGCGGCCTTTGATCAGGAAAGCCTCGGCGCCGTATTGATGGAAGAATACCCGGCATTCAACTCCACCGAGCAAAGTGCGGCGCTTGAGACGCTGGCGTCTCGACCCACCTACGGCTGGATGCTCACAGAGGCCATTAAGTCTGGCGATATCTCGCGGGAGGAAGTGCCCGCGTATGTCGCGCGGCAGTTGCGGCGCGTTGTGGGGAGCGGGTTTGTAGAAGTATGGGGCCCCATCGACGAAGGCCCCTCTGACGACGACGAGGCCTTCGAGGCATATCGTACGTTGCTTACCCCGGAAGCGATTGCCGCCGCAGACCCGTCCAATGGTCGCCGTCTTTACGAGCGCACCTGCGCCGTGTGTCATGTCATGTATGATGAAGGAGGTATTATCGGCCCTGATCTGACAGGGTCGAATCGGACCGATATCGAGTACATTCTTTCCAATGTGCTGACCCCCAGTGAAGAGATCCAGGACGACTACAGGATGGTGATTGTCACCATGCGTGACGGCCGGACCCTTATTGGAAACGTTTCCAACGAGACGGAGCGGCAATTGACATTGCGCATTGTCGGGCGTGGGGATGTGGCTCTCGAGAAGTCCGAAATTCAGTCGCGGGAAGTATCCGCTAATTCGCTCATGCCGGAAGGTCTCTTTCGCACACTGACCGACGAAGAAGTGCTGGATCTTACATCGTATCTGCACACAAGCGAGCAGGTGGCTCTACCGGATCAATAAAGACCCCATTTTCTGTTTGTCATCGGGCGTGTCCTGAAAACTGTGTAAGTGGTCATTCGTACACATAGTTTCATCAGGAGGTGAAGCCGATGACCGATCTTACAGACAAACAGCAGGCTCTTCTCGAGGAGTTGCTGAAGGATTTCAAGGGGGACGCGCGGGACATATTCGGGGAGGGGGGCTTGCTCAAGACGATAGGCAAGCGTGCTCTCGAGGCGGCCTTGGAGGGGGAGCTGACCCATCATCTCGGCTACCCTGCTCACGATCCTTCGGGCCGCGGCAGCGGCAATTCCCGCAACGGACGCACTGCGAAGCGGCTCGAGAGCGAGTCGGGTTCGCTGGATCTGGAGGTTCCCCGTGATCGCAACGGCAGTTTCGAGCCCAGGATCGTAGAGAAGCGCCAGCGCCGGGTAGCGGGCTTGGACGAGACGATCGTGTATCTCTACGCGCAGGGCCAGAGCACGCGGGCTATCCAGGACACGTTGAAGCGTCTCTACGGCGCGGAGGTCTCCTCTACGCTTGTCTCGGAGGTTACCGCAAGCGTTCTCGAGGAAGTGACCGCATGGCAGGCTCGTCCTCTGGAGCGGGTGTATCCTGTCGTGTACTTCGACGCCTTGTTCGTAAAGTCTCGCGAGGAGGGATCGGTGAAGAGGCGCGCGGTCTACGTGGCGCTGGCGATAGACATTGAAGGAGAGAAAAAGGTGCTTGGCCTTTGGATCGCTCCGACGGAGGGAGCCGTTTCGTGGCTCACCATCTTCGGCGAGTTGAAGGCGCGGGGCATGGAGGACTGTTTCATTGCGTGCGTGGACGGTTTGAAGGGTCTTCCCGAGGCGATAGAGACGGTCTATCCTCGTGCGCGGGTGCAGTTGTGCATAGTGCACCAGGTGCGCAAGAGCCTGCGCTACGTGCCTTGGAAGGAGCGCAAGCCGGTGGCGTCGTCTTTGCCGCGCAGTCTACGCAGCGCCGAGCGAAGAGGCCGCTCTCGCGGCGCTCGAGGCTTTCGAGAGACAATGGAGCGAAAAGTACCCGGCTATCGCTCCGCTGTGGAGGAAGGACTGGGAGCGTCTGGCGCCTTTCTTCGACTATGCGCCTGCGATCCGCAAGGTGGTCTACACCACCAATGCGATCGAATCGCTGAACTACAGCCTGCGCAAAATCGTCAAGGGACGGGGCGCTTTCCCCAACGACGACGCGGTGCGCAAGCTGCTCTACCTGGGCCTGCGCGAAGCCGCGAAGAAATGGAAGCGACCCATACGAGATTGGAAGGCTGCCCTCAACCAGTTCGTCATACTCTATGGAGACAGAGTCCCCATAGATCAATAAATTCACTTACACAGTTAAGCGGACACGCCCTTGTCACCCCTCATTTCTGCCCCAGCCACTTGCGTAATTGCCTTTTCGAGAGTAAGTTTCGTGCATTGCAGGTAGTTTTTACCCTTGCTCAGGTCACTTTTGGCGGCCTTGTGCAGCATTGGATCGCCTGTTTGGAACCATCAACGTATCTACCTACCTAAAGTACTCATACACACATGGCCTACTCGCACACCAATTCGAAGGGAACGACCTATTATCTCCACAGCAAGCGGACTACGCTGAAAAACGGCCGCGAGCAGACCATTTATTACTTCGGTAAGCAGGCGAAGGATGGATCGCTTGATGCCGTTCCGGATGGCTATCAGGTCGCCGAGACATCCAATGGTTTGCCTGTCCTGAAGAAAAAGTAGGGGGCAACACGAAACGCTCGGCGCCGTGCGCTGAGCGTTCGTCCGTGCAAGTCAATGCGGGGAGCACAACGACAGTGCTCCCTGCCCCCGGTTTTATCCATGCCTGACCGAGCGGCCGGGCGTGTAGCGTTCGAGCCGTTCCCGGGCGACAGCTATCTCGTCCCGAAACGCACTCTCCAGTTCCATACGGTTTTCGATCGTTTTGCAAGCGTGTATAACCGTCGAATGGTCACGCCCGCCAAAACGGTTACCGATGCTTTTCAGGGAATGGGAGGTTAGTTGCTTGCAAAAATACATAGAAAGATGGCGGGCGGTCACTGCCTCTCGCTTCCGCGTTTTCGCTGAGAGCAAATCGGGCTCAATCCCATAGAATTGGGCAACGCAACGCTGAATGTCTTCGATCTCGAGACGCACCTGACAATCCTCCATCAGGTCCTGGAGGATACCTTTCGCTATGTTTATGTCGATATCCCGGCTGTGATGTGTAGCGTAGGCAGACAACTTGTGTAACGCACCTTCCAGTTGTCGAATGTTGGCACGGACCCGCTCGGCGACGAATTCCAGCACGTCCAGCCGTAGCGATACGCCCATTTTAACTGCCTTGTATTGCAGAATCGCGATGCGTGTCTCAAGTTCGGGTGGCTGAATATCAGCGGAAAGCCCCCATTGAAACCGCGAAAGGAGTCGTTCCTGAATCCCGGTGATCGCGGATGGAGGCCGGTCGGCGCACAGGATGATTTTCTTGCCCGTTTGATGGAGCTCGTTGAAGATGTGGAAGAACTCCTCTTGCGTTTTCTCTTTCCCGCTGAGGAACTGTACATCATCCACGATCAGCAAGTCGATTTGCCGGTAGAAGTTGGAGAAACAGTGGACGCGGTTCTCCTGAATCGAGTGGATGAACTGTGACGTGAACTGTTCTCCCGATACGTAGTGGACGCGCAGGTTCGCGTTTTTTTGCAGAGCGTAATTTCCGATGGCCTGTACCAGGTGGGTTTTCCCGAGGCCGGTGTCTCCGTAGATGGTGAATGGATTATACCCGGTGCCTTTCGGGTCTTCGGCGATGGCAACGGCTCCGCCCCGGGCAAACCGATTGGAATGCCCTTCAATGAAAGAGTCGAAGGTATACTCCGGCTTGAGGCAGGTATTCCTGATGGGCGCTATGTTTGGAGAGGGGCGCCCTGATGGTGATGGTATCGTCGGATAGGTGCGGGGCAGGTACTCCCTGTTCCGTCGCGAAGGTTCGAGTGGCAGGACAGGCGGTTCGTCCTTTTCCTCGCCCAAGGCTATATCCGGAGCGACCTCGTAGGCGACATTGGTCTGTCTCCCAAGGACCCTCGAAGCTGTCTTCCTGACGACATGGGCATAATGAGACTCCAACCATTCGGTATGGAAGGCATTGGGAACGGCCAGCCGAAGCCGTACGGTCTCACTGTTTTCCTCCAGGTTAATCAACCTGATCGGAGCAAACCATGTGCGAAAGGACTGCTTGGAGATTTGGTTGGAAATTTGGGTGAGGCAGGTTTCCCACGTTTTCTCGGCAGCGGTGGAAGGCATGTACTATATCGAGTGGGTGGCGGTTCAAGGTAACAAACCGCGAGGTGGGGGTAAGGCATAATATGGTCGCCCATTCGTTACCAGCCATTTTATGTTTGCCCGCCACGGATTGCAAGTACAATTCGTTACAATTTTCTAACAAAGAATACACGACGTATACGGGTTATCCACTGGTTATCCACATTTAGTATGCAGTCTGTCGAGAGGATACTTTCTTCCGCTCGGATTGCCGGGGCATTCTGTGTGCGTTGCCCTCGAGAGCATTCCTGCTTTTGCTTACAAGCCCTCTTTGTTTTATTGTAAGTACCTATAAAAAAAGGATTTGTGTAAAACAAAGACGGCACATGCACTGTTCCTTCGTCCTCCCGATAGGCCCGCCGAGCCTGAATCGCTGCATTTACATATACGTACCGAAGCGAAACCGTTTTTCCAGACGCAAACACAGTTTTTCACATATGTATGCCCCTGCTCCGGGTCTCTCCTGGAGAGGTATCCCAGTGCAGGGGCATACAGCCTTCAGGCATGCTTGTCGAAGCCCTCACAGAGGCGCGTTGCGTGCTATGCGAGGGCTTCGGCAGCCATCGGTGTAACGGCGGCTACATCTTCTTCGCCGGTTCGGATACGGTAAATCTTTTCTACCGGCAGGACGAAGATTTTTCCGTCGCCCACTTCGCCCGTGCGCGCTGTTGCGAGCAAGGTGTTGATGGCTGTGTCGAGCACGTGATCCGAGACACCGATGTCCAGCATGACCTTCTCGGTGAGTTCCTTTCTGACCGTGGTGCCCCGGTAGGTTTCCACGATCTCCGTTTCGCCGCCGTGGCCGCGAACGCGCGTCACTGTCAGGCCAGTGATTTCTGCTTTGAACAGTTCGGTGAGCACCTCGGTGAGTTTTTCAGGCCGAATGATTGCTCTGACTAATTTCATGGCGATAATCCCAAAGGGTGGAAGATGATTGAAGTAATGGTGCATGTGGTCTGGTTATGCAGCGGATGATGCTCGTACTTCCTCGTCGAGCAGCAACACGATGCCTTCTCCGTCGGAATAGGCTTCTTCGCCATGGCTGGCGATATCCAGCCCTATGCCTTCGTTCGGGACATCCGGACGCAACGCGGTGACCAGACTTATGCCCTTGAGGATGAGGTACGTAACCCCGCCGCTATAAAGCATTACGGCGACGATAGAGATGGCCTGGATGCCTAATTGGGCTGGATTGCCGAATAGTAGCCCGTCCGCACTACCATTCCATGCGCTTTCCGCAAATACACCGGTAAGGAGAGCCCCCGTGATACCGCCAAGCCCGTGTGCGGCGAATACGTCAAGGGAATCGTCCAGCCGCGTGCGTGACCGCCATTGAATGGCGAAATAGCATGGGAAGGCAGCAATGGCGCCGATCAACAGCGAGGAAATCGGCGAAACGAACCCGGCGGCGGGCGTGACGGCAACGAGGCCGACCACAATGGCTGTTGCGGCGCCCACAGCCGTAACCTTTCCGGTACGGCTCAGGTCAATGATGGTCCACATGGTGAGCGTGGCTGCCGGCGCCAGCATGGTGTTCACCAGGGCAAGGGCCGCGATGCTATTTGCACCGAGGGCGCTCCCCCCGTTGAATCCGAACCAGCCGAACCAGAGCAACCCCGCACCCAGGAGGACGAAGGGCACGTTGTGCGGAATGATGGCTTGTCTGCCGTAATCCTTGCGCGTACCAAGGACGAGTGCAGCCACGACAGCTGCTATGCCTGCATTGATATGCACCACGGCGCCGCCTGCAAAGTCGAGCGCCCCCATATTGCCCAGCCAGGCGTTATCACTCCATACCCAGTGACATACCGGAGCGTAGACCAGCAGGGCCCACAGCGAGATAAAGATCAGGTACGCCCTGAAGTTCATCCGCTCAACCACGGCTCCGGAGATCAGGGCGGCGGTAATAATGAAGAAGGTGCCCTGGAATGCCATGAAGAGCAGGGTAGGAATGCTTCCCCCGTCGGTTTCCAGGCCTACGCCGTTCAGGAAAGCCATCGAGAAGTCGCCGATCCATTTATTTCCGTCCCCGAAGGCCAGCGAGTATCCGAACAGCGCCCAGAGAACGCCGGCTACGCCGAGGGAGATCACACTCATCATCATGGTGTTGAGCGTGTTTTTGGATCGAACCAGTCCACCGTAGAAGAATGCGAGTGCCGGCGTCATCAGGAGAACGAGCGCCGTGGAGATCAGCATCCACGCCGTATCGGCGCCGGACAGGGCTCCTTCCGCAACTGCGTCTTGCGCAAATGCGGGTTCGGCCAGGGCAAGGGCGGGTAGAATGAGGAGGCAAGCAAGGAAACGCATGATAGCGACTGTGTTTGTTAAAAACTTAATCGGAATTGGCCCAATTGCAAAAATAATAAGACATATACTGCAATATAACCACACTTGATTTGGTGCCGAAGGCGTTTTTGCTCCCTTTTTTTCTTTTTCATCAAATTTACACCCAACACATATCTATGGGGCGCCGGGTGGTGAGCATGTCCGCTTACCCCCCGTCGGATTCTTATCGGACCGCTTCCTGCCTGGTTCGAATGGCGGAAGGGGAAGAAAAGAGTAGAAGTATCTTCTGCACGCCGTGATCGCCGGGCAGACCTTGCCCCCGGAAGGCGGCATTCCCAAGACTACACCGTGACGCCCTTTTTTACGTCACGCCGGGGTGCTTGTATAGACGAGCTTTCGGCGGCACGCCGCGCATCCGGCGCACCGCCAAAAGGGAAAAAAATGCGGCGCCACGACCATGCGCCAAGTGGCTATTCCATGCCCTTGTAGACGATCCGCCAGATACGCCCCTTCATCGAATCCGTCACATACAGGGAGCCGTGCGGGCCGAAGGCCAGACCCATCGGGCGGTATACGGCATCGCCGGGGCTCGCAAGAGTATCTGCACCCTTGAACCCGTCGGCGAAGATTTCCCAGTCGCCGGTCGGTTCGCCGGATGCGTCCATGGGCACGAATGCCACCATATATCCCTGCTGGGGAAGCGGTCCCCGGTTCCAGGAACCGTGAAAAGCGATGAAGGCGCCGTTCCCGTAATGCGCCGGGAAGTGCTCCTGCGTGTTGAAGACCAGATCGTTGGGGGCGTAATGCCCCGGGAAGGCGACCACCGGATCTTCCTTGTCGGCGCACTGCCCGACTTCCATGCCGTCTCCACCGTATTCGGGCGAGAGGACTTTCATTCCCTGCTGGTGGTCATAATAGCAATACGGCCAGCCGAAATCCGCTCCGTCCTGCAGCCGCTGCATTTCCTCGGCGGGCAGCTCGGCATTTTGCTCGTTCGAGTAGTGTTCCGGCCACAGGGTGTTCAACTGGTCGCGACCATGCTGCACGACGTAGACACTGCCCGCGCCGGGGTGCCATGCCATCGCCACGCCATTCCGGATGCCCGTCGAAAAATGATGCCCATCCGCTTCCTGGGTCTGTCCGGCCGTGATCGCGTCGAATCGCCATACGCCGGCCTGCCGCTCAAGTTGGGGACAGGGGTCAACATCCGGAGACTCGGGTAAACGCGGCGTTTCCTGGCACGCGTTCGATGGGGCGCCCACGTTCACGTACAGATGTCCTTCGTTGTCAAAAGAGATCGCCTTGGAGGCGTGCTGTCCCTGTCTTGGGAAGCCCTCAACGATGCGCTCGGGCTCACTCATGGGCGCCAGCTCGTTGCCGTCGAAGGCAAACCGGTAGACCGAAGTATCTGTAGCGGCGTACAGGTGGCCGTCATACAGTTCGAGACCGGTGCCGGCAATGGCGCCAAAACTGTGCATGGAATCGGCTTTGCCATCCTTGTCCGTATCGCGGAGCGCCGTAATACCGCCGCCCTCATCGGTGACACGCCGGTGTATGACGTAGATGTCCTCGTCTGCGTCCACGACGATGTGCCGGGTGCGTCCAACGCTGTCTGCAACGACGCCGGCGCAGAATCCGTCGGGCAGGACAAGGCCGCCGTTATCTTCGTCGCACATGGATGCGTCTACCATGTACCGGTCGTTTCCTTCGGATGCGCTGCATCCCGCAATAACGAGTAGGGGCAGGCTTGCCAGCAGGAGCAGTATGTTCAAGCGATGGGTATGCATGATTCTTGCAGTTCGGTGTGGGGTGGGTGGCGCCGGATTCGATGATCGCAGTAATAATGATGATCCCAGTAATAATAGCGACAGGGCATGATTTTTGCCACCATGCTTTTTGTTACCATGCCGGCGCCCATGAGGGGTTCACCATGCGTTTCCCGCACGACAGGGCGTCGATCCGGCGCATTTCCTCGTTATCCAACTCGAAATCAAACAGGTCGAAGTTTTGCCGCCGGTGCTGCGAACCGGAAGCCTTCGGGATAGCTGCTACGCCGTCGAGCTGGAGCAGCCACCGCAGGGTGACCTGCGCGGGTGTTTTGTTGTGTGCTGCCGCAATGCCTTTCAGTGTTTCGTCGCGCAATACTGCACCGCGGGCAAGTGGGCTGTAGGCCGTAAGTAATGTGTCACACTCCTGTGCCAGAGCACGCAGTGTACTCTGGTCCAGATAGGGATGGTATTCCACCTGATTGCAGAAAATGGGTGCGTGTGCAGCGGCCCTCTGCATCAGGGCGGGAGGGAAATTGCTGACGCCGATGTGACGCACCTTGCCGGCTGCCTGCAAGGCCTGCATTTCGTCGAGGCACGCTTCAAGCTCCATCGCCGGAGTCGGCCAGTGAATGAGGAGCAGATCGACATAAGGCGTGCGGAGTTTCGACAGGCTTTCTCTGGTTGCCGGGGCGATCCGGGCCGGAATCAGGTCATCCATCCATATTTTCGTCGTGAGGAAAATATCCTCCCGTGCGATACCTGCGTCGCGCAGTCCCTGTCCCGTTTCTTCTTCGTTGCCATAGGCCACCGCCGTGTCGATGTGCCGGTATCCGATATCGATGGCCTCCGCCACGCCGTGCCGGCACGCCTGCCCCGTGAGCAGGTAGGTACCGAGCCCAAGCGCGGGCACGTCAACGCCCTGAACGGTTTTACAGATCATGGATTACAGGGGCCTGGGGTGTAGCGCAAGCCTGTACGTTGCGGCCAGGGTGGGCTCCCAGTTGCTCCAGGCCGGTTCCGCCGCGTACGACTCAGTACTGCGGCATGGAGGGGTCGATCTCGTCGCTCCAGGCCAACACGCCGCCTTTCAGGTTAAGGGCGTTCTCGAACCCGTGCTCGCGCATCAGTTGCACCGCCCGCGAAGAACGCCCGCCCGAGCGGCAGTGAACCACGATGTCCGCGTCCTTGTGCTCTTCCAGTTCGTCCAGCCGGTCGGGCAGTTCATCCAGCGGAATGAGCGTGCCGTCGAGGTTCACGATGTCGTACTCGTACGGCTGGCGCACATCCAGGATAAAGGGGCGATTTCCCTGATCGATCCGGTTCTTGAGTTCGCGTACCGTGATTTCGGGGAGAGATGTTTCCTGTTTCATGGTGTTGCCGTTCGGTTGTGCGGCAATGCCGCAGAAAGCCTGATAGTCAATGAGTTCGGTCTGGGAGGGGTGGTCGCCGCATACCGGGCAGGCCGGATTGCGCCGGATGCGCAGCGCCCGGAAGTGCATGCCGAGTGCGTCGATCACCAGCAGTCGTCCGATAAGCGGTTCCCCGATGCCGGTAAGCATCTTGATCACTTCGGTGGCTTGTATGGTGCCGGCGAGCCCGGGAAGGACGCCCAGTACGCCTCCCTCTGCACAGGACGGGACGAGACCCGGAGGCGGGGGTTCTTCGTACAGACAACGGTAGCACGGCCCGTCTTTTGCAGCGAACACCGATGCCTGTCCTTCGAATCGGAAGATCGAGGCATAGGCATTCGGGATGCCCAGCATCACGCATGCATCGTTGACCAGATAGCGGGTGGGAAAATTGTCCGTGCCGTCCGCAACGATGTCGTACCCCGAAAGAATATCGAGCGCATTTTCGCTTGTAAGCGCCACATCGAAGGTTTCCACCTCCACGAACGGGTTCACGTCGCGGATCGTCTCGCGGGCCGACACGAGTTTTTTTCGTCCCACATCCTTCGTCCCGTGAAGGATCTGCCGTTGCAGGTTGGTTTCGTCCACCACGTCGAAGTCCACGATGCCTATTTTGCCGACGCCGGCGGCAGCAAGGTACAGGGCCAGCGGCGAGCCGAGCCCGCCTGCACCCACGACGAGCACGGAGGATGTTTTGAGCTTTCTTTGTCCCTCCATCCCGAATTCGGGGAGGGTTAGATGCCGGCTGTACCGCCTGATTTCTTCCGGCTTCAGGTTGTGCATCATGCAGGCGTCGCCTTCCGCTCCCCCTGCCATAGAAGGCACGATCGAGATTTCGTCCTTTGGGTCCAGGGCGGTTTTTTCGCGGTCCAGATACCGGATGTCTTCCTCGTTCCGGTATATGTTGACGAATTGCCGGAGCTTGCCGGTTTCTGCGAACAGGTGCTTCCCGATAGCCGGATGCTGCCGTACGAGGTTCGCCAGCGCTTCCTCGACGGTTGCACCTTCGATATCTATGGTGCTCTGACCGTCAACGTACGCGCGCAGCGGGGAGGGGATGTAGATGTGGGCCATTCCGCGTGTGGTTATGATTTTTTCTGGGTGGCTTGTACGTCGATCTGCTCCGGTAGAAATCGCGAGCGATCTTCGGCCAGCGACCATGCCGAAAGATTCGTGGCTTTCCCGTTTTCAATCGACACGATGATGTAGGTGTATCCGGGGAAGGTCGCCAGTTCGAGATCGGTTCGGGAGGGAACAGCCGGGTGATCCGGGTGCGAGTGGTAGATACCCACAATATCCAGATTTTTCCTGCGGGCGGCAAGATCGGCTTCGAGATATTCCCCGGGCGCGATGATATACCGGTCTTCCCGCCGGTTTTCGTTGCGGTTTACGGCGCGGCGCGCATAGACCACTTCGTTCCCGTCCGCATGCAGGCGTCCGATCAGAAAGCCGCAGCATTCCTCCGGGTACGTTTCTTCGCCGTGCCGGCGAATATGGGCGAGTACGTCCGCTCGCGTTTGCATGACGGGATGTGAATGTGCCCGGGACTGGATTCGAACCAGCACGCTCTTTCGAACGCTGCCCCCTCAAGACAGTGCGTCTACCAATTCCGCCACCCGGGCCTGAACTTCATGGAACGTACGAATGGATGAAACACCGGAGCGTTCTTGCGGGTTGCCCCGCACACGTCTGGCGTACGCGTTATCCAATGCGTGCTATCCGTCTTTGTGCGTGATCCCGGCAGGAATCGAACCTGCGACCCACTGATTAAAAGTCAGTTGCTCTACCAACTGAGCTACGGGACCATAGCCTTTCTTTATGACATCCATCGTGCCATCTACAGCGCGCCCGATATACGCTATCCGGCGCAAAAAGATGCAACTTCTTTCCATAGGTCGGCCATCGGCTTGCGCAGTACGAGGACGCCCTCCATCAGGCAGCGGTCGAAGTTAATGAACCCGTTGGCCAGATAGATTTCTTCAGGGGAGCAGTCGAAAAGCAGCTTGAATTCCCGGTCTCCCTTGCGGTGGTCCACACTGAGGATCGCGCCCGCAAGCCCCGTCCCGGCCGTGCCGCGAAAAACATCCAGATCTTCCCCGTCCGTGGCGCTCGTGCCGTTCACGTAGCCGTAGTCCATCGGATAGATAATGGAGGGGTGTGCGGGGTGCCGCGTGCCGTGCGGGCGATCTATGGTAATGCCGTTCCTGCGGATCAGCGCCTCCCAGCCCTCCCAGTCGATTTCGCGCCGGGCAAGTTCCGTGAGTCGATCCGGTGCTTCCATGATAACGGGAGGGGTATGTACCCGGCGGTGGGCATGATTGCCCTGCAAGGCCTGTTCTGCGGCGTGCCGCCCACTGCCTATTCGGGGTCTTCGTCCGCTACGATCTCGATATGCAATTCTTCCAGTTGCTTCGCATCGACCGTATCCGGCGATCGCACCATCAGTTCCTGCGCGCTCTGCGTTTTTGGGAAGGCAATCACGTCGCGGATGTTGTGCGTGCCCGCCAGCGCCATGATGATGCGGTCGAGGCCGAAGGCGATGCCGCCATGCGGCGGTGCGCCGTAGCGGAACGCATCCAGCAGGAAACCGAACCGCCGCTCGGCTTCTTTCTCGTCGATGCCGAGCAAACGAAACATGTGGTGCTGCATCTCTCTGGAATGAATCCGGATCGAACCGCCGCCCAGTTCCACTCCGTTGAGCGCCATGTCGTAGGCGCGGGCCCGCACCTTGCCCGGCGTTTCATCAAGTGCCGCCGCATCGTCGGGGTGGGGCGCCGTAAACGGATGGTGCATGGCTGTGAACCGCTTGGCGTCCGCATCCCATTCCAGCAGCGGAAATTCGGTGACCCATACGAAGTTCCACCGCTCGCCATGCGCTGGAATCAGGCCGGTTTCGCTCGCCATGTGCAGGCGCAGCTTGCCCATGTTCAGAAAAATATCCGGGTCGGGACCGGCCAGCACCAGCACCAGATCGCCGTTTTTGGCGCCGACGGCCTTGATGCAGGCATCTACGTGTTCCCGGGCAATCACGTGTTCCTTGACCGAGGAATACATCTCCGAGCCGTCCGACGGCAGCTTGAAGTAAATGAGCCCCCCGACCCCGATCTTCCGCCGTACAATGTCCTTGTCGAGGCGGTCCATCTGGCCGCGCGCCCGGTCTCCCTCCCCTTTGGCGACAATCGCTACGATGTGTCCGTCGTTTTCGAGGATGCGATCGAAAACCCGGAAGCCGGAGCCCTTGAACACATCGCTCACATCCTGGACTTCCATGCCGAAACGGAGGTCGGGCTTATCCGAACCGAACCGTTCGATGGCCTCGCGCCAGGTCAGTCGGGGGAAGGGTACGGGCAGATCGACCCCCTTCACCTCTTTCCAGATCGTTTGCATGAGGCCCTCGAAGGTTGCATAGATCTGCTCCTCGTCGGGAAAGCTCATCTCTACGTCGATCTGCGTGAACTCGGGCTGGCGATCCGCCCGCAGGTCTTCATCGCGGAAGCATTTGACGATCTGGAAGTACCGGTCCAGGCCGGAGATCATCAGAATCTGTTTGTACGTCTGGGGCGATTGCGGGAGCGCGTAGAACCGGCCCGGATGCACGCGGCTCGGCACCAGATAGTCCCGGGCGCCTTCCGGCGTCGATTTCATGAGCACCGGCGTTTCGACTTCCACGAAGCCGTTCCGGTCGAAGTATCTGCGTACGGCCTGGTACGTCTTGTGGCGCAGCACCAGTATGTCCTGGAGTTCCGGGCGCCGCAGGTCCAGATACCGGTAGCGCAGGCGCAGGTCCTCGCCTGCAGTGCGCCGTTTTTCCTCGTGGGCCGATACGGGAAAGGGGACAGGTTCGGCGCTGTTCAGTACGCTCAGGTCCCGGACTCGCACCTCGACCTCGCCGGTCGGAAGCTTCGGGTTAATGGTTTCCTGCGTTCGCTCGCCGACCGTGCCCCGGATAGAAATCACATACTCATTGCGCACCAGATCGGCGCGTTCGTAAGCTTCTTTTTCGTCCTGGGGGGAACACACGACCTGTGTCAGTCCGTAACGATCCCGTAGATCCAGGAAGATTACCCCGCCGAGATCGCGGCGAGTATCCACCCATCCCTTGAGTACGACCTCCTCTCCGACATGCTCGGGGCGCAGTTCGCCGCAGGTGTGCGTGCGTATCGGATGTGTTTCTTTGCTGGCCACCGGCGTGTGTGGGTGTCGCGTGGTCATGGGGGCGGTAATGGATCGACGGTTCGTTGCGGCGCCCTTTGACGAAGCAGGCGCCGCATGCGTTCGCAGATCGGACGGCACGGGTGCAAGATCAAACGTAAATTACGCATGAAGATGGTGGAAACGATGTCCACTTTCGAACGCCTCGACGAATAATCGTTGGATTTTTGGCCACATTCCCTGAAAAACATCCATGATGGGCCTTCTTTCCAATCCCTACATCCTCGCGATCCTTGTTTATCTGACGGCTCTGGTCGGGGTCGGGTACTACAAGAGCCGGGTCGTGAAGACGGGGGAAGATTTCATGGTGGCGGGCCGCACGCTCCACTGGTGGGTGCTGGTGGGCACGCTACTTGCTACCTGGATGGGGAGCGGTTCCCTGTTCGGCAGCGCCGGGCTGGGGTATCGCAACGGCATGGCGGGGCTGTGGTCCAGCGCCGGCGCATGGGCAGGCATCGTACTCATTTATTTTATTGCACGCCGCATTCGCCATTTCGGGAAGGTGACCGTGCCGGACATTTTCGAGGCGCGCTACGGACGGGTTTCCAGCGTACTGGCGACCATCACGACCATTATTGCCTACCTGACCATCGTTTCTTACCAGTTCCGGGGCGGCGGCAATGTGCTGCATTTCATTACGCAGGGGACGGAGGCGGAGATTTCCGTACAGGCGGGTATCGTCATCACGGCGCTCTTTGCGATCGCCTATACGGCGCTGGCCGGGATGCTGTCGGTCGTATACACCGATGTCGTGAACGGCATACTCATGGTGCTGGGGGTGTTCGCCACCGTGTTTTTCATGGTGGATGCGGTCGGCGGGATGGACGAGATCGTGATGTATGCGGAAGCGGCAGGAAAATGGGAGCTGTTCGGCAACTGGGCAAACGAGCGCACCGGCGCTTCTTCCGGGCCGATCGTGGCCATATCCTTTCTGATCCCGACCATGCTCCTCCTGATGGGCGACGCCAACATGTACCAGCGCATATTCAGCGCAAAGGACGGCAATGCGGCGCAGAAGGCCGTGTTTTTCTGGGTGATCGGCGTGGTGGTGCTTGAGTCCGCTGTGTATTTCGTGGGCCTGACCGGGGCGGTGGCGGCTGACCAGGGGCTCATTCCCGAACTGTTCGCCGGTGGGGCGGCGGATGTGGCAGGCAACAAGTCCGAGTACATTATTCCGACCCTGGCCACTTCCTCCTATATGCCGCTCGTGCTGGGCATGACGCTGGTGGCCACCATGATGGCGATCATCGTTTCCACCGCCGACTCGTTCCTGCTGGTGCCTGCGACGAACCTGACGCGTGATGTGGTGCAGCGCTTCATCGCCCCGGATATGAGTTCCCGTGCTATCGTGCTGATGAGCCGGGGCTGGGTCCTTTTGCTGGGGCTGATCGCCTACCTGCTTGTGGATCAGTTTCCGACCATTCTGACGGCGGCCTATACGGCCTATCTGGTATATGGTGCGGCTATCACGCCGGCGCTCCTTGCCGCATTCCTGTGGAAGCGGGCTACTACGGCGGGTGCGATCGCTTCCATTCTGACAGGAACCATCGTCACGCTCGTATGGACGTTCTGGATGTCCGAACAGGCCTGGTTCGGCGACCTGCATCCGTTTTTGCAAGAGGTAACCTATCCCGCCGTGGCGTTGTCCATTCTGGCGCTTGTCGGCGCAAGCCTCGCCACTCCTCGTCCCGACCGCTCCCGTTGGGAGCCGTTTTTCGGAGGATAGGAGATGGGGTGGCGTCTACCGGGTTCATTGGCCATTTCAAGGTGGTCTTTTCTCTTCATGCTCGACTCCTCCAAATCCATGAAAGGAATCCATGCGGGTTGGATATACCTGATCGTTTTTGTGTGGACCGGCTGTTCGGCGGGCTCTTCGCTTGCCCCGGCGGGCGACGCCGGCGCTGCACGCATACCGACCGCGGCACCCGTTGTCGAAGCTGTCCATGATCAGGTTTCGTCCGTTACCGCCCCCCCCCGCGAAGAAATTGCGTCCGTTTCCGAAGCCGGCGCATCTGTTCCTCACTTCAACGATGCCCACTTGCACTTGCTGAACTATGTACAGGAGGGTCCCGCAGTGCGCGAATATCTCGACATGGTGGGCGACCGGGTAGGCCGGACGGCGCTGTTCGGCATTCCGTTGCAGCAGAAATGGGATTATTTCGTGTCCGGAGACCGGGCCCCGGACTATTATCTGCGCTCGGACGCCGCGCTCTACTACTATTCCTTCGTGGATGCGGCGATCGCCCGTGAGTACTTGTCGTTGTCGGACGCGGAGCGGCAACGGGTGGACCCCATGATTACGGGCTTCAATCCTACGGACATGTACGCCGCCGACCACATCGAGCGTGTCCTGCGCACGTTCCCCGGCGTGTTTGCCGGCATCGGCGAGTTCAGCATTCACAAGGAGTTCGTGTCGTCGAAGATCACGGGGCATACGACCAGCCTGCACAACCCTGCGCTGGACCGCATCCTGGCCAAAGCCGCCGAGATTGGCCTGGTGGTTATCCTGCATTGCGATATCGCCAATGTGCGTCCCGGCGAAGAGCCGGATCATTACGAAGACCTGCTACGCGTTTTTGCGGCGCATCCTCAGGCCGCCATCGTCTGGGCCCATACGGGATTGGGCCGTTTTGTGGCGCCGTCCCGGGAGCATGTCGAACTGCTTGACCGCATGTTGAGCGATTCGCGTTACCAGCACGTTATGCTCGACATTTCCTGGGACGAGGTGGCGAAGTACCTTGTCAAGGATGACGAAACGGTGGATGCATGGGCCGTGCTCATCGCAAAGCACCCCATGCGGTTTCTCTTCGGCACCGACTCCGTGGCGCCGGCGAATTGGGAAGCCTATGCCCGGACCCATACGATGTACCAGCCGCTGTGGGACCGCCTTGCCCCCACCGTGCGCGCCCAGGTGGAGCGCCTGAACTACGAGCGCGTCTTCGACGCTGCGATTCCAAGGGTGCGGGCCTGGGAGGCGGAGCGACCCATGGCCATCCTGGACGAGGAGGGCTTTGTCTCGGTCTTCAATGGCGTTGATCTGACAGGATGGACCGGCAACACGGAAGGCTATGCCGTCGAGGACGGCAGCCTCGTGTGTCTTAAAGATGGCGGCGGCAATCTCTACATAGATAAGGAATACAGCGACTTTCACCTGCGTTTCGCGTTTAAACTGGAGTCCGGCGCCAACAATGGTGTTGGAATCCGCGCTGAGCAGGGCAAGGACGCCGCCTACTACGGCATGGAAATCCAGATACTCGACGATACTGCCCCGGAATACGCCGATTTGCAGCCGTGGCAATATCACGGTTCGGTCTACGGCGTCGCCCCGGCGCGTCGCGGTTATCAGAAGCCGCTGGGCGAATGGAACGAACAGGAGATCGTGGCTCAGGGCAACCGCATCACTGTCATACTCAACGGGACGGTCATCGTAGACGTTGATCTGGAGCAGGAGGGCGGGTCCGGTACGATCGATGGCAGGGAGCACCCGGGCCTGTTCAACCCGTCGGGCTACATTGGCTTTCTGGGCCATGGCCACCGCATCGAATTTCGTGCTATTCGCATCAAGGCATTGTAGTGCGTTTCCGCCGGGTCAAAATGGATGAGAGGAACACGGACGCACCCGCAATGCCCCCGGATCGTCGCCCCATTTATTACTTCGCCCGGATGATTCCATGGTACCGCATCCCGGTGCTGGAGCAGTTGAACGAGCGGTTCGACGGGCGGTTGGTCGTGTGCGCAGGCGATCCGCCGGGAGCTTCCTCATTACAGAAT
This sequence comes from Rhodothermales bacterium, assembly GCA_965248175.1. Taxonomy (GTDB): domain Bacteria; phylum Bacteroidota; class Rhodothermia; order Rhodothermales; family VXPQ01; genus VXPQ01. The sequence goes on from OZ252093.1 coordinate 969,929, forward strand.
CTGGTACCGGGGAGTACTCCCCCAGGCGCCTCTGATTCTGCCGCCAACACCCGTACGGATGCATCCGGTACCCGCTCCGCGAGCCCGGGCTACAAGCAAGTCTTCCTCCGCAACCACTGGTTTTTCGGCGAAAGAATACACGCCCAGCCGTTCCGCAGAGCCTTCGAGAAGCATGGTGCGCCGGCGGCAATCCTTGCAGAAGAGAGTCCCCGGTCCGTTACGTTGCCGTTTTTGCTGCGTTATGCGAAGTCGTTGGGGGCGGGCCGGATTCTCTGGGGACACTTTTCGTCGAACCACAGGGCGTTCGATCCCCGGCGCCATTTCCTGGACAAATACCGCCTTGCGCTGGCAAAAGGGGTAGAAGGGTGCGCCTGTTATACGGAGGGCATAGCAAACCTTCTGCGTCCGTTCGTGCCCGAACGCAACCTGTTTGTTGCTCGGAACACGATGGACCTTGGTCCCATGTTTGCACAGCGGGACGCGCTGGCGGCGGAGGGCAAAACGGCGGTTCGGCGGCGGCTCTCTATCCCCTCCGACGCTCCGGTCCTCGTCTATATAGGGCGGCTAATCCGGGAGAAGGGAACGGATATGCTTCTCGACACCTGGGCTCGCCTGACGGAGGAGGTCCCCGCCAGTCTTCTGATCATCGGGGACGGGCCGGAGCGGGCGGCTATGGAAGCCGCGGTATCGGCCCGCTCGCTACAGGGCGTGCGTTTTCTCGGCCCCATGTTGCGCGAGGAAGCGAGTCCCTGGCTGTACGCCTCCGACCTGATGCTCATGCCGGGGTACCTGGGATTGGCCGTGAACCATGCGTTCGCTTTCGGGTTGCCGGTGGTGTCGCTGCGTAATCCTGCCGGAGGGGCAACGGGCCAAAAACATGATCTGAATCGCGCGGGCAATGGTCCCGAAGTCGAGTACGTTCGGTCCGGGGAGACGGGTCTGCTATGTTCGGGCAATTCTTCCGAAGCGCTTGCGGCGGGCATTCGGGAGGTGCTGGCGGATCGGGAGCGGTACTCGGCCAACGCACTGGCCTACGCGCAGGAACACCTGACGCTCGACAGGATGGTGGATGGTCTGGAGGCAGCGATTCGGCACGCGATCTGAATTGTGCGCATGGATATGGAACCAACAAAAGAAATCTCAGAAAACACCAAATCAACCATGAGGCCGAAATTTTCCTGGCGTTACTGGAAGATACCCGCGCTTTTTGGCGTGGGTCTTTGCATCCTGCAAATCCTGACGGCTTTTGTACGATTCGGGGGCCGGGAAGACTGGACGCCGCCCATGCTGTTCGAGATACCGGCCATTCTGTTCGGGCTTGTCCTCTTCTTCCTGTGCGGCGTGCTGGTTGGGTTGCTGGTGCAACGCCTCTTGAGGGGCTCTACCGGAGCCTGGCGCGTTGTCTTGATAGTCTGTGTTGCGCTGGCGACTCCGTTAGCAGTCCTGTTCAGTCTGGTCGGGGGGTTGCTCGGTCCCCATGTCGTACTGATCGGAACGCTGATTCCTTATCTGCTCCTTGTCGGGGTTCCGGTATTGATCCGTACATTCCTATTACGCTTCGTAAGCCCGCCTCGCGCTAAAGAGGGGGGCTTATAAGCGAGCCTGTCGCCTATGAGCGCTCGCGAAAGGCGGTACGCCAATCTCACGAGCTTCTTCTGCTCCGCCGGATCCTTGACATTGGCAACGGACGGTATCGACTGGATCAGCATGTTGGCCACAGTTACCGAATCGGGTTCCGGCGGGGGCTCGCACAGATAGGCGACCTTGTACACTCGCTCCGCATCCGCGGCGGTCGCGTAGAGAATACTCCCCGGGATGCCCATCACGTAACCGGAGTAGCGCCAGACGGCCAGAACGCTCTTCTGTTCTTCCTTGGTGAACTGCGCACCCACCAGCATCGAGTACTCCAGCAGCCGCTTCGAAAAGACGGAAATCGCGAAACCGAGGTGCGCCGCACTCAGCGGGGCGCCCCAGGCTTCGTGGTCCCAATCGTCCGACTTGGCGAGCAAGGTTCTGATCCGGGTATGCACGAAACGAATGCGCGCGGACAGCTTCCAGCCGTCGCCGTTTCTCTGCATCCCGTCGGGAAAGAAGATGTCCATCATGTGGCGGTTGTTTTGCTGGAGTCGCCTTGTCGTCGACCCAACCCGCCCGGTGATCCTGAACGACTTGGCGATCAGCGTCGAGAAGCCCTCTACGAGCACACCGGTGACGAACGCGACCAACATGAGGTCCACATTCTTGTGGAAGGCGCGAATCCCCGGACGTAGGGCTTCGTAGTCCAGCCAGGAAGGCTCTTCAAGGTTTTTGAAGAAGTCGCGCAGGGGCTCCGGTGCAGCGCGTAGAACGTGATCGTGCCCCTCGATACCGGCCCCGATGAAACGGTGCAACTCGCCCGGAGCCATGTCGGAAAGCTCCTCCATGATCGGGTCGAGCACCGGGTCGCCGATGCCCGTATGCTTCATGTAGTTTTGTCTACGGCCACCGGGTCGTGCGGGCGGGCCTTTGCATAGCCCGGTATGTAACAAGATGGGATATTCTTTGGCTCGGCGATCGTCATGTGACCGGTTCAATTCTCAGCAAGTCCGGCATGTTTTCAGGCCGGAAAGTCGGGGGGTATCCCAATCTTGCTATAACGCAGAGCAAAATATACATACACAATATAAGTAAATATAGGATACTCTGATTAAGGCCCGGTTTGTATTTTACGATATAGTCCATCACCAAGCGAGGAAGATCCGATGCTCCAGTTTTCATTCGAGGACGTGACCTACCAAAGCCGGAGGAGAAAGACGCGTAACCAGCGATTTTTGGAGCAGATGGATGCGGTGCTTCCCTGGAAGGTTTTTCTTTTGGAATTGGAGTCTTTCTATCCGAAGGGCGCCAAGGGGCGTCCTCCGGTCGGTCTTGAGGTGATGCTTCGAATCTACTTCATGCAGCAATGGTTCGGGCATTCGGATCCGGGCATGGAAGACGCCCTGCACGACAATATTGCGATGCGTCGTTTCGCTCGTCTGGAGGCGGGGTACGCGCCGGACGAGACGACGATATGCAAGTTTCGTCACTGGCTTGAAGAGCGCGAGTTGACGAAGACGCTTCTGTCGATTAGCGGCAAGCACCTTCGTTCTTGTGGCATCATGGTTCGCGAGGGCAGTATCGTGGACGCGACGATCATTTCTGCTCCGACGTCTACGAAGAACCGCTCTGGTCAGCGCGATCCTCAGATGAAGTCCACTCGTAAGGCGAACAAGTGGCATTTCGGGATGAAAGCGCATATCGGCACGGACACGCAGGGCTATGTGCACAGCGTAGAAGTAACGGCGGCGAACGTGCACGACGTGACGATGATGGAGCAGTGTCTTCACGGCGAGGAGAAGACGATCTACGGCGACAAGGGCTACGCGTGCCGAAAGCGCAAGGAGCGCGCCGAGTCGCAAGGCGTCGCCTGGCGCGTGTTGCGCAAGGCGGCCAGAGGCAGGAAACTGACGTGCGCGGACGCTTCGTTCAATCGCAAGAGCAACCGCACTCGTGCTCGCGTAGAGCATCCCTTCGGGGTGGTCAAGCACCTTTGGGGCTACCGCAAGACGCGCTACCGCGGGTTGCGCAAGAACGCGGCGCAGGTCTATACGCTGTTTGCGCTGGCGAATTTCTTCATGGCGCGCAAGAAATTGATAGCGGTCGCGGGATAGGTATGCCCGGGCGCCGCGTTTTGAGGCGTCCGGGGCGCTAAAACGCAACAATATCGTAGATTCGGCCTTGAATCCGACCCCTGACGGCCCCTGTCCAACCTGAAATCGCCCTTCCCCGATCTCGAATCTTCAATTCGACTCCCAGTGATGGATTGATCAGAGTATCCATAAGTAAATATAATTTCTTGATTAGAGGTTCCATACAAATCCACGAAGCAAGCGGAACCGGTCCAGAGGGCGACATGATTCAGGAAGAAGGCAGCCTTCGGGTCAACACCCCGAAAAGGAACTTCAGCGCCAGGTTCGACCGCGCCAGAGCGCTGGTGACGATGACAACCGTCCACACGCTGCGCCGCGAGATTTTCACTTCCTGTCCGCTGCTGAACGTTGGCGTTGCGTGAATGCGGCGCAGGGTAAGAACGGCCATACCCAATGCCCACAGGCAGTGCCGGCGGATACCCGTCTCGTGAGCGGGTATGATCAGCGTGTACCGTAACGCGTTTGCGAGGTGCTGGCGGGCGATCGCTACGAGTTCGGATAATCCCTTGATGAAACCGGGATCAGCCTGACCGGGGGATAAGGAGCGCAGATCGAAACCGGCAGCGAGGAAGACATCCTGCGGAAGCCAGCATGCACCGCGATCCCGGTCATCCCACACGTCTTTGAGGATATTGGTCATTTGCAACCCTTGGCCGAAGGATACGGACAGGGTAAGCAATTCCTCTCGTCGTTCGTTGATTTCGGGGGAATAGTCGCAGAACAGTTCAGTGAGCATTTCACCGACCACGCCGGCGACATAATAGCAATAGCGATCGAGATGAGGGACATCGTTCAGTCCATCGGGCGTGGCGTTCTGTTGGAATTCCGCCATGCCGCCCGCCATGATTCTGACGCAGCGTTCGAGTGCTCCTCGCTGGGCGGCATTGAACCCACTGGTGATTCGGATGACACGGACGGTGTTGGCGATCAGGTCGTGCTCGCTTGGGGTCGTGGAAGACGACAGCAATGCGCCGAGTTCATGTGCGAAAGGCTTCGCTTCCGCCCGGCCTGCAACGACTTCGGCAAAACGTTCCGCGAAAGCTCGCTTCTGCCCGGCGGACAATGCGGGCTCGTCTTCAATGGTGTCCGTGATGCGGCACAGGAGATAGGCATTGCCCACCACGTCGCGCAGTTTGTCCGGAAGCTGCGGGATCGTGAGGGCGAAAGTGCGGGAAACGCCTTGCAGGATTTTCTCCTGGTAAGCGAGGTCGCTATTCGCCAATTCGTTCGAGGAAGGTGCCGCCATCTTAGCCGTACGTGTCCCGCTCTCTTGCAAGGGTAGAAAGTACACGGTTTACTGCGAGCCTGTCAACAGAGAGGCGGGTGCCGGCAGGGGGAGCGTTTCGATCCGTTGCCCCGGTATTTGGCGCAATACTGCGCTATCCGACAACAGCGTCTTTGATTCCGGACCCGCAGATAGTCAACGTCTACGGGCTGGAATTCGAGAATGAGCAGAGCATCCCTGCAAGGACGCAATGCGGTCACTTCACGTATCCGGGAGCACCGTAAACCCTTCCTTGTATCCTGCTATCCGCAAACATTGATCAAGCGAAACGAATCCTTGCCCCTTCGTGTGCGCCTCGCATGCCATCAGTGCGGCGGCGAGCTGCAAGGCGTCTGCCGCCCGCAGCGCATGCACGGCCAGTAATCGTTCCGCGATGCTTTGTACGGTTTCGCTTGGCTGTATCTCCATCCATGACTGAGCCAGCCTGTCCAGCACGCGGCGGGCAGCCCGTTCGTCGGTTGGGGACATACCGCCTTCTCTAACCCGCCGCATCAATGCAGAAATACACTCGGTGCGCGTACTCCACCACACAACCATGGAGGTATTGCACATGAGAAGGTCCCGCACCGTAGCCGATGACGGTTCCTGCACGCACAGCGGTATCACGGCGGATGTATCCCAGAAATTCACCAGCCTTCCTCACGCTCCTGTATAGCGGCTGAACGCACCGCTGCCTGAGGATCCGATGGCCGCGGGAGGTCCCAGAAATCCTCTGACAACGGTTTTTCCCCGCGGGTGAGCAGACCTTGTGTTTCCATATTTCTCAGGTGCTCGGTCACGGATTCAGGCATAGCCAGCGGCAGCAAGCGCGCAATGGGGCGGCCGTGCTCGGTAATAATCACTTCTTCGCCCTCCTTGACCTGGCGCAAATAGGCGCTTAGCGACATTTTGAGTTTCGACACGGTTGCGGTTCGCATGAAAATGTTCTATTTAGTCAAATTATTTTGACTAAAATAGTCAATTTTTAAATGTTATGCAAACGTTTGTTCAGGCATTGCCGCAAGGGCAGTGCGTACATTGCCCATGTTGCTTCTTTTCTTGTGCCCACCGTTTGGGCAGATCACGAATCCCCGAGATCGATTCTCTGTATGATCTTCTTTGCCAAATCCCTGAAATCCCGGTATGCGTCTTTTGCCGCGGCGGCATGGCTGCCAATGGTGCCATCGGCCGTGGTGAGGTGAAAAATGGGCTTGCGCGCTTCCTGAGCCATCGGCGCCAAGCTCCGGTAGTGCTTGACGGTGGCAAGGGCGTATTTTTCATCCTGTGCCGGCGTCTCGGGGTACGGTCCTTCGTTATCGTCGTGCAGATTGCGGGCGTATTCTTCCGGCATTCGATTGACCCATTTGTCATACGCCCTGACGGGGCGGTTCAGACGGACACCGTGCTGTTGCACTACATAGCCAACGGGCTGCATGGCCCCATCCGTCAGTGAAAAGTCCGGTTGCGCCCAGTGGTCCCTTCGCTGCTGCCAGTCTTGTCGCCACCGATTCAGCGTCGGGCCGAGATTGCGCAGGCCCTGGAGCGAAAACAGGTCGGCGCCCAGCGGAACGATGATGTAATCAGTGGCAATCAGCGCCGAGCGATTGATCGCACCAAGATTGGGGCCGACGTCGGCCAGGATGATTGAGGCGTTCATCTGTGCGTCTCCGGCCTGCATGACGGTCGAGAAGGCAGTCAAAATACGGAAGGGGCGATACAGCTCGATAGAACCCAATGCGTCAGGCCATTCCGATGACAGCGTGTCTTCAAAGCCGGCCAGCGCCAAGTCTCCCGGAATCAGGCACAGCGTAGGTGTAATTTCAGCGAGCGCCGGGTCTTTGATGTCGCTAACTCTCGTTAGAGGTCGGACGCATTGCAGGATGGTCTTCGCGGATGCCTCCTTGTCTTCATTGTCTTCATCCCACAGATTTTCCAACCGATCTTCATTTAGAAATGCAGCGGTGAGGTTCGCCTGCGGGTCGAGGTCGCAGGCCAGCACCTGATAACCGAGGTCGGACAGCATCCACGCGAGATGATAGACAAGCGAGGTCTTGCCAACACCGCCCTTGTTGTTGAAGAAAGTCAAAACGGGAACGGTCATCGTTATGCTCCCCTTGCCTTTATTGTTACGCGCACAAAATTATTGGAAATATCAAATTCAGGTTCCGGATGTCCCGCTGCCGCCAACTTTTTCCTGGCTATTGGGATTCCTACGCCAAAACGCTGGACAAATCCGAGGGTTTTCATCGCGTCCGCAAGATTTGGATTGCGATAATCGACTAACCCCGGCTCTCCAAAGCTCTCGATTGTCACCGCCCCAAATGCGCCGCCGGGGCTCAAAACCTCAATGCGGTCATTGAACCACTTGACGTGAATCGGCGCGTTGGTTGTTTCGTACGTCCGGTGCATCACTGCGTTGTGGGTGATCTGGTGCAATGCTTCCATGGGGTACAGCTCTGTTCGTTGTTCAATGTAGCTTGTTGTAATATCCACAGCGATGCGATTGTGGGCCGTCAGTTTTTCTTCGAGCTGGCGCAGGAGTTCCGGGATGGCGCCGCGTATCTCCTGGGTATCGATTATCTCATCATCGTATTCGTTGCCATCGATTCTGAGGAATTGCACATAAGCGCCTGGCAGAAAATCCTGCGGGTTCTTCCCAATGGCGAGGATTCCCAACACGGTCGCCGTGGGCTGATCGGCAGCAACGATCATTTTTGTCGCGGCCAGTTGCTCATTCAGGCTGCGGTCATTTGCAGCTAGTATCTCATCGGAAAATGCCCGGACCAGGTATTCGTTCTCAAACTGAGTCAGGTTAAGGTCGGATAAGCCTGCGGTCGGGATCGGCTGGAGGTCGAAAGGGCGGTCTCCGTATCGCCGCTTTTCGTTGAGTATCCTCTCGTCCTGCGCTGTGGCGATGCCGCGGCGCGGGCCGGTGCGTACATAGATAGTACCCTTGAAGCGAACCGGCGGCGAGTTGGAGGATTGCACTGTGATCACCGCAACTTCCTTGCCTTGCAGCTTACGCTTCTCCACCGTCAGCGAGGGCGGAGGTACGATATTGCCGTCGGTTTTCATATCGGCTAACTGCTGAAGCAACCGATCGGTGATCGCTATATTGCCTATCTTGCTATTGTCCTTCACACCTACGAAAACAAGGCCGGGTTTTTCGTGGCCGGCCAAATCGTTGGCAAAAGCGCAGATTGTTTCCCTGATTCTGATGCCACAACTCCTTCTTTACGCTTTTGCCGCTAGGCACGAAACACCCGGAATGCCTTCCAAACAATGAAGCACACTGCTGCCTACAGTGCAGCGAACCCGATTACGAAGCCCGATAGTGATTCAGTTAACGATTCGATAGAGACAGTGCCAGGATCCACTGTTGCTACCATCCATAGTTCAAGAAACACGCCTGTAAACCCGGCGAATGTCCAAAAAACAAAGACTGTCCATGCCGTTTTAGGCCATCTCCGGCTGAATAGCAACGGGAAAAATACCACCGCAGTTGCTCCAGCGATTGCTATAAGCGTTTCTAATGCTCCGGTAAAATACATTTCCAAATGGTTCAGCCTTCAAGGTCTCGCGTGTCTCCCTTGTAGTCTTGCATGAACTTCCACTCATGCGGCTTTTTAGGCGGAGTGGAAAGAACCGCTTTTGCGATATTCTCCGCCGTGTCGGGTATCGGCTCCGGCATGGGGCGTGTCCCGTAAACTGTGTAAGTGGTCAATCGTACACATAGTTTCATCAGGAGGTGAAGACGATGACCGAACTTACAGACAAACAGCAGGCTCTTCTGGACGAGTTGCTGAAGGATTTCAAGGGGGACGCGCGGGACCTTTTCGGGGAGGGCGGTTTGCTCAAGACGATAGGCAAGCGGGCTCTCGAGGCGGCGCTGGAGGGCGAGATGACACATCATCTCGGTTATCCGCCGCACGATCCTTCGGGCCGCAAGAGCGGCAATTCCCGTAACGGACGCACTGCGAAGCGGCTCGAGAGCGAGTCGGGTTCGCTGGATCTGGAGGTTCCTCGCGATCGCAACGGCAGTTTCGAGCCCAGGATCGTAGAGAAGCGCCAGCGCCGGGTAGCGGGCCTGGACGACGTGATCGTGTATCTCTACGCGCAGGGCCAGAGCACGCGGGCTATCCAGGACACGTTGAAGCGTCTCTACGGCGCGGAGGTCTCCTCTACGCTTGTTTCGGAGGTTACCGCAAGCGTTCTCGAGGAAGTGACCGCATGGCAGGCTCGTCCTCTGGAGCGGGTGTATCCTGTCGTGTACTTCGACGCCTTGTTCGTAAAGTCTCGCGAGGAGGGATCGGTGAAGAGGCGCGCGGTCTACGTGGCGCTGGCGATAGACATTGAAGGAGAGAAAAAGGTGCTTGGCCTTTGGATCGCTCCGACGGAGGGAGCCGTTTCGTGGCTCACCATCTTCGGCGAGTTGAAGGCGCGGGGCATGGAGGACTGTTTCATTGCGTGCGTGGACGGTTTGAAGGGTCTTCCCGAGGCGATAGAGACGGTCTTTCCACATGCGCGGGTGCAGTTGTGCGTGGTGCACCAGGTGCGCAAGAGCCTGCGCTACGTGCCTTGGAAGGAGCGCAAGCCGGTGGCGTCGTCTTTGCGCGCGGTCTACGCAGCGCCGAGCGAAGAGGCCGCTCTCGCGGCGCTCGAGGCTTTCGAGAGACAATGGAGCGAGAAGTACCCGGCTATCGCTCCGCTCTGGAGGAAGGACTGGGAGCGTCTGGCGCCTTTCTTCGACTATGCGCCTGCGATCCGCAAGGTGGTCTACACCACCAATGCGATCGAATCGCTGAACTACAGCCTGCGCAAAATCGTCAAGGGACGGGGCGCTTTCCCCAACGACGACGCGGTGCGCAAGCTGCTCTACCTGGGCCTGCGCGAAGCATCGAAGAAGTGGAAGCGTCCGATCCGGGACTGGAAGGCCGCCCTCAACCAGTTCGTCATACTCTACGGGGACAGAGTCCCCATAGAACAATAATCCCACTTACACAGTTAAGCGGACACGCCCCCGGCATGGTGTACTTGACCGGACGGCCCCGTTTACGCTTGGATTCGGACGTGTCGTTCATCGCATGCGTCGGTTAGTGTGCCGTAATATACGGTTTTAGGCAATCAGGTCAACGTACCGCAACCACTTGCCGTCCATGCCCCGTGCCACTGCCTGCATCTGCTTCATGGTATCCAGAGGACGTACGTTGTGCCGTCCCGTGAACTCGTTGATGTAGCGATTGAGGTGCTTCACGCTCATTTTGTGATACACGCCATGGTATCCCCTCTTGAGCATCGCCCAGAACGATTCGATACCGTTTGTATGCGCCTGTCCGTTTACGTACTCAGATACGGAGTGCTTCACCGTATGGCGCCGATAGACTTCCCGCAGGCTCTTGTACGCCCTGTGGTCATCTGTGTAGACCGTTGCGCCCGTCTCTATGGTTTTCCAGTACGAACCCGGCAAGCGTCTCTCCCTGCTCCCAGCCAAGCATACGGGCAAAGACTTTCCCGCCCCGCTCTTTCTTCGCTCCCATGACTGTTGCCTTACCCTGTGTACCGCCTCCTGCGTGCAGTTTCTTGCGGGAGTGTTTGTCACTCTCCTTTCCGCCTAATGTATGTCTCGTCCACCTCGACCTGTCCCGAAAACTTCATTTCCGACGACCATGATTCCCTGATCCGGTGTGCCAGAAACCACGCCGTTTTCTGCGTTATCTGCAAATCCCGGTGCAGTTTCATTGACGATACGCCCTTGATCCCGGTCATCATCAGGTACGCCGCCATTGCCCATATCTGATATCCCAGTTTCGAGGCCTCCATAGCCGTTCCAAGCCGGACGCTGAACCGCTTGTCGCAGTCCCGGCACCTGTGGGGCATGGTTTTGTGCGCCGTCTTCGCGTTCACGTTGCACGATCCGCAACGTACGCGGACATTCGCGTTTTCAGGGTCATCGGTACTGAGCGTCGCTTCGGCGTGGAGCACTACGTCGAGGAGCGGCCCCGCATCGAGGGGAGCTGCCCGACCACGTATGGCATGCGATTGATCGCTTGGGCTCCCGGCCGCGCAAGGAGCGACTGCGGGCGGTTATCGAAGCGATTTGCGCGGTAAGGGACTGGACTACTCCGGGCGACCTCGCGCGATATCTGCGGTTCTCTCAACGGAATCTGGGTGCGCGCCACCTGACCCCGATGGTCGCGGAGGAACAGCTGGAGTGGCGCTACCCGGACAATCCGACACACCCGGACCAGGCGTATGCGGTGAGCCGCCGTGATCGGAGTGACCCGGCGGGATCTCCGTCGTAGCCGTGTAGGGCCTGTTGGCTGTTACCTTGCGAGGAAGCGTATGATGTGAGTTGCGGTACTCGCAGGCATCCTCGGGGCGGCGGGAGCGCCTCCGGCGCATCTTTGCGGCAGCCAAACCGCCCGATCCGTCTCTACGAAAACCCCGAAAATGCCCCGTCGGGTCGGGAGAAATCGAAGGCCACAGGATCGTTGCCTCTGGGTATTCTTGCAGTGCTTTCTTGAGGCGAGGACATATCCGTAGAAAATGCGCCAACCGCCGCACGTTGGATGTAAACTGTCTCGGATCATGGAGGGTGTGTTCAAGCGATATATGACCCGAACTATTGGAATAGTGCTGTTGGTAAAGGAACCTATGATAAAGGAAGACTTTGATGTACAGGCCGCTTCGGTGCGGGCTTACGCGGTTGGGGTGCCTGTCAAGTAAATACTAAACCAGCTCACGCAGAACGAGGTAAATTGAATGAAAAACCGATCCCTGATTGCAGCGACGCTCAAAGACAGCCTTGTTCGGCTGGCTGGTGCGCTGGATATGCATATAGGCAAGCGCACACCAGCTGGGGCGTTGGGCGGGCGTACACCAGCTGGAGCGTTGGGCGATCTAATCCGCTCGTTGCATCCGATCGATACGGGCCCGCCGTTGATCCGGCTGGGTCCCGATGGCGACGGCGGTTACCTCCTGCCCGACGATTTGGAAGGCATCGGGCACGGTTTCTCCCCGGGCGTTTCCACAGAGTCGCGCTTCGAAGCGGATCTGGCTGATCGGGGCATGCGGATGTATCTGGCGGATTTCTCGGTGGCGGCGCCGGCGCAGCCCCATCCCAATTTCGAGTTCGACAGGAAATTCGTAGGTGCGCTGTCCAATGAGACTTTCATGACGCTCGACGAGTGGCATGAGAACAAGCTCCACGGTTACGAGGGCGATCTGATTCTGCAAATGGATATCGAGGGAGTGGAATACGAGGCTCTGATGAGCGCTTCGCCATCGCTACTGGCGCAGTTCAGGATTATGATCATCGAGTTTCACAATCTGCAAGCGTTGTTCAATCGAACATTTTTTACCCTCGCGTCCAGTGTCTTCGAGAAGCTGCTGTACAGCCACAGCGTGGTGCATATCCATCCCAATAACTGTTGCGGTTCCGTCAAGGGAAGTGGGCTTGAAATTCCGCGGGTAGCAGAGTTCACGTTCCATCGAAAAGATCGCTTCGAGAGTGGCATATACCGGGGCAGGTTTCCCCATCCCCTGGACAGGGACAATATGCGCAAACGCACGTTGCCGCTGCCGGAGTGTTGGTACCGCCAGCCATGAAGTCACTTACATGGTTTTCTGGGCATCGCCGCAGAAAATCTGCCCAATCAACCCGAACCACCTATACCCTCGCATCGTATATAATTCCCTTATTTATTATTTAAACCGCCGTTCTCGTTACCGCAATGCCCTCTGATTGTCGCCCCGTGTATTACTTCGGCCGGATGCTTCTCTGGTACCGCATCCCGGTGCTGGAGCGGCTGAACGAGCGATTCGAAGGGCGGCTGGTCGTGTGCGCGGGCGATCCGCCGGGGGCTTCCTCGCTGGGGAATCTGGTTCGGGAGAGCATGCCGGGTTACAAGCGTATCTCCCTCCGCAACCACTGGTTTTTCGGGGAAAAAATACACGCACAGCCGTTTCGCAGAGCCTTCGAGAAGCATGGTGCGCCGGCGGCGATTCTTGCGGAGGAGAGTCCCCGGTCCGTTACGTTGCCGTTTTTGCTGCGTTATGCGAAGTCGCTGGGGGCGGGCCGCGTGCTCTGGGGACACTTTTCGTCGAACCGCAGGGCGTTCGATCCGAAGCGCAATCTCCAGGACAAATACCGCCTTGCGCTGGCGAAAGAGGTGGAGGCGTGCGTCTGTTACACGGAGGGCAGAGCGAACCTGCTGCGTCCGTTCGTGCCCGAGCGGAACCTGTTCGTCGCCCGGAACACGATGGATATCGGTCCCATGTTTGCGCAGCGGGACGCGCTGGCGGCGGAGGGCAAAACGGCGGTCCGTCGGCGGCTTTCCATCCCCCTGGAGGCTCCCGTGCTCGTCTACATAGGGCGACTTATCCGGGAGAAGGGAACGGACATGCTTCTCGACGCTTGGGATCTCCTGACGAAGGAGACTTCCGCTAGCCTGTTAATTATTGGAGACGGCCCGGAGCGTGCGGCTATGGAAGCCGAAGTATCGTCCCGCTCGCTACAGGGCGTGCGTTTCCTCGGGTCCTTATTGCGCGAGGAAGCGGCTCCCTGGTTGTACGCCTCGGACCTGATGCTGATGCCGGGGTATCTCGGATTGGCCGTGAACCATGCGTTCGCCTTCGGGGTGCCCGTGGTGTCACTGCGTCATCCTGCAGGGGGAGAGAAATTTCACAGCCCCGAGGTGGAGTATGTTCATTCCGGGGAGACAGGTCTTTTGTGTTCGGGCGATTCTTCCGAGGCGCTGGCGGCGGGCGTTCGGGAGGTGCTGGCGGATCGGGAGCGATACTCGGCAAACGCGCTGGCTTACGCACGAGAGCATCTGACGCTCGACAGGATGGTGGGCGGTCTGGAGTCGGCGATTCGTCATGCGATCTGAATCGCGCAGGCAATGGTCCCGAGGTAGAATACGTTCGATCAGGGAGACGGGTCTTTTGTGTTCGGGCATTGTCAACCCGTTTCTATAGTCCCCAATCATATCCTGGTACGTTGAAAAATTCCGTCAACCTGCAATGTATGCCCAGAAACAGGATCCATAAATCCAGGCTCGAGCGCGATCATTTGAAAGCCATTTTCCGTCATGAGATCGAGCATTTTATCAAAAAGAATTTCATTCTTGTACAATGGCACAAGAGACATTTCAATTTGGATAAATCTTATATGCGGAAGTGATTTTTTGGCCCCGTTAATAACTCGACTATCAAATCCTTGTGTATCTATTTTCATGTATATATTATTATGTTTTTCACATAAATTTATAAACAAAGAATCCAATGTTTTAATGTGTATTTCTTGCCTGCCAGTGTATATAGAGGAAGGCGCAGCTTTTAAATGTATTGGCAACATGTCAAGGAAGGAACTACTTACTAAATTTTCGGAAACATTAATGTGTCTTTTTTCTTGTGTATTTCCAAGAGCAAAATTTAAAATTTCCCAATGTGGATCAGGTTCGGCTTTTTTTTGAAGTAATTTATAAGCTTCTCGCAAGGGTTCGAAGGATATTATTTTTCCTTTATATCCAAGATATTTTCTCAGTTCATAACCAAATTGTCCGGTATTAGCCCCGATGTCAAGAACAACGTCGATATCATTTCTCTCCAGGAGAAATTTTTTTCTTCCAAGGGGGTGATACAGGGAACGTGATCGAGATACGTCGATGCCCAGTTTCCAGAGGATGTCCTGAATTCGATGTTTTACACGCATGTCGCTTCAGTTTATCGCAGGATATTTGCTCAGGTTAGCAAAGATCGTATCGGCAAATGCATCGGCGGAATTAGCTTCTGCAAACCGTCGGGCTGCTTCGGGATCGAAGAGTGATGAGGATTCCGGCTGGTCGACAAATAGTTTGATACCCCTGGAGATTTCTTCTGCCGAGGCGGAATCGACAGCCAGCCCAAGTCCGTTACGGGTAATTTGCGCCCCCACCAGCCCGAAATCCGATCCCAGCACTGGCACGCCGGCTTCGGCCGCCCGTATAAGGACACCTGATGAACCGATATGCCGTTGATAAGCGACCAAAACAAAATCTGCGCCGTCGATATAGGACTGGAGGGTTTCATTCGGAACATATCGATCATCCAGGACGATTTCAACGGTCGTCGCAGACCGCGCATCGTCGAGTTTTTGGTATACTTCGTTGCATTCCTGGGGCTCGACAGGACCAGCCAGAACAAGACGTAACAGGTTCTGCGTTGCTTTAGGAAGTAGCGGCAGTGCTTCGAGAATACGGATGACACCCTTGCGGCGGTTTAATCCTCCGAAGAGCAATGCCGTATGACGACTGTCCGTTTTGCGAATATCGAGACGTAAACTATCGTGTCCCACGGATGATCTATACGTAGCAATACCGTCTGGCAGGGCGAGGGCCTTGTTCTTTTTTCCCAGTCGGTTAATGAAAGGAACGGCAAAGGGATCCAGCGAAAACACAGAGGTCAAGTGCGGATTGGTCAACGCGCCGGACAAAAGGATACGTTTTTGTAGTCGTCGGGCCCGATCAGCTGCAGAGTGGGAGGGGGACCCAAGGGAGGCGTAGTGAAAGGATGGCCTGAAATAAATGCCCGAGAAGGTAATCGGAAAATCGAACCTTAAGCTTGCCCATAGAGAAGCCTGGACATGATCAAAATACATCAACAGGCAATGATCAGGTCTATAATTCCGGATGGCCTGTTTAACCATTTTCCCCTGAGTCATATCACGTCGGATAAAATCAAAAGCCGACTGACTTGAAAAATTAACTTTTTCCGGATACGGCGATAATACGACACCATTACTTTGATGAGAATGGATATAATCTGTTATATCCGGGAAAGTATGAACAAAATCAGGAGGCAGCACGAGCCTTAAGTTTCCCCGGCGCCCCCTGGCGATCCAGTTCTCCACCAGCATTCGCACGTATGATCCGTGATGGCCACCCGCGTACGCGTTGAATATCAATATGTTGTTGACAGACATCTCGCGTGTCAAAAATCATTACATGAGCGAAGAGGGAATATTACGGTTGGGATGTAGTCGTGGCCAGTTCCGCAGCCCATCCTTGCAGCATCTTTCGTACCGGATGTCTCCACAAGGGGACAGCGACAACAAGCCCGTAGGTAATCAATAACAGAAAAACAAGTAGCCAGGGATGCAGAAGATCGGAAAGACGCTCGTGGAGAAAGAAGATAACGAGTTCTCCGCCGATTCCGGCGAGTAAAAGCGGTCCGGTGTGGCGACCGGCAAGCTCTATCCATCGGATGCCATATTCCCTGTGATAGGCCCATAGAGTAATGCTGCTACCGATTGGAATAGCCGCCGCGTACGCAAATACAACGCCGAGGCCCCCGAAGTTGCGCCCAAGTAAAATTCCCGAAACGAGGCTCAGTATTCCTATCACAAGATGACCCACAATATTCCAACGGAGACGGCCGATACCCAGATATCCAAAATAAGCCGGATTGGACAGGATATTCAAGAACCATCCAGTAGTGAGAAAAAGTAAGCAGAGCACAAACACATGTTCGTAATGACCGATCCATAGGCGAGAAATGACAGGAGCAAGACCTATGAGCAGAGGTAGTGCTGCCACGACGAGAACGAGTAAAATATGGAAAGAATTGCGATAAACAATCTGTACATATGCACGATTTTTCTCATGCCAATGCGCTATAGCGGGCACGATAGACTGGTGCGCTATTACGATCATGCCCCGAAGTTGCATGGTCAGCTTGTGAGCCATTTCAAAATAGAAAACCTGTCCAACACCTCCAAAAATAGAAAGGAGCGATTTAGTAACGGGCTGGAACAGAAGCTGGGTTATAGAGATCAATTGAAAGTTGAAAGAATAGGCAAATATCTCCTTGAAAATTCTTTTGCTCCACCTGAATGGAAAGAGCGGAAGACCCGGAATTACGGAACGCAGCATGATCCATGCGGTTACCAGCGTAATACCAGCCTGCAACACCTGAGCTTGAGCCAGGCCCACGAAGCCGGCACGGGGCACTAACAGGATAGTCAGAACAAGGTACAGTAATGCAGATCCCATCACCAGAATATTACGTAGATAAACACGCTGCGTACCATCTATGCAAGATTTGATGATACTGCTCAACGAGGTCAATCCAAAAGCAACGATGGCATGAGGTAGTACGGTCAACGCATCGTCGATATGTTCGGCAGGCTCTATGATCAGATACGCCAGTTTTGTAAAAACAGGATAGGTTGCCGGAAGCACGATAACAAGAATAATTCCGCAGGAGAGAATGGACGTTTCTACAACCTGTATGACAGAGGATTCATCCGCATGCGCACGATACCTCGAAACGAATTTCAGAGCGCCCCCGCTCATTCCAAAATCCGAGACGCTGAGGGAGGTGGTCCATGCAAGAAGAAGCGCCCATACCCCTGCCAATTCTGTGCCTATCGAGTCCAGCAGGTAACGATACAAAAACAGGAACGCTATGCCACTGACGATCACCTGACCGAAGGACATTAACACATTCAGAAAAATGCGTCGCTTTTCGTTCATATATCCATTCGATTCCTGGCAGGCCGTGTTAAGATCGCAGAGTGGTCGATTCCAGGAGGCTGCGCCGGTATCCCCCCGCAACAAGACCGGTTAGCATACCAAAAAGTAATGTACCGTCCATCAGGAAAAAGGGATTTGATGTCATTGCACCCAGTGCAAATGCAGTCAGTGCCATTGCGGAGGAGAATGTAGCGATCCGTGTCAGGGGCATAGAATTTATCCGCAAAGTGCGGATACCATCCCTGAGGACCTTCAACCATATGTAAATAATCAATGAGAGGCCCAATATTCCAAATTTGTACCAGAGGCCCAAATAGGCATTGTGTACGAAGGGGTCCTGGTCCGTACCGCCATGAACGATATCATAGAAGATGTACGGTACCCCCATACCATATCCCAGTATCGGATTTTGAAAGATCCGGCTCAGCACGGCCTTTGATTCGTAGAATCGGTTGATCATGGAAGGGTCGTTCGTGATGGCCGCAGGAATAGAAAGCAGTCGATCCGCCAATCCCAGAAAAATCAAGTCGACATAATCACTCAGAAACAAAACGATCACAGATACAAAACAACCAACTCCTGTAATCGAGAGAATGAGTAATCGTCGCTTGTACTGAGCATCGGCAGCAAGAAACATAAGACCTACGCCCACCAGAAAAGCCATCCAGAAAGCTCTGCTTAAAGTAAGAATCAGGCCCGATAACAAAAGAATAAACAATATTGTTGATGGTATCAGATATCTGATTTTCTTGGAATAGGCAAGTAGAGCGAGTGCAATAATGGATGAAGCCATTAATATGTTGTCATTAAAATGTACACGTCCCGTTGCAATTTGATAGGCTAATTCCGCACTCAAAAGGGATTGACGATACAGGATAACATTTCGAATAGCAGCAAAAATTCCAATCCATAGCAATACACCGACAATGATCTTGATTCCATTTTTGTGGCGGATACATGCTTCCTTAATCGGGAAGTAAAAGCCAAGCAGCATCAAAGAAGTCCATTCACTGAGTAGTGATCTGGGACTCCCATCAAACAAGAAGGTTAAAGGAATCGAAGCAGTTATTACTACGAGAAAAACAAAGAATGCTTTGTCTTCCGGCTGAGATAGTATTGGATCTTTAAATACAATGATTCGAGTAACGAACCAATGCGCCAAGAAGGATAGATAATATAATCCGTAGAGTACTTCAATGAACTGAATGCCTTCTTCGTAATCAGAAACCAGAACAAACAGACCAAGTACAATGGCAAGATTAAGAAGTGGATGTTTGAACAAGTAGAAAAGCGCTATGCCTCCCAGAAAAAGAGTAGGTATTACCAGGACAACGAATGGCCCAGAGAACCGTGAGACGAGTAACGTTAAGAGGAGTGTGAATCCAAACCCGATATGGAGTACAATGATTCCACTCGAACGGATCGCCTTTGGCGATGGGTGATACCAGATCGATGGAAGCCATCTCATCAGGCAGAGAGCGTTTCGCTTCTATCAGGATTTTTAGCGTGTTCAAGCCCCCGAGCAATTCTGGTTGCATTATTACGCCACCAGGAAAGACTCAATATGTATAATATTGTAAGAATGAGCGTGGATAGGCCACTTGCCAGTACGGTGATCGTTCGCTTAGGCCCTGCTTTTTCTGTCGGAGGAACGGCATTGTCAAGTACTTGTACCGCATAGGATTCCTGTTCTTCCTGGAGTCGGGCATGTTCGTACATCGGTGCAAGTATTTCCAGAACAGCTTGTTGAATAACCCGATTCATTTCTATATCCATATATTGACGCACTACGCCTGGGGCTTCGCTTTGCGGTATGGGAAGAAGGTGTTCTTTACCGTCCAATGCATCCATATATTTGCTATTGGCTGACTCGGCTACACTACGCAATGCCTTGACTTGCATATTGTCTTCCCCATATTGTATTCGAAGGACTTCATATTGAATTTCTGCTTCGACGGCACTTGCCCGTAATGCAGCTATCTGCTGAAAGAAACTTTCAATTTGTACAGGTAGATCGTAAACACCATAATTTTGTTGAAATTGGGCATTTGTATCGAGAATGGATCCCATGGTGTCGTAGGCCTCTGTCACTCGGTGCTCTACGTACTTCCGATAATTGGCAGCATTTTGAGATGCGAGGAGAGCGTTTGTTCTGTTAAGATACCGGACGAAAAAATTTGAAAGTGCAGCGGCCCGTTCCGGGTCGTTATCCGCCACCGATACCTTTAAGTATTCAAATTCCTGGTCGAGAATGGTTTGCAGGTTATCGGATAATATCTTGATCGCTTCTTCCCGAGGGAAATTTTCCTCTTCAACTTGGTATACTTGTGTAAGATTGAATGAGTCAACAGCCGATGATAAAGCAGATCTACTATGAATGATACCTCTATATCGGACATAGTCGCCGGATGTGCCGCCCAGTAACGAGGAGACGCCCCCTGAGAGGTTGCTGAGGAGTGCGCTCGCAGAACCGCCGCCTTCGGGCAGGAGCACAGTGGAAGAAGCCTGGTAATAATTCGAAATAAACAGCGTGATAACCGCTGTAATCACGGCTATGCAAAACGGTACGGCGATGAGTGGCCGCCGATACCTGTACAACGTACCCAGCGCGGTCCAGAGCGTATCCTCCGCACGCTCGCGGCGCGTCTGCTCCTCGTATCCGGCGGGTGGGTCCCTTTCGTCTGGCGGGGGCAAGGTTTCGGAGGCCATTGTTATTTCTGTTGCTTGATCAGCAGGTACGTGGTGATGAATCCTGTGATGGTTCCGACCGTTGCCAGGACGGTTTGGAAGGTCCGCGACCGTTTTTCCAGTTCGAATCGCTGGGTGTCGGTCAGGAGACGTTGCAGGTCCCCTGTGTCCGCGAACATTCTTTCCCGATTCACGAAGATGCGGTCTCCCGATTCGATTTTCGCTTCGGAAGCCTTCACGTAGCGGTTCGTGCCGGCCTTGATGACGTACGAAGTTCCGGCGTTCCCCCCGAGCCCGCTTGCTGCACTTACATAAAACTCCGGTGACATGCCGGTCCGGTGCGTCACATATCCCGGACGATTCACCTGTCCGAATACGAAGACCTGATTGTTGTCGCGCGGGACGTATACCTTGTCGCCGTCCTGAAGAGGAATCGGCGGGACCCCCTCTCCAAGGGCGACGGTCAGGTCTACCGGAACGCTGCTCTGAATCCGCAGGTCGTGCGTCAGATAGGCGCTGCCGAAGAAGCCCATGTCCGCCAGCCGGGTGGATTGTAGCAGAGCCAACGTGTCGGCCGGGACCGGGTCGGGTATGCCGACAAGCATTCCGAACCTGTTTTCGTAATCCGGTTCGGGCATAGGCAGGGGGGACCGCTTGAGATGCGCCGCACGCGCAAGGGCCCCCGGGCGCATTCCCCCCGCAAGTGCTACGAGGTCTTGCAGGGTCGTTTCGCCGGAGAGGATGGGGTAGGTGCCGGGATATTGTACCCATCCGTCGATATTGGCCACGCCGCGCACTATTTGTTCGGCCAGCACATGCACCTGATCCCGGGCCAGCACCTGTACGTCCTCACCACCGTACAGCGCGGCTACATCATATATTTCGGCTTCCACAGAGCCGTCATGGAGCACACGGGTGAGCCGAACCTGTCGTGCATAACCGGGTGTTTTCTGTCCGGTAGCCAGCGCAAGGAGGTCGGAAAGCGTATCGTCGGGCCGGTGGTCGTAGATCCCCGGGAAGGCCACATTACCCGATATGAAGACGGCGCCGTAATCGGGGTCGAACGCAGGCACCCACACGATATCCCCATCCCGCAGGTACGGGTTGTGTTCCGTATTGCCGGTAGCGTGGTATCGCAGCAAGTCCACCGTTTTCTGTGTTCCGTCCGTATGGACAAGCAGGATATTCCGCAGAGCGGGGCGAAACGCCAGGTTTCCTGTCGACGCCTGGGTAGTGTCCGCATAAGCCAGACTCAACACGCCGGCCAGACGCCCCACGGGCGTTGCCAGATAGCGTCCCGGGAACGGGACGGCTCCCGAAACATGCACGTAAAATCGCCTGGGCTGCGCAAGCGCGATTTCCACGCGCACATGTTCGAAGGATTCGCGGAGCGCTTGTTTTGCCCGGCTGCGCGCTTCCTGCAGAGAAAGACCCCCTACCTGAACAGCGCCGGCTTCCGGTAAGATCAGATAGCCGTCCGCCGATACGGCTGTCGGGGTAAGCAGCGGTTGGGGACCGCCCACCGATATGTCGAAGAGGTCGCCTGGTCCCACGATATACTGGCCCGCATCAACCGTTCCCTCAAGAGGAATCATCCCTCCTGCACCTTGGGATCGGGTCAGTTGCTGCTGGAGAGGATTTGTCTCCGGGCCGGTCGTCGCCGGAGACACGGATTCGTTCCCTTGCGAATTGAATTGGGCTCGCGCCGTTGTCGGCGCAAGCAGAAATAATGCGAGGAGGACCCACGCCATAGCGACCGCTGAAGCGTTCCGGATGGATGGATGCCTGTGAAACGAGAAAAGCAATGGTCGGCCTGTCATGCCGGATGCCGATATACCGAGTGGCGCGTGCAGTGCCTTCGGAGCATTCGGATTATGGAAATACGAGAGAATTTTGTAACGATTCCGGGGTAGGCTCGACCGAAATGGATGAGAAGGCGCTGGGGAGAAGTGTACAGTGCGTATTTTCGAAAAATACCTCTTTTCTTCGGGGGTTGCAACAGCCGGGGCGCTGCCGGGTTCCCTGCGCGTCGGTCCGTTTTTTCGAGTGCGCGCTCGAATTCGTAATCCGATCCACGCATTTTGCGGGGACCTGCTTCATTATTGTTTCACACATGATGCTTCGCAAAGCTGCTCCCGCCAAGATCAATCTCGGTTTGCATGTGCTCCGCAAGCGCAGCGACGGGTATCACGACATCGAAACCGTGTTTCTGCGGATCGGCTGGGCTGATGAGGTGTCTGTAGAACCGCCTGCAGGCCGCAGGGAGGCCGGGGCGCCGGCGTTTTCCGGCCCGTTGCATGTGACTCCCGTGGGGAATGCTTCGCCTGACGATCTTTTGCTTCAGGTTCCGTCGGGGGCCGGTAACCTGGTCTATCGTGCAGCGCAATGTCTTGACCCGCACAAGGGGGCGCGCATTGAACTCCGCAAGCGTATTCCCGTTGGCGCCGGGCTGGGAGGCGGGTCGAGCGATGCGGCAACAGCGCTTCATCTGCTCAATGATCTGTGGGGACTGGGCTGGTCCCGGGAGGAACTGATAAATATGGCTGCAAGCGTTGGCGCGGATGCGGCGTTCTTCGCAGCGGGAGATGCGGCGGCGTTCGGCGCAGGGCGCGGCGACATGCTGAAACCACTCATAGAGGGCGGAACTCCGTACATTTTTCCGTATCCCCTTGTGGTGGCGGCGCCGCCCGTACAGGTCTCGACCGCCGGAGCGTACGCTCTCGTGCAGCCGAACGATCGGAATCGCCCGGATCTGTGCGGGGTCTTGTTATCGGGTGACCCCGAGCGCTGGCGCGCAGAGCTGACGAACGATTTCGAAAGGGTCATACTGCCCCGATATCCCCGAATCGCTGCCGCGAAGACCGCTCTCGAAGAAGCCGGCGCCGTGTATGCTTCGCTGTCCGGTTCGGGATCGGCGGTGTATGGTGCATTCGAGAACGAAGCACAGGCCGAGGAAGCCGAGGATGTTCTCTGCCGATCCGGTTACCTCACCTGGCGGGGGCGGGTGTGCACGAGCGGTTCGACATGAGAATGCGCATGCTATCCGGAACGATAGTCCGGAACGTGCAGGCATTGCCTATTTCCGGCGCTTACCAATCGACGCCACGCTCCCCGACATTTAGCTCCCTTTCTTCGCCGACGGGCGCGTCGTAGGTCAAGCCCAATTCTTCGGGGCTGGGGAATGGGTCTTTCGTGATCTCGATCTCCTCGGAATCGGCGAGACCCCGGAAGTAGGATCCCACCAGAAACAGCGCATTGTGCGCGCCCTGCCCCCACCAGAACGTCCGAAATGTCACGCGCCGGTCGTTGAATCCCACCCATGCGCCGGTCACCAGGTTGGGATGCATGAGACCAAACCAGCCGTCTGCGTGGTTCTGCGTGGTGCCTGTCTTGCCCGCCAGATCGTAGTCGCGCAGCCCGTACTGACTCCTGATGCGTACCCCTGTGCCGCCGTTGATAATGCCCCGCATCATATTGACGACCGTGTACGCTGTCTGTTCGGAGAGCGCTTCTTCGGGCGAGGAGGTGTGCTCGTACAGTACGTTTCCGAAACGATCCTCGATGCGCGTCACGAGAACGGGATCATATTGCAGCCCGCCGCTCGCCAGCGTGCTGAATGCCGTGGCCAGTTCAAGCAATGTGATGTCGCTGGTGCCGAGGGCCAGCGCCGGCACCGCATCCAGCGTACTGTTTATGCCCATCCTGCGCGCATAGAACGCAACCAGTTCCGGGTTCACGAGCTCCGTAATCACGCGAGCCGTGATGGTGTTTTTCGACTTGGCCAGCCCTTCGGCAAGGCTCATCATGCGTCCCGTCGATTCGTCGTCCGCGTTTCGCGGCTGCCATACTACCTTGGTGATCGGATCCACATACGTGAATGTACTGTCGGGGAGTTGATGCCAGGGGGGCCATCCATTGTCGATCGCCGCCGTGTAGACGAACGGTTTGAATGTCGATCCGGGTTGCCGAGCAGCTTTGTTGACATGGTCGTACCACTCGGTCTTGAGGTTTCGTCCGCCCACCCAGGCTTTGATGTGCCCGGTATGGGGATCGATGGATACGAGACCGGCCTGGAGCCGCGTCTTGGCTGTTTTCAGCGAATCCATGAACGCCGCATTATTGCGAAGTTGGGCTACGGCGTCGTCCTGCGACACCCCGGGCTGGCGCAAAAGCGAGCGGTAGCGCTCCGTGCCTTGGATGAACGACACGAGTGTTTTGGGATTGTTGCGCCAGTACCGGGCCCAGGGTTCGTATCCCGTCTGCTCCAGGTATGGGTCGAGCGTCTTCCAGGAGCCGCCCCCGTCACTCCATTCATAATCCACGACCGCCTGGAGGCCCTCCATATTTTCGTCTATGGACTGCTGCGCAATCTCCTGCATTCGTGAGTCGAGCGGCGTGTACACGCGCAGACCGTCCGTATAGAGGTTATGGCCGTTTTCCGCGGCCCACTCCCGCATCCACAGCCGCACCTGCTCGGCGAAATACGGCGCAAGGGCGGCAGTCACTTCCGAAGACGGGTTGTAGTCGGTGCGCACCGAGTCGGCATGGTGTTCGTCATAGAATGCGCGCGGGATGAGGCCCTGACTCGCCATCTGGTTCAGGACGACGTTCCGCCTGCGACGCGCATTCTCGGGATTCCGGTGGGGATTGTAATACGTGTTCGCTTTCAGCATCCCGATCAACGTGGCCCCCTCCAGAGCGGATAGCTCTGCTGCCGTTTTGTTGAAATAAGTGCGGGCTGCCGCTTCGATGCCATACGCATTGTTGCTGAAGGGCACCGTGTTGAGATACATCTCGATGATTTCCCGCTTCGTGTAGCGGCGTTCGAGTTGCACCGCCGTGATCATTTCCTTGAGCTTGCGGGAGATGGATACCTCGAAACCGATGTCCTGGTTGTACAGGTTCCGGGCCAATTGCTGGGTGATCGTCGAGGCGCCGCGCAGTTCGCCTTTCCGAACCACATCCACGGCAGCGGCAGCGAGGCCGCGCGGGTCAATGCCCCAGTGACTGTGGAAGCGTCGATCCTCTGTGGCGACGAGGGCGTTGACTGCATGGGGTGAAATATCGTCGTAGCCGGCCCAGGAACGATTCTGGAAGGCGTAGCGCACAAGTTCCTTGCCATCGGCGGTATAGGCGACCGTCGCAAGCTGCAAATCGGGATTGTCCAACTGCCGGAAATCCGGCAGTTCATCAGAGAGAAGCAGGGCCCATCCCCCGAGGAAGAAGGAAAAGGCGATTACGCCGCCGCCGATCACAGAAAGCAGGAACGCGGCCTGCGCCTTGTTTTCGTTGCGAAAAAGGCGGTAGAAATAACCTCGCCGCTTACCGGTGGATGACCGGGGAGGGGCTGCGTGACGCGCTGCCGGATCGCTGAAATAGCGCTCCAGCTCTTCCTTGGAATATCGCGAATCCGACATAAAATGTGAAAAGCAGGACAATGCTCCTTGAATGCCGGTTTTCGACGGTTCGTTCCGCAGGAGAACGCAACTTTACGGGCGTTTGTCGCTAAGAGGGGGGTATATCCAAGGCAGGAATACCATTATTGCACGCACACATCGGACGATGTACCAGAATTCTTACCGACCCCTCACGCGATTTTCGATGTTTCCGCCGGTCATCAAGAATCTGCTGATTCTGAACGGGCTGGTATTTCTCGCCACGATGACGCCCCCCCTGAGCCGGGTGCTTGTGCAGTGGCTTGCCCTGTGGCCGATAGGAGACCCGCAGTTATCGGGCGGTTATGCGTCGTTTCTGCCGTGGCAACTCGTGACGTATTCCTTTCTGCACGGCGGCTTCACGCATCTTTTGTTCAATATGTTTGCGCTATGGCTGTTTGGCGTGCAGATCGAAAATACATGGGGCACCCGCCGTTTTGCTGTGTTTTACTTCGTCTGTGTCATCGGTGCGGGGCTGATTCAGCTGATTGTTGCTTCTTCCAGCGGTGCGGTATACCCGACGGTGGGCGCATCGGGCGGCGTGTTCGGCATCCTGCTCGCTTTCGGCATGCTGTTTCCCAACCAGCTCATCTACATTTATTTTCTGTTTCCGGTCAAGGCAAAATGGTTCGTGATCATCTATGGGCTGCTGGAATTGTGGGCCGCCGTGACAGGCACCCAGGCCGGCGTCGCCAATTTTGCCCACCTCGGCGGCATGTTGTTCGGCTTCCTGCTGATACAGTACTGGCGGGGTAAACTTCCGGTGCGCCCCGGCCGGAAGATGCATTAGTGAGCATCGGCGATGAAACGGCTTGCACACACAATTCTTACTGCGATCAATCTCCTGATCGCGCTACTTTTTCTGACCGGGTACCTTGCGTACTACGTGCCTTTCGGCGTTTTCTGGTGGTTCGAACTCGTCGCCGTCTTCTTACCGTACCTTGCGCTGGTTCTCCTCGGAATGACGGTATTGCTTGCGCTGGCGGGAAACCGGCGGGCTCTTGTCGTCAACGGGGTGTTGCTGGCGCTTTTTCTGATACGTGCGAACCCGTTCGACCGCTTCGATACCGCCCCGGATGCCCCGGACGATTCCCTGGCTCTTCTCACGTTCAACGCCCCCGCCATCTGGCGCGATGCAACGCCGGCGCGCCCCGCGCACATGGCTCGTCTTGTCGGGGCAAGCCGCCCGGACATTATCGGGTTGCAGGAAGCCTCCATCGCCTGGTATGACGAGGCGCCTTTTATCCGGGCCGACCCGTATGTTTCGATTTTGTTCGATTCGCTGGGTTTTGCGTCCATGCGTCCCGATAATGCTTCATGGACGCAACAGCCCGTACTCAGCAAGCCGCAGGTCGTGCATGTTTCCCGGCGTCGTCTGTATTCGTCGGACAATCGTACGTCGCATGTCATCCGGGCCCGGATACGCTGGCAAGACCGGGATTTCGTACTGTATAACGTGCACTTGCGCACGTTCGGGGAGAAGAAGCCCTGGGAGGAAACGCGCTCGTCCGTTTTCGATGTCGAATATGTCATGCGTTATCTCAGGCAGTACCGCGCCGCGTACCGGGTCCGCGCCCGGGAGACCGACGGGATCGTAGCGATGATCGACGAGGAAACGCTGCCTGTCATCCTGTGCGGCGATCTGAACAGCACCCCGAACAACCGGGTGTACCGCACGTTGTCGCGCCGGTTACGCGACGCCTTTACGGAGGCGGGCGAGGGGTGGGGCATGACCTACCATGCGCGGTTGCCCGCGGTGCGGATCGACTACGTATTCGTGAGCGAGGAATGGGAGGTCGTCGCTGCCCAGGTGCAGGAAGCACATCTTTCCGACCATTTGCCGCTTCTGGTAACCGTGCGGCTCCGGGATTAAAGAGCTTCCGGATACTCCTTTGCATAAACCTGTTTGGTGCAACACAAGGGCGCTCGGCTTCGTTAAAGAGGCACCCGTTCATCATCTTGATTGGCAACCATGGAACGATTTCGGCGAGAATCACGGCCCGTACAGGTGGGCTCCGTGCAAATCGGCGGTGGCGCACCGATATCGGTGCAGTCGATGAACACCTCCAAGACGCATGACGTGGAGGCGTCTCTCAACGAGATTCGTGAGCTTGCCGAGGCCGGGGCCGACATTGTGCGTGTCGCCGTACCGCGCCCGGAAGATGCCGAAGCACTGGCGGATATCGTACAGGGCGCTCCCGTGCCGATCGTCGCCGATATTCACTTCAATTACCAGTACGCTCTGAAGGCCATCGAATCGAACGTGGCCAAAGTCCGCATCAATCCCGGCAACATAGGCAAGGAAGAGTGGGAGCAGGAAGTACTGCTTGCTGCGAAGGAAGCCGGCATTCCCATTCGCATCGGGGTCAATTCCGGGTCGCTGGAAAAGGATCTGCTGGACAAGTATGGCTACCCACAGCCCGAGGCCCTCTTCGAAAGCGCCATGCGGCATGTGGAGATATGCCAGCGGCACGGGTTCGAGGACCTGGTTATTTCGGTCAAGCACTCGGACGTGTTTTTTATGATTCAGGCTTACCGCCTGCTGGCGGAGCGGACGCATTTCCCGTTGCATCTCGGGGTCACCGAGTCAGGGGCCTACGATAGCGGCTCCGTCAAGAGTTCGATAGGAATCGGGGCGCTGCTGGCCGACGGAATCGGAGACACGATCCGCGTTTCGCTGGCGACGCCCTCCGTACGGGAAGTTGAGGTGGGGCACCGCATTCTGAAGTCGCTCCGGCTGGGACGTCCGGGCGTAAACGTGATTGCCTGCCCCACATGCGGCCGCATGGAAGGCGATTTGTTCACGATCGTGGAACAGGTGGAGGCAGCGGTCAAGGAAGCGCGTTTCGAGAAGGATCTCAACGTAGCACTCATGGGCTGTGCGGTGAATGGGCCGGGGGAGGCCGCCGGTGCGGACCTGGGTATTTCGCTTGGGCGTGGACGGGCGCATCTTTTCAAGCGGGGCAAGGTGGTAGGTACCGTGCCGTCCGAGGATATCGTGGAGGCGGTGATGGAGGCCATCAACGCCTGGGAGGATGAAGCTGATGATGTTACCCCGTAGGTTCGGGCGCTTTTCCTCCGTTGGGAATTTCTGGACCGTACCAAACATACTCAGCATGGCGCGGGTGCTTCTGGTGATTCCCGTCGTATGGCTGATCCTGGTCGACGGCCCGCTCCGCTGGATTTTTACGCTGCTTGCCGTCATGATTGCGAGCGACTGGTTCGACGGGCGGATAGCGCGCTGGTCGGGCAGGGTGTCTGAGTGGGGGAAAATACTGGACCCGCTGGCCGACAAGATCGCCGGTATGGCCATCGTGCTTGCGCTGGTTCTTCGGGGAATGCTGCCTGTCTGGTTTCTGATTGTGCTGGTCACGCGCGATCTGTTCATTCTGCTGGGGTCGGGAATGCTCGCGCATCGCACAGGGCGTGTGGAAATGAGTGATTGGTGGGGCAAGATAGCCGTAGGGGCTGTGACAGTTACCCTGTTTGCGGCGCTGATGCGGGCCGACGAGCCGGTGATGCGATTCTGTTTGTTTGCGACGACGGGGTTTCTGGCAGGGTCTTTCGCAACGTACGGGCTCAGATATGCCAGACTGATGAAGCAAAGTGAGCCGCCTGTGGCGGCTGCGCCGGGCGCCACGAATGATGCGATAGGAGCAGAGCCCGGTTCAATGGATTAGCCCGAATTTTTTGTTATTGAGTAGGACGGCACATGGGTTTTTTTGATGGTTTCCAGGCTGGCGAAGCACCACCTGCAGGGCTTGACAAGGGGCTGGACAAAACCAGAACGGGGTTTCTTGGCAAGATCCGCCGGATCGTCCGCGAAAAAAAAACCGTGGACGAGCAGGTGCTGGACGAGTTGGAAGAAGTACTGGTCACCAGCGATGTAGGCGTCGGCACGACCCTCCACATCATTGACCGCATCGGGAAGCGAGTAGCCGAGGATCGCTACGTGTCGACGGCGGAACTGCATAGCCTGATCCGGGACGAGATTGCCTCGCTGTTGCTCGACGATTCCCCGGATGCTCCCGGAGGGTTTGACGCACCGTTGCCGAACCGACCGCATGTGATCATGGTCGTTGGCGTTAACGGGGTCGGCAAAACGACCACCATCGGGAAGATGGCGCACCAGTACAAGGATGCGGGCAAATCCGTGTTGCTCGGCGCTGCCGATACGTTCCGCGCTGCTGCTGTGGAGCAACTCTCGATCTGGGCCGAACGCGCCGATGTACCTATCGTTCGGCAAGCCCAGGGGAGCGACCCGGCCTCCGTGGCGTACGACACCGTAGCGTCGGCCAACTCGCGGGGCACGGATGTGGCGATTATCGACACGGCGGGACGTCTCCATACTCGCGGGGGGTTGATGGATGAATTGGCGAAGATCCGGCGTGCGATGTCCAAACGCGTTGCCGGAGCGCCCCATGAGGTGCTGCTGGTACTCGATGCTTCTACGGGGCAGAACGCCTTGCGGCAGGCAGAGGAGTTCACCCGTAGCGTCGAGGTGACAGGGCTTGTGGTCACCAAGCTGGATGGTACCGCGAAGGGGGGCATTGTGATCGGTATTTCCAATGATTTCCGGATCCCCGTCAAATACATAGGGGTCGGGGAGCATATCGAGGATTTGCGGATATTCGACCGGCGCGCGTTTGTGGACGCCCTGTTCGGGTGATGCCCCGGTCTACTGCCAATCTGCTCGTCGGACATTCCCATGCAGGATATGCGGATCGTTTTTATGGGTACGCCGGATTTTGCCGTGCCGTCGCTACGACGGCTCGCCGAGTCGGGCTATGGCCCGGTCGCCGTGGTGACGGCCCCTGACAAACCCCGGGGGCGAGGCCGCCGCGTGCACCCGACACCTGTGAAGGAGGAAGCGCAACGGTTGGGTATCCAGACGATTCTGCAACCGGCATCGCTTCACGATCCGGCCTTTACGACAGCGGTGCGCCGATTGGCGCCGGACTTGATTGTGGTGGTGGCTTTTCGCATTCTTCCTCCTGACATGTTCAGGATTGCCCGAAAGGGAGCCTTCAACTTGCATGGCTCGTTGCTTCCGAAGTACCGGGGCGCTGCCCCGATCCACCGCGCTGTCATGGCGGGCGAGACGGAGACGGGCGTGAGCACGTTTTTCCTGAGGGAAGCTGTGGATACAGGAAACGTCATCTTGCAAAAAACCATGCCGATCGGTCCGGACGAGACCACTGGAGAAGTGCATGACCGGATGATGGCGATTGGCGCCGAAATTGTCGTGGAGACGGTGCGGCGCATTGATCGTGGGCAGGCTGAGGTGTATCCTCAGAACCACGACGAGGCTACTCCGGCCCCCCGGATTCGCAAGGAAGACACTCGCATTGTATGGGATCGACCCGCGCATCAGGTTCATAACTTTATACGCGGACTGTCGCCACATCCCGGCGCCTGGGCCTGCGATGGCGAAAGCATTGTCAAGATATACAGGACGCATGTAGTAGATTTGGGCCAGGAGGAGGGAGTGCAAGGCATGCCGGGGCAGGTGACGGATGTGTCAGGTCGCCTCGTAGTAGCATGCGGCGAAGGGGCTGTAGCGTTGCTGGAACTGCAACAGGAAGGTCGTCGTCGGCTCCCGGCGATGGATTTTATGCGGGGACATGCACTACCCGTGGGCCATCTGTTCAAATAGTGCGGGGAGGATCCATCATGTCGCCAGAATCGATTCGTGATCGCGCCGGCGCGTTTTCTCGCCTGGCCTCCCTGACGAAGGTTCCACATGGGGTCCCTGAGCGTTCGTTCGAAGCTCCGTCCCACCTCATGGAACGTGCGCGGACCACACTCGAAGGACATTTTGGGGTTGTGGAAGGAGCACGCTCCGGGATAGATTTTGCACACGGGAGCATGGGATTGCTCGCTGAGCATACGCATTACTTCGACGGGTTCGCCCTGCTTTTTTCAATCCCGTCCGGTACGGCAGTGGCGATGCGCGCCTCGACGGGCGAAGCGTCCCGGCTCGCGTTTGGACACGACGACAGGACATGGACATACGGCCCGGATCATCCGCTTCCCGATACCGCCCCCCCGCCCGTTCGTATTGTTTTCGAAACGCTCCGCCGCCTGGCGCCCGAAGATGCGCGGGCCGATGTAGCTGTGGCAAACGCGGTGCCCTCTTCGTGCGCGGATGCATACGTTGCTGCCCTTGGCGTGGCAACGGCGCGTGCATGCCGGGAAACTTTTTTGCCCGCTCAGGAGGACCGTCGGGTATGCGAACAGGTCCATGAAGTGGTCGAGACGAGTCTGGGCCGTTCCTTCAGCCCCGCCTTTCTCATAGCTGCCGAGCAAGGGCGCCCCGAACAGTATTCCTTCGTGGATGCCGCTACGCTCGAATGTATGTTGCTCGAAGCCCCTGCAGAGGATGCGCTTGCGTTCGGGCTGGTAGAGACGGGAGGCGATACCTTCTTCGAAGCCGGAGCCGTTGCAAGGAAAAGGAAAATGGCGTCCGAGGCGGTGGTCATTCTGCGCAGGAAGGGATTCGATACGGTAGCGTCGCTGCGAGATCTGGAGCACCGCGATTTACCGGCGGCGACGGACGCTGTCCCCATCCGTTTGCGGCCTGCTCTGCGCTGGTTGGTGCAGGAGAACCAGCGCGTGCCGAAACTGGTAGGAGCGGTGCAACGTAAAGACTGGCAGCTTTTCGGGGCGCTTCTTCTCATGTCCGACGCATTGACGCGCAGGGACTGGGGTGGCACGACGGATGTTTCGAATAGTGTGGTGGACGAAGTTGACGCCATGAGCCTTGACGGTATGTACGGAGCATTTTCCATACATCGAGGGAGTACGGTGGTGATGGCGGGACGGCCTTTTGTCGTACCCCGTTGCCTGGACCGTGTGCAAGCCGGGCTCAAAAGAAAATTCGACATGGACGTACGCGTCATGCTCCTGTGACGACCTGCGCTTCCTGCGCCGCGCTCCTGACCCTGTTCTTCATACCTATCCCAAGTAATCCGTTTTTCTGTCACGTGGAAACCGTACCAAACTTTGATATGGCCCGGGTCAGCGACCGCATCCGCAAGGAAAGTGCGTTCGTGGACCAATTATTGAACGAGGTGGGCCGGGTTATCGTGGGGCAGCGTCACATGATCGAGCGTCTGCTGATCGGGCTGCTCGGTGATGGACATGTGCTGCTCGAAGGCGTACCGGGTCTTGCCAAGACCCTCACGGTCAGTTCTCTTGCCCGTGCAATCGGGACAAAGTTCCAGCGTATCCAGTTCACCCCGGATTTGCTTCCCGCCGACCTGCTGGGTACGCTCGTTTACAATCAGAAAGAAGGGTCTTTTTCCATCAAAAAGGGGCCTATCTTTGCGAACCTCATTCTGGCCGACGAGATCAACCGGTCCCCGGCCAAGGTCCAAAGCGCCCTGCTCGAAAGTATGCAGGAGCGGCAGGTGACTATCGGCGAGACGACCTTTCCGCTCGGGGAGCCGTTTCTGGTACTGGCCACTCAGAATCCGATCGAGCAGGAAGGCACCTATCCTCTTCCCGAAGCGCAAGTGGATCGGTTCATGCTGAAAATCCGCGTGGAGTACCCGACCCGTGACGAGGAGCTGGAAATCATGCGCCGCATGGCCCGGACCGGCGAGAAAGAAGAGGTCAGGGAAGTGGTTGGACCGGAGGAAATTCTGTCAGCACGCGCAGTGCTGAACGAACTCTACATGGACGAGCGAGTTGAGAAGTACATGGTGGATCTTGTGATGGCGTCAAGGCGTCCGGCGGAGTACCGCTTGCCGGATATCGCTCCGCTGATCGAGTTCGGCGCCTCACCCCGCGCGACCATTCACCTGAACCTTGCGGCGCGCGCCCATGCTTTTCTGGAGCGCCGGGCCTATGTTACGCCGGAAGACGTTCGCATGCTGGCCCCGGACGTAATGCGACACCGCATTGCGGTATCGTACGAGGCCGAGGCAGAAGAGGTGACGAGCGACGATCTGGTGCGGCAGATCCTCGAAACCGTAGAGGTTCCGTAGCCGCCTCGCATACCAAGCGGTTAAGTACATGCCGCCCCCTTCCGAATCCGTTTATTGAACCAGGCCCGACGCCATGCCCGATACGGCGAAAGCCTTCAAGAAAGAATCCATCACCGTGGCGTTCATGGTGGAACAGTTGCGGACGGCGGTGGGGATCGATATCGAATCCGTGAACGATGTTCCCGGTGAGGACCGATTGGTGACCGAGGTCGATTTGCACCGCCCGGGGTTGGTGCTGGCCGGGTATACCGATCTTTTCACCCATCAGCGTGTGCAGATGCTGGGCAACACGGAAAACCAGTTTCTCCGGCATCAGCCGGTTGCTGTCCGGCACAAGGCATTCGGAACACTGGTTTCCTTTCCCGTGCCCTGCATTGTGCTCACCGTAAACAACGTGCTCGACGACGAGATGGTGGGTATGGCGACGCGGCAGGGCGTACCTGTTTTCCGGACGCCCTTGCAGTCCATCGACTTCATGGCGGCCTTGCGGGATTTCCTGAATGACCAGTTTGCGTTGCAGCAAACGATTCACGGATCCCTGGTGGCCGTATACGGCATAGGCCTGCTCCTGATCGGCAAATCCGGTATCGGCAAGAGCGAGGTGGCGCTGGATCTGGTTGAGCGAGGGCACCGGCTGGTGGCCGATGACGTGGTTATCGTCACGCGCAAGGAAGAGCAAGTGCTGATGGGCGCCGGCACGGATCTCGCCCAGCATTTTATGGAGGTGCGGGGGCTTGGATTGGTAGATATTCGCGCCATGTTCGGCATCCGGGCCATTCGTTTTCATAAGCGAGTCGAGATTGTGGTGCATATGGAATTGTGGGATACCGAAGAGGAATACACGCGTCTGGGCATGGTGAGTGACACCTTCAGCGTGCTGGATGTCGAGTTGCCCATGGTGAAGATCCCGGTCACGCCCGGCAAAAACATTACGGTGATCTGCGAAGTAATCGCCATGAATCATCTGCTTCGCAACGCCGGCTACGATCCTGCCGAGGTGTTTGCAAAGCGTCTCGCCGACCGTATTCGCGCCAAGGGATCCGACCAGCCTGCCCGGATGATCGAGTACTTCCAGCGTGATTACGAGTAGCCGATTCGCCTCCCTGTCCAGGCGAATCTATTTGACAATCAGACGGGACATCCCTATCTTGCACTAACATGGCCTGAATTTTCAGCCTCCGTTTCAGGGTTCATCATCTGTGCGGGGACATTACGTTATTCCCGGTCCAATACCTGTGGGGCGGGCATAATGTCATCGTAAGCCAGGGTACGTTAACACAATCACGCCTTACATATGTCGAAAAAACGCTACTATTACGACCCCAAATCTTGCAGGTATGTGGAGGATAAATGGGGCGGGCTGTACAGTGGCCGGCAGGTATTGCGGGTGGCAGTGCTGGCGCTCCTGCTTGCTATTCCGTTGTCATGGATCATTGACACGGTCGACGAGACGCCTCAGGAAGTAGCCCTGAAGACCGAGAAGACGGTGCTTCAGGAAGGGATTATGGAATTCGGCGATCGGCTGGATCTGTACGCTCGCCAATTGGAAAGGCTCGAGGAGTCAGACCATCAGTTGTATCGCACGCTTCTCGGCGTGGAGCCGATTTCCGAAGACATCCGGCGCCTGGGCGTGGGTGGTTCCGATCCGTACGAGGAGTTCGACCGGTTGGGGTCACCAACGGGTACGCTGCTCAAGGAGACGGCGCAAAGGCTTGATCAAATTGAAAGCCGTATCAATCTCCAGGGTGCAAGTTTGCGGGATTTGCTGACGCTTACGAACGAGCAAATGGACCGGAACAACCAGATGCCGGCGATCCTTCCAGCTTCCGGCCCGGTCGTGTCCGGGTTCGGCATGAGAAACGATCCGCTGCTCGGAGTCCGTAGAATGCATTACGGGGTGGATATTTCCGTAAGACAGGGTTCCCCGGTGATTGCTTCCGCTGCCGGTCGGATCCTCAAAAGAGGATTCAACACCAGTTATGGCCACCACGTGATTATTTCGCATCCTGCATCGGAAACCGAGACGTTGTATGCGCACCTTTCCGCGATCGACGATTCCATACGGCGTGGACGTGAAATCGAGCGTGGCGAACGAATTGGTCTCAGTGGCAACACAGGGCGTTCAGTGGGTCCCCATGTACATTTTGAGGTGCGGGACGCAGGTGGAAGGGCAAGAAACCCGATTTCCTTTATGTCCCCATCCATGACGCCGGTGCAGTACGCAAAATTGAAGGAGGATTCGGAGCGAGCGACCAGATCGCTTGATTATTGAGCCCGGAGAGCGCCACGCAGCATGTTACAGAGTCGTTTTGCGGCTGACGGGTGGTACTAAGCGTTATATTTTGTGTATATATTCAGAGTAACACCATTCATTACTTGCTTTTATCCTTTCGGGAAATTATAGTGCCTGCTCAATGTGCAAGCTCGGTCGCGTAATCCGCACCGGTTGCCTTGTCGGCCCCTTCAACAAATTCTCACCTGATGTACTGGAGTCTCGAATTGGCATCTTACCTTGAAGATGCGCCCTGGCCTGCAACGAAAGACGAACTCATCGACTATGCAGAGCGTACGGGAGCTCCGCGTGAGGTTATGGAAAATCTCGAAGAGATCGAGGATGATGGCGAGCCGTACGAAAGCATTGAGGAAGTTTGGCCGGATTACCCCACGGCTGACGACGACTTTTACTTCGAGGAAGAATGACCCGTCCCCTTGCGGGAGTTTACATCGCGTTCTTCTTCGGGCAGTCTGGTTTGCTGTCGTTCTGACGATTGCCGGTGCGGCAGACGCTCAGGACGCCGAGGGGGACACTTCTTCCGGCGCAAGGCTCGGAGAGGCGTATACCGATACCCTCATCGTACGCCGTGTTGCCTTTGAGGGCAACGAATTTTTTGATGAGGCGGCGTTGGCCCGCAGGGTGCGTACGCAACCGAATCGCAGGTTTGCCAAACTTCCGGGGGTGACCTGGTGGCTGTGGCTGTACCGCCTTGGGAACTCCGGAATACTCGGGGACCGGTTGAGCAATTCGCTGATGGCCGGCGGTGAGCCTCCCGCCGCACTCGACATGGATGTGCTCCATGCGGATCTGGATCGTCTGCGCCTTTTGTATCGTCAGGAAGGGTTCTTCAAAGCCGAGGTGACGGCCCGGATAGATACGATAGCGGCAGGCAAGGCAGCCGTCATCTTTCGAGTGACGCCCGGGCTTCCCACCTATATCCGGAATGTGTGGTACGACGGGATCGACCACCTGACGCTCGATCAACATGGGCGGCTGGTGCAGGATGCCGTACTGCGCGTTGAGCGCATCGATCCGGATCGTCCCCTGTATCTTCGTGCACGCCGGCAGCGGTACTCCGAAACGATGCTGCATAACGAAGTACGGCGGATACTGACTTTTATGCGGGACGAAGGATATCCCGCCATTACCCGCGATTCCATTCGCGCGGCGATTGTCCAGCTGCCGGACAGTTTCGATGTGCGCTTCGAGATCGGGACAGGTCCGCGTTATCGCTTCGGAGACATCTCGTTCGAGATAGCGGGGCCCGAACCGAAAGTAGCGGAGCGCTCCGATACCCTTTCGCTCAAGGCCCCTTCGGATTCCGTAGCCGGCGGTACGGCGTCTTTCCGGTTTCGAAACGAGAAGAAATTGTCGCCGGGGCTACTTGTCCGTACGCTTCAGTTTACGCCAGGGGATTGGTACTCGCAGTCGAAGGTGCTTGCTACCCGGCGGCGTCTCGAAGGCACTGGCGTATTTCTGTTTACTGATATCGTTCCGCAACCATTGACCGATGACTTCGGGGATGCCGTTCCGACCTTGTCGCATCGTGTCGATCTTCGTACCCGCGACCGGCATCAGATCGGTTTGGAGCCGTCCGTGTTTCAGCGCGTGGATCCGTTCAATAACTCGGACAAGGAATTAGGTACGGGGGTCGCCGTTACGTATGAGAACGCCAACCTGTTGGGCCGGGGCGAGGCGTTTCGCGTACGAACATCCGGGTCCATATCGACCGACTTCTACGATGTAACCGCGGCGCAGGCGGAGGTCGTGACGTCGCTCACGATGCCGTACCTCATGCGTCCGTTTCGTGGGCTCGACGCTGCGCTCCCCCTGTACGATGTCCGAACCCATCTGACACTAAGCCTGCTCACTGCCCGCCGCGACGATTTTGGTCTCATCATCCGGGCGCGCGGCAATGCCCGGTACCGTCTCGAATTGCGCCATAATGCGACCTTGACGTCCTTACTGGATGTAATGGACGTGAGTCTGAGCAACCCCGATACGTTGCGGAACTTCCGGAACGAGATTCTGAACAACCTGCTCGGTCCGGTTTCAGACCCGGTTCAGCAGGCGCAGATTCTCGAGGATTACACGGTGCCGCAAATCAATACGGCGTTCCGATATGCGCTGCGCTCGACCAATGTGAATCCGCTCCGGCGCGACCGAGGTCGTAGTATCGAGGCATCGGTGGAACTGGGCAACAATCTGCCTTATCTGCTGGACCGTGTTGCATATTCTCCCGGTAAAGTAGAAGGATATCTTCCTGGTCTTTCCATCTTTTCTTCCGAGGGGCCATCGAATCGGCTCCTGTACCGGCGATATGTGCGCTTCGCAAGCGATTTTCGCTTGTATCATGCCGTCAACCCTTCTTCTGTCATTGCACTGAAGTTCATTGGTGGTGTTGCGCATCCACTGGGCGATACGGGGCTGGTGCCGTTTGGTCAGCGGTTCTATATCGGCGGCGGCTCGAGTGTGCGGGGCTGGGACTGGCATGAACTGGGCCCTGGCGGTGCCCGATTTCAGTCTGTACAGGACTCCGGGGAAGGTACGAACATTCTCGGCGGGGACATCAAACTGGAAGCGGGCGTGGAGATGCGGAGAATTCTTTTTCACTCCTTTCTCGGCACCGACTGGATCGGCGCATTCTTTGTGGATGCCGGCAACGTGTGGTTCGGCCCTCGCAATCCTGGCTTCGGCGAGGATGTATCCGGGAAGCTGGATGGGCGGTTCCGTTTCGATTCGTTCTATCGCCAGATAGGCGTCGGGTCCGGGATAGGCCTTCGGCTGGACTGGAAGTATCTCATCGGGCGGATCGATCTGGCCGTGAAGGTCTACGATCCTCGTCGTCCCGGTGTCGGAACATTCCCCGACGGCCTTGAAAAACGCCGGTGGCATTTCGGTCTGGGGCACGCTTTTTAAATTTTTGTTTTTTCGATCAGGTTTCGACCTGGCGCATCCCTTTCCGTAATGCACCTCGTCCCCATTCCAATCATGTTTGCTGCCCCGCCCCTGCTCGAAAGCGTTGCTGCCCGCATGGAGCATGGCTTTCGCTTTCGTTCAGATCCGGCAATGTACCTGATTGCCGATATGACCGGCGCATGGCATGAAGCCGCAAAAAAAGCCAGGAGGTAACAGTATCGTAGAGCGCGGAGCACATATCGAACTATCCATCGAGAAATTCGCCGACGGAGGGAGGTCTCTTGCCCGCGTAGACGGGTTTGTGATTTTCGTTCCCTGGGCTGTACCGGGAGATCGTGTACGCGCCCGCATTTACAAAAAGAAAAAGGGATATGCGGAGGCGGCGATCGAGGAGGTGCTGGAGCCGAGCAAGCTGCGTGTTGCGTCGCCGTGCCGCTACTTCGGGACGTGCGGCGGATGCCGGTGGCAGCATGTGGAGTACCAAGCGCAACTTGACGCCAAGACAGAGAGCGTGCGCGATGCCCTGATGCGTGTCGGTCAGTTTGCGGAGGTCGCGGTTCGCCCGACCATCGGATCGGAGAAGCGCTATTTCTATCGCAATAAGATGGAGTTCTCGTTCAGCGCGAATCGCTGGCTGACGCGGGAGGAAATCGATTCGGGCAGTGCTTTCGACACGAAGTTTGCCCTGGGTCTACATGTCCCCGGGCATTTTGACAAGGTGCTTGATCTGCACGAATGCCATCTGCAATCGACGGCAAGCTATGAAATGGTGAATCGGATACGCGATTTTGTCCAGGAGCGCGACTGGTCTCTCTGGAACATCCGAAAGCATACCGGTTTCCTGCGGCATTTGGTCATCCGGACCGGCGAGCGCACCGGCGAAGTCATGGTCAACCTGGTGACGAACGGATTCGATGCGGAGCGGATGGCCGCGATGGCTGCTTTTCTTCGGCAGGGTTTTCCTGAGGTTACCACGTTCGTCAATACGATTCACACGGGGAAAGCCCAGACTGCTTTTGGCGAACGGGTCGAGACCATATTCGGCTCCGGCGTCATTCGTGACCGGATCGGGCCACACACCTTCGAGATTGCTTCCAATTCCTTTTTCCAGACCAATACCGCCCAGGCGGAGCAGTTGTACGAAACGGTGCGCGCTTTTGCCGAACTGCAACCGGACGACAGGGTCTACGATTTGTATTGCGGGGCGGGGACCATTTCCATCTTTGTGGCGGATGCTGTACGCTGTGTGACGGGAGTTGAGCTCATAGAAGAGGCGGTCCGTAATGCACGCGCCAATGCCGAAGCCAACGGCGTGGAAAACTGCACATTCGTACAGGGGGATATACCGGAGGTTTTCGGGGCCGGTTTCGCGGAGCAATACGGGGCAGCGGATGTGCTTATTGCAGATCCGCCGCGCGCCGGCCTGCATCCGAAGGTGGTCGAGCGCATAGGCGAGTTGGGGCCCGAACGCTTCGTCTATGTGAGCTGCAATCCGAGGACACAGGCGCGTGATCTAGGCATGCTCCGGGATGCATACCGCATCGAGGCGGTACAGCCCGTCGATCTGTTTCCGCACACGCCCCACATCGAAAACGTGGTCAAGTTGCGCCGGAAGATATAACCTCATTGCATGATCGTACGGGGATACTTGTCCCGCTCACTAATGAAGAAGGCATTCGTTACCGGGGGTACGGGGTTCATAGGGAGTCATCTCGTCGAGGAATTGCTGCGCCGGGGTGCAGACGAAGTGCGATGCCTCGTCCGAACCCGGCGCAAATGGCTGGAGAATCTTCCGATCCGGGAGGTGCGCGGCGACTTGTTCGATGAGGCGCTCATCGCTGAAGCCGTGCGTGGTGTGGATTACGTGTATCATAATGCCGGCGTCACGCGCGCTCGGGACGATGATGCCTTCCGGCAG
The DNA here is from genome assembly GCA_965248175.1 of Rhodothermales bacterium. GTDB lineage: Bacteria > Bacteroidota > Rhodothermia > Rhodothermales > VXPQ01 > VXPQ01. The sequence goes on from OZ252093.1 coordinate 1,010,662, forward strand.
GGGAATGTCGAGGCGACGCTCCGCTTGATGGAGGTGCTTGCCCGCGTGAATCCGGGAGTGCGGCGCGTAGTGGTTACCAGCACCCTCGCTGTCATTGGGCGGTGCTCTGACCACATAGCCACTGAGGAAAGCGCCCTGCAGCCCTTGAGCCGCTACGGCGCCAGCAAGGCATGCATGGAGGAGGCGTTATCTGCCTGGCAAGATCGCTTGCCTATCACGATCGTGCGTCCCCCTACCGTATATGGGCCGAGAGAAGCCGACCTGTTTACGTTTTTTCGGATGGTGAACAAGGGCATCTGTCCGGTGGTCGGAAATACCCGCGAGCCGACGATGAGTCTGGTTCATGTCGCCGATCTGGTGCGGGGCATGATGGCTGCGGCGGAGACGCCGGCTGCCGTAGGGGAAACGTTTTTTCTCGGCGGCGAGGCATTCTATTCGTGGCGCGATCTCAAGGAGGCAACTACGGCGGCGCTGGGTCGCAGGGCTGTTACCCTATCTGTACCATCCACGTTCGTCAGTATGCTGGGGACGCTGGTGGAAGAGGTGACCCGACCGGGTGGGATGCTGCCGCCCTTCCACCGGGAAAAAGCGCGTGAAATCAGGTATGCATGCAAGATGTGCTGCATCGACAAGGCCCGGCAGCTTCTCGGTTATCGTCCCGCCATCTCGTTGAAGGAAGGGGTTGCGGACGCCATTGCATGGTATCGCACGCGGGGATGGTTGTAAGGTGGCGCTTTACCCAGGCAGAGGGGGCGCCGATAGGCGCCTCACGCCGGCAATGATGGAAATGCTTCCCGGTATCGCCGGGAGAACCGATTTCGGGTGGTATCGTTGACGGTACGGAAGGCTGTCTTCATGTCAATTTTGCAATGATCAAAACCATGAGTGCGCTCGGATTCAACACGGGGTACATCGAGGAGCTCTACGACCAATATCTTGAAGACCCGGAAAGCGTAGCCGAGGCCTGGCGGGAATTCTTTGCCGACTACACGCCCGACGAGCCGTTTCGCGCGGTCACGGAGGCACGGCAGGTTACGGCGCCTCTTCCTGACGAGGTGGTTGTAGAGCCGTCTCCTGAGCAGGGGGACGGGGCTGCACCTGAGCCGGAAGCGCCGTCGGCGCCGCCCTCTCCTCCCGAGCCCAAGGCGGACAAGGATGTTATTCGGGGGTCGCAGGCAAAGATCGTCGAAAACATGGAGGCGAGCCTTGGTGTCCCCACGGCTACTTCCATGCGGACCATTCCGGTCAAACTGATGATCGAGAACCGCATCCTTATCAATGCTTACCAGCAGCACCAGGGTGGGGAAAAAGTTTCGTTCACCCACCTGATCATGTGGGCGCTCGTAAAGGCGCTGGCCCGGTTCCCCAACATGAATACGATGTTCCTGCGCGAGGACGGGGTTTCCCGACACGTGCTCCCGAAGCAGGTCAATCTCGGTCTCGCTATCGATATCGAACGGAGAGGCCGGCGCACGCTGCTCGTGCCTAACATCAAGGGAGCGGAACGCATGAATTTCCCTCAGTTGATGGGCATTTACAACAATATTATTCGCCGTGCAAGGGATGGCAGACTCACCGTTGCAGATTTCGAGGGGACGACCGCTACGCTCACCAATCCGGGCATGATCGGCACCAATATGAGTGTTGCGCGGCTCATGCCCGGTCAGGGCGTGATTATCGGCGCCGGCGCCATAGGGTATCCCCCGGAATACCATTCCTATCCGCCCGAGGCGGTGAGCAAGGCGGGTATCTCGCCAGTGATGAACATTACCTCGACGTATGATCATCGCATTATTCAGGGGGCCGAAAGCGGCTCGTTTCTGCTCTATCTCGCGGACACCTTACTCGGTAAGCACGGATTTTATCAGCAGATTTTCGAGCAACTGAACATTCCCTATCAACCGTACGAGCTCTCGATGGATACGACCCCGCAGATTGGCGGGGGACAGCCCGGGGATCGTGTTGATATGGTGCATAAACAAGCGCGTGTCCTGCAATTCATCCGGGAGCATCGGGTGCGTGGGCATTTGCAGGCGGACATCAATCCGCTGGGCTATAGCTGGATGTATCATCCCGAACTGGATCCTTTCTGGTACGAATTGACGATTTGGGATCTGGACCGGGAATTTTTGACAGGAGGGATGGGCGGCCGGGATGTGCTGCCGCTACGCGATATTGTGGAGATTGTGCGCAATACCTATTGCCGCAAGATCGGCATTGAGTATATGCACATATCAAGCCCCACCGAAAAACGATGGCTGCAGGATCGGCTTGAGCCGACGGGGCGCGAGGAGCCGGTAAGCCCCGAAGCCAAACGCCGCATTCTTCGGAAACTGAATGCGGCTGAGGCATTTGAGCGATTCCTGCATACGAAATACATAGGGCACAAGCGGTTTTCGCTCGAGGGCGCCGAGTCGGTGATTCCGATGATCGACGCCATGTTGTCGGAGGCGGCGGAGCACGATGTTCAGGAGGTGGTAGTCGGTATGGCGCACCGGGGCCGCCTGAACATCCTTGCGAATATTCTCAACAAGCCCTACGAGGCGATCTTCTCCGAGTTTGAGGGCAACATCGATCCTGCCACGACGCAGGGTTCGGGCGACGTCAAGTACCATTTGGGCGCTCATGGCGAGCATACCGCGCCTGGAGGCGCAATCGTGAAACTCATGCTGGCTTCTAATCCGAGCCATCTTGAGGCAGTCAACCCGATTGTCGAAGGGATGGTGCGCGCCCGGCAGGACCTTCTGCGATATGGCGAGCAGGGTTTGCTCGAATCGGAATCCCGAGATGCGGTTATTCCGCTCCTGATCCACGGCGATGCGGCCTTCGCCGGACAGGGTGTTGTAACCGAAACGCTCAATCTGAGTCAGCTTGCCGGGTATACGACCGGCGGGACCATTCATATTGTTATCAACAATCAGATCGGATTCACGACATCGCCTTCGGATGCTCGCAGTTCGACGTATGCGACGGATGCAGCCCGAACGATCCAGGCGCCGATTTTTCATGTGAACGGGGACGATCCGGAGGCGTGCGTACGTGTGGTGCAGCTTGCGCTCGAATACCGCAACGCCTTCAACAAGGATGTGGTCATCGACATGTTGTGCTATCGTGTTCGCGGGCACAATGAGGGGGATGAGCCGACGTTCACCCAGCCATTGCTCTACAGGAAGATCGAAGACAAACGCTCTCCCCGAAAGTTGTATACGGAGCGCCTCCTGCGCCGGGGGGAAATGAATCCCGAAGAAGCGGAAGAGATTCTGCATGACTATCGTGACAGGTTGCAGGAAGCCTTCGACCTCACGACGGCGATGGATGCCAAACGGGCGAAGAATCTTGCTGCCGCGTTAGCGGCTCCCGCTCCTTTATCGCTCGCGGAGCCGGACACCTCTACGCCGGAGGAAAATCTGCACGCAGTGGCCCATGCCATGACCGAATTTCCGGACAATGTGCGGGTGCACAAGAAGCTGGTCCGCCAGTTTCAGCGTAACAAGGCATTGTACCTCGAGCAGCAGCAGGTTGGCTGGGCGTACGCCGAGACACTGGCCTTCGGGTCCCTGCTTCTCGAGGGGACTACGGTCCGGTTGAGCGGTCAGGATTCACGGCGCGCCACGTTCAGTCAGCGCCATGCGGTGCTTTATGACCAGCAAACAGGGCGGGAATATATCCCGCTGAATAACATCCGCGAGGAACAGGCGAAGCTCCTCATTTACGATTCGCTCCTGTCCGAATATGCGGTACTTGGTTTCGATTATGGTTATTCCGTTGCCGATCCTTCCGCCCTCGTTATCTGGGAAGCGCAGTTCGGGGATTTCGCCAACGGCGCACAGATCGTGTTCGACCAGTTCCTGGTTGCGGCCGAAGCGAAATGGGCCCAGCAAAGCAGTCTTGTGGCATTGCTTCCGCACGGGTGGGAAGGACAGGGCCCCGAGCACTCGTCCGCTCGCCTCGAACGCTTTTTGCAGATGTGCGCCGAGGAGAACATGATCGTATGCAATCTCACGACCCCGGCCAATTATTTCCATGCGTTGCGTCGGCAGGTGCGCTTGAGCGACCGCAAGCCGCTGATTGTGATGGCCCCGAAGAGTCTGTTGCGCCATCCTCTTTTCGTTTCTCCGGCGTCGGAGCTCGCCAACGGGCGATTTCAGAAGGTTATTCCGTCCGATGCCGATCCAGGATCCGTGCGGCGGCATGTACTGTGTACCGGCAAGGTGTACTACGATCTGGTACAGGCGCTTCAGAAAAAGGAGGATACGTCCATTGCCGTTACCCGGATCGAGCAGCACTACCCGTTTCCCGAAGAAGAGGTTCTGGCCGAACTGGTGCGTTACGGAGACACCACTGAGGTATGCTGGGTCCAGGAGGAGCCTGCCAACATGGGTGCATGGACGTACATGCAGTGTCGCCTCGATACCTTGCTCGGCAAGGTAAGCCGCGTTGGATGGGGGCGAACGGCGTACGTCGGGCGTCCGGGCAGTGCGAGTCCGGCGACGGGCAGTGCGGAAATGCACAAAGCCGAAACCGAGAACATCCTCAGCACGGTGCTGGGGAGGTCCCGCCTGCCTGTCTATGAACCGTTTCGGTGAGTGCTAATGAGCTGGGCGACGGGTGGGCTCAGTGCCTTCTGGAATGCTTTCTGGACATGCGATGCGATTTCTCGCGGGCAACCCGCCGTTCTTCGGAGGGCTTCGTGAAAGCCATATTCGCACGATAGATGCGAAGAATGCGGCTACGGTTCACGGCGCGTTTGAAACGGCGCAGGGCGCGATCGATGGATTCGCTGTCTCGAACCTTGACTCCTACGGACAAAATTATTCTCCTTGCGATACCGGGTATACAGGTGAATGGGCCGGCCGGATGGTCGGCTGGCTTCGTTGGTTGGGTTAACCGCTTTTTGCGGTAGCCTTTTAAAACCGTTGTTCTCCGCAGATTGTTCCTGTATCATGACACTTCTTCTTTCCACGAGGAACCCGGGTAAGATCGCGGAGATACGCCTGCTATTGTCGGACTTGCCGATTACGCTGCGTTCCGTTTCGGAGATAGATGGGGCGCCGTTCGTTGAGGAGGATGCCCATACGTTGGAGGGCAACGCGCGCAAGAAGGCCGAAACGCTGCATGCCTTCGAAGGTCTTCCCGCCCTGGCTGACGATACAGGTCTGGAAGTGGATGCGCTCGGCGGCTTGCCCGGCGTGCAGTCGGCCCGGTTTGCAGGGTTGCTCGCCGACGATGCGGCGAATCGCCGGAAGTTGCTCGCCGATCTGCAGGGCGTTAAAGACCGATCCGCCCGTTTTCGCACCGTGATTGCCCTTGCAGACGAAACGGGCACTCGCTTTTTTGAAGGCGTTTGCCGGGGTACGATCATTGACGAAGAGCGGGGGGACAAGGGCTTTGGTTACGACAGGATTTTTGTGCCGGAGGGCAGGGACCGTACGTTTGCGGAGTTGGATGCGGAAGAAAAGAATGCTATAAGCCACCGGGGAGCGGCGCTCCGGCGATTGGCAATGTATCTCCATGATCAGGTGGGTTGAGGAACGGCATGGTTGCATTGATTCAGCGGGTTCGGGAGGCATCGGTGCAGGTTGAAGGGACGGAGGTCGGACGCATAGGCCCCGGTATGCTGATTCTCTTCGGCGCCCACCGCACGGATACGGAAGCAGAAGTGGACTGGCTGGCCGGCAAGTGCGCCCGCCTGCGCATCTTTCCCGATGAGGAAGGCAGGATGAATCGTTCGATCGTCGAAACCGGCGGAGAGGTGCTTGTAGTGTCGCAGTTCACATTGTATGGGGATGTGCGGCGCGGTAACCGGCCCTCCTTCGTGGATGCGGCGGTCCCCGAGCAGGCCGAAGCGCTGTACGAGTCGTTCGTGGAGCGGATGGCCGCACAACTCGCCGCACCCGTCCGGACGGGCGTGTTCGGCGCCATGATGGAGGTGCATCTCGTGAACGATGGGCCGGTGACGCTTTGGGTAGAACGCCGCCATGGTGCATAACACGCTTGCCGGTCAGCCGGCGTGCGCCTATTTTTGCTATGTTCCTGTTTTCACAGGGCTTGCCGTGTTTCCCCGGATCGTTTCTTTCCGCCATCATGCCAGACGATGCTCCTTCCCTGACTCATTTGAATCCCGAAGGCGGCGTACGCATGGTGGATGTGGGGTCAAAACCCGGCTCTGTCCGCACGGCGACGGCTGCGGGGCGTGTCCACCTTGGCGAGGAAGCCTTTCATGCCGTGGCGTCCGGAACCGTGAACAAGGGAAATGTTCTCTGTACCGCCCAGGTGGCCGGCATACAGGCGGCCAAGCGCACCGCTGGCCTCATTCCGCTATGTCATAATGTGGCGCTGGCGGGCGTCGAGGTGACCTTTGACCTGTGCGAGGAGGATTTTTCGATAGAAGTGCAGGCTTGTGCAAAAGCCGTCGGCCAGACAGGCGTCGAAATGGAGGCCCTGACCGCCGTTTCCGTTGCATGTCTCACCGTATATGACATGTGCAAGGCAATTTCGAAGGACATCCTCATCACGGATATCCGGCTGCTGGCCAAGGCTGGCGGCGCAAGCGGTGCGTACGAACGTTCTCCGAAAGCGAGCACGGCGTAACCATCGGGCGGTTTCGTCGTATACTTCCGTACGGCTGTTTGCTGCCCGCATTTTTCACGAGACCCCGCCCCTCGCATGGAAAGCCTTTTTACAACGCTCGGCTTGCTGATTATCGCGCTGATCGTTCTGTTTTTCGTTTTTATCCTGTACTTCGTGCCGATCGGGCTGTGGGTAACCGCCTATTTCTCGGGGGTCAAGCTCAAGCTGTTCCGCGATCTGGTCGGGATGCGGTTGCGCAAAGTGCCGCCCTACTTGATCGTCAGGCCACTCATTACGGCGCACAAGGCGGGGGTCTACGTGGATACGCCGCAACTCGAGGCGCATTATCTGGCCCAGGGGGATGTGCAAAAGGTCGTGAATGCATTGATTTCGGCGGACAAGGCCAGCATTGATCTTACCTTCGAACGGGCGACAGCCATAGATCTTGCAGGCCGGGACGTATTCGAGGCCGTGCAGGTATCCGTCAACCCGAAGGTTATCGAGACGCCTGCTGTGTCTGCAGTGGCCAAGGATGGCATTCAGGTACGCGCCGTTGCCCGCGTGACGGTTCGCGCCAATATCGAGCGTCTTGTGGGCGGAGCCGGCGAAGAGACCATCATTGCGCGTGTCGGAGAAGGCATCGTGTCCACGATCGGCTCCTCCGAAACGCACGCCCTTGTGCTGGAAAATCCCGATTCGATTTCCAAAGTGGTGTTGTCCAAGGGGCTTGATTCAGGCACCGCATTCGAGATTCTTTCCATTGACATTGCGGATGTCGATGTGGGCGAGAATATCGGGGCCAAGTTGCAGACGGATCAGGCGGAAGCCGATCTGCAGGTGGCGAGGGCGAAAGCCGAAGAGCGCCGCGCCTCGGCGGTGGCCCGAGAGCAGGAGATGCTGGCGGCCGTTCAGGAACAGCGGGCCAAAGTGGTTTCTGCCGAAGCGGAGGTCCCCAAGGCTCTGGCGGCTGCGCTGCGTAGCGGTAATATTGGCGCCATGGATTTCTACACGCTGCGCAATGTCGAGGCGGACACGCGCATGAGGGATTCCATCGGGCGAGAGGGTGCTGACGACAAGCATAAATAGCCGCGCCGGACAGGCCATGCCATACCCTTGGCCGGATAGCACACGATGATCCCCCGTATTGTGGCTTTTTGCTCGCTGGGTGCGCTGAATGTCACGCAGGAATTGGCCGGGGCAATTCTCCGGGATATAGAGGGGGCGGACCCTGATCTTGTGGCGGAGGAGACGTTGTGTCTCGTGGCCATCGCCACGTTGCGGGCGGCGCAGGCCGGTCTTCGGGAATCCCCGGACGCAGCTGCTGCCGCAGGGCCTGTGTTGGCAGCATTGCCGTACACATACCGGCGTTATCTCACAGGTCTCGATATGCTCGATCGCAACGATCCGTCGTTGGCTGAGCCGGCATCGGTCGAGGCGGTGGATCGCCGGTTGCAGCGCAAGCAGCGATTTTATGAAGGACAGTTTCCCGAAGCGACGTTTCCCGGAGAGGAGATGCTCACAAGCGGGATGGAACTCTGGATGGGCCGCATCAGCCCTCCGAAATTGCCCGAAACCCCGTCCGTAAGGCTACGCAAGATGGGCCTTGCAAGATTACTGGGGGCGCACCTCCGTGTCGTAGGGGCATACTGCCGGAGTGTCGCGGCTTCGGAGAAGGACAGAGCTGGCGATGCGGCAGGGGGCGTGTAGCATCTCGCACCTTGCTGTTTCCCGCCGCCGGTCTCGTCAGGCGTCGAGTTTCGTGAGGCGGACCAACTCGATCCGGTTGACCTCGGCTTTCAGGATGTCGAACCGGTATCCGTCGAACGCGAAGTGTTCGTGCGGCGTGGGAATGGAGCCGATCCGGTCCAGCAAATAGCCCGCGAGCGTTTCATAGTCTCCTTCGGGCAGCGCGATCTCGAACCGGTCGTACAACTCGTCGATTTCCACGCGCCCCGCGGCGATGTATCTGTTCTCGCCGATTTGCCGAAGCACTTCTTTCTCGCTGTCGAATTCGTCCTGTATGTCTCCGAAGAGTTCTTCCAGCAAGTCTTCGCGCGTCACCAAACCAGCCGTCCCGCCGTATTCGTCGATCACGATAGCTACCGACGTGTTTGTTTCGAGGAACTCGCGCAGCAGGTCTTTCGATCGCTTGGCCTCCGGTACGAATTGCGCCGGACGCATGATCTCCTGCATGGTTTTCGGACCGTGAAACAGGTCATAGGCAAAGACCATCCCCACGATATGGTCGATGTTCTTCTGGTAGACCGGCATTTTTGAATGCCCTGTTTCAAGGAACCGGCGCAGCAATTCATCGACGGGAGTATGCTCCTCGACCGCTTCTATTTCCGTACGCGGCGCCATAGACTCCTTCACCCGAATGGCGTTCATCGCAAAAACGTTCGAGAGCATCTCGGTTTCTTCTTCATCCAGATCGAGTTCGCCGCTCTCGCGGCTTTCCTGGATGATGGCCTCGAAATCACGGCGCATGAACCGGACGAACGAGTCCGTTTCAATGCGAATGCGAAACAGGCGCATCGCCAACGTTGCCGCTCCGGCTGCCGTTTTGACGAGGGGCAGCAGCAGGTAATACGATATGCGGAGAGGGATTGCGAGCAGGAAGACTGCCTGGTTTGCCGCCTCGCGCATGATGGATTTCGGCAGGATCTCGCCGAATACGAGCACGAGGGCGCTGACTGCCAGCGTTTGCGTAATGAGCACGGCAACCTCGATTCCGGAGCTTCCCAGTTCTGTTGCGAGCCAGAAGCGATGGAGCGGGGGATTCAGGTAAAACGCCGTCAGCGTGGAAAAGACGACGAGCGCGATGTTATTGCCGACCAGCGTGGTCGTCAGGAACGCGGACGGGTTTTGCATGAAGTCGCGTACGATGCGACCCACGAATCCCCGCCGCCGGGCAATCACCTCCACGCGTAACCGGTTCGCGACCACGAAAGCGATCTCGGAACCCGAGAAAAACGCGCTCAGAACGAGCATCAGAAGAATGATCGCGAACGTCATTCGCGTCAGTTTCGTGTGCGCGAGCTGTCGGAATGGTGTAAGGCTCCGGTTTCCGGGTCCTGTTCTTGTCCTTCCGGCTCGTAGCTGTCCATGTCGTCGAGGAGGAATGTCGCCGGAGCGAAGACATCTTCGATTTCCGAAATGGCGACCTCCGTTTCTCCTACCTCCTCCAGAAGCGTATCAAGCTGGAACGTGATTTCTTCCGGGTTGCGGAGTGTCAGGGACTGCTCGTGAATATATTTGACGACATCCTCGATGGTCTCGATTTGCGCTTCGAGGATTTCAAGATGTTCGGCGCCTTTCTTGAAACGCTGCAGGCGTTGTTCGAGAATCTGGAGCCGCCGTTCCTTGATGGACCGCACCTTCTCGGAATCGTCCTCCATTTCTGTGCGAAGGTGAGCGATGGACTGGATCACTTCCCGTTCCCTGCTGCTGTTTGTCGAAAGTTCGTATTGCTGTTTTTGATACAACATGCTCAGGTAGGAGGTCAGCAGGCGGTCAATCTTCTTGAGATGGCTTTCCAGCAGACCCTGTGTTGCATAACTCAGCTTTCGGTAATTGTTGGAAATCTCTTTTTCGAGTTTGCGAAGGCGTACGTACCGGCGCTGGCTCGATTTGGTCAGCAGGCGAAAGATCTCTTTGCCGGAAGGGGGTTTGGCATGTTCGGCGGCCCGCCGTGACCGGATGCTTCGGCGAAATCGCTGGTTACGCGGGACGACACCCAGATACATGAGCTCGATGGCGGAGCCCATGATCAGCACGACATTAACGAAGATTTCCGAGCCGCTCACGAAAAACGCGGTGAGCATGGTCGCGATCAGGAACCCGAGATTGAGCGGGTTCAGGAAGGCCTCTTTCGTGTAATTGATCTTCGAATTGTTCACGGTGACATGGTGGATCTCCGACGGGCAGTATTGGACAGGGATAGTTCCATGTGCTCCCGGTGAGTTTTTTTGGCCAGTTGCCTTCCCTACGTAGTGCCGGTACGCTGTTTCCCGATGGTTTTTGCCGTTTCCGGCGCTTCCTCTTCGGCCGCTTCCAGGTCGCTGTCGCCGGCTGATTTCTCTGCAGGCGCGCCCGTCATGCCCATTTCCGCCTTGAATTGCTTGACGATCTCGGATGCGCGGATTTGTTCTGCATCCTCCTCGATCCGGAGCGCGTCCTGATCCACGGAATCCAGTGCAATTTCCAGTCGGGCTTCGCTGTGGGCCGTTTGCTCCTGCAGGCGCTGGATCATTTCGTCATGGGTCTGGTCGATGCCCGTAACCTCGAACTGCTCCAGTGTGTCAGCGATCTTCGTCTGCCATTGCGCCCGCTCGTGATCGCGTAGCGCATTCTTCGCTTCCTGAATCTTGCGATCCTTTTCCCGCATGAAGGTTTTCTTGACCTGGAGCGCCTTGTCGTAGGCAGCCGAGGCATGCCCGAGTTGTTCTTTTGTACTGGCGATGGACTCCCTGGCTTTTTCAAGCTGCATCGCATAGCGCTCTGCGATATCGTCGCGTTCCGCCTGAATGCCGGCTTTTACCTTGGCGATCAGGTCGGCGATCTCTTTTTCTACTCGCTTCAGGTGCTTCTGCAGCATGATCACATTCGCCTTTACGCTGGCGATGTTCTCGTTCATTTTCGGTACCTGATCGTTCAGTTCCCGGATATTCTGCTCCAGGATGAGGCGGGGATCCTCCAGAGCCGAAACGAACCCTCCAAAGAGCGATTTGACGAAACGAATGAACCGGGACCAGACGGACATGGCGTACGGAGGCGTGCTTATTGATGGAAGCGATTGCTAAAATATAGTGAATCCATCAAGGGTGTACGAAAAGTGCCCCGGAAGGATTCGCTGGAAGGATACGATATGCAATTTGTTGTCGCCGGTGCGTGATGCGGGGTCCGACGGGCATGGGCTCGGCGATGGTTCGGGGAGAATACGGGTCGGGGGTCTCCTTCTACCAGTAGAGGAGAACGTCCGCCTTTTTCGTAGCCGGAGCCGCAACGGCTGCGAACGGCAGGGCAGGGAGAGATGGGGTCGGCAGCCCGGGGGCAGGGCCACGGCAAGGTATTCGCCCTCGTGGTAGCCCCCGCGGAGCGATGGGGCTACAAGGAGACTCAGGCCTGTTCGTCCTCCTGGGCGTCCTCCTTGACGCCGTAGCGCCGGCGGAATTTCTCGACGCGTCCGGCGGTATCCACGTACTGGCGGCGTCCGGTATAGAAGGGATGATTCGTCGAATCGACCTCCGATTTGTGTACATCGGACGCCATCGTCGATCGCGTTTCGAATTTGGCGCCGTCGGCCAGATGGACCGTGAGTTTCTTGTAATCCGGATGGATATTCTTTTTCATCGCAAGAGGATACTGCGAGCTATAGAGGCAAAACGTATCAGGAACGTATCAGGAACCCATCGACTCGAAAGCACCAGGGCTGTCGATAAATATAAGTCGAAAAAACAAGCGCGATCGTCAACGCATGACAGACATGCCGGTTCCGCAGCGTTTACCGGCACTCAAACGCATCGCCTGCCCTGCACATTCATTTCCTCGTTATCCGGAGGCTTTCTTTTTTCCTGTCCAACAGGGTTTCGATCTGTTCGATCTCGTCGCGTAGTCTGGCGGCGCGCTCGAAGTCCAGTGCCTCGGCGGCCTGCCGCATGTCCTTGTGCATCTGGTCTGCCAGATCGCGTTTCTGGTCGTCGGTGAGATGTTTCATGACCGGGTCAACGATTGCTCCCGCCTGGTCAGGGCCGCTGTAGTACCTCTCTTTCCGTGTCTCGTAGGCCACCTGCTCTTCTGCGATGATCGTTCCCTTTCTGATTTCGTCTTGCGATTTGTAGATGGTTTCCGGCGTAATGCCGTGTTCCTCGTTCCAGGCGAGCTGGATTTTCCGGCGACGATCGGTTTCGTTCATCATCTTTTGCATGGACCCTGTGATCGTGTCGGCGTACATCACGATGGATCCGTTCGCATTGCGGGCCGCGCGTCCTGCGGTCTGGATCAGGGAGCGCTCACTCCGCAGGAAGCCCTCCTTGTCCGCGTCGATGATAGCCACGAGCGAAACTTCGGGCAGGTCGAGCCCCTCCCGGAGCAGGTTTACTCCTACCAGCACGTTGAACATTCCCAGGCGTAGATCGCGCAGAATCTCCACGCGCTCCAGCGCGTCGATGTCCGAGTGCATGTAGCGCACCGCTACCCCGTACGAGGCCAGATAGTCGCTGAGGTCCTCGGCCATGCGCTTCGTGAGGGTGGTGACGAGCGTTCGCTCCCGCTGCTGCACGCGCTTGCGAATCTCCTCAAGCAGGTCGTCGATCTGATTCTTTGAGGGGCGCACTTCGACCTCCGGGTCGGGGATGCCGGTGGGTCGGATGATTTGCTCCACAAATACGCCGCCGGTTTTTTCCATTTCATAATCGCTCGGCGTGGCGCTGGCATAAATGACCTGTTTGCTTTCCGCCTCGAATTCCTCGAACGTCATGGGGCGGTTGTCCAGTGCGGAAGGGAGCCGGAAGCCGTGCTCCACGAGGACCAGCTTGCGGGCCCGGTCGCCGTTGTACATGGCTCTCACCTGCGGGATGGTCACATGGCTCTCGTCGATGACGAGGAGCATGTCCTCGGGGAAATAATCGAACAGGCAGTACGGGCGTTGGCCTGGCGCGCGCCCCGACAGGTGCCGCGAGTAGTTTTCGATACCTGAACAGTACCCGACTTCTTTCATCATTTCAATATCGAACCGGGTGCGCTGTTCGAGGCGCTGCGCTTCGAGGAGGCGCCCCTCGTCGCGCAGCACAGCCAGTCGCCATCGCAGTTCTTCCTCGATGCTGCCGATGGCCTGTTGCAGCTTGTCTTTCGGGGTTACGAAGATTTTGGCCGGATATATGGTCAGGTAATTTTCTTCCCGGATCGTTTGACCGGTCAGGGCTTCAAAAAAAGTGATTTTCTCCACCTCGTCTCCCCAGAACTCGATCCGGCAGGCCACGTCTTCCGAATACGCCGGGTAAATTTCCACCACATCGCCCCGGACGCGGAAGGTCCCCGGTGCAAATTCGACGTCGTTGCGGGTGTAGTAGATATGGATGAGGCGGCGCAGGAGGTCATTGCGAGGGATATCCTCCCCCCGCTTGATCTGCACGATTTCCGAGCGGTATTCTTCGGGTGAACCGAGGCCGTAGATACAGGATACGCTGGCCACTACGATCACATCGCTTCGCCCCGAAACCAGCGAGCTGGTAGCGCGCAGGCGCAGGCGGTCGATCCGGTCGTTGATCGACATATCCTTTTCGATATACGTATCCGTTGGTACGATGTAGGCCTCGGGCTGGTAGTAATCGTAGTAGGAGATGAAAAATTCGACAGCGTTGTCCGGAAAAAAGGACTTGAGTTCGGCGTACAGTTGCGCTGCGAGCGTTTTGTTGTGGCTCATGATCAGGGCAGGACGTCCGGTGCGCTGGATTACATGCGCCATGGAGAAGGTTTTTCCTGTGCCCGTGGCTCCCAGCAGCGTCTGGAAGGGATCCCCGCGCAGCACGCCCTCGGTCAATTCGTCGATGGCCCGAGGCTGATCGCCCGTGGGCTGGAAAGGCGACGTTAAACGAAAAGCAGAGCCGGTTTGCGCGATATGCTGCATAAATGTTCGCCGTTTTGCGTATGTTACGCTCCATACATACGCACAGGTTGCGGAGATGTGCATTGCAGGATGTTCTTCATTGCTCCGTTCAAGGACTTCACGAAACTGTTTTCGATATGAGCATCAGCGTTCAAGACCAGTATCAGGCGTCCGTTGTCCAGATCAAGGGCAAATTTCTCGGAAGCGTACACGGCTCCGAACTCAAGGATGTGCTGGATCAACTCAAGGGGGCCGGTAAGGTTAATGTGGTTATCGATCTCGGAGCGACGGATTTCATGGATTCTTCCGGCATCGGCATGCTGATCGGCGGGTTGACGACCATGCGGAAGGTGGGCGGCGAGGTGCGCCTGGCCAACCTGGAGAAGCGCATTCGCAATTTGTTCATGATGACCCGCCTGCTCGGACCGGTTTTTATCGCCTACGATTCCGTGACTGCCGCTGCCGAGAGCTTTCGTACCGATCCGCCTGCTGCGGTGAAATAGAGGATATGTCATGATGTACGTCTTACGTTTCCGGATAACGGCTGCTTTATGCGCCGGCCTCATTGCTATTGCTCCCTGGGCGGGCGCCGCTGCACAGAAATGGTCGCCCGAGGACCAGATTCCCCCGGATTCCTCGGTTTCGGTCGGGCAGCTTGACAACGGGCTGCGCTACTTCGTGCAGGAGAACGACAGGCCGGAGAACCGCGCGGAATTGCGTCTGGTCGTGGATGTGGGGTCTATCGTCGAGGAGGAGGATCAGCTCGGACTGGCGCATTTCGTTGAGCACATGGCGTTCAACGGCACCGAGAACTTCGAGAAGCAGGAGCTGGTCGATTATCTGGAGTCGATCGGCATGCAGTTCGGTCCCGACATCAATGCCTATACGAGTTTCGACGAGACCGTCTATATCCTGCAAGTGCCTATGGACGACCCCGAAGTCCTTGCGACCGCATTCCAGATCCTCAAGGACTGGGCCCGGGGTGTGCTCTTCGAGAGCGAAGAGGTCGATAGGGAACGGGGCGTGGTGATCGAGGAGTGGCGTCTCCGGCGCGGTGCGGCGTCGCGTATGCAGGATAAACAACTCCCGATCATGCTTCACGGCTCGCTCTATGCGGAGCGCCTGCCGATCGGGGAGCCGGAGATTATCGAGAATGCTCCAACGGAGACGTTACGGCGTTTCTATGACGACTGGTACCGGCCGGACCTGATGGGTGTGGTGGCGGTTGGGGATTTCGACGGGGCCGAGATCGAGGCTATGATACATGATACGTTCGGGGGGTTGACCGGACCTGATGAACCCCGGCCCCGGACGTTCGCCGACGTGCCTGTGGATCACGCGCCGCTTGTTGCGATCGCCACGGACGAAGAGGCGCGGATGTCTCAGGCGGGCGTGTTGTACAAGCAGCCGCGAGCTCCTCGTGGCACCGTTGCAGACTTCCGCCGGTCGCTTGTCCAGAGTCTCTATTCGGGGATGCTGAACGCCCGCCTGCAAGAACTGACCCAGCAGGCCGATCCTCCATTTCTGCTTGCTTTTTCCGGACAGGGCGGTTTCGTGCGGGGTGTCGATGCGTACCAACTTATTGCGATCGTTCCGGAAGGTGGCCTTACGACAGGGCTAAGTGCGCTGCTCACCGAGGCGGAGCGCGTGGTGCGGCACGGGTTCACCGCCACCGAGTTTGACCGCCAGAAGGCCGATTTGCGAAGAGGCTACGAGCGGCGTCTTGCGGAGCGCGAGAATCAGGAATCGGACGGGTTGGCCAGTAGATACGTGCAGGCGTTTCTGACGGACGTTCCGTATCCGGATATTGAGACGGAAGTGGAACTGGTGGATGCTTTTCTGCCCGGAATTACGCTGGAGGAAACGAATGCATTCGCCGAGAAGTGGCTGAATGAACAAGGGCGTGTGGTATTGGCGAGCGGTCCTGAGAAAGAAGGCCTGGAGACGCCCGGCGACGATGACCTGAGCGCACTATTCGAGACTGTTGCTGCTGCGGAACTCGACCCCTACGATGATGCGGTCGTCGACGCGCCGCTCCTGCCGGTGATTCCGGAGGGTTCTTCGGTGATGGCCGAAGAGACGGTGGACGAGGTGGGGATCACGATCTGGACGCTTGAGAACGGCGTACGCGTTTTTCTGAAGCCCACCGACTTCAAGGACGATGAAGTGCGGTTTTCGGCGACCAGTCCAGGCGGTTCGTCACTGGGGTCCGACGAACATTTCATAAGCACTAACAGGGCCGCCACCCTGGTGGCTCGGGCCGGCGTGGGCGCATTCGACGATACCGCGCTGCAAAAGAAACTGGCCGGTAAAGCAGTGGGTGTGTCCCCTGGACTGGGGTCGTTGAGTGAGAGAGTGAGCGGGTTTGCATCGCCCGAGGATCTGGAGACGGCGTTCCAGCTTGTCTATTTGTACTTCTCGGCGCCCCGCAAGGACGAGACATCGTTCGAGGCGTACAAGGCGTTCATGGCTGGCATCCTGGCAAATCGGGAGGCCGATCCCAATGTCGCGTTCTCGGATACGATCCGGGCGACGATGACGCAGGGGCACCCGAGGGCGTCGAAGCCGCTGACCCAGGAACTCATCGAGGAGATCGACCTGGATCGCGCTTTCAGCTTTTACCAGGAACGCTTTGCGGACGCGAGCGACTTCACGTTTTACTTCGTAGGCGCGTTCGACATCGAGGAAATTCGCCCGCTGGTGGAGCAGTATCTGGGCGCCCTGCCGAATTTGGGCCGCGAGGAAACCTGGCAGGATCTGGGTGTGGACCCGCCGTCCGGCGTGATCGAAAAGACCGTGTACAAAGGTGTGGAGCCTCAAAGCCGGACGCGGATCATCTTTGCCGGTGAAGGAGTGTATTCGCCCGAGGAATCGAGTGTGATCGGTGCGCTTGCCAGTATACTGGAAATCCGGCTTCGCGAGCTGTTGCGCGAGGATCTTGGCGGTACGTACGGCGTGGGCGTGGGAAGTTCGCTGACGTACAGGCCGGACGAGGAGTATGGTGTCCGGATTAACTTCGGCTCGGCGCCTGAGCGGGCCGAGGAACTGGCCGCCGTCGTTTTTGAGGAGATCGAGCGGGTCAAGACCGACGGTCCCGACGCAGAGACTGTCGACAAGGTGCGCGAATCGCAGCGGCGCGCGAAGGAGACCAACTTGCGCGAAAATGGATACTGGCTCGGCCGGATAGCGGGTATGGATCAGGAGGGGCGCGATCTGGCGCTGATCCCCAGTTATGACCTGATCGAGGGCTGGACGGCGGAACAGGTCCAGGAAGCAGCGGTCCGGTACCTGCGCGAAGATCAGTACGCCAAATTCGTGTTGTACCCGGAGGAGCCGGTAGAGGAGGATAACTGAGGCCGGGCGGGGATGTACCAAGGATAGAACGATGCATGCCACGGTGGGTGCGATCCGGGGGGAAAGTGTGTTTGGCCGGGCAAGAGGCGCTGAAGTATGCTGATCCGTTCTCTTGCCTCGAATTATCTGAAAGGCCTCCTGCGATATCCGTTCGGGGGATTGCGCCTGACCGGCAAGATATTGCTTCTCCTGTTGTTCTGGGGGCCGCTCTTCGTGCCGGTAACCCTATCGGGAGTAGCGCTGGGCATGCTTGCCCAGTCCGGGGAGTCGCTCGCCACCACCAATCGGCTGGTGCTATATTTCGCCGTGGTATGGACGATTCTCGACCTCTTCGTTCGGGGGCAGATATACGCGCCGATTTTTCCTTATCTCGTCACCCCGATTGCGCGCTGGAAACTCCTTTCGTTTTACCAGATCGTTACGCTCTTCGGCGTACTCAACCTGTTGGTGCTGGCGTTCGTTGCAGGGTTCTGGATCAACAGTTTCCAGGTTCAATCCGGCGCCTTCGCCTGGATATGGTTACTGTTGTTTCTTTTAGTGTTTCTGTGCGTCCACTTTGTGGCGAATATGCTCAGATCATCTTGGAAAAAAAGTTACCGGTCGGTGCTTTTTGCGCTTCTTGCGGTTGTTGTACTGGCCGCGCTGGAATGGGGGCTCGACCTGAGGATGCTTTCCGGGACCTCCGCGGCCCTTTTTGACAGCGCTCTCAGAGGGGCTTTCTGGCCGCTCGGGCTTTTGATCGCGCTGTCCGGGGCACTGCTGTACGTATCCACGCAGAGCATAGCCCGGGGTTTGTATATCGATGTTGCGGCGAAGCGGGCCAGCAAGGCAAGAATATCCCGTTCGACCGTTTCCCGGGGTCGCTTGTTCGATCTCGTTTCCTGCGACTGGAAGTTGCTTACCCGGAACCGGCGTACCCGCTTCTCTCCGGTTATGGTCGCCGGATTTACGTTGTGGGGGATGTCGTATGTACTCGGGGCCTGGCCCGATCAACTGAATACAGGAGGCGTCGTGCATATCGGTACGTTTGTGGGCTTTGCAATGGCGGTAAGCGCGGTCGGGATTTTTTATACGGGGCATATATTCTCCTATCGCAGCGCATATTATGACGGTATGCAGGTGAGGCCCTTATCGGAAACCCTGACGGTGCAGGGGGTCTTGCGCATGTCCCATGCGGGAACGTTGCTGGGTTTCGCCGTCATGACGCCGATGGTTATTCTGTCGATTCGGATAGGGGGCGTCCGCCCCGATATGCTTCTTTGGACAGGATGCATGTTCGTCTATGGATTGGGCGTGGTCAATTACGCCCATGCGCTCGCAGGCATGTTCCAGGCCATGCGGATGGCCCTGAATGTCAATGCGTTTGGCGCTAAAAAATGGGGTGGTCGGGACAGGTTTTCTGTTTTGCTGATTGGGATCGTCACGTGGCTTCCGGCGGGTCTTCTCCTTTTCCTGGTGCCGGACAATGGTTGGGCTTTTCTGGCCATAGGGGCCATGGGCGTAACGGGTTTGCTATGCCATACCCGCTGGGTCGCATTCCTGGCCGCCACGCTGCGGCGAAGGCGTTATATCATGCTGGAGCGTTTCCGGGTCGGTTAATACCGGGCGGAACCGTGTACTGCTTCCGCTGGTTGTGATTTGCCCCGCACCGACACATGACGTTGATACATCAGGGGAAATCGCCATGCCCAATCAGGTTACTGCCGTTCCTGCTGCATCCTCGCAGGAAGCCGAAGCATACTTGTCCAGCAGATTCGCGCTGGAGACGGATTGCTGGGATGTTCATGATGCACTGTCTCGCGGCGCGACGGATTTTGTGTTGCTCGATGTGCGTAGCCCCGATTTATACCGGGCGGGCCATGTCCCCGGGGCGCTCTCCCTTCCCCATGGCAAAATCACCGAGCGCAGCATGCGAGCGTGGTCCGACGATACCCTCTTTGTCGTGTACTGCGCCGGTCCGCATTGCAACGGCGCGAAGCGGGCGGCGCTCCGCCTGACCCGTCTGGGCCGCCCGGTCAAGGAGATGACCGGAGGCGTAACCGGTTGGGCCGATGAGGGCTTCTCCTTTGCCGCCGGCGAGGAACCGGGCCGGGTTGGGAACACGCCTTGAGACGCCGCTATGCTTTTTGCGTATCCCAAACAGGGTGTGTAATGAATTTCTTTGCCGATTTGTAAACCCGCGGCAGGAGCGAGGGCCCGGCTTCCTCGAATCCCCACTTCCGCACGAAGTACCAACCTGTCTATTCCATGCTGATCCGTTCGCTTGCCTCGAATTATCTAAAAAGCATTCTCCGATCTCGTTTCGGGGGGCTGAATCTGGCGGTAAAGATACTCGCCATCGTGTTCCTATGGATGCCGCTGTATCTGTATACGACGGCTGCGGGGTTATTCATTGATCTGGCGTTCAACGAGCTGGCGTTCAATGTTGATATGCCGGCGATCGCCAGCCGGGTTGTCTTGTATTTCCTCGTTTTTTGGAGCGGCCTGGATATTTTCCTGCGACCCCGGATATCTCTTCCTCTTTTCCCTTATCTCACGACACCAATCACCCGGCGGAAGGTCGCGCTTTTTTACCAGGCTATAAGCGCCTTCGGGAAAATTAACCTCCTGCCGTTTTTGTTCGTCCTTGCATTCTGGCTCAGGAATTTTCTCTTGAAAGATATCGCGTTTTCCTGGGCCTGGTTGCTGCTGTTCCTGTCGTTGTCCGCATGCTTCCATCTGCTCACAAACCTGCTGCGGATGTCCCTCGGCAGACGCTACCTTCCCCTGCTGTGTACGCTCCTTTTCGTCGTTGCGCTGGCGGCGATGGAATGGCGCTACGATATCCCGACTTTATCCGTCCTCTCCACCGGGCTGTTCGAGGCGACGCTGGGGGGCGCTATTTGGCCCCTGGCGATTGTGCTTGTTGCGGGCGCGGCGGTGCTTTACGCATCCACGTCGCAGATTGTCCGTGGGCTGTACGTAGACGATACGGTACTGTCCCGACCGCGGAGGAAGGTTGCCGCAAAAGGCGTGGATCGCTCGTTTACGGCCGGGATGTTGTCTTTCGAGAGGAAGCTTATTTGGAGGAATAAGCGTGTACGGATGCTGGCTATTTTTTCGCTCTATCATTCATTCCTTGGTGCATATATGATTATTATGTCGCACATGTCATATACATCGAATAATTTGGCACTATTTTACTTATTGTCTGGTCTTATTATGCCGATGTTTGTATGTGTGGCATTTGTTGGTGGTTCATTAAATTTCCGAAGCGTATTTTACGATGGCCTGATGTCGAGACCTGTTTCAACAAGTTCGATGTTGATCACCGTATTTTACATGTCAAACATGATGCTCTTTGGCTCTTTTGGTATTATAGCAATAGTTTTTCTTATTATGCAAGATTTTGCGACATTTCCTTTAGTCGGATATATGCTCTTGTACAGTATGGGAGTGATGAAATATATTATACCATACACATGGATATTCGAGGCAAGGCGATTTGAATTACATGGGAATGTTTTTGGCAATGTCAATTTTAAGTTTGGTAAAAATTGGTGGGTGGGCTTGTTTACAGTATTGGCCACGCTTCCGCCTCCATTACTCATATGGCTCTTGCCGGGGATCCATTGGGGAGGCCTGGCGACAGGGGCGCTGGGTTTGGCAGGGCTTCTTTTGCGCTCCCGGTGGATCGACGCCATTACGAAAAATCTGGAGAACAAGCGCTATGTCCTCATGGAGGAGTTTCGTAAGGGTTGAGGGCGGATCTGGTAGCTGTTGTTCTGTCGCTATATGTTCCAGGTCGGTGTTGAACCTTGGCGGTCCGCCGAACTGCACGACCCGATTTTATGGGTAGATTCGGATTGTATTTTGTCCCAATACATAGTATAATATGCATATTATACAAGTTAAAGGGACCAAATTATGTCAGGGGATAAGACGGAGGATGTCCTGCGATTGGCAGAAGAGTGTGGGATCATCTCCTCACACGATCTGGTCGAGCGGGGTTTGCCCCGGCGGTACCTCAGCCGCCTCGCTGCGCGTGGCCAGCTGGAGCGTGTTGGGCGGGGGCTGTACGCGCTACCGGGACGAGAATTGACAGAGCATCATGATCTCGCCATAGTGGCTCGTCGGCTTCCGGATGCTGTCGTTTGCCTTCTCTCCGCACTCCGCTTCCACGACCTTACTACGCAAGCCCCGTTCGAGGTGTGGGTTGCTCTTCCTCACGACGCGTGGGAACCCCGTCCGGATACGGTTCCGCTGCGGGTGGTCCGAATGACCCGGGAAGCGCTCACGGCAGGGGTAGAGGAGCATGCTGTCGGGAAAGTATCGATTCGTGTGTTCGATCCGGCGAAGACGGTGGCCGATTGTTTAAAGTTCAGGGGACTTGTCGGTCTCGACGTAGCTCTTGAGGCATTGAGGGAGTTCCGTCGTCGCCGGTTTATCCGGCAGCCGGAAGGGAAGATGTGGACAGTTGATGCACTATGGAGCTACGCCGGAGTGTGCCGTGTTCGGAATGTGCTCCGACCGTATCTGGAAGCAGTGGAAGCAGAGGGAGGATAAGCAGTGCCCGTAAAACCCCGCAAGAATATTGCTGTCTCTGTGCGTCAGCGGCTTCTGAATCTGGCGCGTACCGGAGGGGAAGAATATCAGATTGTTCTCAGCCGCTATGTTCGCGAGCGGTTCCTCTATCGACTTGCCCGGTCGGAGCACGCAAACCGCTTCGTGCTGAAGGGGGCCATGCTCTTCCTCGTCTGGAGTGGGGCGTTGCATCGTGTCACACGGGATATTGACCTTCTCGGATACGTGGAGATTGAGGAAGAGGCTCTCCGTGCTGTCGCACGCGACATCTGCACTGTCCGGGTTTCGGATGACGGCGTCGCGTTTGCGCCCGAGAGTGTCATGGCGGAGCGGATCCGTGGCGGGCAGGAGTATGAAGGGATCCGTCTCAGGATCACGGCCCACCTCGGATCGGCCGTTGTTTCTTTTCGCGTGGATGTTGGATTCGGGGATACTGTCACGCCACCGCCCCGATTCGAGACATTTCCCACCCTTCTTGATTTCGAGGCGCCTCGGGTAAAGGTATATCCTCAGGAAACGGTCGTCGCGGAGAAGTTCCAGACGATGGTTCAGCTTGGCATTGCTAACAGCCGGATGAAAGATTACTACGACTTGGCATACCTGGCTGGCGCTTTCGATTTCGAGGGTCCCCTGCTGGCCCAAGCCATCCTGCGGACGTTTGAGCGTCGCAATACGCTTGTCCCGTTTGATATTCCGGTGGCGCTTTCGGAGACCTATTCGGAGGATGTAGCCAAGCGGCGGCAGTGGCACGCATTTCTGAAGAAGAGCAGGCTCAGCGGCAGTGATTTGAAAGAAGCCGTCGAACTGCTCGTGTCGTTTCTGATGCCGCCTGCACGGGCTGTTAGCGCTGGGCACCCGTTTCCGAACGAGTGGCTTGTGGGGAGAGGATGGCGGCCCATCTCCGGGGCCACCTGCACGGTTAAACGGACGTAGCCGCCTGTCCCATGCTGATCCGTTCGCTTGCCTCGAATTATCTAAAAAGCATTCTCCGATCTCGTTTCGGGGGGCTGAATCTGGCAGTAAAGATACTCGCCATCGTGTTCATGTGGATGCCGCTGTATCTGTATGCGATCGGTGCGGGGTTATTCATTGACCTGGCGTTCAACGAGCTGGCGTTCAATGTTGATATACCGGCGATCGCCAGCCGGGTTGTCTTGTATTTCCTCATTTTCTGGAGCGGCCTGGATATTTTCCTGCGAACTCAGATATCTCTTCCTCTCTTTCCGTATCTCACGACGCCGATCACCCGTCGGAAGGTCGCGCTTTTCTATCAGGCTATAAGCGCCTTCGGGAAATTCAATTTCCTGCCGTTTTTGTTCGTCCTTGCATTCTGGCTCAGGAATTTTCTCTTGAAAGATATCGCGTTTGCCTGGGCCTGGCTGCTGCTGTTCCTGTCGTTGTCCGCAAGTTTTCATTTGGCCGCAAACCAGCTGCGGACATCTCTGGGCAGACGCTACCTTCCTATGCTGTGTACGCTGCTTTTCGTGGTTGCACTGGCGGTGATGGAGTGGCGCTACGATATTGCGACATTATCCGTCCTCTCCACTGCGCTTTTCGAGGCGACGCTGGGGGGCGCCGTCTGGCCGTTGGCGATTGTGCTCGCTGCGGGCGCGGCGGTGCTTTACGCATCCACGTCGCAGATTATCCGTGGGCTGTACGTAGACGATACGATACTGTCCCGACCGCGGAAAAAAGTTGCCGGGAAAGGCGTGGACCGCTCGTTTACGGCCGGAATGTTGTCTTTCGAGCGGAAGCTTATCTGGAGGAATAAGCGTACGCGGGTTATATTTATTTCGGTTCTAGCATTTATTTATGTAGGAACAAATCCGATTACTTTTTCATTGTCTCACCTTTCGGATGCATTTTTGTCATTTAGCTTTGGCTTTGTAATTATAGGATCTACAATGTTTACCACGATAGCATTCAATTTTAGAAGTACATTTTATGATGGAATGATGTCCAGACCTGGATTGATAAAAGTAATTATACAACACATTTTTCGTATTTCCAATGCAATACTTATCGGGATTTTTGTCATTATGGCAATAATTGTGATTCTTGTGCGTGATTTTCACATCCTTCCCTTAATAGGATATATGCTGCTATACGGTCTCGGGGTGGCAAAATATATTGCATCATTCACATGGGTCTTTGCTGCCACGAGACTCGAATTAAACCGGTCCGGATTCGGCGAAACAAATTTTAAGAAGTGTGGGTGGATATCAGCCTTGTTTGGATTTCTGATCATATTCCCGCCCCCATTGCTTATATGGCTTCTTCCGGGGAGTCATTGGGGAGGCATGACGATAGGAGCGCTGGGTTTGGCAGGGCTTCTTTTGCGCTCCAGGTGGGTCGACGCCCTTACGAAAAATCTGGAGAAGAAGCGTTATGTGCTGATGGAGGAGTTCCGGAAGGGTTGAGGGCGAACCTGGCAGTGCCCCGTGTTTTTACCTTGCAGTCTTGGCCGGCATCCCTCGCTTGAGCTGTACACGTCGAACTGCGAAACTCTCCTCTTCGGGTTGCTGTTAACCGCTATGGGGTTTGTGGCGGCGCCCCTCGAGAATTTTTCCATCAAATCCACTGGCTATTTGATGCGTAAGCACTCCTTCCTTTTTCGACGGCATCGGCTTTTTAAGGGAATTACAAGGAAAGGTTGACATTTCCTTGTTCGTTGCCTGCCCCCGGCGTTTTGTAAGGAAGCCGTTTGCCGACCATGCCACGGACGACACGGCCGATTTGTTCCAGCGTGTCGGACTCGCGCATACCGTGGCGGCCTCTGCGAAGTCCGCCACGTAACGATGCAGGCGCTTGACGCTCATCAGACGCTTCGCGGGTGCGTGTTCCCTTGCAGCGCGGGCAATGGCGACCGTCCGGCCAGATACGAGATTCGAACCACTTGCGGGCCGCTTCCTCGTCGGGAAACATATCGGCCAGTTGCATCAGGGTAATGCCGCTGCGGTGCGCTTTTCCAGGTGCTACATGTGCCATGACGGTCTCCATTTTGTGCACCTGTAATAATACGATATTTATTCCTTCTTGTCAACAATTCCTTATAATTCCCCTTTTTAACATGCCTATCCGGGCATACCTCGCGGCCGCAGGGCTTACTCTGACCGTTGTTCTGGGGGCATGCAGGTCCGAGGTGCGTACGCCGGAGCCCGATTCCGAAACAGGAGCGGAGGTATCTGCTGCACTGGTTTGCCCAACCCCCGTTCCTGCCACTGCACTTCCTCCCCAACAGGATTTGGCGAGGGATATCCGTACGGTGCTGACGGGCGTGAAGTCCCCGGTTCAGCAGGAAGCGCTTGCTCAAGCGGGTAAGATCGCGGCGGGGCACATGAGCGATGCCTTGCGCGAAGTGCTTGTCGATGTGGCTGCATTTGTATCCTACCTCGATGACTGGGATGACACGGGCGATCCGCGCCTGGACAGCCTTGCTCATTTTCTGGTCTGTGCCTTGCAGCCGCATTTTTCGCAGGAAGAACTTACAGCGGATATTCTTTCGATTGCTCGTTCCCAAGAGGAACGCAAACGCCTCGAACCGGTTCGTCAGGCGCGTCAGAAAACGGCGGCCTGGCTGGCCATGCATCTGCCCGTGGGAGACATGGGAGATGATTTGTGGCGCGCTGTGATCAAGGTTCAAGAGTATTTTCTCTACAGTGATTTTTATCCCATGTACACGGCCGAGGTTTTTTTGTCCGAAGCATTATTCAGGCAGTATGCCGGGTATTCCGAAGAGGATTTTGCGGCGGAAATTGCACGAGGCATACCTGCTGCCGAGGTTGAGCAAATCCGGCAAATAGTGCAAATAACAATGCAAAGGCAAGCGGCGTGGGCAGCACAGGATGCGTCTTCCGAACCGGAGGTTATGGATTCGCCGCAGGCCAACTACTTACCGCAGGAGCTTGCGGGTTTGTCACAGGACGAACTCATTGCCAGGATACGGGCCATTATGGAGAAAGGGCAGTACGGGATATGTGGATACGAACCACCCGGATGGATATTTCAGCAATTTCCCGACATCAGCGTGGCATTACTCGCCGAAGTTATTACCAGGCCGACAACGCCGCTTAGGAAAATGTCCGATGGCCTGGAGCTACTGTCCGAACTGGCAGCGTCCTATAAAACGGGATGGAACTTGGGCTTTGGGGAGGGGGAGCCGCGCTTTTCGGAGGAGACCATAGCCTTGCTGATTGCAACCAGCCGGCATTTTCTTGAGGGAGAATTTCTATCCTCCTTACCGATGCAGGATAGGGACGATATTCTGTATTCGGCTTTCCGCTTTGCGGTCAGAGGTGGTTCGGGTTGATTGGACAGATTTTGGCGGGATTTAAGGTGTAGCGTTGCGACCTTGTTCCGATACAATCAACCCGACGAGACCCATGTCAAGACGCACACGCAGAACCCATAGTCCTTCGTTCAAGGCGAAGGTAGCCCTCGCCGCCGTTCGCGGCGACCGTACGCTGGCCGAACTCGCCGAGCGCTTCGAGGTGCACCCGAACCAGATACAATCCTGGAAGAAGCAGCTGGTAGAGACCGCCGAGGAGGCGTTCACCCGAGGCCGCGGCGGCGCCCCGGACGAGCGCGACGATCAGATAAAGGTGCTTCACGCGAAGATCGGAGAGTTGTCGATGGAGAAGGATTTTTTATCGAAGGCGCTCGGTCGAGACCGTTAGCCGAGCGCCGGGCGAGGATAGATCGCGCCCATGCCTTGCCCGCGGTTCGCCAGTCGAAGCTCTTGTCGTTGAGTCGTTCGACGGCCTACTACACTCCTCGGGGCGAGAGCGAGGAGAACCTTACCGTGATGAAAGAGATCGACAGGCTCTACATGGAACGCCCCACGAGCGGATCGCGCACGATAAAGAGCATGCTCGAGGCGCGAGGCGTCCGTGTCGCCAGAAGCCGCGTCGTTCGCCTCATGCGCCTGATGGGCCTTAGGGCCATTTACCCCAAGCGCCGCACGTCGTCTCCAGGAAAAGGGCACAGGATTTATCCTTATCTGCTCAGAGGCATGAAGGTGACGAGACCCCGGCAGGTCTATGCGGCGGACATTACGTACATCCCTATGGCGAAGGGCTTTCTTTATCTCGTAGCCGTGATCGACTGGCATAGCCGCAAGGCGCTCGCACACCGGCTCTCGAACACGATGGACGCCGCCTTTTGCGTCGAAGCGATGGAAGAAGCCATTGCCCGCTACGGCGCCCCGGAGGTCTTCAATACCGATCAGGGAGCGCAGTTTACCTCCGAGGCGTTCACCGGTGCGCTCAAGGAGCATGGCGTGCAAATTTCCATGGACGGCAAGGGCCGCTGGCTCGACAATGTGTACGTGGAGCGCCTCTGGCGCAGCCTCAAGCAGGAAGAGGTCTACCGGCACGCGTACGAGACGGTGGCCGAGGCCGAGAAGGGGATTGCCGATTACCTGCGCTACTTCAACGAAGAACGTCCCCACCAGGGACTTGACAACCGAACCCCCGACGACGTATTCTACGAACGAAAACCGCTGCCCAAAGCGGCATAACCCGACGCGACAGTACACTTAAAAACCCGAAAAAAACTGTCCAGTTTTTTCGGACCACTTCTATCGGCCAGTTGCATCAGGGTAATGCCGCTGCGGTGCGCTTTTCCAGGTGCTACATGTGCCATGACGGTCTCCATTTTGTGCACCTGTAATAATACGATATTTATTCCTTCTTGTCAACAATTCCTTATAATTCCCCTTAATTATTGCTTTGATTGGAGAAGTTATTTTTATGATGGTTTACAATCTAGGGAGATATCTGAACTTGTAATATTGAAGATAATGATTCTCATGTCTCATAGGTGAACATTATTGATAGTATCGATCTATATAGTAGGTGCAATAATTGGGACTTATAAAGAATGCTTGACAGGCCTGAAATGTTATATTACGGGTAGTTGCAATCACAGACGGATGAGGACAATGCACAAGGCGCCCGGTAGATCAGAAAGGAATGGAATCACGCTGTTTGCTCTGTTGCAAATGTTTCCGGACGAAGAGGCGGCGGAACGCTGGTTCGAGGCCCAGCGTTGGGCGGACGGCGAACGCGCTTGCCCGAAGTGCGGGTGCATGAATACCCGTCGCGTCAAAAGCCGCAAGCCTATGCCTTTCTGGTGTAAGGACTGTCGTTCCTACTTCAGTTTGAAGACCGCAACCGTCATGGCCGATTCCAACCTCGGCTTGCGTACATGGGCATTCGGCATGTACCTCATGGCTACGAACCTGAAAGGTGTGTCGAGCATGAAATTGCATAGGGATTTGGGCATCTCGCAACCGACCGCGTGGTTCATGGCGCAGCGTCTACGCGAAGGGTTGCCGTTGGGGACAAACAAACTGACGGGAATCGTCGAGGTGGATGAAACCTGTCTTGGCGGGAAGGGATCAAACAAGCATGCCAGTAAGAAACTCCATGTGGGCGGCGGCACGTCGGGCAAAGCAACCGTCATGGGTGCGAAAGAGCGGGGCGGTAAGATCGCGGCCCGCCCGTTAGGTTGGGAACCGGGCGAAACGCTCGCCGGATTCGTCCATGAGAACGTAGAGGCCGGGGAAACGGTCTACACGGACGATCACAGGGCATACCGGAGCCTGAAGGAAGTGTACGAGCATGAGACGGTGAGGCACTCCGTATCCGAATACGTGAACGGACAGGCCCATACAAACGGGATCGAATCGTTCTGGGCGCTCTTGAAGCGCGGGTATCACGGTACGTTCCACAAGATGAGCCGGAAGCACTTGCACCGCTACATTACCGAGTTCGCCGCCCGCCATAACTTCCGTGGCCTCGACACACTGGAGCAGATGGAAGTCATGGCCCGGAGCATGGAAGGAAGACGTATCAAGTATCACGAACTCATAGCGTAATGGCATACGCGCAACTTGTTAGTCAGGAATTGCCGAAGGAGGGCGAGGGAAGTTAGTCCGTATGGCAAGGGGCAATCCACCACGTCCAGGCTCACAAAGAAATTATTAGCCGATATGCTTCCGATCGAAGACCTTCCCGGTTGGATCGAAACCACGATAGGCCATGACCGACAAACGACAACCCCCTGTTCAGGAACAGCCCAAGCCCGCCGAAGGCGAGCGCGTTGTAACAATGGAGATGCCGGAGAACATGGCACGGGCGATCTTCGACCATGCCGACCGCAAGCCCGGGATCAAACCGGCGAAGCCTTGACGGTAATCGCTCTTGTCAAGCATTCTTTGTAATTCCCGAATAATTTTCAATATAATACTTGGTGGAACGATTTATTTCGAATGGATTTTTGTGATGGGTAGTATTTTGTACGGTATGGGAATCTGTAATTTCATCATGTTGTTGCCGATCATCTTATTTCTTCCTGTACCCCGTAATCCGAATGCCGGAATGTTTGAAACCGGCGCGCTGATACAAATATCTGTTGTCAATCCACAATCATGCGCACTTATGCTTATGGCGATATTTTGTGGCGTGCCGCTTGTTTTTACGCTGGCTGTACCCGATATATGGGTCGGTCTGGCGCTCGGTACGTTGGGCTTGGCGGGTCTGTGTCTCCAGCCATGGCTGACGAGACTCCTTGCCCGGTGCCTGCAAAGCAAGCGGTACGTTATTATGGAGCGGTTTCGCATCCGCTGACGGCGAACCTGACGACGGCTTTCTCGTTTTACGTTCCTGATCGGAATACCCTGTAACCTTCTTCATCGAACCGCGCTCATGCAGATTACCCTGAAAGACCTTGTTAAGAAGTACGGCGATCTCGTCGCCGTAGACGTACCGCACCTGGAGATACCCACTGGTCAGGTGGTTGGCCTTGTGGGGAACAATGGAGCGGGCAAGACCACGCTGCTCCGCCTCGTGCTGGACCTCGTGCAGGCCACGAAGGGGTATGTCCTGCTCGGCGGCGAGCGGGTGGACAAGACAACCGACTGGAAGTCGCACACCGGTTCGTACCTCGACGAAGGCTTCCTGATCGATTTCCTGAATGCGGAGGAGTATTTCAGTTTTGTCGGCAAGGCGTACGGGTTGTCTTTGCAGGAGATCGAGGAGGCGGAAAGCCGGTACGCGAACCTGTTTACGGAGGAAGTGCTGGGTACGGGCAAGCTGATTCGTGATCTCTCGGCAGGCAATAGAAAGAAAGTCGGGTTGTTGGCCGCGCTGCTAGTGAAGCCCTCTGTGCTTGTGCTGGACGAACCTTTTGCCAATCTGGACCCCACGTCGCAATACGTCTTGCAGCAGATACTGGCCGAGATGTCGAAGGAAACGAACGCGACTATTTTCGTCTCAAGCCACGATCTGGGGCATGTCACGGACGCCTGCGAGCGCATTCTGCTGATGAATCAGGGGCGGATCGAGCGAGACGAGATTATCTCCGAACAGACGCTGAAAGAACTGGAGCGATTCTTTGCCCGGTCGGTGGCTGTCTAAGACGTGACTACTATCCATGAAGACCCCGGACATGACCGTATCTTTTGTGCAAAAGAAGCAAAGTGCCTCCCAACCGCGTGAGGCTTCGGGGCTACTGCGCGAGCTTCTTTCCGTGGAATGGAAGCTCTTCCGGAGGAATCGGTGTACTCGCTGGATGTTGGTATTTTTTGGGTTCGTTCTATTGGTTGGATCAGGATATGCATTGGGCGATTATTACTATGGTTATTTTTTCATGTTCTACTTTATGATTCCCGGCATATATACTTCTTTTACACTTACTTGTCTGAGCACGTTCTATGACGGTTTGATGTCAAGGCCTGTATTGGAAATCAGAATTGCAAGAAATATTGTATATACACATCACATATCTACATTGCTGTATTTCGGTACCTTGATGGTTTTGTCAGGTATTATTCAAAGAAATCCGAATAACATTTTTATGATAGGATCTGCATTTTTGTATGTTCTGGGTATATGCAATTATATCCTGGCGTTTGCCGCAACCTCTATTGAATCGGTAGCTCGTATGGAACTGAATGTAAAATTCTCTGATGTGGGTTACGGCTATCCCTATCGTGAAACCGTGGCTTCTAACAATGTGTTCAGGAATCGGTGGATCATGCCTATCTTTTGGCTAATGGTAATATTGATCATGCCAGGGCTCGCTGCAGTTTTGTCTTTTCTTCCCGCAACGCATGGAATATTATTTCCGATAATGAGCATTCTGGGCCTGGTGGGTCTTCTTTTTCATGGGAGATGGCTTCGGCTGATTGCAAGTAGCCTGGAAAAGAGACGGTACGAATTGCTGGAACGGTTTCGGGGTGGTTGAGGAAAGGGCGCCCTGCGTTCAGGTTGCGTATGCCTGAATTGGACCGGGCCAATATTTCCCCTTGTGTTCTTCATGGTGCGTGCGGCCTCGACGAGTTCGGGCCGGTGGGTAAGCAATTGTCCGTAGGCGAGTACCTGCCGCCGGAACGCCGCAAGAGACGTTCTTCAGGGTTTCCCGGCAGGTCAATCGGAACGGAGAAATCGGGTTTTGCCACTGCCTCCCGGGCTGAGGCCAGATAGCGCCCATGCCGTGCCGGTGGTTCGCCGGTCGAGGTTCCTGTCGTTGAGTCGTTCGATGGCTTACTACATCCCTCGCGCAGAGAGCGAAGAGAACCTTGCGGCAATGAAAGAAATCGACAGGCTGTACATGGAACGCCCCCATCAGTGACTTGACAACCAACCCCCCGACGACGTATTCTACAAACGAAAACCACTGCCTATAGCGGCATAACCGACGCGGCCCTAGCTGTGTAAACCCACCACGTTGTTCAGCGGGATATTCAGGGATTGGATGGGTGTTTGGTATTTCAAGCTGGCGTGTGGTCGATGCCAATTGTATCGGTGCAGCCAACAGGGGAGGTACTCGCCGCGCTGGCTGGAGTTGTCGTAGGCGCGTGCGTAGGCCCATTCGCGCAGTGCGGTTTGGATGAAGCGTTCGGCTTTGCCGTTGGTTCTCGGGGTATAGGGCCGAGTGCGGATATGGCGCAGTTTCAGTCGTCGGCACAGTTTTGCGAAGCGTTTCGAGCGGTAGCAGGAGCCGTTGTCGGTCATTACGCGTGTGAAGGCGACACCGAGGGTTCGGAAGTAGCGCAGGGTGTCAAGCAACGCGCTACAGGCGCTGTGCGCGGTCTCGCCGGGTTGGATGCACGCAAAGCTCACTCGGCAATGATCGTCGATGGCCACATGCACGTATTCCCATCCGGCGCCCCTGGAGCCTTGGCCCCGGATTCCGGTGACCCGATGGCCCGGACGCACAAAACGCCCTAACCGCTTGATGTCCAGGTGTAACAGGTCGCCCGGATGGGGGTAGACGTAACGCAGAAACGCAACCGGAGGGTCCAGATGGGACAATCGGTTCAATCCGGCCTGCTGGGCGATCCGGCCCACCGTGCTGTGCGCCACCCCGGTTCTTCGGCTAATCTCGCGATAGGTGCACCGGGCGCGGCGCAGGGCCAGGATCGCCGCACGTTGCGCTTCCGGGATGCGATGCGGGCAGCCGAGCGGACGCGAAGAACGGTCCTGAAGACCTCTTCGTCCCTGTGCCCGATACCGGGCCAGCCACTTGTAGGCCGTGCATACGCTGACCCCTGAGGCTTGGGCGGCTTCCTCGACGCGAAGCCCCCCGTTAACGATGCGATGCACCAGAATCTCTCGACCTTTCGGCGTCAATCGGGCATTCTTGTGAATGTCCGTTCGGCTCTCTCCCTGACTTTCGGTTCACATATCCCTGATAAACTCGGACATCAGGCGCGAATGAACAACCTACTGAGAGATCACAGCTAGACTTAAAAACGCCTGAAAAACTGTCCGGTTTTTTCGGACCATTTCTGTCTAAGACGCGACTACTATCCATGAAGACCTCGGACATGACCGTATCTCTTATGCAAAAGAAGCAAAGTGTCTCCCGACCGCGTGAGGCTTCGGGACTGCTCCGCGAGCTCCTTTCTGTGGAATGGAAGCTCTTCCAGAGAAATAGGCGTACTCGTTGGGCGTTGATATTTTTGGGTGTTATTTCGGCGTTTTTTGGTGTTGCCTCACTACTTGCTGCAATACTTACTAATATAACAATAAATTTCGACATTATATTTTTGATATATTTTACGAGTGTTACGGTAACATTTGTCGTAACCGGAGTTAGCCTACGGAGTAGCTTCTATGACGGTTTGATTTCAAGACCCGTATCACAGGTTGTGATTGTGCATAATGTTGTATTGATATTTCATATATTCATGTCATGTTTTTTTATATTTCCAATATTAGGGTTTTTAATAAATTTTATCCAAAGAAAATCCAACGATTTTTTCATGATCACATCAACGTTTTTGTATTTTTTGGGAATAATAAATTATTTAATGATTTTTTTGTCAGCATTGGAACCGACACCCACTGAATTGAATGTTAAATTATCCAAAATGAATGTTCGTTCTCCTATCGTGAAAGATGAGTTCCTAAATCTGCGCACTACTGTTATGATTGTACTCCTGGTACTCTTGGCGGTGGTAGTGCCCTTACTATTCCTGGATTTTTTCCCCGGAACGCACGGCGTAGTATTCCCGGTGATGGGCGTGTTGGGCCTGGCGGGGCTTCTTTTTCACGCCGGCTGGGTCCGGTTGATTACACGCAGCCTGGAAAAGAGGCGGTACGAATTGCTGGAACGGTTTCGGGGTGGGTAAGGAAAGGGCACCTTGCGTTCAGGTTGCGTATGCCTGAATTGGCCGGGCCAGTATTTCCCCTTTGTTCTTCATGGTGCGTGTGGCCTCGACGAGTTCGGGCCAGTGGGTAAGCAATTGTCCGTAGGCAAGTACTTGCCGCCGGAACGCTGTAAGGCGTTGTTCGGGGTTTCCCGGCAGGTCAATCGGAACAGAGAAATCGGGTTTTTCCACCGCCTTCCGAGCTGAGGCCAGACAGCAGGAACTTCTGGACGAATTGCTAAAGGATTTCAAGGGAGACGCCCGGGAGCTTTTCGGAGAGGGCGGTTTGCTCAAGACGATAGGCAAGCGGGCTATCGAGGCGGCTCTGGAGGGTGAGATGACACACCATCTTGGTTATCCCCCGCACAATCCGTCTGGCCGCAAGAGCGGCAATTCCCGCAACGGACGCAGTACGAAGCGCCTTGAGAGCGAATCGGGTTCTTTCGATCTGGAGGTTCCTCGGGACCGCAACGGCAGTTTCGAGCCGAAGATCGTAGAGAAGCGCCAGCGCCGCGTAGCGGGTCTTGACGATGTGATCGTGTATCTGTACGCGCAAGGGCAGAGCACGCGCACGATCCAGCAGACGCTGAAGCGTCTCTACGGGGCGGAGGTGTCCTCGACGCTTATATCGGAGGTGACTTCAAGCGTTCTGGAGCAGGTGAACGCCTGGCAGGCCCGTCCGCTCGAGAGCGTCTATCCGATCGTGTACTTCGACGCGCTGTTCGTGAAGTCACGCGAGGAGGGTGCGGCGAAGACGCGTGCGGTCTACGTGGCATTGGCGATAGACATGCAGGGGGAAAAGCAGGTGCTCGGTCTTTGGATCGCTCCGACGGAGGGGGCCGTTTCGTGGTTGAATATTTTCTCGGAGTTGCAGGCTCGCGGCATGCAGGATTGCTTCATTGCCTGCGTCGACGGCTTGAAGGGTCTTCCAGAGGCTATAGAGACGATCTATCCTCGCGCTCGGGTGCAGTTGTGCATCGTGCACCAGGTTCGCAAGAGCCTGCGGTACGTTCCGTGGAAGGAGCGCAAGCAGGTAGCAGCCGGTTTGCGTGCGATCTACGCCGCTCCGAGCGAGGAGACGGCCCTTTCGGCGCTCGATACGTTCGAGGCGGCCTGGAGCGAGAAGTATGCGGCGATCGCGCCGCTGTGGAGGAAGCACTGGGCAAGGCTGGCGCCTTTCTTCGATTACCCTCCGGCGATCCGCAAGGCGGTCTACACGACGAACGCGGTCGAATCGCTGAACTACAGCCTTCGCAGGATCGTCAAGGACAAGGGCGCTTTCCCGAACGACGAGGCGATCTTCAAACTGCTATGGCTCGGCCTGCGGGAAGCCTCGAAAAAGTGGAAGCGACCTATACGCGACTGGAAGGCCGCACTCAACCAGTTCGTCATACTTTACGGGGACCGTGTCCCTATTGAACAATAATCCCGCTTACACAGTTTAGCGGACACGCCCCACACATGGGTTCTGCATCGTGTGATCAGGCGACTTGTTTTTGGGTCTCTTTTTGCTCGATTGGAACGACGGGCGGCAGTTTCTTTAAGGGCTACCTTCGCCTTGAACGAAGGACTATGGGTTCTGTGTGTGCGTCTTGACATGGAATCTCATCGGGTTGATTGAAGCGAAACCAAGGCTGCAACACTACACCTTAATTTCTCCAAAATCTGTCCAATCAATACGAACCACTTCTCTGTCGTTTTAGAGCGGGCCTTGCGGACCGCGTTTCTTCTCCATAAGGTCGGCGAGACCGCCGACCTGAAAGGCGCGGCGCACCTCGTAGAACGTGTCGCGGTGGTAGCCCATGATCCGGCAGGCCTTCGATACGTTGCCGAGTTCCTCGACGGGTTGAAGCAGGGATAGTTTGCGTTTCGTACTTTCTGTAATAGCGGGTATCGGATGTCTCCTTATTGGATTGGTTCTTTGGAAAACGCCAATCTACCGGAGACCCCGGTGTCCGCCCTCGTTTTGGGCGAACTGTCGGATAATTACTAAACTACTTCGGGAAGCCGTCAACCCATCTTCCCGTTCATCTTTGCCGCTTCCGACGGTTTGCAGTCGAGATGTTTGCGACAGGCTCGATAGAAACTTCGGTACGAATTGAATCCGACCGCATGGGCCAGTTCCTTCAGGTTACAAGCGCCACGCTCAAGTATGCGCCGCGCCACCTGGATACGCGCCCATGCTATGTATTCTCCGGGCGTTCTTCGTGCATTACCGTTCAGCGTAACTTCGCCTGCGAATCGGTCGTAGAAGCAATGGGTCCGAATGCTGCGTTTTGCGATTACGTCCTGTACGGATAAGGATGGTGAAAGCAGATTTTCATGGATATAATCGAGTGCGAGCAGGATATCGACCTTTTCTGCATATGAAGCATCCGTTTGGAGAAAATTTGTATAGGCTTCTTCTATTATGTCATTTCCAAGTATTTTTTTGCTAAATTTTTGTGAATTCGGGACATAAGATGTGGCAAGACGAGTTAGGTGCTTCGGAGGCATTGAGTAGAGGACATTTTTGTTACCCTTACTTTCGTATGTGATAAGTAATATTTAGGAATATGCTCCCGGGCCTTAATATTTTTAGAAGTATTTGACAACTTCACCATTAATCGTTACAATGTGTCCTCGTTATGGATTTCGGACTGTTCGCTTCTCTCGTTCACGGAGTGATGCACGCCGATACGACCCCCGCCTTTTTATCCTATGGCGGGTTTCTCTTTCCCCATGATCCAGCTCCACGACATATCGCTCCGCTTCGGCGATCAGGTGCTCTTTGACCGGTTGTCGTGGGGCATTCCTCCCGGAGAACGGATCGGTTTGATCGGGAAGAACGGAGCGGGAAAAACCACGATGCTCCGGCTCATCGAGGGGCATATAGAGCCGGACGAGGGGCGGCTTGCCATTAGCGCCAGCACGTCCATCGGATACCTCGAACAGGATGTGCAGGCTCTCGATTCCGAGGCATCCATCCTCGACGAAGCGTTGAAGGGGTTTTCGAACATCCGGGAACTTCAGACCGAGGAGGCCCAACTCGTCGCCGAACTGGACACATTGCAGGAACATGAAGGTGCGGATTACGCCGATAGACTCCACGCGCTGGACCGCATCCATGCGTCGCTGGCTGTGCACGAGGCCCATTTGGCCCGCCCGAGGGCGGAAGTTGTCCTTGCCGGTCTCGGATTTGCCGCCGACGATCTCGAGCGCCCTGTAAAATCCTTCTCCGGCGGATGGCGCATGCGGGCCATGCTGGCCCGGCTGCTACTCCGGCAACCGGACTACCTGCTTCTCGACGAGCCGACCAATCATCTCGACATCGAAAGTATCGACTGGCTGGAGAACCACCTGAAAGGCTACGAAGGCACGGTGGTCATCGTCTCCCACGACCGCTATTTCCTGGATCGTATGGTGACCGCCATTGCCGAGCTTGCCCATGGGCGCATCCATTCCTACGCCGGCAACTACAATTTTTACCTCCAGGAACGCACCCAGCGGCGCGCTCTGCAACAAGCCGCTTACGAGAACCAGCAACGGGAGATTGTTGCCACCGAACGGTTCATTGAACGATTCCGGTACAAGGCGTCCAAGGCGAAGCAGGTGCAGAGCCGTGTCAAAATGCTCGAACGCCTGGAGCGCATTCCTCCCGCTCCGTCGGACGAGGCGGCCGTGCGCATCCGCTTTCCGGAGCCCCCGAGATCCGGGCGGGTCGTCCTCGAACTGGGTGTATTTTCCAAAACCTACCGTACCGACGACGGCGACATCCGCGTTTTTGAGGATGCCGGGCCGCTCACGGTCGAACGCGGGGACAAGATCGCGCTGATCGGGAAGAACGGGGCGGGCAAGTCTACCCTGGCGCGCATGCTCGACGGAACCGAGCCGTTCGAGGGCGAGCATTCTCCGGGCTACCGCGTCGAGCACGCCTTTTTCGCTCAGCATCAGGCCGATATGCTGGAGCCCTCGGACACGATCCTCGAATCCCTGCGCCGCGCCGCCGGGAACAAAACCGATGGGGAACTCCGCTCGGTGCTGGGCGCCTTTCTTTTTACCGGCGACGATGTGTTCAAGCGAATCCGCGTGCTGTCCGGCGGCGAAAAGAGCCGCGTTGCACTGGCGCGCACGCTGCTTCATCCTTCCAACTTTCTGATTCTCGACGAGCCGACCAACCATCTCGATGCGGCGTCGATACCGGTGCTCATCGAAGCGTTGCGCCAGTATGCCGGCGCTTTTGTTGTCATCAGCCACGACCGGCATTTCCTCGATCAGGTGGTTAACCGGGTCTGGTATGCCGTCGGGGGCCGGGTACGTACGTTTATCGGGAATTATTCCGAGAACCGGGAGCGCATGGAGTTCGGGGCGGCCCGTTCCGGATCGGAGGGGCAGGTATCGAACGGGTTGCGCAGCAAGGCGCCTCGAAAGAGTCGATCCATCCCCGCCGGAGAGCGTTCCGGAGGGCCGCGTTCAAAAGAGCAGAAGCGGCGGGAAGCCGAGGAACGCAACCGCCTGCACCGGGCCATGAAGAAGGGGGGCG
The DNA here is from genome assembly GCA_965248175.1 of Rhodothermales bacterium. Taxonomy (GTDB): domain Bacteria; phylum Bacteroidota; class Rhodothermia; order Rhodothermales; family VXPQ01; genus VXPQ01. Next base: position 1,048,936 of record OZ252093.1, read on the forward strand.
CGGTCGATCCCGAAGCGATGACGACCCATCAATTGCGCACGTATTGCGACCGCCTGGAACGCGACATTGCCGAAAAGGAACGAGCCTTTCAGGAAATCCAGGACCGGATGGCCCAACCGGATGCGTACAAGAACGGCGCGCTTATCCGTACACTGCGTACCGAGTACGACCGGATGAAGGAAGACCTGGAGCAGGCGTATGCTGAGTGGGAAGCGGCGAGCGAGCGTATGGCGGTGAGGGAGGGGTAAGGGGCTCCGCAAGCCTGGTTAATCCGGAAGCGTTTTGGCATGACTTCAGCCCGATAACTCCTTGCATTGGGCGCAAAGGCGGCTGCTACTAACAATCGAAAATGCCTTCGTAGGGTCGTGCGCGTAACAATCTTCTGGCAGTCTCTTGAATATCTTTCACCTCTTCATCGGGAACGCCGAGAGCAGTTACCTTGTCGGGGTCCGTCGCCAGCGCCTCTACGATCTCTATCAGGTCCGGGGCATCCAGCGCGACCGCAAACACAATGGCTTCACGCAGGACGTGTGAACGGCTGAACGGATATACGCCGGTTGTGTCCTGCATTGGCAAGGAGGATAGAAATCCTCCCTCCGGGAAATGCCGCCCGGTTGCAATCAGCAACGCTCTGCTTTCGTGCGAAAAGTGCAGGCGCCCCATTTTATGGGAAACCGCCAATTCCGATAAAAGCGCCAGGCCATCGTACATTTTTTTGAGCGACGTCGTCGGCGTGGAAATAGCTTCGGCGAGCAGCACTGCACTTGTATCGGGAAACCGGCGGAATATTCCATTCGGATTTTCAAATCCCCCCGCCTCGTTACCGCATATCCCGTACTGTCCCAAGTGCACAAAGAATTTAATGAGACTCGGGTCTCGCAGTTGTGAAATAGCTTCTCCCAGCCGAAGCATTATGACTTCATAGTTTCCAGTATAAAGGTCAAAATCCGCCCCTGCCTGTTTCTGCTGCATCGCTGCCTCATACTTGTACAAGAATATTTTTATCAGGGTAGCGCGCAAGGAGTCCCCTATTCGTTCCGGTTCCATGCGCGATACCTGGAGGGGCGCCTTGAACTGAGCGTCTCCCTCTTCTCCTTCCATGATGGCCCGTATCGCAGCGACGAGTTCGTCCTGCGGTAATTCCGGCTCGCGAAACGTGTCCAGAATTTCTTTGCTACGCTGCCGAGCTTGCTGTGTCTCTTTGATATCCTGCTGAAAATACTCCACCTCTGCATGGGGAACGCCACGCGCAATTACCTCCTCGCGGTTTGAAGCCAATGTTTCTACGACGTGTATCAGATCCGGCTCATCCAATTCGAGCGCGAGATACACAGCGCTGGACAAAACTCCCCGTACAGGCAGTCCTTGAAAATCTTTTAAACCCTCCCTGCCAAGAAGACGGCGCGCTGTACGCACAATCAAGTCTCTGTTATCGGGGGAAAGGGGTTCTATCCTTTCCCATTTTGATGAACGAACGATGTCAGTCAAGGATGCTAATCGAGCCATGGCCTGCCCGGTATACAACCGCTCCCCGGAAAGCACGTCGACAATCGGGACTACGCTACGGTTGCCAAAATGTATGAATGAAAGATGGAGTTCACCTGCGTTTACCAGCGCTTCGATAGCTTCGGGCGTTTCGAGGCTCGAAACGGCGTGTGCCAACATCCTGTGAAGTACACGGCTACGACCCTGATCTTGATGACTTATCTCCGGAGCCTTCTTGCCTTCCTCATCGCCAACAGCCTCAAGGCGTTCGAGCAACCAGTCACGTTCATTCACTTTTTCATTCAAATAGGTCAGGGTCTCTATCATGGCCACCCTCGACTCGGGACCAATGTTTTCAGGATCGCTTACATAACCAAAGCCCGGATTACCCCATCGGCCAGCCGCGTGTATTGCTGCAAGCGGTGCATATATGTCTTTTTCCCCCGCCTGAATCGTACGGATTTCCGCTGCAAGGTCCGCATCGGAATATTCGGCACGTTGCTTCAGTAGTGCTTCGGACAAAAGATACCAGGCCGTGTACATGGGATAATTATCGGAACTAATGCTCAGCATTCCCCTGATCACGGCGCGTTGCAATTCTTCTCCCATCTCCCCGGGAGGAATGTGTATGGCCAGCCAGGCCGCTGTTGTTTGACGTGCTCTGTTCCCGGGCAGGTAGTGGCCCTGCTCATCGAAGGAAATAATGGAAAGAATGTCTGCCGCCAACTCTTCCTGGGAAAAGTGCGGCTGCAAGGCACAGACCAGAAGATGGGTAAGGCTGTCCAAGCGTGTATCGCCGGTCCTATCCCGGCCGGGAAGATAGGCCACAAACGCAGCCGCATCGACAAGCACCTCACGCAGGGCGTCGCTCATTTGTCCCGGCGCGATGCTGGCCGCCTGTACCAGCGCCTCCTGCTGAACGGGAGATTTTTCGCCCGTCAGGATCGTACGAATATCCCTTGCCAGTTCCTGCTGGAGAGGCAGTTCGGACGCAGCCGAATCATGTTCGGGGCAATCCGGCGCAGTGGGTGTTTCTGTTTCCAGAGATGCGGCAGAGTACGAGCCCTGTGTGTGCGCCTCGGGTGAACATGCCGCCAGAAAGATCGGCACGGCAAGTGCTGTAATCGCGATGTGGGTCCTGATGTGCATGGTGAATAGGGGAAAATCGCTTTGCCTAACAATCGACAACGCCCTTGTAGGGTCGTGCGCGTAACAACCCTCAGGCAATCTCTTGAATATATGAACATATTGCACCCGTTCATCGGGAAAGCCGAGCGCAGTCACCTTGTCTGGGTCTGTCGCCAGGGCCTGTCCAATCAAACCGAACCGCATCTGCCTCCATTGACGCGGAGCTCACATAATTACGTGTACGGCGGCTACCTGCATCGGCGAACCGGGTAGCGTGCGACGATTTCAGGACTTGCCGCGCAGCATCTGACGCCACATCTCAAACGTCAGCCACCAGTCCAGACTGGAAGCCTGGCGCAAGTCGCCATTATAGTACGCTTCCGCGAGGGCTCGCACAGATCCATGGGCGTAGGGGACGTAGTTTTGCAATTCAGCGCTTCCGGCCAGGTCCAGGATGTACGGCTTCAGCGTATTCAGAAATTGGTGCGGCCTGGGATTTCTGTACACACGGCCGAAACGTTTTTTGAAGACCGATAAAGCATACACGCCGTAGGTGCCCGATCCGTACGGGTACGTGACAGGTCCCTTGACCAGCGGGTGCAACGCGAGCGACTTGCGGTAACGCTTTATTAGCCGTCGGAAAAGTTTTCCGCCGCGACGCTGCTCCAACGGCACCTGAAACAGTGTCCTTAACACCGAAGGCTGCGCAAATGGCATATAACACGCAGCTTGCCCGTCCAGATAGTTCTGCTCCAATCCGAAGAAATTCGGCAGCCGCGTCCGTACGCCAAGAAGATCGGTGGCATTTGCAGGGTCCGTCGCACTCGGAAGCGCATCCCACTGCGCTTCAATCTGCTCAAGCGTACCCGTTCGCATGATTTCCGCAATCTCGGGTGCAAACACATCCGCTCGGCTAACCGACAGATGCCTCATGACCAGGGAATATGGCTCTCGGAATGCACGCCGCGCCAGCAAGCGGTTCATGAATTGCCTGCGGGCCACTTCGCCAAAACCGCCATCGATAACGCCTAATCCCATGGCATGCAACCGGCCATAGTGAATGAGGCTCACTGCGGATGATGCAGGGGCGATGACTTGCGTGTGCGCGATGCGCTTTCGGAGTAGTGCGAGGCACTCATCTATCTGCGGGACGTGGGTCATAAAAAAATGATGGCGCAGCATCTCGCTGCTGCCAATCCGCCGCGAAATTTCCACATCGGGATGGTCTGACGGCCCCCAGACATGCGCTGCAGCAGGCGTGTGCAGCGCCAATAGCAACCGCGAATCCAGCCCTCCGGACAGGCCCAGACTCCATTCTACCGGACCTTTCCAGCGTAGCGCCTGGGAGAGAGCGCAGGCAAAGGCGCGGCCATCGGGATCATTTGGACGGATCTCGCTTCCCCATAGATTCTCAGTCACCTGGAGTTGTCCGCCCTCCATTACCGCATGACCACCCGGACCGAGGCGCACTGCGTCCTTTACCTGGCTTGCCGTCGTGAGCTGATTGGCCAGAAGCCAGTGTGCGCCGAACGCCGCGAAGTCAATTTCCAGACCGCCGGCGATGTTAGCCAGCCAGTCCAAGCGTGTGCAAAAGAGCGTGCCACCCTGCCACGCCATCAGATACACGGTGCGAACGCCCAGCGAATCTGTGAAAAGCTCCGCTCGGCCTGAGCGCCAACGGAACGCCACGAAGTGGCCGTCCAAATCATGCAATTTTGGCTGTGGGGGATTCAACCGCTCAGCCCAGTTGTCACGAGTAAGTACGGTTCCGTCTGCTGCTGCCAAACCTGTGACCAGAAAGGATCCGCCGAGTGGCAACGATCCGCCAGCACAGATAAGCTGCAACCCACCGGCCTGGGCATAAATTCCTGACTCCTGCACGCTGTATAGCGGCGCGTCATGCGTTCCGGTTAAACCGGCGCCGGGCGCACGACCAACAAATCCAACCAGCCAGCTCATTGCAAGTGACAATCGCGTTAATTTTTCAGGTCGCTTCGCTATTCATAAACCTGCAAGAGACAACGGGAAAAAAGAAGAGATGGTTCGGATTGCCCGGACGAATTTTCGCCAGAACTGATAACTATTCCGTTGCGACCCTGTTCCGATACACTCAATCCGACGAGATCCTATGTCAAGACGAACACGCAGAACCCATAGCCCTTCGTTCAAGACGAAGGTAGCCCTCGCCGCCGTCGTGGCGACCGGACGCTAGCCGGGCTCGCCAGGCGTACAAGTTTAGAATTTACCCGATTCCCGGGGTCATCTGCACGTGATCGGGCGGCGGCCCCATTCGGTTTTTTCCAGGGGAAGGTTTGTAGTGATCCCCAAGCGGACCCGCCCATAATGAGGCCGCCTGATCACGCGCCAGAGACGCCAAGTGTCGGGTAAATACTTAAGGATACTCTGATTAAGGCCCGGTTTGTATTTTACGATATAGTCCATCACCAAGCGAGGAAGATCCGATGCTCCAGTTTTCATTCGAGGACGTGACCTACCAAAGCCGGAGGAGAAAGACGCGTAACCAGCGATTTTTGGAGCAGATGGATGCGGTGCTTCCCTGGAAGGTTTTTCTTTTGGAATTGGAGTCTTTCTATCCGAAGGGCGCCAAGGGGCGTCCTCCGGTCGGTCTTGAGGTGATGCTTCGAATCTACTTCATGCAGCAATGGTTCGGGCATTCGGATCCGGGCATGGAAGACGCCCTGCACGACAATATTGCGATGCGTCGTTTCGCTCGTCTGGAGGCGGGCTACGCGCCGGACGAGACGACGATATGCAAGTTTCGTCACTGGCTTGAAGAGCGCGAGTTGACGAAGACGCTTCTGTCGATTAGCGGCAAGCACCTTCGTTCTTGTGGCATCATGGTTCGCGAGGGCAGTATCGTGGACGCGACGATCATTTCTGCTCCGACGTCTACGAAGAACCGCTCTGGTCAGCGCGATCCTCAGATGAAGTCCACTCGTAAGGCGAACAAGTGGCATTTCGGGATGAAAGCGCATATCGGCACGGACACGCAGGGCTATGTGCACAGCGTAGAAGTAACGGCGGCGAACGTGCACGACGTGACGATGATGGAGCAGTGTCTTCACGGCGAGGAGAAGACGATCTACGGCGACAAGGGCTACGCGTGCCGAAAGCGCAAGGAGCGCGCCGAGTCGCAAGGCGTCGCCTGGCGCGTGTTGCGCAAGGCGGCCAGAGGCAGGAAACTGACGTGCGCGGACGCTTCGTTCAATCGCAAGAGCAACCGCACTCGTGCTCGCGTAGAGCATCCCTTCGGGGTGGTCAAGCACCTTTGGGGCTACCGCAAGACGCGCTACCGCGGGTTGCGCAAGAACGCGGCGCAGGTCTATACGCTGTTTGCGCTGGCGAATTTCTTCATGGCGCGCAAGAAATTGATAGCGGTCGCGGGATAGGTATGCCCGGGCGCCGCGTTTTGAGGCGTCCGGGGCGCTAAAACGCAACAATATCGTAGATTCGGCCTTGAATCCGACCCCTGACGGCCCCTGTCCAACCTGAAATCGCCCTTCCCCGATCTCGAATCTTCAATTCGACTCCCAGTGATGGATTGATCAGAGTATCCAATAGTTACCAGGTATCCGATCATTTCCGGGACCCGGGTAGTGGCGAGTCTCACAGTTTTATTTGGGAATTATAAGGAATTGTTGACAAGAAGGAATAAATATCGTATTATTACAGGTGCACAAAATGGAGACCGTCATGGCACATGTAGCACCTGGAAAAGCGCACCGCAGCGGCATTACCCTGATGCAACTGGCCGATATGTTTCCCGACGAGGAAGCGGCCCGCAAGTGGTTCGAATCTCGTATCTGGCCGGACGGTCGCCATTGCCCGCGCTGCAAGGGAACACGCACCCGCGAAGCGTCTCATCATTGCATGCCCTACTGGTGCACCGACTGCCGCAAGTACTTTTCCGTCAAGGTCGGAACGGTCATGGAGGGGTCGAATCTGTCGCTCCGCAAATGGGCGTATGCGATTTACCTGCATACGACAAATCTGAAAGGCGTTTCCTCGATGAAACTGCATCGGGATATCGGGATCGCGCAGAACTCGGCGTGGCACCTGCTCCAACGCATCCGCAAGGCGTTCGAGGGCGCCGATAACGACCTGTTCGGCGGCCCCGTTGAAGTCGATGAGACGTACGTAGGGGGCACGGAATCGAACAAGCACGAATCGAAGAAACTCCACGCTGGCCGGGGAACTGTAGGCAAGACCGCCGTTGTCGGAGCAAAGGATCGGGCCACTGGCAAGATCAAGGCGGAAGTCGTGCAGAATACGACAAGCCGGACGTTGCAAGGCTTCGTTCTGGACAACGCCGAATTGGGTGCGGTCGTCTACACGGACGACAACAAGGCATACGCGGGTCTGCGGTACATCTACGACCTTGCGAGCGTCCAGCACTCGGTAGGCGAATACGTACGCGGCATGGCGCACACCAACGGCATAGAATCGTTCTGGGCAACCCTCAAACGAGCACACAAGGGCGTATACCACAAGATGAGCCGCAAGCACCTTCACCGCTATGTGGCGGATTTCTCAGGCCGCCACGGATTGCGCGAACTCGACACGCTGGAACAGATGGGCCTTGTCGCCTGCGCAATGGTGGGCAAGCGGCTCCGGTACAGAACGCTGGTGGCTTAATCCGGCACGGACCGCAAGCCCGCGCCATGCGATAGGCCCGCAGCGTCGATGATTGCGTACACCGCAGGGGATATCTCGCCATGCCAGGCAAGGTCTACGTCAGAGAGTGTCCACGTATCCTTAAAGGCGGCCTCTGAACCTATTGGGGCGGAATAGTTGCGGTTAGAGTTGAACGGCGGGTCGAGGTAGATGAGATCGACCGAGGCGGAGTTCATGCCCCTCATTACGTCCAGATTGTCGCCCGTCCACAGGGTCCGGTTTGCCCAATTCGGCCCGGTTGTTGCCGTGTGTGTGTGTGTGTGTGTGTGCATCGTATACCTATAAAGCCCTATACTGCAGGGGCCTGTATACGAGGAAGATCGCAGGCCGTCAACAATTCCTTATAATTCCCTTTTATTTCCCTCAGATCCACATTTCTATTCTCGAAATCCGCTTTCAGCCTCAAATGCGTTAGTCCCTCATCGATCAACCAGTTCATTTCATCCGGCTCGGTGGAACAGCGATGCAGCCTCACGGGCACGGCGTCTTGCAGATTACGCATGCGCCCGTTCGACCACAGCCGCTGATCCAGCACCACGAATAACCCCTTGTCTATTTCCGAACGGATAAGGCGTCCGAATCCCTGCCGCAATTTCAGTTTGGTGGTGGGCCGGTAATATCTTTCCCAGAATGTATCGCCCATGTATTCTTGCCGGTGCGCAATAAGCGGATCTCCGAGGTTCGGGTTGGGCAGACGTACCACAATGACTTGCGAAAGCGTTGCGCCGGGAAAATCCACGCCGGTCCAGAATCGATCCACTCCGAAGAGCACGCTGTGCTCCGTGGTGCGGAATGCATTGATTTCGGCAAGGCTGCTTCCGTCCTGCAACAGGGGATCGATGCCGTATCGCTCCAGAACGGGCTGCACCTGTTCGTAGATATAGCGCATTTCTTCCGTGCTGGTGAACAGCGCCAGTGTGCGCCCATTCAGCGCCACTGCAAGCCGGGCAAGGGCGCCGGCAGCTTCTTTACGCCACCTGCTTTTTCGTTGCGCAGAACCGTTGGACAAATAGGGTGGAATAGAGTTGGTTACAAACCCCTTTACATTTTTGGCATAATCGAAAGGCGAGGCAATGCGTCTCGACGTGTGCGTATCGAACGGAATCCCCAGGTTATCGGAAAACAGATCGAGACAGTTGTCCACGAACAATGTCGCCGAGGTGAAGAGGGTGGTCGCATAGTGCTTGCAACATGTTTCTTTCAGCACTGTCGAGATGTCATAGGGAATTTTTTGCAGGGTCCATCCCTCCCCGCGGAAGGTGCAAATATGTACGAAATCGTCCGAGGGGTAATCGTTTGCAATTTCCGACGCCTCGAAGCCCAGCTCCTTTGCGAACCGGATATATTTTACGATGCGCGCTTTTTCGCGTTGCATGCGCCTGTTTCCGGCGTCCTCGTATAGTTCGCTGTGCAGCAGGGCGTCCCAGCATGTAGCAATATGATCGAAGCGGGCAGCCAGCGAGGACAGGTGCGTTTGGAAATGCTTTCCAGCCGCCGGGTGCATCGTGACCCATCGTCTGGTTTCCCGGTCAGGATAGTCCCTGGACATTTCTCCGATAATGTTCAGGAGGACGTGTATTTCCTCGCAATCCGAGCGAATGGACTGCACGTTCGAAAGAGCTTGTTCGAGTGTGTCGTCATCGGCTATTTGCTTTCCGGCAGCCTGCAACGATTTCGTAAAACGATCTTCCAGAATTTGCGCAAATCCACGCCGGTGTTCGGAGCCCGCAATCCGTTGCAAAAACCTGCGCCGAATACGGTAGGTGGACAGGATCATGGTAGCGGCGTTGCGCAAGTTGTCCGGAAATTGATCCGCCTCGTCGATCAGGCACACTTGCGCCGGTTCCTGTATCTGGCTGTCCATGAGAGGCAGTTTGTAGTGGTTCGTAACCACGATGTCCGCCTCGCGGGCTTTTTGCAGATGCCGGGGGTAGATACAGGATGCGCCCATGCGGCACAGGTCGGATGTGCAGGCCACCGCTGCATTCGCCTCATCGAGAAAATCGTCCAGATCGGGAAATCGTCGCCGGAAAAAATTCCAGGGGATGTTTTCCGTTTCTCCCCGGTTGCGCACGAGGACCAGGAACAGAAACAGCCAGACCAGGCGCTTCTCTGTCAGGACGCCGCGAGATGCGCTTGCAGGACGTTTCCGTCGTGTCGGGGAAATCTTTCCGGTGTTCCGGTCCGGTTCTGCCGGTCCATACGCTTCCTCGAACAGATCGACCACGGCAGTTATGCACAAAAAGTTGCTTTTGCCCTTGAGCGGCGCTGCCTTGAAATCCTGGTAAAGCGATCCCGTACGGGTAAGGCGCGGCCATTCCGTTTCGAGGAGGTGGTCCTGTAAATTTTTCGTGGCCGTGGCGATAATGATTTTGCCGACCTTGCAGCCGCGCGCCTCCGGAGCGCGGCCCTGTCGAATACATTCGCAGGCCGGTATCAGATATCCCAGCGTTTTCCCTGTGCCTGTTCCGGCCTCAATGGCGTATATGCCTTCCTTATTGATGGCGTCGGCGCAGAAGCGGGCGAAGGCCTGTTGTTCGCGCCGGGGCCGGAAGCCTTCTATCTCTTCGACGAGCCGGGTAAAGGCCCCGTCCACGTGTTCAAAGCTGACTATTGGCGGGGCTGCTGTTTCTTCTGAAGAGCGCTCTGCGTCGACCTGTCGGGGGGACGGCATGCGCCCATTGCCCCGGTGCGCCTCGCTCCCGTTAAGGAGTGCGATGTCAGGCGGTTCCGGCATGCGCGGACTTGTTTCCGTTGCAGGAGGCGCCGAAGCTGTGCGCGCTTCCCGGGTCAGAAGACCGTTCCACGAATCCGTATCGGGGATGGTATCAGGCGCCTTGTCCCCATAAGGTTTGGCGAACAGGTCGTTGCTCCACCGGATGCTGTGCGCCATGCCGGCTACCTTTAATGTCGCCCGAAAATCTTCGAATGCGCCGGAGGATTCACTTTGCGGCGCCATGGCCTGGTCAAGCAGGCTGTATACGAGCGCGTATCCCGGTTTTGCCTGCGATTCGGAGCGAATCGCATCGATAATATCTTGCAACAGGTTGCCAAAGCTGCGTACGAGGAGCGGCAACCGGGGGTCGGAACGGTTCCATTCGGTTTCCGGAATGGATTCCCGGATCAACGTTTCCTCGTCCCGGAGATCGCGGTCGGGAAGAAAGAACCGGGCCATCTCGCCAAGATCGACGCAGACAGGGGTGCGCCCGGTTCGGCCGTTTTCGGTCCAGATCGGTGGGGATCGGAGAACGGTGTGTTGGAACCAGCCCCGTTGCCGGTTCCGGTTGTACAGGAAAAGCACGTCCAGATCGGCGAAGAAGGGGGCGATGTCCGATTCTGCTTTTTCCCAGGACGGTTTCCCTTCCCGGAGCTCCTTGCCAATCCGACTTTGTTCATAGAGCCGCCGCGTGAGGTTGCGTCCGGGGTCAAGAATCCAATCTTTTGCGAGGGGCGCATCGCCGCCCGAATACCGCATCCCGGCGATATGAAAAATCTTGTCGCGTCCGGGCCGGTTGCCCGTAGCGAAAAGATGCCCGACGCCAATCTTGAGTATCTCTTCCGGCAAGGTTCTCATACCGTGGGCGCGTACGGCGACGGCAAGGCGATCCGGGCGTCAGGGGCGACGAAACCCCATGCCGCGCATCGCCTTGAATTTTCCTGAAAATATAACCGTCCGCGCTTTTTTGCCGCATGGTGCGTCATGCGCCGCCGCCCCGCTTCCTTTGCGTACAAGCCGGGCTGCGCCCCATTTTTCCGTATCCGCCCCCTTCAATATGCATTCTTGTTCACGAACCCGGACCAGAGTGTCATGATCATGATCTTGATGTCCAGGCGGAGGGACCAGTTTCGGATATAGTACAGGTCGTACTCGATGCGTTTTTCGATGGAGGTGTCGCCTCGCCAACCATTGACCTGCGCCCATCCGGTGATGCCTGCCTTCACTTTGTGGCGCAGCATGTAGCGGGGCACGCGCTCCCGGAATTGCTCGATGAATACCGGACGCTCGGGCCTCGGCCCCACGACCGACATGTCGCCCTTGAACACATTGATGAATTGCGGCAGTTCGTCGAGGGAGGTGCGTCGCATGAGTGCCCCGAGCCGGGTAGCTCTTTTTTCGCCTGGCTGTGCCCATACGGCGCCGGTGGCGGCTTCGGCGTCCACGGGCATGGATCGGAATTTCAGCATATCGAAGGTGCGTCCGTTCAGCCCCATCCGGTTCTGTTTGTAAAACACAGGCCCGGGCGAGGAGAGCTTCACGCCTACGGCAAGCAGTAGCAGGAGCGGGGACAGGAGAACGAGTACCGCCGAGGCAAAGGCGACATCCACGATACGCTTTGTGATGCGGGCGAATTCCAGAGGCGCTTCGTCGACGAGGTGGATGATGGGCAGGCCCTCCACGCTGGTGACGCGGCTGTTCACGATGTCGAAGTGAAACAGATCCGGGACGAGGCAGATGTGCGCCAGCCGGGTGGACAGCTCGTTCACGAGGGGCTGGATCCGATGCAGGACAGTGAGCGGGAGGGCAATATAGACGTAGTCGATGGGGCGACCTTGCTTCTGGAAACGGTCCACGACGGCCACAACCTCCGAGATGCCGCCCAGTACGTCTTCCTGATCCTGTTTGTGGTCGTCGAGGAAGCCTGCGATTTCGAAACCGATCCAGGGATATTGCCGCAACGCTTCTTCGAGTTTGCGTCCAGCGTTTCCCGCTCCCAGAATAAGGACGCGGCGCAGGTACATTCCCTGCTTGCGAGCGCGCCGGAGCAGCATATACATGGCGATGCGGGCGAGTATCATCAGCATCGGGGTAACGGCGCCGAAGAGCATCATGTGGAGGCGCGAGAAATACAGCTCGCGGTAGAAGGACAGCGAAGCAGTGACCACGATCAGGCCCATGACCACCGCTTTGGTCACGCTGAGCGTGAGATGCGTCATGCGCTGCAGGCGGTCGGGGGTGTACAGGCCGGAAAACCAGAAGACTCCCATCGAAACGATGAGTACCCACGGAAGAAAGCTGAGGTACCGGGAGAGGGGCAGCCATTCCGGTGGGGGTATGAACCCTATCCACGAGAGGACTTCGAAGCGGATAAACCAGGCGAGAATCCACCCGATGACGATCAGGGCAAGATCGACGGCGAACAGGATGCGCTGAAACAGCCGGCTTTGCTCTTGTAACATAGAGGCGCTGCGTCGTTACGTTGTAGATGCTTTTGCCGTAGCGCTACTGCATGCAAGGTGGTCCTGACAGGTTCGGAAGGGCGGGCCTGGGGTGAAGCGGGAGTGAGCGGAATCGTTGCCGGTCAAATCCTTCTTTGTCAAATCTTTCTTCGGGTGGAATGTTTCTGCGCCCGGTCGATGTCCTGTCCGGCGGCGTGCCGGGCCAGTGCCAGCGCACCGACCACGCCGGCGTCGTCTCCCAGTCCCGGGGGCACGATGAACGTTTCCGGATGGTTGACGATTTCCGGGCTTTGCAGGTAGTCGGCCAGCAGGTTCTGTACGCGCTGCCGGATGCGCGGGAACAGGTGGTGCTGGTGCATGACGCCCCCGCCAAGGATAATGCGCTGCGGGGAGAGTACACATGCGATGTTCACCAGCGCGGCGGAGAGATAGTGGACCGCATGGCTCCATATTTCGTGGTCGGGGGGCAGGTGATCCGGTGGGCCGCCTGCGCGGGCGTGCAGCGCCGGACCGGACACCATGCCTTCGAGGCAATCTCCATGGAAGGGGCATACGCCCTCGAAGTCGTCGCCTTCGGCGCGCGGCAGCCTCATGTGCCCCATTTCCGGATGCAGCAGGCCGTGTATTCGTATGCCGCCGACCAGTGCTCCACCGCCTACCCCTGTGCCGATCGTCAGATACGCGAACGTATGCAGGCCCTTCGCGGCGCCGAGCGCGCCCTCCCCGACGGCGGCAGCGTTCGTATCCGTATCAAAGCCGACGGGTACGTCGAGCGCTCGTCCGAGGCGGCCTGCAAAATCGGTGTGGCGCCATCTCTCTTTGGGCGTGGTGGTGATATATCCCCAGGTGGGGGAGCCGGGACGGGGATCTACAGGACCGAACGACCCAATGCCCAGTGCGGTCAATGCACCGTTTCCCGCCCGGGACCGGAAGAAGTCGATGGCTCGGCCGATCGTTTCGGCGGGCGTAGTAGTGGGAAATTCGATGCGCTCGAGCAGCGAGAGCGAAGCGTCGCCGATGGCGCATACGAACTTTGTGCCTCCGGCCTCGATGCCGCCGTAGCGTGCAGGCATGTTTTGTGCCGGAGTGTTCACAGAGCCATTCATGGGATTTATCGCAGGGACAGGTCCTGCATCGTGCAACAGAAGTCCCTGCTACATGATGCGCAGTTGCAGTGAAATGTCCAGCGCATCGACGGAATGGGTCAGGACGCCGCAGGAAATGTACTGTACGCCGGTTTCGGCGATGGCCCGGACCGTGTCGAGGGTCACGTTGCCGGACGCTTCGGCAGGGATCCGTCCGTCGATGAGGGTCGTGGCTGCCCGGAGCCGGGATACGTCTATCCGCCCGCCGGCAGGCAGGTCCACCATATTGTCCAGCAGAATACGGTCTGCGCACCCGGTGTGCAGCACCTCGCGCACCTCGTCCAGTGTACGTGTTTCGACCTCGATGAGCACCGGCAATTCCTGTTCCCGGCGGTGCCGATCCGCCGCCCGAAGTGCTTGCGCCACGCCCCCGGCGGCGGCAATGTGGTTTTCCTTGATGAGGAACATGTCGTCGAGGCCAAGACGGTGGTTTGTCCCGCCGCCCAAGCGGACGGCCCATTTGTCGAGCCGGCGCAGACCGGGCGCCGTCTTGCGCGTATCCATAATCTGTACCGGAAGCTCCTTGACGGCATCCACGAACCGGTGCGTAAGGGTTGCAATGCCGCTCATGCGCTGCATGAGGTTCAGGACGAGGCGCTCGGCGATGAGCAGGCCCCGTGCCGGTCCATGGGCTGTTCCGAACGTTGCGCCGGCGTGAATGGCTCCGCCGTCTCCGCATTTCCAGGAACACCGGATGCGGTCATCCACCATGGAGAAAACATATTCGGCCATCGTCAGGCCCGCCAGAATACCGTCTGCCCTGGCGAGGAATTGCCCCTCGGCCTGTACGGTCTCGTCGACTACGGCTTCCGTCGTCACGTCTCCGGAACCAACATCCTCCGCCAGTGCGTCCTTGACGAATCTCCGCAACGCCTCCTCGGAGATATAGTCGGGCAGATCGTTCATTGCGGATGGCGTACCGGGCGGATTCCGGTCATTGGTCAACCCGAACGCTCCCCATGTGCTCGAATTTTTCGATGCGTTTCCGGACAATATCTTCCGGGGGCGTTCCTCCGATTTCCGCGAGCGTTTCCTCAATGACCGTACCCACACTGCGAATGGTGTCGGCCGGATTCCGGTGCGCGCCCCCTTCCGGTTCCGTGATGATCCGGTCGATAATACCGAATTCCATCAGATCGGGGGCAGTAAGTTTCAGGGATTGCGCCGCGTCCTCCTTGTAATCCCACGAACGCCACAGAATCTGCGAACAGCTCTCGGGAGAGATCACGGAATACCAGGAGTTTTCGAGCATCAGGATGCGGTCGCCCATGCCGATGCCGAGCGCTCCACCCGATGCCCCCTCGCCGATGATGACGACCACGATGGGTACGGGCAGACGGGCCATCTCGAACAGATTTTTGGCGATGGCTTCAGCCTGACAGCGTTCTTCCGCTTCCAGTCCGGGGTATGCGCCGGGGGTGTCGAGCAGCGTGATTACCGGCCGGTTGAATTTAGCGGCGAGCCGCACGAGCCGCAGCGCCTTGCGGTATCCTTCCGGGTTCGGCATCCCGAAGCGCCGGTACTTCCGGCTTTTCATGTCGCGCCCTTTCTGGTGTCCCAGGATCATGACGGAGCGGTCGACGCCTCCGTATTCGGCGCCGCGAAACTTCGCAAATCCTCCCACGATCGCGGGATCGTCTCCATACAAGCGGTCGCCGTGCAGTTCCACAAAGTCTTCCGTCATGGCCTCGATGTAATCGAGCGTGTACGGCCTCATCGGGTGGCGCGCGATCTGTACACGCTGCCACCGTGTCAGATTGCGGTAAATGGATGCGCGCAGTTCGTCTACGCGGGCCTCCAGCGCGGCGATTTCCCGGGACAGGTCGACCTTCGCGTCTTCCGTGTCGAATGCCCTCATTTCGTCGAGCTTCTGCTCGAGTTCCACGAGAGGTTTTTCGAAATCCAGAAGATATTGAGGGGATGGCGTCATGAGCCGATGCGTTCGTGAATCCCGGCGGCGTCCTTGAGTGACCGGACGATAATATCCCAATCGAGGGACAGGGTCCGGTTTCTGACATAGAACCAATAGGCGGAATCAAGTTCGTCCACGGCGTCCCGGGGGAGGTTGACGACATCCACCACGGTGAAAACGCCGGGCCGGAGGTTCCATTCCGGGGGCGGGCGGTAATCGGTGGTTTCGTCGTAGCCGACCAGGGCACGTCGTCCGAGAAGAATATCGAAAAAAACTTTCGTTTTACTTGCAAGACGCGCCGGAAGCGAGTTCTGACCGGCGAGGCGGGCGATTGCCGCCAGCACAGGATGCATGGCAAGGCCGATGGCCGCAATGCCTTTTTCCAGCAGACGCCGGGCCGCTGACGGGCGCGCGTGTACGAATGCATTCTCCGTTTCTACGAGATTGACCATCGAAAGATCGTCTACCGATGCCCTGCCGATGACATGGTCTCGCCCATCAGCGAGGATGCGGATGTGTACGTTCAGGTCGTGCAGTTCCTGGATATACCGGAAGATAGACCGGTTTGAAAGCGCGGCGGAAGCAAAAACGACATCGTGGAGCATTCCGAGGCGGACCATGTCGCGCAATTGCCCGGCCCGGCCGAGCCATGCCGGATTCGTGTTTTCTGCGGAATCGCCGGGATCGTCTCCTGACGTTTGTTCGTCGAGGCCGCGGACAAGCGCTGCGTCGGGATTGCTTCCGTTGCGCACAGGCATTTCCTCATCCGGCGTAACGAATCCTTTCAGGGAGAACGGGGGCCTCGGGTGCCGGGCAAGCATGTTGTGCAGACGTATGGCCTCGTCCCGGTGTCCCACGAGGACGGCGTGTCGCCCGTGCATCGGTTCGGCGTTCCGGCGCATGCGGATCCACCGTGCGGTCCAGGACGCGAGGACGGCCACGGGCAAGGTGAGTAGTACGACAAGCCGCGAAAAGGCAATGGTTTTTACGAAAAAGGACAGGGCGGCCACAAGGAGGAGGCCCGCGAGTATGCCCACCGGAACGGAACGGAAAGAATTTTTGCGCCGGTATCCCCCCAGGGCAGCGATACCCGTTACGGAGCCGAGGCCGTAGATCGGCGCCACGACGGTAAAGAACAGCGGCACCACGCGGGTGCCGAGCATGGAGGCATAGGCTGTCGCCAGAAGGCCTGCGGAGGCATATACCATGCAAAAATCCAGGAGGGGCAAGGCGGCGATACGTCCGAATTTTGCCGCCACGGACATCCCGGCCCGGAGCAAGATGCCGCATCGAAGCAGCAGGGCCAGCAGTTTCGAGTATCGACTCTCGAAATGCTTCTCCGTAAACCGGAGCATGGCTCCGTAGAAAAGGCGCACGTAACGCAACTCGCCTTTTCGGGTGCTCTGCCCTTTGTAATGGATGATTTCCGTTTCCGGGGTATAGTAGATTTTCCAGTGGGCCTGCTGGATGCGGTAACACAAGTCGATGTCTTCCCCGTACATGAAGAACTCTTCGTCGAAGAGGCCCGCTTCGGCGAGTGCAGTCTGCCGGATCATCATGCACGATCCACTTAACGCATCTACCTCAGCCGTTTCGTTTTCCGGCAGGTGGGTCATATTGTAGCGCCCGAACACCGGGCTGCGCGGAAAGAGCGCCGCCAGCCCGGTCATACGGAAAAAGGCTACACGGGGCGTGGGAAAGGCGCGCCGGCTTTCGAGGGCGAACGTCCCGTCCGGATGCAGGATCTTGCATCCGGCAGCGCCGGCGTCCGGGTGCTCATCGAGGAATCGAACAAGGGTAACGAGCGTGTTTTCCTGTATGATCGTGTCCGGGTTCAGCACCAGGACATAGCGTCCGCGCGCCTTGCGGATCGCCTGATTGTTGGCGGCGCCGAAGCCTGCATTGCTTGCATTGACGATCAGATGCACTTCGGGGAAGTGCGTGCGCACCATGGCCGGGCTGCCGTCCACGGAGTTGTTATCGACCACGAACACTTCCATGTTCAGGTCGGCCTGTGCACGAAACACAGAACGGAGCGTCTGTTCGAGGAATTCCCGCACATTGTAATTGACGATAACGACCGAAAGGTCGATTACGTCAGTGCGGCGATCAACCGTCGCAGCAGGAGAATGCGATACATCCATAGAATGGAGGGGCGGGTGCGCGGTTTGGCATAGAATTTCGTGCGCAATTTATCCTAAATTCAATCGACGAACGTCTTGCCGGTTCAATATAAGCATTACCTTATACGCTGCCGGACCCCTCCGCGCTTCGGGAATTCCCCGATTCACGCAGTTTACATCCATTTGCATGCCTCAGCTTTTTCCCAAAGGAGCTAACGCGTTGCCAATCCTTTCCCTGGTTGGAGCGCTTGTAGGAGGCGTGGCGACTGTCGGCTTTGTCTGGTACTACTTTTCCCCGGAGTACACGGATGTGGGCTATGCCCCCGAACAGCCTGTACCGTATAGCCACCGGCTTCATGCAGGTGAATTGGGGCTGGATTGCCGGTATTGCCATACGAATGTCGAAATGACCGCCGAGGCGAATCTCCCTCCCACCCAAACGTGCATGAACTGTCATGCGCAGGTGCAGACGGAGGCCCTCTCCCTGCACCCGGTGCGAAAAAGCTGGGCGGAAGATACGCCGGTGGAATGGATCAAGGTCAATTTTCTTCCGGATTATGTGCATTTCAGCCATGCCGCCCATGTCAACAATGGCGTGGGGTGTGAGACGTGTCACGGCCGGATAGACCTGATGGATGTCGTTTCCCAGCCGGAGCCGCTTTCTATGGGGTGGTGTCTCGATTGTCACCGCAATCCGGAGGAGCAGTTGCGCCCCGATGAGACGGTGACCCTCATGGGATACGAACATCCGGCGGATTTCATGGAGCGCAATGCGGAGCGTATCGAATGGGAAGGTATCCGCCCTCCCGTAAATTGCTCCGCTTGCCATTATTAGAATCAGATCAGACGCGAGATCGGCATGATCGACCTTCCTGTCCTGAAAGATGCAGAGGCGCCGGCGCCGCGCGAGCGGTTCTGGCGTAGTCCGGCCGACCTCGAAGGAGGGCTTGGCGACCTGCATGCCGGGGAGTTCATGCCGGGCGCAAGTGATCGTCCGGATGGTGCGTCCCGCAGGGATTTTCTGCGCATCATGGGTGCTTCCATGGCGATGGCCGGTTTGTCGGCCTGCCGTCGTCCCGTCGAGCAAGTACTTCCGTACACGCGCCAGCCGGAAGAGATCGTTCCGGGAGAACCCCTCTATTATGCTACGGGCATGCCGTACCGCGGGGTGCTGCGCCCGATTCTTGTGAAGAGTCATGAAGGGCGTCCTACCAAGGTGGAAGGGAATCCGGAGCATCCGATGTCCTGGGGGGCGACAGGGGCGTTTGAACAGGCCTCCATCCTCAATATGTATGATCCGGATCGCTCGCAGCGCGTGCTGCGCCAGGGCGCCGGTGCAGAATGGCGGGAGTTCATGCGTCTTGCGCAGGAACTGGACGGCGCCACCCGGATTGCGGTTTTGTCGCCGCCGACCTCCTCTCCTACGATCCGGTCGCTTCGCGGCCGCCTTGCGGAGCGTTTTCCGGAAATGCAATGGATCACGTATGCGCCTGAAGGGGACGATCCGTCCCGGACGGGGCTGCGGACGGCGGAAGGACGCACGGCGCGGCCCTTGTACCGGTTTTCCAATGCGGAAGTCATTGTCAGCCTGGACAGCGATTTCCTCGGCCCGACGGAGATCAATCTTCTGTCCAATACGGCGGAATACGCTCAAAACAGACGGATGGCGTCCCCGGAGGATAGCCCCGGCAGGTTGTATGTCGTAGAGAGCAGCTATTCGCTTACGGGGGGTATGGCCGATCATCGCAAGAGGTTGCGCTCCGGCGATATTCCTGCATTTGCGCAGGCGCTGGCTTCGCAACTCGGCATCGGCGGACTGTTAGGCGGGGACGTCATGGAGGATGCGTTCCTTCGTGCGATGGTCCGCGATGTGCAGGCGGCGGGTCCGCGCGCCGTAGTGGTTGCGGGCGATACCCAACCGCCCGAAGTCCATGTGCTCGCGGCGGCTATCAATCAGGCGCTCGGCGCAGTGGGCAGTACGGTTTCTTATCTGGATGTGGATGACGAGGCGGAATTCTCGCAGATCGAAAGTTTCTCCGGCCTGGCGACCGATATGCATGCCGGCGAGATCGACCTGCTTTTGATGTTGGGGGTCAACCCTGTGTACAGCGCTCCACCCGAACTCGATTTTGCCGGCGGAATGGAGCGCGTTGCCCGGACGGTGCACCTCGGGTTGCATCTTGACGAGACGGGACAGGCTGCAGAGTGGCATATTCCACAAGCGCATTATCTCGAAGCATGGGGAGACGGGCGTGCCTACGATGGTACGCTCTCCGTCGTTCAGCCGCTGATCGCGCCCCTGTACGAGGCGGCGAAATCCGACGTGGAAGTGCTCGGTCTGCTGGTGACCGGCATGGATACGTCGGGGTATGATCTCGTGCGGGAGCAGTGGTCGGCGTACCTTCCCGACGACGCGGAGCAAGCGTGGCGTAAGGCACTGCACGACGGCTTCTTGCCGGACAGTGGCTACCCGGAGACGGTACCGGTGTTGGAGGCGCCTTCCTTTTCTGTTTCTTCTCTCGGCGAGGAGGAAATCGAGGTCGTCATTCGCCTCGATCCGACCGTGCTGGACGGTTCGTACGCCAACAATGCCTGGATGATGGAACTTCCCGATCCCACGACCAAGATTGTGTGGGATAATGTGGCGTTGATCGCTCCGGCGATGGCTGAGCGACTGGGTGTGTCGCCGAAATACGACAAGGGACAGTATGCCGTCGATGTGCTGGAAATCACCGTGGACGGCCGAAGCATTCGATTACCGGCCTGGATACAACCGGGTTTGCCGGATCGTTCGGTGCACCTGACCATGGGATACGGGCGCAATATTTCAACCACTCGCCCGCCGAGAAAGGCGCGTTTCTTCGATCTGGATCATTATACCGATATCTACGCCGACGGCCCGCTTGCCAACGGAGTCGGGGAAAATGTTTCTGTGCTGCGTCGTGCGGATATGCGCCGCGTACTTGCCGGCGCCGAGGTGAAGACGACCGGGGATACCTGGACGATTTCCACCACGCAGGAGCATGGCTACATGGAAGGGCGTCCGCTTTTCCGCAAGGCCACCCTCTCGGAATTCAGGGAACACCCTACGTTTGCGCCGGATGCGGTTCCTTCGCTTCACGGACAGGAAGAATGGGAGGATTACCCCGCGCTCTGGCAGAAACAACATCCTTCCGAACAGCCCGCCATCACGGAAAACCCCTATTACGAGAATCAGTGGGGGATGGTCATCGACCTGAATACCTGCACGGGCTGTAACGTGTGCGTTATCGCGTGTAACAGCGAGAACAATGTGCAGATGGTGGGCAAGGAGGAGGTAGGCCGCGGGCGCGAGATGCACTGGTTGCGCATTGACCGTTATTTCGTTTCCGGGGAAGGGGATACGGACAATCCGGCCATGGTCGTGCAGCCGGTGCCGTGCATGCACTGCGAGAATGCTCCGTGCGAAGCGGTGTGTCCGGTGGCGGCCACCGTGCATTCCCCGGATGGCACGAACCAGATGATTTATAACCGCTGCATCGGTACGCGGTACTGCTCCAACAATTGCCCGTACAAAGTGCGCCGGTTCAGTTTCTTCAACTGGACGAAGACGCTGCCGGAAACGGTGCAGATGGCGCAGAATCCGAATGTGACGGTCCGTTTCCGGGGCGTCATGGAGAAATGCTCGTACTGCATCCAACGGATTCGGGGAGTGCAGCAGGCTGCAAACCTTGCCGAGCGGGCACTCCAGGACGGCGAAGTAAAGACGGCGTGCCAGCAGGCGTGTCCCATGCAGAGTATTACGTTCGGCGATCTGAACAACCCGGACAGTGCGGTTGTGCAGGCGAGGAAAAATTCCCGCCGGTACGAAATGCTGGCCGAACTGTCCGTCAAGCCGCGCACCTCGTATCTGGCGCGCGTAACGAACCCGAACCTCGAACTCGAACCCCAGGGATAATCTTCTGTCGAACGCAGTGGGTCATTCAACGAGCCATAGTACCGAGACGCCGCTGGTTACCGGCAACCTGAGTTTTCACGAACTCACGGAACTGGTGGCGCGCCATGCGGAAAAGAAACCTCCCATGGGCTGGTATGTGGCCATCGGGATTTCTTCGCTGATGTTGCTCAACCTGCTGGTGATGATCGCCTATCAGGTGTGGAATGGCGTGGGTGTTTGGGGTAATAACGTGCCTGTCGGATGGGGGTGGCCGATCGTCGACTTCGTGTTCTGGGTGGGTATCGGGCACGCCGGCACACTGATTTCCGCTATTCTGTTTTTATTCAGGCAGCGCTGGCGGACATCGATCAACCGGGCCGCGGAGGCCATGACGATCTTTGCCGTCATCTGCGCCCTGCTTTTCCCGACGATTCATGTGGGGCGGATCTGGGTGATATACTGGACGCTCCCGATCCCGAACCAGATGGACATGTGGCCGCAATTCAAGAGTCCACTCTTGTGGGATGTTTTTGCGGTGTCGAGTTATTTCATCGTTTCGCTGCTGTTCTGGTATGTGGGGATGATCCCGGATCTGGCTACGCTGCGCGACCGGGCCCGCTCGTTCATCAGGCAGCGTGTGCTGGGCATATTTTCCATGGGGTGGACCGGTTCCAACCGGCACTGGCGCAACTACGAAAAGGCGTACCTGCTGCTTGCAGGCCTTGCCACGCCGCTTGTTCTTTCGGTGCACTCGGTGGTGTCGTTCGATTTTGCCGTATCCATCGTTCCCGGCTGGCACACCACTATTTTTCCGCCCTATTTCGTGGCTGGCGCTATCTTTTCCGGGTTCGCCATGGTTGTGACGCTCATGGTGATTGCCCGGAAGGTCTATGGCATTGAGGACCTGATCACGCTCAATCACCTCGAGAAGATGAACATCATCATTCTTCTTACGGGGTCGATGGTGGGCTTTGCGTACATCACGGAGTTTTTCATTGCCTGGTATTCACAGGTCGAGTACGAGCAGTTTGCCTTCATCAACCGGGCCACCGGGCCGTATGCATGGGCCTACTGGATCATGATGTCGTGCAATCTCATTGCGCCCCAGGTCTTCTGGTTCAAGCGCCTGCGACGCAGCGTGCCGCTCATGTTCGCCATTTCCATTCTCGTGAACGTCGGTATGTGGTTCGAGCGTTTCGTGATCACCGTGATCTCGCTGCATCGTGACTATCTGCCTTCCAGCTGGGGATACTTTACACCCACCTGGGTCGATGTGATGACCTTCGTGGGATCGATGGGGCTGTTTCTGACCCTGTTCCTGCTCTTCCTCAGGTTTGCGCCGATGGTGGCGCTTTCTGAGGTCAAAGGCGTTGTGCCGCAGGCCGATCCGCATTTTCACGACCGGGAATCGTCATGAAGAAAATCCTTGCGGAAATAAAGGCGTCGATGGGCATCTACGAAAGCGAGCCCGTGCACGGGCTGCTTGCAGAGTTTGCCGATCCCGGAGCACTGCTGGATGCGGCAGCACAGGTCCGAGAGGCGGGCTACCGGCATTTCGACGTGCATTCGCCCTTTCCGATTCATGGCATGGACAAGGCCATGGGGCTGGGCAATTCGCTGGTCGGGTTTTTTACGCTGGGTGGCGGAATTACCGGTTTCGCTCTGGGGTACTGGTTGCAATGGTGGACGGGCGCCGTGGCGTATCCCCTGAACATCAGCGGCAAGCCGTTTTTCGCCATTGAGTCGTCCATTCCTATCATATTCGAATTGACGGTGCTTTTTGCGGCCTTTGGCGCAGTAGCGGGCATGTTTGCGTTGAACGGGCTGCCGCGCCCTCATAACCCGCTTTTTTACTCCCGCAATTTTACGCGGGCGACCGACGACGCGTTCTTCCTGCACATTGCGGCGTCGGACAAGTGTTTCGACGTCGAGGGGACCCGGCAGTTACTGACGGACCTTGGCGGGTATCACGTTGAATTGCTCACTGAAGAAGAATGACGGCATGCGGCGAGTCCGGTGCAAGCCGGTTTCCCGCACACATAAGAATTATGCTCATGAAGAGAGGGGGAACGGTCCTGGTGTTTGCAGTCTTTTTGCTGGCGTCCTGCCGCGGCACGACGCATGAACATACGCCTATCCATCCCAACCTGAACATGGATTATCAGGAGCGGTTCGATCCGCAGGAGGCCAATGCCTTCTTTGCGGACGGGCGCTCCATGCGGCCGCCCGTCCCCGGAACGGTTGCGCGTGGTTTTTTGCGTGAGGATACGCGGTTTCACGAGGGCCGGAACGCCGACGGGAGTTATGTGGAGGCCATGCCGATTCCGCTGACGATAGAACTCCTGGAACACGGGCAAACCCGGTACGACATTTTCTGCACTCCGTGTCATGGCGCCGCCGGCGATGGCGAAGGCATTATTACGACAGGCGATTTCGGGTACACGCCGGCCACGACCTATCACAGCGACCGGTTGCGTGAGGTAACGGACGGCTATCTGTATGATGTGATTACGAACGGCGTGCGCACCATGCCTGCGTATGCACACCAGATTCCGGTAGCGGACCGGTGGGCCATCGTGGCCTATGTCCGGGCTCTTCAGCGCAGCCAGAATGCCTCTGAGAGCGACGTGCCCGCCGTACTCCTCGACGACATCCGGCGTGGGGCAGGCGCCGGGGACAACGAATAGATTCGATGGCGACACTGAAAAAGAGCCCTATTCTGCAGCGTTTCCTGGATCCGTTTGCATCGACCGGCGCCGATGCGCCGGATGCGTTCCGCTATAAGGGAGACTGGCGCATATGGGGGATTCCCTTGCTGGTCGGTGCGCTCGGGCTTACGTCGGGATTGTCGGGCTGGCTGACGAATCCGCATCAGTTTTATTTCTCGTACCTGGTGGGGTGGGTATTCTGCCTGACGATTGCGCTGGGGGCGTTGTTTTTTGTGCTTATCCAGCACCTGACGAGGGCGCGTTGGAGTATCGTAGTGCAGCGCATGGCGGAAGCCCTGTTGTGGACATTTCCGTTGCTGGCTGTGCTGAGCGTTCCCGTTCTCTTCGGGATGCACGATCTCTACCATTGGACGCATACGGAAGCCGTCGCAGCCGATCCGATCCTCGCCGGAAAGGCGCCCTATCTGAATACCCCGTTTTTTCTGGTACGCCTTGCGGTCTACTTCCTGGTGTGGAGTCTGCTTGCCTACCATCTGTACCGCAATTCGCTTGTGCAGGATTGCACGGGCGACGCCGGCATTCCGGCCCGTCAGCGCAAGGTTAGCGCCTGGGGGCTTGCGGCGGGAGCGCTTACCATTGCGTTTGCGAGTTTCGACTTGTTGATGTCGCTTGAGCCGCACTGGTTTTCGACCATTTTCGGCGTATACGTGTTTTCGGGCGCCTTCATGTCGATTCACGCATTGCTTGCGCTTTGCGCCATGATGCTCCAGGGTGGGGGCAACCTGCGGGGAATCGTTACCACGGAGCACTATCAGGACCTCGGCAAACTGACCTTCGGTTTCGTCGTGTTCTGGGCTTACATTGCGTTCAGCCAGTACATGTTGATCTGGTACGGCAACATACCGGAAGAAACGCTCTGGTATCGTCACCGTCTCAGCCATGGCTGGGAAGTGCACTCCGCCGTGCTGCTTATGGGACATTTCGTCGTGCCCTTTTTCCTGTTGCTGTCGAGAGCCATCAAGCGGTCCAAGGTGCTTCTCGGATCGATCTGCGTCTGGCTGCTTGCGATGCAGTGGTTCGATATCCACTGGTTGGCCGCGCCGGTGCTGCACCCCGACGCCGCCACGATTCATTTTCTGGACGTTGCGAACTGGCTGGGTCTCTTCGGGATCGTACTCGGTGCGTCCATGTACCGCCTCGTCCGGCACAGCCTTGTTCCTTTCCGGTCTCCCGGACTGGACGATTCGCTGCATTTCGAAAATACCTGACGTTGGCCATGCCGAATCCCACGGACATTTCGGAAGGGGCGCAATGGGTCGAAGGAACGGAGCGTCCGCACGTCGAGCAGGAAGGTATCGAAGCCGGTCAGATTCTTGGTTTTGTGGTTATGATCGCGTTCCTCATTGGTCTGGCGGTCGTAGCGCTTTTTCAGTATACGGACCTTACGGCGCAAGAGGTGCTGGTGGAAACCACCGACCAGAGCGCCTATCCCGAGTTGGAGGAAGTGCGCCTGCATGCCGCCGTGCTCCTTACGCAGTACGAGGCCCTCGCCGGGCCGGAGGAACGCTATCGTATTCCCATAGCGCGGGCCATGGAACTGATGGCGCAGGAGGCGCCGGTCCATCCCGAGGAGTTCTACGCCCCCGAATACATGGTCACGTACCGCAAGAGATGATAGCGCGTCGCAAGCCATATCGAACCCAGGCGAGGGGAACTGCCCGGCGGTTTTTGCCCGCGCTGTTTGCATGGGTCGTATCCGGCGCGGCGGTGCTGGCCGTTGCAGTTGCTCCGGCATTCGGGCAATCGACAGGCACGTTGCCTCCGCAGTTCGAAGGGATTGGCCTTGACCAGCGGATCGGCGCCGAGCCGTCCCGTGACCTTGTTTTTCGGAACGAGGACGGGGAAGAGGTTGCCCTCGGACAGTACTTCGACGGCAAACGTCCTGTGTTGTTGACGCTGGTTTATCACGAGTGTCCCACCATGTGCAATATGGTGCTGCACGGGCTGGCCGAAACGCTGAAGGAGATGCCCTGGACGCCCGGTGATCAATTCGATGTCGTGACGGTGAGTTTCAACCCGCTCGAAACACCGGCGCTGGCTGCGGAGAGGAAGGCTATGTACCTGGATATGCTGGGCAAGCCCGAAGCCGCAGAGGGATGGCATTTTCTTACGGGAGAGGACGCTTCGATTACGGCGCTTACGGAAGCAGTGGGGTTCCGGTATAACTGGATCGAGGACGAGCAGGTGTACGCGCACCCGTTCACGCTCATTTTTCTGAGCGGAGAGGGGGCGGTGATGCGGTACATGCCCGGTATACAGTTCGCCCCCTCGGATGTGCGGGCTGCGCTCATCGAGGTGTCGGAAGGGCGTGCGGGTTCGCCGCTCAACCGGGTTCTTCTGTATTGTCTGCAATATGACCCGAACGCTAATTCGTATGTGCTGCATGCCGTCAATCTGATGAAGTTCAGCGGCGGCCTGGCTGTCGTCATGCTGGGCTTATTCTTTGTTGCGATACGGCGCCGGGGAGCGCATCGCACATGGCCCACACCCACACCCACACCCACGCCCACACCAACCCCCCCACCCGCGGCATAAATCCCCGACCGGTTTTTTGCGCTCATAGGGCGCCGCTCTTACCCAACGCATGAACATGTCCGCAGCAGGAGGCCCCGGCTCGGAAAACAGGAATCGGCAACTATGACCGGATCGTTTTGGCTGCCCGATGGCGCGTCGACCCTGTCGTCCGAAATCGACAGCCTGTTCTACTTTGTAACGTGGGCAAGCGCCATCCTTTTCATAGGGGTGGTGGTGGCTATAGCATACCTTGCGTATCGCTACCGGCGGCGGCGCGGCGGGCCTGCTCCGGTGCGTGTGAAGCCGAACAAGATGGTGGAGATTTCATGGGTGGTGTTGCCCACGATTCTCGTGCTGATCGTCTTCAATTGGGGGTTCCGGTTGTTCATCGAGCAGAGCGTGGCGCCCCCGAACGCCTACGAGGTCTATGTGCGCGGCGCCATGTGGAAATGGGATTTCGAGTATCCGACCGGCGCCGTCACGACCAATGAGTTGCATGTGCCCGTAGACCGTCCCGTGCGCCTTGTTATGAGCAGCGCCGATGTGCTGCACAGTTTCTTCGTTCCGGCCTTTCGGGTCAAGCAGGATGTGTTGCCGAACCGCTATTCGGCGGTCTGGTTCGAGGCCACGCGCGTCGATACGTTTCAGGTGTTCTGTACGGAATACTGCGGAATGGGGCATGCGGCGATGCTGGCGTCGGTCATTACCCATTCGCAGGGAGATTTCGAGGCATGGCTCGCCTCGGCGGGCGTGGACGAGGATACCCCGCTTCCCGAACTGGGTGCGGAACTGTACGAGCAACAGTCTTGCTTCGCATGCCATAATCTGGACGGGACGCCGGGCGGCTTTGGCCCGACCTTCGCGGGATTGTATGGAAAGACCGAAACGTTCGAAGACGGATCCACCGTGGTGGTGGACGACAACTACCTGCGCGAATCCATCGTCGAGCCCGGCGCAAAGATCGTGGAAGGATATGCTACTGTCCCTATGACTCCGTATAGTGGTCTCAGCGAGCGGGAATTATCCGCGCTGATCGCCTTCATTCAGGAGCAACAATAGCGGTGACGCACGGACGCCGCTGTGTACGAAGACGGATCGACGGAATCTATGACGGAAGACATTGATCGGAGCGAAGAGGCGCAGGCCCGGGATGCCGGAGAGCATCCCGCGCACGGCGACTACATTACCCATGCGAAAAGCATCAGGTCATGGATGTTTTCCCTGGACCACAAGCGCATAGGTATCCTCTATGCCGTCACGGCAGCGATCGCCTTCCTTGCGGCAGGCGTCTTCGCGCTGCTGGTGCGCGCCGAACTGCTGATACCCGGCGAGACCTTCCTGTCCGCCCAGAGCTACAACCAGTTGTTCTCGCTCCATGGCATCGTCATGGTGTTCGGATTTGTCATTCCCGCCATCCCGGGTTTTCTGGGCAATTTCCTGTTGCCCATTCATCTCGGCGCAAGAGACGTGGCGTTTCCCCGGCTGAATCTGTTCAGCTACTATTTGTATTTGCTGGGCGTCACTCTCATCATCGTTGCGATGGTGGTCGGCAGCGTGGATACGGGATGGACCTTCTACACGCCCTATTCGGCCCGCACGGGCCCCGCGGTGCTGTTTCTGGCGATGGCGGTTTTCGTTGCGGGGTTCGCCTCGATCTTCACGGGGATCAATTTCATCGTCACGGTGCACAAGATGCGCGCGCCGGGTATGACATGGAACCGCCTTCCGCTTTTTGTCTGGAGCATTTATTCGACGAGCATCGTGCAGGTGCTCGCCACCCCCGTACTCGGCATCACCGTCCTCTTGCTCTTCCTGGAGCGCCTCCTCCAGATCGGCATTTTCGACCCGGCCCTCGGCGGCGATCCGATCCTTTTCCAGCATTTCTTCTGGTTCTACTCGCATCCGGCGGTGTACATCATGATCCTGCCGGGCTTCGGGATCATTTCCGAACTGATCGCGACCTTTTCGAGGCAGCGCATCTACGGATACACGGCCATTGCCTTGTCTTCCGTGGCTATTGCGATGCTGGGTTTTCTGGTCTGGGGGCATCATATGTTCGTCTCCGGGCAATCCGCCATCTCTTCGGTCATTTTCTCGCTGATTACCTACCTGATCGGCATTCCGTCGGGCATCAAGGTGTTCAACTGGATCGCCACCATGTACAAGGGGTCCATTTCGTTCAAAACCCCGATGCTGTACGCGCTTTCGTTTCTGGTGCTGTTCACGATCGGGGGCGTAACGGGCATCATGGTGGGCGTGCTGGCCGTGGATATTCACCTGCACGACACCTACTACGTCGTAGGCCATTTTCATTATGTGATGATGGGCGGCACGGTCATTGCCCTCCTCGGCGGATTGCATTACTGGTGGCCGAAAATCACGGGGCGCCTGTACAATGAGGCGTGTGGCCGGATCGCTGCGCTCCTGATCTTTGTGGGGCTGAACCTGACCTTTTTCACGCAACTCGTGCTGGGGTCGCGCGGCATGCCCCGGCGCTACAACGACTACCTGCCCGAGTTCACGTCCCTGCATCAACTTTCGACGATAGGTTCGTGGATCATGGGGCTCGGCCTCTTTCTGGTGTTGGGATACTTGCTGGTTTCCCTTTTCCGGGGAAAGAAGGCGACCGCGAACCCATGGGGGGGCGCCACGCTGGAATGGACGCATACGGGCCCGCGCCCGGATCCCCATAATTTCCATCGCACGCCGTTCGTCACGCGGGGGCCCTACGAGTTTGACCGGATCGGGGCATCCCCTTCTGAAACCGTCGAAGCGCATCGGGGCGCGGATCCGCCGGATGTCGTTCAGAACCAGGACCGGACGTAAGCATCATGGCCAATACGAGCGCGGCAGAACAGGCCGCACAGGAGCGCTCCCCGGCGCATCTGAAGCATTACTTCGTTTCGTCCAATCAGCAGTTCGACGCGGCGAAACTCGGGATGTGGCTTTTCCTCATCACGGAGATCCTGCTTTTCAGTGGGATGTTCGTGGCCTACGCCGTGTATCGCGTCTGGTATCCGGAGGTGTTTTCGGTCGCTTCTACCGAACTGAATCCATGGCTGGGCGGCCTGAACACCGTGGTGCTACTGGCCTCTTCCCTCACGGTGGCGCTGGCCATTCGTGCTGCGCAGACCGACAAGCGCAGGGCGCTGGTCACCAATTTGTTCATCACGGTTTTGCTTGCCGGTGTGTTCATGGTGGTGAAGTACTTCGAGTACACGCACAAATTCCATCTGGGCATTTTCCCCGGCGGCAATTTTGCGTATGCGGAGATGGACCAGCCGATCGTTCCGATCTTCTTCAGCATCTATTATGTAATGACCGGCATTCACGGGGTGCATGTGCTGGTCGGTATGGGTGTACTCAGTTGGCTGGGTGTGCGGGCGATTCGGGGGCATTTCCACAGCGGGTACTACACGCCCGTGGAGCTTTCCGGCCTGTACTGGCACCTTGTGGACATCATCTGGATATTTCTTTTTCCATTGCTTTATCTCATTTAGTCGCGAACCGGCGCGCCGGTTCGCCTTGCGAGCATGAAAGGGCACCATATCACTCCACGGAAAACGCTGCTGAAGGTATTCACCATCCTGGTGGCGCTGACCGCTCTGACGGCCTTCACGGCGCAGGTCGATATGGGGGCGTTCAACATACCGCTGGCCCTTGCGATCGCCGGGGTCAAGGCCCTGCTCGTGGTGCTGTTCTTTATGGCCCTCAAGTACGACAAACCGGTCAATGCGTTGTTTTTCGGGCTGGGGATTTTTTTCGCGGTAGTGTTTCTCACGTTTACATTGTTCGATACCGCCTTCCGGGGCGATCTCGGTAATGTGGGGAAAGAAACGATTTTGAACATGGAGGGGACGGGACAGGATGAGTGAACCGGAAACGGTTTGCGAAACGGCGCCTTGTTTCGAACAGCCCCGATGGACATTTCATCGGGGCATTACTTGAGACCGGTGTATGGTTAACTCCGGTGCTACAGGAGCGATTACCCCCTACCACCCCACCATCACCGCCCGGTGCACCGTTCCGTGCGACGAGGCGATGCGTACGAAGTACAGACCCGCTGCCAGTTCGCCCATGTTGAGCACGGCTTTTCCGGGGAGAGATATGCGGGACGCGGGGACGGGGACCTGCCGCCCGCGCACATCGAACACATCAATCCGGACTGCATCGTCTGTTACCCCCGAAACGGACACGGTAGCCTGCCCGGCCGAGGGGTTGGGATAGATATCAATCCGGAGCGGCGTTTCCGGGGTTTCCCGCTCTGTTGCCGTGACACCCGGAAAATTCGCCGCGCCGGGCGTACCGTTCATCTGCGCCGATGCGCTCCAGCATTCGGGCAGATGGTTATCGCACGTCGGATCGGTGAGCGCCAGGGTATAGCCGTTGCCGTCCGCCTCTTCGGGCCAGGGCGCCGTGTCGGTCGGCAGGGTAGCAAGAACACTCCCGCGACGATCAGGGCGCAGGGCATGAGACGCAGGAAACGCGCGCGGCGCTGTGCAGAAGTCCCCCGAAGGTTTTTGGTTGCGCGCCGGGCCGTATCGAAGAGCATGTGGATGCCGTGAGGCTGGAAAGGGATGAATAAGTTGCATCAATATCGCAAAATCCCATTGAAATTTTTGCACTCTCGCCGCCGGTTACGTATTCTTCGCCACGGAACATCCTTATCACCACGAAGACAAGGAGACGGATGAAACTGCTTGCGAGGAGGTTACCCTCCGGGGTTCTCCTGTTTTTGATGCTTGCGGGCATGGCCCTTGTTGCGTTTTGGACGCCCGATGCGTGGGCTCAGGAAGCCGCGGGACAAGTCGAGTACCGCTCCTTTCCCGTCGTAGGCAGCCGCGTGGTGGTTTGGGTGATTGCCCAGTTGCACCTCATGTTTGGCGCGTTCGTGCTCGCCGTTCCGATGTTCGCTCTCACGATCGAGTTCATCGGCTTTCGCAACGGCGACAAGCGCTACGACGATCTGGCATATGAATTCACGCGCCTTTTGTCCGTCTCTTTCTCCTTTACGGCAAGTCTCGGCGCGCTCCTGACCTTCTTCCTGTTCATTCTGTATCCGCGGTTGATGCAGTACCTGGTCTCCATCTTCGACTGGACATTTATGCTGTACGCAGGTGTCTTCTTCCTCGAAGCCATTTTCCTGTACAGTTATTATTACGGATGGGGCAAGATGCCGAAGTGGGTGCATCTGCTAATCGGTCTCGGTCTCAACCTGGTCGGCATCGCCATCATCTTCATCGCCGACTCCTGGCTCACCTTCATGAATACTCCCAACGGCATCGACGCCGAAGGGAATTTGCTCAGTACCTGGGACGCCATCAACAACTTCACGTGGATGCCCATCAACATCCACCGCCTCATCGCGAATATCTGCTTCGGCGGGTCGATTGCGGCGGCGTACGGGGCCTACAAGTTTCTCGGCGCGAAGACCGACGAAGAGCGGGCGCACTACGACTGGATGGGCTATATGGGCAATTTCATTGCGATCGCAGCGTTGCTCCCGCTGCCGTTCGCGGGCTACTATTTGGGCCGTGAAATCTATGCCTTTTCCCAGAGCCTCGGTATTGCGCTCATGGGCGGCACGTTCTCCTGGTTGTTCATCATTCAGGCCGTGCTTATCGGCAACCTGTTCCTTGCAGCCAACTATTACCTGTGGCTGAGCATGGAGCGCATTCACGGGGCGGAGCGCTACCGCAAGTTCACCAAGTGGCTGCTCGCTTCCATTACCGTCTGTTTCATCGTCTGGGCGACGCCGCACTCCCTGGTCGCCACGGTGGAGGAAGCCCGCGCCATGGGCGGATCCAATCACCCGATCCTGAATGTACTGGGCGTGATGTCGGCCAAGAACACTGCCGTCAATGTGCTCATTCTCACCACGTACCTGAGCTTTCTATTCTACCGCCGGGCCAACAAGGAGGCGACCGTTTCATGGGCGAGGACCGGCAATATCATTCAGTTCGGCATCCTGGCGGTTGTCGTGGGGGTCGTTATTTTCCTCGGGGTCTACGGCTACTTCGTCGAGGCGTCCGTGCGGATCGGTTTGTCGATCCCGCAGGTAGGCCTGGTGCTCTTCGCCATGATTTCGATCACGATTATTGATGTCTTCATGTTCAGGAAGGCGAAGATTCTGGGGCCGATCGAGTGGGGTAAGATTCCCAACCGGGCGCAGTACGCGCTTTTCTTCATTGCCATCACGTTCGCGTGGACGATGGGCCTTATGGGCTACGTCCGTTCGGGCATTCGACAGCACTGGCATGTCTACGGGGTTATGCGCGACACGTCGGAGCATGCGTTTACGCCCACGCTGGGCTATGCCGCCAATGTCGTGTCCGTGACGGTGCTGATCTTCTTTGCGTTTATCGCGATCGTGTTTTTCCTTTCCAGTCTTGCAGGTAAGAAAAAACTCGATGCCGGGGAGGGGACATCGTCATGATGAACGCCGTCAAGATATTCGTCTTCACGATCCTCGTGGTTGCATTTTATAGTTACGTCGGGCAGATGGTGCCGCAGAAGGTGACCTATCCGCCCGAGGAGACGGAACTCGGAGCCGACATGACTACGGAGGAGCTGGTAGCCGTCGGCGAGGAAATCGCTGCGGGCAAGGGAACGTGTATTACGTGTCATACCACATCCGGGGAAACCGGGGGGCGTTTCCCCGATCTGGCGAACGTTGGCCTGGTGGCCTCCGAGCGGAAAGAAGGCTTCAGCGACGTGGAGTATCTGGCCGAATCTCTCTACGAGCCGAATGAATATATTGTCGAGGGCTTTCTACCCGGCATGAATCGTATTGCCGACCCGCCCATCGACCTGAACGACCAGGAGATTCTCTCGGTGATTGCGTATCTCCAGAGCCTCGGCGGCACCCCTACGGTTACGCTGGACACGGAGTTGCGCTGGCAGAGCGAAGAAAATTCGGCCGCTGCATCGGCCGCCTCGCAGGCAAGCGCGTCTGCTGCGCCTTCTTCGGAAAACCTGTCCGGGGAGGAGTTGTTCACCATGTATGCCTGCGGCACGTGCCACAGCATCACCGAACCCACGCCTCTGCTGGGTCCCAGTTTGTACAACGTGGGAAACGATCTTTCGACCGCCGAGATATACGAGGCGATCATGGACCCGGACGCCGTCGTGTCGGAGGGATTTGTGGCGGGTCTGATGTCGGCCCAGTTGGGCGCGACCGGATTCTACGACAAGATATCGTCCGGACAGCTCAAGACGCTGGTTGACTATCTGGCGTTGCAAAAGGGAGGATCATGAACATCATCATCCTGCTTGTAGTGCTTGCGGGGCTCGTAGCGCTGCGCTTCGTGCCGAAGATGAACATCCTCGGCTGGCTGGCGGGGTGGTGGATAGCCGCATTCGTTTTTCTGCGCTGGGGCGTCAATCCGCCGTTGCCCACCTCGATTCAGGGGATGTTCGTGGCCATCCTCACGCTTGCGTTGCTGGCGTACGTATCGGCGGATTCGGCTCATTTCCGGTTTATGCTGGACCGGTTCGTGGCATTCACGACGCAGAAAAAGTATACGATTCCCCTGTTGGCGGTTATCGTGCTACTGCCTGGTCTTGTGGCGCTCCGGGTATATTTCGACGTGACGGGAGGGCCGGCGCCTCCCCTCAGCATCCGGACCATTCACCCACCGCCGCCCACGAGTATCGAAGTAGCCGGCAATACGATCGACCTTGTCAACGACGACAACCCGTACCGCGCTCTTGAAACGGAAGACCCGGCGGCATTTGCGGAGCATGTGGAGAACGGGCGCCGTGTGTACTACGAGAACTGCGTGTACTGCCACGGGGACGATATGGCGGGGGACGGTCTCTTTGCCCACGGGCTCGACCCCATTCCTGCTAATTTTCAGGACGCCACGACCATCGCCATGCTCCAGGAAGGCTACATTTTCTGGCGCATTGCCAAGGGCGGCCCGGGTTTGCCGAGCGAATCCACGCCGTGGCTGTCGGCCATGCCTGCCTGGGAGAACTTCCTCTCGGAAAGGGATATGTGGGACGTGACGCTTTTCCTGTACGATTTCACCGGACACCGACCGCGGGCGCGGGAGGACCATGCGGAATAAAACCGACATAGCGATTCGCCCTGCTCACCGGGAAAGACGCGCTTTCCGGCGGGCTGTTGTGCGTCCGCCCAAGTGGGCGCCTCCCCGGGGCGTCATGTCGTGCGTCCTGGGAGCGTGTTTGTGCGTCATTTTGCTACCCCTGACGGCGGTGGCGCAACCCGCGCCCGACCTCGGCGCCGACGAACAGCGCGAGGCCGGCCGCCTGCTGTACATGGACAAGTGCGCGCAGTGTCATGCGGAAACCGGCAGAGGGGATGGGATTGCCGCACCCTTTATGCGCCCGATGCCCCGCGATTTTACGGCAGGCGTCTACAAGGTGCGCACCACGCCGAGCGGACAGTTGCCTACGGATGACGACATCGCACAATCTATTCGCAACGGCATGCCCTATACCGGTATGCCGGCCTGGCCGCAGCTAAGCGACAACGAAATCCGCAACCTTGTCTACTACATTAAAACCTTCAACGACGATTTCTCCGGACCGTACGGCGTACCCGATGTGATCGATATCCCTGATCCGCCATCGTTCAGCGAATCGTCTGCCGAACGGGGACGCGTGGTCTACGAAGAGAATCAGTGCTTCGATTGCCATGGCATGGCCGCTCGCGGCGATGGGCCTTCCGCACTGACGCTGCAAGAGCAGTGGGGCAACCATATCCGCCCCGCCGACCTTACGAAACGCTGGACCTTTATAGGGGGCAACACGCGCCAGGACATCTACCGGACGTTCACGACGGGCCTCGACGGTTCGCCCATGCCGTCCTACAGCATTACCCCGATCGAAGACAGTTGGGCCCTCGTCGATTACGTCTATTCGCTGTCGCAGGACGATCCTGACTATGCGACCGCCGCGACGGCGCAGTATGCGAACGATCCCATCGACCCGATGCAGGGCAGGGCAGGCTTCGGCGAGGAACACGGAGCCTATCTTCCCGTGGTCGGACAGGTCATTGAGCCCGGACGGTCGTTTATGCCCGGCGTAGACGGCATCGAGGTGAAAGCGCGCTACAACGCGGATGAGATAGCCATTCTGCTTTCATGGCACGACATGTCTGCGGAGACGCTGGGGAGCAATACCCCGGACATGGAAGTTCCGCCCACGGAGCAGGTCGTTCGGGACACCGTGACAGGCGCCTGGTCCGATGCGGTCGCCGTACAGTTTCCTCAAGAACTTGCGCCGGAAGGCCTGCCGTACTTCCTGTTCGGGGACGCAAAACAGCCGGTCGATCTGTGGTTCGCCGATCTGGCTTCGGGAGAGGGGCGCTCGTACGTCGGACGAGGAAGTAGCAACCTTGTGGCCGGCGAAACCGCTCCGGACGTTCATGCGACCTACGAGGACGGTGCATGGACCGCTGTCTTCACCATGCCGCGCGACGAGCGTTTTGCGGAAGATACGTTCGTTCCGATTTCGTTCTCCGTATGGGACGGTTTCAACGACGAGCGGGGCAATCGCCGGGGCGTCACGGGATGGTATTATTTGTATCTTGAACCCTCCGAACGTCCTTCGCCGGTGATGCCCATGTTACGCGCTGCCGGCCTCACGCTTCTCGTGCTGCTCAGCATTGTCGGTCTGGTTCGCCTCCGGCATCGCGCACCCGTTTCCGCCTGACCCCCGGAGGTTTGCCCCTCGAATCGATGGAAGCTGCCCGTTCCCTGCCTTTCTTGTCTTCTTCCGTGGGGTACCGCCCCTCGCTTGTTTCCTGGAATCTGACCAGGAAATGTAATCTCAAGTGCCCCCATTGCTATATGGAAGGGGGTACTGCCGAAGAAAACGAATTGACTACGGACGAGTGTCTCACGCTGATCGACGAGATGGAGGCGCTCGGCACGGAGATGCTCATTCTTACCGGCGGAGAGCCGCTTTTGCGCCGGGACATCTACGAGATTGCGCAGACGGCCTCCGCAAAGGGAATGTGGGTGGTGATGGGTACGAACGGGGTCATGGTCAATGATTTCGTTGCGCGCAAGATGGTGGAGTGCGGTATCAAGGGGGTAGGCATCAGCATCGACTCCATCGATCCGGAGAAGCACAATACATTTCGCGGGGGTCCGAACGCCTGGGAGCATTCGGTCCGCGCCCTCGAGATATGCCGCCGGCATGGCCTCGAAGTGCTGGTGCAAACGACCGTCATGGACATGAACCGGGATGAAATCCCGGAACTGATGGCGTTTGCGCGAGAGAAAGGCGCCTGGTCCTTCAACTTGTACTTTCTGGTGCAGACGGGCCGGGGGCAGGAGATGAACGATCTTTCCGCCGTCGCCACGGACGCCATGTTGCGGGAGATGGTGACGGTGCAGGACGAGTACCGCCCCATGCTGGTCCGGTCGAAATGCGCCCCGCAGTTCAAGCAGATCGCGTATGACGAGGGGCTTGGCGGACTGGAGAGCGGGGGGTGTATGGCAGGCACGCAGTATTGCCGCATCACGCCGGGTGGAGATGTTACACCGTGCCCGTACATGACCGTGGTGGCCGGCAATGTCCGGGAGCAGTCTTTCGCGGAGATATGGGCTTCTTCCCCCGTGCTGACGGATTTGCGCGATCCTTCCAGGCTCAAGGGCAAGTGCGGTGCGTGCGAGTTCAACGAACTCTGCGGCGGTTGCCGGTGCCGGGCCCAGGCGGCCTTCGAGGATTACCTGGCCGAGGATCCGGCCTGCCTTTACCAGCCGACCGGCAGGGCGCTCGAACGATACGATATAGAGTGGTCTCCCGAAGCGCAAAAGCGACTCGATCGTATTCCGATCTCCTTCATTCGCGACAAAGTTCGTAAAGGCCTCGAAGCGTATGCAGACCGGCACGGCGTGCGTCGCATCTCCGCCGGCGTCATGCAGGAAGCCCTTGCCGGCATGGATCGGGAGGCGCCGTCCTTTTCGGAGCCTGTCAAGAAACCGCTGGACGCCGGGGTTATTAAAGAACCCACCACCCCGGAACGACTTGTATAACCATATTCATTCACATTCATTTACCAACCCATTCTATGGAAAGGCTTGACGCGAAAACGCTCACAGAGCAGGTGCAGGTAATCGACGGCGTTGCCCGTCTCAAAAAGAATGGTACCGACCAGAACCTTGATGTC
This sequence comes from Rhodothermales bacterium, assembly GCA_965248175.1. Taxonomy (GTDB): domain Bacteria; phylum Bacteroidota; class Rhodothermia; order Rhodothermales; family VXPQ01; genus VXPQ01. The sequence goes on from OZ252093.1 coordinate 1,086,907, forward strand.
ATTGAGTTCCCGGAGAAATTCATCCGGTGGCAGCTCGACTACAAGCACAGCATTTACGACGCTATTGAGCAGGATCAGTACATCGCGTTCAACGCGGGGCACCTGCCTGTTGTGGCCACATGGGCTGACGATGCGCTTGTGCCCAATCTGGCCAACAAGGGCGTAGGGTTCACCCCGAAGGATGAACATATCGACTATTACCTCGAACTGGTGGAAGACGCCGTCGCCCGGATTCAGGAATTGCCGCCTCATGCTGTCAACGAGACGCGTGACCTGCGCATCCGGACGGCCCGCGAGTTGTATTCCCATCCCGAACATATCGACTGGCGGCGCGTCGGGCTCCTTGAAATTTTCGAGGGATCAACGCTCAAAAATCTTGTCGAAAACCCCTTTGCATCCGTACTGTGGACGGGCAATTCCCCGGTATTCGTCAGTTTTCAGGCAGACTGTGTCGTTGAAATCATTGAGCCGCAGGACAAGCGGTACCGTTTCCCCTGGGCGATGCGCCGCCTGTTCGAATACGAGCCATTTCATGTGGTTCAGACCATTTATCCCTATTCGTACTGTTTCTGGATCTACCGCTGGAAGGATAAGACGCCCAAACGCCGTTATCCCGGCAAGCGCAGCGACAACACCGTCAACGAGGCGGGTGGCGTGGTCGACAAAAAGGCCATGAATGGACAGGGTCACGCGTAGAAAGCCCCTTCCCGATCGCCTCGCATCCATTTTTCATACATTGCTTCGCGACCATGCCCCACATGATCACAGACGCCTGCGCGCAATGCAACCTGTGCGTGGATGTGTGTCCGATCAGCGCGATTTCGCCCGGAGACCCGATCTACGTCATCAATGATACCTGTTGCGATTTTACGGAATGTGTCGCCGAGTGTCCCGAGGAAGCCATCGTGCCGATTCCGGACTGGGGAGAAGCCGGCGCCGTGTCCGATGTAGAGGTGGCGTCATGACCGGATCGCTGGTGACTCGTTTCGTGTTACAGGATTTTTTGGCTGCGGCGGCCCACAGTTATGCCGCTTCGGCTCCTGAGCAGGGGCTCGCCGGGCGGTTGCTTCTGCTTGGAGAGACCTCGCAAGTCCTGGAGGGATGGCGGTCGTGGACGGATGCCGTGCGCCTGTATGCCGATGTGGCGTACCGGCCCGAATGGGATGCGGCGGCGGCTCGTACCGCTGCACAGTTCGGCGTGGCGATCGAGCAAGAATTTCCAGGCGATCTGATTCCCTTACCGGCCGGAGCCGAACAGCGGCACCGGCCTGTCCGGGACCTGCCGGACTCCGGATTGAGCTTGTGGCATTTTGATCCGTACTCGGTGGTATTCCGGCACGTGGCTCGCGGCGACGAACCGGACTATCATATTGTGCTGGCCTATATGAAATATGGCTGGATCGAGCGGGAAGAGATGGACGAGCGCCTCACGGCGCTTCTACCTGACTTCTCCATGGAAACGATCGCCCAGGACCCGGCGGAGTTTCGCCGTAAGTACAAGGGCTTGCTTCAAATGGGGGACCGCCTCGAGCCCGGCACCGTACACCGTCCTTTCTGATTCCGCCTGTCGCCATGGAGCCATCCCGGGACATAGCGCCGCCTGATGCGCTCGAAGCGCGCGCTGCCGAACTGGCCGCGAGGCGTCTTGACTGGAACGAGCTGGATTTTGTAGGCTGGAAGGAATTTCGCCGCATGGCGCCGGCCATTGTACGCATGGAAACGGGACGACTGGAGCGGATCATGGAAGAGGCCGAGCCGGGCAGCGATTCCTACAACGCGATGGTGCGGGCGCGTTTCGAGATGAATGCTTTCGCCGAGGGACTGGGACAGGCGGAACGTTCTTCCCTCGCGAGCCGCGCCGACCATCTCCAGCGCGCTCTCCTTGCCGTTTCACTCCTTGCAGAAGATTCCGAAACGCTGCGATATGTTATGTACCGCCTCACGTACATTTACGATCGTCTCAAACTGATCTATTAGCCGTTATGTACAAGACTATATTCGTTCCGGTTGACAATTCGGACCATTCGATGGCGAGCATCGACCTTGCCATCGAACTGGCGAAGCGGTTCGATGCGGATCTCGTGGGCGGCCATGCCTACGCAGCCCGTATGCACGATTACCGCTTCAAGCAGATGGAGTTTACGCTGCCCGAGGAGTACCTCGTCGAAGAGGAGATGGAAAAGCAGCGGAAGGTGCACGACACGCTCATCACGATGGGGCTCGAACTGATTTCGGATTCGTACCTGACCGTGATGGACAAGCGGTGCCGCGAGGAAAAATTGCCCTTCCAGCCCAAGATGTATGATGGGAAGAACTGGAAGATCATCGTACAGGACATCGAGGAAAGCGACTACGATCTGGTCGTGATGGGATCGCTCGGCCTCGGCGCCGTTCGCGACAGCGTGCTGGGCAGTGTGTGTTCGCGGGTCGTGCGGCGGGCACGCACCGACATGCTTATCGTCAAGAACACGGATTCGCTTGATCATCATATGAATGGGCACGCCGTGGGAGAGGCCGATGGCGGGCACATCGTGGTGGGTATTGATGGCAGCCCCGAATCCTTCGCCGGTCTGAAAACGGCGCTCGAACTGGGCCGGAAGCTGGACAAGCGCGTGGAGGCGGTGTCGGTCTACGATCCCTACCTGCATTACGCGATGTTCAACAGCCTTGTGAATGTGCTGACCGAAAAGGCCTCGAAGGTATTCCGGTTCAAGGAGCAGGAGCAGCTCCACGAAGAGGTCATCGACACGGGGCTTGCTAAGATCTACCAGTCGCACCTTGAAGTGGCGCACCGCGTTGCCGCCGAAGAGGGCGTGGATCTGAAGATCACGCTGCTCGACGGCAAGGCGTTCGACAAGATTCTCCGGTACGTCCGCCGCGAAAAGCCCTGGCTGCTTGTCATGGGTCGCATCGGGGTGCATAGCGACGAGGACATGGATATCGGCAGCAATACGGAAAACCTGCTGCGGATGGTTTCCTGCAATGTGTTGTTGTCGAGCAGGCGGTACACCCCCCCGCTCGATGTGCGGGCCGAAGAATCCATGATCTGGACGGACGAGGCCACGGCGATCCTCAATACGGCCCCCGACTTTGCCCGCAACATTGCGCGCACGACGATTCACCGGTGGGCCATGGAACGCGGCCACTCCGTGATTACCCAAAAGGTGGTCGAGCAGGCGATGGCGACCATTCTGCCGGAATCCGCTATGCGGTCCATGGGCATCATCGCCGAGTCGGTGGCCCGCGAAAAAATTGCTGCCGTCGATGAAGTGACGTACGTATGCAGCCGGTGCGGCTACGCGGCGCGCGGGTTCAAGCCCGCCGTGTGCGCTGTCTGCGGAGCCGCTCCCGAGCAATTCCAGGAAATCGACAAGGAGGCGCTCCGCAAGCTGGTGCCCCTCGAAGGCGCCACCGAAGAGGTCGAAACCTTCGACAAGAAGAAGATCAAGTGGACGCGGGATGCTCGCGAACTGCTCAGGAAGGTCCCTGACGGGTACCAGATGCGCCGTGCCCGGGCGCAGATCGAAAAGGGCGCCCGTGTCAAGGGACTTGACACAATCACCCGCGACATGGTGGCAGCGGTAGTGGAAGATTTGCTCGAAGACACTTCGGTGCTTTCTGCGCCCGGTTCCGGATTGAAGGAGAATCCGGCGGAGCAGGCTCCGCCCCGGGAAGCCGTTTCCGTCGAACTGATTGACCAGGGGGCTTACAAGTGGACACCGGATGCCTGGGCTCGTCTCGAACGGGTCCCTGAAGGGTTCATGCGCGAGAAGACGAAGGGTCGGATGGAGACCGCTGCAGACGGGCATAACACCACCATCGTCACGCTGGAGATTGCCGAAGAAGGCATCGAGGTGGCCCGGCAGGCAATGGAAGAGGCCATTCGCAAGCAACAGGCGGAAGAAGCCGTGTCGTGATCGGGGCGACGGGGATGTGCGGATGAAAACCTGGCACGATATAGCAACCGACGGCGGCTCCGATGTGGCGGGCCAGGTGGGAGTGCAGACCGACCGGCTTGCGGAACGTCTCAGCAGTATTCGCTATATCGTCGCTGTAATGAGTGGTAAGGGAGGGGTGGGCAAGAGCACTGTGGCGGTGAATCTTGCCGCAGCGCTGGTTCGCGCTGGCGCCCGCGTCGGTCTCGTGGATGGAGATATCAACGGTCCGTCGCTCGGGCGCATGACCGGCGTGCAGGCGACGACCTTGTCGCAACGCACAGGAGGGGCTATCCCCCCCCCCGAAACGTCTTCGGGTGTACGCGTCATGTCCATGGCCCTGTTTTTGCGCGACGAGACGACGCCTGTAGCGTGGGATGCCCCGTCGCAATCCGGCGGAGCCGCCTGGCGCGGGCTCCGTGAGGCCAGTGCATTGCGGGAGCTTATTGCGGATACCGTATGGGGCGCCCTGGATATGCTCCTGGTAGATTTGCCGCCGGGCTCGGATCGTTTGCCGACACTTGCCGATGTGGTACCACGCATCGATGCAGCCGTCGTGGTTACCATTCCCTCGGCAGTGGCCCTGGATGTGGTAGGCCGCTCCGTGCGCATGATCCAGGAACACCTCGACGTGTCGTCGCTGGGGCTTGTCGAAAACATGGCGTCGCATGCTTGTCCGCATTGCGGGCAGGCAGATCCGCTGTATCCGCCGGGCCGTACGGACCGGTTGGCAAAGACCCTCAACGTGCCTGTGCTGGCTCGTATCCCCTTTGATCCTGTCCTCGGCATGGCTGCCGACGAAGGACGTTCGTACGTGCACGAACATCCGGATCGCCCGGCGGCGCGCGCCTTCACCGAACTGGCCCATCATCTTCAAATCCTGTTGGATGCCTCATGAAATTTCTTTGCGTGGAATGTGACGAGGCCATGAGTCTCGCCGAAACGCGTGGTCCCGACCGCGGCTCCATGACGGTCATATTTGGTTGCCCGGTGTGCGGCAGGCAAACGGCCATGCTGACCAATGTGAGCGAGACCCAGGTGGTGCGCTCTCTTGGCGTGAAGATCGGTGGACAATCTGTTCCTGCCGAGCCTATGGAAGGCATACGGACCGGGCTGGCTGCTTCATCGGTCGGGGCCTCCGGCCCTGCTGTGGAAGGCGGAGCTTCGAAATGTCCGTTTACGGGTATGGTCAACGAGGCGTTCGGGCGCAGTGACATGCCCTGGACGGAGGGCGCGCGCCAGCGCATGGAGAATATCCCCGCTTCTGCCCGCGGCATGGTCATGCAGAGCGTGGAGCGCTATGCCGAAGCGGAGGGACTTGCCGAGGTCACCGAGGCTGTCCTGGACCGGGCACGCAGTGGCATGGGTATGTAACAAGCCATGTTTACCTTTCGCGCCGTCGTTCTATGGATTCATCTGGCGGCGATCATCGTCTGGGTGGGCGGGATGATCGTCGTACCGTTTGTGGTGGCGCCTTCCGTGCGGCGGTTTGCGGGCGAACATCTTGCCCCTGAACGCACCGCTGCACTTATCGAGACGCTGGTTCGTCGGTTCCAGCGGTTCAGCAGGGAGCTTTTCTTCACCATCCTGCTGACAGGGATTTTCAACCTCATCAATGTGGGGTGGCTGACGAACTTCAGTTACCCGGCTGCCTATCTCCAGCTGGTTGGCGCCAAGTTCATCCTGTTCCTTGCAATGGGCATCAACCAGGCATGGTACAGTCTGGCGCTCGTGCCGCAGGGAAAAACGCGGACCGCCCTGTGGTCTGCGCTTGTCAACGCCGTACTTGCTGCTGTCGTGCTGTACCTGGGGCTCAGGTTGCGATTCGGATGATTGCGGCGATTTCTCCGGAAGCATCCCCGGACTCTGCAAGCCTCCGGCGGAAATTTTCCGCATCGCCTCCGATGTCTTCCAGCAGATAGCCTGCGTCCTTCATCAGGCTCCGCCAGCGGTCGTCTATAGGGATGCGCCGCGAGGCGGTCATCGCATCCGGCAGCATATCGATGCGCAGTTCGAAGAAACGGTGGAACCGCTCCATGGCGGCCAGTTCCACGGGATCGAAAGCGTCTCTGAACGTCTCCGCCGCCTCGGGTGACAGATCACCCTTCAGCCCATCCATATAACGCTCGCTCGGGACATACACGTCATCGAACCAGGCACAAGCCAGTTCGTAGGCCAACCTCGAACGTCCGAGGCGATGCGACAGCGTTTTCTGCGCTTCCTCGCTTGTCAGCAATCCCAGTAGAGTAGCAATACGCCGGCGGGGGTCAGGGTTTGTTGCCGGCGCATCCCCCATGTTACTTGACCAGTATCATGGTACGGGCAACGATCTTGTCTCCAGTCTGCAAACGATATACATACGGACCGCTTGGCAGATTGCTTGCATCGAACCGCACCATGTGACGGCCTGCCGACTGCAATCCGTCCACCAGCACAGCCGCCTCGTGACCGAGCAGGTCGTACACCGCGAGATATACCTCACCTGTCTGTGGCAACTCGTAGTCTATGGTCGTTTCCGGATTGAACGGGTTCGGATAGTTGCCCATGAGCGCTACCTTGGTGGGTAGTTCTTCGCTCTCTGTACCCACTGACTTAGGCCCCCCTGCCCCCGCTGACCGACCCCCTGACAGGGGCAGCCTGACGGTTGTATTTGCAGGGGTTCCACCTCCGTCCCTGTTTTCTGCCCGCACCTCGAACATGTACTCCAACCCGTTCGTCAGGCCTGTGACCGTGTAGCTGCGGGCATTCGCTCCGCCGGGGATGTCGCTCCAGGTTGCAGGAGCGTCGAAGCCAAAGTATTGGTTACTTTCCCTGTACCGGTACGCGTAACCGGTGATATCCCCCGGGTCATAGTACGGAGGGCTCCATGTCAGCGTTACCTGTTCGCTACCGGGAGTACTCCTCAAGTACAGCGGTGGATCCAAAGTCGGCTTGGGTGGGGGCGAAGGCTCTGACGGAGATATGAACGGTATTGATAGCGGTGGCGGACTCTCGTCATCGATGATCATCAGGTCTACAGTGAAAGGCTTCGCTGCAACCTCATTAATCGGATAATCCTCCCTCAGCACCCTTACCATCACGGTCTTGTGCCCTTCTTTCACATCATTGTCCACTGCTGTGATCGTCAAGGTTTCGGTGCTCGTTGTTGCGCCCTGTGCAATGGTCAGGGTGGTTCCGCTCAGCGTGAAGTCCGCATCCACTGCTGGAGCTACCGACTTCGGGGTGAGCGTCAAGGTGACCTCCTCTATTACGGGAGAGGGTATTGTCGCTGTCACGGTACCCATGCCGCCATTCTCATTAATCGAGGCCGGATCCAGCACCAGCGTGATCCGTGGCGGGGTGTTGTTGGTCACGCTATTCCACATAGTTTTCTCGACCGGATTTTCGACCGGGCTCTTCAGGCCGCCGGACATTGGAAGAAAAACGTCTCCCTCTACATACGTTGGCTGGTAATAACGAACGTGTACCCTCTCGCCATGATTTATTCCATCTACTTCCGCCAGTGTGAGTGTGACCTTGGCGCCCTGTAGCGTTACGTTCTCCGGACGATAGTCACCCCCATTGCCGGAGACCTTTATCGGGAAAAAGACACCCCCTGGCATCGAATTTTCATCCAGGGCCTGATTGAAGGTCATCACCATCTCGGTGTCATTGACGGTCACCGAATTGATTGTCGGCGCCGTACCGCCACCGAGCAAGCCCGTCCTGGCTTCATCCTCGTTCGATGGTTCACTTACACCATCGTCGTTGATTGCCAAGACCCGGTAACTCAACAAAGTATTGGGTGCGAGCCCTGTGTGGCTGTAGGATACGTTGGTATCTCCGGTGTTTTCCACCAGTACACGCCATTCTCCTGTTTCTTCCCGGTCTATTAGACCCAGGTTGCTTTCGTACCTCGAGAATGCCTCGATCCTGTATCCGGTAATTGCAGCGCCGCCGTTGTTCGTTGGGGCAGCCCATAACAGGTTGATGGTCGTCGTTCCGGAGGCTGTCGCCGTCAGGCTGGTCGGCGCATCGGGGGCAGCGGCTACTGTCGTGGTTACCACCCTGTCGCCATTGCCGCCACGTCAGTGCTCGGCTTCCGTGGCGTGCGCACGCATTGCCGGGTTGGTTGCAGCCACCATGAGCAAGGCAAATGCAACGCAGAGGGTCCGTGATGGAAAAAGAATTTGTGTGCGTTTTGGTACCGGGCTACCCCAGACGTAGGGTCGCCGGTTTGCGGGAAATGGCACCGTTCAGCCTCTACAGGTTCGTTGCGAGTTGCAGAATCACAATTCCTCTGTACACCCGATAGATTATTCGGGAGCTATGTACAGAGGTGAACGGGGTGGGAAGTGAGGCTGAGAATTAAGTTACCAACCATATAAATGGGACGCAATACCATGCAAGTGATTTTGTTGCGAGGAAGATAATTTGAAAATTATTCATTCTACTTCGGGTGAAATCTCGACCGGTCCGGGCATCTTCAAGCGGGGTAATGCGCCAGCAAACAATATATATGTGCCGGCGTTCGTTGTATGCATGTTCTGGCTCGGCTTGTCATCATGCTTCCCGGACACATTATCCCTGTACACACCATGTATTTTCCTCCTGATTTTTCCGTAAACCCCGGGATGCGTTCTGCCTGCAAGGGAATGGCGCCGATCCTGTTGCTGTGTACTGCCCTGTATGCTCTGGCTCCGTCACCGGTGCTTGCCCAGACGACAGGAACGATTCATTACCAGCGAACCGTAAAGCCGGAAATCCCCGAGGGTCTGGAACTCCCGCCGGCCCTGGGAGAAGAGATGAAAGAGCAGATACTGGCTTCGATGTCCGCGGTGGACACCACGGCCTGGCGTCTTCATTTCACGGAAAAGGCATCGGTGATGACGCCGGCCCCCGATTCGGCGGCAATGCCCGATCGATCAGTGAGTCGTTCCCGGGGAGATATTTTGATACGGACGAAGCGTTCGCAGGATCGTACCATAACGTACACCGACCTTGAAGCCTGGACGGTTACCGAGCAAAAAGACTTTCTGGGTCGCACCTTCCTGATCCAGGGCGACCGCCCCGAATATGCGTGGCGCCTCACAGGACAGCAAGGCGAGTACCTCGGTTTTGCATGTCAGCAAGCGGTCACGGAAGCGGACAGCGCCACAGTAGAGGCCTGGTTCGCTCCGGAGCTCCCCGTACCGATCGGTCCCGCCTCGTTCGGAGGGTTGCCCGGTACGATCCTGGTGTTGTCCATCGACGACGGGAGCCTCACGGCCTATAGCGCCACACATGTTTCGTCCGAGGCGCCTGACGAGGTGTCGATCCAGGCCCCGGAAAAAGGAAGGGCGGTTACACAGGAGGAGTTCGCCGCTATCGTGAAGGAGAAAACGGAAGAAATGCAAAATCAGGGCGGCAATAGAGGAATTTTTATTCGGGTTGATCGCTGACGTGCGGATACCATGCTTTGCTTTCGATCATCCCGATTTATTCCTTTCCCATGCACGATGAAACATGTGTGCATGGGCTGGCAGGCGGCAGGTTTCGGAGTAGTTGTTTGCTTTCTTACCCTTGTCTTCTGTACGGGAACGGCTACGGCTCAGGCCAGCCGTTTCGAAGCCACCGGTGTGGTAGTGGATTCGACGGGGGCGGTGCTTCCGGGCGCGACCGTGGTGGCGCTTACCCGTGAAGATTCGGTTCTGACCCGGTTCTCGACGACCAATCGGGACGGAGCGTTTACTCTCCGGCGTGTTCCTGAAGGGATGTATATCCTGCAGATTACCTTTGTCGGGTTTCAGACGCACCGGCAGGACATGGACCTGTCGAGCGGCGACTACGATGCGGGAACCATGGTTCTCGAAGTTTCGACCGTCGAACTGGACGAACTGGTGGTCGGCGCCGAGCACATTCCTATTGTGGTCAAGGCGGATACGCTCGAATACAATGCTGCTGCCTTCGCGGTGCGCCCCAACGACATGGTGGAAGATTTGCTGCGGCGACTGCCCGGCATAGAAGTCGAAGACGACGGCACCATCCGGGCGCAAGGCGAAGAGGTGCAGAAAGTGCTGGTCGAGGACAAGGAATTTTTCGGAAACGATCCATCCATCGCCACGAGGAACCTGCCCGCGAATGTGGTCGAAAAGGTGCAGGTATACGATAAGGCGTCGGACATGGAGGAATTTACCGGCATCGAGGATGGAGAAGACGTCAAAACCATCAATCTGGACCTGAAGGAGGAAGCGGAGAGAGGGTATTTCGGCCACTTGACCGGAGGATACGGGAGCGAGGAACGTTACGACGGCGACGTGTCCATAAACCGGTTCGGCCCGTCCACGCAGTTGTCTCTCATCGGGAATGTGAACAACGTCAACCGGCAGAATTTTTCATTCGGCGACATCGTTACGCTGCTGGGGGGCCTGGAGGCCATGGGTGGGAGGTTAATCATTCGCGACGGCGGCGGTTTGTTCAATACCCAGGACGGGTTGTCCGAGACGTCTTCGGTCGGGTTCAATGTGAACAGGGATTTCGGGGAAAACACCTCGGCGCACGCCAGCTATTTCCTGTCGAACGTGGATAACCGGCAGGATCGCGTGGCGCAGCAGCAGCAATTGCTTGGGCCCGTGCAGTCCTCTTTTGTCAACGAGACCGGCGGGCAGACCAGCGATAACCTTACCCACCGGCTGACCGTGAACGCCTTGCATGAATTTGGAGACGGGCACGACCTGCGGTTGCGCGGCGACCTGACGGCGGGCGCCTCCTCACTGACGAATATCTCGGAAACCGAAACGCTGGCCAGAGGAGCGGGTGGAAACGAGGCTCTGACCGACTACCGGTCGGAAAGCGACAATCTGGGTGGAAACGGCTCGCTTACATGGCGCCGTCGGCTGGACGAAAAGGGCCGGAGTCTGATAGGGGAAGTGAGGGGCAGTATGAACGACGACGAGATGTCCGGGAATCTCCGTTCGATCACGAAATTCCTCGAGGAGGGGAATGTGCTTTCCAGCGACGAGATCATGCAGTTACAAACCCGTCCCGGGAGTTCATTCCGCTCGACGCAGAAGGTTTCGTACATTGAGCCTGTCGGGGAAGGGGGGAGGTTGGAATTTCAGGTCGAGAGTCGGCAGATCGAGGAAGATCGCAGGCAGTCGGTGTTCGATACGGTATCCGGCGTTTCCGTCTTTAACGACAGGCTTTCCTCCGGGTACGACCGTACGTATTCCTACATACAGGGGGGCGTTCGGTACCAGGCGAGCGGGGGAAAATTCAAGGCCGGTATAGGGGCCAATCTGCAAAGATCGTCGCTGGAGGGAAAAATTGTGGACGCGGCGGGCGGCTCCCCCCATGCGCGCATCGAAAACGCCTATACGCATGTGCTGCCCCGGGCGCACTTCGACTATGATTTCGGCGAGCGTATGAACTTCTCGCTGGAGTATTCGGCGCGCGCGCGCGAGCCGTCCATTACGGACCTGCAACCCCTTACAAACAACACGAACCCGCTACTTGTACGTGCGGGAAATCCTGCGCTGAAGCCGGAATATCGCCACAACGTCAATCTGCGTTTTTCGTTCTACGACCCCTTCACGTTTATGAAGGTATTTGTATTCGCCCGGAGTGAATACGTAAACAATGACATCGTACAGTCCAGAATGGTGGACGAACGGCTCCGGCAAGTCATCACCCCGGTCAATGCGGACGGCGCCTGGATATTTTCCGGAAGCGCTCATTTCGGAATGCCTGTTCGTCCTCTCGGCGTGGAAATCAATGTATCCAACAATCCGTTCTTCGAGCGCAGCCTCGAATACGTCAACGGAGTTGAGAACAGGGCCCGCATTCTGCGCCACACGATCAATGTCGGCCTGAATAATCGGAATGCAGACCTGTTCGATATACGGGCAGGCGCCCGGTACACGTTCAATGCAGTGAGCTATTCGCTGAACGAAGCACAGAACCAGCAGTACGTCAACCGTACATACTACGCCGATGCGACGCTGTATCTCACTGAAAAATGGCGCGTAGCCGGTTCGCTCGATTACCGGATATATTCCCGGGAGGTGTTCGGTGACGTGAGCAGCGTGCCCATCCTGGGAGCTTCGGTTGCGCGGTCCGTGATGAACGAACGCGCCGACATCGAACTGGCGGCATTCGATCTGCTTGGACGGAACGAGGGTGTCCGGTTTTCCAACACGAACACATACATCCGGGAAGAGCGGATCGCTTCGCTGGGGCACTACATACTGCTGAAATTCTCCTACCGGCTTTCTCCGGCGTCAGGCGCCGGATCGAAGCGCAGGGGGCGCGGTACGATCATCAACCTTTGACGGCGCACGGCCCGGTTCGCGTCCCGGACAGGGTGGTCAGCCGCCCCGGCCCCGCCGGGGCCTGTCACAAATCCATACCGGGCAGGTCCGTCCACTTCGGTTCGCCTTCGGGTTTGAAGTTCTGGGTGGCCACGAAATTCCATCCTTCGTGGAAATTGAGTTTGTACTTCCCGCCCCCGAAGCGTTCGAACAGATATCCCTCCGGGTCCCGGAACAGGTCCATGCATTCCGCCGCCGGGAGGCGATCCAGTCCCTTGAAGCGGACGGAGCCGCGCCAGGGTTCCTGCACCAGAATGGTCACGGTGGCCGATCCCAGGAGACGCATGAAGGCTGCGTCAAGATCGGACATGTCCGGGGCGTCTATCCCCCGGCGCTCGAAATTTTTACGCACGTAGGGTTCGAACAGGGGCCAAAGCCACTCCATCTTTTCACAAAAAGTTATTTTTAGTATTGCTATACTATCGACGATAATCGTGCATAGATACGCACACGCCGTTTCTTAACCAAACGCAAGAGCGTACCCCATGAACAAATTTACGTTTTCCATGCTTCCGATCGCCCTGGTCGCGATGCTTATCGCGGGTTGTGGCGGCGGTGGCGCCGATGCAGGCAGCGACTCTACGGAAGGCGGCGATATGGCCGCAGAGGAATATACACCGGCGGGAAGCGCTGTCGTGTCGGGCTCCATTCAGTTTACGGGTACGGCCCCTGAGCAGCAAGAGCTTAATCTCGACCGCGAATGCATGGCCCTGCGTGACGAGCCGGCCCTCAGCCGGAGGGTGGTCGTCAACGACAACGGCACGCTGCGCTGGGTGTTCGTGTATGTCAAGGACGGCCTCGGAGATATGACGTTCCCGACGCGTTCCGAGCCGGTTTTGCTGGATCAGGCAGGATGTACCTATCATCCGCATGTGTTCGGCGTGCAGACCGGACAGCCCATAAAGATTCGTAACAGCGATCCCCTGCTGCACAACATCCATGCGCTGCCGGAAGCGAACCGTCCGTTCAACTTCGGTATGCCCACGGCGGGGCAGGAGCGTGAGGAAACTTTCCGGGTTCCCGAGATCATGGCGTACATCAAGTGTGACGTCCATCCCTGGATGGAATCATGGGTCGGCGTCACGGCGCATCCCTATTTCAGCACATCCGACGAGATGGGCGGTTACTCCATAGGCGATCTGCCCGCAGGCGACTATGTCATCGAAGCCTGGCACGAAGAATACGGCGTCGCGGAGCAGAGCGTGAGCGTGGCCGACGGCGAATCCGTCATGCTCGACTTTGTCTTCGGCGTAGTCCAGTTAGGCGGAGCAGGGGCGTAAACACCGGCGATGATACGCGTCCGGCGTAGTGAGGCGTTTTTCCACGCTGCGCCGGGCGCGAGCCGCCCATCCATTTTCTTGATGAAAAAGCCCGATTGATCATTATGGCTGATCACGCAGCCGTCCCGGAAGGCCACCACGGGGAAGACGCTCACTATACCTCTTTCTGGAGGAAATACATTTTCTCGACCGACCACAAGGTCATCGGGATGCAGTACGGCATTACAGCGCTTCTTTTCCTGCTGTTCGGGTTCTTGCTCGTGATGCTCATGCGGTGGCAGCTCGCCTACCCCGGACAGCCGGTGCCGCTGATCGGCTGGCTTTTCACTGACGACACGATGCCCGGCGGGGTCATGCTCCCCGAGTTCTACAACCAGCTGGGGGCCATGCACGGCACCATCATGGTGTTTCTCGGCATCGTGCCGCTGGCGGTGGGGGCGTTCGGCAACTATGTCGTGCCGCTTCAGATCGGTGCGCCGGACATGGCGTTTCCGAAGCTCAACATGGCCAGCTACTGGGCCTTTTTCGTGGGCGGCGTGATCATGCTGGGCAGCTTCTTCGTGCCCGCCGGCGCCGCCAAGGCCGGTTGGACCTCGTACGCTCCCTTGTCTGTCATCGAGACGATGGGGCAGACGATGTGGCTTCTCGGCATGATTTTTCTCATTACTTCATCCCTGCTGGGCGCCATTAATTTCCTGACGACCATCGTGCAGCTTCGGGCTGAGGGGATGACCTTCATGCGGATGCCCTTCTTCGTGTGGGCGCAGTTTATCACGTCTTTTCTGTTGCTTCTGGCGTTTCCTCCACTGGAGGCCGCTTCCTTCCTGCAACTGTCCGACCGCTTGCTCGATACCAGTTTCTTTATGCCGTCGGGGCTCGTCGTAAGTGGCGAGATTGTCGATGTGGCGGGCGGGGGCAGTCCATTACTCTGGCAGCATTTATTCTGGTTCCTTGCTCACCCGGAGGTGTATGTGCTGGTTCTGCCGGCCATGGGCATCGTCGCGGAGATCATCGCCAACAACACGCGGAAGCCGCTCCGGGGATACAGGGTGATGGTGTATTCCCTGATTTTCCTCGGCTTCATGTCGTTCATCGTCTGGGCGCACCACATGTTCATTACCGGCATGGGCCAGGTGATGAGCATCTTCTTCCAGACCACCACGATGATCATCTCGATCCCGTCGGTGATTATTCTCACAGCGCTTTTCCTGTCGCTGTGGGGCGGTTCCATCCGGTTCACGACGCCCATGCTTTTTGCACTGGGTTTTTTGCCCATGTTCGGCATTGGCGGGCTCACGGGACTGCCGCTGGGGCTGGCTCCCACCGACATTCCCCTGCACGATACCTACTACGTGATCGGGCACTTCCACTACGTGGTGGCGCCGGGCACCATTCTCGCGCTCATGGCCGGGCTTTATTACTGGTTCCCGAAGATAACCGGGCGAACCATGAACGACACGCTCGGCAAGATCCACTTCTGGGGCACGCTCGTCAGCATGAATTTCATCTTTTTCCCCATGCTCATTCAGGGAATGGCCGGCGTTTCGCGGCGGTTGTATGACGGGGGGGAGATTTACGCCCATGCACAGGATGTGATCGTCTACAACGAAGTGATGTCGATCGCCTCATGGGTGCTGTTCGTTTTCCAGATTCCGTTTATCGTGAATCTTCTTATCAGCATGAAGAAGGGGAAAGCGGCCACCGATAACCACTGGAACGCCACGACGCTCGAATGGGCGGCGGCTCCGTCCCCGCCTGTCGGGCACGGCAACTTTCACGACCTGCCGCAGGTGTACCGGGACCCGTACGAATACAGCCACCCGGACCATGACGAAGATTACTGGCCGCAGAATGCTCCACCTGCCGAAGCATCGGAAGATTAATTCGGACCAGAGCGCCTACCGTATGTTATGAAACTCGTTTGTGAACCCTGACCGCCATGCAAATTCCATTCACCGTTGCGCCCCGGCCTGACACGGGCGTGAACAATGCAAAGATCGGGGTGTGGCTTTTTCTCGCTTCCGAAGTCATGCTGTTCGGCGGGCTGTTTTCGGCGTATATCTTCCTGCGCATCGGCGCGCCCGAATGGCCCGGCGAGATTGGGGGACATATGTACGAACGGGCTTCGGACATTCTGAATGTTCCGTTGGCCACCCTCAATACGCTCGTGCTTATCGGGTCGAGTGTTACGATGGTGATGTCGTGGGCCTCCCTTGCGATGAAGCGGTTCGACCGGTACCGGTTGTATATGGGCGTAACCATTGCGCTCGGCTTCGTCTTCCTGATTGTAAAAGCCTTCGAGTACGGCGAAAAGTTCAGCCACGGGTATCTGCCCGCCGAGAACAATTTTCTCGCCATCTACTTCGTGTTGACCGGCTTGCACGGCCTGCATGTGATCGGCGGCATTATTGTCAACATGTACTTCATGTGGCCGGGCGCCCGCATGTGGAAGACCGACCCGAAACGATTCACGAATCGGATCGAGATCGCGGGGCTTTACTGGCACTTTGTCGATCTCGTGTGGATATTTCTCTTTCCGACGATTTACCTGCTTTAACACTCCGGGTGCACAGGTCTGACCAACGTACAGCGCATTATGAGCGATACAGGGCATTCTGTTGAAGAAATAAAAAAGCACGTACGCGTGTACATGTTCGTTTTCGCGTCGCTGGCCGTCCTTACGACGGTTACAGTGGGTGTGGGATACCTTGAACTTCCCTTTTTACCGGCGCTCATCATTGCCTTGCTGATTGCGACGGTCAAGGCGGGGCTGGTGGCGGCCTATTTCATGCACCTCGTTTCGGAGGAACAGGTCATCCGGTTGCTGGTCTGGCTCAGTCTCGGACTGTTATTGGTCATGTTCCTCCTGTTCAGCGTGTACTACGTCGATCAGATCGGCGTCATGATTTTCGGATTCTGACCATGTCGCTGAGGGCGTTCCATATCGTATTCATCGTTGCTTCGGCGCTGTTGTCGCTGGGCTTCGGAGTATGGGCTCTTGCGGGCGATGGTGCGTCGTCGACCGTGGCTGCGGTGGTTGCGTTTGTGGTGGGCGCTGCGCTGGTCGTCTACGGCGTGCGTTTTCTGAAAAAAGTAGCACATACGGGCCATATCGCCGGAGGCAAATCATGACGCGCACCGTCCGTCGTATCGCTGTTTCCGCCGCTGTGTTCAGCTTGGCGTGGTTGGTCCTGCTTCCTCATACGGCCGCTGCCTGTGAGATGTGCTGGGGCGCCAACGCCGCAGCAAATCCGACGACGCAAGGCATCAGCATGGCCATGTTGCTCCTCGTTGGGGTGACGGGTTTCGTCGGCGGCGGCGTCGGGGCGTTTTTTCTTCGTATGCGTCGCCGGGCCCGGTTGCTTGCCCAGGGCGAGGCCGTCATGACGGACGAGGGCGAGTTACGCCCTGTGAAGTGAGATTTTACTCGATGAAACGGTTCGAGTAACAGTACAGCGAATCATACCATGAATGTCAATCAATCCGCCCGGCAATTCACATGTTAAAGTGGCTTGACCTCACGAATTATCTCGGGATGCCCGAGGCAGCGTCAGCGCACAGTGCGGAAATCGACGCCATGATGGGGTTGGTGCACTGGCTGATGCTGGTGCTTTTCCTCATCTGGGCGCCTTTCTTTCTGTACACGCTGTACCGGTTCCGGGCTTCCAGAAATCCGAAAGCCAACTACTACGGGACCACGTCGCACTTCTCGACCTACCAGGAAGTGGGTGTGATTGTGGCAGAGTTGGTGCTGCTTTTCGCGTTTGCGATTCCCACTTGGGGCGCGCTCCGTGGAGAGGGGAACTACCCGTCCGAAGAGGAATCCACCGTCGTACATGTGATCGCCGAGCAGTTCGCCTGGAACATCCATTATCCGGGGCCTGATGGCGTGTTCGGGCAGCGGGATATTCATCTGTTGGACCTGCAAACAAATCCGATCGGTTTACAGCCGGACGATCCGGCGGGTGCGGACGACATCGTGACCGTCAACGAGTTGCATGTACCCGTGGACAAGCCGGTGATCGTGCACCTCACGTCCAAGGATGTGATTCACAGTTTCACCCTGACCGAAATGCGGGTCAAGCAGGACGCCATTCCCGGGTTGTCCATTCCGCTTTATTTCACGCCCATCCGCACGGGCGACTGGGAAATCGCCTGTGCGCAGCTCTGTGGCGTGGGCCACTACCGGATGCGCGGCTACTTCACGGTGCACACCGCGGAGAGCTACGCCGCATGGCTGGCGGAGCAGTCCGAACGGGCTGGGGTATAGTGACCTCCTATGCCTGACACGCCATAAATCGTCTTGATTTTTTGGCCGGGGATCGGTACAATGCGTAACCTGTACCGTGGGTGAATACACCACGAACGATATTCCTCGAATCGTTGCCGTGTGTGGTATAGCCGAAGGCGCCAGCGTTTTGTATTCGCCGTGATTCTTGTCGCCACTTTCTCCTGAGCGTAAGTATGCCTGGTTCAGCCGTGCGGAATGGCATAAAGATACCGTCGGCTTATGAGGGCGGGTACGACCGTGCGTACGCACTCAATCCGGATATTGTCGAGCAATACATCAAGCATACGCACCTCGGCGATCCACTGGCCGATGCGGTCATAGATTCCTTGACCCCATTTCTGCCGGGGGAAGTAAACCGGTTCATCAAGGCCGGCATGCAGCAGGATACAGAGGTACTGGCCGAGGCGCCCCGGTTGTTGCGCGATTTCTTCGATTCGATCGAATCGCCGCCCGAGTGGTTCGATCCGGCTATCCTGAGAGGGGGCTACCGGGCTTTCCATAGCTATTCGGACTTGTTTATACCGGCTTTTTTCGTGGCCACCTTGCAGAATGCGTCCACCCTGATAGCCAAGGCGTTCTACGCTTCGGGGCGGACCATGAGCGGTTTTGGTCCGCGGCGAGTCCGGCAGAACACTCGGCATTTTATTGAGATCATGTTGCCGGGCGCCCTTGATCGCCAGGGAGACGGCTGGAAACTGTCCGTGCGTATCAGACTGGTGCATGCGCAACTCAGGCGGCTGATTCGCGACCAGGGTAACTGGGACGAAGAGGTTTACGGTACGCCGCTTAGTGCTGCGCACATGGCGCTCGCGTCCGCCAATTTCTCCGCGACCACGCTGCGACAGGCGCAGAGACTCGGAGCTGAAATGGACGACGAGATGCGTTACGGCTACATGCATGCCTGGCGTTACGCTTCCTGGCTGATCGGTACACCCGAGTTTTTTCTGTTCGAGGGCGACGAGGAAAAAACCCATGAACTGCATCGGATCGGCAGTTCGTGCGAACCGCCGCCTGCCGATGAGTCGGCCGTCATTGCGAATGCCCTGGTCAATGCGTTGCCCAAGATTGCCGGCAAAACCGATCTCAGAGAGTACCAGGCCTTTTTGACCCGCACATACCGGGTCTCCAGGGCATTGCTTGGCGACGAGCTCGCAGACCAGCTCCAGTTTCCGAAGTGCGAGATCAAGGGACTCTTGCGGCGGATGCGGGTATTGCGGCAGGTTCACGCCATGTCCCACAAGTTGGCTCCAAATATCGCTCAGAAGTGGCGGGGCAACAATTTTGTCTTTTTGCTGGAGGCGTCGATGCTCGATGACCTCAGGTACCGGTTGCCTGATCACTTGCAAGCGAATATAGCGACGCCATGGTAAGACCCGTGCCTATTCCGCCTGTCTTGATCCTGAGTACCGGACGGTGTGGATCGACCATGGTGTCGAACATTCTGAACCGGCACCCGCGCGTTCTCAGTCTTTCCGAGTTTTACAGCTACATCGGGATAGGTACGTTTCGCCCGCGGCGGCCCACCGGCGACTGGATGTGGGATCGCTTCAGTAAGCAACAGCACAGGACCCGTCTCATGCTGCGGGAGCCTGTTCCGGAGTTGATCTATCCGTTCGGTTCTCCGGATGCCCGCTTCACGCGAAGCGATGTGCCGCCGATTATGTGTGCCGCGCTTCCTCATATCACGGATAAGCATGAGGCGCTCTTCGACGAGCTCGAACCGGTGGTTCGGGGACAACCCAGGCAGTCGCCCGCCGATCATCTACGGTATCTTTTCGGATGGCTGTGCGAACGGTTTGACCGGAGCGTATGGGTCGAACGCTCAGGCGGATCGCTGTTGTATGCTTCCAGGCTGCTGCGAGTATTTCCTGAAATGCGGGTGATCCATGTATACCGCGACGGGCGTGAGACAACCATTTCCATGAGTCGCCATTACCTCTTCCGCCTGATCCTGGCGACCTTGCAAAAGATGCAATTCGGCGGCTTTGACGCCATGGCTTTGCTGTACAGAAGGAGGCTTTGGGAAGCCATCAATCCCTATATGGAGCCTTTGTCCCGTATGGTCACCAAGCCTGAGGACTTGCCGTTCGACAAGCTCACGCTTCCTGGTTTTGCGGCGCTCTGGAGCGCACTGATCGAGCTGGGAGATCATATGGTGGGCGATCTGCCGCCTGATCGCCTCCTGAATCTCAAGTTCGAAGACATGCAAGCGGAGCCGGAAGCCGAGATACGGCGACTCATCCGGTTCATCGATCCGTCTCTGGAAGACGAGGACTGGATTCGTGAGGCATCCACCATTCCACGGCCGACGCCGTCGAAATTCGCGCAACTCGACCCGAGTGAACAGGCCGCTATCGCCGAGGCATGCCGGCTTGGGCTCGAGCTCCTCGGCTATTCGCTTTGAAGCCGGCGGCAGAGTTTCTCTATGCGTTTCCGATTGACCCCGAAGTCGTAGAAACCATACTGCGAGGTCGAGCGGATGTGGATCATAGCATGCCCGGCGTACAGGCGGCACTCGATATCGTCCAGGATCCACGGGCTAACCATCCAGACTACGTGCAGGTACTCGTCTGTCGCGGTGAGGACGACGGTACGACGCAAGGAGGTTAACCAGTTTTTGATCCGTAGAAATTCGGCGGCTGGATCCCCTGAAACAGCGAAAGACGCAACCCAGTGCCGGTCGGAGGCGGCTCGGTTGCAAACGCAGCTGGACCCGTCCAGAGAGGGCGCGAGTTTTACGGGCATGGCGTCGTGCGGGGTTTGGGGGTTTTGCGGGAGCTCGGCGCCGGTTCGGAATGATGGGCGGATTTCCGGAGTATTAAGGGGTCTTGTCGGGGTCTTGTTCCGGGGTGTAGGGCGGCGTGATAGATTCGCGGGGAGAGGTACTGACGTTGGCAAACTGCGCTTGGACTCAGTTATTAAGAAATTCCGAATAACTGCCGCCCAAACCGGCAAAAGTTGCCTCTCCTTTCGGTCCCGCGCCACTCCGTGAAACGCCCGGTACCGGTCGGCGTTAGCAGGGGTATCGTTTTTTCCGTACATGCCATGCATCCATGACCACACATAGAATCGTTGCGGGCGCCGTTTTTCTGTTCGCCCTCGTGCTGTACGGGCTCACCGTAGCGCCGACCGCCTCTTTCTGGGATGCCGGCGAATTCATTGCCATCGCTAATCTGCTCGAGGTATCCCATCCCCCTGGGGCGCCGTTCTACATGCTCGTCGGGCGCCTCTTCTCCATGTTCGCGCCGACCGCGTACGTCGCTCTTTCCGTAAACTTCGTGTCCGTGCTCGCCAGCGCCGTTACGGTGCTGCTCACACACCTGATCATTGTCCGGCTCGTGCGCGAGTGGCAAGTGCAGGAAAGAGGCCAGGAAGACCCGTCCCCGGAACACCGCATCGCGGCCCTTTCCGGCGGCGTCATCGGGGCCATCACGTTCGCCGCCACGGATTCGTTCTGGTTCAATGCGATAGAGGCCGAGGTCTACGGTCTGTCGATGTGCTTCACGGCCCTTGCCGTCTGGCTGGTCATGAAGTGGAGCGAGGAGACTCGCAAAGAGGAGGAAGCGTTCGCCGGGGAACAGCGCCCACTGGGACGGCACGCTCACCGGTACCTCGTCCTCATCGCCTACCTGGGAGGGCTTGCTATCGGGGTGCATCTGCTCAATCTGCTTGCCGTATTCTTTATTGCCCTGATCGTTTATTTCACGGAGATCGACAAACCTTCCTGGGGAACGGGGCAACGATGGCGCGGCATACTGTTGACCGGATGCGTCTCCGTAGTCGTTTTCCTGGTTGTGTACCCCGGTGTGGTGCAGTATCTGCCAACCATAGCCGAACAAATGGGGAATCCTGTCCTGTTCATGCTGTTCGTGATCGCCGCCGTGACGTTCGGCGTATGGTACACGAACAAAAAAAGGTGGGCCACGGCAAACCTCGTCGCCCTGAGCCTTGCCGTCGTGCTCATCGGATACTCGAGCTATGCGCTGATTTTCATCCGCAGCGCCGCAGATCCCCCCATCGACGAAAACGACCCGGAAACGACCGAGGCGATCGTCTCCTACCTGAAACGCGAACAATACGGCGCGTTGCCGCTCCTGAAGGGATCCACGTACGACAACCGGATCCGCAACATCGACTTTGCGAACGAGAAATTCTTTCCCCGCAGGTATTCGCCGGAACCGGCGCACCTGCCCACCTACGCGCTGTACGATTCGGACTGGGAGTTCTTCCGGAAATATCAGATCGGGCACATGTACATCCGCTACTTCCTGTGGCAATTCATGGGCAGAGCAAGCGATGTGCAGGATGCGCCGCCGGCCACTGGGTTCGGGTTTATCGATGAGCGTATCGGGGCAAACGACTACCTCATGACAACGCCCTCGACAAAGGCTTCCCGGAACGTGTACTATGCGCTGCCATTGCTCCTGGGGTTGATCGGCGCAGGCTTTCACTTCAACCGGGACTGGCGCCGGGCGCTGAGCGTGCTTACGCTGTTCCTTGTAACGGGTGTCGGGGTCATCGTGTATCTGAACCAGACGCCGTTGCAGCCCCGCGAGCGGGACTACGCCTATGTGGCCAGCTTCTTCGCGTTCTCCCTGTGGATCGGGCTGGGAGTTACAGGCATCCTGTACTTCTTGCGCGAGGCTGTCCAGGATATGTGGGACCAACGGAAAGTGCGCGGCGCCATGCTGGCGCTGGGGGCGCTCTTGTTCCTTGCGGCGCCTGCCTGGATGGTACGGGAGAACTGGTTCGAGCACGACCGGTCCGGCAATTACGTCGCGCCGGATTACGCCTGGAACATGCTGAACGGGCTGGAGGAGGAAGCCATCCTGTTCACCAATGGGGACAACGATACGTTTCCGCTCTGGTATTTGCAGGAGGTTGAGGGTGAACGGACGGATGTGCGCGTCGTCAACCTGTCGCTGCTCAACACCCCCTGGTACATCCGGCAGCTCAAGAACCAGTGGTCGCGAGAATCATCGCCGCTTCCCCTCTCCATGTCCGACGACAGGATTGACCGGATCGGCGTGGTTCCGTGGACTCCGCGGGACATCGAACTGCCAGTGAATACAGACCGGTTCGCACCGGAATCCGAGATCTTCCTGCCGGGTATCGCCGACAGCAACCTGATTATGAACCCGATGCGCTGGCGACTCGAAGGCCGGCCCTACAACGACGAGACCGGCATGTTGTATATCGCCGATCAGGCTTCGCTGGACATCGTGGCCACGAATGCACGGGAGGGGTGGCAGCGTCCGGTGTACTTTGCCGTGACGGTAAGCCCGGACGGCCAGCTCGACCTGCAGGATTTCTTCCACCTTGAGGGACAGGCGCTCAAGATCGTGCCTATCCGGCACGGGGAACGTTTCGGCCGGGTCGTACCGTCCGTGGCGTCCGGCATTCTGTCGAATTTCCGGTTTCGCAACCTGAACAACCCGAATGTCTACTACGACGAGACGATCCGCGGTATGGTGGACAACTACCGCAATATTTTCGCCCACACCGCCCAATCGCTTGCCTTTGCCGGGGAAACGGAGCAAGCAGGGGCACTGCTCGACACCCTTATGGCGAAGGTGCCGTTCGATACGATCCCCGGCGACGAGCAATCTTACCTGTTGCTGGCGCGGGCCTATTTCGAAGCCGGGTATGTCGACAAGGCCACCGATGTCGCAAAAGGCGCCGAACCACTGGTCTTACGGCGCCTCGAACAAGCGCAGACGACCCGCGATCTGGAACTTACCGGATCGTACCTGCAAGTACTTCGGGGCATTTATCTCCAGGTGAGCGATTATGACGCCGCGTCGGCGCTCAGTGGACGCCTTGCGGATATTCTCGGGGACTCCACGATCAGAAGATCGGTGGAAGATTACCGGCGGATGAACGAGGAATACGAGCAATCGCTCGAAGAAGAGGCCAACCTCGAATAGCCCGGCGGAAGGCAAGAGAACCCGGCGGAAGGCAAGAGAACCCGGCGGAAGGCCGAGCGCTGTTCTTCGCGCAGAAGTGTGAAATTTTGACAGAAGCAGGCTTTGCCTGTATGTTTTTTTTGTATATTTATTAAACGCCCGGTTTTTTGCCAGAAATTCGGTGGGGGCTCCATGAAAAACCTCGTGCTAAACAGCCCGGCTGCCGCCAACACGATCCCGAATTTCAGAGGCATTGTCATGAGCACGCACCGGAGCGTCGTAAAATGGTTCGACGCCAAAAGAGGTTACGGCTTCATCGTGCACCCCGACGGGGAGGCGGACATTTTTGTGCATTACTCCTCGATTGAGACGGAGGAACGTTTCAAAACATTGCGTAAGGAACAAGCCGTTACGTTCGATCTGGAGGAAGGTGACAAGGGGCTGCACGCCGTCAATGTCGTGCCCGACGAAGCAGTGGAAGACTTTGATGGCCCCGTGTCGGAAGACGACGAGGTTCCCCCGGAAACAGAGGAATATCCCGAGGAGACGTACTGAGGCGCCATCCGGCCCTTTCCTCAAGCAATCCTTCGTTTTTCGCAGGCGCGCCCCTGTTATGCCCTTCGCATTTTCCGACAAGGACTTTGATCGTATTGCCAGCGTGCTGAGGGTACCGGCCCGGCACGAACCTGCGCTGGTCCGCTACGAACTTCTGGACAAAGCGAGCGGCCGGCGGCTCTCGCTGGAAATCACGCCCGAACTGGATCTGCCCAGGGATGTACGGGAGGATCAGGCCGAAAATCTCATCTCCGTATACGCTATCGGCTCTTTTCTGCAACTCCAGGGATGCACGGGCTTCATCGCCAGCGAGGAACTGGGGGAAGTCCTTTTTTTCGCGCGCCGTGCAGGAACCGCCAATGGACTCGTGATCGAACGGGAGGCAGGATGCTCCCTGTATTCGAACGTGGACGAACGTCTGCTCTCCGCCGACTTCACGCAGTTGGCCCCGGAACTCGTGATGAGCAGTGTTGCGCTCTCGATGACCGAGACGCTCTTCGACGACCTCCGTTGATGCACGGGGGCAAAACCGATCCGGGGGGCGATTTCACGGTAGTGTTGCAGCATCCTTCCTGCGGCCTCCCTGCAGATCGTTTCCGCCGCGTACTGACGCATGTACTGTCTGCCGAGGGCATAACGGTCCGGCGCCTCGTCCTGGTGGTAGCCGGTCGCGAGGCAGTGCAGGACCTGCACCGGCGCTACCGGGCATGCGACGAGCCTACGGACGTACTGGCCTTCGACTACCATCCCGCAAAAGAAGAAGCGAAGGAACAGGTCGTGGACGGGGAAATCTACATTGATTTCGATACGGCGCGCGAACGTTGCCGCGAATTCGGCGCGGACGCGGAGGAAGAGGCCATGCGCTATGCGATCCACGGCCTCCTGCATTTGATCGGCTACATTGACAAAACCCCGGCAGAGAAAGCAAAAATGCATGCACTCGAAGACTGTTACCTGCGTGCAACGAGGCACTAACCGTCATGATCGGCAGGAATCTTGCATTTTGCTGCCGTATCCGTTGATAATTTCGTGCCGATTCCGTAATACGAAGGGGGCGCTCTGCGCTATATCGTAAGGTTGTTCGACTTTAAGAGGTATCCTATGCAAACACAGATTACGGCCCGTCATTTCGATGCTCCTTCGGCTCTCAGAGAATATGCCGAAGCCCGGCTGGCGAAACTCGAACGGGTGTACGACGGCATCACAGAAGCGCGCATCGTATTCTCGGTAAATGGCCACCCGGACAAGATCAAATCCGCTGAAGTCATTGTGAATGTGTACCAGCAGACACTCACGGCTGCGAGCGACGGCGCCACCCACGAAGAAGCGCTCGACGAATGTGCGAAGGCACTGCGTCGCCGGCTCCGGAAATACAAAGCGCGGCTGCGCTCCACAAGCCAGAACTATCAGAAATAGATCATACGTACGTCCATGACTCTGTCGCATCGCATCGAGGCGAACCGCGATCTCGCCTTCGACCTGCTTCGCATATATCTCGGGGTCGGGCTCTTTGTCCGCGGCCTGTTTTTTTTGATCCGTCCGGAGACCTTCACCGCGCTCGTAGCGGGAAGCGAGGCATCCATGCTTGCGTCGTCCAGCGTCATGTATGTCGTGGTGGGCGCACACCTGCTGGGAGGCGCCATGATCGCCATCGGCCTGTTTACGCGTCTGGCCGTGCTGTTGCAAATACCGATTCTCGCGGGCGCCGTCTTCCTGATCCACCTTAGGGGCGGTATATTCACCGCCGGGCAGTCGTTCGAATTCTCGGCGCTTGTACTGTTTCTGCTGATCCCGACCTTTCTGCATGGATCCGGCCGGTGGTCCGTCGATGCATCATGGAGTACGCGGCGTTTCATCCCATTCCGTTCGATTGGCGACCGGCTCGAGCACCTCGGCCACATTACGTTCGAACTGCTGAGAATCTATCTCGGCATCGGACTCTTCGCACGAGGAGTCCTGTTCATCTCGAACTCTTCCGCATTCATCGACCTGATCGGCTCCTCGTCGTCGGCGTGGCTCACCTCCGTTGTGCTGGTCCACTATGTGGCGCTGTCCCACCTCGTCGGCGGAGTCATGATTGCCGTCGGCCTTTTCACGCGCATAGCTGCGCTGGCCCAGTTGCCGATTCTGATCGGGGCTGTCTTCGTCGTTCACTTGCAGAGCGGGCTCCTTGCCCCCACCCAGTCGCTGGAGTTCTCGGCGCTCGTTCTGTTCCTGCTGATCCTGCTCGTGTTGTGGGGATCCGGCAAGCTATCGGTAGATAGGTACATCGTGGAACAGCCCGCAGGCGCGGAGCATTACCGCCACGCGCTGGCGCTGGACAAAGAGGCTACCGATGCAGAACCGCTCCTGCCTTCGGAGTTTTCCCCGTCGCCCGTCGCCACCTGTTCCTGCGGGCATGGCAGGGATCATCCGCGCGTCTCGCCCCACGCCCGCTACGGCATGTTCAGCGCCGTGTACTTCCTGGCCGGCGCTACGGGCCCGCCCAAGGAGATCGTGTTTCGATGTGGAGATTGCGGCGAGACCGTAACCAGAACGCGGGAGCCGGAGGCGCTGCGGCGGCATCGGTATCAGCAGTAAGGGGACTGGAGGTAAGAACGGGTATAGTTACTGTTTGGCTGCGGTATCCCCTGAAAGATCGCGGGCTTCGTTTGTACGCGGGGCAATCCGGCGCTGTGCGGCGGCCAGCTTGCGGGAACCGGAGTTCGTTGTCAGTGGGAACTTCGTGACGACGATTCGCCGACCGGATTACGCAATACAACTGGCAGGGGTGCAAGGCGGGGGGCCAAGATGGGTCCAGGTAGGGGTCCAAGGTATACGACCAGGTGAGGTCGGCGAACATGCGAGACAGCCGGAGTCGCAGCCAGAGTCGCAGCCAGACTGGGGAAAACCAGAAGAAAACCTAGGGGGAAAACTAGGGGGAAACCCAAGGAGAAAACTAGGGAGAAAATCCTGGTCTGATTGCCGCGACCCCTCGATTACTATGGAAGAACTGGCGAACCGACTCGAAATCACGTCCAAGGGAATCGAGTGGCGGATTCCTGAGATGAAACGAATTGGCATCCTTGAGCGGATCGGGCCTGACAGCAGCAGTTATCCGGAATTTCCGGACAACTGAATTGGTATCTGTTACGCCAGCGTCAATATTCCCCCGCAAGTCGCCAAACTGCTCCACATTCCGGAACAAGATACCGACCTGTCCCCTTATACTTTGGGAATCCGGCTAGCATCCCGAACCGGTGTCGAGTGCCCTTCAAGAACCTTAAACTCTCCCCAGTACTATGCCCGTGAAACTCACGCCTTCTCCGCCGATTACTGATTAGTATCCTAATTAGGTATTTTAATGCCTATCTCGGCACCTTGTGGATTACGTTTCCATTTTTGTGAGGAAGCATAGATGAGCGCCCAGGATCTGCACGAAGTACTTGAAGCCACAGGATACCTGGTGGATGGTCAGCCAGCGCCTGGCGTGTGTCTGGACGACGATGCCCGCAAGCATCACTTCCGAGAATTTTTGCCCGATGCCTTGTGGCGCAGTAACTCGGCGCTCACGGTCTATTTCAAGTTCGAACCGGATATTCCGTCTGACGACCAGGTCGCCAAGTGGCGCCGAGAGATATGGAATCAGGGCTTCGCGCCGCTGCTGTGGGTGG
The DNA here is from genome assembly GCA_965248175.1 of Rhodothermales bacterium. Taxonomy (GTDB): domain Bacteria; phylum Bacteroidota; class Rhodothermia; order Rhodothermales; family VXPQ01; genus VXPQ01. Next base: position 1,114,854 of record OZ252093.1, read on the forward strand.
TTTCGCCAGAGAAGGTTGATCTCTACAACGGTTTTGGTCGGCCCCAGGAGACCGGGGATGCCGCCGAGCACCGACTACGGACATTCAAAAGGATCGAGAACGAGTTGCACCAGCTTGATGCACTCGCTGGTCGGCTCGCCATGGAGACGGGGCAGTTCTGGCAAAACAATATCGTTAGTCGCGATACTAGCGTCGATCGACAACTCCTGCTTGATCTCGCTGCACTTGAGCGTAAACTTGTGGCGGCGGGATTGGAGCATCTTGGTGCTCAAGGATTGATTGGTCAGTCGATATTTACTCAGTACCTGATTGATCGGGGGATCGTTACGAGACAATACCTTGAGAATCATTACGACTATCCGACCTTTCCCGACATATTGCGCGACTGTTCCGCCACGGAGCGGTTATTCGCTTGGCTTCGAGACACCTTCAATGGTGACATGTTTTCGTCGCACGGGTCAACCGCACCGAGCGATGAACACCTCCGTAAAGTTGCAAGCTTTCTTGAGGCCACGAATCAAGAGTCGGGACAAAGATCGCTCTTTCCGTACCAGTTCGATGTGATACCGGTGGAACGGATCAGTTCAATCTATGAACAGTTCGCTCACTCGGATAAATCAACTTCCGACACCGATTCCCAAGAGGATGTTTTCTACACCAGGTTGTCGCTCGTTTCCCTTGTCTTGGACGAAATCACTGAAGGACTCACTGGAGAGGAAACTGTACTCGATCTGACATGCGGGTCCGGCGTCTTTCTGGTCGAAGCGCTACGGAGACTGGTCAATCTTCGCTCCAGAGAAGGGGGGCTAAGTCGCGAATTGATCCGTTCCACACTGCACCAACAAATTTACGGTGTGGACATCAGCGAAGCCGCAGTGCGTGTCGCGGCATTCAGTTTGTATCTGGCGGCTTTAGAACTCGACCCTGATCCGCAACCGCTGCAAGAGTTGAAGTTCGAGCCGCTGATCGGCAAAACGCTCATCGTGGGTGACGCATGGAATGTGGAAAACACCACTGATGTACTCACTCAACAGGGCGATTTAAGGAAATTCGATGTTATTGTCGGCAACCCACCGTGGAGTTATCGAGGCCAGGATGCCACCGCCATGCGCCGCAGTCGAGGTGGCATGCAAGATGCGCTTCCGCCTCGCGGCGAAAGTCTGGATTTCGTATATCGAACCATGGAATTTGCCTCCGAGGAGACCCGGTTCGGTCTGATTCTAAGCGCTGTCCAATTCTTTAGTCTAAGCCAAACTGGCGCGGCCGCTTCCCGTCAACTCATTGAGACGCTGTCCCCGGTGACGTTGGTAAATCTGTCCAACCAGTCCAATTGGCTGTTTTCGCGGGGCAATATGCCTGCAATCGTTCTCTTTGCACGACACCGATCTGTGCACCGCGATGCGATCACCGCCGTGCACGTTCCATGGTCTCTAGCCAGCGACCGGAGCCATACGTTCGAGATAGCGCGTAGCGATATCGTCACATTACCGCTGGCCGATTGGGAGCGAAACCCAGAACTTCTGAAGGCCGCGTTTCTCGGGTCTCGTCGCGATCTGTCGCTGCTGGACAGAGTGATGTCGAGTCACCCAACACTGGAACATCAGTTTGGCGAGCTGAATGTGAAATTCTGCGCAGGACTAGCGTTGGGCAATCGAAGCCGCAATTCGGAATTTCTTAACAGGCTCCCTTACCTTACCGCGAGGGATAGATTCCAGCCATTCTGTGCACCAAACGACTTGCATTTGTTTGGTGAACCAAGAGCCGAGAGACCGCGTGAACGCGATATTTATAGAGCGCCGCTTCTACTCGTCAAGGAGTTTCTGAAGCGCGATGGTCATGGTCGTCCCATCGTTGCCGTTGCTGATCGGGATACCGTTTTCGCGAGCGACTTCTTCGGTGCGGCGTTTCCCGCTAATCGGCATGAGACTGCCCACCAGTTTGCCGCCATTCTGAGTTCGTCCCTCGCATCTTGGTTCTTCTTGATGACGGCTTCCACTTTTGGACTGTGGATGCAGCGAATCAAGATTGGAGACATCAAACGCATGCCGGTGCCAGATATGGAAGCATCCATGTCTTCCATAGCAGGGGAATACTTGGCAGAATTCGCTCAGAAGTTATGGCTACAAGAGCCTCCCCCCGGCGACCAGGATTGGCAAACGCTTGATGAAGCTGTCTTCGACCTGTATGACATGAACGAAGCTGATCGTATTGTCGTACGTGACGGTCTATTCCGTGCGAGTTGGCAATGGAAAAGGGGCAGGAATGTTTCTGTGCAACCCACCAGAGTTGAACATCTTCTGAATTATGCACATGTGTTTCTGAAAGCGGTAGAGGTTTGGCTGTCGGCGGCGAACAGACGCCATATGCGTGCCGAAGTTTTCGAACTTCCCGAGCGTGCACCGCTCCGGGTCGTTCGCTTCGTGCTTGAGGAGTGCCCTGGATACTCCGTAGCAAAGGTTATCTCTCCAGAGGGCAGCCTCAAAGATGTTCTCAACCGGATCGGGGAACGCATGGAGTTTCCACTCGCGAGTCACTTGGTTGGTCAACGCGAGCTTCGGGTTCACGGCTCCAACGAGGTCGTGATAATCAAGCCTGCGGCCCGGCGGCACTGGATGGGTGTGTCGGCGCTGGAAGACGCGGACTCGGTCGTTGTCGAAAGTTTCTCCAAAAGCGCTGTATGAAGTTGCCGCTTGACGAGCCCGTTGCGACCGGTCGCTCTCCTATTAATCTTGGACCTGATATATCCACGACGATCATGCGAACCGCCGAGGCTGGCTGGGTGCTTGCTAAGCAGTGGTCGGATGTCAATACCAGCACTGGCGAAGAGCCAATTACAGAACGACTGCGTGATGGCATGCGCCAGGCGTTGCACCATGAAGAATTTCCATGGAGTCGCGGTATGGTTGTGCTGCCCGGGACCGAATCCCGTTCCCGTCCTGACGTACTTTTACCGGATGGTCGAACGGATATACCTGTTTTTTTGATAGAAATATTTTTTCGTTACGGGGAACACGATCCTCATGCGATAATCGAATGCAAGCGCATCGACGGGAACTGTCATCGTTTGTGCAAATTGTACGTCGAGCAGGGTATTGATCGCTTCCGAATCGGGAAGTACTCGGGAAACCACTCGATCGGTTTTATGATCGGATATCTGATTGGCGGTGATGCTACGGCTGCCGCCAGCGGCATCAACCGCTACTTGAATGGCAACGAAAAACTGGAGTCATCGGAACTGATTGACGAACTGTGGGCTTGGCAAAGCAGCCATCCTAGGAAGGAAACCTCTAAGATAAAATTGCACCATGCATTTTTGTCGTTTGAGATAGCGTAACCCAAACAGAATGCAAGGAATCAAAGGGATAGGTGGTTCGGTTTGATTGGACAGATTTTGGCGGGAATTAAGGTGTAATATTGCGACCTTGTTCCGACACAATCAAACCGACGAGACCCATGTCAAGACGCACACGCAGAACCCACCGGGAAGTTGCTCAGCCGGCAATGTTGGAAACTTTGGAGGAGATAAGGCGCGATGGCAGAGATTGATGATTTTGCAACGAAAGGGCTTGAAGCGCTGCAGCGCGCAGTGGATCAGGCTTTGGAGCGTAAGCGCCGTTTGGGGCAATACGCCGTCTTTTGGAAAGACGGCCGCGTGGTTTTTGTTGGCCCGGACGCACCTAAGGAACAATCCAGGCCTGAGCCGAGCGCTGCAAATGAACCAGAGCCGCCACAAAACTGAGCCCCATGACCCCTCTCCGCATCTTCAACAGCAGCGTGCAGGCGATGCTCTTCGCGGACCGGCTGGATGTGATGAACCCCGGTCGGCTACCGCCTCCTCCGACGGTGGAGAACTGGCGTAGCGGCGCAGATCGGCCCGTATCCGGGTCGTTGCACGCTCTCCCCGCTTTTCACGCCTCACCCAGCGCAGAACACGTAAATAACACGATCAAATCAGTTACTTATTGATCCATCGTGCGTAAAGAGAGAGGCGTCGGGTACACACTACACGAACTCACCCCCACAGGTCCGTCGTGACACCGGCCCCTGCCACAATCAGCACAATCTCCCCCCGGACCTTGGGTTGTTCGTCGAGAAAAGCCGCCAATTCCCCTACCGTTCCTCGCCGGACTTCCTCGAACTTCTTAGTCATTTCCCGTGCGACCGCTGCCGGACGATCGGCCCCGAAGATTTCTGCAAACTGGTTCATTGTGGCAGCCGCCCGATGGGGAGATTCATAGAAAACCATGGTCCGCGGTTCGTCCCGGAGCGCTTCGAGCCGGGAGCGCCGCCCCTTTTTCACGGGCAGGAACCCTTCGAAAACAAAGCGCTCCGCAGGAAGCGCCGAGACGGTGAGCGCAGGTATGACGGCGGAAGGGCCGGGCAGCGCCTCCACGGGAATGTCGTGTTGCTTGCATGCCCGCACCAGGTAGAACCCCGGATCTGAAATCCCCGGCGATCCGGCGTCGCTTATGAGGGCAATGCGTTGTCCCGCCTGCATGCGTTCGACGAGGTCCGGCGTCCGCCGCCGCTCGTTGTGTTCATGGTAACTGATGGTTGGCGTGCCGATTTCGTAGCGGGCAAGGAGTATGCCCGAGGTGCGTGTGTCCTCGCAGGCGATCAGGTCCACCTCCTTCAGAATACGGAGGGCACGGAGCGTAATGTCTTCGAGGTTGCCGATCGGCGTGGGGACGAGATACAGCATCGGACAGGTAGAGGGATCGGTGCGGTGCGCGCCGTTATGGCTTATGTTTTTGCAACAGGCGCAGGAGCCGGGTGCGGAGAGGCGGTGTGGCGCGCAGATCCAGCGTTACGTAGAACATCAGCCATAGCCCTGCGGCGATCATCACAAGGTTGGCGATCCACATACCGATCCAGGGATCGAGAAAGCCGCGGTCGGCCAGCTTTTCTCCCTGCACGAGCGTCACCCAGTAAAAAAGGAAGATACCTGCTGCCGGAATGCCTGCCGAGCTGAGACCGCCGCGCCGGGTGCTCAGCCCCAGCGGGGCGCCGATGAGCATGAAAATAAGACATGCAATGGCGATCGAGTACTTCTTGTGGATCTCGACGAGGAACCGGTCGGCGCGCTGCAATTCCCAGGCAGTGGCGCGCTGCGTATCGTCAATGGTCATGCGCATATTCCGGGCTTTCTCGATGGCTTTCGCAAGAATCTGTTCGTCTCCGGGAGGGGAGCGCCCAGGCGCTTCGGCGCTTCCGGTTCCTCCTGCCGGGAGCGCTGCAAGGAAGGGTTCTCTGAAGGGTTCTCTTGCGACGGGCATCCTGGTCTCCGGCGCATTGCCTCCAAAGCTCCCCGGCTCGAAATACGCGGTAAGGCGGACAAGAGATGAATCGATGCTTTGCCGAAGGGAATCGACAAAGCCGATCATGTCCCGGGTGGACATGGTGCGGTCCGAACGATTTGTCCGGCTTTCCGCCGATCGCTCGAAGGCAAATTCGGAAGCGTCCAGCGTCATGCGGTACTTGTCGAATGTGAGCCGCTCGTAGCGCTCTTCGGCTCGGAAGAACTGCTGCCCCTCCGGCATGCGGTGTATTTCGCCATCGAACAGGGTGAGCGCCAGCTCCGGTCGATCCGGCAGGGGGAGCAGGCGCCCCTCGCGCGCCTTGATCACGGTCTGGGCATTGTCCGTGTAGTCGTAGATGAGAATATCCTCAAGCGCTCCGGAGCCGGCGGCGACATTTTGCACGAGGATGCTGTAGCCTCGTACCCCCTCGTAGAACATGCCGGGACGCAACTCGAAGTCCGGGCGCTTCCGGCGTATGTCGTACCACAGGTTGCGGGCGCGGAAGTTTGCTTCCGGCAACACCCGATTGTTGAAGTACGTCATGCCGGTAGCGACAAATGCTCCGATCAGGAGCGTGGGCCAGATAAGCCGGATAGGCGAGACGCCGGCCGCCTTGATCACGACCCAGGCCCGGGATTCGGCGATGCGTCCGAACGTCATCATGGCGCCGATAAGGAGTGACATCGGCACGGCGAGGACCACCATGTAGGCCAGGTTGTAGGCGATGAGTTCAAGCATGACCCCAAGAGGAAGCCCCTTGCCCGCCAGATCGGGCAGGTACTTGATCAGAAACTGCATCACCAGCAGGAACATGAGTGTTCCCAACCATCCGAGAACACGTCCCGGGAGCATGCGCAGAATGAGTCCGTGAAGTCGTTTCATGGGGGGAATACAAGGAACGGGTTCGTTCGCCGCTCCTCTCCAACGGTCGTGACAGGGCCGTGACCAGGATAGACGTGTACAGTGTCCCCGAGGGGAACGAGCTTCTCGAAAATGGACCGCATCAGTTCGGGCAGGTCGCCGCGCCACAGGTCCGTACGCCCGATGGATCCCCGGAACAGCACATCCCCGGAAATCACTGCCTGCGAAGCGGCTTCGTAGAAGGAGATCGATCCCGGAGAGTGCCCCGGCATATGCAGCACTTCGAGCGATGTGTTGCCGAAAGGTACGCGATTCCCTTCGTTCAGAAAGCCCTCCGGTTCGGGCGGGGTTTCGATGGCTTCCCCGAACAGCTGGGCCTGCTCCTCAGCCTGGGCAATAAAAACCCGGTCTTCGCGGTGCATCAGGAAGCCCATCCCGAACGTCCGCGCAAAGTGTGCGCATCCGAAGATATGGTCGATATGACCATGCGTTAATAGCAGGCGGCGAATGGTCAGTCCTTGTTCAGCGATGTAGCGCTCGACCTGTGCGCATTCTTCCGGGGTTGAGCAGGATGGATCGATCAGTACCGCCTCGCCGTCGTCATGGCAGACATAACAATTCGTCTGGAACGGATTGCAGGTGAATCCCTGTATCTGCATGGGGGGTGGGGCGCTGGATCAATCGGTCCGATAGGAATCCTTGCTACATACGCCGTCTGTTCGCGTTCCGCCGTACGTGCCCGGGGTTGAACCCCGAAGCGAATACGGGAACGGCCCCGCCGGTGTCGCGGCGTCAGGCTTGTTCCAGAACCCGCTCGTAGTGGGCCTCGTACATGGGCACGATCTGGTCCTGATCGAACATCTCCACCGCCCGGCGGCGGGCGCCTTCCGCAAGACGCCGGTGCAGCGCATCGTCGCTCAGAATGGCGCGGGTTTTTTCCGTTAGGGCATCGATGTCGCCAAGCGGGCACAGGAAGCCCGTTTCGCCGTCCACGTTCAGTTCCGGCAGCCCCCCGATGTTGCTCGATACGATCGGCACGTTGCACGCCATCGCTTCCAGTGCAGCCAGTCCGAACGTTTCCGAGCCGCTGGGAATGAGAAACACATCGGCGATGGATAGCAACTCCTCGATCGGCTCCTGTTTGCCAAGAAAGCGAATCTGTCCCCATATCCCCAGTTCGCGGGCCAGCCGCTCCGCGGGCATCCGGTCCGGTCCGTCTCCTGCGAGCAGCAAAGTGACTGCCATGCCGTCCCGCACGAGGCTGTGGAAGACGCGGATAACGTCCTCCACGCGCTTCACGGGGCGGAAATTCGAGACATGTACGATGATTTTTCCGCCGTCCGGGCACACTGCCCGCTTGAACGCTTCTTTGTCGGAACGGCGAAAGCGCGTCGTGTCGATGAAATTAGGAATGACATCGATCGGTTTATCGATCTGGAAATGCCGCTTCGTTTCGCTGCGGAGGTATTCGGAGACAGCCGTTACGCCGTCGGAGTGGTTGATCGCATGGTTGACCACCGGCGCGAAGCCCGGATCCTGCCCCACAAGCGTAATGTCCGTACCGTGCAGCGTGGTGAATACCGGAACGCGCAGGCCCTGCTCGCGCAGAATCTCCCGGGCCAGTACGGCGCTTGTGGCGTGGGGAATGGCGTAATGCACATGCAGGAGATCAAGGTGTTCGAACCGTGCAACGTCAACCATTTTGCCCGTAAGGGCCAGCGAATAGGGGGGGTATTCGAAGAGCGGGTACGTATTGACAGCTACCTCATGGAAGGAAATGTTTTGCGTAACATGCGCCAGCCGGAACGGCATGGAGTAGGCGATGAAATGAATCTGGTGTCCTCTGAGTGCAAGAGCCTTGCCCAATTCCGTGGCAACGACCCCGCTTCCCCCGTACACGGGATAACATGTAATGCCGATATTCACAGGCGTTTGTCTGTTTGTCCGGCTCGCGGAGCAGTGAATATTTTCGATATGCGTAACGCAGAAACTTGCGTTTGCAGTTAAGGTTGCAATACATGGCCTTCATGCATGCAGCGTTGCACGAACTATCTTTGCGGAGCGTTTTTATGCGAAAAGGATTTGGTACGATCGGTCTCGTCCTGGTGCTTTGCTGCGGCGCGGCGGCGCCCGCGAACGCGCAGGTGGGTATCGCCGGAGGGGTAACGTTTTCCGAACTGAGCGACATCGCGACAGACGACCAGTCGGCTTCGCTCAAGCGGGTTCCCGGATGGCACGTTCATCTGTGGGTCAATCTGCCGTTGGGATCGTTCGCCCTGCGCCCTGGATTGCGGTATATGGATGCAGGCCGGCTTTTCAATCCGACGAATACGTCGGGATTTGTCACGATGCTGGATCCGTCGGGATTTGGCGGTGAGCCGGGTTCCGAGTTTCCGGATGCTACCGGCTCCGTCAGCGACGATCACTTCGTGACCTACATTGAAATCCCGATAGACGTGCGTTACCAGTACGACCTTTCCTTCATTTCCCCGTATGTGCTGGTCGGGCCTGTCTTGCGATTCACCACGGACACCAACAACCAGGACCGCCTGCGTACGCTCAGCATGGCCGCTGCCGTGGGGGTGGGTCTGGAAATTCGATTGGCCGGCTTGCGGTTCTATCCTGAGGTGAAGCACGCCTTCGGCGTGTCGGGATTCACCAACGACGAGTACGAGTTTGCCGATATCGTCATCCGTCCCGACGAGCAACGCCTTAATGCGACCATGCTCAGCATCGGGATCGGCTTTTGACGTTTCAGTGCGGCTCGCTGTGCATTTCGGTACGTCATGCTGCCCTTGCATATCGTAGCTGACGAGAATATTCCGCTTGTGAGCGACCTGTTTGGTTCGCTCGGGTCGGTACACACCATGTCGGGGCGGGATATGACCCCGGAGACGGTCCGGCATGCGGATGTGCTGCTCGTGCGCAGCGTCACCCGCGTCGATGCAGCGTTGCTCGACGGCAGCGTGGTCCGGTTCGTGGGGTCCGCGACATCCGGTCTGGATCATATCGATGCCGGGTATCTACGCCAGCGCGGAATTCCGTTTGCCTATGCGCCGGGTACAAACGCGGATTCTGTGGTCGAGTACGTACTGGCGACGCTTCTTTATCTGGCGGCAGACCGGGGAGAGGCGCTCAAAGGCAAGACGCTGGGCATTGTGGGGTGCGGGCACATGGGGAGCCGGCTGGCGGTGCAAGCTGCGGCGCTGGGCATGACGGTGCTGTTGTGCGACCCGCCGCTTGCGGAGGCGGCCGACCCGGCGGGAACGGCACGGAACTACCTCCCGCTGGATGTCCTGTTCGAGCGGGCGGATGTGCTCACCTTTCATGTACCGCTTGTCCGGGAAGGGCCGCATTGCACATGGCATATGATCGGTCGCGACGAACTGGCTGCACTGCGTCCCGGAACCTGGTTGATTAATACGTCGCGCGGGGCCGTTCTCGACAACGAGGCGCTTCTCGAGGCGCTGCAGCACTCCGAACGACGGCCTGCTGCCGTTGCGCTCGACGTGTGGGAAGGCGAGCCCGTTCCCTCCGCTGCCCTGCTGCGCCGCGTGGACATCGGCACACCCCATATCGCCGGGTATTCGTACGACGGCAAGGTGGCGGGCACGCGTATGTTGCGCGACGCCATTGCGTCTCTACCGGGCATGGATATGCCTGTAGGCGGGGGAGCCGCTGGCGAAGTGTACGGGAGGGCGGAAACGCTCCCGGTGTGCGCTCCTGATCCTGTCTTACCGGCAACGGACTGGTTACACCATCTGGTCCGGAGCATGTACGACATATGGTGCGATGACCGCCGGATGAGGCGGTCATGGCCTGTTTCGGATGAGGCGGCGGCGCTGCATTTCAGACAACTCCGGCGAACGTATCCCGAGCGGCGCGCCTTTGCGATCCGGCGGCTGGCCCGGGAACACGTGCCGGATGCACTGTACAGGGCGGTCCGGGAAGGATTGGGTGTGCAGATCAGCGGTGTGCAGATCAGCTCGTGATCCGGCGCAATGCCCGGTACTCAGGCCCGGTAGCCGAACGAACGCAGGAATGCAGGTCGGTTGCGCCAATCGCTTCGGACCTTCACATGCAGATCCAGATATACGGATCGGCCCAGAAAAGCCTCGATGTCCTTCCGCGCCGCCGTGCCCAGTCGCTTCAGGGCATGTCCTCTTTTCCCGATCAGGATACCCTTCTGCGTATCCGCCGTCAGCACGATTTCAGCCGACACAAAATCTTTTTCGTTCTCCCGTTCCTCAAAGTGCACAATGCGTACTTCGGTGGAGTACGGAATCTCCTGCCGGTACAGCCGGAATACTTTCTCCCTGATGATCTCGGCCACGAAGAAGCGTTCCGGGCGGTCGCTGATCATGTCCTTCGGGTAGAGAGGCGGCCCGATCGGAAGGCGCTTCAGAATAGTGTCCAGTAAAACGTCCAGATTCGTACCCTTTCGAGCCGAGATCGGCACGACATCGTCGAAATTGCCGAGCGCGAGCCAGGCCTCTACGAGAGGCAGGGCGTCTTCCTGCCGGATGAGGTCCATTTTGTTCAGGGCGAGTATGGCGGGCCGTTCCCGGATGAGATCCATCCCGGATGCATCGGGCGCGCTGCGAGAGGCGTCGGCCATGAATACCAGCAGGTCTGCATCGGCTATTGCATCCCGCACGGCGTGCATCATCGCCTTGTGCAGCCCGTAACGCGGGACCACGATGCCGGGTGTGTCGAGGAAAATGATCTGGTGATCGTCCGCAGACAACATGGCGGGGATCCGGTGGCGCGTGGTTTGCGGTTTTCGGGTAACAATGGATAGTTTTTGTCCGATGAGGGCATTCAGCAGGGTGCTCTTCCCCACATTCGGTGGTCCCGCCAGCGCGACATAGCCGCATCGGTGGCCTTCAGGGACGTCTTCCGGCATGAGGAGCGGCGAATCCATGGGTTTTTTCGATGCGTGGGCGTGTGCCGGGTGGTGCGTCACGATTTTACGAGATCCCGCATTTCCCGAACAGCCTGTTCCATGCCGACGAGCATGGCCCGCGCCATCACGGCAAAGCCAATGGAAACCTCCCGGACATGAGGGACCGCGGCTCGAAACGTGGCGTAGTTGTGGTAGTCGAGCCCATGGCCAGCGTGTACGATGAGGCCGGCGGCGTGGGCGTGTTCGGCGGCCCGGGCCAGGTCCCCTGTACATCGTTCGCGTTCTTGCGCGTTTTTTGCATTGGCGAAATCCCCTGTGTGCAGTTCGATGCAATCGGCTCCGGTTTCCACGGCTGCGTCGATCTCGTTGCAAACGGGATCGATGAAAAGCGCCACTTCTTTTACGCCTGCTTGCCGCAATTGTGCAACGACATCGCGGAGACGCCCCTGGTGGGCGATCACGTCCAGGCCTCCTTCCGTCGTTACTTCCTCGCGTCGTTCCGGCACGAGGGTGGCCAGATCCGGTTGCACCTCGCAGCAGATACGCACGACATCGGGGTCCGTAGACAGTTCAAAATCAAGTTTTGTCCGGGCTACTTGCTTCAGGAGGCGCACATCGCGTTCGGTGATATGGCGGCGATCTTCCCGTAAATGGAAAACGATACCGTCGGCCCCTGCGGCTTCTGCGGCGGTGGCGGCATGGACCGGATCAGGCAGCGTTTCCTTGCGGGCGTTTCGCAGCGTGGCCACATGATCTATGTTGATGAGCAGGTCGGTTGTCATGGAAATGATCGGTATGGCGGGCGGAACGGTGGGTCCGCTTACAACAATATCGTAATCTGCGGGAGAAATCCCGTTCTTTGTGCAGATAGCGTTTGCATGGTTGCTTTTCGGGGTATGTTCATGTATTTTTTCGCAGAGGCGGGCGGCGGCGTGCGTATGTACTGTGGAGTATGGTTCCCGTTTCTTATTTGTCAGACAATCAGACCCTGCGGAACAGGAGCGTATTATGGCGTCAGGCAGTCAGAACAAACGGACCTATATTCAGGTGGCTTTGGGGATACTTATTCTCTGCATGGGGTATGTCCTCTATATTTCGATTACCGAACCCTGGGATGCGGTGGAGCGCCAGGAGGAACTCACGGATCGCACGCGCATGCGCATGAGCAATATCAGGGCGGCGCTCATCCGGTTCGACGAACGCACCGGGCGTTTTCCGGGTTCACTGGACAGCCTGCATATCTGGGTTCGAACCGATTCAACGATCCAGGCGCATGGCGACAGTCTTTTCGGCAGGGGCATGAATATCGATTCTTTTATCTTTTCGCCGCGTACAGGCGCGCAATTCGAGTACGAAGTCAACGATACGGCGCGCGTCATGATGTATCGACTCCGCGATCCGGATTCCCGCGATGAGATCGGGACCCTCGATCCGGATCCTACCCAGTTGAACGCCGCGAGTTGGGAATAGTCTGACGGACGGCGGCGAACGCCGTGTATTCATCGCGCCGACAACCTGACTCATGGACGCGTACGTACGGGCGGGGGTCGATATTACAGGCCGCGTGGTCCGGTACGCCGAGGTAGCGCAAGATGCGTCCGGATGCCGGCTATCGCGACTCGGGCGCATTGACGTGGACGAGGAGGTTCTCAACAGCGTGCTTGCCGGTCGGGACGATGAGCGCATTCCTGCGTTTTCAGAGGCGCTTGCAGAGGCTTTCTCCAGGCCGGAGGACGGCAACGGGATTGACGATCTGCGCATTGCGATTTCTCCTCGGGCAGGCTATTCCTTTCGTGTGCCGCTTTCTGCGGAGGCCGGGCCGGATATCCGCCGGAGCTGTCTCAGGCAAGCGATTGATTTGCTCATAGCGCCGGAACAGCCGCTGCGTATCACCGCCGATGTGATCCGCAATGAAGCGATGTCCCACGGCGCTGCAGTGGCATGGACGCATGTGCTGGCGGTTGAAGAGCGCCTTGATGAACGTCTGCGGCATCTTGTTCGGGACGTGCCGGCGAAGCGCACGCGGCTCATGTCCGGCGCCCAGGCGGCGGTCAGTATGATCGGATGCGTGGAAGCTGCAAGGGAAGGCGCCGGCGAAGATTCCTGTGCATTGGGGATCGGCTGGTATGCAGACCGGCTCGACTATGTTCTTTGCACCGGCAAGGCCTGGCGTTTTGGCGGGTTTGCAGAGGGTGTAGAACCGATTGATGCGGCGTACCTAAGTGCGCACACAGCGTCCCGATTCGGAATACCACCGTCAGGCGTGAAAACGGTCTACGTGTACGGAGATACGGCCCCCGACGCCTTGTTTTCCGAGATCCGGGCCGTGTTCAGCGGGGATATCCGGATGCTGCATCCTGCGGCTCTTCGGGACGTTCCTGTTACATGTCCGCCGTCCGACGTGGATGTTCCGGCATATGCCGGGTGCATCGGCAGCGCCCTGTATGAAGGCGAGGAATTTGTTTTCTGAGCCATTTCCACTATTCCGTCGTGAGAATTATTGCGGGAAAATTCGCTCGCAGGAAGCTTTTCACTCCGAAAGGTCTTCTGACCCGGCCGACCATGAACCGGACGCGGGAGTCGCTTTTCCATCTTGCGGAAAACAGGAGAGAATTCGACGGCGCGTCCGTGCTCGATCTGTTCGCCGGCGCCGGCACCATAGGGTTCGAGGCGCTTTCCCGCGGTGCCCGCTCGGTCGTTTTTGTGGAAAAAGAAGGACGTGTGCTTCAGGTTGCCCGGCGGAATGCGCGCGAACTGGATGTGGAAGATCAATGCATCTTTTTGCGGGCGGATGCCGTACGTTACCTGCGCCGCTACAAGGGACCGGCGTTCGATTTCATTGTCGCCGATCCGCCGTACAGCCTCGAAGCAATGCGGGACATGCCTTCTTTGGCGTTGCCGCATGCGACGGAAGGGGGCCTGTTTATCCTCGAACATGACCGGCGTATCTTTTTCGACCAGGAACCGGCGCATCCCGACCTGGATGTTTCCCGGTCATACGGGCGCACCGTAGTGTCGGTGTTCCGGCGTGAACAGGCCGTTGTCCCGGGGTCTGCCGGCGTCGAGCCTGCCCCCCACTCCGTTTTTCCCTGATTGTCGCCGCATATGAAACTGGCGGGGCTTATAGCGAATAGTTGACATGGGGCACGTTCGGGTTATTTTGGTCTAAATCTTTGCATGACAGGGGTTTACACATATCGCGTTGAAAATTTGACCCCGGCGAAGCATTGCCGGTTGGAGGCGTTTTTCTCCCACCTGATGTGGCTGTACAATCAGGTTGTGGAGTATTGCCGTGCACAGTATGCCGAAGGCGCAAAGACTCCGACGTATTACGATCTGTGCAAGTGGTTGACCGGTAAGCGGGGCGAAGATACTCGAACGGGCCGGTGGAATGTGCCGTGCCAGCGTTCGATTCTGAACCGTGTCCGCCGCGGGTACGACAAGTTCTTCCGTGATCATAAGGGTTTGCCTCGTTACAAGTCTTTTGACCGGGGTGTCCGGTCGTTCGAGACGGAAGCGGCGAAGCCCCGCAAGCGCAAGAACGACAAAGGGTATTATGTGCAGATCAAGGGATTGGGCCGGTTGTCATTCACGGACACTCGCGGCATTCTTGACGATGCCACGGTCAGGATTGTCCGCGTTGTCCGCAGCCCGTTGCGCTACGAGATACAGCTTGTATGCGACATACCGGAACCTTTGCGGGTCGTTGACAAACGCGATGTGGTCGGCATAGATATGGGAGTGAAGTCGTCTGTAACGCTGTCGAACGCGATGCAGTACCGCCCGCTCGCCCACGACGACACGCGCCGCAAGAGGATGCAGCGCAAGGTATCCCGCGCCAAACGTGGCAGCAATGGGCGCAAGAAAGCGAAGGTGCTGCTGGCAAAGGAGAGCAGGCGCATTTCGATCCGCCGCCACAATGCCATTCACCGAATGACGACCGAGATCGTCAAGACGCACTCTGCGAATCTGGTTCTGGAGGACCTGAAGGTACAGAATATGACCGCATCTGGCGGAAGCCGCAAGCGTGGTCTGAATCGTTCCATGCTACAACAGGCATGGGGAGAAATTGGAACCCAGTTGGTTTACAAGGCTGAGAGCGCCGGAGGCCAGTGCGTACGGGTTCCACCGCATCATACGACGCAGACATGTAGTAATTGTATGAGTCTGCCCCCTGAGTCCATAGACCTGTCGGTGCGCACCTACGAGTGCAAGCACTGCGGTTATGTGGCGGATCGGGACGTCAATGCGGCACGGAATGTCCGTCGGAAGGGGCTTGACTCCTTCCACCGGGTGGGACTATCCCCGGAGCGTCAGGCGGAGGTGGTTAAACCGGTAAGACTGGACGGTACTTCGGTACCCGATAGCACGGTCATGGCGCGCAACCGTAGCATTACGAACACACAACCTGTCAAGTAATGGATATAAGTCCCAAACTGGCGCTGTACCCCGGTACATTCGATCCGTTTACTTTCGGACACCTCGATATCCTCGAGCGCGCGGTTGCGTTGTTCGACAGGGTGGAAGTGACCGTGGCCGTCAACGTCGAGAAGGAAACGATTTTCCCCATCGAAGAGCGGTGCGATCTTATTCGCCAGTGCATACGGCATTTGACCGGCGTCGAAGTGGTTGCACATGAGGGACTGATCGCGGACCGCGCCCGCGAAACCGGCGCCGCTGTGCTGATTCGAGGGCTTCGGCAGTCCCGCGATTTCGATTACGAATTACCCATGGCGCTGGCGAACCGGGTGCTCCAGGAAGATCTCGAAACCGTCTTTTTGCCTGCTTCGGGGCGGCATGCCCTGGTAAGCGGCACGCTGGTGCGTGACATTCTTCGCTGGAACGGCGATGTGTCGGCCTTCGTACCCGAGCCTGTTTTGAACGCTCTTGTGCAGCGTACCCGCCCCTGATCTTTTGTGATTTCCATCATGATCCGTTTCAATCCCAACGTGGAATCCGTCCGGCCCTCCGCTACTCTGGCGATGACCGGGCGTGCAAAGCAACTGCGGCGAGAGGGTTTTCCCGTCATCGGCCTTAGCGCCGGAGAACCTGATTTCGACACCCCTGCACCGATCGCCGAGGCGGGCCAGGCCGCCATCCGGGAAGGGTATACCCGGTATACGGAGAACATGGGTATGCTCGCATTGCGCGAAGCCATTTGCCGAAAATTCGAGGAGGATAATGGGCTTGCGTACGCACCGGATCAGATACTTTGCTCCAACGGCGCCAAGCAGTCGGTCGCCCTTGCCGTTGCAGCGCTCTGTCGTCCCGGGGACGAAGTGCTTATCCCGGCGCCGTACTGGGTGAGTTATCCGGAGATGGTGCGCCTCGCAGGCGCTACGCCAAAGCCCCTTGCCACCACAGCCGCCGACGAATACCGCCTCAGTCCCTCTACTCTGGAGGCAGCCATGGGCGGAGCCACACGCATGCTGATTATGTGTTCGCCCTCCAATCCCACCGGTTCGGTGTATCCCCGGGAGGAACTGGAGGCGCTGGCCGAGGTGTTGCGACGGCATCCGGATGTGTTCGTGCTCTCGGACGAGATTTACGAACATGTTCTTTTCGACGCAGAGCACGTTGCGTTTGCATCGTTGCCCGGCATGAAGGAGCGGACGATCACGGTAAATGGCTTTTCGAAAGCCTATGCCATGACCGGCTGGCGTTTGGGGTATATGGCCGGCGATCCATCCATTGTGAAAACGGCGGCGAAAATACAGGGACAGACGACATCGGCTCCGTGCAGCATTACCCAGAGGGCAGGTATTGCCGCGCTGGAAATGGACAAGCGGTATGTGACGGATATGGTGCGCCGGTTCCGCACCCGCCGTGATTTCGTGCTTGAGCAACTTGGCGCCATCGAAGGCATTCGTTGCCCGCGTCCCGAGGGGGCTTTTTATCTCTTCCCGGACGTATCCGTCTACCTTGGTTCGACATCCGCTTCCGGCAGGGCGATCGAAACAAGCGAGGACCTGAGTTTCTATTTGCTTGAAGAATACCACGTGGCGCTCGTGCCGGGGGGCGCCTTCGGTGATCCGGGGGGGCTGCGTATTTCGTACGCTGCCTCCATGGAAGATTTGCGGGAAGCCATGCGCCGGATTGCTAAAGGGCTTTCCGAACTCCGTTGACGCCTGGCCTCTCCCTGCCACACCCCATCTTCGCCACGTATATCCCGTATGTATGTATCCGTCGCATAGCGAGCCTTCCGTATTCTCTTCAGAGACAGATCATGCCGTCGGAGCCGGTTCCGGTGGATCCGATTTGCGGAAGGGCCGGGATCGCTACTGGCTCCATGCGCTACTCTTCGTAGTTACGCTTGCAGCCACCGTGTGGGAGGGGGGCAATCTGGTCGGTCGTTGGGCGGTGTACGCGAGCGAGGGCTGGCCGGCGTTCCTGGCCGACGGCTTGCGCTTTGGTCTATCTCTGCTTCTTTTTTTGACCGTGCACGAGTTCGGCCATTATTTTGCCGCCCGGTTTCATGGCGTGGCCACCTCGCTGCCGTACTACATTCCCCTGCCTTTCCTCGGCGTGGGTACGCTGGGTGCGGTTATCCGCATTAGAGAACCGGTGCCCAGCTTGCGGAAATTGTTCGACATCGGCGCTGCCGGGCCGCTCGCCGGTTTTGCAGTCGCTCTTGCGATCCTGCTTGTGGCCTTTGCTGCATTGCCGCCCGCCTCGTATATCTTTGGTGTGGGGGTGGGGCACGAGACCATCCAGCAGTATGTAGAGCAATTCGGCAGGTATCCGGACAGCTTGACCGGATCGAGCGACGGAACGCTTTCGCTGGTCGTGGGCGATACGCTGTTGTATATGTTGCTCAAACAGTTTTTCACGGATGTGCCTCCAAATTGGGAGATGTACCACTACCCCGTGCTGTTTGCCGGGTGGCTGGGTCTGTTTTTTACGGCGCTGAACCTGCTTCCCATTGGGCAACTCGACGGCGGACATATTACCTATGCACTGTTCGGGCGCGTCTGGCATGCCCGCCTCGCCCGGGGGTTCATGCTGGTGTTGCTGCTTTCGGGCGCCATCGGGTTTGTGCTCGAAATCTCGCCGCTTCTCTACGAACTGTATCCGCCTCTCGGGAGCGGCTCCTGGTTTATCCTTGCAGGAATCCTGTATTTCTATCTGGCGAAACTGTTCGACGGGAATCTAACGCGTATTGCGCTGGCCATGGCGGGTCTTATGGTGTTGGCTGCACTTGCAGAGAACGTTCTGCCGTGGATGCAGGATTTTTCCTACAGCGGCTGGTTTATCTGGTGCCTGTTGCTCATATTCCTGGTCAAGATAGATCATCCCCCTGTGCTTCATGAGCAACCGTTGACCCCCGGGCGCATGGCGCTGGGCCTTTTCAGCCTGTTTGTCTTTATCCTGTGTTTCAGTTTCAGGCCCCTGTATGTCGCGTGACGATCCTATGCCTGCCGGCCTGCGTCCATATATTTTTCGGAGGTATAGTGCGCCGCCCGGGATCTTTTATACCGAAAGCTTGTTAGGAGCCCATGCCCGGCATAAGTCGCAACGTTTTTGCGTACGCTGCGTGCGTGTTTTCCGGTCGTACCCTGTCCTTTCCACCTGACGGAGCGTTGATGAGCGCAGATTGATACGGTTTCGTTTATCCGAATCTGAACCCTTCGGGACGCTTCATCTTGCTCTATTCCTTTCGCTATGCGGCAGCGGTTCTTGCCGCAGGACTTCTCGCCCTGAGTGCGTGCGATCAGGCTCCTGGTCTGCTTGACGATGCAGGCGTTCCGCCGGAGTTGTCCGAATTCTCCTTTTCGCCGCACGAGTTTATTGCGCCACCCGGCGATGCCGATGTGATCGTTCCACTCTCCCTGGAGGTTACGGTGCGGGATGCGGACAATGATGTGGAGGCCGTTTCTTTCGTCGTATTCGGGGACACGACGATCGCCGAAGGTGTGCTTGCTTCCGGCTCCGGTGGGCAGTATGCGGGCCGTTCCGATGTGATCGTCCCGGCCGGCGAGGTCGGCGTGTACACCGTGCTGGTTTTTGCGGAAGATCGGGAAGGGATGCTCAGCAACCAGGTGCGCGGCATGATGCATGTTTCGGCGGAGGGGGCGCCGCCGGTCATAAGCATGGTCGTGGCACCGGATACCGTACGTCGTCCCGTGCAGGGTGACCCCAGTGCGTTGCTGGAGTTGATAGCCGTCGTATCCGACCCGGACGGGCTTTCCAATATCGCCTCCGTCGAATTCTGGAACGTGACAAGACCCGGGACGACGATCGGTATGCACGACGATGGGCTGGATGGCGATGCAGCGGCTGCCGATGGACGCTATACGCGCATCGTACGGATTGAATCGTCCAATCAACCCGGGGTTAACATATTCGCTTTCCGGGCCAGAGATAGAGCCGGTCTTCTCAGCGATATCGTGGAAGCAACCGTGGTGGTGGAATGAGGCGGGCGCTGTTCGGCATATTGACCAGTCTTCTGCTCGTTCCACAGGGGCAGGCGCAGGTTGGCCGGACGGGCGAGTTGTTGCCTGTGACCGGCATCCTGCGCAACAGTGTAACCAACCTGCATGCGGAGGGCGATACGCTGTGGGCCGGGCCGTTTCTCAATATGACCCGGGACGGCGGACAAACCTGGTTCGTTGCCGACGTCGATTCGCTGGCGGCCCGCCGTCTTAACGTGTATTCGCTGGACGTGGAAGGCTCCGTTGTGTGGGCAGGCATCGGTTCTTCGAGAATGGAGGACGGTCAGACGATTAACAGCGTTGCCGGGTATGTCTTCTCCACAGACGGGGGCGCGACGTTTACCTGGCGTCCGCCTCATCTCGATGCTCCGGACGCCACGACCGAGGAATATGGCGTATCCGTGTTGCCCGCCCTGCCCATCATCGCGCCGGAGCAAAGCCCTCCCTTCGATACCGACTACGATCCGGTGCGGGGCGATGTGTGGATTGCGGCCTGGGCCAGCGGCATACGCCGATCCCGGGATGATGGGCAGACCTGGGAGCGGGTCGTGCTGCCCCCCGATTTTCTGTACGCCATTCATCCGGATTCGTCGTACGGGTTTTTCGTGTCGCCTGTGCCACGGGAAATGGAGGGACATCTGAACCACCGGGGATTCAGCGTGCTTGTGGACGAGGCCGGCACGATTTGGGCCGGTACGGCGGGCGGTGTGAATCGGTCGTACGACGGGCTGGCGTGGCAGCGATTCGCTGCCGACGGCGCCGCATATTCCCTGACGGGTAATTGGGTTACCTCCATAGAGGAGCAGTCGCTGCCCGGGGGGCGAAATCCGATCTGGATGGCCACCTGGCCGGTGAACGATCCGTCCCGGCCCGGCCCGTCGGAACAGTACGGCGTCACCGTGACCCGGGATGGGGGCGAAACATTCGAGCAGGTTCTCATTGGCGAAAAAGTGCACGATTTTGCCTTCCGGGGGAGTGAGACGGTCTATGTCGCCGGGGAAAATGGCTTATTCGTTACGCACGACGGCGGAGTGACCTGGCGAACGATCCGCCGTTTCCGGGACGCAGAGGATCCTGACCGGATCGTGCGCCCGGACCTCTCCGTGTATTCCGTGGCTATCGCGGGCGCTGCGTTATGGGTGGGCACGTCGGACGGGCTCATGAAGAGCACGGACGGCGGAACCACATGGCGCATTTATCGGACCGACGTGCCGTTGCACCCGGATATGCCAACCGACGACAAGCCGGATGTGGACGCCTATGCATACCCGAATCCGTTTTCGCCCGCAAACGACCGGTTCGTTCGCATACGGTATGATTCGGACGGGGGCGCCGACCGCATTCGCATACTTGATTTTCGTATGAACCTCGTGCGTGAACTGGCAGCGAACGCCGTCGTCGGAGGCGAGCGGGAAGTGACGTGGGACGGAACCGACCACAACGGATTCCGGGTGGCGAACGGGGTGTATTTCTATACCGTCGTCGGCGGGAAGGCTGCGCACGGGAAAATCCAGGTGCTCGAATGACCGCAGGCATGGCGCGCAAGACGATCCATTGCCTCGTGGGGTTGCTGGCTCTGATGCCGGTGGCCAACGCATGGGGACAATCGGCGGGAGCCTTTTCGAGAATGGGCTTTGGCGCCCGCGGTATGGCGTTGGGCAATGCGCTTGCCGCAGACGTGCGGGGCGATGCCTCCCCCTATTACAATCCGGCCCTGGCCCCGCAAGCCACACGACAGCATATCATGGCTTCGACGGCCTTCATGCGTTTCGACAGGGAGATGCAGTTTCTGCAATTCGCGACGCCCATTCAGCCAAGTGCGGGCCTTGCTGCTGGGCTGATTCATGCCGGGGTGTCCCATATCGACGGGAGGGATGCCAGCGGGTACCACACGCAAATGTATTCGACGGACGAATTTGCGTTTTTTCTGGCCTTCGGCACGCATCTCGGCCAGCGTTTTTCGGTGGGTGTCGGGCTTCAGCTTTTCCGCACGGATCTCCTCGACGACATCGAGCCGGTCCACAGCATTGGTATTGATGCGGGGGTCATGGTGGATGTGACCGATCGCTTGCGTCTTGCATTCGTAGTGGACGATCTGCTGGCCCGTTATTCCTGGGATACATCCGGTTTGTACGGAGCGGAGGGCGGCACGACGTCCGATAGATTTCCCCTGCGTTTGCGTGCAGGTGCGTCATACGTCATGCTGGGGGATCGTTTGCAGTTGCTTGCCGAATACGAATCCCGCTTTTCGGATCTGGAATACCGGGTCCGTAGTATGCAACGCATCGGCTCCGTACCGTTCGAAGCGTTCGAGGCGCGCCGGGCAACCTTGCACGAGGCCGGTTTGCGCGCCGGCGTCGAGTACGAACTCTCGGAGATCCTGGTGCTTCGCGGCGGGGTCGACCGCATCGGCAGCGCCCTCTCGGGGAACACTCCTTCCGCTGGATTTGAGATCGAACAACCGGTAGGCGCCCTTGCTTTTCGAGTCGAGTACGGCCTTCTGCTGGAACCGCACGGTGCGGGCATGATGCACCTGATTACGCTCCGGATGCTTCTGTGAGAATATTGATAAAAACGCGCTTGTGCATGCTGGGAATGCTTGCGTTTTTCGCTGCATGGCCGGCAGCGGCGCAGGAAGGCGGATTTGCGTTTCTGCGGAATGGAGTGAACGCCGAGGCAGGCGCCATGGGAGATGGGCAGGTTGCCTGGAGCCGCGATGCATTCAGTACGTTCTGGAATCCGGCCGGTCTGGCCGCAGCCGAACACAATACGGCCTCGTTGTCTTACTATGCGTGGGTACTCGGGACCAGGAGTTATGCTGCGGCCTCTCGTCTGGGTCTGGGTGACAAGGCGGGCGTCGGGTTATTTATTACGGCGATGGAAAGCGGCAACCTCGAGGCGCGCTCCGGGCCCGGGGACCCGGAAGGGTTCTTTAGTGCGCAATTCGTCAGTAGTGGGGCTTCGTATGGTCGGCGGTTCGGGCGCTTTCGGGCCGGCGTAACGGCCAAGTATCTGCTTGAGCGCATTTTCACGAGCTCTTCCCGTGGATATGCGTTCGATTTCGGCGTACAGGCGGACCTGCCCATTCGGGGGGTGCAGTTCGGTGCGGCATTACAGAATACAGGCAGGATGTCAAGGCTGGTGGCGGAGGCCACCCGGTTACCGCGCGCCCTGCGCGTCGGCGTGGCGGCGCATCCGTTCCATGTGAGGCTCCGGGAAGACGATGCTACGCTGGCCCAACTGTTCGTCACGGTGGAAGTCTCGCACTTGCTTGAGGCGCAGCGCACGAAACTACACCTTGGTCTGGGGGCCGAGGTGCTCGAAATTGTGACGCTGCGGGGGGGATACATTACCAACGAGAAGCTTCGAGGGTTTTCTTTTGGGATGGGTCTGGATATGGACAAGGCGCTCGTCGATTATGCCTATGTGGCGTTCGAGAGCGGTTTTGTGGGGCCGGGGCATATGATGACGCTGACCTACCGGTGGTAGACTGCGGCGATGTACACCGCCGTGCGAGGCTATCCCGCCAGCCCATCGCCCAGTGCTCTACCCAATGCATCCAGTCCGATTCCGATTGCGCCAGAGCGCGTTCGTAGCGTGCACCAGAAATCCAGTACAATCATCTGGGCGGCATGGATCGGGACGGCGATCCAGAATGACCGGCAACGCCATACGAGGGCCCCGAGGGCTATGCCGCCGACAAGGGAAAGCACGGTTTCCGGAAGGGGTTTATCGAGATGCAGCAATGTAAACGGGATGGCCTGGATGAAGATGGCGTACGCCCCGAACGTATGCGCCGTGCCGAAAAGAACAAACCCGCGCCAAAGGTATTCCCAGCCGATCCAGTAGAACAGAAAACACGTTTCGTAGATCAGAAAAATCGTCCAGTCCGTTTCCGCGGGACCATGATGGGGATACTGCGCCTGAAAGGCCGGACTCGCCGAAAGGAACCACGTGCCTGCAATTACCACCGGAAGATAGAGGGCCATAGCTATCCCTGCGAACTTCCAGTCGCCTCGCCCCAGTCCCGCGTCTCGCGCAGATTGCCGGAACAGACCGCACAGGATCGCGAGCGGGAGCACGAACCCGGTGATGCCTTGCACGAGAAACCGCCATACCCATGCGAGGAGGCCGGTGTGCCCGACCGGGAAAATTTCACCCAGCGTGTTATGAAAGAACCGGCGGCTTCCCACGGCGTCCTGCAGGATAACGAGGGCTGCGACCGTTACCAGCACGGTCACCGTCCGGCGGTCAAGGCGTCCGAGGGCTGTCGCCAGACGATCCGTTTCGAGTCGGATCCAGTTACGCATGGCGGCAGGGAAGATAAGCGGAGACGGGCGGCAATGAGAATGAGCGCCCTGGATGTAGAAACCGATCGGCAAGCCGCCCGCAAGGGTACGGTTTGCCCCTCGAAAAAACGTGAACAGCAAAAACGTTTACCTTTTCCGGAACGTTCCGAACAGGAATCCTTCCCGGGGTCTTCTTCGATTTGTCGATCTCCTGCGCTCGGGGCTTGCCCGGATTCCCCGAAAAAGCCGATATTACAGGACCTTTGCGTTCCTTAACCTTTAAACCGGTCTCTGTTTTCATGCTGCTACGACTGCACGCGCCCGCCCCTTCGCTGATCGACGCCCTTCGGGGAGAACGAGCCTCTACGCTTGTGCAGGCGCTTGGGATCGTTGGCTTTGCGCTGCTTACCGCCGCCGGGGCCCAGGTCCGCATTTACTTGTGGGAGGTTCCTTTCACGCTCCAGACGCTGTTCGTATTCGGCAGCGGCCTTTTTCTGGGCGCTCGTAACGGGATGTTCGCACAACTCCTGTATCTCGCAATGGGGCTTTTTGCGCCGGTGTTTGCGGGCGACGGACACGGACTTTCCTATATGCTGGGGGCGGTGAGCGCGGGGTACCTGCTGGGGTATCCGCTGGCGGCTCTCGCAGTGGGCCGCCTTTCGAGGAAGTGGAATACGCTGACGGGCAGTGCGCTTGCGATGCTCGTCGGGTCGGTGGTGTTCTTTGCCTCGGGCGTTATCTGGCTGCATTACGCCGCCGATCATGCCACCTGGATGGAATCCATCGACAAGGGCTTTCTGCGTTTCATTCCTGCGGACCTTGCTAAAGTGGCCTTTGTTGCCCTGATCTACTCCGGGACGCGGCGTCTGGGCGAGCGGGGAGCATAGACTGTTGCGAGCACATGTCTGGGGGTTTCCATGATGCGATCTGCTATTGGCGGGCTGGCCGTAGCCTTTCTTCTGGGGTTCGTTCCTGTCCGGGCGCAGCCTGCCGGATCCATTTTCGACGATCCGGTCGTACAGGCCGAAGTGAGCGAAGGGCTGGATCGTCTGTATAACATGGAATTCGATGCGGCAGCCCGTCGTTTCGAGTCCATTGCCCGGCGTTATCCGGAACATCCTGCCGGTCCTTTTCTGGAGGCGCTCAACATATGGTGGAAGATTCTTCCCGATCTTGCCGACGATACGCATGACGCCGCTTTTTATGCTGCTATGGAGGAAGTCATCGAGCGCTCGGACCGCCTTCTCAAGCAGCGTTCCGATGCTTTTGACGCCATGTTCTTCAAGGGCGCTGCACTGGGGTTTCGGGGGCGGCTCCGATCGAATCGCGGGGAGTGGCTCAAAGCGGCGCGGGATGGTCTGCGGGCGATGGACTACGTGCTGGACGTCGTGAAACAGGAACCGGATGTGGCCGATTATGCTTTCGGAAAGGGCATGTACGACTATTATGCAGTCGCTATTCCGGACAAGTATCCGTTGCTGAAGCCTCTGATGCTCTTTTTCCCGGATGGGGACCGGGAACGCGGTATCGAGGCGCTCCAGCGTACGGTGCGCGATGGACGGTTCGTTCGCACGGAGGCGGCTTATTTCCTGTTGCAGATATATTATCTGTTCGAAAACGATTTCGATCATAGCATGCATTATGCGACCTGGCTGCGCGAGCGGTATCCCGGTAATTCTTTTTTTCATGCGATAGAGGGGCGTGTCTATGCACGGTGGGGGAGGTGGGAGCAGGCGGATCCCATTTTCGAAGAGATTTATGCGCGTCATAAAGCCGGGCAGACAGGATACAATGCATCGCTGGCCGGGCAGGCGCTTTTTTTCATGGCGCGAAGCCGCATGGCCTATGGCGAGTACGAGGCGGCGCTCCCGCATCTCGACGCCTTGCAGGAACCCGCGATACGTGAAGCAGTGGAGGACCCGTTCGTCACGATGGGGCGGCTGTACGCGGGCATGGCCCATGATGCTCTCGGGCGACGCAGTCGGGCGGTGGCTGCCTACCGGGAGGCATTGGCCACGAAAGACTGGTCCAATGCGCACGAACGGGCAAGGCAGTATCTTGAAATGCCCTATGGACCGTAGCGCCAGACCTTATCCATGTCCATTCTTCCCAGAAGATCGCTCGGACAACATTTCCTCCGCGATCCGAATGTAGCGCGCAAAATTGTAGCTGCCCTGCAGGCTCCGGAGGGGGCGCATGTCGTCGAAATCGGGCCGGGCGAGGGGGCGCTCACTGGTTTTCTTCAGGATCGGTTTGCAACGTTTACCGCTGTCGAGATAGACCGGCGCGTCGCTGCGTTCTTGCGGGATGCGCGGCCAGAAATCGATGTGCGACAGATGGATGTGCTGGACGTGGATTGGCGGGCGCTTGCCAGGGAAAAAGCCGCCCCGGTTTGTGTTGTGGGTAACCTGCCGTACAATATCACGAGCCCCATCTTGTTCAACTTGCTCGATGCGCGCGATGTCGTGCAGGAGGTCGTTGTGACGATGCAGCGGGAGGTTGCCGAGCGCCTTGTAGCTGTTCCCCGGACCAAAGCATATGGCATTCTGAGTGTGCTGTGTCAGGCTCTTGCGCATCCTGAAATCCTGTTCCGGGTATCTCCCCATGTGTTTTACCCACGCCCTGCCGTAACCAGTGCCGTGGTGCGTCTGACATTCTTGGGCAAGGAAGAGGCGCCCGAGGGCGTGGACATGGCGTTTTTTCGCAGCGTTGTCCGGACCGCCTTCAACCGCCGTCGCAAAACACTGCGCAACGGGCTCGAACGCTGGACAAAGGGGGCGACGGGCATTGCTCTTCCCGAGGGGATGGATGCGCGCAGACCGGAGGAATTGACCCCGGAAGAGTTTGTCGCTCTTGCACGTTATCTTAAGGCGCGCGTATAACGTCCGCGGCTTTACTCGCAGGGTGGAGCGCCCATTATCCGACCTTTAACCGTTTGCGCACCACATGGAGCATTCTTTCGATACTCTTCGAGACGAAGAACTCCCCGCATACCTTCCCGGAATCGACGACGATCTGGCAGAGCGCCTTGAGGACCTGCTGGAATCCGGCGACCGGGAGGAAGCAGTGCGTATAGCAGCCAGTTTGCATCCCGCCGATCTGGCCCGGCTACTGAATTACCTCCCTACCGGAGAACGCGAGACCCTGTTCGGATGGTTGCCGAGCGAACAGGCCGGATTGGCGTTGGCCGAACTCGACGAAGAGCTTCGCACCCGGCTTCTTGAAGAAACGCACCCGGAGCGGCTATCGGAATTTCTGGGCTATCTCGAAACGGACGATGCAGCCGATGTGCTGGCGGATTTGCCGGAAGAGGTGGCCGCCAGGGTGCTGCCCTTGCTGGATCGCAGCGAGGAAGTCCGGTCGTTGCTCCATTACGATGAGGAGTCCGCCGGAGGCATCATGGGTACGGAGTTCGTCATCGTACCCAAAACGTGGACCGTAGCCGAAGCGACGGAAGAAGTGCGCCGCAATGCCGAAACCGTGGAGGCGGTCTTCGCCGTGTTCGTAAGCGATGCACAGGGGAGAGTACAGGGCATGGTTTCCCTGAAAAATTTGTTGCTGACACTTGCGGATACGCCTGTATCCGACATTATGGACGAGGATGTCATCACGGTACCGCCTGAGATCGACCAGGAGGAAGTGGCGCGCATCATGCAGCGATACGATCTCGTATCGCTTCCTGTGGTGGACGCGAGAGGCGAGATGCTGGGCCGGATCACGATCGACGATATTGTGGACGTCATTCGGGACGAGGCAGAGGAAGACATCCAGCGCATGAGCGGCATGTCCGGTAGCGAAGAGCCTACCGACTCCGTGTTCCGGGTGATTCGCGGGCGGTTGCCCTGGCTGCTCATCGGCATGGTGGGCGCCGGCCTGTCGGGCCTTGTCATCGGGCAATTCGAAAACGCGCTCGAACAGGCGGTTATACTGGCCACGTTCATTCCCATTGTAATGGCCATGGCTGGTAATGCAGGCATTCAGAGCTCGGCCATTGTGGTGCAGGGGCTGGCCAGCGGGGAATTGTGGGCAAGCGATGTGGCGGGTCGCCTCGGCAAGGAACTGAGCGTGTCGCTCCTGAACGGGCTGGCGCTGGCGCTCATTCTGGGGGCCGTGGTCATGGCGCTGCCCATCAGCGATGCGTCGCTCGCATTGCTTGCGCTTACGGCGTCGCTCTCCATGCTGACCGTGATCGTACTCGCCACGATTATTGGAGCCACGGTGCCTCTGCTGCTCCACCGCATGAAAATAGACCCCGCTCTTGCCACCGGTCCATTTATCACCACAAGCAACGATATTCTCGGCCTGGGTGTGTTCTTCCTGCTGGCGACGCTGATATATTTGTGAGAGGCAGGCGCCGGCCCTGCCCATCGGTGCGGCAGCGCGGCATGGTTTCACCAGAGGCAACTTACCGGGTACTGGCGGATGGCCGTATCCGGCGTAAGAATGGTTGCGTTTGCGCCAAGCGCTGTCGCCACCAGCCAACGATCGAAGGGGTCTTTGTGATGATTCGGCAACTCGGTAGCACGGTAGATATCAAACCGACTCAACGACAGACACGTTAATCCCCAGACGGCTATTTGTTTTTCCAGCCAGTGCCGCGGAGGATCGGGAATATCGAGTTTTCCAGATTGCCACTTGAGCGCCAGTTCGATTGCGGAGACATCGCTCAGCAGCAACGGAGCTTGAGCGGTTTCAATGGCCTCTCTTGCAGTTTCTGATATCCGCTTTGGATCCGTGCACAGCCAGATTAGCGTACATGTGTCCAGGATGTACGAAGTCAAAGTCCCCATTCCGCCAGTTCCTCGTCTGTCATCGGATCAAATGCATCCGGGTCATAGCGTACGGGAGCGGATGTGACGGTACCCACTTTCGGTCGCTGGAACACGGGCGATTCAATGGCTGTCAGCTTGGCGACCGGCGTCTTGCCGTTCAAAATGATTATGGTTTCGCCTTGCTGGACTTCCTTCAGCATTCGGGACAAATGCGTTTTCGCCTCATGCGTGGTGGCGGTTTTCATGGCATGTACGGTTTTTGATCCAATTACCGACAAGGGTACGCAATATACGACTTGGTCATGACTAAGTCAATAAAAATTCGTCTCGCAAAAAATATACCCTACCCTCCGTTTCTTCTACGAAGCCGCTGCCTGAAATTCGGCGCCGTCGTTGTATTTCGAGGGGCACTTGACGAGGATGTGCCGCGCTTCGAAGATGTCACCCTTTGTGGAGCCCCGCACGACCAGCCGTTCGGCGTCTTCGAAATTGGCCGGCTTCGGATTGGCATAATGGACCAGGCGAACATGGCCCGCTTCGTCCTGCATATGGAAACTGAAGACGTTCCGGTCGCGGTCGTACGCATACTGTTCCGCCTCTACCCATTGCCCGACCACATGCGCTTCGACACCCGTTTTCTCGGCTTCGGCGAAATCCATGTACCCCCCGACCTGTTTTCCGAAGTTGAGGAACAGCAAGGCGCCGAAGCCGAGCATCAGCGCGAGGCCTATGATCGTTTTGGGTTTCATGCAGGGCGTTGTCGAAAGAGAAGGGGGACGCGTGCGAGGATACGGGGGCGATCGGGACACATGCTACGGCGAGGCGCTTTCATCTGAAATGCGCGCATCCAGTTTCCGTTCCAGCCGGTCTATTTTGCGGTCGGTCCGGTATATGAATGCCGCGAGCCCGATCCAGATGATGAGCACCACTGCCAGTACCACATAGAGTTTGTCCTGCGCCAGCATGGTTTGCTCCAGAGCATCCGGTTGCTGCACCGGCACTTCCTGCGAAGTCCATATGGAATCGTACGGCGTGGCGCCGTACGTCGTATCCGCTTCCTGAATGGGGTGAATTTTCATGGCTTGGGGGTGTCTTCGGCCCGTTCGTTGAGGGCGGCCAGCCGGACTCGTTGCGTGTAGAGCACCCAGAAGAGTCCGATGAAACCGATCGCCGCCGCATAAAAGACCACACGCATGATCGGATGGGTAATGTCGCTGAAGGCGGGGTTGCCCTCCGCGCCGGGGTGCAGGCTCTCCATCTGGCGGGGGAGCACGTACAGGAGAAACGGGACGCAGGCGGCCGCGAACAGATTATATACGGCAGCGATGCGCGCCCGCTTTTCAGGTTCTTCCACGCTTGCGCGCAGGGTGAAGTAGGCCCCGTAAATCAGCAACTGTACGGCGGCCATTGTTTGCTTGGGATCGAAATTCCACCAGATACCCTGTCCGACGTACCAGGTAAAGCGCGCCCACACAATGCCCGTCACCAGACCGAGTATGCCGAATGCAGCGCCGACCCGGGCAGCTTCCAGCGCCCGCACGTCGCGTACGCGGTCACGGGACGCAAGGTATCGCGCCGAGTGCCATGCCGACACGAAGAATGCCGCCATCATCGTGAACCACATGGGCACGTGGAAATACAGATTCCGCGCCGTGTGCTCCAGAATGTTGATTCGGGGAATATCGAGCAAAAACCCGCCCAGCACGACCAGCGTCAGCCATGCCAGCACCATGTTGCGGATACGCTTGTATGTTTTTCCTGAAGCAGCCATGAAACAGAAAATAAAATACGGAAAGGGGTACGCAAATGACGCACGTCCTCAATCGTTCCAGACGAAATCGAAGAGCAGCACGGCAGCGGTAATGACAACCCCGGCGAATGCGGCCAGCGTAGTCAGGGCTTCGCCGCTGGCGCCCCAGCCGAAGCCGCCTTCGAGGGCATGGCGCGTGGCTGCTACCACCGACATGAGCAAAGGTACGAGCAGGGGAAAAAGCAACACCGGGAGCAGCGGCCCTCGTGTTGCTGCCCGGGCGATCAGCGCAGCGAGGAGTGTCGTCGCACCGGCGAGGCCCAGTGAACCGAGCAAAATCGTACTTGCGAGCAAGCCGCCATGCGCCACCTTGATATTCAGGAGCACGATCATGGTAAAGACGGCTACGGCTTCCAGCACAAGGATCAGGAGAAAATTGAACAGCAGTTTCCCTGCATAGACCATACTGGCCCGGGTGTGCAGCCGCAGGAGGAGCACCGTACCACGATCTTCTTCACTTACGAACGATCGTCCGAGGCCGATGGAAGCCGCAAAAAGAATCACGATCCACAGGAGTCCCGACTGGATGCGGGGAGAAAGCGGTTCCTGCCCCGTGGCGAACAGGATGAGCAGGATCGAGGCGGGGACGAACATCAGCAACGTGCCCACCGCATAGCGGCTTCGCAGTTCGAGACGCAGGTCCTTCTCGAAAACGGCCCATGCTCCGGCAAGCCACGCTGTGAACGGTTGTTTCATGACAGCGGGGGCCGGGGAGCGCCGATATGTTCTATATCCGCTTGGGCGGTATACGGCAGCGCATCCGGTCTCTCCTCGAATTCACCAATAAACGCAATTTCTGTCTCGAGCAGATAGCCCGTGTTGCGCGCCACCACTTCCTGTATGTATCGGATCAAGGCAATCACGTCGGCGGCTTTGCCCCCGCCCCGGTTGACCATGATATTGGCGTGCCGGTGCGTGATTTCGATGCCTCCGATGCGCGTCCCTTTGAGGCCGGCCTCATCGATGAGCCGTCCCGCTCCGATCCCCTCTATTTTCCTGAAAATGGATCCAACGCTGGGCTCCGTATCCAGCGGGGGATGCCGCGCACTGCGCCATTCGAGGTTCGCAGCCATGATTTCTTTCATCCGCGTCCGATCCCCCGGTTCGAGCTGGAACGTGGCCGAAAGCACGATATCTTCGCGGTCGTGCAGTACCGAATAGTCGTACCCGAAATTGAAATACTCCACGCCGACCGTACGACGGTCGCCTTCCGTGGTCAGGATTTCGGCCTCCTCCAGCACTTCCTCGATGAACATAGTGCGTTCCCGCTCGGGAGGCGGCGACAGGAAGTGCAGGTTTTGCCAAAGTGCGCCCCCTACGGTGGATGGAATGCCGACATAGTGTTCCAGCCCGGAAAGGCCGGCCTCCACGGCCGCCTCGATCACGTTCGGATACATGATGGCTCCGGATTCCACCCATAACCGGTGCGTATCGGGGTTTATCTTCGTCCGGCGCGCCGTATTGTAGATGACGAATCCGCGTACGCCAAGGTCGCTCACCAGGATATTTGCTCCCCGTCCGAGAAGGAAGTACGGAACGCCGCAGGCCCGGACCACTGTGATGGCTCGAACGAGTTCCTCCACGGTGCGCGCCTCGTAGAACAGGTCCGCTGCCCCGCCAATCCGGAATGTGGTGTAGGGGGCCAGTTCGACCTGCCGGATAAGGCGTTCTGCCCCCAGCGCATTTTCCAGCGCAGCACGCGCCGGATCCGGCAAATGAGGCGCCTTCGTCATAGTTTTACAAGTTTCTCCGGGATGCAACAACATAATACGGGGAGGGCTGTATACGGCGTATGAACGCCTCCCGGGACAATGATTTCTTCGAACGGGTCTGGGCCATAGTGGACCGGATCCCTTGCGGTAAAGTTACGACCTACGGGCATATCGCCGGCTATCTCGGTGCGCGTTCCGCTGCCCGCACGGTCGGTTGGGCACTGGGCGCGGCGGCGGGCACGCCACTTCCTTGCCACCGCGTCGTCAACCGGTTTGGCGCACTGACCGGCAGGATGCGTTTCGGCGGGCCGCATGTCATGGAGGAACGCCTGCGCGCCGAGGGAGTGACGTTCGACAAGGATGGGTGCGTCGTACTGGAAGCGCATCTGTGGGATCCGTCCGCGGAAACAGGTTATGAGGCCACCGACGCAAGCGTTTCCCAATAGTTCGGGAACGACACCGCTGCGCAGGAAGCGTCCTCGATGATCGTTTCTCCGTCGGCCATCAGCCCGGCCACGGCCATGGCCATGGCCACACGGTGATCGTGCCGGCTTGCTACGACGTTTCCGTGCAGGGCAGCAGGGCCTTCCACGGCCAATCCGTCGTCGAATTCTTCTACGGGTACGCCAATCCGCCGCAGGTTCTCCGCCATTGCGTCGATGCGATCCGTTTCCTTGAAGCGCAATTCGCGTGCGTCCCGTATTTCGGTGCGTCCCTTCGCCAGGGCGCCCGCCACCGCAAGGATCGGAATTTCGTCGATCAGGAGGGGGATGCGCGCTCCGTTCACGTGCACGCCCCGGAGCGGTGAAGCCTCGATGTGGAGATCGCCCACCGGTTCCCCTCCGGATTCCTCCCGGTTGGCTACGCGGATAACGGCGCCCATTTCCTCAAGAACCCCGATGAGCGCGCTACGAGTAGGGTTCAGGCCGACTTTTCTGAGGAGCATGGCGCCATGAGGCGCTGCTGCGCCGGCGACCATGAAAAAGGCGGCGGCGGAAAAATCGTTCGGCACGGTCCAGGTGCGGGCCGGCACGGACATGTTTTCCTCGACGGAAATGTATCGCGCACCTTCTGTCTCGAGCGGCGCCAGGTTCAGCATGCGCTCGGTGTGGTCGCGCGACGGCAGGGTTTCGATGACGGTGGTGCGTCCCCGGGCACGCAGGCCTGCAAGGAGTACGCAGGATTTTACCTGCGCCGAGGGCATCGGGAGGCGATAGTCCATGCCATGCAGCCGGGGGCCGCGCTCGATACGCATGGGGGCGCAGCCGGCGTGCAAGGTTATCTGTGCGCCCATTTCCCGGAGTGGTTCTGCAACACGTTCCATGGGCCGGCTCCGAAGGGATATGTCGCCTGTGAGCACACTGTCGAAATCCTGTCCGGCGAGCAGGCCCGCAAGGAGGCGTATCGTGGTGCCCGAATTGCCGCAGTTTAGGGGGGCGTCGGGTGCGGAAAACCCGTTGAGTCCCTTGCCATGCACCAGGATGTCTTCCCCGTCCTTTTCTATAGCAATGCCTAACTGCCGGAGGCAACGCAGTGTCGATTGCGGGTCGGCGGACGAGGGATAATTGACCAGTCGGGATGTTCCGTCGCCGATGGCCGCAAGGAGCGCGGCCCGTTGCGCGATCGACTTGTCGGGCGGCGGATCGACGATGCCGTCCACGTGCATACACCGTGTCACAACGGCCCGGTCGCTTGCCTTGTCGTATCGGATGTTCACGAAGTGGGAATCGTACGGGTTGCCTTGAGAAAAACGAGCGCATCTCTGGAAAGCGGGGCATCGTTGCATGTTCCAGTCCGGTTTCCGGGTGCGATCCGTGTTTCCGGACACGCGATCTTCCTTGATCGGAACCCCGCTTATACCCCTTCGTTTACCGGTAAAAGCCGTGTTTTTGCCTTGATCGGGCCGCGTTTTACTATCGTTCACAAGAAAGAGGGTTGGTCATGGGTACATTCGGACCGATGGAAATAGGCCTGATTATGCTGGTTTTGCTCCTCGTATTCGGCGCGAAGCGCATACCGGAAATTGCGCGCGGGCTCGGCAAGGGCCTGCGGGAGTTCAAGGACGCCACCAAGGACATTAAGCGTGAACTCACCGTGGATGCAGACAATCGGCACACCACGTACCGCCCCCAGCCGCCTGCTCAGGCTGCGCCGCAACCCCAGGCTCCCCCTGCGCAACCGCCTGTTCAGCAGGCATCGGCCCAGCCGGCACAAGCTGCCCCGGCGCCGGATGCCGCTGCTTCCGTACCAACCCAGGCTCCCGATCAGACGCCTCAAAGCTGATTGCGCCGCTGCGGCGGTTTGTTGTTCGCCGCATCCTGCCCTTCTTCGTCTACACTGAACGCCATCCCTTGCCGCTCGTCCGATGACTCCATTTGCGGACGCCCGGAAAGCCTTGCGGAACGGAGAGACCGATTGTGAACGATTGGTCTCTTCTTTTTTTGCGCGCATTCGGGCGCAGAACGATCGGCTCAACGCCTTCGTTTCGGTGGATGAGCAGGATGCCCTTGAACAGGCCCGCCGCCTTGATCGATTGACGGGCGCCGGCCCGGAAATGCCATTGAAGGGCATGGTTATGGGCATCAAGGACGTGATTTGTATGAAGGGGCGTCCCGTCACCTGTTCGTCCCGCATGCTCGAACATTTCGAGTCGCTGTACGACGCCACGGTTATCGAACGCCTGCGAGCTGCGGGCGCCATCTTCGTCGGGAAAACGAACTCCGACGAGTTTGCGATGGGTTCGTCCAACGAGACCTCGTATTTCGGTCCGGTCAGGAATCCGGCGAATCCCGACTACGTTCCCGGCGGCTCTTCCGGGGGTTCTGCCGCCGCCGTTGCCGCCGGGATGTGCCATACGGCGCTTGGCACGGATACGGGCGGGTCTATTCGCCAGCCCGCTGCACATTGCGGAGTGGTTGGCCTGAAGCCTACATACGGGCGCGTATCCCGGTACGGCCTGGTTGCCTTTGCTTCTTCCTTCGATTGCATGGGGCCGATCGGGCAATGCGTGGAGGATTGCGCGCTTCTCCTGAACCACATGGCGGGGAAAGACGAGCGGGATTCCACCAGTGCGCCGGTGGAGGCGCCCGACTACACGCAAGCGCTGACCGGGAACATCGGGGGCATGCGCATCGGGTTGCCGAAGGAGTACTTTGCCGACGGACTCGACGCCGGGATACGGGGCATGATCGAGGAATGCGTGCGCGGTCTCGAACGCGAGGGGGCCGTGGTGCAAGACGTGTCCCTGCCTCGTACGGAGTACGGCATTGCCACGTACTACATTCTCACGACCGCCGAAGCGTCCAGTAATCTGGCCCGTTACGACGGTATCCGGTATGGTCGCCGCGCATCGCTCGACGAACTCCGCGAAACGATGAAAAACGAGCGGGAGGAACTGGAATTGGCCATAGAGACTTCCTCCGGGGCAGAAGTGGAAGCCCTCAAGGATCGCCTTGACGGAGACCCCATGCTCCACCGCTTCTATAAGGCTTCCCGGACGGAAGGCTTCGGGGATGAGGTCAAACGGCGGATCATGCTCGGCGCCTATGTGCTGTCTTCCGGATACTACGATGCCTATTATGCGAAAGGGCAGCAGGTACGGACCCTGATCCGGAACGATTTCGATAGGGTCTTCGAGGAGGTGGATGCGCTCATTGCGCCGGCTACGCCCGCACCCGCTTTCCGCATTGGCAGCAAGACGGACGACCCGATGGCCATGTACCTCAGCGACATTTACACCGTGACCGCCAACCTTGCGGGTATTCCCGGTCTGGTCGTACCCCTCGGTTTGCATCCGGAGGCGCCCTATCTGCCCGTGGGCATGCAGATTCTGGGGCCGCACTTCGGCGAAGAGACGATACTCCGTGCCGGGGACATGGTAGAGCGGTTGTGCGGGAGGGCGTTGGCCGGAGCCTAATGCCCGCGCCTGTTTTATCCTTAAAAATCATTCGCTTTCCCTCGGGATGCGCTCTCTGTGCGTTCGTAATCTGCCATATCTTCACCTGTTTCACGCTCCGGATTGTTCATATCTTGACCCCGTTCATGTTTTTCGCCGTTTATTTCAATCGTTATGGCGATTCTCGTCGATAAAAACACTCGTTTGCTTGTCCAGGGATTCACGGGTTCCGAGGGCACGTTCCATTCCGAACACATGCTCGAGTACGGCACGGCGCTTGTAGCCGGCGTGACGCCCGGAAAGGGTGGCCGTACCCATCTTGGCAAGCCGGTGTTCAACACCGTGGCCGAGGCGGTCGCGCAGGAAGGGGCGAACACGTCTGTGATTTTCGTACCCCCTCCGTTTGCTCCGGACGCAATCCTGGAGGCGGCGGAAGCCGGTATACAGGTCATCGCGTGTATCACGGAAGGCATTCCCGTAGGGGATATGATCCCGGTTTTTCACTACGTGCGTCGCAAGGGCGTGCGCCTCATCGGGCCGAATTGTCCGGGAGCCTTGACGCCCGGTCAGGCCAAAGTCGGCATCATGCCGGCCATGATTTTCAGCGAAGGGTCCGTGGGCGTGGTGTCGCGCTCCGGTACCCTGACGTACGAAGCGGTAGACCAGCTTACCCGGCAAGGTCTTGGCCAGAGTACGGCTGTGGGGATTGGCGGGGACCCCGTCGTCGGGACGAATTTCGTCGATGTCCTGCGGTTGTTCGAGGGGGATGACAATACCGGGGCGGTGGTAATGATTGGCGAAATCGGCGGTACGGCGGAAGAAGAAGCTGCGGCCTTCGTTCGGGGCCATATGACGAAGCCCGTATTCGGATTCATTGCGGGCCGGACGGCGCCTCCCGGACGCCGGATGGGTCATGCCGGCGCCATTGTTTCCGGGGGCAAGGGTACGGCGGAAGAAAAGATTGCCGCACTGGAAGAAGCCGGCGTGGTTGTGGTCGAGAACCCGGCAGTGATCGGCGAGACGGTAAAGGATCGGTTGACTACCGCGTAAATCAGGACGATTTGGACGAGGCGCCCTTTGCATATTCGGGAAATTACGTTTGTCAAGGGATCGACGTCCTGGAGCGGGTTGCCCTCGGACGGGCGGCCCGAAGTCGCGTTCGCAGGCCGCTCGAACGTGGGCAAGAGTTCTCTGTTGAATGCTCTTGCAGGGCGTCGGGCGCTTGCCCGGACGAGCAGGACGCCGGGCAAGACGAGGGAATTCAATCATTACCTGGTCAACGAAAGCCTGTATTTCGTGGATCTCCCGGGCTTCGGCTATGCGAAAGTCTCGAAGCGGGAGCGTGCGCACTGGGCCCGGCTCATCGAGCGCTACATTGCGGAACGCGACGTGCTGCGCCTGATCGTTCATCTTGTGGACAGCCGGCACGAGCCCGGCGGGCTCGACAGGAGTTTTATCGAGTTCATGCGTGGGAGCGACGTGCCCTACGCCATCGCACTTACGAAGTGCGACAAACTCTCCGGTAACGATCGTGTAAAGACGGAACACCGTATGCACGAGACGCTTTCGACGTTCGGGCTGGAAATCCCGGTTTTCCTGACCTCATCGCAGACAAAACGGGGCTTACCCGCCTTGTTGGAATGGATCGGGACGATGGCAACCATGGATACATGACGAAAAAAAAGATGAAGGTGCTCATCACCGATGCGGTCGATCCGATCTGCATCGACATGCTGAAAGCCCGGGGCATTACCCCCGACGTTCGGTTGAAGCAATCCGGGGAGGCATTGCGGGAACTGGCTGCAGAGGCGGACGGCTGGATCATTCGCAGCGGCACCACGATCACGGCGGACCTCATCGAAGCTGCAAGCAATCTGAAGGTGATAGGGCGCGCCGGGGTCGGGGTGGACAATATCGACCTCGCTGTCGCTACCCGCCGGGGTGTACTCGTGATCAATGCGCCTTCCGGCAATACGATTTCGACGGCCGAGCACACGTGCGCCCTATTGCTTTCCATGGCCCGTCGCGTACCCCAGGCGAACCGCTCTCTTGCGGAGGGCAAGTGGGATCGCAAGGCGTTCACCGGCTCGGAAATGTACGAAAAGACCCTCGGCGTCGTGGGTTTGGGGAAAATCGGAAGGGAAGTGGCTGTGCGCATGGCCGGTTTCGGGATGACCCTGATCGGGTACGATCCGGTGTTGTCGCGGGAGGCCGCCGAGCGCCTTGGGGTGCGGCTCGTGGACATGGACGAGTTACTGGCCGGGAGCGACTTCATTACCGTACATACGCCGCTGAACGACGCAACCCGCGGCCTCCTGCGCAAGGAAACGTTTGCGCAGTGTCGCAAGGGCGTGTGCATTGTCAATTGCGCCCGCGGGGGCATTGTCGAGGAAAAGGACCTACTTGCTGCGCTGGACAGCGGGCAAGTGGGCGGGGTGGCGCTCGACGTGTATTCCACAGAGCCGCCGCCCGTCGAATTGCACGAACTGCTCAGACATCCGAAGGTAATCGCTACACCGCACATCGCGGCCTCGACGGAAGAAGCCCAGGAAAAAGTAGCGGTACAGATTACCGAGCAGGTCATTCGCGCGCTATGCGGCGAGGCGGTGCAGACGCCCGTCAACGCACTGGCCATCAAGATGGCGGCGCAACCGGATGCCCAGCCCTATTTGAGTCTATCCGATCGCCTTGGTCAGTTGGTCGGTCAACTGGGGGGCGGGCGTATTCGGGGGATCACCGTGGCATGTCGGGGAGACGTTCCGCGCCGTTATTCCGAAGTGCTGACGGTGGCTGCCGTGCGCGGGATCCTGTCGAAATGGGTCACAGAGCCCGTGAATCTGATCAATGCGTCGTTTCTTGCGGAGGATATGGGGATCCATGTGAGGGAAGAGCGGGATGCGGCAGCCGGCGGGTACACGAATCTGTTACAGATCGGTCTGGAAACGGACGATGGGAACCGCACGGTGGCAGGCACGATCTTTGACCGCGACGAACCGCGCCTGGTGCGCATTGACAATTACTGGCTGGAGATCAAGCCGGAAGGCCACATGATCGTATACAGGAATGTGGACCGGCCCGGCATGCTGGCGGCAGTGGGTAGCATTCTGGCCCGCAACGACATCAACATCGGCGCCCTGGCGCTGGGGCGGGCCGGCAAGGGAGAGATTGCTCTGACGGCGGTTACCGTAGACGAGGTTGTTGCGGCAGCTGTAGTCAGGGAGATTGCGGCGCTGGACGGTATCGAGGATGTGCGCAGGGTGGATGTGTAAGGCGGGTTTCAGGAGTTTTTGAGGAATTTCGGAATATGTGAAAAATAAGAGAAGAACATTTTCGCCCTTGTTTCCCACCGGTTTCTTCGCTACCGTCACCACCTTCATGCCGGAAGCACCTACAAGACAATCATAGCATACATCCATCCTGGGGCAGCAAATGAGGCATATATTCTGGATCGTCACGGGGATGGTCGCTTTAACGGTCTCGCTCCTGATGCTGAGTGCGTGCGACGACGGGGCGCTAACGGGCCTGGACGATGTCGATCCGTCCGGGTCGGTTGCGGGAGTTAATGCGCGTGTCGCACCCCAGGACAGTACTGCCTATGAAGGCGGTGTTCCCGGAAAGCCCGCGTCTTCTTCGCATCGGTATGCGCTGCTGGGTCGGATATTGGGCGACGACGGCAATCCGAATAGCGTGCGCGTACATGTAAAATCCTGGCATACGGATTATAACGGGACAAGTTACCCTACCCTGGGTATACGTGCGCAGGGTACGATATACCATTGGGCAGCGTATTCGGAGGGAATAGATATACAGGGCGAGGGAAGCGTTCCTCTGCCTGGACGAGATGCTTTATATGGCCTGTCTTTCGATAGCCCCGCCAGAGGCGATGCATTGCTGATCCTTTTTCCCGCCGCTGGCTA
Source organism: Rhodothermales bacterium (assembly GCA_965248175.1). Classification (GTDB taxonomy): domain Bacteria; phylum Bacteroidota; class Rhodothermia; order Rhodothermales; family VXPQ01; genus VXPQ01. The sequence continues at coordinate 1,154,748 of OZ252093.1, forward strand.
TGTCGATACGTATTTCACATGGGATAACGGCACTATTAATATTACGGACCGGGCTATCGGCGCCAGGACGCATATACTTGACGATATATCCAGCTATAACGATATCGATTGGAGAAGAGGTGCATGCGAGGGCGGCCGGTTCGGACGAATCGTTGTCGAGGGCGACAGTCTCGATGTCTCTACCCTGTTGCACCGCCGTTTTTATGGCGCTATAGCAGGCGAAGGATTAGGCGAAGGAAAAGGGGGGATACCGAAGGACGTCTCGGGATGTGGAACTTCTTCGGATTCTTTCGATGTGCAATTGCTGGGATTCGCCGATGACGATGCGTACAACATGATCGATTGGCGTCGGATCGATCCGGTTTCGCAATCGGTTTCCCCGAAGAGTTCGACGACGACATCGGCATCGGAATCGGTTTCGGAATCGGTTTCTCCGAAGAGTTCGGCGACGATATCGGGATCGGAATCGGTTTCGGAATCGGTTTCTCCGAAGAGTTCGGCGACGATATCGGGATCGGAATCGGTTTCGGAATCGGTTTCCCCGAAGAGTTCGACGACGACATCGGTTTCGCAATCGGTTTCGGAATCGGTTTCTCCGACGAGTTCGGCTACGTACACGATCGCGGGTGCAGGGGGAAGCGAATCGGACGAGGCAAGCCGGACGGTTCATGCGCTTCCCAGGGTAGGTTTGTTCGCGTCTCCGAGCACGATTACCCTCGGCAGTAGTTCGGAGCTTAGCTGGTCGTCATTGCACGCTACGAGCGTATCGATCGATCAGGGTATCGGTTCGGCTGCGCTATCGGGAGAGCGATCGGTTTCTCCGACGATAACGACGACCTACACGATCACGGCCACAGGTCCGGGAGGAAGCAAATCGAACGTGGCGACCGTAACGGTTCTTCCGCTTCCCAGGGTAGGTTTGTTCGCGTCTCCGAGCACGATCGACCTCGGCAGTAGTTCGGAGCTTAGCTGGTCGTCATTGCACGCTACGAGCGTATCGATCGATCAGGGTATCGGTTCGGTTGATCTATCGGGAGAGCGATCGGTTTCTCCGACGATAACGACGACCTACACGATCACGGCCACAGGTCCGGGAGGAAGCAAATCGAACGTGGCGACCGTAACGGTTCTTGCGCCTTCTCCTACGGTGAGTTTGTCCGCGTCTCCGAGCGCGATTAACCTCGGGGGTAGTTCGGAGCTTAGCTGGTCGTCGTCGAACGCCGATAGCGTATCGATCGATCAGGGTATCGGTTCGGTTGCGACGTCGGGAACGCGATCGGTTTCTCCGGAGAGCACGACGACGTACACGATCACGGCGACAGATCTGGCGGGAGAGAGCGCATCGGCCGAGGCAACCCTAACGGTTACTGCGGCTCTTCCTACGGTAGATTTGATCTCGTCTCCGGGCGCGATTCAACACGGGGGTAGTTCGACGCTTAGCTGGTCGTCTACGAGCGCTACGAGCGCATCGATCGATCAGGGTATCGGTTCGGTTGCGACATCGGGAACGGAATCGGTTTCTCCGGAGAGCACGACGACCTACACGATCACGGTGACGGGTCCGGGTGGAACGAATACGGACCAGACAACCGTAACGCTTCTTGAGCCGCCTACGGTGAATTTGTCCGCGTCTCCGAGCGTGATTACCCTCGGAGGTAGTTCGACGCTTAGCTGGGAGTCGTCGAGCGCTATGAGCGTATCGATCGATCAGGGTATCGGTTCGGTTGCGGCGTCGGGCTCGCAATCGGTTTCTCCGACGAGCACGACGACCTACACGATTACGGCGACGGGTGCAGGAACGGCTACGGACACAACGATCGTGGCGGTGGTTCTTGTTCTTGAGCCGCCTACGGTGAGTTTGTCCGCGTCTCCGAGCACGATTGACCTCGGGGGTAGTTCGACGCTTAGCTGGTCGTCCGAGAACGCTATTAGCGTATCGATCGATCAGGGTATCGGTTCGGTTGCGGCGTCGGGCTCGCAATCGGTTTCTCCGGAGAGCACGACGACGTACACGATCACGGCCACAGGTCTGGTTGGAACGGAAACGGACCAGGCGACCGTGACGGTTCTTGCGCCGCCTTCGGTAAGTTTGTCCGCGTCTCCGGGCACGATTACCCTCGGCAGCAGTTCGACGCTTACCTGGGAGTCTGAGAACGCCGATAGCGTGTCGATCGATCAGGGTATCGGTTCGGTTGAGCTATCGGGAGAGCGATCGGTTTCTCCGACGAGTTCGACGACCTACACGATTACGGCGACAGGTCCGGGCGGAACGGAAACGGACACAACGACCGTGACGGTTCTTCCGCTTCCCAGGGTAGGTTTGTTCGCCTCTCCGAGCACGATTAACCTCGGCGGCAGTTCGACGCTTAGCTGGTCGTCGTTGCACGCCGATAGCGTATCGATCGATCAGGGCATCGGTTCGGTTGCGCTATCGGGAGAGCGATCGGTTTCCCCATTGACCACGACAACCTACACGATTACGGCGACAGGTCCGGGAGGAAGCAAATCGAACGTGGCAACCGTAACGGTTCTTCCGCTTCCCAGGGTAGGTTTGTTCGCGTCTCCGAGCACGATTACCCTCGGCGGCAGTTCGACGCTTAGCTGGTCGTCGTTGCACGCTACGAGCGTATCGATCGATCAGGGCATCGGTTCGGTTGCGCTATCGGGAGAGCGAACGGTTTCTCCGACGATAACGACGACCTACACGATTACGGCGACAGGTCCGGGAGCAAGCAAACCGAACGTGGCGACCGTAACGGTTCTTGCGCCTTCTCCTACGGTGAGTTTGTCCGCGTCTCCGAGCACGATTAACCTCGGGGGTAGTTCGGAGCTTAGCTGGTCGTCGTCGAACGCCGATAGCGTATCGATCGATCAGGGTATCGGTTCGGTTGCGACGTCGGGAACGCGATCGGTCTCCCCGACGATAACGACGACCTACACGATTACGGCCACAGGTGCAGGTGGAACGGATACGGACGAGGCGACCGTGACGGTTCGTGCGCCTACGATCACGCTGTCGGCCTCGCCGAGTACGATTTGCAAAACAGAGTCGTCAACGCTCATCTGGTCGTCTACGAACGCTGATAACGTATCGATCGATCAGGGTATCGGTTCGGTTGCGCTATCGGGAACGCGATCGGTTTCTCCGACGAGCACGACAACGTACACGGCTACGGCGACGGGTGCAGGAACGGATACGGACACAACGCTCGTGACGGTTCGTGCGCCGCCTCCGACGGTGAGCTTGTCCGCGTCGCCGAGTACGATTGATCTAGGGGGCTCGTCAACGCTCACCTGGTCGTCTACGAACGCTACGAGCGTATCGATCAGTCCGGGTATCGGTTCGGTTGCGACGACGCCGGGAGAGCACACGGTATCGGTTTCCCCCACGACCACAACGACCTACACGATCACGGCGACAAATAATTGCAGAAGCGTCACGGCCACAGCGACCGTGACGGTTCGTGCGCCTACGATCACGCTGTCGGCCTCGCCAAGTACGATTTGCGAAGGAGAGTCGTCAACGCTCACCTGGTCGTCTACGAACGCTACGAGCGTATCGATCAATCAGGGTATCGGTTCGGTTGCGCTATCGGGAACGCGATCGGTTTATCCGACGAGCACGACAACGTACACGGCTACGGCGACGGGTGCAGGAACGGATACGGATCCGGCAACCGTGACGGTTCGTGCGCCGCCTCCGACGGTGAGCTTGTCCGCGTCGCCGAGTACGATTGATCTAGGGGGCTCGTCAACGCTCACCTGGTCGTCTACGAACGCTACGAGCGTATCGATCAGTCCGGGTATCGGTTCGGTTGCGACGACGCCGGGAGAGCACACGGTATCGGTTTCCCCCACGAGCACGACGACCTACACGATCACGGCGACAAATAATTGCAGAAGCGTCACGGACACAGCGACCGTGACGGTTCGTGCGCCTACGATCACGCTGTCGGCCTCGCCAGGTACGATTTGCCAGGGAGGATCGTCAATGCTCATCTGGTCGTCTACGAACGCTACGAGCGTATCGATCAATCAGGGTATCGGTTCGGTTGCGGCGTCGGATTCGCTATCGGTTTCTCCGACGAGCACGACAACGTACACGGCTACGGCGATGGGTGCAGGAACGGATAAGGATCCGGCAACCGTGACGGTTAATCCGCCTCCGACGGTGAGCTTGTCTGCGTTGCCGAGTACGATTGATCCAGAGGGCTCGTCAACGCTTAGTTGGTCGTCTACGAACGCTACGAGCGTATCGATCAGTCCGGGTATCGGTACGGTTGCGTCGTCGGGATCGCAATCGGTTTCTCCGACGACCACGACAACCTACACGATCACGGCTACGGGTACGAGTCCGTGCGAACCCGTCACGGACACAGTGACCGTGACGGTTAGGCCTACGGTCACGTTGTCGGCGGTTCCAGGTACGATTTGCCAGGGAGGATCGTCAACGCTCACCTGGTCGTCGTCGAACGCCGATAGCGTATCGATCGATCAGGGTATCGGTTCGGTTGCGGCGTCGGATTCGCAATCGGTTTCTCCGACGAGCACGACAACCTACACGGCGACGGCCACGGGTGCAGGCGGAACGGCTACGGACACAACGCTCGTGACGGTTATTAATCAGTCTCCTACGGTGAGCTTGTCTGCGTCTGCGAGTACGATTAATCCAGGGGGGTCGTCAACGCTTAGCTGGTCGTCTACGAACGCTACGAGCGTATCGATCAATCAAGGCATTGGTACGGTTGCGACGTCGGATTCGCTATCGGTTTCTCCGACGAGCACGACAACCTACACGATCACGGCCACAAATGATTGCGGAAGCGTCACGGGCACAGCGACCGTGACGGTGAACCTTACGGCCTCTATCACGGGTCCGACATCGATCGTGTCGGGCACAGAATACACATGGGGTTCCACGGTCACAGGCGGCACACCTCCCTACACGTACAGCTGGCACTATGGGACCTGCGTCTCGACACCACTGTCATCGTTTAGTACCCGTGACGTGCCTTGCGTGTGGCAGTATACAGGCGCAGGATCGGGAAGCAGTTATACGCGGACGATAACGACCACGAAGAGTTCTGTGCGAATTCGGCTGATCGTTAGCGATTCGGCCAGTCCCGCAAATTCGGTGACGAAGACGCTCTACGTGACGGTCACGCAGCCTCAGCCTGCCGTTCCGACGCCTGTCGGGACGATATCGGACCAGACGCTGGCCGAAGGAGGCTCTTCGTCGAGTTTCAGCGTGTCGTCGTATTTCAGCGGGCCTGTGGACATGACCTACTCGGCTTCGTCGTCGAACACGAGTAGTGTGACCACGAGCATGTCGCTCGCAACACTCACGATCAGCCCGGTGGCGGCAGGTACGGCGACAATAACGGTGACGGCGAGCGACGGCACAGCGTCCGCCACGCAGTCCTTCGACGTGACGGTAACACCCTCGAACTAACACGCTCCTTCGATGCCTTCCATCGCAAAACGACGAGGTGTAACACCCCGGCCATGAAGTACTCCGCCCCGACACGAACCGCTACGCCCCTGCTATTACTATATGGCCTCTATCGCTCAGCCTGCGCTCATGCCATCAAGCCCCCTTCGCTTTGTAGTTAATTCATAACAAGCCTTGACAACTTGGTAACAATGTCGTAGCCTTACACTAAGGCGTCACTGCGACGAACAACCCGTTTTCATTCATACCGGACGACAACGCCGGGCATGGGCTCCTTGAAAGTGCCCGGCATTGCAGACATACACCATACAAATCAGGAGGTAGCACATGTTGCGCAGGTGCGTTACAACCGTACTCATTCTGCTCGTCATGCCCTTTGCAGCGCTGGCGCAAAACACGGGCAAGCTCTCCGGCGTCATCACGGATGTATCTACGGGCGAATCGCTGCCCGGCGCCAATATCATTCTCGGAGGCACCCTGCTCGGGAGCGCCTCGGACCTGGATGGAAACTACTTCATCATTGGCGTGCCCGTGGGGGCGTATGATATTACGGCTTCCTTCGTAGGGTATCAGTCCCAGACCGTCCAGCAGGTGGAGATCAATGCCGGCTACACCCGGGAATTGAATTTCAGTCTCATGCCCGGGGCCGAACTGGAGGAACTTCTGATCGTGTACGAACGACCGATTATCCAGAAGGACGCTATCGGCGCCCCGCGCGTGATGACCAGCGATCAGTTGGTGGTGCTCCCGATTCGGGGTGTCGCCAATGTGGCCTCGCTACAGAGCGGTGTGGTCACGTCGGAAGGTACGGGTCTCTTCGTACGCGGGAGTCGCGAACAGGAACTCACGTATTACGTGGATGGGGTGCGGATATCAGGGCAGCAGGCCCTTCCGCGCGTTGCCATTTCAGAGCAGGAAATGCTGATCGGAACCATTCCGGCCAAGTACGGCGATGCGCAAGCAGGTGTGGTGTCGGTCACGACGAAGAGCGGCGCCGACCACTTTTTCGGCACGGTGGGAGCCTATACCTCTCAAGGGCTCGACAGTTACGGTCATAGCCTCGGCGAAATTTCGTTGGGAGGCCCAATCATCCCCGGTCGCCTCAGTTTCTTTGTGTCGGGGCAGCATGTCCGCCAGGAGGATTCCGGCCCGTACGGCGTACCCACGTATCAGCTTACGGACGAGCAGATTTCCGCGCTTAATGCCAATCCGCAGGTTGTGCGGGCCACGAATGCCGCCGGAGATTCCTTGTACCTGCCGTTTCCGTGGGAAGCCGCCCGGGATGCTTTCGGCAACGAGAAGCCGCTTACACCGGACTCGCTGGCTACGATACTGAGTATCCCCGAGGGGTACAGCCTTGATGGGGGAGGGCTCATCAATGCGCCCGACACGTACCGCCGGGAAGATTTTACGCTGGAGCCGGCCAAAGATAGTCCTTTCGGAGAAACGATCGTAACCGGTAATGTCACGATCCGGCCTACGCAGACCATCACGCTGCGCGTGGGCGGCGGGTACGAAACACAAAAAACGGAGACGCTCGGCTATTCCCGGCATGTATTCAATCCTAATTCCTTTTATCATAGAGAGAATGATACATGGCGGGTCTACGGCAGTCTGCGCCAGCGCTTCGCCTCGAACTTCTTCTATCAGATCGACGCTTCGTATCAGAACTACAAGTACAAGTTGTATCCCAACGGATTTTCCGGTACTGTGGAAGAGGCGTTTTCCTATGGGGATCTGGATGAGGGGGATCATCTGGAAACAGCCCGTCGCTATTTTGCGGCGCGATCCACTGGGTATGCGCCACTGTACAGCGCCGACGGTACCGCCGGGTTGGGTAGCGTAGCTGGCGTTACCTTTTCAATGCCTGGTGCTCCGCTGGCTACGTTCCAGAAGCAGGACCGGAAAACGTTTCAGGTGTCGGGGAACGCCACGGCGCAGATTGGTCTGCACCAGTTAGAATTCGGCGGCGAGTACCGCACGTTCACGCAGCGCTGGTACAGTATAGCCGGTTTCGGGTTGTCCCGCTACGCCCAGGACGACAATTGCGAGCAAGTGGCCTGTTACGGCAACTACAGCCAGTTGCCGTTCGATGCCTTCCGGGAACGGACCAACTATTACGGTTACGATTTCCGGGGGCTGAACGAGGTGGATGACCAGGACATTCAGGGATATTTCAACCGGACGAATCTCAATGTGGCGCCGTACCAGCCGATCTACTACGGCGGGTATTTGCAGGATAAGATCGAGTACCGCGACCTCATCCTGAATCTTGGCGTACGCATGGAAGTGTTCGACAATAACGCGCCTGTGTTGAAGGACATTTATGCGCCGCGTCCCATTATCCGCGCGGGTTCGGTATCCGGAACGCCTGCAGGCGTCGATCCGGGCGATGCGGTGTACTTCAACGATGCAGGCGATGTCGTCGGCTTCCGGGATCTGGACGGAAATTTCTTCGATGCCGGGGGATCCCAGGTGGATGCCCTGAACATTGTGAACGATCTGTCCGGTCAGGTCCAGCCGGCTGATGAACCCATTTCCAATGCGTTCGAGGATTATACGCCGCAGGCTACGTTCATGCCGCGCATCGGAGTCAGCTTCCCGGTTACCGACCGGGCCGTTTTCTTTGCCTCCTACAACATAACCAGCCAGCGGCCCACGGAGAATGCGTTTACGGCCTTCCGGTCCTATGAGGAAATCACGACGCAGAATTCCCGTACGTCGAATCCCAAGCTGGATCCGGAGCGGACCACCCAGTATGAACTGGGTTTCCGGCAGCGATTGGGCGCCAGCACGGCGCTCACGATTTCCGGGTTCTACCGGACGCAGGAAAACAAGATCAGCAATCGTCGTTTGATCGGGGGCTTTCCTTCCTACGGCACCTACCTGAATGCCGATTTTACCACGACTAAAGGCATCGAATTCGGCTTTGACTTGCGCCGGACCCGTAATCTCGCGCTGACGGCGAATTACACGCTGTCGTTTGCGCAGGGTACGGGATCGGATGCCGGCGCTACCTCGGTGATCGTCTGGCGCGGTTCGGTGTTTCCGAACACCATTGCTCCGGCGGACTTCGATCAGCGGCATACGTTGAATGCGTCGCTCGACTATCGCTTTGGGGAGGACGAGGGGCCGATGATCGGGGGCAATCGCCTGCTCGAGAATATGGGCCTGAACATACTGCTCCGGTACGGCAGCGGTATGGCGTACACGGCATTGGCCGGATCGTCGTTCAATGTGAACGATAGCTTTACCGACGACGCGGTAGGTTCCGTCAACTCGGCGCGTCTTCCGTCTACCTCTCGCATCGATGTGCGTCTGGATCGACGCTTCCAGGTAGGCAGTGCTTCGCTGACCGCCTATTTAATTGTGCTGAACCTCCTCGACACGCAAAACGTGCTGGCGGTTTTCCGGGCTACGGGCTTGCCTGATAATGACGGCTATCTGATGACGGACGGCGGTCGGGGTTTTCTTGCTACGCAAGCTGATCCCACGGCCGCTGCATTTTTGTACGATGCGTTCATCAGTGGCCCGGTTAACGTAGGCAGCAGGCACACATCGACATCCGGCCTGATGTACAGCCGACCTCGCCTCATGCGCCTGGGATTCGCGCTCAACTTTTAACGTGATCAGGGATGCATGGTGGGGCGTGTTACGCTCCGCCAACGCCTGATGAGGGAATTTTCCCGAATGCAACGCCTCATATACTCATGAAGCAGCTTACACGATACCTGATTCTGATTTTCGCTGTTTGTCTGATCCCTGCGTCAAGCGCTTTTGCAGACAAGGATAAGGACGATGACGATAAGGACAAGAAGGCGCGGCAGAGTGAGCCTTCTGCTGTGCTACGGACCAGCGGTTCGGGTCCTGATCCCGGTCAATGCACGCTTGGGCTGGCGCAGAAGGACCTTGACGTCAACAATGTCCGCGCCCGTCTTTTCAATATCGGGAGCATCGGCTACGGTAATGGCGCCGAGGCGCAATATATCGCTCCCAAAGCCTCTGGACACTCGCCCATCTATGCGATGGGCATCTGGATAGGCGGCATGGCGGGTGACAATCTGCGCGTGGCCGGTTCCAGATACGACGATTTCGAATTCTGGCCAGGACCGCTCGGGCCGGACGGACGCCCGGTGAATCCGAACGATTGTTCGGCGTACGATCGTCTTTACAAGGTGAGCCGGAGCGACGTTCAGAACTACGAGGCGACGGGTCAGGCTGCTTCGGACTTGGCGGACTGGCCGTACGATCTGGGCGCGCCGGTTATAGACGGGGACGGTACGGAGGGGAACTATAACCTTGCGGGGGGCGATCGTCCCGATTTGATCGGGGATCAGGCGGTGTGGTGGATCATGAACGATGTGGGTAATGCTCACCAAAGTACGCAAGCCGCGCCTATCGGCGTGGAGGTGCGTGTGCATGCGTTTGGGTTCAACCGCGGGGGTGCGCTCGGCGACATGACGTTTTTCAAGTACAACGTGACGTACAAGGGCGACGAGCCGCTCACCGACACGTACTTCTCTATTTTCTCCGATCCTGATTTGGGCGATGCTGCGGACGACTTTGTGGGTGTGGACACGACGCTCAGTCTTGGTTACGTATACAACGACACTGCGACGGACGACGTATACGGCCCGGCTCCTGCGGCAGGCTACGACTTCTTCCAAGGGCCTATTTCGGAGGACGGCGATACGCTGGGCGTGACCAGTTTCATGTATTTTATCAATACTCGAGACCCCAATGTTTCTGATCCTTCACTTGCTCAGGAAATATATAATGTGCAGCAAGGTTTCTGGAAAGGTGGTCAACCCCTCACGGCCAACGGGCTCGGGTATCAGACGGGTGGACCCGAGACTATCACCAAATTCGCTTATCCGGGCGATCCGGTGACGGGCGCCTTCTGGAGCGAGGTGAACAGCGATGGCAACGGAGCTCGGAACCAATCCGGTGATCGCCGCCTTGTGGTGTCCACGGGTCCATTCACTTTGGAGCCGGGCGACAGCCAGGACATCGTGTTCGGGGTCGTGTTTGCCCAGGGTGCGGATAACCTGAGTTCGATATCGGCGTTGCGAGATGCGGACGCGTTTGCGCAGTCGCTCTACGATGTAGGGTTCAATATTCCTTCGCCTCCGCCTCCGCCTCCTTTGTGCAACCCCAATTCATCCAACGCTGAGTTGCACCCGGGCTCGGGCAATTGCCTGTATGCTTCGGAGCTGGACGGGCAGGCGCACCTCGTGTGGGGGTATCCGTCTACCAGCGAGAATTATCTTGGATCGTTCGATGCGGTCGATTCGTTCCTTGCGGAGGTGGACGTCGACGACAAGACGTACACGTTCGAGGGCTTCAACATCTACCGGTATCCTACGTCTTCGTTTGCGTCTGATAAACGTGAGTATGTCGCGACATTCGATATCGCGAACGGAGTCAAAAAGGTGACCGATCCGGTGTACGACGGCGATGTGGGTGATTTTCGCCAGCAGGTATCTGCACGGGGGACGGACAGCGGGCTACAGTATAACTTCCCCTTGTTGAACCTGACGAACTACACGGACTACTACTACGGGGTGTCGGCATATGCCTACAGTCCGAACTCGACGCCGAAGGTTCTTGAGAGTCCCCCGACGGACATTACGATTCGCCCGTCGCGGATTGCTTCCACAATGGGAGGGTCTTCGCTCGGGGGCGATGTCACCACCACGGACTCCTCGGCAGTGGTGGTGACGCAAAATGGACAAGGGGTTATTATGTGGCGCGTGGTGGACCCTGCTCAGTTGAAGGGTTCCGATTACACGGTGCAGATGTTTGATGTGGGCGAGGAATGCAGTGTGGAAGAGGGGCAGGGGGTACTGTCGTATAGTATCATGCGCGAGTCAGACGGACATTTGATTTTAGATGGTTGCGCCCACTTCAATAATACAGGAGAAGCATATCCTGAGCAGAAAGATGTCATTGTTGCGGATGGGATTGCGTTCTCGGTAAGTGGCCCTGCCCCCAGTTTTCGTACGATTCCGGGTTCGGATCGCGAAGCGTTTATGGAGATCACGGGGCCGGGGGGTAATCCTGCGTGTACGCTGGAAAGCGATGGGTCATACAGCGGGGCTTACGGCTGTGCGCTGTTGGGTGGCGATTGGATTTACGGGTCGTACAATAGCACGAGCGAGTATGTCGTGTATGGTCCAACGACTCGTTCTTTTGAACGTATAGGTCTTTTTGCCCCAAACGATTTCGAGATTCGGTTTACAGAGCGGGGATCCTACGCTTTCCATCCATTCACAACGGACAATGTAATGTGGGTTCCTTTCGAGGTATGGGACATAGGCCCCACTTCCGGGTTTTCCTATGTGGGTGACAACGATCCTGCGGATGATGTTCAGTTGATCCCGAACATTTTCTCGGATAACGGGGGCGAGTGTGAATTCAATGTGGGAGAGATTCCCCAAGATCCATTCGGATTGGGTTGGACGGGTACGGACCGAATCTACGCCTACTACGCTACAAACGGTTACGATCAATGGGAGGCAGCCGTAGCGCCGGTGCTTGAGGGAGACGATGACGGATGTCTGGCGATAGAAGGCGTGTCCGGTCATGTCGCTTTCGGACGGAATCGTCCTCTACAAAGAGAAATTATTTACACGGGGTTCGAGGATATCTCCTCTATGGAAGGCACGGTCATTCGTTTCCTGACAACGAAATCGCACTTAGCAGGTGATGTGTTTCGTATAGCGACGGCGGGCATAGGTCGCACGAAGGGCGATACGGGTGTTCTGGAGGCGTCGATCGATGACATCGGCATTGTTCCGAACCCGTACCGCGGTCGTTCGGCATACGAGACGGGCAACGAGGATCGTCGCACTCGTTTCACGAACATGCCTCAGACGGCAACGATTCGCATCTACACGGTGAGCGGTACGCTGGTTCGTACGCTGTACAAGGACGGTCCGAGCACATCTTTGGACTGGAACCTGACGACGGACAGCAACTTGCCGGTAGCCAGCGGTATGTACTTCATTCATATCGATGTCCCGGGCGTCGGGGAGAAGGTCATGAAGTTCGGGGTCATTAACCGGGAAACGAACATCAATATCTTCTAACCGAACCTGCACGATCACATTCGAATTCGAGACCAAAGGCTTACAACCATGAAAAAGCAATATCGACACCTTGTCGTCGTGTTGACCCTCTTGCCGGGACTCGTCGCGTTCGAGGCCCTGGGGCAAAGCAACGAGCGGTTCGGAACATCTGCGCTTTCGGAGTTGACGGTGCCGGTTACTCCGCGCACGATTGCGCTTGGCTCTACTCTGACCGGCGGTATGAACGGGGCCTCGGGCGTGGAGGCGCTTATCTCCAACCCGGCGGCGATCCTGGTCAATCCGAGTACGACGGCTATGTTCAGCCGCATGAACTATGTGGCGGATGTGGGCGTCAACTACTTCGGTGTGGCGCAGCGGTTCGGATCAAGCAACATTGGGCTTACTGTCACGAGCTGGGATTTCGGGGATATGCCTGAGACGACGGTAGACAATCCCGAGATCGATCCGAACAATACCTGGTCGGCCGCCACGATTGCCGTGGGTCTCACGTATGGGCGCCAGTTGACCGATCGCATCGCAGCAGGGATTACCTTCAAGGGACTTAGCCAGCGCATTGACAACATGGATGCCCGCACGGTGGCGCTCGATGCCGGGATGACCTACATCGTAGGCGAGTCGGGATTGCGTTTCGGCGTTAGCCTGCGCAACTTCGGGCCGCAGTTGAGTTTCAACGGCGTGGGCCTCCAGGATCCTATCGTTACGACGAGCCCTGCCGGGACGTACGAGGTGCCGGGCGAAGTGCGGGATGTGCGCTCGGAACTGCCCTCCATGCTGAATTTCGGCGCTGTGTATGAGAACCGGTTCACCAGTGATATGACAGCTACGGTCCTGGCGAATTTCCGGTCGAATTCGTACGACGTGAACCAGTATGCGGGGGGGCTGGAACTGGGCTTCCAGGGGTTGCTCTTCGTACGCGCCGGTCTGGATGTATCCAGCGAACCGGATTTAGTGCACTGGTCGGAATGGAATTTGGGAGCCGGGCTTTCGCTTCCGATCGGTCCAAGCCGGTTGATGATTGATTACGCCTACCGTCCTTCGAAGGTGTTTAACAGCGTAAACGTTTTTTCTGCGTCGTTCACGCTCTGAACGGAACGCCGTTTTTATGGTTGAAAAGGGGCAGGCCGCCGGTGCGGTCTGCCCCTTTTTGCATCAGGTCTTTTTGGTAACGTTTCGTGCGTGCTCATGCGCTGTTCCGTCGTTTTTCTACCGGTCGTACTGGCATGGGGAGTGATTGTCTCCGGGTGCGGCTCGGATGCGTCGGATGTGCAGGATGCTGCGCAGGATGCGGAAGATGCTGCCGATGGAGAAATTCGTTTTCGGAATCTGTCCGCCGGGTTCATGGGGGACGAAGCCTGTTTCGATTGTCATGAGGAGCAGTACCGGGGGTTCCGGGAGCACGGGATGGCGAATTCGTTCTATCCCATGCGTTCTGCCGTCGTGGTTGAAGATTTCACAGGCGTGACGGTACAGGACCCGAACCGGGGGTTCTTTTATCGTCCATACCGGGAGGGAGATCGTTTTTGGCTCGAAGAATTCAGGAGGGGACCGGATGGAAGCAAAACGCATAGCCTGATCCGTGAAATAGAGTACGTAGTGGGCAGCGGTACGGCTGCGCGTACGTACCTGGTAGAGGAGGGTGGACGCTATTTCGAACTACCCCTGACGTGGTATACCCAGGGAAAGAAGTGGGACCTCAGCCCCGGATACGAGGTGTCCAATACCCGCTTTGACCGGCTCATTCCGGATCGCTGCATGGCCTGCCACAACAGCTATCCGCACTCGACGCCGTTTGCGGAAGGCAAATACGAGGAGGTGCCCAATGGAATCGGGTGCGAGCGATGCCACGGTCCCGGTTCCGTACATGTGGAGGCCCGGCTTGCATCCCCGGAACCGACAGGCGATATCGACGAGACCATCGTCAACCCCGCGCATCTTTCTCTCGAACGCCGGTTAGACGTATGCCAGCAATGCCACTTACATACGACGGTGTCGATGCTGCGGGACGGGCGCACGGCCTATGATTACCGCCCCTCCCGTCCGCTTTCCGAACACATGACGTTTTATGTGTCCGATGCGCCGGATTCGGGGGAAGAAATCGACGCCATCTCTCATGCGGATTTGATGAAGCAGAGCGCATGCTTTATCGAAACGCAGACTTGGGAAGAGCCCATGGATTGCATGACATGCCACAATCCGCACGAGGCATTCCGGCTGGCTGGTCCGGACTACTTCAATGCTACCTGCATGACCTGTCACGATACGTCGGCACTGCAGGCTGCGTTACCCGCGGAGGCCGCGCGTGCTGTGCATACGGAAGAAGCCCATTGTTTTTCATGCCATATGCCGAAGGCGTCCGTTGAGGGAACACCGCATACCTCGCTCACGGATCACCGCATTCGCGTAGTGGGCGAGCGGGAGCAGCACGCCGTGGATGGTGCGTCTGCAGTGGCTTCGAGCGGAGAAGCGTCGGTCGAACGCATTCGGCTACGTCCCTATTATGCCGTGGACGACTCGGCAGGCGCCTATGCCGGCATGGCCTATGTCATCCGGGGATTGCAGCAACAGGATACGACTGCGCTCCGGCATGGCGTGACGTTGCTCAGCGCAACGGCGGAAGCATTCGGCGAAGCGCAGTATCTCCTTGGGTACGGCTACATGCAACTTGGAGAGATGGCGCGCGCCGTGGAGCCGCTGGAGCAAGCGGTGGCCCTGGAACCAAAACCGGAGCGGCTCAATGCATTGGCGCAAACGTACGAACGGCTGGGGCGCGAAGGTACGGCGATTCGGGATTTATACGAGCGGGCGCTGGCTATGCAGCCCGCACTGGCGAGTGTGCGCGTCAATTACGGACGCTATCTGGAGACGCAAGGCGAACTGGACGCGGCGGTTGCGCAGTACCAGGCGGCTATTGCCGAGTATCCGTGGCTGGAGGCCGCTCATTTCAATCTGGGAACGGCCCGGTTGCGGCAGGGGGATCGGGCGGGCGCCGAACGGTCCCTCCGCGAGGCTGTCCGTCTCAATCCGGACGGTGGGCAAGCGTTGGGGAACCTGGGATTGTTACTTGCGGGAAGCGGGCGGCTGGAGGAGGCGCGCACCTTTTTTGAGCAGGCGGTGCGCGTAGAGCCGGGGAATCCGGTAGCCTTCGGGAATCTTGGTGCATTGCATCTGAATGAAGGGCGTCCGGATATTGCCGTGCAATTGTTTGCGAGAGCAGTGGAACTCGACCCGTCGTATGTCGACGGGTTGGTCAATCTGGCGCTGGCCTGGTATCTGCAAGGAGACGATGACCGGGCGCGCATGTATGCGGAGCGAGCACTGCGCCTGGCGCCAAATCACCCGCAAGCCCGGCAAATCCTGGATGCGGTGTGATTGCAGGGGGATGAGTCTGCTTTGGATGTGCAGGGAGCAGTCCGTCGATCGGCAGCTTATTCTGCCGTAATCCAGTGACGCTTTTCGAAATCGACGGGTTCAAACTCCCGGCCCGCGATATGGCGCATGATCTGCTGTGCATGGACTCGCCCATTCTCGATGAACCACCGGCCTGTCCGACGTCCTCCGCATACGGTGCCCGCGATGTACAAGCCTTTGCGCGTGGTTTCAAAAGATTGTGCATCGAAGATGGGGGTATTCCATGCGTCCGTGGCGATCTCGATACCGACGGTCTCCAGAAACGAGTAGTCGGGACGATAGCCTGTGAGCGCGAGGACGTAGTCGTTTCCGATTTCGTCTACGCCATCAGGGCCTTCGATGACCAGAGAAGATTCCCTGATTTCCCGAACGACGGTTTCGAACCGGGCTGAAATGGCGCCCTGTTTAATTCGGTTTTCGAGATCGGGCTTGATCCAGTATTTGATCCTGTCCGAGAGTTCCGGCCCTCGTACAAGGAGGGTGACGTGTGCTCCATGCCGGCAACAGTCCAGTGCGGCCTTCGCTGCCGAATTGCGCGCCCCGATCACTGCTACGCGCTGCCCGAAATACGGATAGGGCTCTTTGTAGTAATGGGTTACTTTCGGCAAATCCTCTCCAGGGACATGCAGCAGGTTCGGGTAGTCGAAGAAGCCGGTCACGATGACCACGCGCCGGGCTGCTATGACGTCCTTGTCCGTGACGATCCGGAAGGCGTCGCATTCCCCGTCTATCCGCTGGACACGCTCGTACAGGCGGATGGCGATGTTTTCGTTCTGCGCCACGCGGCGGTAGTACTCGATGGCCTCTTCACGAAGCGGCTTCTGCCCGTGTACGGGGAAGGGGTGCCCGCCGATCTCAATGAGTTCGGGGGTCGAGAAGAACTCCATCTTCACGGGGTAACCGACGAGAGACTGTACGACAGTGCCTTTCTCCACGACAACGGCACGAAGCCCTTCGCGTTGGGCCCGGATGGCGCAGGCCAGCCCAACGGGGCCGGCGCCGACGATAACTACGTCCGTCATGGCGGGTACACAGGGGGTTCAGGAGCTACAGGGCGATACGGCGCTTCCGAAAGAAAGCTTGCATGAGTTCGGCGGCGCGTTCTCCTTCGACGCCCGATACGACCTCCACCTGGTGATTGAGTCGCTTATCTCTCGGGATGTCGTACAGGGTCGAGGCACTGCCGGCTTTTTCATCGAATGCCCCGAACACGAGCCGGTCGATGCGTGCCCACACGAGTGCGCCGGCGCACATGGGGCAGGGTTCAAGGGTTACGTAGAGCGTGCATCCACGAAGGATTTTCGCCCCGAGGGTTTCGCACGCTGCCGTAAGGGCGATCATTTCTGCGTGGGCGGTTGGATCCTGCAGACGCTCGACCATGTTGCGGCCTCGCCCGACAATCTCGCCGGCATGCACCACGACTGCGCCGACAGGTACCTCATCCTCGTCCCAGGCCGCCTCAGCTTCCTTGAGGGCGAGTTGCATCCATTTTCTATCCGGTTCCAGGAAGTCGGAAAGGCTCATACGGACAGGCTCATGAGAACCGGCAAGATCAACGCCGGCGCCGGAGGGCGTCGATGAACCGAAGAATGATGGCGATGACGAGAAGGACAAGCAACACCGGCAACGCAATCCGGCCAATAGCCGCACCTACCTTGAGAATGACGCTGAGCACGCCACCTGCCACGATCAGTACGATGACGACCGCAATCCACCTTAGCAGTTTCTGGATGTCCATATCGTCAGTAATATACATTACCGGCATTTCCGGTGCCCATCTCCGCCCTGCACATTTTCCCCGTACACCACTTCTTCAAGCACAAGCCCATGGGCAGGCGCCGAAGGCCCGGCGGCGCGACGATCTTTCCGGGCCAGGAGGCGGGCCATATCGTCCACAGGACGTTTGCCGTGCCCGATTTCCAGCAGGGTTCCCACGATGGTGCGCACCATGCCGTGCAGGAACCTGTTCGCCGCTATTTCGAAATACGCATCGCCGTTGCCGGATTCGCGTGTCCAGCGCGCCTGGTGCAGGGTGCAAACGCGGTTCTTCGTCTCCGACTGCGTACGGCAGAACGTATCGAAATCGTGCTCGCCGAGGAGTGCATTCGCAGCAGCCTGCATGAGGGCGAAATCCGGCTCCGGCCGAATATGTACGCGCATATGTCGATCGAGGGCGCGAAACCCGGTTGCGATGTAGTAGCGGTAGCGCCGGAGGCGGGCACCGTAGCGGGCATGAAAGCCATCGGGAGCAACGGCGAGGGTGCGGATGGCGATGGCGTCGGGGAGAAGACCGTTCAGGGAAGCAAGAAGACGGCGCGTATCTACAGTGCCCCCGGGGGCAAGAAAGTGTGCGACCTGTCCCCGGGCGTGTACGCCGGCGTCGGTGCGTCCTGCCCCGACAATTCCTGTCGGGGTGCGCAAGGCTGTTGCAAGCGCCTCTTCAAGCGCGGCTTGCACCGTCGCCCTGCCCGGCTGGATTTGCCATCCGGAAAAAGGCGCGCCGTCGTATT
This sequence comes from Rhodothermales bacterium, assembly GCA_965248175.1. GTDB lineage: Bacteria > Bacteroidota > Rhodothermia > Rhodothermales > VXPQ01 > VXPQ01. The sequence continues at coordinate 1,173,209 of OZ252093.1, forward strand.
CTATCGTCATGCGGTATACAGGCATCGTATGCGCGTCGCATCGGCAGATATCGTATTTTGCACGCGCCGGTTGGGTCGTGCGGCCAGTAGACCAGACGTCTGCCTTATGGATCGTTCGGAGTTGCTACTGTCCCTGTTATTCCCTGCACCTGCGCCGGGGAACGTTTCTCCGCCGACAATCTGCACACAGACCGGGATATATTCCCGGAATATTCCCGATGACCGTTCCTACGCGCATCTATCTGACGGGTTTTATGGGGAGCGGCAAGAGCACCCTCGGACCCCGCCTCGCGGACCGGCTTGGATATGGCTTCGTCGATCTTGATCGGGACATCGAGCGGGCGATGGGCAGCACGGTGCAGACTATCTTTGCCAATCAGGGAGAAGAAGCGTTCCGACGCCTCGAAGCCGAGCAGTTACGTACAGCATCCTACGCCGACCGGATTGTTATTGCCCTTGGAGGCGGTGCAGTCACCCGGGAGGACAACTTGCGTTTCACAAAGACGCAGGGGTGCCTGATCTATCTCCGCATGACGCCCCGGCATCTGGCGGATCGACTTGAAGAACAGGCCGCATTTCGTCCCATGCTGCATGAGGAAGGTCATCCTCTGTCCGGAGCCTCCTTGCGCGAACGCATCGCGGCATTGCTGGCGCAACGGGAATCGTTCTACGAACAGGCTGACATCGTGCTGGATGTAGGGAAGGCGCCTTTGGAAAGTACCGTCTCAATGGCTATGGAGGCGCTGGAAAAGAAAGGCGGAAAGTAAAAGCCGGCTCCATGTATCCCGCTCCGGGCATCGCTATTCCTCCTCCGGCATGCTGCATAGCAGTCCTTCATGTCAGTCGGAACGAACGGCGGTGGTGCGGGGTCGGGCCGTGCCGGGCAAGCGCCGCATAGTGCTGCCTGGTAGGATACCCTGCATTCGCCTTCCACGCATAGGCGGGATAGTCATCATGCAACCTGTGCATCAGGCGGTCGCGCTCAACCTTGGCGATGACGGACGCCGCCGCAATCGTACGGCACCGGCGATCACCCTGTACGATCGTTTCGAAGGGCCACGTTGCATTGGGGAAACACCGGTTCCCGTCGATCAGCAGATAGTCCGGTTCGGGAGCAAGGTTTGAGACCGCGCGCCGCATGGCCTCCATGGCCGCCCACAGGATATTCAGACGGTCTATTTCCTGTGGCGAACACAGACCGACACCGATGCCCGACGCACTTTCCCGGATAGACGCGGCCAGTTTCTCGCGCATGGTCCGCGAGAGAAGCTTGCTGTCGGTCAAGCCCGGAAGGTGCGTGCCGGGAGCAAGAATCACGGCAGCAGCAACAACAGGGCCCGCCAGACATCCTCGCCCCGCTTCGTCTATGCCGGCAATGCGTTCGTAGCCTTGTTGCCGGAGGGTGTGCTCAAAGTGATGTGAAGGGAGCTTGGGCTGGGCAGCCATAGCAATACCGGCGGCTATTCGTCGTACTGATCCGGCAGATCGTTCTCGTAGAGGACGACATCCCCTTCGCGGAGGAACGATGCGAGGAAAGCTTGCGCATCCCGCAAGGCGTCGAAGACGTGCAGATTTTCTGCTGGAAAATTTTTGGCCCGGAGCCCCTCCCGAATGGGAGCGGTTTGCTTGCGACCCACGAGAAGCGCAAGGTCCGCATGGTCGGCGATATGCTCGCCCAGCAAGCGGTTTTCTTCCTGTTGCCGCTCGCCGAGTTCAATCATGCCGGGAGTCACGACGATGCGCCGCCCCGAGCGGAACGTTCCGAGTATCTCCACGGCGCTCAGCGCTCCGACCGGATTAGCGTTGAAGGCGTCGTCGATGATGGTTACCGGGCCCTCGCGGCGCAACTGGAGCCGGTGCGGAACGGGCTCGATTTGCTCCACGGCGTGCGTCATCTGGCGCAAGTGCAACCCCATCTCGCATCCGACCGCCAGCGCCAGGAGAATATTGGTTACGTTGTGCGCTCCGAGAAGCCGGGTCCGGAAACGCTGCTCCGTTCCGTTCTGGTCGCGCACAAGAAAGGACGTTCCTCGATGGTCGTACCGGATATCGAAGGCCGCAAGGTCGGCGCCTGGGCGGCCCTGCGCGGAAATGCACCATATCCGGCCGCGGGCATGCTCTCGCATGGCTACCACCCGGTCGTCGTCCATATTGAGAACGGCTACGCCGTCCGCGTTCATGCTGGCGACCATGCGAGCTTTCTCGTCCGCAATACGGTCGATGGTCCCCATGCTTTCCAGATGCGCGATCCCGATCGACGTCACTACGCCGATATGGGGCCGGACCATGCCACACAGTTCATCCATATCGCCGGGGTGCCGGATGCCCATTTCAAGCACAAGGACCTGGTGCTCCGCCCGCAACATGTTGTTGACGACGAGGCAGAGACCCATGGGCGTGTTGTAGGAACCGGGAGTGATCAGGGTCTGGTAACGCAGTCCAAGAATGTCTCCGATGATGGTCTTGGTGCTCGTTTTTCCGTAGGATCCGGTAACGGCAATGATCTTCAGATCGGACCGGCGGCTGAGTCGGCGGCGTGCCTGCCGCTTGAAACCTTCCCGGATACGTCGTTCCACAGGATGCATCAGGGCGGCGGCAACAAACACCCAGGCAGGCACCAGGAAATCCGCCAGAAATAAGCCCCCCAGATACCAGATAAGATCGCCAGGATCGCCCCGGAGCCAGACGAACAATCCCCCTGCAATGGGAAGAACCGCCAGAAAAGCGGCAGTCGCCAGCAGGCGCTGCATCCGGTTTGTGTACTTCAGGGGTTTTTTCTCACGGTCACTCCGGTAGCGGCGCGAGGAGGCAAAGGTAACGGCCCAGAGGGGCAATGCGACAGCAGCGACGGGAAGCGGGGCAAGAAAAGCGGCAGCGACGGCTACGAGAACCAACTCCGCGAGCGCAAGCTTGTGTGAGAGACGGAATACGAGCGTACGAAAACGATGGAGAACCCAGGCCTGGAATTCGCCGGACTTGTAGCCGTGCAACTGAAATGCATGCAGAAAATAGCGCAGCCGCCGCGCTGCGCGCCATCCCGCAAACAGGGTTGTGACAATAGCAAGAAACGGGATGATGAACATGGAGGGAACCCGGTGCGGCGTCAGGGGTTTTGCAGCAAGTCGGTTGTCGGCAGGCTGCTTGTAAACGAGTTGTTTTTCAGCAGGCTGTTTTCAGCAGGCTGTTTTTAGAAAGTGTCGGGTGGCGGCAATGAACGTGGCGAAATCGTCCATGTAGCCGTAGTGTCCCGCATTTTCGAGTACCACAAGGCCCGCATCGGGGATGGTGTGTACAAGATATTCCATCTGCCGTTGTGATATGGCCGTATCCCGATCGCCTCGAAAGAGTAGTACAGGAACATCGATTTCCTGCACACGCTCATCGAGATGATAGGTCACCATGCGAACAAAGACGTTGCGCATGATGCCTTCGACGGCGTGGTAATCCGACGATCCAAGCGCACGCCACACGAGCGAATGCCTTAGCCAGTCGAGTCCGTATGCACGAAGCGGCTCGGGCACAAGTCGGAAGGGAGCCTTGAGCAGATTTGCAATGGTTCTCCGGAGATAGTACCCGATGGATCGGTCTGGCGTAACGCCCGAGGGGCTGACGAGCACCAGATGACGGATGAGTGGTTTATAGACCTGATGCGAAGCCATGTAGAGTGCAATCCGGCCTCCGTTGGAGTGCCCCACCATCGTAACCGGTTCCCCGATGTGAGCGTCAATGATCTCCTTGATAAGTGCAGCATGTTCCGGTATCCCTATGACCTCAGTGGGCACGGGCGAATGACCGTGTCCAGGGAGATCGATGTTCATTACCCGGTAATCCGAGGCAAGCGCTCGGGCTATCGGGGCCATATTAGCGGCGCTGCTTCCCCATCCGTGGAGAAGGAGAACGGGAGGAGCCGATGCGTTGCCCGTTATCGTGCGGCGCAGCATTTCCGCTCCGTACGATCCAGGGACCACAGCGCCGTTTTGTGTTTGCGATGACGATTCGGAACTCATTGTCCTGCTATAATGTTGGAGTTCTGTACATCCCATCTTTCTCCGGGTTTTCCGTTTTTCGGGCCGCACGCCCTGGAAACCAGGTTGCGATCGTTCGTCGAATCATTCGCCGAGCCTTTCATCTATCGGTTTCCCGCCGCATGGCGTATGCGGCATTAAATGTACGAAGCGCGTCGCGCGCGTTCCCCCCTGCATCGAATTATTGTTGCCGGGCAGGGTGGTTGCATGCAATGCGTTTGGTCCGCTTCCCTTGCCAACTGACTGAATTTCATGTCGGAACAACACTTTGAAGGTCTCCTCGAGATGATCGGGGACAAAAAATTCGGTTTCATCCGGGCCTTTCACCCGGATTTGCCAAAAGGAAACAGCGACCCCTTTACATCGCCCCCGCTGGTGCGAAAATTTCACCTTCGGGACGGGTGCCTCATGACAGGTACCTTGCGACCAGGGCGCAAGGGCGCCTTGCAGGTAGCTCGCATCGACAGCGTGATGGGCATGCCCGCCGAAGCGTGGGCCGAGGTGCCCGATTTCGACGGTGGGCAAACCATTTACCCCGATGAGAAACTGGAACTGGTCACAGCCCCTGGAGACATTTCCATGCGCGTCGTGGACCTCGTGTCCCCCATCGGGAAGGGGCAGCGCGCGCTGATCGTGGCGCCGCCTCGAACGGGCAAGACGATCCTGCTGAAAAAGATGGCCGCTGGTATTACGCAGAATCACCCGGATGTGGCATTGGTGGCGCTGCTTGTCGATGAGCGCCCCGAGGAAGTGACCGACTTCAAGCGGGCGACGGCAGCGCAAGTGTTCGCTTCCTCGAATGACAGGGAGGAAGACAATCATGTGCGTGTCTCCACCCTGGCGCTCGAATATGCGCGGCGCCTCGTGGAAATGGGAAAGGATGTGGTGCTGCTGCTCGATTCGTTGACGAGATTGGGCCGAACTTTCAACTTGTACCAGTCCGGAAGCGGGCGCACGCTTTCCGGCGGGCTGGACGCGAAGGCACTGCAGATCCCCCGGCGGATATTTGGCTCTGCGCGCAACATCGAAGGGGGTGGATCACTCACTATTGCTGCTACGGCGCTTATCGAGACCGGCAGCCGTATGGACGACGTCATCTTCGAAGAATTCAAGGGAACGGGCAATTCGGAGATCGTGCTGGACCGGGAGATGGCCGACAAACGCATTTTTCCGGCCATCAACCTGCGAAAAAGCGGTACGCGCAACGAAGAACGACTCATTGGAGATGCAATAGATCAGCATCATCGGCTATTCCGGGCGCTCAACTCGAGGCCTCCTATCGACGCGATGCAAGCACTGCTTCGTCATCTGCAACAGTCCCCGACCAACGCGCACCTGCTCAACGAATTGGTTCCGAGCGAGGGGTACGGGTAAGCCAAACGCACGGGCTACAGTGGTTATATTTGCCGCCTTTCGGGGTCTATAGGATCTCTATGGACCCCTCTTCGATCGGCTTCTTTGTATGGCGCTGAATCCCCTTGCACGGATCGATCCCGTTTCGGATCCGGAAATTCAATACCGGGTTCCCATTCGCGATTGGGCGGAAGCAGAACGCCCGAGTGAGCGCGTTCTGAGCGGGTGTGCCGATGCATTATCGGATGCCGAGTTGATCGGGGTGCTATTTCGATCAGGTACGCACACCCGTTCCGGTTCCGTGTCGGCCATTCAACTTGGGCGTACGCTGCTGCATACGTTCGGCGCACTGCGTGACATTTCCCGCCGCGATGTGCGGGAAATGATGCGCGTAGCAGGTATCGGTCCGGCCAAGGCAGCCCAACTTGCGGCCGCGTTCGAGATTGGCCGGCGCGTCGAAGCCCAGCAAACCAATCGAAAGGAAATTCAGGTGTGTTCACCCGACGATGTGGCAGCTGTCTACATCCCGAGATTGCGCGATATGCGCACGGAAGTGTTCGACCTCGTCCTGCTCAATACAGCGAACGTCATTATAGGAGACGTCCGAGTGAGTGAGGGTGGGCTTGCAGCCAGCATTGTCGAACCGAGAGCCGTTTTCCAGCAAGCCGTCCTTGAAAATGCTGCTGCGGTGATCTGTGTACACAACCATCCGTCAGGTAACCCTGAACCCAGCCAGGAAGACATCAGGGTCACCCGGCAACTGGTGGCCGCCGGCAAGATGATGGGCATTCCCATTCACGACCATCTCATCGTCGCGGGAAACGGATATACTTCCATGGCGGAACGTCAATTGTTGTAGACGCGCCGTCCGGCAAACCCTCATGCGGTTTTCGACCGCTTACGGAATCATACCGGCGCCTTCCCCGGTATGAGGCCCGCATTCCGGGGTCACTCCGGACGTTTCTCTCGTATTCGCTTGCTCCCCCATGGACCTTCTGGAAAAGATCGTTTCCCTTTCCAAGCGCCGCGGATTCATCTTCCCGTCTTCGGATATTTACGGCGGTCTCGGCGCTACGTACGATTATGGTCCATTGGGCGTCGAGTTGAAGCGCAACGTCAAGGAGCGGTGGTGGCGGGAGATGGTGTACCGGCACGACAATATCGAGGGACTCGACGCGGCTATTCTCATGCATCCGACCGTCTGGAAAGCGTCCGGGCATGTAGACGCCTTCCATGATCCCATGATCGACGACAAGGCATCGAAGCGCCGGTACCGGGCCGATGACCTGATCGAGCGGCACATCGAGAAACTGGAGGCTTCCGGCAAGGAGGAACAGGCCCGCGAACTGCGGACCCGCTTTGTCGCGGCGCTGCATAGCGACGATATGCCGAAGGAACTGCATCGGATCATTCTCGACGAAGAGATCCGGGGGCCTGACTCCGGGGCCTTCGACTGGACCGAGGTGCGGCAATTCAACCTGATGTTCGAAACGCATGCCGGCGCGGTCGTCGATGACGAGACCAAAATCTACCTTCGTCCTGAAACGGCCCAGGGTATCTTCGTAAATTTTCGTCTGGCCCAGGAAACGGCCCGGCAGCAGGTGCCGTTCGGCATTGCGCAAATCGGAAAGGCCTTTCGCAACGAGATCGTCGCACGACGGTTCATTTTCCGGATGCGCGAGTTCGAGCAGATGGAAATGCAGTATTTCGTCCGCCCCGGCACACAAATGGAGCATTTCGAGGCGTGGCGGGCCAAACGGATGCAGTGGCACATAAACAACGGTATCCGGCCGGAGCATTTGCGCTGGCACGAACACGAGAAGTTAGCGCACTATGCCGATGCAGCGTTCGATGTACAGTACGCCTTCCCTATGGGATGGCAGGAAATCGAAGGTATTCACTCGCGCACCGACTTCGACCTGAAACGTCACCAGGAGTTTTCGGGCAAGAAAATGGAGTATTTCGATCCGCATCGGAAGGAGAAATACATCCCGTATGTCGTCGAAACCTCGGCCGGGCTGGACCGCACCATTCTCATGTTGTTGTGTGAGGCATACGAAGAGGAGCGTGTCGAAGGCGAAGAACGCATCGTCATGAAGTTTCATCCCGAGGTGGCTCCCATCAAGGCCGCTGTTTTCCCGCTGGTCAAACGGGACGGGATGCCGGAAACAGCACAAGCCCTCGCCGCCGATCTGCGCGGGCATTTCAATGCATTCTATGACGATAGCGGATCCATCGGGAAACGGTACCGGCGGATGGACGAAGCCGGCACGCCGTTCTGCATCACGGTCGATGGCGAAACGATGGAAACAGGCGCCGTTACCGTCCGGGATCGGGATTCCATGATTCAGGAGCGTATTCCGAAAGATAATGCGGCAGACTATCTGAAAGACCGGATGCGGGCCTGGTCACGGTCCGAAGAAGGATAATTTTGTTTCGATATCGCTGATGTAACACATTGCATATTGCGCTGGCTACACAATGTTTCTGCCCTCCGTGCGTTTTTTACGTGTGCCGGTTGGTTGTTGTGTTTAGGGAATCGAGGTTTTGTACCCGTCCCCAAGGGCGAGTGCCAGATGATTGCATGCTGAAGAACTATTTTAAGATTACGCTTCGAAGACTGCTTCGGTACAAAGGCTACACCTTTATCAACGTGGCCGGGCTGGCCATCGGTATTGCGGTGTGTCTATTGATCGGCCTCTTTCTGCAACACGAATTGAGCTACGACCGCCACCACACCCATGCCGATCGCATCTTTCGCGTGGTGTATCAGCCAGAACCCAACGACCGTTCCAATGAGGGCGCCCTTACGCCGGAGCTACTGGCCCCGATTTTGCAAGAACACCTACCGGATATTGACCGCATCGCCCGCCTGGCCATATCCTACTACCCACTGGTCGTTAGCGTCGCCCAACGCCGGTTTCATGAGGAGCGCTTTTTTCATGCAGACTCTTCTTTCTTTAGCCTGTTCAGCTACACGTTTCTCCAGGGCAGCCCGGCGCTGGCGCTCATGGAACCGGGGTCCGTCGTCATCACCGCTTCTACAGCGCAGAAATACTTTCCGGACCAGAATCCGATGGGCCAAGCGTTAACGTACGATGGCAAGAACTACCGCGTCACAGGGATCATCGAGGATGTACCGGGGGCTTCCCACTTCCACTTCGATTTTCTGGCCAAGCTCGACCCTCAGGACGACCAGTGGTGGATGTTCGGTGTGTACACCTATGTGCTGTTACATCCGGGCGCCAATTCTGAGCAGGTGGACGAAAAACTTGCCCGCCTCGTCGAGTCAACGATCAATCCGCAGCATCCTTGGGGAGACTTCGGCGGCCTCCGGATCCAGCCGCTGACACGCATCCATCTCTATTCCAACCTGAGCAACGAGATCGAACCGAACAGCGACGTACGATACCTCTACATTTTTGCCGCCGTGGCCCTGGTGCTTTTATTGGTTGCCTGCATCAACTACGTGATCATCACAACGGCCCGGTCATCGGAGAGAATCCAGGAGGTCGGCGTACGCAAAACCTTCGGGGCCCCTCGTAGCGAACTGATACGCCAGTTTATCGGCGAGTCCACGCTGCTGACATTTGCTGCGCTGCTACTGGGGTTGATAGTCACTGGCGTGTGCCTGCCAGTGCTGAACAATTTGACCGGATTGACGCTGTCGCTCCTGGCCCCGGGCGTCGTATCGCTGCTGGTCTTCGGCCTTGTCGTGATCCTGCTCGTGGGCGTCATCGCGGGCAGCTATCCCGCGTTCTACTTGTCACGCTTCCGGCCTGTACACACTCTCCGCGGCGTACCGACAAGAGGGATCACCAGGCTCACGTTGCGCAAGACCCTCGTGGTTTTTCAGTTTACTGCTTCGATAGTGCTGCTCATTGTGAGCATTGTCATGTACAACCAACTCGATTATTTACGGAGTAAACCGCTCGGATTCGATAAAGAGCACATCATCGTCATCTCTGACTGGGATCGGCAACTCCAATCCAGCTACGAGAGCTTTAAGCAGGAACTCACTCGTGACCCACGCATTCGGCATGTCGCCGCAGGCTACCCTCCCAATCGGGCTGGAGGCATGTTTCTTGGTGTTACTTCGGAGGAGACGCAAGAGGTAAGGGTACTCCGCATCGTCACCGGCGACTTCGACTATCCGGAGACGCTCGGGCTGACTTTTGTCTCCGGCGAATCTTTTTCCGAAGAACGCGTGACCGATTCCACGACGATTTTCATTGCCAACGAACTGGCTATGCAGCACCTCCAAGCTGACGAGTCCGGCGAAGCTGCGTTCGAATTCTGGGCGGGAAAGGGCCCTGTCGTTGGCAGCGTCAAGGATTTCCACATGCGTTCGCTGCACGAGCCGATTGAACCCATGCTCGTACAACTGTCTCCGGGATACGGCCGCACCACTCTGGTCCGCATTGCCCCAAACGATGTGCGTGGCGCGCTGGCTGCCATCGAGGGGACCTGGAATACCTTCACCTCCGGCCAACCCCTGGCGTTTTCGTTTCTCGATGATGAACTGGATGTTTTCTATCAAGCAGAGCAGAGACTGGCACGGATATTTGGAATCTTTACCGGTCTGGTCATTTTTGTTGCCTGTTTGGGATTGTTTGGTCTTGTGGCCCTTACGGTCGAGCAGCGCACCAGGGAAATTGGGATACGTAAAGCGCTGGGAGCCTCTATCATGAGTATCGTGTCTCTGCTCTTGAAGGATTTTCTCGTGCTTGTACTGGCGGCGCTTGTGGTGGCTACTCCCCTGGCTTACTTTGCGGTGAGCCGGTGGCTCGAAGACTTTGCCTACCGTATTAACCTGGGCGTAGGCACGTTCTTGCTGGTAGGGGTTCTGGTGCTCATCATTGCTCTTATGACGTTGAGCTATCAGGCTCTCAGGGCAGCCCTGGCCGATCCTGTCAAATCGCTACGGTACGAATAAGAGTATCGCCTATCTTTGTGTCTGTACATGTACACCAGGATGGACAATCCCGACACACAAGACACACCGCGGAAGAGTTCTTCGATCCTCACGTCGAGGTTGAGCAACGACCCACAGGGCGCCTCAGGGGGTGAGGGGCTCGACCGCCGGCTCAAAAAGAAGGCGTGGACGCAAGGGCGCATTCTGATGGCGGTAGGTATTGTGGCGTTCGTCGCCGTGGTGGTCTATGGTCTCTCGACCACTGCAGGTGGGCGGCGACTCCATATCGACAGAGACAAAGTCACCGTTGCGGCCGTCGAATGGGAAGCATTCCAGGAAAACATCGCTGTCCTTGGTAACGTGCTGCCATTGACGACCGTCTATCTCGATGCTGTCGAAGGTGGACGCATTGAGGAAATCTATGTGCTGGAAGGCACGACGGTCGACAAAGACCAGCCGTTGCTGCGTTTGTCCAATGACAATCTGGAGCTGAGCTTGATCAACGCGGATGCTCAGCGCATCGAGCAGATCAACCGGCTCGAAGATATCCGCTTTCGGATGAAGCAACGCGCGCTGGATCTACGCCAGCAGTTGGCCAATATGGATTATCAGATCCAGCGCCTGGAGTCCACCTATGAGCGCAACAGGCAGATGTACGACAAACAACTCATCTCCCGGGAGGAGTACGAGGAGGTCAAGTTCGAGCTTGATTACTATCGTCGGAACAAAGGGTTGACAGTGGACGGCTACAGCCAGGATTCACTCCAGATGGTGACGCAACTGGTGCAGATGGAAACATCCGTACGGCGTATGGAGGTCAACTACGCCGTGCTGGAGCGCATTCTCAATGGTCTCACGCTCCGCGCACCGGTCTCTGGTCATCTCACCGCGCTGGAGGCCGAGATTGGTGAACTCAAACGCCCGGGTGACCGCTTCGGGCAGATTGATGTACTCACCGGCTATAAAGTGCGTGCTACCGTCGGCGAGTTTTATATTGCCCGCGTCAACCGGGGCCAGATGGCCACCACGCAGCCCATTGCCGGTACCGAGTACCAGATGACTATTACCCGCGTTTATCCCGAAGTGCGAGAGGGTCGTTTTGAGATCGACCTTGAGTTTACCGGTGAGGCGCCCGAGGACATTCGCCGGGGCCAGACCATTCGCTGCTTACTTGCAATGAGTGATTCGGCGGAAGCGCTGCTGCTGCCGCGTGGCGGCTTCTACCAGTCGACAGGCGGTAACTGGGTTTATGTTATCAACGCCTCCGATAATATGGCTGTTAAGCGTACCATCCGCATTGGGCGGCAGAATACCCAGCACTACGAAATACTTGAGGGTCTTGAACCTGGCGATCAGGTCATCACCTCCAACTACGACACCTTCGGCGATGCCGAGCGGCTGGTGTGGTAAACCATGAATACCAACGCGCTTTCAATCCATGGTATGGCGATGATAAAAACAGTCAATCTCAAGAAAACCTACCGCACTGATGAGGTTGAGACCACGGCTCTCGATAACGTGAACCTGGAGATCGAAGCGGGTGAATTTGTCTCTGTGATGGGGCCCTCGGGTTGCGGCAAATCGACGCTACTCAACATTCTTGGACTGCTCGACCACCCGACCGATGGCGATTACGCCTTCGATACCCACGACGTAGCCAAACTCTCGGAGGGGCAGCGGACCCGGTTTCGCAAAGGCAATATCAGCTTCGTTTTTCAGAGTTTCAATCTTATCGACGATCTCACCGTCTCCGAGAATGTGGAACTGCCACTACTCTATCTGGGCGCATCGGCGGCAGAGCGCCGGGAACGGGTCAATGCTGCACTGGATCGGGCGAAGATCACCCATCGCAAAAACCACTTTCCGCAACAACTCTCGGGCGGGCAGCAGCAGCGCGTGGCGGTTGCCCGCGCCGTAGTGGCCTCCCCCAAGTTGATCCTGGCTGACGAGCCGACAGGTAACCTCGATTCAACCAATGGTGGGGAAGTCATGCAACTCTTGTCCGAGATGAATGAAGCCGGCACGACGATTGTGATGGTTACTCACTCGCCTGCCGACGCCGAATATAGCCATCGGATCATCCACCTCTTTGACGGCCATATTGTAACCAAGGACCACATGGCCAGGAAATATGCCCGTGTTTCGTCTCCCAACGAGTGAACGGTCGGGTTTTGATCGGTTGATTGGATAGACTTTCGGGGATTAGGGTGTAGTGCTTCCATCTTGTCCTGGTTCATCCAACCTGATGAAATTCCCTGGCAAGACGTACACATAAAACCTATGGGGTGAAGGTAGTCCTTGCCGTCGTTTAGGGCGACCGCACGATGACCGAGTTGGCCGAACATTGCGAGGTGCTCCTTAATGCCCCTTTATTCCCCCTCCGCATCCTGCATGACGCGAGCCACCTGTTCCACGTCGGACCACACACGCAGCGCGTTTTCGCCCAGAATCTTCCGGATGTCTTCGTCGCTGTACCCTTCTTTGAGCAAGTGGTAGATCAGGTTGGGATACATGGAGACGTCCTGCATGCCGTCCGGCAGCGCAAAGACGCCGTCGAAATCCGATCCCAGCCCTACATGATCGATGCTCGTCAGGGCAACGATGTGATTGATATGCGCCACAATGTCTTCGACTGAGCCGATCAGCTGCGCCTTGCGTTGTTCCTCGAACCGGCGCGCGTATGCTTCCGACCCTTCCTGATAGCCGGCAGCCTGCATCTCTTCCTGGATAGCCGCCCGGGCGGCGTCCCCTGTCGCGTCGTATTCCGTGCGCAGGAACGTTGATCCGAAGACGACCATAATGACTCCACCGTTCTCGGCGAGGCGCTGGATCATGGCGTCGCCCATGTTGCGTTCCCAGCCCGGCGTAAAATGCCGGGCGGAAGAGTGGCTTGCCAGGACGGGCGCTTCGGTGGTTTCCATCACATCCCGGAACGCTTCGTCGGAGATATGAGAGACATCTACGATGATCCCAAGACGGTTCATTTCGCGAACCGCCTCCTTGCCCAGATCGCTCAGTCCGTGGTGAACACGGGTCGAATCGTAGGACGAATCGCTGAGTTGATTGACGCGAGAGTGCGTCAGCGTGATGTATCGAATACCCCGCTCATGGAAATATCGCAGACGCGCAAGGTCGCCGCCGATGGGTGCGCCGTTTTCCATGCCCATCGGCAGTGAGATACGTCCTGCCTCGAAGTTGCCCCGGACATCGGCCACGGATCGCGCATGGGCAAACTTGTCCGGCCACTGCTCGACGAATCCTTCCACCATGTCGATCAGAGAATCCGCCTTTTCCGCGGCTCCGCCGGTTTCCTGATAGGCCGCCGGGATGTAGATCGACATGAACGGGGCGTCGAGGCCGCCCGCCATCGCTCTCGGATAGTCGAAGTCCCCACCGAGGGTTTCCCCGGAAATGTTTTCATGGAATGCATCGAGCCGGTACGGCACATCGATATGGCCGTCCACGATGATGAAGGCATGCGCCAGCGAGTCCGCGCGGGCGCGCAGGGCGTCGTCATCGGGGTCAGTAGGGGCTGAGGGAGCTCCGGGGTCGTACCCGGACGATATGTTCATGGCGGCAAGCAGGATGCAGAACAGGGCAGGAAAACTGCGCATGAAGGTCTTTGGATGGCCTGGGTCGTTTGCGGGGATGGATACAGAATACGGTATATGTCCGGTTGTTGCGCTCCCGGCTTAGTGGTATGCCGTTGCGCCCCGTATGTCTTTTGTGCACTGCATCATGCTGGCTTCGCCGCCACCGATTCACGCTTGCTGAGCGCTGCTATCAGGCGGGTATGGAGTCCGTCGAAGCTGCCGTTGCTCATGATCAGCGCCACATCCCCGGAGCGCAGTGTGTCCAGAAGCGGGGGCAGGAGACCCTCCGTATTGGGTTGGATGGTTGCAGGGATGCCGCGGGCCTTGAGCATATCGCCGACTCTTTCCGCATCCAGCAGATCGCCTGCCCTGTCGTTGTGACGTACCGGCGGAGCGCTGATAAACACGGCGTCGGCCCGGTCGAAGGCGTGTCCGTAGGGTTCCTCGAAGACTTTCCGCCGGCTTGAGTTGGAACGCGGCTCGAAAACGGCCACGATGCGGCGGTCAGGCCATCGTTCTGCGATTGCGCGGACCGTTTCGCTTACTGCCGTGGGGTGGTGCGCAAAGTCGTCCACTACAAGGACACCGTCTGCCTCGCCAAGTACTTCCTGACGGCGCTTCATTCCGGAAAAGGAGGCGAATCCATCCGCGATCTGTGCAGGCGTGATACCCTCGTCCAGTGCGATCGCACAGACGCCCAGAGCGTTGAGCAGGTTATGCCGCCCGCTCATGGGCAGAAAAACCTCCGTCTGTTCCTGGCCATACGCCAGAAGCGTAAAACGCTGGCCGCCGGGGGCAGGGCGCACGTTCCTGACGGTGATCTTCTCGTTTACGAAGCCGATATATGCTACGCGAGCCCGGGTATAGTTTGCCAGCGCCCGCACTTCGGGATCGTTCCCATTCAATACAAGAAGTCCGTCGGGGTCGACAAGGCCGGCGAATTCCCGAAATGCTTCGCGGTAATCTTCCCAGGTGTCGTAGATATCCGCATGGTCGAACTCCAGCGACGTGATTACGGCGCTGGCAGGCCGGTAGTGCATCATTTTCGGACGCTTGTCGAAGTAGGCGCTGTCATATTCGTCGCCCTCGACGACAAAATGAGGACCGGCGCCGACGCCGTACGAGGCTCCGCCGTTTGCGGGCAATCCTCCTACGAGGAATCCCGGGTCCATCCCGGCGCTCCGCAGGATGTGGACAAGCATGCCGGTGGTTGTCGTCTTACCGTGCGTGCCGGCAATGACCAGCGGTTTCCGGTCATACAGGAAGAAATGCGCGATGGCTTCCGGCAGGGACAACTGGGTGAGGCCCTGCTCTCTGGTGTACGATGCTTCCGGATGGGTCGGTGTACAGGCGTTGCCTACGATAACAAGATCCGGTGGCGGGTCCAGATGCTGTGCATCGTACCCTTCGAGCATGGTAATGCCCGCCTCTGCGATCCGCGTGCTCATGGGCGGGTAATAGTGCTCGTCGGATCCCTGCACGGCATACCCTGCGTCCCTGAGGAGGCCGGCGAGGGAGCCCATGCCGGTACCGCAAATCCCGATGAGATGTACGCTTGCTATTTCATCCGGTGCGGCGGCGGCGGGCCGATCGAATATGCGAAGATGCGCATCGGCGAAGTCGCTTAACCGTTTCATACGTCGGTACCGGTTCTTCCGGCGCGCCGGTTCCATGCATCTCCGTAGCTTGCTGCGCTACCGGTCTGCAAGGGTTGCCTCGTCCTGCTCGCTGCCGGCTTCGTGTTTTCGCCCGAAGATGCTCCTCAGTTTGTTCGCGAGCGAATCGAACGTCGAATACATCACGGGTACGATGACCAGGGTCAGGAATGTGGCGAAGACCAATCCGCTGATGATGGCCGTGCCCATCGGCCCCCAGAACTGCGTGTTCTCGGAACCGAACTGGAAGTTGGGCCGCCATTCCGTCAGCAGTCCCACAAAGTCGATGTTGATCCCGAACGTGAGCGGAATCAGGCCCAGTATCGTAGTCAATGCAGTCAGGAGCACCGGCCGCAGGCGCGTGGCGCCACCCTCGATGATGGCGGCGTGCTTGTCCATGCCCCGCTCTCGCAGCTGCATGATGTAGTCGATCAGAACGATATTGTTGTTCACGACAATGCCAGCCAGCGAAATGATGCCGATGAATGTGAACAGCCCGAACGGCGTACGCGTGAGGATGAGGCCCAGCAGGACTCCGATCAGGGAGAAACCTACGGCCAGCATGATGATGAACGGCACGGCCACCTTGTTGAACTGCGCCACCATGATCATGAAAATGAGCGATACCGCGATCATCAGGACCGTCGTCAGGAAGGCGAACGATTCTTCCTGCTCTTCGCTCTCGCCGGTGTAGGTCATCGCGTACCCGGCCGGCAGATTCGCCTCATACTCGGCCAGATATTGCTGCACGCTTGTAAGCACTTGGGAGCCGGGTACGCCTGGCGCTGTGTCCCCCGTCACCGTAGATACGCGCTGCTGGTCCAGACGTGTGACGGAACCGAGGCCGCTGCCTACGTCGAAATCGGCCACGGCGGTGACGGGAATCTGGTTATCTTCGTCGAAGACCGTAAGGTTCTTGATGCTCTCCAGGCTGGACCGGTCGGCCTCCCGGAGCCGTACAGTGATGTCGTATTCGTCTTCGCCCGTACGGAATTTACCCGCCTCGATGCCGTTGATCGCTGCGCGGATCGTGGAGGCGATCTTGCTGGTGTTCAGTCCGAAGCGGGCGGCCCGCTCGCGGTCGATGCGCACCTGCATTTCAGGGCGCCCCTCGTTCAGGTCGTCGGCCACATCCACGAGTCCCTGTATGTCGCCGCGTTCTGCTCCCTCCGCCAGCATCTGGCGTACTTCGTGGGTGATTTGGCGGATAACCGAAAAATCTTCGCCGGAAATTTCAATGTTGACAGGCAGGCCGGTCGGTGGTCCCAATTGACTCTGCTCGACTGTGATGTCCGTTCCGGGAATGCCTTGCAACCGGGCGCGGATCTTGGAAAGAGTTTCCGGGCTTGCTTCCTTGCGGTCCGCGTAGTCTGCCAGATTCAGCGTGACGCGGGAAACCTCCGGGCTTGCCGCCCCGCCCCCGAACATAATGTCACCGCCTACCCCCACATTGACGAGGACGCTTTTTAGATTGGCCTCCGATTCGGGGGTGTTGTCGAGCAGGTTCAGGATACGGTTGTGAGCAGTGGTCGCTATCTCGTCGCTGGCGTCCACATTGGTGCCGAGCGCTCCCTGTAAGGTGACCCATACCTGGCGGGGGTCGTTCTCGGGAAAGAATTCGACCCCGGTGGGCGCCAACTGGAATACTATGACGATACTTATAAGGGCGCCCATGGCGCCGGTAAGCAGGCGCCCCCGATTATCGGTGAGCAGTAGCGTCTTGCGTTTGCGGCGGTTGAAGATTGCTCCGAGCAAACCCGTACCGCAAATGACAGCGGGCAACGCCATGAGATTGACGACCACGGAGAAGGGAATGTCCTTCGGACCCAGCCAGATCAGGGACAGGATCGCCAGCATGACGACGCCGAAGATGAGTCCGGCGCGTACGCTTTTCCATCCGCCGAGGAATATGCTTTCGAGGCAATGCAGGACAATGCCGAACACGCCAAGCAAGAGCAAGAGGCCGCCTGGTATCATCAGGAGCAGTGCGGATCCCGACATGCTCCCTGCAACGGGTGGCCCCACGCCCATGAGCAAGGCGCCCCCGATCAGCAGGATAAACCCCACAGTGAAGGAAGCAAGCGCTGCGGTGTTGCGTATCCAGGGCCGGCGGACGGTATAATCGCGGTAGAGCATCCAGTCGAGGAGCGACCGGTATTTCGTCACGATGCGCGGCAGGATATCCTGCACAAAATGATCGCCGATCGGTTTGATGAATTTCCCGTGCAACCATATCAACACCGGGATGGCGATGGCGAGCACGACCAGCGTCTTGTAGTTGGCAAGGCCCACCAGCGTCGCCAGCATGAGCAGAAGGAGGAGGCTTCCGAGCCGGGTGCGCCCCCGCATCTTTTTGCGCTCTTCCGATTCGAGCCGTATGAATATCCCTGTGATGACCGGATTGATGATCAGCGCCACGAAGAGCGAGGCCGAGAGGGTAACGATGAGCGTGAGCGGCATATTACTCATGAATTCGCCGATCACGCCGGGCCAGAACAACATGGGCGCAAAGGCGGCCACCGTCGTGGCCGTGGAGGCGATGACGGGTCCGGCAACCTCGGCGGTGCCGCGCCGCGCCGCCTCGAACCGCGAATGCCCCATTTCCCTGTAACGGTAGATGTTTTCGACGATGACGACGGCGTTGTCCACAAGCATCCCCAGGGCAATGATGAGGCTGAACAGAATGATGAAGTTCAGCGTGTAGTTGCCCGCCTGGAAGATGATGAACGACAGGAACATGGAGAGGGGTATGGCGATGCCGACCAGTACGGCGGTGCGCACCCCGAGGAAGAACAGCAACACGGCCACCACGAAAATGAGGCCGCTGATGATGTTGTTCTCCAGGTCGTCGATCATGTTCTGGACATCTTCGCTTTGATCGCCGGTGATGACGATGCGTGTACCGTGCGGGAATGTGAATCCATCCACCTTCTCCTGAACGGCTCTCGCCGTACGGATGATGTTCTCGCCGGATCGTTTCTTGACGTTGAGACTGATGACTTGCAGAATATCCTGATCCTCTGTCCGCACGAGGTCGCCATCGTCCGTTTCGGTGCGGAAAAGCTGGAGGCGGGCGTACGATGCACGGTCCTTGAAGCCGAACTCGACATTGGCGACATCGCGCACGTAGATGGGTTGCCCTCCCGGTGCGTCGATGACAATGTTTTCGATCTCGTCAGGGTCGTCGAACGATCCGTCGACGCGGACCAGATAGTTGAGCCGGTCGACATCCACCGATCCGCCCGGCATGTTGGTGTTTTCCCCGCGAATGGCGTCCACGATATCCATGAAGGCGAGGTTGTATCCCTGGAGCGCATTCAGGTCCACATCGATTTGCACCTCGCGCTCGAGGCCGCCGACCAGGTCTACCTCGAGGACGCCCTGGATGGTTTCAATATCGTCCTCGAGATTTTCGGCCACTTCCTTGAGTTGCGCCAGCGAATAATTTGCCGCCAGATTGACGGTCATGATGGGAAATTCCGAAAAGTCGATTTCGCTGACGACGGGCTCCTCGATTTCGTCGGGCATATTTGGCCGGGCGACATCCACCTTGTCGCGCACCTTCTGGTAGGCGTCGTCTATGGAGACATCCGGGTCGAATTCCACGATGATCGTGGACACGCCCTCGGTAGACACGGAGCGGATTTCCTTGATGCCGTTGATCGCCTGCACCTCGCGCTCGACGGGCTGCGTGATCAGCGATTCCACGTCGTCGGGGCTTGCCCCGGGATATATCAATGTGACGATAATCTGCGGAATCTCGATGGACGGCGCGGCTTCCTTCGGAATGGTTATATAGCTGTACAGGCCGCCGATGGCGAGGATTGCCGTCAGGACGACAATGCTCGTACGATACTTGATCGAGATGTCGGTGATTTTCATAACTCGATGGGTAGCGTTTGGAGGCCGGACCGGCTAAGGGTAGGAGATGCGCGCAGCAGAGTGTTTACCGGTCCGTCGGTACTTCCGGCTGTTCTATAGACATGTCCTGGGATATGGAATGCCGGGTTGCTATCTCGACCCTGTCCCCGTCGATAACTCTTGATTGTCCGAGAACGATCACCTCATCGCCGGGCTGAAGGTTCGTCGCCACGACATACGCTCCGAAATCAGGCCCCGGCACGAGATCGCGTTGTACGGCGGTCGGTATTCCTTCCCGGGTTTCGATCAGGTAGACGATATGGCCGTTCTCGGTGCGGATGACCGCAGCGCGCGGCACGACCAGCGCATCCTCGATGATTTCACGTGTCACCTCTACGCGCGCCACCATTTCCGGCTTGATAGTGCCGTCCGGATTGTCGATGACGATCTCGATCGGGAAGGTGCGGCTTTGTGGATCGACGGCGCGTCCAACGAACGAAACCAGTCCATCGATGCGCTTGCCCCGGTACGCCTCAAAGCTGATTTGAACGGGGGCGCCGGGGAGGATGTCCGCGGCGTACCGCTCGGGCACGCCCGAAATGACTTTGATGCGGCGGGTGTTGATGAGGCGGACCACCGCCATGCCGGGCGTAACCTGTTCACCGGGTTCGACGAAGTGCTCTTCGACGGTACCGTCGAACGGCGCCACGACCCGGGTTTGCGCCAGCATTGTGCGGGCTTGATCCAGGGCGGCTTCGGCCTGCGCAAGGTTCGCCCTGGATTGATTATACTGCGCCTGCACGCCTTCCCACTCGATGGTGCTGATGACCGAGTCGGCGAAAAGCGGTTCGTTGCGCGTCAGGTTTTCCCGGGCGAGTCCGAATTGCGCCTCGGCGGCTTCGACAATGGCGCTGGCTTGCAAAACAGCCGATTCCGGCAACAAAGGATTGATTTGCGCAACGGTGGCCTCGTTGCGGAGGGAAGTCCCGAGGGGTGCGACCGCAATCACCGTGCCGCTTGTTTGCGCCGATAGCCGTGCGTCATCGAATGCATCGACCGATCCGGTGAGTTGGATGACATCCCGAAATACGGTGGGTTCAAGCACAAGGGTTTCCACGCGGATCGCACGCTCCTCGGCGACATTAGCGGGTGCGCTACGGGCGGCGTTCGGGGGTTCTGTTCCGCAGCCTGCAAGAAGCGCTGCGGCGCAGAATGAAAACAGCCCTGCGGCAAGGATATTCCGCATAAGACCGCTACGCCTGGGTATCCGGAATCGATAATCGGACGGAGTCATGAGATCCAGAAAAGGAAGGGATTATTTGCTCGTAAGGCGGGGCTCCCCGGCATTCCATTGCGTCATGCCCATGGACGTTTCCAGGGTGCTCTGCGCTACGAGATAGTCGTACAAGGCGCGAAGTCGGTTGAGGCGACTCTGGTCCAGTTGCTCGGAAGCATTGCGTTCCTCGACCGGTGAGGCGATGCCTTCCGCGAGCCGCGCGCGCGCATATTCGTAATTCAGTTCCGCTCGCTGAACGTTCTGTTCCTGCGCCAGAATCCGTTGCTGTGCGGCTTCGAGATCTCGCAACGCACCCTGTACCTCCATGCGTATCTGTTGCTGGGTCTGGTCATATTGCAATTCGGCCTGATACAGTGCAATGCTGCGTTGCTGCACCCGGGCCCCCGTACGGAACCCGTTGAAGATGTTCCAGGTGAGCCGGACACCGGCGCTGATGGCAGGGTTCCAGTAGCTCTGCGAGAAAAAATCGACAGACTCGCGGCGGTATGTGAAGGTGTCTCCGTCCTCCGAAACGATGCGAGTGCGATCGTCTGGCAGTCGGCCTATGTAACTGATATTGGCGACGGCGCTGAGTTTCGGCATATACTGTGTCATGGCCAAACGGCGGTCCACTCGCTGCAACTCGATCGCAAGGCGCGCCTGTTCGAGGTCCGGCCGTTGCGCCAGCGCCATGTCGATGGCGTTTTCCGCCGCGACCGTCAGAAAGCGGCCTCGTTCCTCGGTTTCCAGGTTACCTCGCAGCCGTATGGGCTGGTCGACCGGAATACCGATCTGCATCTTGAGGTTGTCGAGTGCTTGCGCTGCGAAGCCAGCGGCCTCGACCTGCTGTGTTTCAAGATTGGCAAGCTCGACTTCTGCTGTCAGACGCTGAAATTTCGGCGCCAGGCCCTGGCTTACTCGCCGGATTGTTTCGTCGAGCGTGATCTGCGTACGCGCAACGCTCATACGGACGATCTCTACCTGTTTCAGAGATAACAACGCCTGATAGAACGCCTGGCGCACCTCGTGGAGGACAAGTTGGCGCTGTCTGTTCAGGGCTTCACCGGTCAGGTCCTGGTAATAGCTTGCCCCCCGGATTCCGACAAAGGCCTCGGCAGAGAAAATCGTTTGGCTGAGGGAGATGCTATTCAGAAATTCGTTGGGCACTGCAAAGGGGTTGGCGTCTCCTCCAAAGCTGGCCCCGATAGCGTCCAGCCCACTCTCCTGTCGGTCTGTATAGTCGTCGAAATCGATGGGGGCGGTTTCTGTATCGGTATCTGTACGCGCCCGTTCGTTGAAGGACAGCCAGTCGACGAAACCGAGCGAACCGAACAATCCTCCCGCTTCCGAACCTGCAAAGGGATTGGCGCTTTTCAGGTTACGCGTATAACTGGACGTTACGTCGATAAGAGGCCATACTTCACCCCAGGCTTCGCGAACCTGCGCGGATGCCTGCTCGACATTAAGGCGTTCGAGACGCATCGTATAGTTATGAACGAGAGCGATCTGGAGCGCTTCGTCCAGCGTCAGCGTGAGCGGTTCTTGCGTACCCTCCGGAGCATTCTGTGCGAGGGTCGTTGAGGCGAGCGTCAGGCTGCCGACGAACAGCGCGGTTGCGATCAGGATGGAGAGACGAATATTGGGCATGGCGTTGCGGGGGCGCCTCATAGTCGGCCTTGTGTCGGCAAAAAACCGGTTCAACCCCAAGAAGTACGTGAGGGTTATGGTGCGGGATTCGGGGAAAGATGAAGAAAAGGCCAAGAGTAGTAAAAAGACAGGTTTTTTCGGCGCCTTGGCTCAAAAGTAGTCCTCAAGCCGGTGGGCATGCAGGTAATCCACAATGTTTTTAACCTGTTGGGCGCTTTCCCGGTTACAGATCAGCAGGGCGTCTTCCGTATCGACCACAATCGTGTCGTGCATGCCTATCAGAACGACGAGTCGCTGGTTCGCGTCAATCAGGCATCTACTCGAATCGTTCAGAATCACGTTCCCCTTGAGTGTATTGCCCTGTCTGTCTTTCTTGCGAAGCGCATGCACCGCTGCCCAGTCGCCGACGTCACTCCAACCGAATGAGGCGGGTACCACAAACACCTTGTCTGCGCGCTCCATGACCCCGTAGTCGATCGAGATAGTGGGACTTTTAGCATAGGCTTCCGAGATAGCCTCGGTTTCCTGTGCTGTACCGAGCGCATCCCGTAGGGGGTCGAAAGCCCGAAAGACCTTCGGCAGATGGTGTTGTATAGCGTTCAGGATGGCATCGGCGCGCCAGACGAAAATCCCGCTATTCCAGAGAAAATCTCCGGAATCAAGAAAGCGTTCGGCGGTTTCGATGTCGGGTTTCTCGGCAAAGGTCCGGACAGGCAGGGCTTCCGGCGTTTTCCGGTCGTGATCGGCTTGTCTGTCGTATTGCACGTATCCGTACCCTGTCTCCGGATGGGTAGGTTCGATACCGATCGTAACGAGGGTGTCTTTTTCTTGTGCCTTGTCGATAGCGCTGCCGAGCGCCTTGTGAAACCGCTTGGTGTTGCGGATGACATGGTCGGCTGGCAAGGCGATCATGATGGCGTCGGGATCCCGCGCAAGCAATTTTATGGCAGCAAGAGCAATGCAAGGCCCCGTGTTACGTGCGACAGGTTCGGCAAGGATGTTTTCCGCGGGAACGGCGGGAAGTTGTTCCCGTGTCTGATCGACGTACCGGCGGTGCGTGACGACAAAAACGTTTTCGTCCGGGATGATGCCTCGCAAGCGGGACATGGTATTGCGGATCAGCGTATCTTCGCCGTGAATCGCCAGAAATTGCTTGGGATTGTTCTCGCGGCTTTGCGGCCAGAATCGACTACCGATTCCGCCCGCCATGATTACGGCATATGTCATATCCGGATGAAAGTGAGCCATGGAAGGAAGGGACAAGTAACCGCGTTAGCAGGTGTGCCGCATTATTTATGCGGGGTTTTGGGAGCAAGTCGGGCTTCTGCGCATAATACCCGAAACGGATGATGTTCCGGGATCAGGGATGTCCAATTGGTGTAATGAATAGTAATCAATCGTCAGAGTCGTGTCTTTGAACGATACTGGAGTTCCTGTTTTCGTCGCTGGCCACCGTGGCCTGGTCGGTTCGGCGGTCGTACGTCGTCTTCAGGCCGAGGGCCGTCACCGATTGTTGCTGCGTACGCGCGACGAACTTGATTTGCTCGATCAAGGGGCTGTTGATGTATTTTTCGAGCGGGAGCGCCCGGGTTTTGTGGTACTTGCAGCCGCGGTTGTCGGCGGCATTCTGGCG
This sequence comes from Rhodothermales bacterium, assembly GCA_965248175.1. Lineage (GTDB taxonomy): Bacteria > Bacteroidota > Rhodothermia > Rhodothermales > VXPQ01 > VXPQ01. The sequence goes on from OZ252093.1 coordinate 1,197,167, forward strand.
AACGATCAATATCCGGCGGATTTTATCTCCGACAACATTGCCATTCAGTCGAATGTCATTCGCTCTGCGCACAAATACGGCGTACGGCGGCTTGTTTTTCTTGGAAGTTCGTGCATTTATCCGAAGCATGCACCGCAACCCATGCCCGAGGAGTGTATGCTGACGGGACCTCTTGAACCCACGAACCAATGGTACGCAGTGGCGAAAATCGCAGGCGCCAGAACATGCGAGGCGTATCGGAAGCAATACGGGGACGATTTTGTTACGTTAATGCCAACAAATTTATACGGTCCGAATGACAATTTCGATCCGGAGACATCGCACGTTCCGGCGGCCTTGTTGCGAAGATTTCACGAGGCAAAGCGAGTTGGGGCGCCGGATGCGCCGGTGACGCTGTGGGGGACCGGGACGCCGCGCCGCGAATTCATGTATGTGGACGACCTGGCGGATGCGATCGTCTTCGTACTGGGCCTGTCTGCAGACCGGTTGTATGAAACGGCAAGCGACGGCATGCTTAACGTAGGCGTCGGGAAGGATATCTCCATCACAGAGTTGGCCGAAATCATCCGGGACGTTGTGGGCAGCGAAAGCGCTATACGCTATGACACGACCCGGCCGGACGGTACGCCGCGGAAACTCATGGATGTTTCCCGGATGACAGCCCTTGGCTGGAGTGCCCGGACTCCTGTACGGGATGGATTTTCGGAAACATATGCCTGGTATCTGGCCAATGAATTGAGAAAAGTGGAAGCATGACCCGTAATAAACACATACGACATCTGTTTTTGCCGGTCCTCGTGTGTATGTGCACCGCATGCGCCATGTCGGAGGAAGAGCCCGAGCCTCTTCCCGAGCTACGCGTTTGCGAACCAGGCGATCTGGTATGGAGCGACGAATTTGACGAGGATGGTCTCCCGAACGCTTCGAGGTGGCGCTATGACATAGGAGGCCACGGATGGGGCAATGAGGAGTTGCAGTTTTACACCCCGGCGCGTTCGGAGAATGCTCGGGTCGAGAACGGGAGCCTGATCATTGAGGCGCACAAGGAATCCTGGGAGGGCAGCGATTACACTTCTACCCGTTTGCTTTCGAGAGCGGAATGGACATACGGCCGGTTCGAGGCCCGCGCCATCCTGCCGTCCGGCACAGGAACATGGCCCGCCATATGGATGCTGCCGGATCTGGAACGATATGGAGGGTGGCCCCGGGGTGGTGAAATTGACATCATGGAGCATGTGGGTTTTGACCCGGACCGGGTGCATTCCACCGTGCATACGGATGCATACAATCATACGAGGGGTACGCAGCGGGGCGCGTCCACCGTGGCGCCGACGGCGCGTTCGGAATTCAATATCTATGCGGTGGAATGGACCCCGTCCGAGATACGCGGCTATGTCAATGAAACGCAGTATTTTACATTTGCGAACGAGCGGTTGACCAATTCGCAAGCCAATGACCGGCACTGGCCGTTTGATCACCCGTTCCATTTGATTTTCAACATCGCCGTTGGCGGGGCCTGGGGTGGGCAACAGGGGGTAGATCCCGACATTTGGCCCCAGCGCCTGCAGGTCGATTATGTACGCGTGTACGGATGCGACTCCTGATGCACGCGTTCCGGTTTTTCGTTCCCCCTACGTTTTTATGCACAACTTTGCTATCACCGGCGTGGCCGGTTATATCGCCCCACGGCATTTGAAAGCCGTAAAGGATACGGGTAACCATCTACTGGCCGCCATCGATCCGCACGATTCAGTGGGTATCCTTGATCGGTATTTTCCGTCCGCCGCTTTTTTTACCGAGATAGAGCGATTCGATCGTCATCTCGAAAAACTTCGGCGAGAAAAGGCGTCTCGGCAATTGCATTACCTCTCCATCTGTTCGCCGAACCATTTGCATGATGCACATATTCGTCTTGCCTTGCGTCTGGGCGCCAACGCACTCTGCGAAAAGCCGCTTGTTCTGAAGCCGTCCAACCTTGATTATTTGCAGAAACTCGAAGAAGAACATCCCGGAACGGTGTATACCGTACTTCAATTGCGCCTGCACCCGGATATTCTGGCCTTGCGTGCACGGCTACAACAGCAAACCGATCGCCGGCACAGTGTACGTCTTACCTATGTCACTTCCCGCGGCACCTGGTATCGGTATTCATGGAAAGGCGATGATGAGAGGTCCGGCGGTATCGCGATGAACATCGGGATTCATTTTTTCGATTTGCTGATGTGGTTGTTCGGCGGTGTCGAAGGGCACCGTATTCACATTATGGAACCGCAGCGTGCTGGTGGCCTGCTGGCGCTGAAGAACGCGGATGTGCAATGGTTTCTGTCGATAGACGAGCGCGATATACCGGATGAGGTCAGGGACCGGCAGCGAACGTACCGATCCATCGAGGTCGATGGCAGCGAGGTTGAGTTTTCCAACAGATTCGATGACCTGCATACGCGTGTGTACGAAGAGACTCTTGCGGGGCGCGGTTTTCGAATTGCAGACATTCGACCTGCGATTGAGTTGGTGGACGCCATCCGGTTGGTCGAGCCCGTGAGGCTATCTTTGGGTGATGCACATCCGATGTCTGCCGGTTTCAAATCGTCGGAATCACGAGTACGCCATACGCGGTAAACGTAGTGAAACTTGGAGTAATCGGTACGGGGTATGTGGGCCTGGTAACAGGTACGTGTTTTGCGGAGATGGGCAACGACGTCATTTGTGTCGATGTCGATGCGCAGAAAGTGGCGCAACTCCGTGCAGGGCGCATTACGATTTTCGAACCCGGTCTGGAAATCTTTTTCGAACGGAACATCCGCGAGGGGCGTCTTCGCTTCACGCTGGACCTTGAGGAGGCGGTGTGCGGATGCGACGTGATTTTTCTGGCTCTTCCGACACCTCCGAATGAAGACGGCTCTGCTGACCTTTCATATGTTCTCGGCGTAGCGGCCGATATTGCCGCATTGCTTCGCAAGGCTTCGCCTCGAACGTACAAGATCATTGTGAACAAGAGCACAGTGCCGGTCGGCACGGCGGATCGTACGCGGGAGACCCTTATGGCTGGAGGGCTGGTTCCCGGCATGGATTTCGATGTGGTGTCGAACCCGGAGTTTTTGCGCGAAGGTGCAGCGGTTGAGGATTTCATGAAGCCTGATCGTGTGGTGATCGGTACGTCCTCCAAAAAAGCGGCCGAGACGCTGGTCCTGATCTACGAACCCTTCGTGCGCCAGGGCAATCCCATTATGGTGATGGACGAACGTTCGGCGGAACTGACGAAATATGCAGCAAATGCTTTTCTTGCGACCAAGATCACGTTTATGAATGAGATTGCGAATCTGTGCGAGCGGGTTGGGGCCAACGTCGACCATATTCGTGCGGGGATTGGGGCGGACAACCGCATCGGGAAGCACTTTCTGTATGCCGGAATCGGGTTCGGAGGAAGTTGTTTTCCCAAGGACATTCATGCGTTAAGCCATACGGCGGAAGAACATTCGTATGATTTCCGCATCTTGCGCGCAGTGACACAGGTGAATGAGCGCCAGCGTGGAATGACTGCGGAGCATGTGCGCACTTATTTTGCAAAGGATCTGGATGTGCTCTCCTCTGGAGAACCGCTTTCCGGCCGGACGATCGCGGTCTGGGGGCTTTCGTTCAAGCCGAATACCGACGATGTGCGCGAGGCGCCATCGCATGTAGTGATCCGCAAACTGCTTGCAGACGGTGCGCGTATTCGGGCATTCGATCCGGAAGCTATAGATTCGGCACGGCAAAGTCTGGGCGACACCGTGCAATACGTACGGGACATGTACGAGGTGCTTCAGGGGGCTGATGCGCTTGTCGTGTGTACCGAATGGCACGAATTCAGGCGCCCGGATTTCGAAAGAATGAAGAAATGCATGAAGCAACCGGTCATTTTCGATGGCCGTAACGTCTACGACCCGAAACGGATGGCGGAAATCGGATTCGATTATTTTAGCATTGGCAGGCCGCACGTTCCGGTCCGCGATACAGCCGTCCGAAATGCTCCATAATGAGCGGGTCACCGCCTGCTTTCACTTTCCAGTACCCAAAGAACAACGTATGTCTACAGCGAAAAAAGCCCTTGTCACGGGTATTACCGGCCAGGACGGGGCGTATCTTGCCGAATTGCTTCTTGCGAAGGGGTACGAGGTACACGGCGTCCGGCGACGCCTCAGCCGCCCCAATACGCAGCGGATCGATCACTTGATCGGGGACACATACGGGCGAGGCAAGGGGTTGATTTTGCACCATGGGGACATGGCGGATTCGACGCGGCTTACCCATATCATTCGTTCGGTACAGCCGGACGAGGTCTACAATCTTGCTGCCCAAAGCCATGTGCAGGTGAGCTTTGAAACCCCGGAATACACCACGGACGTGGATGCGCTGGGGACGTTGCGTTTGCTCGAAGCGATTCGCCTGCTTGGGATGGGTGATCACGTCCGGTTCTACCAGGCGTCCACCTCTGAACTTTTTGGTCAGGTAACGGAAATTCCCCAGAACGAGAACACGCCGTTTCATCCTCGTAGTCCATATGGGGTTTCCAAGTTATATGCCTATTGGATCACCGTGAATTACAGGGAGGCATATGGCATGTATGCTTGCAACGGCGTCCTGTTCAACCATGAGAGCCCGCGGCGCGGCGAGATGTTCGTGACCCGTAAGGTCACGCGAGCGGTGGCGCGCATCGCGCTCGGCGTCGACGACCGGCTGTACCTCGGCAATCTGGAGGCTCGTCGGGATTGGGGGCATGCGAAAGATTATGTGGATGCCATATGGCGCATTCTCCAGCAGGATGAACCGGAAGACTTCGTCGTGGCCACGGGTAAGATTCATACGGTGCGTCAGATGTGCGAAATGGCCTTTGGTCACACGGGTGTCGACCTTCGTTGGGAAGGGGAGGGGGTTGAAGAAAAAGGATACGACAGAAAGACCGGTGCTTTGATCGTGGAAGTCGATCCGCATTTCTTTCGTCCCGCCGAAGTCAATTTTCTGCAGGGGGACGCCTCCAAGGCGCGCGAAAAACTGGGGTGGGTCCCTCGCTACTCGGTACAGGAAATGATCGAGGAGATGGTGGAACACGACCTTGCGTTAGTGGGCAAGGACCAGGGGAGTGCAGTGGGACAAAACGGATAACAGGTGCATCGTCTCTCGAGTTGCTGCACATACGTCCTGATCACCGGTTTGCATTAAAGCATGGGCCACTATCTCGTAACAGGTGCTGCCGGGTTCATTGCATCGAAGGTGGTTGAGTTGCTGCTTGACGATGGGCATACGGTTACAGGGCTCGATAACCTCAACGATGCGTACGATGTGCGTTTGAAACAATGGCGGCTACAGCGCCTGCGTTGCCCGGGATTCGTTTTTCACGAACTGGACATGTGCAACCGGGATGCGCTTCGGGAGCAGGTGTTTGAGGGAGTATCTTTTGATGCAGCGATCAATCTGGCTGCACGGGCGGGCGTTCGGCAGTCCGTTGCGGATCCCCATCTGTATATAAAGACCAATGTCGAGGGCACGCTGACGCTGCTGGAATGCTGCAGGATGTTCGGCGTGGGGAAATTCGTGCAGGCCTCGACATCTGCTGTGTATGGCGCCGCGACGAAGACGCCTTGCCGCGAAAACCAGCCGACGGATCGGCTTTTGTCTCCTTATGCTGTTTCGAAAAAGGCAGCGGAGTCACTGTGCCATACCTATCATTGTTTGCACGACATGGATATCACTGTCTTGCGATATTTTACGGTGTACGGGCCGGCCGGCCGGCCGGATATGGCGCCCCTTCGTTTTGTTCGCTGGATTGCGGAGGAACAGCCTCTGACCGTCTACGGAGACGGCAGGCAGTCGCGGGATTTTACGTACGTCGACGATGTGGCCCGCGGCACTATTCTGGCCCTTGCACAGGTGGGATACGATGTGTTCAACCTCGGCTCCGACCAGCCGATCGTATTACTGGATGTTATTCATACGTTTGAGGAGCTTCTGGGCAAGGAGGCCAATCTTGTTTTTGCAGCCCGGCACAAAGCCGATGTGCCCGCCACCTGGGCGAACATCTCAAAAGCGAGCGCCCTGCTTGGATGGACTCCACAGATTAACTTTGCGGAGGGGGCAAGTCGTTTGGCCGCATGGTATATCGAGCATCGCGATTGGGCCCGGACTCTTCGGATGGATTAGTGTCCTGCGAGGATATTGCTTATGCGGGCTACAAGTATTCCTCGTTCGTTTCACGTTATTGTAACACAGTATGGATAATCAGGCATCAAATGCGGAAGCGCCCCATTCCGACGCGACGTTTTTAACAGGCGTTGCACGTGAACTGGCGGAAAAAATTTCCTCAAAACAGGCGATTATCAGCGTCGCCGGCCTGGGCTATGTAGGGCTTCCGCTCGCCGTAGAATTTGCCGGGCGCGGATTCCGGACGATCGGCATCGACCTGAATCCTGAGCGTGTGCACCAGGTTGCCGCTGGAGATCCTTCGATTGAAGGAACGTCCGTGGACGTATTGCGCAGGGTTATTCGGGAAGGAATGTTAGAGGTGTGTACCGATTTTTCGAGAGCGGGTGAAGCGGATGTCGTGTTTATCTGTGTGCCTACGCCGGTCACTACGGCAAAAAACCCCGAAGTGAGACATATCGAGTCGGCGGCGGGCGCATTGGCGGAACACCTTCGCAAGGGGCAGTTGATCGTATTGAAAAGCACTACGTATCCCGGAACCACGGAGGAATTAGTACAGCCCTTGCTGGAGCAACAGGGTAAGGGGGCGGGTGTGGCGGATGGTTTTGTTGCGGGCCGCGATTATTTCCTGGCGTTTTCTCCCGAGCGAATCGATCCTGGCAACAGGCAGTTCGCTACTGCGAACACCCCGGTAGTGGTGGGGGGCGTTACCCGGACCTGTACGCAACTGGCCGTGCTGGCCATGAAGCAGGTATGCGAACAGGTACATCCGGTTTCTTCGCCGAGAGTGGCCGAGATGGAGAAATTGCTGGAAAACATCTTTCGTTCCGTCAATATTGCACTCTTGAACGAGTTGGCGCAATTGTGCGACCGGATGGGCGACATTTCGGTCTGGGAGGTGGTAGAGGCGGCTGCCACCAAACCCTTCGGATTCATGCCCTTTTTCCCCGGTCCCGGCCTGGGCGGCCATTGTATTCCCGTGGATCCGTATTACTTGTCCTGGCTGGCAAGACGCCATGACTTCGAGACAGCCTTTATCACGCTTTCGGCAAGGATCAACGAGACGATGCCGCATTATGTGGTGGAAGCAGTAATGCGGGCTGTCGCCAGGCAGCCTGTACAGTTGTCTGACGCCAGGGTGCTTGTGCTTGGCGTGGCATTCAAGCGAAATGTTTCGGACACCAGGCACTCGCCGGCGCTCCGCATTATGGAATTGTTGTCCCGGCGCGGCGTGACGCACCTTGCCTATAGTGATCCGCATGTTCCAGAACTCGATGCGCCCGGCGCAGGGCTTCGGCTGGCATCCGTTGCACTTACCGAGGAGACGCTCCGATCTTTCGATGTGGTTGTCATCGTCACGGATCACAGTGTATTTCCGTATGCGGATATCGCCGAACATGCCCGGTGCATTGTGGATACGCGGAACGCCCTGAAGAATATTGTTTGTGACCGGGAGAAAATCATGCTACTGGGGGGAGGGGATTTTTAGCGGCGCCTCCGGGTACTGTAGAGACAGCAAAAATTGTTCAGAAGAAGTTTCGGGGGCAGGGGTTACATCTGTGCAGGTTGGGTGTCTATGGGCGGAATGCGGTGGTCGTATGGTCTGTGGCCATGGGCTGCTTTTCATGCCTCATCTGACACGGCGCACATCGGAGATGTCGCGCATCATCCATCATGCCTGCTTCAATCGTTTTCTTTTCTTTTTTCTGGCTGCTGTTGCCCGTGGCCGCCGGATATGCACAGACGACCGCTTTTGAAGAGGATTTTACCGGAGCGATACCGCCAGCCGGTCCGGCCGGGTGGACGCTGGGGAATGGATGGAAGACCGGTACTACAACCCCCTCTTCCGGTTCGGGGGGGAATAACCTGGAGCATAGTGGTTCGAGCGCCACGTACGCTGTCACGCCCGGCTTCAGCCTGAGCGGGGCCGGGCTCGCTACGCTAACGTATTCGATTCGCCGGACCAGCTCCTACGATCGCGCCAACCTGCGTATAACGGCCTCCATCGATGGCGGAGTCACGTTCCCGATCATCGTGCTTGGAGTGGGGACGGCTGTACCGGTGGCAACATCAAGCTACCGCGATGTTTCTGTACCGTTGCCGTCGTCTCTCCTCGATCAATCCAGCGTGGTGCTTCGTTTCGAGGGGCTCAGGGCGGGTAGTTCCGGCAATCTCCGTATCGACGATATACGAGTGATAGCATACGCCACGGCCGGTATCGCCAGCGGCACTTTGCAATTTAGTGAAAGGAGCGGAAGTCTTATATCCGGATCCGGAGATCACACCATAGATGTACCGCTCTCGCTTGATCTGACAGCGCTTCCTGGTGTAACGGGAATCCAGTTCGATGTGCGCTGGCTACTTGGCAAGCTGCGCCTCGGGGATATCGCGCGCGGCGATGCAGTGTCCGACAACGTGTCCTGGACCTTGCGATACGATGCATCGGGAAGCAACCTGAGGGTCGTGTTGCTGGGGCAAGGGATTTCTTCCTTGCCATCGGGACGATATGATCCTCTTGTTACTCTGCAGTTCCGCGCCGATGCGGTAACCGTCTCTCAAAACGATACGCTTGTTTTGTCGAACGTGGTGGGGGCACAGGCAGTATCGGATGGCGCCGATGCGGGCATTGCGATCGGGGCTGCAAAATATGTGCTCACCGTGCGCCCCCCTGTGCCCGAGTTCAGTGCCTCTTCTGCTGTTTTCGATGTGGGCGATGTCAATGCGGGAGCGTCCGATAGCGTGCTGGTTCGGGTGAAAAACACTGCCGATCAAGCGGATCTGCATGTAACAAACATAACGAGCGATAATCCGCTTTTTACCGTGCGTCCGCGTTCCGGTATGGTGGCTCCAGGTGACAGCATGGATGTGTATGCGACGTTTGCTCCATCGAATACGGCTTTTGGGCATCAACAGGCCATGATTTTTTTCGAACATAACGGGGATAATTCTCCGGCCATCGTATCGATAACCGGAAAGGGCCACGGTGGCCGCGGCGACGCCGAGGGTGACGGCTCCGTTGATGTCATGGACATTGTGCATGCCATCGACTTCGTATTGGCGCGGCTGACGGCCACGCCTATGCAAGTGGCCGCCGTGGATCTCTTTCCGTTTCCCGCAGGAGACGATGCGCTCGACGTACGTGATTTGACCGTGCTGTCGCAAGCGGTTATGCGGGGTCAGTGGCCCGATGGCGTATTTCTTCCGATGGACACCGTACCGACAGGTAAAACAGAGGACGCCATGGCGCACGTGGAACGTATCGATGAGGGGGGAGGCAAGTACGTGCTAAGGCTGCAATACGACACCTCCATGCGGGGCTTCCAGTTTATTGCGCCTTCCCCGGCGCCAGGCGCCTCGGTGTATGTTTCTACGGACAGCCGGGTCGTGTTGGGAAGCGGTTATGACGAGATGAGGGGCGAGGTCCGTATCGTGGGGTATGTTTCGGACGGGGAGGCGCTGGAGGCCGGAGTTATGGATATCGTCCTGTCGGGTCCGGTGGATTCGCCGCGTTACGCTACCCTGATTGACAAGGCCCGCAACCGGATTGTGGTCCAGGAACGCCCCCCCACATTGCTTCCCCCCGCCGAGTCCAGTCCGGATACGGATGCAAAGCCGCCGTATCCGAATCCATTCCATGTCTGTAGTGACATACTGCGCATTCCCTCGTTATCCCCTGGCACAGAAGCAGAGATCTTCGATATGCTCGGCAGGCGTGTCTTCCGTACGCGCATCGAACATTCCGGGTTTGAATGGGACGGGTGTGATACTTCCGGGCAGGGGGTTGCGCCCGGTCTCTATATTGTCCGCCTGAAGTTCGAAGAAAAAATCCGGACCTGGAGCATCATGGCGCTTCGATAAGCAAGCAACGGGATTTGCTGTGATTCTGTCCGTAGTTTTTCTGCTCGGTTTCAGCCGGTCGATACGACACGGTCGAAGTATTGCATGATGTTATCTGCAATGTATTGCTGCTCGGGTTCCGTGAGCAGGGGATGCATGGGGAGGGAGAGCACTTCGCGGGAAGCTTTTTCTGTCTCGTCGAGGGGGCCTTTCCGGCAGCCGCCGCTTGCGAAAACGGGAAGGTTCTGGAGAGGTACGGGGTAGTATATCGCGTGTGGAATGCGGTGCTCTTTCAGATGTGCGGCAAGACCATCTCTTTTTCCGGGCAATTCCTCGGAGATACGGAGCGTGTATTGGTGATATACATGCGTCCGATCGGGGGCATGATGCGGTGTCGTAATAAGTGGATGGCCGTCGAACAGGGTGTCGTAGACCTGTGCAGCCTGTTGACGGCGGGCATGGCATGTGTCGAGATGTCGAAGTTTGACCTTCAGAATGGCGGCCTGGATTGTGTCGAGCCGGCTGTTCATACCGACGGTTTCGTTGTAATATTTTCGTTCGGCGCCATGGTTTGATGTCATGCGGGCCTTTTGGTACAAGGCTGCGTCGTTGGTCAATATCGCCCCTCCATCCCCGTAGCACCCCAGGTTTTTGGTGGGGAAGAAGGAAAGGCACCCGATGTTGCCGATGCATCCGGTTTTTTTGCCTCGGTATTCCGCGCCGATGGCCTGTGCATTGTCCTCGATGACGCCCAGCCCATGCCTGCGGGCGATTTCCATGATGGGCGCCATATCCGCCGGCTGACCGAACAGGTGTATCGGAACGATGGCCTTCGTACGCGGCGTGATCAACGCCTCGATGCATCCGGGGTCGATGTTGAAGGTTCGGGGGTTGATGTCGGCGAAGACGGGTGTTGCGCCCAGCAAGGCTGCTGCCTCGGCCGTTGCAATGAAAGTGAATGCAGAGGTGATGACTTCATCCCCGGGTTGGACGCCGAGAGACATCATGGCGATTTGCAGGGCGTCGGTTCCGTTTGCGACGCCGAGGACATGCGATACGTCGAGGTAGTCGGCCAGTTCGGATTCCAGTTCATCCACTTCCCGGCCCCGTATGAAGGCCGTGTGCTCCAGGACCGACTGGATGGCCTTGTCGATTTCGGGTGCGATCATTTCGTATTGACCGCGCAGATCCGCCATCTTGACGTTCATTTCGAATCAGGCGAGCTATGCTTTGTATGGTTCATGGTGCGGTATGCCGAAGTCAAACGTGCGGGTAGCGTGCACATTATACGTCTTCCCATCCCTGATTTTCGAGCAGTTGCTCTTCTGGAACGGCGCGGTGCGTACGTGCGGGAACTCCTGCGTAGATCGTACGCGCTGCGGCATTTTTGGTAAGAAGCGCCCCGGCAGCTACGACCGCATCGGCTTCGATTTCCATCCCGGGCAAGATTACCGATCCGGCGCCGAGGCGGGCGCCCCGGCGCACGACCGCTCCCTTGAAGTGCCGGAAACGCTCTTTCGTGCGCCCCAGGAAGTTGTCATTGCTCGTGAGAACGCCTGGGGCTACGAATACACGATCTTCCACCACTGAGTATGCGGCGAGGTATGCGTTCGTTTCGATTTTGCAGTACTGCCCAATGGCGCATTCGTTTTCGATAGCGACGCCGCGCCCGATGATGGTATGGTCCCCGACAGTTACTTCCTCGCGGATTGTAGCCAGATCCGCTACCAGCACCTGTTCTCCCAGAACGCATCCCGCATATATGACTACCCCTGTTCCAATCAGGCATCCTGATCCGATTCGGGAAGGTGGCTGCTTGTGTTTCCGGGTTACTGCGCTGTTCTGCGCCGCCATAGGTTGTTTGCCGATGACGGCGCCGTCATCGATCCGGACACGGTTGCCTATCTGCACGGCTTCGTGGATGACGACATGTCCGCCGATTTCACACCCTTCGCCGATTTGCGCATTACGGGCGATGGCGGTGTGGTGCCCTATACGAGTATATGAGCCGATACGAACCCCATCTTCAACGATAACGTAGTGTCCGACAGATACTTCTTCCCCGGCAGAGATCGAATCGGCGATGAAAGTAAATTGCCCCTTCACTCCGGTGGCCTTCCTTGGTGGCTGGGTCATGACGTCTCCTTTCGTATATGATGACGAGGGCCTCTTTTTATTCCAAAGAAAAAGCCCTGTACTCGACCGGGTACAGGGCTTTCTTCTTGTCAGTGCAAGGATGTCGTACGCACGATGTTCATACAGCACCCAGGAAAGGACGATGCGTCGTCAAAGGGTTTCGAGATAATGTTCGGCTGGGCTCTTGTAACTGCCGAACCGGGCATTTTCGAACGATTCCTTGGCAGCCGTGATATTCCCTGCGTACATAAGCGCTTCACCCCTCGTGAAGTGAATTTTTGCTGCGTCTGTTCGGCTGCCACGGTGAAGGCTGAGTGCCTGGTCGGCATGAGATACGGCCTGATCGTAGTTGCCCAGCGCATTGTGGGCGACGGCGAGATAGAAGTAGGTATCCGCATCCGCATCGACGCGCTTCTGGAGTTCTTCCAGATTAGCAATGGCTTCTCGTGCATCGGAGGCCGAGGGTTCGGATCGGCGGCCCAGCGCGGAAGAAGCCAGAAAATTAAAGTGGTCCCGAATGCCCTCCTCGCCCTTGCGCAACGCCTGGGTATCGTTGTGCTCGTTTCCAAAAGCGATCAGGTCCTGGTAGGCCTGGATGGCTTCTTCGACCCGTTCCAGCTTTTTCAGGGCGAGCGCCTTGCCTTCGTAATTCTTGACGTAGCTCGGATACATCTCGATGCCGTCGTTGAAATGTTCAAGGGCGCCTACGAAATTTTCCTGCCGGATGAGTCCAGTGCCTGTATTATAGTCGATTTGCGCTACATACTGGGCCGATTTCCCAGCGATTTCCGCATCGTTCTCCTGCCTCGCCAAGTCATAGGCGCGTGCGAACTCATCTCGGGCCGCGGGATAATCCTTAGCCCTGGCGGCTTCTAAGGCGGCATTGTACGCTTCCTTGTGGGCCTGGGATTGAGCCTGAACTGGAGAGGTCTGGGATTGAGCTTGAACTGGAGAGGCATGGATTCCCGTCAGGAGGCAGAAAAGCAGTGCAAGCACTGCAAAGGACTTGAAAGTACTCATCGTCATCGCGTGTTTGTACGACTATGGAATTTGGACAGGGTGGAATCAACAAAAGGGTACATGCACATAGGGGTAGGGTTCCCTATGCGACCTGAAAAAGCGATCCCCCCTGCTTACTGTGGTAAGATAGTGATCCTGACGATTTTCTTCCAAATCGTCGGTCAGGGAAGATATTCGTATCTTTCCATGGATATGCTGTCGCCCCTGCCATGCACTCCCGGCGGCGCCTTTTCTATTCACTTGATGTTCCCAAAGTGCTTATCCGGCGATACGGTTTCCCGGGTGCCCGATAGAGGATCGGCTTTATGAAGCTCATTATTCCCATGGCCGGCCGCGGTACGCGCGTTAGGCCTCATTCGCATGTTACGCCCAAGCCCCTGCTTCCCGTCAGGGGGCGTAGTATGGTGGAGAGAATAGTGGATACGTTCAATCGCGTATTGCCCGTACGCCTGAATGAAGGGATTTTTGTACTCGGTCCGGATTTTGGAGAAAATGTTTATGAAATGCTGCGGGAAATATGTGCACGGCACGACATGCGCCCCCAATTTGCTGTACAGCAGACCGCAGAAGGTACGGCCCACGCAGTGCATGCTGCCCGGGAGTATCTGCAAGGTCCCGGTGTCGTTGCCTTTGCGGATACCGTTTTCGATATGGATGCGGGTCTTGATTTCAAGGATGCCGATGTGGTCGCTATGGTCAAACATATTGACGACCCCAGCCGGTTCGGGGTGGCAGTACGGAAGGGTGATCGGGTTGTAGAACTGGTTGAGAAACCATCCGAACCTATATCTACCGAGGCGCTTGTCGGCATCTACTATGTACGCGAACTCAGAGAGCTCCGGGGAGCGATCGAGGGGATTATTGCCGACAACCTGCGTGGCAAGGGTGGGGAGTTTCAACTAACCGATGCCTTTGATCGCATGATAAGGCGCGGCGATGCCTTTACGACCGCTTCCGTAACGGAATGGCTCGACTGCGGTACCATCTCTGCCCTAATGGATACGACTCGGCGTCTTCTTGAAAAGGAAGACACCGGCACGTCCCAGGGGGATGTGGAAAACAGTATCGTCATTCCTCCTGTCTATATCGGGCCGGGTGCACGCGTCGTGGATTCTGTCGTAGGTCCTTACGTTTCCATTGAGGCGGGCGCTGATGTGCGCCGCTGTATCATGGAGCGATCCATTGTGTTTTCTCATGCCGTGGTGCACGGTGCGGTGTTGACGGATTCTCTTGTCGGTAAATATGCCCATGTGCATCCGGGCGCCCGGATACTGAACATCGGCGATCATGCGGAGATTATCTCTATTCCTCCGGACACGCACTGAGCGAGGTTTGAAGGTATAGGCGCAGGTTCGACTTCCGTCGAGTGGCTGTGTGCCGACCGCGTTATGCTTGCTTGCGTGCTATGCGTGCGGCGGACGGGGCCGGAGAGGTGGACTTCTGCGCAGGTCCATGTCCGCTGAAAGCGCTGCTGGTTGCGGGGGGACGGTTCGCGGCCACGGCTTCCAGGATAGACATGACGTGGTCTTCCGCCTTTAGGACCCACCTGCGAAAGTCGTCCCGTGTCGCATCGTACTGCGCAATGAAATTCGTCAGCAAGTTCATGTCGAATTTGTCGCTGCGGATTCCACAGCCCATTTTTTCTATTTCGAAAGCATTGCACAGTTGCTCATAGTGCCCCTCGATCGGCACGGCCAGCACAGGTTTCCCAAGGAAGAGTGCTTCGGAAACCGATTCGAATCCGGCCGTACATACCAGACCGCGGCAACGGGCCATGAACTCAAGAAATTTGGTATCGTGCAGTTGGTTGAAGCGAAGGGTATTGCTGTACTGCACGATGTCATCGACTTCCGGGTTGTCCCAAAAGCATTCGAGGCGTTGCGCCGGGTGTTTTTTGTGCCATGTGATCACCTGCTCCGCATAGCCTCGATTGAGGAGATAGAGCAGAAAAAAATCCTCCTGGACATTGGTGTTTGGTAAGGCCAGTGCTTCCTCGCGCAGAAGCGGAGGAATCACCGAAAGGCGAGCGTCCGGGAGATCTTCTGCCGGATACAAGGAGAGAGCGAGCTTCCATGTGGCCCGGAAACTGGTAAGGCGGGTGAACAGCTTCATGGCCGAACGATCGACCGGCTTGCCTGGAGCAAAGTCGTATATCGGATGATCGAACATGTACTGATGCCCGATAGCTACAAACGGTACGTTCGGGCGATAAAGCGCCTGGTATACGCCAGCCATCGGTTCGTAGAAAGTCAGCACAAGATCCGGACGCGTTGTTTTAATCGTTTGGTCGAGAACCTGCAGGCTACGCTTGAAGATGGGTATGCGCCCGACGTTTTCGATAAGCGTGTCGAGTGAATTAATAGCACGCTGTTCTTTCCCGATGCTGAAACCCGGCGAGCCGAAATGACGGATCGGGGCGTTGATTCGTTGTGCAAATACGTCGGGAATATCTCGGTTATGAACGTTCCCGGCGAGCACACCGACCAATTCGTGCCCGGCTTTGCGCAGCATGGTTTGCAGAGCAAGCGCCTGTGTGAGATGTCCTCGCCCTTCCCCCTGCACAATGAACAGAATCTTCATTTCGATGACGGCAGCGATCAGAATGACCTGAAAAAACGGCTCGAACCTTTTGGTAACCATCGCCCCCCCTTACCGGTTTCCCGGATGTCCCTCGGAGCATGTCGATGTTTTTCCGTCAGCGGTGTCCCATGGAAGGTTGTGGTTCCATGGCTATTGCAAAAACATTCTTCGTAACGTGTAACACACTCTTTGCATGTACTTTCTGCCCGGTTTTGTTTTTCTTGTGGGCTCTGTTTCCTGATTTCTTCCGCCAATCATGCGCATCGTTGTAACGCGACCGTTGCCCTTCGAGGGACTGCACCTGCTGAATGGACACGAGATTGTCCAGCATCAATTTTCCGCCGCCGGCCCGGATGAGGAACAATTGATCGATATTGCACAGGGGGCTGATGCGCTGATCACGCTATTGTCGGATCCGGTGACCGACCGGGTGTTGTGTGCTTGCCCCCGTATTAAGGTGGTGGCGCAGTATGCGGTAGGGTACGACAACATTGATCTGGCAGCGGCGCGCGCCAGAGGGGTTGTTGTAACGAATACGCCGGGTGTACTCACGGAAGCCACAGCGGATATGGCGTTTTCGTTGCTTCTGGCAGCGGCACGGCATGTTGTGCCGGCGGACCGGTATGTACGAGCCGGAGCGTTTTCAAGGTGGGAAGCGGATCTCATGCTGGGAGCTGATCTGAGTGGTAGAATAATAGGTATCGTGGGTTTGGGTAGAATCGGGGCTGCAGTGGCGCGCCGCGCCATCGGTTTCGGGATGCGTGTATGCTACCACAATCGTTCCCCCGCTAATCTGACTGTGGAGCGGCAACTGGGCGCCCAACTTGTTTCCATGGATACGCTTCTGGAAACCAGTGATGTCGTTTCTTTGCATTGCAGCCTCAATGCGTCCAGTCAGGGGCTCATCGGGCGCGAGGCGCTTGCACGTATGAAGCCGTCATCCATCCTGGTGAATACGGCGCGTGGTGCTGTCGTGGATGAAGAGGCGCTTGTCGATGCACTGCGCAACCGCACGATTCGGGCGGCAGGCCTGGATGTTTTCGAGCATGAACCCTCGGTACATCCGGGGTTGTTCGATCTCGACAATGTGGTGCTGGCGCCGCATCTTGGGAGCGCAACGCATGCAACGCGTTTGAGGATGGCGGAAATGTGTGCCGAAGCCGTTCAGGCCGTGTTCAGCGGAGCCAGGCATATCCCGTACCGGGTCGCATAGCCGGTCCCTGGCGTGCGGGATGTGGCTATCAGAGCCACTTCAGGTAAACGGCGGTCAGTGTGATTGCCATGACGACGATACTTACGGGCAGGCCAGCCCGAAAATAATCTCTGAAACGGTATCCGCCGGCGCCCATCACCATCAGATTCGTTTGATAGCCGAGCGGGGAAAGGAAGCTCGCTGAGGCCGCTATCGTCACCGCCAGCGCTACGGCACGCGGTTCCATGCCTATATCGATGGCGGTCGCCAGGGCAATAGGAATCATGATGACGACCGCGGCGCTGTTGGTGATGGTTTCTGTGACGATCATTGTGCCAAGGTACAGGAAGAGCAACGCGATCAGAGGATGCTGGGCCGGCAATATCATTGCGATGGTGTGCCCCAGTCCTGTTGCCAGACCACTTGCCTGGACAGCGTGTCCAATACCGAAAGATCCTGCAATCGTCAGGATAACGCCCATATCGACAGACTGGCGTAGCTCGGCGCCGCGCAAAAAACCGATGAGAATCATACCCAGTGCACCTGCGAAGGCTGCTGCGGCGAGGGGTAGAACGCCGACAATGTGCAAGGTGATCAGTATTGCCAGCATGGCCAGAACCGCCCCTGTTCTCCGGTCTATCTTCTGCTGTTCCCGAACATCTTGCGTGACCAGGTAAAAATCTCCCTGGCTTTGGCGCCAGTGACGGTCAAATCCTTTTTGGGCGTCGATGACAAGAAGGTCGCCTGACTTGAGTGGGACATTGCCGAGTGCCCCGCGGATCGATTCGTCCCGGCGATGGATGGCCAGTACGACCCCTTCGTATTTTTCCCGGAAGTTAACGTCCTTCAGCGTTTTGCCGGCCAGGGTCGAGTTTGTTGAAATCACTGCTTGAAACAGTGGGGGTTCTGTTTCCTGGTTATCCTGCCCGTTCTCGGTGGGATGTGCAAAAAAATCGGTCTCGCGAAGCAGGCGCTCTCTGGCATCTGTACGCCCGATAAACGTGAGAATGTCCGCTTCCCGGATTATCTCTTCCGGAGCGACTGGGCCAATCGTATCCTGATCGCGCCGGATATATACGAGATAGGCGTCGCCCAGCGACCGGAGATTTGCTTTTTGGATCGACATGCCCGCGAGGCGTGATCCGGCAGGGACGCACAGGTGGAATCGGTAATCCAGCGTATCGGCCTTGTCCCGGTCGCCGGGCGCCGCGTCCGGCATTAGCCGGTGTCCGACAAGAGACAAGTACAAAACGGTCAGGGCGGCCACGGGCAGGCCTATCCAGGCAAACTCGAACAGCCCGAATTCCTGCAGACCGGTGTCGCGAATAAGCCCCGAGGCAATGATGTTTGTCGAGGTGCCGATAAGCGTGATCATGCCTCCGGCAATCGCAGCAAAAGAGAGAGGCATCAACAGCTTCGATACCGATATACCGGTTTTTCGGGCCACCGCCTGCATCCGCGGTATTAGCATGGCGACCACCGGGGTGTTATTCAGAAAGGCGGACAACACCGCAGTAGGCGCCATGACGCGGAAAAGGAGCGACGTCACGGTACCGCCGGGTTGCACCAGCCAGCGATCTATCCAGGTGAGAATCCCTGTTTGATGAATACCGGCGGCCACCACGTACAGTGAAGCAATCGTAATGACCGCTTCCCATGCGACCCCCGAAAAAGCTTCAATAGGGCTTACCACCCCGGCCACGAGAAGTGTGCCCAACGCCAACAGAATGGTTACATCCACCCGTGCCCATTCGCGCACAAGGGCAGCGATCATGACCAGAATGGTTGCAAGGGTAAACCAGGCTTGCCAGGGCATCAGGATATGGATGGTTTGCGCAGGCAGCAAGACATCCGGCGGCGTGCGGCATGCATATCGGCAATTTGCTACGATATGTCCTGTATGATGCTTTGCGTTACGAGCATGGCAACAATCCGATCCACGCATTCTTCTACGGACAAGACATGGGTCTGCAGCAGAAGCTCCGGATTTTCCGGGGGTTCGTACGGTGCCGAAATGCCCGTGAAATCAAGGATCTCGTCGTCGAGTGCTTTCCTGTACAATCCTTTCGGATCGCGATCCTTGCATATCTCGAGGTCGCAATCCACATGCACTTCAAAGAAATTCCCTTCCAGAATGATGTGTCTGGGGTATGCGCGATCTTGCCGGTAGGGCGATACGAGGGCACAGATGGTAATGCTGCCCTGTTCGAAGAACAACCGGGCTGTTTCGCTGACGCGACGAATGTTTTCGGTGCGATCCGCCTCGGAAAAACTCAGATCGCCGCACAAACCGTGACGTACATGGTCACCGTCGATCGACATAGTGCGGACACCTTGCTCGAAGAGACGTTTTTCCAGGGCGCGCGCGATGGTCGATTTGCCCGATCCGGAAAGTCCCGTCATCCAGATCACTGCAGCCTGGTGTCCCTGCCGCTGTTCGCGTTCCTCGCGCGGAATGTACAAGTCATCCCACACGACTCCCGGGGAGACAGGGCGTTCCATTGCTGTAACGCGTCCGACCGGCGGAACGTGCTGCGCTGCGCCGCGGATCATGCCGGCAGCCACTGTATTGTTGGTATCCGGATCAATCAGGATGAAACTCCCGGTTTCCCTGTTGACCCGGTATGCATCGACGAAAAGCGGGTCGGCCAGTTCAAATTCGATTCGTCCGATGTCGTTCAAACCGAAAGTATCCGCTGTTTCGCGATGTAGCGTATCGACATTCATGCGATAGATTACATTGCCAACGACCGCCTGAACATTGCGGGTGGCATGCTGGAGGATCCATCGCCGATTCGTTTTCATCGGCTGCTCGCTCATCCAGCATATGTCGGCATCGATACTGCGAGTGATCTGAGGCTGATTGCGGCGCCGGACGATCATTTCTCCGCGCCCGATATCTATGTCGTCTTCCACCGTAATTACGACCGAATCGCCCGCGCGGGCCCGTTGGATATCGTCCTCCATGCGGACGATGGAATGCACACGGCTTTCCTGGCCGGACGGAAGCACGATGATATCCTCGCCCGGCGCAATGGACCCCGATACGACGCGACCCGCATACCCGCGAAAATTCTGGTTCGGGCGTATTACGTACTGCACCGGGAATCGAAAATCGACCACGTTACGCCCTTCGCCCACCTTGACTGTTTCGAGGTGGTGCAGGATGGTCGGTCCCCTGTACCAGTCCATCCGATCGCTTTGTTCGACGACATTGTCTCCTTCCAGTGCGGAAATGGGGATGAAAACGACATCGTCGATATCTACTCTTTCGACGAATTCCCGATAGTCGGCGACGATTTCCCGGTATGTTTCTTCGGAGTAGCCGACGAGATCCATTTTGTTGATCGCCACCAGTATATGGGGAATCTGGAGCAATGAGGCAATGAATCCGTGCCGGCGTGATTGTTGCAATACGCCATTGCGTGCATCGATCAGGATGATGGCTAATTCGGCGGTCGACGCCCCGGTTACCATATTGCGCGTATACTGGATATGCCCCGGTGTATCGGCAATGATGAACTTTCGCTGCGAGGTGGAAAAATACCGGTATGCAACGTCAATAGTGATTCCTTGCTCGCGTTCTGCGCGTAGTCCGTCTGTGAGCAAGGCGAGATTGATTGCGCCGTTGCCTTGTCCTGCACTGGCGCGCTCAATGGCCTCGTATTGATCCTGATGAATGGATCTCGAATCATAGAGCAGGCGGCCGATCAGCGTCGATTTCCCGTCGTCTACACTACCTGCTGTGGTAAATCTTAGTAAATCCATCGAAGGGGGCGGTTATCGAAAGAGCCGGTGTTCGAATTGGTGCGAACAGGTTTCGATCCGGCCGGGATCGTTAGAAATAGCCTTGTCTCTTGCGATCTTCCATCGCAGCTTCCGAGCGCATGTCGTCGGCGCGTGTTCCGCGTTCAGTGATGCGGGCCGAGGCGACCTCCTCAATGATTTCTTCCAGCGTTGCAGCGGTGGACCGGATTGCGCCGGTGCATGTCATATCACCCACGGTCCGGAAACGGATCGTTTCCTGCTCCCAGGTTTCGCCATCAAGCAAAGAGATATAGTCACATTTTGCGAGAAGCACGCCGTCCCGGTTCACGACTTCGCGTTCATGTGAGAAGTATATGGACGGAATCTCGATGCTTTGCATGAGGATGTACTCCCATATGTCCAACTCCGTCCAGTTACTTAATGGGAAAATTCTGAAATGCTCCCCCTGGTTCTTGCGTCCATTGAAAATATGCCACAGTTCCGGGCGCTGGTTCTTGGGATCCCATTGCCCAAAACGATCCCGGTGCGAGAAGAAACGCTCTTTGGCGCGGGCCTTTTCCTCGTCGCGCCGTGCACCGCCGAGGGCGCTGTCCACCTTGAGTTCTTTAAGAGCGTCGAGGAGCGTAGTTATTTGCAGCATATTGCGGCTTGCATTCGCCCCTTCTTCTTCTTTTACACGCCCCCGGTCTATGGATTCCTGCACGCTTCGGACAATCAATTTCGCCCCGATTTCTTTTGCCAGCCGGTCTCGCAGTGCAAGCGTTTCCGGGAAATTGTGCCCGGTGTCCACATGTAATAGGGGGAAAGGAATAGGCGCCGGCCAGAACGCCTTCCGGGCGAGGTGTACCATGACGAGAGAATCCTTTCCACCCGAGAACATCAAGCATGGCCGTTCGAATTGCGCGGCCGTCTCCCGCATGATGTATATGGCCTCGGATTCCAGTCGTTCGAGATGAATATTTCGCAAGGAGTTCGGCGTTTTAAATGCTTTGCAAAAAAGATACGCGGGATGACCGGGAGCGTCAATACGATGGTCAACTCACATTGTCCCGGAGGCAGTCCAGGTGTTTTCGGGCATGGCCGATAGTGCGACGCAAGCCTTCTTTGCGGCTGATGGATGGTTCCCAGTTGAGGAGCGACTGCGCCAGGGTAATGTCCGGTTGCCGCACTTTGGGACTGTCTGCAGGCATGGGTTCGAAAACGATTTTACTCGCACTGCCTGTGAGGGCGATAATTTCCCGGGCAACATCCAATATAGAGATTTCGTCGGGATTACCGATGTTCACGGGCTCGGTTATATCACTGATCAAAAGCCGGTAAATGCCCTCCACCGTATCGTCGATGTACTGAAAAGAACGCGTTTGATCACCGGCGCCATGTACGGTAATCGGATCGCCGAGTAATGCCTGGCGTATGAACGTAGGTAGCACTCGTCCATCATTCAGGCGCATACGGGGACCGAAGGTGTTGAATATGCGCACGATCCGGGTATCTACGGCATGGTAGCGATGGTAGGCCATGGTCATGGCTTCCGCAAAGCGTTTGGATTCGTCGTAGACGCCGCGATAGCCGGTGGGGTCCACGTTGCCCCTGTAGGTTTCCGATTGCGGGTGTACGAGCGGGTCCCCGTATACCTCACTGGTTGAAGCCAGCAAAAAGCGGGCCCCCTTTGATTTGGCCAACCCCAGTGCATTATGTGTGCCCAGGGCGCCTGCCTTAAGGGTCTGGATCGGGTATTTCAGATAATCGGAAGGGGATGCCGGGCAGGCGAAGTGGAGAATATAGTCGAGCGGCTGTTCTATTTGGATATATTTGGTGATATCCCGCTCGATGAGCCGGAAATGCGGATGATTGACCAAGTGGGACACATTGGAGTGTGAGCCTGTGATAAAATTGTCCATGCAGCATACCCTGTGTCCCCCTTCGAGGAGGCGGTCGCAAAGATGCGATCCGAGAAAGCCTGCGCCTCCGGTAATCAGGGTTTCTGGCAATGACATGTTAATCAGGATGCATGGAACAAGCCCCCAATAATTTTAAAGCCGACGGCAATTTTCGATATACTTCCACAGCACATGATCCGGGGGCAACCATGACGTAATGCGTGAAAAGGTACGCGAGGTTTCCAGAAGGTAAAAAACACTGGATAATATGTTACTCTATGTAGGGACTATTGATCTTGGCAAGCAGTCCACAACCGGGGTTTCCGTCGATTTCGCAGGCCGCCAGCCTGCGCGGTATCCCTGATTGGTGGATCACGTTCGGGACTATGGTATATCATACTATCCAGGTTCTCATTTTCTGCTTTGCCTCGATCATGACAAACCCATCATGACAAAACTCTTTCCGGTTCGAGGTCCCCTCATGCGTTTCATGGTGGCGGGAGGGGGGCTGCTTTTGCTGATACCACTCACGTGGATGGTCCGTGAGGTGCGCATTGCCGGGATCGAGCAGGCTCCCCCGATGCACCGGGAAAAGATCGTGTCGGCAGCGCTTGACCGCATTGAGCGTGACTTCGGGGTTATGCAAGGCGACCTCTTCGGGCGCGCCGAACGCATTGCCTCTGCCCCGGCAGTCGTGGAGGCTCTTGATGCGCAAGGAACTCTTGCTCAGCCCGATTCTGCAGCGCTCGTGCGCTACTTCTCCGCAATGGCGGTACCCTACGGAACATCGGTTGAGTTGTATACCCCGGAGATGGAACTGGTGGCCTGGAATGGATTCAGTATGCCCATGGATGCGGCCCCGACTTCGGCAGAATTTCCTGCCGGATTGCACACGGGCATTGCACAGGACGGGGCATTTCGCCAGGCGATAGTTGCGTGGCGTCCGGTACAGCTCGACACCCGTGTCCTGGGTGTCGTCAGGGCAATGCGCCTTGTGGGGTATGCCCCCCCGGTCCACAACGAATATATCAAGGATGTGAGCCTTGTTCCTAAATGGCAGAGACTGGCGAAACTGCCTGTGGAGCTGACATTCGATGTATCTGCTGGAGAGGCTGCAGTTACCTCGCGTTTGCTGCAGGGGGTGGACGACACGGTGCTGGGCCTTGTTACGGTAGGCGCTCCTTCCGTCAGGCAGATGACGGCCCTGGTTGCCGTGCTGCCCAATCATCTCATGGCGTTCTGGACCACATTGTTTCTGTTCTGGACGATGGGCGGGATGTGGCGTCTGTATCGCCGGGAGCTCCGGCGTTTGCAGGCGAAACCGAGCCGTAATCGGTGGTGGGCTGCTGTCGGGGGCTTCGCGATGGTTGCTGTATACTGGTGGTCGATTCGTTTCGTCCTGTTGGAGATGAATGTTCCGTCCCGGTGGCAACAAGGCAAAACGCCTCTTGCTCCGCTTTTTGATCCCGCACATCTTTCGTCCGGGTTATTCGGGGGGTTGCTTGGCTCCACCGGCGAATTGTTGATCACCATTCTGTTTTTGGTTGTCTTTGCCGGGGCTTTCCTGGAATGGGCCGGTGCGCTCCAGAGAGCGCGAGACTGGCTGTTTCGCCCACCTCGCACTTCGTGGGTGGTTTTTACCGGTGT
Organism: Rhodothermales bacterium; assembly: GCA_965248175.1. Lineage (GTDB taxonomy): Bacteria > Bacteroidota > Rhodothermia > Rhodothermales > VXPQ01 > VXPQ01. The sequence goes on from OZ252093.1 coordinate 1,221,404, forward strand.
TGTGGCAGCATGCACAGGTATCCTTGCAGGTTTGCTCTTGTTACCGACGCTCGTAGCACGGCATGTGGCATTGGACAGCACATTCGACTTTTTTGCAAAGGGGGGACTTATTCCCGACCTGCACCTGCTTGTTGTCTTTTGCAGCCTTGTTCTGATGCAGATTGGTGTGATCCTGCTTGCCGCAGGTGTGACATGGATGGTGGGTACGGAAGCGCTTCACCGATTGCCGCCCGGGAGGTCTCCCTGGGCATACGGGATCATTGCGGGATGCTCCGTTGCAGTACCTGTCGCCACAGTGTATATGCTGACCCCGATCGGGGCCGTGCTTTCTCTTGCCGTATTGGGCTATATGCTTGTCGCTGTTTCAGGGCTGGTGTGTTTTGCCATGTTGCGGCCGGTTCGGCTGACAGACCTGATCACTCTTCGGAATGTTTTCCCGCTGGTTTTCCTTGTGACCTTTCTGCTGTACCCCATGTTTTATCTGGGGATGGACGCCAGTCGGCATGTGCGCATGATTGCTGCTGCAGAGGCATTCGCCCAAGGCGGGGCCCCGCGTGTCACTTTTGCCGAAGGCGGCACACCCATACCCGGCGTATTATTGCCTTCCGGGTCGAACGATGCCCTGTTCGATACCTTCTCCGCAGCGGAGTTTCACGACGGGTTTCTGGTTCGGAGCACCGGGCGCGATTTCGGACGGTACCGGCTTCCGGAAGATGTGGTGCAGGCGCTGTTACGTCAGCCGACTCTTTGGAAGAACGAGCGATTGGAAGGAGGCGCCTGGCAGGGCTACTATATGCGTGGAGAGCCTGCACCGGCAATGGATTCATTTTCAAATGCGGTGCGGGTGTTTGCAGTGCGCGCGCCTCGTGTTACGCTCTTCGACCACTTGTACTATCTATTGCGCCTGACAATGGGTGGTCTTGTGATCGGTTTGTTGTGTTACATCACTGGCGTCTGGGTCCGTCACCGGCAGGGGTTGTTGCCGGCTCCCCACGTTCGTTTTCGGGACAAGGTATTGAATGCTCTTATCGGGATTGGCATCATCCTGGTAGGTCTTGTCGGCGTGGTGGGGCAGCAAGCGGTCACGGTCGAAAGCAGGCAATCCGTGCAGAGGTGGCTCCACCGGCACCTTGATCGTGTCGAACAGGTACTGGCCGCAGAGGCGCGCAGCGGTGAACGTCCATCCAGCGTGCTTGGCCGCATGCCTATCGATTCGCTGGCAGCCCGCGTAGGTATTGACCTGAATGTATATGAAGGTCATACGATCTCTCGTCTCAGTCGCCCGCAATTGATTCGCGACCGGCTTGTAGATCGGCGGTTGCCCATCGAGGCGTACAAGGCGCTGTATACCGATGCGGATCGGGTTACGTTCACCGACGAGCGCGTGGGCAGCTTTACGTATATGGCGGGATTCAAGGCGCTTTCCGGAGAGCAGGGGCGCCCACGTTATGTTGTTTCCACACCCATTCTTCCCGAGCAGGAAATCATTGAGGAGGAACGCGCGGATACCGTTGCTTACCTCTTCGGTTCGTTGTTGCTACTCGTGCTGCTTGTCGCGTTGACGGGGTTGTTGCTTGCGAACGCCATATCGAAGCCAATTGCCCGGCTTCGATCCGGATTGAAGGCGGTTGCCGTGGGGCGTTTCGGCAACACGCTCCCTGTTGATTCGCGTGATGAGATCGGGGAACTTGTCGAAACATTCAATGAAATGCAGCAGCAGCTTGCCGAGAGCCATATCAAACTGGCCCGGCAGGAACGGCAGCTTGCATGGCGGGAGATGGCGCGGCAGGTGGCTCACGAGATCAGAAATCCGCTTACCCCCATGAAACTGTCCGTGCAGCACCTGCGTCAGGCCTTCGCGGACCGGGTCAACGAGCCGGGCGCCCGGAATAGATTCGGTCAGGTTTTCGACCGTATTACGGCTACGCTGATCGAGCAGATCGATTCGTTGGCGCGTATTGCGAGCGAGTTTCATGCGTTTGCCCGGATGCCTTCCCGCGAGATGCAACGTATGGATATGAATGACGTGATTCGGGAAGCCATTTCACTGATGCAGGAAGAAAGTGAGATAGGTATCCGATCCGCTTTATCCGAGGAGCCGCTTTTTGTCGAAGCCGACCGGGCGGAATTGCGCCGTAACTACATCAACCTGATCAAAAATGCCCTCCAGTCGATTTCGGAACCGGAAACGGGCAAGGTAGAGGTACGCACCGAACGGGAAGAGGCGGATGGACAGGCATGGGGATGCAGCTATATTGTCGATAACGGATCGGGCATTGAAGAAGAGGTGGGTTGGAAAATTTTCGAACCGCACTTCTCGACGAAAACGAGCGGTACTGGACTTGGATTGGCCATCGTGAAGAAGAGTATTGAAGAGATACGGGGAACCATCGGATTCACGACAGAGGCCGGCAAGGGCACCATTTTTTGGATACGGCTTCCCTTGATGGATGACAACGCCACTGCTTCCTGAACCTTTCTTGTGCACCCTGCGTTCGAAGGGTCGGCAAGACCCGTTGTCGCGCTGCCCCCATGTCCGCGGTTGTATGCCTCGCTGGGGATACATCTCCGGGGTATGTACGGCGACGCTTCCGACAATTATCCGTATGCGGATTGACTTCGCACGTAAGCCGATCCGATCTTTACGGTTTTCACCCACGATCTTTTCGAACGCCTGCCATGTTTCGTCGACGCATTGGACGAAGCAACTCGGGAATACGCCGGGGGCATTTCCTGCTCAGCATACGCTGCGGGCGGATGCTCTGGCAGCAGGCGTCGATCTTTTAGACCTGGCCTGTTTGAATTGCGCATTATTGTCGTAGGAGCAGGTGAAGTGGGCTACGATGTGGCTCGTATGCTGTCGTGCGAGGAGCATGACGTCGTGGTTATCGACCAGGATGCCGACGCCATCCGGCAGGTCCACGAAAAACTCGACGTGATGGCCATTGTCGGCAATGGTACGTCCTCAGACGTACTTGATGAGGCGGGTATAGCCAGGGCGAATATGCTGATTGCAGTAACGCCCGTGGACGAAGTGAATATCATTGCCTGTATGCTGGCGGACCGACTCGGTGTATCGACGACTATCGCCCGTGTTCGGTCCGATGAAATTACTCGTGCCCAGTCTGTGCTCAAGACGAGTGATTTTGGTATTGATCTTGTCATCCACCCGGAAGAAAGCGCCGCCAACGAGGTTGTGTGGCTGGTGCGCCGCGCCAGCGCCACCGATATTCTTGATTTCGCCGATGGCCGGTTGCAGTTGATGGGTCTCCGGATTGATTCCGATGCTCCCGTCGCGGGTAAAAAACTCCAGGAAATTGCGGCGGCGCATAGCCATGTGCGGTTTCGCGTGATGGGTATTAGCCGGGGCGCCCGTACGATTATTCCCGGGGGTAGTGATACGCTCCAGAAAGGCGACCAGGTTTTCGTGCTTGCCTTGCCGAAATACATGGGATATATATCTGCTATGATGGGCAAGGCGGAAACCCGGGCAAATCACATCATGATTCTTGGCGGGACCGCAGTGGGTGTGGGTGTCGCTTCCCAGTTCGGATGTGAAAAGAACAAGGCCGTGAAACTTATTGAGCCAAACAGGGAACGGGCAGCGAAACTGGCGGAGATGCTGCAGAATGTGCTCGTCATCCACGGTGCTGCCACCGATATCGATTTACTGGTTCAGGAAGGGCTGGGCGAGATGGATGCCTTTGTGGCGGTTACGGACGACGAAGAATCGAATCTGGTCACCTGCCTTATGGCCAAACATCTCGGCGTCAGGAAGACGGTGGCGTTGCTTTCCAAGAATACGTATATCCCGATCAGTCAGAGTATCGGCCTGGATGCGGCCGTCAGTAAAAAACTGGCTGTGTCTCGAGAGATTCACCGGTATCTGCGTGGAACGCATGTACGGAGCGTGGCTACCATTCATGGTTTGGATGCCCAGATCATCGAAATCGAGGCCAAACCCCAGTCGTGGATAACCGGAAAGCCTCTCAGGGAGTTGCAACTGTTATCCGGGGCGCTCATCGGCGCCGTGTTGCATAACAGCGAAGCATGCATTGCCACTGGAGATACTCACATAGCCGCCGGGGATCGGGCTATCGTGTTCGCCATGCCCTCTCGCATTGATGATATCGAGCGGAAGTTTGCCGCAAAATAGTGATTTCGTGTTGGCTCTGGTGTTTCAGAGCACAGGGATGCCCCCGTGTTTCCTTGATGGACCCGGGTTACTTTTACGTGGCTATCCACGGCTTCGTTGAGCGTAAAAGCATGTGCGAAACCCCATGACGCCCCTTTATCGCTGTTCCGGAAGCGCGCCATGCGTCTTCATATAAAGGCCGTTTGCGCCACCCTTGGCGCGCTGCTCATGTTTCTGGGGGCGGCCCTGCTATTGCCCATGGCTGTCGGGGTATACCATGCCGAGACGGCATGGTGGACGTTCGGCGTTACGGCAGCGTTTTCCTGCCTGACCGGATTTGCGATGTGGCGCGGCCTGAAGGATTTCTCCGGGCATCTCGGCATACGGGAAGGATTTGCCGTGGTGGCCCTTTCCTGGTTTGTGCTATCGCTGGTCGGCTCGGTCCCATTCGTTCTGGGCGGTGTGCTGGATTCCTACGCCGACGCCTTTTTTGAAACGATGAGCGGGTTCACCACGACCGGCGCCACGATCCTGAGAGGAGGCGGAAACCCGGCGATATCGGAGATTCCCTATGCCTTTTTGTTCTGGCGCAGCCTTACCCAATGGTTGGGAGGGATGGGGATTATCGTACTCACCCTTGCGATTCTGCCAATTTTGGGCATTGGCGGCATGCAACTTTTCAAGGCGGAAGTTCCGGGGCCGTCCGCTGACAAGATCACGCCCCGCGTGCGCGCAACAGCCCGGCGCTTGTGGTTTATTTATGTCGGTTTTACAGTGGCTCAGGTCTTGCTTCTGTTGCCGGTCATGTCACTTTTCGACAGCGTCAATCATGCCTTCACCACGATGGCCACCGGCGGGTTTTCCACGCAGGACGGTTCCATCGGGGACTATGGTTCTTCCTACGTAGAGTGGATCGTCACCGTATTCATGTTTATCGGGGGCATGAATTTTGTGCTGCATTACCACATGCTGAAGGGGCGCGCCCATCTGCTTTTCAGAGATGCCGAGTTTCGAGTGTATGCGGCCATTGCCCTTGCGGCGATTGTACTTATCACCATCGGCACCTGGGGCACTGCGGTGAACATCATGCCGTGGGCCGGGCGCGAAGCAGGCGCCTTTCATGGGTATGGCACGTTATGGGATGCGTTACGCCATGCAGCCTTTCAGGCGGTCGCCATCATGACGACGACCGGGTACAGCACTGCCGATTATCAGATATGGCCCCCACTCGGCGTAGGTATCATATTTCTATTGTTCTTTTGCGGTGGAATGGCCGGCTCGACTTCCGGCGGGGTCAAAATTATCCGGCACATGCTGATGTTCAAAAATTCCTTCCGTGAGATCAAACAATTATTGCATCCTGCGGCGGTCATTCATGTGCGGTTGGGCGGCGATGTCGTTCCCAAAGATATTTTGAGCAACGTACTTTCGTTCATCGTGCTCTATGTGGGCGGTATCGGGTTGGGCACGATGATCATGTTTATTCTCGGACTTGATCTTCTTAGTGCATTTAGCGCCGCCATTGCAAGTATCGGCAATATCGGCCCGGCCTTCGGCTCTCTTGGCCCTGCCGGCAACTATGCGGATATCCCTGTACTTGGGAAGTGGGTGCTCTCTTTTCTAATGATGGCCGGCCGACTCGAGTTGTTTACCGTGCTCATCATACTGGCGCCGGCGTTCTGGAAGCGGTGACGGCGCCGGTACCATGTCCTGCACGGGGATTCCGAGCGCCCGCAATAGTTACCCCGAAAAATCGCGGTAGCCGAAGTAGTGCAATACGTACTTCATCTTGGCGGCTTTGAGGGCTCCGAATCCCGGCAGAGCGCGTACCCGCTTCTCGATCACGGCGAATGGGGCCCCGTCACTCCAGATACGCGAGGCATCCCCCTCGTAGGTATCCGTCACAAAGCGGGCTACCTGTTGCGTGTATTCGGCCATCTTGTTGGTGAAGCGATGTACAGCCGGGGTTTCTGCGAACAGGGATTGCAGTTTCTCGGGATCCATGTCTGCAATCAGCGAAAGATCCAGATGACCAAGGCGATCGTGCAGCCGGATTGGTCCTGTAAAAGCATACTCTGCCCGCACTCGCTGATCGTAAAGAAGGCCGAGCAGCGCACCAGCCGGGTTGTTGCGCAGGAAAGCGTCCGCATCGGGTTCGCCGGTCAGCGTGCCCTCATCTCTGAAGCGGTCCATCATGCGGCTTAGCCCTCCTCCGAGATGGCTGTAATCAAGGTGGACGATGCGAAGGGTTTCGTTGGTTTCTGTCATGGACTCAGCGTAGGTGTTTTGCAGCTTCTTTTGCGAAATACGTCAGGATAATGTCGGCTCCGGCTCGCCGGATGGCTGTCAGAGATTCCATCATGGCCTCCTCCCGGTCGATCCATCCGTTTCGTGCCGCTGCGACCAGCATGGCGTATTCCCCACTCACATTGTATGCAGCTACGGGGACGGTCGAATATTGTCGCAGCCGGTAAATCACGTCCAGATAAGGCAGAGCAGGCTTAACCATCACCATATCGGCTCCCTCTGCAATGTCCAATTCGAGTTCGCGAAGCGCTTCCTCCCCATTGGCGGGGTCCATCTGGTACGTTTTTTTGTCCACGGGGATGTCTCCGCTTGTCCTGGGCGCAGAATCAAGAGCATCCCGGAAGGGACCGTAGAAGGCGGATGCATATTTGGCCGTGTAGGAAAGAATGGCGACCTCCGTATGTCCGGTGGTATCAAGGGCGTTGCGTATCGTTTCCACGCGCCCGTCCATCATATCCGACGGGGCAACGATATCTGCACCTGCGTTGGCTTGCACGACGGCCATGTCGGCCAGCAGTTCCAGGGTTTCATCGTTCTGTACGCGTCCTTTTCGCACTATTCCGTCGTGGCCGTCCGAAGAATACGGGTCCAGAGCCACATCGGTGATGACCAACATAGTTTCTGCCGCCTCTTTTGCCGCTCGAATGGCTCGCGGGATAAGGCCCTCCGGATCCAGCGATGCGCTTCCTTGCGTATCTTTCAGGGCATCCTCGATCTTCGGAAACAGCGCAATGCCCGGAATGCCGAGTTCGGCCAGTTCATGCACCTCCTTTGCCATTTCATCGGGACTCAACCGGTATTGACCGGGCATGGAGGCGATTTCCTCGCGGATTCCCTCGCCTTCGACCACGAACAGCGGCGCAATGAGGTGATCTGTCGCAAGGTGCGTTTCCCGGGCCAGTCGGCGTATGCCGGAATTCGCTCTCAATCTTCGCGGGCGGATACGCATTGAAAAGGGTGTAAAGCGGCGCATGGAGATGCGCTATGAAACATAACCGGTTATTTTGCGGCGCCACCGCGTACCTTCCGGAGTATCCATAATTTCGACATTCATCTCGTCGAGTTGGTCCCGGAGGGCATCAGCCCGTCGGAAATCGCGCTGCGCACGGGCCTCGGCGCGTTGACGCAGCAGCTCTTCCACCTGCCGGGAAAACAGGTCCTCTGTGGCGTCGGATTCAGGGGTTTGCGGTGGTTCATGAAGCGTTTCCTGACGCACAATGCCCAGCAGGTTATTGATTTTATCCAGCCAGATTTTTGCGGATTGCGCCGGGCCGCCACTGAGTTCCTGTCCGGATCTGACGATCAATTTTGCTCCCTCGATCGAGGCGGCGATGGCTTCCGGCGTATTAAGATCGTCAAGCATGGCATCAAGTGCACGTTCGTACAACTCCTCAAGCGGTTCCGCCAGATGGTTCTTGCCGGATGCGCCGCGAGCGATTTCTTGCTCTGCAAGGTCCATGGCCTCTTCGAACCGCTGGATATGTTTTGCACACGCCTGGAGTTGATCGAAGGTGAAATTGAGGGGCTTCCGGTATTGCCCCGAGATCAGTGCCAGGCGGAGAGCAAGAGGGTGTATGCCGTGCCCTCCTCCCGATTCGGAGCCGACGAGGCCGCGGACGGTAAAAAAATTTCCTGCGCTTTTAGCCATCTTTTCGCCTTCCACCTGCAAGAAGCGCGTGTGTAGCCAGTACCGGGCGAACGGCTTGCCGGTGAGGCACTCGGCCTGCGCGATTTCACATTCGTGATGGGGAAATTTGTTGTCCTCGCCTCCTGTGTGAAGATCGAAAGACGCTCCGAGATAGGCCTGCGCCATGGTTGAGCATTCGATATGCCATCCCGGAAATCCCCATCCCCATGGGCTGTGCCATACCATAAGATGGCCGGGGTCCTTTTTCCATAAAGCAAAATCGCGCGCGTCTCTTTTTTCCGGATCCTGCACGACATCGCGGACGCCCTCGTCCAAATGGCTCGACAATACATTGCCGGACAGCTTGCCGTACTCCGGGAAGGAAGTCACCGAGAAATAGACGCCCTGCGCCGTTTCGTAGGCATGCCCTTTTTCTAATAGCCGGGCCACATCGCGGATTTGCTGTGCTACGTGATCTGTGGCTCGCGGGCGCACATCGGGTTCGCGAAGATTGAGTGCCTGCCAGTCGGACAGTAGCGTGTTTGTATAATAGCGCGCCAGATCCCAGATATTCGCAAAGCGTTCGCCTTCTTTCGATCGCAGCGCTTTCGTCATGCGGTCTTCCCCTTCCGCATCCGCGATGTCGTCTTCGGCCAGGTGCCCTACATCCGTGATGTTTGTAACATAGGTCGTTTTCCATCCGATGGCTTTTGCGGTTCGCAGCACGAGATCGGCGGTCAGAAACGAGCGAAAATTCCCGATATGCGCATAGGAATAGACCGTGGGGCCGCATGCGTAGAATCGTAGATGGCCTGGCTGGGCCGGTTCGATGGCCTCCGTGCTTCGCGTCAGCGAATTGTACATGCGGAAGATTTTTCCCGGCATTGGGGCGTGATATGCAGTTTTGATTCGGATTCTATACAAGCCGATATGTAACGGCAGGACGTCGCGGAAGTGCCTGCATGGCGCCCGGACATTTTCCAGCGAAGGCCTTGCTTCGATACGGGCTGCTTTCGGCCTATGCTTGTTGCCGGATCATTTCCCAAACGAGATGATGAATTTCAGGCAGGATCAATTGCTCGATTGCCAGGCGCACGGCATGTAATGAACCCGGAAGGGAAAAGACAAGCACATTGCTCCACATTCCTGCAACAGCGCGCGAAAGCATGGCGCCAGCTCCGATTTCCTCATAGGAAAGCATCCGAAAAATTTCGCCGAATCCCGGCAGCGTTCGCTCGAATTTTCGAGTCACGACTTCAATGGTTGTGTCCCGCCGGCTAATGCCAGTGCCGCCGGTAGTCACGATTACCTCGCAACGCGTGACCAGTTCATCAAGGGCCGTCTCGATGCGTTTCGGGGTGTCGGGCACGATACGGGCCTCCATGATCTCGACGCCGGCTGCCGCCAGGGTTTCCACTATGTATCGACCGCTGGTGTCCGTCGCTTCTGTCCGCGTATCGCTGACAGTGATCACGCCAGCGCGCACGGGAGTGTTTTGTGCGGCTTGCTTGTGTTCGTCGTAGCTCACGGATGCTTTGCCACTTCTTTTTCGTTATACCAGCGCGGCGGGTCGTATCCTCCCTGGCCCCAGGGAGCGCATCGCAGGAGGCGGTGAATAGCCAGCACCATCCCTTTCAATGCACCGTATTTCTCGAGGGCTTCCACGGCGTATTCCGAACACGAGGGCGTGTAGCGGCAGCCGGACAGCATATGCGGAGACAGCACGTGCTGGTAGAATCGCACGAGCCCCTTGAGCAGAATGCGCGGGATACGTACTACGTATGTGATCGTGCGGTGCATGAACGCAAAGTAGGGACCGGGAAACGGACAGAGAACCGTTCGGCAGGGATTCCGTGTAATTCGGCGAGGACAACTCCGGTTCCTGCGTACTATGCAATCCGCTTGTGTGCGGGGCGTTAGAAGAAGCCCTCGTGCGGCAGCAAAACCGAATGTGGAATCATGGACAGGAATGAATTGCTCGAACAAGTAAAATTCGGTCCCGACGGACTGGTTGCGGCACTGGCGCAAGACCACGAAACGGGTGAGGTACTGATGCTTGCCTGGATGAACCGGGATACCCTGCAACGCACACTCGAAGAGAACGTCATGACGTATTGGAGCCGTTCTCGTCAGGAAATCTGGGTGAAGGGTCAAAGCAGCGGTCATATTCAGGAGATTATGGAAATTCGGATCGATTGCGACGGCGATACGCTTCTCTTTAAGGTGAAGCAGCATGGAGGAGCTGCCTGTCACACCGGGCACAAGTCGTGTTTTCATCGCCGGTACGAACATGCACGCCTTGTTACGGACAGCGAGCGCGTGTTTGATCCGGATGAAGTGTACGGGTAGGCCTATGAAGAGGTGTCCGGCGTGCCCCTGTCTTCTGCCTGCGGTTCAGCACAAGGCGCCCAGGGCGTCCGTTCTCTGTGTACAGCAGATTATATTCCCGTTACGTGTTTTGATGGCGGCTTGCCCGCCTTTAGTTTGTGGCTATGAGGCGACGCACCAAAATTGTTTGTACCCTGGGACCGTCTTCGTCGGACCCCGGCACGATCCGGGAGTTGATTCGGGCGGGTATGGATATTGCCCGGCTCAACTTTTCTCACGGCAGTCACGATGATCATGCCCGGCTTATTCGTTATGTGCGCGAAGCAGCCGACGACCAGGGAAAGGTGGTGCCGATTCTCCAGGACCTGCAGGGCCCCAAAATCCGGCTTGGGCCGATCAGCAACGGCGCCGTTCCGATCAGTAAGGGGCAGCGGTTAACACTGACTACCGAACCCCTCGAATATGGTACGGCCGAGCGGGTGCAAATCACGTACGACCTGCTGGCACAGGATGTCAGTGTAGGCGGGCGCATCCTGGTCGACGACGGCTTGCTCGAATTGCAAGTAATTGACATTATCGACACCGATGTCATTACCGAGGTGATTGTCGGCGGGCCTTTGTCTTCCCGCAAGGGAGTCAATCTGCCCGACATCAAAACGTCTGCGCCGGCGCTTACTGCAAAAGATCAGCGCGACCTTGCATTCGGCTTGTCACAGGATGTTGATATGATTGCCCTGTCGTTCGTGCGCGACGATTCCGACGTAATCGACTTGCTGCAGCGTATACGTGCATCGGGCAAACAGGTTATGGCATTAGCCAAAATCGAGAAACCGGAAGCTGTTCGCCGTTTTGATGCCGTTTTGGAGGCCAGCGAGGGCATCATGGTGGCACGTGGGGATCTGGGCATCGAAATGCCTCTCTCACAGGTGCCATCCACTCAGAAAATGATCATCCACAAGTGCATTGCGGCCGGCAAGCCGGTGATCACCGCTACGCAGATGCTCGAGAGCATGATCAATAATCCTCGCCCGATGAGGGCCGAGGTAAGCGATGTCGCCAATGCGGTGCTTGACGGGAGTGACGCGGTCATGCTTTCCGGTGAAACGGCGGTGGGAAAACATCCGGTTCAAGTCGTCGAAGTCATGTCCCGGATTGTTGAGGAAGCCGAACGGCATCGGTGGCAATACCAGAACCCGCTTTCCAAGTCGGTGGAGCGCCGTTTTATCTCCGAAGACGTTACGGAGTCGGTAAGCTTTACGGCGGTCGATCTGGCCGAGCAGGTAGGAGCTACCGCCATCGCTTGTCTTACGGCTACGGGAACTACGGCGCGTGCGATCGCCCGTCATCGTCCCGGGATGCCTCTTCATGCATTCACCGATGACGAAAGGGTGATGCGTCGGCTGCACCTTCTCTGGGGAACAACATCGTTCCTGATCCCGTTCCAGCGGGACACCGACGAAGGAGTCCAGAGCGTCCACTCCATCTTGCGAGAGCGAGAGTTGGTCCGTTCCGGAGACCTGATCGTCATTACGGCGGGGATGCCGTTGCCCGCAAAGGGGCGAACCAATATGATTCAGGTAAGCCGCATATAGGATAGCGTATACTATTCCCCGCTTTCCTGCGTTCTGGCTGGGCTTCTTCACGTTTTCTCTCTTTCCTGCGCAGCACATTCGACTGCCGCTTTATGCCACCATCCGTTCGCACCGGCGCCTATCTGTTTGCGGCGATCTTGTTTTTCGCTGTAGCCGGCTGCGGGGGTAATTCCTTCATTGGGAAGCGGTACGACAATTTCACCTCCTATTACAATACGTTCTATAACGCAGGGCAGGTCTATAAGGATGGCGTTAACGCCATGGAGTCCTCCGAACAGCCCATAGACCGGACGCAGTATCTTGGCATCTTCGGCGGGCCGCCCCGATCGGGTGGTAATATCAATTTCCAGAATGCGATAGAGAAGAGCGCCAATGTGCTGCGGGACCATCCGCGCTCCAAATGGGTGGACGATGCGCTCGTGCTTATCGGGAAATCCTATTTCTATCAGGAAAATTATGTGGGGGCCGAGCAGAAATTCCGTGAAGTAATTGCCTTCGAGACCAGTCTTGAAGACGAGGCCCGGATCTGGCTGGCCCGGACACTGATGGCGGCGCGAGCCTACGAATCGGCGCAGGAACACCTTGCGAGCAGCCTGGACAGGGAAAATACGTCTCGGCGATCGGCGGCGCGTCTGCGCCTTGCTCTCGGCGAACTTTTCGTTAAACAGGGGGCCTTCGAAAAAGCGGCTACTGAACTCGAAGCGGGTTTGCTGGATGTGCGCAGCAACGATCTCCAGGCTAAAGGGGCTTTTTTGCTCGGCCAGGTGTACGAAACACTGGAGCGGTACGAAGAAGCGGTCGAGGCCTACAGGCGCGTGCTCAAGGCGCGTCCCCCGTATGAACTTGACTATGCCGCGTCGTTGAGTATCGTGCGTGTACAGGGCATGCACCTCGATGGTGTTGCGGCCCTTGAAGCATTGCGTCGCATGGATCGTGACGACAAACATTATGACCGGCGCTTCGAACTCGCGTACGTGCGCGGCCGTATTTATCATGCGCAAGAACAGTCTCAGGATGCGCTTGTCATGTACCGGCATATCCTGTATGAGGAAGAAAGCGTAGGTCAGGCTGTCAGGGGGCTGACCCACTATGCGCTTGCCGAATTGTACCGGGACGTTTTCAGAGATTACCTTCTTGCCTCGGCGCACTTCGATACTGCGCGCACATCGCTTCCATCCTCCTCGTCAGGCTCCGGAAGAGCCCTGGAATACGCTCCCGAAGCTGTGACGGATGCGGCTCGTCAGGCCGAAGTGTTTGCCAGTTTTGCCGATGTGCGCAACAACATCGCACGAATGGATTCGTTGCTTGAGTTAGGGCGCTTGTCCGACGAGGCATTCGATGAGCGTATTCTTGCATTGCAGCAGCAGAAAGCCGAAGAACTTGCCGAAGAGCGCCGGCGCGCAGAACAATTGCAAGCGGAACGCGGGTTTCAGGATGCGGCCTCCCGGACGGGTGCGGGAGGTGCGGGCGCAGGTTCCAATGCCGCCGATACCGGTGAGGCCGGTTTTCTGTATCACCTGGATCGTACTCGCGTACAGGAAGCGCGTATCAACTTTGTAGCGCGCTGGGGTGAACGTCCCCATGTGCCCGGCTGGCGCCGTATGGAAGCCGTGTCGATTGCCTTGAGTGCGAGAGAGCATCCCGATTCCAGAGAGGGAGCAGCTTCGTCGGACGACGGCGGCGACGGTATAGGGATGTATGCGTTGCCCCTGATCGATATTTCGGGCGTTCCGCGTGATTCGCTGAGTCAGGTGATTATGGAAGGGGAACGGGCGCTGGCCCGGTACGAACTGGGGAATGTCCTTTTTCTTTCGATGAACAAGGCGGATTCCGCGGCAGTCTGGTATCGCATGGTGATTGAGAAAGATGCTGATACGGAAGTCGCTCAGCGGGCGTTTTATGCACTGGCCGAAGTGCAGCGCTCGCTGGGCGATATCGCTAGTGCGCAAGGGATATACAGGCAGGTGTTGGCTGACTATCCGGATTCTGATTTCGCGGCCAGGGTCCGCATAGAACTTGGCTTGGAGCCGGAGGAAACGTCTGATAGTATCGCCGTGGCGCTGGAAGAATACGATGAGGCGGTGCTCCGATGGCGTCGCGGGGCGTACGAAGAAGCGCTCAACCACATGGTGCTCATTGCCTCCCGATATCGAAATATGGAGGTGGCGCCGAGGGCGCTGTTTGCAGCGGGGCGCATTTATTTCGAATGGGCGGCCTCCGATTCGCTGGATGTGCTTGGTCCGTTGCCCATACAGCTACCCGATTCGGTGCTTGCGCAGGCCGGGATTCTGGAACTTGCTCCGGCCTTTCCCTCTTCTGCAGACACGCTGCTGGCCGAAGAGCAAGAAGCCAACACAGATCTTTCTCCGGAAGATTCAGAAGAGTACACCGCCCCGGATACGCTTGTTGCACCATCCGGGAGCGACGTTGCGCCGCAAAGTGATCTTCTTGCTTCCGCCGACACGGATATGGTTGACCTCCGTTCGGTGTATGCCGGCGTGCGCACCTTGTATCCATCCTCGACCTATGCTGATAGAGCCGGATATATTCTGGACATGCTGGATCAGGAAATTCAGGCATTGCAAGCTGCGGTGGACTCTGTAGCATCCGATTCCCTTGCCGGTTCGCCTCTCTCGGATTCCCTTGCCAGTGAACAGGTTGGCAATGTTCCTGCTGTTCCTGACGAGATGCTTTTGCCCCCCGACGAAACTCGCTTACCTCCTGCCGAGGCGCCTTTACCTCCTGCCGAGGCGCTTTTACCTCCTGACGAGGCGCTTTTACCTCCTGACGAGGCGCCTTTGCCTTCTGACGAGGCGCTTTTACCTCCTGACGAGGCGCCTTTGCCTTCTGACGAGGCGCTTTTACCTCCTGACGAGGCGCCTTTGCCTTCTGACGAGGCGCCTTTACCTTCCAATGAGACAACCCTGCCTGCGATCCCGAGCGGTGAATTTTCCCTGTACGGTAGTGAGGGCATACGGCCGGAATTGGGCGGATTCACGATCGTGCTCGATGCGCACGCCGACCGCGAACCTATGGAAATGCTTGTCGCTCCATATATCCAGCAGGGCCTGCGTGCCGGTGTAGTGGCCAACTCGGTGGATGACAGGATCGTTTATCGCGCTGCGCTTGGACACTTCCCGGATGAAGCTACTGCCGGTGCGGCGCTGGAAGGGCTTGGGTATATGCTCGGGGAGCTTGCGGGGAGCCCCCGCGTCGAACCTCTGACTCTTCCGTAGACTCCCCGTCCGGGGTGCAGGGTGGCCTGGCGCTATTCGCCTTGTTCTCTCTCCCGATGCACCGTGCCCCCGGAGGAACAGCCCCATCTGTTACAGGTAAACAATGTTTGCCCGTACGTATGCAACGCACCATAATGCACAAACAGGTTGACGGGGCGTAATGCCGTACTGGCGTAACCACTTGCGATATGTCGGAAACCGGTCCTGAACACACACAACCGGAAGTGGACGATTCGTCCAGAGGGGATAGCTCGCGGCCGCCGAAGCGCAGGCCGAAGCTTGCGGTGTGGATATATCTGGCGGTATTTCTGATGCTGCTCTTTCACATTCTGCTCTTCCGGTCTGGCGGGTCATCGAATCCGATCGACTACAAGACATTTCTTCAGCATGTGGAGAGTGGGTATATCGATAAGGTGGTCGTTGTCAACGACCGGAGCATTGAGGGTGTTTATACACCGGAAGCCGTCGAACAGGGGTTGGTCGAAGTACCGGAGCCGACAAACAATTTTCTTGCCGACCGCTCCAATGAGCCCTCCCTTGCTTTTGCCAGCACGAAGACTGACGACCATGACCTGACCGATTTTTTACTGGATTACAATGAGCGGGCTGTCGCCGAGGGCAACTCGACTGTGGAATTTTCCGCACGGATCGAGGAGCGGTGGTTCGGCGGGATGCTGGCATGGATTTTCCCCCTGCTTCTTATTGTTTTTCTGTGGATTTTTCTGATTCGCCGTATGAATCCGGGGTCCCAGGTGCTCAATATCGGAAAGAACAAGGCAGTGCTTTTCGACGCTATGGGGGACCAGCAATTGACGTTCAAGGATGTGGCGGGACTCGACGAAGCCAAGGAAGAGGTTGCCGAGGTTGCCGATTTTCTAACGACTCCGAAAAAGTTCATCAGACTGGGCGGCAAGCTCCCCAAGGGCGTGCTGCTCGTAGGCCCCCCCGGGACAGGCAAGACCTTGCTGGCAAAGGCTGTCGCCGGGGAAGCCGGAGTACCGTTCTTTTCTCTGTCCGGGTCCGATTTTGTCGAGATGTTCGTGGGGGTAGGCGCCGCCCGTGTGCGCGATCTTTTCAAGCAGGCCAAGGAGAAGGCGCCCTGCATCATTTTTATCGACGAAATTGACGCCATCGGACGGACTCGCGGGCGCGGCATGATGATGGGAGCCAACGACGAACGCGAGAATACGCTGAATCAGTTACTTGTCGAGATGGACGGGTTCAATACCGACAAGGGGGTCATTATCATGGCCGCCACCAATCGCCCGGACGTACTTGACAGCGCATTGTTACGTCCCGGCCGTTTTGATCGGCAAATCATGATCGACAAACCTGACCGGCGTGAGCGTGCGGAAATTTTCAGGGTGCATACCCGCAGGTTAGTGTTGCATGATGACGTGAATCCGGAGATGCTGGCTGGACAAACACCAGGTTTTGCAGGCGCCGAAATCGCCAATGTATGCAATGAGGCTGCCTTGCTTGCTGCCCGGGAAGAAAAGGAATCCATTGAGATGGAGGATTTCGAGCATGCGATCGACAGAGTGATCGCCGGGCTTGAAAAGAAGAACAAACTCATTTCGCCGGAAGAGCGAAAGATTGTTGCCTACCACGAGGCGGGCCACGCAATTACGGGTTGGTTTCTGGAGAATACGGATCCGGTTGTCAAGGTGTCGATTATACCACGTGGCCTGGCCGCTCTCGGCTATGCCCAGTATCTACCCGAAGAACGCTATCTCTACACCAAAGAGGCGTTGCTGGATCGGATGACCATGGCCATCGGCGGGCGCGTTGCCGAGGAAATCGTTTTCGGGCGTATTTCGACCGGGGCGCAGAATGACCTCGAACGCATTACCAGGATGGCGTATGCAATGGTCGTCTATTACGGCATGAGCGAGCGAATCGGCTGTGTCTCTTATAATCGCTCGGACCGGGATGAAGACGCACCGGTTTTCGAAAAACCTTATTCCAACGAAACTGCCCGCATTATCGACGAGGAGGTGCGAGCCATCATTAACGAGATTCGAGAGTGTGCACGCACATTGCTGGAGGAGAAGCGTGCATTACTTGAAGATATGGCGAAGGCGTTGCTGAAAAAGGAAGTACTGGGTCCGAAAGAAATTGTCGGGATTCTCGGGCCGCGCCCCTATGGTGAATATATTTCGCTGAACGGCACTCCCGACAAGGAAGCCAAGGCAGAGGCTGGTGGAAACGGTGTTGTTGCAGACGGCCTTCATGCAGAATTTGATGGGGAAGCTGCTCCGGATTCGGAGGCAAATTCTGAAGAGACCGGGGAAACTGCCAGCAGCACACAAATCTGATGCAGGGGCCGCTCCTCGAGGCCTTGCGATTTTTTACTTTATCTTAACCGATTTCATTGAATCAAAACTCGAGAAGCGTTATATTGTGCGGCTTGCGTTATTCTGACTTTTGCCACGGAATCGTTCAAGACGACTCTACGGCATCCTGATGCGCGCACCCGCCACATTGAACCGATACCGATATCGTGCCAACCATTCAGCAACTCGTTCGCCAGGGGCGAGCCCGAAAGCCTGGAAAAACCAAGGCTGCGGCGCTCGAAGGCAGTCCGCAGAAGCGGGGTGTCTGTACGCGCGTCTACACGACGACGCCGAAGAAGCCCAACTCTGCGCTCCGCAAGGTAGCGAAGGTGCGGCTTACGAACGGCTATGAGGTTATTGCCTACATACCGGGTGAGGGGCATAATTTGCAGGAGCATTCGATTGTACTTGTGCGCGGAGGGCGCGTAAAGGACTTGCCCGGCGTGAAGTATCACATTGTACGTGGTGCACTGGACACGGCAGGCGTCGGAGATCGAATGCAGAGTCGGTCGAAGTACGGCGCGAAAAGGCCACGGAAGTAACGCACCGGATTTTATTTTTCAAAGACAGGATGCCTGATCCGTATCGAAACAGGATCTGAATCATGCGCAGAAACAGAGCAGAAAAACGCAAGGCGGTCGAAGATTCTGTCTATGGCGACGAGCTCGTTGGCCGTTTTATCAGCAGTGTGCTGAAAGATGGCAAGAAAAGCACGGCGCAACGACTTGTGTACAATGCTTTCGAGATGGCAGGGGAGCGTAACGGCGAACCGGGCGTCGAGGTGTTCAGAAAGGCAGTGAACAACGTGGCGCCACTCATTGAGGTGCGGAGCCGCCGGGTAGGGGGCGCCACCTATCAGGTACCCGTCGAAGTGCGCCCCGAGCGACGCACAGCGCTGGCATTCCGGTGGATTATCAGATATGCGCGAGCCCGCAGCGACAAGAGTTTTGCGTTGCGGCTTGCAAACGAGTTGCAGGCTGCTGCAAATGGAGAGGGAGGGTCTGTGAAGAAGAAAGACGATACGCACAGAATGGCTGAGTCCAATAAAGCATTCGCACACTTTCGGTTTTAATGGAAACGATGTTGTTCGCAGCCTGTGGTCGCTTGTTTACGGCTGTGGGTTTGATCCATCGAAAAAAAGATTATGGCCAGCGTAAAGACGATACCGCTTGAAAAAACCCGCAATATTGGGATCATGGCCCATATTGATGCGGGGAAAACCACCACGACGGAGCGCATTCTGTTTTATACGGGGCGCCTCCATCGCATGGGAGAGGTGCATGAGGGTGGTGCTACAATGGACTGGATGGAGCAGGAGAAGGAGCGTGGCATTACGATCACGAGTGCGGCGACCACCTGTTTCTGGAAAGATCATCGCATCAACATTATCGACACGCCGGGCCATGTGGATTTCACTATCGAAGTGGAACGTTCCCTGCGCGTGCTTGATGGAGCTATTGCGCTTTTCTGCGCTGTAGGAGGGGTGGAACCTCAATCCGAGACGGTATGGCGTCAGGCCAACAAGTATGGCGTGCCGCGCATTGCCTTTGTCAACAAGATGGATCGCACGGGGGCCGATTTCGAGAATACCGTGCAGATGATGCACGAACGGCTGAAAGCACATCCCATCCCTGTGCAGATTCCTATTGGTGCAGGGGACATGTTTCGGGGTGTAATCGATCTGATTGAGGACAAGGCTATTGTTTGGCACGACGAATCGCAGGGGGCGACCTGGGATGAGATCGATGTCCCTGCGGATCTCAAGAAAGACGCTCGACACTGGCGCATTTACCTTCTCGAAGCGATTGCGGAGTACAACGATGCGCTCCTGATGAAGTATCTCGAAGGCGAGGAGATCACGGCGCAGGAAATCAGAACGGCGGTGCGCGCGGCTACATTAAACATCGACATCACGCCGGTTTTCTGTGGCTCCGCGTTCAAAAACAAGGGCGTGCAGCGTTTGCTGGACGGCGCCATTGCTTATCTGCCGGGCCCTGTTGACATTCCGGCGGTATCCGGCGTGCATCCCAGATCCGGACAGAAAGTGGAACGCCAGCCGGATCCGTCAGCCCCGTTCAGCGCCATTGCATTCAAAATCGCAACGGATCCCTACGTCGGGAAACTGACTTTTTTCCGCGTCTACAGCGGTACGCTCAACAAGGGTTCCCAGGTGCTGAATGCCTCCTCGCAGAAGAAGGAGCGGATTGGACGCATTCTCTTTATGCATGCGAACCACCGCGAGGATGTCGAGCATGTAGTGGCTGGAGACATTGCGGCGGCAGTCGGGCTCAAGCAAATCAGAACGGGAGATACTTTGTGTGATCCCGGACACCCGGTTGTGCTCGAGCACATGGAATTTCCGGAGCCGGTCATTTGCATCGCGATCGAGCCGAAGACCAAGGCGGACGGGGACAAAATGTCGCAGGGCCTCATGAAGTTGTCCGAAGAAGACCCGACGTTCGTAGTCCGTACCGACGAGGAAACGGGACAGACGATCATTGCGGGGATGGGCGAATTACACCTTGAAATCATTGTGGACCGTCTGAAACGCGAGTTCCAGGTTGGCGCCAATGTCGGTCGCCCCCAGGTAGCGTATCGCGAAGCGATCACTGCCTCCTGGGACGAGCGCTACGTGCACAAAAAGCAGACAGGGGGCCGCGGGCAATTTGCAGAGGTGCGCATCGAGTTCACGCCAACAGAGGATGGTGTGGGCTTCGAATTTGTCGACGAAGTCAAGGGGGGAAATATTCCGAAGGAGTTCATTTCCTCCGTAGAGAAGGGTATCAAGGCCGCTATGATGCAAGGACCATTGGCCGGTTATCCCATCGAAGGTGTAAAGGCTCGTCTCTACGACGGAAAATACCACGATGTGGATTCCGACCAGAATACCTTCGAGATTGCGGGTCGTATGGCTTTTCGTAGTGCGGCCCGAAAGGCAAGGCCGGTTATGAAGGAGCCCATTATGCATGTGGAGGTGGTCACACCGGAGGAGTACATGGGCGACGTGATTGGTGACCTGAACAGCCGTCGGGGGCGTATCGAGAGTATGGCTCCGCGTCAGGATGCACAGGGCATTACGGCATCCGTACCTCTGTCGGAGATGTTCGGGTACTCGACCGACCTTCGATCCATTACACAAGGGCGAGCCATCTATACGATGCAATTTGACCATTACGAAGAGGCGCCGAAGAGCATTGCCGAGGAGATCGTTTCGTCAAACGCCGGAGCCGTTGCGGCATAGCCGCCGGGATGGCCACCATCACTGAAACCATTTTTCTGAACACGTTATCGCCAAACAGAGCATTCAGCCATGGCCAAGGAAACTTTTGAGCGCAATAAGCCTCACGTGAACATAGGCACGATCGGACATGTGGATCACGGAAAGACTACGCTGACGGCAGCAATTACGCTGGTTTTGAATCGTCGCGTGGAAGATCCGGCGAATGCAATCCGTTCGTTCGATTCAATCGACAATGCCCCCGAAGAGCGCGAACGCGGCATCACGATCGCTACGGCGCACGTGGAGTACGCAACGGAGGCCCGCCATTATGCACATGTGGATTGTCCGGGACACGCAGACTATGTCAAGAACATGGTGACGGGAGCGGCCCAGATGGATGGAGCGATCCTCGTGGTGGCGGCCACCGACGGTCCCATGCCACAAACCCGGGAGCACATTCTGCTTGCTCGTCAGGTGGGCGTTCCCTACATCGTGGTGTTTTTGAACAAGGTGGATCTTGTCGATGACGAGGAGTTGCTGGAACTCGTCGAAATGGAGGTTCGCGAGCTACTGGATAAATACGAGTTCCCCGGAGATGATACGCCAGTCATTTCAGGTTCTGCACTGGGTGCGCTGAATGGCGAAACGGAGTGGGAGGACAAGGTCATCGAGTTGATGTCAGCAGTGGATTCCTACATTCCGACGCCTGATCGCGAGATGGACAAGCCCTTTCTGATGCCTGTGGAGGACATTTTCTCCATTACGGGTCGCGGGACGGTTGCCACAGGGCGCATCGAGCGCGGCGTCGTCAATGTGGGTGAACGGGTGGATATTTTGGGTATGCAGGAAGAGAAACTGACCTCCACGGTGACGGGAGTGGAAATGTTCAGGAAGCTTCTTGACTCCGGTCAGGCCGGGGATAATGTAGGGTTGCTTCTTCGTGGCATCGACAAGGAGGCTATCGAGCGCGGGATGGTGATCTGCAAGCCGGGCTCTATTAAGCCCCACCGCCATTTTGAGTGCGAGGTGTATGTGTTGTCCAAGGAAGAAGGAGGGCGTCATACGCCGTTTTTCAAGGGATATCGCCCGCAGTTTTACTTTCGCACCACGGATGTAACGGGGGATATCGAATTGCCTGCGGGCGTAGAGATGGTTATGCCCGGCGACAATACGCAGTTCGAGGTGAACCTGATTCAGCCGGTGGCGATGGAGGAAGGGTTGCGATTCGCGATTCGTGAAGGCGGCCGTACCGTGGGCGCCGGCGTGGTGACGAAAATACGGGATTAGCAGGAACGAGATATAGCCACCGGCTCTCTGGGGTGGTGGCGTGACCGGAAGGATCATGGCGGTAAATCAGAAAATTCGAATCAAGCTCAGGTCGTACGACCATCGACTGATCGACAAGAGTGCGGGGAAAATACTCCGTACGGTGAAATCGACCGGTGCTGTCGTAAGTGGACCGATTCCTCTTCCTACGAAGCGGTCGGTCTATACCGTGCTGCGCAGTCCGCATGTGGACAAGAAAAGTCGAGAGCAGTTCGAAACACGGAGTCACGAGCGCCTGATCGATATCCTGTCCACAAGCAGCAAGACCGTGGATGCGCTTATGAAGCTGGAGCTTCCGAGCGGCGTCGATGTGGAGATCAAAGTATGACCTCTGATCTCAAATCAGGCAAGAGAACGATGACAAGGAGAACATTCTCTATAGTAGCCTTACTGGCTTTTCTGGTCGTGGGGTGCGATTCGAACGATGACGGCCCCTCCGACGCGGAGAGGTTTGTCGGAACCTGGACGGCTACCGGTATCCGTGACAGCAATGGAGATCAATCGGGAGAATTTGTGGCGCTTGTGAACAGCCTGACAGCCGTATTTCAGGCGGGCGACGAAGATCCTGCCTTCTTGATTACGGCAGATTACAAGGACGACTCGGGGCGCGAGGACGTGACGCTTGGCGGAACCTATGCGGTGGATGACGGAGCGCGAACGCTCACGTTGACGATTCCCAGTGGCGCGAATGTCCCGTTCAACTATGCTTTTCAAAACGACACGCTGGTGAATCTTTCGTCCAGGGCGGTGTTCATTAACGACATTTTCGACCCGAGTACGCCGTACGAGGGTACGGTCACGATCATTGTTCAGAAGCAGTCATAACCATGGGCGGGCTGATCGGCAAAAAAGTTGGCATGACCAGTGTATTCGACGAGATCGGGAATAATATTCCCTGTACGCTCGTCGAAGTCACGCCGAATGTAGTCACCCAGGTGAAGTCTGCCGATGGAGTGGATGGCTACGACGCGGTGCAACTTGCAGCAGTCGAGCGCAAGACCAAACGGGCAACGCGCGCCCGACGCGGCCATTATGAGCGGGCGGGGACCTCGCCCAAGCAAAAATCGGTCGAATTTCGCTGTGATTTTGTTGGGCAAGAGATATCGCTCGGAGACGAAATTGCCGTAGGCGATGTGTTCGCGGAAGGCGATATCGTGGATGTCGTCGGTATTTCGAAAGGGAAAGGTTTCCAGGGCGTTGTGCGTCGGCACGGCTTCAAGGGGGTCGGCTCGCGCACGCACGGGCAGCACAATCGGCAGCGTGCGCCAGGGTCTATCGGTGCATCCTCCGATCCTTCCCGTGTGTTTCCCGGCATGAAGATGGCCGGGCGTCAGGGCAACGCTCGTACGACTGTGCAGAACCTTGAAGTAGTGCAGGTGCTGGGTGAGCAGCATGTTATTCTGCTGAAGGGCGCCGTACCAGGCCCCAAAGGAGGCTTTGTCACTATCCATAAAAAGAAATGATCGCCCTGTTTCGGGCCGGGGGGATGCCCCGCCGCTTGCCCGCGCAGGAACGCGCATGTCCGGATACATTATGAAGGTCAAGGTTTTCGGTTCTGACGGGAGTGCGACAAAGCGCGAGGTTCAACTGGACCCCTCGGTGTTTGTTGTCGAACCCAATGACCATGTTATCTGGCTGGATGTACGGAGAATACAGGCCACTGCGCGGCAGGGAACGCATAAAACGAAGGAACGCAGTGAGGTGCAGGGCAGCACGCGGAAAATGTATCGCCAGAAAGGTACAGGGTATGCACGCGCGGGCGCCAGAACATCGTCGCTTCGCCGGAGTGGCGGAACGTTTTTTGGCCCGCGTCCGCGGCAATACGGTTTCAAGATGAATACGAAGACGAGCCGCCTTGCTCGCCGGTCCGCATTCAGTTACAAGGCGCAGGGAAATGCGTTGCGCGTTGTGGGAGCTCTTAAGTATGACCAGCCCGATTCCCGAAAGCTTTCCGGGCTCATGACGGCGATGGAGCTTTCCGGCAACAAGGTGCTTGTGCTTACGGAAATGCATAGTCCGGAGGTGTATCGTTCAAGCAGTAATCTTCCGCGCGTCCGGGTTAAAGAGGCGCGGCATGTTTCGACACTCGACATTCTCGAAGCAGATGTGGTGATATTCGAGGAAGAGGCCCTGGCAATACTCACCCGGCTGCTTGGATCAAGTGAAAAGGCTACGGCCTGAGCCGGATATAGCGAACGGATCGACGGAAAATCGCCATGCGTAACGACATACTCATCCAGCCACTGGTTACCGAAAAGCTGACGAGGCTCATGGAAGAGAACCATTACACATTCCATGTCCGGCTGGACGCCAATAAGGTCGAGATCAAAAAAGCGGTGCAGGAACGTTACCCGTCTGCCTCGATCAAGAAGGTTCGCACCTATATCGTTCGGGGCAAGCAACGCAGTCAGCGTACCCGGCGTGGCATCGTGCAGGGACGCACTGCCCGGCACAAGCGGGCTATTATAACGCTTCACCCGGATTCGGAGCCGATCGACTTTTTCGAGCAGGTTTAATACACATTGCGAAGCAGGGGCTTATCCCCAGCAGGAGCGCTCTACCCATGGCCATCAGGAAAGTAAAGCCGACGTCCAACGCCAGGCGGCAATATACGCTCGATGCCTTCGACGACATTACCTCGTCGAAGCCCGAGAAAAGTTTGCTGGCTCCGCTGAAGCATAAGGCCGGTCGCAACAACACGGGTCGGATTACGACCCGCCACCAGGGTGGGGGACACAAGCGGCGGTATCGCATCATCGACTTCAAGCGCGACAAAACGGGGGTCCCGGCGCGGGTTGCTACCATTGAGTATGACCCAAATCGTTCGGCCCGCATTGCGCTTCTGGCCTACGCCGACGGCGAAAAGCGCTATATCATTGCTCCCGATGGCGTAGGAGTGGGTATGACTCTTCAGAATGGCCCGGATGCGCCGCCCGAACCGGGCAACTGCCTCCCGCTGTCCAGCATTCCCCTCGGCACGCAAGTACATGCTATTGAAATGCGCCCCGGAAAAGGAGCGCAACTGGCTCGCTCAGCCGGCGCCAGTGCACAGCTCACGGCGCGCGAAGGGAAGTTAGCCACACTCAAACTTCCTTCCGGAGAGACTCGCCTTGTTCCTGTGCGGTGCATGGCGACAATCGGTACGGCGAGCAACCCGGATCATATGAACATCGACATCGGAAAGGCCGGACGTAGCCGGTGGCTCGGCATACGTCCGAAGACGCGCGGTGTGGCGATGAATCCGGTTGATCACCCGATGGGCGGTGGGGAAGGGAAGGCCTCCGGGGGACTGCCACGCTCTCCGCATGGTGTGCCGGCCAAGGGGTACAAGACACGCAAGAAAAACAAGCAATCCAACAAGTACATTATCCGACGCCGGAGCCGATAGGCGCCGTTCCGCGCCCGATCGTTTCCAGAAGGATCAGATTACAGCAAGATGGCACGTTCACTACGCAAAGGGCCTTACGTTCACTTTAAGTTGCAAGGCAAGGTTGACGCCTTGAACAAGAGTAACTCAAAAAAGGTGATCAAAACCTGGAGTCGGGGTTCCATGATCACGCCGGAATTCGTCGGGCATACATTCGCCGTACACAACGGGAAGCAGTTTATCCCCGTATATGTGACGGAGAATATGGTCGGACACAAATTGGGCGAGTTTTCGCCCACACGTTCTTTTAGGGGACACGCCGGGAAGAACACAGACAAGCGCATGAAACGATAACAGACAAAGTCGCGCTCCGCGTTACCGCGCTGGCCCTGCCGGGCTTTGCATAGTATACCAGGCCGCACGATGTATATGGAAGCACACGCCATCAGAAAGCACATTCGGGGTTCGCCTCGCAAGATGCGTACGGTTATCAATCTCGTTCGCGGGAAGACGGTCGCCGATGCACTCAGCATTCTGCACTATCAGCCGCACAGGATAACCCGCCCGGTCGAATTGACGATTCAATCAGCGGTCTACAACCTGATGGACAGGAACCCGGATGATCGTTTTGAAGAAAATGATCTGGTAGTAAAGGAGATACGAGCGGACGAAGGGACACGCATGAAACGTTTTCGTCCGGTGTCCCGTGGTCGTGCGCACCCCATACTCAAGCGTTCGTGCCACCTGACGGTGGTGGTGGCGACGACGGGCGAGGCCGAAGCGGAACAGCCAGATGACGACGACGCGTGAAACGCCATCACGTACCCACAGGACTTGACACGCTAAACAGAGAAAGGCATTGGGTCAGAAAACACATCCGGTCGGATTTCGATTAGGCATCATTCGGGGTTGGGATTCCAACTGGTATGCTACCCGGGATCTTCCAGCAAAACTTGTTGAGGACGAAGAAATTCGCCGGTATCTGGCGACGCGTCTGCGTCGTGCGGGGTTGAGCCGTTGCGTTATCGAACGTACGCTGAAGAGCGTGGTGCTGACGTTACATACGAGTCGCCCCGGCGTCGTCATTGGCCGTAGTGGCAGCGAGGTGGAGAAGCTCCGGGAGGAGATCAAGAAACTGACGAACAAAGAGGACATTCGGATAAACATCAACGAAATCAAGCGTCCTGAACTTGATGCCGAACTGGTCGCTCAGAACGTAGCTCAGCAGTTGGAGGGCCGCGTTTCGTTCCGTCGAGCCATGAAGCAGGCGGTTACGGCGGCCATCCGCATGGGGGCGGAAGGCATCCGTATTCGTGTTGCAGGGCGTCTTGGCGGTGCAGAGATGGGCCGCACAGAGCAGTATCTTGAAGGACGCGTTCCCCTGCACACCATCCGGGCCGACATTGATTTCGCCCAGGCGACATCCCACACTATTTACGGTTCTATCGGCGTGAAAGTATGGATATATCGGGGCGAAATTCTCGGTAAGCCAGATTTGAGCCCGAATATCCAGGCGCAGCGACAGCAAATGCAGCAACAGTTCCAGCCGCCGGCTCGCAAGCGCCGAAGCCGTCGCCCACGTGGTGGCGACCAATCGTCCTGACCATTGTTTTCTCTCACTCAGAGATTCGAGATAGAGGATAGCCATGTTAATGCCGAAGCGCACAAAGTATCGGAAGTACCAGAAAGGACGCATCAAGGGGAATGCATACCGGGGAGCAAGCGTCAATTTTGGGGATTTCGGTATCAAGGCACTGGAGCCGGGTCGTATTACCAGCCGGCAGATCGAGGCCGCACGTATTGCCATGACGCGTCGAATGAAGCGTGTCGGCAAGGTGTGGATTCGCATTTTTCCGGACAAGCCGATTACGAAAAAACCGGCAGAAACTCGTATGGGCAAGGGCAAAGGCTCTCCAGAGTATTGGGCCACCAATGTGAAGCCGGGACGCATCTTGTTCGAGATCGGCGGGGGCATCCCGGAAGAATTGGCTCGGGAGGCGCTTCGGCTTGCTCGGCACAAGTTGCCGATCAAGACAAAGTTTGTAAAGCGCCCGGATTACCAGCCCCCCGAATCTGTCGGACGATAGCGAATCCCATCGGAGCATGCCATGTTGAAGGCAAAAGAAATTCGTGAACTCGGCCTGGAAGAGGTCCGAAAACGCATTGACGAGGAAGAGGATCAGTTGCGCCGGCTGCATTTTCAGCATGCCATTGCGCAGATTGAGAATCCGACGTTGCTGCGCCGAAAGCGGCGTTTGGTTGCGCGGCTGAGGACTATCCTTCACGAGCAGGAAAAAGAGGCCTGAACAGGAACGGAAAGACTATGAGTACAGACACTACAGAGGCTGTGGAACGACAGGTAAGCCGGTCGGCGCGCAAGGAGCGTATCGGCATTGTCATCGGCGATCGCATGGACAAGACGATTCTGGTGGCGGTGCAGCGCCAGATCAAGCATCCGATATACGGCAAGTTCATCAAGAAGACCACGAAGTTGATGGCGCATGATGAGCGCAACGATGCGAAGCGGGGAGATTCCGTTCGCATCATGGAAACGCGCCCGCTTAGCAAAAACAAGCGCTGGCGTCTTGCCGAAGTCATCGAACGGGCCAGATAGCCCCCAATACTCTCAGGGAAGCCATGATTCAGCAGGAGTCGAGACTTACCGTTGCGGATAACAGCGGCGCCAAAGAGGTGCTGTGTATCCGTGTACTCGGTGGAAGCGGGCGACGCTATGCGCGCATCGGTGATCGAATTATTGTGACGGTCAAATCCGCTATGCCGGGAGGCGCTGTCAAAAAAGGAGACGTTTCGCCGGCAGTGGTGGTGCGCACGAAGAAAGAGATTCGCCGCAAGGACGGCTCGTATATCCGCTTCGATGAAAACGCTGCCGTGCTTTTGAATCCCCAGGACGAGCCACGCGGCACGCGTATTTTCGGGCCTGTGGCCCGCGAATTGCGCGAAAAACGGTTTATGCGCATTGTTTCCCTTGCCCCGGAGGTGCTTTAGCAGCCATGCCGAGAAAACACAACGTACAAAAGAAGATGCACGTGAAGAAGGGGGATCGCGTACGCGTGATTGCGGGCAACTATCGGGGTTACGAAGGGAAGATACTGGTGACTTTCCCGGAGAAGGAACGTGTGATTGTCGAGGGGGTCAACCTCCGCTTCCATCACGAAAAACCGAATGCCGCCAATCCCCAGGGGGGGCGCATAGAGAAAGAAGTGCCTATCCATGTATCCAACGTACAACCGATCGCTTCGGATGGAAATCCAACGCGAGTGGGGCGCAAGCGAATTACGGATATGGAAACAGGGCGCGGACAATGGGTCCGATATGCAAAAACCACGGGGGAAGAGCTTGCATAAGGCATGCGCTCGCACGGATCTCGCGATTGCGGGGCGTTATTTCTCCACACCTTGCCCATTGAGATTGGACAGATGACCTACACACCGAGATTGAAGGACCGGTATCGAAAGCAGATCATTCCCGCGCTGATGAAGCAGTTCGGGTATGGGAATGTTATGCAAGCCCCTCGCTTGGAGAAAGTCGTTGTCAACAAGGGGGTGGGGGATGCTTCTGCGGACAAGAAAGTGCTGGACCACGCCATTGACGAATTGCGGCGCATCACCGGGCGGCAGCCCAGGGTGGCAAGAGCGCGTAAGAGTGTTTCGAACTTCAAACTGCGGCAGGGTATGCCTATCGGCTGTAACGTGACGTTGCGCGGAGATCACATGTACGAGTTTGTGGATCGTCTCATTACGCTGGCGTTGCCGCGCGTGCGCGACTTTCGTGGCGTATCGGATCGCAGTTTCGATGGCCGGGGTAACTTCACACTGGGCATCCGGGAACAGATCATCTTTCCCGAGATCGATGTGGACAAAATTGACCGGATCAGCGGGCTGGACATTACTTTTGTAACGACGGCAGCGACAGACGATGCGGCGTATGCGCTCCTGAAGGAAATCGGTATTCCTTTTGTGCGACGAGAAGAACGATCGGTAGCTGCCTGACCCCTTGTATACAGTCTCTGTATCCCTCCTTTATTCGACACCTGCACTTAAGAAAATCTTCAACGCTATGGCGAAAACCAGTTGGATAGCGCGTGAAAGGAAGCGACGGCGTGTTGTCGAGAAGTATGCCGAGAAACGTCGCCTGCTCAAGGAACAGGGTGATTGGATCGGTCTGCAACGACTTCCACGCGACGCAAGCCCCGTGCGGTTGCATAACCGGTGCCCGCTTACGGGCCGTTCCCGGGGTTATATGCGTGATTTCGGAATTTCCCGTATTGCTTTTCGCGAGATGGCGCTTGCAGGTAAGATACCCGGTGTGCGCAAGGCATCCTGGTAACGTTTTTCTACCCAATACGATATGAGTGGCATTACAGACCCGGTTTCAGATTATCTGACGCGCATTCGAAATGGCCAGCAGGCCGGCCGAAAGTACGTGGATATACCTGCCTCGAAGCAAAAGCGTGCAATCACGCAGATTTTGCTGGATAAAGGCTACATCCGCAATTACCTGAATGTGGATGATGGCAAGCAGGGACTCATTCGAGTCCGTCTGAAGTACGATGCGCAGGGTGAGCCGGTCATTCGCATGATGAAACGTGTGTCCACGCCGGGCTTGCGTCGGTATACGGGGGCGCATGAATTGCCCCGTGTCATGAACGGATTGGGGATAGCTATTTTGTCCACATCTCGTGGCATGATGACCGACAAGGAGGCGCGCAAGGCGCACATTGGCGGCGAGGTGCTTGCGTATCTCTATTGATTTCTGAAGCTATCCCGCTGCGAATTGCAGGTATACCCACACTATCCGTGAACCTCGAAAGAGAAGAAACATGTCTCGCGTAGGCAACCAACCCATTGAGACCAGCGACGGCGTATCCGTGGACATCTCGGTGGACAATCTTGTGACCGTCAAGGGGCCCAAGGGAGTACTGTCCGTTCAGGTCGCTCCTGAAATTACGGTGGCGCACGAAGACGGAAGTATCGTGGTCCGGCGCCCCGACGAGCAGAAGCGTAATAAAGCGCTGCACGGGTTGTATCGTTCGCTGATCGATAATGCGGTCGAGGGTGTTACGAAAGGGTATCGAAAGCAACTGGAAGTGATTGGCGTCGGTTACCGTGCTTTGGTAAACGATGGAGTCCTTGAACTGGCCCTTGGTTTTTCGCATCCGATTTATTTTGTGCCGCCAGGGACGGTCTCTGTTACGGTAGATGCCCAGCGAGGCAGGAACACGGTGGTTACGATCGAAGGAACGGACAAGCAAATCGTCGGGCAGGTAGCCGCGAAGATCCGGGCGCTACGCCCCCCCGAGCCGTACAAAGGCAAAGGTGTTCGCTATGTGGGCGAATATGTTCGTCGCAAGGCCGGGAAGACAGCAGCTCGCTAAATGCTTCCCATTTCAACCCTCAACATCTTGATTTGAGTATCCGACAGGAATTATGGCGGCGCATAAAAAGCAGGAACGGAAACGACGCGTAAAACGCGGCATGCGTGATAAGGTCGCAGGTACCTCTTCGCGTCCTCGTCTTTCCGTCTTTCGTTCGAACAGGTACATATATGCACAACTGATTGATGACCGGGAGGGCGTTACGCTGGCGGCGGCTTCGAGCGCAGAGTCTGACATGGTCGGCGATACGCCCATGGAAGTCAGCAAAGCCGTTGGAGCGAATCTTGCCCGCCGCGCCCTCGAAAAGGGTATTGAACGGGTTGTGTTCGACAGGAACGGCTATCGGTACCACGGGCGCGTGCGAGCTTTGGCGGACGGCGCCCGCGAAGGGGGATTGCAACTGTAGTTTCTCACAAGACACCAGGTACACTCATTCAGGTTTTGTATGGCAGCACGAAAGGAGCAACGACGGCGTGAAGCGGCGGAAGGCCAGGATTGGCAGGAGCGGCTTGTATCCGTTTCCCGTGTGGCGAAGGTCGTCAAAGGCGGTCGCCGTTTTTCATTCAATGCCGTCGTGGTAGTAGGCGACGGGCAGGGAACGGTCGGGGCTGGTCTCGGCAAGGCAAACGAGGTGGCCGACGCCATTTCAAAAGGGACTGAAGATGCGAAGAAGAACCTTATTCGCGTTCGGCTCAAGGACAACACGATTCCACATCCCGTCGTGGGTCGGCAGGATGCCGGGAAGGTGTTGCTGAAGCCCGCAGCTCCCGGGACTGGCGTGATTGCCGGGGGGGGCGTACGAGCTGTACTGGAATGCGCCGGCATCCGGGACATTCTTTCAAAATCCCTTGGATCCAGCAACCCGCACAATCAGGTCTCTGCAACGATGCAGGCACTCGAGCGGATTGAAGACCCTATGGAAGTGGCCAAACGCCGCGGTATTTCGCTCAAAAGGGTGTTCGAGGGATAAACGACAACCGGTGTTTTCGCGCGCGATGGCTCGCGGTCAGATCGTACAAGGATATGGCGAACAAGATTATCATAACCCAGACAAAATCCGCAATCGGTTCAACGAAGCGTATAGTTCGTACCCTGGAGGCGCTCGGTATCCGGCGGATGCACCAGCGTGTCGAACATACGGACTCTCCGCAACTGCGAGGGATGATCGACAAGGTTCGACATCTCGTTACCGTTACCGAAGCCTGATCCACGTTAGAGGCCGGGCGTTTTTCATTCCCTGGCTTCCGTCCGAGGACGGGCATCCATTTGAAATACATTATGGATCTCAGCAATCTGAAGCCTGTTAAGGGCGCTACTCGAAAAAAGAGGCGCATTGCCCGCGGCGTGGGCTCGGGCAAGGGCGGTCACAGTTCCACAAAGGGGACGAAGGGCCAAAAGAGCCGAGCGGGAGCACGTATTCCCGCATGGTTTGAAGGAGGCCAAATGCCACTTCAGCGCCGTGTTCCAAAGTTCGGATTTTACAACCGGTTTCGCGTCGAATACCGTGCCGTAAACCTGTCCTGGATAGCACGTCTTGTAGAGGAGGGGCGAATCGATGGCGCCGCGGAGGTGACGCCCGAGGTGCTTATGGGCGCCGGGGTTGCGCGCAAGGCCGATCGGATTAAAATTCTCGGGGGCGGTGATTCCCCGCAAGGGCTTTCGGTTACCGCGCACGCTTTCAGTGCCTCCGCGAGAAAAAAGATTGAAGCGGCCGGAGGCAAAGCAACCGTCCTCGACTAATGTACGGACCGGCAACGGTCCTCTATCCAACACTCCATTATGGCGAGTATCGGCGAGAACGTACGCAACATCTGGAAAATAGATGAGCTCCGCCGCCGGATCCTGTACACGATCGGGTTACTCCTCGTGTATCGACTGGGGGCATACGTAACGCTTCCCGGCGTGGATGCCGGTATTTTGGCGGACGTCAATGCACAAGGAAATCCGAACGACATTTTCGGTTTTCTCGACATGTTTGTGGGAGGGGCCTTTAGCCAGGCCGGTATTTTCGCACTCGGCATCATGCCGTATATCACCGCTTCCATTATCATCCAGTTGCTGGGTGCGGTGCTTCCCTATTTTCAGAAGCTTCAGCGTGAGGGCGAGGAAGGCCGCCGCAAAATCACCCAGCTCACACGGTATGGGACAGTAGGTATTACCGCTTTCCAGTCCATCGGATATGCGATCAACCTGCAGTATGGGGCCACCGGTCAGGCGATCGTAATCAATTCCACGTTTTTTATGATCTCGACGGTAATCGTGCTGACTGCCGGTACCATATTCGTTATGTGGCTTGGGGAGCGTATTACGGAAAACGGTATCGGGAACGGCATATCCATCGTCATTATGGTGGGCATTATCGCCTTCTTGCCCAATGCGCTTTTCAACGAGTTTACGCTCACGGGTAATCTCTTCATCTTCCTGATGGAGATCGGTATATGGGCACTCGTGATGCTTGGCGTCGTGCTGATTTCTCAGGGTACGCGCCGTATTCCTGTGCAGTATGCGAAGCGTGTCGTGGGGCGCAAAGTGTACGGTGGCACGACCCAGTATCTTCCGATTCGTGTCAATGCGGCGGGTGTCATGCCCATTATCTTTGCGCAGTCGATCATGTTCGTTCCGGCGACTGTCGCATCGTTTTTTCCCAACAGTGCCTTCATGGTCGAATTTGGACGCTGGTTCTCAGACATTTCCGGCTGGGGATATTCGACAGTGTTCTTCGTGATCTGCGTGTTCTTTACCTATTTCTATACCGCTATTGCGGTTAACCCGAGGGAAATGGCGGACACCATGAAGCGGCAGGGTGGATTTATCCCCGGGATCAGGCCGGGTAAGCAGACCAGTGAGTTCATCGACAACATCCTGACGAAAATCACCTTGCCCGGATCGGTTTTCCTCGGACTTGTTGCGATTCTTCCTGCATTCGCTATGCAGGCTGGCGTCTCGCCCGGTTTTGCAGTCTTCTTCGGAGGGACGAGTCTGCTTATTCTCGTGCAGGTGACGCTGGATACGCTCCAGCAGATCGAAAGCCATTTGCTCATGCGTCATTACGATGGTTTCATGAAAAGTGGACGTGTTCGAGGACGATATATGTAGTAGCGGCGGTAGGCCGGTCGTAAGACCATTTCCGTCTCTCCAAGCCCATGGCCTTGACAAAAAGCGCATACAAAATCGACCGCCTCAGGGAAAGCGCGGAGCTTGTCGGGCAGACGCTTGGCCAGGTAGCACGGTACATTGAGCCGGGTGTCACGACGCGCGAGCTTGATCGGATAGCAGAAGCATTCATCCGCGACCATGGCGCCGAACCGGCATTCAAAGGGTATCGTGTGGGCAACCTGGTGTTTCCCAGCACGCTCTGTACATCCGTAAACGATACGGTAGTACATGGCATTCCGAATGACAGCCCACTTCGACAGGGGGACTTGCTGTCCGTTGATTGCGGTGTGCGGCTGAATGGCTATTACGGCGATAGCGCCTATACCTTTGCCGTCGGAGAGATCTCTGAAGAAAAGCGCGCCTTGTGCGAAACGACGTACGCAGCCTTGTACAAAGGTATTGAGCATGCGACGACGAATGGGCGTATTGGGGATATATCCTTCGCCATACAGGAGTACTGTGAAAGCAGGGGGTATGGCGTCGTGCGTGAACTCGTGGGCCATGGCATCGGCAAAAAACTTCACGAGAAGCCTAATGTGCCGAATGTCGGTGAACCGAGGACCGGATCCCGGCTGGTGCGCGGTATGACGCTATGCATCGAACCCATGATTAACCTCGGAACCGCCAGGATCGTAACGGATCCGAACGGCTGGGCTATTCGCGCAGCGGATGGGAAAGCTGCCGCGCATTACGAGCACATGGTGGTTGTGTGTTCCGGCAAGGCTGAAGTGCTAAGCACCTTCGAGTATATCGAAGAAGCGTCCGGCGTTGCTTTTGATTTGCCGACTACATACAAAATTTATGAACCTGTGTAGCCGATGCGCGTTACGTAACGGCTATGCCTTAAATTTTTCACGAACGAGACCGAGCGAACCCATGAAAGTTCGTGCCAGTGTCAAAAAGCGCAGCTCCGACGACAAGATCGTTCGGCGCAAAGGGCGCATTTACGTCATCAACAAAAAGAACCCGAAGCACAAGCAGCGACAGGGTTGATACCCTTCGGTGTATGATGCAGCGTTTCCGAACGGACGCTGCCGGGAAACCAAAAAGCATATGCCTCGAATAGCCGGAGTGGACGTACCTCCGCATAAACGCGGAGAAATTGCCTTGTCCTCGATTTTCGGGATTGGGCGTTCTCGTGCTCAAGAAATCCTTGATCGTGTCGGCATCAAGCACGATGTGCATCCGAACGACTGGACGGAAGAGCAGACCCGAAGCGTGCGACGCCTCATTGAGGACGAGTACCTTGTCGAGGGGCAATTGCGTACGGAAGTACAGATGAACATCAAGCGATTGATGGACATCGGCTGTTACCGGGGTCTTCGGCATCGCCGGGGGCTTCCTGTACGTGGACAGCGCACGCGCACAAATGCACGTACACGCAAGGGACGTCGGAAGACCGTGGCCGGAAAGAAGAAGGCGCCGCGGAAGTAATCGTACCGTCTCGATCTCTCGTAAATTCAGGATTATATGGCGAAGAAGCAGCAAAAATCGGGGCGTTCCGGTCGGTCGGCTCGGAAACGAAACGTTATCGTCGAGTCAAATGGACAGGCGCACATCAAGGCCACGTTCAACAATGTGATCGTGACATTGACGGACCAGTACGGAAACGTCATTTCGTGGGCCAGTTCCGGCAAGATGGGTTTCAAAGGCAGCCGCAAGAATACGCCGTATGCGGCTCAGGTAGCGGCTACGACGGCTGCGGAAGAGGCGCATGGCCTGGGTCTGCGGCGTGTAGATGTGTATGTGAAGGGGCCTGGATCAGGGCGAGAGTCGGCCATTCGGGCGCTTTCCGGGGCGGGACTCGATATTGCGTCAATCCGGGATGTAACGCCCATTCCTCATAACGGCTGTCGTTCTCCAAAACGTCGCCGCGTGTGATGGTAGCAGCGCTGCTTGTCGACCAGACAGGCAGGCAGATAGAAGAAAGCAGAAACAGTAGACAGCGATAATGGCTCGATATAGAGGCCCCAAACAGAAAGTTGCCCGGCGTTTCAAGGAACCGATTTTCGGTCCGAGTAAGGCGCTTGAGCGCAAGTTGTATCCGCCAGGCCAGCACGGACAGGGACGCCGGTCCAGAGAAAGTGAGTACGCCGTGCAGCTCAAGGAAAAACAAAAGGCGCGGTATACCTATGGCCTTCAGGAACGCCAGTTTCGCAACCTGTTCGAAAAGGCATCCCGAAAAAAAGGCGTCACCGGGGAAAACCTGCTGAAATTTTTGGAGGCCAGACTGGACAATACGGTGTTTCGCCTTGGTTTTGCGCGTACGAGGCGTCAGGCCCGGCAACTGGTAAACCATGGACATATCATGGTGAATGACCAGATCGTAAATATCCCGTCGGCGCAACTGCGCCCGGGTGATACGATTGCGATTCGACCGAGGAGCCGCGCCATGCGGCCGATCGTGGAGTCGGTTGTGCAGAACCGACGGACTTTCGCTTGGCTCGAGGTCGATCGCGGCGATCTCCGAGGCAAAATGCTGGACATGCCGGCCCGGGAAGACATCCCGGAAAATATTCGCGAGCAGTTGATCGTCGAGTTGTATTCGAAGTAGTTGCCTGACGATTTTCGCCGAACAGATGTGCTACGGCATCTGCTATTCCACTCTTGTAAGACTTTGACCGATTGAGAAGCCATGAGCAATCATGTAATCCATATGCCGGACGGCATTCAGATTGAAGATGCATCGGAGTTTTCCGGGCGGTTTTCGTTGCAGCCCCTCGAACGCGGATACGGCGTAACGATTGGGAACGCGATGCGGCGTGTTCTTTTGTCGTCGCTCGAAGGCGTTGCCATTACGGGGGTGAAGATCGACGGCGTACAGCATGAGTTTTCAACGATTGAGGGCGTAACAGAGGATGTTGCCGATATCATTCTGAACCTCAAGGAGGTGCGTTTTCGTGCTATCGAAGAGGCGGAAGACGGTACCATTCACCTTGTAATCAGGGGTCCTGGTTCTTACACGGCCAAGGATATAGGCGCCGCCACGAATGATTACGAAGTGCTCAATCCGGATCATCATATCGCCACACTGGATGAAAATGCGGCGCTGAACATAGAATTGCGTATTGAGTGTGGCAGGGGGTACATACCTGCTGACGAAAACAAGCGCGCCGACGATCCGATTGGTGTGATCGCCATTGATGCTGTCTTTACACCCATTCGGAATGTCAAGTATTCGGTCAAGACGACGCGCGTCGGGCATAAGATCGACTACGAATACCTTACGATGGAGATCGAAACGGACGGTTCCATTTCGGCAGAGGGGGCGCTGATGCAGGCTGCGACCATTCTACGGAATCATGTGGACCTGTTTATTTCGATGGATAGCGTACCCGATCCTACCGAAAAGGCAGAGGTCGTCGATACGGAAACACAGCGTATTCGCGAATTGCTTGTGCAACCCGTGGACGAACTGGACCTGTCCGTCCGTGCGCAGAATTGTCTGAAGGCTGCCAATATCACGAATATCGGCGATCTTGTCAGTCGAGAGGAATCAGAGATGCTGAAATTCCGGAATTTCGGACGCAAATCGTTGCAGGAACTGGTTCACGTGCTTAGTGATCGGGGTCTGCATTTTGGGATGAGCGAGGAAAAACACGAGGAAAAGGCGTAGTCGGATATTATGAGACACCAGAGAAAGCGACACAAACTTGGGCGCAACGCATCCCATCGAAAGGCTACGCTCATAGCGTTGGGCAATGCGTTGATCACACACAAGCGCGTTACGACGACGGTGCCGCGGGCCAAGGCCCTGCGCACCTTCATCGAGCCCATTCTTACCCGGGCCAAAGACGATTCGCAGCATAATCGTCGGCAGGCGTTTCGGCATCTGCGGGACAAGCAGGCCGTCACGACACTGTTCACCGAAGTGGCCGAAAAGATTGGAGAGCGCCCGGGCGGGTATACGCGCGTTGTCAGGATTGGTCGCCGCGCAGGAGATGCCGCTCCTATGGCTATCATCGAGCTTGTGGATTACAATGAGACGGATGAAACGACCGGAGCCGGATCGCAGCAAAGCAGTAAACGGACACGCCGTGGTGGCCGCCGCAGCAGCAAGTCAGTGACGCCGGCGACAACGAAGCAAGCAGACGAAATCCCTGCGGCGGAGGCCCCCGGGGATTCCAGCGAGCAGGAGGCAGTGCATGAGGAGCCGGAGGAAGAGGTGAACGAGACGGAAGTACCTGCTCCGAAGACATCTGACACGAAGCCGGAGGCCTCTGAGGATACAAAGAAGAAGCCGACCGGTAAGGCTTCGGAAACCTCCTCGTAGATAGCCGACAACAAGATCGGGGATTACGATAGGACTTGGTGCATCGCCGTGGGGCGTGTCCCGTAAACTGTGTAAGTGGTCAATCGTACACATAGTTTCATCAGGAGGTGAAGACGATGACCGAACTTACAGACAAACAGCAGGCTCTTCTGGAGGAGTTGCTGAAGGATTTCAAGGGGGACGCGCGGGACCTATTCGGCGAGGGGGGCTTGCTCAAGACGATAGGCAAGCGTGCTCTCGAGGCGGCATTGGAGGGGGAGCTGACGCATCATCTCGGCTACCCTGCTCACGATCGGTCGGGTCGCGGCAGCGGCAATTCCCGTAACGGACGCACTGCGAAGCGGCTCGAGAGCGAGTCGGGTTCGCTGGATCTGGAGGTTCCTCGCGATCGCAACGGCAGTTTCGAGCCCAGGATCGTAGAGAAGCGCCAGCGCCGGGTAGCGGGCCTGGACGACGTGATCGTGTATCTCTACGCGCAGGGCCAGAGCACGCGGGCTATCCAGGACACGTTGAAGCGTCTCTACGGCGCGGAGGTCTCCTCTACGCTTGTTTCGGAGGTTACCGCAAGCGTTCTCGAGGAAGTGAGCGCATGGCAGGCTCGTCCTCTGGAGCGGGTGTATCCTGTCGTGTACTTCGACGCCTTGTTCGTAAAGTCTCGCGAGGAGGGATCGGTGAAGAGGCGCGCGGTCTACGTGGCGCTGGCGATAGACATTGAAGGAGAGAAAAAGGTGCTTGGCCTTTGGATCGCTCCGACGGAGGGAGCCGTTTCGTGGCTCACCATCTTCGGCGAGTTGAAGGCGCGGGGCATGGAGGACTGTTTCATTGCGTGCGTGGACGGTTTGAAGGGTCTTCCCGAGGCGATAGAGACGGTCTTTCCCCGTGCGCGGGTGCAGTTGTGCGTGGTGCACCAGGTGCGCAAGAGCCTGCGCTACGTGCCTTGGAAGGAGCGCAAGCCGGTGGCGTCGTCTTTGCGCGCGGTCTACGCAGCGCCGAGCGAAGAGGCCGCTCTCGCGGCGCTCGAGGCTTTCGAGAGACAATGGAGCGAGAAGTACCCGGCTATCGCTCCGCTCTGGAGGAAGGACTGGGAGCGTCTGGCGCCTTTCTTCGACTATGCGCCTGCGATCCGCAAGGTGGTCTACACCACCAATGCGATCGAATCGCTGAACTACAGCCTGCGCAAAATCGTCAAGGGACGGGGCGCTTTCCCCAACGACGACGCGGTGCGCAAGCTGCTCTACCTGGGCCTGCGCGAAGCCGCGAAGAAATGGAAGCGACCGATCCGGGACTGGAAGGCTGCCCTCAACCAGTTCGTCATACTCTATGGAGACAGAGTCCCCATAGATCAATAAATTCACTTACACAGTTAAGCGGACACGCCCTCGCCGTGTCGCCCTTCGTATCTTCCTCCATGTCTCCTTCATCTCCTCCACGTCGCCGATTTCTTCCGCGCACCCGTGACGGGCGCATTGTAACCTTTGCCTTCGTAGCGCTGTTTCTGCTCGCGATGCCACCGGTTACACATGCTTTTCTAAACCGGATAGAGCCGTCTTTCTTCGGAGTGCCTTTTTTATATGTGGCGCTATTTGTTGTCTATGTGGCGCTCATCGCCGTTCTGATCCTGGCGTATCGACGAGGCGTATAGTCATCGGAGACATTTGTTTACCTTAGTTAGGGCCGTATGATGGAAACCTGGGTTGTTGCCACCGGCCTGATTTTTATCTACTTGCTGGTCACGCTCGGGTTGGCCGTAGTGGCGGGCCGTCGTTCGACGGTCGATATGGAGGATTTCTTTCTCTACGGACGCCGAGCCGGGTTCGTGGTGCTTTATCTTACGGTCGTCGCCACCTTCCACTCGGCGTTTGCCTTTCTCGGCTCGGGCGGCTTCTTCTTTACGCACGGGATCGGTTTCTGGGCTGCAGGGGCGTGGACGGTGCTTGTCGGCGCCATCACGTACGTACTCGGTTCCCGCATCTGGGCGCTTGGCAAAGCTTTCGGGTACGTTACGCCGGCGGATATGCTCGCTGACTTTTACGAGTCGGAAGCAGTGCGTATAGCGGTCGCTATCGTCTCCGTGGTGTTCACCATTCTCTACATCCAGGTGCAAGCGATTGCCCTCGGCTACATCATGGATGTGGCCTCCGGTGGGCGTATCCCCTTCGAGATCGGCGTTATTGTCATGCTCGTCGTTGCGGTCGTACACCTTATGATCGGGGGATTGCGTGCGGTCTACTGGACCGATGTGTTACAAGGGGTCTGGATGTATATCGCTATCTGGGCGGGAGCCCTCGTGCTCTCCTTCGAACTTTTCGGCGGTCCGTTGGAATTGTGGCGGCACGTTGCCGCGGAGCGGCCCGATCTGCTCACACTTCCGGGTCCCTCGGGGTTTTTTACGCCCGGCATGTGGATTGGGATGGTGATCACGCTCTCCTTCGGGATCGTTTTCCAGCCGCACATGATGATTCGCTATTACACGGCAGTGGATGGCAAGACGCTCAAACTTCTCGGCGCAACCACGCCTATCTATTTGATGACACTTTATATTCCTGCAGCACTTGTAGGGCTGGGTGGAGCGGTGGTGATGCCGGAATTGGAGGCGGCCGACCGCATTTTTCCCGAATTGCTTTTCGCATATGCTCCGGCGTGGCTTACCGGCGTCATTCTTGCCGGGGCTGCGGCTGCCGCCATGTCCACGCTGGATTCGATCCTGCACGCTAACATGACTGTGCTCACGCGCGATGTGTACCAGCGCTATGTGGCACGGGGAAAAAGTCAGGCGCACTACGTTTTCGTTGGGCGCATCATTGTGCTTGCACTTCTTGTGGCAGCCTGCATTCTTTCGCTGTCGAAGAGCGGTTTACTCGTTCACATCATCACGTTATCCGGTGCAGGCGCCCTCCAACTCATGCCTGCCATTATTGGTATATGTTTCCCCGGTGGCCGCTCGCTCAGTCGGGCGGGTGTACTGGCAGGGTTGGCCGTCGGGTTGGTCGTACTCTGGCTTACATTGATCGTATTTCCCAATCCGTTAGACATACACGGTGGGTTGTGGGCCCTGCTTGCGAACGCAGTGGTTGCTGTGGGTGTCTCCTGTATGACGCCGCGGCCCTCCGGCGAAACGGTTGCGCGCGTTCACGGCGAGCTGGAGCGCTTCATAGCGCAATGAAAGGTTCATCGGGATGGCGGCCGGTTTACACATCGCCCCATGTCTGATCGTTTTATGAACCTTCCTGTTTTTTGTACGGGACATTGTTCCGGTACAAATGCGCACGCTCCGGGGATGCCGTCTCCAACGGTATTCTTCCTCGAATACTCTGCGGGGAAACCGCACGCAGGCAGCGAGATTTAATCTTTTAGACGTTGCTATTCGTGGCGGCCGCATGCGGTCGCACGAATATACCGATGGTTCTTCCAGCCATTCCATGTTGCGTGCTTCTTCCATCCTGAGCCATACCGACTTGCAAGTCGAACCGGAATTCGAAGCCGGGCTCGACGAATTGCTTGATGCGTGCCGCCAATCTCTGCGGTCGGTGGATGAAGAAATGATCCGCCGTGCCTTCATGCTGGGCTACTGGGCGCATCGCAACGATCGGCGAGCCTCGGGGGAACGATTCATTGCCCACCCGCTCGAGGTGGCTGTGATCGTGGCCAGGGATATCGGGTTTGATGACATAAGCGTCGTCTCAGCGCTATTGCACGACACAGTGGAAGACACTGAGTTTTCCCTGGACCTGATACGGGAAGAGTTCGGCGATACCGTGTCCAACATCGTCGATGGATTGACCAAGATACGGGGGGTTTCCTGGAGCCGCGAACTGGGTCAGGCCGAAAATGTCCGCAAGCTCATGCTTTCCATGGCGACGGACGTTCGCGTCATTCTCATAAAGTTTGCGGACCGTTTGCATAATCTCCGCACCATCGGGTCACTTCCTAAGCAGAAGCAACTCAAGATTGCGAGCGAGACCCTGGATCTCTTTGCGCCGCTCGCCCATCGTTTCGGGTTGAACGCCATCAAGGCCGAGCTGGAAGATATTTCTCTGAAAATCCTCTACCCGGAGGAATACCGCGATATTGCGCGAAGCCTGCAGGCGTCCAAAGTCGAGCGGGACGGCTATGTGGACCGTTTTATCAAACCTTTGCGGGAGCGCCTTGAGAGCGATCGCTTCGATTTCGAGATGGCCGGCCGATCGAAGAATATCTATTCGATCTGGCAGAAAATGAAGCAGAAGGATAAGTTGATTGAAGAGATATACGACTTGCTTGCCATTCGTATAGTCCTGAAAAGCACCGAGAAAAAAGGGAAAGAAGATTGCTGGAGGGTGTATTCGATCGTTACGGACTTGTACAAACCGTTGCCGGAGCGCTTCCGGGATTTTATTTCAGTGCCCAAGTCCAACGGCTACCAGAGTCTGCACACGACGGTTCTTGGTCCAACAGGGCGACGGGTGGAGGTGCAGATTCGCACGGAAGAAATGCATGCCATCGCCGAGCGCGGTGTGGCGGCACACTGGAAGTACAAGGAACCCGTGAGTGATAAGGACCGGGGGATGGAGCAATTTCTTGTATGGGTGCGGGATATTCTTGAAAACCCCAACCCCGAACATGCCGCGGAGTTTGTCAAGGAGTTCCGGCTCAATCTGTACGACGAAGAAATATATATTTTCACCCCCAAGGGGGATTTGATGACACTACCTCGTAATGCGACCCCTATCGATTTTGCATTTCAGGTGCATACTGAAATAGGTATGCACTGCATCGGGGCGAAAGTGAACGGCAGGATGGTGCCGCTTTCGTACAAACTCCAGAGTGGCGATCAGGTGGAGGTCATTACATCAAAGAAGCAAACGCCGAATCCGGACTGGATGAGGTTTGTCGTTACGCACAAGGCGCGCAGCAGAATACGACACTTAATCAATGAGAAGCGGCGTCGCAGCGTTGACCTGGGCCGGGAAATGCTCGAGAAAAAACTCGACAAGGCCGGCCTGGATGTCGAAGAGCAAAAGTTGCGAAGAGCAGCCAACCGGCTCAAGTTTCCGAACACCCAACAAATGTTCTATGAGATTGGAACGGGGCTTTTCGATGCAAAGGATTTTGTGGAGTTTATCAGGAACGAGTCCCGTGGGCGAAAGGAAGAGGAAGAAGAGTCCGCCGGGGAGGATGCTCTTCGGTTGCGGTACGAAAATTTCCTGGATTCGGCTCAGGTGGCAGCTCGCCCGGCTCTCGAAATCGACGGCGAATTGCATACAGATATTGTCACGCGGTATGCATCTTGCTGCAATCCCATCCCCGGCGACGATGTTTTAGGCTACATAAGTCGCAGCGACGGCATAAAGATTCATCGCATGAATTGCCGGAA
Organism: Rhodothermales bacterium; assembly: GCA_965248175.1. Lineage (GTDB taxonomy): Bacteria > Bacteroidota > Rhodothermia > Rhodothermales > VXPQ01 > VXPQ01. The sequence goes on from OZ252093.1 coordinate 1,265,055, forward strand.
CGCTCCCAGCCTGCTCGTAAACCATCCCGACCGCATCGTATCGGTGGAATGGAGCAGGCAGAAAGACGTGCAATTCCTGTCCGGCTTGCGCGTGATAGGAGAGGATCGCGTGGGTATGGTAAGTGATATCACGACCGTTATTTCCAAAAATCTGAAAACAAATATTCGTTCCATCACGGTGGATTCCGAGGATGGCGTTTTTGAAGGCACGATCGTGTGCTCAGTAACGGATTTGTCGCATCTTCGTCGTCTTATCGAGCGGCTAAAGCGCGTCGACGGGATTCACGGAGTGTACCGGTTTGAGGAGTGATGGGCCCTTTTTGTCCATGGGTCTTGTATGTCGCGTCCTTTTTGCCGTAAACTACTGCTCGTTTTTTGCCGATAAGTTCATTTATAACAGAAGGTTAAGGACTACTGTCATGCCTGATGCATCCAGTACGCAGACCCGGAAAGATGTGGCTCGTCGGGTTGCGGAATCCATGGGCGAGCCGGTTTACAAAGCGGAACCCTGGGTTCGAGCGGTCATCCATGCCATCCGCGATATAATGATCGATGCCGATCCGGAGGTCCGCATTGAGTTGCGCGATTTTGGCGTATTCGAGGTCAAGAAGACCAAAGCCAGGCCGAAGGCCCGCAATCCGAGAACGAACCAGACGATTTTCATACCTGGTCGGCGCAAGACGCATTTCAGACCGGGCAAGCGGCTGAGGAAGGTGTTGCAGACGCCCCTGTCCGAATCGACACATCGGATCCCGGATGAACATATAGCCGGCGATCCCATGCATACCCCTGATGCTGCCGAAGCATCGTAGGCTCTCCGGTTGTATGGACGCATTGCCTCGCATCATCGGTGTCGACTACGGCACGCAGCGAATCGGACTGGCCATGTCCGACCCGCTTCGGCTGTATGCGCAATCCCTCGGGGCATACTCCAGTGAGGAAGTAATACGGCAACTGGCGGCCCTGAACACCGATCCCGGATTTGATACGATCGTAGTAGGGTGGCCTTTGACCTTGTCGGGCGAGGAGGGAGCGGCTACGGATATTGTTCAGTCTTTCATTCGCCTTCTGTCCAGGCGTTTCCCCGGCAAGAAAGTGGTTACGCAGGATGAACGTTATTCCTCGGTTCGGGCAAGGGATTTGCTGGTCCGGTCCGGTGTCCGCAAGAAAGCCCGCCGACGCAAGGAAAGAGTAGATGCCGCAGCTGCCGCGGTCATTCTTCAGGATTATATTGACGAGACGTAGGAGCAAACATCCCGACCCCGGTTCTTATGATTCTTCCTATTCGTTTGTACGGCGATCCCGTGCTCAGGCGCGGTACCGAAGATGTCCCTGGGGACAGTGCGAGTGTCCAGCAACTTATCGATAATATGATCGATACCATGCGGGGTGCGTCGGGCATTGGTCTGGCCGCTCCACAGGTGGGCCGCACGGAGCGCATTTTCGTGGCTGATCTGGCGGCAGCGGAAACACAGCCTGAGCATGTGTCGGAGAAAGCGTCGGAGCCGATGGCATTCATCAATCCTGAAATTATTTGGGAGAGTGAAGAGGAAAGTGAATTTGAGGAGGGGTGTCTGTCCATTCCGGACCTATGCGAGACCGTCAAACGCCCTGAACACATCCAGGTAACGTATTTGGACCGCCATTTTCAGCCGCAGGAACTGGAGGTGGCTGGTTTGTCGGCGCGTGTTGTCCAGCATGAGGTGGATCATCTTGAGGGCATTTTCTTTGTGGATCGCATCAGTGCATTCCGTAGGCGTCTTCTGCGCCGTAAGCTCCGCGAGATCGCCAATGGAAAGGCGGAAGCCGATTATTCCTTGTACGCAGGGCCGAAGTGAGAATATTCCCGCTGGGTGTTGCTTTTGTACAGCCCTTGCAATAACCTTGCGCAAGGCGTCCTGTGTAAGGGAATCGCCGTAATCAGGCATGCCAATTCGGCAATCCACACTCGTAAGGCATCCGGGGTATATGTTTTTTTTGTCCGCAAATATCAAACGGTCGGGAGGTTTTTCGCTCGTCGTGATTTTGTGCGGCGCCGTGATGGCGCCGTTCGGGCATAACCTGTCGCATATCCGGCCCCTGGAGCATGTGCACGGGGCTACTGCTGAGGGAGTGGAGAGCGGATCAACCGGCATGTCCACCGGTTTTCTTGTCGAAGAACAGACGCCCCTGCATTTTTTCGAGTGCGATCTGTGTGCGTTTCGTTCACTGACCGCTCCGGTCCTTGATCAACCTCGGGCGCCGCTGCTTCCCATCCGTGTGGCGGTGCATACACTCCGGGCCGCACCGTCTGCCCGCAGTCTTTTCTATCGCCCGATACGCGCTCCTCCTGTGGTGTCTTGATTCCACTCAGACGCTGTTCCGGCGGCGTTTTGTTTTCACAAGACACACGTATAAAGCATCAGAGGAGAGCTATGTTTGCATACAGCCGTAACGGCGTTGCCGTTATTGTATTTTTGATCATGAGCGGGCTTGTTGCCTGTTCCAATCCTGCCGAGGATGAGGATGAGGAGCATGCCGAGGTCGAAGGTCTTGTACTCGTTCTCGGCGGCGAAGAAGTCGTTCGCGTCGCAGAAGCTGAAGTGACGGGATCGCTTACCGTCGATATCGGCGGCGAAGCCACTTCCGATATAACGGTCGGGTTTCTTGACCATGATGGGGATAAGGTACATGGTGAGGATCTTGACTCGGAATTCAATTTGCGTGTTGATATCCAGGGTGGCCAGCTCGTTACTGTGTCCCATACCGGTCGATGGACCTTTACGCTGCAACAGGCCGGATCAGCAGAGGGTAGTACCGCTATACGGGTTCTGCTTATGCATGGTGACCATGCGGATTTCACGACGCCCGATATATCCGTTACAGTAGAGTAACCGGAAACCATGCGTTGCTCCGGATTCCCCCGTTTTTGCTGGATAGGGCTTGTAGCGTGCATGTCGATGACGGCTGCTACGTCGTTGCATGCCCAGCATACAGCGGTTATCGCAGGGTCCATCGAGGATGCGGAAACCGGAGAGCCGATCCGCTTTGCTCAGGTCCTTGTTGAAGAGGCCAACCGGAGTTCAAGAACGGATCGGCAAGGTCATTTCGAGATTCGTTTTCTGGAAGCCGGGAGCTACACCCTCAAGGCCTGGCGTATAGGCTATGAGCCTCTGGTGAGTCTGGTAGCAGTTGGCAGCGCTGGTTCGGATACGTCGCATGTCATCCTGCGGATGCCGGTTTCGCTGATCCAACTCGGTGAGGTCATCGTGGACGGGCATAGCGAGTCCCACGTGATCACCGATTCGGATATGGATATGGGGGGCAAGCGACTTCGGCAGCATCTCGGAACGACGATCGCCGAAACGCTCGATAACGAGCCCGGCATTGCCGTGAGGTCTATGGGGCCGGCGCCCGCTCGTCCAGTCCTGCGGGGGTTGGGCGGCGACCGGCTGCTTGTCATCGAAGATGGCGGGCGTACCGGCGATCTGTCCGCCACCTCCGCCGATCATGCGGTCGCGGTAGACCCGCTCATGACGGAACGTATCGAAGTTGTTCGCGGGCCGGCTGCGCTGCTTTACGGGCCGAATGCGTTGGGCGGTGTGGTGAATGCAGTCCGCGGGTATGTTCCCGTGATTATGCCTACGGAGGTTCATGCAGTCGGCGTTTTTCAGGGGCAATCCGCCAACGATGGTCTGTCGGGGGGATTTAGCCTGGAAGCTCCTATTGGTGGTTTTGCGGTTCGCACCGACGGCAGCGTGCGAAATTCGGGAGACGTATCTACGCCGGTCGGAATTCTTGCGAATACCGCTTTGACCACCGGAAACGGTTCCGCGGGTATTAGCCGCATCGGTGAATGGGGGCATGCGGGTGTCTCGGGCAGTTATTACACGTCCCGGTACGGTATACCGGGCGGGTTTGTCGGGGCGCACCCGAATGGCGTTGACATCGACGTATCCCGTCATCACCTGAAAACGAAGGGCATGATACTGGATATTCTGCCCCGGTTCTCGCATCTCGAGTTCGAGGGATCGTTTTCGAGGTATTTGCATCAGGAGTATGAAGCGAGCGGTACGCTCGGCGTCGAGTTCGGGCTCCTGTCGTACTATGGTCGGCTTCTTGCTCGCACCCACGGCCGCAGGCACAACCGTCTGGCGAGCATTTGGGGTGGGTATCGCGATTTTGCCTCCGGCGGTTTTTCATTCACTCCGGATTCACGGGAGTGGACAGTGGCGGTGTTCAGATATCAGGATATCAACCTGGAAAACATGTCGTTTCAGGGCGGGCTTCGCTATGACCTGCGTACCGTTCGCCCCCGGACTGTTGGGGAGGAAACACGCGCCGGGTTGATCCGCAACCGAACGACCGGAGGCTTTTCCAGTTCTCTTCGTATGTTTCGCCGATTCGGCGACGATTTCTCCGTGGGTATCGGCGGCGTGCGCTCGATTCGCATGCCGGGGATCGAAGAACTTTTCTCGTCAGGGCCCCACTTGGCGGCATATACCTTCGAGATAGGTAATGCGGGCCTTGGCGTCGAAAAGGGGTTGGGCGTGGAAGCGTTTGGAGAATACCGCAGCGAGCGTTTTTCCGGATCTCTGAACCTGTATCACAACTACATCCAGAATTACATTTATCCCAGAAATACAGGTACGATCAGTGCGCGTACGCTCCTTGCGGTATACGAGCAAACCGGCTCGACGGTGCGTATGGCGGGATGGGAAACCTCATTTGCGCTACAGATCGTTCCTTCCATAACCCTTTCCGGATCGGGTGCGTACGTACGCGGTACGCTGATCGACATCGACGAGCCGATGTCCTTTATTCCTCCCTTGCGAGGTCGTCTGGAAGCGGCATACGCCAAGGGGCGGCTGCGGGTGTCCGGCTCCGCAGAGGCGGCACGCAATCAGGACCGGCTCGGCGTGTTCGAAGAATCGACAGCCGGGTATGTCGTGTTTGGAGGCTATGTGCAGTACTATCTTTCGATAGGACGCTCTTTGTACACATTCGATATCGGCATCGAGAATGCGACCAATGCCGAATACAGGGATCATCTTTCGAAGGTAAAGAGCATCATGCCGCAGCAGGGGCGCAATCTCAAGATGCTTGTCAAGGTGCTGTGGTAAGGGTCATTCCTTTGGCACAATGCGTCCTTCCGGTGTAATGGTTTCATCCGGTCCGGGCGGGAATTGGGGGAATTTGCCGATAGAAACCTTCGGGTCCCGATCGTGCGGTACGTAGTGGACATGGTTTCCGTGGGAGATTTCTATGTAGGGCTGATCGCCGTACGGGTCGATAGCTTCGCGCAGGATGAGAATAAAAAACAGGGCGCCTACGATCAGGATCATCCATTTCAGCGTCTTTTTCGTACGTGAGTGGCCTGTTGCGCCGTCAATGGAAGCATTCATGATGGTAAGGGCTATGCTGGGGACGAAGTATTATGACGAAGTATTATATTGTAGAATAACTCTCCCGATCCGGACTATGGCGACAAAACGGGCCTCAGAGCATTTTCAGGTAGAGTGTGCCGGTTGGGTTATGGATATAGCCGTGCGTGCGGACGAGTTGACGCGCAATGGCCGTACCACCCCGTTTTCGTGCGAACGCCTTGGGGAAGAACGTATGGCCTTGCTGGTAAATGGCAAGAGTTATGTGGCCGTGGTCCTGGAAAAATCCGGGGATCGGCGGCGCATAGGGATCGGCGGTTATACGTTCGACGTGTCTTTGAAAAGTGAACGGGCACTGCTGCTTGAACGTTTCGGGTTATCCGGCGGAGCTGCAAGCGACACGCTGAAAGTGCATGCACCTATGCCTGGTATGGTCCTGTCCGTGGCGGTAGAACCGGGGCAGCTTGTCGAGGCGGGAACCGGTGCTCTGGTCCTTGAAGCCATGAAAATGGAAAACGAATTGCATATTGCAAGAGGGGGTACTGTAAAGGTGGTGCATGTAGCGCCGGGCGATGCTGTCGGCAAGAACGATCTCCTCCTCGAAATAGAGTAGTTGCCATGTCGATGACCCTTGTCACGGGGGCCACAGGATTTGTGGGGGCCGTGCTGACCCGGCGTCTTGTGCTGGAGGGTGTTCCCGTCCGTATTTTCCGTCGCGCCGGCTCAAAACTCGATTTGCTCGGCGAGACAGCACAGGAGGTCGAGCACACCTTAGGAGACATCACAGACGATCTCGCGCTCCAGAAGGCAATGCAGGGGGTGGAGTGCGTCTATCACGTTGCCGGAAATATCGGCTTTGGATCTTCTCGTGTGCGGAATCGCCTCATGTCCGTCAATGTGGATGGAACCGCAGCGGTTGTCAATGCGGCTCTCGCAGGCGGCGTTCGGCGCCTTGTTCATGCCTCGTCCGTGGCGGCTCTCGGCCGCTCCAACCGCCCCGACGCCCTCTTGGACGAGAACGCGGAATGGCAACGGTCAAAATCAAGTAGTACCTATGGCTACTCGAAGTACCTTGCGGAACTGGAGGTGAAACGGGGTGTTGCGGAAGGTCTGGACGCGGTGATGGTAAATCCCTCGCTCATTTTTGGCATTGGTCGCAAGGGGGAAAACACCCGGCGCATTGTGGATCAGATTCGCCGTAAACAGATGTCCATGTTTCCGGCAGGTGTTACGAGTGTGGTCGATGTGCTGGATGTGGCGGACGGTATGGTGCGTGCAATGAAGTACGGCGAGACCGGTGAACGGTTTGTGCTGGCGGGACATAACCTGTCCTGGGAAGAAATTTTCCGCCAACTGGCACGGGCATGCGGGGTGGCGCCCCCGACTATCCGTCTGGCGCCGGCAGCCGCTATACTCATCGCGTATTTTTCGGAAGCAGGCGCTTTTCTGACACGTACGGAACCCCTTCTTCCTCGCGCCAATGCCCATTTCATGTCAGCAGTTAACCGGTACGACAACACTCGTGCCTGTGAAAAACTGGGCTGGCGCCCTCGTCCTTTTGAAGAAACAGCGCAGCGCATCGCCGACGCCCTCTGAACGTTTTGCCCACCTCTCCGCACCGTATGCCGCCGCCAGGACAGGCTCCTGGTAAAAGAGAAGCCGTCGAAGCCATGTTCGACGGCGTCGCTTCCCGGTACGATCTGCTCAATCGACTACTGAGTTTTGGTATTGATCGCGTATGGCGCCGTGCAGCGATTCGTCTGCTGCGTGCGGAAGCGCCGGCGCGGATTCTGGATATAGCGACCGGTACCGCTGATCTGGCTATTGCTGCTGCCGCGCTTGGTCCTGAACGTATCGTGGGCGTCGATCTTTCCGAGCAGATGCTGGCGCGCGGCCGTAAAAAGGTCCAGCGCCTGGGTCTTGGCGGGACCATCACGCTTGAATGCGGGGATGCAGCTCGTTTGTCTTTCCCGGATGCCTCATTTGACGCTGCTCTGGTAGGGTTTGGCGTACGAAACTTCGAGAACCTTCAGGACGGTATCCGGGAGATGCGTCGTGTTCTCCGTCCAGGGGGCACACTGGTGGTACTTGAGTTCAGTCAGCCCGGCGTATTTTTGATCCGGAAGGTATACGAGGCCTACTCGCATGTTGTGCTGCCCTTCGCCGGCCGTCTTCTGTCGGGCAATCCGGCTGCCTACCAATACTTACCGGCTTCCGTGGAGGTATTTCCGTCGGGAGAGCGTTTTCTGGACGAACTGCGGGAAGCCGGATACGTGGATCTGTTGTGGAAGCCGTTGACCTTCGGGGTGGTTTCTCTGTACAGGGGACGGAATCCCATGTTGTTTGAGAACATACAAAATCGCAACGCTGCACTTTAAAATTTGGGAATTACAAGGAAAGGTTGACATTTCCTTGTTCGTTGCCTGCCCCCGGCGTTTTGTAAGGAAGCCGTTTGCCGACCATGCCACGGACGACACGGCCGATTTGTTCCAGCGTGTCGGACTCGCGCATACCGTGGCGGCCTCTGCGAAGTCCGCCACGTAACGATGCAGGCGCTTGACGCTCATCAGACGCTTCGCAGGTGCGAGCGCTTCCGCAACGCGGGCAGCAGCGCCCGTCCGGCCGGATATGCGCCTCGAACCATGTGCGGGCGGCTTTCTCGTCAGGGAACATGTCGGCGAGTTGCATCAAGGCGCCGATGTTGCGGTACGCTTTTCCAGGTCCTTTGTACCCGATCCGCTCCGTTTGTTCTAAATAACTGTAAAGTAAGAACTTAAATCGAAATCGTAGACTTTTATTGTAATTCCCTATATGAAATATGAAGATTTTGCGAATCAGGAAATTCAACTTGATTCACAGTGAACATTCGGGGTATGCTTTTTGTATACTCATCATAGGGAAGTGTAATATACCTGAGTTGGCTTCGCTCAGTCTTGATTGCGCAATTCGGCCGGGGTCGGTCCATTTCCTCTTTCGTCACAAACAACCTTAAAGATCATGAAGGAGAAAGCTGCACAACTGTCGTTTGTTGCACTTCTCGTCTTGCTTCTGGCGCCGACCAGTGCGTTCGGTCAGGAACAGGTTTCGGGCACGGTCCGGGATGCCGATGCCCTGCCCCTTCCCGGAGCGAATGTCTTTGTCAAGGGCAATCCGGCCCAGGGCACAGCGAGTGACGCCAACGGCGCGTTCAGTCTGAGCGTCCCGTCACTCTCGGACACGCTGGTGTTCTCGTTCCTGGGATTTGAAACGCAGGAAGTGGCCATCGGCGGCCGGACGCAGATCGACGTGGCGCTGGTGGAAATCACCTACGATGTCGGCGAAGAAATCGTGGTGACCGGGTATGGCACCCAGGAGCGGCGGGCCATTACGGGATCGGTCGCGAGTATCGACGAGGATGATTTTATTTCCGGAAACGTGAATTCGCCGACGGACCTGATTCAGGGCAAAGTAGCCGGTCTCCAGGTGACGACCCGGAATGGTAACCCGAACGATGATGCGGAAGTGCGGCTGCGGGGGATCTCGTCCTTTGGCGCCAACCAGGAGCCGCTGGTCGTCGTTGACGGCATCATCGGCGCGAGCCTGGATAATCTGGATCCCAACGACATTGAGTCGATTGATGTGCTGAAAGATGCATCCGCCGCCGCCATCTTTGGTACGCGAGGCTCTGCCGGTGTCATACTGGTTACCACCAAGTCCGGCGAGGCCGGTGAAGGGGTAGCGGTGTCCTACAATGCCTATTATACGTTCGAAAGCATTGAGAACCGTCTGGACGTGCTAACCGCAGAGGAGTATCGGACTCTGTCCGCGAACACGGGGCTCAACGCCCCGGACCTGGGTTCCGACACGGAATGGTTCGAGGAGGTGACGCAGCCAGGATCTAATATGGTGCATTCCCTGGCGCTCAGCGGGGGCTCGGAAAACACCGTATACCGGGTATCGGGTAACTTCCGCGATCGTAACGGCATTCAACGCTATACCGGGTTTCAGGAGATTGGCGGACGGCTGAACCTTACGCAGTGGGCCCTGGACCGCGACCTGCAAATCACCATACAGCTATCGGTAACGAACAAAGAGGCGAATTACGGCTTCGCGGACGCCTTCAAATTTGCCGGTATCATGAATCCCACCGCGCCAGTCACGGCGGATGGTTTCGAGAATACGGGTGGCTACTTCGAACAACCGCTATTCAACTACTTCAACCCCGTGGCCATCATCGAGGAGGGCAAGCGGCTGGGTGAGGACAAATTCTTCAGTGGACACCTGCGCGGCGAGTATGACCTGAGTGCGGTGGTGCCCAACCTGTCGGTAGCGGCGCAGTATTCCCTGCAAACGGAGAATCAGGTTCGAAGGAATTTCTATTCGCGCCAGCACAAAGTGAATGGCGGCGCCACGCAGGCGGCCCGGGGACCAGGCCATGCCGAACAGGCCTTCGCGGATCGCAGCAACGAGCTGTTCGAAATGACCCTGCACTATGCGCAAGATGTGAACCCGGACCTGAATCTGGAGGCTATTGCAGGGTACTCGTACAACGATTTTGTGGACGAAGGGTTTAACGCGGGCGGTGGCGACTTCATCGCGGATAACGTCGGGTTCAACAACTTCACCTTCGCCCAGGACTTCAATCAGGGTCAGGGCAACGTGGGCAGCTTCCGAAGCACGCACCGGCTGATCGGTGCATTCGGCCGCGCCAACGTGAATTACAAAGGCGCGATCTTTCTCAACACCAGCCTGCGCCGCGAAGGGTCCAGCCGGTTCGGCGCCGACAACAAGTGGGGGACCTTCTGGTCTGCCGGGGTCGGCATCGAAATATCGGAGCTGATAGAAATTCCATTGCTGAACTCCCTAAGATTACGGGGCAGCATTGGCAAGACGGGCCAGGATGCTCCCTCGAGCGGCCTATCGCTCCAGCGATTTGCGCCCGCGGGTAATTTCTTCGTCAATGGCCAATTTATCCAGAGCTTTGGTCCGGTCAGTAACTCCAACCCGGACCTGAAATGGGAGGAGAAAACGGAAATCAACATCGGCGCGGACTTTGTCGCCCTCGACTACCGCCTGAGTGGTCGGATAGATGCGTACAGGGCAACAACATCCGACCTCTTGTTCGAAGTCGGCGTGCCGGTGCCGCCGAACCTCTTTGGCCGTACGTGGACGAATGTCGGCGAACTGGAGACCAGCGGTCTGGAATTGTCGCTCGATTTTGATGTTGTACCCCGGATCGGCCGGCCCGAAGGCAGCCTGACGTGGAATACAGGCGTGATCGCGTCCCTGTATTCGCAGACCAATCTGAACAAGTACATCACCGACGAGGTGCAGTATCTGGCCAGTCCGGGTTCTCCAGGCCTGAACAACCCGGACCTGATTCGGATCAAGGAAGGCGAGCCTATCGGACAGCTGTGGGGACCCAAATTTTCCAGAATAGGAGAGGATGGTCAGTGGCTCTTCCTGAAGTCCGACGGTACCGAGGTCGAGTATGGCGGTCTGTCGTTCCCGACCGATGAGCAGATTCTAGGCAACGGACTTCCTGACTTCCAGTTGGGATGGACAAATCGGATAAGCTACGGCGATTTCGATTTCAGCATGTTTGTCGAAGGAGTATTTGGGCACCAGTTGGCCAATATGTTCAGCCTTTTCTACAGCGTGCCCAAACAGATTTCTTCGTACAACGTACTCACGGAAGCCTTTAATTTGCAGGATCTGAAGGATGATCCGCGCTGGTCGAGCCGGTATATTGAAAATGGGGACTATGTCCGTATCAACAATGCCAGTATCGGCTACAATGTGCCGGTATCGAAGATGGCCAGCACACCATTCGAACGACTCCGTGTATACATTTCGGGCAACAATCTGCTTACCATTACGGGCTACAGCGGACTCAACCCGCAGGTGCGCTATGTAGATCGTAACCAGGGCCAGTCGGAGCAGGGCAGCAGTGGCGGTGCGTTGGCTCCCGGCATCGAGCGGAGGATCGAATGGTTCACTACACGTTCCATCACCGTGGGCCTTAACCTTACCCTCTGATTGAACTATGGGATATCAACGCCGACCCCTTACTAAACGACCAGCAAGCCCGGAGGGTGTATTCGTGTCTACCTACAGATTCATCTCGCAGCGCTTGGTCCTTGCCACGTGCATGCTCCTGTTCGTTGCGGCCTGCACCGACCTTATGGAACCGATTGACAGCCAGGTCACTGCAGACACCTTCTTCCAGACCGATCAGCAATTCGTATCCGCGCTGGGCGATGTGTACAGCCCGCTGCAGTCGCTCGGTGGGGGCGGAGGCCCCGCCCAGTTCAACGAAGCGACGACGGACGAGATCATCGTCCCGGCTCGTGGCCAGGACTGGTCGGAAGGCGGGTTCTGGTATCGCGTCAACAGTCACCAGTGGACGCCTGACGAGGGGACCTTCAACGGGGTATGGCAGGCCTATTTCTCTGGAGTGAACAATGCCAACAGGCTGATCTTCCAGTTCGAGTCTTCCGTCTCGTCGGGCGCCGCCGATCCTGACGCCGCAGCAGCATTTATTTCAGAGCTGCAGGCCATGCGGGCATTTTACTATTACTTCCTCCTGGACGCGTTCGGCAATGTGCCGATCGTAACCAGCTTCGTAGACGCTGACGAAGCTCCGTCGCAGCCGTCGAGCGACTTTGCGGAAGGCCGCCAGATGGTCTTCAACTTCGTCGAGAACGAATTGCAGAGCAACATCGGCAACCTCAGCGCCGACGTGCGATCCACCTATGCCCGCATGAACCAGAACGTGGCGCATATGACGCTCGCCAAGCTCTACATGAATGCGGAAGTATATACCGGTACGGCGCGCTGGGATGATGCCCTAACACATCTGAACGCCATCATCCACTCTGGCGATTACAATCTGTCACCGAATTACCACGACAACTTTTTTGTCTCCAACGAGGGGTCCCGGGAAAACATCTTTGTCGTGCCATATGACGCCGTCTTCCTGACAGGGTTCAACCTGCATCAAATGACGTTCCACTATGGCAGCCAGAACACCTATAACTTCCAGAACCAGCCGTGGAACGGATGGTCTGCGACGCAGAAGGTGTATGAGTCGGTCATTGACCCGGAGCAGAATCCCGGTCCGCAAGGCGAGGTGTGGGGTGTGCAGCCGACGGCAGACGATGACGGTCTTGAGCGCGTGCAGGGCACGCTGGACGATCGGCTGGGTAACTTCGTGGTCGGACCTCAGTACACGACCGCCGGAGATCGCATCGTGGACAGCGGCATCTACTCCGATTTTGATCTCAACGGCCCGCCACTGACATTTACGCCTGCGATGAACGACCTGGAAGCTGTGGCCTGCCGCCAGTGCGGAGCGCGCATCGGCAAGTACCAGTTCGAGAACGGCATTGGAAGCAGCATGAACAATGACTTCGTCATTTATCGGTACGCCGACGCGCTGCTTCTGAAAGCGGAAGCGCTGTGGCGTCAGAACCCCGGCAACGGGGAGGCCCTTGCCCTCGTCAACCAGATTCGGACGCGGTCCGGCGTAGACCCGTTTATGGCGCTGGATGCCGACAAGCTGCTCGCGGAGCGCGGCCGCGAAATGTTCTGGGAGCAGACCCGGCGCCAGGACCAGATTCGCTTTGCGGGCACCGAGGGTGGTGTGACCAAGTACAATGATCCTTGGCAGTTCAAGGGTGTGTCGGAGGCCTTTCGCAATGTGGGCCCCATTCCCAGAGAGCAGTTGGAGACAAACTCGAGCCTGGTGCAGAATCCTGGCTACTAGGCGGTGTGGCGGCTGGCCTAGCTATGGAACGGGCGCAAGGCCAAGGCGCGCTAACCGCGATACAGGAACCACACCCGCACTCGCCCTCGTCCCAACCGGGCCATGTAGCACCGGCCGTGAGGAATCCGGATGCAGAGAGACGGTATCCCGCCTGCGCTCGCGGTCTTGTTGCTTACGCTCTTGGGAGGGTGCGTCCGGCAGGAAGGCGAAACGGAATTCCTGTTTGAAAGGTTGGACGCCGCACGCACCGGCATTGATTTTGCCAACTTCCTGCGTCCGACAGAAGAACTCAACACCTATCTATTCAGGAATTTTTACAATGGTGGCGGGGTTGCGATCGGAGATATCGACAACGACGGGAGAAAAGATGTCTTCTTTACCGGCAATCAGGTTTCGAGCAGACTGTATCTAAACAAGGGCGATTTCCGGTTCGAGGATATCACGGAAGAGGCGGGGTTGGCATCCGACGGTGTCTGGACGACCGGCGTCAGCATGGCGGATGTAAACGGGGATGGGTGGCTCGATATTTATCTGTGCAAGTCCGGGCCTCCAGGCGGCGCACGCAGACATAACGAATTGTTTGTCAACAACGCCGATCGCACGTTCACCGAGCAGGCGCAGGCATATGGCCTCGCTGTATCAGGGCTGTCGATCCACGCTTCGTTCCTGGACTACGACACGGACGGCGATCTTGACATGTATCTGCTTAGCAATCCGGTGCGTTCACTAGATGACCTGGAGCGCAAGCCGGGATTGCGCGCGGTACGCGATCCGCATGGAGGCAACAGGCTCTTTCGCAATGAGCTTGTTGGCCATGAATTCGATAGGGGTGCACCGGTTCCGTTTACTGATGTTACAGACAAAGCTGGCGTGTACAGCAGTGGCATAGGATTTGGACTGGGCATATCTGTGGGAGATGTAAATCGGGACGGTTGGCCGGATATGTATGTGTCGAACGATTTCTTTGAGCGTGACTACCTGTACCTCAATCGTCAGGACGGCGGATTTGACGAGGTGCTCCCCAGCCTGGTTGGAGCAATCAGCCTGAGTTCCATGGGGGGTGATGTCGCAGACGTGAACAACGACGGCTACCCGGAAATCTTTGTATCCGACATGCTCCCGCAAGCTATGAAGCGGCTGCAGTCCAAGATAGCGTTCCACCCTTGGGAAGAATACGATGCCATTGTCCGTGATGGGTACCATTACCAGGAAACCCGGAATACCCTACAGCTAAACCGGGGTCCGCGGCATCAGGAGTCTGGCCATTTGGTGTATTTCAGTGAGGTCGGACGACTGTTTGGCATAGAGGCCACGGATTGGAGCTGGGGTGGGCTGTTTGCCGATTTCGATCTCGACGGGTACCGAGACTTGTTTGTCCCAAACGGGATATACAAGGATCTCCTCGACCAGGACTTCATCGCCCGCGTATCGAATGCGGATACGCTGCGTGCGATCTTTCTGAGGGAAGAAGAGCCCATCCTGGAACTCCTCTCCCGTATCCCGTCTTTTCCGATCGCCAACTTCATGTTTGCCGGCGACGCGACCATGCGTTTTCGGGACGTTGGCCAGGACTGGGGGCTCACCGAGCAGAGCTATTCGAATGGATCGGCCTACGGCGATCTGGACAACGACGGAGACTTGGACCTGGTGGTCAACAACGTGAACATGTCCGCCTTTGTATATCGCAACCACGTGACAGAGCGCCACCCGGACAGAAGTTGGCTGCAGGTAGACGTGGGTGGGCGCATTCCCAATACGCAGGCCACGGGCGCGCAGCTGACGTTCTGGCATGGCGGCACCCAGTGGTATGTAGAACAGCAACCCGTGCGCGGGTTCCAGTCAACCGTGGATCATACGCTCAGCATTGGATTTGGAACGCGGGTGCGTTCGGGCCTTGTAGACTCTTTGGTGGTCCGCTGGCCAGACGGAAACACGATCACGATGCGGGACATTCCCGTCAATCAACGGCTGCGCCTCGTGCAGGGCGCGCCTGACATTTCCAGGGAGTCTCCGTAGTCATGCAGTGGAGAAGCCTCATCGTTGTGGTGTGCCTTGCTCTCCTGGTCATGGGATGCGACCGGCGAAGCGCCTATGACAGGATCGTGGCGCGCGAGCTGGCAACGGGTGTGCGGAATGACACCCTGTTTCTGAGCTACGCATTAGGGATGACGAAACAGGCTTTCTACGACAGCAGTTGGGCGTTGAACCGCCGAGGATTGGTTATGCAGGGTCCCCAGAATCAAAACGTACAGTACAAGCTCCCGGATGCGCTGCCCTATCCCGCGACAATGCTCTTCTATCCGGATTTCCACGCGGACAGGATTTACCAGATGCGCGTGCGGTTCGGTTATGACGCTTGGGCGCCGTGGGCCCAAAGACTGTTCTCGGACAGCCTGCAGCTGGATGTCGTCGCACTGCTGGAACGATGGTATGGGGAAGGCTTCTTCGAGCATGACGCCGCAGGCACGGCGCTTGCGCCACGGCGATCGTTCGTGAAAGTGGACGGTAACCGGCATATTCTTGTCGTAAAGTACTCCGACAGGGAGGTTCTGGCCACGATCACGGACCTGCTGGCGGAGAAGGCCATGATTGAAGAGCGCGATGAGGACAAGTAATCGCAGATTAATATTCGGGCGCACACTTGTGTGCGTTGTACTGTCAGGTCTCTTCGCCTGGGGATGCAACAAGCCACCCTCCGGGCCTCTGTTCGAGCTCGTAGACTCCGCACAGACCCATATCACCTTCGAAAACACGCTGGAATATGCCTACGAATTCAATGTGTACCGGTACAGGAATTTCTATAACGGCGGAGGCGTTGCTCTCGGAGATATTGATGGAGACGGCCTCCTGGATGTCTTTCTGACCGGTAATCAGGTTCCTAACCGGCTGTATCGAAACAACGGAGGGTTTTCCTTTACAGATATTACCGAGCAGGCCGGTGTGGCGGGTAGCCACGCATGGTCCACTGGCGCCACGATGGTCGACCTCAATGGCGATGGCCTATTGGACATCTATGTCTGCAACTCGGGGATCGTGGCAGGCGACGACAGAAAAAACGAACTCTACATCAATCAGGGTGACGCGACCTTTCTTGAAATGGCGGCCGCATACGGCCTGGCGGACGATGGTTATTCGACCCATGGTTCATTTCTTGACTATGACGGCGATCAGGATCTCGATTTGTATCTGGTCAATACTTCGTACCGCAATATTCGCAGCTTCGATCTACAGGAGCATACGCGCCACCTTCGGCATCACGCGGGCGGAGATCGCCTCTACCAAAACACGGGTATCGTCGATGGTCGCCCGCACTTCGAGGACGTGAGCGAGGAAGCCGGGATTTACGGCAGCGAAATAGGCTTCGGACTCGGCGTATCGGCCGGCGATGTGAATCGCGACGGCTGGCCGGACCTGTATATCTCCAACGATTTTTTTGAGCGGGACTATCTGTACCTGAACAATCGCAATGGTACTTTTGCCGAAGTGCTGGAAGAGAGCATACAGAGTGTAAGCGCCGCCGCAATGGGTGCGGATATGGCGGATCTGAACGCGGATGGCTACCCGGACATTTTCGTTACCGACATGCTGCCGAAGGAGGAATTGCGCCTCAAGACAGTTACCTCCTTCGATAGTTGGCAACGTTATCAGACGTACCTGCGAGACGATTATTATCACCAGTTCACGCGCAATACGCTACACCTGAATAGAGGCTCTGCCGGCATGACGCCCGTCTCCTTTAGCGAGGTAGGACGCATGACCGGCGTGGAGGCGACCGATTGGAGCTGGGGCGCGCTGATTGCCGATTTTGATCACGACGGATATCGTGACCTGTTCGTGGCGAACGGGATATATCAGGACCTGACCAACGCAGACTATCTGGTCGAGATACGCGACGAGGAAACAATGGACGAACTGATCGGCGAGAATACCGTCGACTTTAAGACGTTAATCGACATGATCCCCTCCGAGCCTATACCGAATTACATGTTCGCCGGCAATGCGGCCGTGCGGTTCCAGGACGTGACGACAGACTGGGGGCTTGCCGAACCGGGGTTTTCCAATGGATCCGCCTATGGAGATCTGGACAATGACGGGGATCTGGATCTGGTAGTGAACAATGTAAACATGAGACCCTTCGTGTACCGGAACCGGGCAACAGAGCTATATCAGGATCGGCACTGGTTACGCATCCGCCTCCGGGGGCCTGCCGGCAACACGTCTGCCGTCGGAGCGCAGGTCACGGCATGGCAAGGGGGCCGGCAGTGGTACATTGAACAACAGCCGGCGCGCGGTTTCCAGTCCAGTGTGGATCCGGTGTTACATGTAGGCCTGCCGCAGGAGCAGCTTGATTCTCTTGTCGTTAGGTGGCCGGATGGCAAGACGCAGTTCCTGCATGAGGTCGCAGTGAATCGTTTGGTAACCCTGTCCTACGGCGAGGCTTCCGGCGCCGACGCCTCGGCACAGTCCGTAGCGGTGCTCGCTGCGCTTGAGTCCATCGACCCCGTGGACCTGGGCCTTGCCTGGCGGCACCGCGAGAATGTGCACAACGATTTCGACCGCCAACCCCTGCTGTTCCATATGCGATCGACGGAGGGGCCGCCAGTCTGCGTCGGAGACGCAACCAAAGACGGATATGCCGATCTCTATCTGGGAGGCGCCAAGGACCAGCCGGGCGCCCTGTTCGCGCAGCTGCCCTCTGGGCGCTTCGTGGACGCGGGAGTCGTGGGTGAAGACGCGATTGCGGAGGATACGGACTGCGTGTGGTTTGATGCAGATAACGATGGAGATCGCGACCTGCTGGTGGCGAGCGGTGGCAGCGAGCTCCCCGGCAGCAGCTCTGCGCTCCTGGATCGTCTGTACCTGAATGATGGCGCTGGTCGCCTGACCCGGTCCGATGCGATGTTGATGTCAGCCACTGCGGGGTTCGAGCCTACAGGAACCGTTGCGGCTTCTGACATGGATGCGGACGGCGATGTAGACCTGTTCATCGGCGCGCGTCTGCGCCCGTTTGCATACGGACTGCCGGCAGATGGCCACCTACTCATTAATGACGGATCGGGCGGCTTTATCGAAATGACGGACGCTCGTGCCGGGGGGCTTCGGGAATTGGGGCTCATCACCGATAGCCAGTGGGCGGACATCGATGGCGACACAGACCCCGATCTCCTGATTGCGGGAGAATGGATGCCGCTAACCCTGTTTGAGAATCAGGATGGAACACTGGTCAATATAACAGTAGCCGCCGGGCTCGGTGGCACCACCGGCTGGTGGCGCGCGCTGGCGGCAAGTGATCTGGACGGAGACGGAGACATCGATCTGATTGGCGCCAATTACGGACTAAATTCGCGCATCAAGGCCTCGCCGGAGGCGCCCGTCGAACTGTGGGTGGACGATTTTGATCGTAACGGGACCGTGGAGCAGGTGCTCGCCATGTATCGTGATGGTCTGCAATATCCACTGTCGTTACGGCACGACCTCATAGTACAATTGCCCTACCTGGTGCGGATGTTTCCCACCTATGCATCGTTTGCTGGAAAGACAGTGCAGGACATTTTCTCCGAAGAACAGCTAAGCCGAGCCGTCCACCTTCAGGCACAGGAATTGCGCAGCCTGGTGGCGTGGAACGACGGGACAGGGCGGTTTCGCCTGGAGCCCCTGCCCGATGCAGCACAGTTGGCGCCGATGTACGCCATTGCGATACACGACATCGATGGCGACGGTGACCAGGAAGTTCTGATGGGTGGCAACCTCTACGAAACGAAACCGGAGATCGGCCGCTATGATGCAAGCTTCGGAGTCGTCCTTGAGACCGGGCCCGAAGGACTGCGAACGTTGCCGTTTGCAGACACTGGATTCTGGCTTACGGGACCCATTCGCCGAATCGAACCCGTTGCGGCAGGCGGCCGCTCACTGTTGGTGGTAGCCCGGAATAACGACTCCCTTCTCGTATTCGCCCATGAAGAATGAGGCTGTTCGTCTCTGCCGCGGTCGGCTGGTTGCGGCCGGGTTGGCGTTGTTGTTCGCCACCTGTAGCAAAGGGCCAACAGGCGACGTGCTGTTCTCGCAGATGCCGTCGCGGTTGACCGGAGTATCCTTCGAAAATCTCCTCCGGGCAGAGCCGGATTTTAACATCCTGGAGTATCTGTATTTCTATGACGGGGGAGGCATCGCCATCGGTGACATTAACAACGACGGCCTTCCGGATCTGTACTTCACGGCCAATCAGGGGTCCAATAAGCTATACCTCAACAAGGGCGACTTTCGATTTGAGGACATCACGGACGCCTCGGGAACGGGCGGCAGTCCGGATGCATGGTCTAAGGGCGTCACGATGGCTGACGTAAATGGCGACGGGTTGCTCGATATCCACGTCTCGCAGGTGCAATACCGGGACAGACGTGGGCATAACCTGCTGTACATCAATGGGGGCGACAACACATTTACGGAGCAGGCTGCAGCCTACGGGCTGAACTTTGAGGGCCTCTCCACCCAGGCGGCCTTCTTCGACTACGACCTGGACGGGGACCTGGATATGTACCTGTTGAACCATTCGGTGCATACGAGAGAATCCTTCGTGCAGGCGTGGCGTCGCGTCGTGGATGCGCCGAGGGTCGGCGACCGGTTGTATCGGAACGATGGCGGTTGGTTTACGAACGTGACCTCAGACGCCGGGATATACAGCAGCGCACTGGGGTACGGCCTCGGCCTCGTCGTCAGCGATATCAATCATGACGGCTGGCCAGACATCTATGTAGGCAATGATTTTCACGAGAACGACTACCTCTATATTAACAATACGGATGGCACCTTCTCCGAGGTGCTACAGCGCGTGATCGGCCACACCAGCCGGTCGACTATGGGAGTGGACATTGGCGATGTCAACAATGATGTCCGCGTAGATATTGCCGCGCTCGACATGCTACCGCCGGATATTGCCACCTATCGCGCGTCGGGAGGGCCGGATGCGGACGATCTCGCGCGGATCAAGCGGAATTTTGGATACGCCCCGCAGGTAGCGCGCAACACGCTACAGATCCACCGGGGTAAGAATCGCGAAGGTCTACCGCTGTTCAGCGAAATCGGGGCCTATGCGGGCATCCATGCCACCGACTGGAGCTGGGCGGGACTACTGGTTGACCTGGACCATGATGGCTGGAAAGATCTCTATGTCACGAACGGCATCCCCGGCCGCCCCAACGACCTGGATTATATCGAGCACGTCTCCGAGCCGCGCACCCAGCAGATTCTGTACGAGGGCACGACGGAGGAGCAACTGGCCGTCACGCGGAAAATGCCGCCGTTAGCGATAGCAAACATTGCGTTTAGGAATAACGGCGACGCCACGTTTGCGGACCAAACGCGGGAGTGGGGACTGGGCGCGCAGGGCTTTTCCAACGGTGCGGCATACGGGGATCTGGACGGGGACGGCGATGTGGACCTGGCAGTGAACAATACTAATGCCCCCGCACTTCTCTATCGCAATAATATGACGGGCAACCACTCGCTGCGTGTGCGCCTGCAGGGCGACGGTGCAAATACTACAGGAGTGGGTGCGAAGGTCATCCTGTTTACGGATGGCACGCGCCTGTATCAGGAGCAGATGCCGACGCGCGGGTTTCAGTCATCGGTTGCCCATACACTGGTTTTTGGACTGGGAAGCGCATCGGTTCTCGATTCCCTTTTGGTCATCTGGCCGGGGGGCGGATTCCAGCGCCTCGAAGGCGTGGAAGCGGACACGCTTGTGGTGCTCAGGCAACAGGATGCGGGAGGGTCGTACAGGTATGTGGAAGACCAGGAACCGCCTGCACTCTTCCAGGAGTTCACGCCAGAAACACTCCCTGGCGCGGGCCACCGCGAAAACGAGTACGAAGACTACGATGCGCAACCTCTGATCCCGCACAGGCTCTCCACAGAGGGACCGGCGCTGGCGGTCGCCGACGTGAATGGAGACGGGCTGGACGATTTCTATCTGGGCGGCGCCCACGGCCAGGAGGGCGTGCTGTTCATCCAGCGGCGCGGCGGAGAGTTTTCGTCCGTGCCCTTTCCGGATAACGTTCACGAAGACGTGGACGCCGCTTTCCTCGATGCGGAAGGCGATGGCGACATGGACCTCTACGTGGTGAGCGGTGGCGGGCAACACGCGTCCCCGGATGCGGTACTCGAGGATCGGCTATATGTAAACGATGGGTCAGGCGATTTCAGCAGGTCTCACGGCAGCATTCCGGGCATCCGGGCGGACGGCTGCTGCGTGGCCCCGGCAGACTACGACGGCGATGGCGATACGGACCTCTTCGTGGGCAGTCGCTCGGTTCCCGGCGCCTACGGCGTGCGCCCCGCAAGCCGATTACTGGAAAACGACGGGGCGGGATCGTTCACAGATGTTACGCAGGCAATAGCGCCGGCGCTCCTTGCCGCCGGCATGGTAACCGGATGCGCCTGGGCGGATGTGACCGGTAGTGGCGCCCCGGATCTCGTGCTTGTAGGGGAGTGGATGCCCATAACCATCCTGACAGGAAGTGGAGGGGTGTTGGAGGACACCAGTCTTCCGGCCACCGGAGGATGGTGGACGAGCATACTGCTGGACGATGTGGATGCGGATGGAGATATCGATCTGATTGCGGGAAACCTTGGCGTCAACACGACCCTGTCGGCGCCGCTGGATCTGATTACGCACGACTTTGATAGCAATGGGTCGGTGGATCCCATCATTGTCGAGCAACGAGACGGACGCTCCTATACGTGGGCGCGCAGAGACCCCCTTCTCAAGCAGTTGCCCGGGTGGGCTCGCAGGCTCCCAACCTATGCCTCCTATGCGGAGGCGACGCTCGAGAATCTCTTTGAACCGGGTGTGCTGGCGCTCGGCGATCAGCGACGTGTGGACACCTTCGCCTCCGTGTATCTCGAGAACACCGGGGCGGGCGAGTTTCGCAGGCAGGAATTGCCCCGCAGCGCCCAATGGTCACCCGTTACGAGCATACTCGCCCATGATTTCACCGGAGACGGGCATATGGATGTGCTGACGGCCGGTAATTTTTTCGGTGTCAATACCGTGCAGGGCAGGTATGACGCTGACTATGGGACGCTGCTGGTCGGGAACGGCGAGGGATCCTTCACGACCCTGCCCATGCATGAAACGGGGCTCCGTATCCAGGGGGAGGTTCGCGCCATGCGCTTCATGCGCCTGGGCGGCCACGGGCGAGCCGTGCTGGTTGCGCGCAACAACGATGCGCCGCTGATTCTGACCTTCCCGTCCGAATTAGGCACGCCTACCGGCGGCGCGTCTTTATGATAATGACGCCGCCCGCGCCACGGGACCCGTAACTGGCCGTCGCGCTTGCATCCTTGAGCACATCGATGGACTTGACATCCAGCGGATTTAGCCAATACAGCCACTGCCTCGGGTCGACTTGCACGGTGACTCCGTCGATCACATAGAGCGGCTCATTGCTGCCGTAGACCGAGGTCGCAACCCTACACCTTAAATCCCGCAGAAATCTGTCCAATCAACCCGAACCACCTCTGTACTCAAACTCATTTTGTAACCTTAATTAAGGTGAAAGATCATGGATGAAAACAAACAGGAAGCATACATCGGGGCATGCTACGATGAATTAAAGGCGATAAGGCAAAATCTCCAGGAGATGAATCAGCACCTACACATGATAGCCGCAGGTGTCTGGGGGGAGGATATTAAGAAGATTGCGGTTAAGTGGGATCCTGAAACCCGAACATATAAAGACACAAAAAAATCCAGATGACCCATCAAGAACTTAAAAAGCTGTTCCAGCCTATCCCCCCATTGCCAGACCCGAGTCGCGATGCCCGCCGTACGCGTTTCGTTGGTAACTTACTGGACGATTTCAGGCAATATGCAATATCGGCCGTCTTAGATCTGCCCGATGCCAGCGAAGCTGATCGTAGGGTTCAGATGACGGTTTTGGAGCATTTGTGGCAAGCATATGTCCTGTGCTTGGCCTCGCACGGTGTTCGGGTTATTTCTTTTGAGGATAACGTGGAGAATATGATAGTGCCGAAGGCGGCCTCCTTGCTATAATCGGCCATCCGTGGGCAGAGGTGGTCCGAATCACGCTATCTTTGCTTGCAATAGCAATATGCGCCATCAATCCCCTCCCCCTCGCCAACTATTCTTTATAATTTCCAATCTATTTATCGGAATCTGACGCAAGGTTTCCCTTGCGTTTACTCCCCGGAAGCGGGCGATTCATCGGGAGCCAGAACGGCGTCCAGGGAGGCAATGAGTTGCCCGATATCCGTATGCAGGTCGGTTTCGGCAGCGGTCCGCCCCTCGCGTTCTGCAAAGAGTTCCTCGGCAATACTCAGCGCCACGATGACAGGGCCCGTTATGTCCGACTGATCAGGATGGTCTCGCTGGAATTGCCTGATCCTGGTATCGACGTATCGCGCAATGCTGCGTACACGCTGCTCGTTCTGCCTGTCTACTTGCAGGGAATAGTCGCGGTTCAGAATGCGGACGCGAATGGACTGGGACACGGTGATTATCGGTTTATGCGGGATCAGGTAGCGGGTGCGTTATGCATTGTCGCGCTCCCGTTCCATATACTCGTCGAGAATTTCAATGAAAGAACGCAAGTCGTTCTTTAGTGAGTCCGGGTCGCGGGATAGCGAGAAGAATGCATGGTCCCGGTCGATCTCGGGGCGTTTTTCCAGTTCGCTTACTCGTTTCAGGAGAGCGGCGTTGGTTGCGCGCAGCTGTTCAATGGCCTTGATGGCTTCCTCGACACGGCAGCGCAAGACATCAAGCGAGGCAGGTTCCGGCGGTGGTTCCTCTTTTTCGGCACGTTCTCCCACGCCCTGTTCGATTCCAGGATCCATGTTCGGTACATCGGCATCGGGTTCTTCTGGCATGGAAGCGCTCGTCTTCTTGGTCATCGATATGTCAGGGCGCCACAGAGGACACTATTTTGATGAATACGCACGCGTGCAAAGGGTTCATTAGCTCCGCAAAAAGGCGCCGTGTTCTTGTTCCAGCGCGTGGACGATACGAGCCATCCTTTTGTTCACTTCCTGGTCTGTGAGCGTGCGGTTGGCGCCAAAGCGCAGGGCAAAAGCCACGCTTTTTTTGCCCTGGCCTACATGTTCGCCTTCGTAGAGGTCAAAGAGACGTGCCTGTTGCAACAGGCGTCCCCCAGCGCGTCGAATCGTTTGCAGTATAACTCCCGCCGGTTCCTCACGGCCAACGACCAGGGCGATGTCGCGGTCCACTGCGGGATAGCGTTCTACAGGTTGATACGTGCTATCAAGGTATGGCGTTGCCAGCCGCACCACTTCGGTCCAATTCAGTTCCGCCGTATAGACGATTTCTTCCGGGGTGTTCCCGCCGGAAAGGTCCGGAGCCATCTCAAGGACGCTTCCAATGCGGACACCATTTGAAAAGATGTCAAGCCGGCAGGATGTTCCGGCCACGGGAGTATGGACGGGCGCCATACGGACATCGGGCGTCCGCACGTGCTGGAGCAGCATTTCAACCGTGCCCTTCGCATCGAACAGGTCGAATGCCCGGGCAGACGTATTCCAACCGGTGGTCGTTGCCTGTCCCGACAAAGTCAGCAGAAAGGATTCATACTCCGCATAGTTTTCCACGACGGTTTCGTTCCGATCCTGATCGTCTGTGCGACGGAACACATGGCCGAATTCAAAAAACCGCAGCGAGCGCTGTCCATGATTGCGGTTGAAAGCAATGACCTGCAGGGCGCCGGGCAACAGGCTGGGACGCAGGGCCGCCATTTCGCTGGAGATCGGATTCAGCGTCCTGACGACACGATCGGATGTGCCTCCCGCGAGCCTGGCAAACTGCTCGGCCGTTTCCGACCGTAACATACTGTTCGTGTAGATTTCCCGGTGGCCGGTGCAGGCAAGCAGGGTGCGTGCTGCCCGTCGCAGGCGTGTTTCGGGGCTTTCGTGCAACGTACCGCTCGACAGGGAGGCCGCCTGGACTGGCTCAGGTACGTTGTCATACCCGTAGAGACGCACAATCTCCTCGATTACATCTACTTCGCGCTCGATATCGGGCCGGAAAGGGGGAACGGTACAGCGAAGCCGGGATGCCTCCGCATCGCCTTGTCGTTCAATATCGAATCCGATGGATTGCAACAGGCGTTCGGTGGTTTCGAGAGGGATGTGAACGCCAAGCAAGCTGTCTATCCGCTCTGCACACACGGTAATATGCCTGGGCGAAGAAGGCGCGGGATGTGCGTCCACCATACCGGGGACGACCGTTCCACCGCCCAGTTCTGCTATGAGGGCGGCGACACGGGCAGCAGCGTGTACCTGCCCGGTGGGATCGACGCCACGCTCGAAGCGATAGGAAGCATCGCTCTGAATGCCGAGCGCCTTCGCGGCCCTGCGGATATGCGATGGGTCGAAGAAGGCGCACTCGATGAGTACGTTCCTTGTTGTTTCGCGGACCTCCGAATTTTGCCCGCCCATAACGCCACCGATTGCTACGTCGTGTTCGGCGTCCGCAATCATGATTGTGCCGGGAGGGATTGTGTGCTCCTTGTCGTCGAGGGTCGTAAAGGACGTGGCCTTGTGCGTGAGATGCACGCGAATATGCTGCCCTGCGATGGTGTCGAAATCGAAAGCGTGCACCGGTTGACCAACATCATGGAGAATGTAGTTGGTGATATCCACGATGTTGTTGTGGGGTCGCAATCCAATGGCTTTCAGCTTTGCCTGGAGCCAGGTGGGAGATTCGCGGACGGTTACGTCACGCACGATCATCGCTACATACCGCGGACACGCCTCAGGCGCCTGCAGGTCGACAGTAACGAGGTCGGCAGCTTCGCCGCCGGGTTTCGGTTCGGGCGCCTCCGGGAGGCGAAGCGGGATGTTTGTGAGAGCCGCTGCATCGCGGGCTACGCCAAGGTGGCTGGTTGCATCCGGGCGGTTAGGCGTGACGCTGATGTCCAGCACGGCGTCCCGGTGTACGACGCCGCGGGCCGCGAGGTATTCCGAAAAAGGTTGCCCGATGCGGGGTTCGGCGCCGGGCACACCTGTCAGCACCATGATTTCGTCGTGGCTATCGGAGAGCCCCAGTTCGTCTTCCGCGCAAATCATGCCTTCCGAAGGCTCCCCCCGAAGTTTTGTCTTTCGGATGGTGACGGGCACGCGTTTATCGGGGTCTTCCCGGTCGGGCAGCATGAGCGTTGCGCCCGGCGTGGCAACGGGGACGTGTTGCCCCTCGGCGACATTCGGTGCGCCGCACACGATGCGAACGGGGTCCGGGCCGCCCAGATCGACCTCGCAACAGGAGAGACGATTGGCATTCGGGTGTGGACGTACACGCTCCACGCGTCCCACGATCACCCCATCCATCGACAAACCTGTCTCGTCAATGTTTTCTACTTCCAGACCACCCATAGTGAGGATATCTGCAAGCTCCTCCGGGGTCTCCTGGACGGGTGCGTATTCCCGTAGCCAATTGTACGAGATGTTCATGGTTTGCTGTGTTGTCGTGCCGGGACGGAAGTACCGGTGCACCGTGCTTTCACCGTAGTCCGGTAGTCGTTGCCCATGTTATGTGCATGTTCCGTCAACGTAAGGGGCGGCGATCCCTGTTTCCGGGCTGTTCCCAGCCTCCCGGTACTTGAAAATGTGTGCGGCACGTCCTGCTCAAAACTGCTCCAGGAAGCGGATATCGTTTTCATAGAACGTACGGATGTCGCGGATTCCATACCGCAGCATAGCGATGCGTTCTATACCCATACCGAATGCATACCCGGTCCATCGTTCCGGGTCCAGATCGACGGCATCGAATACATTAGGGTCCACCATGCCGCATCCGAGGATTTCAAGCCAGCGCCCATTCTTCGGCAAGGCCTCGTCTGCCCACCAGATGTCCACCTCGGCACTGGGCTCGGTGAACGGGAAAAAACTGGGACGGAAGCGCATCCTGGCATCGGCGCCGAACAGCGCTTGCACAAACAGACGCAGCACCTGCTTCAGGTCGGCAAAGGTGACCCCTTCGTCCACGTACAGCCCTTCTACCTGATGGAATAGGCAGTACGATTTATAGGAAACGGCTTCGTTACGGTACACCCGCCCAGGCACGATGACCCGCGCAGGCGGTGGCTCGGCCAGCAAGGTGCGTATTTGTACGGGCGATGTGTGCGTGCGCAACAGGACGCGTTCCGGCTCCAGGAAGAAGGTGTCCTGCATGTCTCGCGCGGGGTGGTCCGGCGGAAAATTCAGCGCCGTGAAATTATGCCATTCCGTTTCGATTTCGGGTCCGGTAGCAATCGAAAATCCGAATCCTTCAAAGATGCGCGCGATTTCGTTTAGCGTGTGCGTCAGCGGGTGAATAGAACCCGGGGGCGCTGGAAATCGTCCCGGAAGCGTGAGATCAATACTTGTTTGCGTCCCGGAAGCGTCCGGCTTGTCCAGATCGGCTTCGAAGGCCGCCAGGCGCTCTTCCGCCCGTTTCTTGGCTTCGTTGATGCGCCGGCCGAGTTCTTTCCGTTCCTGCGGAGGGGCTTCCGGAATCCGTTTGAGCATTCCGGTGATCTTTCCGCTTTTCCTTCCCAGGTATTTGACCCGGAACGCCTCGGCAGCCTCCTTCGAGTCAATGATCTCCGACTCGATATCTTTCAGGATGTCGTCGGGCATCTTTCTACGCCCGCTTATTTGCCGGTGAGATGCTGCGTAATCCGCTGGAACGTTTCCGGATCGTGGACGGCCATATCCGCGAGCACCTTTCTATTCAGCTCAATGCCGGCCTTCCGCAGCCCTCCCATGAGACGAGAATAGGTTGTATCGTTCAGGCGTGCCGCTGCATTGATGCGCGCAATCCAGAGACGCCGAAACATGCGCTTGCGTTGCCGGCGATCCCGATAGGCATACCCCAAGGCTTTCTCGACAGAATGCTTTGCAACCGTATAAATTTTCGAGCGCGCGCCGCGATAGCCCTTGGCCATGCGGAGTATTTTTTTGCGGCGCCGTCTCGACGCTACGCTGTGAGCGGTACGTGGCATAAGAATAAAGGGACAATCAGGATTGAATGAGCCGTTGCATCCGCGGTGCGTCGGTTTTGTCGACGAGCGTGCTTTCACGCAGGCCACGCTTGCGTTTGGCCGATTTTTTGGTCAGGATGTGGCTTTTGTACGCCTTCTTCCGGACCAGCTTCCCGGTTGCGGTCACCTTGAAACGTTTCCGGGCTCCACTATTTGATTTCATCTTGGGCATAAGCATCCTGGCGCCGGGCGCGTTTGGGACATCGCGAGGGTACGCGTTTTTGGGCGGTGTGCATGCCTATATCACACGGAGTGTGGCATGCCTGTTTTGTGCAAATGGGCTAAACGAAAAATACTTTGCCGATACCTGTCAGGTTCCCATTTCTTGGACGCCGGGTAGCCGCTATTTCTTGTCCGGGGTCAGAATCGTTGTCATACGGCGTCCTTCCATGCGGGGCGGCTGATCAATGCGCGCCACGTCCTGCAAATCCTCGGTGAATCGTTTCAGCAGAGCCATGCCCTGCTCCTTGTAAATGATGTCCCGACCGCGAAACTGTACCCATGCCTTGACCTTGTTCCCGCTTTGCAGGAAGCTGCGCGCATGGCGCGTTTTGAATTCAAAGTCGTGCGTGTCGGTGTGCGGGCGGAAACGCACTTCCTTCAGTTGGATGGTTTGCGATTTTTTGCGCTGTTCCTTCCCTTTTTTCTGTTGTTCATAACGGAATTTCCCGTAATCGACGATCTTGCACACTGGAGGGTCGGCCGATGGTGCGATCTCGACCAGATCCATTCTGTGTGCCCGGGCCCGCTGCAAGGCCTCGTCGATAAAGACCACATGGTGTTCTCCGCCGGGATCTACGACCCGAACCTTACTGGCCCGGATATCTTCGTTGATGCGTACTTTACGAGCGATGGTTCTGCGGCTTTTTTATTGGTGAACGAAGGGGTTTAATCCGGTGAGTCAGGCGCATTGTCTGGCGGAAAACAGGGATGCGCATACAGGCATCCACAAGACCTGTTTCACGCGAGCCGGGATAGTTTGGTTTCACGCGAAATGTAACAAGGTTGTGCATTATCCGCCGGGTGCATGTCTTTGCGGAAACCTGTGGAGGCCCGGGCAGGCGCAGGCAGGGTCGGACGTTTGCCCTGCTTTTCCTCAACGCTTCTTCCCTTGGGCGATCTCGTTTATCATCCGCTTTACACAATCCTCGACGGATATGGTATCCTGTTCCCCCCGGCCATGCCGCCGTACCGAGACGGTGCCCTTTTCCTGTTCGCGCGCACCGGTGATGAGCATGACGGGCGTTTTGTTCATCTCGGCGCTCCGGATTTTGTATCCCACTTTTTCGTTGCGGTGGTCCACCTCCACGCGGATGTCGCGTTCCCGGAGCTGTGCGGCCACTTCCTCGGCATATTCGTGCTGATGGTCGGAAATCGGGATGACCATCGCTTGCACGGGCGCCAGCCATAGCGGGAAGTTGCCGCCACAGTGTTCTATCAACACCCCGATGAATCGCTCCAGCGAACCGAACGGCGCCCGGTGGATCATCGCCGGACGGTGTCTCTTGTCGTCTGCTCCGACATAGGACAGATCGAACCGCTCCGGCAGGTTGTAGTCCAGTTGCACCGTGCCCAATTGCCATTCACGCCCCAGCGCATCCTTGACCATGAAGTCGAGCTTGGGACCGTAGAAGGCAGCCTCTCCGACTTTTTCGACCGCATCCAGTCCCGTTTCCTGGACAGCCTCGCGTATAGCCCGTTCGGCTTCTTCCCAACGTGTTTCGTCGCCCTGGTACTTTTCGTGGTCCGCCGGGTCGTGCAGGGAAAGCTGCACCTTGAAATCGGTAAAATCCAGTGCCCCCAATACGGTTAGCGTCAGGTCGATCGCGTTCTTGAATTCGTCCTTCACCTGTTCGTCGGTGCAGAAGATGTGGGCATCGTCCTGCGTGAACCCGCGCACGCGGGTCAATCCACCCAGTTCCCCGGATTGTTCGTAACGGTAGACGGTGCCGAACTCTGCATAGCGTACGGGCAGATCCCGGTAGGAGTGTAACCGGTTTGCGTAGATACGGATGTGATGCGGGCAGTTCATGGGTTTCAGCAGGAACCCCTCTTCGGCATCGTCTTCGTCCAGCATCGGCGGGAATTGGCTTTCCCGGTAATAGGGATAATGCCCGCTCGTTTTGTAGAGTTCGAGGCGTCCGATGTGCGGCGTAACAACGGGTTCATATCCCCGCGCAAGCTGCTCTTTTTTCAGGAAATCCATGAGCGTTTCCCGCAACACCGCTCCTCGGGGCAGCCACATCGGCAACCCGGCGCCCACCTGCTTGTCGAAGGTAAAAAGCGCCAACTCCTTGCCCAGCTTGCGGTGGTCGCGCTGCGCTGCGAGAGCAAGCCGCTCGAGATGCTCGTCGAGCATGCTCTTTTTCGGGAAGCTGACGCCATAGATGCGCGTCAGTTGAGGCCGCCGTTCGTCCCCACGCCAATAGGCTCCGGCGATCTGGAGCAGCTTGATGTACTTGATACGGCCCGTTGAGGGGAGATGAGGACCGCGGCACAGGTCGACGAAGTTGCCCTGCCGGTAGAATGTGATGGTACCGTCCTCCAGGTCTTCGAGCAGTTCCAGTTTGTATTCGTCGCCCTTGTCCCGGAAATATTGGATCGCTTCCCCTTTCGAAATGTCCTGTCGTTCGTAAGCCACGTCGCGTACAGCCAGTTCTCGCATCCGGTTCTCAATGCGTTCCAGATCGTCCGTGCCGATTTTGCGATCGCCTGTATCTATATCGTAGTAGAACCCCTCTTGGATAGCCGGCCCGATGCCGAACTTTACACCGGAAAACAAGCTTTCGAGCGCCTCAGCCATGAGATGCGCCGTGGAATGCCGGAAGGTCAACTGACCGTCCGGATCGTTCCAGGTCAGAATCTCGATACGCGCGTCCCGATCAATGGGCCGGGTCAGATCCCATACCTCCCCGTTGACTCGTACGGCCAGTGCCTGTCTGGCGAGGCCTGCCGAGATGCTGCTGGCGAGTTCGTACCCCGTGACCCCGGTTTCGTGGTCATGGACGGAACCGTCGGGGAGCGTAATGGCGATGTGGTCGGCAGGCATGATTCGGGGCAATTCGCCGTATGGCGACAGGCTTGGCTGTGGGTCCTGACGGATTCGAACCATCGACCTCTACGATGTCAACGTAGCGCTCTAACCAACTGAGCTAAGGACCCGCGAAAGTTTCTCCGCCGGGCGACAGGCCAGCCGGCATCCACATGGTCCGCCGTTCGAACCGGCGGAGGGCCGGTGAAAACAACCACGGAAAAGCAGGCGGCAGGGAAGGTGTGCATCTTCCCAGCGAAAGGGTTCCAAATATACCGATGCGGAGGCTTGTGTGTCAAGGCATCAGGTGTGTCTGTTTCTTGCCGCCCTCTGTAGCGCGACGGCTGTGTTCCGGAAACTTGCCGGATTCTGATCGACCGGTTCCCGCCGGATCGGTTTCGATCGGGGTGCGTTGTTATGCCCTCCCTTTTGTTTTTATGCTCCCTGACATGACGACATTCACGGATGCACAGTCGGATGCGGTGGCCGGCGCGATCCGGAACCGCCGCACGGTACATCATTTCGAACCGGTTCCTGTGCCCCCGGAAGAGGAGGTCCTTGCGGCGATCGATCTCGCACGGTGGGCGCCTAACCATCATCTTACCGAACCGTGGCGATTTTATCTGATCGGACCGGAGACCGCCCGGAAAATTTCCCGCCTGAATGCGGATATGTATGGACAATCGCGGGGCGAGCAGGCCGAAGCCGCAAAGTATGCGCGGTGGCTTGGTATTCCGGGATGGGTGATTGTAACATGTCTGCGGTCTGATGATGAGATCCGGCAGCGCGAGGATTATGCAGCGTGTTGCTGCGCCCTTCATAACGTGCAACTGTATCTCTGGACACGCGGCATCGGGGTTAAATGGACAACCGGGGCGGTCACCCGGACGGATCAATTTTTTGAAATTGCCGGGATCGACCCGGAGCGGGAGATGCTGGTCGGGCTGGTATGGTACGGTTTTGCTGCGGAAGTACCGTGCGTACAACGCAAACCTGTCCGGGATATTTTGCACCGGCGTCCCTGAGCGTCACCGGAATCGCGGCGCCTTACAAAAGTGCGGGATATTGTTCCGGCAACGGATCAGAATGTGTACTCCACCCGCACGAGGGGTGCATCGGCGTCGATGGGCGGAGGGTCCAGCGAAATGCGCAAGTTGGACCTTTTGGTCTGTCCGGCAGCGCGCAAGGCGGCAACGCCGGCAATCAAGCGGTTGGCTGCCAGTGAGGCAATGAGCAAACTGCGCCGCCGTCGTAACGATTCGGCATCCTCGCGGAGTTCGCGAAAGAGGAGGAAATGCTCTTCCGTATCCCAGCGCCATTGAAACGAGGGATCGGCAGCATATGCTATCTGATCCAGGGCGCCGTTTCGGAACTGTGCGTCGGTAAAAGATTGCGAGGATCGGTACGTCGCGGCCTGCAGGTAAAACGTTCGATCCTTCCCGCCCGGATCAACACCGGCATGTCGGGTGGCCAGTGTTCGATAACTTTCGATGAGGTGACCACGCCGGCGGCTTGTGCCCAGGAGTCCTACCCACAAGCCGGCATCCGTTAACGCAAAGGCGGTTCCCCAGCGGCCCCAATCTCCGCCGCGGACGTAGCGGTGGCCAAGTCCGGGGGCGATCATACTGAGCGTAAAGGCTTTGCCCGAAGACGCCCTTTTCACAAGAGGTTCGACGATTTCAGGTGTTTGTCCCCGGGCGTCCCGGGCAGAGCCGGGCGCCAGTCCCCACAAGGCAGCGCACAGGATAACCAGGAACGCCGCGCCAGCTCGACGCACTGCATTACCGTATCCGTATTTTGAAGTCATCGGGTTTTGTTTCTTGCTGATTGGCACACGCTGTGAACCAGGGCGGCTCTACATGGCTTACATGTACCGATCAGGCTGTTTCCCCGGCTTTCCGGCTGGGTTGTCCACTTCGGAATTTCGTCAACCGCACCTCGTTTGTGCCCCCCTGTGTAGTGTATTCCACCTTATCCATCAGACTGCGCATGATCTGAACGCCCAGTCCGCCTCCCCGCCGGCTTTCTGCAATTCGGACAAGATTGGGTTCCGACCATGATTCCGGGTGGAAGGGCCGGCCCTGATCCCGGATACACACCGTAAATCGTTCGCTGTCGAACATGACGAGCATCGAAATTTTCTGCCGGGCGTCATCGTAGGCATGTTCAATGATGTTGGCGCACGCCTCGTCCACGGCGATTTTCACATGGGCGATCGCTTCCTCTCCAAGGTGCGCTTCGCGGGCATGCTTTTCCACAAACCGGCGTACCTTGCCGAGGTGCTGCGTGGCGCCGGGAATGCTAAGGCTATGTGCGGATTCGGGCATAGGGGAAATTGCTGCCGTCGCAATACAAGCGCGTATCAGGAATCGTTCTTGTCGTTGCGGTCTACATCGAATTTCCGGATAGCTTCTTCCTCCGCTTTGACAATGTCGAACAGCAAGGGAAATCCCAGCAGGTCGAATATGTTGAAGACGTTGGTCTGAAGCTCAGCAATTTTGATATCGCCGCCGGCCTCGCGCATTTCCTCGATATATGCCATGAATACGCCCAGGCCGGCGCTTGAGATATACTGCAGGTGCTCGCCGTTGACGATGATATGGTAGTTTTTTTCCTCCCGGCACTTTTGCAATGCCGCTTCCAGTTCGGATGCAGTATGCGCATCCAGTTCGCCTTTCAGATCGAGGATGCGGATGTGTGCTTCTTCGCGGAATCCAACCGAGAAATTGCTCATGTTGCCGGGGGTTTCGTATTGGTTTGCGTGCCGTCCCATTTCAGGACCATGAGAGTCATGTCGTCATCGTATTCGGTACGACCGAGGTAATCGTGAAGGTCCGAGAGAAGCGCTTCATGCATGGCCGATGCATCTTTCTCCCGATGTGTTTTCAGGGCTTCGAGCAGCCGCTCGTACCCATATTCGGTCCCTTGGCTATCCCTGCTTTCGACGACGCCGTCTGTGTATACCGTAATGATATCGCCGGGCTGGAGTGAAATATGCTCTTCTTCGAGCACATCCCGGAAACGCCGGCTTCGGTCCAGACCGAGTCCGAGTCCTTGCGGGCGAATGAAACGTCCCGTTCCCTCCCGGGAAACAAGAATGACCGGGCAATGCCCGGCCCGAGCCAGTACCAACTCTTCCTTGCAGACGTCGATCACGCCATAGATGACGGATACGAAGACGTGGCGCTCAAGAGTAGAGGAGAGGGCAAGGTTGGCCTGTTCGAGAAAGTCTGCCGGCGAGGGCGCCATGCGCGCGGTGGCCCGGAAAATGCCCTGCAGTTCGGCCATATAGAACGCCGCCGAAGTGCCCTTGCCGGATACGTCGGCAATGATGAATGCAAGGCGTGCTTCGTCCAGTTTCAGAAAATCGTAGTAATCTCCTCCTACCTCGTAAGCAGGAATACTGGAAGCCGCCACGCCCAGTCCCTGCATCTTCGGCAGGTCGTGCGGCAGGAGCCTTTGTTGTACCTCGCGGGCGATATCCAATTCGCGGGAGAGGCGTTCCCTTTCAAGTTGTTCCTCGAAGAGGCGCGCATTGTCCAGGGCAATGGCGGCCTGGGCGGCATAGACGCTAATTGATTCGATATCGTCCTGCTCGAATCCCTGGACGACATCCTTCGCCACGAAGAGCCCGCCCAGCAGCTTGTTTCGCGTGATCAGCGGCGTCATAAGCATGGTGCCGATCGGGTCGCCCGGTTTTCCCCGGATGCGCCGGTCTGCGGGGGCTTCGTCGAGGATCACCGGCTCACGCCGGGTAGCGAGTTCTTCGTACAGCGCAGCCACATCCACCATGGCTTCGATATCCTGGACTGTGGTTTTCCATGCCGCCACGACTTGTGGGCGGAGTGAGCCGCTGCGCTCGTCCGCAATGGCCAGCCAGGCTATCTGCGCCGTGCCCGTATCCACAGGGGTTTTCGTAATGGCGAGGTGCAGTTTGTCGGGATCGAATGCCTGATTGACGAGGTGCGTCAACGAGTACATGGCGGTGACTTCCCCGGCTTTGCGCCGGAAATCACCGGTCGTGGGAAGGTGGAAAATGAGAAAAAGGAATGAGGTCACACAGTACAACAGGCCAAAGGACAACGCGGCCAGTGTGAATTGGTCCAACGGGTAGCTGGCGTGGCGTATGTACATGGAATGCGCCGGCAGAATCCCGCTCGGGGACAGGGAAGCACCCAATAACAGGATTAGCAGGATCGAGAATCCCACGCCGGCCGCCTTGGCCCGGAACGACAAAAAAACGATCCACGACACGCGGAAAGCGTTGAGGATCATAAGGATTATGACCGGCATGAGGGCCACGAACTGCACCCTGCCGGGGTCTTCGGCAGGGTCCTTCAGGATTGCCACGAGGGAAAAGACACCCATGGAGATGAGCATCAGATACCAGTTCCGCTGGCTTTGCTTCGTTCGCTTGAACAGGACCAGATCCTGAAAACGAAGCAGGAGGTAAAAGGCGAGGAGCGCGCGCAAGGAACTCACCACGTGCATCTTGACGACCGTGGCAAACGTGAGCGGAACGCCGGTGTCGTATCCGAAGCCGAGCAAGGCAGGGTTGACGTCCACATTTTCCGGGGCGGTAATGCCTACCATCAACCGGATGACAGCTGCTGCAAGGAGAGCGAGCAGCAAGGTGGTCCAGAACGTCTTCAGGGGGCCGATCGGTCGCCGTTTCAGGTAGTACGACAGCAGAAACCAGGCCAGTGCAAATCCCGTGATGACGACGAGCTGATAGGCAAAAGTCACCGCGACAGGCCAGGGCGTACCGGACAACCACTCGAATACATTGAATGCCACGCTTACGGCGAAACATATCAGCGCGGTGACGACGAACGCCACACGTTGGCCCCTGTTGCGCAACGCGGCGTCGATATACCCCTGCCCGCTTTGGAGAATCCTATTTGCGAAATGATTGGACACAGGCGGCCTGCCGGGTGAGAGGGCATCTTTCATACGGGGAATATGATATACGGTTCTTGCCCAACGGGATACCCTTTCACCGGAGCCGGTAACTTTGTTATGGATTGATACGTAAACGATTCGTTACGTCCATTGCGTACAATTCCTTCGCGGGTATTTCCTCATCCATCATTTACGTCAGGCGCCAAAGCCGCGTGAAAAGACCCGGTATCATACGGTTTCAGTTGCTGTTGCTTGCGGTTGTGACGCTGCTTGTGATGTGGCGTACCATGAAGCCCCCTCCTCCCCCGGATGGACTGATCGTATATTCGGACATTGAACCCGGTAGGTTGCTGGAGGAGGCATTCCGCGTCGAGCAGCCGGTGCAGGTTGTTATTGACGCCACAGGGTCTTTCGAGTCGGAAGAGCAGGCGGATAGCATTTCCCTTGCCGCATATGGGTGGGTGCTGCGCAGGGAAGACCGTACGGTGGTCTGGAGTATGCATTCAGCGCTCTTGCAGAGAGAGGGAAACACGCTGGCTCTCGTTACCGATACGGTGGAGTTCCAGCCGGGCGTCTACGATGTGTATTTTACTTCGTACGGAAACGAGGATGTCTCTTCCATCGGATTATCGTTGCTGGATGGTCTGCTCGATCTGTCCGTGCGTGATCGGCATATCTGGCGCAACGACGCCGACAAGTGGCAGATGGTTCTGCGCACGCTGGGGGATACGCTTGCCGCCCCGGTCCATCTTGATGTAGCCGCCTCTGTATTTCTTCCAGGCGAGGAAGAACTGCTTTGGACTTCGGTACCCATGGAAGGGCGGGAAACCGCCGAATACCTGTTTCGGGTGATCCGGCCGGCGGAGGTGCACGTGTATGCGGTGGGCGAAATAGGCGAAGAGCGGATGGATTTTGGCTGGATCGAAGAGGTCTCCAGTGGAGAGCGGGTGTGGGACATGCGTCGCGAGAATACCGTACCTGCCGGGGGATGGGAGGTCAACCGATTGTTCGACGGGACCATTGCCCTGTCGCCCGGTCTCTACCGGACCGTTTTCCAGACGGATCCGCGGCAGCACTATGGGGATTGGGTGCGGAACCCCCCTCTGGATCCGGCAGGGTGGGGTGTTTCGCTGTTTACCACCGTTCCGGAAGCAGTGCGGCCGTTCGACCCCTGGGAGGATCAGGAACCATTCATCTGGATCAATCGCGTAGGGGACAGTGAACGCCATAGTGCGCGGTTTCGTGTACATGCACCGGTCCGGATCGCCGTCTATGCGCTGGGGGAAATGGGGGACGAAGACCGGTACGATTACGCAAGGATTACTGCCGGACGCCCCGAGCGAGTGCTATGGGAAATGACGCCGGAGCGCTCCTTACCTGCAGGGGGCTACAACAACCGGCGCGAGTTGGCTTTTCTGAATCTACAGCCGGGCATATACACGGCGACCTATCAAACGGACGATTCGCATTCGTACGCCGGGTGGTCGCATGGAGAACCCGATCATCCGGAAAGATGGGGTGTTACGCTGTTCCATGTCGATGAGTCCACGGATCCATCCGCTATCGAGGTGCTTACGGTAGACAGGGAGGCATTCATCGAAGTCCCGGAGTCGGAAGGAGATTCGGTATTTGCGGTAGCGGCGCCCACGCGGTCCGCGGACCGGACACGATTTCCTGGCGAGGGAGCGCCGGGTGCTCCGCTCGTCGATCTTACCGGGCTCGGTAACAGGGAGCACCTTTCGGTCGCGTTTACGTTCGACGGGGAAGGATTCCTGCGTATTCGGGCCGTGGGGGAGATGTCGCTCAGCGAACAGTACGATTACGGCTGGATCGAACATGCGGAGACAGGGGAGACCGTTTGGGAAATGACCTGGCAGAATACGATTCCTGCCGGCGGTGATGAGCGCAACAGGATGTTTTTTGGGACCCTCTCGCTGGCTCCGGGGGCCTATACTGCCCATTTCAGGACCGATTTTTCGCATGCCTACGGAGATTTTGCAGACATTCCACCCAACGACCCTGAAGCCTGGGGTATCCGGGTGTTCGCATCGCGTGCGCCAGAGGAAAGTGAGCAGTAGGCAGATGCGGTCAAACTGCAACCGAATGGTTTGTATTCACCTGGGGAGGTAGCCCAAAAATGAAAAAATGGGCGCGATGCGAGGGCGTGTCCTGAAAACGGTGTAAGAGGTCATCCGTACACGTAATTTCCCAAGGAGGCAGATACGATAACCGAACGTATCACCGTATGGGTATGGTGACCCCCGCAAGAATCGAAAACGCGCGGTTTTCCCCCTGTCCGTCTTCAACGAGGACATCTTTGAAGGCAGAAAACAGACCGTAATTGTAGGCCACATCTATCGTAAACATCACGGAAGGGATTAAAGCAATATCCATACCCGCCCCGGCATGGAATCCAATGTCCAACTTATTGGTGTCAAAGTCGGAGCCGTTGCAGGAAACAGAAATTTCTTCGCCCGAAAAACTACTGGAAAGAGTGCAATCAGTAAGTATGGACAGTTTTAGGCCAGGCATGAAATATGGCGAAAAAGTTCCAGTATTCAGGCTGTACCGAAAAAGAATGGGAAATTCCAGATAGTCGAGCTTGACATCTAAATTTATATCATATATACCTTCAAAAAACTCACCCTCCTCAAACTCTAAACGCTCGCTTACCGATACTCCCTTACGCGCATATGCGGCTCCAAACTGCATTCCGGTATTCTCATTGCCGAAAGGTACGTTCACGGCTACCCTGCCATTAAATCCTGTTAACCAAGTCTTCTTAGTGGTGGAACCAAGCTCTGCGTCGATGTCTCCGGAGAGGGTTGTCAAATTCACGCCTCCAAGAGCAGTAATACTCACTTGACCTTGTGCATACGCGCCAATGGGGACCAGGAAGGTTAACGAAAGAACAGTGGCGAGAACGCCATTTAGAGGTTTCACAAGGTTTCACCGGGTTAGAGTGTGAAGTAAAAAAAAGCCCAGCCGAAGCCAAGCGTAAAGCAGCACCAATGCCAATATACCCACAGGCCCGGAGACTTTCAGGCCTTCTGGAGCCAGGGACGGCGCCGCATGTCGTTCCTCCGCGCCGCCAGCATATTGCCCTGCATTTGAAAAAGTGATCGGCCTACCGGAGGTGAGCCCAGTAGCCTGCCGGCATTCCGTCCCGGAATCCCGGCGGCAAGTGTTTGTCATCGAACACGAACACAAGTAGACATCATGGGTATCGTAACAGTAGCCTCAAGAGGCGTTGCACGTCATCCGAATCGGACGGATATTAGCGTACCGCATTGTGCTATCACGCCGTCGCATTACAGAAACGTTGGCCATCCCTTCACATTTCCTTTATGCCCATCTCCCCTGAAGCGGTATTGCGTGCACTATCGACCGTCGTCGTACCGGACCGCGGCAAAGATCTCCTGCGCCTGAATCTGGTGAAGGGCCTTGTTGTCGAGGACGACCGGGTAGTTTTCACGATCCTGCTGAAGGATCCGCCGGCTTCGTTTGCAGAAAACGTGGCTTCCCTGTGCCGCGAAGCTATTCGCAGGGAAACGCGCGAGGAGGTAACGGTAGATGTCACCGTCGATTTCGAGATGATTTCCCTCGATATGCACGAAGGCGGATCTCCGAAAAGCGTACAGCCCAAGGGGGTTGTCAATTTCATTGCCGTGGCATCGGGGAAAGGGGGCGTGGGCAAGAGCACGGTAGCCGTGAATCTGGCGGGCGCACTCCGTAAAAAAGGCTATGATGTAGGTCTCGTGGACGCCGATATATACGGGCCTTCCGTGCCGATTATGTTCGGCGCCGGGGATGAAAAGCCTCGTGTCAATGAGCATCGTAAAATCATGCCCGTGGAGCGCCACGGCGTGAAACTGCTTTCGATGGGCATGATGGTGGACCCTCAAAAAGCCGTTATCTGGCGAGGGCCCATGGTTACGAACGCGATACGGCAGTTTCTCGGAGAATGTGCATGGGGCGACCTGGATTATATGATTCTGGATATGCCGCCAGGCACCGGAGATATTCAACTTACCATCGTCCAAAGCCTTGCGCTCACCGGTGCGGTGATTGTATCGACGCCGCAGCCCGTTGCCCTCGCCGATGCCCGAAAAGGCGTTGCCATGTTCGAGAATGTGCAGGTGCCGGTGCTGGGCCTTGTCGAGAATATGGCCTGGTTCACGCCGCCCGAATTGCCCGATAAAAAATATTATCTTTTTGGACGCGGGGGCGCCGCCGCGCTCAGCAGGGAATTGGACATGCCTTTGCTGGCCGAACTGCCTATCCAGGAGCGGCTGCGGGAGTCGGGCGATGAAGGAACACCCATCGTATTTGCCGAGCCGGACAGTATGTCGGCGAAACTGTTCGGAGAGCTCGCGGACCGGGTTGTACGCCAGGTCACCGTACGTAACGCCACGCAAGCCGCCACGCAAAAAGTAGAAATCCTGTACAAGGGATCCGCACCGGCTTAGCGTAGTTTGCAATACATCAGCATAGCCGATCACAGGGAAACGTACATGTCCGGAAAAAACGAGCACATCGGGCAACAGGAGTCTGTTGCAGACGCGGATAATGAACTCCGCGGCCGGATAGAGGAGGGGCTTGATATAATCCGGCCCTATTTGATGGCGGACGGGGGATCTGTGCGTCTCCTGAACGTGACGCCGGATATGGTTGTGGAGCTGGAATTGCTGGGCGCCTGCGGCACCTGTCCCATGAGCGCCATGACGCTGCGCGCCGGTATTGAACAGGCCCTCAAACGTTCCGTGCCGCAAATCTCTCGCGTCGAGGCTGTGAACGCCCCTGCGCCCTACTGAGTCGGTCCGGATTCTCCCGGTTTAAAACGGCATTGTCCGCCGATTTGCACACCGTTAAGGGCTGCTGTCTCGCCGCCTTTCCGCATGGTCCGGCGCCCAAGGGCGAATCCCGCTTATCCTGCCCGTTCCGTTAAATATTCCGTGGCCAGATACGCCATAAAACCCGGGGCCATTCGCAGCGTCTCCTCGTCGATCGTAAACCGGGGCGTGTGGAGGCCATGCACAATATTTTTTCCTTCGTTCCGCGTTCCGAATCGGTAGAAGGCCCCGGGCGCCTCCCGCAGAAACCAGGCGAAATCCTCTGAGGCGTACCATATGTCCAGATCGACCACGTTTTCTTCGCCCACATACTTGACCGCTGCATCCCGGACAAGTTGCGCCGATTCGGGGTCGTTGCGCAGTACAGGGTAGCCTGTGGCGATGTCCACGCTGACTTGCGCGCCGTGCGCTTCCGCGGTCTTTTCCGCAACGCGGCGAATATGTTCGTGGGCCTCGAACCGCCAATCTTCATCGAGCGAGCGGAAAGAGCCTTCGAGAACGGCTTGTGCAGGAATGACATTTGTCGCGCCGTCGGCCACGAACCGTCCGATCGTCAGTACGCTCGGTACGTCGGGGGGGCAATACCGGCTCACAACAGATTGCAGGGCCACAAGGATGTGTGCGGCAACGAGCGTAGGGTCGGTATCCAGAAGGTGAGGCGTGGCGGCATGGCCGCCTGTTCCCTTGACGCTGATATACACTTCGTCCGCCGAGGCCATATACTTTCCGGATCGAATCCCGATTTTTCCGGCGTCGAGGCCGGGGTGCACATGTTGTCCGAATATAGCTCCGGGCGCCGGGCCGAACGCCTCGCCGAGTACGCCTTCCTCGATCATGGGCAGGGCGCCTCCCGGGAGTTTCTCTTCGCTTGGCTGGAACAGGAAACGGATGCTGCCGGGAAGCTCCTCGCGCAGTCTGTGCAGGATGGTTGCCGTTCCGAGCAGCGAGGCCGTATGTGCGTCATGGCCGCAGGCGTGCATGACCCCGTCGTTCGCGGAGGCAAACTCGAATGTATTCTCTTCCCGGATGGGCAGGGCGTCCATGTCTGCCCGCAGTGCAAGGGCCGGTCCGGGCCTCTCGCCGTGCAGCGTGGCGACGATGCCGGTGCGCGCCACCCCGGTTCGTACCTCGAAACCGAGTGGCTCAAGGGTGTCTGCCACCAGTTTCGCCGTTTCCCGCTCCGCGTACGCCAATTCCGGGTTCCGGTGCAGCGTACGCCGGATATCTACGATCTTCTCGAAAAGCTCATCATTCAATTTCCGTATACGTTCACGCATGAGAGGCGATCAGACAAGTTTCTTTCGCTTGTTCAGGTAGGCCAGCAGAGCCGTATCGTACGATTGTTCTGTATTCAGTTCCACGAAATCGATATCGTATTCGAGGCACTGGCGGCGAAACCGCTCCCCGAAGAACTGTGCAGCCTCCCGATAGTTTTCGCGTATGTGCGCCGGTTGCAGGGAAATTTCTTCCCCGGTTTCCATGTCGCGAAAGATCATGGGCACGTCGGGAAAGTCGAACGTGCGCTCGGTAGCGGATTCGAGCACATGAAAAACGAGGGCTTCGTGTCCGCGGTAACGCAGGTGACGCAGCGCCTTGAGCAGGTCTTCGTGGCGCCCGATGTTTTCGAAGAGATCGGTGATGACCACGACGAGGGAACGCCGCGCGATGCGTTCGGCGATCTCGCTGAGCGCATTGGCGGCGCCTGTGCGTTTTTCCGGTGCCGGATTATCGACCGTTTGTTGCAGTCTGACCAGGAGTCGCCGCAGCCAGGATGTCGTGCTTCTGGGAGACATGATGGTGCGGATTTCCTCGTCAAACGTAATCAGTCCGGTGGCGTCGCGTTGCTTGACCATGATATAGTGCAATGCAGCCGCGAGGTATGCACCGTATTCCATCTTGGAGAGAGGCGCCTGCGCTCGATAGCGCATCGATGCGGACGTGTCGAGGACCACATAGTGCCGCAGGTTGGTCTCCTCTTCGAATCGCTTGACGTAGTGCCGGTCTGTTTTTCCATAGACCTTCCAGTCCACGTATCGGGGCTCGTCGCCGGCAATGTAGGGCCGGTGTTCGGCGAACTCCACAGAGAACCCATGGTACGGGCTCTTGTGCATACCCGTAATAAATCCTTCGACAATCATTCGCGCCCGGAGCTCCATGTTCTTCAGGCGGGATACGACAACGGGGTCGAGGTACTTCAGGGTAGTGTCCTGTGCGGTGGGCATGGCGGGTGAAAAACAGGATAAATGGCCGGATTTACCGGCCGTTGTACCGAAGGTACGTCAGACAGATTGGAACAGGTGTTCGTTTCTCGTAATTTATACGGTATGGAGTTAAGAGATCGCATCAAGGCGCAATTGATGGATGCACACGATCTGG
The DNA here is from genome assembly GCA_965248175.1 of Rhodothermales bacterium. GTDB lineage: Bacteria > Bacteroidota > Rhodothermia > Rhodothermales > VXPQ01 > VXPQ01. Next base: position 1,308,377 of record OZ252093.1, read on the forward strand.
ACCGGACACTGAACCGGATGGCCCGCCAGATTGTGGAGACGATGCATCCTGAAGAGGATGCCTCCCGCCATTTCGGGTTGATAGGCATGCAGACGCGCGGCGTGTATCTGGCCCGGCGGCTCCGCGACAAGATTTTGGAGTTCGAATCCCTGACCGTTCCGATCGGCGTGCTCGACGCCACCATGTATCGGGACGATTTCCGAATCCGCTTCAAGCAGCCCGTCGTGCGCGCCACGGACATCCCGTTCGACATCACGGAGCGTCGCATCGTGCTGGTGGACGATGTGTTGTATACCGGGCGAACGGCCCGGGCGGCGTTTGATGCGCTTATGGATATCGGTCGTCCGGCCGCCGTACAGTTTCTTGTGATTGTTGATCGCGGCCTTCGGGAGCTTCCCGTATGTGCGGACTTTGTGGGCCGACAGGTACCCACGTTGCCGGGGGAAGAGGTGCGCGTACGGCTGAACGAGATAGACGACCGGGAAGGAGTATGGCTGGTGGAAACTTCGGATGAATAACTGATGCACGCACGCGAAGAAGCACGGGAGGATCGATCTGCCCCGGCGTCGTTGAGGCACCGGCATCTGCTCGGTCTTTCGACGTACGACGCAGAAGAAATACGACACATTCTTCATACGGCGCGGGAGTTTCGCTCGGTGCTGGATCGGCCTATTCGGCGGGTACCCACACTGCGCGGGGTCACTGTCGCGAACCTTTTTTTCGAGCCTTCCACGCGGACGCGCATTTCCTTCGAACTGGCCGAAAAACGACTGTCTGCGGACACGATAAACTTCTCCGTTTCCGGTTCGTCGGTGTCCAAGGGGGAAACGCTCAAGGACACAGCCCTCAATATCGAGGCGATGAAGGTGGACATGGTCGTGATTAGGCACTGGTCGCCAGGCGCGCCTGTTTTTCTGACGCGCTGCGTCGACTCCGTGGTAATCAATGCCGGAGACGGCGCCCATGAACATCCTACCCAGGCGCTGCTGGACCTGCTTACGCTGACGGATATCCATCCCTCTCTTGAGGGACGAAACGTTTCTATTATCGGGGATATTGCGCACAGTCGCGTTGCCCGTTCAAATATATACGGGCTGCGGGCGCTGGGCGCACACGTAACGCTGTGCGCGCCCGGCACGATGACGCCGGTAGGCATCGAGGAAATGGGCGTGCGGGTGACAGACCGTCTGGATGAAGCGCTGGAGGGTTGCGACGTGGCGATGGCGCTGCGCGTACAACTTGAACGGCAGGGAGCCATGCTTTTCCCCGGGGTACGGGAATACCATGAGCGGTTCGGTATTACCCTGGAACATATGGAACGCCATCCCGATCTTCGCATCATGCATCCGGGGCCTGTGAACCGGGGCGTTGAACTGGCGGGCGATGTGGTAGATCACGAACGGGCCGTCATTCTGGATCAGGTTACCAACGGCGTTGCCGTACGTATGGCTGTGCTGTATCTCCTTGCCGGCCGGGGGGCAGAGCCCACATCCTGAGGCGCCCTTCCGTCAATACCATCGAAGTGTCCGTGGCCTATCCCGGCGCCCAGCCCGAGGAGGTGGAGGAGTCGATCATTGTCAAGATTGAGGAGCAGGTCGAGGCGCTGGGGGATGTCAAGGCGGTCAAGTCCTTAGCGGCCCCGGGGCTGGCATCCGTGAGGGTTGAATTGAAGACCGGCGCGGACATCGGCGAGGTCATGGACGAAGTCAAATCTGCGGTCGGGCGTATCCAGTCGTTTCCCGGCGCAGCCGAGCGCCCGCAGTTCAGGGAGATGGACAACCGCACCAGCATGATCCGTCTGATCGTCTATGGCGACATCCCCGAGCGCTCGCTGAAGGAGTTGGCCTACCAGATCGAAGACGAGTTGGGGTCCCTGTCCAACGTGTCCAACGTCGCGACCACGGGGACGAGAGACTATGAGATCTCGATCGAAGTGCCGCTCGTTCGTCTGCGCGCCCTCGGGCTGACGCTCGACGATGTCGCGGATACGGTTCGCCGCAGTTCCCTCGACCTTTCGGCCGGCAGCATCGATACGCAGGACGCCGCGGTGCGCGTCCAAACCGTCGGCCAGAGCTACGACAGCTCGACTTCGAGGAGATCGTCGTCATCGCCCGGAAAGACGGCACGGTTGTGCGCCTCGGAGATATCGCCGATGTGCGCGATGCCTTCCAGAATACAGACCTGATCCTCCGGCACCAGGGTCTGCCGGCGCTCTTCGTGGAGGTCTACCGGGCCGAGGGCGAGCAGGTGATGGATGTTGCGGAAGCCGTACACGAGCACACGGCAAACGTGATTGTCCCGTTCCTGCCTGATGGTGTCGGGATCACCATCTGGAACGACGACTCCCAGACCTACTTTGAGCGGGTCGACATCCTGGTCCGAAACGGTCTTCCGGGAATCCTTCTGGTGTTCATCGCGCTGGCCCTGTTTCTCGAGATACGGCTCGCACTGTGGGTCGTCGTCGGCCTGATCACCTCGGGCATCGGGGCCTTGGCCGTAATGCTGTCGCTCGACCTCGCGATCAACACCATTTCACTGTTCGCGTTCGTTCTGGCTATCGGCATCATCGTCGACGACGCCATTGTCGTGGCCGAGCACATCCACTACGAACGCAAGCGGGGCGTGCCGGGACTTGTCGCGGCGATCCGGGGCACGCGACGGATCAAGAAGGCGTTGATCTTCGCGGTGCTCACTTCGGTGGCGGCGTTCACGCCCCTGCTCTTCATTCCCGGGGGAAACGGAGAAGTATGGGCCGCATTGCCGGTGATCATCATCGGCATGCTTCTGATCTCGCTGACCGAATCGCTCCTGATACTGCCGAACCACCTGTCCCACTTGCATGGACCGGAGTGGGCGCCGGCCAACATGGCGGATCGGTTTTTCTCGAGCATCCGAGACTCCGTGGATCGAGGGCTGAACAGATTTCTGGCTGGCCCCATGGATCGAGCGCTGCGCTTCGCGACGAATCACCCCGCCGTCGTGTTGGCGGGTTCTGGAGCGCCTGGATCGGGATAGGTCTCGCCGATGCCTGCGGTGTCTTCAATCTCATCCTGAGCGCGGCCGAGTTCGACCAGGTCAAGGGTCAAATCGAGAAGATGAGGTCGTTTAACCCGCTTTGCCGTGCCGCTCAGCAGGTGGCCGCCGACGATCTGGCGGCGCAAAAGCCCACGCGCCGACCGAATTCGTCGACGATCTCAGGTACTGGTTCGACTCGCTCGTCATCGCCATGCGTCAGGACCGGCCAAAGTTCATGCGTGAGTTCCGGCTGCGAAAGGTGCGTCCCAGGATCAGGGAACTCTTTCGCCAGGCCGTAGAGTTGCACGACCCGCAGTTGCGCGAGGGATGCCCTCGCGACCTGATCGATGAGTTCCTGGAGATACACAGGCGCGATCCGCAGTTCCTCCCGGAGACCGATCTCATCTCCTCCGTGGTCGCCCCATATATCCAGTCGCTGGACCCCATCGCCGGCACTCTGGGGTTCGCTTTGCTCCACTTGTTGGCAGAACCACGGTACGCCGAAATGCTTCAGCACGAGGCCGATAGAGCGTTTGACGCGGGGCTGGCCACGCTTCTGCATTGCGCCGAAATCGACCGCTATCCAGTCGGAGACAGCCGCGTAAGGATCACCTCGTACCCGTCGCTCCGTCCGCACCCCAAGTGCCGCATTCAAATAAAGCGTCACCGGCTCGCCGCTCGGTGAAGACCCCGGCGACGCGGCGAAGGGAAGCGGCAAGGAATGCAGAACTGCTTTCAAGTATATAAGCCCCAAAAACGCATCTTCAAGGAAACTTTACAAGAAAGGCGGTCTACTATATGTTAGTTACCGGGGATTTTGTTATGCACTCCCCGGTTTCGCCTCAGCAAGTCTTACCTACTTTTGTTGCGTTATGCAGATGCCGACACAAGTCCTTCTGGGAATCCCCAACAACCTCTATGTTTTCGATTTTGGCCGGTCCGGAACCGGTTCGGCCCCGTTCAGCGGGGACGAAGCCGAAATTGAGAAAAACTGGGATATGGTACAGCAAAACGTTTCGATCAATGGTTCGAAGGGGTCGCTCTATCGCCGACCCAAGGCCATGCCGGACATAACGGTTATTCAGAAAGATTGACCGGGGTAGATGGTTTTCCGCGGCTGAATCTTCCAGCCTGCCCTCTTCGCATCCGATCGGGGTCGGATAAAGATTCCCGATTCGTCTTCGATCCTGTACGCAAAAAATATGTACGCCTCGTTCCTGAGGAATGGGTCCGGGGGCACTTTTTGCATTTTCTCATGCGGGATTGCGGCTATCCGCTGGCTCTGATTGCCGTTGAGATGCACTTCGAGTACCAGGGCATGTCCCGTCGGGCCGATATTGTCGCGTATGATCGGCGGGGCGTTCCGTCCCTGATGGTGGAATGCAAGGCGCCACAGGTTCGCATAGGGTCAGCGGCGTTTGAGCAGATCGCGAAATACAACAGAGTCGTCGGGGCACGTTATCTTGCCGTAACGAACGGATTGCGCCATTTCTGCTGGCGGTCTGATCGTCCGGACGATTTTATGGACCGCATCCCGCCTTTCGAAGCAGTCTCTGCAGGTGATCCTGCAAACGATACGAATACGACCCTATGAAATACCAGGCAGAGTTCGAAGTGGCCATCCATGCCGTGCGCATGGCGGCGCGTGTCTGCATGTCTGTTCAGAAAACACTGGAGCAATCCGCGCTCAAGAAAGAGGATCGTTCTCCGGTGACGGTAGCGGATTTTGGAAGCCAGGCAATCGTATGCCATGCGCTGGAAGAAGCGTTTCCGCATGATCCCGTAATCGGCGAGGAAGATGCGGCCGTTTTGCGTCTTCCGGAAAACGAAAACGTGCTGGACAAGGTGACCACAGAGGTGGCGCATGTCCTGCCCGGCGCAACGCGCGAGTCGGTATGTGCCTGGATCGACAGGGGCAACGTGGTCGGATACTCCGAACGTTTCTGGACGCTGGATCCGATCGACGGCACGAAGGGATTTCTGCGGTGCGATCAGTACGCTGTGGCACTGGCGCTGATTGTAGAGGGGCGGATCGAAGTAGCGGCAATGGCTTGCCCCGACTTACCCTGCGATGCGCAGGGAGGCAATATAAAGGGGGCTGTGTTTGCGGCGCACCGGGGGGAAGGGGCGGTTCAGGCTCCGCTTCACGGCGCCGGGGAACCTGCCTGGCAGCCCATTCGGGTGCGTACCGTAGCGACCGGCGCACAAGCCCGGCTTTGCGAACCTTTCGAATCGAATCACGGCTCGCGTCGGGACGTGGCCGCCGTGGCGACCCATTTGGGCGTAGAGGCTGCCTCGCTCCGTATAGACAGCCAGGCGAAATATGGCGTGCTGGCGCGCGGCGATGCGGACATCTACCTCCGCCTGACATCCCGTTCGGGATATATCGAGAACATATGGGACCATGCTGCGGGCGCTCTCATTGTTGAGGAGGCAGGCGGCGTGGTTACGGACATGGCAGGCAGGCCGCTCGATTTCCGGTGCGGTGCGCAACTCGAACGCAATACGGGTATTGTCGCCACGAACGGGCTTCTGCACGAAGCGGTGCTGGAGGCGCTTGCAGACGCGACGGGATAATGTATCAGGCCTTCCCGGTCGGAACGTCCACGAAGATATGGTTGGCGATCCGGTACCCGAGAATGTACTCCCGGTCGCATAGGCGGATCTTCAGGGGGCCCTCGAAAGGTTCTTTCCCGATGACTTCGAGCGTAGCGCCAGGCAACAGGCCCAGACTTTCGAGATGATCCAGCAAATCGGGGTCTTCGTCGGATACGCGCTCGATCACGACATGTGTCCCGGGCTTCACGGCAGCGAGGGGGTTGGTGCTGCGTTCGGCGATTTTGCCTTCGCGTGTAGGGATGGGGTCTCCATGCGGGTCGTGGGTCGGATGCCCCAGCATTTCGTCAATCTTGCTCTCGAATTCTTCGGAAATGTGATGTTCGAGGAGTTCTGCCTCTTCGTGTACCTTGTCCCAGGGGTAGCCCATTACGTTCCGGAGATACAATTCGAGCAAGCGGTGATGGCGGATGATTTCAAGAGCCACCTTGTTTCCCGTGTCCGTCAGCCGGACGCCCTGGTACGATTCGTATTCTGCAAGGCCGAGCTGTGCCAGACGTTTGGCCATGTTCGTAACCGATGCGGCAGAAACGTTCAGGGCACGGGCAATATCGCTGGTGGACGCAGGCTGTCCACTTTGCCGGATCCGGTAAATGGCCTTGATGTAATCTTCAACGGCCTGGCTGAGCATGCGATGCCGAGGAAATGAAGAAACAGAGACAAAAACACGACTGCGAACCCCATATTCCGTCATATGATCCGATCTCGTCCACCCATCGCAGAAACCACTGTGGGCAGCGGTCGTTGATTAGGCCGCGCTTGCGCGATAATTTTCATTCCCTTGTTTCCGACTCCTTGCCCGGTCGTCTAATGGCAGGACAGCGGCCTTTGGAGCCGTATGTGGAGGTTCGAATCCTCCCCGGGCAACGATGCATCCGGCAGACAATGAAGAACATTTCCGGTTGAAGCTGATTCGTTAACTATGACTACCTCTGTCAGGGATACCCCCATTTCCATTTTTGCCGGGCGCTCGAATCTGCCTCTGGCGCAGAAAATCGCCGCTGCGTACGGGCAACAACTCGGTCGGCTTGCCATTCGGGATTTTGCGGACGGGGAAATTTACGTGCGGTACGGCGAATCCATACGTGGTTCGGACCTCTTCATTATCCAGAGCACCCAGCCCAGCTCGGATCACTGGATCGAGCTGCTTCTGCTCATCGACGCCGCAAAGCGGGCGTCCGCGGAGCGGATCACGGCGGTCATACCTTATTTCGGCTATGCGCGGCAGGATCGGAAGGATCAACCCCGTGTTTCCATTGCTGCGAAACTGATGGCGGATATGCTGGCGACGGCCGGCGTACATCGTATTCTTACGATGGATCTGCATGCTCCGCAGATTCAGGGTTTCTTCGATGTGCCTGTGGATCATTTATATGGATCCGGTGTTTTAACGAGCTATTTCAGGAAGTTGCAGCTCGACGATGTCGTGGTTGTAGCTCCTGATGTGGGTGCGATCAAGGTGGCGCGGGCGTACGCCAAGCGCCTCAATGCCGACCTTGCGGTCATCGACAAGCGCCGCCCCCGGCAGAACGAAGCCGAAGTGATGAACATTATCGGTGAGGTAAAGGGGCGCAACGTGATTCTTATTGACGACATGTGCGATACGGCGGGGACCTTGACCAAGGCGGCCCATGCGCTCCGCAAGGCGGGAAGCAAGGAAATCATTGCGGGCTGTACGCATGCGCTGCTGTCGGAACCGGCGTACGAACGGATAGAAAACTCGGAAATAGCCAAGATGGTTGTGACGGATACGATACCGTTGAAGCGTTCCTCGGAGCGCATCGATGTGGTCAGTGTCGCCGAGTTGTTTTCGGACGCCATTCGCCGCATTTACACGGAAGATTCTATTTCGACACTGTTCGCCGATTAGGCGGGCGGTTTTCGTATTCATGGCACGATTCACCGTTATCCCATAGATCATGGATATTCTTACGTTTGACGTTGAGAAGCGCGCAGTCGGCAAATCGGCAGCCCGCGCCATTCGTCGCACCGGCAATGTGCCGTGTGTCTTGTATGGACATCACATGGACCCCGTAGCTTTTCAACTGGCCGAAGAGCACTTGAAAAGGCTTGTTTATACGGCGGAGACGCACATTGTGGAAGTGCGACTGGATGGGAAAACGTTTCGATGCATTCTGAAGGAGGCGACGTTACATCCGGTTACGGATCGTCCTTTTCATGCCGATTTCATGACGCTCAAGACGGGCGAGACGCTGACGCTCGTGGTCCCTGTCCACTTCGAGGGTACGCCTATCGGACAGCGCGAAGGCGGCAACGTGCAGGCCGTTGTGCATGAATTGGAAGTACGCTGCCTTCCGAAAGATATTCCCTCGCACATCGAGGTGGACATTTCGTGGTTGTCTATTGGAGACGCCATCCATATCCGTGATCTGGAACGGGAAGGTATTACTTTTCTGGGACGTCCCGAACAGACCATTATGGCGGTGGTGCAGCCCCGCGTAGTGGAAGAAGATATCGACGAGCTTGAAGACGAAACGGACGATGCCGATGCAGGCGAAGCGGCCGATTCCGGAGAGGGGAGTGAAGAGGGCGATGCGTAATCGTCGTAGCCGGCCATGTCAAAATCGAAGCGCCTCATCGTCGGGCTGGGGAATCCGGGCCCGGAATATGAAGCGACGCGGCACAACATCGGATTCGAGGTGGCCGATGCGGTTGCAGAACGTGCCGGAGCGGTCTACGAGCACGGGCGCGGGAATGTATTGCTGGGGTGGGGGCGTATTCGCAGTTACCCCGTCGGGATCGCCAAGCCGCTGACCTTCATGAATCGCAGCGGCAAAGCCATTAGCGCATTGCTTGGTGTCTGGCGCATGGATCCTCGACAAATGCTCGTGATCGTGGACGATATCAACCTTGCGCCGGGCCGGTTGCGCCTGCGTGCTTCCGGGAGCGCGGGCGGACACAATGGCGTGCAGGATATTGTCGATCGCTTTGGCCACCACGATTTTCCACGGCTTCGCATCGGCGTCGGCAACGACTTTTCTCGAGGCGGACAAGTGCAGCATGTCCTGTCCCCCTTTTCCCCCCAGGAACGATTGTCCATTGACGAGGCCGTGGTCCGGGCCCGCGACGCTGTAGAGGTGTTCGTGTGCGAAGGCATTTCGGTTGCTATGAATCGATTTAACAAAGACGTACCCCAATGACTACCGAAACGATAGTTTTTCTCGTTCTTGCCTCCGGCCTTCTGGCGCTGGCCTATGCTTTTCTGCGGACACGCTGGATTGGTCGCCAGAGTGCGGGTACGGAAAAGATGGTCGAGATTGCCGGCTACATTGCGGATGGCGCCCGAGCGTTTCTGCGCCGGGAGTACCGTGTGCTTTCAATTTTTGTGGTTCTGGTGGCCGTATTGCTGGCCGTGGCGAACATGGCTGTGCCGGACGCATCCTGGCTCATTGCCGTTTCGTTCGTGACCGGCGCGCTGACCTCCGGGCTGGCCGGATTTATCGGGATGACCGTCGCAACGCGCGCCAATGTCCGCACGACCCATGCGGCGCGGACCGGGCTGGCTCCTGCGCTCAATGTAGCTTTCTCGGGTGGTCTCGTTATGGGCCTGAGCGTGGTGGGATTGGGTGTGCTGGGCCTGGGCGGGCTTTTTATCGTGTACAGTGGCGCCGGGTGGGAGATCGCAAAAATTATCCATGTCATTTCCGGCTTTTCGCTGGGGGCTTCTTCGATCGCGCTGTTTGCGCGCGTGGGCGGAGGCATCTATACGAAGGCTGCCGATGTGGGCGCCGATCTGGCTGGCAAGGTATATGAGGGCATTCCCGAGGACGACCCGCGCAATCCCGCTACGATCGCGGACAATGTGGGGGATAACGTAGGGGATGTGGCCGGTATGGGGGCAGATCTTTTCGAATCATTTGTCGGCTCCATCATCGCCGCCATGGTACTGGGCGCCGTGTTCGTCGGCTCCTTCGCGGAGGCCGGAGTTGCGCAACTGAGCGGCGTTACGCTGCCGCTGGCGCTTGCGGGCGTCGGCGTGGTCGTTTCGATCCTCGGTTCGCTGGTGGTCAAGGTGAAGGAAGGAGGGAATCCCCAGAAAGCGCTCAACACTGGCGGATTCGGAGCAGCGGGCCTTATGGCCGTACTGGCGTATTTCATTATCCGGGGTATGTTGCCGGCGCAATGGGAGACCGCGGGCGTGGAATACACCTCGCTGGGCGTTTTCGGGGCTGTACTGATCGGCTTGCTTACAGGGGTTTCCATTGGTCTCGTCACGGAGTACTACACATCTACGCAGGGTCGCCCGGCGCACGGCATCGCAAAGCAAAGCGTAACCGGACCCGCCACGAATATCATTGCCGGTCTCGGAGTGGGCATGTTTTCCACGGGCCTTCCGGCGGTTATTCTGGCTCTGGCGATCCTGGGGGCCCACCATTTTGCCGGGCTCTACGGCATCGCCATTGCGGCGGTAGGCATGTTGTCGGTGACCGGCATCCAACTTGCGGTCGACGCCTATGGGCCGATCTCCGACAACGCAGGCGGCATTGCGGAAATGTCGGGTTTGCCGGAAGAGGTCCGGGCGCGCACCGACAAACTCGACGCTGTTGGGAACACGACAGCCGCGATCGGGAAGGGATTCGCCATTGGTTCCGCCGCATTGACGGCGCTTGCTCTTTTCGCTGCGTTCATGCAGCAGGCGCAGGTACCCAACATCGATGTGGCCAACCCTAAAATCTTGTCCGGGTTACTGCTCGGGGCCATGTTGCCGTATGTGTTCAGCGCCATGGCGATTGGGGCCGTGGGACGGGCGGCAGGTCACATGATTGTCGAAGTCGGGCGGCAATTCCGGGAGATTCCCGGGTTGCGCGAAGGCACGGCTCCGGCCGAACACACGCGTTGCGTCGATATTTCCACGAAGGCAGCCATTCGCGAAATGGTGGCGCCAGGCCTGTTGGCCATCGCGGCGCCGGTCATCGTGGGCTTCATCGACAAAAGCATGTTGGGTGGATTGCTGGCCGGTGTGCTGGTCTCCGGCGTGCTTTTCGCTATTTTTCAGGCTAATGCCGGCGGCGCCTGGGATAATGCCAAGAAGTTGATCGAAGGGAACATTTCCATTGGCGGGACCATGTACGGAAAGGGCAGCGATGCTCACAAGGCTTCCGTGGTAGGCGATACGGTCGGCGATCCGCTCAAGGATACGAGCGGCCCCAGTTTGAATATTCTGATTAAATTGATTGCGGTAGTGGCGCTGGTTATTGCGCCGCTTATTGCATAAAATACGTTCGCGTGTCCCGGTAGCAATCATCGCAAAGCGGATATGGCCAGGGTTGAAATCATCATGCCCCAAATGGGCGAAAGTATCACCGAGGGCACGGTGGTCGAATGGCACAAGAAGCTCGGCGAGCGTATCGAGCAGGATGAAACGCTGCTTGAAATAGGGACCGACAAAGTCGACACCGATGTACCGTCGCCCGCTGCGGGCGTCGTGGCTGAAATCCTGGTGGAAGAGGGCGAGACGGTAGGTGTGGGAACGTTGCTTGCCGTGATTGCGGACGAGAACGAGGAAGCGCCCCGTGCTCCCGAACCGGTCAAGGAGGCGCCGGAGCCGGTCTCCCAACCGACACCTCCACCGCCTCCCCCTGCTCCGGTTGCGCCCGATCCGCCGGAGCCGCCGTCCGACCATGTTACCGAAGCTTCCGCGTTCGCACCGAGGGACGCCGCCGTTTCGAAGCAAGGCGCCAGCGACTCGTTCTTCTCCCCGCTGGTGCGCTCCATCGCCGAACAGGAGGGGGTAAGCACTTCCGAACTCGAATCCATTGCAGGCTCCGGTCGGGATGGACGGGTCACGAAGAAGGATGTCCTCGATTACGTGGCCGGCCGGTCTGCGGACGGGTCAGGGTTTCCGGAGCCGCAACCTGTCGAGCCTGCAGAAGGGTCGGAGGTGCGGGTCGTTAAAATGGATCGCACCCGGCAGATCATTGCGGAGCACATGGTGCGTTCGAAGGCGACTTCTCCGCATGTGACCTCCTTTGCGGAAGTGGACATGACGAATCTTGTCTCCTTCATCCAACGGGAAAAAGAGGCGTTTCTGAAGCGGGAAGGCGCCAAATTGACCTATACCCCGTTTTTTGTCCATGCGGCGATAGAAGCGCTCCGCGAGCATCCGGTCCTGAATGCGTCCGTGAACGGAGACGAGATCGTGCTGCGGGATGATTTCCATATCAATATTGCGGTGGCCGTCGGCAAGGCCGGGCTGGTCGCTCCGGTCATTCGCAATGCAGGGCGTCAATCTTTTGCCGATCTGGCGCGGTCGGTGGCGGATATTGCCGACCGGGCGCGCAACAAACGGTTGCATCCCGACGATCTGCAAGGGGGCACATTCACCATCACGAACATCGGTCCGATCGGGGGGCTCAAGGGTACGCCCATCATCAATCAGCCCCAGGTGGCCATTCTCGCCGTCGGGCGAATCCAGAAGCGTCCGGTGGTCATCGAAGATCCGAGGCTTGGCGACGTGATCGCCGTGCGACAGATGGCCTGGTTGTCTCTTTCTTACGACCACCGCATTATCGACGGAGCCATGGGCTCTTCCTTCCTGACGAGTTTTGTCCGCATCGTGGAATCAATGGGCTCCGGTTCCTGAGATCGCCCATAATTCCGTTATTGCTTTTAATGTGTCGGGGGGCTATTCTGTGGGGTATCGCGGGATACTTCATCATGGGCAATAATGGCTTCGTCACACATCGAACCCCTCAAACTGACAACCGGTGAACTTGCAAAGCGGTTGCAGGATTTTCAGCGGGAGTATCTCAGGGAAAAGAGCACCGATACGGTGGGGACCTATAGCAGGGCGCTCCGCGAATTCGAGCGGTGGTTTGCCGGGCAGGCCGATACATTTCGTTTCTCGGAGGATGGGGTCCGGGCGTACAAAACCTATCTGATGGAGACGCGTTCGCTGAGCAAGGCGTCCGTATCCACGTATCTGACTGCTCTCCGGCAGTTCTGTCAATATCTCGTCGTCATCGGGTTGATGGAGAAGAACCCGGCCCTTGCGGTCAAGGGGAACCGCCGCCCGTCGTCGCACTCTCGCGCCGTGCTCACGGAAGCGGACATCCGGCAGCTATTGCATGTGCTTGACGATACCACCCTGCTTGGGAAACGGGATCAGGCCATGGTCTACCTGATGCTGTATGCAGGGCTCAGCGAGATCGAGATCATACGGGCCGATGTACGGGATATCGAACACACCTTGCTCGGAAGGTTTCTGCGGGTGCAGGGCAAGGGGCGTACTGCCAAGGACCGGCAGGCGCCCATTGACGCCCCGGTGATCGAGAAGATAGAGCGCTACCTCGCAGCGCGCGATTCCGTTCTGCCCGAACATCCGTTATTCGTGTCTCACGGCCATCGCTCGAACGGGCAACGCCTGAATACGCGCTCTGTCCGAAGCCGGATCAACCGGTATCTGGCGGCGGCCAACCTGAAACGGAACGGCGTCAGCCCGCACAGCCTCACGCACACGGCGCCTCTTATCTGGCTGAACGAGGGCATGGATATCGAGGAGGTCCGGGCGCGCATGCGGCACGGTACGCGCGAAACGACCCTGATTTACAAGAGCCTATTACAGGGAGGATCCTGAGTAGGAAAAGGAGATGGTATCGTAGCAGCAGGATCAGATCCCCGTACGTACGGTGACCTGATGCAGGCCGCCCAGGGTTGACCACGAGTTGAAGGCATAGTCGAAACGGAAGCTTGCCACCCTGATCCCGCATCCCACGCCCACGCCGGCCATATCCAGCCGGTTTTTCATTTTCAGGTCCTGATGCTGCCGGTGGTTGTATCCCATCCGGATCCGGAACGCATCGCTGAAAAAGAATTCCCAGCCGACGGCTACGTGCCGGAGCACGCCCGACGCTGCGTTCCGCCCTTCGCTTTCTTCGCCTATCCGGTTCAGATTGTAGCCCGACAGGGAAAGAAGCAGGGGCAGATACCGGAAGCGTTTGGAAACCCCTACGCGGAGATCGAGTGGCAGCGTATCCCTGGACGAGCCGAGCGCATCCGCCACAATGCCTATGTTATGTACGGAGGCGCTCAGGGCCAGTTGCTTTTCGGGCACGTGGTAGAGCACGCCGGCGTCTGCGGCGAAGGCCGACGCACTGGCTGTTTCGACGCTTGAGAATGCCGCGTGGAGGTTTGCGCCGTACCGCAAGCGTTCGTCATGGGCGCGGGCCCAGGATGCGGTGAGCGCCACATCGTTTGCGCCGAAGCTTTCTGTGGCGTTGCCGGCCGCATCGTATCCCTCGGTGCTGCCCCAGGTTACGTAGCGTAGTCCCGCGCCCAGCATGCCGATGCCTTCCCGGTGCCGGGCATGCGACACGAATCCCGCATGAATGCCCCCCAGATGATTGAGGTACGTGACGGAGAGCGTACGGTGCATGTCCGGATTAAGCAGGGCCGGGTTGTAGAAGAGGGCGTTGACGTCTTCATCGTATACGGCGGAGAATGCGCCGGCCAGCGAGGCGGCCCGTGCGGAAGGGGCAAGCCGCAGGAAGGAAAAGGTGGTAGCCGGTCCGGGTTGGGCCGACGATGGAAGGGCGCCCGCTCCGGCCAGGGCAAGGATTACCGCAAGGAAGAAGGGTCGAACATAAGAAGCACGCATACAGCATCAACGGAGATCGCGGCCTGATGTTGCCGGTGGGGTGGCGAGATGGGGGTAAAAGATTACTATCATTTGCGTCATATTAAAAGATCATGCAGCTTTGCATTCAGGTCCCCTTTGGCATGAAAATTGATATGTTGACATGTCGTGCATGACAGACCTGGTGGGCGGGGGATACAATGAAGAGGCGCCGTTATACCCCTCCAGCAGGGCGGTCGAAGACACCCCGTTCTTCGATTTCATACAGCGGGACGGAGGCGATTACTGCTCAGGGACCATTGAGGCTTCGGAGGGGTAGGCGAGTTTGCGCATATATCCGAAAGAAAGCAACGTAATGCAGTATCCGGTGCAAGGTATCTGATTGCTTCAGGCGCCCTGGCGGTCTTTTTATGCCTTGTCGGCTGCGAGGAAGATGTGGCGGGTCCGGCCGGAGCGGACGAGCCGTTTTCGCTGTACGGCGTCTTTAATCCCCGGTTGCCTACCCAGACGGTGCTCGTTGCTCCCGTGGAAGACCTGCTTTTCCCGGAATCAGGGGATGCTCTCGATGCGGTCGTCACCTCGACCGATCTGGGCAGCGGCACAACCTACGTGTGGCGGGATTCGGTCGTGGCCAACGCCACGGGGCAGCTGGATCATATCTACCGGGCCGATTTTACGCCCGGATACGGGAGCCGCCATCGCATGGAAGTGGCGCGGTCTGACGGGGCTAAAAGCGTCGTACATGTGGAGGTGCCCTGGGAGGTGCGCATCGAGGACGAAGATGCGGGCACGCGAGATATTACGGTTACTGTTACAGGGGCATCCGATTTTGCTTTGATTCGGTTCGATGTCATCTACAGCGTGCGTTATTATAACAAGCTTAATCCTGATCCTTACGCCTTATGTGATAATCCTCTGAAACATTACACGTTTTCGTACAGAAACAACAGGACAACCATTGAGAACGGCTGGCAGGTCGACATTGACCTGAATATTCTGTACGAAACCATGCGATCATATTATCATAGCGATACGGGGATCGAGTTCTGGAACCCGGCTTGGGACGGTCTTGCCTTATTGGGGTTGCGGCTGGCTATTACCGTCGGGAGTTCCGACTGGGATCCGCCGGGAGGCGATCTGTCGGACGAGCGTGTGCTGATCCAGCCCGGCACGCTTTCGAACGTGGAGAACGGGTATGGCCTGGTGGTCGGAGGGTACAATGATGAAGCAACGATATACCCCTCCCAAAGGGCGGTCGCCGACACGCCGTTCTTCGATTTCATACAGCGGAGAGGGGGCGACTACTGCCTGGGGACCAATGTGGATTCCGGGGGGTAGCGAATCATGCTCATGGGACGGGTTGTTCGGATAGTGCTCGCCGTCGTCGCCTTGCCGGCGCTTGCGGCGTGGTACGGCCCTGTCGAGGCGCAGGCTCAGGTTCAGGCCCGGCGCGCCGCCTTGAGCGGTTTCGTTACGGACGCCTCGGACGGGCAGCCGCTGGTCGGAGCCGCCGCTGTGCTGCGGGACCTTGCGGATGCTGCCGGGGACGTTCCGTCGTACGGTGTCGCTGCCAATGCGGACGGCATCTATATCATTCCGGGTATTGAGCCGGGGTCGTACGAATTGACCGTCTCGTTCATAGGCTACGAAGCGTTCCGGGATACCCTCACGCTGTCCGCAGGAGACGCCGCCCGCCGGCATGCCGCCCTCGTTCCTTCGCAGGCGGAACTCGACGAAGTGCTTGTGCAAGCCGAGCGCGAGCACGGGATGGCCCGCATCACGGCGGGGCATCAGCGCATTCTGCCCGAAGAGATCGAGCTCGTGCCATCCCCCGATATTTCCGCCGATCTGGCGAATTACCTTACGGTGCTTCCCGGCGTTGTCACGACGGGCGATCGCGGCGGCCAGTATTACGTGCGCGGCGGCGAACCCTCCCAGAACCTCGTGTATCTCGACGGGATGCTTGTGTACCAGCCGTTTCATGTGCTCGGATTCTATTCCGCTTTTCCGGCGGACATACTGGACCGGGTCGATTTCTATGCGGGCGGTTTCCCTACCCGGTACTCCGGCAGACTTGCCTCCGTTATCGATGTTGCTTCCCGCTACGGGAACACCCGTCGTTTCGCCGGCATGGCCAGCGTTTCCCCCTTCACGAGTGCACTGCGCATCGAAGGCCCCATTGTGCCGGGGCATGCGTCGTTTCTCGTTGCAGGCCGGGAGTCGTTCCTCGAACGCATTGCCGAACCGCTGATCGACAAGAACCTGCCCTTCCGGTTCGGGGATCTTTTTGCGAAGGTATACGGACCGGCGACCCGCAACAGCAGGCTTTCGATCAGCGCTCTCAGAACGCATGACCGGGGCACGATCGCCGAGGATATCGGGGAGGAGGCGGCCGAGGAGGTCCGCTGGAGCAACGAAGCGATCGGGGCGCGCTGGGTGATCGTGCCGCGCATCCTGCCGGTCATCATGAATGTGCATCTCTCGCATTCCCGTCACCAGACCGAATTTGGTCCGGTGGACGAACCTCTTCGCATGTCCCGTATCTACCACACGCGCTTCGCTATCGACGCGCTGTTCGAGAAGGATCGTTTTTCCTGGGAAAGCGGGTGGGATGGATTGATATCGGGGGAAACCGAGAACCGTCTGGACGGCGTGTTTCATCTGCCGGAGGTATCTGCAAGGCCGTTTCTGGAATTCGGATTCTACGCGCAATCCACGTTCGATCTCGGACGGGGCCTGCGCCTGATGCCGGGTGCCCGCTTGCAATGGTATCAGGTCAGAATAGACCCGTGGCTGGAGCCGAGGCTGCGCGCGATATGGGACCGGGGGGCGCATCATTTCAGCGCCGCCGTGGGTATGTACAATCAGGAAGTGGTGGGCCTTACCGACCGGCGCGACGTGGCCAATGTGTTTACGATATGGTCTATCGTACCGCGTCCGGAAAGGGACCAAAACGAAAGGGATCCGCTCGTCGGACGGCTCGGCAAATCCGTCCATGGACTGCTTGGCTACCGGGGAACGCCGAAGCCGTGGCTGGAGGTTTCCGTCGAGGGATTCTACAGGCGTATGCAGAACCTGTTCGTTGCGGAATGGACCGCGTTTCCCGCGCTTACCACCCGGCTGCACCCGGCGCGCGGACGGTCGATCGGCATGGAAGCGCGGATGGAGATGCGCCGGGAGCCGTTCTATGCCTTCGTGAATTACGGCCTTTCCTCCACCTTGTACCACACGAAATACGAGGCGATACGGTACTGGTTCGACACAGAGTCCCTCCGGTTCCGACCGCCGCACGACCGCCGCCACCAGGTCAATGCGCTTGTCAGCGTTTCCTGGAAAGGATTCGACGCCAGTGTGCGCTGGGCCTTCGGTTCGGGCCGCCCCTACACCCGCCCGCTGGCTTTCGACAGCTTTGTCCTGCTGGACAGGGCTGCGAGCGTCTTCGAACTGATGCGGTCCCGGCGGGTGATTTACGATCGTCCTTTCAATGCGGTGCTTCCCACCTACCATCGCCTCGACATTTCCGTCGAGCGAACTTTCCGGTTCGACGGAGCCGCCCTCACGCTTCAGGGCAGTGTCATCAACCTGTACGACCGGCGCAATCTTTTTTACCTCGACCTGTTCACGGTGCGCCGGGTGGATCAGCTTCCGCTCGTACCGTCGCTCGGGATCCGGGTGGAGTTCGAGTGAGCAGGCGCCGCATTTCTTCCGGAAATACCATTTGCCGGGGCCAGCCTCTGTGCACCTGAGCGTTAGGCAGGCAAGGAACGGTTTTTGCTGTTCGGCGTGATACTCTGCTACCTGTCAGTTTGTCGGACCTTTCTTCCGACAAACCGATTCGCTCTTATTTCCGCGCCCCGCGCCCCATGATAGATTTCTTCAAATCGCTGTTCGGCGACAAGAACGAACGGGAGCTGAAGCGGCTCTGGCCGGTTGTCGAACGCATCAACGCTGCCTATGAGGATCTGTCCGACCTTTCGGACGAGGAGCTGCGGGCCAGAACGGATGATTTCCGGCAACGCATCCGGGAAGCCGTTGCAGACAACGAAGCAAGCCAGAAGGCTCTGCGCGCCAAGTTGGGAGGCGCCGTTCCCGTGCCGGAGAAGGGTAAGCCTGCTGCGGACGAGACTGCGCTCCCTGCATTTTCGGGGAACGGGGTCGGGACCGATAACGGCAAGGAACTCTCGCCGCAGCAGCACCGGGCGCTCTTCGATGAACTCGACGGGCTGGAAGAAGAGTGGCTGGAGGCGGTCGAGGAAGTTCTTGACAGCATGGTCGCGGAGGCGTTTGCCGTCGTCAAGGAAACGTGCCGCCGCCTGTTGGGCAAGGAATGGGAAGCCGGAGGGACCCGTATTTTCTGGGATATGGTGCCGTACGACGCCCAGTTGCTGGGCGGGGTGGTGCTGCACCAGGGGCGTATTGCCGAGATGAAGACGGGCGAGGGGAAAACGCTCGTGGCCGTCTTGCCGATCTATCTCAACGCGCTGGCGGACCGCGGTGTGCATGTGGTTACGGTCAACCCGTATCTGGCGCAGCGCGATGCGGAGTGGATGGGGCCGGTGTTCGAGTTTCACGGCCTCACGGTGGACGTCATCGACAAGCACGAGTCGCACACGGAAGGCCGTCGCAAGGCATACCGCGCCGACATTACCTACGGCACGAACAACGAGTTCGGTTTCGACTACCTGAGGGATAATTCGTTTGTGTCCGAGCAGGAGCAACTGGTGCAGCGCGGCCACCATTTTGCGATCGTGGACGAGGTGGATTCCGTGCTGATCGACGAGGCGCGCACGCCGCTCATTATTTCCGGGCCCGTGCCGCAAGCGAACGACAGCCGTTTTATGGAGCTGCAGCCCGTCATCGAAAGACTGGTCTATGCGCAGCAGAAGGCGGTGGCGGGATTTGCGTCCGAAGCGGAGCGGCGGTTGCGCGAGCGGGACCGGGCCGAAGAAGCCGGCGACCGCAAGACGGCCTCGGAAATGGAGAACGAAGCCGGTCTTGCGATCCTGCGCGCCAACCGCGGATTTCCCCGCAACAAGAAACTCCAGAAGTTGCTCCAGGAAATGGGCGTGGCGCAACTGCTGCGCAAGACGGAGTTTTTCTACTTGCAGGATAATGCGAAGCATATGCCGCTTGTGGATGAGCCGCTGTACTTTGCCCTCGAGGAGAAGCAGCATGCTATCGAAATGACGGAGCAGGGGCGCGAGTTTGCGGCGCGGGCGGCGGGGGAAGACACCGATCTGTTCGTGCTTCCCGACATGGGCGACAAGATTGCCTCCATAGAAGGCCGCTATGCGGAACGGCGGCGGCAGATGGAGGCGGACATCGAAGCAGACGCTTCGCTGGACGAGGAGAAGAAGGAAAACAAACGCATGAACGATGTGCGTCTTCTCGCCAAGGAAGAGGAGGAGGAAAAACGCACGCTCTATACGCTGTATTCGGAAAGGGCGGAACGCCTGCACGCCATCGAGCAGTTGCTCAAGGCCTATACCCTGTACGAGAAAGATGTGGAGTACATCGTGCAGGAAAGACGGGTCCAGATCGTGGACGAACATACCGGCCGGGTGCTCTCCGGGCGGCGGTATTCGGACGGGTTGCACCAGGCGATCGAAGCCAAGGAAAAGGTGCAGGTGCAGGCGGCGACACAGACGTACGCCACCATCACGCTTCAGAATTATTTCCGGATGTACGACAAGCTCTCCGGCATGACCGGCACTGCCGAAACGGAAGCCGAGGAGTTCTGGAAAATCTACGAGATGGATGTGGTGGTCGTCCCGACGAACCGGCCTATCACGCGAGACGACCTCGACGATCTCGTATTGAGAACGAAGCGCGAGAAATACCGCGCCGCCATCAAGAAAATCGCCGAGTACAACAAGGCAGGACGGCCCGTACTTGTGGGCACCACCTCCGTGGATGTCTCGGAAACCCTGTCCCGCATGCTCAAGCGGTCGGGCATTCGCCATAACGTGCTGAATGCGCGCCGGGACCGGGCTAAAGCGGAGGCCGACATTATTGCCGAGGCCGGGCAGCGCGGGGCTGTGACGATCGCCACGAACATGGCCGGACGCGGTACGGATATCAAACTGGGGGCCGGTGTAATCGAGGCGGGGGGACTGGCCATTCTTGGCACCGAGCGGCACGAGAGCCGCCGGATCGACTTGCAGTTGCGGGGCCGGTCGGGCCGGCAAGGGGATCCGGGCGAAAGCCAGTTTTACGTATCCCTCGAAGACGATCTGATGCGTCTGTTCGGTTCGGACCGCGCCGCCAAGGTGATGGACCGGCTGAACATGGAAGAAGGCGCCGTCATCACGCATCCGTGGGTGAACAAGAGTATCACCCGGGCGCAGAAGAAAGTCGAGCAAAACAATTTCGCCATTCGCAAGCGCCAGCTCGAATACGACGATGTGCTCAATTCGCAGCGGCAAGTGATCTACGACCGCCGCCTGCATGCGCTCAAGGGCGAGCGGTTCCACGGAGAGATCCTGGAAATGCTTCAGGATGTCATCTCGGAGGTAGTGGAAAAGCACTATGGGGAAGGCACGCTCGACGATTTACATGAGGAAATCCTGCGCAAACTGGCGTTCGAGTTCGAGCTCGAACGGGAAGAGTTTGTGAGCCTTGGGGAAGACGGCGTGGAGCAGCTGATCTACGATGCGGCCATCTCGTTTTACCGGCGCAAACGGGATGCATTGTCACGCCCGTTCCACAAGGGCATGCAGCAGGTGATGGAGCAGGATGAAGAGCGCCGCCCGGCCCGGGTGTTCGTGGATTTCACGGACGGGCGCCGTCTGCTGCGGGCGGTGGTGAAGGTGGAGGAGGCGGTAGGTACGGAAGGGCGCATCATCAACGATACGCTCGAACGGACCGCCATGCTCAATATCATCGACGAGAAGTGGATGGGGCACCTGCGGGAACTCGATGAAGTCAAGGAAGGGATCGGGCTCCGCGCCTACGGACAGCGGGATCCGCTCGTCGAATACAAGATGGAGGCGTTCAAGCTCTTCGCCGAGATGATGGGGACGATCAATGAAGAGGTCGTTTCGTTCGTGTTCAAGGCGGGGCCGCTTGTCGCCGAGCAATCCGCCCGGTCTGCCCGCTCCGCCCCTGTGCGCCGCCGTCTCGATCCGAAGCGGGCGCGGACGCGCCACGATTCCATGGAGCCGACCTACGGCGTCAAGTCGGGCGGGGCGCAAGCGGCGTCTGCCGACCGGGATCCAACTGCCCGGAAGGAGACCATCGTAGTGGACCAGAAAATCGGGCGCAACGAGAAAGTGACCATCCAGAATCCGTCTACCGGGCAAACGCAAACGCTCAAGTACAAACTTGCAGAGCGAAAAATTGCAGAGGGATGGGTGCTGGTTTCCTGAACCGGGGTTATGTCCCGAGGTGTTTTCTTGTCTGTTACTGCGGAGATCCTCGTTTAAGCATTTCGCGCTCCCTTGCTGAAGTCTCTTTACGTCCGCGATTACGCACTCATCGAGGAGCTTCGTGTCGAGTTCGATGCGGGGCTTACTATCATTACGGGTGAGACAGGCGCCGGCAAGTCCATTCTGATCGGGGCCCTGCAGGCGATTCTGGGAGAGCGGACATCCCCTTCCGCCATCCGATCCGGCGCGGCGAAGGCAGTCATCGAGGGAGTGTTCGATCAGGTGGACGATCCGTCCGTTGTGTCCTTGCTCCGGGAATATGCAGTGGATCCGGCCCCGGTGATGATCCTGCGCCGGGAAATCACGCCGTCGTACAGCCGCGGATTCGTCAACGACACTCCGGCTACGCTACAGGCAATGCGCGCCGTCGCCTCCCGTCTCATCGATTTGCATGGGCAGCATGAGCACCAGTCGCTGCTGAATGTTTCGACGCATATCGGCCTGCTGGATGATTTTGGCCGGCTCGGAGAGGCGCGCGAAGCGTGCACAGGTCATTTCCGGAACTTCGCGGCCCTGCTTGCCGAACGGGACGCGCTGGCAGCCCGGCAGCGCGACATGCAGGAAAAGCGAGCGCTCCATGCGTTTCAGATCGAGGAGATAGATCGCGTATCGCCCCGGGAAGGAGAAGAAGAACTCCTCGAAAACGAACGCCGCGTGCTGGAGCATGCAGAGCGTTTGCACGAGGCGTCTGCCCGGTTGAGCTCCGTCTTGTACGAAGACGGGCATTCCATTCACGATCAACTGGTCGCTGTCCGCAACGAACTGCGCGAACTGGCGGAGATCGATCCCCGTTTCGAGGAAACGCTCGGCGAGATCGATTCCGCCTGTATCGTCACGGCGGAGATGTCCTCGTTTCTGAAGCAGTATGGCGAGCAGGCGGCGTTCGACCCCGAACGGCTCGAAGAAATCAGGACCCGGCTCGTCGATATACGGGGGCTGGCCCGCAAATACGGCGGTACGCTGGAAGCGGTGCTGGAGCACCGGCGCAAGATCGGCGAAGCCCACGCCGAGGCGGCGCATTTCGATGCGGCGCTCGATACCCTGACGGATCGCATGACAACGACACAGGGGCGTTTGTCAGAGGCCGCCATCCACCTGAGCGCCCGGCGCAAGGAGGTGGCCCATGCCATCCGGGAAGCGGTGGAGGAGGAATGCAGCAAGCTCGGCATGGTCGATTGCCGGTTCGATGTCCGGTTTTCTGTGGACGAGGACCCGGACGGGTGGATTCTTGCAGAGGACCGGCGTGTGGCGGCGCATGCCTCGGGCATGGATCGTGTTGAATTTTACATCTCGACGAACAAGGGCGAGGCGCTGCGGCCGCTTGCCCGCGTTGCTTCCGGCGGGGAGATCAGCCGCATCATGCTGGCTCTGAAGACCGTGCTGGCGCGAAGCGAGGCGTATCCGGTGCTGGTTTTCGACGAGATCGACTCGGGTATTTCGGGAGCGGTGGCGAGCAAGGTGGGGCAAAGCCTGCACGCGCTGGCCGCCAACCATCAGATTGTCGCCATTACCCATTTGCCCCAGATTGCGGCGCAGGGAGATGCACATTTTGTGGTCGAGAAATATGTGGAGGGGGATCGTACGAAGACGCGCATCCGGCGACTGGTCGAAAACCAGCGGGCAGAACATGTGGCCGGGCTGATGACCGGCGCCGATATTACGGATGCGGCGCTGCAAAGCGCACAGGATTTAATGGAAGCCAGCCGCAAGGGAGGGGCATGATGGCGGATATTCGTTTCGGAACAGACGGCTGGCGCGCCGTTATTGCAGAGGACTTCACGTTCCGCAACCTGCACAGGGTGGCCCATGCGACCGCCGAATGGGTCCTTGAACGGTCCGGCGCCGCGCCGAAAGTCGTGATCGGGTACGATACGCGGTTTCTTGGACGTTCCTTCGCTGAATATGCCGCCCGCGTGCTGGCCTCGGCAGGCATCAAGGTCCTGTTGCCGAAATCGTTCGTGCCTACCCCCGCCGTAAGCTGGGCTACAAGGGAATCCGGATGTACGGCGGGCATCGTCATCACGGCCAGTCATAATCCGCCCGAATACAGCGGATTCAAACTGAAGGCGGATTTCGGCGGACCGCTGTTGCCGGACGATATCGCTGAGGTGGAGGCCCGGATACCCGCTGCGGGCGATATCCTGCCTGCTCCGCAGCCGCTGGATCTGTTGCGGCGCAGCGGAGGGATTACGGAGCAAGATATCACGACAGGCTATCTGGATTGTCTCAGGAGCCGCCTGGATATCGATGCGATTCGCGCTTCCGGCCTGCGCGTCGCGCACGACGCCATGTTCGGCGCCGGCCAGGGCGTCTTTGTTGAATTACTCGGAACCGGGCAGGTGGCGGCGCTGCGGCATGAACACAATCCGGGGTTCGGGGGGCGCCCACCCGAGCCTATCGAGCGCAATCTGGGAATACTTGCCGAGGCGGTTGTTGCCGAGGGGTGCGCTGTGGGGATTGCCAACGACGGCGATGCGGATCGGGTGGCCCTGTTCGACGAGCGGGGAAGATTTGTGGATTCGCATACCCTCCTTGCCTTGCTCGTCAGATATCTTCACAAGGAAGTCGGGATGTCGGGCCGGGTTGTCAAGGCCTTTTCAAGTACGTCGCTCATCGATCGCATGGGGGAGGCGTACGGGCTTCCTGTGGAAACGACGCGGATCGGTTTCAAGTACATTGCCGGGCATATCGTGAAGGGGGACGTACTTCTGGGAGGCGAGGAATCCGGGGGCATTGCCGCACAGGGGCATATCCCGGATCGGGATGGCCTGTACATTGGTCTGCTTGTGATGCAGATGATGGCGCAGCGGGGCAAAAAACTGTCGGAACTCGTAGCGGAATTACATGACGAGTTCGGTGCGCAAGCCTATCGCCGCATCGATTTCCGTACCACCGATGCGAAAAAGGAACGTATCCTGCAGCGTCTCCGGCAGGGCAACGGGCCGGAAGTGATTGCAGGCTCCTCTGTGCTGCGGGTGGATCCTTTCGACGGTTTCAAGCACCATGTCGAAGGCGGTTGGTTGCTGATCCGGCCCTCGGGTACGGAACCGTTGCTGCGCGTCTACGCCGAGGCGGAAACGCCGGAACGCGCCCAGGCGCTTATTCTCGACGCCGCCGACCAGTTGGGATTACCGGTTCCACAAGAGGATTAGAGATCCGCTCGGCGCGTAGGGATCCGAGCGCGTGTGGTCGGCAATCATTCGGCAATACATCTTGCCCGCCGAACAAAAGGGAGGTCACTGGGGATCCGAGCGCGCGCAGCCCGCAATCCGGCCCGGGGTCAGGACGCCGCCGCGATCGTTTCCTGCCGCCGCGTCAGCAGTTGTTCTATGGCGCGTACGTCGTCTTCGGAAAGCGCAGCGTTGCCTGCCTGGGCGGTTTCCTCGATCTGGTCCGGCCTCCGGGCGCCCACGATAGCGGAGGTCACCTCGGGCCGCCGGAGCACCCAGGCAATGGCCAGTTGGGAAAGCGTCAGGTTGTTGCGCTCGGCGATGGGCTTCAGACCATCGACCAGGGCGAGGTTCGCGTCGAAGGCCGGCGCCCGGAACTCGACGTTCCCGCGCCGCCAGTCGTTTGCAGCCAACCCGGCAAGGCGGGCTTTGGAGAATTTGCCGGTCAGAAGACCGCATACCATCGGGCTGTAGACGATCACGCCGATGTTGTTTTCGGCGCAGTACGGCAACAGGGCATCCTCGATGCCGCGTCGCAACATGCTGTAGGGCGGCTGGAGCGACGCTACCGGGTGAATGGCCTGCACGGTCCGCAGGTGCTCCACCGTGAAGTTGGATACGCCGGCATAGCGAATCTTTCCTTCCTCGACCATTTTTGCGATTTCGGTCCATCCTTCCTCAATTTCTCCGAGAGGATCGGGCCAGTGAATCTGGTACAGGTCGATCACGTCCGTTTTGAGGCGCTTCAGGCTCGATTCGCATTCCTTGCGTACGCCGCCGGCCTTCAGTCTCCTGTAGATAGTGCCGTCCTTTTTCCAGTGGGGTCCGCATTTCGTGGCCAGAAACACCTCGTCCCGGCGGCCCGCAATAGCCTCTCCTACGATTTTTTCGGAATGCCCGAGGCCGTAGACACGGGCTGTATCTATCCAGTTGATACCTACGTCGAGAGCACGGCGAATGGCAGCGACGGATTCCCGGTCTTCCTGGGGCCCCCAGCCGTATTGCCAGTCGCCGCCGCCGATGGCCCAGGTGCCGAGGCCGACGCCGGTAAGTTGTTCTCCGGTATATCCGAGGGGGCGTGTGTCGAGAGACATGGTGCAGGCGTTTTGCTCCGGACAGGTTACTTCAGGCGGGCCGCGTATTCCTTGCGCAGCTTGGCGACTTTGGGGGCAATGACGATGCGGCAATAAGGTTGCCGGGCATTGTCCCGGTAGTACGCATGGTGTTCCTCTTCCGCAGGGTAGAAGGTCTCCAGCGGTTCGATTTCGGTCACGATGGGATTGTGCCAGATATCCTTGCCGTCGAACTCGGTCAGCGTGCTTTGCGCCACGGCTGCCTGGGTTTCGTCGTGGTACAGGATGATGGAGCGGTACTGCGGCCCGACATCTCCACCCTGCCGGTCCGGCGTAGTCGGATCGTGCGTTGTGAAGAAAACATCAAGGATGCCCCGGTAGGAGATTTCGGAAGGATCGAAGTCGATTTGCACGACCTCGGCATGGCCCGTACGGCCTGTGCATACCTGCCGGTACGTCGGGTCGGGGGCATGGCCGCCGGCATAGCCCGGGACGATTTTACGTATCCCCCGAAGCGGCTCGAACACCGCTTCAAGACACCAGAAGCAGCCTCCTCCAAGAGCGGCCTGTTCCATAGCCTGTTCGGTCATGGCAATACGTCGAAGGAATAGATGGTGCGGGAGGTATACGTTTCACCCGGTCGCAGAATCGTCGAGGGGAAACCGTCCTGGTTCGGCGAATCGGGAAAATGCTGGGTTTCGAGGCAGAAGCCGCTGCGCCTCTCATAGGATACGCCTTTGCCGGTAATGGATCCGTCCAGGAAATTCCCCGTGTAGAATTGTACGCCCGGCTCGGTGGTGTGCACTTCCATGACGCGCCCGCTGACAGGGTCCGCAACCCGGGCCGCGAGCTTGAGCGCGCCTGCTTCTCCGTTCAGCACGAAGTTGTGGTCGTAGCCCCCTCCGCGCTCGATCTGTGTATCGTCCGCGTCGATGCGGGCGCCTATGGCGGTCGGTTCCGTGAAGTCGAAGGGCGTTCCTGCAACCGGCTGCAGTTCTCCGGTGGGGATCAGCGTCTCGTCAGCAGGCGTGAACCGGTCTGCATGGAGCGTGAGCTCATGGCCGAGGATGTCCCCGCTGCCCACTCCGGCCAGATTGAAATAGGTGTGCTGCGTCAGGTTGACGGGGGTTGCTTTGTCCGTCGTAGCGCGGTAGTCGATCTCGAAGGCGTTTTCGTCGGTGAGCGTATAGGTTACTTCCATATCGAGCGTGCCCGGGTAGCCTTCCTCTCCGTCCGGGCTGGTGTAGGCGAGCCGTACGCCGCGCTGGCCGGTTTCCTCGAACGGTTCCGCTGTCCAGACCACCTTGTCAAAACCTCGTTCGCCGCCGTGCAGGTGATTGGGGCCGTCGTTAGCGGCGAGCGTCCAGGTTTCTCCGTCGAGGGTGAAGGCGGCTCCGCCGATCCGGTTTCCGTACCGCCCGATGAGGGAACCGAAGTAGGGAGACTGTTCCAGATACCCTGCGAGCGTATCGTATCCGAGTGCAATGTCGCCGGGCGTACCCTCGGCGTCCGGCACGAACAAATGGGTAACGATACCTCCATAGTTCGTGAGTCGGATTTCCATGCCGTGGGCATTCGCCAGCGTGAAGAGTTCTACGGGTACGCCGTCCGCCTCGCCGAATGGGGCAACCTGTACGCCGGGAGCGGTTTCCGGCGCTTCCGTATCGTCCGGCGCACCGGTACAGGAAGCCATGAGCAAGAGGGAAAGCATCGGAAGGATCGTGCGTCGTCGCATGAGAAGGGGGGATGGGGCATTTCGGGTTGCTGGCGCCGGGTTTTCCCGCTAACCGCCTATATGGCTTTACGGTTCATTGAAGTGCCATTTCCTCAAAGATAAAGATCAATCGATGAAAGATGTTTTCCGGTTTCTGCCCGAGCCGGGCGGCTCCGTCGCTTATTTCAACGGCTCTAATTTATTCCGCAGGACCGTTTCGAAATCATCGCGACGCACTGCATACGCTGCAAGGAGTTTTTCGTGGGACTCTTCCAGCGTAAGCACTTCCCAGTGTCCGCGCACCAATCGATATTTCCGATCATTCCGGCGTTCCATTTCCGGAACGAGCCATACGATATCTCCGTCGCTGAGATCATGGCTGGGATTTAAAGACGGCCCACCGATTGCTTCAAAAAAGGGACGATCAACAGCTACGGCCATTTTTGATCCCCATCGGCGCAGTGTAGGTACCTTGATTTGCAACTGCGGCATAAGTCTCTTTGCGCTGGACGAACGCCAGTCCGGGCGACGTGTCTTGACGGGAAATGGAGGGGTCGGGTGTGCGCTTCTTTCCAATTTTGCAAATTCGGACCGCATTCCGAGTCCGGAAAAATACACAGCCTGAATCTCCAAACCATACCAGGACAATCGTTCATTGCTTCCGCCAGCAATCACAAGGTCAATTTTCCCTGCCGGTCTTCCCGTTTTAGTTCCCTGCATGAACGGAACTTCCCGGGCAATCATGACCTTGTCCGATGGGAAACCAACGATATCTGCAAGCCATCGGACAACGACATGTTTCTCGTCGAATCTCTTGGGGCATACAATAACAGGGTCTCCTTCAGGGGTATCGATCATACCGTCTGCTCCTGGTATGTAACTATGCAGCGAGCAGATTCCACCCTTTTTACTGCATGGCGGTTTCCCTTCCTGAAATGGGCAGCAGGGGCGTTCATCCGCCCTGTTGTTTAGTGCTACCCCGGCAAGACGATTTCTCTCAGAGGGTGATAAATCCAGAAAGGAATATCCGTACCACTCAGCGATACCATAGCGTGGTGCGGTCATAATGTATTATGGAAAACGGGTTCTGGGGTGATGATCAGTTCCGGGAGGCGCGTGTGATGGCTGTTCTTCATTAGCACCCGCACAGCAGAAAATCCGTGCAGGCGTATCAGCGACATGATTTCGGGCGCACAATCATACGTCATCAGAAAATTCGCCCCGGTTTCGGCCAGTATGGCAAATAACCGTTCATGGTCTATTTCACTGTGCGCATAGAGTCGCGAGCCTGCGCGCTTCCCCCCCGCAGTGTATGGCGGATCGACGAAAACCACGACATCTTCATTGAGATCGCAAGCAAGTGTCTCAAGAAATTGCATACCGTCCGTCTCACAAAAGGCTATACGATTCGCATAGTGACCGATTGCCTCCAAGCGCTTAACAAGGGTTCCAGGATACCACCTTGATGAAATGCCGTGTCCGTTCTCGCCCTTTTTGGAGAGGGATGCACCCGGAGCAAGGATACCGCTCCGCCGGGTGCGATTCAGGACAAGAGTACGAAATCCATGTTCGGCAATGTCTCGAGGGGCTACGTTCGCCAGTACCTGCACATTGGATCGGGTTGGAGCGAATGCTTGCACACGACGGATCAGTTCATCTCCTTGACGCAACGCGGTATGCCAAAAAGCCGCCACATCTCTATCCAGTTCGATCATTATGCATCGCTTGACCAAGCCTTCCATAACGGCTGTCAAGGAAACGATGCCTCCTCCCGCAAATGGTTCAATGAGGAGATTGGGCGAGGGCAAGCTTCCAAGCCATGCCCGAATATGGGGAATAAGCCATGTTTTGCCGCCGGGATATCTAAGGGGGCTGCGTTGCGGGACCTGGGCTACGTTGACCGCCGGAATCGGTGATTCCGGGATGGTCATGGGCGGTACCGCCGACGACGAAACCGCGGTTTCCCATTCATGGCGAGAGCGGTCCGGGGTGTTTTGAATCTGGGGGGCAGACAGGGTCGCAGCCTCGATACCTGTTTCTTGCGCCGGGTCATTGATTTTCCGAAACAACGGTCCCGGATATTTGACTTGAATACCGCTATCCATCGCCTTACCCCTCCCGAACGTATATTCCCAACTGTGGCGTTTCTGCCCCCTGACAGCATATATGCAGTATACTGATCAGGGCGGTAGGCATCAAGAAACGACTCGGCAAAATCTATCCATAATCATATCAGGTTTTAACTGCCGGGCGCCCATGCGGCAAAACGCCCGCATACATTATTTAGACACCTGCCCCCATGATCCAGCCCGAACGATCCGGCGAAGACTTTCTTGCGAACGTGCGCGCAGCGCATAGCCGTTCCGAACCCTTCCACCTCTGGTGGCTGGGCCAGAGCGGCTTTTTGCTGCAATGGCAGGGCGCCCACCTGCTGTTCGATCCGTATCTGTCCGATTCGCTGACGAAGAAGTATGCCGGCGTCTCCAAGCCGCACGTGCGGATCACGGAACGCGTCGTAGCGCCGGAGCGCCTCGATTTTATAGATGTGGCGACCTCCACGCACAACCACACGGATCATCTGGACGCGGAAACCCTCGTGCCGCTGATGCGGGTGAATGATGCGTTGCGGCTGGTCGTTCCGGAAGCGAACCGGGGCTTCGTGGCCGATCGCCTGCAATGCGATCCTGCATGGGCTGTCGGCATGACCACCGGGGCGGAAAGCACGGTCGGGCAGTTCCGCTTCATGGCCGTGCCCGCTGCGCACGAGACGCTTGAAACGGATGCCGCGGGGCGGCACACGCACCTAGGTTATGTGGTGCAATTCGGGCCGTGGACCGTGTATCACAGCGGCGATACGATCCGGTACGAGGGCATGGCCGACCTCTTGCGCCCGTTCCATATCGATGTGTGCATGCTGCCTGTTAACGGACGGGATCCGGCGCGCGGCGTACCCGGCAACCTTACCGGCAAAGAAGCAGCGCAACTGGCGCACGATATCGGGGCGCGGGTAGCCATCCCGTGCCACTACGAGATGTTCGCCTTCAATACAGCTTCGCCGGAGCCGTTTTTCGAAGAGGCGGCACGTCTGGGGCTGCGCACTGTCCGGCTTGCCGCCGGGGGGCGATGGAGTTGCGATCTGCCGGAGTAGCGTTCGCTACCCCAGTTCCGCCCGCACGATGCGCGCGCCCTTCACCATGCTGTGCAGCTTGGCGCGGGCCGCCCAGCGGGCAGTCTGGCTGAACCCGCAATCCGGCGTAATGGAAAGACGCTCCGGGGGAACGTATGCAAGGAGGGACCGGATGCGTTCGGCCACGAGTTCCGGCGGTTCGACGAAGTAATTCTTCACGTCCACGAGCCCCGCCGCCACGTTTTTCCCGGCTTCTATGATGCGTGCGGTCAGTTCGATTTCCGCGAGTTCGCGGTTTGCGAACTCCATGGCGAATTCGTCCGCATGCATATCCAGAATGTGCGGAAACAGCGGGGCGTACGTGCGGTGCGCCACAGGCCGCCCCACGAAATTCCCGAAACACAAGTGAATGCCTATGCGGGCATCGACGCCCTCGACGGTCCGGTTGAAGAGGTCGACGAATTCGGTGGGCGCGTCGGGATGGACGGCGTAGGAGGGTTCGTCCAACTGGATAAAATCCACACCCTCCTTGACCAGTTGCTTCAATTCGGCCCGGATGAGATCGGAAAATGCATGGGCTACCTCCATGCGCTCCCGGTAGTGTTTGCCGGGAGTTTTGATGCGCCCGGCCAGCGTATACGGACCGGGACAGGGCATTTTGATCCGGCGGTGCGTGCGCTTGCGGGCATACCGGTACTCGGCGACGAGGCCCAGGCCGTCCGGCGCCGTGATCGGTTCCAGCGCTTCGTACCGTTCTCGCTGGTCGTGTCCCGCCGGGCCGATAAGCCGGGGGCTGGGTTCGATGTTTCCCAGACCCGCCAGCCGTCCGTAAAAACCGGCGGTGAAGAAGCCGATCCGGCGCATTTCGCCGTCGGAAATCACGTCTACACCGGTATCCTCCTGGTCCCGAATCGCCAGATCGACGGCGTCGTCCAGCGTTTCTTCTATATCCCGGACGCCGTATTCGCCCCGTTCAATAGCCTGTACACTGGTGAAAAACCAGGACGGCCAGGCATAACTGCCGATGATGCTTGTTTCGATCATGAAGGAATGGGAAAGGGATCGATACTCCGGATGGCGAACCGGCCGGGTCATCCATCGGATTCTATGCTGATGAGTTCAATTTCGTAGATGAGCGTGGCGTTCGGGGGAATGCCGGCCTCTCTGAATCCCGCTTCGCCGTAGGCGAGCTCCGGGGGCACCACCAGCTGGCGCTCGCCCCCTTCGCGCATGCCCGGAATACCCTCGGTCCATCCCTCGATGACTGCGTCAGAGGAGAGGTTGATGATGAGTGGCGCATCCGAAGGGTACGAACTTCCTACCAGTCTCTCGTTCGAAAGCCATCCGGCATAGTGTACCTTGACGCGATGGGTGGAATCGGCTTCCTGGCCATCGCCGATGACGAAGTCATAGTACTGCAGGCCGCTGTCGGTCGTCGTGTATGCGTTTACGTCCACCTCGCGCGGTACGAGAATACGAACCGGGGGCGGATCGTCGGTAAAATCGCAGCCGGCTGCGATGCCTGCAAGGACAGCGAGCAGGAGCAACTGCTTGACGCGTCCGTTATTCATCGGTTCGGAGAAGGCTGGGGGTGGAGAGAAATGCTCCGTAAAAGTTGGACAGGTCTTTAAGTGTCCTGTCGCGTTGGGTTATGCTGCTTTAGTCAGCGGTTTTCGTTCGTAGAATACGTCGTCGGGGGTTCGGTTGTCAAGCCCCTGGTGGGGGCGCTCTTCGTTGAAGTAGCGCAGGTAGTCGGCGATGCGCTTCTTTGCCTGGGTCACCGTCTCGTATGCGTGCCGATAGACTTCTTCCTGCTTGAGGCTGCGCCAGAGACGCTCCACGTACACGTCGCCCGGCCAGCGGCCCTTGCCGTCCATAGAGATGCGCACCCGGTTATCGGTCTCGACCGAGCGCCTTCGATAAAAAATCCTTCTCCATCGACAACTCCCCGATCTTCGCCCGGAGCGCCTTGATCTGATCGTCGCGCTCGTCCGAAGCGCCGCTGCGACCTCGGGAGAAAGACTCCTCGGCGGTCTCCACCAGCTGCTTCTTCCAGGCTGGAAAGGGCAGTCTGGCTCAACCTTATCCTGCTCCAGCCGCTCTATCAGGGAATTGGAGAAACATATTCGAGGTGTTTGTCCTAAATTCCCATGCATCAAGTACCATCAATTGATTGATAGACACACGATGAGTGATCTAATGCGGTTTCTTAAGTATCAACCAACTTGTTCAGTTTCGTTCATGCATTGGCACTATTTTTTCAAATTGATGGCAATAGTATTTCTGGCAGGCTGCCAGAGTATCGCTAACTCCGGAGAGTATCCCAACGTTCTTATTGTGCTGGTCGATCAGCAGCGAAAGGACGCGATCGGGGCTTATGGACTTCAGCCAGTCCACACACCCAGCTTGGACGAGCTCGCGTCACAGGGCGTGCTGTTTGAAAATGCATATGTTGCACAGCCAGTCTGTGCACCCAACCGAGGCAGTCTGTTTTCCGGCTTGTATCCCTTTAATCATGGTGTCAGGGAAAATACTTGGCCGTTGGATACCGCCATACTGCTGCTGCCCGACTATCTACGCCAGCATGGGTACATTTCGGCATATTTCGGCAAGTGGCATCTTGGAGAGGCGTCACGGGATGCGTTTGATCTGTTCCCTGTTTACGCGAACGACGGCAGGGGTGAGAAGCACTATTACCAGATCGCCGAAAAAGCTGTGTATCAAACTGAAGTTTTGGCAGAAGATGCTGCAGGATTCATAAGAGACAATCATGATACGCCGACATTGACCGTGCTTTCTTTCTATCCGCCGCATACGCCCTATAGTGTTCCGGTCTATTTCGAAGATCTGCTAAGAGACAATTTCCCCACCGATGCCAACCGACGAAAATACTATGCAATGGGCGCGGCTATTGATGCCGCAGTGGAGACTGTACTTAATACACTCAAAGAGTTGGATATTCACCGTAATACACTGGTCATCTACACTACGGAACATGGCCATCTCTTCGATTGGCGCTGGAATCGGCATAATAAGAGAATAAGCTATGAGGAAGCATCCAACATACCACTGTTAATACGTTTGCCCGGGGAACAGCCTGGGAGT
This sequence comes from Rhodothermales bacterium, assembly GCA_965248175.1. Classification (GTDB taxonomy): domain Bacteria; phylum Bacteroidota; class Rhodothermia; order Rhodothermales; family VXPQ01; genus VXPQ01. Next base: position 1,342,220 of record OZ252093.1, read on the forward strand.
ATCAGGACAGATATTCTTATCAATACAGTCGACCTGACACCAACAATATTGGGTTTACTTGGGCTTCCAGTGCCCGAGCCTCTTGATGGTCGCAATCTAAGTTCGTCAATCTTCGATAGTAATTCCACGAAGCCAAAATATACAGTCTATATCAATGTTCCATATATTGATAAAACTGTGAATCCGCACAGGCCAATGTTTGAGCGTGGAGAGGAACGCGTTGTTGTATCAGGTGGATGGAAGTTGATACTGTCAACGGTGCGCTCTCCGGAACTTTATCGATTAGAGACGGATCCGGATGAACTGGACAATTTGTGGTCAAAGACACTGTGCCAGACACGGATCAAGACCATGTTGCACTATCTTGAAGAATGGGCAACCGATACCGGCGATAGGCTGAGTGTCCAGTTATTAGACCTTGTCATTTCGGATACAATAGGCTTTTGCAAACCCCATTATTAGTGTGTTAGGGTGGTTCGGCTTGATTGGACATATTTTCGCGGGATTTAAGGTGTACTGTTGCGACCTTTTTCCGATCCAATCAACCCGACGAGACCCATGTCAAGACGCACACGCAGAACCTGTACAAGTTTAGTATTTACCCGCTACTTGGGGTCTCCGGTTCGTGATCAGGCGGCCTGTTTTCGGGCTTCTTGTACAGGTTTAGTATTTACCCGACACCTGGGGTCTCCGGCATGTGATCAGGCGGCTTGTTTTTTGATCTCTTTTTGCTCCATTGGAACGACGGAGGGCAGTTTCTTTCTTCCGAGGGCTTCTCGCAGCGCCAGCGGCCGGACCTGTTTCCGAGCAATCCGTTCGCACAAGCCTTGTGATACGCGGCGGAGCGGGCTGCGGGCGCATCTCGAACCCGAGGTGTCCATCGACACCAACTATCTGGAACGGGGCCTGCGGCCGATCCCGACCGGGCGGCGCAACTGGCTCTTCGCGTGGACGGAACTCGGCGCCCAGCGCATCGGCGGGGGCAGTTGGATAGGGACGTGTCGTCGCTGGTCCCCCGGGAAACGCCGGTGACCACGACGACAATTCTTGTCGTTTTGCCTTGAGACCACTCATGCTCCCTCAAGGAAAAAATCCAGCGCGATCATCACGGTCCCTGGGTAGAGTCGACGACTGGCGCGGCAGCCCAAGGCCCTGTTTCCAGTCGCCGCTCAGCGAACCGGACGTGCGGATTTTCCGCATCCGGCTCTCTACAGGATGTCATGCCTTGGCACACGGAGGGTTGCGGCTTTGTTGCGGCAGTCCGACGAGTCCAGGCGTTTCAGACAGGGACTCGTCCGGGAAATCAGGCTACACCCTTTTCCTACTGCTCAGGTTGCCGATACAATCACCGGCGCAGCCAACCACAGCGGGTCATGACGACGCGCGGGATACAGGGCGCTTCGAGGGGCTACAGCATCTATCGGATTTTTGACAAGCCAGTATTTGCTATCAAACTTCGGAGTTAGGAATTTCCTGGTTGCAACTCACTCAAAAACCCTGCGTCAGATAACCGGAGATTTAGATTTACCGTCAATTGAGCACCCTCGAACGCGGTTCTAATCCGGGCGCTCTTCCGGCATCTGAGCATCGACTTCCGTGCGCCATACCGCAAGCATGTTCAGTAGTTTTTGAGCAACTTCGGGCTGCCGATATACCAGATTATCGGTCTCGCCAATATCCTTGCTCAGGTCGTACAACTCAATAGCCGCTTCCGATGCTTCGGGAGCACTCCCGAACCATTCGATCAACTTCATATTACCTATCCGAACTGCGCCGGCTGGGGACATCCCGGCATTATGGTAGTGTGGATAGTGCCAGTACAACGCCCTTCCGCTTCTCTCTGTGCGCTCAGATGAACCCGGCAACAAACTGTATCCATCCATATCGTCAACGCCAGAAAACTGGCCCAGCACTTCCATAAAAGTTGGGAAAAAATCGATCGAACCGACTATGCTGGAATCAACAGTATTTTCAGGAAAACGCGTAGGCCATCCTATAATTAACGGTACGCGGATTCCGCCTTCATAAAGCCATGCTTTGCCTTCGCGAAGCGGTGATTGACTCGCGCCACGCTCTAGACCGCCGTTGTCTGAGAAAAATATGATCAGCGTGTTTTTCGCAAGTCCAAGCTCATCAAGTCTATCGAGAACTGCACCTACGCTTCGATCAAGGGTATTTAACATGGCGGCGATGACAGGTGAATTTTTGGAATCATTGCTTTCCGGATTCGATGCAAAACTTTCAATTAATTTGCGCTTTTCAATGAGTGGACTGTGTATAGTGTTGTGAGATATCATAAGAAAAAAGGGCCGGTGCGCATTTCGCTCTATGAATTCCAAAGACATGTCGGTCAGCATGCGAACATTATGCCCGTCATCTTCTGGCGTTTGCCATTCGCGGGCCAGGCCTGATTGCGGTTTGTATGTGATAAAGCTCTCATCAAACCCTTGTGCAGATGGATTGTGCGAAATACTACCCGGTGGCGTTTTTTCTTTCGACAAGTGCCATTTTCCGAATAACGCAGTTCGATATCCGTGTTCGCGAAAAAGCTCCCCCAATGTGTATTCGGTCAATGGCAAATATCGCTGCCAATCCGGCTCTCTCAATGGTGTATCGAGAGCTGCTCTACCCGGAATGAAATCCGTGATGTGGAGCCGCGCTGGGTATTTACCCGTCATTATTGACGCTCGGGTCGGTGAACATACAGCGGCAGCGGCGTAGGCGTTGGTATAGCGAACGCCTTGGCTAGCAAGTCTTTCCAGGTTTGGGGTTTTATAGTATCTGCTACCGTAAGCGCTTGTTTGCGTCCAACCGAGGTCGTCCGCAAGAATGAAGACCACGTTTGGAGGTTGCTCAGTACGTTGCCGGTTCGATGCTAAGCCACCGCAGGCCAAAAGAGCAATGCAGGTGAAAGCAAGTAGACCAGAGGATTTTGAATACCGGCCGGGGAAGATCATATCTACTGTCCTCAGAAATCTCAGACCTGGCGTCTATTCGATCAGTGCGAGTGATAAGCATTGTACGCCCTCATCCCCGGGTAAGCAGAGTGGGGGTTTGTCACAGAGGCGCACACTGCGGGGCTTTGCCAAAAAATGGCGGGGGTGAGAAAACCGTCATTCCACCGACACGCTGAGGAACAAGATAGTTCCCTCTCCTCCGAAAGTCGAATTGGACTTCACCGACGCGGCGATGGTCTTGCGCCACAAGCCCGCCGGATGGGATGAGCAGAACTGCGTGGTGGTCCGCCGTCGGGAAGGCGCACCGGGTCTGCCGATCCCGATCCACACGGTGATCCTGGTCTCCCGGGACGACCTGCCGGTCGATGAACGGGTCCGCCGCCACCCGGCCCTGGATCGTGACTCGGCCGGCTCTCGGCGGGCCGCCCCGCGCCCGCGCTGCTTCAAATCCATCCTGCCACTTCCCCACACCGTCAAAGACGGGCTCTGAAACGAGTCCGGGGCGTTGCCCGACGTCCAACCAGGGCGCCACCCATTGAAAGCGTTGTTTCAACTGGTGCTTTGACGCTCCAGCCAAGTTATCAGGGGATTAGGGAGTGTCACCTATTCCGCCTTGACACCAGGATCATTGTCGAGTAAAAATTGTATCGTGACACCGGTATCGTCATGCAAAGAGATAATAGATATATGGATGGCCAGACAGGATACGGCAAGATCAGGAGGAGTTATGAGAGCCAGGGGTAAAGCGTGGCGGATAGCAGCCACTGCAATACTGTGCGCAAGTTGTTTTACGTTCACAGGCATTGCCGCTGCTCAGCCCAGGACGACGGCAACGCAAGAAATCGAGGAAATCGTCGTCAAGGGAATTCGGGAGAGCATCGCTAAATCCACCGACACCAAACGTGGCGCGGAGCAGATAGTCGATGCGCTTACCGCTGAAGATATTGGCAAGCTACCCGATCTGAACGTTGCGGCGCCGCCTGAGTTCGGCATTTTCAACGAAGCACAACTCGGGGTTCGCTATACCGATGAGAAGTTTACAAGCCGCCGAATTGATACCAACCTTCGGGATTTCATTGGCGCCGGCTACGATCAAAATGGCGATGGGGGAGTGACGCTTGACGAGCCCCCTGCAATTAGTCTTAACCGGGTCACGGGGTTTTATGGCGGCATAGGTCCTGCGACGTTTGAACGCAACCGGGTTTCCGCCGACGTTGTCGATCGCGGCCAATATTCATCGGCGCGGCATCTCGTGCAATTGAAAAAGTGGTTGGCGGGCTATAGGCCGTTTGTTTTGCCGGCCTTCGCCGGGGCGGAACAACCGAATATTCTGTGGATTGTTGCCGAGGATTTGTCGGCAAAAGACCTTCCCGTCTATGGTGATCCGGCGGCGGTCACACCAAACATAGATCGGCTGGCGCTGGAAGGAACGGTCTTTAGAAACGCCTTTTCGACAACGCCGATTTGTTCGCCGAGTCGCTCCTCCCTCATTACCGGCGTTCACAGTACGACGATCGGCGCCCACAATCATAGGTCTCACGCAGGACCAAAGGCCCCCTACCAAACAGGACACACACTGCCGAGCCCGGTGCGCCTGATCCCGGAGTTATTTCAAGAGGCAGGATATACAACAGCGATATGGGGTAAGACAGACTACAGCTTTAACTGGACCGACCGGTACAACGTTAGAGAACCAATAAGCGAAAAGCTCGACGGTTGGCCGGAGCTGAAATCAAGCCAACCCTTTTTTGCACAGATTCACCTGAGTGAAACCCATCGACCCTGGACAGGCGCAGACAAAGTAGTCGATCGCAAAAAAATAGATATACCGCCCATTTATCCGATATCCGACGAGATCATTGAAAACTGGGGTCAGTACCTCGACGAGTTGGCGAGATTCGACAAAAAAGTGGGTGACATACTGAACCGCCTGAAGCGGGATGGCTTAGCCGAAAACACGGTGGTCATGTTGTTCAGCGATCATGGTCGCGAGCAGCCTCGGGCAAAACAATGGCTATACGACGGCGGTATACACGTTCCGTTGATCATAAAACGGCCCAACCAGGATTGGTTCGAACCCCATAGTGCTGCCCTTGTAAGCTTGGTGGATGTTTCGGCGACCTCATTGCATCTGGCGGGCATAGAACTGCCGGATTACCTTGACGGCCGGCCGCTGTTCGGGAATAACGTTGTTGCACGTGAGCACATAATCGCGACCCGTGACCGTGACGACGAGACATTTGATCGCGTACGCGCCGTTCGAACCGCTCAATACAAGTACATACGAAATTTCTATCCGGAACTGCCCTGGACCCAGTACAACCACTACATTGAGCACGATGTGGACGGCCAGACTCACTATGAGTTGTTCGGCATCATGCGGGACTTGCATGCCCAAGGCCGGTTGAATGCCGCGCAAGCACTGTTTTGGGCGCCGGAAAAGCCCGCAGAGGAATTGTACGACGTTGTTGCAGACCCTTGGGAAACGCAGAACCTGGCGACAAATCCGGATTATCGCGACAAGCTCCTGGATATGCGCCGGCGGCTGGATGAATGGATGGAGACCCAACATCCGCAGCTTGGATGGCGCGACAAAGGCGCTGTTCCGGAGCCCGATACCCGGCTCTTTATTGTTCGGCAACAGCCCGGGAATCCAACTCTCGTGCACGTTGTGACAACGGTGGATGATCCAAATGGCGGCGATTGCTCGCTCCGGGTCGAATACTCCACGGATGGTGGCCGTCATTGGCACCGTGCATCCATCGGACCCAGGGTTGTTGCGGACTACGGCACACCGACCGTCCACCATGGTGATGTCTACCAAATCGCCAACATAGAAACCGATCGCATCGGCGCTAACACCGTCAGGTTTTTTTGGGATACGCAAGATTCACGAAATGGGTCCGGTCCTCTCGATCAGGACTCCTACGACAGAGTCAAGCTTCGTGTGACCCAATCCGGCAGTGAAGGACAAGTACGTTCGTTCGAAAGCACTCAGGGCTTCGTTCGTGAGTTTCCCAGGGTCGTGCCCAATAATGCCCCCTTTCGCCTGGTTTTTTAGTCAATAGAGGGAGTGACCGGCAGCCCGTTGCGGTTGTGTACGCTCCAATTCCAATATGCAGCATCTAAGTATCAAGGGAGTCCCAGGATTGTTCAGATTGAGCTGCCCGTACATTGTTTGCCTAATGGCTCTGACAATAGCCGGCTGCAAGGATGGCGCACAAACGGGCAGCCCGCCTGGTTCCGTCGCTGACGTTCGCGCGAATGCCTCCACAGGGCACTGGCGTAGGGCGTCTACAGAGCCGCCCGAAAAGCGCTTTGGGCAAAGACTGCCCCCGCGCGATGTGATTGATGTCAACTCAAACTGGGAATTCAACTACTTCGCCTCAGCAGAGCTGGACCAATCGCTGGCGGCAACCAACTTTGATTCCTCATCCTGGCAATTAGTGTCAATTCCGCATACCTGGAGCACCTATGAGACGACCGGCGAGTTGCATCCATTTATCGCCGCCCCCTCGGAGCGTGATGATCCCTATTGGTGGAACGGCTGGGGTGTCTATCGAAAGACGATCACGATAGCGAAGGACGTATCGGACAAAGTCATTCGCATCGAGTTTGATGGTGTCCAGAAGTACGCGCAGCTATGGGTGAATGGCCAGTATGCCGGGGATCACAAAGGCGGATACACCTCATTCTATTTCGACCTGACGCCTCATCTGGAATACGGCGAAGCCAATTCGATTGTCTTGTTTGTTCACAACAAGCGCAATGACGCTCATCGGATAGCCCCAATGTCAGCCGGCAATTGGAATGTCTATGGCGGAATTAACCGCGACGTTCGCCTGGTCATTTCCTCCAAGGTCCATATCCCCTATCAAGGGTCCCACGAGCATGATGGGGGCATCTCGGTGCTGACGCCCATGGTGACGCATGAAGCGGCATCGGTGCGCGTTGACACTCACCTGGCGAACGCCAGCGAAATCAACAAAACCGCGTTTGTAGAGGTGTCGGTTTACGACCCCGTTGGGAATAAAGTCGGATCCTCTTCAAAGTCAGTAACCCTGGCGCCTGGCGCTCAAGCCAAGACAGAATCAGACCTGATGTCGATTGATTCCCCAGTGTTATGGGCGCCCGAAACGCCAGCCCTTTACACGGCTGATGTCGCCGTGAGTTTGCATGGCGATATCGTCGATCGCTATCAAAGCCGGTTTGGCTTACGTTGGTTTGAGTGGGATAAGGATCGACGAGGCCTCTATCTGAATGGAAAGCGAATAGACATAAACGGCACCAATCGGCATCACGAATATCCTTGGCTGGGTGATGCGATTCCGCACTGGATCACCTACTTAGACTTGTACGATATTCGGGTGTCACTCGGGCACAATTTCATTCGTACGGCGCACTACCCGAATGACCCATACGTCTACGAACTGACCGACTCGCTGGGGCTGATTACCGTCCAGGAAGTGCCGAACATCAAGCACCAGGACTTCGACGAAGGCGTCCAGCAACAAAATGTCATGGAAATGATTCGGCGTGACCGCAATCACCCGAGCATTCTTTTTTGGAGCATGGGCAACGAGACATCGGACCCGGCCGACCCGGCCTGGGCCCGTGCTGAGGACCCATCGCGAATCATTCACTTGCGCAAGGGCGAATTGGGAGCTGCTGATTCCCCACCCGATCACACGCACCAGGACATCGATCTGGAAAACCTTCTCCGAGTCACTCCCGGAGGGCTATTTGATTTTGGCCGAACGGATTTGCGCGAAAAATACAATCCGGAACACGGTCAGCATGCCGGTAGTGAAGAATGGCAACACGCAATGGCGCTTGAGCCTAACGGGAGCATCCGCGGGTCGATGAACGAGGATGTTGTGGTTTGGTTGTACAACGATCACGGGGCGGATCGCGAATACCAGAACTCGACACTGAAGCATGTCAATCCCAAAGGATGGGTAGACCTGTATCGTAGGCCAAAGTACATCTACCACCTTTGGAGGGCCAATTTCTCTGACCAGCCCTCGGTGTTTGTGCACAGCCACTATTGGCGCCGCGAGTTTCTGGGGACAAGTAAGGACATCGTAGTCGATTCGAATTGCCCAACTGTGGAATTGCGCGCCGGGGATGCGCTGATTGGCCGCAAATCACCCAGGGCGGAAGACAACAACACCCTCCTTTTCGAAGGGGTGGATGTGGTCGATGCTCCGCTCGTAGCAACTTGCAGCACCCGCGAACATGACATCGTTACCAGTCATTTCGTTCCGATGTCCGGCCCAGCTCGTCGACTACGGTTGCGCGCATCGCATGACGTGCTGGCGTCGGCCAGGTCCGAACTTGCCATAGTCGAAGTCGAGGCAGTCGATGCGCACGACAATCCGGCGCCGGGCGCACTGCTGGATATCGAGTGGTCCGTATCCGGCCCTGGCACGCTTGTGGGTCCGTCTACCTATCGATCAGATGCCGGCAAGATCGAAGAGCCCTACGGGTTTGGATACATAGAGTTGCCAACATCAAATGTCATTCGCGCAAACGGGGAGCCTGGCGAGATTGTTGTAACCGCGCACGCCGATGGGCTCGCCGCAGGGACTGTGTCGATTCGGGTCATGAAGGCGCAGCACAGGGAGCATCCGTTGGTCGGCCAACCCGCGCTTTTGGAGCCGGGTCGTACGCGGGTTCGACGAGTAGAGGGGTTTGTACAGCCATTCTCCCGCACGATGGCTGTCGGTTCGATCCGCGAGAACATTGCGCTCAATCGGCAAACCGAAGGAGCTTCGATTGCAGAATACCTGGCGAGGATGGTAGTTGACCGAAATCGAAACATAGACGTCAATGCCCCCGGGTTTGCGGATTTCATTCAAAATCTGGTCAACAGGGTGAACGTCAGTAGTGGTGCGCTGATAGCGGATGACGTCAACTTTGAGGCATCGAAATTCAATGACTATCACGATCTAATCCGCTACATAGAAAGCCGGGCTTTTCACAAGTTCTACGCGCGCCAACTTGCTGAGCATTTTCGGGAAGCCATTCTGCGAAAAGCGCAACTGCTGGATTTTGACGTGAACTTTGCATTTGTCGAGTCCGTGCCGCGGGTGCACAGGTACGTACACATTCAACCGAGCGGCGTCCAGGAACAGGCAAGGATCGTTTCTATCAACAATGTTAATCACACTACAACCGTGTCTGCTCGCTCTCTGCTGGACGTTATGGAGCTGCTTGATCCGGACTTCAGCGAACTCGATGCGGATGAGAAAAACCGAGTGAGCGCTCGTGTCGCAGAGATCAATCTCATGGAGACAGGAGACAGTAGTTTCTACGAGTTGGCGAATCCGATCAGCTTAGTGGTTCCGTCATCAAAGGCTCTTTTGGCGGGACCGCAGTCAGTCGATAACGTCCCCCGGATCGCCGATTGATGCGGATGCGACCCGGCGCCGCTTCCGCGAAGCGTTCATGAGGATCGCCCTCGGTATAGTCAATCGCCACATGGTAGCCGAGGGTTTCGGTCAGCCAATCGGCAAGGGCATGATCCCTGCGCCGTGTCGCGGGATTGCGCCTCCCTGACTTCGCATTTCCTCGAATATCCATGTATGTTTCATGCGTTCCAAAACAGTCTTGCGATTATGCCGGATAAAACAATGATTTTCTCTTCCCTGCGTTTCCGCTGTGCTGCACTGACTGCGCCGGTTCTCCTTGCCATGATGCTGGCCTCAGTCCCCGCGCATCGTGCCGGTGCACAGCCCGAACCTACCTACACGGAGCGCTACCGCCCGCAAAGAAGTGGTCCGTAAAAACTGGACAGTTTTTCACGTGTTTTTAAGTGTACTGTCTCGTCGGTTTATGCCGCTTTGGGCAGCGGTTTTCGTTTGTAGAATACGTCGTCGGGCGTTCGGTTGTCAAGTCCCTGGTGAGGGCGCTCTTCGTTGAAGTAGCGCAGGTAATCGGCAATCCCCTTCCCGGCCTCGACCACCGTCTCGTAGGCGCGCCGGTGGACTTCTTCCTGCTTGAGGCTGCGCCATAGGCGCTCCACGTACACATTGTCGAGCCAGCGGCCCTTGCCGTCCATAGAGATGCGCACGCCATGCTCCTTGAGCGCACCGGTGAACGCCTCGGAGGTAAACTGCGCTCCCCGGTCGGTATTGAAGACCTCAGGTGCGCCGTAGCGGACAATGGCCTCTTCCATCGCTTCGACGCAAAAGGCGGCGTCCATCGTGTTCGATAGCCGGTGGGCGAGCACCTTGCGGCTATGCCAGTCGATCACGGCCACAAGATAAAGAAAGCCCTTCGCCATAGGGATGTACGTAATGTCCGCCGCATAGACCTCGCGGGGTTTCGTCACCTTCATGCCTCTGAGCAGATAAGGATAAATCCTGTGTCCTTCTCCTGGAGACGACGTGCGGCGCTTGGGATAAATGGCCCTAAGGCCCATCAGGCGCATGAGGCGAACGACGCGGCTTCTGGCGACACGGACGCCTCGCGCCTCGAGCATGCTCTTTATCGTGCGCGATCCGCTTGTGGGACGCTCCATATAGAGCCTGTCGATCTCTTTCATCGCCGCAAGGTTCTCTTCGCTCTCTGCGCGAGGGGTATAGTAGGCCGTCGAACGACTCAACGACAAGAGCCTCGACTGGCGAACCACGGGCATGGTATGGGCGCGATCTATCCTCGCCCGGCGCTCGGCTAGAGGTCTCGACCGAGCGCCTTCGATAAAAAATCCTTCTCCATCGACAACTCTCCGATCTTCGCGTGAAGCACCTTTATCTGATCGTCGCGCTCGTCCGGAGCGCCGCCACGGCCTCGGGTGAAAGCCTCCTCGGCGGTCTCTACCAGCTGCTTCTTCCAGGATTGTATCTGGTTCGGGTGCACCTCGAAGCGCTCGGCGAGTTCGGCCAGCGTACGGTCGCCGCGAACGGCGGCGAGGCCTACCTTCGCCTTGAACGAAGGACTATGGGTTCTGCGTGTGCGTCTTGACATGGGTCTCGTCGGATTGATTGTATCGGAACAAGGTCGCAACACTACACCTTAAATTCCGCGAAAATCTGTCCAAACAACCCGAACCACCTCTATAGACCATACGGTGGATATACTCGCGGGGTATGAGTATAACGATTTTCTGTTCGAGGAATTTCGTGCGGAGACGAGGGATTTCGTAACCGACGCCCTGAGCTATAACTCGCTTGAAGCCGGCGCCGAATTGATTCCGCCAACCTCGCAAAAGGAAACCAGCCGTCTGATTTCCTTCTTCGGCCGAGTTAACTACAATTATCGCCAGCGGTACTATCTCACCGGGGTGCTGCGCCGCGATGGTTCTTCCCGGTTCGGCGATGGCAACAAGTGGGCCATGTTCCCTGCTGTTTCGGGTGCCTGGCGGATCAGCGAGGAATCGTTCCTGCGGGCAACGACCTCTTCGACGATTTGCGGCTCAAGGCCGGTTGGGGCGTCGTAGGCAGCCGGGAAATCGCCAACTACCTGTCGCTTGCGCAGCTTGGAGCGGACCCGGACAACCGCGCCGTGATCGGCGGGGTACCTATTACGGGGGTTGCGCCGATCAACTTCGCCAATCCGGACTTGCAATGGGAGGAGACCTCCTCCATCAATGTCGGACTGGACTACAGTCTATTGGCGGGCAAGTTCTCGGGTTCGGTCGAGTATTATGTCAAGAACACCGTCAATCTGCTACTGGAAATTCCCGTACCTCAGCCTGCGCCGGTGCCGACCCGTATCGAAAACGTGGGCGAGACGCAGAACCAGGGCATCGAATTTTCGCTGGATTACGCAGCGATTCAGGATACCGATCTGAACGTCACCTTCGGGGGTGTTTTCAACGCCAACAGTAACGAGGTGGTGAGCCTTGGCAGCCGGGACCAGATCATAACAGGCGCGATCAGTGGACGCGGGCAATCCGATGCCTTCGCTCAGTTGATTCTTCCCGGTGAGCTGCTCGGTACTTTTTACGGACCCATCTTTACCGGCGTTGTAGATGGAGCACAGCAGTTCCAGGACATTGACGGGAGATGGCCAGATCGAGCCGACGGGCGACGACCGGGCCATTCTCGGTAACGCGCAGCCCGATTTCACGTACGGGTTCCGCGCCAATGTGGATTGGAAAGCCTGGGATTTCAGCCTCTTTATTCGGGGGGTTCAGGGCGTAGATGTCTTCAACAATACGAGACTTGTTTACGAAACGAAGAGTGGGGTTACTCAGGGGCAAAACTTCCTGGCCGCAGCGCTCGACGATCCCGATGGAACGACCGAAGCCGCCAAATTCTCTTCGCGCTGGATCGAGGATGGTTCGTTCATCCGCCTCGATAACCTGACGATCGGCTACACGATCGATACAGCGCAGGTAATGAGTCAGTTGAACAGTGCCCGGATATACTTCTCGGCCAATAACCTGCTGACCATCACCGGGTACGAGGGATACGATCCGGAGGTGAATACGAATGCCGGATTGGCCACGCTCGGTATCGATTACACAAACTACCCCCGGCCACGTACCTTCACAGTGGGGGTAACTCTTGGGTTCTGAGCATCACGGTGATTGCAATCCTTGTCGATTGCAGCCATGTCCAGCCTTTTATTACGTATAGCCACCGAATACCAATGAAAGATTTCATATCCCGCAGATCACGACTGCTTAAGGGGATGCTGGTGCTCGCGCTCCTTATTCCCTCATCCCTTGTCCTGCACGGGTGTACGGATCTCGGCGAAGACACGTTCGGCATCGTTACGCCGGACCAGTTCTACGAGACGGATGAACAGATCATCTCGGCGCTTGCGCCCGTGTATTCCCTGTTCCGGGCCCTGCTCTGGAATTACCACAACCTGAGTCAGGTCAGTTCCGACGAAACGCTGGTGCCCACCCGCGGCTCCGACTGGTTCGACGGAGGCCGCTGGCTGGCGATTCACCGGCATACCTGGGATCCCGGCGTTTCCGATCTGAACGGTGCATGGATCGAGTCGTACACGGGTATCGCGCGGGCCAACGGCCTGCTCCAGATTCTGGAAGAAGCCGGCAACACGGATGCGGCGCCCAATGCCAAAATCCGTACCCTCCGGGCTTTTTATTACTACCTGCTTCTTGATCTTTTCGGCAATGCGCCTATCGTGGGCGATGACGAATACGTGATCGATGCAGAGAATCCGCCTTCTTCCGAACCTCGGGCCGCGGTCTATAACTTCGTTGTAAGCGAATTGACTGCTTCCGTGTCTGATTTGCCTGCCCAGTGGGGTGGCTCGAATCGTGGGCGCGTTACGCAAGGCGCTGCCAATGCCATGCTGGCGACGTTGTATCTCAATGCGAACGTATTCACGAAGAACAGCTCCGAGATCAACGCTTCCGGTCCGAATCCATGCAGTCAGAGCGATTGCCAGAGCGCCATCGCTGCGGCGGATGCCGTGATCAACTCGGGCCTGTACAGCCTGCTTTCCGATTTCCATGGAAATTTTGCGGTGGAAAACGCGAATTCGCCCGAGTTCGTTATGGAAGTACAGCACCTGAACCAGCCGGGGCTGGGCTTGACTTTCCCGATGCGCGGCCTGCATTACAACCAGGGCACACCGAGCCCGTGGAACGGCTTTTCGACGCTTGCCCATGTTTACAATACATTCGATGACGACGATGTGCGAAAGGATATCTTCCTGATCGGACAGGCTGTCAACTACGAGACGGGCGAAAATGCGAAGGATCGGCAGGACAATCCGCTTATTTTCACGCCGGAAATCAGCAATGTGGAGAACGCTACGGAAGGAGAAGGCATTCGTATTCTGAAATTTCCTTTCGATGTGGACAATGCGGGCGGCGATCATGGCAACGACTATGGCTGGTGGCGTTTGTCCGAGATGTATCTGATCAAGGCCGAGGCGCTTAACGAAATGAACGGTCCGGGCCAGGAAGTCGTCGACCTGATCAATATCGTGCGTGAACGCGCCTTCGATCCGGACAAACCCATTTCGCTTAGTGATTACCCGGACAAGGCGTCCATGCGCGACCGGATCATGGACGAGCGGCTTTTCGAGTTGACCTACGAGGCGCGTCGCCGTCAGGACCTGATCCGTGCGGGCAAGTTTACCACTCCATGGGACTTCAAGGAAAGGCTTGACGGGCACCTGGTGCTTTTCCCGGTTCCGCAAACTCAGCTTGACGCGAATCCGAATCTGACGCAGAATCCGGGTTACTGAGTTCTGTGATCGACAGGTCGAAAAATGCAAAGCCCATCCGGATATATTTCGGGTGGGTTTTTGCATACGGGGAGATTTTTTCGTGGCCGTCCGGCGTTGTTTGTCTTTTCGACAACCTTTATGATGTCATCAACGTCTTATAGATATGGCGTTGCAACGGATTTGCATCATATACGAGGCGAAATCATGACGAAAAGAATGAATGCGGCGCTCGTCCTACTCATGGCGGGTGGTCTTTACATCAGCGGATGCGCGGCTTCCGGGGGCGCACATGACGGCAGTGCGCTCGGCGATTCCGAAAAAGAAGCGTCTACCGGGGCCGTGACCACGCTGAATGTCGCTGAAATCCTGGAAGAGTATCCGACAGCGACTATCGCCGAATTGCTTCAGGGGCGCGTGGCGGGCGTGCAGGTCATCAACGGGCGCATCAGGATTCGAGGGGTAAACTCGATCCAGGGCAGCAACGAACCTCTTATTGTCCTGGATGGCATACCGCTTGCCGTCGATCCGTCCACGTCGCACATCAATCTCCACGACATCCAGTCGATCAATGTGCTCAAGGATGCGGCGTCCACGGCCATCTACGGATCGCGCGGGGCAAACGGGGTGATTGAGATCAAAACAAAAAAAGGCAGATAGGAAAGCGCCGGGGTGTGCGGTATCGTTACCTCTCATTCAGACACTGGCCGCGCCTCGCCGATAACACGTTCACCAGTCCCGGCCACGAGCGCTCCCAGCGGATGGTGCCGCCCAGAAAGCCCATCCCGTTCCGGATGTTGCCGGTGAGGTCAGGATTGGCAAGCGCTTCGTCGTCCAATCGAAAGAAATCCGGCCAGTCGGAGGTGCCCCCCGCCGCAATGACCGTTGCATCCAGCACACGCGGGCAGCTGCCCGGAAAAAGTGTTCTTATGTCTCCGTATGCGTCGAACGTGAGGCCCAGACGATCTCCGTCGCCTGTACGCACCTTGTCCGTGTAAGGCAAGGTAACCGGTTCCCGTACGATCCCTTCTCCTGTTTGCAACGTGTATACGAGGCGGAGATCGACCAGTTTTTCCATCCCGTGAAGCCCGATATTTTGCAGACGCGGCGGGGGGAGCGGGGAAAACGGAACGAGGTTGGTATGGAGTTCCGGGTCGGGAAAGGATTCAGGCATCCGAACGATCGCCGTACTGGTTGCACCGTCCGAGCGGGTCACCGTAAAATGGTAGTTGTGGCCGGGCGCCACGGCCTCCTCCGACCAGAAGACATGCCCCACGGCGCCGTTGGAAAATTGAAACAACGAATCCCGCCAGCTTGTAACCCGACCCGTCTCCAGGTGCTCCAGCATTACCGCAGCGTCAATGGGTTCCGCGCCGGCCGACACGGTTCTTCTCAAGGGCGTTATGGCCACGAACTGGGTGTCGGCGGCGGCATCCAGGTATCCGTAGATCGAAAAGTACAGATCGTTTTCCTGAAAAGGATCGAAGGTTTCGGTACATCCTCCGAAGACCAGACCTCCGGCAAGGCACGCGGCAAGTAAAGGAATCCGGATCGTTCGCATTACCGATTCTCGATTTTCAGGGCTACGAACGGGACGATCGGGAGCTGGTTGACGCGGCGCACCCTGAACACATCGAAATAAAACAGATTGGTTCTATCGTACGCATTGATGGCGCCTGCCTGCAGGATCAGCGAGGCTCCCGGGATATCGAAGCGCCGTTCCAGAGACAGGTCCAGTCGGTGATAGGTAGGGAGGCGTCCATTCCACGGATGCTCGAAGAGCACGCGCGGACGCCGAGCCGCTTCGCGCACATCCACGAGAGCACGCAACGCAATAATATCGTCGAAACCCAGTACGCGAGTGAAAGGCAGCCCGGACCCGAATTGCCATCGGATGCTGAGGGTGAATTTGCGTATATCCATACCCATGACTGCACTCGCCTGGTGGCGTCGGTCGTGGGTCGGATTGTAGCGCACGATATCCTCGTTGAACCATGTTCCGAAACTGCCGTCCGCGGCATGGTACGAGGTGTTCGCCAACCCGTACCCTGCGTATCCGTAAAACGGACCGCGCTGGAACTCCAGCCGGATGTCTGTGCCATACACTTTCCCGTCGGCAAGCGTGAGCGCGTTGTGAAGCGGGCTATGGCGCTGAGGATGGGTACGGGTATGTCGTGCAATCGCTTGTGGTATCCCTCTGCGGCCAGCCTTAGCGAAGCCCCTATCTCGCGTTCCAGCCGATCAGCATATGTACTGCGCGCGCCTGTGCGCCGTTTACGGGGCCAGGCAGCCATGCCGTAAACACCAATCCGGCGTCTCTTTCATCGTTTATGCCCGTGACCGTTTGCCGGTACAAGCCCAGCGCCACATGGAATGATTGCTGTGTATGCTGTTGCCAGGAGAAGCGTAGCCGGGGTTCCAGGACGGGTTTGTAGGGCTTGGGATACAATGTTGCGGAGAGGCCGGGGACGAGGGATATGCTTTTGCCGACCGTCGTTTCCCACTCTGCATACGCCCCTGCGCCGATGAGCAGATCGTCGTCGGATTGCAGGTTCTGGAATTGCTCGCCCAACGTATACCCCAACCAGTTTGCCCGGGCAAATGCCCCCACGCGAAGTGGTCTGCCTCGGAAGGGGGTGGTCAGGTTGATCTTCGTACTCATTTGCAAGGCGTCGGATGCGCGTTCAGGCGTCATGGACCGCTCCACGGCGTTATTGAAGTACGATACGCCGCCCACCAGTTCGAAGAACGAGGAGGTGTTTGCAGGAAACGCAATGCAGCGTCCTCCCGCGACCGTGTTGCTCCATCGAAAAACATCTCCCGGATTATCGTTGTCCACGTCTATGGCGCCCCGATCGAAGGTGTGCAGCACCGACAGACTGCACCGGCTGTTGGGGTTCCCCGACGAAGCCAGTTTCAGAAACATGTCGCCGAAACGTAAGGGCAGCGATTTTGCAAGAAATACAGGCGCCGCGTGTTCAATGACGGACATGCGGGCGGATCCGAGAAAGGACAGGGATTTCTTGCGGAGGGGGCCTTCAATACGCATGCTTGCAAGAAAGGGGCTGATGGAAGCAGCTCCTTCGAAATGTTGTGCGTTGCCCTCCCGCATGGTTACGTCCAGGACGGAAGAAATGCGTCCGCTGTAGCGCGCCCCGAATCCCCCCGCATAAAAATCGGCGTTGGACACGAGATCGTGCGGAAACGCCGAAAAGAATCCGACGATATGAAAGGGTTGCCAGATCGCCAGACCATCGACCAGAACAAGGTTCTGCGCAGGTGTGCCTCCACGGACAAATAGCTGACCTCCCCGATCTCCGAGCGCTACGACGCCTGGCAAGCTTTGCAGCCAGGAGGCCAGATCGCCGCTGGCATCGGGCGCCGGGATGCGCCGGATACCCGCGGACCGGACCGTTTGCAAACCTCCCCTCATGCGACCCGCTCCACTTTCGGCGGCAATGACGACCTCTTGCAGCCTTTTGGAGGTCGGGGCGAGCGCGATATGACGGGTTATTATCGACCCCGCTTCTATACTCAGCGTATCTGTATGAACCTCAAAGCCTATGAAACTTGCCTGGAGATGGTACACACCGGGCGCCAGCCCGCCGATCAGGTAAAAGCCGTCCTGGTTCGCCACAGAGCCCTTTGCGTCCCCTGTGCTGTCCTGGAGCAGCACATTGGCTCCGGGGAGGGGCAGTCCGTTCGAAGCGTCCGTAACCACTCCCCGCAAGGCCGCCTCGTTATCGCTACGGCTCGCTGAGGCAGGGAGAGATTGCGCTTGAACCAGGGTGATTTCGAACACCAGAAGGAACAGTATGCCTGCAAGCGCCCATGCTGTCCGTCCCATGTTCCCGCAATGGTGTATGAATAGGAGGCGATTCGTATTTTCAGGACAATGCAATGTACATGCCGGGAGTTATATTTTTGCATCGTATGGGAGCATTTCTTGTGCGCGCGCTTCCTCAATAACCGTACATGGTAAAGCACATCCACGGACAGATACGCGCCGCACTTTTCTTTTTTGTTCTGGTCGCCGGAGGCTTTTTTGCCGGGTGTTCCGTCCCGCAAGAGGCGCCTTCGGGAAATCGTCTCTTTACCCTGATCCCTTCTTCCTGGACCGGTATCCGTTTCGAGAACCGGCTGAGGCCCACAGAATCCTTCAATGTGTTCACGTACCGCAATTATTTCAACGGCGGCGGGGTGGGTATCGCCGATCTGAACGGTGACGGGCTGCGCGACCTGGTGTTGACCGCCAATCAGTTGCAGGATCGACTTTATCTGAACAGAGGCGCGTTCCGGTTCGAAGAGGTGACGGACCGGGCCGGTATGGAAAGCGGGCGCGGCTGGTCTACCGGCGTGAGCATTGCCGACGTAAATGGGGATGGTTTGCCGGATATCTATATCTGTCGTGCGGGCAGTGCAGCCGGAGACGACCGGGCCAACCGGCTCTTTATCAATGAGGGACCGGATGACGACGGCGTGCCCCGTTTTGCCGAACAGGCTGCTGCCTATGGCCTCGACGATACGGGATTTTCCGTCCATGCGGCGTTTTTCGATTACGACAGGGACGGGGACCTGGATATGTACCTCGTCAACAATTCGCCTCGCGAAGTGAGCAGTTTCGGGATGCGTAACATACGCGATAGCCGTCATGAGGGAGGCGGTGACAAACTGTATCGCAACGATGGGCAGGCTTTTGTCGACGTGAGTGTCGAGGCGGGTGTTTACGGCAGCGAGATTGCATTCGGACTCGATGTGGTAGCCAGCGATTTCGACGGAGACGGCTGGCCCGATCTGTATGTGTCCAATGATTTTTTCGAGCGCGATTATTTCTACCGAAACAACGGGAACGGCACATTTACCGAAGCGCTGGAAACGCATTTTCCCCACATCAGCCTTTCCTCCATGGGAAACGACGCCGCCGACATGGACAACGACGGGCGCCCGGACCTGTATGTAACGGACATGCTTCCGGCAGGCGATCGCAGGCTCAAGACCACGGGCAGCCACGAGTCATGGGCCATCTACCGCGAGAAGGTGGGGAATGGAGTTTACCCGCAATACGTTGCAGTACAACCGTGGGGACGGCGCTTTCAGCGATATAGGCCCCATTGCGGGCGTATCGGCCACCGACTGGAGCTGGAGTACCCTGATCGTCGATCTGGACCTGGATGGACACAAGGATATTTTTGTCACCAATGGGGTGCAACGGGATGTAATCGATCAGGATTTCATGGCGTTTTTTGCTGGAGAAATCCGGCGCATGGTGCGCGAACGCACCGACAAACCCGATTACCTGGAATTGCTGGAACGCATGCCCTCGGAGCCGCTTCCCAATGTGGCTTTCCAGGGGAATGGGGATCGTACGTTCACCGATAAGGCAGTGGAATGGGGCCTTGACACCCCCGCCTTTTCCAGCGGGGCGGCGTATGGCGATCTGGATAACGACGGCGATCCGGACCTGGTGGTCAACAATATCGATGCAGAGGTCTTCGTATACCGGAACGAGGCCGATACGCTACATGCAAACCATTTTTTGCAGATCGCCCTGGAGGGGCAGGGCGCCAATCGCTTTGGCGTGGGCGCCAGGGTAACCGTGTGGCAGGGGCAGACGCCTCTTTTTCAGGAGCAGATGCCCTCGCGCGGTTTCCAGTCCACCGCAGACCATGTGCTGACATTCGGGCTTGGGGCAGGCGCTGCCGATTCGGTGGAGGTCCGGTGGCCGGATGGCCGGCGGCAAGTCCTCGAGCACCCCGCGATAAACGATCTGCTCACCGTACGGCAGGCGGAGGCGGAGGCTGTAATGCCTGTCGTGCATGCCGGCTCACCGCCGCGTTTCTCGGATGTGACGGGAACGTCCGGGTTGGACTTCGTGCATGCGGAAAATGCCTTTGTCGATTTCGACCGGGAATTGCTGCCGCTTCGCATGCTTTCCACCGAAGGCCCGCGCCTTGCCGTGGGCGATGTGGACGGCGATGGTATGGACGATGTATATGTTGGCGGCGCAAAGGATTCACCGGGCGGGCTTTTCAGGCAGCGACCGGGCGGCTTTTTCGCGGCTTTCGACAGTGCGCCGTTTGATGCCGACGCCATATCCGAAGATGTGGATGCGGCCTTTTTCGACGCGGATGGCGACGGCGATAGCGACTTGTATGTGGCGAGCGGCGGCAGCGAATACGCGGCTCTGGCTCCGGCCCTCCGGGATCGTCTGTATCTGAACGATGGCGGCGGGCGTTTTGTGAAAGCGCCGGGTGCGTTGCCCTCCCAGTATGCGAGCAGCGCCTGTGTCGTCCCCGCCGACTACGATCTGGACGGGGACATGGACTTGTTCGTGGGCGCGCGTATGATTCCGTGGCAGTACGGTCTTGATCCCCCGAGTGCGCTGCTCCGCAACGATGGGCAGGGACGCTTTACCGACGTCACTGAGGAGGCAGCTCCGGCTTTGCGGCGTATCGGTATGGTGACGGACGCCGTGTGGGTCGATGTGAACGATGACGCGCGACCGGACCTTGTCGTGGCGGGCGAATGGATGCCCATCACGGTATTTCTGAACGAAGGAGGGCTGGTTCCGCAATCGGAAAACGGCCTTGAAAGGAGTCACGGGTGGTGGAATCGCCTGCTTGCCGAGGATATGGATGGGGACGGCGACATGGATTTTGTAGCGGGCAACCTTGGTCTTAACACCGTACTGCATGCCTCGGACGCGGAGCCGCTCACGATGCATGTGAACGATTTCGATCGGAACGGGCGCATTGACCAGGTGATTTCCCTGTACCGGGACGGGGTTGCGTATCCGATGGCTCTTCGCCAGGATCTCTTCCGGCAGATCCCGATACTGGAGGCTCGCTTTCCCCGTTTTGCGGACTATGCCGGAACGCCCCTTGAAGGGGTTTTTACGCCGGAGGAACGTGCGTCCTCGGTGGTCCGTCATGCCTACACCCTGGCCACATCGTATGTCGAGAATCGGGGCGACGGAACGTTTTCCCTGCGCCCATTTCCGTTCGAGGCGCAGCTTACGCCTGTCTATGCGTTGCTCTCCGGGGATTACGACGGAGATGAATACAAAGACCTGCTACTGGCCGGTAACTTTTATGCCGCGAAGCCTGAGATTGGCCGGATGGATGCAGGGTATGGCCTGTTTCTTCGAGGCGACGGAACGGGAGTATTCACCCCGGTTCCGATCGGGGACAGTGGTTTTCGCGTGATGGGGCAGGCGCGCGACATGGCTCTGGCCGCCGACCGTCTCATTGTTATCGCAATAAATGACGGCCCCATGCAGGTCGTTTCGGTACGCTGATGGGCCCTGCCGTATTCATACGCTTGCCTATGCATGGCTTTACGACCGTACGAATTCCGATCGCATGGGTGGCGGTTGCGCTTGCCGTATTGTTCACGGGCTGTACCCGGGATACGCTTTTCAAGCGGCTGTCGCCGGAGGATACGGGCATCGGGTTCCGAAATGACCTTCCTGCGGATACTTCGTTCAACATTCTCAATTATTTGTATTACTACGATGGCGGCGTCGTCGCTGCGGGGGACGTGAACGGAGATGGTCTCGTCGATCTTTATTTCACGGCCAGCGCGCTGCCCAACCGCCTGTACCTGAATCGGGGCGATCTCCGGTTTGAAGACGTGACTGCCGAGGCGGGCGTTGCCGGCGAAGGGGATTGGAGCAAGGGGGTCGCCATGGCGGACATCAACGGCGACGGGCTGCTTGACATTCATGTATCCAATGTGGCTTTTCTCGACAAGCAAGGCAGGAACGAGCTGTTCGTCAACAACGGCGACGGTACGTTCACGGATCGGGCCGCAGCGTACGGCCTGGCGCATGAGGGGTTTTCCACGCAGGCGGCCTTTTTCGACTACGACGGGGACGGGGATCTCGATATGTACCTGCTCAATCATTCCCTGCACATCGAGGACACCTACGGTCCCGATACGCTCCGGTACGAACGCCATCCCCGGGCAGGGGATAAACTTTTCCGAAACGACGGGCCCTTATTTTACCGATGTCAGCGAGTCGGCTGGCGTATATGGCGGACGGATCGGCTACGGGCTGGGTGTAGTGACAAGCGATTTCGACAGCGACGGTTGTCCGGACATCTTCGTTTCCAACGATTTTCACGAGCACGATTACCTGTACTACAATAACTGCGACGGCACGTTCGAGGAGTCGATTCGGACGGCTATGGGCCATACCAGCCGTGCTTCCATGGGGAACGATGCAGCCGATTTCAACAACGACGGACGCATTGACCTCATGGTGCTTGACATGCTTCCGGAGCGTCAGGAGTACCGTAACCGGTCGGATATCGGGGAGCCTCAGGAGATATACGATCTCAAGCGCCGGTTCGGATACCATCACCAGGTGGTGCGCAATACATTGCAACTCAACCGCGGCCTGCGCCGCTTCAGCGAAATCGGATACCTGGCCGGGGTTGAAGCCACCGACTGGAGTTGGGGAAGCCTTTTCGCCGATTTCGACAACGACGGCAGGCAGGATGTTTTTGTGACCAACGGCATTCCACATCGTCCGAACGATCTGGATTATGCGCAGCTCGCAGCGTCTCCGGGCGTACAGGCCGCCCTTGCGCGAAAAATCACGCCGGAAACCTATGCGCTGATCGAACGCATGCCGGAAGTGCGCATTGCCAATTATGCCTTCGGCAATGACGGAGGACTTACCTTCACCAACCGGACGCGCGCCTGGGGCCTGGATGACCCGGGTTTTTCCAACGGGGTCGTGTACGCGGATCTCGACAACGATGGCGACCTCGATCTTGTCGTCAACAATATCGATGAGCCTGCAGCGGTCTACGAGAATCGTGCGGATCGCTTGCCCGATCGCCATTCCGTGCGGGTGCGCCTCGAGGGTCAGGGGGCGAATACGGCGGGCATTGGAGCGAAAGTTATGCTCCATACCCAAGGCACTGTGCAGGTGCGGGAGCACATGCCTGTCCGGGGATGGCAATCGTCTGTGGATCCGCGCCTGCATATTGGGCTCGGCGCTGCAACGATCATAGATACCTTGCTTGTGATCTGGCCCGATGGCCGTCGCCAGACCCTGACCGACGTTGCGGCGGACCGGATGCTCGTGCTGCGCCAGGAGGACGCCACGGAAATTCATCGCTCCCTGCGGCAGCCTGTCCCTCTCTTTGAGGACGTTACCTCGTCGTTCGATTTTTCCTTCCGGCATGAAGAGAATGTGTACTTCGATTTCAACCGGGAAGGGCTGATGCCGCACAAAATCTCGACGGAGGGGCCTGCGTTTACCATAGGCGATGTCAATGGCGACGGGCGGGCGGATGTTTTTGCAGGCGGGGCGAAAAGGCAGGCCGCGCGCCTTTTCCTGCAGCGGCCCGACGGTCTTTTTGCTCCGGGTCCCGATGCGCCCTGGCGCGCGGACAGTCTGCATGAGGATGTGGATGCTGCTTTTTTCGACGCCAATGGCGATGGGGCCCTTGATCTGTATGTCGTGAGTGGGGGCAACGAGTACTGGGGATAGGCCGAAGCGCTGCTCGACCGTCTGTATCTCGGCGACGGAACAGGCGGCTTTGTGCGCGACTCCGGTGCGCTGCCGCCTCGCTACGTCAACGGATGCTGCGTGGCGCCCCACGATTTCGATGGGGATGGAGATGTGGATCTGTTTGCAGGGGGGCGGGTGGAGGCCAATAACTACGGGGAGATTCCGCGCAGCTATCTTCTGGAGAACGACGGATCAGGGAAATTCGCCGATGTCACCGAGGCCTATGCTCCGGGCCTGTCCCGGGCCGGTATGGTGGGCGGGGCCGCCTGGACCGATTACGACGGCGACGGGCAGGCGGATTTGATCGTAGCGGGCGAGTGGATGCCTGTACGCGTGTTTGTGCAGCGGGACGGGCGGTTTGTGGAGCAGCCTGTTCCTGGCCTGGAGGGTTCCGAAGGCTGGTGGCAGACCGTAGCGATCGAGGATATGGACGACGACGGCGATCCCGACCTGATCCTGGGTAATCTCGGGCGTAACTCCTCCGTGCAGGCAGATGAGGACGCGCCGGCTCTTCTGTACATTCAGGATTTCGACGCCAATGGCAGTACGGATCATATCCTGACGGTAGCACGGGATGGGGGCAGGTATCCCATTGCCGCCCGCGACGAAATCATCCGACAGATTCCTTCGCTTTTGCGCACGTTTCCCACGTATGCCGATTTCGGGGAGGGGCGTTATGAGGCCCTGTTCACTGAGGACGAACGCGCCGGCGCTCTTGTCAGGCAGGCGCATACCTTCGCCAGCGCATGGGCCGAAAATCGCGGCGACGGGTCTTTCACGTTGCACGAACTGCCTGCCGAGGCCCAGTTTTCCCCGGTATACGCCATCCTGCCGGGAGATTTCGACGGGGATGGGTACAAGGACCTGATACTCGGCGGTAATTTTTACGGGGTGCGGCCTTCGCGGGGACGATACGATGCGGGCTATGGCCTCTTTCTCCGGGGAGACGGTAAGGGCGGTTTCCAGGCAGTCGATCTTGCCGGAGCAACCTGTTGCTGGAGGGGGAAGTACGCGCCTTGCGCCTGCTTCCGCACGAGAGTGGTCCGCTGCTGTTCGCTGCCCGTAACGACGATACGGTCAAAGTGTTACGTTTGCGCGCCGCGGCCTTGTCCGGGGTTATTCAGGACCCTTCGGCCACGGTCACGACCACCCGCCGGTAGCGCGTAAGCGGCGGGCTGCCGGCGCAGCCGCTCGATCTTCCGGGCAGGGGATGTTTGCGCTTCAGGCATGGGGCATTGCGCGAAACGGCTCAGAATCGCGTGTTAACGATGTTGGCGAAGTCGGATCCGAACGTGTACGACAGGGCAATGGACCCGGAGAGTTGGAAATCCGTTGCCAGTTCGCGTTGCTGCAGCAGGATTTCTTGCAGCGAGGCCTCGCCGATGGGGAGCGCCAGTTGGTCCTGGATCATTTCGAAATCCGCCTGTATGCGGAGTGACAACCCTTCCAGCAGCCGCACCGAAACGACCCCGAAGAACTCGGCGCTGCGCTTGGTCACGTCGTGGAAATAGTGGGAGCCTTCTATGCCCCCGTAAATATCGCCCCAGGGTTGCCGGATCGCCACGGAGGCTTCCAGTTCCTGTTGCAGGAGCGTTTCCCTGGTTTGGTCGAAGATGGTTCGCTCGAAATAATCGACGCGAGCGAGACCGAGCCTGTACACGATGGTTATGGCGCGGCGCGTGGCCTGTTCGTAGGGCAGGACGCTGTACTCGATGCCCGGCGCCACCTCGTACCGGTGCCGGATATTCCGGTCGTTGCGGGTCACATAGTCCCCGAAGACGCCTGCCGACCAGTGCGGGCCGAGACTCCGGATGGCGTAACTGTCGAACCCGTGCCGGGAGATACTGCTCCTGACGTCGGGTCGATCGTTCCGCTTGATCTTCACCAGATCGTAGTTGAAGTAGGGGCGCAAGCGCAGCTTCCATTGCTCGCTCACGTGATCGGCGAAAAAGCCCCAGCGGGAGTCGAACACGGTCCGGTTGGATTCCTTTTCCAGTTCGATGCCTCCCACGTAGGCCGTGAAGATCCAGTGTCTCCACTTGTCGTCGGGCGTTTGCGTGCCGGTTGCTTCCTGATTTTCCCTGGAATAGTCGAGCGAAAATCCGGAGATGGATTGCGCCTGCGCGACATACGGCACGAGTCCCAGCCGGATCGCCGTGTTGACGGCCTCGCGGGCCTCGGCGTTCGTTGCGTTCCGGTCCACCGTCTGCTCGAACGTGTACTCGACGCTGGCGAAATCGCCGCGCCCCAGAAACGAAAGCTGGTACTGGCGGCCGTCGCTGCCTGTCCGCTGATCGGTGATGAATACGTGCACATCGGCCTGCTCCGGGTCGCGTACGTAGTTCACGAAGGTGATCTCTCGCCGGATGTGGTTGAAATCGCAGCGGTCGCAATCCAGGTAGATGCGCAATGCGTCGCTTGCCGGGAGGGCGGCATGCAACGTGTCGGGCAGGAGGTCCTGGGCCGCCAGCGAGGCGGGGAGGGCAAAGCATCCCAAAAGAAGCAGGAGGCAGAGGACGCGGCACGGGGTCCGCCGCTGGCGGGAAGGCATAAATAGCATTCCGGTTGCTTTTTTATTCATCCCAGAAACAGATCGAGTATGAGCCGCTGCGCGGCGAGCGCATCCTGGCGGGTTTTCACCTGCGAGAGCAGAAAATCCGCCTCCGGGTAGCCATCGGCGTGCACGAGCAGGTTGTCGCGTACTTCACGGTACGCCTCGATGTGGCCCTGGATTTTGTCTGCCCGCGTGGTGTCCCGCATCCAGACGGATGTGGTGGCGAGCAGGCCCTCTACATCCATTTCGTTGGTGCAGAGTAGGAAGCGGACGAGCGATTGCGCATCGTCCGGCTCGTTTTCGATGTCCGTGAGGACGAGCACCCGCGATTTGGAAGACGGGGCGGGCGGGGGATCGTTCTGTGCCTCGCCGGCCGGGACGATAACGTCGGAACGGCCCGCGTATTTTCCACCGGAACCGGAAGCAAGCACGCCTTCGACGAGCGTCGTGTTCCCGAATACGACGAAAGAGACTGCCTCCACATCATTGTCCGCATCCCGCACCGTAACCTCCATGGAGAGTGGAACGAGCGCATCGGTATTGCCGGCGCCGGGCGGCACAATAAACTCGTGCGGCGAAAAGGAGAATTCGGACAACTCCGGTGGAATGCCCGCATCGTCAAGCGGGCCCGGAGCCTGATCGCACGCACTCAGGGTGAGGATTACCGCGGCAAGAATCGCTGCCGTATAGCGAAAGGAATAGAGCAAGATGAAGCGTCCCGAAGGATTCAGATTCGGACAAACGAAACCGTATCAATCTGCGCTCATCAATGCTCCGTCAGTTGGACAGGACAGGGTACGACCGGAAAATACGCGGCGTATGCAAAAAGCTACGATTTGAGGCCGGGCATATGCTCCCAACAAGCCTTCGGCATAAAAGATCCCGGGCGCCGCAATATAACCCCCAAAAAATAGTATGGACGCAAGCCGACAGGTATGGGATCGTCATGCGACATACAGGGGCCTGAAACTGAAACACAGGATAAAGACAAACAGGCTGAGAAGGCCCAGCGCCATGTGCCCGGGAGTCAACGGTTGCTCATGAAGCACAGGAGGATGATCTATCTTGACCAGAAATATGAGGAACAGGCACCAGAGAAACCAGCCGCTGTAGCAAAAATCCTGCATCCACGGCAGGACGTTCTCTGCAAGTGCAGCCAACACCATAAGACCCGCCATGGCCGGAGCAATACGCGTTAGATCCCCGTCGAACAGTTTCGCCAGATAGAAATACAGTATTCCTGCAAGGATAAACCAGGAGCCGCTCCCCGAGGCGGCATGGCGGGACGAGATATTCCTGGAAAGCCTCTTCCTGATGCGTACCGGGCCGTTTATGGAGGCGGTCCGAACGAAGGAATGGAAGTACGTCCGCTATTTCCGCAGCGATACGTCGCAGTACACCGCGAAAGATGTCGATCTCGAGGGGAGAGCGCCGGATTTCGAGCAGTTGTTCGATCTGGTCAACGATCCCGCAGAGGAGCGCAACCTGATCGAGGACGCATCGCAAGTAGCCCGCATCGCTGCGTTCCGGGAACGCAGCAAGCAATACTCGGCGGAACTGGTGCGGGCCAGCAAGGATATGCAGAGATATCCCAGGTAAGGGATGTACAAACCATTTATGAGAAAGGTGGAAGTATGGTCCGATATAGATACATACGATATTTATTTTTTCCGGCTCTGGCGTGTATGACGTGTATGAGTAGTGCAAGCGCTATGCCGTTGGAAGAACAGCCTGAATCCGAGTCTGCCCTGGATCCACGCGTTTGCGAAATAGGCGATCTGGTATGGAGCGACGAATTCGATGAGGATGGCCCCCCCGAACGCTTCGAGGTGGCGCTATGACATAGGAGGCCACGGATGGGGCAATGGCGAGTTGCAGTTTTATACCTCGTCGCGTTCGAAGAATGCCTGGATCGAGGACGGAACCCTGATCGTTGAGGCGCGCAAGGAATCCTGGGGGGGCAGCGATTATACGTCTACCCGTTTGCTTTCGAGGGAGGAATGGACCCCGTCCGAGATACGCGGCTATGTCAATGAAACGCAGTATTTTACGTTTGCGAACGAGCGGTTGACCAATTCGCAAGCCAATGATCGGCACTGGCCGTTCGATCACCCGTTCCATTTGATTTTCAACATCGCCGTTGGCGGGGCCTGGGGTGGGCAACAGGGGGTAGATCCCGACATTTGGCCCCAGCGTCTGCAGGTCGATTATGTACGCGTGTACGGATGCGCCGGGGTGGTTAGCACCGAATCCGAAGAGTTGCCCGAAAGCGTCAGGCTCGATCAGAACTATCCTAATCCGTTCAATCCGGGGACAACCATACGGTATGCATTGCCGCAGGCAGGCAACGTACGTCTTGCGGTGTACGATGTGGTCGGCAGGGAAGTGGCGGTGCTCGTCGATGGCGTGCGGGTGCAAGGAGCCCATACGGAGATTTTCAAGACGCCGGGCTTGCCGACAGGCATGTACGTATACGTTTTGTCCACGCCCGAAACGGTTTTGACGAAAAGGATGCTGCTCGTCAAGTAGATCGGGAACGTACGGGAAGCGTGCAGACCGGGCGACTTTGCGCCTCACTGCTGGAGCAGCCGTTCCAGGTGCTCCAGCATCAGGTCGGCCACGAACCAGTTGCCCCCCTCGTTGAGGTGCACGCCGTCGGTGGTCAGCACACCCTCGTAGAGCTTGTCGGGATTGTACGCTACGAGATAGTCCTCGAACGCAGCCCGCAAGTCGCACAGGGTAGCTCCCGAAGCCTCCGCCACGGTGCGCGAAATATCCGCATATTCCATCAGCGCCTGATTGACTTCGGTGTCGCTGGCCGGGTCTTCCCCGATCACGCTGGGGGTACACAGGGAAACGTGCGCGCCCGCGCCCTGCATGGTCGAAATCAGGTCGTGCAACCCTTCCTCGAACACCTCCCGTTCCGTGCCCGTGACATGATCGAATTCATAGAAATGCCATACATCGTTGATGCCAATGTAGATCACCACATGCGTCGGATCGTGGGCCAGCACATCCCGGTCGAGGCGTTCTTGCAGATCGGGCACCTTGTGCCCGCTTATGCCCGCGCCGATCACCTCGACAGCGCCGTTGGGGTATCGTTCCGCCAGGGCTTCCGCCACCAGCGTGACGTATCCGCCCGGCAGGGCGCCCGCTTCCGTGATGGAGTCCCCGAAGAAGACGATCCGGGTGGACGGGGCTGGCTCCGTATCGGCAGGTTCCGGAGCGTCTTCCTGTCCGGCGCAGCCGCCGGTCAGGATGAGGGCGAAAAGCGCCAGAAGGAGTGCTGGTCTGTGAACGGGATTACGCATGACATGCTTGTTTGTTTCCGAAAAGCAACGCGAGGGCGTACCGCATCGAGCGCCCCATCGAAAGGGATGGAGGAACGTCCTTGATGGGCCTAATATACGGAATTACCCCCCGGTGATGATCTCGATAGCGCGGCCAATGCCGTCTTCTTTGGCGATAGCCTGGGCGATCGCGGCGGCGCGCGTACGGTACGAGTCGGTTTGGACCAATTCCTCCAATCCGCGTGCGAAGGAATCGGCGTTCAGGCGCTTGAGTCGCTGCGGTTCAGGGCCGCAGCCTAACGCCCACACACGGTGGCCCCAGAAAGGTTGATCGACGGTCAGAGGACAAATTAGGGTCGGCCGTCCGGCTCGCAGGCCGGCCGCCGTCGTTCCGGCTCCGCCATGGTGGACGACCGCACTGACGTGCCGGAACAAGGCGTCATGCGGGGCTCCCTCTATCACATGCACCGTCTCGGGAACATCCAACTTTTCAAGGGCGCCCCAGCCCGTGGCCAGAAGGGCCCGCACGCCGGCGCGTCGCACTCCCTCGACGATCTGTCGGGCGAGATGGTCGGGCCGCTGCGTGGTCATGGACCCGAAGCCGATATACACAGGGGGCTCGCCGGCCTGGAGGAAATCGGCGAGGGCGGGGTCCGGGCGCCAGCCGCGCCCTTCGTCGAGAAACCAGTAGCCGGTCATGTGGGTGTCCTCGTCCCAATCGTCCGGACGGGGTATGACGGACGGGGAAACGGCGCAGATCCGCGTTGCCATGCCGCCCTTGTAGCCTCCAAGGGGGGCGAGTGCCGGTCCTTTGCCGAGCCCCATAGACTCGGAACGCCAGCGGTTGATGATTTTCAGATAAGGAGGACGGGCCAGGTAATACGCGTTGTAGGTCAGGCGGTTAAGCCGGGACCCGAAGCTCCGCCTCGGGGTGAGGAGCGGGTATGCCCCGGTTGGAAAAAGCGGGATCGGAGCGGCGCACACAAGGCGCGCGCCAGTGGCTTCCGAGACATCCGCAGCGCCGGTGACTTTGGGGTGGTAGACGATCACATCCGCATCTCGCCCGGCTTCCCAGGTGGCGTCCAGGACGTTGCGAACCATAGGCTGAATCGTCTGCCGCCAGATCTTGGCAAGAGCGAACCAATTGCCGGACATGACGCGGCGGATCTCAGGGGACCGGAGAAACGCCTCCATGTCGATTCCGAGGCCGTGAAACGTCAGTCCGTGCTCTTCGACCCAGGCATTGAAATTGTCGGGGGCGCCCAGCAGCACATCATGGCCACGCACCTTGAGCGCCTTGCCAAGAGCGAGGTAAGGCTGAACATCCCCACGTGTACCGAAGCCGAGAAGAGCGATTTTCATGGATATTCCTTGCGTACGCCTCGCCAAGGGTCTTGATCCGGTTGAATGAATCGGAACAAGATCGCAACAAGATACCTTAAGTCACTTGGGAATCTGTCCAGCCAAACCGCATCATCTCCATGGGAAACATGCCCGAGCTACCGCCCGGTCCACGCATGCCGAGTCTCTTCCAGATGTTCAACTGGAGTTGGCGCCCCATTTCGTTCATGCGGAAATGCGCCGAGGTTTATGGCGATGTCTTCACCGTGCGTTTTACTGGGGTCGAGCCCATGGTGTTCTTCAGTGATCCGGCGACTCTCAAGCAAATCTTTCGGGGTGACCCGGAACGCCTGCGGGCCGGGGAAGCGAACGCTGTGGTCTTCAGGCCGTTGGGTCCAAACTCGCTGCTGTTACTTGATGGTGATCGACACCGGCGCGAACGCAAATTACTGATGCCGTCCTTTCACGGGGAGCGCATGCGGCTGTATGGCGACGTGATGTGCGAAATCGCTGATCGGTCGATCGACGTCTGGCCGGTCGGGGAGCCGTTTTCGATCCGGGAGCGCATGCAGGCAGTCATGATGGATATCATCCTGCGCACCGTTTTCGGCTTGGAAGAGGGTGCACTGAGGCCCCGCCTGCACGCGCTGGTGACCGAATACCTGCGCCTGGTTGGTCGCAACCCTCCACTGGGGCTACTTTTGGCCTGGCCGCGTATTACCAGACTTGGGCGTGTTATCGACCGGATTTTGTACGACGAGATTGCCCGGCGCAGGGCAGCACTGGAAAAAGATCGGACCGACATCATGGGAATGCTTCTTGCAGCACGCTACGAGGATGGTCGGCCCATGAATGACGAGGAGATTCGGGATGAAATGATCACTATGGTGGTGGCTGGGCACGAGACCACCGCAACTGCACTGGCGTGGGTGATTTACCACCTACTGCAGAACCCGGATGTGCTGGCGACCGCTCAGGCCGAGGTGGTGTCCGTGATCGGGGATGGACCGCACGCGCCGAGGCCGACGGCCAAGCAGATCGCCGAGCTTCGCTATCTGGACGCAGTCATCAAGGAGACGGCGCGCCTAAATCCGGTGGTGCCCATTACCGTTCGCCGTCTCAACGCCGACACACGCATCGGAGACTACAACCTTCCGGCTGGCAGCATCGCAACGCCGTGCATCTACCTCACCCACCGGCGGCCCGATCTCTGGCCCCGGCCCGACGTGTTCAACCCCAACCGGTTTCTGGGCAGGCGGGTCGATCCGTACGCCTTTTTCCCCTTTGGTGGTGGGGTTCGTCATTGTCTCGGCGCGGCATTCGCGACGTATGAGATGAAGATCGTGCTGGCTCGCGTATTGGCACGGGTAACCCTTCGGCCGGATCCACGCTATACGATGCGGGTGGTGCGGCGGGGCATAACGTTTGCGCCGTCCGGGGGCATGCCGGTGATATGTGCCGGGGGATGAGCCGGGGTTGTGGGGGAAGGTTCCGAGGTACGCCGCCCGCCACGGGCTTCTATCCTGTACACCTGCTTCTATCCGAAAAATCGGTAGAAATGTGCAGGCAGCGTAACAGGTTGAAAATCGGCCTGAACCCTAAGGCCGAATCTCCACATAGCGTTCCAGACGCGCAACCTCGTCGTCATCGACATATTTACCTATTTCCCGGCGAAACTGTTCGATCCGGCCGTACGGCCGGTATTCCTTGAATTCCCGAAGCATCCGGTTACCCAGGCTCGGAATGGTAAGGATGTCTTCGTCACTGGCCGTATTCAGGTCGATCGGCACGAAGACGAACTGCTCCAGGCGCGCGACCTCCTCATCGTCCACGTACTTGCCTATTTCCCGGCGGAATTCGGCCATATGGGTATACGGATGGTATTCGTCGAACTCATGGGCCATCCGGTTGCCGACTCCGGGAACGAGGAGAATTTCCTCTTCGGTTGTGGCATTCAGGTTCAGCGGCAGGAAAAGCCGGGCGTATAACTCGTCCTGCTGGGCTTCATCCAAAGAGTCGCCGACCAGCGCGTTGACCTCGAGCATATTCATAAACGGACGTCCTGCAATGACTGAGTCCGCTGTCGCTGCATCCATATGGGGCAGCGCTGCGAGCTCGGCTTCGGTCGCCGTGTTCGGATTGAGCACACCCATGTTCTGGCCCACCTGGGCCTCGGCAACAGTAGCGGGGGCCAGGGCGAGCACTGCAAACAGTACGAACAGCCGGGCCGGGATGCGTTGTATCATTGTTTTTCCTCGTGTGATTGGTTTGCCTCGCTCATCTCCAGGGATGCATTGGCCCTGTTCCGGGAGGCAGAGAATATCGGATGTCGCCAGGTGTACAGGAAGCCGATGAGTCCGAGATACGCCATGGTTCCGGGCGCCAGGGCCGGCATCGCTCCGCTGAGAGACTCCCGGATCAACTCCCATCCGGCAGCCGCGGGATTCATTTCCAGCTCGAATTCGACATTGCTTTGGTAATGCAGATAGACGCCCAGCACACCCGTAGCGACGAACAGGAGCATGAGGACCTGAAAAACGCGCAGGACTCGTGCGTCGTTGCGAAAAAGCCGGACTGCGAGAACCACCAGACTCAGTCCGATCATTCCCAGTGGCGCCAGTTGCCACGGATCTTCATAGTGGCCCAGCAGGAACAACTCGCTGCCGGCGCCCAGGATGCCCAGAAGAAATATTGCCAGCAACAGCGGGCGAATCCGTTTCACGTCTCAGATTCCAGCGGCTTTTTTGAGCGTGGGATATCCTTTTAGACCTCTCTCTGCGCCTGTTTTATTCCTTGCCTGGAAATATTCGGTCATCGTGCGTTGTTTTGCCTGATGCTTTATCCACAGGGAGAATGGCCGGCTCAACACCCATCATGCACAGGAAAGAAAATGTCGGTGCGCCACTTGGACTGGTCCGGCTCGGCGCCGGGATCGGTGACATAAACCTCCCAGGGTGCATTTGCCGCCTGGAGCCCATTTGACTCGATCCACTCCATCAGCGCTGTCCATGTCTTGGGAAGGTCGTCGTAGGGACCCATGTGGGTGACCGCCACCACGGTTCCGGCGGGAAGTTCTCCGGACCGGATGCGATCCGTACCCTCCATCGGCGAAGATACGGGCATTGCGCATTCGAGGTCGATCGTGTTACTGTCCATCGAGTGGTAGATCGTCAGGG
This sequence comes from Rhodothermales bacterium, assembly GCA_965248175.1. Classification (GTDB taxonomy): domain Bacteria; phylum Bacteroidota; class Rhodothermia; order Rhodothermales; family VXPQ01; genus VXPQ01. The sequence goes on from OZ252093.1 coordinate 1,376,221, forward strand.
GCATGCCGGCCGGCGCCTGTCCACGCTGTTGAATGTACCCGTATATCTCTCCGAACAACGATCCCATGATTTCGGGGAGCTTATCCATAGTGGTCGTAGCACGGATGCCAAGGATGGGTTGTGCGTCGATCTGTCTGGTCTTGAATTCCGGTTTCATTTTATTTTTCCTGGTTTTCGCCGATTTCCGTAAAGAAGTTGCTTCGAGGCGCTTGGGAATTTAACGGATTTATGATCAAAATCAAGATGGGTCCATTCCAGCGGTATTTGGCGCTGGTGCGGTCCCTTTCCTCATTGAGTTGGCGCGCCGTCGAAGAAATCAACCTTGCCGGATTCCAGGGAATACTCCGCTCCAACGACCAGCAGGCCATCCCGATCGATGAGCTTCTCGAGGATTTCCGAACCATGCCGCAGCGCATTCGCGGACATGCGGACGTTTGCCCGCACCGTCTGGCGCATCAACGTATCCCGGTCGCATCGAGGCTCCGTCTTCAACAAGACATCCACCGCAGGACGAATTCGACCGATAATCGACGCCATGTTTTCCGATGGCTCCTCGCCGGGTTGCCGGAGGCTTTCCAACGTCGCTTCGATCGCGCCGCATCCGGTGTGGCCTAACACAACGAGAAGTCGCGTGCCGAGCTGCTTCGCCGCGTACTCTGCGCTACCCATCTGAGACGGCGCAACGATGTTTCCGGCAACGCGGATCACGAACAGGTCTCCAAAATCCTGATCGAAAATATACTCGACGGGAACCCGGGAATCGGAGCATGCGAGAATCACTGCGAAGGGCGCCTGACCCGCGACGAGATCATTCCGCTTTCTGCGGCTTGCGAGTGCTTCGGTACTCTGAACTCCGTTTACGAAGCGGCGATTGCCTTGTCGCAGACGTTCCAGGGCTTCAACTGCTGAAATCATCCGGTTCGGACTTTAGTGGACAGGGATAACAGAACGTGGTTTACGCAGGTTTTTCGCCAGCGAGTGTTTTCTGTGCCGAAGGGGCCCTATTAACGTTTTGAGGTCCCTACTCTTCTATGGATGCGTCCTGCATTTCTGTTTTTGTAGAATGTAGTACTGCAAGGCTGGCACTGGCGATGGCGGTGCTTGTCGTGTTTTCGGCCGTGATGACCTTCGTTGCGCCGGCGGCCCCTAGGGAGTCTTTATCGAAGTCGTACCAGGCGCGTGCGATGATGGTGAGGTCGGGAGCCATTTTATGAATGATGCTGACCGCAAGCTCGGTGGCTCTGGAGTCATTGATGCTTATTACCACCAAACGGGCATTTTTACAGCCAAGTCTCTCCAGCACCTCTTGTTGCGTAATGTCTCCAAGCACTGCCCGGTCTCCGGCAGCTTTTGCCGTCCGGACGTTATCGGCGTTTACATCGACGACAATAGAGGCAACCCCTGTACCCCGGACAGCCCGACAAACTTCCCGGCCCGTCAAGCCATATCCGGCAATGATTACGTGGCCGCTGTGCGGTTCGTGAACGTCAATGCCGGGAGGCTCCGCATCCAGCACCCGATTCAGCCATGGGACGCGGGACGCGCTCAGAGCCAGACGTGGACCGAACGCAATCACTGCGGGTGTAAGCAGCATGGACAGGATGATCGCCATCAGCAGGTTGTGGGATAGCGTGGCATCAAGGAGTTCAACTCCCGAGGCGGTGCTCAAAAGGACAAACGAGAACTCGCCGATCTGGCACAGCGTGGCCGCCGACAGGATCCCCACGCGAATAGGCAGCCGCAGGATCAGCGCTGTTCCAAGTATGATCGTGAATTTACCCGCGAGGATGATACCGAGAAGCCCAACGGTTGCCATCAGGTGCTCAAGCACATCCGAAACATCCAGCAGCATACCTACGGAAACGAAAAAGAGGCTGGCGAACACTTCGCGCGCGGGGATCAGGTCCGACATCGCCTGGTGACGGAATTCGCTTCCGGCGACGATCAGTCCTGCCAGAAATGCCCCGAGCGCCAGGGAAATTCCCGCTAACGACAGGGTCCATGCGGTTCCGAAGCACACGAGAAATACTGCAAGAATAAAGATATCTCGCTGCCTTGTTTTGGCCACGAATGCAAGCAAACGGGGGACCAGATAACGGGCTGCGACCAGCACGCCCGCGAGGATGGCCAGAGCGGTGCCGAGCGCAAGCAGGATTTCCTGAGCGGTTCCTCCTCCTCCGGCCAGTATAGGCACGACCAGGATCATCGGAACCACGCACAAGTCCTGGAAGACAAGAATGCCGACTGCCAGCCGGCCGTGAGGCGCTTCCAGTTCGCCCCGTGTGGAGAGACCGCGCAAGACGATGGCGGTGCTGGATACAGCGACGATGCAGCCCAGAAATATCGCAGGTCCCGGCGCCAGTCCAAACCAGTTGGCCAGTACGGCGGTGCATGCAACCGTGAGCGTTACCTGAATGCCTCCACCCACTAATACGGCTCTCCAGAAACGCCGTAGCTGCTTGATAGAAAGCTCCAGACCGATTCCGAAAAGCAGAAGGGCGATGCCGATTTCGGCGAGGACCTCAACCTGATGCGTATCGTCAACCAGGCCCAGTGCGGTGGGTCCGGCCAGGGCGCCCGTTAAAATAAACCCGGCAATCGACGGGATGCCTGCGCGACGCAATGCCGTTACGACCACAATCGCCGATCCCAGCACGATGACCAGATCCTTGAGGTAGTCGATTTCGGGCATGGGCTTTGGTCTTGACAACGCAGCAACGCAGATCACGAATGCTAACCGGATCCGGCATGCACGGGATCCATAGCATCGCAGGGTAGAAGCCAACAAAGAAGTCAGGTCTAACCCTCACGTGCAATGCGCCGCGCCATGTTGTGCCGGCGTGGGCGTTGCTCGCAGATGAGTTTGCGACCGCGTTTCTCCCAGGATTCGTTTACCGAACAGATCGATGCTGACATGATCTTTTGTCAGCAGATCGCCGGTTTCGGGAGAAAAGAGATGGATGTAGAGGGAAAACGATAGCAAGAGAATTTTCGCGATTTCGGGCAAAAATTCTCCTTTCCGCATCGAGACCAGGATGTCCAGGGTCGTCGTCGCGGACACTATTCACCATCCTCTCGGCAACTCTATTCGGGCTACCAGCAGGATGGTGAACGGAATGAGCCGGTTCTCCAGGCGGATGAGCGGCCGCAAGGGTTGCAGACCGCTCATCCACCCTTCATAACTTTAACCCTTGAGGCGGTTTACCATCCTCACTACGAGTACGGTGATAACACCGGCAAACAGAGCTATAGTTACCTGATCGACCATGGCGTCCAGGTAGGAGCCAACCCAGTGGATGTGGCTCAACACATCCATAGCCGCAGCGCCGCCGACCGCTAAAGTAACCACCAAGTAGGCTGTAGCATCCTCGGCGTCAACTGCTACCGCCGCATAGGCCAAGCCCAGAATGACCAGCGCAAGCGCCACAATCGCCGAGGGGATTGCGTCGGGCGCCAAGCCCGCCACAACCGCCAAGAGGGTGATCAAACCGATAATAATCCTGACTGGCATTTTTTCCTCCTTGAATAAGTGGGTGGTGTCACGGACCGCACCATCACACAGCCGTGACGGTATACAGCGCAGTCAGTATGCTGTATAGTATAGCACTCTGTCACCAGATTGCCAAAAAATTCACAATTCTGCATACTCACGCCCATACGGAGATGGCGGAATAATCAAAAGGGCAGGGGAGTTCAGAGGGTAATTCCCGGCAGGATTACGGCCTTTATCCTCATACGGCGTTTTTGACGGAAGGGAAGCCGTTCAGCCCATAATGGCTCCCCGGGTAGGACTCGAACCTACAACCCTGCGGTTAACAGCCGCATGCTCTACCATTGAGCTACCGAGGAAGGTAGCAGACGGGCGCGCGTGGTCACATCATGCATGACCCTCTCCGCATTGCCCTGCTGCCGTGCCATGGACGGGATCAGGCCTGCCTGCTCCTCGAAAATGGCCTATTCCACAAAAACCCCAGGGAACAGAACAGGTTCCGGGAAAATCGGCGCAGCGTGCTTGATGACGATGCAATGCGGGAGCAAGCACAGGAACCTTCGGCACCCGGCAGGCATTGACAATCCGCCGGACACTTGATGCAACATGCTCCTTCGGGATTCGGGCTACAGACGTCCGGTACCGATACGTTTCGAGCAACGCGTCAGGTGCGCACCGGGCCCAAGTGGCGGAATTGGTAGACGCGCATGATTCAGGGTCATGTGCCCGTTAGGGCGTGGAGGTTCGAGTCCTCTCTTGGGCACCTTTATCGCAGGTGACGCCGCCTGCTGACAATCTTTGGAACCGGCGCCAGTTCCGCCGAGGAGCGGGACGGGATCATGGGCGACGCCAATGCCCCGCCCATTTCTCCGCGGCTTGTCTCACCGTCAGCGGCGAATCCCCATTTCCCCGGGGAAATCCTCTGTTCGCCCCGCGCTCTTTTCGCCGCACTCGCTACGCCTGCGTGTTCGCCTCTCCCACAATCATTTTCTCCCACAATCATTCCTCGACCCACTCCGCGAGGAAGATATTCGTGTCGTTCGTGTCCGCGTTGTTCCGGTTTGAGCCGAACGCCAGGTAGCGTCCATCCGGGCTGAATACGGGGAATCCGTCGAACGCATCGGAGTGCGTGATGCGCGTCAGGCCGGTTCCGTCCACTCCGATCATATAGATCTCGAACTCCCGCCCGTTCGGGTCCTCGTGGTTGGAACTGAACAGGATACGTTTTCCGTCCGGGTGCCAGTAGGGGGCGAAGTTGGCTCCGCCGAGGTGCGTCACCTGGCGCATGTTCGAGCCGTCCGCATCCATGACGTAAATCTCCAGTTCGCCGGGCCGCAGGAGGCCCTGTTCGAGCAGGCGGAGATAGTCGTCCTGTTCCGGTCCCGGTTCGGGGTAATGCGCCCGCCAGATGATTTGCGAGCCGTCGGGAGAGTAGAAGGCGCCCCCGTCGTACCCGATACGGTTCGTCAGCCGCTGCACATCGGAGCCGTCCGGGGCCATCGAGTACAGTTCCAGGTCGCCGTCGCGTGCGCTCGTGAACACGATCCGGTCCCCGACCGGCGAAAAGGTGGCCTCGGCGTCGTAGCCGTCGGCCTCGGTGAGCTGCCGCAGGTTGCCGCCGTCCGCATCGGCCGCGAAGATGTCGTAGCTCGTGTAGATGGGCCAGACGTACCCTTGCGAGAAGTCGGGCTCGGGGGGGCAGGCCGGGTCGGCAAGATGCGTGGACGAGTAGAGGATCCGGTCTCCCGACGGATAGAAATAGGAACAGGTGGTGCGCCCGTCGCCGGTACTCACCATGCGGGATTCTCCCGTTTCCAGGTCGTCCATGACGTAAATCCGGTCGCACCCGGCGCCCGGCTTGCGGGCCTGATAGATGAGTACCGATCCGTCAAAAGCCCAGTACGCTTCGGCGTTTTCCCCGCCGGAGGTCAACTGACGGACATTGCGCAGGTGCGTTTCTCCAGGTTGTGCATGGTCGGGCGCGTGCGAGGCCTCCTGTGCTGCATCTTCTCCGGCGGCGGGCTGCTCACTATCCGCACCGCAAGCGGTAAGAAACAGCGCGGCGCCAAAGAAGATGGCGCTCGTGAACAGGGGTACGGCTATCCGCGTACGACGGTGCAAGAACGTCATGCTTCCGTTACGTGTGAGATTCGTTATGATTTTTTCTCGATATGCGCCTTTTCTTGCGGCGCTGTGCGTGGTCGCTATCGCATGGCCGGTCAGCGAGCCGGCTTTTGGGCAGGCATCGTGCCCCTCTGTGGAGGAGTTGACCCGCGACCTGCCTGCCGATCCGACCGAGGCGATGCGGCATATCCGCTATCTGGCCGACGACCGGCTCGAAGGCCGCGAAGTCGGATCGCAGGGCGCCAGATGCGCCGGGGAATACATTGCCGGAGAACTTCGCCGCCTCGGACTGGCTCCCGCCGGATCGAACCACGACTTCTTCCACCATTTTTCGGTCCGGAAAGGCGTCCGCCTCGGTTCCGGCAACGCACTGCGCGTAGCGGGGCGAGCATACATGATCGGCTCGGAGTGGGTTCCCCTCGGTTTTTCCGCGAGCGGCCATATGGAGCATGCGTTAGTGTACGGCGGGCACGGATTGCCCGGGGATGCTTCGGCGGACAACGACGGCGAGGCCGGTCACGGCGATGCGGAAGATGCTGGGGGCGAGTATGCCCGCATGGATATTTCCGGCAGGATCGTTGTCGTGGAATGGGGTGATCCCGATGCGCCGCACGGTATGTCGCTCCGGGGCGATTCCCATTTCAAGGCCATGGAGGCGTCCGAGCGCGGCGCCGCGGCCCTGCTGGTGCTGGCGCCCGATGGTATGCGCCTTCCCGATCCTTCCGGCGAAACCCGTGCTGCGTTGTCTATCCCCGTGGTCATGGTTAGCGGGGAGGCCGCCGGGGCGGTTCGCACTGCTGCACAGGAAGGAAGCACCGCAGGACTCGCCGTGGACCTTGCCCCGGAAACGGCCGAGGCCCGTAACGTGGCGGCCCTGCTGCCTGGCGCCGATCCGGACCGCGCCCGGGAGTACATTATCGTAGGCGCCCACTATGACCACCTCGGTTTCGGGGGCGATGGCTCGCTGGCGCCCGATTCCCGCGATGTGCACAACGGCGCCGACGACAACGCCAGCGGCGTCGCGGCGGTGATTGAAATCGCCCGGCGCTTGGCCGACGGACCGCCTCTCGACCGGGGTATACTGTTTATGGCCTTTACCGGTGAGGAGAAGGGCTTGTGGGGATCGGCGCGCTTCGTGGCGGAGCCGACCGTGCCGCTGGACGATGCGGCGGCCATGCTCAATTTTGACATGGTGGGCCGGATGCAGGAGCGCACCCTGACGGTTTTCGGAACCGGCACTGCTGAGGAATGGGATGGTGTGCTGGACGACGCCAATGCCGACCTCTCCGAGCCGCTTGCGGTGGCCGGGGTGGCCGACGGATACGGCCCTTCCGATCATTCCTCGTTCTATGCGGAAGGCATTCCGGTGCTTCATTTCTTTACAAATACCCATGAGGATTACCACCGTCCCTCGGACGACTGGCAGAAGGTCAACGGGGAGGGGGTTGACCTGGTCGTCGAGCTGGCAAGCGGGATCGTGCGCCAGCTTGCGGGCGTGGATGCTACGGACGCGATCGCATTGACTGCCGTGACGCAGGCGCGCCCGTCGCCGGGCGGCGGCAGTTCTTCTTCAACCAGCGGGTACGGCGCGGCGTATCTGGGGTCCATTCCCGACATGACCCCGCGCGACACGGGCTTACGGCTCACGGGAGTGCGTGAGGGCAGCCCCGCGGACAAGGGCGGCCTCCGGGGCGGAGACATTGTGGTGGAGTTCGCCGGCAAGCCCATCGCCGACATTTACGCATATACCTATGCGCTGCGCGAGCAGTCCCCCGGCGATGTGGTGAAGATCGTCGTGGAGCGGGACGGGGAGCAGGTCACGCTGGAGGTCACGCTGGGCGAGCGGAGGTAGGGCTGCGCAGGCACAAAGGGAATCGGACGGACACGGTCGTTCAATGGAAGAAGAAGCACGCATAATCCTGCGCGAAGCTGTCCAGCGCAAGGCAGGGCCCGGAAATCTCGCGAGCGCCATTCGCGCTCGCTTTGCGCCCTTCGGCGGCGTGAAATTGGAGATACCCCCGCGCGAGCCAATGCGCAAACCGCCCCGGTTCGTGTGAGGTAGCAATTTTTCCGCTACGGCTCCTCCGCTATAGCGGTTTCCCGCAGTCTCACGGCATGAACCGGTATACCACCGGCAACTGCGCGGCGTCCGTGACCCCCGAATCCGTGTGGTGGAAGATGTTGATGCGCCCGGCGCCGCAGTCCCCGAAATCGTCGCAGGAGAGCACGCCGATGATTCCCTGAAAACCCGTGGTTGCTCCGACCTCCTGACGCAGCGCGAGGCGGTCCACATATAGCTTTTCGCCTTTCTCCACCGCGACGGATTCGATGGCGCCGAGCAGCAGGGTGGCGGCGTCGTAGGCGTGCGCCCAGTACGGGGAGGCCGGAATCCCGCCGTACGCATCTTTGAATGCGGCAAGCACCGCGTCAGCGTTTTCCCCGGTGATGCCATTGGCCTCCGGGCCGTGGTCCAGCATCGGCCCGGCGAAGTACATGCCTTCCGACTGCGGCGAGCCGAGAAATTCCGGTACGAGCATGGCCGAACCCGTGATGAGCGCCGTGCCTTCCAACCCGTCGAACGCTCGCACCTGCCCGACGAAAAGCGAGCCTTCCGCGAGGAAGAGCGGAACGAAGAGGCCCTCCGCCCCGGCTACCGCGAATTCCGCGAGAACAGCGGTCATGTCCGTATCGCCCTTTGCGATCCCGGCGGTCACGGCTTCCCCGCCGAGCGTGCGGAATGCGTTGCCGAATGCGCTCACGAGGGCCGTCGTGTACGGGTCGCCGTCATGCACGGCCCCCATGCGCCGCAGTCCCAGCTCTTTGTAGGCGAAGTCGGCGACGGCCTGTCGGCGGTATAGGTCGTTGGTGACGACGCGGAAGTAACCGGGGTAGTAGTGGGTGCTTGCATTGCCATGGAGGTCGGAGGTAAGCAAGGGCGATGCGTTCGCCGGCGAAATCATCGTAAATCCCGCCTCGCTGATCACCGGCGAGGCCGTCACGCCCGAGGCCGAGCACGCCGTGCCGATGACGCCCGCTACCTGCAGGTTCTCGACGATCTGTCCGGCGCCCGTCTGTCCGCCCTCCGGCGAACACATGGCGTCTACGGGCTGTCCGGAATCGACCACGCGGTCATGGATGTCGCCGAAGTCCCGCACGGCCAACTCGACGGCCCGCTCCAGCGAGGCGCCGTGGGAGGATGCGGCCCCGGTGATCGGAAACAGCGAACGAATCCGCACCGGTTCATCCTCGCCGATCTCGACCGCACCGAGCGGTCCCGCCTCGAAGTCGTCGAGCGGATCGCATCCCGCCGCGAATAACACGAGCAGTACGATGCAGCATTTTCGGATACGGTTCGTCATCGGCGTACTACATTTTCTGACCGGGCCCGGTTATGCCGGATAGTATACCCGAAGGCCGGTAAACGCGCTCACCGCTTTTGTTTTCCCCGGAAGGCGCCCCCGATCTTGACGCCCAGGCCGCCGTCGATGCGGAAGGCCTGCCCCGTGATAAAGCTGGCTTCGTCGCTTGCCAGATAGGCGATCATGTGGGCGATCTCGCTCGGCTCGGCCACGCGGTTCAGGAGGTGCATGCCCCGGATCTCGTCCATCATCGCTTCCGGGTCGCCGGACTGGTCCGCCGCCCATTGCAGGAGCGGCGTGCCGACGCTGCCGGGACACACGGCGGACGAGCGGACATTGTACGGCGCGTAATCCACGGCGATGCTGCGCGTAAGGCCGAGCATGGCGGCTTTGCTGGTGGCGTAGGCGGCCACATGCTCCTCGCTCATCACCGCCTGCACGCTCGATACATTGACGATCACGCCGTTCCGTTGTGCGGTCATGCTCGGAAGCGCCTGCTTTGCACACAGGAAGGCCCCCTTCACATTGACGGCCAGCACGCGGTCCCAATTTTCCTCGGACGTTTCCTCGACGGTGCCGTACGTCTGGACCGCCGCATTGTTGACGAGTACGTCGATGCGCCCGAACCGGTCGAGCACCTGCCGGAAGGCCCGCTCCACCTGATCCGCTTTCGATACGTCGCACTGGACATACATACAGTTTTCTGCGTTCCCTTCTTTTGCAGGGGTAATGTCCAGACAGGCTACGCATGCGCCCTTTTCGAGGAACAGTTCCATGGCGGCAGCCCCGATTCCCCGGGCGGCTCCGGTGATGACGACGATTTTCCGGTCGAATGTCATGTTGCAGGGTGTTTGCGTATCTGATGCGGATATTCCGTAAGGATAATGGCGAATGCATTATACCGACGTTAACGGAAAAGAAACGAGATTGTCAAGAGGCACATTATTCTTCATAAAAAAGGCCCTTTGACGTACCGCAGGTCCAGTTAAATCATGTCGCCTGCCGTTGCAATACACTCGCCCTGCAAGGCGGACACGCCTAGATTTGCGGTTTTACCTAACGTGGCGTACATTTTTTCCATGTATGTCGCACTATGCGGCTTTTTGCGCGGGCGAGCGAACGCTGTTCAAGAATCTCGCGTGTTAACCCGCCTGTGGATGCCTTCCCGCCAAACTAGTGTGAGAAGCGTTGTGGGCAAAAACATTGAATGGAGTTAATTAATGGACGTGAATTTGAATGTCAATGTCCCAGCAATAGAAAAACTGGTAGACTATACCGCTAGTGGCGTAGGCAGCGTTGCTGGTTCAATGTTGGCTCCTTGGCAAGCCAGGCGAGCAGCTATAGCAAAGTGCATAACTGCCAAGGGAGATGCAAAAGTCCTGTTGATTCACACCAAGGCACAATCGGAAGCACGAGAAATTCTCGTTTCAAATGACACCAATTTTACTGGAGAGTCGGATATTACAGATAGAGTGAATCAGAGAATTTCATTTCAAGATAAAAAAAGACAGATCAATATAGAATCGGTAGTGAGACAAACTGCCATGCAACTCAGTGATAAAAGTGTCCTGGATACCGAACCAAATCACGACTGGATAGCCCGTCTTTTCAACGATGTTCAGGACGTGTCCTCAGAAGACATGCAGTCTCTGTGGGCAAAAATCCTTGCTGGCGAAATTGAGCGGCCGGGAAGTACTTCCATTCGGACGCTAGGGATTTTGAAGAACGTTGACCAATCTACAGCACACTTATTCAGAAATTTGTGCTCGGCATGTATATTCTTGAGCCCAGACGAAAACACTATTATAGATGCCAGAGTTCCTTCACTTACAGGAAAGGCGGCACAGAACTCGTTGCAATCATATGGAATGGGTTTCGATATGCTCAATCGTCTCAATGAACATGGATTGATTATATCCGATTACGATTCGTGGCGTTATTATAATATATCTATAGGGATTTCTGTTGGAGATCCGAGTCATATATTGCTATACCTTTCAATTTTCAAGGGCGACGTTGGGTCTTGGTTTCAGAAAAACATAACGAACGAAAAGAGCCTTATAAGTTGTCGGGAGTTGCTATGACTATGTCAGGTATAGAGCTATCAAAAATCATTGAATTGAAGCCTATGAAACAATATGCTCAAGATTTAATGAAATATTTTCAGAGTAACAAATTACAAATGGTAGAAATTAGCGAATCACAAGCACAATCCTGAATTACCTCTTTAGATCCTTATACGAGACATGGTTTCCATTTTGATACTATGCAGGATGTTGTGTGATAAAATTTGGAACTTATATACAAAAATCCCAAAAACCTCCTAAAACCCCTCCTAAACCCCAAACCTCTTGATAAGGCAGGCTACGCACTTTTGTTTTATTATGATTCGAATTTCTTACCATCAGTCGTTTGTAAGTATAGCCACTCGTTATAAGGAAGAACCACTATTTTACGTTCCTCGACTATTTCCAAAAGTGTAGTCAACGCAACAGCCCTGCCAAGCAGTGATACCTTGCCTAAACGTTCAATTTGAAAGCCATCTGCCGATTCCACAAACGGCATTTCCGTTCCTGTTCTCCAATAGAGTACAGTCATCCCTTCTGGCAAAGCACCAATGGGTGGCTGTACGACTATCCCAATGTTCATTGCAAGCACAATAGTCGCTATTGCGATTATACCGCCAATTATAGCCAGTTTCTTTTTCATTGTTTTGTGGGGTTATTGATGAGTTAGGGTTTTGGTTTTCCCCATGAATTTCACTCGCAGGCATGTCCGTCGTTATCTCTGTCCATTTTCCTCTGATATGACAGGATAGCGCATTAGCGCAGTGCTTTCGCCTGTTACGAGTAAGGCAGGGCGAATCGGAAAACCAATATCCGAAAGGACGGGCAGAAGCGCAACAGGACGTTTGGACTGGCCGAGGCCACTTCGCCAGACTGTGGCCTCATAAGCCGAAAAAATCGCACTTGACATCGGCCCCCCATGCCTTATATTGGTGGCGACATCAACGCGTAGGTCAGGACCCGACAAGTCCTGACCTACGCTGTATAGTCGCAAGGCCCGATACCTTTCGTCGGGCACAGAGCCACAAACTGCCTAAAGCGAAAGAACGGAATGCGTAACATTGTCATTACAACCATTCTCGGCTGTTGCCTTGCCGCCACCGCTAATGCACAATGGCGAACAAGCGTTGATAAAGACCCTATCACAGGTGAAGTGAATGCATATGCTATTTCACAAGGTTACACTAGTACAGAGCCAATGTCTTTCCCTTATCAAGGGGTAACTATGTCTGTGGGATATGGTTGTTCTAAGGAAAGTGAGTGGGCATATTTTTTTTTCAGTGAAGCGCCGAATATAACCAATGATGATACCCAAAGCGGATATAACACATCTACGTCAAGAATCCGTTGGGATGATACTGCGTCCACAATTGCTCTTCGGCAAGATTGGGGAGAAAGATCCATGCACTTTAGAGACAAGGATAATATTCGAAAAATAAGAAGTAGCAATAAACTGATATTAGAACTGCATTGGCATAGTCAAAGCGAGGTGTATTTTGAAGTTCCCCTGTCCGGAAGCACAAGGGCCATTAACGCTGCACGAAACGATTGTGGTTTGCAGGCTCACCTGGACGAACAACAGGAGAGGCGTGCCAAACAACAGGCCAAGCAGAGTGCATATGAAAGTGCATATGAAAGTGTGATCAATGACATTGAAAACGGGTCAGTATCCGAGTTGAACGAATGGCTTAAAGACAATGGCGGTTACATAATGACACAATCCCTTCTCTCCGAGTATTTTTGGAACAACCCTGACACTGTGATTGCAAGGACAATAATAAATAGCGACTTGGATTTGAGCGTGCCACTTACTGTATCGGGCCAAAGACGACCGATTCCTATTTTTAATCATTTGTTGACAAGCCAGCGTTTTGAACATAACCCTATATTGCGTAGATTGCTCTTTATGCTCATAGAGGAATCGAAGGTAGATATAAATGCTAAGTATGGACTCAATGAATTTACAGCTCTACACTATGCAGCAATAGACGAAGACGCAGAATTAGCAAGAGCACTTTTGGCGGCAGGTGCGGATCCCTTGATATTATCTAAATATGACGCATCTGTATTATCTTTATCCAAAAATTCAGAGGTGTACGATGTAATAAAGGATTATATTGATAACCCTTAACCGAAACGACATTATCCGCATGTCCGCAAGACGACAAGTACCGGCGTAGGCATCCCCCAAGCCTGTGTCGAAGCTAGAGAACCCGACGGCCTGCGAGTTGGCGAGGCGATGTTCCGGGTTGCGGATCGGAACATCAAGCGCCCGAAGCCCAAGTTGTCAACTTAAACGTATTATTCCCTTTTGTTTTGTAATCCTATACCTATTATATAAAACCCTGAATATCATGCCATATAAAGCCATTATAGCTCTGTGCGCCGATCTGGGGCGATACGATCGCCTACTACCTATTTAGGGTATAAGCCCTTAAAACGCCTCTTTTTGGAGAAAAATTCCGATTTACCGAATAGAAGCAAATAGGGGCAGTAAGGCATGGAAAACAAAAAGTCAAATATGAATTTTACGGTTTATGTAAGAAAGACCTTGACATTTACGTTTCCATGTGTTTATCTATGACCTCCGCATTCCGATAATGTAAAACACATCTGTTGTCGGATCTGGCAAATTACTCGAAAAGAGGGTTCCCTCTACGTCCCGATTATTCGGATTTGCGGGCCGCGTCGTGCAAACAGCGAAAAAGAATGGACAAGAGAACCTTCCTGAAAACATGCTCCGCCCTGATGGCGGGCGGTATTCTTTCTCCGCTGGCCTCCTGCAGGCCGGAGGAAGCAGCTCTTCCGCCCCGGACGAATTGGGCGGGAAATCTCACCTACTCTACGGACCGGTTGCATTTGCCGCAAACGGTTGCCGAAGCGCAGGAACTCGTGAGGAACACGCCTAAACTCCGGCCGCTCGGTTCGCGCCATTGTTTCAACGCCATCGCCGACAGCACCGAGGGGCAAATCTCCCTTGAGCATCTCAATCAGGTGGTGCATCTCGACGAGACGGCGAACAGGGTAACAGTGGGGGCCGGTATGCGCTACGGCGACCTTGCCCCCTACCTCCAGGAACGAGGCTATGCTTTGCACAATCTGGCTTCCCTGCCGCATATTTCTGTTGCAGGCGCCTGTGCTACGGCTACTCACGGTTCCGGCGTGGCCAATGGGAATCTGGCTACGGCGGTCGCCGGGATTACCTTCATCGATGCGAACGGCGATCTGGTCACCCTCTCCCGCGAGGAGGACGGCGAACGATTCGCCGGAGCGGTCGTGGGTCTCGGCGGACTCGGGGTGGTTACGGAGGTCACCCTGGATATCCAGCCCGCCTTCGACATGACCCAGCATGTCTACCTGGACCTCCCGGTGGCCTCGCTGGACGATCATTTCGATGAAATCATGTCGAGCGGCTACAGCGTCAGCCTGTTCACGGACTGGCAAACGGACGCGGTGAATCAGGTCTGGATCAAGCGAGTAGCGGGAGACGATGCATTCGAGGCGGACCCCACGTTTTTCGGCGCCAATCTGGCGACAAGAAATGTGCACCCGATTCTGGAACTCTCGGCCGTGAATTGCACAGAACAGATGGGGGCGCCCGGCCCCTGGTATGAGCGGTTGCCGCATTTCCGCATGGACTTCACCCCGAGCAGCGGCAAGGAATTGCAAAGCGAATACTTCGTTCCCCGGGAACACGCACGGGACGTAGCAAGGCTGTTTCAGGGAATGGGGGACCGGTTTGCTTCGCTCCTGATGATCTCGGAGGTGCGCACCATCGATCAGGACGATCTGTGGATGAGTATGTGCTTCGACCGGCCCAGCGTCGCTTTTCATTGCACCTGGGAGCAGGACTGGGATGCGCTCCGGCAACTACTTCCCGTCATCGAAGAAGCGCTCGAGCCCTTTGAAGCGCGTCCGCACTGGGGGAAGCTCTTTACGATGGCGCCGGACCGGTTGCAATCGCGGTACGAAAAGGTGTCCGCCTTCAGGGAATTGCTTCAGGAATACGACCCGGACGGAAAGTTTCGTAACGCTTTTGTACAGGAAAATCTGTTTGGCGGATAATTTGGCATGGATATTGTTTGAAAATCATGGTACAGTAAACAAGGCCGTTCGGTATATTCCGATTCACGGGTCGTATCGGAAAAGAGACGTAGCCGGCGCGCCGGAATAAACGGTTCATGGACATCGCCACGGAGGTAACAACATGAAAACCTATACAAGCATTCCCCTGTTCTTCGTGCTCGCTGTGCTGGTTTCCGGCTGCGTCAGCATAAACCACACCATGCTCGACACGGGGCCGGGGTATGCTCCGGTGCCGGCTCCCGAGGTGCAGGTGTTCTTCGAGCGGGACGAACTGCCGGAGCATACGCGCGTTGCGCTGCTCTATGGCAAGACCTTCGAAAACATCACTACGGAGAGCAAGTTGATCAACAAGTTGCGCGAAGCGGCGGGCGCCCTGGGGGCGAACGGCGTCGTGTTGCTGGGTCAGACGGATCTGGGCGGGGACGTCAGAGTGACGGGTAATCTTGTCACTGGCCTTGAAGAGAGCGGACGGCGCGGTCAGGCGCTGGCCATCCGGGTGCATTAGGCGTAGCGCGGTAGGGTGTGCGCGTGGCGCCTGCGCCCTGTCAATTACCCTGTTGAGTGATTTTACTCAATGGGGTAATTGCGTTTTTGAAGGGCTGAGTCGGGCAGGGGTATGTAGCCCGTGCACCGGAGTACGCGATTCATGGTTTATCGTCAGGGAGGTAACGACATGAAAATCCATGCAAGCATTTCTTTGCTCTTCGTGCTCGCTGTGCTGGTTTCCGGCTGCGTCAGTGTAAGATACACGATGCTGGGGCCAGGGTATCCCCCGGTGCCGGAATCCGAAGTGCACGTATTTTCCTGGCAGGACGAGTTGCCGGAATACACGCGTATTGCGCTGCTTCATCGTTCCTTCGATATGTACAATCTTGCTGCTACCCATCCTGTCAAGTTGATCAAAACGCTGAGCAAGAAGGCGGGCGCTTTGGGAGCGAACGGTGTTGTGGTAGCGGGCGTGAAGAAGATGGACGATGGAGTTTGGGTGGTTAACGATAAGCAACGGATAGTTGTCGATCTTGATGAGTTGGACATTACGGTGCCCCGCAGCAATGTCTACGTGGACGCCATTGCTATTCGAGTGGAATAGGGAATTCGGTGGGTTCGGAGTTTTTGAATTATGCTATTGAGTAATTTTGCTCAGTAGCATAATTTGTGGATATGAACCCTTTCCAGCGCACACAAGTCAGTACCCTCGTTCAGCGGCTGGGCGAAGAGCCTCGTCAGATCATTGCTCTGTTCGGGCCGCGTCAGATCGGCAAGACCACTATCGTGCGTCAGGCGTTGGGGCAGATTCCTTTCGGAAGCCGCTATCTCGCTGTGGACGACCCCGATTCTTCAACTCCTCGTCCTCCCTTCGATGCGACCGAGGCAACCTTTCCTTTGCCCACGGTTCGGAGGGATACGGCCTGGCTGGTGCGTAACTGGGAGGCCGCCCGGCGCGAGGCGGGGCGATCCGGCAGATTCGTTCTGGCCTTCGACGAGATTCAGAAGATTGCCGGCTGGTCGGAAACCGTCAAGGGGTTATGGGACGCCGACCGCGCCAGCGGGTGCCCTCTGCATGTAGTTATACTGGGTTCGGCTCCACTGCTCATGCAGTCGGGATTGAGCGAGAGTCTTGCCGGTCGCTTCGAGTCCATTTCCGTTTCGCACTGGTCATTTGCGGAAATGTCCAGAGCATTCGATTTCGATCTGCCGACCTATCTCTATTTTGGCGGTTATCCGGGCGCGGCCTCCTTTGTTCGGGAGCCGGACCGGTGGCGGGGCTATATCCTCGGCTCGCTCGTCGAACCGACCATCGAGCGAGACCTTCTGGCGCTAACCCGGGTGGACAAGCCTGCGTTGCTCAAACGACTCTTCGAATTGGGCGCTGCATATTCCGGGGAGATTCTTTCGTACAACAAGATGCTGGGCCAGCTTCAGGACGCCGGCAACACGACCACGCTGGCACGTTATCTCGATCTGTTGTCCAGCGCCGGCCTGCTCGCCGGCCTGCCGAAGTATTCGAACCGACTGCATCTGGGAAAGGCCTCCAGTCCCAAGTTCAATGTGCTCAATACCGCCCTGATGACGGCCGGTTCGAGGTATTCCTTCGACGAAGCGAAGGCGGACCGCACATTTTGGGGGCGTATCGTCGAGAGCGCAGTCGGTGCGCACCTGTTCAATACCGCGACGCCCAATATCCGTCTGCATTACTGGCGAGAGGGGTCGCTTGAAGTGGATTTTGTCTTGCAACGAGGCGGTCGGGCCATCGCCATTGAGGTCAAAAGCGGCTTGCATAGAGGGGTTTTGCTTGGGATGGACAAGTTCAAGAAACGCTTTCGCCCCCATGGTTCGCTGCTTGTCGGAGAAGGCGGTGTTCCGCTCAACGAGTTTCTCACAGTACCTGCCGGGCATTGGTTCGAGGAGGCGTCGCCATGAGAGTATCCCGCACATGCACCGAGCTTCGGGAAAAGAATGACGAACGGCGCCAAGGGGATGATTCCCGGCCCCTTGAAGAATTTCGATCTGTTCCGGCTTATGTGTTGCTCGGCGATCCCGGCGCAGGGAAGTCGACCGCGTTCGACATGGAGTGCAAGGCGCTTGGGGAGAAAGCCTTCTTGATTTCGGCCCGCGACTTTCGAACCTTCGATCCAAAAAACCGTCCCGAATGGCGCGACAAGACGCTGTTTATAGACGGGCTCGATGAGGTCCGGGCCGGTTCGTCGGATGCGAACACACCGTTCGACGAGATTCGTAATCGTCTCGATGCATTGGGCAAGCCGCGTTTTCGCCTGTCGTGCCGGGAAGCGGACTGGCTTGGAGCAAACGACCGGAAACGCCTGAAGACCGTTTCGCCGGATTCCGCCGTGAAGGTGCTGCGGCTTGATCCCCTGACGTATGAGAATATTACTTCGATTCTGAATGCCCGTCCAGATATTGCCGATGCCAGAGATTTCATTTTTGAGGCTCGCGAGAGGGATGTAGCCGGATTTTTAGAGAACCCGCAGACCCTTAAACTGCTTGCCGAGGTTGTTGGCGCTGGCGGCGAGTGGCCCGCAAGCCGCAAGGAGCTCTTTGAGGAAGCGTGCGCCAGGATGGTCCGTGAGCAGAACGAAGAGCATCGAGCGGCGAAAGCGTTAAACAACCTGCCTGATCCTGCCGATCTCCTCGACGCCGCCGGACGGCTCTGCGCCGTGCAATTGATTTCGGGCGCGGCCGGGTGGACATTGCATGGCGAGGGGAACGAAGCGTATCCTGCGCCGGATCGGTGCGATTACGATCGCCGCGAAATGCTCTGGCCTGCGCTCGCTACGAAGTTGTTCAAGGGCGTATCCAATACCCGACTTGCTCCCGTTCACCGCCACATCGCCGAATTTCTTGCGGGCCGCCACATCGCCGACGTTATCGCCGCGGGACTTCCTCATCGCCGTGCGATTTCTATGATTACCGGAAAGGACGGTATAGTGGTCACGGAAATGCGAGAGCTTTCCGCCTGGCTTGCGGCGCATTGCCAGGGTGTCCGGTTAGAGTCCATCGAACAGGACCCCATTGGTGTAGGGTTATACGGAAACATCCGTGAATTTTCTCTCGAAGAGAAGCATGCGTTGTTGGTCGCCCTGAACCGAGAGGCGTCTCGGCCCGGTTCGTCAGTGTGGGGATGGGCCACAGCTTTTCGGGCGCTCGCCACGCCTGACATGGAACCCAAGTTCAGGAAGATATTGACCAGTTCCAGCCGGGAAGAAGAGCATCAACGGGTTGTCTGTTTGGCGCTGCTCGTTCTGACAGAAGGAGAATGCCTGCCGGGGTTTTCCGAACTTCTGCTCGAAATCGTTCGCGACGATACGCGGAGGCCGCACGTCAATTACGCCGCCCTCGACGCCTTCATCCACAGTTGCCCGGACAGTGAGGACAAAACGAATAAGCTCAAGACACTGCTGGCGGATGTTCAAGACGGGAGCGTTTTCGATCCCGACAAGGAGTTGCTCGGAACTCTGCTGACCCACCTATATCCCCGAGATCTGTCGCCATCGGAGGTGTGGGACTATCTTTCCGGAGAAGAGGACGACGCGGAAGGCGAATTGATCGGTGAGTGGGGGATGCAGGATTATACTTTCGCCGCAAGAAACGCAAAATCCATCGGAGAAGATATTGGATTCTGGCTTACCGGACTTCCGGAGAATTCTTCGGACGAGCAGGTTGTCGAACTGCTCGATAATCTGAAAGAGCGGCTTCCGCGTTTGCAGTCCGTTCTGGACGCCCGATTGTTGCATGACCTTCCCCTGCAACTCCTGGCTCAAGGCCTGGAAGCGCATGGGGACGGACTGGACACGAAGCGTCTGTACGACTGGCTTGACGTTGGTTTGGCAGGGCGCGGCGGATTACGAGGCAGTGGTCAGGAAGCCTGGTCCGAGGTTCGCTTGTGGCTGGAGCAACGCCCCGATGTGCAAAAGGCGATCGTAATAGAAGGGCTGGAACGCTGTTCCGCATCGGATAGCGACTTCGGTTTTGATATCTGTGCGTCGGGGATCGAGAAGCGTCTCTATGATGCAAGTCCCCCGCCCGATTACGGCCTCTGGTGTTTTGACCAAGCCGTTGCCATAGCAGATTCGAAACCTCGAGTGGTGGAATATCTGTTGGGAGCAGCGGTTCGTGCTCTTGAGGGCCAAAGGGGCGATGCGGGGCTGTCGCGTGAGGTTTTGCAACAACAAACAGGGAAACACGAAATATTGCAACCGATTATGGAGCGGCTGTTGCAGCCGTCGCCACCACCTCCCGACACGTTCAAACTGAAGGCGAGAATAAGAGAAGAACAGGAACAATTTATGCTTGATCGTTTTCGCTCCAACGAAGCCGCATTGCGTGAAAATCGGGTTGACCCCGACCTGCTTTACGAGATAGCGAGGAAGTATTTTAGCGGGTTTGCGAATTCCGGCGGGCTGGAGTTTGCCGGAGAGAGTCTCGCCATCGTCGAACAGGCAGGTCCCAACGGCGGGGTGCAGGCCGTTGAACAATGGCTCTATGGAGATCAGGGGTTGGTCGATGCGGCGTTGCAAGGGCTGCGCGGTGTGATCGATAGAGAAGACGTTCCGGACGTCGAGGAGGTTTTGGACCTGGAAATCAAGCGCCGTATGCATTATCTCGGCTTGCCTTTTCTGGCGGCTCTGGAAGAAATCGAAAGAAGAGATCTCAAAGACGATGCATCGAAATGGGACGACGATAGGATTCGAAAGGCGGTCGCTTTCTATTACTGTTACGGAAATCACCTGCATATGCCCTCCGGGCACGGCTATTGTCCGCAATGGTATCGAAGACTTCTTGTCGAGCGTCCTGAAATCGTGGCAGAGGTGCTGGTCGAATACGGCCGTTGCGTATTTCAGGTTGGTCACGATTATGCCGACCCCATGGCCGCCAAATTCCGCAAACTTGAGATTGACGCTGACCATGCGCAGGTCGCCAAACACGCGAGTCTTCCCTTGCTCCACGCCTTTCCGATTCTGCGTTCTCCAGAAGATCAAAGCCATCTCTCGTCGCTAAATCATTTATTCTGGGCCGCCATCAAGCATTCCGACCGGGCATTACTGCAAGAACTGATCGAAAGAAAACGATCTTTGAAGAGCATAAGCGCTGCTCAGCGCGTCCGCTGGCTGGCGGCCGGGGCTATGGTTTGGCCTGAAGAATACACTGATATTTTGAAGGATTTTATCCAGGAGGATCAGGAAAACCGTGTTCGTTATCTCAAGGCGTTCTTCGGGAGTCGCGTGTACCAGGGCGGTTCTGAACGGGGGGCGTGGCACACGCCGGCCTTTGCAGGCCGTGAGTTGTTCCCGTTCGATGCATCGAAGATCCCCTTGTGGGAATTGCTTATTCGTCTTATTGGAAGCGTTGTCGGACCTGATTGGTGGGGGGATCATGCATCCGATCTTGTTCGCATGTTGATCGGAGACCTTGTCGTTTGCCCTGAAGAAGAGGCAAGCAATGCACTGACCAACCTTCTCGCCAACCCAGCACTGGAGCGCTGGCGCGACACACTAAAGCAGGCGCAGGACAACCAGCGAACGATTCGCCGGGACGCCGGTTATCGCCATCCCGATATCAAGCGAATCTGCGAGACGCTGGATGGCGGTACGCCCACCAATCCCGCCGATCTTGCTGCCTTGTTGATGGATCGGCTGCGCGAGATTGCCAAGCAGATCCGTGGGAATACTGATGACTGGCACCGGTACTGGAATGTCGATTCACATGGCAGGCCTCAAAAGCCGAGGCCCGAAAACACTTGCCGGAATGCGCTGCTTTCCGATCTGCAGCAACGTCTTCCACAGGGCATTGACGCCCAACGTGAGGGCTCGTACGCCAACGACAAGCGATCCGATATACGTGTTTTCTATGCAGGCTTCAATGTCCCCGTGGAGATCAAGAAAAACTCGCATCTGGAACTCTGGAGCGCGATACGCGACCAATTGATTGCAAAGTATGCCAGCGATCACAAAGCAGACGGCTACGGCATTTATCTCGTATTCTGGTTCGGCAAGGAAGATACCAGGACTCCGCATAAGCGTGGGTATCCGGCCGATGCCGAAGAGATGAAGAAATGGTTGGAAGATTCGCTATCGCCCGAAGAAGCCCGCAAAATCTCGGTATGTGTTATCGACGTAAGCATACCAGAGGGTAAATCAGCCGGTAAATAACCCTTAATCGTTTGGCAACACGTAAGACCTGTCGCCGTTTCCTTGCACGAAGTCGATATTCGCCCTGCTTGAACCAGGAACAACCCTATGCCCGGCCAGCTACTCACGCATTATTTTCTGACCGACGGCATACGTGAGACGCCTGAGTGGCGCGCTTCGGTGGCCGACCGGGAGGCGTTCGCTTCGTTCAGGGAGGGTGTTGCCGGCCGCCATGAGGCGCTCCGCCGGTCCCGGGACCCCAACGAAGCCGTCACCGAGCAAGACCTGATTCGCCCGGTGCTGGACCTGCTGGGGTGGCGGGACTACTTGCCGCAGCAGGGCGCGGCCCGCAACGAGGATATCCCCGACCATCTGCTCTTTGCAGACGCTGCATCGAAGGCGCAGGCCAGCGCCCGCGCCAACTCGCATGATCGGTATCTGGATGCGCTGGCGATAGAGGAAAGCAAGCGCTTCGGTCTTCCCCTCGACAATCGCGACGGGAGCGACCGGGTGCAGCGCGGTACGCCGCACGGGCAGGTGCTGCGGTATTTGTCGACCGCCGAGAGTGTCACGGACGGGCGCATCCACTGGGGTATTCTGACCAACGGTGGGGTCTGGCGTCTCTACGACTACCGTGCACGGCCCCGCGCCAGCGGCTACTATGAGGCCGATCTTGCGGACTTGCTCGAATCCGGCAACGAAGACGCGCTACGGGTTTTCCATCTGCTGTTCCGCCGGACGTCCTTCGTGCCCGAACCGGGGGCCGCGACCACATTTCTTGAACGGGCGCTGGCTGAGGGCAAGCGCTACGAGGAACAGGTTGCGCAGGATCTTTCGGGAGTGGTGTTCGAGCGCGTTTTTCCGAGGCTTGTCGATGCGATCGCCCGGGAATCCGGAAAGGAGCTCGACGCAAGCCGGGATGCGGCGCTGATCTTCCTCTACCGCCTGCTCTTCGTGCTCTACGCCGAGGACCGGGGCCTGCTGCCCGTGAACGATGTGCGGTACGACGATTATGGCCTGCGCAAGCGGGTGCGGGACGACATTGCGCGCAGGATGGCCGACGAGGACACGTTTTCCGCAAGGGCCGCGAACTACTGGAACCGCCTTGTCGATCTTTTCCGGATCATCGACGAAGGGGACGCTTCCATTGGTTTGCCGCCCTACAACGGAGGATTGTTCGCGCCGGAAGCCGCTCCGTTACTGGACACGGTGCGTCTGTCCGATGCGGAAATTGCTCCGGTCATTCACGATCTGAGCCATGCGAGGGATGCGCAGGGAGTGCGCCATTTCGTGAATTACCGCGACATGTCCGTCCAGCAACTGGGTTCGATCTACGAACGACTGCTGGAGCGCGAGCCGGTTCGGGACGACGAGGGGAAGATTGTTGTGCGCCCCAACAGTTACGCCCGCAAGGACAGCGGCAGTTTTTATACCTCTCAGGAACTTGTCGATCTGATCGTCGAACGGACATTAAAGCCGCTTGCCGAGGAACGGCTCAGCGCTTTCGAGAAAAAGGCCGCCGAACTTGCGAGCGATCGCAGGCCCAGGGCGGAGCGGCAAGACGAGTTGCGCAAGCTCGATCCGGCGGAGGCGGTGCTTGATCTGAAAGTGCTGGACCCGGCCATGGGAAGCGGACACTTCCTGGTCACGGCGGTGGATTTTCTATCGGATTACATCGCCGAATTGATCGAGTACGTGCCTGCGGTTCCGGAATGGCTCAATGGCGGGTATGAATCGCCGCTCGTCGAGCGCGTGGAGGCGATTCGCAGCGAAATTATTCGCCGGGCCGAAGCGTCGGACTGGGTTCTGGACAAGGCCCAACTCACCGATCAGGCTATCGTCCGCCGGATGGTGCTCAAGCGCTGCATCTACGGGGTGGACAAGAACCGCCTGACCGTCGAACTGGCCAAGGTGTCGCTCTGGCTGCACAGTTTCACGGTGGGCGCGCCGCTGTCCTTTCTGGATCACCACTTGCGCTGCGGAGATTCGCTGATCGGCTTGCGGGTGCAGGAGGCGGTGCATGATATATACCGGCTGGGAGGGGGCCTTTTTGCCGGTTCAGCCATAGCGGGGGCCGAAGCCGCTACAACCGGCATGCAGCGTATCGAGGGGATGTCGGATGCCGACATATCCGAAGTGCACGAGTCGGCGTTGCTGTTCGATGCCGTGGAAAAAACGACGGCCGATCTTCGCGGTCTGCTGGATTTTCTTTGTGGCTGGCGCTGGTTGACGGCGGGGATGAAGAAGAAAGGGCGGGGTGTCTTCGATGCGCCGCTCCTCGCAACGCTCGGGGTGCAGTCGGAGCATGTGTACGAACTTCTGGCGCGCGGCCCGGAGCACCTCGGCGACGATACGCCCGGTTCCGACGATGCTGAATGGACGACCTTTTGCGAGCGGTGGCGTGAGGCCCGGACCATTGCCGACCGGGAAGGCTTTCTGCATTGGGAAGTAGCTTTTCCGGGGGTGTGGCGGCGGTGGCAGGATGTCCGTCCCGAGGGCGGCTTCGATGCGATTATCGGGAATCCGCCGTGGGACCGCATCAAGCTGCAGGAAGTGGAGTGGTTCGCTACGCGCGCGCCCGAACTCGCTTTGGCTCCGACGGCGGCGGCGCGGCGGAAAGGCATCCGGCAATTGCGCGAACAGGAATCGTCCTTGGTGGCGGAGTTCGATGCGGCAAAGACGCGCTCGGACAATCTCGGCTGCCTGATCCGGGAATCCGGGCATTACCCCTTGCTCGGCGGCGGCGATATCAACCTCTATTCGTTGTTCGTGGAGCGGGCCCTGAGCCTCGTCAAACCCGATGGTTTTGTGGGCCTGTTGACGCCCTCGGGCATTTATGCGGACAAAACGGCGGCCCGTTTCTTCCAATCCGTTTCCACCACAGGAAGGGTGTCCGGGTTGTTCGATTTCGAGAACCGCCGTCTCGGAACCGATTTGCCGCCCTTCTTTCCGGATGTGGACTCCCGATTCAAATTCTGTGCGCTCATCCTCGGCGGAGAAGAGCGGCAATTCGAGCGGACCGAATGCGCCTTTTTCCTGCATGACATGCAGACGATCCACAAGGAGGACCGCTGTTTTCCGCTGACTCCGGACGATTTCATGCGCGTTAACCCGAATACGGGCACGGCGCCTATCTTCCGCAGGCGGCGGGATGCCGACATCACGCGCCGTATCTACGAACGGCATCCGGTGCTGGTCAATCGCTCAGGAAGTAAGGAGCGCAAGGTGTGGCCGGTGAAGTACGTGCGCATGTTCGACATGACCAACGATTCGCACCATTTCAGAACGGCGGCACAACTCAATGACGAAGGCTTTTATCCGGTCGCAGGTAATCGCTGGAAGCGGGGGGAGGAGCTGTATTTGCCGCTGTATCAGGGTCGGATGATTCATCAGTTTGACCACCGGGCCAACTCTGTTCGATTCAATCCGGAGAGTACACACAACCCGTATCTCAGCGAGGAAGTAACCGAAGCGCAACATGCCGATCCCGGTTTTCTTCCGCAGACACAGTATTGGGTGCCAGACCATAACGTAGAGGAGGAGTTACCCCAAAGTCGCGGGTACGCGTTGGGCTTCCGCGACATTGCTAGGCCGACTGATGTACGAACAGTAATCTCCTCTATAGTTCCTTGGGCCGGTTATGGAAACAAAGTTCCGCTTCTTACAGAAGAGAACAGTTCACTTATTAACAAGACTGGTCAATCCAGGCTAATGGATCAACGTGCACCTTGGCCGATGGTCCAGGTCCTTCTCGTGGCGAACCTGAATGCCGTTTGTCTGGACTTCATCGCAAGGCAAAAGATTCATGGCACAAGCCTGAATTGGTTCATCGTCGAGCAACTCCCCGTCATTGCCCCTGTCGACTACGACCGCCCGTTCGGCGACAAAACCGCCCGCGAACTCGTCCGTGATCACGTACTCCGCCTTACGTACACCGCCCACGACATGGCCCCATTCGCCCGCGACCTTGGCTACGACGGCCCGCCCTTCGTTTGGGACGAGGAAGAGCGCCGCCACTTGCGGGCCCGGCTCGATGCGCTGTACTTCCACCTGTACGGCCTGGATCGGGAAGACGCGGAGTACGTGCTAAGCACCTTCCCTATCGTCCAACGCGAAGACGAGAAGGCGTTCGGCTGCTACCGCACCCGCGACCTGATCCTGGCTTATATGAGCGCTCTGGCGGCAGGGGATACGGGGACAGATGTGGCGGTGTAGGGGGGTAGAGGCAGGCCATGACACAGATTGCGACATTTTAATTGCATAAAATATCAAAATTCGATACTTTATGCATATGAAAACGAATCAAAAACGCATACGCGCCAGAGACTATATCGCCGACCTTGCCGCTGCCGGACGTTATCACTTCTCTTCCGGCGAAGCGCGCGAGGCGCTCGGCGTTTCCGCTGACGCAGCCAAACTGGCATTGAACCGTCTCGCGCGGCAACATCTCGTTGCGACGCCAGCGCGAGGGTTCTATGTGATCGTTCCTCCGGAATATCGCTCTCTTGGCTGCCTGCCCGCAGATCAGTTCATTCCGGAACTGATGGGGCGCCTGAATCTATCTTACTACGCGGGATTGCTTACGGCTGCGCAATATCATGGCGCGGCTCATCATCGCCCGCAAGAATTTCAGGTATTTCTGGATACTGAGCGGCGTCCTCTCCACTGCGGTCACGTGCATGTGGCGTTCATTACGCGCAAGCGCTTAGGCGAGGTACCGGTGCAAAGTTTCAACACGCCACGCGGCGCAATTCTTGTTTCCACTCCCGAAGCGACGGCTGTCGATCTGGTTGGCTATCACCATCATGCCGGTGGGCTTGATCAAGTAGCGACCATCCTGTCCGAACTTGCGGAGCGGATCGATTCGCGGAAGTTGGTCGCGGCGGCAAAAACCGCCCCTGTTACCTGGGCGCAGAGGTTGGGATATCTTCTTGAGCAAGTGGGCGCTGGTAAAACCGTCGGTGCACTCAAAAGATATGTTGCACAGGCTTCCCTCCGCCCCACACCGCTTCTGAATGAATCTTCCCGACAGGGTTCGCATCGCGCTGCCGACTGGAACCTCATCGTCAATGCCGATGTGGAGGCAGAACTATGATTCCGCGTGACCACATTACTGCGTGGCGGGCCCAGGCGCCGTGGATACCGGATTTTCAAGTCGAACAGGATCTGGTGATAAGTCGGGCGCTCGTCCAGATTTTCTCCCACCCGTTGCTCAGGGAATCGCTGGCGTTCCGTGGCGGTACGGCTCTCTACAAACTGTACATCAAGCCGCCCGCCAGATATTCCGAAGATATCGACCTGGTGCAGATCAATGCCGAACCGGCTGGTCCCATGATGGATGCTCTGCGCGAAACGCTCGATTCTTGGCTGGGGCCGCCGCGATGGAAACAAACCGACGCTCGCGTGACATTCGTTTATCGCTTCGAATCCGAAGGCACGCCGCCATTGGGTATGCGTCTCAAGATCGAAATAAATTCGCGCGAACACTTTACGGCGTTCGGCTTCGTGCATAAACCTTTCAAGGTATCCTCGCGCTGGTTCGAAGGCGCCTGTGAAATCTGCACCTCTGAACTGGATGAACTATTGGGTACGAAGCTACGTGCGCTTTATCAGCGCAAAAAAGGGCGAGACCTTTTCGATCTGGCCATCGCATTGAGAGAACCCTACGTTGATCTGGACAGAATCATTACAGCTTTTTCCAGATATATGCAGTGTGGCGGTCATGCCGTATCGCGTGCGCAGTTCGAGCAGAATCTTGAAACGAAGATGCGGGATCCGCAATTCCTTGCCGATATCAGCCCGTTGCTTGCCAGCGGCTATGACTGGGATATCGATGCTGCTGCCAGAACGGTTCAAACGCAACTCATAGAACGATTACCATAGCGTGCATTAGCAAGGCGACGAGAAATTCTACCCATCTCGATTCGTAAAGTCCAGAGCAAAGTGACCGGAATTACACCTGCCCTTGCCCCGGCTACGACATTCCGGTCAATGCCCGCATCTTATCCCTAAAGTAGCAGAAGCTGGGCGATTTATTGGCGTCTACGTTCATGTGGGGAGTGATCTCTTCTGCCCACGTTGATTTTTCTCTTCCTACGGTTTGCCACCCTCTTTCTCTAAGTTCCGCGGACCCTCCGGCGAATATAGCATCGGCCAGCAGTTCCCAGGTTCCACAGATGGAGTCATTTTCGTAGCCCTCGAGTATCTCGTTCCTGGCGCCCGGATACGCTATCTTGATCGCGGGCATGTCCCCGAGTAGCCATGCTTCGCCTTCTTCTATGGCGATACAGAACCGGGTTTCCGGTTTGGGGTCACACGAATCCAGAATGATGAAAAGTTCCTGGCGGAATGTTTTCAGACACTTGTTATCCAGATCGCAGACCAGAATTACTGCTGCGTCGTCGGCAAATGTTCTTCCGTACGCACTGAGTCTTCTGGGCAAATCGTTTAGCAGATATCTATTTCTTGCGACAACAGGGTCTGTCAGATTCCTGGGGATGTGGCCCCCTCCCTTGTAGGAATAAATTCTGAAGGTGTCCTGATCGCCGATGATTTTCGGGATCAGAATCTGTAACGCTTTCTTGTCAGACGATCCCTCGACGAGTACTTCAAAGCGCATCGGGTCACCTTGGGTCGAGATAGTCGCTGTACCAGAGGCCGCCCAACGGCAGTCCCTCCGCAACCATATTGTTCACGAGCGGATCGTCGCTTGCCCGGCGAATCTTCGAAAAGCCGTCGGCGCCCTTTTCCAGAATCCATACCTCGTTTGGTTCGAGAGCATCGACCAGATAGGGCTGGTGCGTTGTGATAAAGACCTGTGAGCCATGATTGCGATGAGAGTGCTCGCGAAATTCCCTGGCGAGGGTTTCGAGGAGCTTGTGATACAACCCGTTTTCGGGTTCCTCAATACAGAGGAATGGGGGTGGAGAAGGATCTTCGAGCAGCAGCAGGTAGGCGAATACCTTCAGTGTCCCGTCGGACATTTGCCAAGCATAGAAAGGATCGTCAAAGCCTTGGTCGTTGAAACGGAGCAGCAACCGGCCGTCCTCGGTTTCTTCCGTAGCGATCTGATCAATGCCCGGAATTTTCTCCGCGATATTTTCCAGAATAGCCTGGAAACGCTGCGGATGTTCGCGCTCCATGAATTGCACGACGTTTCCAAGGTTGTCTCCACGGGTATTAAGATGTTTTTGAGGGCCAGCCATGGGCAGGTTGCTACGAACCGTTTCCGGAGAGAAGTAACTTAAGTACCAATTTTCGATAAAGCGTCGAAAAGAGGAAATGCGCGGGTGTTCTTTCAGATTGCCAAGTGTGGCGATACCGAGCTTTCGGTTGTCTTCCAATACAATCCATTCTGCATCTTCGAATTCCACCCCTTCTTCTGCTAAGCGTATTACTTTACCAAGATCGAAGCCCTCTTCTGCCGTTAAATTTCCCGTCCAGGCAAACCCTTTCCCTTTGCTCATAGCAAGAAAAGCTCGTGCGGCTTTTTCTCTGATTTCGAACATAAGTTCATGCAACACATAAGGGCGCTTCTTTTTATCTATATCAATGGTTATTTTATAAATAAATAATGGTTTGTTTTCATGTTCTCTGTAAAACACCTCGAACTCAATGGGGCCTGTCTGTCCCTGTGTTCGAATCTTTTCGAACCCGCCGCGCTCCCGTGCGTCGCAGGCCTCCTCCACACCGGACTTGAGCGCATCCGCAAGAAATCCGAATGCATCGAACAGGGCGCTTTTCCCCACGCCGTTTTTGCCGATTACCGCTGTCACGGGAGTGAGCGGTTGCTCCTCTCCACGATTCCGTAGACGCCCCAGCTTCACGTCTTTGAGCGACTTGAAATTCTTTACTTGAAACCCTTCTATTCTGGCCATGGTGCAGTGTGCATCGGCTTGGCGCGACGAAACCGGAGTTTGCTTACGACCTCTGATTTCTCCAGTGCAGGCGCGTTTTCCTGTCGAACAAGGTACGGAACAGCGCCTGTCCCGGCTCGTGCGAGAATATACGGATAACCGCCGTGCAGTGGAATCGAGAATTTCTTTTGCAATGGGTCCTCGATGCCGGGGATACGGATACGGTGGTGGCGGTGTAGACCACAGCAGCGAAGCCGCGATGCCGGTGCGCCGAAAACTTTCCTCCCCTTTCTTCGCTTTAATGACGGTGCCTACCCATCACCGCCATTAAAAGACGACTAATCCCCATGGCAACACCGTCCGACCCCGGGATCATCCCCGCCCCATCGGACACAGTGAAGCTCCGTATGGCGGACGGTGCGCCTGTCATGCTGCGCAGGCACGGCAACCCCTCCGGTCCCCGGATGTTGTTCAGTCACGGCAATGCCCTTGCCGCTGACCTGTACTATCCGTTCTGGTCGTCGTTTACGGATCGCTTCGACCTCTTTATCTACGATGTCCGCAGCCACGGCTGGAATCCGGCCTGGGACCGCCGAACGCATAATTTCTCGACGTTCGTCAGCGACAGCCAATGCATCATACAGGAGATCGATGCCCGCTATGGAGCGAAACCGCTGATCGGCGTGCTGCATTCCATGTCGGCGTTGGTAGCGCTGCTGCATCAACTACAGGCGGAAGAGGAGGAAGAAGGAGGGTTTGCGACCCTGGTGCTGTTCGACGTGCCCGTTTGTCCTCCCGGGAGAACCGTGGACGATAATGTGGAAATCGGGGAAGCGATGGCGGAGCGGGCGCGCCAGCGCAAGATCAGATTCGACAGCCGGGAGGATTTTGTCGAATCCGTCGGCCGCTCACGCCTGTTCCAGCGCTTCCGGCCGGCTGCGATAGAGTTGCTCGCCCAGACCACGCTACGCTCCGACGGTGACGGCGGATACGAGTTGTGCTGTCCGCGAGAACACGAAGCGCAAATCGGCGAGTACTACCTCGGCTGGGCGATGCAGGCGCATGACGAGATAGAACGCGTTGGCCTTTCCTGTCCCGTGAAAGTGATCGGGGCCGATCCTACCCTTCCGTTCGAATATATGCCCAGCATATACCTCGATACGCTTTCCATGCTGGATTATGATTTCATTCCGGACTCGACCCATTTCCTGCCGCTCGAATTTCCGGAAGAATGTGCGTCGATGACCGTTGCGTTTCTGGAGAAGCGTGGGGTGGTTTGAGTGGGGCAGCCTGTCGGTTTCCTTCCGGGTACTGGGGAAGCACAAGCGCAATAACGATGCCCGGTGCCGAGGACCCATGAAGTTGTCGACTCCTTTTTAGCACCACACCGGTAACAATTTTCGTCGAATGTTGTATATGTGGCCTCATGAGGCTACATTCTTCTTATGCTTACCGTCGGCGTCAGAGAACTTAAGGATCGTTTGAGCGAGTGCATTCGCATGGTTCGCGAAGGCGGGGAAGTATATGTCACCTATCGCGGCCGGATTGCGGCAGAGATTCGTCCGCCGTCTCGTACTACGGAAGACGAGGCCCGTATGGGTCTGCGGCGTCGGGCCCAAGAGGGAAAGGTGCGTCTCGGGGCGCCCAACCGACCCGAAGTATATGCTCGAAGGAAACCTCTTCTCACCGGGAACGAACTTCAGAAGCTGCTAAGCGAGACTCGAGGCGATTCGTGAATCTGTACGCCGAGACAAGCGCCGTGTTGTCGTGGTTGCTTGGTCAGGATAGTGGCTGTCGAGCCTATCGGGCGTTGGCCGAAGCGGAATTGGTTTTCACTTCCGATTTGACATTGATCGAGTGTGATCGCGTTCTGCACCGTGCCGCCGTTATTGGCCAGTTGGACGAGTCGGTCGCTATCGAAGCGCGGACTATTGTCGAAACTGCGTCCGCACACTGGACGCTATGCGCTATGGATGCTGAAATCGTAGAGACCTCACGCCGCCGATTTCCTCACGAACCCATTCGTTCTCTGGATGCGATACATCTCTCGACGGCAGTGTTTGTGCGGAATCTGGCGCCGGATGTATGTATGCTCTCTTTTAACGAGCGGATACGGCAGAATGCCGACGCGCTTGGGTTCAGGATTATCCCCGAGGAAGTTCTTCACTCGTAGGCCCGCATCAGTTCCCAGCGTTGCCTCAGGATGCATGCGTTCTTCCGGCAACGGCTCATCTACCCCTGCGTTTCAGCACCTCGGCTGCTTCGGGCGCGTCACAAACCTCCGCCCACATTAGGGGTGTGGCGCTGTGGGCAGCATCGACGATAGTTGGATCGGCGCCGCGATCAAGCAACAGGTTCAGACACTTCACCGCGTCGTGCTGCGCCGCCAGGTGCATGGCAACGGCCTGAACACCATGGCCTTCACCGCCGAAGTCGTGCCGGAGATCCGGATCGGCACCGTGGTCGAGCAGGCAGGCGGCGGCCTCCACCTTGTCGCTGTAACAGGCCCAGAGGAGCGGCGTGCCGCGGAACGGATTCGCGTTCACGTTGGCGCCGAGTGCGATCAGCGCGGCGATCGAACCGCATTGGTTGTTGCGCGCCGCCCAGGACAACGCTTCGTCAAGCACCTCCTGCCGGTCCAGCGTGCGGTCCCACGACGGGAAGAACACAGGAGCGTAGAAGTCCAAACCGTTTCGGGCTGCCGGGGTCAGCTCTCCGCCAGCGGTGACGAACCGGCTCACGTCATTGCCGAGGGCTGCGGAGGTTGTCGGGGTACACGGGGGTGAGCACCTCGCCCATGTACGGCTTGGCGTAGAAGAGGGCATAGGACAGGGCTGAGCCACCTTCGGCGCCGTATGCGTTCGCGTCCACAGGCGCACCGGCCCGGATGAGCCGCCGCGCCAAGTCGGCGTGCCCCGCCATACCGGCCGTGTGCAGCGGCGTCCACCCGTCGTTGTCGGCGGTTGCCGGATCGGCTCCTGCGCCGAGGAGCAGATCGATGGCGGCATGCTGTTGCCGGGTTCCCGGCGCCAGCAGGATCGTGTTTCCAGAGCGTTTCTCTCCAATTCAGGCGCGCTTTCCCGCGAAACGAGGTGCGGAGCGACTGGCCGGCCTATTCCGGCTCGTCGGAGAATATATGGATATACGGAGCGTAGCGGAATTGGCGATTGCGCTGGTATCCGGTGGCTTCCTCCAGAATCCCGGCATCGACAAATCGGGCAACGAGCTGATTCGCAGCGGTATAGCTCGTTCCGGTAATGTTCCGAACGTCGGCAACGGAAAGGATAGGCGTTAAGTACAGGCGTTCGAGAACCCGCAGACCGTTTCCGGCGCTTCGTCCGAAGCGTTCGGTGATAATGTCCCGGTGCCCTTCCCGCAGCGTTAATATCCGCCGGGCGGTTTCGACGGCCTCGTTGCTTACCTCCGCCACGCCTCGCAAAAAAAACGCGAGCCAGCCCTCCCAATCGCCGGTGTCCCGGATGGCTTGCAGTCGTTCGTAATATTCCATGCGGTGCTTTTTCAAAAAGACGGAAAGGCAGAGGACGGGTTTGAGCAGGATCTCCTGCTGGCACAGAAAGAACGTGATGAGCAATCTACCTGTCCGGCCGTTTCCGTCCAGAAAAGGGTGAATGGCCTCGAACTGGGCATGCGCCATCCCGATGCGGAGAAGGGGCGCAAGATGGTCGAGGGCATGGAGAAAATTTTCCAATTCGCCCAGCGCATTTTGCACGGCATGAGGAGGGGGAGGGACATAGGTGGCTTCGTTGAGTGTGCAACCGGCAGGCCCGATCCAGTTCTGGGAACGCCGTAACTCTCCGGGCTGAAGCCTTCCTCCGCGTGCGCCCTCCATCAGTCGTTCGTGGATTTCCCGGATGAGCCGGATGGAAAGCGGCAGCGTGTGCAGGCGCTCCAGCCCGTAGTTCATTGCATTTACGTAGTTGATAACTTCGTGTACATCGCGCGGGCGGTTCGGGACAAAAATATTTGCCTCGGCGTTCAGCACATCTTGCAGGGAACTCTGTGTCCCTTCGATCTGGCTTGAGAGTACAGCTTCTCTTCGCACATACATGAATACGAACAGATCGGGATCCGGCAAGGTCTGAATGGAACCGTCCAGCCGACCCAGTGCGCGGTCGGCCCTGGACAGTAAGGCTTGCAGATCGTCCGTCATCTGTACGGGCGGGTTTGGAGGCAACGGCGCCGGGATGAAGGCGCGGTACCCCGACGGCTGAGGTTCGTAACGCCCGGATCGCTGGACTATATCCTGTAAGTGACGGGTAGACATGATTTTTTGATACCAGCGGCTGTTCTGTTTAGACGGGGATTGCGGCTATATGCAAAGCTGGGTGGTCTATGGACTGGATATATCTCTGTATGTAATCTGTGCTTTAACATGAGATTGCTTGGGTTGCATATGTTATGCTAGCTTTAATATAGCAATGATTATACCCCATATGCAAGCCAGCCTTTAACATGGCCGTTATTTTATTTTATATAAAAGGTAACCTTTAACATGGTCGCTATTCCCTTTCATATTAAAGGTGGCCTATAACATGGAGGTGTTCCACGCTTATATACAAGCCAAACGTTGACACAGACAGGTGGGCTGGGTAGCCTCAAGGTCCCTGTCTCCTTTGGGTTTACCACCTTGGACACCCTCACCCAGTCGAGCATCTTTCCGCCCAGGACAGGAAGAGTGTACATCTCCCTTGCCATCATCCCTGCATCGGCTTACCTTGATCGCACGGCATTCCGGGAAGTGCTCTCGGAAAGCCATTCTCTACCCATTGCCATTTCCGCCAACCCACCACCCGCCATGTCCCGCTCCATATTCGCCCCGCTGTTCGCATGCACCGTATTGTTTCTTGCCGTTTCCTTCCCCGTGCAGGCCCAGGAGGACCTTGTGCGCCCAGAGGGGTGGCAGGTCCGGTTCGATAATCCCGAAGCATCCGAGGATCAGTTGGAAATGTTCGTTTCCATGCCGCCCGGATGGCACGTGACCTCCGGCCCGGCGGCGGTCTACTGGGGGCCGGATATGGAAGCATCCGGCGAGTACCGCATCGAAATGGAAGTCTACCTGTTCGATCCGGCGGGCCGCCTGGAGGCCTTCGGCATCTTTGTCGGCGGGCAGGACCTGATGGGGGACGCCATCGAGTACACGTATTTCCTCCTGCGCGACGGGGGCGAATTCATTGTCAAGCGGCGCGAGGGGCCGGAAGCGCCCACCATTCACGCCTGGACCGGGCATGACGCCATCCTTGGCTGGGCCGATCGCGAAGAGGAAGCCTCCACCGTGAAGAACGTGCTCGCCATCGAGGCCGGCGCCGAAACGGTGCGCTTTTTCGTGAACGACGCGGAAGTGGCCGCCCTGCCCCGGGCCGATCTCGGTATGGACGGCGTATTCGGCATGCGGGTAAACCATGCCCTCAACCTCCACATATCGAGGCTGGAGACGGTGGCGATGGGAGACGAGGAGGAAGAGGCTGGCGATCAGGCCGAAGGGGACGATCAGGAAGAAGAAAGCGATCAGGATGATGGATAGCGCGCTCCGGAGATACGTCGTGGCGTTTGGACCGGCAAAGTGCGTCTCGGGGCGCCAATCTACCCCCCCCCTTCTTTTTCGATATCCAGCAGGAAACGCCATGCCGGGACGACCTCGATGGTTCCTGCTTCCACCTGAATCTGTTCTTGCTCCCTGCGGGTCACAATGATGGCATGCATCAAGTCCAGCGAGGCCATCGCTTCGCCAAGCGCCCTGACTTCCCGCTGGCGGGTTTGCGGGTTCGCCATGGATTCGCATACCTGCACCAGCATACGAGTCCGATCCTGCATCAGAGCGATGAAGTCCACTTCCCGTCCGTTGCGGGTTTTGACGTAGAAGATATTCGGCGTGATTCTGCGCAGGGCCACAAAGATCAGGTTTTCCAGCAAATGCCCTGCATTTCTCAGAATGCCCGACCCGATGGATGTGGCAAGCGCATGGTCGATTCCGTAGATTTTCTTCGGGTTGACGTTAGCGCGCGCACGGGAGGCGTCAAAAATGCGCACCGTGAAAAAGACATAGGCGTCCTCGAACCATTCCAGATAGTCGGAAACCGCATCTTTGGGCGCTTTATGCCCAAGCGATTTCAGATACCCGGTAAGCTTGTTAACGGAATACCTTGAACCGATGTTGTCCATCAGCCGGTGCGCCAGATCGGTGACCGCCCTCGGATAAGGTATATCGTGCCGTTCGATCAGGTCGCGAAACAGCATGGCGTTGAAGTATTCCTGATGCGTCTTGATCCGCAGACGCCGGTCAAGTCCAGCCACCTCCGGAAAGCCGCCTGTTTCACGGTATTCCTCAAAAGCTTGCTGTACGAGAAGGCGTTTCCGGGTGGTCAGGGGAGTATCGCCGTCGAGTCCCTTGTAATCAAGAAATTCCCGGAACGAGAAAGGGAACAGTTCATGGGACAGAGCCCGCCCGCGCATCTGCGTAGCAATCTCCCGGGATAGCATCTGTGCGGACGATCCGGTGATATATACTTCACATTTTTCCGTACGCATCAGGCGGTCCACAAACGGCTCCCAGCCGGGAACAACCTGTATCTCGTCGAAGAAACAGTAAACGGTTTCGGTGTTTTTCTTTTCCGGATAGAGCGAGAAGTAGGCTTCAGGGATAATGCCCAATCCGTCGCGTTGCAGGTTGTGGAGGCGATCGTCAAAGAAGTTCAGGAACAGGATGTTCTGGCGCGGAACGCAGTTGTCGAGCAGCCGCTGGACAATCTGGAGCATGAGTGTCGATTTGCCGCTGCGACGGGCGCCCATGCACACGGTTGCTTTTCCGGGCACTGGTCTTATGTCGATGCGCCGGGCGGTCCCGATCGAATATTCGGCCTCCTGGAAATCGAGGATGATTTCTTTCAACGTATCGAGCATTGTCTTAGCGGGCCAAATTGGAAACATTCATTTCCTATTTTAATGTTAAGTAAAAATATTTGTTTCCAATTACAATGTAAAGTGGAAATATTTATTTCCGATTTGTTGTTTAATCGACTTTCGACCGCGCAGCGGTGCGAATATGCCGTTCGGGATATCCTGTTACCCACCATAGACAGATCGCCGACTATCTTCGCTGCTTCAACGAAGAGCGCCCACCTATCCCTTGACAAGACACTCCCGGCAATATATTCTGCAAGGGAAAGTTGCTGCGCAGAACCGCACGAACCCAACGCGGTATTCCCCTGAAGAACTGTTCAGGCGCCTGGAATCATTTTTCACCTTGCGATCCCTGCTGTACGAGGTAGTCGATATGGAACATCAATGGGAAATACCCGAACCGCTTGCTACTGCCGAGATTGCTATAACCGGCGGCGCCGTCAGCATACTCCGGCGACACGGTAACCCGGATGGCCCGCGGCTCGTTCTGTGTCACAGCAACGGCTGGCGACCGATCTGTATTATCCTTTCTGGTCCCTGCTTGCCGACCGTTTCGACATTGTGCTCTACGACCTCCGAAATCACGGTTGGATTCGTTGAATGATATCCGGACGCACAACATCGCAACTTTCGTTTCGGACAACGAATACATTGCCCGGGGTATTGACCAGCACTTCGGCGAGAAGCCCAAAATCGGCGTATTCCATTCCCTGTCGGCGGTGACGGTGCTTAACCACGAACCACCGGGGGAAGGGTTTGCGGCGCTCGTCCTCTTCGATCCACCCATTTATCCGCCCAGTGGCGACCCGTTCGAGGTCGATGCCTTGTGGAAGAGATCCGGCATTGTCGCCCAGATGCGCCAGAAGTGGTTCGAGACGCAGGAGGAGTTTGCGGACACGATCCGTCGCCTGCCGACGTTCGGGCGCCTGCCGACGTTCGGGCGCCTGCAGCCAGGTGTAGCAGAGCTCTTCGCCGAGACGACGCTGCGCCCCGCCTCCGGCGGAAAGGGCTATAAACTCCGGTGCCCGCGCGAGTACGAGTCCTGTATATTCGAGTATAGCTTCGCCTACAATTTCGAGCCCAAGGCGCATGACATTGCATGCCCCATCAAAGTGATCGGAGGAGATCCGACCATGCTTTTGTCATTTCTGCCCAGCATGGATCTCTCCGGTCTGACCGGTCTCGACTACGACTTTGTGCCCGGGACAACCCATTTCCTCCAGCTTCAAAATCCGCAGGAGTGCGCCGATATCATGCTGGAGTTCCTCGAAGAGCAGGGAGTCGCATAGCGCGTTCGGTCGCCTGCGGCGTTACCCCTCTGCCCATTCCCTCACCGGCATGGACAGAAACGTTTCCAAGGGGATGCCGTCCCTGCCGGATGGCGCAACCAGCGTACTTTTGCGGGTCCGCGAGTGCGGTTGCCCCTGTTTTACGCAATACACTGCGTAAAATTACTCAGTACGTTGAGTAAATGGGTATTCCCCGATCCTTGCGCCAGTCCTCGCGAACGACGATATTTGAAGGATAGATGAACCAGATCGCCTTGCCCAATCCTGTATAGCCTTCCGTCGCCATGAAAACGCACCCCGTCCGCCTGCGCATGTTGTATGCGCAGGGGCCCTCTTCGCAGACGTCGTGTTCACGCACGCGCTCGCATCCGGCGTTCTTTCCGATGCCCGGCCTCTCCGTATCCCTCCTCGCCGCCGCGCTTTCTCTTGTGCTTGCCGCATGCGGCGCCGTTTCGACGCCCGCTCTCGACAGCGACGACATCGGTGGCATGGTGACGGGCGCCAACGGTCCGGAAGCCGGCGTATGGGTCATTGCGGAAACAGGTGACCTACCCACGCCCTTCGCGAAGATCGTGGTGACGGACGATGGAGGACGCTACGTGCTGCCGGATCTGCCCGACGCCGAATACGAGGTATGGGTGCGGGGCTATGGTCTGGTGGATTCGCCTCGCCAGTCCGGCCGCCCGGGCCAGGTGCTGAACCTTGAAGCGGTCGAGGCGCCCGACGAGACCGCCGCCGCGGAGATATACCCTTCTGGGCACTGGTTCTCCCTGATCAACGTGCCCGCAGAGAGCGAATTTCCCGGCACGGGACCGGGTGGAAACGGTATTGCCGAGCACCTCGACAACCAGGGAGAATTCCTGCGCACCCTGAAATCCGGCACCTGTATGGCCTGCCACCAAATGGGTGGTTCGGGCACTCGCCGCATTCCGGAAAACCTCGCTGACCTGGATTCCCCGGAGCACCTTATCGATCCGGAAACGGGCGCGTTCGTGTCGTCGGAAGCAGCCTGGGAACGCCGCCTGCAGTCCGGGCAGGCCGGGGGCAGCATGATGTATGGCCTCAATGCGCTGGGCCGCGAGCGCACACTCGAAATGTTCGCCGACTGGACCGACCGCATTGCGGAGGGCGCCTTGCCGCCCGCGCCGCCACGCCCGGAGGGCCTCGAACGCAATGTGGTCATCACCATGTGGGATTGGGCCGACCCGAAAACCTATCTCCATGATCTCGTATCGACCGACCGGCGGGATCCTTCGCTGAACGCCTACGGCAAATTGTACGGGGCGGCGGAAGCGAGTTCGGATTATCTCCCGGTGTTGGATCCGGTCACGCACGAACGGAGCGAAGTGCGGGTGTATCCACGGGATCCGGCCACGCCCGACGCGGGCGGCAGCGTGCTGGCGTCTTCGCCGTACTGGGGCGATGAACCCATCTGGAATAGCCGGGCCAACGTGCATAACCCCATGTTCGACGAGGACGGGCGCGTCTGGCTTACGTCGCGGGTCCGTCCGGGGGACAACCCGGATTTCTGCAAGGAGGGCTCGGAGCATCCTTCCGCCAGACTATTCCCTCTCGCAAGGTCCTACCGCCACCTTGCGGTGTACGACCCGGCCACGGAGGAGTTGACGAACATAGGTACGTGCTTCAGCACCCACCATCTGATGTTTGCCCTCGACGAGCAGAACACGCTCTGGACCAGCGGGGGCGGGCAGGTCGTGGGGTGGCTGGATGTGGAAGCCTTCCTTGAAACGGGCGACGAGGAGGCTTCACAGGGCTGGACGGCGCTGATCATGGACACGAACGGCAATGGACAGCGCGACGCGTACGTGGAACCGGGCGAGCCGGTGGATCCGGCCATGGACAAGCGCTACGGACGGGCTTTTTATGCGGTCACGCCCATGCCGGACGGTACGGTATGGGGGTCCGTACTGGATTTCCCCGGCAGCGTGGTGCGGCTCGATCCGGGGGACAACCCGCCGGAAACGGCGCTGGCCGAGGTGTACGAACTGCCGTACGGTAACGAACGGGCGGACATATGGGGCTTCTCTCCCCGGGGCATGGATGTCGATCTCGAGGGCGTGGTGTGGACCCCGCTGGCAAGCGGACACCTGGCGAGTTTCGACCGCCGCAAGTGCGAGGGCCCGCTGAACGGACCGGAAGCCACCGGACAGCATTGCCCGGAAGGGTGGACCTTCTATGACGAACCAGTGCCGCAACTGGGTGGCGTGGAAGGGCCGGGCGGCGGCGGTGGCAGCTATTACGCCTGGGTGGACTGGTACAACACGCTGGGACTGGGGGAGAATGTGCCCATAAGCACCGGCAACCAGTCCGACGCGCTGCTTGCGCTGAAGGACGGCGAATGGGTCGTGTTGCGCGTGCCGTATCCGACCGGGTTCTATACGAAGTGGCTGGACGGGCGCATTGACGACCCCGAGGCGGGCTGGAAGGGCCGCGGGGTGTGGGCTACGATCGGCACGCGTACGCCTTTCCATATGGAATCGGGCGCCGGGACAACCAGCAAGGTGTACCAGTTCCAGATGCGGCCCAACCCGCTGGCGAAATAGATATAATGCCCGCTGGCGAAATAAAGGGTGCCCCGGCGCAGTATCGGCGAGGTTACAGTTTGGCGACGGACGATCGCTTCGAAGCGCTCAGGCCACAGTGCCGCCGCATGAGGTGTCTCCCACCGAATGCGGCGGCACTGTGGCCCGTACCTGGTAGATTATGAGCGCGGCGCGGAGCCGAGGAACGAGGCTCTGTGCCGCGCCGCGGCCTTTCGCTCTATTTCGCTTCTCGCAATCGCCCCCCGGTCGGATTCGCGAATTTTTCACAATTATTTTACGGGTTCTTACTTTCTAAGCCGCATATCGCTTGTACATATGTTCCGAATCGTTCAGCAATCGCCGCGAACGGGGTCCGCCGTTCCTCCGGTACTCGACAGGAATCGTTCTCTTTTCAGCGGTCGTATGGACTCGCACAGCCGTTACGCCGAACACGGATCGAACAACTATCGCACACTTATGACCTATTCGACGATGGTGGGCCCGGGGCGATTTTTGGCTGACGGCGGCCCCAGTGGGCTTGACAGTGTCCGGGCCGTTGTCTATTCTTTGGTGGTGTCGCGCTCGGCTCCGGCTGGGCTTCGTTCTACTCGATAAGAGTATATTTCTGCAAATTAACTCGATGCTAAAGCCATAGAAAAGGTTTTTTCTTTCGTTTGTCATTGTCACTTGCTTGACTTTCGCTCTACCAACAGAAGCCAAAGCGCCAGATTGTCAGTGGTCAGGATATGGGTGTACTGTTACTGGAAATCTCAACGGAGACGGTACGGCTGACTTCAGGACGGTATGTGAAGATAACTGGGGGGAGTGGCTCGGCTGGTTTATAACATGGGAAAAAAATGCTCCTGCTGGATCATGTGGACAGTGAATCTCGTCGAGCACCCTCAATGCCCTGAACAACACAAAAACAAGATAAATCGATGACTTCTATCCGAAACTTAAGTGGCCTCGTTGCCCTGCTCCTTATCACAGGATGTGGTACAGCAACCGATTCTGCCTCTCCTGTAGTAGGTAACACGGATGCTTCGTTCACTGCGGCTTTAGTTGTGAGGCCCAGTGAAGTATTTAAGGGTTACGTACTAGAAGATGCGGTTCAAGACTGTATCAACGATGTTGGTTCTGAAATAACGGACTTGGCGAATCGCTACAGAGAAGGTGGAATAACAGTTGAAGAACTAAACGTGGCGGCAAACGAAATCGTATCAGAATATCTTGAAGATCCCTGGTTGCGTATAGCAATTCCCCAATTGGTATCAGTTTCGACGCTGAATGTTTTACTGGAAAGTGAAGAGACAAGCGGGCTTGAGTCGTATATAGCGCACCATACGCAAGTCTTGGTGGATAACCATTCGCCACACGCTGAGAAGATATCGCAAGCGCTTGAGATGCTTGACGGTTATTGGAATGACGAAAAGATTCAAACTGCGGCTAAAAAAGCAATAGACAATGCTGAGTATTATCTCGGTAAATCCAGCGTTCATGTAGCAGCCAAAGCATCAGAGGACCAGCCGTCTACTGATGTTCCTATAGAAGAGCTTCAGGGAAGCAGGACGAAAGTCTATGCAGAAATGGGTTCTGGTGTCAAAAATCTTGAACAGCTTTTGGAGAAATAAGAGGCTGCAGGTGCTCGTGTAGGCAGCGTTTGATCCTCGAAGTAGGGTACGGCGCCCATGTTTTCTCGAAATCGCCCGAATCCGTGCTTCTCTCGTTCGATAGGTTCCGGAAATCCGTATCGTAGCACGCTCTACCTGTGTAAACCCACCACGTTGTTCAGCGGGATATTCAGGGATTGGATGGGTGTTTGGTATTTCAAGCTTGCGTGTGGTCAGAAGTGGTCCGAAAAAACTGGACAGTTTTTTTCGGGTTTTTAAGTGTACTGTCGCGTCGGGTTATGCCGCTTTGGGCAGCGGTTTTCGTTCGTAGAATACGTCGTCGGGGGTTCGGTTGTCAAGTCCCTGGTGGGGACGTTCTTCGTTGAAGTAGCGCAGGTAATCGGCAATCCCCTTCTCGGCCTCGGCCACCGTCTCGTACGCGTGCCGGTAGACCTCTTCCTGCTTGAGGCTGCGCCAGAGGCGCTCCACGTACACGTTATCGAGCCAGCGGCCCTTGCCGTCCATAGAGATGCGCACGCCATGCTCCTTGAGCGCACCGGTGAACGCCTCGGAGGTAAACTGCGCTCCCTGATCGGTATTGAAGACCTCCGGGGCGCCGTAGCGGACAATGGCTTCTTCCATCGCTTCGACGCAAAAGGCGGCGTCCATCGTGTTCGATAGCCGGTGGGCGAGCACCTTGCGGCTATACCAGTCGATCACGGCCACAAGATAAAGAAAGCCCTTCGCCATAGGGATGTACGTAATGTCCGCCGCATAGACCTCGCGGGGTCTCGTCACCTTCATGCCTCTGAGCAGATAAGGATAAATCCTGTGCCCTTTTCCTGGAGACGACGTGCGGCGCTTGGGGTAAATGGCCCTAAGGCGCATGAGGCGAACGACGCGGCTTCTGGCGACACGGACGCCTCGCGCCTCGAGCATGCTCTTTATCGTGCGCGATCCGCTCGTGGGGCGTTCCATGTAGAGCCTGTCGATCTCTTTCATCACGGTAAGGTTCTCCTCGCTCTCGCCCCGAGGAGTGTAGTAGGCCGTCGAACGACTCAACGACAAGAGCTTCGACTGGCGAACCGCGGGCAAGGCATGGGCGCGATCTATCCTCGCCCGGCGCTCGGCTAACGGTCTCGACCGAGCGCCTTCGATAAAAAATCCTTCTCCATCGACAACTCTCCGATCTTCGCGTGAAGCACCTTTATCTGATCGTCGCGCTCGTCCGGGGCGCCGCCGCGGCCTCGGGTGAACGCCTCCTCGGCGGTCTCTACCAGCTGCTTCTTCCAGGATTGTATCTGGTTCGGGTGCACCTCGAAGCGCTCGGCGAGTTCGGCCAGCGTACGGTCGCCGCGAACGGCGGCGAGGGCTACCTTCGCCTTGAACGAAGGACTATGGGTTCTGCGTGTGCGTCTTGACATGGGTCTCGTCGGGTTGATTGTATCGGAACAAGGTCGCAACGCTACACCTTAAATCCCGCCAAAATCTGTCCAATCAACCCGAACCACCTCTGTCTGTGCCAATTGTATCGGTGCAGCCAGCGGGGCAGGTGCTCGCCGCGCTGGCTGGAGCTGTCGTAGGCGCGTGCGTAGGCCCATTCGCGCAGCGCGGATTGGATGAAGCGTTCGGCTTTGCCGTTGGTTCTCGGGGTATAGGGCCGAGTGCGGATATGGCGCAGTTTCAGTCGTCGGCACAATTTTGCGAAGCGTTTCGAGCGGTAGCAGGAGTCGTTGTCGGTCATTACGCGGGTGAAGGCGACTCCGAGGGTTCGGAAGTAGCACAGGGCGTCAAGCAACGCGCCACAGGCGCTGTGCGCGGTCTCGCCGGGTTGGATGCACGCAAAGCTCACTCGGCAATGGTCGTCGATGGCCACATGCACGTATTCCCATGCCGGCTCCTGCGGAGTTCTTTCGTCGGTATACCGGTGACCCGATGGCCCGGACGCACAAAACGCCCTAACCGCTTGATGTCCGGGTGTAACAGGTCGCCCGGATGGGGGTAGACGTAACGCAGAAACGCAACCGGAGGGTCCAGATGGGACAATCGGTTCAATCCGGCCCACCGTGCTGTGCGCCACCCCGGTTCTTCGGCTAATCTCGCGATAGGTGCACCGGGCGCGGCGCAGGGCCATGATCGCCGCACGTTGCGCTTGCGGGATGCGATGCGGGCAGCCGAGCGGACGCGAAGAACGGTCCCGGAGACCTCTTCGTCCCTGTGCCCGATATCGGGCCAGCCACTTGTAGGCCGTGCGTACGCTGACCCCTGAGGCTTGGGCGGCTTCCTCGACGCGAAGCCCCCCGTTAACGATGCGACGCACC
The DNA here is from genome assembly GCA_965248175.1 of Rhodothermales bacterium. Lineage (GTDB taxonomy): Bacteria > Bacteroidota > Rhodothermia > Rhodothermales > VXPQ01 > VXPQ01. The sequence continues at coordinate 1,420,530 of OZ252093.1, forward strand.
AGAATCTCTCGACCTTTCGGCGTCAATCGGGCATTCTTGTGAATGTCCGTTCGGCTCTCTCCCTGACTTTCGGTTCACATATCCCTAATAAACTCGGGCATCAGGCGCGAATGAACAACCTACTGAGAGATCACATCTACCGCGCGAGAATCGCGTCTCAGCCGTCGAACTCCAGCACGCCGCGCTCCCAAAGCGCATGGATCGCGCCATTGACGGCGCCGGCGCTCAGACCGGTCCCTCGCTGGATGGTCTTTTCCGATCCGTACACTTGGCCCTGATGGCTCCACAGATAGGCGTACACTCTCCACACGCTGGCCGGTCGGACCGGTTGCATTCCTCGCGGCAATAGCGCTCGATGCCCGTCGGGCCGCGGTATGCGGCGCTGATCCGGAAACGGCTGACTATCGGTCCTCGGATAGACCGGCGCGGCGGGGCCGGCGCTGCGGACAGATCACGCGCGGCTTGTACCTGCAGCGATTGCAGCGAACGCCCCGGTCAACGCGGGATGCGATGATGCGGGTCGCGCCCCGGCCTGTTTCGCACGGCGCGGGTTATTCCCCTCCCGTATCGTCCGTCTCTTCCGCGGGCGCTTCATCCGGCAGCGCAAACGCTACCAGCATACCTCCAACGGGCCGGTTCGTCTTGCCGCCGCCTGCCGAAATCGCCACATACTGCTTCCCGTCCACCATGTATGTGCTGGGCGTAGCATTCCCGCCGAAAGGCAGATCGGCTTCCCACAGCACCTCGCCCGTTTCCTTGTCGAAGGCCCGTATTGTCTCGTCGGCAGTGGCGCCGATAAACAACACGCCGCCCGCTGTCACGATCGGCCCGCCGTAATTTTCCGTACCTGTCTGCGGAATGCCGCGCGCCGTCAACTCCTCGTACTCGCCAAGCGGTACGGTCCATTTGATCTCGCCCGTGTTCAGATCTACGGCGTTCAGCGTACCCCAGGGCGGTTTGATGGCAGGGTAGCCTTCGTGATCCAGCCAGCGCTGGAACCCCCGGAAACCGTACGGCGGCACATATTCGTCTTCCCCGTCTTCATCCTCTACCATGGCTGTTTCCTCGCCGAAGAGATGGTCTAGAATCATGTTCAGAAACTCCTCGGGGACCTGGTCGAAGGCAGGCATGCGCGCGCCGCCCTGTACGAGCAGCGCCATGGCCTGCTCCCGACTGTAGCGCTCGCTCATATCCGTGAGCGCCGGAAAGCCTCCTCCCGGATCGCCGCTGCCGTCGAGACCGTGGCAGGACGCGCATACTGATCGGTAGTATCGTTCCCCGCGAGGCAGGGGCGTACCGTCCTCACGCCTCGTCGGGATGAGCTGGTAGAACCACGGCATCTCGTTGACATTCACGTACAATATGCCGTCGGGGTCGGCAGCCGATCCGCCCCATTCCATGCCCCCGTCGTATCCCGGAAACTTGATTTTCTGCTCCAGACTCGGCGGCGGGAACGACCCGTAGGCGCCGGATTGCGTAATCAGGTCAGTGGTCAACTGTTGGGCTTCCGGCGAGATATTCGATACGTCGTCCAGCGTGTATTCCTGCCGTATGAGCGGCGCCGGCCATGTAGGGAAGGGCTGCGTCGGCCATGCGTCCATGTCCGGCAATTCCGATACGGGGGAAGGGCGTTCCTCGATTGGCCAGAGCGGCTCGCCCGTAACCCGGTCGAAGACGTAGAGCAGACCCATCTTCGTACCCTGGGCGGCTATGTCTACCCATTCTCCCTCATGCCGGACGGTTAGCAGCGTGGCCGGGGTCGGAAGGTCCATGTCCCACAGGTCGTGATGGACGAACTGGAAGTGCCACAGGCGCTCGCCGGTGCGCGCATCCAGCGCAATAAGGGAGTTGGCGAACAGATTCTCGCCGAACCGGTCGCCGCCATAAAAATCAGGGCCTGCGGTTTCCGTGGAGGAGTATACGATGCCCCGCTCCGTATCCATCGAAATGCCGGACCAGTCCGAAGCGCCCCCCGTGTATTCCAGATAGCCTTCCGGCCACGTCTCCGATCCGAATTCCCCCGGGCGGGGCAGAGTATGGAATATCCAGACGCGTTCTCCGGTCCGTGCGTCGAGCGCAATGACCGCGCCGGGTACGTTTTCCGCGACCCGTACGCCGAAAATAAGCATGTCTTCGTAGACGTATCCGCCCGAGTTCAGGCCCACGTTCGGGCGGCCTTCCCAGTCGATGCGGTCGCCTATATGGAGCCAGCCGCCTTCGCCGAACGAGGGGACCGGCTCGCCCGTTTCTGCGTCGAGGGAGTACATCCAGGGGCCTTTCGTCGTGAAGATGCGCCCGTTTTCTCCGTCTTCCCAGTATATGAGGCCCCGTTGACGGCCGCCGCCCTGGTGCATGCCGCCGCCGAAGGGATTGGTTTCGTCGGGATTGAAGATCCACAGGTGCTCGCCCGTTGCGGCGTTCAGCGCCGTTACCTTGCGGGTCGGGGTAGCCGTGTACAGCACGCCGTCCACGATGAGGTTGTTGGACTGGTACTCGCTCTCGTCTCCCGTGTCGTACGCCCACGCCATTTTCAGCAGGTGGACATTCTCCGTATTGATCTGATCGAGCAGGGAATACTGGTTGCTGCTCGGATGACCGAGGTAATTCGCCCAGTCCGCACCGGTGCCGACCGGCGCGCGCGGGGGCGCTTCCGAACAGGCGGACAGGGTTGCGGCAAGCGCCGCAGCGACGACCAGGCGGGAGAGGAAGCGGGTCATATCGTCAGGGTGTTGAGAGAGCGCGGCGCCGGGTTGCGGCGGCTGTTGCGAAGGAGTACTTATACCGCAGGATTACGAATCCGGGAAAAGCGAAGGATCGAGTCCGGGGATGATCCTGAGCGCGTTTTCATAGTAGATTTTTCGCAGCACATCGTCCGGGAGATTCATGCCGTACATGCTCCAGAAAGCATGCCGTTTGCGGTAATACGGAAAGTATTCGTCCGCCGTTTCGAAGATGCGGAAGTAGACATGGTATTCGTCCGGCGCCCAGGAGTCCTTGCCCATGAGCACCCGGTCCTGGTATTTCGTCAGGAAGGCGCTCGCGGTGCGCGGCTGGCGGCCCAGTTCGCCGATGACCGCCCCGAGTTCGGTGTACATGTTGGGCATTTTGTCCAGCAGGTCGCCCAGCCGCCCGAGGTCGTTGCCCAGCCAGCCCATGTGTGCGCTGATGAAAATGGTGTCCGGATGCCTGGCGATCAGGTTCCAGTGTTCGCCCATGATCGTTTCCCAGGACGGGACCGGATCGCGCTTGCGGCGCGGGCGCTCCTTGAGTTCGAACCAGCGCTCGTTGAAGCGGTCGTGCGGCTCCCAGAAGGGCGCCGGATCTCCCGTATGGATGAGGACGGGAATGCCCAGCTCGCCGGCCTTTTGCCAGATGGGGTCCAGTTTCGGGTCGTCCGTTCGGACCCGCGTACTGTCCTCGTAGAAGATGTACATGCCGAGGCTTTTGTAAATCTTCAGCCCTTTGGCGCCCTGCTGCACGTCTTTTTCCAGCTGGGCGGCCGCTTTCGCGCCGAAGTCGGGGTCGTCCACCGTCTCGAAGTCGATGTTCGCATAATGCACGAAGCGCCCCGGGGCGTGCAGGTCCGAGGCTGCGATCCTCTGCTGGAGTTCTTCGCCGCTTCCTCCGCTGAGATTCACCATGACGGCCATGTTCATTGCGTCCATGTCCGCAACCATGGCGGCGATATCTTCACTGGACATCTCGGCGATGCCCCACTGGTGCGCATGAGCGTCCACGAACGGGAATTTCGCGCGGGTTACCTCACGCCCCTCGACGACCAGCGTGGAACGGGGCGCATAGTCTTCCCATTGCATTTCCTGGGCCTGTGCGGCAGGAACGGGCACGGTAGCTGCCAGCGCAGCAGAGGCGAACGCTGCGGCGAGGAGGAAAACGGATGTTTCGCGGGGGCGGCGAAGCAAAGCAGTCAGAAGCATCATAGCCGGGATTAGAACAGGGGAAGCGTCAGTGAAGAGCGAACGAAGTACAAGCGGGAAATTCGGAACCGTATGGGGAAAGGCGCTTGGCGTGCATCAAAATAGCGGTATGCGGCCTAAAAGGAAATAAAAGAAGATGCGTGCGCGCGCATTGTATCTTTACTTCCGGGCCTGTTATCCATCTTGTACCGAAAACCTCATGCAGCGTTTGATCCTCATAGCGCTTGTCGCCACCGTAGCGGGTGCATGCGTTTCGGTTGTCCATGCACAGGACCGGACCGGCGAGAGGCTACATGAGGCGGCACGCGAAGGGCAGGTCGAGGAGGTGGAGCGATTGATTGCTTCCGGCGCCGACGTGAACGCGAAAGATGATCGCGGCTTGACACCGTTGCACGGGGCAGTGCGCAGGGGGCATGCCGGTGTGGCGGAAGTGCTGCTTGTCGCTGGCGCGGACGTGAATGCGAAAGATGGTAGTGCCGTTACGCCGTTACACCTGGCGGTGCGGGGGGAGGATGCCGAAGTGGTGGAAGCATTGATTGCCGCGGGCGCCGATGTGAATGCGAAGGATGATCACGGCGGGACACCGTTGCACGGGATGGCGCGCAGGGGGCATGCCGGTGTGGCGGAAGTGCTGCTTGCCGCCGGCGCCGACGTGAACGCAAAAGACGACTATAATATTACGCCGTTGCACGAGTCGGCATTTGGAGAAGACCCCAAAATGGTAGAGATATTGCTTGGGGAGTTATAAGGAATTGTTGACAAGAGGGAATAAATATCGTATTATTACAGGTGCACAAAATGGAGACCGTCATGGCACATGTAGCACCTGGAAAAGCGCACCGCAGCGGCATTACCCTGATGCAACTGGCCGATATGTTTCCCGACGAGGAAGCGGCCCGCAAGTGGTTCGAATCTCGTATCTGGCCGGACGGTCGCCATTGCCCGCGCTGCAAGGGAACACGCACCCGCGAAGCGTCTCATCATTGCATGCCCTACTGGTGCACCGACTGCCGCAAGTACTTTTCCGTCAAGGTCGGAACGGTCATGGAGGGGTCGAATCTGTCGCTCCGCAAATGGGCGTATGCGATTTACCTGCATACGACAAATCTGAAAGGCGTTTCCTCGATGAAACTGCATCGGGATATCGGGATCGCGCAGAACTCGGCGTGGCACCTGCTCCAACGCATCCGCAAGGCGTTCGAGGGCGCCGATAACGACCTGTTCGGCGGCCCCGTTGAAGTCGATGAGACGTACGTAGGGGGCACGGAATCGAACAAGCACGAATCGAAGAAACTCCACGCTGGCCGGGGAACTGTAGGCAAGACCGCCGTTGTCGGAGCAAAGGATCGGGCCACTGGCAAGATCAAGGCGGAAGTCGTGCAGAATACGACAAGCCGGACGTTGCAAGGCTTCGTTCTGGACAACGCCGAATTGGGTGCGGTCGTCTACACGGACGACAACAAGGCATACGCGGGTCTGCCGGTACATCTACGACCTTGCGAGCGTCCAGCACTCGGTAGGCGAATACGTACGCGGCATGGCGCACACCAACGGCATAGAATCGTTCTGGGCAACCCTCAAACGAGCACACAAGGGCGTATACCACAAGATGAGCCGCAAGCACCTTCACCGCTATGTGGCGGATTTCTCAGGCCGCCACGGATTGCGCGAACTCGACACGCTGGAACAGATGGGCCTTGTCGCCTGCGCAATGGTGGGCAAGCGGCTCCGGTACAGAACGCTGGTGGCTTAATCCGGCACGGACCGCAAGCCCGCGCCATGCGATAGGCCCGCAGCGTCGATGATTGCGTACACCGCAGGGGATATCTCGCCATGCCAGGCAAGGTCTACGTCAGAGAGTGTCCACGTATCCTTAAAGGCGGCCTCTGAACCTATTGGGGCGGAATAGTTGCGGTTAGAGTTGAACGGCGGGTCGAGGTAGATGAGATCGACCGAGGCGGAGTTCATGCCCCTCATTACGTCCAGATTGTCGCCCGTCCACAGGGTCCGGTTTGCCCAATTCGGCCCGGTTGTTGCCGTGTGTGTGTGTGCGTGTGTGTGTGTGTGCATCGTATACCTATAAAGCCCTATACTGCAGGGGCCTGTATACGAGGAAGATCGCAGGCCGTCAACAATTCCTTATAATTCCCATTGCTTGCCGCGGGCGCCGATGTGAATGCGAAAGATCATAGTGGTCATACCCCGTTGCACAACATGGCGCCTCAAGGATATACCGAAATGGTGAAACTGCTGCTTGCCGCCGGGGCCGATGTGAACCCGGATGGTGGCGCCCGGAAGCCGTTGCATGGGGCGGCGAGCAGGGGGCATGCCGGTGTGGCGGAAGTGCTGACCGCCGCCGGGGCCGACGTGAACGCGCAGGACCGATTTGACAACACGCCCCTGCACAACACGGCATCTCAAGGTCGTCTATATTTAGGTGGAGATCCACCGGTTGACAGGGCGATATATGAGCGGTACATCCGAACGGCGGAAATATTGATAGCCGCGGGCGCCGATGTGCATGCGAAAAACGACAATGGCGCGACGCCGTTGCACGAAGCGAACACTGGGGCTATACCCGAAGTGGCGGACGCATTGCTGGCCGCCGGGGCCGATGTGAATGCGAAAAATAATGCGGACTATACGCCGTTACACTTGGCGGCGTGGGGGGGGGCATGCCGAAGTGGCGAAAGTGCTGCTTGCTGCCGGGGCCGACGTGAATGCGAAAGATTATCGTGGAAGCACCCCGTTGCATTCGGCGGCACATGGAGGAGACCCCCAAACGGTAGAAATATTGCTTGCCTCGGACGCCGATATACATGCGAGAGACGAAGACAACCGCACGCCGCTTATGTGGGCGGCATTCGAAGGACATATCGAAGCGGCGATCCGGCTGATCCGCGCCAGCAGGAACGCGGACGCCCATGGCGGCAATGACGCGCCGCTTCTTTCGACGTCCGGACCTGTCCGGAACGACTACGCGTACGTTGTGCACTATCTGATCGCTTCCGGCATGGACGTGAATGCGAAATGGCGCGGATATGGCGCCACACTACTTCACAGGGCGGCGTTTGACGGGCATGCCGAAGCGGCGGAAATATTGATAGCCGCCGGGGCGGATTTGAACGCGAAAGATTATCGCGGCGGCACGCCCCTTTACAGTGCGGCGTCTCATGGTTTAGGTATCCAGGAGGACGGTTGGCCGATTGACAGGGCGGCATATGATCGGTACGCGCGAATGGCGGAAATATTAATCGCCGCCGGGGCGGATGTGCGCATAAAAAACGATAGCGGCGAAACGCCGCTCAATGCGGCCATAAAGAATGGGGCTACCCGGCTGGCGGATCTGCTGCGTGCGCATGGCGGCGAGTAGGTATTGCATGCTTTCCCGTACGTTGTATTTCCCCATGAAAATATGCGGGGACCAATCCGCACTGCACGCATGACCCATCTTCCCCAACGCCGCCTGAAGGAAATCCGCTCGCTGGCGCACAGAAAGTACCGCGACCGGTATGGGGAGACGATCGTTGAAGGCGTGCGGGCTGTGGAAGCGGCGCTCGACGCCGGGGCCGAACTGCGCACGCTGCTTGTGTCGGAATCGGCGCAGAGCCGCCTTGCGGAACGTTTCCATATCCCGGAGGATCGGGTATATGTCGTATCCGAATGCGATATGCGTACGGTATCCGCGGTCGAAACCAGCCAGGGCGTGCTGGGGGTCGCGGGCATCCGGCGGGCGGCGCCGGAGACGCTTGCATCCATGCAGCGGGTGGTGTTACTCGACGGCGTGAGCGATCCGGGCAATGCGGGGGCCATCATCCGGACGGCGGCGTGGTTCGGCGTGGAGGCCGTGGTAACCGCTCCGGATTCCGTGGATGCGTACCACCCGAAGGTGGTGCGCGCCTCCATGGGCGGGGTGTGGGATGTCGGGCATGTCGAAACGCCCGACCCGGCCGGCATGCTTGAGGACCTCGCTGTGCGCGGATTCGCCGTCTATGGGGCGGACCTTGAGGGTATTCCGGTGGATGCCTGGACGCCGGCGCTGCCGTCCGTCCTGGTGCTCGGCAGCGAGGCGCACGGGATTTCCCGCAACGTTCGGGAGCGGATCGCCGAGCGGGTGCTCATTCCGGGCCGGGTGCACAGGGATGAAAAACCGGGCGCCCGAGGCGTCGAATCCCTGAATGCGGCGGTCGCTGCGGGCGTCTTGATGCATGCCTGGACCCGGACGGGGTAAGGACAATCCATATAAAACCGGGGGTTCGGCACTCGCATGTCAGGGCCTCATTTCGTTATATTAGAAGGCTGAAATAATTCGCCAACCATATAAGCAACATGAGAATCGGCATACTGACCGGGGGTGGGGACGTACCCGGCCTGAACCCTTGCATCAAGGCGGTCGCCATGCGGGGGATGGAGCAGGGAAACGAGGTCATCGGCATTCGCCGCGGATGGGGCGGCTTGCTCTGGATGAACAGGGACGATCCCGCTACCATTGACGAATACACGGTCGGACTGGATTTCCCGACCGTGCGCAAGATCGACCGGACCGGCGGCACCATGCTGCATACGAGCCGCATCAACCCGGGGCGCGTGGCGCCGGAAGATGTGCCCGATTTCCTGAAGGGTACGGTAGATATGACGGAGGAAGGCCCCTTCGATTTTACCCCCCATGCCATCGCGAACCTGAAGCACCTGGGCATCGACATGCTCATTCCTATCGGGGGAGACGATACCCTGAGTTACGGGGAGTGCCTGCACCGCGAAGGATTTCCGGTCGTGGCCATTCCCAAGACGATGGACAACGATGTGTATGGCACGGATTACTGCATCGGGTTCGGGACGGCCATCACGCGAAGCATCAAATTCATTCACCAGCTCCGCACCAGTACGGGTTCTCACGAGCGCATCGCCGTGATCGAACTCTTCGGAAGAAATTCCGGGCAGACCAGCCTCATCAGTTCGTATCTGGCCGGGGTGGACCGGGCGCTCATTTCCGAGGTGCCGTTCGACCCGGAGAAACTGGCGAATCTGGTTATGCAGGACAAGCGCGCCAATCCCAGCAAGTACGCCATGGTGACGATCAGCGAGGGTGCGTATATGATCGGCGGCGGCGTGATGGAAAGCGGGGAGGCCGACCCGTACGGGCATCGTAAGCTGGGCGGCATCGGGGAAGTCACGGGAGCGATGCTCAGCAAACTCACCGGCGAGAAGATCGTGCTGCAGTCCGTTGGATACCTGATGCGCTCCGGTCCGCCGGATGCGCTCGACCTGATGGTGGGCGTCAACTACGCGAACATGGCGATGGACTTGCTCGGGGAAGGGGCCAGCGGCAGGATGGTGGCCTTGCGCGGCGGCGTGTACACGCACATCCCCATGGACGAGGTGACGACGGGCGTGAAGCGCGTGGATGTGGACGAACTCTATGACGTGGATGCATACCGCCCGAAGGTGCATCATGTGCTGAACAAGCCCATGTTCCTGTATTAGTTCATGGAGCCGGTCGTACAGATCTCGCTGGACGTTACGTCGATTCCGGAAGCAGTCGAGATGGCGGAGATGGCCGTACGGGCCGGCGTCGACTGGATCGAGGCCGGCACGCCGCTGGTCATTGCCGAGGGGATGCACGGCGTGCGCGCCTTGCGGGAGCGGTTCCCGGAGCGGCCCCTCGTGGTGGACCTGAAAACGATGGACGGGGGCGGGCTCGAAGTGGAGATCATGGCCCGTGCCGGCGCGACGCATGTGGTGGTGATGGGGCAGGCCGAGCCGGAAACGGTGGAACTGGTGGTGCGGGCCGGTAAGGAACTGGGCGTGGAAGTGATGGGAGATAACCTTGGGATGCCGGACCCGGTGGCCGGCGTCCGGCTGCTCGAAGAGATGGGCTGCGATTACGTCATTCATCATATCGGGTACGACTACCGGACACTGCGGCAGGAGCGGGGGCAGTCTTTCGAAACGCCCCTCGACCGATTGCGCGAGGTGGTGGCCGCCGTGGATATCCCTGTGCAGGCCGTGGGCGGGCTTGACCTTGAACAGGCCGCGCAGGCGCCCGCCTGGGGTGCGCCCATTGTGGTCATAGGCGCTCCGATCGCCGTGGATGCGCATGCGTTCCGGGCGGCGTCCGGGGACGTGGAAGGCATTCTCCGGGAGATATGTGCGCGGGTGCATGCCTTCGGGAAAGGGACCACCGACTCATGAAGCATATTCCTCGCACGATGCAGGCCGTGGTGAATCATGCGGCGGCGCCGAAGAGCGTCGAGCTCCGCGAGATACCCGTGCCGGAGATCGGTCCTGAGGATGTGCTTGTCGAGGTGCGGGCGGTCGGCGTGTGCGGCAGCGACGTACATCAATGGGCGGGGGCGCACAGTTGGCCGGTCAACTACCCCTGCGTGCTTGGGCACGAATTCAGCGGCGTCGTGGCGCGGGCCGGGAGCGCCGTGCGGGCATTTCGGGAAGGGGATCGGATAACGAGCGAAACCGCTGCCGTCATCGATCCGGATTCCCCGCTGGTGAAGCAGGGGCGGTACCATCTGGACCCCTCGCGTCTCGGTTTCGGGTACGGCGTGGACGGCGCCATGGCCGGGTATGTGCGCGTACCGGAACGCTGCCTGCATCGCATACCGGACGAACTGACCTTCGAGCAGGCGGCGCTTACGGAGCCGTGCTGCGTGGCGTATCATGCCGTCTGCGTGCAGACGCGGATTCGACCGGCGGATCATGTGCTGGTGCTCGGCCCCGGTCCCATCGGTTTGCTGTGCGGGGTCATGGCGCGGCTTGCGGGTGCGGGCGTCGTGCTGGTGGCGGGTTTGGCTTCGGATGCGCACCGTCTTGCTGTGGCGGCGCGGCTGGGGCTCGTTCCCGTACCTGCGGAGGATGCGGTCGAGACGGGGAGGGCGCTTGGGGATGGTCTTGGCGTCAATGCGGTGGTGGACGCTGCGGGCGTTTCCGAAGCGCTCCGGACGGCGCTGGACGCGGTGCGCCCCGGGGGCCGGATCACCAAAGTCGGTTGGGGTAAAGAGCCGTTTGGCGGCAGCCTTGACCCCCTGGTCCAGAAAGCCGTTACGTTACAGGGCAGTTTTTCGCACTATTGGGAAATCTGGGAGCGCGTGCTGCGTCTGCTTGCAAGCGGTCGCCTGGATACGGCGCTTCTTGTAGATCGTGTTGCCCCCATGAAGGAATGGGAAGATGTCTTCGAGCGCATGCACGAGCGGACGTACGTAAAGGCGATCCTGATTCCGTGATTGCGTATGTTACGGGAGCGTCGAATCTGATAGAAACATGGGACAACTCGTCAGGGACAAGGTCATCCTCGTTACCGGCTCGACCACGGGCATCGGGGAGTTCACAGCCCGCCGCATCGTGGTCGAGGGCGGCAGGGTGATGATTCATGGCCGGAGCGCCGGGCGCGCTGCCACGCTCGTGGAAGAACTGGGGGAGGCCGCTGCGTTTTCTCTGGGCGATTTGCAGGACCCTGCCGTGGCGGCGCATCTTGTCGAAGCCACCGTCGAGCGATTTGGGCGCCTTGATGCGCTCGTCAACAATGCGGCTCTTATCACGCGCTCCAATCTCGATAATACGGCCGTCGAACACTTTGACCGGCTGGTCGCCGTGAACCTGCGGGCGCCTCTTCTTCTGACACAGGCCGCCGTTGCGCAGTTCAGGAAGCAGGGAGACGGGGGCCATATTCTGAATGTGGGATCTGTCAATGCGCTGGGCGGGGAGCGGAATCTGCTCGTCTATTCGATCACGAAAGGCGGGCTGATGACGATGACCCGTAACCTGTCGGCGTATCTGGCGAGCGAGGGCATCCGCGTCAACCAGGTCAACGCGGGGTGGACGCTCACCGAAAACGAGAAGAAGATCAAGGTGCAGGACGGGTCCGAAGAAGGCTGGTGGGAGCACATACCTCCCGAACATGCCCCGTCCGGCCGCATTTTCGCTCCCGAAGAGGCGGCAGCCCACATCGTGTTCTGGCTTTCGGATCAGGCGGGGCCTGTCAATGGCTCCGTCTTCGAAATCGAACAGTGGCCGTTCGTGGGACAGAATGCATCCAAGTAGCTGATGCCGCTCGCCGTTTTCCCCAAGTGCTTTCTGGATGCGCTCTGCGTGACGCGCACCATGCGCGTCGAGGAGTGGATCGATCTTGCGGCGACGCTGGATATCGACGGGCTGGAGTTCTACGAAGGGTTTACGCCTGTGGGGGATGAGACGGCGCTGGCGCGGCTCCGCGAGCATGCCGCCGGTGCGGGAGGGCTTTCGATTCCCATGATGTGCCATTCTCCGGATTTTACCCGGCCCGATCCCGTGGAGCGCAAGGAGGAGGTGGCCCGGCAGTGCCGCATTATCGAAGCGACCGCAGCCCTCGGCGGCCGTTATTGCCGCGTCCTGACGGGGCAGCGCCGACCGGAACTCGACCGCGAACGCGCACTGGATTGGGTGGTCGAATGCATCCGGGATGCCGCCGCTTGCGCCGCCCGGCATGGCGTGACGCTGATTCTGGAGAACCACTACAAGGACGGGTACTGGATCTACCCTGAATTTGCGCAGGATAGCAAAACCTTCCTCGAGGTGCTGGACCGCCTCGGGGATATGCCCTGTTTCGGCGTGAACTACGACCCGTCCAATGCACTGATTGCCGGGGAAGACCCGATCGCCCTGCTCGAAGCTGTAAAGCATCGCGTCGTAACGATGCATGCCAGCGACCGGATGCTTGAGGGGGGCACACTGGCGGACCTGCGCCGGATCGAGGCCGAGCCGGGCACGGGCTATTCGGACATCCTGAAGCACGGCGTGATCGGCGAGGGCCTCAACGACTACAACCGCATCTTTTCCATCCTTGCCGGGGTGGGCTTCGACGGCTGGATATCCATCGAGGACGGCGACGATCCCGTCCGCGGCATGGAACGCCTGCGCCGGTCCGTTACGTTCGTGCGCGGAAAGATGCTGGAGTACGGGGTGGGGTGAGGATCAGGTAAAACAGGACCTGTGCCTTATCTGTAATTCCGGACGACATCATGAAGGTTGTTGAAGTTTGTCGTCTCCACATCTGCGTTATCGCCCCGGGGCACTACCCGAGAGGGGGGCTGTCTGCACCGAAAAGCCGTCCTTCGATCCGACCTAACCGGGAGTTGATTGCGCTGATGTCCTGATGCAGGACCTTGCGGAGGCCTTGCATGTCCTGGTGCAGATCCTTGCGGAGGCCTTGCATGTCCTGGTGCAGATCCTTGCGGAGGTCTTGGATATCCTTGTTCAGGTCCTTGCGGATATGCAATGTACTGTACAGCAAAAAGCCCAGAATAACGGGCAACGACAGGGAAGCCATTGCTACGATAGCGGACGTGATGGTTTCGGACAGGTTCATAATAGCTTCCTGCAACGAGGTTGGAAATTTGTATGTCGGTATCGACGGGCCGCTATGCGAAATATACAGGATAGGAGCAGGTCTGTTCGGGAGGGGCGCGTAAAAATTCGGGGATTATATACGAAAGTCGGCAGGCCCGGATTACTTCCGGGGCTTGCGTAATGACGGATCGGGTCTGCGCGCCGGAGCCGCTTGCCATCCATGCCTTTTGCCGGTCGATCCACTTGCTGCACCGCGTCAAGGGTGCGTGCAATGTTTTGTCCGCGAGCCGGGATGCAGCCGTCGCCCGATCATGGATTCCAAGGGCGTCCGGTACTTTAGACGCCGTGTGCGGCCGGATATAACCTTTTCGCAAAAACGAATATGCGGCGCAGGAGCGCTGCTTGACTATGGTCTGACTCCGACGTTCGCTGCCGGCCTGTACTCCGACCCCGTGGGGATGCACCCGGTACGGGTTCCATCCCGGATTCTACTCTATCTCTGACTCCGCGCATTTGGGAAAAACGCTGCCTTCCGGCATCCACTGCGATTCGGGAGGGAACCGCGTTGCGATTCCGTGTTTCATCCTTGTTCGTTCTCTTGAAATGTCTTATATTATAATCAATTAATTCTTTTAAGATCATTATATGAGACATATATGAAATCCGCCGCGAACCATACCTTGCCGCGCGCAGCCCGGGGAAGCCTTGCCAAACTCGGCGAGGACATCGCCGTGGCCCGCAAGAAACGCCGCATCTCGACCGTTTCCATGGCGGAGCGCGCCTTCATCAGCCGGGGCACGCTCTACAAGGTGGAACGGGGCGATCCGACGGTTTCCATCGGCATTTACGCCACAGTGCTTGCCCTTCTCGGATTCGCCGAGGGACTCGGAAACGTGGCCGACCGCCGGGACGACATCCTCGGACTGGATATCGAAGAAGACCGCTTGCCCAGGAGGATCATGTCCTCCAGACGCGAGAAACGCCCATGAATGACCTGATCGAAGTGCATATCGACTGTGGCGGCGGTACATGCCTGGTAGGGCGGTGCCGCTATTTCGCCAGGCGAAGCAGGCAAAGTTCGGTGTTCGAATACGCAAACGAATGGCTGGACCGCCCGGACGCTTTCGCCATCGACCCGGCGAATCTGCCGCTGAAAACCGGCCCGTTTTATACTTCGTCGGAAAAATCGGCGCTGCCGGGCGCCCTGCGCGATACTGCGCCTGACCGCTGGGGTCGACTGCTTGTCCAGCGGGCCCTTCGCAAGCACGGGCAAGTGCGCACCCTGTCGGAAATCGACTATCTGCTTGCCATGACAGACCGGACGCGCACAGGCGCTCTACGCTACCAGCGCGAGGGAGAAGACCTTTTCGGTCATGACACAGTTGCCTGGCGCGTGCCGCCCATTGTCCGGTTGTCGGTGCTTCTGAACGCTGCCGACGCCATCCACAGCGGCACCGAAGTGGCGGAAGATCTGAGGTTATTGCTATATGAGGGATCGCCCCTCGGTGGCGCACGCCCCAAATCGGTGGTAGAGGACAAGGACGGCTCTCTGTCCATCGCAAAGTTTCCCAAGCCCGACGACATGCGCAGCATCCCGCATGGGGAAGTGCTGGCTATGACGCTGGCCCGCAAGGCCGGACTGAGAGTTTCTGACGCTCGCCTGGAGGATGTCGCCGGTCGGTCGGTTGCGCTCATACAACGGTTTGATCGACGCGGCCGCCGCCGCATTCCGTTTCTGTCGGCAATGAGTCTGTTGGGGCTTCATGACGGCGACATAGCCACATACATCGATATTGCCGAGTGTATTCGCACCTGGTCCAGTGCTCCAACCGAAGATCTGCATGAACTGTGGCGGCGGATCGTATTCAACATATTGGTCGGCAATCTCGACGATCATTTGCGCAATCACGGGTTCCTGTATGACAGGGAAGGCGCATGGCGTCTGGCGCCGGCCTATGACCTCAATCCGGTGCCGCTCGAGGAAAAAGCGCGGGAACTGACTACCTGGATTTCCGAGGAAGGTCCGGAAGCCGATCTGGATCAGGCGCGCAGGGCTGCGCCGTATTTCGCATTGAAGAGCGACCGGGCGGATTCGATCATTGCCGAGATGTCGGCAGCCCTGAAAGATTGGCGAAAGACCGCACGGCAATTAGGAATGAGCACGGCGGACATCGCTGCGTATGCCTCGGCGTTTGGGGAATGAGGAGGAGAACTACCCGAAAGAGGAGCTATCTGCGCCGAAAAGCCGCCCTTCGATTCGGCCTAACCGGGAGTTGATTGCGCTGATGTCCTCGTGCAGGTCCTTGCGGAGGCCTTGCATGTCCTTGTTAAGATCCTTGCGGAGGTCTTGAATGTCCTTGTTCAGGTCCTTGCGGATATGCAATGTGCTGTACAGCAAAAAGCCCAGGATAACAGGCAACGACAGGGAAGCTATTGCTACGATAGCGGACGTGATGGTTTCGGACAGGTTCATAATAGCTTCCTGCAACGAGGTTGGAAATTTGCATGTCGGTATCGACCGGCCGCTATGCGAAATATACGGGATAGGAGCAGGTCTGTTCGGGAGGGCGCGCAAATTTTTGCATTTTCCGACATGCAATCAGGTCTACGTACCGGAGCCGCTTGCCATCCATGCCTTTTGCCGGTTGATCCACTTGCAGCACCGTATCAAGGGTGCGTGCAATGTTTCGTCCGCGAGCCAGGATGCACCCGTTGGTCGATCACGGATTTCAAGGGGTCCGGTACTTTAGACGCCGTGTTTGCCCGGATATAACTTTTCTTCAAAAACAAATATGCACCACATCTCGACCGTCTCCATGGCGAAGCACGCCTTCATCAGCCGGGGGGGTGATTAGTTCACTTCCGCTTTGGCCGCTTCTTCCATTTGCATCGCCGCTTCCAGTGCTACTGCTTCCCGGTGCAGTACACCTGCGGAAAAGAGAAAAACGAAAACAGCAATTGCTATCAACGACCGTTTCATGTTCATGGTACAGGAAGAATCCATGTGATCAGGCATTAATGATTCGTACCGGGTTGGCATATGTCCATTCCTTCCCAGGGGTTGACGGTTGCAACGTCGAGACCGTTGAAGTCCCCCACGTTTCGTGTTGCAATGGCGAGGTCATGAGCCCTCGCAGTTCCCGCAATCAGCGCATCGCTGAGGTGCAGGACACACCCGCATCTTTCAGGATTTCCCGATTTGTCCGGAAACCGTCCCATAGACGCCGCACTTGTCAGGTAAGTGCGGGACGGTGGCCGTTAGCGCTGGCGCGGGTATGGCGCAGTGTAGATATTTCTTGATTTGAAAGCATTATACCCTTATATTTCTGAATGCAAAACGCATTCAGAGCGCATTCCCATGAAAGCCCTTACCATACGCAACGTCGATGAGCAAGTGTATCAACGCTTGCAGGAAATGGCCAGAGTAAACAAGCGTAGTCTGCAGGCGCAGATCAGGCTGATCCTGGAGCGGGAAGTGCAGCTTGCCGGGAGCAGTCAACTCCACCAGGCACAGGAATGGCGCCGGCGCCTGGCCGACAGACCCTGGGGGAATATTGTGGATGATATACGCCGTGAGCGAGAGCGATGAATTATGTCGTGGATACGTCCGCTCTGATCCGGCTCTATATTCCGGATGGGCCTGTGCCTGCGGGGCTGATGGGCGCCTTGCAGAATGCCGAAAGGGGTGACGCCAGCCTGATCGCTCCCGAACTCATTCTTGCAGAGAGTGGGCAGGTACTGCACAAAAAGCGGGCGCAGAACTTGCTGTCTGACGCAGAGGTCACAGCCATCCTGGACAGTATGTTGTATCTGCCCATACGCCTGTTTTCCCATCACGATCTGATCAGGTCCGCTTGCGATCTGGCTATGGAGTGCAATC
Source organism: Rhodothermales bacterium (assembly GCA_965248175.1). GTDB lineage: Bacteria > Bacteroidota > Rhodothermia > Rhodothermales > VXPQ01 > VXPQ01. Next base: position 1,437,681 of record OZ252093.1, read on the forward strand.
TGACCGTATATGATGCGCTGTTCCTGTCTCTGGCGAAACGGCATAGCGCCCTACTCATTACCGCCGATGAAAAACTCCGCCGCGTTGCAGAGGAACTTGATTTGTGATCGGCGCGCATCTGCTGCTTCGCAAAACAAGACATGCCTTTCTCCGGTTCTTATCTTCTGTTCGTTATGTCACCTCGCCGTTCCGCCCGCATCTTTCAGGATTCCCCGATTTGTCCAGGAACCGTCTCATAGACGCCGCACTCGTCAGGCAAGCGCGGGACGGCGACGAAGCGGCGTTCGAGACGATCGTCAGGCAGCTTGATCCCATGTTGCGCGCCTGGTTCGTATCGCGAGTCGGACAGCGGGCCGAGGTGGACGATCTTGTGCAGAACACGCTTCTGCGCCTTCACCGGGGTCTGCCGGACCTGCATGACCCGCACCGGTTGGAGGCGTTTGTCATGAAAGCGGCGGTGTTCGAGACCCAGGACTACTACCGGGGGCGTTATGGTTCCAGAGAACGCCTTGCCGGCCCCGATGCATTATCGAGGTGGAGCGAAACGGCTCCGGATGCGGACGTTCGCATGGACGCCGAGCGAGCCCTGGGTCTCCTGAGCGAGAAGGCCCGCACGATTCTGGAAATGCGCGAATACGGCTATCGGTATGCGGAAATCGCGCGGTCGCTCGACATGACGGAAGCCGCCGTGAAGATGCAGGTGAAACGAGCGCTCCGCAAGCTGCGCAAAGTGCTTGGGGAATCTGCCCGGGGGGACGTATAATTCGCCGTATACCTTTTTCTTTTGGACGGGGCGTTACTTTTTCGGTCTCCACAGCGGCTTAACAAAATGTCAACGCACCGCTCTATGCCCGGATGTTTTCGTGCCTGCACCGTTTGAACATATTGATGCGATCGCCTTGTGCCGCGACCTGACTCCGGAGCGGGCCATGGAACTGCAAGATATCCTGGCTTCCGATCCTGCTGCCGCTGTGCTCCTCCGGGAGTGGTGCGCCCTACGCGCGTCGCTGGTTCGCGAGATGGGAGAAGCCCTGGCGGACTCGGAACGTTTTGTTCTATTCGTGCTGCACGAGTACGGGCGAGCGGATGCGTTGACCGATTCCGAACGGGTGCGCGTCGAAGAGATTGCTCCTGCATTTCGGAAAATTATTGCAGATAGCCCCGGACTGGCGGCTATAGCAGGCGACATTCGCCGCGACATGCAGGATTTCGAGGCGCACTGGGCAGCGTGGTTTGCAGAGGCATCCGTTGAGGAAGCGCCTGCTTCGCCGCGCGTATCTTCTTCCCGCTCTATCCGACCTGCCCGCAGGGACCGCATCCCCGCGCGGACCTCTCGAAGAGTTCCGGCGCAAGCACCTTCTTCCAGACGCCGCGTTTTGCAGGCAGGGGTCGGCGTGGCTGCCGCAGCCGTTCTCGCAACGCTTGTGTTTTTCCTGTTGCCGGTGTCTCCGGACACGGTGACTGTCCAGACCGCAAGCGCCGAAGTGCGTACGGTCGAGTTGCCCGACGGCTCCAGCGTACGCCTGCTGGGCGATTCACGCCTGACCTGGCCGTCCGGTGCGATGGACGAAGACGGGGGCCGCCGCGTCGAATTCGAGGGGCACGGCTTTTTCGACATTGTCCCGAGCGCCGAGCGTTTTCTGCTCGTTACGCCGGATGCACAGGTGACGGTCCTGGGTACGTCCTTCGGCGCGCGTACCGCCGATGATGGAACGGAAGTCGTTCTGGTCGAGGGGAGTCTACGCATGAGCGCCCGTCAGGCCCCGGAAAGGGCCGTCATGCTTGCTCCTGGTCAGATGAGCCGTATGACATCGGCCGGCGTTCCTTCCGAACCCGTATCCGTGCAAGTCCACGAACACCTTACATGGACGGGCCTGTTCGTTTTCCATGCCACGTCGGTGCGCGACATTCTTCCCATGCTTTCCGGGCACTACGGGGTCGATATTTCGGCGGATGAAACGCTGCTCGACGAGCGGGTGACCGGCCGGTTTGCGCAGGAAGAATCGCTTGCCGGAACGCTGGACATCGTAGCGCTGGCAATAGGCGCCGCCGTCGAACCGGACAAAGCCGAATCCGAAGCCGGCAGCGAGGGATATCACCTCACTCCCTTGCGCTGACGTGCAACCAGGGTGCTCTTCACCACGCCGGGAGGCAGCGTCGCATACGTCGGATTAGCTTGCACCGATCCCGGAGCGGCGGCATCGCTGTGGTCGTGTGCGTAGGCAATACCCACCATCCGAGAGAGCAGTATATCCGCCTTTTCTCCGCCGCCCGCTCTGGTCTGCGAGATTCCGCGTTGTTTTGTCGAAAGCGGCGTGTCCGGGGGTAAATCGGTATCTTGGGGCGTGCGCTGGCTGTCGGTCATATTCCTCTCTCTGCTTTTGTCGTCCCCGGCGGTTGGGCAAACCATTCGCATCGAGGTCGAAGAAGCGCCGCTGCGGGATGCGCTGCTGAACGTGCGCGATCAGGCGGGCGTCGATATCGTGTTTTCGGAAGCGTTGGTCCTGGACCGGCGCACGACCTGTACGTACGAAGGAACGTCTGTCGAAGAAGCCCTTGTGTGCGTCCTCGGACCGGCAACGCTCGAAGCGCAGCGCGTGCGCCGCAGGCAATACGTCGTGGTGCGCGCTTTTACCGCCGACGGCGAAAGAACCGCACGCCGGTGGACGTTGCGCGGATTCGTTATTGACGGGGAAACCGGCGAAGCGCTGCCGGGCGCGCACATCTATCTCTCCGAACTGCGCGTCGGCGCAGTGACGAACAACGCCGGGTATTTTGCGCTGTCTTCCCTGCCCCCGAGCGACTATGCCGTGCAGGCTTCATTTTTGGGATATACGACCGGGGAGCGGCGGATTGCGGAGACCTCCTCGCCGGTTATCGTGCCGCTCGTTCCTATAGCGCTGGAAGGAGGCGGCATTGTCGTGGAAGACGAACGCGCGGACTATGCGCTGGGTGCGGCTTCGCCGGGCCTGCTCAGGGAATCGGTTCGCCGCCTCGAAAGGCTGCCGTCCTTCCCTGGGGAGTCGGACCTGTTTCAGGCCCTTCAGCGGTTTCCGGGCATACGAAAGGCGGGCGAACTCCATGGCGGCATGCTGATTCGCGGGGCGTCTCCCGATCAAAATCTCTACCTGCTCGACGGGGCGCCCGTGTATCATCCCTGGCACGCATTCAGCCTCATTTCCATCTTCCAGACCGAGACATTCAAGGACATCAAACTGTACCGCGGCTCTTTTCCCGTGGAATACGGGGGGAGGATATCGTCGGTGCTGGATGCGCAGATGAAGGACGGGTCGCAGCAGGAGCCCCGCGCGCTCATGGCGGTGAGCCCGCTCAGCGGGCGTATGGTGATCGAGTCGCCGGTCTCCGCCAACAGTTCGTTCATGGCGGCGGCGCGCAGGTCCTATATCGATAAGATTATTGGACGCGAGCATCCTGTCGAGAACGCGGACGGTCGCCGGGACACGCTCCGCACGGGATACCATTTCTACGACGCGAGCGCAAAGTACACGCACCGGTTCGGGAGCGCGGATCGGCTTTCGGTCAGTTATTATCGCGGCGGCGACGAGCTCGACCTGCGTCTTCCGTTCGATTTGTCGCTGGATTTCTCGTCCTGGCTTCGCCCGGCGGACCTTTTCTTCGAGGTGGCGCAGGAGTGGCGAAACCAGTTGGTCAGCGCAAGATACCAGCATCTGTTTTCCGAGCGCCTTTTTGCGACGGGAACGGTCTATATGTCCACCTACCGGGCGCGCGAGAGCACCTTGCTGCGCCCGACCATCTCGGCGGTCATGCAGTCCGATTATCGGGTGGATTTGCGGGACGTGGGGATGAAGATGGATATTGAATACTTCCGATCCGTCTCGCACCGGATACAGGTGGGCATGCAAGCCGGCGTGCGCGATTTTTCCTCGTCGCTCGATGCGCTGATCCGGCGCTCGGCAGGCACGGTAGACCGGCATGAGCAGACAAACAAGGCGGCGGAGCCCGAGCTGGCTATGTACGCACAAGATGTATGGCAGTTGAACGAGCGCTGGACCATCCATCCGGGTGTGCGCCTCAATGTATTCGGATCCGAATTTCGTACGGATGTCAGCCCGAGCCTTGCGCTTGAGCATGTCATCGCCCCCCGACTGCTTCGCCTGCGGGCCGGCGTAAGTCGGACCATGCAATACCTCCACAGATTGCGCGACCGTTATGCTTTCACCTACGATCTCGTAACGAGCCGCTGGATTCCGGCAGACGAAGACATTCCGCCGTCTTCCGGGTATCAGGGATCGATGGGGGTCGAGAGCAGGCCGTTGCGGGGTTTGACACTGCATGGGGATGTGTACTGGCGTCACGTGACGCACGTCCTGCTGCCGGAGGACGAGTTTCGCAGCAAAAACGAATTGGTCGGGCCGGGCATCGATGTGGGCGAGCTGCTTGGGCAATACGTGCGGGGAAAAGCGCGGGCGTACGGCGTTGAATTTTCCGCCGTTGCCAACCGGGGTCCCTGGTCTGTTCGCCTGAACTATGCCGGCGGAAGATCCCTGACGCGCTCGCGCGCGTTGGGAGAGACCTCATTCCGGCCATCCCGATATGACGTGCCCCGATCCTTTGGCGCACTCGTTGCCCGCGAAATCGGGAAGTGGCGGGTAACGTCCATTCTGGAGGCACGCAGCGGCTACCCGACGACGGTGCCTGTGGCGCAGTACGCCATAGGCGATCCGCTCGACGAAACGGATCGGTATTTGTACCGTCCGTTTCTGAACAACGGGCGATTGCCGCCCTACTTTCGGATGGACATAGCTGCGGAGCGCAGTTTCCGGGCGCTGGGCGCATCCTGGCTTGCCCGCCTGCACCTGTACAACGTGACCAATCGGCGCAATGTGACCGCACGGCAGTACCTTCCCTCAGACCAGGGTATGGAGGTACAGAACCGGCGCGGCCTGCCCATTCTGCCCTTGTTCGAAATCAGGATGCAATTATGAAGCCGCGGGCGATCCATAGCGCGAAGTGGGTGCTTGCAGGCATGCTGTGCGCATGCCTTGCGACGGCGGGATGCGATACGGTGGCTCCGATTGACGAGGCGCAGGTCGTGGTGGAGGGATTCCTTACTACCGGGCAGCCTCTGCGGCCTGTGCGTGTGCACAGGACATTATCGCCCAGGCAGCCCTACGACGCTGCGCAAGCCGCCGTTTCGGATGCTGTCGTGGAAATGACGCTGGGGGACAGGGTGGTGCGTTATACCCCGGATGCAGCGCAGGCAGGCCGGTATTTTCCGGCGGGGACCGGCGTTGCGGCTGCCGGAGATGCGTTTTTGTTCAGCGTTGTCTGGCGGGACGCTGTGGTTCAGGCGCATGGCGTCGTCCCGCCCGAAATCGAAATTCTTGCCGTATCGCTCGACATCCCGGAGGAACCCGTTTCGGCGGTGCTGCTCGACTCGCTGGCGTTGTCGGATACCCTGGCGACCGGTGCGTACACCGGGTACATTTATCCGATCGAAGCCACGATCGAATGGGCTGCTTCGCAAGACGGATTGTTTCCGGAAGAGTCCTGGGTGCGGGCGCAGTTGCAGCCTTTCACTACGTTTTCTTCGCCCATTGTAGATCTGTTTCTTCGTTCCGACGATGTTTTCAGGGAGGAAATGCAAGAGACCGGGGCGGATCGCAGGACATGGACCGGGGTGTACGCCGTTAGCGTGCCTGAGGAAGGCGATCCGTTGCCGGCACATGGTCTGCGCGTTTCACTGGTGCGGTCCGGGCCGGATTATGCCCGGTTTGCCGCGAGCAGGGACGATCCCGACCGGCGCGAGCCCATTTCCGGCGTGCAGGGGGGAATCGGCATCTTTGCGGCGGTCTCCGTCGATTCGGTTCATGTGCAGGTGGACGGGACAGGCGGAGCGTTTCCGTCGCCGCAGTAATTCATGATGGACAGGACGGATTGGTCATGACAGAGGACATCGAATTCCAGCCGGGGCGCATTACGTTGCTGCGAGCGACGGGTAAATCCCCCGAGCGCATTTCGGTGCATATCGACGACCGGTTCGTGTTCTCCCTGCACCAGGATGTGGTCCTCGAATTCGGGCTGGCGAAAGGAAAATCGCTCGGCGTCGAGGAGCAGGCGCGCATGGTTCGGCGGGACCTTGTTTTCAAGGCGCGGGTGACGGCCTTGCGCTATGTGGCGTACCGGGACAGGACGGCTGCGGAGGTCCGCCGGCGGTTGTGCAAGACGTATTCGGAAGAAGTGGTGGATGAGGTGGTCGAGCGTCTGCATGCGTCGGGCCTGCTGGACGACCGGGCGTTTGCGGAGACGTTTGCCGAGCGCCGGTTCCGGCAGGAAGGACATGGCCCTGCGCGCGTGCGCGCCGATCTGATTCGGAAGGGGGTGGCGCCCGACGTGCTGGAGGCTGCGCTGGATGCCGTATTCAGTGAGCAGGATGCCCTTGCGGACCGTGCTGCAGAGGTGGGGAGAACATGGTGGCAGCGGCTGTCGAGGGAGCCGGACGAAATGAAACGAAAGAAGAAAGTCTGCGATTATCTTGTGCGCCGGGGATATCCCTTCGATCTGGCGCGCCGCGTCGTATTTGATCTTGCGAGCGAGACGGATCGGCAAGCGTAGCCACGCCATGCCCGACGCGGGAACACAAAAAATTCCCTTCGGGTTCACAGGATCGTTATATTTTGCGGTCGGATTCCCCGTAAGGTGAATGCCGTATGCAGGGGTGCTGCGTGGTTTGTTGTGCCGCCGGCCCTTTTGAATCCCATCGATATCCTATAAACAAACGTACGCAGAGCACGTGACGAACGAAGAGCTGATTGGACGGGACAACCAGGTAGATACGTATTCGCACCGCGATGAAATCTATTCCAGGCGTGTCCCCGCAGGGAAACGAACCTATTACTTCGATGTCAAGACAACCCGGTCGGGCGAGGATTTCTTCGTAACCATTACGGAGAGCAAACGCGTCTCAGAAACCCGGCACGAGAAGCATAAAATTTTCCTCTACAAGGAGGATTTTGGCAAGTTCATTACGGCGTTGCACGATGTCGTGAAGCACGTTGTCGACGAGCGGCTTCCGGGATACGAATTCCGTAATCTGCCGGAACTTACCAGCATCGACGACCGGGAGAATTCCTCGGAAGACCCGAACCGCCGCTAACGCGGACGGAGACGGTTTTGCATGGAAAGCCCTGTCGCTCGAACCGGCAGGGCTTTCGCTGTTACGGGCACGAGGCGCCGGCAGGGTGGCGCTGTTCCGGTGTCGTACGCTCGGCTCTTACGCAACCTTTCTCTTCTCATCATGCTTCCTGTCGTACCTTTTTGCGAGCGCCGGGAAAAACTGGAGCGCCTTTTCGGCCGCAGTGCCGTGTTCGGCGACCGGATCGACGAGGCGGTGCGTCGTATTGTGGAGGAAGTCCGTTCGGGGGGCGATGCGGCGGTGCTCGATTGTACGGAGCGGTTCGACGGGGTGCGCCCCGCCTCGTTGTGCGTGGATGTCGATCGTCTTGCTGAAGCTCACGCACGCCTTGACGATACGCTGCGCGGCATTTTTGCCGAAGCGGCGGACAATATCCGGCGGTTTCACGAGAAGCAACTGCGGGCGTCGTGGTTCGACACGGAGGAAGACGGCGCCGGGCTGGGGCAACGGTATGTACCGATCGAAAGGGCAGGGGTGTACGTGCCCGGCGGCACGGCGGCCTATCCGTCCAGTGTGCTGATGAATGTCATTCCGGCGCAGGTTGCGGGCGTCGAGCATCTGTACCTTGCATCGCCGCCCGGACCGGACGGGTTGCCGCACCCGCTTGTGCTGGCGGCGGCCTGTATTCTCGGCGTCGATCACGTATTCGCGGCGGGGGGAGCCCAAGCGATCGCCATGTTTGCCTTCGGGACGGAGACCGTGCCGCGTGTCGACAAGATCGTAGGGCCCGGCAATGCCTATGTGGCGACGGCCAAGAAGCAGGTCTACGGCATGGTGGACATCGATTCGGTGGCCGGGCCGAGCGAAATCGTCGTACTGGCCGATTCGGACGCCGATCCGCGTTTTGCGGCGGCCGATCTGCTTGCGCAAGCCGAACACGACCCCCGGGCCTCGGCGGTGCTTGTGACCCCGGATGCAGGGCTGGCGGAAACCGTGCGCAGCCATGCCGCCGCGATGACGGCGGCCTTGCCGCGGCGTGCAATTATTGAGGCCTCGCTCACCGATTACGGCGCCTGCATCGTGACCGACACGCTGGATCAGGCCGTGGAGGTCGTCAACGAACTGGCCCCCGAGCACCTCGAATTGCTTGTGCGGGACCCCGAAGCCATCCTTCCCCGGATCCGGCACGCGGGCGCCATCTTTCTGGGGCCGTTCTCCCCGGAGCCGGTGGGCGATTATTTTGCAGGCCCGAACCATGTGCTTCCCACCGGCGGTACCGCCCGGTATGCATCGGCGCTGGGCGTCGAGGATTTTTTGCGCCGGCAGTCCCTCATTGCATGGACGGAAGCGCGTCTGGCAAGAACCGGTGCGCGCATCGCCGCGTTTGCGAGAGCGGAAGGGCTGGAGGCGCATGCCCGCGCCGTGGAGGCCCGGTTAGGGGATATTTCTGCACACAGCGCATCGAACAGGGAAGAGGATGAGCAGGCAAATCCGCATGGATGAGCTCGTACGCCGCATTCGTCCGGCTGTCCGGGCCCGGCTCCCGTATCTGGTAGGCCGCCCCGGGGCGACCATCGTAAAGCTGAACCAGAACGAAAGCCCGTACGATCTTCCGCCCGAGGTCAAAGAGGAGGTGCTGCGGGAGTTTGCGCGTATTCCGTTCAACCGGTATCCAGACGAATTTGCGGAGCGGCTGTTACAGGCGTTCGCAGCGTATGCCGGATGCGATCCCGATGGGGTAATAGTGGGCAACGGCTCCAACGATCTTGTCGCCCTGCTGGGTCTGACGCTGATCGAGCGCGGTACGCCGGTGGTCTTGCCGCGTCCCACGTTTTTTCTGTACGCCAAAGTAGCGCTCCTTCACGACGGCGATCTCCTCGAAGTGCCCTGCCGGGAGGATTTCCGGTTCGATACGGATGCTCTGGTCGAAGCGGCAAAGGAGCGCCGCCCGGCACTCATTGTGCTTGCGACGCCCAACAATCCTACCGGCCTCGCGATGACGCTCGACGAGATCGCGGCGGTTGCCGACGCCTCGGAAGGGTTCGTGGTGGTCGACGAAGCGTATCTGGAGTTTTCGGAAGAGGGGAGTGCGTTGCGGCTTATGGACGAATACCCCAACCTGATTCTGCTCCGCACCTTTTCCAAGGCGTGCGGGCTTGCCGGGCTGCGCCTCGGTTTTCTTATAGCCCATCCCGATGTGCTGCGGGAACTGCGCAAGGCGAGGATGCCGTTCATGATCGATTCTCTGGCCTCCGCCGCGGCGCATATCCTGCTCACCGCCTACCCGGACGTTATCGAGGAGCGTGCCCGCCGCATTCGACAGGACTGTATTGCGATAACTGCTGCCCTTGCAGCGATGGACGGCGTAGAAATTGTGCCGTCCCAGACAAATTTCGTACTATTCCGAACACCGCAGGATGCGGCGGACCTGAAAGGGCGTTTCCTCAAGGAAGGCGTGCTTGTTCGCTCCATGTCCGGATACCCTGAATTACAGGATTATCTTCGCGTCAACGCCGGAACGGATGTCGAGAACAAGGCATTTATGACGGCGTTAAAACGTGCGCTGTCGCTATGAAACGCATAAAGGTAGATATCATCGGGCTTTCCACCACTCCTTCGAGTGGGGGGGCTGCCTATGCCCTTGTTCTGGGCGAGGTGGCCGGGGATCGCAGGCTTCCCATTATCATCGGTGCATTCGAGGCGCAGGCCATTGCGCTCGAAATGGAAAAGATTCAGCCGCCGCGGCCCATGACGCACGATCTGCTGCGCGATTCGCTGGAGGCGGTGAAGGCCGAAATAACCGAAGTCGTCATCGACGAACTCAGAGAGGGTACGTTCTTCGCCAAGATATGCTATACCCATGACGGGAAGACAGCCCATCTCGATTCGCGTCCGAGCGATGCCGTGGCGCTTGCCGTGCGCGTCGATGCCCCCATTTATGTGGCCCCCGATGTGATGCAGGACGCCAGCATACGCAAGGAAAAGGAACCGGTGCCGGTCGCCATGACGGCACTGGAGCAGATGGAGCACCAGCTCGATGCGGCCGTCCAGGAAGAGAATTACGAGAAGGCTGCCGAACTGCGCGACGAGATCAAACGGCTTCAAAGCGAGCGTCAGCAGAATTAGTGCGACGGCGCCGTATATCGGGTTACGCCGTTCCCATCTTTCGTCAACCGATATGCAGGCGTCCGTAGAGCGTATTTCGTTTACCGACCTGCACGGGTTTTCGGCTCTTTTCCGGGATTACTGCACGAACTACGAGGCCCTTTCGGACTACTTCGCGGGCGACTGGAGCCGGTCCGAAGCACGGGCAAGCGCCGTCGAGCGGGCCGCCGCATTCGACCGGGACCGGGACACGCTCGCCGATGTGCTGCTCCGGCAGCATGCGGCATGGGGAGACGGGGAAGCGGCGCGCGCCGGGATCGAGGCGCTGCGGGAGCCGGATACCGCAGCGGTGGTTACCGGTCAGCAGGTAGGCCTGTTTACGGGGCCGATCTATACCATTCTGAAGGCGCTTTCCGCTATCCAGTTGGCCGACCGGCTTGCCGAAGAAACCGGGCGGCGCGTCGTGCCGGTATTCTGGCTGGGCGGCGAAGACCACGATGTGGACGAGGTTTCGAGGGTCGTCGCACTGCGCAAGAACCTACCCGTCGAGTTGCGCTTGCAGGCCGATGAAGCGGGTTCTCCGGGGCCGGCCGGGCGCATACGGCCGGGGAATGGGATTATGGACCGCCTGGAGGAGCTTCTTCCCGACACGGATTTCAAGGGGGATGTTCTGCATATGGTCCGGGAAGCGTACGGCGCCGGCGCAACGCTCTCCGAAGGCTTCGCCCGGATGCTCCGGGCCTTGTTTCCCGGTCTGGTGATCATCAATCCCGACGATGCGTCCCTGAAACGACTGGTGGCGCCGCTCTTCGCACGGGAAATCGAGGAGGCTGAGACCGCTGCTGCGCTCGTGCGCAGGGTTTCAGACGAACTGGGGCGCACATACCATGAGCAGGTGTTCGTGCGTCCGGCCAACCTTTTTCTGCTGAACGAGGAGGGGCGTATTCCGCTCGATCTCGATGGGGACGATTTTGTTGCGCGCGGTACGGGGCAGCGCATGACGCGGGCGGAAGCCCTGGACCTGCTGCAGCGATCTCCGGAATCCTTCAGCCCGAATGTGGTGCTTCGTCCCCTGATGCAGGACCTTTTGCTTCCCACAGCGCTGTACGTGGGCGGCCCGGGCGAGATCGCCTATTTTGCGCAGTGCCACCCCCTGTACGAATGGGCGGGCCTTCCGATGCCGCTTATCTATCCGCGGGCCGGCGCCACCTTCCTCGAACCCCATGTGGCGAAGGTGCTGGATACATACGGGCTGGTCGTGGGGGATTTAGCCGGGGATGCGGACCGGCTTTTTCATCGTGTCGTGGTGGACTCGATGCAGGGCAATCTCGACGAGGCATTCGACGAGGCCGCCCGGTGTCTCGGCGAGGCCGTCGATCATGTGCGGGCGCCGCTCCGGGAGGTGGACGGCACGCTGGCGAAGGCCGCCGACGCCGCACAAAAAGCGCTGACGGACGAACTGGCCCGGCTACGGGCGAAGGGCGTGCGGGCCGAGAAGAAAAAACAGGATATGGTGCGCACCCGTCTCGAAAAGGCGCAGGGGAATGTGTACCCGAACGGGGTATTGCAGGAGCGCGAGCTGTCCGTGCTGCATTTTCTCAACAAATACGGCATGGGCTTCATGGATATGCTGCGCGAGACGCTCGATACGGACACTGCCGAGCACCAGGTGGTGCGGTTGTAGGGAAGTAGCGTTGTAAACCCTTTGCACCGTTCAGGTAGGTGTCCGGATTTTGCGGTCGATCCAACACGGGCAGGGTTTGTGATCCAGGTCTTCCAGTCGTTACATTGGTCCCATGCGTTCCATTTTTTGCATCATACTGATGCTCGGGTTATTGACGGCCGCCGCTCCGGTTGCGGCGCAGTCTTCCGGCGACCTGTCTTCCGGCGACCTGTCTTCCGAAGGGGTACAGGCCGTTATCGACCAGCTCTTCGACGGTATGCGGGCAGGCGACAGCACGATGGTCCGGGAGACGTTTCACCCGGAGGCGCGCTTGCAGTCCGCGTTCGTGCGCGACGGCCAGCCCATGTTGCAAACAGGCAGCGTGGACGGGTTCGTCGAGGCGGTAGGATCGCCCCATGACGAGGTGTGGGACGAGAGGATATGGGATGTGGAGATCGCCGTGGACGGCCATCTTGCCCAGGCATGGATGAACTATGCCTTCTTCCTCGGGGAGACGTTCAGCCACTGCGGCGTGAACGCTTTTCATTTCTACCACGACGGCTCCGCCTGGAAGATTACGCAGATTACCGATACGCGCAGGAGAGAGGGGTGTGAAGTGGAGGGATCACAGGATAGGTAGCATGATTGGTGTTATACTTTTTGTTTTTCGCCAAAATCTGCCCAATCAAACCGAACTACCTCTTAAGCCTGATATTACACCCAGCTTGTTTTCACAATCAAACGATCATGGCTGGCAAAGGCCTTGCGTAGTGCCGCGTTCGGTTCGGGAGGGTTGGTGAGGGCTGCGGAGAATATCTCCCAATCCTGATCGCTCAGTATGAGCCGCTCCCGCTCGCGTATCAGGTGATCGGCAGATTCGAGCGCATTATCCCGTTCAAGCCATTTTCCCCGTTTCATCGCCGTAATCGTGTGTATGTGAGGGAGGACCAGGGTCTGCCCTGCTTACGACATGATGATACGGGCCGTTTCAATCCACCGCCCCCCCTTTCGAACCCTTTCACCCCTCAGAGAGTATCTATCTGCTTTGACCGATATTTTCTTCACCGAGAGCAGGCATGGCCGGATATCCCTTCGCCGAAATAGAACAGAAATGGCGGCGGTACTGGGAAGAAGAACAGACCTTCCGGACGCCCGACGACCCGGATCCGGACACGGAAAAGTTCTACATCCTGGACATGTTTCCGTATCCGAGCGGAACCGGTCTGCACGTAGGACACCCCGAGGGGTATACGGCGACGGACATCCTTGCGCGCTACAAGCGCATGAAGGGTTTCAATGTGCTGCATCCGATCGGCTGGGATGCCTTTGGCTTGCCCGCCGAGCAGTACGCGGTGAAGACGAACACCCACCCGCGCATCACCACGGAAGCGAACGTTGTGCGTTTCCGCGAGCAACTCAAGATGCTCGGCTTTTCGTACGACTGGGAGCGCGAGATCAATACGACTTCCCCGGATTATTTTCGGTGGACCCAGTGGATATTCCTCAAGCTGTACGAAAGGGGGCTGGCGTTCCAGAGCGAGGTGCCCGTCTGGTGGTGCCCGGAACTGGGCACCACCCTGGCCAACGAAGAGGTGGTGGACGGGAAGTCCGAAGTGGGCGGATACGACTGCGTACGCCGGCCGCTGCGCCAGTGGATGCTGCGTATCACGGAGTATGCGGAGCAGCTGCTTGAAGGACTCGACGAGCTCGACTGGCCCGAAAGCACGAAGGAAATGCAGCGCAACTGGATCGGCAAGTCCGAGGGGGCCGAGGTGGATTTTCCCGTGTGCGATCTTCCGGACGAGACGATCCGCGTGTTCACGACCCGCCCGGATACGCTGTTCGGGGCCACGTACATGGTGCTGGCGCCGGAGCATCCCCTTGTGACGAGGGTAACGACGCCTGATCGCCTCGAAGAGGTTACGGCCTATATCAAGGAAGCGTCCTTCAAGAGCGATCTCGAGCGCACCGAACTGCAGCAGGACAAGACGGGCGCGTTTACGGGCGGGTTTGCCCTCAATCCGGTGAATGGGGAGCGCATTCCCATCTGGATCGCGGACTACGTGCTGATTTCCTACGGGACGGGCGCCATCATGGCCGTGCCCGCCCACGACGAGCGCGACTATGATTTCGCAAAAACCTTCGACCTCCTGATCCGGGAGGTCGTTTCGGGCGGCGACATTGCAAAGGAGGCTTATACCGGGGACGGTGTGCTCGTCAATTCCTCCAGCGAGCACATGGCGATTCCGGGGGTTGCGGAGCGGGGCGTTTCCATCGACGGATTGCGCATGGACGCCGCCAAACGGAAAATGATCGACTGGCTCGAGGCGCAGGGCTGCGGGTGCGCGAAGATCAACTACAAACTGCGCGACTGGCTGTTCAGCCGCCAGCGCTACTGGGGCGAACCGTTTCCGCTGATTTTTGTGGACGGCGTTCCGAAACCGCTCCCGGAGGATGCGCTACCCGTCACCCTGCCCGACATCGCGGATTTCCGGCCTTCCGGACACGTGGAAGGCCCGCTGGCTGCGGCGACCGAATGGGTCGATACGGTCGATCCCGAAACGGGCGCGCCGGCCCGCAGGGAGACCAATACCATGCCGCAGTGGGCCGGGTCATGCTGGTATTTTCTCCGCTTCATCGATCCGCACAACGACCGCATGCTGGTCGATCCGGAAAAAGAGCGGTACTGGATGCCGATCGATCTTTACATCGGCGGGGCCGAACATGCCGTGCTGCACCTCCTGTATGCGCGGTTCTGGCACAAGGTGCTCTACGACGCCGGGGTTGTCAGCACCCGGGAACCGTTCGGCAAGCTCATACACCAGGGGATGATTCTGGGTGAAATGGAGTATACGGTCGCCGGGCAGTGCGTGGACGAATCGGAGGTGCGGAAAGAAGGGGATGGGTTTGTGCTCAAGAGCGATCCTTCGGTTCCGGTCGACGCCCATGCCTACAAGATGAGCAAGAGCCGGGGCAATGTGATCAATCCGGAAGACGTGGTGCAGCAGTACGGGGCGGATTCTCTTCGCCTGTACGAGATGTTCATGGGGCCGCTGGAACAGGTGAAGCCCTGGAGCATGCGCGGCGTCGAAGGAGTGCATCGCTTTTTGAACCGGGTGTGGCGCCTCCTGATCGACGAGGAGACGGGCGCCTTGCAGAGCCGCGCGAACGGCGTCGCTGCGTCGAAGGAGCAGTTGCGCGTTTTGCACCGGACCATTGCGAAGGTCACCGCCGACATTGAACGGCTGCACTTCAACACGGCCATTGCCGCCATGATGGAGTTCGTCAATGTCGCCAACAAATGGGACGCGGTGCCGCAGGAGGTGGCCCGCGTGTTCGTACTTCTCCTCAGCCCGTTCGCCCCGCATCTCGGCGAGGAGCTCTGGCGCAGGCTGGGAGCGGACAACACGCTGGCTCGTGAACCCTGGCCGGAGGTCGTGCAGGAATACCTGCAGGAAGATTCCGTGGAGATCGCGGTGCAGGTGAACGGGAAGATACGGGCGACGATCACGGTGGCGCAGGACGCCGGGAAGGAGGCTGTGCTGGAGACGGCCCGCATGGAGGAGAATGTGGCGAAGCATATCGGGCAAGGCGCCGTAAAGCGGGAGGTGTATGTCCCCGGGCGCATCGTAAACTTTGTGGTGTAACATGGCTTCCGGTTCCGCATCCATGACGCCCCCGCTGGACGTGCTCGCTTTTGGCGCGCATCCCGACGATGTGGAATTGTGCGCGGGCGGGACGATCTGTTCGCTGACGAAGCAGGGCTACCGCGTCGGAGTGGCGGACCTGACGCGGGGCGAACTCGGCACCCGGGGCACGCCGGAACTGCGCGCCGAAGAAGCGGCCCGGGCCTCGGAAATCATGCAACTGGCCGTGCGCGAGAACCTCGGCCTCCCCGACGGGGACATCGCCAATACCCCCGAAAACCGCCTTTCCGTCATCCGTGCGCTGCGGACCTGGCGCCCGCATATCGTGCTGATCGGCGGGCCGGAGTGCCGGCATCCCGATCATGGCGCCGGAGCCCGCCTGTGCGCCGACACCTGCTTTTATGCAGGTTTGCAGGGCATACCGACCGAGGACGACGAGGGCGCGCCCCAGCTTCCCTGGCGTCCGCACCATGTTCTGCACTACATGCACATCGTCGAGTTCGAACCCACGTTCGTGGTAGACGTGACGGACGTGTGGGAACAGCGGCTCGAAGCGCTGGGGGCGTTCCGGTCGCAGTTTTACGTCCCCGGCTACAAGGCCGGGCCCGGCGAACCGGAGACCTTCGTGTCGAACAAGGGGTTTCTGGACTGGATACAGGCCAGGGCGAGGACCTTCGGTCACCGGATCGGGGTCGAGTACGGCGAACCGTTCCTGTACCGCCACGGCCCGGTCGGCGTGAGCGATCTTATGCGTGTGCTCGACAACAAGAAACGATTTCGATAAGCGTAATCCTGTATCCCCAAACGATGGCCGAACTGAAAACCAGAAAGAACGACCGGAACGTCGACGGTTTTATCGCATCCCTCGACGACGAGCGGAAGCGGCGCGAGAGCCATGCGCTTGTTGCCCTGATGCGGGACATAACCGGTTCCGAACCGTCCATGTGGGGCGAGAATATCGTCGGCTTCGGGAAGTACCGGTTCAAATACGCAAGCGGACGAGAGATCGACTGGATGCTGACGGGGTTCTCGCCGCGCAAGCGGGCCTTATCTATCTATGTCATGACCGGATTTGACGGGCAGGACGAGATCATGGGCGTGTTGGGCAAGCACAAGACGGGCAAATCGTGCCTGTACGTGAACAAACTTGACGATATCGACATGGACGCGTTGCGAAGATTGCTGGAAGCCTCCGTGTCGCGTCTGGTCGAAAAATACGGTCCGGCGCAGCCTGCGGGTGCGTCCGGCAATGCCCGGATTGACTGACAGGCCTCTCCGGGGGTATATTAGCCCTTCGCTATACCCATTCCGCACAGGGCCCCGGAAACCCTGTTTTACGGCTTTTGCCGTGCAATGCACTGGTTCTCATCCCGTTCGCCATGCCTGATACAAGCGATTTTCGCAACGGTCTTACCCTCGTCCGGAACGGCGATCTGTGGACGATTGTGGAATTTTTGCACGTAAAGCCCGGCAAAGGGGGCGCCTTCGTGCGCTCGAAGCTTAGGCAGGTTCGCTCCGGCAAAGTCGTGGATCATACGTTTCGCGCCGGCGAAAAGGTGGAGACGGCGCGCATCGAGCGCCGTCCGCACCAGTTCCTGTATCAGGATGACCTGGGCCTTCATATGATGGATACGCAGACCTACGAACAGTTTTCGTTGCCTGCGGATCGTGTGGAGCGACGGGATTTCCTTATGGAGGGCGTCACCGTGGATATTCTGTTTCATGCCGAGGCCGAGAAGCCGCTCAACGTCGAATTGCCCGGAAAGGTCGATCTTACCGTGGTCGATACGGATCCGGGTGTGCGCGGCGATACGGCCACCGGCGGCGCCAAACCGGCCATCATGGAGAGCGGCGCCGTCGTGCTGGTTCCTCTTTTCATTGACGAGGGAGACATCATTACCGTCAACACGCAGACCGGCGAATACGTAACGCGCGCGGCCACGGCGGATAAGACCTGACTGACTGCTTCCGAATTCCGGTTTTTCCGGTTGCTACCCCGCTGAATTCGATCCTTGCTACCGCATTGCATATGGATCTTCCCCTGATCAAAAAACTGCTGAAAATCGTCAACGACAGCGGTGTCGCCGAGGTCGAGATTACGGAAGACGATCTTAAGGTGGTTATCCGTACGCAGCCGCCTTCCGGACCGGCGCCTCCACCGCCGCCGGCCTGGCCCCCGTACGCAGCGCCTCCTCCGGTCGCGTATGCGCCGCCTCCGGCGCCTGTTCCTGCAGAGTCTCCGCAGACGGCGCCAGGCGCTCCTGCACCCGAACCGCCTCCATCACAGGAAGCGGCAGGCGTGGACCCCGCCCGGAACGGCACGGTCGTCAAGGCGCCCATCGTGGGCACCTTCTACCGGGCTTCCGCTCCCGGCGAACCCCCGTTCGTGGAGGTGGGGGATACCGTACGGGTAGGGGATACGCTGTGCATCATCGAGGCGATGAAACTCATGAACGAGATCGAGAGCGAGGTGGACGGCAAGGTGGCGGAGATTCTGGTCGATGACGCGTTGCCGGTCGAATACGATCAACCCCTCTTTCTGATAGAAACCTGACAATTACCGGGCAGGTCGATCCCGTTGCCGTTGTGATCAAGAAGGTGCTCATCGCCAACCGCGGAGAAATCGCGCTCCGCATCATTCGAACCTGCCATGAGATGGGGCTTCGGACGGTGGCCGTCTATTCGACGGCGGACCGGGACGCCCTGCATGTTCGATTTGCGGACGAAGCGGTGTGCATCGGCCCGCCTCCTTCCCGGGAAAGCTACCTGCGCCCCGACCGGATCATTGCCGCCGTAGAAGTGACAGGGGCGGACGCCGTACACCCCGGCTACGGGTTTCTTGCCGAGAACGCCGATTTCAGCGCCATTTGTGAAGATCACGGAGTGATTTTCATCGGGCCGAAAGCCGACACCATTTCCCTGATGGGGAACAAGAGCGCGGCCAAGAAAATCATGCAGAAAGCGGGTGTGCCGGTGGTGTCGGGTTCCGACGGGGTGGTGTCCAACGTACGGACCGGCAAGTCGATCGCCGGCAGCATCGGGTATCCGGTCATGGTCAAGGCGTCCGCCGGTGGAGGCGGGCGCGGCATGCGGATTGTTCGGGAGGCGAGCGAGTTCACGCGCCAGTTTTCGGCAGCGGGCGCCGAGGCCGAGGCCGCCTTCGGCAACGGCGACCTGTACATTGAGAAATTCGTCGAAAGCCCGCGCCACATTGAAATCCAGGTGTTCGGAGACGGCAAGGGGCATGTCGTGCATTTCGGCGAACGGGAATGCTCCATCCAGCGGCGGCACCAGAAGTTGCTCGAGGAAGCGCCCTCTCCCGTGGTCGATGCGGATCTCAGGGCCCGCATGGGCGATGCGGCGGTGCGTGGGGCGAAGGCCGTGCAGTATGCCGGCGCCGGGACCGTGGAGTTTCTCGTCGACGCTTCCGGCGATTTCTGGTTCATGGAGATGAATACGCGCATTCAGGTGGAGCACCCGGTGACGGAGGAGGTGACCGGCGCCGACCTGATCGAACTCCAGATTCACAGCGCCATGGGCGAAGAAATTCCCGAAAAGGAAGTTCCCATGACGGGCCATGCCATAGAGTGCCGGATCAATGCCGAGGATCCGTTCAATGATTTCCGTCCTTCGCCGGGTGTCGTGACGGCGTTTCATACGCCGGGCGGGCAAGGCGTTCGCGTGGATACGCACGCCTATGCCGGGTACACCATTCCCCCGTACTACGACTCCATGATCGCCAAGCTCATTGTGCATGCCAGGACCCGCGCGCTTGCGATTCGGAAGATGATGCGCGCGCTCGACGAATTCGTGATCGAAGGCGTACATACCACCATCCCGTTTCACCGCCGGCTTATGGAAGATCCCTCTTTTCAGGCGGGCGAGTTTACGACGGCGTTCCTCGATACATTCGATCTGGCGCCTGCGGAAGCGGAAGTCTGACGTTTTTTGCTGTATTTAGACACTAACGGTTTCCATGAAATACCCTGCCGACCTTCTGTACACGAAAGACCACGAGTGGATACGCATCGAGGATGACGGCGCGGCGGCGACTGTGGGCGTTACGGACTTTGCGCAAGACGAACTCGGGGATGTCGTGTTTGTCGAGTTGCAGCCGCCCGGCTCGGAGATTGCCCGGGACGAGCCGTTCGGCGCCGTCGAGGCGGTCAAGACGGTTTCCGATGTGTATATGCCCCTGTCGGGCCGCATTCTGGAAATCAATGAGGACCTGGAGGCGCACCCGGACTACGTCAACACCGATCCGTACGGGAAAGGCTGGATGATTCGCATTGCGCTCGCCGATGGCGCAGAAACGGGTGAGCTGCTTTCCGCGGAAGATTACGAACGCATGACCGGGTAGGCCCGCACAAGATGCACGAACGCATCATTATTCTGGATTTCGGGAGTCAGTATACGCAGCTCATTGCACGGCGTGTGCGCGAAGCGGGCGTGTATTCCGAAATTCACCCCTGCACCAAATCTGCGGAAGAAATCCGGGCGATGAACCCGCAAGGGATCATCCTGTCGGGAGGTCCCTGCTCCGTATTCGACGCGGGGGCGCCGCAACTGGACGCCGCCCTGCTCGAAATGACGCGGAGCGACGGGTCGCCGACGCCGGTGCTCGGCATTTGCTACGGCCTGCAGGCCATGGCCCGCCTGTCGGGAGGGGAAGTTGCTCCGGCCGAACGCCGCGAATTCGGACGCGCCCACCTGCATATCGACGATGCGACGGGGCTCTTCCAGGGCGTGTCCGACGGCTCCATTGTCTGGATGAGCCACGGCGACCACCTTACCCGCCTGCCGCCGAAGTATCGGGTTATCGCCCATACCGGCAATGCGCCTATTGCGGCGGTAGCGTCCGACCAGTTCCCCCACTACGGCGTGCAGTTTCATCCCGAAGTGGTGCATACCGCTGCCGGGCGCCTGCTCATCGAAAACTTTGCGATGGGCATATGCGGGTGCCGGGGGGACTGGACACGGGCCTCCTTCGTGGACGAGAAGAAGCGGGAGATCCGGGAGACGGTTGGCGATGCCCACCTGATTCTCGGCCTGTCCGGCGGCGTGGATTCGTCCGTGGCCGCCGTGTTGCTGCACGAGGCGATCGGTGACAAGCTCACCTGCATTTACGTGAACAACGGGGTGCTGCGGAAAGGCGAATGGGAGGAGGTGCAAGCCATTTTCCGGCATCATTTCCACCTGCGCCTGAAGGCCGTTGACGCCTCCGATCTGTTTCTGGACCGTCTGGCGGGCGTCTCCGATCCGGAGACGAAGCGCAAGATCATCGGCAATGCGTTTGTGGAAGTATTCGACCACGCAGCCCACGAAATTGCGGAAGAGGTGGGCGATAGGCCCGCATTTCTGGCCCAGGGGACCCTGTACCCGGACGTCATCGAGAGTATTTCGTTCAAGGGGCCGTCGGCCACGATCAAAACACACCACAATGTGGGGGGCTTGCCCGAAAAACTCGACTTCGAAATGATCGAGCCTTTTCGGGAGCTCTTCAAGGACGAAGTGCGCGAGATAGGCCGCCTGCTTGGCGTCCCGGAACTTATCGTGGGGCGGCATCCCTTCCCGGGTCCCGGTCTGGCCGTGCGCATCATTGGCCCGGTGACGCGGGAATCGCTCGCCATGCTGCGCGATGCCGACGCCATTTTTATCGAGGAGCTTCGTTTGAGCGGCCTGTACGATACGGTATGGCAGGCCTTTGCGGTGCTGCTGCCCGTGCAGACGGTAGGGGTCATGGGTGACGAGCGGACCTACGAAAACGTGTGCGCGCTCCGGGCAGTGACCAGCGTGGACGGCATGACGGCGGACTGGGCGCGCCTTCCGGGCGATTTTCTGGCGCATGTATCCAACCGGATCGTGAACGAGATCCCGGGGGTCAACCGGGCCGTATACGACATCAGTTCCAAACCTCCGGCAACGATCGAATGGGAGTAACGAGACGATTCGCGATACAGCGCCCGGCTTATGCGTTGCCTTTTTGGGCGGCGTTGTGCGCATGTTTTGTGTTTGCGTCCGCCCCTGCGTTTGCCCAGGATGCCCAGGTTTTGGATGTGCCTGCAAATGAGGAGGCGGAACGGACATTCGAGGATGCCGTCGAGGCGTTCGAACAGGGCGAATATGCCATGGCCGGCCGGCTGTTCGGCATCGTCCGATCGGCGTACGACCTGCACCGGAAAACCACGGCAGCCTTGCTCATGGAAGCGAAATCGCTTTACCGGGAGGGGCGTTTCGAAGAGGCCGCGGAGCGCACCCGCTTCCTCGAGTCGGAATTTCCGTCGAGCAGCTATGTCGAAGCAGCCCGGAGTCTCCGGGAGATGGCCGAAGAGGGGTTGGAACGCGGCATTCCGCTGCCGCGCGATCTGGGTATTCTTTTGCCGCTGGACGGCAATGATGCGCCGCTTGCACAGGCCCTTTTTACCGGGGTGCGTGTAGCCGTGGACGAACATAACGAGCAGCATCCCGATCGTCCCGTGCGCATGATTTTCCGAAACACGGGGGTCGATTCGGCCCGCGCCGCCGGGGCCGTGGAGGAACTGGCCCTTCTCGGCGTGCAGGCGATCATCGGTCCGCTCTACAGCGGGGAGGCGATGGCTTCTGCCGAGGCGGCCGAGCAGGCCGAGGTGGTGCTGGTTGCGCCTCTTGCCACCGACGATAGCGTGTCGATCGGGAAACGCTATGTTTTTCAGGCGAACCCCACCATCGTCATGCGCGGGCGGCTCATGGCCCGGTTTGCTGCAAGGAGCCTGCGGCTGGATGATTTCGGGGTGATCGCCGAACGGGACCGCGACGGTATCAGCGAACGTATGGCGCAGGGTTTCCTCGAGGAGGCCGTGCTGGAGGGAAAGACCGTGCGGTACGACACGTTGCTGGCCTCGCAAACGGCCTGGAGCCGTTTGTCCGAAACGCTGGCCCGGAACACTATTCTCAATGCACGCGCCGTCTATATGCCGATCGTATCGGGGGAGAGCGTAGCTCGCATCGATGCAGCCATGGCGAGTTTAGACAATATGGGTCTCGCCGATCGGATCCGCGTACTGGGAAACGGGGATTGGCGGCTTGCTCCGAATGCGATACGGGCTTCCCGGTATGCCACGACCTACGCCGACGATTTTTACGTAGAGGCGGATGATCCTGCCGTGCAGGCATTTGCGGAGCGGTATCGCGAGCTTGCAGATGCAGAGCCGGAAAGCCGCCTTGCGATCACCGGGTACGATGTGGCCCGCTTTCTGCTTCCGCTCCTCGTGGACGATGCCGAAGAGGCGCTTGCGGATCGCGTACGTACGGCCCCGCTCCGGGAAGGACTGGGTACGCGCATCGACTTTGAGGGGGGCAACGTGAACGCAGCCATGTTCTATTTCAGGTATCAGGACGGCATGGTGCGGCGGCTGCGATAGGCGCCGGGCTAAACTCCGGGCTCGCGCTGTGCGCCGGATGACAGGAACAGCAGGGGCGGGCGGAGGTACATACTCTCAGTCTTTTCTTTCCCGTCGCGTTTCGCGCGCTTCCCTTGTTTCCGGGTAGTATTCACGCCGCTGGTTATGTCCTGGTCCTTGCGTTCGTTTCTTCCTGTCGTATTGTTATTTGCAGCGATCGCGCTGTCCGCCTGCGCCGGCGCCGGGCGCATCCGGTACGATTCCCCTGAAGACGCCTATACAAAGGGCTTGCGCCTGTTTGAGGCAGAGAGGTACGATCGGGCCGTTCCGTTTTTTCAGGGCGTTTTCGATTACGGGCGGACCTCTGAGGTGGCCGCCGATGCGCAACTCCACCTTGCGCGGGCTCATTTTGAAAGCGGCGATTATATTCTGGCCGCCTCCGAGTACTCGCGATTCGTGAACACCTACCGGACCAACGAAAATGTGGAGGCGGCTATGTTCGAGCGGGCTGTTGCGTACTATCATCTATCTCCGCAGTACGATCTCGATCAAACCAATACCCGTCAGGCGATCACGTACCTGCAGCTGTTTCTGGACCGGTTTCCCGATTCCGACCTGAAGGAAGAGGCGGAAGATCACCTGAGGACCTTGCGGGAGAAACTGGCGCAGAAGGGGTACGAGTCGGCGGGCTTGTACGAACGCCGGGGCATCTATGAGGCGGCGGCGCTTTCGTATGAGCGGGTCTTCGATACGTATCCGGATACCCAGTGGGCCGACGATGCGCTGCTGGGCGCGATGCGCTCGTATATCTCCTTCTCCGATTTGAGCATCGAGTCGCGCCAGCCCGAGCGGCTCCAGTTGGCGATCGACAATTACACCCGGCTCATCGAACTTTTCCGCGACAGTCCGCTTGCGAAGGAAGCGGAGGCACTCTACGACGTGGCTTCCGGGCGGCTTGCCGAACTTGCAAGTAGCAATTGAGCGTTACGTGGCCGGATCCGCAACGGAAAGCGTGCTGCGCATCGGTGTCTTCGGGGGAACCTTCAATCCGCCGCACATGGGGCATCTTCTCCTGACGGGGATGGTGCGCGAGCGATTCGGTCTGGATCGCGTTCTCTGGATTCCGAACAGCCGTTCTCCTTTCAAAACCGGCGAGGAGTTGGCTGAGGCCGCTGACCGCCTTGCAATGATTCGCGCCGCCACGGAGGGAGATGCCGCCTTTTCGGTCTCGGAAATCGAAATATGGCAAAGGGGCGCCTCGTATACGGTAGATACGCTGCGAAAGTTACGGGAAGAGCATCCCGACGCGGCCTTTCGCCTGATTGTAGGCAGCGATCAATGGTCCGAATTTTCCCGGTGGCGCGAGCCGGAAGAGATAGTGCGCCGCGCGCCGCTCATCGTGTTTCCGCGCGCCGGGTACGAGCGGGCGGCGGTCCCGGCAGGGTTCGAGAAGTACGTGGAATTTGCCGATACGCCCCTCATCGACCTGTCCAGTACGGACATACGGGAACGCATCCGGGCCGGGCGGTCTGTCCGGTACATGGCGCCCCCTGCGGTGCTCGAGATTATAGAGGAACGGGGATTGTATCGCCGATAGGGAGGGGGGCGAAACCCTGCCCCGGCTTTCCTGCGTATGATGCTCCGGTACCGTATTTCTTTTTACCATACCATTGTAAACCAACAGCATTATGGCGCTTACCTACTCGCTCATGAAGGACCTCGGATCGGCGGCTCCGTCCTTCGATCTGCCCGTCGCGAATCCCTCCGCAGACGGTCTTGCCGGCGATCACCGGATCCTCGACGATTACGACGCTGCGGCGCTTGTCGTCGTGTTTACCTGTAACCATTGCCCGTTCGCGAAACATGTGGAGGACGCGCTGATCCGGTCTGCCGCCGCCTGGGCCGCGCAAGACGTACAGTTCGTACTCGTCAACGCGAACGACGCCGAGGGATACCCGGAAGACTCGTTCGATGCGATGGCGGCGCGGGCTGCCGCAAAGGGCTATCCGTTTCCCTATCTGTACGACGAATCGCAGGAGGTCGCCAAAGCGTACGGCGCCGTATGCACGCCCGATCTGTTCGTGTTCGACCGGGACAAGAAACTGGTCTACCGGGGGCGCTACGACGAAACCCGCCCCGGCATGGGCGTTGCGACGGGCAAGGATCTGCACGATGCGCTCGACCTTTTGCTTGCGTTTGGGGAGGTCCTGGCCGAGCAGGTTCCTTCCATAGGGTGCAACATCAAGTGGAAACCGGGCAACGAGCCTGCCTGATCGTTCGCCTCCGTATCCCTCGGTGATTCTGTGGATTGGATTGTCCTTTTACCCCCCGTCATTGCTATTTCCCTGGCGTTGTGGAGCCGGCGGGTGTACCTGTCCCTGCTGGCCGGACTGTGGGTCGGTACTATTATTCTTGCGGGGGGGGATCCGGTACGCGGATTGGGCGAACTGGTGGCACAGTTGGTGGCCGTTTTCGAGGATGCGGGCAATACCCGGATCATCTTTTTCTGCATGCTCGTGGGCGGCCTGATCGCGCTAATGCAGGCGTCCGGCGGCGTGCATGGCTTTGTGGAATGGGCGCAGCGCCGGGGATGGGGAACGTCGCGGAAGGGCGCCGAACTTATGGCCTGGGCCGTTGGAATGGTCGTGTTCGTGGAGTCGAACATTACCTCCCTGACGGTCGGCGCGGTCAGCCGGCCCCTGTTCGATAAACTGAAACTGCCCCGGGAAAAGCTTGCCTATTACTGCGACGCCACGAGTGCGCCGGTATGCATGTCTATTCCCCTGAACGGTTGGGGGGCGTATTTGCTCGGCCTGTTGGCGGCGCAGGGGATCTCGAACGGCGCCGTGCCTTTGCTGGCCCAGTCTCTGCTGTTTAATTTTTTCAGCATAGGGGCCATCGTTTTTGCTCTGGTGCTGGCTTTGACGGGATGGGGGTTCGGTCCAATGAAGCGGGCGGAGGTGCGGGCGGCGCAGACGGGAGCGCTGACCCGGCCCGGGTCGAAGCCGCTCATCGCCGACGAGCTGGCGGGCATAGAACCCGTACCGCACGCGCCCCGGCATGTGCGCGACCTGATGATTCCTCTTGCCGTCATGGTGGGGATGATTTTCGTGGGGCTGTACGTGACGGGCAGCGGGAATATCATGGAGGGGAGCGGCTCGACGGCGGTGTTGTGGGCTGTGGGATCCGCTGTAGCAGTGGCCATTATCCTGTATGCCTTGCCCCGGCGCGGCCGCCCGGTGATGACCATCGGAGATTCGATGGATCAGGTGTTGAAGGGGTCTTCCGGGTTGTTCGGTGTGTCCTTTCTGGTCGTGTTGGCCTTCGCGTTGGGGCGTGTAGCCCGCGAAATGGAAATGGGGCCGTATGTGGTGGGCCTGCTGGATGCCGGCGGACCGGTCTGGTGGATGCCCGCCGCCGTGTTTCTGATCGGGGGCTTCGTCTCGTTCGCGTTGGGTTCTTCCTGGACGGCGTTCGCCGTGCTGTTGCCTATCGCGCTTCCGCTGGCGGAGGGGGCTGGCGTGCCTGCCCCGCTTATGCTGGGGGCAGTGCTTTCCGGGGGCGTTTTCGGCGATCATGCCTCTCCGCTCTCCGACACGTCCATCATTTCGTCGATGTCGGCGGCATGCGACCACGTTGACCACGTGAATTCGCAGATGCCCTATGCGCTCACAGTGGCTGGAGGGGCACTGCTCGCATATGTCGTGGCGGGGTTGTCGATGTAAGGGGAATCGCTATCCGATTCATCCGTTACGCGGTACATGCTCTCGGCGTATTCCTTCACCATGCGTGTTGCGGAGAAGCGGGGCGTCAGTTCCGCTATGGCGGCGCGCATGCGCCCTATCCACTGCGTCGGGATACCGCGCTCGTCCCGTTCGTAGAACGTCGGGAGCACCCCCTGCTCGAGTTGCCGGTAGAGACTTTCTGCGTCGCGGCGGTCCGGCTCGGCCTCGTCGAAGCTGCCGTCGGCGTATCCATGGCCGATGGCCCAGCCGTTTTCGCCGTTATATCCTTCCGGCCACCACCCGTCGAGTACGGACAGATTCAGCCCGCCGTGCACGGCGATTTTCTGTCCGCTCGTGCCGCTGGCCTCCATGGGGCTCCTCGGATTGTTGAGCCATACGTCGCAGCCGGATGTCAGCATGCGGCCTATCTGCATATTGTAATTTTCGAGAAACACGATGCGCCCTTGCAATCCGGGCCGTTGGGCTGCCTCCAGGATTTGCCGGATGAATTGTTTGCCTTCTTCGTCTTCCGGGTGTGATTTGCCGGCGTAGATGATCTGTATCGGGCGATCCGGGTTATTGAACAGGGAGATGGTCCGTTCTATGTCCGTGAACAGGAGCGGTGCGCGCTTGTACGTGGCGAAGCGGCGGGCGAAGCCGAGTGTCAGCGCGTCGGGATCGAGTTCGCAGGAGATGGACAGGGATTGTTTTTCGGTGTGCTCCGCAGCGAAGCGGATCAGTTGCCGCCGCAGTTCGTTGCGGTATTCCCACAGTATCTCGTCGGGAATGTCATCGATGCCTCGCCAGAAGTGCAGGTCGTCGACATGTTTTTTCCAGTCCCCGAGTTTTTCGTTGAGGAAGGCGCGCGCGATCGGGGCTGCCCAGGTGGCGACATGAATCCCGTTCGTGATAGCGCCGATAGGCACATCCTGTACGCGCCGGTCCGGGAACATGGGATGCCATTGCCGCTGCGCCACGTGCCCGTTGCGCTGCGAAACGCCGTTGGCGCACCGCGACATGTTCAGCCCCAGTACGGTCATCGTGAACCATTCTCCGGAGTTATCCGGGTCTACCCGTCCATAGGCCATGAGGTCGCGTTCGCTGTGCCCCAGTTCGTCCCGGAGGGCGCTCATTTCGTTAAGAAACATGCCGGGGTCGAACCGGTCGTGCCCGGCGAGAACCGGTGTGTGCGTAGTGAACACGCACTGGCCGCGTACAGTGCGTACGGCTTCCTCCCGACTTTTACTTAGGTCCAGTTGTTCGCGGAGCAGTTCGAGGGACAGGAAGGCGCAATGCCCTTCGTTCATATGGTATACGTCCGTTTCCACCCCGAGGGCGCGCAACAGCCGGATGCCTCCGACGCCGAGGACGATTTCCTGCTGGAGCCGTGTCCGACGCCCCCCCTGGTACAATCGAGTGGTGATATTCCGAAACTCCTCCGGATTGTCCTCGATGTGGGTGTCGAGCAGGTACAGAGTCGTGCGGCCAACCTGGGCCCGCCATGCCTGTATGCGTATGGGCTGGTTGCCGAAGTGGACGGTGACCAGACAAGGATTCCCATCCTCCCCGCGAACGAGTTCAAGCGGGTGGTTTTCCGGATCGATCGCGGGATACCGTTCCTGTTGCCAGCCGTCTTCGGTGAAGTGCTGCTCGAAGTAGCCTTGCTTCAGAAAGAGGCCGATCGCCGTGAAGGGAATGCAGAGGTCCGAGGCCGCTTTCGTATGGTCGCCGGCCAGTATGCCCAGTCCGCCCGCATAGATCGGCAGGCTTTCGTGGATGCCGAACTCCATGCAGAAGTAGCTGGTCCGGGGGGCATGCGGGACAGGGCAAGGCGCTTCGAGGTACGCGGTCATCGCGGCATGCGCCGTGTCTATGTCGCTCGCAAGGCTGTCCTCGAACGTTGTCTCCGGGGAAAGCGTTTGCAGTACGGCGACCGGGTTGTTTCCGGCGTTCCGGAACGTCATTCGATCCAGGCGTTCGAAGAGATCAAGGACTTCGGGATTCCAACTCCACCAGAGATTTTCTGCGAGCGCTCCGAGTTTTTCGTACGTATTCATAAAACAGGGATCGGTTCGATGGTTCGTGCCGCAATCTGCAAACACGGCTTAAATATAAATGGGTTCGGGTGAAAAGAACGGGGGTTTTGTGGGGATTCTTTTGGAAGACTCCCTGCAACGGCTGGTTGCCGCAGGGATCGACGATCCGCGCCGGAGCGCGGAATGGCTCTTGTGCGAGGCCCTGGCGACATCCCGCGCCGGGTTATACGTAGCATCCCGGGAGCGGATCGAACCGGAAGCGGCGATGCGCTTCGGCGAGATGCTGGCGCGCCGGTTGCAGCGCGAGCCCGTCCAGTATATCCTCGGATATACGGACTTCATGGGGCTCCGGATGACCGTTACGCCCGATGTGCTCATTCCACGGCCCGAAACCGAGGAAGTGGCAGAGGCGGCGCTGGCGTGTCTCGATGCACGCATGGCTCCGGTCGTACTCGATGCCGGCACGGGAAGCGGCTGCATCGCGCTGGCCATAAAAACAACCCGGCCCGATGCCGATGTCTATGCGTGCGACGTGTCGGGGGCGGCGCTTGCAGTGGCCCGGCGCAATGCGGCTGCGCACGATCTGGCCATTACGTGGATCGAGGCCGATATGTTGAGGGAGGATTTTTCGGACAAGGTTCCTGCCGGGATTGATCTGCTCGTTTCCAATCCGCCGTACGTGCCGGAGGAAGAAATCCCGGATTTGCCGGAAGAAGTGCGCAGTTGGGAGCCGTGTGCGGCGCTGATTGCGCCCGGCGATCCGCTCGTTTTTTACCGGCGGCTGGCGCAACATGGCCTGCGCATGATCCGGGAGGGAGGCTGGATCGTGTTGGAGACGCATGCGGACTACGGCACGGCAGCACGGTGCGTACTGGAAGAAGCAGGGTACGCGGAGGTTTGCCTCAAGAAGGATATGGCCGGACGGGACCGGATCGTGATGGGGCGGTGGCAGGGGTAAAAATCGGGTAGGCCTGACCGACAGGAACCGTCCCGTACGGATGTCGTTGCGTTTTGAGGTGGGCATGCCTCATGTGTTGCCGCTTCTCCAATCCGGTTCTCTTCCTTTCACCTGTTTCCCCGTTACCCCTGTGCATGCCGAAGACCGGTTCGATGTAGCATTCGCCCTGTACGGCGATCTGCGCAATAATTCGAGGGCGCTCCGGCAACTCAGGGTTCTTGGCGATGCCGGCCTGCGCATCCGGATCGTTGCCGCTGGGCCGGGAGAACCCGGCGCTCCGGAAATACCTGGCGCAAGCCTGTGCGCCGTACCCATCTCCGGCTTCTCGGGCCCTCGTTTTTTTCTGGAATTACACCGCCGCGCGTGCGAGGCGCTTCTCGAAACGCCGGCGCGGCTGTATCATGCATCGGGCCTTTACGTGCTGCCGGCTGCCTGTTCGGCGGCCCGCAAGTACGGGGGGCGCGTCGTGTATGATGCCCGGGAATTGTACACCCATGTTTCCGCTACGGCCGGAAGACCCTGGGTGCGCGCGTTCTGGTACATGCTCGAACGCCGGTACATCCGCCGGGCCGATGCCGTCCTGACCGTGGGGAACGCCATTGCAGACAGGCTCGCTGAAACATACGGGGTTGTTCGTCCTGCGGTGCTCTATAACATTCCCGACCGGAAACCTTCTGCTCTGTCGCCGTCTCCGCTTGTCCCGGACCTCGACCCGGATACCGTGACGCTGCTGCATCAGGGCCACATGATGAAAGATCGTGGCTGCGAGCAGCTCGTGGACGCCATGCGGGACATCGAAGGCGCCATGCTCGTGTTCCTTGGCGGAGGACCGCTTCGCCCTGCGCTGCAAAAGCAGACAGCCGACGCCGGGATCGCCGATCGCATACGTTTCGTCGATTCCGTGCCCTCGGACCGGCTGCCGGCGTACACAGCTTCCGCCGATCTTGGCGTAACACTGCTTCAGGATACCTGCCTGAACCATCGCTTCGCTCTGCCGAACAAATTGTTCCAGTACTTTATGGCCGGGCTTCCGGTGGTTGCCTCGGATCTGCCCGAAATCCGGCGGGTGGTTGCCCCGCACGATACAGGTATCCTGGTCGAACCCGGCAATCGCACCGCACTGGTGGCCGCCCTGCGCCGGGCCGTCGCACAGAAACCGCTTCGGGAGCAGTGGCGTCAAAACATTCCCCGCGTCTTCGAAACTTTTAACCCGGATTCGGTATCACAACGCCTTATGCATATCTACGGGGAATTGCTCCGATGAGCGTCATGAATCGTCCCGGATCGTTTATTTCGTTTGGTCTTGCCAGTCTGCTTGCGTTTTCAGCCTGCATGCTTGCGTCGGCAGACGTACGTGCGCAAGACGCCAGCGTACCTGCTGAAGGACTTGACTGGAAAGCATTCGAAGAGGCCGTAACGCAGGCAGAGACGCAGGACAAGAAATTGATCGTAGACGTTTATGCGGCGTGGTGTCCCTGGTGCCGGCGATTGCAACGCGAGGTCTACACGGATGAATCGGTGCAGGCGTATGTCCGTGACCATTTCGTGCTGACCCGTCTCGATGCGGAGAACACGGCGGACAGTCTCAGTTTCCACGATTATACGCTGACCCCCTCGGAAATGGCGGCCGGCCTCGGCGCTTCGGGATTTCCGACCACGGTATTTCTGGATGAGGAAGGCAGATATATCACCCGTTTGCCCGGCTTTATGGTGGCTCCGGAGTTTCTGGAGGTGCTGACCTACATCGGAAGCGACGCGTTCGTGGATTTTACCTTCGAGGAATACCAGGGGAAGGAGGAATAGGGGAACCGGATTTCCCGGTGTATCTTTGGACGTTATCCTTTCCCCTGTGCGCATGTACCGCATTCTGAACGTCCTGAGGATATTCCGGCTGATGCTTTCGAGTACGTTGCAGGCGAACCGAAAAGCTGCGGGTCTGGAGCGTACGGACGAGTTGCGGTGCCGGGCCCAACAGATTCACGAGGGGTGCGTGCAGATTTGCGAACGGGTGGGCATCCGCGTACGGGCGAAAGGGAAGATGCCGGACCGGTCGGGCATGCTCGTGGTGGCGAATCACTTTGGAGTACTCGATTCGATTATTCTCGCTTCCGTGGCGCCCATGGCGCCTGTTGCCCGGGCCGACCTGCAGGGCTGGCCGTTCATTGGCAACGTGTCTATTGCGCACGGTATGATTCCTGTGGACAGGGACCACCGGACCGCTGCCGCTTCTTTTGTCAAACGGGTTGGCGAGCGGCTGGCGACCGGGTTGAACGTGCTTGTTTTTCCGGAGGGAAACACCAGCGAGGAGCGCTCTATCCGCCCCTTCAAGACAGGCGCATTCGAGGCCGTGGCCGGAAAGGCCGGCAGCATGGTGCTGCCCGTGTATCTGTCTCTTGAGAGCGTAGAGGACGAAGCGGCAACCGAGAATGTACGCCGCCGCATCGTATGGCTGGAGCATACGTCCTTCTGGACGCACCTGTGGGGTCTGGCTGCGCTGCGGGGCCTGGAATACACGGTACATATCGGCGAACCGATATCCACCGAAGGGCGGAATCGCAAGGAATTGGCACAACTTGCCCGCAATGCGGTTGAACAAATTCGGGTATCTCTGCATCCGGCCCGCCCCTGATCGGGTTTTCCATGACCCTTTCGCGAGGCCCACGAGGATTGTTGCGCCATGACCGACAAACGACTCGACAAGCGATTGCGTACGAGCATCCATGTCCTGATCGGCATTGGACTGGTGTTGGTCGGGCTTGCAGTGGGCATTTTGTGGGTGCTGGTCACGGGGGCTAACGAGCGTGCCCTTCCCCTGCAAACGCGCATGGTGGAGCACGTCCAGTTGGGTCGTCCGTATACGCCATCGGACATTCCGGTCGCGGATTCGCTGGAACGATTGCCAGACATCACTGCCCTGAATCGGGTATTTCGCCAGGTAGCCGACCGGGTCACGCCCTCGGTGGTTTACATAGAGGTGGAGGTGCCCTTCACAGGGGATCGGTATCACGATTTCGATGACGAAGAGGGGCGCTTTTTCCGGAGAGATCCGTCGCAGGAAGCGGTAGGGAGCGGGGTGTTGATCAGCCCGCAGGGGTATGTGGTGACGAATCACCATGTGGTGGAGCATGCGGAACGCGTCCGGGTGACCCTTTCCGATAAGCGCGCGTTCGATGCCCGGATCGTGGGCACCGACCCCTCCACGGATATTGCCGTGCTCGAAATAGAAGGCGGCGAGGATCTCCCCGCGATCTTATTCGGCGATTCCGACGGGTTGCATGCGGGCGAGTGGGTGCTTGCCGTGGGCAATCCGTTCCGGCTTACTTCGACCGTTACGGCGGGGATCGTCAGCGCTACGGGCCGCCAGGTGAATATCATCAAGGACGATTTCGGGATCGAGGATTTCATTCAGACCGACGCCGCCATCAATCCCGGTAATTCGGGAGGGGCCGTCGTCAATCTGAACGGCGAGCTGGTGGGTATTTCCACGGCCATCGCCACCGAGACCGGGTCGTACGAAGGGTACGGATTCGCAGTCCCCGTCAACCTGATGGCGCGTGTCGCCGGCGATCTTATCGAGTATGGAGAAGTGCAGCGGGGGTATATGGGCGTGCGTATTCAGACCGTGGACGCGGTGCTGGCGCGCCGGCTCGGTATGGACCGGATTCGCGGCGTGTATATCGCCGGGGTTGCGAATAACGGCTCGGCAGCCCTTGCGGGCATGCGTGGCGAGGACGTCATCTTGTCGGTGGACGATCGCACGGTGAATGCCTCCAACGAGTTGCAGAGCATGATTGCGCGCAGACGTCCGGGAGATATGTTGATCGTACAGGTGTGGCGGGATGGCGAGGTTCGCGAACTCCCGGTGGAATTACAGCCCCGCGACGCTCCGGCGTATACAGCATGGTTCGGCCAATTCGAAAGGGAACCGCGTCTGCCTGAAGAGTCTCCCGTTCCCGAACCGCCCTCTACTCCGGGAGAACGCGAGAGCATCTATGCGTTGGGGGATTGGGGTATTGGTCTGCGGGAGCTTACTGCGGAGGAGGCCAGCGATTTCGACATAGAGGAAGGCGTGTATGTTGCCTGGGTAGAGCACGGCAGTCCGGCAGGCGAGGCCGGGTTGCCGAGGGATGCGGCGATCGTGCAGATCGAGGGGATGGATATCGGCTCTCCCGGTCAGGCGTTGCGCGCATTGAGCCGGGCGTCCCGTTCGGGAGAATGGGTGCTCGTCAAAGTACGCCGGCGCGACGGCAGCGCCGCGTTTTACGAAATGGAAGTTCCCCGGTGATTATGATACGTTTTCTGACTGCGGGGGAATCGCACGGCGAGGCGCTTGTGGGGATCGTCGAAGGAATGCCGGCGGGCGTACCGCTTGCGTCCGACGATATTGACCGCCAGTTGGCCCGGCGTTGGCAGGGCTACGGGCGGGGAGGCCGGGCGAAGTTCGAACGGGACCGGATACATATCTATTCAGGGGTGCGCTTTTCCAGAACGATGGGAAGCCCCATCGCCTTGCGCCTCGATAATGCGGCCTACCGAAAGGACCGGTCCGGATGGCCCGAGGTCATGGCCTTGACCGGCACGGGAGAAGGCGTGGAAAAGGTGACGCTGCCGAGGCCGGGCCATGCAGACCTGACCGGCTTGCAGAAATACGGTTTCGACGATATCCGGCCCGTTATCGACCGGGCCAGTGCGCGCGAGACGGCCATGCGGGTAGCGTGCTGCACCCTTGCACGGCAATTCCTGGCCCAGTTCGGTATCGAGGTGGGCAGCCATGTGGTGCGCATCGGGGAAGTAGGGCATCCGGGAGACGGGGCAGATAGGGTAGCAAAACTTCTCGGAGAAGGGGCGGAGAAGGTGAGCGAGGCCGCCGATGCGAGCGAAGTGCGCATGCTGGACACGGCGCTCACCCGCCGGTGCATCGAGCATATCGATGCAACGAAGCAGCAGGGAGATTCGCTGGGCGGCGCCTATGAAGTGATCGTATCGGGCGTTCCGGCGGGGCTCGGTTCGTATGTGCACTGGGACCGGCGGCTCGATGGGCGCCTGGCGCAGGCCATCCTGTCTATTCAGGGCCAGAAAGCGGTCGAGATCGGCGACGGAGTGGCCGGCTCAGCGCGTCCGGGATCGCGGGTGCACGACCCTATCGTAAGCGACGGGAAGGATTTTTCCCGGCGCACCAATCATGCAGGCGGCGTGGAAGGCGGCATGTCGAACGGTATGCCCATCGTGGTCCGCGGCTACATGAAGCCCATTCCTACGCTCATCAAGCCGCTCGATACGGTGGACGTGGCTTCGGGCGCTGCACAGCCGACCCGGTACGAGCGAAGCGATGTCACCTCCGTGCCGGCGGCCTCGACCGTTGCGGAGGCCACGGTGGCGCTGGTGATCGCCAATGCATTTCTGGAAAAGTTCGGTGGGGACAGTCTTTCGGAGATTCGCGTCCGCTACGATGCCGAAGTCGCCGGGTCGAATCGGACAGGGTAGTAGACGAGCAGGCGAAAGAACGTATATTCCGGGCGGATATTTAGAGAAGCGCACGGAGCATTTTATCTGTCCGAAACAACGATGTCTACGAAGGAAACGTCCCGCAAGGAGCAAGTCGATCGCAGTACGGCGTACCGTCCCGCCGAGATCGAAGCCAAATGGTATGCCTGGTGGGAGGAGAGCGACCTCTTCCGGGTCCAGCCGCATTCCGGCAAGCCGCCGCATGTCATTGTCATGCCGCCCCCCAATGTGACTGGCGCGCTGCATATGGGGCATGCGCTGCAGGACACCATTCAGGACGCCGTGACACGCCTCCGGCGCATGCAGGGCTACGAAGCGCTCTGGATGCCGGGCATGGATCATGCCGGCATTGCAACGCAGAATGTCGTGGAGCAGCAACTGGCCAAAGAGGGCAAGACTCGTTACGATCTTGGCCGCGAGCGTTTCGTCGAGCACGTTTGGGCGTGGAAGCACGAATACGGCGGCAGGATTCTCGAACAGAAACGCCGCCTCGGAGACTCGTGCGACTGGAGCAGAGAGCGGTTTACGATGGACGAGGGCTTCACACGGGCGGTGCAGGAAGTGTTCGTGCGTCTGTATGAAGAAGGGCTGATCTATCGGGGGGATTATCTGGTCAACTGGGACCCGGAAAACCGGACGGCCCTCTCCGACGAGGAAGTGGACAATGTGGAGCGGGAAGGGCACTTGTGGTATATCAATTATCCGCTGGCGGACGCTTCCGGCGCAATTACGGTCGCCACGACCCGCCCGGAAACGATGCTGGGGGATACGGCGGTTGCCGTGCATCCCGACGATCCGCGCTATACCGACCTGATCGGGAAAAAGGTCGTCCTTCCGCTTGCGGGTCGGGAGATTCCCGTTATTGCGGACGAGTATGTCAAAATGGATTTTGGCGGCGGGGCGCTGAAGGTCACGCCTGCGCACGACCGGAACGATTTCGAGATCGGGCGGCGGCACGGCCTCGAAGTCATCAATGTGATCCGGCCCGACGGGGCGATCAACGAGCAGGGGGGAGTGTACGAGGGAATGGATCGTTTTGCCGCCCGCGACCGCGTGGTGGCGGACCTCGAGGCGGAAGGGCTGCTTGTCAGGACAGAGGCCATGAAAGGCACGGTACCTGTGTCGAGCCGGTCCAAGGCGGTCGTCGAACCCCTCATTTCCCGGCAGTGGTTCGTGAAAATGGCGCCGCTTGCCGAACCGGCCATCGAGGCGGTTCGCACAGGCAAGGTCACGTTTCACCCGAAGCGCTGGGAGAACGAGTACTTCCGGTGGATGGAAAACATCCGGGACTGGACCATCTCGCGGCAGCTCTGGTGGGGGCACCGCATTCCTGTCTGGTATCATACCGGTGAGGATGGCAAGATCGACGAACGGCGCGGGTATGTCGTTTCGGTGGATCAGCCTGCTCCCGGCATGGTGCAGGACGAGGATGTGCTCGACACTTGGTTTTCGTCGTGGTTGTGGCCGTTCGCCACGCTGGGATGGCCGGAGGAGACGGAGGACCTTGCGTATTTCTACCCCACGCAGGTGCTCGTATCCGGGTACGACATTCTTTTCTTCTGGATCGCCCGCATGATTATGGCGGGATGCCGCTTCATGGGCGAGCCGCCCTACAGTGACATCTTCATTACGGGGATGATCAAGGACAAGCAGGGGCGCTGGATGTCGAAAAGTCTCGGAAACGGCATCGATCCGCTGGACATGATCGATCAGTACGGCGCCGATGCCGTCCGCTTCTCGCTGGTCATCTTGTGCGCCCAGGGGCAGGACATCCGGCTGGACCCGACGAAATTCGAGATGGGCCGCAATTTTGCGAACAAGATATGGAATGCATTCAAGGTGTTCGGGCGGTTCATGGAGACAGGGGAAACGTACCGCCGGGCCCGCTCTTTCGAGGAACTGGAACTGGTGGAGCGGTGGATGCTGCACCGGCTGCACGCTGCGATCGGGGAGGTGAACGAGGCGCTGGCGCGCTATCGCCTCAACGAGGCGCTGGGCCGGATATACGATCTTTTCCGGAAGGATTACTGCGACTGGTATCTCGAACTGATCAAGCCGGCGCCGGGCGAGGAGCCGGATGAGGAAACGCTGGCGCTCGCCATCGAACTCTACGATGCGACGATTCGGCTGCTACACCCGTTCATGCCGTTTATCACCGAGGAGTTGTGGGCGCAGTTACAGCCCCGGGAGGAGGGGGCCTGCTGTATGACGGCGCCCTGGCCCGAGCAGGACGTTTCCCTGATGGACGGGGACGCTGCTGCTACGTTCGACCTGATACAGGACATCGTATCCGGCATTCGTACCATCCGAAGCGAGTATGGGGTAGCGCCCGGTGCGGAGATCGAGGCGCTGGTGCATGTTTCCTCGGATGCGGAAGCAATTGGCGCGGCTCTGGCGGCGCGCGCGGACTATTTCCGGAAGCTGGCCCGGGTGCACACGCTGACCGTGGGCAGCGATCTGGTGCGTCCGACCGGCGCCGCCTCGCATGTTGTCGGTCCGTGCGAGGTGTTCGTTCCGCTGGCCGGGATCATCGATCTCGATGTGGAACGCGAGCGCTTGCGCAAGGAGGTCACGCAAAAGGAACGTTTTCTCGACAGCGTGCGCCGGAAGTTGCAGAACGAACAGTTCGTTACCAGAGCGCAGCCCGAGGTAGTCGAACGGGAGCGCAGAAAGGAGCGGGACGCCGCCGCAGACATTGCCCGACTGCGAAGGAACCTCGAACAGCTGGGATAAGGCGGGTTCCTGGAGATTGCGCATAGGGGTTCGATCCAGTTTACGAGAGCATCGAGCGTTTTCCGGACCAGGCGCCTTGGTACATTCAGCCCGGTGTGTTACATTGCTTATGCAGTACCTGCGGTATTTCATTTCTCGGACATGATTGCATGATTGATTGTACGACGACGGCAGGGGCACGCTGGTTCTGGCTTTCGCGCTCTGTGCGTTTCATGTCTACAGCCCTGTGGCCCACGCCGAAGATTGCAATACGGCGGTTCCTGAGAATATCGGCGGTTCCTTGTCGGTTGCGCCTCCGGTGGCGGTCGGCAAAATGCGTGACCGGATGTTGACGTTGGACGGAACGCCCGTCGTCCGATTCGGCGTAGAGTCTTATTTCATGGACTCCGACGGGGATCTGCTGGAATACACGGTCGAGTCGTCCCCCTCGGGGGTGGCGACCGCAGAGATGTGCGGGAGCATTCTGAAGATCGGTGCGGTGTCGCCAGGTACGACGACAGTGACGGTGACGGCGAGCGACGGCATCGAGAAACCTGCCGTGCAATCCTTTGATGTGACGGTGGGAATCGAAGGCGGGAATCGGAAGCCTGAGCTAAAGAAAGAGATTCCGGACATCACGTTGACGGCAGGGGGCTCGTTCGCCGTTTTCTACCTGGACGACTATTTCTCGGACCCCGAAGGACTGAGGTTGCGATACTCGGTCTCGTCGTTGGACACGAACATAGTAACAACAGGAATTTATCAGGACCAAATGCTAATCACGCCCGATTCGGTGGGTGAGGCTAGTTTGAAGGTGACAGCGACGGATCCGGGCTATTTATCGGTTTCGCAATCGTTTGTGGTGACTGTCGTAGAAGGTGAAAACAGGGCGCCGATAGCCGTGGGTACGATTTCCGATACGACGGTGACAGTACAAAATTTCCCTGACGATTTCAGTTTTGATGTACACTGGTATTTCTTCGAGCAAGATGACGATACGCTAACCTACTCGGCCTCGTCGTCGAACACGGAGGTGGCGAGCACAAGCGTTTTGGACAGCACGTTGACGGTTACGGCCCTGTCGGCGGGCACGGCGACATTGACGGTGACAGCGACGGATCCGGGCGATTTAACGGCTGAGCAAGACTTTGAGGTGCTGTTCAACAGGCGGCCGGTGTTAGTTGGCACAATTTCCGATACGACACTGGTGGTGAACGCTTCTCTTGTTTTCGACGTGTCGCCGTATTTCACGGATACCGATGGCGATACGCTGACCTACTCGACTCTTTCGATCCAACTCGACGTAGCGAGCGCAAGCATTGCAGAGGGTGGTAGCACGCTGACCGTTAATGCCCTCTCGGTAGGCACAAGTCACATAGTAGTGAGTGCAGCGGATTCGCTTCAGGCAAGTGTCAGTCGGTTTTTCCAGGTGGCGGTTACGGCCGGTCCCCTCGAAGTAGATATCACGTCGGGTCCGACGACGACGATCGATTCGGGTGCGGAGAACACCTGGGAGGCGGCGGCGAGCGGCGGCGTTCCATCTTATACCTACCGTTGGGAGTACGCGACGCGGTGTATCGACGCATCCCTAATTCGCACGGACGATCCGCCTTGCGTCTGGCAATGGACAAACGCAGGTACCGATAGCACGTTTACGCAGACCATAACGACGCCGGAGAGTTCTGCGGGCGTTCGCGTGACGGCGACCGACAGCGCAACGCCCACCGCTTCCTCCGTCATGGATTCGGTCATCGTGTCGGTCAATCATGCTCCCGATACCGTGGGCACGATCTCCGCCCGGACGATTATCCGGACTCATCCCGACGTAAGTTTCTCCGTGGCGCTCTTTTTTTCGGATCCGGACAACAATAGTTTGACCTATTCGGCTTCGTCGTCGGACACGAGTCTTGTGACCACGAGCATGTCGGGTTCGACGCTCACGCTCACTGCCGTGGCGGCAGATACTGCCACGGTTACAGTGACGGCAACGGATCCGGGTGGCTTGAGCAGCGCTCCGCAAGCATTCGCCGTCGTGGTCGAAGATCCTCCTCCGGACCTGATAGCCTTGATTACGGGTCCGACGTCGATCGTGTCGGGAACGGAAAACACATGGGGATCTACGGTCACGGGCGGGACGACTCCGTATACGTACAGCTGGCGCTATGCGACGCGCTGCGTGAACGACAACCTGCTTTACTCGAGAGACGAACCTTGTACGCTACAGTGGACAAGTGCAGGTTCGGACAGCACATTTACACAGACCATAACAACGACGAACAACTATGCTCATATCGAGTTGACGGTTACCGATTCGGCGAGTCCTGAGGTTTCGGTGACCAGGACGCGCACGGTGACGGTCACGCAACCTCCGGCGGAGCCGACGACGGTGGGGACGATTTCGGACCGGACGCTGACGGCAGGCGGCTCGTCGTCGAGTTTCAGCGTGTCGTCTTATTTCAGCAGCCCGAACGTGGACGACATATTGACCTACTCGGCCTCGTCGTCGAACACGGGTATCGTGAGCGCAAGCATCCCCCAGAACAGCAGCACGCTCACGATCGCGCCCGTCTCGGCAGGTACGGCGACCGTGACGGTGACGGCGACGATTGTTAACGGAGGAAGCGCCACGCAGTCCTTCCTCGTGACGGTCAACAGCGAGCCGGTGGTCAGCAACTCGATAGCGGACCGGACGCTGACGGCAGGCGGCTCGTCCGCCACGTTCAATCTGGACAACTACTTCTCGGATCCCGACGGCGATGACCTGACCTACTCGGCTTCGTCGTCGCCGAGC
This sequence comes from Rhodothermales bacterium, assembly GCA_965248175.1. Lineage (GTDB taxonomy): Bacteria > Bacteroidota > Rhodothermia > Rhodothermales > VXPQ01 > VXPQ01. Next base: position 1,478,319 of record OZ252093.1, read on the forward strand.
GGCATCTTGAGCGCAAGCGTCTCGGGCTCGACGCTCACGATCGCGCCCGTCTCGGCAGGCAGTGCGACTGTGACGGTGACGGCGGACGACGGGGAAGACGACGTATCGCAATCCGTCGCTGTGACGGTCAACAGCGAGCCGGTGGTCAGCAACTCGATAGCAGATCGGACGCTGACGGCAGGCGGCTCGTCCGCCACGTTCGACCTGGACAACTACTTCTCGGATCCCGACGGCGATGACCTGACCTACTCGGCTTCGTCGTCGCCGAGCGGCATCGTGAGCGCAAGCGTCTCGGGCTCGACGCTCACGATCGCGCCCGTCTCGGCAGGTAGTGCGACTGTGACGGTGACGGCGGACGACGGGGAAGACGACGTATCGCAATCCGTCGCTGTGACGGTCAACAGCGAGCCGGTGGTCAGCAACTCGATTCCGGATCGGACGCTGACGGCAGGCGGCTCGTCCGCCACGTTCGACCTGGACAACTACTTCTCGGATCCCGACGGCGATGACCTGACCTACTCGGCTTCGTCGTCGCCGAGCGGCATCGTGAGCGCAAGCGTCTCGGGCTCGACGCTCACGATCGCGCCCGTCTCGGCAGGCAGTGCGACCGTGACGGTGACGGCGGACGACGGGGAAGACGACGTATCGCAATCCGTCACTGTGACGGTCAATGCGGCCCTCACCGTGTCGATCACGGGTCCGACGTCGATCGTGTCGGGGACGGAAAACACATGGGGATCTACGGTCACGGGCGGGACGACACCGTATACGTACAGCTGGCGCTACTCGGTCTATTGTGTGGACGACAACCTGCTTTACTCGAGAGAAGAACCATGTACGCTGCAGTGGATAAGCGCAGGTTCGGACAGCACATTTACACAGACCATAACAACGACGAACAACTATGCTCATATCGAGTTGACGGTTACCGATTCGGCGAGTCCTGAGGTTTCGGTGACCAGGACGCGCACAGTGACAGTCACGCAGCCTCCAGGGGAGCTGACGACGGTGGGGACGATTTCGGATCGTACGCTGACGATAGGCTACCCGTCCTCGAGTTTCAGTGTGTCGTCTTATTTCAGCAGCTCGAACGCGGACGACATATTGACCTATTCGGCCTCGTCGTCAGACACGGGCATCTTGAGCGCAAGCATCCCCCAGAACAGCAGCACGCTCACGATCGCGCCCGTCTCGGCAGGTACGGCGACCGTGACGGTGACGGCGACGATCGTTAACGGAGGAAGCGCCACGCAATCCTTCGACGTGACGGTCAACAGAAAGCCGGTAGTCAGCAACTCGATTTCGGACCAGACGCTGACGGCAGGCGGCTCGTCCGCCACGTTCGATCTGGACGACTACTTCTCGGATCCGGACGGAGATAATCTGACCTACGCGGCCAATACGTCGAGCAGCGTCGCGACGGCAAGCGTATCGGGTTCGACGCTTACGATCACGCCCGTTTCGGCAGGTACGGCGACCGTGACGGTGATAGCGGCAGATCCTTCCCAAGCTGTCGCCACACAGTCCGTAGGCGTGACGGTTAGCACCGCGGCGGGGGCTTAGCGCCTCTATCGACGGGCCGTCGCAGGTTTCTTTCGGAAGTAATACGTGGACCGCCACAGTGAGCGGAGGAACCACGCCCTATACGTACAGCTGGCGCTATACAAGCCCCTGCTCAGGCGGAGTCGGAGGGAACGCGGCGCCGCCCTGCGTGCAGTGGAACTCCGGCGGTTCCGCGAGCAGCCTCTCGCTAACGCTGTTTAATGCGACGACCATCGAACTGACGGTGACCGACGACGACAGCGACTCGGTCACGACGACGCTTTCGGTTTCTTACAGTAGTCCGTAAAAGACGACAGCACCCGAATCATGAAGTTCTTGCCTGTACTGAAAAAGGTATTGCATACGCTGGCCGCAGCGGTATGTGCGGCGCTGTTTCTGCTTGCTTCTTCCGAAGCGCTGGCCCAGTCCGGCAAGTTCGCCAAGTCCACCAGGGCGCCGCACATCCTGCATCACAAAGGCAAACGCCTTGCCGCCTATGTGGACGAGAAGAGCGGAACGGCCACCTGGATCATCGATACGGACGCGCTGGACTTCAACTCGGGAAACACACGGTCGCTGTTCTCGAAGGCGTCCGTAGCCGCTGCGGCGAACGCCTTCCTGGATGCCCACGTAGCCGTGTTCGGAATTGACCGGAAACAGTTGAGCGAGCCCCGCGTCGAGACCAATGGCGCGTTCTGGTTCGTCAGCTATTCGCAGATCCATAAGGGGCTTCGCGTGCTCGGCTCGGAGGTAGGGATCACGATAACCTACAGGGGACGCATCGTGGGTGCAGGCGCCCGCGCCTTTCCCGGGCTGAATGTGAATGTGGGAGCTAAGCTGAGCAGGGCCGCCGCGATCGCTTCTGCACGGGGCCGTGCGCCCTTTTCCCAAACGGAGGCTACCGCGAAGGAGAACCTTTTGATCGTGCCGGTGGAGTTGAAGGATCGCTATGCCTTCAAATTGGCCTGGGAGGTCATAGTGGAGAATCTGGAGCATGACCCTGCGTTCAGCAAGACCTTTCTGGTGGATGCGCACACGGGAGCCGTCATCGCAGAGTACAGCAATATCCTGGAGAGCGCCTCATCCCAATCCTTTCAATCCTGTGGCGACGATCCGTTACGGACTTGCCGAGGAAGGTCCGGTGCGCCTCACGGTCTATGATCTTCTGGGTCGCAGGGTAGCCGTTCTCGCAGACGGAGTCCGGACATCCGGAGAACATGCCGTGCGGTTCGAGGCGTCTTACTTGCCAAGCGGGTTGTATTTCGTTATTCTCGATGCGGGAGGAAAAACGTTTACGAAGTCCATACTGCTCATGAAGTAACGGGACGGATTTTTCCGTAAAAGAACATGGAAAAGAACATGGAGGGGCTTATGAGACATACAGCAAGTCTTTCGGCGATGTTGTTGTCGGGTGCTTTACTCATGCCTGCGGGTGCCCGGGGGCAGTCTCATGATTCGGCGGTATCTTCCACGGCCCCGGCCTGGGTTGAGCACACATGGGAGGAAGGGAGCCACGTTTTGCCCTACGCCATCGACGTAAACGATGAGGATGAGGTATATGTAACCAAGGTGGTCCAGGACACCGCTTATCATGATCCTGATCCTTGGCATACTACGCCTGCTGTCTCCGTAAAAGGCGGTTTTATTATCAGGTACGACGCCGACGGTTCCCGGTGCAAGGCCGTATCTTGCGCTTTCGCGCTACGTGCTTCCGGGTATGAATGCGCGATCTGTTGCGCACTTCCGGATATGGACGCGCAATGTCTTGCGCGATATGCCCTCCGTTCGCACCCGAAAATTCAGCCAGTGTAGCGTATGTCCACCATACATCGCCGCGAAGCGGTTCTGAAGCGTATCCTTGCCTCCGGCGTGGTGGCTGTGGTGCGTTTGCCCGACGCCACCCATGTGCTCCGCATCGTGGACGCTATCCGGGAAGGAGGGGTTACCGCCATAGAAATCACCATGACGACCCCGGGGGCCTTGCAGGCAATCACAGAGGTGGCCGGCAGCATGGGCGATGTCGAGATCGGGGTGGGTTCCGTGCTGGATGCAGCGGGTGTGTACCGGGCTGTCGACGCCGGTGCGCGGTATGTGGTGAGCCCGGTGTACAAGAAGGAACTCATAGATGCTGCGCACGAACGGGGTGTGCCTGTGATGCCGGGTGCGTTCTCCCCCACGGAAATTCTCGAAGCCACCGAGGCCGGGGCCGACGTGGTCAAGGTATTTCCTTCGGGCGTGGTGGGGATGTCGTATTTCAAGGCAGTGCTTGCGCCCATGCCCCACCTGAAATTGATGCCCACCGGGGGAGTATCTCCGGAGAATGCGGGCGACTGGATTCGCGCCGGAGCCGTTGCAGTGGGCGTAGGATCTTCCCTGCTGGACAAGCGGGCGATAGCAGAAGGCAACTTCGGCAAACTGACAGAAAACGCGCGCGTGCTGTGCCGGAGCGTTGCGGAGGCCAAAAAGGAGAGATAAGGCGAAATCCGTTTGTCCCGCATGTATTTTATGGGGCGGAAGCATATTCTTCCTGTTCAAACTTTTCCTGCAACAATACTTCCACTGGTTTCATGATTGCTCCGATGCCCGATGCAATCCGCCATCCAGCGTGTTTTGCGTTTCGATCCCACTCGCTTGCCATGCGCTGCCTGGTCTGTACAGTGCTTTTCCTATGCCTGACGGCGTTCGCCGGGCGTCCGGCGGCGGCGCAGGAAGATCGCCCCCCGAACGTGGTGCTCATCTTTGCGGATGACCTTGGCTACGGGGATATCGGCGTGTACGGGCACCCGACGATCCGCACGCCCAATTTGGACCGCATGGCGGCGGAAGGGATGAAATTCACCCAGTTCTATGTGGGCGCTTCGGTCTGTACGCCGAGCCGGGCCGCTCTGCTGACGGGCCGTCTGCCGATCCGGAGCGGGATGGCCAGCGACCAGCGCCGGGTGCTTTTCCCGGATTCCAGACTGGGCCTGCCGGCGCGCGAAATTACGATTGCGGAAGCGCTCAGGAACGCCGGGTATGCTACAGGCATGGTGGGGAAGTGGCATCTCGGTCATCTCGAACCGTTTCTGCCGACAAGTCACGGCTTCGATTCCTACTACGGCATTCCCTATTCCAACGACATGGATCGCGCAGTCGGCGGCGAATGGCAGGAAATATTCCGGGAGCCCAGATCCGAATACTGGAACGTGCCGCTGATACGCGATACGGAAGTCATCGAGCGCCCGGTTGACCAGGAAACGATCACCCGGCGGTATACGCAGGAGGCGGTGGCCTTCATCCGCGATCATGCCGGCGAGCCGTTCTTCCTGTATCTGGCGCATAGTATGCCGCACGTGCCGCTTTTCCGCAGCGCAGCGTTCGCCGGTCATAGCAAGGCGGGTCTCTACGGGGACGTGATCGAAGAGATCGACTGGAGCGTAGGGCAAGTCATGGAGACGCTTGAGGAAGAGGGTATTGCGGAGAACACGCTTGTTTTCTTCACGAGCGACAACGGTCCCTGGCTGATTTTCCGGACGCACGGCGGTTCGGCGGGGCTTTTGCGGGACGGCAAGGGCACCACCTACGAGGGAGGCATGCGATCGCCTGCACTGGCATGGTGGCCGGGCGCCGTACCGGCAGGGGCGGTCAATTCGGCGCTCGTGACGGCGATGGATGTGTTTCCCACGGTGCTGGGCATGGCGGGCGCGCCGGTTCCGGACGACCGCACGATCGACGGGATGGATATTGGGAATATCCTCCGGGGAAGTGGAGAGGATGCCCACGACATGATCCTGTACTACCGGGGCACGCGTCTTTTTGCCGCGCGGGTGGGGCCGTGGAAAGCCCACTTCATTACACAGCGGGCCTACATCGGGGACGATCCTGTGCCGCACGATACCCCGATTCTGAATCATCTGGAGCACGATCCGTCCGAGCGGTTCGACGTAGCCGCAGAGCACCCGGAGGTGCTGGAAGAAATTGCGGCGCGCGTGGCGGAGCATCGGGCGGGGCTGGACCCCTATCCGGTCCAGCTTGACGCCCGCATCGAGGAATAAGCGCAGATATGAACCAGCTTGCTCCTGACATGCGGGAGGCGAATCGCCCCGGCGGGCGGCTTGCGGGTCGTACGGCGGTGGTGACCGGCGCGGCTTCGGGCATCGGGAAAGCTACGGCGGAGCTCTTTGCGCGGGAAGGCGCCTGTGTTGCCCTGCTGGATGTGAATGAGGAAGCGGGCAAGGCGCTGGCTGCCGATCTGGGTTCGCCTGCGGCCTTCTATGCCTGCGATGTGTCCGACGGGGAGGCGGTGCATGAAACCTTCCGGGCCATCGCCAGGGAGCTGGCTCCCGTAGATGTTCTGTTCAACAATGCCGGCGTGTCTCATGTCGGCACTGTGGCGACGACCGCCGAAGAGGATTTCGACCGGGTCTACCGGGTCAACGTAAAAGGCGTGTACCATTGTCTCCAGGCCGCTGTGCAGGGCATGCACGGGCGGGGCGGAGCTATCGTGAACATGGCTTCGACCGTGTCGGCCATCGGCATCCCGGATCGCTTCGCCTATTCAATGAGCAAGGGCGCTGTGCTGACCATGACGCTTTCCGTAGCCTGCGACTACCTGCAGGAGGGCATACGGTGCAACGCCATTGCGCCCGCCCGCATTCACACCCCGTTCGTGGACGGGTACCTTGCGAAGAATTACCCGGGCAGGGAGAAGGAAATGTATGACCGGCTGGCCGCAGCGCAACCCATCGGCAGGATGGGGACGCCGGAAGAAGTGGCGGGGCTGGTTCTGTACCTGTGCTCCGATGCGGCGGCGTTCATTACCGGCGCGCTTTTTCCCATGGACGGGGGGACGATCCTGCTTCGCCCCTGATCTGCGATTATCACACTCATCCGTTATCCGATGCGACTCATTCGATTCGGTTCGCCCGGCGCCGAAAAGCCGGGCCTCTTGCTCCCGGACGGAATGCGCGTGGACGCTTCCGCCGTAGCCAACGACTACGACGAAGCATTCTTTGCCGGGGATGGCTCCGGGGATGGTATTGCCCGGCTGCGCGCATGGCTGGAAGAGGGTAAGGCCGCCGATGCGCCGCGTGTCGATGCGAACGAGCGTCTCGCGCCGCCGGTGGCCCGTCCGAGCAAGATCGTCTGCGTCGGACTGAATTACTACAACCATGCGAAGGAGTCGAAGATGGCCGTGCCGGAGGAACCCGTGCTGTTCATGAAGGCGAGCACCTCACTGAGCGGGCCGTTCGACCCCATCGTACTGCCGCGCGGTTCGAGAAAAACCGACTGGGAAGTCGAACTGGCCGTTATCATCGGGCGCCGGGCGAAGTATGTAGCGGAAAGCGAGGCGCTGGAGTATGTGGCCGGGTATTCGGTCATGAACGATGTTTCCGAGCGGGAATACCAGATCGAGCGGGGCGGGCAGTGGGTGAAGGGGAAGAGTTGCGATACGTTTTCTCCGCTGGGCCCTGCGCTCGTCACCCCGGACGAGATTGCCGATGTACACGATCTGGACATGCGGCTTACGCTCAACGGCGAGGAGATGCAGCACAGTTCGACAGGAGATATGATCTTTTCCGTTCCACTGCTCGTTAGCTACGTGAGCCGTTTCATGACGCTGCTTCCGGGGGATATTCTGTCCACGGGCACGCCGGAAGGGGTCGGGCTGGGCATGACACCCCCGAAATACCTGCGGGTGGGTTATGTAGTGGACCTGGAAATCGAGCAACTGGGGGCAATCCGGCAGGACGTGGCGCCGCCCTGGGCGCCCATCGGCAGACCATGGTCTCCGGATGCGGCGCAACAGTCTTCTTAATATTGATCCAATGGACGATCCCCGCCCCGTTATCCTGTTTGACGGCGATTGCAACTTCTGCAACACAGCCGTTCGCCGGACCGCAGAGCGGGACAAGTACAGGCGGCTCTACTTCGCGCGTCTCCAATCCCCCGCGGCCCGCCGTATTATCGCTTTCGCCGACCCCGGAATCGATTTTGAAGCGCTCCCCGACAGCATGGTGTTTGTGGACGAAGACGGCATCTACACGGCTTCCTCTGCTGCTCTCCGAATCGCCCGGTATTTGCGCTTTCCCTGGCCGGTCCTTACCGTTGCGTTCGCTGTCCCGCGATCACTGCGGGATACCGTCTACCGTTTTTTTGCCCGTAACCGCCGTCGCTGGTTCGGCGGAAGTGCTGTGTGCCCGGCGCCTTCGCCGGATTTTGCTTCCCGCTTCCTCGAAACGGAGGAAGACCTGGGTGTTGATGACGAGCGACCGGGAAACTGAGATGCGCTGTTCTGCAAGGTCGCGGACACGGTATGCACGCTTACCCCGCCTGTTTGTCCCGGCGGACTGGTGGAGCCAAGGGGAATCGAACCCCTGACCTCTACAATGCCATTGTAGCGCTCTACCAACTGAGCTATGGCCCCGGTATCGGCAGTACGGTAGCGAGTACGCGGCGCCCTCATTGCGGGGCGCGCGGTGGAGCGGTTTTTTGGATGCCCCGTTGGATACCAGCTACAACATGCCGTATCCAATGATAACCCGTTTTTTCCTTGTTTCGTTCCGATCTCCTCCCGGTCTTCACAGGGGAAGCATACTGCCTCTGATGTGCTGGTTCACCTTTGTTTGCTGTCTTGCAGGCACCCCGGCAAGGCAAAAATAACAGATCCGAAAGAATCCGGATTCGGCCCGACCGGGGATTGCACGGTTGAGAGTGTATCCGCAAGCTATTTCCGGGTCCGTCGCTGGTCATGACTTAACGGGTAGCTATTCCCTCCAGGCCGCTCCTCCGGGATACTCGTACCGGTCGAGCGAAGCCAGGTGCATCTTGATGCTGTAGCCGGGCGCTTCCGGTACGACGTAGTTTCCGTTTCTGATCGTTACAGGATGGACAAAATGCTCATGCAGGTGATCCACATATTCCATTACGCGGTGCTCCAGATGCCCGCTCACGGCCACGTAATCGAAGATGGACAGGTGTTGTACGTACTCGCACAGGCCCACGCCCCCGGCATGGGGACACACCGGCACGCCGCATTTTGCAGCCATAAGCAGCACCGCCAGCACCTCGTTTACGCCGCCCAGGCGGCAAGCGTCTATCTGACACACGCCGATAGCGTCCGCTTGCAGAAATTGCTTGAAAAGGACGCGATTCTGTGCATGTTCGCCGGTCGCCACGCGAATGGGCCGGAGCGCTTTGGCGATGGCGGCATGCCCCAGCACGTCGTCCGGGCTGGTCGGCTCCTCGATCCAGTACGGATCGAACTCCCGCAAGCGGTTCATATGGCGGATCGCCTCGTCTACGTCCCAGTACTGGTTCGCATCCATCATCAGAATGCCGTCTTTCCCGATTTCTTCCCGGATGATGCCCGCCCGCCGCCGGTCGTCCTCGACATCCGCACCGACTTTTTGTTTGAAGCGGGTCCACCCGTTTGCAACACCCTCGCGGCATAGATTGCGGAGCTTTTCGTCCGAGTAGCCCAGCCAGCCTGCGCTGGTCGTGTAGGCGGGATAGCCGTTCTTGCGCAAGTGGTAGAGCCGGGAGGCACGGGAAGGCTCGAGGGCCCGCAGCATATACGCTGCTTCCTCCGGCGTAATCAAGTCGGTGACGTACCGGAATTCGATACACGCCACCAATTTTTCCACAGGCATATCCAGCAGATACTGCCACAGCGGTTTTTCGTCGCAGCGGGCCAGCAGGTCCCATACGGCATTGGTAATGGCCGCCGTGGCAAGATGGATCACGCCCTTTTCCGGTCCCAGCCACCGCATCTGGCTGTCCGAGGTCAGGCGCCGCCAGAACCCCAGCATGTCGTTGCGGATTTCGTCGAGCGTCAGTCCCTGGACAAGCGGCGCAAAGGCCCGGATCATCGCGACCACAATCTCCGTCCCGCGCCCGCATGTAAACGCAAGGCCGTTGCCTTCGAGGCCGTCCTGATCGGTTCGGAGGGTAACGTATGCGGCGGAGTAATCAGGATCGACATTAACCGCATCCGATCCGTCCAGCATCCGCGAGGTGGGAAATCGGATATCCCGGGCTTCTACATGGGTAATGCGCATGGAGTAAGAGATTGGCGCTCTGTTTGTGAGGGGGTACGGTATGAGTGGGGATTGTTGCGGTTCGCTTGTTTCCTGTAACGGATAAGCGGTTGATATATTAAGGACCACACCCTTCCATTCTTGATTTTTTATCACTTGGATTTACGTCGCCCGAAACGTATCGTTTGTCGATCCTGTGTTCAAAGTGGGGGAATCTTCTCGTCCTCCTTTCGCTCGCGAACAGGAGTTAAGCGCTTCAACGTCGATGTATAGAGCATTCGAGATTACGTATTTTGTTCATGGATCCGATAGGCACAGTGCTGAAGCATAAGCTCATGATGCGCTGAAAGAATTACGCGTCAATCCGCGCAAGGAATTTTTCCAGGCGCCTCTGCCCGTAGTGGTTAAAGCGTTGGACAGGGCGGCGGGGATGTTTCCTTTTCCACTTGGAAAAACGCCGCGCGCAGGCTATTTGCAACAACCCTTGCAGCCGCGCCTGGTGTCGTGTCCTCATTGTGGCATGGAAAACCGGGTTGCCGGTGTTCTGGTGCAAATCAAGGTCTCGTGTGGGGCGTGCAGGAGGGAGATTGTCATTAAAGAGCCCGAACGTAAGTCCGACGAATACTATATTTAGGTTTAACCCCCAACTCTTGCAAAGCGCCCCCCGTTTTGACTGCCCGCCCGCATCCTGCGATGAAGTGCTTTCCCGGTTTGGCTGTGCTGCTGGCCGGGTGCGCACTTGTCAGCTTGCCGGCCCCGGCGTTGGCCCAGGAATCCGCAGGCGACGAGCTCCCTGTTCTCCAGGCGCACCGGCTTTCCGACAGCGACCGGATCGACCTGGACGGACGAATCATAGAGGATGCCTGGGATCGGGCCATTCCGATTACCGACTTCACACAACAGGAGCCGGTCGAAGGGGGCAGCCCCTCACATCCCACGGAAATACGGATCGTCTATGACCAGGACCGGTTGTACATCGGTGCGATTCTGTACGACGACCCTGAAGGCATCATTGCCTATCAGAAGCGGCGCGACGCGTTCCTGTACAGCGACGACCGGTTCATGTGGATACTGGATACTTTCCAGGACGGGCGCACAGGATATTTGTTCGAGACAAATCCCAACGCCATGCGGGGCGATGCGCTCCTTATTGGAGGCAGCCAGTCGTACTTCAGCAGCGGCCGCGCGTGGAACGGCATTTGGGACGTACGCACGGCCCGGCGTCCGGACGGATGGTCCCTCGAGGTCAGCATACCTTTTCGGACGCTGAACTTCGATCCGGGATCGGACGAATGGGGGATCAACTTCCAGCGTACGATTCGGCGTACCAACGAAGAAATGCTATGGCGGGGGTGGCGCCGCAACGAAGGCCTGTTGCGTCCGATCTACGCTGGCCGTCTTATCGGGCTTCGGGATATCTCGCAGGGTATCGGGCTTGAAGGGGTTCCTTCCGTCATCGGGAATTGGCGCCACGTTCCCGGGAACGCCGATCAGACAACATACCCTCGAGATGTCAGCCTTGATCTCAACTACAGCGTCACGCCCAGCCTGCGCGCATCCTTGTCGTTCAATACCGATTTTGCCGAGGTCGAGGCAGATCAGCGGCGCGTAAACCTGACGCGTTTCCCCCTTCGTTTCCCGGAGCAGCGCGGGTTCTTTCTGGAAGGCGCCGGCATTTTTTCCTTCGCCCCGCGAAGCAACCCCACTCCGTTTTTCTCGCGCAACATCGGTCTGGTGAGAGGACGTCCTGTACCTATCAACTACGGTGTTCGCATGACGGGGCAGGTCGGCCGGACCGACGTGGGATTCTTTCAGGTCGGCGTCGGCGACCTGGAGTACCTTGACGACGACCGGAAAAATGTGGTGATTCCTTCCGAACAGTTTACCGTTGCCCGTGTTCGGCATCCGATTTTTGAACAATCCACGGTCGGGGCCATTTATACGCGCCGCGCCACGTCGGAAGACCCGACGGGCTTTGCTCCCGAGACCGGACACACGTTCGGCGTGGATATGCAGCTCGCCACTCGTCACCTTTTCGGGGATAAAAATGCGGAAATCGAGGTCTTTGCCGTAGGCAATACCAACGTTGATCCGGATACAACTAAATCTTTGAACGACTTGTCCGCACGCGGCATCCGCTTCAACTTTCCCAACGATATCTGGTCCGGCCACATTTCCTATCGGGAGTTCGGCGCCGAGTACCGTCCACGGGCGGGTTTTGTGCAACGCAAAAATTTTCGCCGCGTCGAGCCCAGCATAAACTGGATGCCCAGGCCCGGCAACATCAAGCAGATACGGCAGCTTGGCTTTGGTGTGCAATACCGGCATCTGGTCGCAATGGACACGGGCATTCTCGAAGAACGGGAGTGGGAGTTGGAACTGCTCGGGATCGAGTTCGAAAGCGGGGATAACGTGTCCATCGACTTTACGCGGCGCTTTGAAGAACTCCGCTATGCCTTTGAGGTCAGCGACGGGATAGATATTCTTCCCGGCGGCTATACGGTGCAGCGGTATTCCGTCATGGGATTTACCGCGGGCAGGAGGACGATTTCAATGTTCGGGGGCGTGGACTGGGGTGATTTCTGGGGCGGTTCCAGCAAGGAGGTCTCCATCCGCATGACGTTTCGTCCAAGCGCCGGCGTCAGTATCGGGACAAGTGTCGGGTACAACGATGTGACGATGCCCCAGGGCAACTTCACCGCCAACGTCTATGAGATCGAAACCGAGTGGGACCCGACGCCATCCGTTTCCGCAAAGCTGCAGATCCAGTATGATGAAGTCAGTGAACTCGTGGGCCTTTTTTCACGTCTGCGCTGGATCGTGAAACCGGGCTCGAACATCTTTCTCGTGTACCGGCACAACTGGCGGAATATGGGCGCCGGCCTATTTGAAAACCGCGATCTGATCACGTTTTCGAAGGGCGCTTCGCTCAAGCTCAACTACACATATCGCCTTTAAGGACGGTGCCTCTTGCCGAAACGCCCTGCAGCCGGTATCATTAGGAGCGATGACTCCTTTCTGCATATGGCTATGGTGAAATTCTCGTTTTCCCGCACCCTGCGGATGCCGGTTTCCAGGCGCCGTCCGGTTCGTTCCGCCGCACCAGTTATCCAATCCGTGCCTGATCGCATTGCTGCCGACCGGGCAGGCTGTGTATCCTTTGCATGCCGGACGCTGGCGATCTTCCTTGCCGCTTTCCTTACATTCCCGGCCGCCGCCCAGGACACAGCCGCCGCCGACCCGCCGGAGAAGCCCAATATCCTCTTCATCCTGACCGATGATCAGGCGCCGTGGGCGCTGGGTGCGGAAGGCCATGCGCTTGCCGCGTCCATGGGGCATGCCGCGGAAAGCGCTCCCGAAAACTTCGCCGTGCTCGGTGCGGGTCACCCGGATCTGCGCACGCCCCACATGAACCGTCTCGCGGCAGAGGGCGCTTTTTTCCGCAATGCGTTCGTCGCGACGCCCGTGTGCAGTCCGTCCCGGGCCGAACTCATGACGGGCCGTTACGGCTCGGAAGTGAATATATGGGACTGGATCAATCCCCAGAGGGAGGTCGGCCACGGGCTGGACCCGGGCCTTCTCACCTGGGTCGATCTGCTGAACCAGGAGGGCTATGCGACGGGACTCATCGGCAAGTGGCATCTCGGCACGCAGGATCGCTACCATCCCACCACGATGGGGTACGATTATTTCTTCGGATTTCGCAGCGGCGGCAACACGCCCCGTGATCCCGTCCTCGAAGAAAACGGCGTCACGGGAACGCATGAAGGATTCACCCAGAACATCCTGACGGACCATGCCATCGGGTTTCTGCGGGAGCACCGGGAAGGCCCCTTTCTGTTGTCGCTCCACTACCGGGCGCCCCATGCCGCCTGGCTTCCCTTGCCGGAAGAAGACTGGGCGCCGTACGAGGGACTCGATCCCGTTCTGCCCAATCCCGATTATCCTCTGCTCGATACGGAACGTCTGCACCGGTATATGCCCGAATATCTTGCGGCGGTGGCGAGCATCGACCGTAACCTGGGGCGCATTCTCGATGTGCTCGACGAGCTCGGACTTGCAGACAACACCATTGTCGTCTTTACGTCCGATCATGGATACAACATGGGCCATAACGGAATGTGGCACAAGGGGAACGGCCACTGGATCCTGACCGATCCGCCGCCGGGGACGTACCACGTGCCGCAGGGGCAGCGCCCGAACATGTACGACAATTCGCTGAAGGCGCCGCTGCTCGTCCGGTGGCCGGGGGTAACCCCGCCCGGTACAGTGGTGGAATCGATCGTAAGCAATCTCGACTGGTACGCCACGCTTGCGGAAATGGGCGGAGCCGATGTGCCTGCGGAGGTACTGCTTCGGGGGCGCAGCTTCGTGCCGCTATTGCAGGGCGATACGCCGGAAGGCTGGCCCACCGAATTTTATGCGGAGTATTCCACGCATCACCAATCCTGGACACACATGCGTGCGTATCGGACTCCCGAATGGAAACTGGTCCGCGACCTGCTCGATGCGCGCCGCGACGAGTTGTTCAATCTGGCGGAGGATCCTGCCGAAAGCGTGAATCTCATTGCGGAAGACACGCCGGAAGTCCGCACCGCGCTCGAGTACCTCGACGCCCGCCTGGTGGAGCGCATGACCGAGATCAACGACCCGGTGTTGCCTCTTGTAGAGCGATTGACCAAATGACGATGTTTTCCCCGCATTTTGTCATTTCCCCTGATTTTTTCTGTTTTACCTACTTTTTAGCATTTCACCTACTTTTCGCCGTTTTTCCTGATTTACTCGAACTTTCCACATGATGCGCTTTTCTCCCCTATTTCTCGTTCCACTGCTTCTCCTCGCAGGATGCACCGCTCTTTCCGGCGATACGCCTCCGAACATAATCCTCGTCATTACGGATGACCAGGGCTACGGGGATTTCGGGTTCACGGGCAACCCGATCCTCCGGACGCCCAACCTGGACGAACTGGCGATGGAGAGCATTCAGGTCAACCCGTTTTACGTCAGCCCGGTGTGCGCTCCCACGCGTGCATCGCTCATGACGGGGCGGTACAACTACCGGACGCGCGTCGTCGATACCTGGTTGGGGCGGGCTATGATGGACCCAGGCGAGATCACGGTGGCTGAATCGCTCCAGGGCGCCGGCTATGCCACGGGCATCTTCGGCAAGTGGCATCTTGGGGACAATTACCCCATGCGCCCGCAGGATCAAGGGTTCGAAGAGGTGCTCGTACACCGGGGCGGTGGGATTGGCCAGCCGTCGGATCCGCCCGGCGGGGAAGGGGCGTACACCGATCCAATTCTGCTGCGCAATGGCGAACTGGAGCAAATGACCGGGTACTGCACCGATATTTACTTCGATGAGGCCCGGCACTGGATGGAAAGCGAACATGCGGCGGGACGCCCGTTCTTTACCTACATCGCCGCGAATGCACCCCATTCACCGTACCACGACGTGCCGGAGGACCTGTATGCGTACTATGCAGACCAGGACCTGGACCCCGCGAGATTTCCGCAGGAGGCCGGGCACCCGCTGCCGGAAGAGAACAACACCGATCGCCTCGCCCGCATCTTTGCCATGATCGACAACATCGACGACAACATGGGGCAGCTCATGACCTGGCTCGACGAGTCGGGTCTGGCGGAGAACACCCTGGTCCTGTTCCTTGTCGATAACGGCCCGAACACGCGCCGCTACGTGGCGGGCATGCAAGGCATGAAAGCCAGCGTGTACGAGGGGGGGATTCGTTCGCCACTCCTGGTTCGCTGGCCTGCACGGCTTACCCCGGGACGCGTCGACGATCACATATCGGCGCATGTCGATCTGATGCCCACGATGCTCGATGCAGCAGGGGTGGCGCTCCCGGACGACCGCACCATCGACGGGGAGAGCCTGTTGCCGGCGTTGCTGGGCGAGGAAGTGGATCAGAGCGATCGTCTGCTCGTCTTGCAAACGCACCGCGGCAATGTGCCGGACCGTTACCATCATGTCTCGGTGCGCACGCCGCGCTGGAAACTGGTCAACAACAGCGGGTTCCGGCAGGAGGCGCTTCCGGAAGGGGGGCCGGCGTTCGAGTTGTACGACATGCTGGGGGATCCGTACGCCGTCGCGGATCTGGCTTCCGAACGTCCTGACGTCGTGGAGGACCTGACGGCGCGCTACGATGCCTGGTTCGACGATGTGAGCAGCACCCGGCCTGACAATTATTCTCCCCCGCGCATTCATTTGGGCACGCCGCATGAAAATCCGACGATTCTGACCCGGCAGGACTGGCGCTTCATACAGGGAGGATGGAGCCGCAACGCACAGGGTTTCTGGCTACTGGATGTGCGCAGCGAAGGGACGTACGACGTGCTGGTGCGGTTCGACCCCTACGATAAACCGCTGACCGTTCTGCTCCGGGCAGATGATATGGAGTACTCCGTGGAGGCCGCGGCAGGGGAGGGCATTGTGCAGTATGAAGGTCTTTCCCTGCCGGTGGGGCCGATCCGGCTTGAGGTTTCTCTTGAAGAACCGGATCTCGTGCGGGGTCCTCATCAGGTTGAAATCACGCATCGTATCGACTGATCCGAGCCGGAAGGACGTCGCCCGCACGGTGAATCCTTCATTAACCGTTCCGCCTCTTCTCCGTCCGGCGTATCTTACTAGGATATACTGCATTTTCGCGAACGGATATCTGCGCCGGGATAGATAATTGCCCGGAGCGGGTTTTTTTGTATCCGGGCTTGCCCGGCAATGCAGTTATCCCGCATTGACTCCGTATCCTTCCATGCTCTCTGAACGCCCCGTTTACGTACACAAGTTTGGCGGCACCTCCGTGGCGACGGCGGAGCGCATTCGGCGGGTAGTCGATCTCGTATCGGACGAAGACAGCGACGGCTTGCGCATTGTGGTTGTATCTGCACTGAGCGGGGTGACGGACACTCTTCTCGAAGCGATCGATCTCGCCATTGCGCGCGCCGGCAATCATGGCGATATCCTTCGCGAACTCGGCACGCGGCATCTTGCTGTCGCGGATGCCCTGGCGAGCGATGCGGAGGAGGCTTCCCTTCGGGGGTTGATCGAGGCCAGGATGCTGGAACTCACCGAACTCCTCGATGGCGTGTATCTTCTTCGGGAATGTACGGATCGGGCTCGTGACGCCGTGGTCGGCCTGGGAGAGCAGCTATCCGCCCCGATTGTGGCGGCCGCCTTTCGCGCGGCGGGTCAGGGTGCGGAGGCCATAGACACCAGGAACATCATTTGCACGGATGCCTCGTTCGGGCAGGCGAATGTGCTGTTCGACGAGACCAATGAACGGGTTCGCACCCGTTTCGATTCCTGCGACAAGGGCGATATTCTGGTGGCGACCGGCTTCATTGCGTCCACGGTGCGCAAGGTGTCAACCACGCTGGGCCGTTCGGGGAGCGATTATACGGCCACGATTATCGGGGGCGCTCTCGGGGCGGAGCGGGTCACGGTCTGGACCGATGTGGATGGGGTGCTGTCCGCCGATCCCCGGTTGGTGCCGGAAGCCTTCGTACTCCCCAGGTTGAGTTACCGGGAAGCGGCGGAACTCGCTTATTTCGGGGCGGAAGTGCTGCATTCCCGTACGATGCGTCCCCTGCTTTCGCAGAATATCCCTCTTTGCATTCGGAATGCGATGAATCCATCGGCGCCGGGTACCCTTATTTCGAAGGATACGACGACGATGGAGGGGCATGTCAAAGCCATCACCACGATCCGGGATGTTGCGGTGATTATGCTGGAGGGGACAGGCCTCGCCGGGGTGCCGGGCATTTCCGCGCGTGCGCTGACGGCGCTGGCCGCCCGGGACATCAATGTGCTTTTGATTGCGCAGGCCTCGTCGGAACAGAGCCTTTGCACGGTGGTGTCGTCCGGGGACGCTGAAATTTCCGCCCATCTGATCCGGGAAGAGTTCGAACTCGAACTGGTCCGGGGCGATGTGGCTCGTGTATATACAATGGGGCAATGCGCCATCGTATCGGTGGTGGGAGACAATATGCGGGAGCGTCCTGGTCTGGCCGGTCGCATGTTTTCCACGCTGGGGCGCGACGGGGTCAACGTGCTGGCTATTGCGCAGGGGGCGGCGGAAACGAACATTTCGGCGGTGATATCCGATGCGGAGGGGAAGCACGCCGTGCATGCCCTGCACGATGAATTCGCCCTGTTGCGGCACCGGGTGCATGTCTTTCTTATCGGCGCCGGTGTGGTCGGGCGGGCGCTGCTGAAGATGCTGGAGCATCAACAGGAAACGCTTCTGCACAGCCTCAGGCTGAACATCCAGCTCGTGGGGCTTGCCAATACCAGGAAAATGGCCTGGGACGTGGAGGGCATTCCCTTTGCCCATGCTGTCGAGGCGCTGGAAAATGGAAAGCAGGGGGGGATCGATGCCGTGATGGATCAACTCCAGGCAGGGCGGCTGCATCGGATGATGGTTATCGACGCTACGGCTTCCGAGCAAGTAGCTTCGAAGTATCCTGAGCTGCTGTCGCGTTCCATATCGATCATCACGCCCAACAAGCGCGCCAATACACAAGACCAGGCGTTCTACGAAGAACTTTTAAGCACGGCGCACCGCCGGCAGGTCCCGTATCTCTACGAGACGACGGTGGGCGCGGGGTTGCCGGTGATTTCCACGTTGCGCGACCTGATACGAAGCGGCGACCGGGTGATACGGATCGAGGGTGTATTTTCGGGGACGCTGGCCTATATCTTCTACAGCATGGCGATGGGGATGAAGTTTTCCGAGGCCGTTCGCACCGCCCGTGAGAGGGGCTATACGGAACCGGATCCGAGGGAAGACTTGCAAGGGGAGGATGTGGCGCGCAAGATTCTCATTCTGGCCCGGGAGACAGGGCTTCAGGTCGAGCGCAGTGATATTGCGGTCGATTCGCTGGTGCCGCCCCCCCTGCTCGGCGTGCCGTTGGACGAGTTCATGGAGCGCGCAACCGAATTGGATGCCGTATGGAAAGAACGTATAGAGGAAGCTGCCGGTGCGGGACAGCGTTTGCAGTACATTGGACGCATGGAGGAGGGGCGGCTGAGCGTGCAAACACGGCGTATCGAACAGGGTTCACCTTTTGCGCGGCTCGACGGCAGCAATAACATGGTCGTGTATACGACGGAACGCTACCTCGACAATCCGCTTGTGGTGCAGGGGCCGGGCGCCGGCCCGGAAGTGACGGCCGCAGGCATTCTGGCCGACTTGATCAAAGCCGCCGAATTGGGGGCCTGATGGCAGGGCGTACGAGCCCAAAGCCTCGATAAAGACCGGGGACATAGTATGCGAATAGCATTGGTTGGAATGGGACGGATGGGTGAGGCGGTGAGCGAACTCGCCGCAAGGCGCGGGCACGAAATCGTTGCCCGGTTCGACGAGTATATCGACCGGTACCCGTCCTTGCCCGACGCCTCCGACATGCCCGATGCCCTGGAATCCGCCGACGCAGTCATCGACTTTACCCTTCCCGATGCGGCGCCGGAGAATATCGAACGGTATTGCCGCTGGGGCATTCCCGCCGTGATTGGAACGACCGGCTGGTATGACCGGCTCGACGAGGTGCAGGCGCTCGTAGACAAGCACGACGGCTCCATCCTCTACGCCCCGAATTTTTCCATCGGCGTGGCCTTGCTTGCAAGGGCCGTCCGCTCCATTCTGCCGCTCCTTGACGAGTTGCCGGAATACGATGTCGCCGTCCACGAATCCCATCATATCGGCAAGGCCGACAGCCCTTCCGGCACGGCGCTCATGCTGGGCGATCTGATTGTGGATGGCCTCGACAGGAAGCACCGTATTGAAACCGAAACGCAACACGGGCGCATCGACGCCCATGCGCTGCACGTAACCTCGTCCCGGCTGGGCGGTGTGGTCGGCAAGCACGACGTTGCGCTTGACAGCCCGTTCGACAAACTGGGGTTTTCGCACGAGGCGAAAAACCGGCGCGGTTTCGTGTTCGGCGCGGTGCGGGCCGCCGAATGGCTTCCGGGTCGGAAAGGACTTTTTACGTTGGACGATCTGCTGGCCGAATGGTTCGGATCATGATGCGCGCCGGCGCATGATGCGGCGGGGCGCCTTTTTCTCATCAGAACCATCATACCAGAGCACAGGCATGGGTGATTTTCTTTTTACCGGCACCGGAACGGCGCTCGTTACGCCGTTTACCCCGGATGGAGAACAGATTGATTACGAGGCGTTTTGCCGCCACATGGACATGCAGATCGCCGGAGGCGTCGAGGCGCTTGTCGTGCTCGGCACGACCGGCGAGAACGCCACGATCTGGCCCAAAGAGCGCGAGAAACTCGTGATTGCCGCCATTGAGCACGTGGATGGACGCGTGCCCGTCATTGTGGGTACGGGCAACAACTCCACGAGCGAGAGCATCGTTTTTTCGAAGCAGGCGGAAGCTGCCGGCGCCGACGGCCTGCTCGTTGTGGGGCCTTACTACAACAAACCGACGCAGGCGGGTTTCCAGGCCCACGTACAGGCGATTGCAGCAGCGGATTGTCCGATCGTGCTGTACAACGTGCCCGGCCGCACCAGCTTCAACATTCTTCCGGACACCATCCTCGAACTGGCGCAGGAAACGCCTTCGGTGGTTGGCGTCAAGGAGGCTTCGGGCAGCATCGCGCAGATAGGAGATATTCTTGCGGGCCGCCCCGATCACCTGGCCGTGTATTCCGGCGACGATGAAATGACGTTGCCGCTGGTTGCGATGGGCGGGCATGGCGTGATTTCAGTGGTCGCCAACGTATTGCCTGCCGCTTTCTCGAACCTGACTCGTGCGGCGCTGGAAGGCCGCCTCGACGATGCGCGCCGGGGGCATTTTGACCTGCTGGAGGCCATGCGGGCCTGTTTTTACGAGACGAATCCGATCCCGGTCAAGGCCATGCTGGCGGAAATGGGGCGGATGAACGGCAGCCTGCGCCTGCCCCTGGTCGGGATTACGGACCAGACGCTTCCGCGCGTGATCGAGGCATTTCGTCCCCACCTCGATTGATCCTGTCAGCGCGTTCGCGTCATGAAGAGCGTGGCCAATCCTGCGAGGGCGGCGGTGTAGAGTGAGGAACCAAGCCAGATGCCGGTGACGATGGATACGTTTTTCGTGCTTGCGTCCAGCGCGATGAACAGCGCAAACAGCCCGTTGTGCAATAGCGCCACTGCGAGGCTACCGACGAAAATGTACGAGGGGATTACCGGGAAGCTTTCCCGTTCAGTGGACCGGAAAAGCCCTATCAAAAACCCCATCAGCGTTTTCACGAACATCTGAATACCCCATGTTCCGTAGAGGGCATCCATAATAAAACCGCTCGCGAATCCCGTAAGGGCTCCTTGCCGTCGACCGAGCTGCATAGCTGTCCAGGCTACGTACAGCAGCACGGCATCCGGCCAGGCATTCCATATATGGAGTCTTCCCAGCAAAAGCCATTGCACAGCGATAATCAGAGCGCCGACGGGAATGTGAGCAAGCGATGAGGGCATGCAGGCGCCGGATTACGATGGGGAAGAGGAGGCGGCCAGTTCCATGACGATGCGGTCGATCGTTTGCGTGATCAGGTAGGATGGCCCCGAGCAGTTGTTGGCGAAAACAGCGAAGGCCAGCGTTTGCCCGTCTTGCGTCGTAACGTAGCCGCTGAGGGATCGCACGAATTCGAGGGAGCCCGTTTTGGCCCGGACGGGCGCCCGGTTCAGTCGGTAGCGAAGCGTGGACCCTCGCTCTCCACCCCGGGCAAGCGAAGCGAGGAATGCTTCACGCTGTTCGTGCCCGTGCATGTAGGTTAACAGGTTGCCCATGGCGCGCGGCGTAATCATGTTCTTGCGGGACAATCCCGATCCGTCACGAATTTCGATGTATCTCGTTGCGGCTCCGGCGCGTCTCAACAGTTGTTTGACGCGGTTTTCCGCACCTTGCGCAGAGCCGTTGGAAGCATACGTCCGAAAGACCTGCTCTGCATAGAAATTATTGCTTTCCTTGTTGACGATACGCAGAATGTCCAGCAGTGGAGGCGATACGTACACGAATAAGGGCTCATCCCTGTCGTACCGGAAATCGTTCAGGTCGTCGATGTCGACCGGTTCGCCTTGTACCTCGATACCCGCTTCGCGCAGGTATTGCGCAAAGGTGTTGGCGGCAAAGGCCGTGGGATTCGATACGGGGACACCGATCGTGCCGTTGTAGGTGCGGGGCAGGCTTCCTTCCAGGGTAATGCGTTCGCTTCTGAAGTCGCGGCGGGTAGTTATGGCGATGCCCCTCCGCCGGTTGGCCGTGACCATCCGGTTCCGGAAATCGAGAAATCCGTCGGGCCGCATACTGACCCGGGCAGGACGCCCCGGGGAGCTGGCCTGGATATGCACCAGGACGACATTGTCGTTGTACGCGAGGCCCCCGATGCTTACCCCAACCTCTCGGCTGGCGCTCGACGTGACAAAGTCGATATCCCAGCCCTCGGCGTACGGCTGATCGTCGAAGGCATTGTCATCTCCCACGATACGCCCCTCGATCCGCGTGATGCCCATGTTTGCGAGGTCCCTTGCCCATATTCTGAGCGGGTCGCCGCGGCGGACATGTTCGCTCCCGAACGTGGGGTCGCCCGAGCCGCGTAGCACGAGATCGCCTTTCAGTACCTCTCCTTCCACCTGCCCGTCGAAATACAGCACTGTGCGGTAGCGGTAATCGCTGCCGAGGGCGTCGAGCGCCGTGGCCGAAGTGAAAATTTTCTGGTTGGATGCGGGCAGGAAGGCGTTCGAGGCGTTATGCTCGTACCAGGTTTCGCCGGTTTCGACATGCTGCACATACACGCCCCAGAAGGCGTTCTGCGAGATGGCTCCACCGAGAAGGTCGTCGAGGTCCGGCGGCGGGCCGGTAGGGGCCGTTGCGAGCGCAAGAGCGATGGCTGCTGCCGGCAGGGTTGCAAGGCGGCGGCGTTTCGTAGCAGGTAAATCGTTCACGATGTTTCGTATAAGGGATCGCAAGGATATGGAACCTGAATGCATCCGTCGGGTTCGCCTTGACAGTACATTTCGACACACATCCTGTTCATGGTATAGATGGCAAAGCTTTCCGGACGACGACGCACTCCGCAGGCCCGTAAGTCGCGGCGCAATGTGCGTATGGTGTTTCGCCGCAGGAATTATCTGCTGCTCCTGATTGGCGTGGCTGCGATTGTGCTGGGATACGCTATGATGCGTATCGACAACGAGGTGGAAGGGTTCGTTTCGCTGTATATTGCCCCCCTCATTATTCTGGGCGGATATCTGGAGATCATCTGGGCCATTCTTGTGCGGCCGGAAGATGAGAAAGATTCTTCAAAAAAAACCCGGCCCACTGTCAGGTAAGCAGTCCGGTAGGCAGCCGATCGCTGCTCCGCCTCACGGATAGAGCAACGAGCCCGCACGCATCTCGCGGAAGGCGAGCACCTCGCGTTCCCACGATGCGATGACCGCCTCAGGCGATGCCCCTTGCCGCAGCATGTCCAGCAGGCGTTTCGTGCCGGCAAGCCGGGCCATTCCCTCGGGGCGGTTCACCAACTCCTCCAGCGTATTCGAGGCGGCTTGCTGCCGGAATACATCGAGGACATGTATTCCGGTCTCTACCGGTCGGAACGCCTGCTCGTCGGTAAGGACGTAGCGAATTCCCTCCAGGGTTTGCCCTTCCAATTTCGGACGGGACGCCATGCCCGGTATGCTTTCCGGAGTGAAGACGATGGCCTCGAATCGCACGCCGACAAGTCCCTGCGCGTTGAGCGAATCGGCAGCGGCCGGCCCGTCAAGCCAGGGCGCCCCCACTTGCACGAAAGGCTGCCGGGTGCCTCGTCCCTCGCTGGCCGCCGTTGCCTCGAAAAGGACGGCGCCGGGGTAGACGAGGGCTGTTTCGAAATCCGGGATGTTGGGACTGGGCGGAATCCAGGGCAGCTCGGTGTCGGGCCAGAGCATGTTTCGTCGCCATCCCTCCATTGCGACGACATGGAGATCCAGCCCATCGAGTCCTTCCATCATGGATTCGTCCCGGATCATGCGGGCCAGTTCTCCAACGGTCATGCCGTGGGCCATGGATATGGGGTACTGCCCCACGAAGGACGTATGCTCCGGTTCGAGCACGAAGCCCGACACGTAGTTTCCTCCCAGCGGGTTGGGGCGATCCAGCACGACGAACGGAATGCCCTGTTCGGCCGCTGCCTGCATGGCCAGACCCATCGTTGAAATGTAGGTGTAGAACCGGGCCCCGATATCCTGAATGTCGAATACCAGCACATCGGCGCCGCGCAGCATGTCCGGGGTCGGTTTGCGCGTTTCCCCGTAGAGGCTGTACACCGGTGCGCCGGTGCGTTCGTCCCGCCCATCGGCGATTTTCTCTCCGGCGTCGGCGGTGCCGCGCAGACCGTGTTCGGGCCCGAAAAGCGCCGCAAGTTCCACGTTCGGAGCGGCGGCAATCAGGTCGATGAGATGCGTCGTGTCGACGCGGGCCGTGTGGTTGACCACCAGACCGACGCGTTTTCCATCGAGCAGGTCGAACCCGTGCTCCACCAGCACCGCCGCTCCTGTTTTAACAGGCGGTGCATACGCCGCTTCGGAGGGCACGGCGACAGGGTCGGGCCCTTCGGCGGTGTTGCCGCACGCCGAGCAAAAAAGAAGCGTGGCAAGGATGCCGGTGCGCAGGGCGTTATACCCCGTTCGCCACCAGTTCGCGTTTGCAGAAGAAATAGCCGGCCTCGATGGTTCCATTGGCGACGGAGTCGGATCCGTGGACGATGTTTTGCCCCTTGTTGTCCGCAAAGGCGTGGCGGATAGTTCCTTCCGCTGCTTCCGCCGGATCGGTGGCGCCGATCAATGCGCGGAAATCCTCCACCGCATTCTCTTTTTCCAGCACCATCGGGACGCATGGACCGCTCGACATGAACTCTGTCAGTTCGTCGAAGAACGAGTGCCCCTTGTGTACGGCGTAAAACCCTTCGGCTTCCTTGCGGGTGAGTTGCTGCATCCGCAGGGCGCGCAGGACGAATCCGGCTTCCTGAATGCGACGAATGACTTCTCCGACAAGGCCCTTGCGGACGCAGTCGGGTTTCAGAATGGCAAGCGTGCGCTCCATATGTATACGGTGAGTCGGATAAAACGGGTGTGGTAGTGTGTGTAGGGGCTGCCTGTGAATACCAGCAAAAGCCCTTGGTCAGGCCGGATCGGACGCTACATGCCGTTCGGCGTGATAGGACGACCGCACGAGGGGGCCGCTCTCGACATGATCGATGCCTTTGGCTTCGCCGACGATTTTGTAGTGCATGAACGTGTCCGGATGGACGAATTCCTCGACGGGCAGATGCATGCGCGTCGGTTGCAGATACTGCCCGATCGTCATGACGTCCACCCCGTTCGCCACGAAATCGTCCATCAGGTCCAGCACTTCGGCTTCCGTTTCGCCCAGCCCGACCATGATGCCGCTTTTCGTGCGCAACCCTGCTTCCTTCGAGATGCGGAGCACCTCGAGCGATTGCCGGTAATCGGCTTGCGGGCGGACGCGGCGGTAGAGGCGCGGGACCGTTTCCACATTGTGATTCATGATATCCGGGCGGGCGTCGATGACCTGCTGCAGCGCCTCCCGGTCGCCCCGAAAATCGGGAATCAGTACTTCGACGGTACAGCCTTCCCGCGCTTCGCGGATCTTACGAATCGTTTCTGCGAAGATCGGTGCGCCGCCGTCCTTGCGTTCGTCGCGGTTGACACTCGTCACGACGGCATGATTCAATTCCATGAGGCGGGCTGCCTTGGCGACGCGGTCCGGCTCATCCCAGTCAAGGCCCTCCGGCGGACGGCCCGTCAGCACGGCGCAGAAGCCGCACGAACGGGTGCATACGTTGCCGAGGATCATGAAGGTGGCCGTGCCCGCACTCCAGCATTCCCCCATGTTGGGACACCGCGCACTCTGGCAGACCGTGTGCAGGTTGTGGTCCTCGATGATGCGGGCCACGTTCCGGTAGGTGGGTCCGTACGGGAGCTTGACGCGGAGCCAGTCCGGGCGCCGCCCCCGGACATTGGCAATATCCGGTTGCTGCACCACCGGGAGTTCGAACATACCCGGATCGCCGTCGCCGGAAGAGAAAAGCGGCTCCTTCTTCACCCGTTCGAGCCGGATGTCGCCGGGGCGCTTGGGCTGTTCTGCTGGCTGGCGGGGCATGGAACGGGGAAGGGCGCGTACGCTGGGCGGGATGGTTTCCGGAATGAACTCCGTTCATAAATTCTCCGATGCAGGAATACGGTTGATCGCCCGATCGGATCCCCCGGAATCCTTCAGGGCAATGGTATGTAGCAAGAAGACCGATGCTTTTTTTGCAACCGTTCGCATACCCGCATGAATGATATAGTTTCAAACAATGTGTCTCCCCAGGATGTGCGGCGCATTCTGTCTGAATATTTGCTGGTGAGCGGCATGAAGCCCCTTGTGCTGGATATGCAGCGCAGCCGGGGGGTACATCTTCACGATGCGGCTACGGGCAAGGAATATCTCGACTTTTTCGGGTTCTTTGCTACCAGTGTGCTGGGCATGCATCATCCCGCCCTGGTCGAGGATGCGGATTTTCGGGAGCGTTTGCTGGAGGCGGCGCTCCACAAAGTCACGAATTCGGACATAGCCACCGTGCATCTGGCGCGGTTCGCCAGCACGTTCGGCCGCGTGGCGATTCCGGAGTACTTGCCGTATTCGTTCTTTATTTCCGGCGGTGCGGCGGCCGTCGAGAATGCCCTGAAGGCGGCATTCGACTGGAAGGTCCGGAAAAACAGGGCGAAGGGGCGCCGGGGCGAGATCGGGAGACAGGTGCTGCATTTCGAACAGGCGTTCCACGGGCGTTCGGGATACACGCTTTCGCTTACGAACACGGCGGATCCGAACAAAATCCGTCATTTTCCCCTCTTCGACTGGCCGCGCATATCGAACCCCAAGATCATTCATCCGCTGGATGCGCATCTCGAGGAGGTCGAGCGGGCCGAAGCCGCCGCGCTCAACCGGGCTAAGGAGCATTTTCAGGCATACGGAGACGATATCGCCTCGGTGATCATCGAACCCATTCAGGGGGAAGGGGGGGATAACCACTTTCGCCCGGAATTTCTTGTCCGGCTGAAGGAATTGGCCCACGAGAACGATGCGCTGCTCATCTTCGACGAAGTACAGACCGGCATCGGCATTACCGGACGGTTCTGGGCGCACCAGGCGCTCGGCGTACGCCCCGACCTGATTGCGTTCGGGAAGAAAACACAGGTCTGCGGCGTGCTGGCCGGTCCGAAGATGGACGAGGTAGAAGATCATGTATTCCGCTTGCCGGGCCGCATCAACTCGACCTGGGGCGGTAATCTTGCGGACATGGTCCGCTTCGACCGGATCCTGGAGGTCGTGGAGGAGCAGGATATCGTGGGCCAGGTAGACGGGCTGGGAGCGCATTTGCTCATGCGCCTGCAGGAGCTTGCCGCCGCGCACGCCTGTGTCGGCAACGTTCGGGGGCGGGGCCTCATGTGCGCTTTCGACCTGCCCGACTCCGCAGTGCGCGCTGCCTTACTCGAAACGTGCTACGAGGAGGGACTGGTCATGCTGGGCTGCGGCGCTTCGTCCGTGCGCTTCAGGCCGCCGCTTATCGTCACGACGGACGAACTGGACGAGGGTATAGACCTGATCGACGCGGCGCTACGGCGGATAGGCATGTAGAGGCGCCCCGATACCAACGGGGTAATTCCTTACTCGCCGTTCTCGTTTTCCCCTTCTTCCTTGTCGTCCTCCTCGATCACGAGCCGGGTCACATCGGCGATAGCGTCCCCTTCCTTCAGGTGAATGAGGCGCACGCCCTGCGTATTCCGGCTCAGCACCGAGATGTCGCCTACATTCATGCGGATCATCAGGCCATTCTGGGTCACGATCATCAGGCCGTCATCGCCCACCACATCCCGAATGGCTACAAGCCGCCCCACCTTTTCCGTTGTTTTAAGCGTGATGCGGCCCCTGCCGCCTCGTCCCTGAGGCGTGTAATCTTCCATTCGGCTGCGTTTGCCGTAGCCGTTTTCGCTGATGGCGAGAATTTCGCGCTCCGCGTTTTCCACCACGACCATCCCGACCACATCTTCATTCTGACGCAGCGTAATGCCCCGCACGCCGCGCGTGTTGCGCCCCATGGGCCGGGCTTCTTTTTCGTCGAAGCGAATGGCCTTGCCGCCCGAAGAGGCCAGAAACACATGGGCATTTCCGCTCGTCAGCCGGGCCTCGATCAGCTCGTCTCCCTCCACGACAGACAGGGCAATGATACCCGACCGCAGGGGACGTTTGAATGCTTCCAGCGCCGTCTTCTTGACCAGCCCCTTACGCGTGGCCATCATGACGTAATGCGTTTTGCGGAATGCCTCGTCTTCGAACTGCGCTTTCGACACCGCCAGCACGGCCCGTACGCGGTCCCCCTGGTCGATCTGAATCAGGTTGCGAATCGATCTGCCTTTGGCAGTACGCGATCCGCCCGGTATCTCGTAGACGCGCAGCGAGTAGCACTGGCCGTGATCGGTGAAGTACAGCAGGTAGTCGTGCGTGGAGGAGACGAACATATGTTCGACATAATCCTCTTCCCGCCTGCCGGTCCCCTTCATGCCGATGCCGCCCCGTCCCTGCTGGCGGTATTCGGCAAGGGAGGTCCGTTTGATCAGCGCCTGGTGCGAGATGGTAACGACCACCTGCTCCTCTTCGATCATGTCCTCCATCTCGAAATCGCCGCCGCCCATGTAGTCGATTTCCGTGCGGCGCTCGTCGGCGTACTTTGCCTGGATGTCGAGCAACTCGTCCTTGATGATCTGCATCCGCAGACCGCGATCGGCGAGAATGTTTTCGAGGCGGCCTATTTCCTCGAGGACATCCCGGTATTCCTGTTCGATCTTCTGGCGTTCGAGGCCGGTCAGGCGGCTCAACCGCAGTGCAAGAATAGCGTCGGCCTGGAGCTGCGTAAGCGAGAACATGGACGGAAGTTGTCCGGCGCTTTCGTCTGAGCCGAGTCCTCCGCCGTATCCGTCCACGGGCCCGTCCGGAGGTATCAGCCCGAGCCGTTCGAGCTGCGCCGCCGTCAACTGCTCCGGATAGACCCCGTTCATCAGGTTGACGCGGGCCGTGTCGGTATCCTCCGAATGGCGAATGATCGTAATGACCTGGTCGAGATGGTCGAGAGCGATCGTCAGGCCTTCGAGGATGTGCGCCCGCTCCGTTGCCTTGCGCAGATCGAACCGGGTGCGCCGCTCCACGATCTCGTGCCGGTGCCCCACATAGTGCTGTACGGCGTCTTTCAGCGTGATGGTTTTCGGGCGGCCTTTCACCAGCGCCACCATATTCACGCCGAAGGATTGCTGGCACTGCGTGTATTTGTACAACTGGTTCTGCACGACCAGCGGCATCGCATCGTTTTTGATCTCGATCACAACGCGCAGGCCGTCCCGGTCGGATTCGTCGCGCAGGTCGCTGATGCCCTCGATGCGCTTTTCCTTGACGTAATGGGCGATTTTTTCGAGCAGCGAACTTTTGTTGACCTGGTAGGGGATTTCCGTAATGATGAGCGCGTCCCTCCCGGCTCGAATTTCCTCCTCGTGCATCCGGGCGCGCATTACGATACGGCCGCGGCCTGTCTGGTACGCTTCGCGCACGCCTGCGTAGCCGTAGATGATGCCGCCTGTCGGAAAATCGGGTGCCGGCAGGTACTCCATCAGGCCATCGACGTCGATGGTATTGTCGTCGATATAAGCAATGACGGCGTCAACCGTTTCCTTTAGATTATGCGGAGGGATTTTTGTGGCCATGCCCACGGCAATGCCGTCGGAGCCGTTCAGGAGCAAATTGGGAATCGCCGCAGGCAGTACGGACGGTTCCTCGAGGGAGCCGTCGAAATTCTCCTGAAAATTGACCGTTTCCTTCTGGATGTCGCGGAGCATTTCCTCCGCGATGCGCGTCATCCGGGCCTCGGTATACCGCATGGCGGCGGCGGCGTCCCCGTCGATCGAGCCGAAGTTGCCCTGCCCGTCGACGAGCGGGGACCGCATGGAGAAATCCTGCGCCATGCGCACCATGGTGTCGTACACCGAGGAGTCCCCGTGCGGGTGGTACTTTCCGAGCACTTCCCCGACCACACGCGCACTTTTCTTGTAGCCGGCTCCTGCGCTCAGCCCAAGGTCGCTCATGCCGTAAAGCACGCGCCGGTGTACGGGTTTCAGCCCGTCACGGATGTCCGGCAGCGCCCGGCTTACGATCACCGACATCGAATAATCAATGTAGGAGGACTTCATTTCCTCCTCGATATTGATCGGGATGATCCGCGAGTCGTCCTGTTCCATATAGGTTACGTACCGGTTGGAAATACCTCGATGCTTCCTGGAGGAATTCCAGGGAAGACTATATCCTTACAAGATACGAAATTCCCCCCTGTACCGCAACTTTTCGGCGCCTTTCGGAGAGTCCTCAAGTCGTTGATATGCAAGGGATTACGGGAAATTTTCGTGAAGGGGTTGCGGGGTGTATGGTTGGGGAATTATAAGGAATTGTTGACAAGAGGGAATAAATATCGTATTATTACAGGTGCACAAAATGGAGACCGTCATGGCACATGTAGCACCTGGAAAAGCGCACCGCAGCGGCATTACCCTGATGCAACTGGCCGATATGTTTCCCGACGAGGAAGCGGCCCGCAAGTGGTTCGAATCTCGTATCTGGCCGGACGGTCGCCATTGCCCGCGCTGCAAGGGAACACGCACCCGCGAAGCGTCTCATCATTGCATGCCCTACTGGTGCACCGACTGCCGCAAGTACTTTTCCGTCAAGGTCGGAACGGTCATGGAGGGGTCGAATCTGTCGCTCCGCAAATGGGCGTATGCGATTTACCTGCATACGACAAATCTGAAAGGCGTTTCCTCGATGAAACTGCATCGGGATATCGGGATCGCGCAGAACTCGGCGTGGCACCTGCTCCAACGCATCCGCAAGGCGTTCGAGGGCGCCGATAACGACCTGTTCGGCGGCCCCGTTGAAGTCGATGAGACGTACGTAGGGGGCACGGAATCGAACAAGCACGAATCGAAGAAACTCCACGCTGGCCGGGGAACTGTAGGCAAGACCGCCGTTGTCGGAGCAAAGGATCGGGCCACTGGCAAGATCAAGGCGGAAGTCGTGCAGAATACGACAAGCCGGACGTTGCAAGGCTTCGTTCTGGACAACGCCGAATTGGGTGCGGTCGTCTACACGGACGACAACAAGGCATACGCGGGTCTGCCGGTACATCTACGACCTTGCGAGCGTCCAGCACTCGGTAGGCGAATACGTACGCGGCATGGCGCACACCAACGGCATAGAATCGTTCTGGGCAACCCTCAAACGAGCACACAAGGGCGTATACCACAAGATGAGCCGCAAGCACCTTCACCGCTATGTGGCGGATTTCTCAGGCCGCCACGGATTGCGCGAACTCGACACGCTGGAACAGATGGGCCTTGTCGCCTGCGCAATGGTGGGCAAGCGGCTCCGGTACAGAACGCTGGTGGCTTAATCCGGCACGGACCGCAAGCCCGCGCCATGCGATAGGCCCGCAGCGTCGATGATTGCGTACACCGCAGGGGATATCTCGCCATGCCAGGCAAGGTCTACGTCAGAGAGTGTCCACGTATCCTTAAAGGCGGCCTCTGAACCTATTGGGGCGGAATAGTTGCGGTTAGAGTTGAACGGCGGGTCGAGGTAGATGAGATCGACCGAGGCGGAGTTCATGCCCCTCATTACGTCCAGATTGTCGCCCGTCCACAGGGTCCGGTTTGCCCAATTCGGCCCGGTTGTTGCCGTGTGTGTGTGTGCATCGTATACCTATAAAGCCCTATACTGCAGGGGCCTGTATACGAGGAAGATCGCAGGCCGTCAACAATTCCTTATAATTCCCTATGGTTGGGGTGTTTGAGATGGGGGGTGGGCGGGTAGAAAATCTACCATAGCCATGCACTATTTCAGTGCATAATCTGGTACACCTCACTTGACAGGACAGCCTCCGATGATGTATCCTTTAAACGAAAAGCGCCATGCAAGGTGTTCTACCCAGCCCGTAAAATCATATCTTGAAGCCACTTCAATCTTCCCAAACCGCTTCTATGGCCAGAGGTGATACATGGAGTAAAATGGAGTGTGAAGCGATTGTCACTGATTATATTGATATGTTATCGCATGAATGTAGTGGCAAATCATTTAACAAAGCCCAGCATCGTCGAATTTTACAAAAGAAAGGGGGCTTATACGTTTAACTTGACAAATCGGAAAGCCGGTATTAAGAGGCCGGAGGAGCCTAAGTCGGGGTCGTCGAGGTAAAGGCATTAAGTTATTAATTATCAAGAACTTATAAAAAAACTTGACGTTATGGGAACTTTTTATAAATATAATAGGTATAAACAACACAATCAATTTGACAACGGAGATAACAACATGAAATACTTGCGTTTCGCATCGGTTTTGTTTGTAGGGCTTTTTTCAATGGGCATCTTTGCGTCATCCGGCGATTGCCAGGAAAATACCGTGTTGGCGCTTACAGAAAAACAATCGGAGGCATCGCTCTCAGTGGAAGCTGACGATCTGTTCAATATCTTGAGGCAGCACTTAAGCCCCGAAGGAGGCGAAGTGGTTGTATTTTTAAGCGACAGTTTTTTCAAAGAGATTGAAGCCGATTATAAAGAGATTGATGTCACTTATACTTGGACACCGAATGCTGAAGGCCGAGTGAATGACTATATAAAATTTGCTCAATTCGTAGGCGAAGATGCATCAGATTGGTTACCGTGGGATGTTACTGCGGCAGCCGCAACTACGGCAAAAGCCTATAATGTTAACGAAACTGATTGTCGTGTAAGTGTAAACACTTCACCGCGAGACGACGATGGGTTGGCGTTTGTAGCATGCTGGATTGAGGTTATGGAGAACTGCGAACAAGGATTAAGTGTTTTCGAGATTGATAATGAGTATTACATTCATCCTAATTGTTCTTTGTTCGATTTTATTGAAGATATTATTGAAGCTGCGGAAAACTGTAAAGAAGGAGCGCATATCTACAAGACCGACAATGGCATTCGCATCGATTCTAATTGTTTCTAATTGTTGGTAGTCATTGCATATACGTCCCGAAATAGCCCGTAAAAACTGGATAATTTTTCACGTGTATTTAGGTGGTTTGTCAAGTTAAACGTATAAGTCCTAAAGAGGATCATGCGTAGCAGGCCTTGGTTAAGGTGCAGCGATTTTTTTCTCGAGTACCACTCCCATCGTCTCGGGTCTCTCATCCGAGCGGGCGTCTCCCCCCCGGAACCTTTCCCGGCGCCGGGCGAAAACAAGATGCTTCTCCTTGCCCCCTGCCATGCCGTTGAGGCGACTGCTGTTCATGCGTATTTCGTATTGTCTCCTGCAGGCGCTTCTATCCGTTGCGATTGCAGGAGCGGCGCTTGCTCAGGATACCGTCCGGGAGAGCGCCTCGCTCAGCGGATATGTCCGCGACGTTACTTCCGGCGAAACCCTGCTCTTGGCGAATGTGCGGGTGGATGGCACGTCGATCGGGGCGGCCACCAACAACTCGGGATACTACACGGTGACGGGTATTCCGCCGGGCGCCCTGACGGTTGCGGTGTCCTACATCGGGTATCGCACCGAGCGCGTCGAGGTCGAACTGGCCCCCGGCGAGCAACGCCGGCTGGACATTGAGCTACTCCCGGAAGAGCAAGACATAGAGGAAGTCACGGTCACCGGGGAGCGGGAGGAGTTGTACGAAGCCCGCAAGATCGGCGTACAGCAACTCCAGACGCAGCTCATCAAGTCGCTCCCGGCGTTCCTGCAGCCGGACGTATTCCGATCCCTGCAACTGCTGCCCGGCGTGAAGGCGGCCTCGGATTATTCGAGCGGTCTCTACATCCGGGGAGGCGGGCCGGATCAGACGCTCATTCTGCTCGACCGCACCTCCATCTACAACCCGTCGCATTTCTTTGGTGTTTTTTCGACGTTCAATCCGGACGCCATCAAGGATGTGCGGCTCTACAAGGGCGGATTTCCTGCCGAGTACGGTGGTCGTTTGGGTTCGGTAGTCGATATCTACAACCGGGACGGCAACCGGCGCGAATTCGACGCCGGCCTCAGCATCGGTTTGCTTTCGTCGCGGGGGATCATCGAGGGTCCCTGGCGCCGCGGGTCCTATATGCTGGCGATGCGGCGGTCCACCATCGAACCGGTATTGTATTTTTTGCGCAAGGCCGACATCCAGGGCATTCCGGACGCGTTTTACTTTGTGGACGTGAACGGAAAGTTCAATTTCGATCTCTCGAACAGGGACTTCTTTTCGCTCGCGTTCTATGCCGGGCAGGATGCGCTCGACATCGAAATCGTGGACGACGCTCTTGTGAATATCCGGTACGGGAACAGGTCGCTGAGCATGAACTGGACCCACCTTTTTTCGCAGGAGCTCTTTTCCAACTTCACGTTCACGGGATCGAAGTATTTCAGCAAGCCGGTGATCGAGCTGGCGGCCACGCCTATCGAGAACGACAACACGGTAGACGATATTTCCGTCAAGGGCGATTTTGAATACATCCCCGGCGGGAATATTTCGGCGAAGGCCGGTTTCTGGTCAGGATTCCTGACATTGCGTTTGCACACCGACTTCAACGAGGAGGAAGTGCTCGACTGGCGTACCCGGAGCGTGTATACATCGGCGTATGCACAGGCCACCTGGCGGCCGGCGCCCCGCGTGTCCATCGAGGGCGGCATCCGGGGCAATTATTTCCAGGAGGGCCGGTTTGTCCGGGCGTCCCCTCGCTTGTCGTTCGAATACGAACCGATGCCGTCTTTGCGGCTTCAGGCCGCCTACGGGCGATACTACCAGTTCCTCACGCTCATAACCAGCGAAATTTTTTCAGGATTCGACACCTGGCTGGCCACTGGAGAGGGGGTACGCCCTGCTTACGGTAATCAGGCGGTGATCGGCATGAAGCACATCTCGCCGCTGGGTTTCAATCTGGATGTTGAGGCCTATTACCGTACGATGCAGGATCTTTTCGAGTGGGATCCTTTCGTGCAGGACGTGGCGGGGCTGGACTATGCCGAGTTGTTTCATTTCGGGGATGGCCATGCCTATGGCCTCGAAACGACCGTGCAGCGCACGCAAGGGCGCGTGAACGGGTTCGTGGCCAGTACGCTGAGCCGTACCCGGCGCCGGTTTCCGAACATCAACAATTTCGGGTTCTATTCGCCCAAACACGATCGCACGCTGGACGTGAAGACCGTGCTCAATGTCGAAATATCACGCGCCTTTCGGGCCAGCGCCGTCTGGGTGTATGCAACCGGGCAGGCCTACACCGAACCGCTCGCACAATACCGGCTCGTGAATTCGCCGTTTGATTCGGACTGGTCCAATGTGCTGGTCACGAAATACAACAATCGCCGCCTGCCCCCCTACCATCGGCTGGATGTAGGCGTTTCCTGGGATACCAGGTTATTCGGAGCGGACTTCGAACTGCAGGCGCAGGTGCTCAACGCCTACAGCCGGCGCAATATCTGGTTCTATTTCTTCGATTTCACCGACGCAGCGGATATCGTACGGAACGAAGTACCGCAGATTCCCGTGCCGCTGCCGAACATTGCATTCACCTTCGATTTCTGACATGCGCTCGACATTTGCATGGATACCCGTTCTTGCGGCGGCCGTCTTTGCGGCGGTCTTGCCCGGTTGCGATGCCGTCGCCCCGCCGGCGTTCGAGGAAGAGATCGTTGTGGAGGGCTATCTCGAAGCGGGGCGGTCTATCGGGTACATCACCGTGAGCCGGACGCTTCCGGTTGACGGGACCTACGATCCCGCTACCCAGGCCGTGGCGGGCGCTACCGTACGCATTGAACTTCTCGACAGCGGCAGGGTCGAGGCATCCTGGGAGTTGTTCGCCCCCAATGCGGCTTCGGGGCGTTACCGCATGCGAGAGCTGGTGCGCGTATTGCCGCTTCGGACGTACCGCCTTGTCGTGGACGTTCCCGGAGCCGGAACCATCACGTCAATAACGACGGTTCCCGGCCTTTTCCGTTTCGTGGGCGCGCACGACGAGACGTTCGTGTACGATGCGGGCGAAGCGCCCACCTTCGAGATTACGGCGCCCGTCTATCCCGGCCGTCAGAGCATTTTTCTGTTTACCACGATAGCGCTCGAGCCCGATTCGGCGAATTTGACCCCGTTCGCCGATGCCCTTGGCGAAGACCTCTTTACGCTCCGCGAGAGTGTGTCGCCGCCCCTGAACGAGGAGAATTTCGACCGAACGCCCAACGGCGGGATCCGCGTCCGGTATCCCTGGCTCGGGGTGAACTTTTATGGGCTTAACGAGGTGCGGATTCAGGCGATCGACGACAATGTGTACGATTTTGTGCGTTCGAACGCGGTGCAGCAGGGGGAAAACGGCGGTTCCACGTTGCCGCCGGGCGAACTTCCCAATGTGATCGACCATGTGGAGGGCGGGCGCGGCCTGTTCGGCAGTTTCGCAAGCACCTCCGTACGATTTCGGGTGTTGCCCAATCCGGACCGGTAGCGCAGCACCTTGCGAACAGGCTGTTCGTTGGCGTCGGGGTCATGCATATGCCCGTGCGCCAGCACGCAAAAAGCCCGCACAGGACAATCCCGTGCGGGCTTTGGCGTGGTTTCGGCCGGCAAGGACCGGCCGGTTGTGTATGATCCGCGTTACGATACCGCGATGCGGTGCGGACGGGCGGCTTCTTCCTTCGGAATGCGGATGGTCAATACCCCCGCTTCGTAGGAAGCTGCGATGCGTCCTCCATCGGTGGTCGCCTTCGGCAGCCGGTAAGAGAACCCGAACGTCCCGCGGACCCTGTCGGCGCGCACCGACTTCTCGTTCTCCCCGGGGGCGGGAATCTCCCGTTCGCCGCTCACCGTCAGCACGTTCTCTTGCCAGTGGATGTCGAACGCGTCCTTGGTCATGCCGGGCGCGTCCGCATGCAGGACGTATTCCTGCTCCGATTCGGCGATATCCACGCGCGGGGACCAGTTGATCGCATCCCCATTCGGCAAGCAGCAGTCCGTATCGGCGCAGATGTTTCCGAAGGTTCTCGCGGGGAAAAAGTTGTGAAAGAGCCGGTCGATTTCGTGCTGCATAGTGTGCAAGCCGCTGACCGGCGTGAAACGTACGAGGCTATTCATGATGTACCTCCCATAAGGATGGTGGGTTGGTTGTGTGAATGTTGTCTTCCTGTTTATCAAATGCCGTGCCGATGCGATAAGTGTGACAAAATGGCATATATTTTTGCCGCTTGGCATTTCATTCTATCAGATTTTTCCAAGTCCGCGGCAACGGATTCTGTTCGCGGCTCTGCTCTATATTTGATCCGGATTCCAAACGTCCTTCAACCCTGCGAAAAAGCCCCATGCAAATCGACACGTCTTCCCCGGTCATGGTCACCGGCGCCACCGGATATGTGGCCGGCTGGATTGTCAAAGATCTTCTCGAAGCGGGCGTGACTGTGCATGCACCGGTGCGGGATCCGGACAATGCGGACAAGCTACATTACCTGAACAAGATCGCAGAAGACGCGCCGGGCGCGATCAAATACTTTAAGGCGGA
This sequence comes from Rhodothermales bacterium, assembly GCA_965248175.1. Lineage (GTDB taxonomy): Bacteria > Bacteroidota > Rhodothermia > Rhodothermales > VXPQ01 > VXPQ01. Next base: position 1,515,493 of record OZ252093.1, read on the forward strand.
TCTGTTAAGCGAGGGGTCTTACGCGGACGCCATGGCTGGCTGTTCGATTGTCTTCCACACCGCCTCGCCTTTCCGGATCGGGGTTACGGATCCCCAAAAAGAACTGGTCGACCCGGCGCTGCTCGGTACCCGCAACGTACTGGAAGAAGCCAACCGCACGTCCAGCGTGCAACGTGTGGTGCTTACCAGCAGTTGCGTCGCGATATACGGCGATAATGTCGATCTGGAAAAAACGCCCAACGGGGTCTTCACGGAAGAGATATGGAATACCACCTCCAGTATTGACCACCAGCCGTATTCCTTCTCGAAAACGGTTGCCGAGAAAGAGGCGTGGAAGATCGCCGAGGCGCAGGACCGGTGGACACTGGTCGTCATCAATCCCTCGCTGGTGCTTGGGCCGGGGATCAATCCCCATGGCGCCTCCGAGAGTTTCAATCTGGTCCGTCAGTTTTGGGACGGCGCCTTGAAAGCAGGGGTGCCGGACCTGCGTATCGGAGCGGTCGATGTGCGCGATCTGTCCCGGGCGCATATCGCTGCCGCCTACCTGCCCGATGCCGAGGGACGTCACATCGTATCGGGCCACAATATTACCTTCCCGGAGCTGGCCGAAACGCTGATCGACAAGTACGGCAAAGACTATCCGATTCCGCGGCGGACCATGCCCAAGTGGTTGATCTGGATCATGGCGCCCATGGTCAACAAAGGCATGACCCGCAAAATGGTGTCCCGGAACATGGGGTATCCCTGGATAGCCGACAATTCCAAGAGCAAACGCGCCCTGGGTATGACGTACCGCCCGCTGAAAGAGACCATGACGGATTTCTTTCAGCAGATGATCGATAGCGGAGCGTTTGGGGAGGGGTGAGGGGGGGCTTTTGCCCAACTCTATTTATTCCTCCGGCAACAGAGCGTCAATCTCGCGAACGAGGGTCGGGAGATGGGTTTCGACTATATCCCACACCAGTCGGTTATCCACGTCACCGTATTCGTGACTCAGAACATTGCGGAAATCAACGATGCGTCGATAATCGCTGATCCGGGAAGTCACGGCTTCGTCGATTTTGGCAAGGTTATTCATGGCCTCGCCAATGATCTCGAACTTGCGCTCTACCGCGGCTTGCAACATGGCGTCGCACCGATAGTCCTCAAAAGTTTTGCCAGCAACGAATATTTCCAATAAGTGCGCAGCTTCCCTGATGTCGTACAGGTATTTTTGAGACTCAAGCTGCATGATAGAGCAAGGTCCTGGTTTCATCGATGCGTTGCCGGAAGAAGGGGTTCTTGATGGCCGAATCGACAACAAGGTCCACAGGGTGGCCAAATAATAATTCCAGATCTTCGCGCAGTCCGAAATAGGCGTCAGCGTATTTCCCGGATGGGAGTTTTTGGAATTCGACCAGAAAATCAATGTCGCTTTCGTTTTCGTAGTAATCTCCGGTGACGGCCGAGCCGAACAGATCCAGCCGCAGAACCTGGTAGTGGTCGCAGAGCTGTTGTAACTCGTCTCGCTGTTCCTGGATAGCAGGTATCATCGGACGTTTGCCTGTTGAATATATTTGGCCTGGTTGAACGATCGCCTGATCGTTCGAATACGCTTCGTACCTTGTCTGTCTTTCTCAAGTTTCTTTCCGGTGGTAGGCGGTTCCGTGTGTTTTGATGCCGGCTGAATCTTACTTCGTAGGCAAGAAAGCCTCACACCGCCCACTCCGCCGACAGCACCTCCGCCTGTTCCAGCACCGTTCGCGTCGCTTTCTCCTGCTTGTCCGGCGGGTAGCCGTGCTTGCGCAGGATGTGTTTCACCAGGCGGGTTCAGATATCGGCTGATTGCAACCTTTTGGTTCGGTCAATTGAAAGGTTTCGCGGAAAGCCAGAACGGTCTCGCGTTGTTCAGTGGTGATATCGATGGACCTACCGACCTACCTCCATGTCACTCATATTCACGGCGTGGTAGTTGGTGTTGATAATGAGCATTGACGATACTCCACCAGTGCCGAGCGGCCCACGATATCGACGATGCGCACCAGCATTTCCTTGCCCTTGTTGTCGGTCAGGTGCATTTCTTCTCCCGGTAGGAAGGGAACGGGCTCTTGTTTACCGCCGTTGATGGCAATGTTGTCCGTGTAAAGATAAGTCCGGTCGAGACTGTCCCGTATGGGATTCAGGCGCCCTGCCAAGCCCGGAATGTATCCGGTCGATTGCGGAAAAATAACTGCACCGCCATCGGGCAGTGGCTTCAGTTCAATATGGAGTGCACATTCGGCGGGTATCCAGGTTTTTACCAGTTTTGCTGCGAACCCCTTGGCTGCTACGAATACGGTCATTGGCAGGACGCTGGTGTACAGATCGAAATGTGCCTCGCCGTTTTCGCCAGTATTTGCACGTTTCCAGGTTTTGTTGGGAAACAGCACGAGGACATCGGCGTCGGCGAGCGGCTCGCCATCGGCAAAGACATGCACAGAAGGTTTGACGTCCGGTAAGGCAGCCGTGCGCAGCATTCGCCACGGAATCAACTGTCCGTCGGTGTGCTGTTGAAATTCTTCTCCGCCATAGGCGACCGCCACGTCGCAGGGACGGGGTGAATCCTGGAAATGCCGCCGAACACGCTGGGCGCCGGCGAACAGGCTTTTCGAGGGCGTCTCTGCGGATTTGGCTTCGAGCAGGATCAAGCGATCCGGTTGTTCCATCAGGAGATCGACTTCGGCGCCGTTTTTGTCACGGTAGAACGAGAGACCGTGCAGGGTGCTTGTGCCGATACCTCGATGGATGCGGTGTTTCAGAATCTCCGAAATCATCCATGTTTCGAAGATGGCCCCGCGCAAGGGGTGCGAGCGTATTTGCTCCGGCTGCCGGATACCCAGCAACCAGCAGGCCAGTCCCGTATCGTAGAAATACAGTTTGGGCATTTTGATCAGGCGCTTGCGCAGGTTCGCGCTGAACGCGGGCAGGCGAAATGTGATGTAACTCGCCTCCAGAATACCAAGCCAGGCCCTGGCGGTTGGCTGTGAGATGCCACAGTCGTTGGCCAGCGACGAATAGTTGAGCAGTTGCGCAGTGCGCCCGGCGCACAATTCTACGAATCGTTGGAAGGTGATGAGGTCGCCGATATTGCTGAGCATTCGGACATCCCGTTCCAGATAGGTTGCGACGTAGGAGCGGAGCCAGACCGACGGATCGAGTTTTTGGTCGAAGATGCGAGGATAGCCGCCGGTGAGCAGAACCTCTTCGAGGCTCGCGGGGTGTTCGGGAAAGCGCCCGATCTCGTCCCAGGTCAAAGGCAGTAACTGATGTACCTCGGTCCGGCCGGCCAAAGACTGGCTGACTGATTCCAGCAGGGAGAAGTTTTGCGATCCACTGAGTATCCAGCGGCCGGGCGCCGGGTCTTTGTCAATAATGCCTTGCAGATAGGAAAGCAGGTCGGGGGCACGCTGTACCTCGTCGAGGATGGCGCCCTCCGGGAATTGGGCCAGGAAGGCCCGGGGGTCGTCCATCGCGAATGCCCGTTCGTCCGGAAACTCGAGGCTTACATATGGATGTTCGGAAAAAATCGACCGGCATAGGGTCGTTTTTCCACTCTGCCGAGGTCCGGTGAGCGTGATCGCAGGTGCTCGGGTTGCCGCGCTGGCAAGTTCTGCGGCCAGATTTCGACGAATCATGAGATCGAATTGCCTGTTAAATTAAGGACAATTCAAGATACTAATTTTAATTAGACGATGTCAATACCTATTAACCAAGTCTATTTCAAAATATTTTCTTCATTAAATCCTGCCCAAACCCCAGCAATTTCAGGTTCCCCGCATCGCGGTGTCCGGCACCCAGCACCACCGACATGAAGCCCCCCGCCACTACCCCCCACTAAGCAAACCAGTGCAGGAGTTTTCGGCCCTGCCCGGATGCCGTGTCTTTCCTCAACTGCTCCCGCGCTTCCAGCACCTTCTCGACAATGATTTCCAGGTTCTCCTGGTCCACGAACGGGGACATGATATAGGATTTCAGAGCCACGACGGGTTCGCCGTAGGTGGTATGCCGGTAGCAGTCCGTCAGGGAAAGCAACACGCCTCGGCCCGCCATAGCCTCCTCGTGCACATACGCCGAGACCTTCCGGTTGTAGTCGTTGTACGCGAGCAGAGCGTCCCGGTAGGCGGGGTCGGTGAATTCCTTTCGTCTGTTCGTAAAGGTCGCAAAGGCCTCCTGACCGGGAGGGTATACCCGGAACAGCGTCACCGGCCCGTAATTATCCCGGTTCAGCACGATAGTGCCTTCGTGTCCTTCGAGATGCTCCCGCAGTAGTTGGGCCATCTCCACGAGATGCCCGATCAGAACGCGTATGCCCTGCACGCCGAGCAAGCGGTAATTGGCAAGCGCCGCCATGGGACCCGTCCCCGCCCGGGACGTCTCCAGCGTGTACATCCCCGGCTTGTATTTCCCGAATTGATAGAGATACGGCATCTGTTCCCGGTCGCGTTTCAGCAACCGGAGGTCTTTGTAGTCCTTGACGAGCACGAGGCTGGATATGTAGGGCGTAAAACCGGTCTTGTGGAAATCCACGCCCACGGAGTCGGCGAGCGGCAGATCGCGTATCCGCCGGCATGCGCCCGCGAGCGCCCGCAGGGTGCGGGGCCGGAAGCCCAGCTCGTTCTTCTTGAAATCGTAGTCATTGAAGACCGACCAGGCCCATCCGATGACAGCGTCGGCGTGCACATGCGGGCGATAGGGGAGATCAAATTCCTCGACCAGCCTATCCCGAAGCGCCACGATAGCCTGCAGATTGTCCACGCCGAAGGCATCGGTGCTGCCCATTGTCGCAATGAAGGCCGCGATCTTTTTGCCGTCCTGCAGCGCCTTGCGCGCCGCCGCCTCGAGCAGGTTCAGGTCGATTTCGTTTTCGGGCGTGGTGGGAATCGAAACCACATGATCCGAACCTATGCCGACCCATCCTGCAATGCTGTACGCGCAGTAATGGCCTGTGTCTGCTACAAACACAACAGCCTCTTCGGACAATCCACGGCGTAAGCTTCCCGGGCAGGCTTTTTCCAGCCCGATCCGGATTCCGTACAGCGAAGTGCCGGTGCCGCCGAACGTGAACACGCCGGCGGCCTGTTCCTGATCATAGCCGATCAGCCCGGCAGTGATGCCGGCGGCTTCGACCTCGGCCAGCGCAAAGAGCCGGCTGTGTTCGTCCCACCCCAGATTCGGGTTGTGCAGGGCGGCGAGCAATACCCCGATCACGCTGGGAATGGTGGGGGGAGCAATGACATTCTGCTGCGTGCGAGGATGCCCGACGACTGTCATGCCCCGCAGGTAGCTTACGAGTTCGGATGCGACCTCCTCCACCGAGGACATACCCTGGGGCAATTTGGCGTGTCTTGCCTGCTCGTAGTCGGGTTCGACGACAGGGCCGAGCATCGGCAAGTGCATTTTCAGGGTATCCACCTGATTCAATGCACTCATGAATGAATGCACGAGATACGAGTCGTGAATCCGGTCGGAAGTCGGCTGGGGAAATGCGAGCCGTATATCTTTGATTATTTTCCTGTAAGGCGCGGCGGCCATGTTTCACCTCTCTCGTTCATATCACAATACTCCGCCGGGAAAAATTCAACCGGCGCCCTCTTATGTATTGTATACGAAACCGGGTTCCCGATAGATGCGGGGGAGAGGAGAATCCATGGTCGGCGATGCAGGTGGCGCGGGCCATTTTTTTTCGCCGTCGTTTCAGCGCCTGCGGCTTTATACCCGGTTGTACTGTGTGCTGCTTTCTTACTCCACCGTCACCGTGATTTTCTCCGACATCACGGGTGCATCGTGGGGGATGTGGTTTTTGTCCCCGACCAGCAGTTGGAGGGTGTACACACCCGGTTCGAGGTCAAGCGTCGTTTCCGTCTGGCCCATACCGAAGTGGATATGGTTTTCGTCGGTAGGGATGGGCATGTTCACCGGGGGTAGCTCTTCCGCATTGACCAGCAGGTGATGGTGTCCGGTGTTGGGGTATTCGATGCCTGCGGGCGCTACGCCCATGCCTTTCAGGCCGAACACGACATGCACCTTGCCACCCTCGATCGTGGCGCCGTCTTCAGGGCTGATGATATACGCCGAAGCGCCTTCGGGCGCGGCGGTGCGGGGCACATCCTGCGCCAGGGCCGTTTGCGAAAGGAGTCCGCCGGCGGCGAGCAGGCAAAGGGCGATTTTTGCGATGGAGCGAAGGGAAGTCATCGTATGAAGGAGTAAGGTTTGTGTGAAGAAACGCGCTGCCATGAAGCGGGGCGGGCGATCACAATGCGTCAAGCGCAAAATAGGCGTTTGCGGCCTCTTCGTTCAAGAGGATTCCCCGAATCGTTACAGGATTTCCCGGTTCCCCGTTGATTGGGGACATACGGAGAGGCGCCCGCGCACGATTGATTACCTCGCCACCGGCCTCATGCCACCACCACAACCCCGCTGCGCGCCGTCTCCTCCCGGTACAGTTTGCCGAGGCGCTGCGTCATCGGTCCGATTTGCCCGTCACCGATCGTGCGCCCGTCGAGCCGCATAACGCCCGCCAGTTCGCCCATCGTTCCCGTACAGAACATTTCGTCTGCGCTGTACGCTTCCGCCAGAGACAGATTCCGCACCTCGGATTCGATGCCGTGTGCTGCGCACAATTCCAGCACGACCTGCCGGGTAATGCCTTCCGGGCAGGCATGGGTATGCCCCGTCAGCACGGCCCCGTTCTTCACCAGAAAGATATGCGTGGCGTTCGTTTCGGCAATGAACCCGCTGCGGTCCAGCATCAGCGCATCGTCCGCCCCCGCGACATTCGCTTCCGTTTTGGCCAGGATTGACTGGAGCAGATTCCCATGGTGAATCTTCGGGTCCAGGCAGTCGGGCGGAAACCGCCGGATGGAACTCGTTATGAGCGATAGCCCGTCCGTCTGGTACACAGGGGCCTTGTATTCGGCCAGCACGATCAGGGTCGGGCCGCTCTGGTTCAGGCGCGGGTCCATACCCGACGTGATTTTCACCCCCCGCGTCAGCGACAGGCGGATGTGCACCCCATCCCGCATGCCGTTGGCCTCCAGCGTGCGCCGCACTTCCTCAATGATTTCTTCGTGCGAGGGAATGACCGCAAACGCCAGCGCCTGCGCCGATGCTTTCAGCCGGTCGAGATGTTCGGCAAGGCGAAAGATGCGGCCCTCGTACAGGCGAAGCCCTTCCCATACGAGGTCCCCGCCCTGTACCGCACTGTCGAACGGGCTTATGCCTGCCTTGTCCCGGGGCGTCAGCGTGCCGTTGATGTTGACAAGGATATTCCGGTTGCGCTCGTCGAAGGTCTGGAGCATATCAGGCGGTGATCCGGTTGCGGTGCAATTCTTCGTAAAGGGGGCGGCAGGTCTCGACCAATTCGTATAGCGCCTGCGGGACCTCCCGGTTTCCCGGGGGGCGGGAACGGAACCCCGTCGAGGTGGCGACCTGGTCGTACCAGTGAGGAGCCCAGACGCCGTCCTCGGGCCGCAGGCCGGGCTCCCAGGAGAGCATGGACGGGGTCCAGGGTACGCCGAGCGCCGCACAGAGTTTTTCCAGCATGCCGGCCGGGTTTTCCAGCACATCCCGTGCGTCGATCACAGGAGCCGGATGTCCCATTTTTTCCGTTACGCGCCGGTACAGAACGCATTGGTTCGGCAGTCCGGTATCGTCCGGTCCGGGATTCTCCGTGATGCGCGCAAGCGACACCACCATCTCTGCCGGATCGCGGATCAGGAAGGCATGGATCAGCCGTTCCAGCCAGGGCCCCTCCATTTCCGGAAGTAGATGATGCGCCATATGCTTCTGGTAGTAGATGCGCTTCCCAACGGGCGCATCCCGATCTCCGGTCCCGTTGCGCTGCCTGGAGCCGCGCGCATCGGCATCCCCGCCGAGCGTATTGTGCTCCCCGGCCCCGTTGCGATTCGCCCCATCGACAGGGTCTTCTTCGCTGCTTTGCTCGCCGGTCAACTCCGCCACCACCTTGCGCCAGTCCGTTTCGCAGCGCGCAATGATTTCGTCGCGTCCTGGGTGCGGGGCACCGGTTTTCAGCAGGTAATGCGCATACAGCGGCTCGTCCGTCACGAGCGTATCGCCGCGGGCTTCCCATGCGCGCATCAGCGCCGTGGAAATGTTGCGCGGCCCCGACCACATCGCAATGCGGACGACAGGCTGTTCGGGCGAAGCGTTCAAGGCAGTCAATCGAGCGTTACCTGCGTAACGTGTCCCGTTTGCTTGTTTTTCAGGATGCGGCGCGTCGTACCGTCGGGCAGCACTTCTTCCTTGATGATGACATGCCCGTCTACTTCACGCACGGTCGGCGCCACCCTCGGATGCGGTTTCTCTGCTCGCCAGTCCTCCAGCACGATTTCTTCCCATTGCTTCGATTTCGCCGATTTGTAGCAGGCGTCGAGGACCGCATTGACTACGTATCCGTCATAAAAAGTTTCCATCGGTTCCCGGCCCGCCTCCGCAGCCTCGAACATGTCCTGAAACATGTCCGTGTAGCCGAGCGCTTTCGGCTCGTCGCCCACCGGGAAAAGCCATCCGCTGGGCGATTCGACCTTCTCGGCCACGTAGCTGCCCGTTTCGCCCGAGGTAAACATCTCGAACCCGGTGCGCAGCCAGTGGTTGAGCCAGATCGTGCCTTCCGTTCCGGCCACCTCGTCGCGCAGGTCCATGCCGCCCCGGAACGCCCAGCTTACCTCGATTTGCCCGACCGCCCCGCTTTCGAAGCGGATGAGCGCTACGCCATGATCCTCCGCATCGATAGGGTGGACGAGGGTGTCGGCCCAGCACATGGCCTCCACCGGACGATTGTTTTTGCCCACGAAATTCCGGACAATTTCGATCGTGTGGCACCCCATGTCGATCAGCGCACCGCCGCCCGCCTGTTCGATATCCCAGAACCAGGCGCTGTGCGGCCCCGGATGCGTTTCGCGGGACCGCACCCACAAAATGTCTCCCAATGCGCCTTCCTGCACGCTTCGGATGGCCTTGAGCGTCTTGGGGGTATACACGAGGTCTTCGAGATACCCGTGAAACACCCCGGCTTCTTCAACCATGGCCAGCATGCGCTTTGCCTCGGCGGCGGTCCGGCCCAGCGGTTTCGTGCACAGGACTCCTTTGCCGGCCTCCGCCGCAAGCCGGACGCATTCCTCGTGCAGTTGGTTGGGCAGGCCGATGATCACCATGTCCGTTTCCGGATGGCGGATGGCGGTTTCCAGGTCGTCGGTATGATGGGCGATACCCCATTCTCCGGCGAAGGTTTTTGCCCGCTCCGCGCTGCGCGAAAACACGCTGCGGATGCGGTCGCGCCCCCGGCAACCGTTGACGGCCAACGCATAGAACATGCCGATCAGACCGGTTCCGAGCAAGGTGATGGAGGATCCCCTAAGGGTAGTTTCTGTCATGGCGGGTTAAAGGATTTCCAGAATAGAGCCGGGGCAATCTTTCCCTATTCCGGTCTTTCGGAAGGGGGCGCAGGCGCCTCGTTGTCCCCGGCATTCTTTATGTATTCGTACAGGGCTTTCTGGTATGAAACCAGTTTATTTCCGATCTTGATTTGTTCGTCCAGCCGTTTTTTGATACCAAAGATCGCAAACGGAAGAAGGGTCCAGAGTATGGCCAGAAAAACAAGAAAGATGAAGAAAACAACCGTAAGTCCAGCGGCGCCGGTGAGTAGATCTTCCATGGTTGGCGTTGCCTGGTTGGGTATGAAACAGATCGTTCCAATCTACCGACGGAGCCATTGACGCGCAATGAGCGCGTAGACTGATTATCTGACCGTCGTATCCCGCACAACCTTTCCTTTCGATCCGCTTCCCAGGATATCCTGTGCGCATTCACAGCAAGCAAATAGCAGCCGAGAAGCGCGCCGAGGTGCTTGTTGTGGGCAGCGGCTCCGCCGGCGCGACTGCCGCCATCGCAGCCGCAAAGACGAGCGCAGACACGTTGCTCGTCGAGCGATACGGTTTCATGGGCGGCGTCAGCACCCAGGTACTGGACACATTCTATGGATTCTATACCCCGGGCAGTTCCTCCAGAAAAGTCGTAGGCGGCGTGCCGGATCTTGTCGTGGATGCCCTGAAACAACGCGGGGCCATGCTCATCCGCCCGAACACCTACGGGGCAGGCGACGGCGTGACCTACGACCCCGAAACGCTCAAGATTGTCTGGGAGTCGCTTGCGCTCGAAGCCGGGGTGCGGCTCCTCTTTCACACCTTTGTCATGGACATTCTCATGGACGGCGACCGCGTGGCGGGCGTGGTGGCCGCCACCAAGCGCGGCTGGTTCGAGATCCGCGCCGACTGCATTGTGGACGCCACAGGCGATGCGGATGTGGCTGCCTGGTCCGGAGCGCCGTACGAAGGCCCCGGCGAAGGGCCCGTGCAATCGCTCACGACCACCTTCCGCATGACCGGCGTGGACGACGCCAGGGCCTGCGCCGTGCCCAAGGATGAACTGCATGCTCTGATGGCGCAAGCCGCCGAAACCGGCAAGTATGATCTGCCGCGCCGCGAAGGCAGCATCCACATTACGCCGTACCCCGGTGTGATGGCCACCAACATGACCCGCGTGGGCGATGTGGACGCCACCGACCCCGAACAACTGACCCGCGCCGAGGTCGAAGGCCGCCGGCAGGTCATGGAGTACGCCCGTTTTCTGCACGATTTCGTACCGGGGTACGAGCGGGCTTTCCTGACTGACCTCAGCAACCAGATCGGCGTGCGGGAAAGCCGCCGCATCCGGGGCGTCTACCGGCTGACGAAAGAAGATGTATTGGCGGCCCGCAAGTTCGACGACGCTATTGCGCAATGCGGGGCGCCCATTGAAGATCACCATGCCGGGCGCGACACGCACTACCGGTCGACACCCTGCGGGAGCGGCTCGTCGGGATGGGCGCCGTATTGTAACCATATAGACCGGGAATCCCCGAAGATGTCTAATTCTATACTTCCTGCGCTGCCATGCCGATGATCCAGACCGTCCAGGGACCGATCGAAGCCGCCGAACTGGGCGTGTGCTACGGCCACGAGCATCTGCTCAGTGCACCCCCGGACCCGTCTCTCGATGAGATGGACTTCGTACTTGACGACGAGGACGCCGCCGCCCTCGAAATGCGGAGTTTCCGCAGGGCCGGGGGATCGGCTGTCGTGGAGATGACCACACCGGATTATGGTCGGGACGTCGCCGGCCTGCGCCGCGTTTCCGAGCGGACGGGCGTGCATATCGTGTGCGCCGCCGGATACAACAAGGATCCGTTCTCGGCCCCCTTCGTCAACGGGGTATCCGTCGAGGAACTCACGGAGCGTTTCGTGCGGGAGATCGTCGAGGGCATCGACGACACCGGCATCCGCGCCGGCCTCGTCAAGGCATCCTCCACGCTTGATGAAATCAGCCCGGTTGCGGAAAAAGTGTTCCGCGCTGCCGCCGCTGCGCATCTCCGTACCGGCGCCCCTGTTTCGACGCATGCCGAAGCCGGAACGATGGCGCTCGAACAGGTTCGCCTGCTGGAATCCGCCGGGGTCGATCCGCGGCGTGTCGTCATCGGTCATATGGATCGCAAGCTGGACCTGTCGCACCATCTCGAGGTAGCTTCCACCGGCGTTTTTCTCGGGTACGACCAGATCAGCAAGGTGCAGTATTATCTGGATCGAGAACGGGCCGAGGCTATTGCCCACCTTGTCGACGCCGGGTATGGCCGCCAGATTCTTCTTGGGGAGATTTGGCCCGCCGTTCCTACTGGCCCGCCTGGGGCCATGCCGAAGGCCCCGGATTTGCCTACATTCTGAAAGGGTTCGTTCCGCGGTTGCGGGAAATCGGCGTAAGCGATGCAGCGGTTGACGACCTGCTGACGAACAATCCGGCAAGGGCGTTCGCGTTTTCGGAGCCGGAAACGACGTCTGCCTCATGACCCGACAAGGAGTGCGTGAATCCACGAATAGTCCCACACGTAACCCGATCAGAAACACGCAACCCCACACGCGGCCCCGCGTGCAACTCCGTAACGGCCGGCCCGCAGCGATCCGGCGGCGGTCCTTGGCGTTCGCCCCGCCTGCTGCGATGTGGCGGCTGCGCCCTCCGTCGTTCGCCTCACCCGCTGTGACCCATCGGCTACATCCTTCGGCGTTCGTTCCATCAAGGCGGACTCATTACAAACATCTTCGGACATCCCGTTCACCATGATGAAACTGCCTATGTTCACGCGCTCATCCGCCCTGCGCCTGCATTCATGCGTCCGGATTCCCGTCCTGATCCGGTTTTTATGCCTGTGGCTGCTGGCCGGTGCGATTGCCGCCGTTTCGTCCGTCTCGGCGCAGCCTGCCGAACGCCCCAATATCGTCTTCATCTTTTCGGACGATCATGCCACGCAGGCGCTCGGCGCGTATGGGGGCCGCCTCGCCGCCCTCGATCCCACTCCCAATCTCGATCGCCTCGCGAACGAGGGCATGCTGTTTCGGAACGCCTTCGTGACCAACTCCATTTGCGCGCCCAGCCGGGCGGTCATCCTGTCCGGCCTGCACAGTCACCTGAACGGCGTAGAAACGAATGCGCGGCATGACAGCCTTGAAGCGTCCATTCCTGTTTTTCCGGAAATGCTCCAGCAAGGAGGCTACCGGACGGCCATCATCGGCAAGTGGCATCTGAAGAGCGATCCCCGGGGATTCGACTACTGGGAAGTGCTGCCCGGGCAGGGCGATTATTACAACCCGGCGTTTCGAACGCAGGAGGGGGATACGCACTATGAAGGCTACGTCAGCGACATCGTGACGGACCGGGCGCTTGAGTGGCTCGAAAACGGGCGGGATACCGATGAACCTTTCCTGCTGATGTACCAGCACAAGGCCCCGCACCGCAACTGGCTGCCCGGCCCGACCCATCTGAACCGCTACGACGACGTGGAAATCCCCGCGCCGCGCTCCCTGTTCTATGATTATTCCGGCCTTTCGACCCCCGCCGTACTGCAGGAGATGGAAATCTCCACGGACCTGCGCTGGGGATGGGACCTGAAATTGCCTCTGAACCCCGAACATCTCGACGAGGTTGCGGAGGGATACGGCTGGATCGACCGCTTTACCCCGGAGCAGCGAGCCACCTGGGAAGCGGCCTACGGCCCGAAGAACGATACGTTCTACGAGCGGTACCGCGTGGGCGCCTTGCAGGAACGCGACCTGATTCGCTGGAAATACCAGCGCTATCTGAAGGACTATCTGCGCACTATTTATTCGATGGACGAAAACATCGGACGCCTGCTGGATTATCTCGAAGAGGCCGGCCTGGCCGAAAACACCATTGTCATTTACAACTCGGATCAGGGGTTCTTCCTTGGGGAGAAAGGGTGGTACGACAAGCGGTGGATGTACGAGGAATCGTTCAAGGCGCCGCTCATCGTGCGCTGGCCCGGCGTCGTGCAGCCCGGGTCCGAAAGCAAGGCTCTCGTACAGAACCTCGATCTTGCGCAGACCCTGCTGGATATGGCCGGCGTGGAGCCGTCCTCGCCGATGCAGGGCCGCAGCTTCGTGCCGCTTCTCAAGGGAGAAATCCCTGATGACTGGCGCGAATCCGTCTACTACCACTACTACGAATTTCCGCAGCCCCATCACGTCCACCCGCACGAAGGGGTGCGCACCGCCCGGCACAAGCTGATCCATTACTACACGCTGGACCAGTGGGAGTTATTCGATCTCGAAGCCGACCCGGACGAACTCCGCAATGTGTACGGCGACCGCGCATACGCCGAAACGATCACGCACCTGCGGGAAGAACTGGCGCGCCTGAAGGAGCGCTACGATGTGCCGGTTCGGTGAGGGGGGAACTTGGGAGGCATAATTATAGAGAAACTGGACCCGGAGTGCTTAAGAGATGGTCCAGCTAAGCATGGCCTAGGAACATCACTTGTGATCTGCGTACAGTACCAACATAAAACTCATGCAAAATCTTGAATAGTCTTTCTCATCTGAAATGTCCCATTCGCTACCCATTGATATAAAGAAAATCTCCATTGATCTTTGGGATCGTAAGGAATACCTGTTATCCGAGGCTTTACCTGGCGTTTTGGCACGCTCGACGGAATATATTCAAAATCACTACAAATCGCGTGAACAGCTTGAGGCCGGTTGCTGTTTCATGGAGGATGATCTGCTGGATGCACCGTCCGGGGAAGTTCTTTCGCTACTGCGTGTGGGGTTTTTCCCTTGGATTGAGGCTCAACATGAGTTGGGTGTTGCACTCGATCAAGCACTTCTCGGATTCCACCGTGCCTCTTACGATCATCAACGGCGCAGTCTGGAACTGATTCTTGTTGGTACATGGTTCGTTTCAGGGCAAACTACCCACGAGGAAGCACGAAAGTGGATAAATTCTCGTGACCAGACCCCATTTTTTTCGAAGACGCTGGATGGCCTGTCCAAGGAGGATTTATATGTCGAATTAGAAGCCCAAACTGATTGGGCCAGTGATGTCAAGAAGTTCTATCGGCATCTATGTGACATTTTGCACGTGCGAGGCATTCGGAATGGCATTAATGCCTTGAAGCCTAACCAGTGTACTTTCAATGGTTTGCCTGTACCAGTATACTCGGAGAGAACATTGGAGAAAGTGCTGGACTCATTGATAGCAACCATCGGTTACATTGCCCTGCTCATTGCTATGTCAAACCCTGTTCTGCTGTTCGGCTTTCCAGTTGAACAGAAGTACGGTATCAACGGACCTTTTGGTTTCTTCGAGGAAGAGCAGGCTGAGCGCCTTCGAACGCTGATTCCAGAGAAATATCGGAATTCTTTGGTTGCTCTTGCTGAAGAAGGCCCTTGTCCCACAGGTTTCAGGGATCACTTTTTATCATTGCCAGACCTGACCGCTCAACAGCGTCAAGCACAATACGAGGATTTTATAAAAATGACTGGTCCGAATAAAAAGACGACAACAGAGGGCAGCGCTTGACAGGAGTGGCCCCCTTTTCCCGATCTCGGCAAAAGAGCGATCTGAAACCCCTAGGAAACACATGACGTTTGCCGGTAGTCTTCCCATCTCATCTAATTAGATAAGCAGAAAAATTGTCTCCACCATGACCCTTTACGGTAAACATCTTATTGCAGGCTGGACGAACGGCGAGAATACAGAAGGCTTCCGCGCCTGGAATCCGGTACAGGGCGCTGGGCTTGATCCTGTGTTTTGCGAGGCTTCTTCTGCCGATATCAATGCTGCCGCCGAAGCCGCCGAGGCCGCTTTCGACGCCTATGCGGCCACCGAACCTGCCCACCGGGCGGATTTTCTGGAGCGTATCGCGTCGGAGATCGAGGGGCTCGGCGACACATTGGTCGAACGCGCCAGTCAGGAGACAGGGCTTCCAGGGGGCCGTATTCGGGGGGAACGGGGCCGCACCGTGTACCAGTTGCGGCTCTTTGCCGCGCTCGTGCGGGAAGGGTCTTGGGTAGACGCCCGCATCGACCGGGCTATGCCGGATCGTACGCCTCATCCCAAACCCGACCTGCGCCGCATGTACGTGCCCCTCGGACCGGTGGCCATATTCGGGGCCAGCAACTTTCCGCTGGCCTATTCGGTGGCCGGGGGCGACACCGCCTCTGCGCTGGCCGCCGGTTGCCCGGTAATCTGCAAGGCGCATCCGGCGCATCCCGGCACGTCCGAACTGGTGGCCCAGGCTATCCTCCGGGCCGCCGAGGCTGAAAAGATGCCCGCCGGCGTGTTTTCACTACTACATGGACAAGGCTACGAGGTCGGATTGGGGCTGGTGCGGCACCCGCTGGTGCAGGCGGTGGGCTTCACCGGATCGCTTCAGGGAGGACGCGCACTCTTCAATGCGGCGGCGGCGCGCCCCGTACCGATTCCGGTGTATGCCGAGATGGGGAGCGTCAATCCGGTGTTCATGCTGCCTTCCGCACTGGAGGGAAGGGGAGAGGCTCTTGCCGAAAAACTGGCGGGGTCGATTCTGTTGGGGGTCGGGCAGTTCTGCACGAACCCGGGGCTGGTGTTCGGGGTCGCCGGGGAAGCGATGGAGACCTTCCTGCAGACCTTGGGCGAGCACATCCACCGGGCCGAACCGGCGTCGATGCTTCACCGGGGCATACGCGACCGGTTCTGCGCCGGCGCCAACCGGCTGGCTGCTGCGCAAGGAGTCCAGAGCGTGGCGGCTTCGGAGCAGGAGGCGGATCCGGCGCGTACGGAGGGCGGAGGAGCACTCTTCCGCACGGATGCGCAGACGTTCCTGGCGAACGATATGCTGTCCGAAGAGGTGTTCGGGCCGTCGAGTCTTGTCGTGGTTGCCCGGGACGCCGCTGAACTCGAACGGGTTGCTCACAGCCTGAAGGGCCAACTCACGGCGGCGATCCACGGCGATGAGAAAGATATTGCCCGGTATGACGGCCTTGTTCGTGCATTGCGGCGCAAGGCGGGCCGGTTCATCTTCAACGGATTCCCGACGGGCGTCGAGGTATGTCCGGCCATGCACCATGGAGGCCCCTATCCGGCCACGACCGACATACGCACAGGGGCTGTGGGCGACACCGCCATCCAACGGTTCGTGCGGCCCGCGGCCTGGCAGGATTTCCCGTCGTCCGTATTGCCCCCGGAACTGCGCGACCGTAACGAGCGCGGCATCCGGCGCCTTGTGGATGGGGAGTATTCGACAGGAGATGTGGGGTGAGGCGCGGAGTGAAGCAACGCCGAAATCTGTCCAATCAAACAGAACCACCTATAGAATCTACTCTGCCCTCGCTTTGATTGCAAATCCACAACCCCCCGATTTACCCGGACGAACCACGTTGGCGCAGCGATACTATTCGAGCACGTTCAGGCCGCCGTCGTCCAGCTTGCCCGGGCGGCTCCAATAAGCGTATTGGGGTGTCCATTCCTTTTCGCCAAGCCCCGCGAGGCCGAGCAGGCTCCACATCGCGCAATAGATATCACCGGGGCCGAACACGCACGCATTCTTGCGCAGGATGGCGTCGCCGTCGCGTTCGTAGACCACAGCGCCAGGGTAGTTGTTTTGGCCGTTTACGACGGATTGCTCACGAATATAGTCCCCGCCGCCGTGCGAGGCCAGCCGAAATCGCCAACCGCGGGCGTTGGCAAATCGGCGCTGTGTTTCCGGCGGGTCCTTCGATAGGAGTACTACGGACAAGGCCGACTCCAGATGGGCAAGCAATCCGTTGAAGCCGTCTGCCCACAGTGTACAATAGCGGCAGCCCTGTCCCATGTTGTGGATCGCAAGCAGCTTGTCCTTTTCGCCGAACAGGTCGAACAGCGTCGTATCGCCGGTCAGCGTCGTAAAGGTGTAATTGCGGACAGGCGTCCCTGTGTTGGTCTTTCGCAGGGTGTTGAGTTCCGCTGTTAGCTCGCCGATCTGTCGTTCGAGTTCGGTAATTCTCTCGTCTGCCATTCGTTGTCTTAAAATCTTGTCCAGGCTCCAAGGAGGGTGTCTCCTTGTGTTCGGAAACACCCGTTTGCTTTCGGCCCATAAACTAACGCCATAACAGAGATTCTTCAAACCGAAACGACGACAAAATCTCGTCAACTCGCCGGACAGCGTGGGAGCGGGTTCGCCGCCACCCACAACCCCCGAAAATGGCTTTTTGGCTCAACTCATTGATGTCACGGAATGTAACCCAATCGGACGACTTTCGATGAGGTCCGGCAAGAACAGAGAATGAGAGCCCGCAGAGCTGCACGACCGCAACGAGCGTGGCATCCGGCGCCTTGTGAATGGGGGGTATTCGACAGGAGATGCGGGTTGAGGCGGCGGAGAAACTTGTCATCCAACCCCCCGTAGAACGAGTTATGAGGGTTTCTGTCCCAGCCGTTTTGTGCGTGTGCGTACAATTCGTCGGGACCGTAGCCTTGCGCGGCCATACGGTGGCGCCGTTCTTTGCATATATGGGGATGACATGGTTTCGACGGGTGGTATTCGCGCTGCAAGTTGCGTGTCGAGCTCCTCAGTCCAGCTCGTTAATATGACTGGGAACTGGTAACTGCGAACGATTACTCGTACGCGATGGCGGCGTAAGCCCCATCTGTCCAATGCACTGCTCGTTCATCGGCGTGCATTAGGGCACCGACTCAGATGAACCCGCTGCGGCCCGTACCGGCTGAACAGGTCGCAGTCAAAACGATCAGCCTTTGCTCGTATCAGGCCTTTGTCGGGCGGCTCTCGATGCGAGTGAGCACGAAAGACCGACTACACACGTAGACGCTTGTCGGTACGGCCATTCGGACGCGGGTTCGACTCCCGCCATCTCCACTGCAGGATGCAATGACGGGCATGCAGACGTGCAGACATGCTCCGGTGCAGTAACCCAGGCAATTCTCCCAATGCTATAGTAGCTCCGATTACAAGATACGTCGGGGAATCGCCATGCCGGCGCGAGTAAAGATCACCAATCACCACAGCCATTGTGCTGTCCCGTCTCGTCGATCTGATCCGATGAGTCAACCGACAACATGCTTTATGGTCTTCGAGCAGTGCGTCGAGGCGATCAACGCTGGCGAACTCATTGAGTCGGTCAGTCCCAAGGACAAGGAGTTTCATTTCCAGAACTGGTTTCAGGCTCGTCTTGAGCAACTTGAGGTGTACTTTGATTCTGTCCGCCGGAACAACTACCCGGACTTTTCTCTTGTCGAATACGCTGAGGGCTATGAAATCAAGGGACTCGCATGGCCTGGTCGGGAGCGTGATTACGACTCCAACAGTCAGGTGCCCACCGGACTTCACAACGGCCGGAGCATTTTCTACGTCTTCGGGCGCTATCCTGCCGATCTCAATCCATACGAGGACCTTGGCGGTGGTCGCCGCCAGTACCCCGTCGTAGACCTGGTGATCTGTCACGGTTATTTTCTCAACGCCGACCACGAATACAGCCACCAGAACAAGAGCGTGAAAGGCTTCGGCACCTACGGCGACATCATGATCCGTGATCGGAAAATGTATGTCGCTCCCACACCGTTCGCCCTTACGGAAGGCACTACCGGGCTTATGACCCTCATCGTCCCCGAAGACATGAAGGCCCCGGACAACTTCCGAGAGGTTGGACGCCTTATTCGGGCCGAAGCGGCAGAACTTGTCGTTTCCTATAAGTTCGACCTTCGGACCAACGAACTTACAGCCGAGCGTGTGCCCAATCCGCGCGCAGGTACAGAGCACTGCTTTATCGCTTACCGGCTTGAGGGTCAAGTGGGCAAGGAGGTAATCATGTCACCGAAGACCATTGGGGGTGGCACATGAGCAAGCGTTCCCGGAATCGCAACGGGGAAGAGAACGGCCATTTGACAGCCCTTGAGGCAGGGTTCCCAATACTCAAGATCAGCGAACTCGCCCAGCAGGAAAGTTGGCGCAAGGAAGTTAACCGCCCACTCTACCACATTCACAAATGGTGGGCGAGGCGTTTGGGTTCGGTCTTTCGCGCCATCACGCTTGGCGCACTTGTCGACTCCGATACCGACATCTGGGAGCGCTTCTACAAACGACACGATTTGTCTGGCAAGGTTGTCCTTGACCCTTTCATGGGAAGCGGAACAACCCTTGGAGAGGCGCTCAAACTGGGCGCGCGTGCCATTGGTAGCGATATTAACCCGGTGAGTACGTTCCTCGTGCGCCAGGCATTCACGCAGGTTCCTGAAGCGCAGCTTCGAGATGCTTTCGAAAAGATCAAGGCGGATGTTGCTCCAGATATCCAGAGATATTACCAGACCCGCGATCCTGAAAGTGGCGAGTTGATCCCGGTTCTCTACTACTTCTGGTGCAAGACCGTCATTAGCCCTGCGGGCGATGTCGTTCCGCTCTTCTCACGCTACGTCTTCGCGCAGAACGCCTATCCGAAGAGGGAGCCTCGCGCGCAAGTGATATGTCCGAACTGTTGGACGATTATCGAAAGCCGATACGATATAGCATCTCTGGACTGCCCACACTGCAAACACCACTTCAACCCGCAGGATGGTCCTGCCAAAGGGCAGTATGTGACGGCACCGGATGGCTCAAGGCACAAGATCAGAGATCTTCTGCCGACTGACGGTACACCGCCGAGCCACCGGCTCTACGCGATGTTGGCTTTGCGGCCGGATGGCAAAAAGGTTTACCTTCCGGCGCGATCGGAAGATCAGGCTCTCTACGCGAAAACCGAGGTCAGGCTCAGCGAAGAGAGCCTACCACTTCCAACCCTTCAAGTTCGGCCCGGCCATAACACCAATCAGGCACGTGGCTATAACTATCTGTATTGGAGGGATTTCTTTAACGCCAGACAACTTCTCTGTCTGGGTATGCTCCTGCGCAATATCCTTGAGATTGAGGATCAATGCGTGCAGGAGCAGATGCTTTGCTTGTTCTCAAGCACCCTTGAGTTCAATAATCTCTTCTGCAGCTACAAAGGAGAAGGGACCGGCGCTGTCCGCCACATGTTCTCGCACCACATCCTGAAACCGGAACGGGCACCGCTTGAAAACTCGATCTGGGGCACCAAAAAGAGTAGCGGCACGTTCAGCACGCTGTTTGAATCCCGTCTTCTCAGAGCGAAACGTTACCTTGATATCCCTTTTGAGCTTCAACTCCACCACGACCTTTTCGGTCAACGTTGCGGGACGCGCAAGCCGGTCGCAAGCGCGCCGCTCAATCCAAAGTGTGTAAGCACCTGGCCAGACCTTCAGAAAACTGCCCAAGCGGTCATGGTCCTCAATGGTGACAGCGCATCGTTGCCCATCCCCGATGAATCGGTCGATGCGGTGGTCACCGATCCTCCATATTTCGACTTCGTCCACTACAGCGAGTTGAGCGACTTCTTCTTCGCGTGGCTCTCCCCGGCTCTTGCCGACCGATATTCATGGATGAATCGTGCAGATTGCTCAGATATGGGAGAAGTACAACACAAGGACCCGCGATTCTTCTCTCGACAACTTGCCCGTGTTTTTCGTGAGTGCCATCGTGTCCTCAAGTCGCACGGGGTGCTTGCATTCAGTTTTCACCACTCGCGAGCCGATGGCTGGGCGGCGATTCATCAGGCGATCGAGGACGCCGGGCTTGTCACGGTTGCTTCTTACCCCGTCCACGCAGAACTGCGGGCGTCGAGTCCGAAGTCAGCCACGAAAGACCCCATCAGCCTAGATGCGATTCTCGTTTGCAGAAAGCGCGAGACACTCAGCGCGAGCAACGGGCCCACTTGCTCGCCGATCAATCAATCTGAACAACTCGCAACCGAATTAGAAGCATGCAACGTTTCGATATCTCGCAGTGACAGGTTCGTGATTGCGGCAGCGCAGATGCTCATCAATGCAGGAAGGGAATCTCTTGGCTACGAAGATATCTTGGAACGCCTTGCATTGCTGCATGACGAGGTTATGAATGCCTCTCCAACCCAAGTAAAGGTCGTTCCAATAGAGATCGTGGACAAAGGCGTCCACGGCGCATATGCCGCCGTGGATATTCGTTGACCTAGGAGTACGCTATATATCGAACCCGTTCTTCTTCATTACGCATGATAGAGAACGGGTTTTCTATGCGTCAAGCGATCATCGGGATCGTTGCTTGTCCCGCCGCCTTGCTCCGCATCCCCCCTCTATTATTTCCCGTCTCGGCGTACACCGGAATCGGCATGCGGTGTGCCCGAAGTAGAGGGAGATGCTGGCAGTAATCTTACCCAAATCTGTTCAATCAAACCGAACCATCTCTATTGATAGATTTTATAATCTAGCGCCTCAAAAATGATATTTTTCTCGTCTGCGACGGAATGCTTCTTCTGTTCCTTCCATTATGTCGAGAACAGCCTTGGTAACAGTTCCCTGATCAAGTCCACCGCAGGCAAGGACCTCTCCTTTGCCAGCATGTGCTTCAAACGCATACACCAGCTCAGCATCCCCATTCACCGGCAGATTGGCGTTATGTGTAGCCATGATCAGTTGGCGTTTTGATTTCACTTTGCGCAGCATCGGGATCAGCTCCCTGAACACAAAGTTGGAATCCAACTCATCTTCGGGTTGGTCGATGACAAGTGGCCCACCTTCCTGAGCCAGCAACAGAGCGAGAGCAGCGGTGTTGCGCTGACCATCGGAAAGTGAACCGTCAGCAATACTTCCCGCGGTCGAGCCGTCTGCCCGGAACAGCTTCATGTCGACTGTGTCTTGCACCCGGGAACAGCGCAGCTTCTCCCAGCGCTCCGGATTGTCTCGAATATGTTGGAACAGATCTTTGGCGTTTCCGCCAAAATCCGACCCAACTGAGCCTTGCTCTGCATACAGGCGGTTATTCAGCACCTGCCATGGCGATTCAGCATCCTGGGCAACGAAAAGATCATAGAGTATCTGTCCGCAGCTATCCCAGTTTTTGCCGAGGCGTGTTCGGCCGTCGGCGGGGGCAAAGCTCTGCCAGAGATCACGAAAATCCTTGTGGTCTTGCTGGTACTTTGCCGAAACCTCGATAAAACGCTCGCCGCCTTCGTTGAGAACTGCTAATTCATTGACATGTTTTGCAGCCTCCATCCGTTTCTGAAACTGATTGCGCCACACCCGATGCAATTGCTTCATGAGCACCTCTGGGTTGCCAGCGGCGTCCTTAAGTCTTTGGATATCCGCAAGGGTCTCGTTAATCTCACGCTGTTTCTCGGCGCGGGATTGATTGATCTCTTCCAGACGACCGACATCATCGGGCGTTAGTCCCTTATTCGTGCAGGCTTCGCGGAACTTGGCATCCGCTTGATTCAATTCTTCCTTGATAACCGCCCATTCTGGATCATCCGATTTAAGGTTCTCTACAGTGGCATCGAAATCCTCAACGGCCTTGCGAATAGTCTTAGCCAGAGTGCTCTTGGCTGCTTTTACCTTTTCGTCAAACTGTTGGAACCAAGCGGCGTGCGGTGGATCTTCCAACTGAAACGGGACATGGGAGTCCATAACAATTTCGGCCAACTCGGCGACATCGGAAAACCGTTTGCCCGGTGTTCCGAGAAGACCATCAAGGTAATGGGTTTCCGCCTTGAGCTGCTGATGTCTGCGGGCATCCTCCTGAATCTCGCTGCGGGCTTGCCATTGCCGATCCAGTTCCTGATGTTCCTGCTGGAGCCGTTTGTACGCTTTGTCCAGTCCCTTGGCCCTGCGGAGGTTGGCAAACGACTCCTGAATCTGTAGATTGAGTCTGCTTTCCTGATTAGCCAGCACATCCAACTCGTTTTTGGTAAATCCGTCGACGAGGTCCAGTAAGCGCTGTGCCTGACGGACGCTGCCATCGTCCGCTTTTGACTCGGTCAGGTGGTTAAGTTGTTGTTGGCTGTAAAAACGGATGGGAAGACTATTAAAAAATGTTTCCGGGTCGGCCAGCTCTCGGTCATGTACCGTCGGGCTGCCGTTTTGCCAGACAATGCGATCCTCGACACTATCTGCACTGACCCAGCACACCTCGAGTTCGACACCGGACGCATTTAACGTATCGCGTATTCGTTCGATTCGTTCCTTGGTTCCGTTATCAAGGTCCTCGGCCTTGTCTTTGCCCAGAATGATTCGCAGGTACTCAAGCAAAGTCGATTTACCGCTACCACGACCACCGATCACGCAATTCATATTGGGCGAAAAATGCACCTCCTGGTCGACTAGGAACGCAACGTCCTTAATTGAGATAGAGCGGATCGTTGCATGTCGGGCACGCTTAGCCGGATGCGTATCTGCCGATACATCTTCCGGCAAAATGATGCGCGACTCATGATCCAAAAATGCCTGACGAAGAGACTCAATTGATGGCTCCGACATTTTAATCCATGAATATCGGTAGCCAATGCTATTGGGGGCCGGTTTCTGGTTCTCATCGTCTTCAACCAACTTCTTGTTGTCCGAGGACATCAATGTGGCGATGGGGCGAATGCGTCTCCACTCTTCATGACAGTCTTCACCGGAGCGGAAGAGTTTTTGAAACGCATGGCTCATTCGGCTTACAGGTTTAGGAACCTCGACAGCCAGAAGGTCAGGGTTTCGGTATTCCTCCTGTTGCAGCCACTCACTAATCTTGTCATTATCGAAAAGGCTATTCTCAAAAACGTGAGGGACAATAACTATGCCGCGCGAAGACCCATCAGGATTGGCCTTCTGAACGATGCTCAAAACATCTGGAAGACGCTTCTCTGACTTTCCACCTTCGGTACGAGGCGGTCCAACACCGCATTCCGTAAGGATATGGTCAATGTCCTCAATGCTTGTTCCAGGTTCAAACAGACACAGAACATGCATGCCTTTGCCGACATCGGCCTCAAACTCAAACCCTGGGAATAGCGTGATTTTGTGGCTGAATTTACGTTCAATGTCCTCAAACGCTTCTTGCAAATGGGGAATGAAATCCTTGCTGAGGAAGTTATGGTCGGTAATGCCCACCACATCCAGCTCTTTGAGATGACAGGCTTCGGCGAACGCTTTTGCTGCTTTAGCCTCTTGCCCTGGTACTAGGCGATCACCTTCCCAGTGACGAGTATCTCCAGGGGTTTGCATATGCAGGTCACACTTCAGCCAGCGCATTCCTTTGTACTGGGAAGTCATTAGGCGGCCTCCCGCACAACGCGTTTCTTGGCCAATCTTAGGTGGTGATCATTCATGTGGTTGCTATTGAAAACGTGATACCAAGGGGGGATGTTGAAGCGCACGCCGTCACGCCAGCCGATGGACTGTTTTTCCAGGGACTTCCAGCGCACGAAAATGTCGTAGGGCTCTTGGCCTTTGAGGATATGCTCCAACTTTTCTTTTGCTCCTCTGCGGAAACCATGCTTGCAGCCCCCTTCACTCCACCAGCACGGGAGTGCCGACATGCACCATCTCCCATAACCGGTCGAGCACCCGGTCGGTTATGGCTATACATCCTTCCGTCCAGTTCACGCCGCTCCCTGTGCCGTTGCCGTGGATTGCGATACCTCCCCCCAGCAATGTGTTCATCGGGGGTACCCCGATCGTCTCTTCCGCCTCCACAATAGCCTGGTATTCCTCTTCGGTGATCAGGCCGGATCTGATTCCCCGTTCGGCGTCTTCCGCCGCAGGGTAGTTAAGAAGAAGACCCTTATAGAACTTGCTGTCCGAGTTTTTCGCCACGATATGAAAGCTCCCTTCGGGCGTACGCCAGTGATCGGGCTCCAGAGGACCGCCTCTTCGCTCCTTGTCCGTGATGGCATTGAGAGCCAGATCGACCGGAACACGTAACGCCAACTCCGTTCCCCGGTACGCAAAAAGCATTTGCCGCTTCTTGGAAATGCGGAGCCACACATTGGATACGGATTCCTCGGGCACGAAGCCGGTAACGTCATCCATCGTTCTGACATGCAGCCACCCGTCTTGCGCATCCAGCATGAAGAGCGGCTCTTGCAGAGCGAGCGGACGAAAATCGGGCAAAGGCGCTGTCCGGTCCGGACGTGCGTATAGCGTGCCGTCCCTTTCGATGGAGTAGTAGAGTGAGGGCGAAGCGTCCCTGTCTGGAGGAGTGATCCCGGATACCCCAAAAACCAACGCAAAAAAGATCGGAAAGAGTGCGGGCGTCATTCTTACTGTCCCGGAGGAAATGCTTTCGCAAGCCCCTCGACGACTTCGTCCGAAATGCCCATGGCGCTGAAGCCCCCGTCGTGATACAGCGTCTGCATGGTCACCATGCGGGTGTAGTCGCTCAGGAGCGTGACGGTATAATCCGCGCAACTTGCCGCATCCGCGTTACCGAGCGGGGAAATCCGCTCCGCGAATTCGAACATCGCCTCGAATCCGTCAATCCCCGATCCCGCCACAGTGCGGGTCGGGCTCTGCGAAAGCGTGTTGATGCGAATGCCCCGCTTGCCCAGCCGGTAGCCGAACGAACGCGCAATGCTTTCCAGCAGCGCCTTGGCGTCGCCCATTTCGGAATACTTCGAAAACACGCGCTGGGCGCCGATGTACGTGAGCGCGACGATGGAGGAGCCATCCGCGAGGACGCCGGCTTCGAGCGCATGATGCACGATCCGGTGCAGGCTGATGGCGGAAATATCCAGCGTTTTCTGGTACCACGCGTACTTGAGTTCCGGATACGGTACGTTCTTTCGCAGATTGACGCCCATTCCGATGGAATGCACGATAAAATCGAGCGGGCCGTCTTCCTTGACCTGCGCATACAGTGCGGTCAGGTCGTCGTCGCTGGTGGCGTCTGCCCACATGACGCGGCTCCCGGTTTGTTCGGCCAGACTGTTCAGCGTGCCCAGGCGCCGGGCCACCGGCGCGTTCGAAAGAACGAGAGACGCTCCTTCCCGGTGCGCGGCTTCCGCAATAGCCCACCCGATGCTCTGATCGTTGAGGGCGCCGAAGACAAGCCCCTTTTTCCCTTGCAATAACCCGTTTCCGGTCATCTTCCTGTTGATTATGCGTACTATATTGTCGAGGAATTTTCGCTCGCTTCCAGAATGCGCGGCGCATGCAGCATAACCGGATGCGCGCCTGAAATGTAGGAATCGGAGGTCTTATTCGCTACTGTATACGCTCTTGCCCGGTTTTTCCCGCTGTGTCATGCCGCATTTGATGTCCCGCTCGTTCCTGTCTGTCCGGACAATACTGTCCCCGCGGCGGGTTGCGTATGCGCCGGCGCTCGCATGGGGCGTGTGCCTGTTATGCCTTGTGTCGGGATGTGCGGACCGGAAACCGCCGCTCGCTCCGCTGACGCCGGCGGAATCGGCCGCTGCCGATTCCATTGCTGTCTTGCTGGAGCGCATCGACGAGACGGCGCTCCGCTCCGCCTTCCAGACCGTTTCGACCCATGCGCACACGCAACGAATCCGCACCGAGCAATTCGACGAGGGCGGTACGCTCCTTGCTTCCCGCGAACAAGAAGTGCGGCACGACGTGGAAGGCGCGCGCACGATCCACTCGGAAACTTCCGGAACGTTCGATTTCGGATACCTGCGCCGTTTCGTTTCAGCGGACGACGATCTGCCGGCATCCGGGCTTGCCGCATCCGATCTTCCGGAGTATGTCATTCCCGACGATCCGCCGTATGCCGCAGCCCGGAACCGGGAAGCCTGGCGGTACGAATTCGCCCCCGACTCCATGCTGTTCGCCCGCCCTGTGCGGGTCGTTCGGATCACCACTCGCCCGGGTTTCGAAGCATCCCGGTCCATCCGGCGCGTACGCCTGTATCTCGACCGGGCCTCGGATCGTCTCGTCGGCATATACATCGAGCGCGTGCATGCCGCGTTGTGGTTCCGGGAGGAAAGCGCCTTTTTCCTGAGTGTAGATCGGCTTCCTTCCGGGACATGGGCGCCGGGCAATGCCCGTTTCGAAACGCGCATCAAGTTCCTGCTGCGTCCTGCGCAGCGTTTCCGGAGCGCCACGGAGTACTACGATTTCCGGGAAATGGATCAGGCGTCGAATTATGACGGCCCGGCCCGAACCGGTTGAACGTCCGCAAAAGACTGATGCGGCATGGGGCGCTCCTTAGGCAAGCAACCGCATCGTATTTTATGATGGCCCCTCGTCATC
The DNA here is from genome assembly GCA_965248175.1 of Rhodothermales bacterium. Classification (GTDB taxonomy): domain Bacteria; phylum Bacteroidota; class Rhodothermia; order Rhodothermales; family VXPQ01; genus VXPQ01. Next base: position 1,542,943 of record OZ252093.1, read on the forward strand.
TCTCCCGGTATTGCTACCATGCGCCATGTCGTCACGCCCCCGTGCGAGGTAACAAGCGGACCCGCCCATGAGGCCCGCAGCCTGCTCGGCGAGCAGTACGCCGGGCGGCAAGGCTATATCGGGAAGGAAATCCGTTCCTACGACGCCGTGACCTCCACGAACAACCTTGCGCTGGATTGGGCCGCCGCGGGAGCGCCGGCCGGGGCGGTCGTATACGCAGAGCTCCAGACGAAAGGGCGAGGACGTATGGGGCGCGCGTGGTCGGCGCGCAGCGGTCTCAACCTGACCTTTTCCGTGGTCCTGCGCCCGGTGCTGGCGCCCGACCGCTGGAATCTCATTACGATGGCTGCCTGCGTAGCCGCGGCGGAAGCTATCGACGGCTTTACGGCGCCGGTATGCACGCAGATAAAATGGCCCAATGACATCCTGATCGACGACAGGAAATGCTGCGGGATGTTGCTGGAATCCGCTGGAGCGGGTCAGGCGTCCGCCGCATCGCGCGCCGTTATTCTCGGCATGGGCATAAACGTCAACGAGGATACTTTTCCACCCGACATCGAACACCAGGCGACATCGCTTTTGCTGGCCACCGGGCGCCCGATCCACCGCGCCCATCTGCTCGCTACCGTATTCGATCGCCTCGAAAAAGCGCTTGATCGTCTCGAAGAAGATGCCCTCGCTGTGGAGAAGCGGTACATGCGCCGTATGTACAATCTGAATGCCCCGGTGGAACTTCGCTTTGCACACGGGAACGGTTCCGTGCAGGGCATTGTAGCGGGGTTGGGGGAGACCGGCGGCCTTCTGCTCGCTACCGACGAAGGCATACGGACGTTTCATGCCGGCGAAGTAACCGTTGCGCGCTGACATACCCGTAACTCATGTGGTTCACATTCGACATAGGCAACAGCGCCATCAAGGGCGGGGCGTTCGATGGGGGGCGGATGCATCACGTGTTCTCGCTGCCGCACGATCCCGGAGGGATGGAAGCCGGGCTGGACGAGGCGATAAACCGGGTGCGTACTGCCGGAAACGCCATTGACCGGACCGGCATAGCGTCCGTCGTGCCGGATTCGGCCGCATGTCTGACCCGCCTGTTACAGGATCGGGGCCATACTCCTGTGCAAATCCGCTCCGCGATGCGGTTGCCGTTCCGGCTTGACGCTGCCAGCCCGGAAACGCTGGGAGTCGACCGCCTTGCCGCCGCCGCGGCTGCCTGGGTCGAATACGGAAAATCGTCGGAGAACGGCGATCCCCGCCACGTGATCGTCATTGATGCGGGCAGTGCCGTCACATGCGAGGTCATACACCGGAGCGGCGTCTATGCCGGGGGCACGATCGGCCCTGGACCGGAACTTGCCCTGAGTGCATTGCACCGCGGCACGGCGCAGCTTCCCGGCGTTGCTCCGGAGTGGCCGCCCACGCTTGTCGGCCGGTCGACGGCCGAGGCCATGCAATCCGGAATCATGTACGGGTTTGTCGAAGGCGTACGTGGGCTCCTCCGCCGAATCCGGGAAACCTTGCAGGGGGAGGCTTTTGCGGTTGTTACCGGCGGATGGAGTCACCTGCTCGCAGAACAGGCGCCGGAGATTGATCGGGCGGACGAATATCTTGTACTGAAAGGCGTGCGCCTTCTCATGGCGCTGAACGAGGCGGAAACAGGGTAGCACCACTATGCGCCGGCTGCACCGGCATGCACTCAGGCGCGCCTCACGAAGGTAACCTTGATTTCCTTCAATGCTGCATTTTCTGTCGTCCCGTCCGGGTCGTACGCATATCCGTCCGGGTGCGTCCACTCCAGCAAAGGCTCCAGCTCTTCCAGCGATTCACGCACAATGAAATTGACCAGTTTCCCCCTGAGCGGCGCCACGTTTGCACCCGGTTCTTTGCGTGTTCCGTTCTTTTCGTCGTAGAACTTTACGCGTACGATCTGCGCATAACTGTGGTCGTCTTCCCAGGCAGCAAGGTGCGAATCGGGCAGCATATCCCATACGAATGCGTCGGCGATAGTCCGGTTGAGGGCAGGGCTGACGACGGGACGCCAGAAATCGGTCAGCGCACCGATATTCGGCACCTCCGATTCGATGGACAGCCGGTGATCGGGAATAAGATCATCCGGGCGTAACAGTCCGAACAATCCAGAGAAAATGACACCGCTTTCAAGCAGGCGACGTTGCGCTCCGGTGGGCAATCCCGGGAAATCCATGGCTTCGTACATCACGCCTGGACTGAAGCGATCCAGCGCAGCCATAAGCGGCGCATCGTAGATCTCCCGATTCAGACTGATTGCCTGCGCGAGATATTCTCCGTTGGCCGCAAACAACTCTTCGAGATTACCTCCTGCTTCGATGGCCTTCTGCACGGCGCCGATGATCTTCCGGCGTTCGACGTTCAATTCGTTGAAGTAGTTGAACGTGTTCGGCGTGCGGTAGTCGAACATGTCCGGAACGAAAGGATTCCCCCCCGGTTGCGATTTTTCGGAAGTTGGTAGAAGGATTGAAAAGTTCGGCATGAGACAGGAAGTGCGCCGGCGGAGTGCATGGCGCCGGGGACCCTAATAGTATTGTTTATCTTTCCTCTTCGGAAGAAGGCGAGGAAGCGCCCCGGGCGTCTCCAAGCAGCGCGTCTATTTCGTCCCGGATCCGGCGAGCTTCCTCCTCGGCATCCTCAACGAGTCGATTCCCCGTGCGGCGCGCTTCACTGTCGAGTTCCGGGCTGGAGAAGTCCTCAACGACCGATCCGATCCGATCCGCCAGCGTTTCCAGTTGATAAACAAGGCGGCGGCGCAGCTTCCGCCCTTCCCCCGGCGCAAGTAGAAGTCCGACAGCAAACCCTGCGGATACACCGGCTATCAGGGCCCATGCCCCTGCTCGAACGATATTACTCAATGTGTAGTGTTTCATTCGATGTGTGCTCAGGTCAAGCCCGACGTTTATCTTCCTTTCTTCTTGTGGCGATTCTTCCGAAGCCGTTTTTTCCTTTTGTGGGTAGCGATCTTGTGTCGCTTGCGTTTACGTCCACATGGCATAATGACAATCTCCTGTCGTAAATACGGTAGTAGTGTTTAGCAGCGTGTTTACAGGGTTCCTGCGAGGTAAACAAATACCTACACGGAGCGACGTGCAAAGTTCCGATCCGGCAAGCCAGGACCCGGCCGGAATGCGAGACATCCCGGGCAATGCTTGGGGAAAATACTTTCCGACACTCCTGCGCCGGCACTCCACGAATGGGCAACAGCAAGAGGGGCGCAGAGCCATTTTTATTGAAAAGCTTTACGCCGTATCTTAACAAAATGTTGCGAGTCATTGAATGCAGGCTGCATGTACACTGTTATAGAGAAATCCCTGTACAAAATCAGGGAGCGGGATGCCTTCCGGTATATAGACGAAGGACCCGCGACGGAGCGCCCCCCGGTTCTTTTCCTGCATGGCATGCTGGGAAATTTGACGAATTGGACGGATGCTGTCCAGGCTGTGGCGGCTAACGGATACCGCGCCATCGTCCCCATGCTGCCTGTATACACGCTTCCGAAGGATCAGACCAGCTTGCGGGGGCTGGTGCAGTACGTGCACGAATTCCTCGACGTGATGAATCTTGAGTTCGTGACGCTTGCGGGCAACTCGCTGGGGGGGCAACTCGCCAGCCTGTATATTCTCACCCACCCCCGGCACGCATGCGCGCTGATACTCACCGGTTCCTCGGGTTTGTACGAAGTGGAGATGGGAACGGGCAGCCCGCGTCGGCATGATCCAGACTTTATCCGGGACCGGGCAGCCATCACCTTCTACGAAAAGAAACATGTGACGGAAGATCTGGTGAACGAGATGTTGGAAGTCGTCGCAGATCGGGCCTGCGTGACCAGACTGATCAAGATGGCAAGGGCGTCGAAAAACGAAACCGTTCGGACCCGCCTGCACGAGGTCCAGGTGCCGACGCTACTCGTCTGGGGGGAGAATGATGCGATTACGCCGCCGGATGTGGCAAGGCAGTTTGAGGAACTCATCCAGGATGCCGAGTTGCATTTCATTGAGAAATGCGGTCATGCCCCGATGCTGGAACACCCGGAGACGTTCAACCGGATCATGCTGCATTTTCTGCGCAAGCGCGTGAACGCCGCTACCCTGGCGGTATAAACAGGGATAGGGCGCCGGCCGCGGCGAAGATATCCGTTGCTTTTCATGCGTACGTATTTAAGGACGTTCGCTACCCTTGCTCCGCAAGCCGAGGGATCATGAAACGATTATGCGCATCGGCGGCGCTTTGCGTCGCTTCTCTTTTTCTTTCGGCGTGCGCCCCATCCCTTGCACCCCTGTACCGGGATTACGATACGCCGCCGGATACACTCCTTGTGGTTGCCGTTTCCGAAGCAGTGGACCCGTCGGGCGAGCCGTCCAGCATCGTACCGGACGAGGGCGCCGGCGCAACGACCGTTCCCGAACGGATCGTTGCCGCCCTGAACGAAGCAGGATGGGATACGACAGCCACCGACCTGCCCCACGCCATTGCAACGAAGGAGCGCGTATTGCGGCGGTGGGGAATGTACAGGATCACTGTTTACCTGGAAGTAACTCCGCTGGGGCGCGATCATGTGCGCATCTACATGCATCCGTTCCGGAAATACGTATTTGGCAAGGCAAGCAAGATTCAGTACCTGACCCGCCGGGTTCGATCCCGATTCATGCCGGAGCTCGACGAGGCCTTTGCGAAGCACGGCCTGAAACCTGCCGGGACGCCGTTCGAACGGGACGATACGGTCTTGCGGTAAGCGGCCCTGGTATGAATCTTATTACGAGGAATCTCCGTAAGACAGTCAGGTACCTTTTTCCATGATTATGCGCCGCCATGAATAGCCTCGTAAGGCGCTTTGTTTTCTTTTTTTTTCCGGCAGGCTTGCTGTTCGGCCTGTTTCTTTCCACGCCCGGCCAGTCGCAACAGACTCCCGCATCGTCTCCGGACACGCTGTTCGAGGCGCCGTTGGCCGACGGTCCTGTTTACATTGTTCCGATTCAGGGCCCTATCGATAATGTGCTGGCCCGGTATGTGGGCCGCGCTGCCGACGATGCGGAAGCAGCCGGTGCGTCTCTGATCGTTTTTCACGTGGATACGTTCGGCGGACTGGTGGACGCCGCCGATACGATTCGCAAGATTATCCTGGACGCCGAGCCGGTTACGGTAGCGTTTATCGACAAGAACGCCGCCTCCGCCGGTGCGCTCATATCCTATGCCAGCGACCGCATCGTGATGGTTCCGGGCGCCTCCATCGGAGCGGCCACGGTGGTGGAGGGCGGTTCGGGAGAAGCGGCGCCGGACAAGTATCAGAGTTACATGCGGGGATTGATGCGGGCTACTGCTGAAGCCAATGGGCGTGATCCGCGCATTGCTGAAGCCATGGTGGATGAAGACCTGGAAGTCGAGGGGGTATCCAAAGCCGGCAGTGTGTTGACGCTTTCTTCCGAAGAAGCGCTTCGGCTGGGTGTTGCGGACGCCATTCTTTCCGATATAGATGTGGTGGTGGAGCAAGCCGGTCTTGCTCCGACCGCTTCGGTGGTGCACCGCGCCTCGACCCTGGAACGGGCGCTGCGGTTTCTCAGTTCGCCGGTTCTGCAGTCCCTGCTTATGCTGATGATGATGGGTGGGCTGTACTTTGAATTGCAAACGCCCGGCGTCGGATTTCCCGGGGCTATCGCCGCGGTCGGCGCCACCATGTTTTTTGCGCCGCACTACATGATCGGCCTCGTTCAGAGCTGGGAAATCGTGCTTTTCGGCATCGGGGTGTTGCTCCTGCTTGCTGAGATATTCGTGATCCCGGGTTTTGGCGTGGCCGGTATCAGCGGGCTGGTGCTTGTAGCCGGTTCGCTTTTTGCCGCCCTGATCGGTAATGTCGGGCTCTCGTTTCCGCCTTTTGCAGCACTCGCGCCCGCGGTTGGTACAATGGCGGCCACACTGGTCCTGCTGATCGTTCTCATGTTTTCCCTCGGCAAGTATCTTCCGAAATCGGAGCGGTTTGCTCAACTGGTGCTGGCGCCGGAACTTGCCAGCGCATCCGGCTACGTTTCGGCCGAAACCATGGAAGAGTTGGTCGGCCGGACGGGCGTTTCCCTGACCCCGCTGCGTCCCGCAGGCACTGTGGACATCGGGGGGGAACGCATCGATGTGGTTACGCGCGGGGAATTTGTTTTACCCGGAACAGAGGTGGAAATAATCCGGGTGCGCGGTAGCCGCGTGGTAGTACGTACGGCGCCTCCTACCGCGTGACGTTTTCCATCCAGTAACACCCTCCCTGATTGTTTCATGGAATTTTTTCTTCCCATAGCGCTCGTTCTGGTGGGCCTTGGTCTGATCGCTGTGGAAGTCTATCTCGTGCCCGGCTTCAATGTGGTGGGCATTTTCGGTTTCATCGTCATTCTCTTTGCGATTGGCTATACCTTCACGGAATCCGGCTTGCTTGGCGGAATCTATGTTATTGTGGGTACGGCTGTGGCAGGAGGCGGACTTTTTTACTGGATGTGGACTTCGGGAGCCTGGGATCGATTCGTACTGGGCACGACAATTACAGGGGAAGGGCCTGGGGAAGATCGGGAAAATGAGCGCCGGGCAAAGTATCTCGGCAAGACCGGGGTTGCGGTAACGCCCTTGCGCCCGACCGGCGTAGCCCGCATCGACGGGGAACGCATCGAAGTCGTTACGGAGGGGGATTTTATTGCAGCCGGAAGCAACGTGCGCGTCGTGGCCATGGATCGCCGCCGGTTCTTTGTGCGGCTGGCGGATTTGGAAGAGCCTGCTTCGTAGCCGAGCGCTGCATTTCTTCCTGCGCATCTCACACGCAAAGGGTCGAATACGCGCCTGCAGTGCGGTATCTTGTTCTGCGCTGGATGCCGTATTCTGTTCTGCGATGAGGCCTTTCGTTCCGCGCCGCCGGCTTTTCCCCTTGCACCGTATGCCTTTTCCCGATTACTCCCGCCCGCCCGCTCCTTCTGGACAATCCGTTTCCAACGGGGAGGCCGCTGAGGCTATTCTGGGCGGCCTGAACGTTTCGCAACAGGAAGCGGTGCGAGCGACCGAGGGGCCTGTGCTTGTCGTGGCCGGCCCGGGTTCCGGCAAAACCCGGATGCTCATGCACCGGATTGCGTATTTGCTTGCGACGGAACGCGCCAGACCCTGGCAGATTCTTGCGCTGACGTTCACAAACAAGGCGGCTCGCGAGATGCGCGACCGCATCGATCGCCTTGCGGGCGGCGCCTCTCGAGACCTGTGGATGGGCACGTTTCATTCGATCTTTGCCCGCCTCATGCGCATGGAAGGGGAGCGGATCGGCTATGCGCGGGATTTCAGTATTTACGACACAGACGATTCGGAGCGGATTCTGCGTCAGTTGATGGATCGTTTCCGGATTGACGCGAAGCAGCATAGTCCCCGCAGTATCCGGCATATACTGTCCGGTGCGAAAAACCGTATGATGCCCCCCGCCGAGTATGCACGTTCCGCTTTCGGGCCGTTGCAGCAGGTAGCGGCGCAGCTCTACGGCCCCTACGAAGAGGCGCTTCGCACCGCGAACGCCATGGACTTCGACGACTTGCTCCTGAAACCGATCGCTTTGTTTGAACAGTGTCCGGATGTGCTCGAAAAATACCGGGAGCGCTGGACATACCTGCACATCGACGAATACCAGGACACGAACCGTTCCCAGTACATGCTGGCGAAGCTGCTTGCCGGCCGGCACAGGAACCTCTGCGTCGTGGGCGACGACGCCCAGAGCATCTACGCTTTTCGAGGCGCTGACATCGCCAACATCCTTTCTTTCCGCCGCGATTATCCGGAAGCCGTTACTGTGCGGCTGGAGCAGAATTACCGCTCTACCAGTCGTATCCTCCGACTGGCCGATTCCATCATTGAACACAACCGGGACCGTCTCGAAAAGAAACTGTGGACGGAAAACGCCGAGGGGGATCCCATCGTGCTCATGGAGGCGCTATCGGAACGGGACGAGGCGCAGAAAATCGAGCGCGCGGTCCGGAGCCTGCAAGCCCGGTTCGGATACGGCTACGAGCATTTTGCAGTGCTCTACCGGACCAATGCGCAAAGCCGCTCGATCGAGGATGCGCTACGCCGCGGAGGCGTTCCGTACCGCATCATAGGAGGGCTGTCCTTCTACCAGCGAAAGGAAGTGAAGGACATCCTCGCTTATCTGCGTCTCCTGGTCAATCCCGGAGATCTGGCGAGCCTGCGCCGCATCATCAATTACCCCGTGCGAGGTATCGGGGACAGGACGCTCGGACGGCTCGTTGCCTTTGCGGAGGAGTGCCACGGTACGGTCTGGGAGGCGATCGAGCAGGTTGAGTCCATGGGGCTCGGACCGCAGGCCGGACGCGCCGTTGCCGCGTTCCGGGAGATGATACGCAGGCACATGGAAGAGGTCGAACAGGGGGCGCCGGCAGAGGATATTGCGCGTTCCGTCGTGGAGGCAACGGGCATGATCAAACACCTTAGCCAGGACCAGACGCCTGAAAATCTCATGCGCTGGGAGAATGTTCAGGAGTTGATCGGCGCTATTGCGGAGTATACCGCAGAAGACCCCGGAGAGCGTACGCTCAGTACATTTCTGCAGGAGGCGGCGCTCCGGACGGACCTTGACGAGATGGACAGCGAGTCGCGTGTAACACTTATGACGCTGCATGCCTCCAAGGGGCTCGAATTTCCCGTGGTGTTCGTTACCGGACTGGAGGAGGGGCTCTTCCCCGTATCCATGGCGCTTGATGAAGTTACCGCCGTAGAGGAGGAGCGGCGTCTTTTCTATGTAGGCGTTACGCGTGCTGCGCAGCGGCTGCACTTGTCCTGGGCCCGTACCCGCTTTCGCTTCGGCAGTTCGTCGCCGAGCGTACGCAGCCGTTTCCTGGACGAGATCGACGGGAGTGTCGTACACACCGAGGCCGGAGAGCCTGTCCGGCAGGACGCGGGGCGCTTCCTGCCGGATCCCGAAGCGGTTCCCGGCGTCTCCGAAGGTTCGTCATACGACCGGATGGCTCCGCATTATTACCGGCAGAACCTCGCTGCGCCCGCCCGCAAGGAAAGCGGCCGTACGGTGGTCTACGACCAGGGCGAGGGCGCCATTGTCCCGGGGCGCTACGTGGATCACCCGCAGTTTGGTGAGGGAGAAGTGCTTTCCGTGGAGGGGCATGGCGAGCGGGCAAGGGCTGTTATTGCCTTTCGGGAAGTGGGCCGGAAAAAGGTCATGTTAAAATTCGCAGGATTGCGCCTCGTAGAACATTGATTCGCTGCATTTGTACGCTTTGTTATGAAGACTTTTCGCGTTTTTCCACATACGCTGTTTCTGCTTCCGGCGCTCGCATGGCTTACCGGGTGTTTTCCCGAAGACGAGCGCGCCCGCGTGCTGGTGTACTCGCCGCACGGCAAGGAAATGCTTGGAGCCTATGAGGAGTTGTTCGAGGCTCGTCATCCCGGTGTGGACATCGCATGGATAGACATGGGGGGGCAGGATGCGTACGACCGGATCCGGACCGAACGGCAGAATCCGCAGGCCAGCGTCTGGTGGGGCGGCGCCGGCATGGCGTTCGACCGGGCGGCCCAGGAGGACCTGCTCGATCCGTATGCGCCATCCTGGGCCGGGGAAGCGCCCGCCCATGCCTCCGGGGCGGGGGACACGTGGTACGGCACATTTCTGACTCCGGAGGTGGTTACGTACAACACCCGTTCTCTTGCACTGACGGGCGAGGCGCCCCCGCAGGACTGGGATGAACTGCTTGAAGAACAATGGTACGATCGGGTTATCGTCCGGTATCCACTGGCTTCCAGTACCATGCGGACGATCTTCGGGGCGATGATTCTCCGGCAGCCTACCGTAGAGGAGGGCTACGCATGGCTGGCCCGTCTGGACCGCAACGTGGAGACCTATGCTGCCGACCCGACGCAGCTTTATCTCAAACTGGCCCGCGAGGAAGGCGATGTGACGCTATGGAATATGCCGGATACGTACATCCAGTTGCAGAACGGGTATCCTTTCGGCTATGTGGTGCCCTCTTCCGGGACGCCGGTCCTTACGGACGGCATTGCGCTCGTCGCTGGTGGCCCCCATCCGGAGCTTGCACGGGCGTTCTATGAGTTCGTAACGTCCGATAGCGCCCTTGTCGATCAGGCGCACCGGTTCTATCGCATCCCGGTTCGGAATACCATCCCGGATTCGGAACTTCCGGAGTGGATGACCGGAGTGGAAATCAAACCCATGGAGATTGATTGGGAACGTCTCGCCAGGGAAGGCCCCGAATGGATGCAGTACTGGGACGAAAACATCAAGGGGCGCGGCGCCGCATATCTTGCCGACCGCGGGATGGAGTAGACGGCCGGTAAGAGGATTTCCCCGGGACCTGTCAGCCGGTAGCGCCCGGTGCGCCGTTTCTTTCCATGCCGAGACATTCCGCCAGTTCTCCGAACGCATCCACCACGATATGTGCGCCTGCCTCTTTGAGTTCGCCGGCGCTGAACGATGTGGTCATTCCTGCTACATGACACCCTGCCCGGTGCGCCGACCGCACTCCGTTCACTGAGTCCTCGATAACAAGGCACATCTCCGGCGCCAGACCGAGACGTTTTGCTGTCTCCAGATAGGGTTCGGGATCGGGTTTGTGGCGGTGTATGTCCTCTGCCGTGACGATAACCTCGAAAAAACGGTCCAACTCGAACCGGTCGAAGGCGAAGCGCTGGTATCTGCTTGTCGCGGAAGTGGTCAATGCAAGGCGCAGTTGCGCTTTCGCCTGGCGTATGAAATCCAGTGCGCCCGGAATGAGGCGCATGTCGGGCAGGAGACCCAGGAAGGTTTCTTCTTTCGATACGGTGAGCGTGTCCACATCGTGTTCGTCCGATCCGAACTCGGACACGACCCGTTCGAACAGTTTGCGTTCGGGGATGCCCTTGAAAGAAGGATAGGCTTCGGCCGGGACGGGCAGATCGTGCAGGCCGAAAATGATCCGGTGCGCCCGGTCGTGCATCGGCTCGGAGTCGATGACCACGCCGTCCATATCGAATACGATCGCTGCGAAAGGCGGCGTTGTGGGCGAAAGGTCCGGGTTCATGCGTCTTCGGTAAGGGGGCGTCAGACCAGATGCCTACGACCGTCCGAAGAAATAATACAGCACACAGCCCAGCACCGGAAAGAAAATAACAACGAGGGCCCAGCCCACTTTGTTGCCGGTGGATTTTGAGCTGCCAATCAATTCGACAAGCGCTATGATGTCGAGGATAACGACGATGACCCCGAAACACCCCAGTGATCCGAAATTGCCGGCGCGTTGGAAGAGGTTCGGGCCGCATCCGGCAAGGAAAAGGGTTGCAGCGAGCGCAAGCGGTGCGGAAGTTGCAAGAGGAACGGGGCGGCGCACTGGTTTATGCATGGCGTCGAGGAGAGAGGGATTTCAAAGGGTTGTTTCGGCAAAAGGCTTTCCGGGCAACAGGGTTTCATGCAGGGCTTCATGTGGATTCCCGCCTGGATGAAAAGCCGGCCTTACGCTTGTGCTACGGGAACGCATGCGGTCCGGTTACGTTTTTGCGAGGAAATCTTTGGTCGGTATTCCTGTTCTTCGCCGCCGCGTTTCGCTTCGTTTCCTTATTTCCGCCTGTCCATGCGCATCGGTTCTCTCGAATTCGGCAGGTATCCCCTGTTCCTTGCGCCTATGGAGGACGTGAGTGACCCGCCGTTCCGCATCCTGTGCAAGCGGTACGGGGCCGACTTGCTCTACACCGAGTTTATTTCCAGCGGAGGATTGGTCTACGATGCGAAAGATTCCCTGCAAAAGCTGGACATCTATGAAGAGGAGCGACCGGTGGGCATTCAGTTGTTCGGCGGCGATGTCGAACAGGTGCGGGAGGCGGTATCCCTCGTTGACCGGGCCAACCCGGACCTGATCGATATCAATTTCGGCTGTCCGGTCCGCAAGGTCGTATGCAAGGACGGTGGGGCCGGCATTCTGCGCAATCTACCGAAGATGCTGGAGATCACCGAAGCGGTGATCGAGCGCGCCACGCGGCCCGTTACGGTCAAGACGCGCCTTGGGTGGAATGACGATTCCATCCGGATCATAGAGGTGGCGCGGATGCTGGAGGAAGCGGGCATTGCGGCGCTGGCCGTACACGCCCGGACGCGCAGTCAGATGTACCGGGGCGATGCCCGCTGGGAATGGCTGCGCCGCATCCGGGAGGAAGGGTTGCAGGACATTCCGCTTATTGGCAACGGAGACGCCACGGACCCGATCAAAATACGGGACATGTTCGCTGAGACAGGCGTGGATGCCGTGATGATCGGGCGGGGCGCGATCGGCAATCCATGGGTTTTCCGGGAAACGAAGGCCTGGCTGGAGACGGGCGAGAAGATGGATCCGCCCACATGGGAAGAGCGTCTCGCCGTGGTGGCCGAGCACCTTGTGTTGAAATGTGAATGGCTGGGCGAGAGGAAGGGAGTGCTTGAGATGCGGCGGCATTACGGAGGATATTTCAAGGGATTCCGTAACGCCGGCATGCTGCGAGCGGCGCTCATGGAGCAGGATACCATGAAGGGCACGCTCGAAACGCTTCTTAATTTCGAAGAAAGCGCTCCGTATGCCCGAGTGCCTGTTCGATCCCTTGCGTCACGCAGGAAGGTTGCCGTTCGTCCCGTTCTGCCCCGGATCGTTCGGGGCGTTTCCGTCGAGCCCCTTGCCGGCGCGCCGATTCGCCCGGGCGCGGAATCGCATCAGTAGCAGACTGTCCAGGGCATATATGGACCCGCCTCCGGCCACAAACAAGATCAGGCTCGTGAACGGTTCCCAGATTACCAGGCCGCCAACAGTGCCGAGCACCCCTCCGAGGTATTTGATGTATCGGAGTTGCTCGTTCGAAGCGTTCCGGATGAGCGCCTCCAGCTTGTCTTCGTCGTACTTTTGCATGTTCGACACGACCATGCCGTAGATGTCGAGCCGTTCGATAAACCCGAGGACAATGCGTGCAGACCAGTTCTCGATGTCCTCGGAGCGCGCCTCGATTTTGTCCGGAAGGCGGTCGAGCACAGTGTCCAACTCGTCCAGGATCGCATCCAGCGAGGCAGGAAGGTCCTGAACCGCTTCTTCCAGTCGCCGCCGGAAATCGTCCTGGTTCCAGAAACGCCAGCTGCGCAGCGCAAGGCCTGCCATGCCTCCGCCGGCCAGGAGCCGGACTTTTTCTTCTATGAAGGTTACGATCCGATCACGCACTTCCGGCGAGGAGAGCGCCTCGTTGACGTAGCGGGCCACAAATGTCTTCAGTTCGCGACGAAACTCGGGGTCCTCGATGATATTGCGCGTTACGGCGAATGCCATTTCACGGTATTTCTGGAGGAGTCCCGACGCCTCGATCTTTTCCTTGATGATCTCTTCATTGATGAGCTCGTCGGAGACGGTCTTCGCCAGTCGGTATATCACGCGTTCCCGTTGAGCGGGAATGAGGCCCTGTCCCAGCAAGGGGCGTCGCTGCCGCGGATGGAACAGCATGGTAATGGCCAGCCAGTTCGTGAGGTACCCGATCAATCCACTCACAGCGATGATGCGGAGCAGGTTTTCGAAGTGGTACGTTATGCCGAAGTACGTGCGGTCGCCAATCGGCACATCCCACCAGAAACTGAAGACGAATGCGGCGAGGAGCAACGGCGGCACGCTGCGTAGCAGAAGCAGCACAAAGAACAGAACGCGGCCTTGCTCTTTGCGAGGAAGTTCAAGTTCTGTACGGAGCGGCGAGGGGAGGGGCGGGAGGTGACGTCGGATGTATTGAATCAGCATCAGATAAACAAGAAAACCCTATAACGATATGGCGCCGGGAAATGAGAAGCGGTCGTGCCGGTACGAGAGCATGGCGAGGAAAAAGGTTTCCCCCTTTTGGCAAGCCTTCCGCTAAAAAACGTCCACAATATCCATGTGTCGCAAGTACTTGCGAGGATTCTCCTGCAGGTCTTGCAGCAGGGCGTCGAGCGTCCCGAGGGTGGAGCTCATATGTATGTACAAGGTTGGATCGTTCAGCAGCCGGGCTATCGTCCCGTCGCCGTTGTTGATCTTGTTCAGAATCTCGTCCAGGTTGCCCGTAGCACTTTCCAGCGTTTCCAGGGAGCCTTCGAGATACACCGTCACCTGGTCGAGACGGTGCAGCGCCTGGGCCAGCGTGTCCGCACTGGTCCCCGAAAATCTGGAAAGGTCTTCCGAAAAGGCCTCGACATTGCCGATAATCTGTCTTACGGATTCCTGTTCCTCGCGCAGCGTCTGGGCCAGGGCATCCGTGATTTCACGCAAAGCCCGGAGCGTCGGACGGATATCGGCGCCGGTCTCCCCGATCAGGAGGCCGGTGTCTTCGAGAAGGACGCTTGCGTTCGCCAGCGCTTCCTCGACATTGTCGGTAAGGCGGACACTTCGTTCCGTCAGCGCTTCGAAGGCATCCGGTTCGCTGATGCCTTCGATGTATCCGTCGTCGGATATCGGCGGGTTACCCGAAGGGCCGGGAAAAATGACCACATAATTGCTGCCCAGGGCGGAAATGCCGCCGATTTCGGCATGGGAGCCCTCCGGGATATGGATACTATCGTCGAGGTGCAACCGGACGATCACCTGATTGTCCGTGTCCAGTTGGACATGCTCCACCGCACCTACGTCGACCCCATTGATGCGCACGGGGCTGCCTCCTGAAAGTCCCCCGGCCGATTCGAAATGGGTGTAGAGTACGTACGTGCTGCGGAAAAGCGGCACATCCTGCAGGAAACGGACGCCCAGTACGAAAACAACCACCGCAGCGGCGAGGCTCAGACCGACGATCAGTTCTTTGGAGTGCTTCACAGTGATGGGCATTCGTTAGGGGTGCAGGGATACTTCCGGTGCGGAAGTCTGTTCGCCGATCACGTATTCGTTGGCTCGAACGAAATCGAGCAGGGATTCGTGATCGCTTTGGTGGAGTTCATGTACGGTTCCGGTCCAGGCGATCCGGGTCTCATGGATAAAGGCAACCCGGTCTGCAATGGTAAGCACCGAATGCATGTCGTGTGTTATCACGATGCTGGTTACACGCAACTGCTCATTCAGCGACAGGATGAGTTCGTCGATATGGTTGGACGTTGCAGGGTCGAGGCCGCTCGTCGGTTCGTCGTATATGATGTACTTGGGTTGTAGCGCAATGGCCCGTGCCAGCGCTACACGCTTCTGCATGCCCCCGGACAGTTCGGACGGCATTTTTTTACCGATGTTGGATAATTGCACCATTTCGAGGCACGCTTCGACGCGGCTCCGGATGGCCCCATCGGACTCTCCCGTGAAGGTGCGCAGCGGAAACGCAACGTTCTCGAAGGCGGACATCGAATCAAACAGCGCCCCGCCCTGAAACAGCACACCGAACTTGCGCCGGATACGCCGCAATTGCCTGTATGACACCTCGTTGATGTTGGCGTCGTCCACAAACACGCGCCCCTCGTCGGGCGTGAGCAGGCCGATCGCATGTTTGATGAGCACGCTTTTGCCGGAACCCGACCGCCCGATAACAGCCAGCGTTTCGCCCTCGGGAATGTCGAGGGAGACGTCGCGAAGCACGACCGCATCGTTGAACCGCTTGGTGATATGTTCGAGCCGGATCATGGCGCAGCAAGCCTTTATAGCAGCGTGACGGCGAGGACGAGGTCCGCGATAAGAATAAAAACGCAACTCATCACGGCCGCTTGCGTCGTGCTTTTACCGACGCCCTCGGCGCCGCCGGACGTAAAATACCCCATATAACAGGATACCGAAGTAATGATAAACCCGAAAACGAATGCCTTGCTCAGGCCAAAGTACGGATCGAATGGGCGAAAGAAATTCTGGGCGCCTTGTACGAATTCCTGCGTGGTCAGGTAACCGCCGAGGTTGGCTACGGTAATACCGCCTCCGATCCCGATGGCGCAGGCCGCCACGTAGAGCATCGGAAACATGATGATGCCCGCCAGGATCCGGGGCGCGATCAAATAGCTCGTTGAGTTGAGACCCATGGCTTCGAGGGCGTCGATCTGTTCCGTAACGCGCATGGTCCCCAACTCGGCAGCAATGCGCGCACCGACGCGCCCCGCCAGAATGAATCCCGTCACTACAGGCCCGAGTTCCAGAATCATGGAGGGCGCCACGACCGATCCGATGACGGTGGCGGGCAGAAAGACCGAAACGAGTTGGTAGGATACCTGTACCGTGGTAACGGCGCCGGAAAAAGCGGCGGCCAGCGCAACGATCGGGAGCGATTCCACGCCGATGCGCATCATCTGGCTGAAGGTGTTCTTGCGGTACGTGCGAAAATCGTCCGGCGATACGAACGCATCGAAGATCAGCAGCGAGTACTTCCCCAGAATGGTGAAAGGACGCAGGAACCAGGTAAGCGAGTACGTCATCGTGCGCAGCGGGAATCAAACGAAGAAGTAAGGCATAGCGATACAAGGGAGCGATGATGCCGCTGCGCACGGCGTGTTGCGTTGCGTTTTCGAACAGGAAGGCGCCTTTGCGGCTGGCTTCGGCAACCAATTCAATATGATAAGGACACCCGAATGGTTCCTTACACCCGCTCAGATCGATCTTTCCCGGTAGAGTACGGTTCCAATGAAACCATTCGTCCGCGAAACAATAATTCCGCCCTTGCCCCGTTCTTGCAGAGGAATTGGTTCTCTGTAAAGGATTGCGCGGCAGGAAGAGGATAATTTTTCTGCATCCCGTCCGTTTCGTCATTCCGAATGCATCGTACGGATGAGACCCTTGCGGTCGCATACATTGAAAAAGACGATCAGGAGGCGTTCCGCCAGTTGGTGGAACGCCATCAGGAGCGCATATTCGGGTATGTGATGGGCATGGTACGCGATCGGGACGTGGCAAACGACCTGTTTCAGGAAACATTCTTCCGCGCTATCCGCGCCATGAAACAGGAACGCGGATCGTATGCATCGCAGGGAAAATGGCTGGCCTGGGTGATGCGCATTGCCCGCAATGCGGTGTTCGATCATATGCGCGAGCGGAAAAAATGGACCGATGTGGAAACGAACGACGCACAAGACGGCTCTTTTTGGGACCGGTTGCCGGGTGAACCGGCGCCTGCCGACGAGCAGGTGGACCTGCGCCGCCGTATTGACATCATGGAACAATGCATCGAACGGTTACCGGGTGAACAGCGCGAGGTACTGTTGCTGCGTCACGAAACCGGTATGACATTCCGGGAGATTGCGGAGCTTACGAATGTGTCCATCAATACGGCGCTGGGGCGGATGCGTTATGCGCTTCTCAACCTGCAAAAGATGATGCGGATAGAACTCGGCGAGGAGGCCGAAGGAATACGAACCACTTGATACAACGAACCGGTATGGATAAGAAAGACGCCTGGCTTCTCAAACTGTACGAGGATTCGGGAACGCCCCCGGATTCTGGCTCCGGGGGTACTGAAGAAGCCGCTTCCCTGCGCGAAATGAAGGATTGGCTGGATGCGCGATCCGCAATCCGGTCTACGCGGCCCGACCCTGAGGCTGTAGAGGCTGTACTGCAAGCAGCAGCGCAGCATGCGACGGTCTCCGGCGCCCGGCAAGACCGGCCTGCCTTGGCGCGTAAACGAGCGGCGTGGCGCGTGCCGAGGCGTATTGTGGGCGGGGCGGTCGCTGCGCTGGTGGTGGCGGTCGTGGTCGTCGGATTGTTTCGGGCGGATGTGTTTGCTCCAGCTCCGACCGATTCCGTTTCCGGGTCCGCGGCGCTCCTTACCGGCACGCCCGCGTCTACGGAGACGGCGCCCTCCGAAGCTCCCCCTGAAACGCTTTCCCCGGCTGGAGAGGCTGAGAATCGCGTGACCGATCTCCAGGGCGGAAGCACGGGGCTTGCCGCTGTTTCTTCTCCTGATCTTCCCGCTGCTTCCGGCGCCTTGCAGTCGAAAACGGCGCCGGAAGCTCGTCCCGACGCGGCCTTGGCGGATGCGTCGTCCGTTGACGCTGCCGGGCCACTGCAACCAGCGGCTGTCGCGTCCGAACAGGCTGGGGACGGCGCGATTGCACAGCCGGGATTCATTCTGGTGGAAATACCGGCCTGGGAAGACCGGGGCGATGTCATTTACCTGCAACAGCGCATCCAGAGTATCGGCGACGGGGTGGCCGGAGGCTGGGAAACGCCTGCGGTGCCTCTCGAAATGCTCCCTGCCGGATCGGGGGGCGCCGGGTTTACGCCCGCCTCGGATCGTCGCTGACAGCGCGCATCGGAAATACGCTATCGATTACTGGAAACTGGAGGTAACGCAACCTACCCAACAAATACCGTAAAGCCATGACCTCTCTTTCCCTGTACTCCAAAGGCTGGCTGCTTGCCCTGCCGATGCTGATCCTCGCTGCCGGAACGGTGGAGGCGCAGCAACTTGATTCATTTCCCATCGATGACCCGACGCTTCGTTCGTTTCGCATCGAGGACGGGGTTGTGTTCATAGATGGGCGGAAAATCCCGCCCGAAAAACTTCCGGAAGGATTCCCCCCGGAAGGAGTCTCTGTAGATTATATGTTTTCTCCTGGTCTGGATAAGGATTTGATTGTTGAAGTAAAAGGTGGGCCGCGGTATATCCTGAAGAGAGACAGCCTATGGGCGACAACTCCACGCGCTTTTTCCTGCACCATGCAGGATTATGGCTGCAAGGATATGAAAGAGGATGCCTATGTCCTTTTTATTCCTGCCACGCCGCCCGAGGCTATTCTGGAACGTTATGCCGAGGACCTGCGCGAACAGGAAAAACGCATGCGGGATTTGCTGCATCGTTTGGCGCCGGAATCGCAGACGAATGAATTTCCGAACGAATTGCAACAAATGGTGCAGGAAATGACGCTTCGTGCGGCGGAAGCGGCCCGTACGGCGAGCGAGTTGCCGCATATTCAGATGCAGCACTATTTCTCGAACATGCAGCACAAGAATGAGGGGCTTTTCGATCAGTTGATGAGCGAGCGGCTCATGGAGCACGAGACGCTGAGTATGGCCCGAAAGTTTGCTGCGATAGACGAAGGGGAAGTTCGCCGGGACAGTATAGCGGTATTGTGGGAGCGGCTGGCCGAGATATTCGAACTCAAACAGGAGAACCGTCGCCGCGAAGTGGAGGAACTTGCGGAGAAACTACAAGAGTTGCAAAAAGCCATTGCCGAGCGCCAACGGCTTCGGGACAATATCGTGGAACGCCGCCTGCAGGAGTTGCTGGGAAACGATACCCTGGACTGGTAACGTTGCTTTTTGCATGATTCAGGGGAGGCGCATGGTCTCCCCTTATGCTTTTTGATTGTTTTTTTGTATATTTGCAGATAGTGTGGGGGTTTGCGCTGCGATTTGCTTTTCTGCCCATCTACCACCCACCCTTTCGCCGGCGCAAGATGCAGAGGAGGCGATCCTGCTGGCCGTTTCCGTAACCATGATGCATCGTTTGCGTCCGGGCTTCTTTTTGCGCGGCGAATTTCCCATATGGGGAATTGTCCGGTTCTGCGCCATAGTCGCCCTTGCCGCTTCTGCGGCGGGGGCGTCTTCTCATGAAAGCGAGGCTGCCGTCGCCCCGCCTACTTTCTCAAACGCGGCCGCGCTTCGCGCCACCCCACAGGTGGAGCGCGTTTCCTTGACCGAGCGATCCGACGGCAAGGGCTATGTTATCCGTTTTCATACGGACGGCCCGGTGGCTGCTTATAGCGAGCCGCGCATGCTTGCCGACGGGCAGTTGGAAGTGATCCTTTTCAATACGAGGCTTGCTTCCGATCATGTGAGGGGCGATGCCGCAGGGCCTGTCATCCGCTATTCGGGAGAAGAGGACGAAGGCCATCTGTTTTTCCGGTTTACGCTTGATGCCGGGCAACCCGTGCAGGCTTCGGCATACCGCGACGGCGGCTCCGACGACATCCTTGTGGGGCTTGCTTATGTGTCCGGGCAGGTTGCTTCGCACCAGAAGGAGGGTAGGGACCTCCGACAGATTCCTGTTCGGGCGGTATCGCTGCTGGCCACGGCTTCTACCGATCAGTTGCCCGCTATCGGAGGGGGAACGACCGGTCGGACGCGAGAGGCGTTATTAGCATCCAGCAGAGAGGAGGCCGTGCCGACGGGTGGGCAGTGGCTTCTGGATACCGTGGTGATCGATGCCGGGCATGGGGGCAAGGATCCGGGAACGAAAGGGCCTGGCATATTAGAAAAAGATATTACCCTTGCCGTCTCGCTGAAACTCGGAGCTTACCTAAAGGAGCGTCTTGGAGTACACGTCGAGTATACCCGCCAGGACGACCGGTTTATCGAACTCAAGGACCGGGGACGGATCGCCAACGAACGTGGGGGTAAGCTTTTCATTTCGATCCATGCGAATTCGGCGGATAATGTGGCGGCGAGCGGCGCCGAGACCTATTTCATTGGCCTGCACAAGACCGATGCCGCCCGCAGCACGATGGAGCGGGAGAACGAGGTGGTGAAGATGGAGAGTTCCCAGCGGGAATACGAGGATATGAATGAGGAAGCGCTCATTCGCATGGCGCTTGCGCAAAGCGCGTACATGCAGCAGAGCCAGGAACTCGCAGTGCTTATCCAGGATCAGTTCGAGAAACGGGTGCAACGCAAGAACCGGGGCGTCAAACAGGCCGGTTTCTATGTGCTCTGGGGCGCTTCCATGCCCGCCGTGCTGGTCGAACTGGGATTTCTCAGCAACCGGTCCGAGGCGGCGTTTCTGGTAAGCGAACGCGGGCAGGATTATCTGGCAAGTGCTATCTTCAGGGCGGTTCGCGCGTACAAGGAGCAGTACGACAAGGGTTTCGGTCCGCGGGCGAGCGTTCCGTAATGCGCTCCGGCCGGAATGCGTTTCCCTTCGGCCGCGCAGTTCGTTTTCCGTTTTTAAGTCCTGTCCCGAATGCATTTGTTTTCCGAAGTATCCGTACAGTCCTTGCACGATGCGGTTCGCACCGTGCCGGATTTTCCCCAATCCGGTATTGCATTCAAGGATGTGACGCCGATCTTGCTGGATCCCGTCTTGTTTCGGCAGGCTGTCGAGGCGCTCGCAGCGCCTTTCCGGGACGCCGGCGTTACGAGGGTGGCGGGGATTGAAGCACGCGGTTTCCTGTTTGGATTGTCTTTGGCCCAGGTGCTTGACGTCGGGTTTGTGCCCATTCGGAAACAGGGCAAGCTGCCCTGGCGGACGTACCGGATGGAATACGATCTCGAATACGGCACGGATTGCATGGAGATGCATGTGGACGCCGTCGTGGAGGGAGACCGCGTTCTTATCCATGACGACGTGATCGCCACCGGAGGCACGGCGGCGGCGGCGGCGAAACTGATCCGGGAAGCCGGTGGGGAGCTTGTCGGATTTTCGTTCCTTGCCGAACTGAATTACCTGTCGGGTCGGGACCTCCTTGAGAGCGATGCGCTGATCGGGTCCGTGCTCCGGTTCGACGGGTAGGGCACAGGCGGGCAGATAGCGCCGGAGCCGGCGGAAGCCGGTTGCTACCGGACCGCAATACAGGAGATTTCCACCCGCGCACCCCAGGGAAGCGCGGAAACTTCCACGGCTTGCCGGGCAGGCGGGAGTTCCGGGAAATACCGGGCGTATATGTCGTTCACGGTCCCATAATCGTTAATGTCCGCCAGGAACACGGTACACCGAACGACATTCCTGTAATCCATTTGTGCGGCTTTGAGCACTGCGCCGAGGTTTTCCAGCACGCGTTCCGTTTCGGCTTCTACGCCGCCGGTCACCATGCTTCCCGTTTCCGGATCGACTCCCAGTTGTCCGGAGCAATAGAGCGTATTGCCGGCCAGGATGCCTTGATTGTAGGGGCCTATCGCTGCCGGAGCCAAAGGGGTTCCGACAGGGCGACGGGATGTTGTTTGGGCTGAGTCGTGGTCGTTCATGAAGCCGCTACTGTTAAAAAAGGGATCATATACCTAACTTTCGTAATTATATCGGGCTTTCACAAGCGAATATTTGTTAAAGACCATGGATCTGGGCATCGAAGGACGGACAGCGTTTGTAGCCGGGGCCAGTAGCGGGTTGGGGTATGCTGTGGCATTCGCGCTCGCCCGGGAAGGATGTCGCGTAGCGATCTGCTCCCGGTACCAGGAACGCATTGCAGCGGCTGCCGACCGCGTGGCGCAGGAGGCCGGCGCCGACCGGGAAAGCATTCTTCCGCTTGTATGCGATGTGACGGACGAGCGCGCCGTGCACGATGCGGTCGACCGGACTTGCGCGTATTTCGGCGGGTTGCATATCCTGGTGACAAACGCAGGCGGACCGCCTCCGGGCTATATCGACGATTTGTCCCTCGAAACGTGGCGTGCAGCGATTGAGTTGAACCTGATAAGCACCATCCAGTTGTGCCGGGCGGCGTTACCGCATTTGCGGGCGGCAGCGGCTGCCGATGATCCGCTTGCCCGCATTCTGATGATCACGTCGATTTCGGCCAAACGGCCGATTCCCGATCTGTATCTTTCCAATGCGGCTCGCGCCGGTGTACAAGGCTTTGCAAAGACTCTTTCGGAGGAATTGGGCCCGGCGGGTATTACGGTCAACACCATTTTGCCGGGGTATACGCGCACGGAGCGCTTGACGGAGCTGGCGACACACCTTGCCTCGACATCAGGGGCCCCTGTCGAAGATATCGAGGCCGGATGGGCCGAAGGCAATGCACTGCGGCGCATTGCAGAGCCGGAGGAATTTGCGTCGGCCGCGATTTTTCTCGTAAGCAAGCGAGCCGCGTACGTAACCGGTGTAGGGTTTCCTGTGGACGGTGGATGGTCCAAGCACGTATTGTAAGCCTAAGAGAAACCATGAACAGGAAGGGACGGGTACTGGTGGCCATGAGCGGCGGCGTGGATTCGTCGGTTGCGGCGGTCATGCTGCATGAGCAGGGATACGAGGTGGTCGGCGTCACGATGAAGACGTGGGATTACGCTCGCAGCGGCGGGCGCACCGGAAAGCGCGCGGACAAGGAGGTTGGTTGTTGCACGCTCGAATCCATGAACGATGCGCGCGCCGTCGCCGTGAAGTATGGCTTTACGCATTTTATCGTAGACATCCGTGAGGAATTCGGCGACTGGGTTATCGAGCGGTTCACCGGCGAATATCTTGCCGGCCGCACGCCCAATCCGTGCGTATTGTGCAATACGCATATAAAGTGGGCGGCGTTGATGCGCCGGGCCGAGCAACTGGACTGCAACTACATTGCTACCGGGCATTACGCGCGGCTCCGGCGCGAAGAAGCCACGGGTCGCATCGTGCTGATGAAAGGGCTTGACGCCCGCAAGGATCAGAGCTATGCTTTGTGGGGAGTGTCCCAGGAGCATCTGGCCCGTACCTTGCTCCCGCTGGGCGCATTCGAGAAGCCGGCCATCCGGGAGATGGCTGCTGCGTACGGACTGGACCGTGTGGCGGACAAGCCCGATTCCTACGAGATATGCTTCATCCCGGACAATGATTACCGGCGGTTCCTGAAAGACCGCGTGGACGGGTTGGCGGAGGAAGTGTCGGGAGGATTGTTCGTGACCTCCGACGGGACCATGGTCGGAAGGCACGAGGGGTATCCGTTCTACACGATCGGACAGCGCCGGGGCCTTGGCGTGGCGCTTGGTTATCCGGCCTATGTGATCGATATCGACGCCGAAACGAATACGATTGTCCTGGGTCCGCGCGACGAGTTATTCCGCGGCGCGCTCACTGCCCGGCAGATCAATCTCGTGAAGTACGAATATCTTGACGACGAATTGCCAGTGGATGTGAAAATTCGCTACAACGATCCGGGGGCGCCCGGCGTGGTCCGGCAGGAAGGGCCGGACGAACTCCACGTAGCTTTTGCAATGCCGCGTCAGGCCGTCACGCGCGGGCAGTCCGTGGTGCTGTACGAGGGCGACGATGTGGTGGGCGGCGGCTGGATCGAGCAGGTGGGGGAGCGCTCACATCGTAACGCTTCCCTTGAGATTCAAAAATAAAGGCTCCAGACATCTTCGCTGACATCGTCGAGGCACGGAACGGGTGGAGAGGTGCATGCCGGATTGCCAGCGCTCGGTATCAGAGAGCATCCCTGATTCGAACTGAATCCAATAAAGTCTCGCAGGTTTTTCGGAGGGGTCCACCGTTCGGTGACCACCACGCCTGCACCGAAGAAGCCGTATCCGTTTTCGATATTGGAAAGGGCGCCGGGTTCGATGAGCACCTCAGGATCGAATACGCCTCTCGGCGGACTCCATTCTTCGTTCGCCGCCACAAAATGAAACTCGACGCGGCGCAGGGCGATGTTGGGGTTGCCATCGGTTATCAGGCATTTGCTTTTGTATGCCTCCTCTACGATCACGAAATCGTGTGCCATGTTGATATCGTATCGTACGCCGTCCCTCAATCGATCCTCTGTGCCCTGATAGGATACTTCCACGGGGTAGTTCACGACCGGATGGAGTTTCAGGTCGGTGGGCCAGGTCTGGGCGGGGGGCACGTTGGTGGCTTCGTACCGCATCTCGACGCCCAGCAGGTTGGGAAGCGGATCTCCTCGTACGTAGGCATAGACCCTCGGACTGGTGTCCGAGCGTTCGAGGGTGAAATCCACCTCGGGCGGCACCCTCACCGTGGCGCTGGATACGGCGCCGTCCGACCGGGTGACGTCAAGACGGTAGCGGTGACCATGCACAGGGCGAAACGCTGCCTCGAAGAGATGCGCTGTAACGCCGTCATCGTATGTTATCTTGTAGGGCGTCCAGGCCAGCGTTTCTCCGGTTTCGAGGTCCGTAGTCGTTACGGCGGCATCCAGGTTGCCGGGCCGGTCGATGCCGGGTTCCCCTTCGATAGAAAAGATGCGCACCCGCTGGGTGTCTGCCGCGGCGTCCAGAAGCCCCCAGATCGTGAATGGGCGCGGTTCGCCGATGAGCGGGTTGACGGCGCTTTCGCAGGAAGCAAGAAAGGCAGCGGCAACAAGGATGCTCAGGGTCGTATTTCGCAGGGATGCAAGGCGCATAATCAGAATTCGATCTCGATGCCCACAGTGGGAACGAAGGGGAGCTGGTCGGTTCGCTGCAGGGTAAATACGTCCAGAGCAAAAAGATTGGGCCGATTGTAGGTGTTGATGGCGCCGATCTGCACGGTGATGTCCGCCGCGCGCGTGGACATCTGCCGCCCGATCGTTACGTCGAGCCGGTGGTATGTGGGGAGGATACCCTTGTAGGGCCGATCGTAGATCACGCGCGGGAAGCCCTGGATCCCTTCCACATCCACCACGCCATCCATCAGGATGAATCCGTCGAAACCGCGCACCTGGGTATAGGGAAGGCCCGATCCGATATTCCAGCGGGCGCTCATGTCGAACCCGTACGCGGACCCGCTCAGGATCAGGTTGAGCTGGTGGCGCCGGTCGTGCGGCGGACGGAAGGCGAGCCGATCCGTGCCGAACCATACAGGCAGCGATTCCTGCATAGCGTTGTACCGGGTCGAGGAGTAGCCGTAGTTGAGGTAGGCGTAGAAATTCGGACGGCGGAACTCTACGCGGAGGTCCAGGCCGCGGACCGTACCGTCTGCCGGCTGAAGTCGCGTCGTGAAACGGGGAAAGGATGTCCATTCCGCAATAAACAGGTTACGGAGATTCTTGTAGAACGCTTCCGTCGAGAGTTCGAGGGACGAAGAGAGCGTGATCCTATACCCGGCAATGCCATGCAGGGCGGTTGGAACCTCTCCGGTCGGCGCCTCCGCGTAGGCTGTAAAGATACTGGCGGCGTCGCGCCGGTCGCTTAGCCCAATGATGTTTTGCCGGTACATGCCGCCGGCCATACTCCACTGATGGATGCCCCGTTCATAGACGCCTCGCATGCGCGGCTCCACGAAAAAGCCTGAATTGCCGAAGAACTGCCCGACTGCGCCGATCCGCAGCCGGAGGCCGTTGCCAAGGTCGAATTCCGGTTCCACCCACCCGCCTGCGTTGGTCGAGCGGACGAAGTTGTCCACGATGTTCTGGTAGGTCCCTCCGAGGTTTGCAGTGAGTTCGACATTGCGCGCGAAGAACCCCCATCCCACTTCAACGCTTTGCCCGAAGTTGGTAAAATTGACTTCAAGATTGTAGTTGTCTATGTCGGTGGTTCGGGACGGCTCGTCGCGCGGCCCGTACTCTGTTTGGAGACGGGACCAGGAAAACAGGGCTTCGCCGAGGATGGGAAGCGCTCTGGGGAGCACGAGATGCCGTAGGCCGAGCGCGGTGTTTTTCCAGCGAATCTCATTATTGGAGCTGAAGAGCGTCGGTTCCGCCAACGTGCCCCGGTCGAACGTATGCACCGCCGAAATGGAAGTCTGGTGGTTCCGCGCGATCGGGATGTGCATCTTGCCGAACAGGTCGCCGAACCGGTAGGGCAGGTCGTCCGCCACATAGAGGGACGCCACTTCTTCGAGGGTCGAAATACGGGCCGATCCGAGGAATGAAATATTTCCCACAAGCGGTCCCTCCAACCGGGCCGCATTTACGAAGGGCGTCAGCGCAACGCCTGCTTCGTATTGCCGTTTGTTGCCGTTGCGTGTTTGCACATCGATAACAGAGGAGAGACGTCCCGAAAATTGGGCGCCGAATCCGCCTGCGTAGATGTCCGCGTTATTGATGATGTCCGACGGGAACGCCGAATAGAACCCCAGCAGGTGGAATGGCTGGTAGATATGCATGCCGTCGAGCAGCGTAAGGTTCTGGGAGGGTTCTCCGCCTCGGATGAAGACCTGCCCTCCACGATCTCCCATGGATACCACGCCGGGCTGGGCGGCAAGGTAGTTGACGAGGTCACCGGAAACGCTGGGTGAGGGAATCAACTCGATGTCTTGCGGGAGCACTCGTTGCTGGCCTGCGGTCACGCGGGCGGCGCCGGTTTCCCGTTCGGCCTCGACGATGACTTCACCTATTGCAGCTTGTTGCTCGGCCAGCGCAATATCGAGATGCCGCGAATCGCCCGCTGCAAGGTCGAGGGTGTCCGCAAAGGTCTCGAACCCGATAAATGTGGCCTGAAGTATGTACCGCCCTTCCGGAACGCGGCCAATCAGGTATATCCCGTCGGGATCGGTTACGGCGCCGAGAACAGTGTCGTCCTGTGTAAGGATAACGTGTACTCCCTGGAGTGGTTGTCCGTCTTCCAGGGAGGTTACGAACCCGCGCACGGCGGCATACTGCTGCGCATGGACGCGGTTCGGCATGAACAATACTGTGAGCCCGATAAGCCCGAGAAGAATGCAAACGTTCCGTGGCAGGCACGCGATCATTAAGCCGATTTGTTTTCCATGCGATTTTTCTTTCTCACGATAAGAAAAGCCATTTCCAGTGCTTGTTCGTAATTCAGCCGCGGGTCGACTTGTGATTTATACGCGCGTACCAGATCGGTGTCCTCCAGGCCGCTTGCGCCGCCCGTGCATTCGGTAACGTCTTCTCCCGCGAGTTCGAAATGCACGCCGCCGAGATGCGATCCCTCCGCAGCATGAATGTCAAATGCCTGTTCGAGTTCGTCCAGGATGTTTTCGAAGCGCCGGGTCTTGATACCTGCCCCCGTCAATTCGGTATTTCCGTGCATGGGATCGCTCATCCACAACACAGGCGTACCCGAAGCCTGCACGGCCTGGATCAGGGGAGGCAGGAGATCGGCGATGCAACCGGCGCCCAGACGATGAATAAGTACGAGTCGACCGGGGTCGTTTTCGGGGTTCAGGATTCGTACGATGTGCACCAGATCCTCCGGCGACATGAAGGGTCCTACTTTCAAGCCGATCGGATTGACGAGACCGCGCGCGTATTCGATGTGGGCTCCCTCGCAGTCAGTAGTTCTGGCGCCGATCCACGGGAAGTGAGTTGTCAGATTGAACATGCCTTCATTGTGCGGCACGTTGCGCGTGAAGGCTTCTTCGTAGGGCAGGTGCAATGCTTCATGGCTGGTGAAGAACTGGGTGCGTTCCAGGCTGTGAAGCGGGTTGCCCGAGACGGTTTCAATGAACGAAACGGTTTCGCGAATGGATTTGAGGATCTGCCGGTATTCGTTTTCCAGCGGCGTACGGTGGAGGAAATCGAGGTTCCAGTATTCCGGATGGTGGAGATCCGCAAAGCCCGTATTAATGAGCGCACGGACAAGATTCAGCGTCATCGCGGAATGCGTATGGGCGCGTAGCATCCGCTTGGGATCCGGCTCGCGCGCCTCGGGCGTAAAATCTGCACTGTTGACGATGTCGCCCCGGTAGCTCGGGAGCGTTATTCCATCGCGGGTTTCGTGATCGGAAGAGCGAGGCTTGGCGTGCTGACCGGCAAAGCGGCCTATCCGCACGACGCGTGTCCGGATACCGAAGATCAGTACGAGGCTCATCTGAAGAAGCACCTTCAGACGATTGGCGATAATCTGCGCGCTGCATTCGTCGAAGTGTTCCGCGCATTCGCCGCCCTGCAGGATAAAACGCTGCCCTTGCGTCGCTTCGGCAATCTGTTTCTTGAGCACATGGATTTCCCAGGATGTCACGAGCGGGGGCAAAGCATGTAACTTCGCCAGCGCTTCGGACAATTCGGCCTGATCGCGGTACGTGGGTTGCTGCATCGCAGGCCGCTCTCGCCAGGACGCGGGACTCCAATCTGTTAGGGCAGGGGACAGGGACACATCCGATGAGGTGCAGGGATACGGGGCGAGGTATGCGCAAGGTACACGCAAACGTCTGGAAACACATTGCGTTTCATGTGGACCGGCATGCTTCCCGGAAGATGCCCAGGGGCAGTCCGGTAATATGAATCATACCGGGATCAAGTCGGAAGATCATGCGTGAGAGGGGCGCTTCGTCGCAAGCGACGCATGTACCGGCCAACGTAGCTCAGTTGGTAGAGCAGCTCACTCGTAATGAGCAGGTCACCGGTTCAAGTCCGGTCGTTGGCTCCACCGAAAACGGCCCTGAAAAGGTCGAAAAAGCCAAATTCAGGGCGTTTATTGTTTTAAGGTCGAGCTGGTCGAGCAGTCCGTCGAGCCACGCCAGGCGCTCGTTCCAGCGGTGCATGTTGCGCTGTGTAGTGGGTCCGGGTGTCTGTTTGAGCCGGTTGAAGTCGCTCAACTGCTCGCCGGGGCGTACATGGAGCAAGTCATCGAGGAAGTCGGCCTCGTCTTGTCCGAGCGAGGCTTGCACTTGGTCGTAGAGTCGAACGTGAACCCGCTCGCGCACCGAACCGACGAGGCGGTCGAGTGCGCTGAAGGCAGGCAGTTCGTAGCGGCAATCGGATGAGTTCTTCGATCACCACGTTGACGAGGTCGGCTGGATCGCTCATCGTGTAGGCGGCTTCTCGAGCGGCGGTCTCGGCGATCTCTTTGTCGCCCTCACTGCAGGAGGTGACGCCGAGGTAGACGCGCAGCACCTGGTGGTAGTGGTACCGGGAGCGTTCGGTATCGTAGACTGGCACCGCGTCCGTTGGCAGTTCGAGCTGCCGCCGCAAGTACACGATGATCGCATCAGGTACCTGGTGCAGACGCGCGACGAACTGGAAGAACTTCAGCAAGACGGCAAAACCTAACCGGTTCGGGTCCTTTCGACCGTTGCCGGCGACGAGGTCGTGTTCTCCGGGCGTCATCGAAAAATGCGCCGCCAGTTCATCAGCGTGCCACTGTCTTTTCATCGCGAGAGGGTGCCTTTTGCGAATTCCGCTTTTGACGAGTGTCGGTACTTCCTGGGTCGTAAACCCCCGGGAAACGAGGTTATAAGATTGCTGTACGGCCACAAAACAGCCTAATATTCTTTACACAAAACAAATAACGGAACTCAATCAGCCTATCAAAACATGCTCGACCAATGCCACACAGGCTCAGAAAAGCCGCTTCGACAGAGCCGCGTGCCGGGCGTCCGTAGGTGAAGCGGTTCTTTTCTTGTCGAGACTAGGTACTACAGGCCTCTCCTGGATTATACATGCGAGCCCTCCATTTGATTGGTTCGTCCTCCCTTGTTCGGGCTCTGGTGGCACGCGTGAGACGTAACCACTTGATAACAGAACATGTGCATGCACAACAGGGATGAACGGTCATCGACGCGGAACGACACGTTGCCGAGGGCGGAAATACCGTTCGATCAGCATCAAAAGCGATGGCTGCTGGCGCTGCGACACTCGAACGCTGATGCCTTTGATGCGCTCTATAAGGCGTTGTCCGAGCCCCTGCTACGCTATGCCTGGATGTTGACGCGAGACGAGGATATGATCTATGATATCGTACAGGAAGCGTTTCTCAAGCTCTGGCTTAAACGGGCGGAGCTCGATCCCGAGCAATCGATCAAAGCCTGGCTGTTTCGGGTTGTGAGGAACCTGGCCTATAAGGCGCATCGCACGAGGCGCATCCGCAGCGAGGTGGCGTTGGATCGGGAACTGTCCTTGCGTGAAACGCCTGAATCGAGCTACATCGGGCAGGAGTTGGATCGGCTCATCCAGCGGTGGGTCTCGGAGATGCCGCCACGCCGCCGGGAAGTGTTTCAGTTGAGCCGTGTCGGATGCCTGTCCCACCAGGAGATAGCCGACGTCCTGGCAATCTCCGGCAAGACCGTCAACAACCATCTGGTGGAAGGACTTCGGTTTCTTCGCGGCAAGATCCGAGCCTATGGATTAAACGAATAAATGCCATGACAGCACACAAGCCCTCGCCCTCCGACCCGGTCCGGGATGCCCTCGAGCCGCTCGAAGAAGACGAACGTTCCGAACTCACAGCGACCTGGGCAACCGTCCGGGACGATTCCATGTGGCCCGGCATCGATGCAGATCGACGCGACCGGGTAGGAGCGTTTCTCAGCGCCCATGTCCGGGCCGAGCCTCGTGAAAGCCAGGAGGGGAGAATCCAGGCACGACCGCTGCTTCGTCTCGTCCGCCGGCGCTGGGCCGTGCTGTCTGCCGCCACCGCTGCCGTAGTGGTCATGATTGCTATAGGACTGGCCTTGCAGTACGGATGCACCGTTCGCGGTTACTATAGCGGAGATGGTACTGCCAGCTATTCGTGGGAGTGTGAGGATGGTCCCAATCAATGGATTTATTTTTATGAGACCGGCCCAGCTTGTTAATCCCAACCTAACACGAAACCAAGCGGAAATAGCCATGAAAACAACCAAGAACCTTACCGCCATTCTGACTTTCATCCTGTTTGCAGGATGCAGCACCGCAACGGACTCTATATCTCCGGCTTCGGTTGGAAGCACAGATGTTTCGTTCAGTTCGTTCGCGGTCGTGAAAACGGAGGACAGTCAGGGCTACAAACCCCAAGGAGCGGAAATCGCCAACGCCATGAATGAGGCAGGAACAAGAATGCGTGAGCTGTTAAAACAGTATCACGCAGGAGACATAACTGCCGAAGATCTGAGCAAAGAGGCTGACAAGATCGTGGCGGAGCATACGCAGAACCCGATCGTGCGTACAGTCATACCTCAGTTGGTGTCACACTTGGCACTCAACGCGTTGCTTAACAGCGAAAAACCACAGGCTGTTAAGCCATACATAGCGCACCATACGCAAGCGTTGGTTAACACCAACTCGCCACATGCTGAAGACATCGCCCGAGCACTTGAAGTGTTGGACGGCTACTGGACAAGCGAAAAGATCGAGACCGCGGCGAACAAGGCCGTGGACAATGCTGAGTATTACCTCGGACGGCCAGCGCACAAAATGGATCAAGCTTCAAAGGGCCAGCCCAATAACGAGGTTCCTTTGGAAGAACTCCAAGACAACAGATCAAGGGCGAAAGCCGACATCAGCTCCGGCGTAAAACAGCTGGAAGCGATGCTTGAGCGCTAAAGGCATGTAAAACGACAGCAAATTGGCACTGAAACGACAAGAAGTTGGCACTAAATAACTGAGGTGGAAAACGGTTGGCTTTGCAAATGGCCCAGGCTATGCCGTTCTGTCACGCCTCTTCGGCAGATAGGGATCGCCCGGTTTCGGATTGCTCGGATGCATCGGCCCGAAAATCGCAACAGAAACGCCCGAATAATGGTCCTGCTTCACCAGATCCACGACTGCGTCGGTCAGATAGACCTCAGCGTAGAGCGTCACGCACATCTGCACTTTACGTTTGCGCGCAAACGTTGAGGGTGTTTCCGATACCTGTAAGGGAATACTCCAGTCGTTCACAAAGCCAAGATCACCCGCCTTGCTTTAATGCCAATTTGCTGTCGTTTTACAGCCACCCTTGCAACTTTGGTATATAATGTCCTAATCTTTCCGACACCCTGATCCGTATTCCAAACTATTCGGGAACAGCGACATGGCTTTGCAAAAGGAAGACAAATTCAACCTGAAGAACAGGTACACGCTTTATATGGAGGCGGGCCTGATCGTCACGCTGGGCATTCTTATCGTTGCCTTCCGCGCCGACTGGTCCAACAAGAGCGATTTCGATATCGTGCTCCCGGAGCAGGAGCAGATCAGCATGGAAGAAATCCAGCAAACGGAGCAAATCGAGCAACCGCCTCCTCCGCCCAAGCCGCCCGTGCCTGTTGAGGTGCCGAACGACGAAATCCTTGAGGACGATGTCCTCGACCTCGATGCTTCGCTGGACCTTGATGCCCCTGCGGCTGCCCTTCCCCCGCCCCCGGTCCCAGAGGAGGAAGAGGAAGAAGAGCCCGAAATATTCGTAATCGTGGAGCAGATGCCCGAGTTGATTGGAGGATATGCCTCTATACTCAGCGAAGTGAAATATCCTGAGATTGCCCGCAAGGCCGGCGTGGAAGGGCGCGTAACCGTGGAATTCGTGGTCGATGAGCAGGGCAACGTACATGATGTGGTGGTAAAACCGGGCTATGGCATTGGTGCCGGCTGCGACGAGGAAGCCATCCGCGTCGTGAGCGAGGCTAAGTTCAAGCCCGGTAGGCAGCGCGGCAGGGCTGTCAAGGTGCGGATGTCGCTGCCGATCACCTTCAAGTTGAGATAAACGGCAGAGCGAGCGGTGTAAAACGACAGTAAATTGGCATTAAAGCAAGGCGGGTGATCCTATCTTTGCGAATAACCGGGGCATATCCCTTATAGGTATCGAAAACACCTTCCATGTTTGCGCGCAAACGTAAGGTGCAGATGTGCGCGCCAGCCCCTCGACCGCATCTTGGAGCGTCTTATGCAGCGTGGCTATGCGCGGGACGCTCTACGCCGAAATCGATCTGACCGAGGCGGTTGTGGATCTGGTAAAGCGGCGTGACAAAACGGCATAGCCTTGGCCATTGGTAAGGCTAACTATTTCCCGCCTCAGTTATTTAGTGCCAAATTCGTGTCGTTCCAGTGCCAAATTGCTGTCGTTTTACAAACGGCCCTGTTGGAGGCTCGTAACTATTGTGGTGCACCTGATAACCATCGCCTGAACATCATGGAGTGCCCCCCCTTACTCGATGTTATGCTTGAGATGGTCTGACAATCGCAAGGTCAACGCAATCAACGTCAACGTTGGATTCGGAGCTCCTGACGTTGGGAAAGCCGAGGCGCCGGCTACATACAGATTCTCGAGGCTATGTACCTTTGCGTTGGCGTCGAGCACCCCTTGCTTCGGATCATC
Organism: Rhodothermales bacterium; assembly: GCA_965248175.1. GTDB lineage: Bacteria > Bacteroidota > Rhodothermia > Rhodothermales > VXPQ01 > VXPQ01. Next base: position 1,576,437 of record OZ252093.1, read on the forward strand.
ATGCATGCGCGTGGCGCCCATGTGATGAAACCCTCCACTCAGAAAGGATGGCCAGGTGGTATCGTCTTCGAGCAACCAGTCCAGGATTTGAACCCGCCCCAGCCCGGTTCGGCCGAATTCATGCGCCACAATTTCGAAAAAGGTTCGCATCGACCGTTTGTCCAACTCCGACAGTTTCCAGTGCAAATCGGCATAGGGCGTCCCCAGAGCATCCTTCTCGGTACTGAGCACCACACGGGAGGCGGGATTGGGCATTTGCTCGGCGCGTGATCGGAGTTGATAATCACGCCGTCCCTCGTCAGGCGCAGCGGGCCGGTTGGGTGGGCGCCGTGGCTGTTCCCCCTCCTGTTCGTCACTGCGCATCCATTGTCTGAAGGCGCCGTCCGAAAAGTTCTGAAAAAAACTCCTCATCTCTTCGGGAAAGGTCCCCGGCCCGAGCGAGGCAGTGCCGTTGAGAATACGATGCTGCCGCTGAGCCTGCTCGGCCAAGGCCAGTTCTCCACTGGGCAATCGTTGCCCGCCGAAGCGGTGTGAGTACATACGCATGGGGTCCGGCTTTTCCAGGATCAACTGCGCCCCGCCCATCTCGAAGTGTTCCATGAAAAAGCGTCCCACCAGATCGTGGTCATTGCCCAGCCCGGCGGGCGCCTGCCTATTGGAGGCCAGCAGGATCCGTGCATTCTGAATCGTTCCGCAGGCCAACACGTAATGCCGGGCCCGGACACGGTGACGCTTGCCGTCGATGGTTTGTGTCCGCAATCCGGCCACGGCCCGTACCGACTCGTTCGCTTCGATCTCCGTGACGTTGGCGTAGGTGTAAAGATGAAGGTTTTCCGCATCGATAATCGTATCCCGGTACCGCGTCCCGAATCGTGTCGGTGGGCTGAACTGCCACATCTTCGTCCATATCTTTTCTTCGTCGAATGGCAGCCGTTTCCGCGTGGGATCCTGGGCTTCATAGTCAGCCACGTCATATGCATAAGGCCCCAGTTCAACATAGCCTTGTGCGCGTTCATAGAACGGGTCGAGGTGTTCTTTCTGGAACGGCCAGCCGCTATAGGGCACCCAGTCGCGTTTTTTGAAATTGATAGGATCCATGGGCGCACACCAGCCGGCCCAGTGCCCGGTGGTGCCGCCAAAGTAATGGAGCCGGGCGACTTCCAGGGGCGCCTGATACGGATCGCCAATGCTTTTGCCGGCATAGAGGGCCTGCATCTGCGGTTCATAGTTGAACCCGCCGCCTTCAAGCAAAATCACGGTATAGGGCGTCCCTATCCACTCCATGGCCATGCTGATGCCGGCAGCACCGGCGCCGACAATGCAGAGATCGCCTTCAATGAGGGCGCCGTCCTCCAGGGTTCGGGCATCTGTATACATATCCGATGACGATTACGGGTAGACGAGCGAGAAGAGAGCGCACTGGCGTACTTCGGTGACGGAAAGCACCCATCCCTTGAGAAGAACCGTTCGCTCGGCGGCAAAGTCGTCTCGGATCGTTGCCTCCAGGTACGAGTGCAGGGTTGAGGCGCCCACCAGGGCCGGCGTATCGCTGCCCAGGATGGCCGCACCCAGGATATCCGCATCGCACTCTGTGGGATACACCTCTCGATAATGCACTCCCAGGTCGCGAACACGGCGGTCGCCGAGCATGTCGAGTAAAGCGGGCCGGGCCAGGGTGTCCAGGTCGGCGGAAGGACCCGTTTGCCACGCTGCACCCGGCAGGCCGAGAACCAGCGTGCCTGCCGCCGCATGCGTGATAAAATGGCGTCTGTCCATCGTCAACCCGCAGGTCTTCAGATATGGATATAGGGTGTGCTCAGGGCGCCGGCTACTCTGCCAGATACGCCTCAAAGAAATCGCGCCGGGGCTGGTCCGTCAACGCCCCGGGCTCAACCGGGTCGCCGAAACGCATGAATCGGACGTCTTGGCCGTCATAAGCCGGCCACTCTGGTAATCCTGCCCCGTTCGGATTACCGCTGGCTGCGAAATTAGCCCAGTACGACGACATCATGTCGGCGAGTTGCCGGTCCAGGGGTTCCCAGGGCCGGTCCAGCATCCGGAGGTTGTTAAAGAAGTACGGCGCCTCGGCTGTGTGAAACGCGCCGAACTCCGGACGCTCCGGCCAGGGTATGCCCCGTTCGAAGTAATACAGGTAGGCATCCGTCTTCGCCGTATGCGCGCGCTCCGCAGCCAATCGTCCCACGGCAACGGCGGCTACATCACGCTGGCTTGCTTTCTGCGTGTTGCCCGCTTCTTCGTCCGTGGCTGCCGGATAGAGCGCGAGAAAAGTTTCTGCCGACTCACCGTAGCTTTCTCTTGCCGTCTCGCGAAACGATTCAACCGTGGCTTTTCCGTATCCCGGGAAGGCGCTCGGTTCGTCGGCATTAAAGCCCATAAGCATTGGGACATCGTGCTGCGTTCCCTGGGTGTAGATCGCGGGGACGCTATCCGGCAGGAAGTAGCCGTCAATCACCGGTCCAAAACGCATTGGAGGGGAGTCGGTCGCGGGTGCGGCGGTCAGATCGGTGATGGACATCGCACGCAGTTCCTGGAACGAAGACGCACCCCTGCCCTCTGCGAACTCGGCGCCGTCGGCTTCCGCTTCGGAAAGCGGACGCACCAGCGTGCGGGTGGAACTCAGACCGAAAGAGGCCAACCCGCCCGGCCCACTCTGTACGATGGCCCGATGGAAGAGGCTTCTGGCAGGCGGAGCGACCGTGAGCAGGTACACCGCAATGGCCCCGGCCGATTGTCCGGCGATCGTGACGTTGTTCGGATCGCCGCCAAAGGCCGCGATGTTCTGTTTCACCCACTGGAGAGCGGCTACCTGATCGAGCAGGCCGAAGTTGCCCGAAGCATTGTCGCCGGACTCGGCTGTCAGTCCCGGATGGGCCAGAAAGCCGAGCGCCCCCAGCCGGTAGTTGACGGTCACTACCACCAGTCCCTTTTTCGCCAACTCCTCCCCATCGTAGACCGCTACAGAACCGGATCCTTCGTTGAAGCCGCCGCCGTGTATATAGACCAGAATGGGGCGTCGCTCGCCGGCATCCTCCGCCGCCGTCCAGACGTTGAGATACAGGCAGTCCTCGCTAACGCTGCCCTGGTGCATGAACTCTTCGGTCCATGGTGGCCGTGATCCTGCTACCTGTTGAATGCAGCCGGGGGCAAACGTATCTGCCTTCCGAACGCCCTCCCATGGAGAAGACGGTTGTGGAGCATGCCAGCGCAGCGCGCCGACGGGCGGCGCTGCATAGGGGATTCCTTTGTACACCTGGATGGCCGGATCAGAACCGGGCATGCCGGTGAGCAAGCCGCTCTCAAGATGGAGCGGATCCGTGATCTGAGCTGTTGCGAGGAGCGGGCACAGACCCCACAAGACGAGGCAGAACCATACCCCGTACGATCTCTTGTTCATCTGGAATACTCTCACAGGGTTGGTCATGGAAGCCGCTTCGTCAAAACCGTTGCCTTCACGGTTGGAATACGGATCGAAACGAGTAGGTCCATGCCTTACAGATTCATACGGGCTTATGGATTGGATTCACTCGCTGACCGCTGCTTCCTGTACCTTACTGTCCGGGCGTCTTCAATGATGCCATTCCAGTTGAGTCCGAAGGCGAAGTCATAGGCGTTGCCCTGGGCATCGACGTAGGGTTGCATGTCGTGCGGCGTGTCTTCATGCTGTTCCTCGACGGTTTGCATGTTCGCAGGCATCTGCAAAGGCAGCAGGCCCGAAGGCTCGGCCGCACCGGTCAGGATGTCGAGGATCGCCTGATCCTGTACGCCGAAGCTGACGAGGATCGCGTTCGCGCTCGGTTCGAATTCCGACGCCACGGTCGGGGTCGACAGGTTGAGCACTACGATGACGGGTTTCCCGTTCATCTTTTCGCGGGCGTCGAGGACCGCTTGCAGGTCCGTCGTATTCGAGGGCGTGACCGTCTTGCCCAGGTACGAACGGTTTGTGAAGGTTTCCAGCGGATCCCCGCCGGCGAGGCTCGTGGCGCGGGCGTGCGTAGCCGTGTAGGTCTCGTACCGGAGACTGACAGGTAGATACCCGTTGCCGCCTGCCTCCACGTCGGCCTTGTTATACCCGCCGGTAGAGGCGGGACTGTTGATGACGATGAGGGCTGCCTCCGCCGCATCCGGATCGTCCGTCACATCGAAATACTTGTTCGCGATCTCCAGGTTAAGCGGATCTTCGTATCGAGCGGGTGTGACCCCGCCGCCGAAACGGCTTCGGCGTTCCGGCACATAGCGCTGGGGGATGTATATCGTTGCGTTTTGTTTTAACGGCAAGACATTGTCCTGATTCTTCAGGAGCACCAGGGACTTGCGTTGCGCTTCATACCCGGCGGCCGTGTACGTGGCGTTGCCCACCGTAGCGGTGGTCTGCTCGATGTCCAGGTAGGGATTTTCGAACAGGCCGGTGCGGAAGATGTTTTTCAGCAGCCGGACGGCGGATGCCTCGAAACGCCCGCGCATGAACGCTTCGCCGTGTTCCTGCACGCCCATCTCATAGGCTTCGATGACCGGGCCGGAATCGTTGTTGCCGCCGAATTGATCGATACCTGCCATCAGGGCCTTGTAATGCCGTTCGGCTTCGGACAGCCCTTCCACACCCCAGGGTGCGGCGCCGAATCCATCCAGGGCCGTATAATCGCGCGTAACGCCCCAATCGGTGCAGACCACGCCGTCGAAGCCGTACGTCCCTCGGAGCAAATCCTTGATGATGTATGTGCTGTAGGCATTGCCCACATTTTCGCCATACCTGGCATCCTTGTTGAAAGAGATAGTGTAGTACGGCATGACCGCCGCCGCCATCGCCGTCCCGCTTTCCAGATTGAAAGCCCCCTCCGTAAAAGGAAGCAGGTGGAGATCGAAGTTGTTGCCGGGATAAACGGCATATTTACCATAGCCGTAGTGTGCATCCCGGCCTCCTTCGCCCGAACCACCCCCTGGCCAGTGCTTGACCATGGCGTTGACGCTTTCGTAGCCCCAGCCCTCGGCAATCTCGGCCTCTCGGGAAGAAGACTGAAAACCGTCGACGTAGGCCCGTGCCATGGCAGTGGCGAGGTCCGGATCGGCCCCGAAGGTGCCGCTAAAACGGTACCAGCGGGGTTCGGTGGCCAGATCAATTTGGGGCGAAAGGGCCGTCGTGACACCGAGCGCACGGTATTCTCTCGACGCGATTTCGCCGAACTGCCGTACGAGGGCGGGGTCGAAGGTCGCAGCGAGGCCGATCGAGGCGGGCCACATGGAGATGTCCCCTCCGGAACCCGCATTGTATTCGGCATCGGCCCGCGTGCGATGGCGCGGGTCCGAGCTGTTGTTGGCCGGAATACCGAGCCCGATGCCTTCGACCAACGTCTGGACATTGTTATTCCAGCGTGCTGCAACCTCAGGACTTTCCACCGACGTGATCAGCACATGCCTCAGGTTGTCGTTAGTCAGAAAGTCCGTCTGGGCATCGGAAAGATCCGAGGCGTTCGCCCCGCTCTCGGCAAACGGCTTTCCGTTATAGGTCGTCGTGCGGCCAAACCGTCCACCTGCCGCAGGAACGGCCTGGTGGGCACTGTAGAGCATGAGTCCGGCGATCTGCTCAACAGACATTCTGGAGGCCAGGTCCTTCGCCCGTTCGTCGGCGGAGAGGCGCCAGTCTTCGTACGGGTCCAGCGCCTCGTTTTTGTTCAAGTCCTTGAACGCGAACCTGTCGACGGTGAGCAGGCTGACGCCCGACGTTGTGGCGTACCCCAGGGTCTGTCCTCCCTGGTTGTTTATTGTTTTGATCGTTCCCGAACCTGTCTCACTCCATCGGGGCGTGCTGTCGAAAAAGCCGCTTATCACTACAAGCGCCAGACCCAACGAAAACACGTATGCAAAAGAACGTTGCCATCGGCGGTTCTTCACAGCGGATTCCTCCATAACAGTTTTTGCTTTACCGAAATCTGCGGCCAACGATCTCTCAGGAAAGCGCCTCCCGGCAGTAGGCCACGCACTTCTTCATCTCCTGCATTACCGTCGAGCCTTCCGGGGTCGGATATTCTAACTCGATCATCGCGGTAATCGGATACGCTTCGTCCCGGAGCAACCGGAGCACCTCACCGATCGGCGTGTCGCCCTCGCCCCAGGGAACGTTTTCAGCGCCGTTTTCCGGGCTTTTCCGATCCTTTAGATGCAGGTGCGTAATCCGGTCGTGGTACTTCTGTATTACCGGGATCGGAGAGGTACCCAGGCCCGCCACGTAGTGCCCGATGTCGAGATTGATCATGTTGAAGGGCGAATAGGAGATCGGGATGTCGAAACTGAAATCCTCATCGGCCACCTGGGTATGGTTATGCATGCCCGTGACCATCTCGTGCTTCGTGGCGAAAGGCCCCATCCGCTCGCCGGCTTCATTCGAGATTTCGAACGAGATGCCGCGCGCGCCCACCGCCCGGGCTGCCCGGAAGGCGTAGTCGATCTCCCCGTCGGACCACCCCGGATTGCCCAGTTTGAGGATGTCGATATCGACCCCGGCGTCACGATACATTTTGCCGAGGGCTTCGAACTTATCCATAGGGGCCGACAAGCGCCATTCGGCGGCCCCTTTGTCCGCCGCTTCCCGTTCGGCCCTATAGCTGGCGCGCTCTTCCTCGCTCAACTCCCTCCAGTTGCGAGGAAACGCCGGTGCTGCCGGCCCACCGGCGAATTCCTCCGCCGGGCTGCCTATGAGTTCAACCGTATTGAGGCCGAGTTCAACCATATAGCTGAGGATTTCCTCGGCGCTGGCGGGGATTTCGCGAAAGCTATAGGAAATAGCTCCGAGTTGCACGTCGGATGTACCCGCCAGCGCGAGTCCCATGGCTCTCGACGGAAAGGCCAGACCGCTCAGCGTCAGGCCGCCGACGGTGGCGCCCCCCATACGGTGCATAAAAGTGCGACGATTCATGGTAGATATCTGGGGTTTGGGGAATAAAACGATAAAATTAATGTAGGGAAAAAATTCGGGTTTTGGCGCAACCGTCGCACGCTGGCGGGCAGGGTTATATTTTGGCGGGTTATGTGTCTATATGCGCAGAACTGGGCCAGCATGCAACAAGGGAGGCCGCCAGAGGAAAATCGCCCGGATGGGGGACTTTACAAGGCGCTTTTTCCATTTTGACCTTTCATGGAAACAATGCGGGCACGCTTGAAACAGAACGCCGAAAACAGCATATTAATTCTTAAATCTTTCCGAAAGCCATGATCGACACCCTCGCCATCGCCCACGCTCTTGTGAATGCGGGCCTTGAACAGCGCCCGGCTGAAGCGATAGCAAGAGCTATCCGTAACGGGCAGGGGGACGCGGCCTCGAAAGATTTTGTCCGAGCTGAAATAGGTTTCGTACGAGCCGAAATAGGTTCCGTACGAGCTGAGATAGGCGAACTCCGGGCCGACCTGACTAAGCAAAACAATGCTCTTCTTCGCTGGATAATGGGGTTGGGCTTGGGGGCTATTGCTGGCGTATTGGCGCAGCTTGTATTCCAGATTTTACAGCAATAGCCTGCTTTGCGAAGATTCCGCGAAGAACGCTCCCTCAATGGATGTGATACCCCTTGCCCTCCTCGTCGAAATCCTTCGGCAGGTTTAAGCCCCGCCTGGCGTTGCCGCGCAAGATGATGTGCTACCCATGTGCAAGGGGCTCGTATGGCTATTCACCGCAAAAAATGCGTCAAATAATCGCGCTGCCCAACCGGAAGGGGCTTGTATAATTATTCAACGCAACAAATGCGTCGAATAGTTGTGCCACCTATGCGGACGAGGATTATTTGTCCGGGTGGAAAGCTGGTCCCGGTTGCCTATCTTTACAGGGTGTTCCCCCTTTCGGCTTCCTGCAACCGTTCTTCGTCGCGGATCGCAGCGGGCCGGCCGTTTGTGTTTCCGGTTAAAGAGCGAAGCGTTGTTGCAGCTCTCCGGTAACCGGCCAAGGCGGCGACAACCGGGAAAAACCATGAAAAGCAAGCAGGCGGATTTACAGTCATAGGCAAGGATCGCCCATTGACAAGCACCATGAAAACGACATATCCGATCGCAGGTGCGATCCTGTTCCTTTCGTTAACCATGCCTGCCCGCTTTGCGTTTGCTCAAGAGGTCGAGCAGGAGCGGAAAGCCTTCACGGGAACGGTCGGTATTACCAACAAAGGCGTTTCCCAAATACCCAACTTTACCCTGGGTAAGCCCGCCGTACAATTTTACACGAGAATCGGAAAGAGAAAATTGACGTTCGAGCCGGAACTTCGGTTTGCCACGACAGGGAAACCCTGGGATTTTGTGTTCCGGTGGCAATACCGAATGCTGCAAACCGACAAGTTCAGGCTTCGAGTCGCCCTCAACTCCGTCCTTAACTTCGTCACATCGTCCGTCACGGAAGATGAAGATAACGTCCAGCGGGACGCCATTATAGCGCGGCGATTCATAGGCGGGCAGATCCTACCTGAGTATTCCCTTACGAAAAATCTGAATATAGGGATGCTATTTCTGTATGCGCGCGGTATAGAAGAATCCACCTTGCGAAACCTGAATTTTATCGTCTTCACTACCCGATTATCCAATATCGACGTGTTCGATGCATGGACCGTTACCTTAAACTCGCAAGTCTACTATCTGAGAATAGACGAGATGAGGGGGACGTATTTTTCTCCGAGCGCCGTATTGGCGAAAAGGGATTTTCCGCTTTCCCTGTCGGCTATGATCAACAAATCCTTACACACCGATGTCCCGGGTGACGATTTTCTCTGGAGCGCAAGTGTGATTTATTCGTATTGAATTTGGAGGGACTTATATACAATACTACACAATGCCCATCATATCAGCAACTCCTGTAAACATGATATTCGTCACCTACCCGGATGAGGCGCGCAGCACCTGTGCGCCCAGCCTTTTCACAATTGTTCATGACTTCACGCCAACATTCAACAAACGCCGGTTCCATTCTGCCCTCAGGTAAAGTCTCTATACTGGTCCGGCAATCAGGAACGAGTGGGGCCTTGTTGGTGGCTACTCCTAAAGTATCAGCACCAAGTTCAGCACCGGGTGCGATCGACATGGACGCACGACATCCATATAAAAACATGATGCCAAAACCAAAGAGTGCCAAAAACAAAACCGATGCGAAACGCGAGTATTTCATGTTGTTACCCTCGTTGTTAAACTGCTTGTGTAGTATTGTATATAAGTCCCCTTGATTTTCAATGAGCAGGTCACCGGTTCAGCCCGGTCGCAGCACAGGGAATCTCTGTTCCGCGAAGGCGAATCCGCCAAAGAGCACTGCCGTGAAGAAGGCGTCGCCAAGGAGGGTGTTGTGAAAGAAAGGGATCGCGGCTACAAAGCATGTCACGAGTCCCTCGATTGTTTGCGGGTATAGCATGCCGGTCGCCCAGACGCTGAAATTCGTCACGATGAAGAACAGCACGGACCCGGCTACGGAGGCTCCCGCAATCCGCAACAGGTTACGGTTTTTGCGCAACAGGAACCCGATGCCGATCACGCCTGCGAAGGCGAAATACACGACGGGTGCAGGCTCAAAGCCCAGGAGAATGTCACTGAGCAGCATGGCGGTGAAGACCATGGCAAGGGCGACCCCCTTTCTGGCGAAGAGTGCGCCCCCAAACAGTGCCATGGCGCCTATGGGAGCGACGTTCGGAGGATGAGGGAGGAAACGCATCAGCGCCGCCGCGAGGACAAACGCGCAAAGCGCGCCGAATCGTAGCGTGAGGAATCGGGAACGGGAGGCGTGATCGGTCATGGATGCGTCGAAGACTCGCTGGTATATACTGGTATATGCAGTGTTGTTTTCAGGTGGGATGGCGTATGCACAAGATACGGGCAGGGCAACGAACGATCAACGGTGCTGCCGCGTATACAGGCGGCGCCATTGCCTCAACGGTCTCATTTTTCTTGCGCCTCACGCCGTTTTTTGATTACTTGCAGGAAGATACTCCCTCTTCCTGCAATTCCATCCCGATTTCTCATGCGCTTCTTCTCCGAACTTCGCCTCGTTTCTCTTTTTACCGTCTGTGTGCTCATGCTGACGACCCATCCTGCTGCGGGCCAATCGTCTCCTGATCGCGTGCTGGCGTTTCCCTCTCCCATTTCGGGCGAGGTTTTGCCGTCCGATCAGGGTGCGCCAGGGGCTTGGCACCGCATCAATAAGCTGGGCACGACGGCTTCTTTGCTGCATGTGCTGGCTCACCCCGATGACGAACATTCGGGCATGCTCGCATTGTCTTCCCGGGGATGGGGCGCACGCACGTCTCAGTTGAACCTGAACAGAGGCGAAGCAGGCGCCAACGCCATCGGCTCGGAGCTGTTCGATGCACTGGGATTGATACGTACGCGGGAACTGGTGCTGGCGGGGCGGTATTACGGTCTGGACGATTTATACTTTACCCGCGCCGTCGATTACGGGTATTCCAAGACGCTGGACGAAGCGCTCCGCAGTTGGGACCCCGAAGTCGTGCTGGCGGACATGGTGCGGGTTATTCGCCTGAATCGTCCCATTACAGTGGTTTCCCGGTTCCATGGTTCACGGCGGGACGGGCATGGGCACCACCAGGCGGCGGGCGTTCTTACGCCTGAAGCGGTAGCTGCCGCCGCCGATCCTAATCGCTTCCCGGAGCATATTTCGGAGGAAGGACTCCGTCCCTGGTCTGTTCCGCTGCTCTTCCGGGGCGGGGCCGCTGACGACGAGCCGCACCATGTGGTCCTGGATGCCGCTGCATATAGCCCTCTCCTCGGCGTCTCTTACGTAGAGTACGCACGCTATGGCCTGAGCCTCCAGCGTTCCCAGACGTCGGGGCGGTTCCGGAGCGGGGGAGCCCGTACGTACCGCTACGAACGGCTCGGCGAATTGCCCGCCGGTGCGGAGAACCGTCTGTCCGATACATTTTTTGCGGACATGGATACGAGTTTGCCTGGTTTGCCGGCGCTTGTAGCGGAGGAGGCGTCTCCCGAGGTCGCTTCATCCCTTGCCGAACTTCAGACCCTGGTCGACGAGGTGATGCAGGATTTCGATTTTCGGGCGCCGGAGCAGGTGGTTTCCGAACTCGTGCGCGGTTTACGTCTGGTGCACACCACGATCGACGCTGCGAAGGATATGCCGGAAACGACCTTTCAGTTGTCTGTGAAGGCGCGGCAATTCGAAGATGCAATCATGGCCGCGGCGGGCGTGCGAATACGGGCCGAACTGGCTGACCAGGCATTGGGTGCTGCTCTGGTTAGGAATCAGGAAGCCGCTATCGCGGTCGCTGTTGCAAGTGAACTGCCTGATCGTATCGCGGTGGACAAAGTACTGGTCCTCGAGCGCAATACGGAGGGTGTCGCCGAGTTGGCCCGGTCGGATGAAGGGGCCGGGAACGAAGTGGAGCTCATGATTGAAGCGGGGTCGGGCGAGCCCCTCTTCGACGGCCCGTATTTCGAGCGCAGCAGTCCCACCGAAAACATGTACCGGATTATGGGGCCTTCTTCGGCGTTCCATTTGCCCTGGCGTCCCATGGCCTTGTCTGTGCAGGTGCTTCTACAGGTGGATGAGGTGGAGATAGTACGGACGATGCCCGTCACCGGCTACGTATCCCGCTTACCTTACGGTTTCCTTGCCCGCCGGGTGGAGATTCTTCCCGATGTATCCGTTTCGATTAGTCCGCGTGTACGTGTTCTCCCGGTGGAAGATGCCGGCGCCACGGAGGCGATCCTGGTGCTCGTGCGTGTCGAGGCCATTTCGGATTCAGTTGTTGCGGACATTACTATCGAACTGCCCGAAGGCTGGACGAGCGATCCGGCTGCTATGCAGCATGCGTTCCGGAACCGGGGCGAGGTCATCGAGGCGCGTTTCATGGCGCAACCCCCCGCGGACTGGTCCGGTGAAGCAACGATCCGGGCCATGGCCGAATCAGGGGAGGGAGAGGAACGCCGGCAATATCGGAGTGGCTACCAGGTCATCGAGCACCGGGATCTGCCGCTTGCCCGTCTCCGGATGCCGGCAGAAACCACTATTCTGTCCGTGCCGGTCGCCCGGCTGGACGGGATGCAGGTGGGCTACGTAATGGGCGTGGGCGACGAGGTCCCCGCCGCAATTGAAACCCTCGGCGCCTCGGTGCAACTGCTTGGCGAGGCGGATCTGGCGAGTGGTTCCCTGGATCACTTTGATACGATCATTGTAGGGACGCGCGCGTACGCCGTGCGACAGGACCTTGTGGAGAATAACCGGCGCCTGCTGGACTACGCTGCGGCGGGGGGCAACCTTGTTGTCCTGTATCAGACACAGGAATTCGTGCCGAATGACATGGCGCCGTATCCTGCTGAATTGCCCCGGGGGGCGCAGGAAGTCTCCGAACAGGATTCTCCCGTCCGCATCCTTGTGCCGGATCACCCTCTGTTGACCACGCCCAACGCGATTTCCGAGGCTGATTTCGACCACTGGATCGAACAGCGAGGCTCCAAGTTTTTCACGGAGTGGGATGCTGCCTATACGCCACTGGTGGAAACGCAGGATACCGGGCAGGAGCCACAGCAGGGCATATGGTTGGCCGCAGAGGTGGGTGAAGGGTACTACAGCTACCTTTCGCTGGCGCTTCATCGCCAGACGCCGTACGGGGTCCCGGGGGCATTCCGTATACTGTCCAACGCGATTGCGCTCGGTGGCAAATAAGGTCCATGACCGAATTTGTCTTCGATTCCGAATAGTATGGCAAGGAAAGAAGGGATACCCTTGTGCAAGGACCAAAGATAGAAAAGGTCATTTTCTGGGTTACCTTCGGCGGGGTCCTTTGCCTTATTACCCCGCTGATTATGTTTCCGTCGGGCGGCGTTGCTGTGCTGGGCAACGCCATGAACTGGATGACCCGAACCCTTGGATGGATTCATCTGTGGTTTTTTGTGGTCGTCTTCGGTTTTCTGCTCTACGTTGCTCTGGGGAAATACGGCCGTGTTCGATTCGGCGGCCCCGATAGCCCGCCGGAGTTTTCGCTATTCAGCTGGGCCGCCATGCTGTTTTGCGCCGGCATCGGCGCCAGTGTCATCTATTGGGGCACGATCGAATGGGCCTATTACTATACGGCGCCTCCGTTCGATATTGAACCCCGGTCCAAAGAAGCCATAGAGTGGGCCGCCGCATATGGCATGTTCCACTGGGGACCACTGGCCTGGGCCATCTACTGTGTGCCGGTGCTTCCTCTCGGTTATCTGTACTGGAACCGGGGGCGGTCTGTCCTGCGTCTTTCGACGGCGTGCGAAGGCGCGATCGGCGCCCGGGCGGCTGCCGGCCTGCCGGGAAAGATCATCGACATCGTGTTCATTTTGGGCATGCTCGGCGGGGTCGGAACTTCTATAGGGCTCAGCACACCCCTCATTTCCGCAGGTATTGCAGACCTGTTCAGCATCGAGCGCACCTTCCTGCTCGATGCCTTCGTCATAGTGATCTGGAGCGCTCTGTTCGGATTCAGTGTTTATTCCGGGTTGAAAAGGGGCATCAAGATACTGAGCGACATCAACGTCTGGCTGGTCACTGCGCTGATGGTATTTGTGTTCGTGTTTGGCCCGACGATGTTCATTATCGATTCCTTCACCCATAGCGTCGGGCTGATATTTCAGAATTTTATCAAAATGAGCTTCTATGCCGATGCGGTGGCCAAGGCCGGCAGTGCGATTGCCGCGTCAGGTACGGTTCCCGTGGCGTCCGGCGCAACCTTTTCCGAAACCTGGACCATTTTTTACTGGGCCTGGTGGGTGGCGTATGCGCCGTTCATGGGGCTCTTCGTAGCCCGCATATCGAGGGGACGCACCATCCGCGAAGTGATCCTGGGTGAGATATTCGCCGGCTCGCTCGGGTGCTGGGTCGTTTTTGGCGTGCTTGGCAACACCAGCCTGTTTTTTGATCTGGAAGGATCGCAAAACCTGACGGAGATGGTGGCTATCGGTCAGGCGCCCGAGGCGATCATAGCAACCATTGCCGCAGTAGGGGGGCGGGTGCTCCCGGTTGCTGCACCTCTCGTGGCGCTTTTTGTTGCGCTGGCTTTCATTTTCGGGGCGACAACCCTGGACTCCGCGGCCTATGTGCTTGCCGCGGTGGCCACAAGAGAGCAGGGAGAGGTCGTCGAGCCGGCCCGGTGGCATCGCATTTTCTGGGCCGTCGTACTCGGGTGTGTATCCCTTGCGTTGATGTTTGCAGGAGGGCAGGAGAGCATAGACGCACTGAAGGCGTCTTCGATTCTGGTATCCATCCCGTTGATGGTGATTCTGGTTATTCTCGCCGTATCCTTTATGAAGTGGATTCGGGAAGATGCCTCCTGACGGGAGCTTATTGTCTTTGCTGAAGGGATTGCCTCCCGGGAGCAGTCCCCAGTATGCTCTAAAAACGAAACACGGCGAGAAACTGGGGAATGACCTCGTCGGCATCCTCGAAGCCGAACTTGTTGATCCAGATATGCAGTTCGCTTCCTGCGAAAAAGCGTCCGGGGCTTCCGGTGAGCGCCTTGCCGACATCAAGGCGTAGCTGGGGCTGCATCAGGATCCAGTACGGTGCATGGCCGCCCTCGGTATTCCGGCTGCTTTGCCACTCGGCATGTCCTTCCAGTGAGAATGCGCCGCTACCGATGTTGAACGGCAGCGCCCAGTTGAAATCGATGAGGTGGCTGTTGTCGCTTTGCGGTGCGCCGCCCTCGGCGAGTCCTGCGCTGCGATCCACCAAATACAGATAGTCGAGGTTGGCGAAGGCGAAGCCCGGCAGGTCCAGTTGCAGTCGGAACCCGGGCGTGATCTTCAGCACCTTGTCTTGCGCTCCCCAGTTTATTCCTCCCAGCGGACCTACGCCCCGGATGGGGCCCCATGCGATCTCCTTCCCGGTGATTGCCCCGAGGCTTAGGAATGGATACCATTCCATATAGATATCCCGGTTGGCGCCTCCAGCGCCGTTGCAGCACGCCATGTCCACAAAGAAGAAATTCTCGCCGAGGCCCCAGCCGCTTGCGTGCTGGAATGTGATCAGGTGCTGGGTTCCGGTGGGACTCACGACGTGATCCTCTCGTGCGGAGCCGGCCTGGTATTGCACTTCCGTCACGCTCCATCCCTGGGCGTCGGCGTTGCCACTGGTGACGAGCGGACAAGCCGCAATAAGGAGGAGGGTTGCGAGGAAGCGGAGGAATCTGTGCATAGAATGGGCAGGTTTTTTGCTTCTTGTACTGAAGGCACTATGAAACAGGCCGAAAGATACTATAGCAGCGTTTTCTGTCGGTGCATATCTTTGTGAAAATGTCGCGTTTTCCCGGGTTGCATACCTTACTGTCGAAAAGGAATCGCGATGCCGGCAGGTCGGGTACGTACACAGGAAGATGCTCCAGGGGGCGAACCGGAACGACATTCCTTGTCGCGGCCATGCGGATGAAGCGGCCATGCGGATGAAATGGCGTTTCCGGGCCCGCATGCAGCACGAGGAGAGTGCGAGCATCTTTGTGAAAATTTCACAAATCAATACAAACCAAATCCCTACTCTTTTCGAACAAATTCCCCATGTTATATTTCCGTTCCCGTCCGGGTTTTTCGCGGTCGGGGATCTGGTTGTTAAGGTCTCCGGTAGAAAAGCGTTGTACAGTGCAAGTTCATTTTGTACCTTTGTTCCTGTACGGATCGGTCCGTTTTTTTAACGAGTATACCTACATCTCATGTCTTTCCCCGAACTGACTCGCCGTCGATTCGTAAAAACAGCCGCCCTCGTTTCCGCAGGAGCCGGATTTGCCCCGTACGCCGCTGGCGCCGCTTCCTCTTCGGAGGCTGGGCGCCCTGCCGCCGATATACCTTTCACCCTCGGGGTGGCCACCTTTTCGCTGCGCAAATTCGATCGGGCCGAAGCGATCTCCATGATCCAGGCGTTGCATGTGAGACATATCAGCGTTAAGTCGCATCACATGCCCTATGAGGATTCCCCGGAAGAGCTAGCGGCAGGGGCGCAGGCGTTTGCGAAAGCAGGCATCGAGATCGTAAGCGGGGGCAACAACGGCATCCGGGAAGACAACGATGATCATGTACGCATGTTTTTCGAATATGCAAAGGCCGTCGGCATTCCTTTGCTGGTCATTGCTCCGACAGCGAAAAACATGCCCCGGATCGAACGGTTCGTCAAGGAATACGACATTAGCGTGGCCATTCACAACCACGGTCCGGAAGACTCGCATTTCCCAGGACCGAGAGACGGCCTCGAGGTGATCCGGGATATGGATCCGCGTGTGGGTTTATGCATTGATGTCGGGCATACGGCCCGCACCGGCGTGGATGTTGTGGAATCCATCGCCGAAGCGGGTGACCGCCTGTTGGACATGCATATGAAGGATCTGCGGGATTTGAGCGACCGGGCCAGCCAGTGCATTGTCGGCGAAGGCGCCATGCCTGTAGCCGACATTTTCAGGCAATTGGTGAAGATGAACTATCGGGGCTATGTTAACCTCGAATACGAGATTAACGCCGATAACCCATTACCGGGCATGAAGCAATCCTTTGCATACATGCGGGGAGTGCTTGCCGGAATGGCGGCGTAACGACAACAGGTATTTACAGAACATACACTTCCGGAAACACCATGGCGCACAAACAAGCCTCATCATCTCGCAGGAACTTTCTCAAAACCATGACCGCCGGTGCGGCTGGTGGTATGCTTGGGGGAGGCATCTTAACGAGCGGTATGACATCGAAAAGTTACGGGCGCATTCCGGGCGCGAACGATCGCGTCCGCGTCGGCATCGTGGGCTTTTCCAATCGGGCGCGCGGTTCGCTCATTCCTTCGTTGGTTACTTCCGCGAAGGACATGAATTTCGACATCGTGGCCGTGTCCGATATCTGGAACCGCCGGCGCGAAGAGGGGACGGCATTTGTGCATGCGCAGCGCGCGGAAGCCGGTCTGGAGGGAGGAGACGGCGTCAAGGCGATGCGCAACAACGAGGAACTGTACGACTCCGGCATGGTCGATGCGGTGGTCATCTCCACGGCGGATTTTCAGCATGCGCTTCATGCCATCGAAGCCGTCGAGGCCGGATGCGACGTATATGTCGAAAAGCCGTTTGCCAATACGATGGAGGACGCCAATCTGGCCCTGAAGAGGATTACCGCGTCGGATCGGGTCCTGCAAGTGGGCACGCAGCGCCGCAGCGCCTCGAATTACATGGCTGCCAGCGAGTATATCCGCTCCGGGAAGTTCGGCGATATCGTATCGGCGCATATGACCTGGAATGTGAACCAGCCGGGGCGGTGGCGGCGTCCGGATCTGGTGGCGTCCATTAAGGAATCGGATACGGACTGGACGCGCTATCTGATGAATCGCCCGCACGAGGCGTGGGACCCGCGAAAATATCTCGAATACCGGTTGTTCTGGCCTTATTCTTCCGGCATTCCCGATCAATGGATGGTGCATCAGATCGATACCGTTCACTGGTTCACCGGTATGCCGTATCCCCGCAGCGTGGTCGGCAACGGCGGCATTTACCTGTGGAAGGACGGGCGGAAGAATTTCGACACGATGACCGCTGTCTACGATTATGGTCCGCTGGAGGACCCAACCAGCGGGTTTCAGGTGGTGTATTCTTCCCGGCAGACGAACGCGGCCGGCGGTGTCCGGGAACTCTATTATTCCAATGGGGGCACACTGAACCTCGATACGAACACAGTGAGTCCTGAGGGAGGGCTAACCGAGCGCCATGCCGTCGCCATGGGTATGCAGCCGTTCCGGCTCAACGAAATGAAGCTGGACGAGGTGGGGGGCGTAGCCACGGCGGCAAACACGGGCGGCGACAATGCAACCATCGCGCATATGCGCAACTGGATGGAATGCGTGCGTTCGCGCGAGACGCCCAATGCGGACATTCATGCTGCCTGGAACCATTCGGTGGCGCTCTGCATGACGATCGCCGCCCTGCATACCGGAAAGCGGATCACTTTCGACATGCAGAAAATGGATGTCGTCGTAAGCTGAACGAGATGGGTCTCATGGCCGTGTTTTTCCTGGGCGTCGCGCGATTTTTGCGCAGACGGTTCTTTTGCGGGTGGAGTGGATTGTTCGTTCTTGCGGCGTTTTTTCCGATGGCGGGGGTTTTCCCCGGCGCCACGCTTGGACAGGCCCTCGATACGCCGCAGGTTCTTGTTGTGCCGGACTCGGCGGCGCAGCGTGTAGATGTGCTGGTTGATGGCGAGTTATTCACCGCGTACCTTTATGCAGACACGCTTTCCGTGCTTAAAAAGCCGGTGCTTTATCCGCTGCGGACGTCGTCCGGCATTGCTGTGACGCGGGGATATCCGCTGGAAGAGGCCGTGGGCGAACGAGTGGATCACCCGCACCATATCGGCCTGTGGTTCAATTACGGCGACATCAACGGGCTGGATTTCTGGAACAACTCGGATGCCGTATCTGCCGAGCGCGCCGCTTCGATGGGCACGATTCGCCACCGGGCGGTCACGCATGTCGAAAGCGGTGCGGGACGCGGTGCGCTTCATGTCACGATGGACTGGTTTGCCCCGGACGGCACGGCGCTCCTTCGTGAGGATACCCGCTTCGTGTTTCGTGCCGAAGCCGATCTCCGCATAGTTGATCGCATCACGACGCTGACGGCGCTGGACCGGAAGGTGTCTTTCGAGGACAACAAGGAGGGGGCCCTCGGTTTGCGGGTCACACGCGCGCTTGAAATGCCTTCGAATCGTCCTGTGAATGTGCTTGCTGCCGACGGTTCGGTGATCAGTACGTCGGACAACGAACACGTGACCGGTCAGTACCGCAACAGCGAAGGAGTCGTGGGATATCCTGATGTCTGGGGGAAGCGTGCGCGCTGGATGATGCTCTCCGGGGCGATCCTGGACCGTCCGGTGACGATCGCCGTGTTCGATCATCCCCGTAACCCGGGGTTTCCTACCTACTGGCATGCGCGCGACTACGGCCTGTTTGCCGCCAATCCATTCGGACAGGCCGTTTTCAGCGAAGGGGCGGAAGCCCTGCATTTTGCACTTGCGCCGGGGGTATCGACCACGTTGCGCCATCGGATCATGCTCTTTTCCGGGCATCCGGCGCCTGACGATGTGGAGTCGGCCTACCGGGATTTTGCAGAATAGCGCACTGTATGTCAAGGGATTGCCCTTGCTGTTTCCCTGTATCCGTATCCTTTCGGTCTAAACCCTTTACCTGCTATGCAGCGCATGGATCGCCGCCGTTTTATACAGACTTCATCCATTGCCTTCGGGGGATTCGCTTGCGGAGGACTGGTTGCCGGGTGCGGTAGCGAGGACGTGGGTACGGGAGAAATCGCCGGAACGCCCGTGAAGCCGTCCTGGAAATACGCCATCTGCAACGAGATTATGCAGGACTGGGACTGGGAGCGGCAGTGCAGGTACGCCGCCGAGGCGGGATACGAGGGGATTGAGGTGGCGCCTTTTACGTTGGGAAACCATGTGGACGATATCTCTATGGATCGCCGGGCCGAGATCCGGGGCATTGCCGAGGAAGCCGGTGTGGATATCCTGGGATTGCATTGGCTGCTTGTGACG
Organism: Rhodothermales bacterium; assembly: GCA_965248175.1. Lineage (GTDB taxonomy): Bacteria > Bacteroidota > Rhodothermia > Rhodothermales > VXPQ01 > VXPQ01. The sequence continues at coordinate 1,595,964 of OZ252093.1, forward strand.
CCTGAAGGCCTTCATACTACTACCCCCGACGAGGCCATTCGCCGCGAAAGCTGGGAGTACATGGCGAAGCTTGCGGAGTTTTGTGCAGACCTTGGCGGCAAGGTGATGATTTTCGGTTCGCCGGGGCAGCGTTCTTCTATGGGCATTTCGACCGAGGAGGCGGTCGAGCATCTGACGAACGGATTGCGTGATGTGGCGCCGTCCATTGCCGGGCACGGTGTGCAGTTATTGCTTGAACCGTTGTCCAGCGATCAGACGGATGTGATCAATACGCTCGGCGAGGCACTGGCTGTTGTCGAAGCGGTCGATCACCCGGCCGTCTCGGCCATGTTCGATTTTCACAATACGGCCGACGAAACGAGTCCGCTTGACGAACTGGTGCATGCCTATTACGATCATATCGGGCACATCCAGATTCAGGAGATGGACGGTACGTACCTTGGCACCGGCGATGCTGTTGAGGCGTACGTGCCGGCGTTGCAAGCCTTCCGGGATAAGGGCTACGACAAGTGGATATCTCTTGAGGTGTTTGATTTCGAACCCGGTCCCGAGCGGATTGCAACCGCTTCGATGGCGACGCTGCAACAGATGGAGGCGGCATTGTAGAGGGAGGGAGATAAGTACAAAAGATGCCGCCTTCACCAAATCTTAACAAAACAGATTTGTTCTTTACTCATTGTTTATTAGGCGAATGACAAGAATCACCCTTTCAAATTAAAAAATATACCCTCTTCGAATTATTTTTTGATTACAAAAGCAGTTCCACGCATAATTTAAATTCAAAAGATCAAAAAAAATACATAAATTGCTTTCCTTAGCATCTCTGCCTAACCTTAGTACAAGTCGCCCAAATAACGATTTCCGAAGGATTTCCTCGGGAATCCTCACTGCTTTGACAGTCGTTCCTGCGCACGGATGTTTTTATCGTATCCGGACACCAAAAAAAGGGATATGCCATGAACCACCGCTATACTATCTTTCTCTTTCTGGCACTGTTGTGGCCGTCTGCCGCTGCCGTCGCACAAACCGGAAAAATTGCGGGCAGTGTGGTTGACCAAAACCAGGAACCGCTGATCGGGGTCAATGTCATCGTCGACGGAACCACCATCGGCGCCGTCACGAACGCCGACGGTTACTTTTCTATTCTGAACGTTCGCCCCGGTACTCATACCGTGCGGGCTACGTTCATCGGTTTTACGCCGGTGATCGTCGAGGGCGTTCGCGTGGCCATTGAACTTACGACCGATTTGGACATTTCCATGCAAGAGGCTGCTGTTGGTTTGGAAGAGGTGGTCGTGACTGCGGAGCAACCCATCATTCAACGAGACATAGCCGCTTCGCAACGAAACATTGATGCGGAGGAGATTGCGAGCGGGAGATACCAGACGGTCGCACAGGTGCTTACGGCCCAGGTCGCGTTCAACGACATCAGCAGCGTAGAGGACCGGCCGGAGATACGCGGTTCGTTCTTCGACGAGTCGCTTTATCTGGTTGATGGCGTGAACTACAACGATCCGCTTACCAATCAGCCGCACTATCAGGCAAACCTCGATGCGGTGGAAGAGATCAAGGTACAGACGGGAGGTTTCAGCGCCGAATACGGGGATGTCCGTTCGGGCGTCATCAACGTGGTTACGCGCGAGGGGGGCAACCGCTACGCGGGGTCCATAAACCTGCAGTACAGTCCCGCCGAGCTCAAGCATTTAGGGCCGGGACCGTTCGGTTTCGATTCCCCGATCGTCGAGCCGTTCGTGGATCCGAATCTCGGCGCCTTCGAAGGCGGCAATTCGTTCTTCGACGGGTGGAATGCGCTCGCGGCTTCGTTGGATAATGGTGAAGCCCATGCAGGCAAACCCATGGAGCTGTACGCCCGCTACCTTTGGAGACACCGTTCGCAGGACGCCATTAACGAATTGAAGCGTTTGCAAGAGCAAGGCATTGTGCAATTCGCCGAAGGGGTCGATCCGGACGATGTGGTGTTTCAACAGACCGGCGTGATCCCAGACTATCGCATCAGCGCGACACTCGGGGGTCCCATTCCGTTTTTCAGGCCTTTGAAATTCTTTTTGAGTTACAACGCAAGACAATCCGAATACGCCTACCGTTTTGCGCAACCAAGTTTTCAGGATCAGAGCTTCCGGGGCAAGTTGACGACGAATGTGGGGAGAGGGAAGAAACTGAATGTGCATGGCTATTACAGCAAGCAAAAAGGTGGAAGCGGCGGCGAGGGGCCTGGCGTTGGAGGATTCGTTTCAAGCAATCCTTTCTCTTCCACGGGGGGGGTGAACAAATATTGGAATCCTCATTGTGCGATACCCGGCGCTCGTACGCGCCAGATTTACGGAACGCAGTGGACGCATGCGCTTTCGGCGAGTACGTTCTACAAGGTTCAGGTTACGCACGATCGGGTCGATTACGATCTAATCCACGTGCGCCGCAATACGGCCCCTATCCCAAATACCGGAGGAATCGCCAGTTCTTCGTCAAACAGCGGTTCCGGGGTCGATGGCGGGCGCATCGGAACGGAGGCCGAGGCCATGCAACGGGCCGCCGCCGGGCAAGAAGGATGGGAAAAATGGCGAGAATGGGCCCTGCTTCAGATCGGCGAGCATTGGTACGACGAGACGCCGAAAGGAAAGGGACCGATAACCTGGCGGGATGCATCGGGCGAGTATCGTCTGGAAGGCTGCCGTGAGAAAATCAACGATGGATATTCGCGCGGGTGGGACGCCACCGGTAGTTTCACAAGTCAGGTGAACCCGAGCAATCAGGTTCAAGTGGGCTTTCAGTTTCGTTCGGAAGATTTCAATCAGTACTACGAGACGCTTGGTGCTTCCACCAACCGAGGCACTGTATGGGATTTCAGGGCCCAGCAACTGATAGGCGCCGTTTATCTCCAGGACAAGCTCGAGTTCCAGGGCTTTGTGGCCACGCTCGGCGTGCGTCTCGACGTGCTGAACACAGGAAATTTTCCGACGGTCTTGAACGGATGCGATCTGTTCGGCGACCGAGGCACCGCAAACTGCACCGGCGACGCTCAGAACGGTCCCTTTGCCGAGGGCCTTGCGGCCGGTAATACGACCATAGATGTACCAGACGGCCGCGTGAGGGGAATCAAGGAAACCGTCGTTACGGAAACCCTTGGCGTCAGCCGTAAGACCCATGCCCGCGTATCCCCTCGCATTGGCCTGTCCCATCCGATATCGACCGTAGCCAAGATATTTCTGAATTACGGGCATTTCCACCAATGGCCCAACGCTGTTCAGTTGTATCGGCTTAATATGGATACCCGGCAAGGATACCGGGTAAGTGGATTCGGGAACCCTGTTCTGGAGCCGGAGCGGACGATCCAGTACGAGGTGGGGTACGAGCAGAATCTGTTCGACAGAATGAGTCTTCGCATGACGGGCTACTACAAGAACGTGAACTCCGAAATCGCAAATATAAATTTCTATCCGCTGCTTTACGGAGGCGGGAACTACAACATACCCGTGAATCGCAGGTTCAGGGACGTACGCGGTTTCGAAGCGTTCCTGGAATTGCGTCGTGGGTCCCTTCCGTATCTCAGCGGTTGGGTCAGCGCCAACTATCTTGTGGAGAGCGGCGGCGCATACGGCTACGATCGGTTCTATGAGGACCCGCTCAGCGATGCTCGATTGGCGAATACGCAGGTTTCCAGCCCCGATGTGCGTCCGATCGTCAAAAGCAGTGTCAGCTTTCGCTTGCCGGATAATGTTCGGGGGCCTCGCCTTGGGGAAGTTTCCCTGTTTGGCGGACTCAATCTGAGTTTATCGTACACTTGGCGGCGAGGCAGGCAATTTACCTTCAATCCGGCTGAAATTCCTTTGGTGGAAGATAACGTGCGCTGGCGTCCTTATCAGCGTTGGGACTTGCGCCTGACCAAATCGCTGTTCCGTTCGGGGAATTACGAGACGGCGTTTTACATCGACGTTTCGAACCTCTTCAACAACCGCAACATGAACGGCTTCAGCGGTACCGACGTAGGGGGCAGTACCAGTTGGGCTTGGGATGGGCACAGATGGTGGAAGAGGGAACGACTGGATTACCTGGAATCGCTGGGCTATACGGCGGAAAATCAGAACGAGGACGGTACGTTCGAAAACACGATCGGCGTTCCCGGCGATTGGGACAATGACGCCATAGATCTACCTGCCTTTACCCCGTGGACATTCCTGGAGCGCCGCGACATTTTCTTCGGTATCAAGCTCAATTTCTGAGTAATTCGGAGTGCCCCCGGCGAGACGCGACGCTGTCGTTGCGTCTCGCCTTTTCGCAAAAAAATCCATGTGTTTGGTTATGAGATATCGCAAAAGCATATACCAGGTCCTCGCCGGTTGCTTGTTGGCGGTGGTTTTTTCCGGAAGCGTACGAGCTCAGGAAGCACGCAGTTTGAACGTGGGATCTCTATGGTACAACACCAACTCGGCGCTGACGAGCGATAACATTTCCTGGCCCGTTGACCGACGTGTCTCCGGCAGCCGCCGGGCGATGCTCGACGCAAACACCGTCATTATCGGAGTGGATCGGACCTGGGCCGACGCCAGCGGCGTCGTGCGGGATATCCAGATTGCTCAGGTAGGTCGTCGGAAGTTTTCCGACATCGAGCTGGTGACGCCCCCTGTGGCAGGCGCTTTCAAGCGGACCTATCGAACGCCGTATCCGTCCAGGGTGCTGGATGGCCAGGAATGGACGAGTATACAGGGCGGGGGGGATCCTGTCGATCCGAATTTGCCCGCCGCCGCTGTGATTTACACGCACCTTAATACCTGGACCGATATCGACATCGAACGCTGGGCCTATGCCTTCGCCAGCGACGATCATGACGATTATGTCATCATGGAATACCGGTTCACCAACACATCCGGCGAAGTCCGCAATAATGTGTACTTCGGTTTGCAGGCCGAAACCTCTGCGCACGCCTATTATCCGGCCGATTTGTGGGGTAACTACTACGGCGCCACCTATTCCGGTTTCGTGGCGGGCGACCGGGAGGCCGATTCCCTGCGGTTGTGGTATTCCTGGGACGCTGACCAGGTCAGCACTGTGTCGACGGACAGCCGGGGAAAACCGCATGGACAATGGGGGCATTTTCAGGAATCGCAGTTTTTCGGCCATGTGGTGCTGCATGCCGATACGTCGCCTGCCGACGAGACGGACGATCCGTTACAGCCCATGAAGGCAGGTTGGTCGCAGCGCGAACTGGCGCCGGACTTGAATGTCGCTGGACACGAGGACATTTACGATTATTTGTCGAAAGGATGGGATCCCGCCAATCCCAGGGCCTATAGCGTTACCGTAGATCGTACCGGCGCCATCGTATCGCAAGGGCCCTACCGCATTCTTGACCCCGGCCTTGGCCCCACCGGAGATGCGAGCGCGGATATCAACAACACCACGCAGTTCGATCCGCTGACCGAGCAGGAGAAGACTTCGTTGTTCAGTTTCGGGCCGTACACCCTGAATCCAGGTGACGACGTTCGTATCGTTACGGCCTACGTGGGCGGCAGCATTCCCTTTCGGTGGGCCATCGACGCGGGTGCAGCCTACGCCAACGGCAATCCGCAGCAGCTTCCTCTCAAGGCGTTGCCTTACGCCATTCCGAACGACGACGCCAATTACCTGAAGCGGGATGAAATAGATGCTATCCGGGCATATACCGGAGGGCAAGTCATTGCTTCGCAAGGGAGCATGCTCGACAAGGCAACGAAAAACGAGGTGCTCGACCTCGGGCGTCCCTTGCTTTTTATGAATGCTTCCAAAGCCGTTCGCACATGGCGAAGCGGCAATGTAAAGCATGGGCAAGGTTCATTCAATATACCCCTTGCTCCGGCTACTCCATCCCTGACAGGTTTTTCCGAGAACGATCAGGTCCGCCTCAATTGGGGGAATGAGGCGGCGGAAGATAACCGGGGAGGGCCTATTGCAGGCTACCGGATCTATCGTGAATTTATACGACCCGCAGCTTCGGAAGCGCCAACGGACACCACATTTCTTGTTCACGAGGAGTTACCTGCCGGCGCCCGGGAGTACGTGGATACGCGTGTTACCCGCGGGGACGATTATTACTACTACGTTGTCGCCGTCAATGCCGATGGCGTCGAAAGTAGCCGTTTCCTGAACCGCACGGGTACTAGGGGCGATAAATTCCTCGAAGCGCTTACGCCCAGCCGTGCGCCCGCCGAAAACTGGCAGGAAAACGTGGTGGTGGTGCCGAATCCGTACCATACCCAGGGAGCCTACAACTACGATACAAATCGCCGGCTGGCGTTCCTTAATCTGCCCGCATACGCCAACATTCACATATACACCGTGACAGGCGATCGCGTGCAGACCATTGAGCACGTGTCGGGTACGGGCAACAACGATTGGGAACGGCAGCAGACGCTCAGTACGACACAAATTGTCAGTGGAATCTACATTTACGTTGTCGAGGAGCTCAGCGGTCCCGGCGCAGGGCCGACCGGCAATCAGGCTATCGGTAAATTCGTGGTCATTAAATAATTAAGGAGAAAACCATGAGAAACGTAGTGACGGCCGCACTCGGTGTGGTTCTACTCTGTCTGGCGACCGCGGCTCCAGGATCGGCGCAGGTCAAGAAACTCGCACAGGCCGGGATGGGCTTTCTGCAAATCGCTCCATCGGCCGATGTGGCGGCTCTTGGCGGCGCCTATGTGGCGACTACCGGCAGGGCCACCTCGGTATTTTCCAATCCTGCCGGGCTGGGCATGCTCGAAGGTGGAGATATCACAGCCGGCTATACCCAATGGATTGCCGACATTAAGCTCTACAGTATAACGGCTGCCTATCGGGTTGGCAACATTGGCGTCATTGGCTTCAATGTTGTCTCGATGGACTACGGGACGCTGAAGGGAACCCGGCCCTGGCAGACGACAGACGATCCCTCTTTGCGAAACGACGGTTATATTTCGCTCGGGGATTTCTCGGTCAGCGAATACGCCGTCGGCCTTTCTTATGCGCGCCCGATCACAGCGCAGTTCTATGTGGGCGGAAACGTCCGGCTCGCACAGCAGGATTTGGGTTCCACGGATATTATCAACGCGTTCACGGGAGACATTGAGAACAGCGATAACGCTCTCAACAATATCGTGTTCGATTTTGGCACCCTCTACTATCCGGGGTTCCACGACTTGCGTTTCGGGGCATCGCTGCGAAATTTCTCGAACCAGAGCGATTACTTCGATCAGCGCTTCGAACTACCCCTCACGCTGGATTTCGGGTTGGCGATGGACTTGTTCCGATTGCTTGATGCGTCGCCCGGCCCGGGCAATAGCCAGTTGACGCTTGCGATGGACTGGGTACATCCGCGCGATTATTCGGAGCGCCTGCATGTGGGTCTTGAGTACGGGTTCATGGAGCGGTTCTTCTTGCGCGGCGGATACAAGTTCAACTACGACGAGGAGAGTCTGTCTGCCGGGTTGGGTGTGCATGTTGAAGCCGGTGGGTACGGAATCCGCGCGGATTATGCCTATTCGGCCTTTGGGACCTTCTTCGGGTCTGTGAGCCGACTATCGCTGGGGATTTTGCTGAAGTAAGAGAGATCTTCCTTCTTCCTCTCGGATCGCCGCAATTCCTCTCATGAGGAACTGCATAGGCTTATAGCGAATGCAGTGATCCTTTTTATGGAAACGTCTTTCGTCCGGAATCAACGGGAAAGAGTTCTTTCTATGTGAGTACTTCTGGTAAGAGCAAACGAAAGGGAATTACCCGGAAAGGTTGACGACGCCCTGTTCGTTGCCTGCCACGAGCGTTCTGTATGGCAGGAGTTTCCCTGCCATTGCGTCTACTACACGGCCCATTTGCTCCAGCGTATCGAGATTTCTTATGCCTTGGCGACCTGCGAAGTCCCCCACGTAGCGGTGAAGGTGCTTGACGCTCATCTTGTGATAAACGCCCTTGTGCGCCCGCTTCAGCGTAGCCCAGAAGGATTCGATGCCGTTCGTGTGCGCCTGTCCGCGCACATACTCGGCTGCGCTATGTTTCACCGTTTCGAGATCGTAGATATATCGCAAGCCGCTATAAGCCTTGCTGTCGTCGGTATAAACCGTAGCGCCGAACGCCGCACGGTCAAGCACGAAGTTTTGCAGGGTTTCGCTTGTCGTATCCTCTACGACCTCTGCCTTGATCTTGCCCGTGGCCCGGTCCTTCACGCCAACGATGGCCGTCTTGCCAACCGGCCCGCGTCCGGCGTGGAGTTTCCTCGATGCGTGCTTGTTCGCTTCCCTGCCGCCCACGTAGGTTTCGTCTACCTCGACAGGCCCGCCGAACAGGTTGTCGTCGTTCTCTTCGAATGCCTTGCGGATGCGCTGGAGCAGATGCCAGGCCGTATCCTGACCGATACCTATATCCCGATGCAGTTTCATGCTGGATATGCCCTTCAGGTTCGTCATATGCAGGTAAATGGCGTAAGCCCATTTGCGAAGCGGTAATTTCGACGCCTGCATAACGGTGCCGACCTTGACGGAAAAGTAGGAGCGGCAGTCGGTGCACCAGTAAGGCATCTTTGCATGAGACGCTTCGCACGTCCTTGTACTCTTGCAGCGCGGGCAATGGCGACCATCCGGCCAGATACGCGCCTCGAACCATTTGCGGGCCGCTTCCTCGTCAGGAAACATGTCGGCCAGTTGCATCAGGGTTATGCCGTTGCGGTACGCTTTTCCAGGTGCTTTATACATGACCTGCTCCGTTTGTTCTAAATGATTGTAAGTTATGAACTTAAAGGGAAAATGTCAACCTTTGTCTGTAATTCCCAAACGAAAGCGTTTCCACAAATCAAGCTGTAACATATCATTGATTCCCCTCTGAATCCATGCTGTATGTTTCTTCTGTCGTCGCAAGGCTTGCCGCCTTTTCCTGTCAGTTCGGATAAGCGAAGGTCCATATCTCCGGGAACTCTCAAAACGTACGCGAGCGCCTGGAGGGGGTTTGTGCGTTTTTGTGAGGAACAAGGTGTTCGGGCGCTCCCCGCCGGTGCGAGTGTGGTTGCAAGATATCTTAGGCAACGCGCCTTTGTCGGCAAGTCGTCGAGCGTAATCCGGGTAGACTATTCAGCCATCAAGGCAGCGCACGTTGAAGCAAGGCTGACAGCACAACATGCTGCCGGCGTATACAGAGTTTGCGAAGACCCGACGGAGGACGAAGATGTGCAGGCTACCATGCGCGATCTTACGTACGCGGTACGCGAAAGGAGACGACCTGTAAATCGAATCAACTCGTTGACCAAGGAGCAATTAGAGGTGGTTCGGTTTGATTGGACAGATTTTGGCGGAATTCAAGGTGTAGTGTTGCGACCTTGTTCCGATCCAATCAACCCGACGAGACGCGAAGATCAAGGCGCTTCACGCGAAGATCGGAGAGTTGTCGATGGAGAAGGATTTTTTATCGAAGGCGCTCGGTCGAGACCGTTAGCCGAGTGCCGCACCACGATAGATCGTTCGCACGCCTTGCCCGTAGTTCGCCAGTGCAAACTTGTCGAACTGAGTCGTTCGACGGCTTACTAAGCCCCTCGGGGCGAGAGCGAGGAGAACCTTCGGCCAATGAAAGAGATCGACAGGCTCTATATGGAACGTCCCACAAGCGGATCGCGCACGCTAAAGAGCATGCTCGAGGCGCGCGGCGTCCGTGTCGCCAGAAGCCGCGTCGTTCGCCTTATGCGCCTGATGGGCCTTAGGGCCATCTACCCGAAGCGCCGCACGTCGTCCCCCGGGGACGGACACAAGATATATCCCTATCTGCTCAGAGGCATGAAGGTGACGAGACCCCGGCAAGTCTATGCGGCGGACATTACGTACATCCCTATGGCGAAAGGCTTTCTCTATCTCACAGCCGTAATCGACTGGTACAGCCGTAAGGCGCTCGCACACCGGCTATCGAACACGATGGACGCCGCCTTCTGCGTCGAAGCGATGCAGGAAGCTATTGTCCGCTACGGGGCGCCTGAGGTGTTCAATACCGACCGGGGAGCGCAGTTTACCTCCGAGGCGTTCACCGGTGCGCTCAAGGAGCATGGCGTGCGCATCTCCATGGACGGCAAGGGGCGCTGGCCGGGCGACGTGTACGTGGAGCGCCTCTGGCGCAGCCTCAAGCAGGAAGAAGTCTACCGGCACGCCTACGAGACGGTGGCCGAAGCCGAGAAGGGGATTGCCGACTACCTGCGCTACTTCAACACAGAGCGCCCCCACCAGGGACTTGACAACCGAACCCCCGACGACGTATTCTACAAACGAAAGCCGCTCGCCAAAGCGGCATAACCCGACGCGGCAGTACACTTAAAAACCCGAAGAAAACTGTCCAGTTTTTTCGGACCATTTCTGGGGTTTATTTCGAACCCGGTCCCGAGCGGATTGCAACCGCTTCGATGGCGACACTGCAACAGATGGAGGCGGCATTGTTAAGGGGGGGGGATGCGTACAAAAGATGCCGCCTTCACCAAATCTTAACAAAACAGATTTGTTCTTTACTCATTGTTTATTAGGCGAATGACAAGAATCATCCTTTCAAATTAAAAAATATACCCTCTTCGAATTATTTTTTGATTACAAAAGCAGTTCCACGCATAATTTAATTTTGAAAAGTTAAATAAAATGCATAAATTGCTTTCCTTAGCATCTCTGCCTAACCTTAGTACAAGTCGCCCAAATAACGATTTCCGAAGGATTTCCTCGGGAATCCTCACTGCTTTGACAGTCGTCCCTGCGCATGGACGTTTTTATCGTATCCGGACACTAAAACATAAGGGATATGCCATGAACCACCGCTATACTATCTTTCTCTTTCTGGCACTGTTGTGGCCGTCTGCCGCTGCCGTCGCACAAACCGGAAAAATTGCGGGCAGTGTGGTTGACCAAAACCAGGAACCGCTGATCGGGGTCAATGTCATCGTCGACGGAACCACCATCGGCGCCGTCACGAACGCCGACGGTTACTTTTCTATTCTGAACGTTCGCCCCGGTATTCATACCCTGCGGGCTACGTTCATCGGTTTTACGCCGGTGACCGTCGAGGGCGTTCGCGTGGCCATTGAACTTACGACCGATTTGGACATTTCCATGCAAGAGGCTGCTGTTGGTTTGGAAGAGGTGGTCGTGATTGCGGAGCAACCCATCATTCAACGAGACATAGCCGCTTCGCAGCGAAACATTGATGCGGAGGAGATTGCGAGCGGGAGATACCAGACGGTCGCACAGGTGCTTACGGCCCAGGTCGCGTTCAACGACATCAGCAGCGTAGAGGACCGGCCGGAGATACGTGGTTCGTTCTTCGACGAGTCGCTTTATCTGGTTGATGGCGTGAACTACAACGATCCGCTTACCAATCAGCCGCACTACCGGGCAAACCTCGATGCGGTGGAAGAGATCAAGGTACAGACGGGAGGTTTCAGCGCCGAATACGGGGATGTTCGTTCGGGCGTTATCAACGTGGTGACGCGTGAGGGAAACGAGCGTTACACGGGGTCTATAAACCTGCAGTACAGTCCCGCCGAGTTCAAGCATTTTGGGCCGGGACCGTTCGGTTTCGATTCCCCGCTTGTCGAGCCGTTCGTGGATGCGAATCTCGGCGCCTTTGAAGGAGGCAATTCGTTTTTCGACGGGTGGAATGCGGTTGCGGCTTCATTGCCGGAGGGCGAAGCCCATGCGGACGCTCCCATGGAGCTGTACGCACGCTACCTGTGGAGGCACCGTTCGCAGGACTCCATTGACGAATTGAAGCGTTTGCAAGAGCAGGGCGTTGTGCAGTTTGCGGACGGGGTTGACCCGGACGACTTCGTGTTTCACCAGACAGGTGTGAATCCGGACTATCGTATTAGCGCCACGCTGGGCGGCCCTGTTCCGTTTTTCAGGCCCCTGAAATTCTTTCTCAGCTACGACGGGATACAATCCGAATATGCCTATCGTTTTCCGGAAGCAAGTTTTCAGGATCAGAACTTTCGTGGTAAGTTGACCACGAATGTGGGGAGAGGGAAGAAACTGAATATGCATGGCTATTACAGCAAGCAGAAAGGTGGAAGCGGCGGACAGGGCCCGGGCATCGGGGGATTCGTTTCAAGCAATCCTTTCTCTTCCACGGGGAGTACGAACAAGTATTGGTATCCTCATTGCGCCGTGGCGGGTGATCGCACGCGCCAGATTTACGGAACGCAGTGGACGCATGCGCTTTCCGCCAGCACGTTCTATGAAGTTAAGCTTACGCATGATCGGGTCGATTACGGCATGAACCTTCAGGCCCGCAATACGGCGCCCATTCCGGGTTCCGGGGGGATCACCAGTTCCTCCAAAACCAGTGGTTCCGGGGTCGATGGCGGGCGCATCGGAACGGAGGCCGAGGCCATGCAACGGGCCGCTACCGGGCAAGAAGGATGGGAAAAATGGCGAGAATGGGCCCTGCTTCAGATCGGCGAGCATTGGTACGACGAGGCGCCGAAAGGATACGGACCGGTAAACTGGCGGGATGTGACGGGTGAATATCGTATGGAATCCTGCAATCTGCGTGCCGACGAGTCGGGTTCGCGTGGATGGGATGCTACCGCTAATTTTACCAGCCAGGTAAATCGGAGCAATCAGATTCGGATGGGGTTTCAGTTTCGCTCGGAAGATGTCGCTCAATACTACGAGGCGATTGATCCTTCCGTCAACTCCGGCAGTGTATGGGATTCCAGGGGCCAGCATCTGCTCGGCGCCGTTTATCTCCAGGACAAGCTCGAGTTCCAGGGCTTTGTGGCCACGCTCGGCGTGCGTCTCGACGTGCTGAACACAGGAGATTTTCCCACGACACTGGACGGATGCAACCTGTTCGATAACGGAAACACTGAAAACTGCACTGGTGGCGCTCAGAGTGGCCCCTATGCGGAGGGCATTGCGGCAGGCAATACGACCATAGATGTACCAGACGGCCCCGTGCTTGGCATCAAGGACAACATCATTACGGAAACCCTTGGTGCCAACCGTAAGACCCATGCCCGTGTGTCCCCTCGCATTGGTCTGTCTCATCCGATATCGACTGTGGCCAAGGTATTTATGAACTATGGGCACTTCTACCAATGGCCCAATGCCGTTCAGATGTATCGAACCCGCTTGGACACGCGCCGCGGTTATCGCGTAAGAGAATTTGGGAATCCTCTTCTGGAGCCGGAGCGGACGATCCAGTACGAGGTGGGGTACGAGCAGAATCTGTTCGACAGAATGAGTCTTCGCATGACGGGCTACTACAAGAACGTGAACTCCGAAATCGCAAATATAAATTTCTATCCGCTGCTTTACGGAGGCGGGAACTACAACATACCCGTGAATCGCAGGTTCAGGGACGTACGCGGTTTCGAAGCGTTCCTGGAATTGCGTCGTGGGTCCCTTCCGTATCTCAGCGGTTGGGTCAGCGCCAACTATCTTGTGGAGAGTGGCGCTGCATATGGCTACGATCGGTTCTGGGAGGACCCGATCAGGCAACCCCGATTGGCGAATACAGAGGTTTCCAGCCCCGATGTACGCCCGATCGTCAAAAGCAGTGTCAGCTTTCACTTGCCGGATAATGTTCGGGGGCCTCGCCTTGGGGAAGTTTCCCTGTTTGGCGGACTCAATATGAGTTTATCGTACACTTGGCGGCGAGGTAGGCAATTTACCTGGAATCCGGCTGAAATTCCTTTGGTGGAAGACAACGTGCGCTGGCGTCCTTATCAGCGTTGGGACTTGCGCCTGACCAAAGCGCTGTTCCGTTCGGGGAATTATCAAACGGCATTCTATATCGACGTCTCGAACCTGTTTAACACCCGAAACATAAACGCCTTTAGCGGCAACGACTTGGACTCTAACACCGGTTGGCCCTGGGACGGACACAAGTGGTGGAAGACCGAACGACGGGATTATATGGAATCGCTGGGGTATTCGGCGGATAATCAGAACGAGGACGGTACGTTCGAAAACACGATCGGCGCTCCCGGTGCATGGGACGATGACGCCATAGATCTACCTGCCTTTACCCCCTGGACGTTTCTGGAGCGTCGCGACATTTTCTTCGGTATCCGGCTCAACTTCTGAGTAATTCGGAGAGCCCCCGGAGAGACGCGACGCTGTCGTCGTCGCGTCTCTCCTTCCCGCAAACAAATCCATGTGTTTGGTTATGAGATATCGCAAAAGCATATACCAGGTCCTCGCCGGTTGCTTGTTGGCGGTGGTTTTTTCCGGAAGCGTACGAGCTCAGGAAGCACGCAGCTTGAACGTGGGAACTCTGAGATACAACACCAACTCGGCGCTGACGAGCGACGGCATTTCCTGGCCCCGTGACCGACGTGTCGAAGGCAACCGCCGGGCGATGCTCGATGCAAACACCGTCATTATCGGAGTGGATCGGACCTGGGCCGACGCCAGCGGCGTCGTGCGGGATATCCAGATTGCTCAGATAGGTCGTCGGAAGTTTTCCGACATCGAGCTGGTGACGCCTCCGGTGGCAGGCGCTTTCAAGCGGACCTATCGAACGCCGTATCCGTCCAAGATTCTGGATGGACAAGAATGGACGAGTATACAGGCCGGGGGGGATCCTGTCGATCCGAATTCGCCCGCCGACGCTGTGATCTACACGCACCTTAATACCTGGACCGATATTGACATCGAACGCTGGGCCTATGCCTTCGCCAGCGACGATCATGACGATTATGTCATCATGGAATACCGGTTCACCAACACATCCGGCGAAGTCCGCAATAATGTGTACTTCGGTTTGCAGGCCGAAACCTCTGCGCACGCCTATTATCCGGCCGATTTGTGGGGTAACTACTACGGCGCCACCTATTCCGGTTTCGTGGCGGGCGATCAGGGTGCCGATTCCCTGCGGTTGTGGTATTCCTGGGACGCTGACCAGGTCAGTACTGTGTCGACGGACAGCCGGGGAAAACCGCATGGACAATGGGGGCATTTTCAGGAATCGCAGTTTTTCGGCCATGTAGTGCTGCATGCCGATACGTCGCCTGCCGACGAGACGGACGATCCGTTACAGCCCATGAAGGCAGGTTGGTCGCAGCGCGAACTGGCGCCGGACTTGAATGTCGCCGGACACGAGGACATTTACGATTATTTGTCGAAAGGATGGGATTCCGCCAATCCCGGGCCCTATAGCGCTACCGTAGATCGTACCGGCGCCATCGTATCGCAAGGACCCTACCGCATTCTTAACCCTGGCCTTGGCCCCACTGGAGATGCGAGCGCGGATATCAACAACACCACGCAGTTCGATCCGCTGACCGAGCAGGAGAAGACTTCGTTGTTCAGTTTCGGGCCGTACGCCCTGAATCCAGGTGACGACGTTCGTATCGTTACGGCCTACGTGGGCGGCACCATTCCCTTTCGGTGGGCCATCGACGCGGGTGCAGCCTACGCCAACGGCAATCCGCAGCAGCTTCCTCTCAAGGCGTTGCCTTACGCCATTCCGAACGACGACGCCAATTACCTGAAGCGGGATGAAATAGATGCTATCCGGGCGTATACCGGAGGGCAAGTCATTGCTTCGCAAGGGAGCATGCTCGACAAGGCAATGAAAAACGAGGTGCTCGACATCGGGCGCCCCTTGCTTTTTATGAACGCTTCCAAAGCCGTTCGCACATGGCGAAGCGGCAATGTAAAGCATGGGCAAGGTTCATTCGATATACCCCTTGCTCCGGCTACTCCGTCCCTGACGGGTTTTTCCGAGAACGATCAGGTCCGCCTCAATTGGGGGAATGAGGCGGCGGAAGATAACCGGGGAGGGCCTATTGCAGGCTACCGGATCTATCGTGAATATGTACGACCCGCAGCTTCGGACGCGCCAACGGACACCACATTTCTTTTTCACGAGGAGTTACCCGCCGGCGCCCGGGAGTACGTGGATACGCGTGTTACCCGCGGGGACGATTATTACTACTACGTTGTCGCCGTCAATGCCGATGGCGTCGAAAGTAGCCGTTTCCTGAACCGCACGGGTGCTACGAGCGATAAATTCCTCGAAGCGCTTACGCCCAGCCGTGCGCCCGACGAAAACTGGCAGGAAAACGTGGTGGTGGTGCCGAATCCGTACCATGCCCGGGGAGCCTACAACTACGAGGAGGATCGCCGGCTGGCGTTCCTTAATCTGCCCGCATACGCCAACATTCACATATACACCGTGACAGGCGATCGCGTGCAGACCATTGAGCACGTGTCGAGTACGGGCGACAACGATTGGGAACGACAAGAGACGTTCAGTACGACACGAATTGTCAGTGGAATCTACATTTACGTCGTCGAGGAGCTCAGCGGTCCTGGCGCAGGGCCGACTGGCAATCAGGCTATCGGTAAATTCGTGGTCATTAAATAATTAAGGAGAAAACCATGAGAAACGTAGTGACGGCCGCACTCGGTGTGGTTCTACTCTGTCTGGCGACCGCGGCTCCAGCATCGGCGCAGGTCAAGAAACTTGCACAGGCCGGGATGGGCTTTCTGCAAATCGCTCCATCGGCCGATGTGGCGGCTCTTGGCGGCGCCTATGTCGCCACCACCGGTAGGGCCACCTCGGTATTTTCCAATCCTGCCGGGCTGGGCATGCTCGAAGGTGGAGATATCACAGCCGGCTATACCCAATGGATTGCCGACATTAAGCTCTACAGTATAACGGCTGCCTATCGGGTTGGCAACATTGGCGTCATTGGCTTCAATGTTGTCTCGATGGACTACGGGACGCTGAAGGGAACCCGGCCCTGGCAGACGACAGACGATCCCTCTTTGCGAAACGACGGCTATATTTCGCTCGGGGATTTCTCGGTCAGCGAATACGCCGTCGGCCTTTCTTATGCGCGCCCGATCACAGCGCAGTTCTATGTGGGCGGAAACGTCCGGCTCGCACAGCAGGATTTGGGTTCCACAGATATTATCAACGCGTTCACGGGAGACATTGAGAACAGCGATAACGCTCTCAACAATATCGTGTTCGATTTTGGCACCCTCTACTATCCGGGGTTCCACGACTTGCGTTTCGGGGCATCGCTGCGAAATTTCTCGAACCAGAGCGATTACTTCGATCAGCGCTTCGAACTACCCCTCACGCTGGATTTCGGGTTGGCAATGGACTTGTTCCGATTGCTTGATGCGTCGCCCGGCCCGGGCAATAGCCAGTTGACGCTTGCGATGGACTGGGTACATCCGCGCGATTATTCGGAGCGCCTGCATGTGGGTCTTGAGTACGGGTTCATGGAGCGGTTCTTCTTGCGCGGCGGATACAAGTTCAACTACGACGAGGAGAGTCTGTCTGCCGGGTTGGGCGTACATGTTGAAGCCGGTGGGTACGGAATCCGCGCGGATTACGCCTATTCGGCCTTTGGGACCTTCTTCGGATCTGTGAGCCGACTATCGCTGGGGATTTTGCTGAAGTAAGAGAGATATTCCTTCTTCCTCTCGGATCGCCGCAATTCCTCATGAGGAACTGCATAGGCTTATAGCGAATGCAGTGATTCTTGTTATGGAAACGTCTTTTGCCCGGAATCAACGGGACAGAGTTCTTTCTATGTGAGTACTTCTGGTAAGAGCAAACGAAAGCGTTTCCACGAATCAAGCCGTAACACATCACATCGATTCCCCTCGGAATCCATGCTGTATGTTCCTTCCGTCGTCGCAAGGCTTGCCGCCTTTTCCTGTCAGTTCGGATAAGGGAAGCTTGAGGTCTCCGGGGACCACCAAAACGTACGCGAGCGCTTGGAGAGGGTTTGTGCGTTTTTGTGAGGAACAAGGTATTCGGGCGCTTCCCGCCGGTGCGAGTGTGGTTGCAAGATATCTTAGGCAACGCGCCTTTTGGGGCAAGTCGCCGAGCGCAATCCGGGTAGACTATTCAGCCATCAAGGCAGCGCACGTTGAAGCAAGGCTGACAGCACAACATGCTGCCGGCGTATACAGAGTTTGCGAAGACCCGACGGAGGACGAAGATGTGCAGGCTACCATGCGCGATCTTACGTACGCGGTACGCGAAAGGAGACGACCTGTAAATCGAATCAACTCGTTGACCAAGGAGCAATTCGCTGCAATCAAGGCAACGGCATGTGTTGTTCGTGTTGGCAAGAGCGGGCGGACGGAAACGAAAGAATATGCGCTCAGGCGCGGGAAAGTGGATATTGCTCTTATATCCCTGATGCGCGATTGCACCTTGTGCAGATATGAGGTAATTCGTATCACATGGGGTTCAGTCGCATGGTTGCCCGATGGAACCGCTTTGTTGACCGTGGCTCCCCGCAAGGCCAATAAAATCGGGTACACCGGATACCTGACCAGGGATACGGTCAGGGCATTGAACGCGATACGTTCGCTTCAGGGTCGAAAGGGAAAGATTGACGATGCCGAAGAGCGTATTTTCCCTATGACCACGAAGAGTATATCGAACAGAATTGCTGCTGCCTGCAGCGCCGCAGGACTGTAAGCAGGACTTCTGTGGTCATTTCCCGCGTTTCGGGCTGATATGTTGATGGTGTTGTACGTAGGCGGGCAACTGTATATGCTACTGTGCCGGGAAGTTGATTGCTCGTCTGTGCGCCACACTCGCCTTTGGCTCTGCGCCACGGTTCCCCGGTTGGCAGATACCGGGGAAGCGTAGCGTTACAGTGCGAGACCTACGCCGGCGGCGAGCACGGTTCTGTTGTTACCCTGGCTTGCCTCCACGTTCACGAGGAATGGGCCGAGTTTGAACGAAGCGCCCGCCATACCCCGGAGGGTCGTATCTCCCGTCAGTTCGAAGGAGATATTCTCGCCTTCGGCCGCCGATAGCTCTTCTCCAAACGTGTAATCCACTTTCACGGTTGTCTCTTCAGTTTGTATCCCTGCGTACAGTGTCAGGAAGACGAACGTTTTGCTGATCGCAAGACCGGCGGCCAGCGAGGAGGCCGCCAGGATTTCTTCACCGGCCGTGTCCGTGATCAGGATGCGTTGCATCATGAAGTGACCGGCGATCCGGAAAGGAAGGCCCGGTATATAGCGGTCAACACTGTGGCGAAGTCCTATGCCGACAAATTCGAGGCGCCCATAGTTTTCGTGGCGGACACGGGGGAGATAGCGAACGATGAAGTCTGTACCCGCCAGTGAGCCGATGCCGAGTTGCGGCACAGCGAGGGGAGCAATCGATCCGTCGTACAGACCTGGCAGCACATTGAACGTAAGTGTGCTGTCTATGACGATATCGTCGGGGGTATTGTCCAGTCCGTCCGCACCCGGATGCACTGTTTGTCGAATATTTCCTGTGACGGCCCCCGGCGACGTGTCGCCGAATATGGTGGGGCCGTCGTTTATCTGGAAGGTTACGGGCAGGTTGTACCGGTTGCCGTCGGGGGCGTGGAATACGTAAGGGGTTTCGTATGCGATATTGAGGGTCCGGTCGATATCGGGGATCACAGCGCCCATGACCTTGATACCGAGGAACAGGTCGAAGGGAAGGGCCCCGCCGCCCACTTTGGCGGTGTGGATCAGCCCGCTGTTGATATCCGCCCCGAAGGCGTTCACCACGGGCTGGAGGTACAATTCGGCATATTCCGGTCCGACATCGCCGATAATTTCAGAGAGTTGTTGCGAGAACGCCGGGCGAGACGCCAGGAAGGCCATGCCGAGCACTACGTATGATGCTATATGTGAGAGGCGCGGGGACCTGCGGAGGGGCATGAGGAGGTGCGTTGTCATCCGTGCAGGCAGGCGCCCCGAAAGTCGATACATAATGCGTTATTCGGCCAGCGTTACGAGAATCCATTCCTTGAGTGTGCTGATGCCGAGGTTCCCTTGAGCAACTCCCCGGTATCCCCGTCCTTCTGCACTGGCCATGCGTCCGCCCGGCAATCCCCCGAAACCAGGTTGCTGCGCCGCATTGACAACGAACTCGTCCGGGGTAGCAATGCCGATACCTATCTCCTGGCCCGGTTTTGTCCCGATAGCATACAACACCCCGTCGGTGTGTGCAAGGGGCACCCGGATTTCGTAGGTCAGTACGCCCTGGTCTGCTTCGACCGCTGCGGCAATACCTGGAATGGAGTCTTTGCGCCTGCGGATTGCCTGTCCGCCTGCCCCGATGATTTCTACTTCCTGGATTGAGCGCTCGATACGAACGCGGTCGGCTGCCGCCCCTTCGCCGAGGCGGCGATCGCCGGTTTCATCCATGGACAGACCAAGCGGAAAACGAATGCCGAATGTTTTCTCCTTGCCGCCGGCAGGATCAACCCAGATAATCAATCCTGCACGCATGATGCTTCCGATACTCTCCACATTTCTTGTGCTGAGCGATAGGTACAGATAATCGTCGTCGTTCTGTATGCCGGTCAGCAGGCCGTCTTTGCTACTGAGCGTTTTCAGTTTACCGCCCCATTCGTTCAGTTGGGCGTCCACGACGACCGGCTCACCGGGTGCGGAACTCGTTAGCGGGGCGGCGCTTCCGCATCCTGTGAGGAGTGCAGCGACCAGTGCGGTGAGGGCGAACGTTTGTTTAGGGGTAAAGAGCACATGCATGGCGTGTTGCGGGTATGGCATATGCATAAAAAAACGCCGGGCGGTACAAACAGGTTGCCAAACCATTTGTACCGCTCCGGCGCTTCCGGGTTCTACCGAGTAGTTATCGCTGTTCTTTCTCTCCGTGTTCGCCGTTCTCTCCGTGTTCGCCGTTCTCTCCGTGTTCGCCGTTCCCTCCGTGTTCGCTGTCACCTCCGTGTTCGCCGTTCCCCCCGCGTTTGCCGCGCATCCGCTTACCTCGATCCCGATCTCCGCCACGTTTGCCTTTCATGGTCTTTCCCCGCCTGTTCTTGTCCCCGGACATGCGTTTGTCCAGTTTTTCCATTTGCTCTTCGGTCAATACTTCTCCGAGGGAAGTCTTCAGTTCGTCCTGCATAGTGCGGCGATGTTCGCCTAGCGCCTCAAGGGATTCTCTGTGTTCTGCAAGGATGGTTTTTACGGAGGCAGCTTGCTCGTCCGTCAGATCGAGCCACTCGGTCACGCGCTCGAGTCTACCTTCCATATGGTCCGAAGCGTATTTCTTTGCTGTGGTGTCCTGGACGGCGTTGTCCTGGGCAAGCGAAGGGGTGACGAAAAGGAGGCAGGCAGCCATAGCCGTTATGCCTGCCGGGATGCGAAGAAAGCGTTTCATTATAGAATACCGTATGGTGATGAAGGGGCTTAGGGTGCGAAGCCGCATCGTTTCCAGGTTTCTGTGCGGTTTTCGACAATTGGACTCCCTGTAACCGTTCGTCATTCCACAGCCCACGATTTTTTTTGCAAGCGGTCGACTGATGCGTGCGCACATTGTCCCGCTTGGGTATGTTCGGCATGGCCATCCGGTGGTTCCGGAGAAATGTCGCCTTGCGTTACATCGAAGGGCCGCGACGTCGTTTTCCCCATCCCGTCATTTCCCGATTTTTAATCTCCGGACCTACACCACTTTCAACTTCCAGCGCCCGCGTCGGAACCATACGATGCCCACTGCGGCATACAATACCTGGGTAGCTGCAAGGCCCATGAAAATGCCTTCCGTTCCAAGGCCCAGCGTATGTGCGAGCAGCAACGCTACGGGAATCTGGAAGAGCATCCGCAGAAGAAGTTGATCCATGTAGGCGTAACGGTGTCTCCGGCTCCGTTGAAGGCCTGTAGCATGGTCATGCCAAGAGCCAGGAAGGGGTAGCTTCCGCCGAGATAGCGCAAGAGCAGTGCCCCGACCCCGATCACCTCAGGTTGATCGGTGAAAAGGCGCATGATAGTGCTGGATGTCATTATCAAACCGATACCCGCCAGCGCAAGAATGGACGCGCTGGCGCCGGCGGTAATCCACACGGATCGTGCAGCCCGGTCAGGCTGCCCGGCGCCGAGGTTTTGCCCGGTCAGCGTGGCGGCCGCATTGGCCATGCCCCACGCGGGCAGGATTGCGAAGATGACGACACGCACTCCGATGGTATAACCCGCTACCGCCTCGCTACCGAATGCCGCCACAAGGCGTATGATGGCGATCCAACTGGCTGAACCGACCAGATATTGCACAATGCCCGGTCCGGAAATTTTCAGCATGCGGCGCAAGAGTTTCCCGTTCATGTGCATCGCCTTGCGCCGTATCGCCAACCGCCCGCTGCCCCGGAACAGCACAAGGAGTTGATAGGCGATGCCGATGGCCCGTGAAAGGGCCGTCGCGATAGCCGCCCCGGTGATACCCATGGCGGGAATGGGCCCCAGGCCGAAGATGAATAGGGGGTCGAGCGCAATGTTCAGAAGATTTGCGATGACCAGCGCCCGCATAGCGAATACGGCGTCGCCAGCTCCCCTGAAAATGGCGTTGATGAGGAAAAGAAGCAGGATGGTGATGTTGCTGCCGAAGAGGATGGCGACGTACGTGGCGCCGTATTCCACGACCTCCTCCGTGGCGCCCATGAGGCGGAGCATATCGGGGGCAAACCAGATGCCGACCACGGAGAACGGAATAGAGATCGCGATTCCCGCAATAATGGCTTGCCAGGCGGTGGCGGACGCTGCTTCGGGATTCTTTTCCCCGATTCGTCGGGCTACCATGGCGGTGACCGCCATGCTAAGGCCAATGCCCGTGGCGAATACGAAAATCAGTAACGAAGCGCCGATACCCACCGCTGCCACCGCACCCGCTCCCAGCCGACTGACAAAGAAAATATCTGCGAACTCGAAGACGGATTGCATAAGCATCTCCAGCACCATCGGAATGGACAGCGGCACAACGGCGCGCACGAGGCTGCCGGAAGTGAAGTCCTGATGCGTTCCGCGAATGGCTTCGAGTACGGCGCGTCCCCGGTTGCCGGGACGTTCGGGCAGATTGGTAAGAGAAGGTTTCTGTCGGGACAAGAAGTGTTTATCTCTGGATCGAAACGAGCGCCGGCGAGTTTGATTTTGTACGCAGGTCTGCCCGTTTATCCTTGTTTGTCATGTTCGCCGATCGCTTCGGACGCCAGCATACCTGTCTTCGCATTTCCATTACGGAGCGGTGCAACCTGCGTTGCCGGTATTGCATGCCGGAGGAAGGGGTAGACCTCTCGCCCCGAAGCGAATTGCTCACTTTCGAGGAGATCGAACGACTCGCACGCATTTTCGTTTGTTGCGGCGTCGATAAAATTCGACTGACGGGCGGTGAGCCGCTTGTCCGCAAGAATATGGAAGAACTGGTGGAAAAACTGGGGCGCCTGCCCGGGCTCACGACGCTGGCTCTTACCACGAACGGTATGCTATTACCGAGGAAACTGCCCCGTCTCCACGCCGCCGGGGTTAATGCGATCAACATCAGTCTGGATACCCTCGTCCCCGAAAGATTTGAAGCCATCACCCGGCGCAAGGGGCTCGAAGAGGTATTGCAAGCCATCGACCTGGCGATTTCGTACGGCTACAGCCCGGTGAAGGTGAATTGTGTGGTAATGCGCGGGGTGAATGACGACGAGACACTCGATTTCGTGGATATGACACGAGATGCCCCGATCGAGGCCCGGTTCATCGAATACATGCCTTTTCAAGGTAATGGCTGGTCCGAGAAAGGGTTTGTTCCGTATGCAGATATGCTGGCGCACATCCGCATGCGCCACCCTGCACTGGTTCGGCTGGAAGACGGGCCGCATTCCACATCGAAAACCTGGCGCGTCCCGGGATACCGGGGTACGGTAGGGTTTATCACGTCAATGAGTGAAAAATTCTGCGGGTCGTGCAACCGGTTCCGTCTTACCGCCGACGGATCGTTGAAGGTATGCCTTTTCGGGCATACCGAGGTAAGCCTGCGCGATTTGCTTCGGGACGGGGCCTCGGATTGGGACCTGGAAGAGGCGATACGGAGCGCCGTGTTGCGGAAGAAGGCCGCGCACGCGGGTATGCTCCAACTGGTGGATCAGGAAAATCGCCCCATGATCCTGATTGGGGGATAGGCAGCAGGTTGCATGGTCGGGGCCTGGGCCGGCCGAACGAAATGCCCCTGCTGCATGCCGTCATAGGCATCACCAACGCAGGCGTTCAAAGGGAACCGGCATGCCTGCAGGCGCTTTATCGAGCGATTCTGCAAGGTGAATGAGGCCGTCTGCGAGCGCCAGCGACGAGACGATATGGGAGCCTTGCGGCCCCGCAGGCGCAACGGTCAACGTGCGGTCCACCCACCACGCCCGTCCCGGTACGAAATGATGAAGCCCCTGTTTTTTGGGAATGTCCTTGCCCAGCACAGCGGGTTCGAGGTGGGGCAACACGTCTTGCCGCCCCAGCATTCCGGCAAGGGCAGGACGCACGTACGCCTCGAAGCAGACAGCGGAGGAGACCGGATTGCCGGGCAGCCCGAAGACGGGAATATCTCCCAGTAGCCCGAAGGCGAGTGGTTTGCCGGGCCGTTGCCGCACCCGCCAGAATAGCATGGATAGTCCCATGTCTTCCAGTACATCCTTCACGAAGTCGTAATCCCCCACGGAAACGCCTCCCGATATGACCAGCATGTCACCCCCGCAGGCGGCTTCGAGCGCGGTTCGGACGGCTTCTCGCGTGTCGCGGGCGTGAAATCGGCCATATAATCGCCCGCCCGCCGTAGCGATCTGCGCCGCCAGCGCCGGGCCGTTCGCGTTGCGGATCTTGCCGGGACGCAGCGGCTCGGACGGTTCGATCAGTTCGTCGCCCGTGGTAACGATCGATACGTTAGGAGCGCGCGTAATCGGGACCTGTACCTGTCCCAATGAGGCGAGCACGGCAATGTCGGCAGGTCCCAATACGTTTCCTGCTTCCAGCACCGTACGGCCCCGGGGCATGTCTTGTCCGGCGGACCGCACATGATTGCCGGGGATTGCTGCCTTGAGGAACGTTACGGAGTTTTCCGTGGGGTGCGGTTCTGCGACCTCGATGGGGAGCACGGCGTTCGCTCCTTCCGGCAAGGGGGCGCCCGTCATGATGCGGACACAGGTGCCTGGCGCAAGGGGATGGGTATCGCTGCAGCCTGCGGAGATCTCGCCGGCGAGCGGCAGGCAGGCGCCCGGCGCAGGCACATCCTGTGCCCGTACGGCAAAGCCGTCCATCGCCGAGTTGTCGAACGGGGGAATATTTTCGGCGGCGACAATGGACTGACCCAGCGTCTTGCCGAGAGCCATGTCGAGGGCTATGTGTTCTTCGCGTGGACCAGGGAGATGGTCCAGCACGATGTCCCGCGCTTCCGGAAATGAAATGAAAGTTTTCACGGGGCTGCTGTGTGTACGGAAGCCTGAGCTATGTTCGATAGCGGATCGTTGCGGACACCCGCTCTCCTGTGAAGGTCACGGCCCGTCAAAGTACAGGAGTCCTCCACTGTATCCGCCGACCACAAGTTCGAGGGCGCCGTCCCCATCCGGGTCGCCGAATGACGGGGCCGCTGCTTCGGGCACATCGTACGGCAAAGATTCGCTCTCTCCGAACATGGGCGTGGTCTGGTCTCCCCGGTTGCGAAACAGGAGAAGACCCTCGTGTTCGCTTCCGACAATCATGTCCAGGTCACCGTCGCGGTCTGCATCGATAAAGGTCGGCACGCTGCGGCGTCCGACATCAATGCCGGCGTATTCGTCGGAAACAAATTCGAACGTCGGGGTGGAAGGGGTCCCTGCGTTCCGGTAGAAATTGATGGCCCCGGAGGTTTCGCCCACGAACAGGTCAAGGTCGCCGTCGTTGTCGATGTCTACCAATACCGGCGTGGTGTGGCTGCCGCGCGTCAATCGGATAAATGCCCGCTGTTTCAGAACGAAATGCGGTGCGCCGGGGGTGCCTTCGTTGCGGTACCATGCTATGCCGTCGTTCCATGTCCCGAGCAGAAGGTCCTTGTCGCCGTCGTCATCCAGGTCGGCGAAGGCCGGTGCGTAATGGTAGGCGGGAAAGAAGTCGGGTGCTTCACCCACATGGTATGCGCCGTCCACATTTTCGAAGTACGTCAGTGAAGCGGTGCGCCCGTCTTCTGATGAGATTTTATTGGAGACGAGCAGGTCGTCGTCGCCGTCTGCATCCAGATCGACCAGCACGGGATAGCTTTCGCTTCCCACATCAATCTGGTCCATGAACCGGGTCGTACGCAGCGCAAATCGTTCTTCCGGGAGCTGTTCGTACATATAAAGATTGGATCGCGCCGTCTTGTTCGGGTTGAAGGCGCCCCCGAGGACACCTGCCAGCAGATCCATATCTCCGTCGGCGTCGAGATCTCCGAAGGTGGGGGCATTGTACCCGCTGGACTGGAGCGGATCGCCGGGCGGAAAGGGAACGGGTGCAGTGCGCAGGCGAGGTTGGGCGCAGCCCCCCGTGTTTTCGATGTACAGCAGGCCGGGCTCGAAGAAATCGCCCCAGAACAGATCCTGGTCGTTGTCGCCGTCGATATCGGCAAAGGTCATGGTGTTGGCTCCATGCAGCGGATCGGGCCGGTCTTGCGTGTCTTCCACGAAGAAATCTCTTCCCGGAGACGGCCCCTCGTCCATAAAATCTTCATCTACCCCCGGAATATTCGGAA
Organism: Rhodothermales bacterium; assembly: GCA_965248175.1. Classification (GTDB taxonomy): domain Bacteria; phylum Bacteroidota; class Rhodothermia; order Rhodothermales; family VXPQ01; genus VXPQ01. Next base: position 1,622,433 of record OZ252093.1, read on the forward strand.
GGGCTGGCGGGGCGGGCATACCAGGCTGTCCAAACTGAGCCACAATCCGAATGTCTTCAAAATTTTCTGTAAGGAGCTTGAATACGGGTACGGGTTCGGTTTCGACGGCTTCATACCGCATGACTGTGCCGTCAATACGTCCAATGAACAGATCCGGCAAGCCATCGCAGTCGATGTCGGTAATATTGGGGATGTTCTGCCGGTCGGAGAATACGGGTTCACCCTCTGCATCCCGGAGGGTATCGGCCGCCTGTACGAAGGCGGCCCGCAGGGGCGTTCCCACGTTTTTGTAGTACTGCATATGACTGAAAGGCTGCTCGGCGAGCAGGTCGAAATCCCCGTCCCCGTCCATGTCTGCGAAACGGTACCATTCTCCGACGTCGAGTCCAGCGTACTTGTCGGAGCGCCAGGTCCATAAAAGAGGCCCCGACGTGTCGTTGCGCTCGAAAAACATGATTGCGTTCGGATGCTCCTGTACGAACAGGTCATTGTCTCCATCCGCATCGATATCGAGGAGTTGGGGTCTCGGCATGTTGAATCCGCCGAGAAAAGGATAAGGGTATGCGTCGCCGTTCGCCTTGTACACCTCGAAGGGCGCCAGTATGCGCCGGGTGGGCATTTCGCTGGTAGTCCGTTCGGCCTCTACGCGCGGTCCTGTGCCGGTGCAGCCGGGAAGGAACGTAACCGGCAGTACGCCGAAAAGCAGGAGAAGAAAGGAGGGTAGACGGAAACGATGCATCCTGGGTCTTAGCGGGCGGCCGTTTTATCCCGCTGGGCGCCGATGCCCGTGGGATACTGTTCCACCTCGATGACCTTTACGATGTCGAACGTGTTCGCGTCGATCACTACCAACGATCCGTTAGGGGAATCATTGCCTTCCAGGTGGTATCGGGGTGTAAACGCCGCGTTCAGATTGTTGTTGGATACGTAAATGTACCGTCCGTCCGGGCGTACCGCACTTCCGTGCGGCTCTGCGAGGCCGTACCCGGAAACCCTTTCGATTTCGGTTCCGGTAGCCACGTCAAGGATGGCGACGGCGTTGGCCATTTTGGCGGGAAAAACGATGCGATCTCCGCCGGGAAGAAACGATGGATGCCAGGGTCCCCCACCAAGGGGCAGCGTTTGTGTGACCTCGGGCTGCATCGGCTCCGTGATGTCGAGAAAAAGAATATCTCCGCTCATGTGTCCGCCGACGATCATGGTGTGTCCGTCGGGGGCCACGGCAAATTGCACCAGACTGTGATGCATGCCCGGGATGGGGACGAGTTCGATATCCAGGGATTCGGCATCCACTACAGCAATCTGATTCATGCCGAGACTGGCGCTGAACACGTACCGCCCGTCGGGGGTCACGTTAAGGGCGTGCGGCCGGGGATGGAATACGTCGATTTCCTCGATATCCATACTGTCCGGCTTGATGACACCGATGCGCTGCGGTGGGTTGACGGCGCTCATCGACCGGCCCACATACAGTTGTTCCAGGACGGGATCGAAGGCCAGCATACCCGGCGCCTCGAACGCTGTGCGCCCCACCAATTCGTTGTGCCGGTTGAATTTCAGCACGGTATGCTCGCCGATGAGCGAAACGTACCAGAACGCCCCGTCAGGCGTGACCACCACGTGGTGCGGCTTAGCATTCCCGGAGAAGCCAAAATCGCGCAGATCCACGGTACGGGCGACGACATGGGCTTCCATGTCGATCATGGAAATTACCGCGGATCCCTGGTTACACACGTAGAGGAACGGCCCCGCATCCGCATACGGGATTTCCCCGTCGTCGCTCTGTGCACCCCCTTCGATCCAGGTCCGCACCAGCGCAATGGCGTCGTCGTCGACCCCTGCCTGTTCTGCGCGCTCTATAAGCAGGCTGCGGTCGGCGTCGAAGGGAATGACGACCTCGCCCTGTTCGGACCCTCGCATCAGGGTTTCCCATGACCCGCCGTCGAGACCAGTGTCCTCTGTCAGAAGAGGAAGAAAGGATTCCTGAATAACCGGAAGAACATCGCGTGTAAACACGATGTCGGTTCGCGTTTGTCCCGCTGCCTGTGGTGCGGAAGCCGTTACGGCGATGCCGCACAGTGTACAGACGAAGGCGATTATTTCAAGATATCGCCGCATGCAACCTGTCGGATAGTGGAACGGGCAAGCGGGCTACGCACACCGGCTATGTACATACCGGTGGGTAACCAGCTTGCCGCCATGTGCCGTTAAAGACCCAGTTCCTGCTTCTTCTTCAGAATGAAAAGGCCTTCGCCGATACTGGAAACCACGATCGTACCGCTCTCGAAGAACGGGTAGTTGCTCCAGGATCCTGCAAAACCCGGAGAGTTGTCGCCGACCGGCATCGTGTCGAAATATCCCACCTCGCGGGGGTTCATCGGGTCGCTCACATCGTGGATGCGGAGCCCGCTGACATAATTCGACTGGTACATCAGATTTCCGTGGATGTACAGGTTGTGATCCGACGCTTCGCTTCCCCACGTATACTCATTGACGAGTTGCGGGTCGTCGATGTCGGTGATGTCCCAGATGAGGGTGCGGGTTTCGGGTACACTACCGCTTATCTCGTCCAGTTCGTCGTTCACGAAGAAGTAGTGATGATCGTCGCTGATCCAACCCTGGTGGGTGTAGGATACACTTGGATACGCTGCCGTCGCCACACTGACGGGGGCGTCCTTGTCCGTAACGTCCGCGATATTCAGGGCCGTTTCGTTGGAGCCGAAGCAGAGTTCGCGTCCTGCGTAGTCGGAGTCAGGACCGTTATAGACGATGCATTGTGCGTCGTGGGTGTATCCTGTCCCGGCGCGTCCGGTCCCCGAGGCGGAGTAGCAGCCGGCAAACGTCGGGTTGGTCGGGTCCTGGATATTGATCATGTGCAGTCCGCCTCCACAGGTTTCGCCGCCGGCCCGACCGCCTACGGTGTATGCAAACCCGGTGTCCGTGTTGATGACGATATTATGCGCACTGTTGATTCCGTCGTAATGCGCCGTTTCCTCGAAGGTCATGGGCATGTCACTGACATCGCGCAGTTGCGTCAGGTCGAACACCTGTACGCCGTGCTCCTGGGCAGCGTCGGCTACGATAAAGGCGTGGTCTTTATACACCTTGATGTCGCGCCAGACGGCTCCTGGCGTGCCTTCCGTTCTGGACAGGTTGCCGAGATAAACCGGATTCGAAGGGTCTGTGATGTCAACGAACGAGGTGCCGTCAACCCGTCCGACCAGCGCATATTCCCGTCCGCTTTCCGGGTCGACCCATCCCCAGATGTCGTTCAACTGGACGCCGCGTTCACCGCCGACCTCACGTATCGGCAGGAAGGCAAGCATGTCCACCATATCGCAGGAAAAAACGCCGGCGGAGCCTTCCGTACAGTCCACCATGTCGCCCGTGACTGCCTCGAGTCCGCCCGATGGGCTGCGGAGCGTGGCGCTATGGTCCCAGCCGCCTTCCTCGCTGCGTTCGAACACGGCTACCGCGCCTGCACCGAAATCGGCCCTGTTGAGGGCGGCCGCAGCGGTGTTCCCGGAGATGTCCAGCGTTTCCCCGAACCGGTCACCGCGCTGCAGGTCGGGAAGGCCGATCGACGTTGATTTACCGTATACGCCGTCTCCGTCTTTTGCGAACCGGTATATGCTGCCATGGAAGCCTGCCGCCATCGGCGCACCGCTCCATACTTCACTTCCGCCGAGCGCGATATCCGTTCCAAAGCCCGGCGGGCTTGTGGCCGCGAACGGCAATAACAGCATGGTCGATGCCCAGGCGTTCGACTCCTCGTCTCTTTGGTACATGATAGCGCCGCCCGTGCGGTTGGCGAACCGGGGAATGCCGACAAGCAGCTCATCGCCCATCAGGTCAAGGGCAGCGCCGTAACGGTCGCCCTCTTCCGAGACGCGGCCTTTCAATAGTTGTGATTCGGTCCATTCCCCCGAGGAAGCATCCCGCTCGAACAAATATACGCCGCCCGCCGCGTCGTCTCCACCGTGGGCTCCGACGAACGCACGTCCTTCTGCGGCGGCAATGGCTGTTCCGAAGCGGCCGCTCTTTTTCACTTCACTGCCCTGGAGGCGCGCAACCTGCATCCACATTCCATTGTCGTCCTGCTCGAATACATAGGCGGCCCCCGCGGACGAGTCGGCGGCCGGAGCCCCGACGAATACGGCGCCGTCGCTCAGCCCAACCGTCATCCCGAAAGCATCGTCGGGTCCGGCATCGTCGCCCGTCAGGGCTGCCTGATGCATCCACCCATCTTCCATGTGCCCGAATACATGTGCGGAGCCGGCTTCTCCGTCCTTGCCGGACGATCCGATGACAAGCATATCTCCTTCAATAGCCAGACTGCCTCCGAATCCATCATTCATTTCGGCGTCCATCGCTGTAATCACGGCTTCCTGCATCCACTCTCCGTCTGCCTGATGGAAGATGTACACAGTACCGGGGCGGTACAGGTTATCCGGTTCTCCGACAAAAATCCGGTCTCCGGAAATAAGGACGGCCTTGCCGAACCCTTTCTGAGCATGCGCTGTTCCGACAAGACAGATGGATGTCAGCAAGGCAGCGAGGAGCATGCGGTAGCTTTGTGTTGCCATGGTCTCAAAAGATGTGTATGTATGGGTGGCGATCCGGGGGTTTCTGCATGGCGCCGTACGGGTAGCGCCAGGTGGATATAGAACCCTGTGCACGCCGTACGAAAAAATACCCGCCAACATGCTATGAGCGGATATTCTTTTCGTTCCGCGGGAAACTCCGTAGTCTGTGAATTATACTAAATTAACCGTTCTGCGGCGTTCGCCGTTCTTCAGGAGGTAATCATGTTCCGACCTTACGTTCTCCTTCTCGTTTTTGTGTGTGTCGGATGCGGCTCGTCTGCGGAGGGACCCATCGTTCCGGTGCTGCATATGCAGGAATCGGGGACGGACGCACTCCTTATCGGGTTGCACGCGGTATCCGACCGCATTGCATGGGCGGGGGGCACGGGGGGAAGCTATGCCTGGACGGGTGACGGCGGCGCTACCTGGCATTCCGGCACGGTGCCCGGCGCCGACAGCCTCCAGTTCCGGGATGTGCATGCCATGAGCCTTGACGAGGCCTATCTGCTCAGCATGGGGGAGGATGCGCGCATTTACCGGACCGTTGACCGGGGCGCTTCATGGCAGATGCTTTTCCAAAACGATATCGATGCAGCGTTTTTCGACTGTTTCGATTTTCGGGAAGACGGATCAGGGTTTGCGTTCAGTGATGCGGTAGACGGGCAATTCCCTCTCCTGTATACGGAGGATGGCGATGTCTGGCGCGTGCTTCCCGAAGGAACGCTCCCGGCTGCACAGCCAGGGGAGGGTGGTTTTGCCGCCAGCGGGACCTGTTTGATTGTACTGGATGACCAGACGGTTCTTATCGGGACCGGCAATGCAGCGACGCCGCGTGTACTCAGGAACGAGAACCGGGACGGTACCTGGACAAGCAGCGACGTACCCCTGCCGGGAGGGGAGGCGGCAGGGGTGACCACGCTGGCCTTCCGGGATGCACGACATGGTGTTGCATTGGGCGGGGATCTGACCACCCCGGAGGATATACAGCAGAATGCCGCCGTCACGGATGATGGCGGTTTGACCTGGCGGCTTGCTTCTTCCCCTGGATTTCCAGGGGCGGTATATGGTTCGGCGTATGTTCCCGGCGGCATTCTTGTGGCGGCGGGGCCGGGTGGCGCGGCCTTCTCGGTGGACGATGCACAAACCTGGTCGCCGCTCGATTCGCTGACGTGGTGGAGCGTGGACGCGGCGAGTCCCGATGCCGTATGGATGGCGGGGCCCGAAGGGCGTATCGCGCGAATTTCTTTCCGGTCTGCGCCATGAGCGGGGATGCCGTGCACAGGGAAGTCACCGACATTGCCCGCCACCGGCCCCGTTTCGACCAGGACACGGTGCGCCGGATTCTCGCCGAGCGGTATGGCGTGTCTGCTCGTCTCGAAACGCTGCCCAGCGACCGCGACCTGAATTTCGCCGTGTATACCGGCGAGCGGAACGGACCGCCTCTCGATTCCTCCTCCGGCGAGCGGAACGGACCGCCTCCCGATTCCTCCTCCGGCGAGCGGAACGGACCGCCTCCCGATTCCTCCTCCGGCGAGCCCTCCTTTGTATTCAAGGTTGCCCATGCGCTCGAAGACAGGCAGGTCTTGCAGGCGCATCATGCCGTTATGCGGCGCCTTGCCGGGCAAGGACTGGCTGTGCCTGCGGTCGTTCCGGCGCTCGACGGCAAGGATATCGTACAACTATCCGACGAGGAGGGGCGGCAGCACCTTGCGCGACTCCTTACCTGGTTACCCGGCGTGCCGCTTGCTTCGGTACGCCCGCGCTCCCTCGATTTGTTATCCGATCTCGGGCAGTTCGTCGGGCGGATGTCTTCCGCACTGGTGGATTTCAAGCATCCTGCGCTCGAACGCTCACTGGTCTGGGACATGGCCCGCGCCGCAGAGACCGTTGCCGAGCGGATGGAATTTCCGGGGGCGGGCGAACGCGCGCTCGTCGAACCGTTTCTGCAGCTTTTCCGGGATACAGAGGCTCGCTGCGGCAGCCGGTTGCGCCGGAGCGTCGTACACCACGATGCCAACGACTGGAATGTGCTTGTCAATGGCCCGGAGCACCGAAACCGCCGTGTTGCCGGACTGATCGACTTCGGGGACACGCTTGTTTCGTTCGCGGTGGCCGATGTGGCCGTTGCTGCGGCATACGGCGTGCTTGGCATGGCCGATCCACTTCGCGCTGCTTCTGTCATCGCGGCAAGTTGCCACCGGGAATTTCCGCTCGACGAGAACGATGCGAGCGCCCTGTTTCCCTTTCTTGCGATGCGGCTGTGTGTCAGCGTGTGCATGTCTGCGCATCAGCAGCGTATGGAGCCGGACAACGCATACCTGATTGTCAGCCGGGAGCCTGCGCTCCGGACGCTTGCTCTACTCAGAGATGTCCCTCCGCGTCTTGCAGAATACGTTTTCCGGCATGCCTGCGGGTACGAACCGTGTCCGAACGGCGCCCGCACCGCCGCCTGGTGCTGCAGCCGCAAGGGGACGTTTGCCCCTGTTGTTGCTGCATCGCCTCCCCAGGCCGTGACGTTCGATTTCAGCACGCAGAGTTCGGACTGGACCTTCAGGAATCCGTTGGATCCGGAGCGGGCAGCGCGGCAGATCCGGCGCAGGATGAGCGAGGAAGGAGCCGGCGTCGGCGTCGGAAGGTACGCCGAAGTACGCCTCGTATACCGGGGCGAGCAGTACAGGACGGGGTCGCAGATGCGCACGGTGCATCTGGGCGTTGATTTGTTCCAACCGCCGGGGAGTCCTGTTTTTGCGCCGCTCGACGGCGTGGTGCGCAGTGTGGCGGATTACGATAACCCCTACGACTACGGCCCCACCGTGCTGCTCGAACATGCCCCGGAAGGCGGCCCGGTGTTTCACACGTTGTACGGCCACTTGTCCCGAACCTCCATCAAGGGATTGCAGATCGGCTCGGTAGTGCGGGCCGGGGAAAAAATCGCCGAGATCGGGGCGGCGGACGAAAACGGCGGGTGGGCGCCGCATGTGCATGTCCAGATCGTAGCGGACCGGCTGGATATCGAGGGGGCGTTCGCCGGCGTGGCGCCGCCGTGGTGCAGGGAAGTCTGGCTGGCCGTTTCGCCAGACCCGTCCGATTTGCTGGGGCTCCCCGGCGATGCCCGTGCGCCTTTGGCGCCAAAGGCCTCGGAGTTGCTGGCCCGGCGCAGGGAACGTATCGCCCCGTCGCTGAGCGTTTTTTACGGTGCGCCCCTGTACATACACCGGGGGTATATGGCGCATCTGTACGACGATCACGGACAGCCTTTTCTCGATACGGTGAACAATGTAGCGCATGTGGGCCATGCGCACCCTCGCGTGGCGGAGGCTGTGGCGCGTCGGCTGCGGGTGCTGAACACGAACACGCGCTATCTCTACGACGAACTGAGCCGCTATGCGGAACGCCTTGCGGCCCGGCTCCCGGATCCGCTGTCCGTGTGTTTTTTCGTAAACAGCGGGAGCGAGGCGAACGATCTGGCGCTGCGCATTGCCCACGCCCATACCGGATTCCGGGACGTGGCGGCGATCGAACAGGCCTACCACGGCCACCTGTCGTCGCTGATCGCCGTCAGTTCGTACAAGTTCGACGGGAAAGGCGGGAAGGGACGCCCCGAGCATGTGCATATCGTGCCTACTCCCGATCCGTACCGGCATTCCGGTTCCGCCGATGATCATGTGACACTGCTTCGCCGGACGCTGGCCGCTGCGCCTGACGGAGTGGCTGCCTTTATGGCTGAGTCGGCAATGGGGTGCGCCGGGCAGGTGTTTTTCCCTGACGGGTACCTCCGCAAGGCATTCGATGCGGCCCGGGGGGCAGGCGCTGTATGCATTGCCGACGAGGTGCAGACCGGGTTCGGGCGCATGGGGGAGACGTTCTGGGCCTTTGAATTGCAAGGCGCCATCCCGGACATCGTGACTATGGGGAAACCCATCGGCAACGGATATCCGTTAGGCGCCGTCGTGACGACGCCGGAATTGGCGCGGTCCTTCGATACAGGGATGGAATACTTCAATACGTTCGGCGGCAGTCCGGCTTCCTGTGCGGCGGGGTTGGCGGTTCTGGACGTGATCGACGAGGAAGGTCTTATGCAGCGTGCGCTTGAAAAGGGTAGCCGATTCCTTGATGGCTTGACGGCGCTCGCCGGAATGCACGGGATTGTTGGAGACGTACGCGGTCGCGGCCTTTTTCTGGGGGTGGAGTTGGTTGCCAACCGGACATCGAAAGAACCGGCAGGCGAGGCGGCCTCCTATGTAGTGGAGCGGATGCGCGAATCGGGCATTCTTGCCAGTGTGGATGGGGCGTACCGCAATGTGCTCAAGATCAAACCCCCCATGGTCATAGAGACTTCCGGGGTCGACCGGTATGTGGAAACACTGGACCGGATACTACACGAAGATTTCGTGCGCGCCGCTGTTGCTTGCGATTCGGTGAAGGAAAGGCGACCTTGATCTAAAATTCACGATATGGATTTTCCGTCTTACGGGGAGCGTATCCATGAACAAGCGCCGCAAAAGAGAAATTGTCATAGCGGTGGGCATTCTGGTGATCTTTGTTGCCGCGATGCTGCTGATAGCCGTGCTTACTTGACATGACCCGGTATAAAAAACCGGCGCTGCCTTGGGTGACAGCGCCGGTCGGGAAAAACAGGGAACCGATTTGCCTCAGGCGGTTTCCGGCTCGTAGAAGGGGTAGACGTCCTTCAGGAGTGTCTGGAGCTTCGTCCGGCCACGGTTGATGCGGCTTTTGACGGTGCCCATCGGCAGCCCGGTGATTTCTGCGATTTCGTCGTAGGCGAGTTGCTGCACATCGCGCAGCACGACCACTTCCCGGAACGATGCCGGAATATCGTCCAGCGCCTGCTGGATGTACTTGTCCTGAATGATGCTCTCCGCATGCTTGTCGGGAGCGAACGATTCGTCCGGCAACTGCATCTCGTACTCCTCGTTATCGCGGTTCACGCTCTGGATCGAGTAGAGGCGGCGGCGTTTGCGCTTGCGGTACTCCGAGCGCGCCAGATTCCCCGCGATCGTATAGAGCCAGGTCGAAAACTTGGCGATCCGGCGGTACGAATGCCGGTTGCGGTACACACGCAGGAATGTTTCCTGCAGCAGGTCTTCGCAACGGCGCATGTCCCCGAGAAAACCGTACAGGTAATGGGTCAATCGCTCCGAATACCGTTCGACGAGAATATTGAACGCCGCAACGGAACCTGCCTGGAACTGCGACATCAAATCCTCATCCGTCATTTCGGCGAGGGCCGACTGCCGTTTTCCCGCAGCACTCCGCGAGGTTTTCGTTACGATCTTTTTCTGCAATACCGCCACGTCCTGTTCTGTCAGGTTTTTCCGGGGAATACGGGGAATGCCTTGCCCCGGTGCTTGTCCATTGCTTCTGTAGAGGTAGAAACAAGTCTATCATATCAATATAAGGCAATTTCGGAGCAGATTCAAGCCGCCGCCACAGGGAACTTTATCCAGGCAGGTAACCTGCTTGTTCATGCGGCTACCTTACCGATCAGTTCGCCGGAACGTTCGGTTTGAACCCGGCAAGAGTTCAAACGAATCCCTTTTGCCGGAGCGTCTCCAGGTTGCGTCGTACATGTTCTGCGGAGGCGTCGAGCAAGGCCTGTTCCTCGTCGGAAAGACCGACTTCGAGAATCTCCTCCACGCCGTTTCGTCCAAGCCGGGCCGGCAAGCCGATAAACAGGTCGGTCAGGCCGTATTGTCCCGAGGGCTGTACGGCGCAGGGCAGCACACGCGAAAGATTTTTCATGACGGATTCAACCATTGCTGCAGCGGAGGCGCCCGGCGCATACCAGGCCGAGGCCACCATGAGCCTGGCGATTTCGCCTCCTCCGCCTTTTGTCCGCTCGATGATCGCATGGATTTTTTCCGGGGAAAGCAGCTCGGGCAAAGGAATGCCGCCCACGGTCGTGCAACTGGGCAGCGGTACCATCGAATCGCCATGTCCGCCAAGGAGGAGCGCATCCACATCACGCATCGACACACCCAACTCCAGGGCGATGAAGGTGCGGTACCGCGCCGTATCCAGCATGCCGGCCATACCCATTATATGTTTGGCAGGAAACCCGCTGGTCATATGCACTACGGATGTCATGGCGTCGAGAGGATTCGAGACGACAACAATGATGGCGTCGGGACTACCCGCCACGAATTGCTCGGTAACCGACCGGACGATATTGGCGTTCAGCTCCAGCAGGTCGTCGCGCGACATATCGGCCGTGCGGGGCCGTCCCGCCGTGATCACGCAAATGTCCGATCCGGCCGTGTCTTCATAGGCATTGGTCCCGATGACGCGGGTGTCGAAACCGTGCACGGGCGCGGATTCCTGCATGTCGAGCGCTTTTCCTTGCGGCAGGCCCTCGATGATGTCGATGAGAACGACTTCGTTCACTATATCTTTTCTGGCGACGCAATCGGCAACAGTGGCTCCGACGTTGCCGGCTCCGATGACAGTGAGTTTGGCCATGACTTTTTACAGTGCTGGGTAGACAAAAGGCGTACATTGTTTCTGCCCGAGGAGGGCAGGGCGATGCGGCGACAATATACGCCGCGTACGGGGTGGAGACTTTGCGAAAGTTTTATGTAGAGAGGTGATCTGTCCCCAAATTAACGATATCGTAAGCTCTTTTATTCGATCATCATCGATATTTTCGTGCGGTATGCGCTCATTTTTCTGAATAGCAACCCTGCGTCGACATGCCTCGCCCTTCTCTTCTCGGATTGTCCCTGTTTCTTCTGGCCGGCATGCAGCTGTCGTGTACGCCGACCACAAATCCGGATATGGCGTCGTCCCGTGCGCCGCGTAACGTTATCCTGTTCATCGCGGACGGCGCAGGCCCGGCGCATTTCACGATGGCGCGGGAACTGACTGCCCACCTCGGATTGCGCGACCGGCTTCACATTGATCCGTACCTGACCGGATCGGTGCGCACCAATCCGGCCCGCGTGCGCATAACGGATTCGGCCTCCAGCGCCACGGCGTACGCGACCGGGTTCAAGACGGAAAACGGGGCGATCGCTGTCGATACGCTGCACCGACCGCTTCTTACAATTCTGGAGGCGGCTGAGGCCAAAGGGATGGCCACGGGGCTCGTGGTGACCAGTCGCATCACGCACGCCACGCCCGCCGCTTTTGCGGCGCATGTGCCGAATCGGAATATGGAGAATGAAATCGCCGGGCAGATGCTCGATGCGCAAATCGATGTGATACTCGGCGGGGGGCGGCGCCACTTTATACCCGAGGCGCGCGGCGGCGACCGCAGCGACGACCGGGATTTGTTACAGGAGGCATTCGCCATCGGATACCAGGTGATCGGTGATATGGACGCGCTCGAAGACGTACAGGGCGGTCCGGTACTGGGGCTGTTTGCCGAGAGTCATATGCCCTACGAAATAGACGTAGCGGAAAACGATGCGTCGTATGTTCCGCACATTGTCCGCATGACGCGGAAAGCCATCGATATTTTGCGGCGCAGCGACCAGGGATTTCTCCTGATTGTCGAAGGGAGCCGCATTGACCATGCCTCCCATGCGCACGACGCGCCTGCTGCACTCCGGGAGACGCTGGCGTACGACGACGCGTTCGAGGCGGCGCGCGCCTTTGCGGAAGAAGATGGCGAGACGCTTCTCGTGGCTGTCTCCGACCATGAAACCGGGGGTCTGGCGCTGGGACGATCCCTGCTTGATCCCGAACAGGCTGACCGTGTGGGAGAAGCCCCTACATACTGGCAGAGCCTCTATGCACGGGCATGGTACGACTGGAATCCGCAGCAACTTGCCGGGGTATCCGCCTCCGTGGGAACGCTGGCAAGCGCCCTGGAGAATGGGGCCGACGCCGGTGATGTGCTTGCCGCTATGGCTGCTGTCGAGGAAGTGACGTCAGCCGAGTCGGTAGCGATCGAGGTGGCCCGGAAGGAAAACCGGCTTGCATACGTGCTGGGCGAGATCGTTGCGCGTCGGGCCGGTGTGGCATGGACTACGCTCGGGCATACCGCAACGGACGTGAATCTGTATGCGTACGGCCCCGGCAGCGACCGGCTCCGCGGGCATCTCGACAATACGGATGTCGGGAAGCAGCTGTTCGAGGCGCTGGCTCTGGAGCCGGCGGTTCTTCCTGTGAACGGTCAGACGCCATAGGCGCTTCGGCGTACGTATTCACGAGGGATTTACGGGATACTATCTTGTCCCGTCGCGGCATTTTGTCTACCTTTTTCCGTCAGGGGTAGATACTGTGCTCCGGGTTCGCCTGTTGCCGCTCCGATTTCATTACATGTTTTCCCAGCTTTTCTTTTTCTTTTTCGCCGCGGTGGCGATCGCTTCGGGGATCGGGCTCATCGTTTCCAGAAGTCCCGTTTCCGGGGCGCTGTGGCTTGTCCTCACCCTGTTCTGTGTGGCGGCTCTGTACATCACGATGAATGCCCGGTTTATCGGCGTGATACAGATACTCGTGTATGCCGGGGCGATCATGGTGCTCTTCCTGTTCGTCATCATGTTGCTGAATCTCGCGGCGCTTCCGAAGTTGCAAAGGGTGAACCTGAAACTTGTCGTTACCTTTTTGCTGGGCATGGTCGTACTCGCCCAACTGATGTACGTATTGGCCGGTAGCCTGGACCTTTTGCCGGAACCGACCATGCCGGACGCTGCTTCCGGGTCCGCTTCGGCGCTCGGCCAGGAATTGCTGACGAGATATGCATTGCCCCTTGAGATCACAGGCATTCTGCTGCTGGTGGCCACGATCGGAGCTGTCCTGCTTGCCCGGAGGAAGTTCGAGTAAATGACATGGAATTGACCCTTTCCTGGTATTTGTCGCTCAGCGCTGTACTGTTTACGATCGGCGCACTCGGCGTGCTTCTGCGCCGCAATGCGATCATTGTATTCATGTCGATCGAATTGATGCTCAATGCCGTCAACATCACGCTCGTGGCGTTCAGCCAATCCATGGGCGATATGGCGGGGCAAATGCTCGTTTTTTTCGTGATGGCAGTAGCTGCGGCGGAAGCCGCCGTGGGTCTGGCCATCGTCATTGCGTTGTTCCGGAAGAAAGAGACGGTCGATCTCAGCCGGTTCAATCTGTTCAGGTTTTAGCTAACGACCCACGCGCCTCCTGACGAGGCGAATCCGATATGCAAGCGGACCTGCTGGTAGGGCTTATTATCCTGTTGCCGCTGATGGGAGCGGTCTGCATTGGCTTGAGCGGCCTGTTCATGCCGGACCTTCGCTCTCACGAGGGGCTTATCGGCGGGATAGCTACGGCGATGATCGCTATCCCGTTCGCCATAACCGTCTATCTTTTTGCCGGCTATGGAGGGGAGCCCCTGCTCGTCGACTACTACACCTGGATGTCGGCGGGCACTTTCGAGCTTTCGTTCGCATACCGCATCGACGCCCTCTCCCTGCTCATGACGATGATCGTCACGGGCGTCGGGGGCATCATTCATCTGTATTCGATCGGATACATGCATGGCGACAGGGGGTACTGGCGGTTCTTCGCCTACCTGAACCTGTTTATCTTCGCCATGCTGAATCTGGTGTTGGCGGACAATCTGCCGGTACTGTTTTTGGGCTGGGAGGGCGTTGGGTTGTGTTCCTGGCTGCTGATCGGATTCTGGTACGAGAACCTCAGGAACAGCGCTGCGGCGAACAAGGCGTTCATCATGAACCGGGTGGGCGACTTCGCCTTCCTGTTGGCCATATTTATACTCTACCGGCAGGTGGGCGCCCTCGATTTCGGCTCCCTGCTCCAGGCTGTAGATACGCTTCCGCAGCATGTGCTCAACTGGGTCGTGCTATTGCTTTTCATCGGCGCAACGGGTAAAAGCGCCCAGATACCCCTGTTTACCTGGCTGCCGGACGCGATGGCGGGGCCGACTCCTGTGTCCGCGCTCATTCATGCCGCCACTATGGTCACGAGCGGGCTGTATCTGCTTGCCCGTCTTTCGCCCGTCGTACTGGAAGCGCCGACCGTCATGGCGGTTGTCGCCGTCGTCGGCGGGCTGACGGCCATCATGGCGGCCACCGTGGCCGCCGTGCAGAACGATATCAAGAAAGTGCTTGCTTACTCGACCGTCTCGCAGCTCGGATATATGTTTGCGGCGGCGGGCGTCGGGGCCTTTTTCGTGTCGATTTTTCATGTGGTTACGCATGCCTTTTTCAAGGGGTGCCTCTTTTTGGGATCCGGAAGCGTCATTCATGCAATGCATACCGTCGAGCACGATCTGGAGGAGGAGGGTTTGCTCCCGGACCCGGATGATGACGAATCCGATGAGGTTGTAGCCCATCCGTTTGATCCGCAGGACATGCGAACGATGGGGGGGCTTTCCCGGTACCTGCCTGCCACGGGGCTGACTTACCTTGTTGCGACGCTTGCCATTGCGGGCCTGCCGCCGCTTGCCGGCTTCTTTTCCAAGGACGAAATCCTCTTCCGGGTGTTCGAGTATGGATACAGTGGCCATACGTATGCCTGGTTTGTTTTGGGAATCGGGATCGTCACGGCATTTCTGACGGCGTTCTACATGATGCGGTCGTATATGCTCACGTTTGAAGGGAGGTCGCGATGGCCTGCCTCCGAACGGATACAGCCGAGCGAATCGCCCTGGACCATGACGCTTCCATTATGGGTCCTTGCCGTGCTGTCCGTTCTGGCCGGCTTTATCGGTTTGCCTGCCGTGCTCGGGCACGGCAGATTCAACTGGATTCATCACTGGCTGGGCGCGCCATGGGGCGGGCCGGTAGCGGAGCCGCTTGCCGTCGAACATGGCCCCGGGTTCATTTGGATCGAATGGGCGCTGCTGGTTGCCGGCGCGCTCATTGCTGTGGCGGGTATCGGCTTCGCCATTCGAGCCTATGGCGCGCACGGATTGGCTTTTGACGAACGCATTGCCCGGCGCCTGGGCGGTCTATACCGGGTATGGGAAGGGAAGTACTTCTGGGATGCGTTGTACGACCGTATCATTGTCCGTCCGGTCTTGCGGCTGGCCAAGCAGGGGTGCGCAGTCTTCGACACCCGGGTAGTGGACGGCGGGGTAAACGGACTCGCAAACCTGATTGCTGCGGCGAGCCGTCTCGTGCGCCGCATACAGACCGGCCGTGTACAGCACTACGCCGCAGCGATCGTGCTGGGCGCCGTCTTCATCATGGCGATCATGCTTGCCCTGTGATTCCCATGGACGCCATATCGATTCCATATATCACGTCCCTGGTCATTTTCCTTCCGCTTGCGGGCGCGCTGCTGACCCTCATGGTGCGCAGCGACCGCACCGTGCGGTGGGTGGCGCTCGGCACGACGGTCGTGGCGTTTTTACTGTCGGTCGGGCTTTTTGCGACGTTCGATGCTTCCGCGGAACTGGCCGGGACCCCCCAGTTGGTCGACAAGGTTGCCTGGTTTCCGGAGAGCGTAGATATCAAGTACTTTGTCGGCATTGATGGGATCAGCCTGCTGCTCGTCATGCTTACGACGCTGCTCGGCCCTATCGTCGTGCTTTCTTCCTGGAATTACATAGGCAGGCAGCGCAAGGGATATTACACGCTGCTGCTCATTCTCCAGACCGGGGTCACCGGCGTTTTCTGCGCCTTCGACGTATTCCTGTTTTACGTCTTCTTCGAGCTCACGCTGATCCCGATGTATTTTATCATCGGGATATGGGGAGGCCCCCGGCGTATCTACGCTGCCGTCAAGTTCGTACTGTTTACGCTCACGGGCTCCCTGCTTTTGCTGGTCGGGATTCTCTATCTCGGATATGCGGCGGGCGACGCCGTGAACGGCGGCGTGTTCACCACAGACTGGTACAAACTGCTGGCGTTTGATACGCCGGTGCATCTGCAAGCCTGGCTGTTTCCGATCTTCGCCCTTGCGTTCGCCGTCAAGGTGCCGATTTTCCCCCTGCACACCTGGTTGCCGGATGCGCACGTAGAGGCCCCGACAGGTGGATCGGTGATTCTTGCCGGCGTGCTCCTTAAGATGGGCACGTACGGTCTCGTGCGCTTCTGCCTGCCCTTTTTTCCTCATGCCGCGTACGACTACGCACTTCCTTTCGCCATCCTTGCGGTCATCGGTATTATTTACGGCGCTCTTGTTTCCCGGGTACAGTCCGACGCCAAGAGGCTTGTGGCCTATTCTTCGATCAGCCACCTTGGTTTCGTCGTGCTCGGCATTTTCGCATTTACGATAGAGGCTATGCAGGGCGCCGTCATTCAGATGGTCAATCACGGATTGTCCACCGGAGCGCTCTTTTTGCTTCTCGGCATGTTGTACGAACGCCGCCATACCCGTGAAATGGACGATTTCGGCGGGATTGCCCGGACCGTTCCCGTCTTGACGTTCTTCATGATCTTTTCGGTGCTGGCGTCTGCCGGGCTGCCAGGGTTGAACGGTTTTGTGGGCGAATTTATGATCCTGCTCGGGGCATTCCGCAGCGACGTGATCGGACATCCCGTTCTGATTGCTGTGGCGACGACCGGTATCATCCTGGCGGCCGTATATCTTTTGTGGATGGTCTACAAGACGTTTTTCGGGCAGCTCGACAAGGAAGCGAACCGTACCATGCAGGATATGACGGGCCGTGAAATTGCGCTCATGATTCCACTGGTCGTGCTTATGTTTGTACTGGGTTTTGCTCCGAACCGGTTTTTGCAAAAAAGTGAGCCGGCCACGCAGTTTCTGCTGGAGTCGATTCGCGCGAAACGCATGGCTGCTGAGGATGTCCGCGATACACAAGACGCCACCCGTTTTTTTGGACATTCTTCTCCGACACCCGACTCGGAGACGGCAACGGGTTCGCACTCCGACGGGGCGCCCGGAACGGTTTTTTCGGATGCAAGCAACTGATTGATCGTAAACGCCATGTTATTCGCTTCCCCTCTTCGTTTCTCCAAATCCGTAGTGCTTCCCCGTTGTCTGTCGCTTATGGCGGTGAGCTTGCTGGCCGGGTGCCTGCTGTTGCCGGGCGCGGCATGGTCAGCGCCTTCCGGCATGCCGCAGGAATCCGGTGTAGAGCAGGCCACTGGCGACCACGCCGGGGCCATGCACGATGAGCAAGAGGCTACGCACGATGAGCAGGGGGCTACGCACGATGAGCAAGAGGCCGGGAGCCATGCCCCCGCCGACGCTCATGCCGAAGCGGCGGAGCACGATGGAGGCCAGGAAGGCGGCGACCACGGGCCCCTGCCCCCTGTATGGCTCATCTTGCCGTTCCTTGGCCTGCTGATCATGATCGCGACGGGACCGCTTTTCTATGCGCACCATTGGCATCACCATTATCCGAAGTATGCGGCGGGGCTCGGCGCCATCGTGGTGATCTATTATCTGTTCGTGCTGGAATCTTCGGTCCCCATGATGCATGCGCTGGCCGAATATCTTTCCTTTATCGCCCTGATCGCCTCCCTGTTTATCGCCGCTTCGGGCATTTTCCTCAGCCTGAACGCGCGCGGTACGCCATGGACCAATTCCGTGCTGCTGTTCGTGGGCTCTGTTTTGGCTAACCTGATTGCTACGACCGGGGCGGCGATGCTTTTCATCCGGCCCTACATGCGTCTTAACAAGGGCCGCCTGAAACCCTACCATATTGTCTTTTTCATTTTTCTGGTCGCCAACGTGGGAGGGGGGCTTACTCCCATAGGCGATCCGCCGCTTTTTCTGGGCTTTCTGCGCGGCGTGCCTTTTTTCTGGACCCTCACGCACGTCTGGTACATCTGGCTGCCGACCGTTCTTCTCCTGTTGGCCATTTTTTATGTCATCGATGCGCGCAACAAGCAAGTAGCGCCTGCTATTGACGCCTCCCGCGGCCTGATGGGTATCGTAGGCCGGAAGAACTTCATATGGGTCGTGGTGGTCGTTCTTTCGGTCTTTATCGATCCGCAAGTGTTCGACTGGGTGCCCCGGTTGCATATAGGCGGCGCCCACCTGCCGTTCGGCATTCGCGAACTCGTTATGTTTTCGGTATGCGTGTTCGCTTTCGTGTTCGCCGACAAGGCCGCCCTTAAAAAGAACGAATTTACGTTCGAGCCTATCCGGGAAGTAGGTTGGCTGTTTCTCGGCATTTTTGCAACGATGCAGCCTGCCCTCCAGCTTATCAGCGAGTTTGCGAGCCAGAACTCCGAGTCGCTTTCCGTGGGCATGTTTTACTGGGCTACGGGAGCCCTTTCGGGTATTCTGGACAATGCCCCGACGTATCTCAATTTCCTTGCGGCAGCGATGGGCAAATTCGGGATGGACGTGAGTGTGGCGTCCCAGGTCGTGGAATTTGCGCTGCCGGCGGAGGGAATCGACTCGTGGATATTCTTGCAGGCTATTTCCGTGGCGGCCGTGTTCTTTGGCGCGATGACCTATATCGGCAATGCTCCGAACTTTATGGTGAAAGCCATCGCAGAGTCGAGCGGCGTCGATGTGCCCAGTTTCGTCGGGTATCTCGTGAAGTACTCGTTGCCGATTCTGATCCCGGTATACTTCGTAATCTGGGTCATTTTCTACAGTGGGTGGATCCTGCAACTATAAGTAAACTCGCCTGTACCCCGGCTCCCCGGATCCCGCGTATCAAGATTGCTTATGTCTCGACAACCGCTTGCTGAAGAAGAAATCGCCCAGGCTTTGCAAGAGCTCGACGGGTGGGCATTCGAGAACGACCGGCTCGTGAAGCAGTTCACGTTCGGCGATTTCCGGGAGGCGATGGGATTCATCGTCCGGGTGGCGTTCGAAGCCGAAGCGCTCGACCATCATCCGGACCTGCACAATGTGTACAACAAGGTGACTCTTGCACTCAACACGCACGATGCAGGCGGTAAGGTGACCGCCTTTGACGTCGCGCTGGCACAGAAGATAGACCGTTTGTGAGCGGTGTTTATGCGCATTTTCGCGGCCGTGGCCCGGAGATGACGTGATCCCGATACGATGGAAACAGAACTGATCCGGTTTTTTGACGCCCTTCCGGGGGATATGGCCAGGACCCTGCCCTTGATGCTTGCTACGGGGGTGGGGGTTGTTCTGGTCGTCCGGGATGCTTTCCGAAGCAGCATTCGCGAGTTGGCCTGGATCTCCGGCGCCGTCCTCGCGGCCGGGATTGTCCTGGAGGTGTTGCAACTCGATGCGGAGGCCGGGACGGCTTTCTACGGGATGGTGCGTACGGGCGGATACGCGTCTTTCGTGAATATCGTGATCCTGTCCGGTGGCTTGCTTACCGTTGCGCTGTCTCCGCCGTACTGGAAAAAAATAGGCCAGGAATCCGGAGAAGTCTATCCGCTGATTCTGTTCGCTACCGCCGGGATGATAGTTCTCGGAACGGCGAACAATATGGTGGCCGTTTTTGTCGGGCTTGAAACGATGTCCGTATCGCTGTACATCATGGCGGGGATGATTTGGGGGGACGAGGGGAGCGCCGAGGGCGCCCTGAAATATTTCCTGCTGGGGGCTTTTGCCACAGGCTTTTTTCTGTACGGGATCGCCTTGCTGTACGGTTCAACCGGGACCATGTATATCCCCGATATGGCGGCAGGCCTTGAAGCGAGCGGCCAAACCATGTTGTTTCGCGCCGGCGTGG
The DNA here is from genome assembly GCA_965248175.1 of Rhodothermales bacterium. GTDB lineage: Bacteria > Bacteroidota > Rhodothermia > Rhodothermales > VXPQ01 > VXPQ01. The sequence goes on from OZ252093.1 coordinate 1,642,560, forward strand.
CGTTGCTCCTGATCGGATTCTTTTTCAAAGTCGGCGCCGTGCCGTTCCATATGTGGACTCCTGATGTGTACCAGGGTGCGCCGACCACGATGGTGGGCTATATGTCCACGGCCTCGAAGGCGGCGGCATTCGGGGCGTTGATTCTGTTTCTGCGTGACGTCATGCCCGCGGACGGCTGGGAACCCCTGCTTGCGTCCGTTGCGCTTGTGACGATGGTGCTGGGCAATCTGCTCGCCGTCCTGCAAGGAAATGTTAAACGCATGCTGGCCTATTCATCCATTGCGCATGGAGGCTATATCCTGGTCGGGTTGACCGCGGGAGGCGCCGCCGCCTGGTCGGGTGCGCTCTACTATCTGCTCGTGTACACCCTGATGAATATCGGCGCCTTCGGCGTGATGGCGTATCTGGAATGGGACGGCAAGGCGGGGCGGGAGCAAACTCTCGACTCGCTGGCGGGGGTGGGTCTCCGCAAGCCCCTGCTCGGCGTTACGATGGGATGTTTCATGTTCAGTCTCGCGGGATTTCCGCCGTTCGGCGGCTTTCTGGGCAAGTACGCGGTGTTTGCGCCCGCCGTGGACGCCGGCTATACGTGGCTGGTTGTGGTTGGCGTACTGGCCAGTGTCGTATCGGCCTTTTATTATTTGCGCGTGCTGTACGTCTTTTTCATGCGTTCTCCCGAGGACACCCCGGAGGCTGCACCTGCACTGGAGGCTGCGTTCCCAACGCCTCTCGTTTTGCGGGTTGTGCTGGTTGCGTGCGCAGCGGCGTTGCTTGTGCTGGGCATTGCGCCAGGGCTTCTCGATGTGACCCGGGGCGTTTTTTGAGCAGGCGGTGTCCGGCATGGTGACCAGGCACTGATCGTTGCATGGATTTTCAGGGGCGTGTATGGCGTCCCGAAACGAGCATATAGCCATGAAAAAACTCGTGCATACGCTCATCCCGCACGACCCCGGACTCGGGTTGTATGTGGCGCCGCGCATTCCCAGGGAAAAGGTGCGCAATGCGCTCCGCGATTATGCGGAAGGCGTTTCAGAGCCGGAAGTGCTGGCGCTCTACGACGCCACGCGCATCGGCAATGCGAAGGATGGGGCCGTGTTTACGGCAGATCGCCTCGTCTTCGAGAACAACGATTTTTCGCCGGTCCAGGACGTGTGCTATGCCGATATCGTCGGTGTTGAGGGGAAGCGCAAACTCATGGGCGGGCGGAGCATAACCTTGCAGGTAAACCGCGGACGGGCAACCTTCGACGTCACGCTGGATTTTTCCGGACGACCAGGGGCGTGTCCGTATGTGGTTGCCTTCCTGCAGGAGGCGATGCTGCGCGTCCTTGATGAGGAGGGGCGGGAAGACGGTGCGGAGGGGGATGCTTCGACCGATCCCGCCGAGGTGCGCGCCGCCCTGAAAGCACTGTGTGCGCAAGGTGTGCTGTCCTCTTCCGATATGCGCGCCATGCTACGCGCCATAGGCGTTTCTCCGGATACGGATACCGGGGCATCCGGTTGAGATCGCCGGACGTCTACGGAATCCCCAGCAGCTTGTGGGTCTGGAGCGAAAGCCGCCACATCGGGTGCGCCAGACAATACGCGACGGTTTGCTTCGTGTATTTCTCCAGATCGGGACCGTCCATCGGTTGCAGGAAGAAGTGCCGGAACGGGAGACCGGTAAACGCCTCCGGCGGTGCGTGCTCCTGCGGATACACCAGTTTCAGTTCGTCGCCTTCCTTCAGCACCAGCTCAGCTCCTGCTTTCGGGCTGACGCAAATCCAGTCGATGTCCGCCGGGGGCATTTTCGTGCCGTTCGTTTCGATGGCCACCTCGAACCCCTCTTTGTGCAGTGCGGCAATCAGCGGCTCGTCCAGTTGCAGAAGCGGCTCGCCGCCCGTGCAGACCACATAGCGGGCCTTTTTTTCCGCAGGCCAACGAGCGGCAACGGTGCGCGCCAGTCCGGACGCCGTGTCGAACCGTCCTCCTCCCGGGCCATCCGTACCCACGAAATCGGTGTCGCAGAATTGGCATACGGCGGTGGCCCGATCCGCTTCCCGCCCGCTCCAGAGATTGCACCCGGCGAAGCGCAGAAAGACCGCTGGGCGCCCCGTGCGGGCGCCCTCTCCCTGGATGGTGTACTGTATTTCCTTGACGCTATACGACACGACACGTCCCCAATGGCGGCGCCGGATGCGCAAGGTACGTAGCCGACCCGTTAGCGCGCGGCGTCAAAATTGCTGGCGACCTGATCCCAATTGACCACGTTCCACCATGCGTTCACATAGGCGCCGCGGTCGTTCTGGTAGTTCAGGTAGTAGGCATGTTCCCAGACGTCGAGGCCCAGAATCGGCGTGTGTCCCTGCATGAGAGGACTGTCCTGGTTGGCCGTGGAGTACGCCTCCAGTCCGCCGTTGCCGTTGACGACGAGCCAGGACCATCCGCTCCCGAACCGTCCTGCCGCACCCGCGGCAAACGTTGTCTGGAACGCATCGAACGAATCGAACGCGGCGTCGATGGCCGCCGCGAGATCGCCCGTGGGCGCCCCCCCGCCGTCTGCCGACATAATGCTCCAGAACAAGGTGTGGTTGGCGTGTCCACCGCCGTTGTTGCGGACTGCGCCCCGGATGGCTTCGGGCACTGCGTCGATGCCGCGTAGCAGGTCTTCCACCGACATATCCTGCAACGCCGCCTGACCGTCGAGGGCGGCATTCAGTTTATTGACATATCCCTGATGGTGCTTGCCATGATGAATACGCATCGTCCGCTCGTCGATGGTGGATTCCAGCGCATCGAAGGCATAGGGCAGATCGGGAAGTTGGTGTGCCATAATGTTGTTATTCGTTACGTGTGAAAAAAGGTGAAGGATTAATTTCGCGCAGGGCGGTGTTTTCCGATGAACCGTCGGGATCGTACGCGATCTGTCCGCAAGATGTTTTCTGCTACGTTTCCCGTTCGAGGATCGCGACGGCAAGAGGGGGCAGGGTTACGACCACGGAGTGGTTTCGTCCATGAAACGGCGCCGGATCCGTATCGACGCTACCAAGGTTGCCTACGCCGCCTCCGCCGTATATCTGCGCATCGGAGTTGAGCAGTTCCTGCCAGCGGCCCTTGCCGGGCATCCCGATGCGGTAGTCCGTGCGGGGAACCGGCGTGAAATTGAACAGGAACACCAGTTCCCGGTCCGTCGAGCGCCGGATGTAGCTGACCGTACTGCCTTCGTGGTCTTTGAAGTCGATCCATTCGAATCCGCCGGGCTGGTCGTTCCAAAGCGCCGGATGATCGCGGTACAGGGTATACAGATCTTTTACCCATGCCATCATGCCTTTGTGCAGCGGATCTTTCAGGGCGTCCCAGTCGATCGCATGGTCGTGGTCCCATTCGGAAGTCTGTCCGAACTCCGATCCCATGAAGAGCAGTTTCTTTCCCGGATGCCCGATCTGGTGCCCGTACAGGAGGCGCAGGTTCGCTGCTTTTTGCCAGGCGTCCCCGGGCATTTTGCTCCAGAGCGATCCCTTGCCATGCACGACCTCGTCGTGCGACAGCGGCAGGATATAATGCTCGGAGTACGTATAGAGGAGGGGGAAGGTGAGGCGGTCCTGATGGTGCTTCCGGTGGACCGGATCCTTCTCCATATACTCCAGGGTGTCGTGCATCCACCCCATGTTCCACTTGTAGAGGAAGCCGAGTCCTCCGTCGTAGGTAGGTTTGGAAACGCCCGGCCACGCTGTGGATTCCTCGGCAATCATCAGGATGTCCGGGGCATGCGTGTAGACGACCTCGTTGACTTTCTTGAGCAGGTCGATGGCTTCGAGATTCTCCCGTCCACCAAATAGGTTCGGGCTCCATTCCTTGCCCCGCGAATAATCCCGGTAGAGCATGGAAGCCACCGCATCGAAGCGCAACCCGTCTATGTGGTATTCCTCGACCCAGAACAGCGCATTCGAGATCAGAAAGTTGCGGACCCCCGGCTTGTTGTAGTCGAAGACATACGTGCCCCAGTCGGGATGGCGCCGCATGCCGGGATCGTCGTATTCGTACAGGGTGCCGCCGTCAAAGAAAACAAGCGCCTGCGGGTCGGTGGCGAAGTGGGCCGGCACCCAATCCAGTACCACTCCGATGCCGCGCCGGTGCAGGTAATCCACCAGATACTTGAAATCCGCGGGCGAGCCGTACCGGTAGGTGGGGGCATAGTATCCCGCGACCTGATATCCCCAGGAGCCGTAGAACGGGTGCTCCATGACAGGCATGAGTTCCACGTGCGTGAAACCGAGTTCCTCCACGTGATCGGCAAGGGGCTTGGCGATGTCCCGGTAGCTCATGGAGTACATTCCCCGCTTGCGCCAGGACCCGAGATGCACCTCGTAGATCGAGACGGGCCGGTTCAGCGAATCCGGACCGCATCGCTGTTCGAGCCATGTTTTGTCGTCCCATGCATAGTCGAGATCGCAGACAATCGAAGCCAGTCCCGAGGCTGCGTCTCCGCCCGCCACGGGAGGTTCCATCGCAAAGGCGTAGGGGTCCGTCTTGTCCACCGTATACATGCTCCGCGTAATGCGGTACTTATACTTCTGACCGCTCCGGGCGCCCGGTACGTACGTTTCCCAGACGCCTCCCTTTCTTCGCTGCAGCGGATGCGCATCCGGCTTCCAGTCGTTGAATTCCCCCAGCACGGATACGGCGTCGGCCCCCGGGGCCCACACGGCAAACCAGACGCCTTCCTTGTCCGGGTGCGCTCCCAGCTTCTCGTAACTACGGTAAAAGGAGCCTTCCTCCAGGCGTTGGGCGTCTTCCTTGTTGATCCACAAACGGCGGGGCGTCTTTTTTGGGGGCATTATATCTGAAAGTTGCCAGGGGTACCTAATGACACGACTCGGGGTCATGCCTGCGCATCCTATCCAGCGCGGAAGATCCGCACCGGCGTTTTCTGCGGGTTGAGCCGTATATAGTGGGTCGATCCTTTCCAGGGAGCGCGCCGGCTGTCGAGCAGGTCGTGCATATCCCATCGCTGGTCTTCCGGCAGGCCGAGATCGCCGGGATCGAGGGAAAGCCACCCCCGCTGTTCATGATGCGGGTCCAGGTTGACGACCACGACGATCCGGTTGTCGCCGAAGGTTTTCGAGTACGCCAGCAACTGCGGGTTGTCCGTGTCGTGAAACCGCAGGTTCCGCATGTGCTGCAAGGCCGGATTCTCCCGCCGGATACGGTTCAATCGGCGCATGAACGGTTGCAGCGAATCCGGGTCGTTCCAGTTCCAGGACCGGACCTCGTATTTTTCATTGTTTGCATATTCCTCGCGGTCCGGGTGCTGCACGTTGTCCACGTGTTCGAACGGGGGGCCGTAGACGCCGTACGCCGACGACAGGGTGGCGGCAAGCGCCAGCCGGACGATATGTGCGGGGCGTCCGCCCTTGACCAGGTATTCGTGCAGAATATCCGGCGTATTCGGCCAGAAGTTGGGGCGACAAAATTCACCTACCTCCGAGTCGTACAGTTCGCGGCAATACGAAACCAGTTCGTCCTTCGTGTTGCGCCAGGTGAAGTAGGTGTACGAATTGTTGAAACCCAGTTTAGCCAGTTCGTACATGATTTTAGGGCGGGCGAACGCTTCGGACAGGAAGATCAGTTCGGGATGTTGTTTCCGCAACTCCCGGAGGCACCATGTCCAGAACGCAAAGGGCTTCGTATGGGGGTTGTCCACGCGGAATACCAGCACGCCCCGGTCGATCCAGAACTCGAACACGCTCTTCAGTTCGCGCCACAGGGCTTCCCGGTCTTTCGACAGAAAATCGAGCGGATAGACATCCTGGTATTTCTTGGGTGGATTCTCCGCATACCGGATGGAGCCGTCGGGCCGCTGTTGAAACCAGTCGGGGTGCTCGCGGACCCAGGGATGATCCGGGGAAGTCTGGAAGGCAATGTCGATGGCCACATGCAGGTTCAGTTTCCGGGCCTGCGCCACGAACCGGTCGAAGGCATCCAGTCCGCCCAGATCGGGATGCACGGCCTTGTGCCCGCCCGCCTCGGAGCCGATAGCCCAGGGGCTGCCCGGTTCGCCCGGGCCGGCTTCCGGCGTATTATCCTTGCCTTTCCGGTGCGTATGCCCGATCGGATGCACAGGGGGCAGGTATACGATGTCGAACCCGAGCTCCTTGATGCGCGGCAACAGCTCCGCCGCATCGTCGAGCGTGGCGTGGGGCGCGTTGTTTTTCCTGCCGTCTTTCCCCTGGGGCGCGGAGCGGGGGAAAAATTCGTACCATGCGGCAAAGCGGGCCAGCACGGGGTCCACCACCACGGCGTACGTGTCGCTCTCGATCATGCTCAGACGCGGATCGTTGGCCTGCACAAGCACGATCACCTTGTCTTCCAGCGCGGCTTCGGCGTCGCCCGCTTCCATCGCTTCGGCGTAGCGCAGCAGCGCTTTCCGGTCCTTGCCCCTGGCAACCTGCGCCGATCGCTTGAGAAGCCCTGCACCCACAAGGAGCTCGCTTTCGATCTCCGGGTCATTGCTTTCAACCCGACGCGCAAACCGGTCTCGCCATGTCGTAAAGGGATCCGCCCATGCCCGTACCCGAAAAAACCACGTTCCCAGCCGGTCCAGTGTCCACGAGGCGAGATATTCGTCGTTGTAGCGCAGCGCCATGCGGTGGATCGTTTCCTTTTCGTCCTGTTCGTGGCGAACAAGGAGTTCTGCGGCAATGCACTCGTGGCCCTCGGTAATCAAGTCGGCCTGGACGATCATTTCGTCTCCCGGAAACCTGCGCACGGGCCATCTGCCCCCGTCCGTTTGCGGCGTTAGCCCGGTAAGCACCGGGCAAGAACAGTGTTCGGGCAAATTCAGATCGTCCATGTACGATGTTTGTCGAAAAGGTGAATGCGCGATGTTCCGACAGGGGCGCTGGAACGGGCGCGGGTTTCCGGGGTTTCGGAATGCCCTTCGTACGTTCGTTTATATACACCATGTCGAAAGGTACATCGAAATCCGCACGATCGCATCCGGAAAACCAGGCCCGGATATGGCCCAGTCAGCCGAATCCCCCCGGCGCGCACTGGGACGGCGAGGGTGTGCACTTCTCCGTGTTCAGCCGTCATGCAGAGCATGTGGAGCTGGTGTTGTTCGAGGATGGCAAGGCCGACGCACCGTCGGTAACGCTTGCTCTCCCCGAACGCACGGGGCCCATGTGGCATGGCTATGTTCCCGGGCTGGCTCCGGGTCAATGCTACGGGTACCGTGTACATGGTCCATACGACCCCGAACACGGCCACCGGTTCAATCCGAACAAGGTGCTTTTCGATCCCTATGCGAAGGCCATCGGGAGGCCGCTTTCCTGGCACGACAGTCTTTTCGGCTATGTCATTGGAACGGATGAGGAAGACCTTCCTTTCAGCGATCTCGACAGCGCCCCGTATGCCCCGCTCGGGGCCGTAGTGGACGAGCGGTTCGACTGGGGAGACGACCGCTCTCCGGACATCTCGTGGGAAGATACCATTTTGTACGAAACGCACGTGAAGGGGATCAGCAAGCGACACCCGGATGTGCCTCCGCACCTGCGTGGTACGTATGCGGGGCTCGCTTCGGAGCCTGTGCTGGATCACCTGCGGAGCCTTGGTGTCACGACCATTGAGTTACTTCCCGTACATGCTCATGTGCATGACCGCCGCCTTGTCGAGGAGGGGTTGGCTCAGTACTGGGGATACAATACGTTGGCCTGGTTCGCTCCGGAGCCGGGATACGCCGCGGCCGGCCTTGCGGGGGCCGTGCACGAATTCAAGCAGATGGTCCGGACGCTTCACGCGGCCGGCTTCGAGGTGATTCTGGATGTCGTGTACAACCACTCGGGGGAAGGCAACCGGCTCGGCCCCACGCTTTCCCTGCGGGGGCTGGACAATCTTTTGTACTACAAGAACAATCCTGGCCAGACGCGCTACCTCGCGGATTATACGGGTACCGGCAATACCCTCGACGCCGGGCGCCCGCAGGTGCTACGCCTCGTTATGGACAGCCTGCGGTACTGGGCGTGCGAAATGCATGTGGACGGGTTCCGGTTCGATCTGGCCACTACCCTGGCGCGCCAGCACTACGATGTGGACATGGCCTCCACGTTTTTCACGCTTGTCGAACAGGATCCCGTGCTCAGCCGTGTGAAGCTGATTGCGGAGGCGTGGGATGTGGGGCCGGGAGGGTACCGCGTTGGCGACTTCCCGTGGCTCTGGTCCGAGTGGAACGGGCGTTTCCGGGACGTCGTGCGCCGGTTCTGGCGGGGCGATACGGGTTTGCAGGGGGATTTTGCGACCCGGTACGCGGGATCGAACGACCTGTACCGGGCGCCGGAGCGCCGCCTTTCCGCGTCCGTCAATTTCGTTACGGCCCACGACGGATTCACGCTGGAGGACCTCGTCAGTTACGAGCACAGGCATAACCATGCGAATGGGGAGGACAACCGCGACGGGCACGAACCCAATTACAGCGCCAATTGCGGCGAGGAGGGTCCCACCGACCGCCCCGACGTGCTGAATATGCGCGAGCGGCGTAAGCGGAGCATAGTGACGACCTTGTTGCTTTCCCAGGGCGTTCCGATGCTGCTCGGCGGCGACGAACTCTCGAATACGCAGGAAGGCAACAACAATCCCTACTGTCAGGACAACGAACTTACCTGGTACGACTGGGACCTCGACGACCGGAAGCAGGCTTTTCTGGAATTCACGAAAAAGATGGTGGCGCTTCGCAAGGCGCACCCGAGTTTCCGGCGGCGTTTCTTTTTGCGGGGCCAAACGGACGCGCAGGGTGCGCGCGATGTGCTCTGGTGGCATCCGGACGGACGCGAGATGGATTACGGCGACTGGGCGAATCACGGGTTGCAGGCGTTCGGCGTACTGCTTTGCGGAGGCGGCCTGCACGGTCTGGATGCAGAGGGACGCAAGCGCGAGGACGATACCATGCTGATCCTGTTCAATGCCGGGGGGCACGACGTGACTTTTGCCCTCCCCGCCCCTGAAACGCTGCTCTGCACCGGGGCGGAATCGCCCCAAGGTCCCTGGGAGTTCGTGTCCGGCATGGATATGCCTGCACCGGAAGAAAATCCACCTGCCCGCGGGGACGGGGACTTCCGGGATGGGGACCGGATTGTTGACGGGCGGATTACCGTGGAGGCTTTTTCGACGGCGGTGTTGTGTGCACCACGGTGAGGGGTGGTACGCCTCACTGGTAAACAGGTGCGCTATCCGCTTACCTATGCAGCCACTGGCTGCGTTTCACGGTGAAGGAGCGAGCCGGCTCGTTGTCGATAGTGCCGATCTCGCAGGTCACTTCGGATCGGCCAGAAGAGCCGCAGCCGCCGTCTGTCTTCCGGTAGCAATAAATGCCCTGCGGGATACGTCTCCGTCTTTCTTCGCTGACGCTATCGATCAGGAATTGGTTGGCGAGGGTGTATATGTACCCTCTGCCCGCCCACACAGGATGGTGAGGGCCTTCAGGCGTTCCCGGATATCCTGTGTCAACCGGTCTTTCGCAAAGCGCCATCCCCAGTTTCCTTCGGGCACGCCCGGCGTGTTCATGCGCGCCTCCGTTCCCAGTCCCAGCAGGTCCTGCATCGGAAAGACGGCATACTCGGCAGGGGATGCGAGCGTTGCCCGGAGCGCCACCCAGTGCACCTCCCGTTCGGGGCAGTTGTCCAGCCCCAGATACGCGCGGGCGAAGTCGTACTCCTTCTTTTTTTGCGGATCCGAAGCCAGCTTTTTCCACCAGCCGCGGAACGTGTCGTTGTCGTGCGTACCTGTGTACAGCACGAGATTCCGCAGGTTGTTGTGCGGCAGGGACGGGTTGTCGGGGCCGTGGGAGAAGGCAAACTGGAGCACGGCCATGCCGGGGCGCCCGAGGGCGTCTATGAGGTCGCGTACATCGTCGGTGATGAATCCGAGGTCTTCGGCCACGAGCGGCAGGGGGCCGAGCCGCTTCTCCATGCTTTCGAAGAAAGACCGGCCCGGGCCGACCATCCACTTTCCGTTCACGGCGGTTTCTTCCCCGGCCGGAATCTCCCAGTAGGCGGCGAAGCCCCGAAAATGATCCAGCCGCACCAGGTCCACCTGGTTCAGGATCGCTTCGAGCCGGCGCGCCCACCATGTGAAATCGTTCTTCCGCATCGTGTTCCAGCGGTACGTCGGGTTGTTCCAGTGTTGTCCGGTCTTGCTGAAATAGTCGGGGGGAACGCCTCCGGAAAAGGCGCTTTGCCCGTTTTCGTCGAGGCGAAAGAGGTCGGGATGCGCCCATACGTCCGCGCTGTCGTGCGCTACGTAGATGGGAATGTCGCCGAATAACAGGATGTCCCGTTCGTTGCAGTAGCGCTTGAGGCGATTCCACTGGTCGTACACCACAAACTGTGCGAATTTGTGCTGTCGGACGAGGGCGGTGCGCAACTGACGTGCCCGGTCGATGTCGTCCCGGCGCCACCAACATCCCTTGCCGAGTATGTCGGCTGATGTCATGTCGGCCTTCTTATCGGATTTGGAATACAGGCGTTCATCGCACTCCCACCAATATTCCCCCTCGCCGTCCGTCTTCATTTCGCAAAAATCCCCGATCGCGTACGGATCCCGCAAGGCGTACTGCTTGGGCCACTTTGTCCATTCGACTTTGAGATACTGTTCCCGCAGCGCCATGAACAGGGCGTAGTCGTCGAGCCAGTGAGCATTGGCCCTGCAAAAGGCGTCGAAAGCGGCGGGGCCGAAGGCGCAGGGGGTTTCTCCGGCCTCGAAACGCTCGAAGGCTGTTTCCAGGAGCAGGGTCTTCATGCGGCGGGCTTTATCGAAATCCGCAGAGGACGCATGGTGTGGCGTGACTTCATGGGGGTAGTACAGGAAATACTCGGCAGGCAACGAGCCTTGTTCAGCTACTTCCAGTGGATCGTTATCGCCAAAAACGAAGGCGATCTCTCCATCTTCCGGATGCAACAAGCCGTCTTCCGCCATCAGGTCCGGGCTTACGAAGAGCGGGTCCATGGCGAACGTGGACGGGCTGGAATAGGGTGAATTCCCAAGGCCCGCCGGGCCGAGCGGAAGCACCTGCCAGATGCGCTGGTCCGTTTCCGCCAGAAAATCCGCGAAACAATAGGCCTCCGGCCCCAGATCGCCCACGCCGTACGGACCCGGAAGCGAGGTGATGTGCAGCAGGATGCCGCTGGAGCGCGGCAAGGGCAGAGCGCCCCCGGGACGATTTTTACAGGCCCCGACGGTCACGGGAAGTACTCCTTGGGCGTCGCCGGATCAAATTGCCGACATGGATATGCTATATACATATTTAGGTTGAATGGTTTGCGCACAACCCGTAAAATACACGTATCCTGTAGGTATTCCGATTCAATATTGTGAGGGTTTTCCGTATGCCCACTATTTTACCGGATATAGTGCACGGATCCGCCGGGGCCCGGGAGGAACCCGGCGATTCGCTTGACCGCCTCGCCGAGGCCTATCGCCGCGTGCGCCGGACCACGGAGCGTCTGGTCGAACCCCTTGCGATCGAGGACTGCGTCATCCAGACGATGACGGACGTGAGCCCGATCAAATGGCACCTTGCCCATACGAGCTGGTTTTTAGAGACGTTCGCGCTCCGGGGATTCGCTCCGTCGTACGCCGTGTACCACGAGGGGTATCCCTATCTCTTCAATTCCTATTACATACAGGCCGGGGAGCGGCACTGCCGGGACCGGCGGGGGTACATTTCCCGGCCTACGGTAGCCGAGGTTATGGCGTTCCGGCGCCATGTGGATGAGCACCTGATCCGGTTTATGGAAGAGGCGGACCCGGATGTTGCGCAGAAGGCTGCTCCGGTTATCGAGCTGGGCATGCAACACGAGCAGCAGCACCAGGAACTCATTCTGACGGATATCAAGCATGTGCTTTCGGTGAATCCGCTGCGCCCCGTCTACAAGGCCTTCGAGAACGAAGCGGGGGATACGGCGCCTCTGACATGGGTCCCGTTCGATGAGGGCCTGCACGAGATCGGCTATGCCGGGGGCGGGTTCGCTTTCGACATCGAGGGGCCGAGGCACCGATGTTTTCTGGAGAATTTTCTGCTGGCCGACCGGCCCGTCACGAATGCTGAATTCATGGCTTTCATGGAAGATGGCGGCTACCGGCGTTCCGAATGGTGGTTGTCGATAGGATGGGCCATCGTCCAGGAACGCGGATGGACCGAGCCCTTCTACTGGGAGCGGCGGGACGGCGCCTGGTGGACGTACACGCTGGGCGGCATGAAGCCCGTAGCGCCGAACGAACCGGCCGCGCACATCAGCTATTTCGAGGCAGACGCCTATGCCCGCTGGGCAGGGGCCCGGCTCCCCACGGAACAGGAATGGGAGGTGGCGATGTTCGCGTGCTCTCCGTCCGTTGAGGAAGCGCATTTTCTGGAGGATGCCCCCATGCATCCCAGGCCTGCTCGCCCGCACGGCGCAGCCGGAACGAACGGATCGACCGGGACAGGAGCCGCAACGCTACGGCAACTCTACGGGGACGTATGGGAATGGACGCGCAGCCAGTATGCCCCCTATCCCGGCTATGCTCCTGCCAAAGGAGCACTCGGCGAGTACAACGGCAAGTTCATGTGCAACCAGTTCGTGCTGCGCGGCGGCTCGTGCGCCACGCCGAGGACGCACATACGCCCCACCTATCGTAATTTCTTTCCGCCGGAAGCTGCCTGGCAATTCACGGGATTCCGATTGGCACGGGATCCGTAAGAAGCAGTGTGCATTTCCTGCCGGAAAGATTTGTCCGGATCGTCGGATGTATAACAGATGATGCCTACAGGATTCGTACATCAATCCATGCCGTCGGCAGAAGAAAAGATAACCTTCTTCCGTGCAACCCTGTCCCAAAGCCCTCGTACGAACATCGCTACACCCTCGGCGGCGCTTTCATGTATATTGTCCGAACGCTATCCGCCACCGAAGTCATGAAACATTCTGTATCTGCTCCTGCGGGGAGTGCTGTCGCCTCCTCCAACGGAGAGCATCTATCCACCCCTTTGGGGGAAAATCATATCCATAACGGCAGGGAACCTGCGGCAGGAGGCGATACCCCGCCTTCATCCGCTGATGCTTTGCTTGCCGATGTCCTGGAGGGGATGGGGCGTACGCCGAAGTCTCTTCCATGCAAGTATCTCTACGACGCACGCGGTTCGCGCCTCTTCGATCAGATTACGGAACTGGAGGAGTATTATCCGACCAGTACGGAGCTTGCCATCATGGAGGCGCATCTCGACGAAATCGTCGCTCGCCTCGGCGCCCGCTGTCTACTCCTCGAATACGGCAGCGGAAGCAGCCTGAAGACGCGCCTTCTGCTGGACCGCATGCCGGAACCGACGGGCTACGTAGCCATCGACATTTCCGAGGAGCATCTGAGCGCCTCGATGCGCGATCTCCAGGGGATGTACCCGCATATTCCCATGCGCGCCGTTCCCGCGGATTATACGAGCTCCTTCGCGGTCCCCTCCAATGGGTTCGATGCGGCGCGTACGGTGGTTTATTTTCCCGGATCCACCATAGGTAATTTCGAGCCGCACGAGGCGCACGCCTTCCTTGCGCGCATGGCGCAGGCGGCGGGGCCCGGAGGCGGGTTGCTGATCGGGGTGGATCTCGAAAAGGACAGGGGAACGGTCGAGGCGGCGTACAACGACGCGCAGGGCGTTACGGCAGCGTTCAACAAGAACCTGCTGCGACGCATGAATACGGAACTGGGCGCAACTTTCGACCTGGACGCTTTCCGGCACCGGGCCGTCTACAATCTCGATGAAGGGCGGATCGAAATGTCTCTGGTGAGCGCATGCGATCAGACCGTGCGCGTGAACGGGCATCATATCCGTTTCGAGGAGGGTGAGTCCATCTGCGTCGAGTATTCGTACAAGTTCACGCTGGAGCGTTTCCAGGGCCTTGCCGAGCGCGCCGGATTTGCCGTGCGGGATGTCTGGATGGATGCGAACCGCCTGTTCAGCGTGCAGTACCTGACTGTTTTGTAAGGGGATTGAGTTGTTCTCTCCTGAATTATGCAAATAATGCATAGATCGGGCATTAAATTATGCAAAAAAAGAAAGGAAACTGGGCGCTCGGGCCGTTGTTCTGGTCATGGGTCCTGATGCTACTTGGTTCATGTCAAGCCCAAACGCTCGAAACTGAGAACACCTCCGCCAGTCCCAATATCATCGTCATTCTGACCGATGATCAAGGCTATGGGGATCTGGGCAGTTACGGGTCACAAACCATCCGTACTCCCCATATCGACCAATTGGCAAACGAAGGAATATTGTTCACGGACTTTTACGTCCACCCGATCTGCTCTCCTTCCAGGGCTGCCTTAATGACCGGCAGCTATGCGCCCCGAACGGGCTTTGCCGATGTCCAGTTGTGGGGGTCTCCTTTTGGTCTGCATCCCGATGAGGTTACCATTGCCGAGGTGCTCAAAACAAAGGGCTATGCTACGGCCGCTGTGGGAAAATGGCATTTGGGAGAGCAAGACGCCTTCGCGCCGAATCGGCAGGGCTTTGACTTTTTCTACGGGATCAGACTGGTGAATGGGACGCAGGTCTTCGAAAATTTTGCGGTTCCGCTTTATCGGGATGACTCCCTTCTTACCATCCGCCCCGATCATGCCCGGATGACCCAGGACTTCACTCGTGAGAGTCTCCGCTTTATCGACCAGCACAAGGAAGGCCCGTTCTTTCTTTATCTCGCCTTTACCATGCCGCATATTCCCATTTACCCAGGAGAGCGTTTTAGAGGGGAAAGCGGCGTCAGCCTGTATACCGACGCGATTGAAGAGATTGACTGGAGCGTTGGCCAAATTGTCGAGAAACTGGAGCAGGAAAATCTGGATGAAAACACGCTCATCATTTACACCTCTGACAACGGCCCGTGGGCCGGACAGGGAACACAGTCGGGCAGTGCCGGCGTCTTGAGGGGAAGCAAAATGTCTACCTGGGAAGGGGGAATTCGCGTGCCTGCTATCATGAGGTGGAAGAACGTGATGCCGGCTGCTCAAATCAGTAGACAGGTCGTTGGAATCATTGACATCGCTCCCACCCTTGCTGCCCTTGCCGGTGCGGAGATGCCGAAAGACCGAGTCATTGATGGAAAAAATCTTTTTCCGTTGATGACGGGAGAGGATCCGACGGAAGCGCTTCATGAGGTTTATTATCATTACGCCGGGACCTGGTTACAGGCTGTCCGGGCAGGGAAATGGAAGCTCCATTTTGCCCGTCCAGAGAAACGAGCGGGGATTTACGGAGAATGCGCCGCCTGGTTTACCAATACGGCCGAGGTTTTGCCGGAGGATCTTCTTTTTGATCTCGAAACCGACGTCGGGGAAACAAGAAATCTCGCCAGCGAGCATCCGGAGGTCGTCCAACGGCTCACAGAGCTTGCAGATTGGGCCAGGGAGGATATAGGGGATTATGGACAAAAAGGAAAAAATAGCCGGCCCATCGGCTCCACCTATCCTGTCTTGACAGACATCTCCCAGTATCCTCAAAGCCCGCACGGCAAGGCCATGGCCGACAGCATGGTGACGGAGATGAGGGCCTTCCAGAGAACCCGTTTTGAGCGCTTGACGATGCGGGATACGACCTCTTTGAATGGGCAGGAAAAGCAGGAGTTGGATTTTTATCGACAGCAGCTTAAGTGGGAGATGTAAGACGGAGCGCCTCGGGCCAAGCGTCTTGAAACCCAAACGCAATGCTCGAATCGTCATACCACGAAGTTGCGTCAGGCCACCCTTGGTGGCTACCTTGATGAACTCCGCACCGGATGCTTACTGGACCCCTTGCGTTTCGCTTCTCGGCTCTGCACTGAGATCTTTACATGAAGCCCTTCGGGGCTAAAACGTACCTGCACCATGTCCAAGCTCACATTTTTGGGGGGCGCGATGTTGTTGGTCGTTGCCTCTGCCTGTCAAACATCCACCCAATGGAATGCCGAATGGCCGGTCCTGAAGACCTATTCCGGCAAATACCTTGATGAAGTCGCCATGCCCTTGGGCGGCATCGGCACCGGCACCGTTTCACTGGGTGGCCGGGGGGACTTGCGGGACTGGGAGATCATGAACCGAGGCGCCATCGGCTTTTTACCCGCTTTCAAGCTGGTCCTGCCTACGATCGCCAACGGACCCTTTTTCGCCTTGTATTACAAGCAGCAAGACAGCGAAGGCAAGGTCAGAGTGCTGGAAGGGCCTATACAGATCAAAGAATACTATGGAGACTGGGGAGCGGATGCCGTCAACTCGGGCTTTCCCCGGTTTGAAGAGACCACCTTTGCAGCAGCCTACCCCCTTGCCCAAGTGGACTTCAGGCATCAGGATGTGCCTGTGCAGGTGCGTCTGGAAGCTTTCAACCCCCTGATCATGGGCGATGCGGACAAGAGTGGTGTTCCTGTGGCAGTGTTGCGATACGTACTGACCAACACGTCGGACGAGGCCATAGAGACAGCTATTTGCGGGATGGTCCCCAATTATATCGGCGCGGATGGTTGGAGCGGAGAGCCTGAAGGTAATGTCAATGCGTATCGTGTGGGTAAGGGGTTAACGGGCGTCTTTATGTCCTCCGAAGGGGTGGACCCTCAAGATGTCAATTGGGGGACGATGGCCCTGACCACCACTTCCGAAGAGGTGACCTACCGGACTTCGTGGGCGCAGTTGGGCTGGAACTGGACCTTCCGGGAGTTTTGGGATGATTTTGTCGCTGACGGAGAACTCACTGACCACCCCGACACCACACACGCCATTGCGACGCCTCCGGCTACGCTGGCCGTAAAAGTGGGTCTGGAGCCAAAAGAGAGCAAGGTCATCACTTTTATGCTTACCTGGCATTTCCCCAATCGTAGAGCCTGGGATCATGGGGTTCACCATGCGGGGGCTTTCGGGGGCACGGAAATCGTTGGCAACTATTACACGACGCTTTATCAGGATGCCTGGGATGTAGCGGAGCAGACAGTGGCTGAGTTGGAAGGGCTTGAAAGGGAAACGGTGCGCTTTGTGCGGACTCTGACGGAAAGCGACGTGCCCGAAGTCCTTAAGGAAGCCGGTTTGTTTAACCTCAACAATCTGCGTAGCCAAACAGTCTTTCGAACAGCCGATGGCCTGCCCTTTGGATTTGAGGGCACGGGCAGCATCAACGGAACCCAAATAGGCGCTTCGAAAAGTTCGGGATGGGGATTCGGCACCTGTTTTCACGTTTGGAATTATGAGTCAACAGTTCCTTTTCTTTTCGGGGACCTCGCTACCAAGTTCCGAGAGGTGGAGTTTATGCATGCCACCAATGACCATGGCGGTATGAGCCATCGGGTGGGCCTACCGCTTGATATGCGCGCGAAAAGCTTCCAGCGCTGGGCGGCCGATGGCCAGATGGGCACCCTGATCAAGATGTATCGCGAGTGGCAATTGTCGGGAGATGACGACAAACTCATCGAGATGTGGCCTAACATCAAAAAGGCCATGAGTTTTGCCTGGACAGGCATCTGGGATCAGGACAAAGATGGCGTCATGGAGGGCAGTCAGCACAACACCATGGACATCAATTACCGAGGCCCCAACCCGCAGATGGCGGCCTGGTACCTGGGCGCCCTCAGAGCCTCGGAAGAAATGGCAAGGCATGTGGGAGATACCGCCTTTGCCGAGGAATGCAGAGACTTATATGAACGGGGTCGCGCGTGGATTGACGCCAATATTTTTAATGGCGAGTACTATGAACATCATATTCCTGAGGGCGCCAGCAAGGTGGCTCAGTTGGGCAAGGGGTGCCTGGTCGACCAGCTGGTGGGTCAATACCTGGCGCACACTGCGGGCCTGGGCTATGTGCTGGACCAGGATAACGTGCAGACCACGCTGAGAAGTATCATGAAGTATAATTGGATCGATAATTTCAACGAGCATTTCAACACGTTCCGCAGTTTTGGGCTGGGCGACGAGGCGGGGCTTCTCATGGCCAGTTATCCTCGTGGCGATCTATTGGATTTTCCTTTTCCGTACTACACGGAGATCATGTCCGGCTTTGAATACAGCACGGCGGCCCACATGATCTATGAAGGACAGGAGGATGCAGGCTTAAAGGTCTTTCAGGCCATCCGGGATCGCTATGACGGCCATAAAAGAAACCCGTTTAATGAAGGGGAATATGGCCATCGCTATGCCCGCGCCATGGCTGCCTGGGCAGGCATATTGGCCTATACCGGATTTCGCTATTCCGCCGTCGACCACAGTATGGCATTTAACCCGAAAGACGGGGAGTATTTCTGGTCTAATGGTTACCAATACGGGAGCGCGACTATAAAAAACCAGGGCAACCGGAAATCGCTGACGCTAAGCACGCTTAACGGCGACCTGACATTAGACCGCTTTATCCTGAATGGCTATGGACAGATAGACTTTGAAGAGCCCAGACGCGTTGAGTCCGGTCAGGCTATAACGTTTGAAGTGGAAAAGACGGCAAGCTTGTAAGCATAGCGGTGCAAAGTTTAGCCGTAGCTTGCCACTTTGCTTCAGGATGACATTTCGAATTTCTTGACGCAGGTCGAGCAGTAGATGCCATAGAACGTGTGGCCCGGGCTGCTCCGTCCCGGTTCGTCCAAGGCCAGTTCGAGTGTGCCCGGACGACGTCTGAAGAAGTCCGTATTGATATCCATTAAACGGGCGTGTCCCGTAAACTGTGTAAGTGGTCAATCGTACACATAGTTTCATCAGGAGGTGAAGACGATGACCGAACTTACAGACAAACAGCAGGCTCTTCTGGAGGAGTTGCTGAAGGATTTCAAGGGGGACGCGCGGGACCTTTTCGGCGAGGGGGGCTTGCTCAAGACGATAGGCAAGCGTGCTCTCGAGGCGGCATTGGAGGGGGAGCTGACGCATCATCTCGGCTACCCTGCTCACGATCGGTCGGGTCGCGGCAGCGGCAATTCCCGTAACGGACGCACTGCGAAGCGGCTCGAGAGCGAGTCGGGTTCGCTGGATCTGGAGGTTCCTCGCGATCGCAACGGCAGTTTCGAGCCCAGGATCGTAGAGAAGCGCCAGCGCCGGGTAGCGGGCCTGGACGACGTGATCGTGTATCTCTACGCGCAGGGCCAGAGCACGCGGGCTATCCAGGACACGTTGAAGCGTCTCTACGGCGCGGAGGTCTCCTCTACGCTTGTTTCGGAGGTTACCGCAAGCGTTCTCGAGGAAGTGACCGCATGGCAGGCTCGTCCTCTGGAGCGGGTGTATCCTGTCGTGTACTTCGACGCCTTGTTCGTAAAGTCTCGCGAGGAGGGATCGGTGAAGAGGCGCGCGGTCTACGTGGCGCTGGCGATAGACATTGAAGGAGAGAAAAAGGTGCTTGGCCTTTGGATCGCTCCGACGGAGGGAGCCGTTTCGTGGCTCACCATCTTCGGCGAGTTGAAGGCGCGGGGCATGGAGGACTGTTTCATTGCGTGCGTGGACGGTTTGAAGGGTCTTCCCGAGGCGATAGAGACGGTCTATCCCCGTGCGCGGGTGCAGTTGTGCGTGGTGCACCAGGTGCGCAAGAGCCTGCGCTACGTGCCTTGGAAGGAGCGCAAGCCGGTGGCGTCGTCTTTGCGCGCGGTCTACGCAGCGCCGAGCGAAGAGGCTGCTCTTGCGGCGCTCGAGGCTTTCGAGAGACAATGGAGCGAGAAGTACCCGGCTATCGCTCCGCTCTGGAGGAAGGACTGGGAGCGTCTGGCGCCTTTCTTCGACTATGCGCCTGCGATCCGCAAGGTGGTCTACACCACCAATGCGATCGAATCGCTGAACTACAGCCTGCGCAAAATCGTCAAGGGACGGGGCGCTTTCCCCAACGACGACGCGGTGCGCAAGCTGCTCTACCTGGGCCTGCGCGAAGCCGCGAAGAAATGGAAGCGACCGATCCGGGACTGGAAGGCTGCCCTCAACCAGTTCGTCATACTCTATGGAGACAGAGTCCCCATAGATCAATAAATTCACTTACACAGTTAAGCGGACACGCCCCATTAAACTGAACTATGCTCGTGTTACTTTAGGGGTTTTCCCTCTAAAGGCTGTCCATTTGTCGTAAGTATCTGGAAATGATGTACCCGATGAGGTCCTTCATAGGCCCAGACCACTTCTCGTTCCGGCGTTACCTCGAAGAGTTTTACGCCCTCTTGCGCGGCATAGCTCGCTATGACCGTATTACCGTTGGGTAGACGCTGAGCCCCGCAAGGGTCCGCAAAAATAGCATCCTCCACATCCTCGTTGGACATCTGCCAGACCACAACTCCATCGGAATCTACTTCTATGATCTTATTGCCATGCGTCAAGGTGATCACGGTATTTCCATTATTCAGTCGGATGGCGGTAAACGGCCAATTCTCGGCTTCTTTTCCACCCAGTTGCTCGAGATCTGTTTTAAACGTCTTAACGACCTCTCCCGAAGGGGTATACTCTTTCACAGCAAACGCCAGCAGGTGAGGCGCCAGGTAATTTCCAGTTGGCAGCTTCCGAGCCATCCTCGTCTGCATATGCACATTATCGGTCTCTGGTTGCAAGGCTACTTCATGGATAATTTCCCCTTCGTTATCGACCTCAATGATGCGCGGCTGCTTACCTAACTCGATGATCATGGTAAGGCCGTTATCCAGCCGGACGGCTGTTCCTAACTCCCCATTAAGCTCACTCAGTTTGTAGGTGAAAATGACATTTTTGTCCAGGTCGTATTCATGAACGACGTCACTCCAGCAAATAAGTACATGCCCGTTGGGAAGTACATAACCGTCTCTGGCCGCCGGTCGACCCGAATCCCATAGGACTTCATTGTCTTCTCCCAGGATACCCGTTAGTGAAGGGCCGGCTACGAAAAACGAATGGGCTATCGGGATAGGTCCAGAGGCCGCCGGAGACACACCGTTCTGGTTAGGCTCGCACCCGAAAAAAGCAAGCACGAACAGTCCGCTGAATGCTACCGAGGATACGCTGCGGAGCTTTGCCATGGTTCTTTCGGTTTAGGCTTAAGGAAACACCAAGAGATATGGGAGTCAACATACCTATTATTCTCGGATAGGGCAAAAGTCTTTAGCGGTGGCGACGGTTCATGGACCAGGCAGTAGTGCCATCGTCATCGTGGTTATGAGTTCCAGCCTCGCGCCGGCACGCTTAAGCACGAGCGCCATATGCTCCCTCATGATCCGTTTCGACTCGGCCAGCCTCTCCATTGTGCTCCGGCGCCGAAGCCGCCGGATAGATACGGGTAATGGGCCTGCGAACTCCTCGCTTTCGACGTGGTGTTCGAGGCGCCCGGTCGCCCGGCGAACCTGCTCATTTCACATGGTTTCGGTCGCAGAGGCGATCTACGACGAGAAGGAACACCTCGTGTTAACGAGGGTAGCCATATGGTTACAGCGGATTTCCCAGGGAAGGTAACCGCGTTTTAGTTGAAGCAGATAATGTTAGCGCTAACATGCCCATCAAGTATGAGCGGGCGGCAAGGAGACAGTATGGTTGAAAATTCCGTATTTTTCTTGTATTAATAAGCAGAGCGGCACACCCACATCACACCATGCGTCCTTTGGGTTCACATCTCGGTTTTTTGCGGGGTCGCGTCCTGATCGGGATCGGCGCGCTCGTTATGCTGGGACTGTTCTTCCTGGTTCCCTCCCGAACGTTGGACGCGGGCATGGACCTCCCCGATGAGGTGGATTTCAACTACCACATCCGGCCTATCCTTTCTAACAATTGTTTTGTGTGCCACGGTCCTGACGTCAGCACGCGAGAGGCGGATCTGCGGCTGGACCTCCGCGAACATGCCACTGCCCGGCGGGAAGAGGGTGGACGCGCCATCGTGCCCGGGAATACCCGCCGAAGCCTGCTGGTGCAGCGCATCACTGCGGCAGATCCCGAGGTGCGCATGCCCGCGAAGGAGGCCAACAAGACGCTCAATCCTCGCGAGATCGCACTACTTAAGCGATGGATCAAGCAGGGCGCTGAGTACAAGGAGCACTGGTCATTCATTCCCCCCGAAAAATCCGACGTGCCGGAGGTCCCTGCCGGCTGGCCGGCCACGGGCGCCATCGACCGTTTTATCGGTGCTCGGCTTTCGGGTGCAGGACTGAAGCCAGCTCCACCTGCGTCCAGGGAGGGGCTCATTCGCCGCCTGTCCTATGTCCTGACCGGGCTACCTCCATCGCCAGAGGAGGTACGGGCTTTTGTTGCTGACGAGTCTCCCGATGCCTATGAAAGGCTGGTTGACCGCTTTCTGGCCTCTCCCCGTTTTGGAGAACGCTGGGCGCGGCATTGGATGGATCTCATTCGCTATGCGGATGCCAGAGGCCACGAGTTCGACTACACGGTTCAGGGGAGCTGGCGCTATCGGGACTACCTTATTCGCGCCTTCAACGCCGATGTGCCGTATGACCGGTTTGTGGCAGAGCACCTGGCAGGGGACCTGCTGGAGGCGCCCCGCAGGCATCCCGAGCGGCGATTTGACGAGTCGGTGCTTGGAACAGCTTTTTATGCGCTGGGCGAGGGCACGCACAGCCCGGTAGATGTGCGCCAGGATGAGGCCGATCGAATCAACAACATCATTGACGTCACGACCAAAACGTTTCAAGGGTTGACCGTTGCCTGCGCCCGCTGTCACGATCACAAGTTCGACCCCATTCCAACGACCGATTATTACGCGCTCTACAGCATTTTCGAGAGCACGCGTTTTGCCCCGACGTCGTTGCTTCCTACCGATCTGACAGCACGACTGGACTCGATCAGGGCCCTCAAAACCGAAATGCGCCAGCGTCTTGCCGACGGATGGTTGGAAGGGTTGGTGGAGACGCCAGTGCAGCAGGCTGCTCTACGTTTTTCCCAGGAACAGGACCGTGTAGACGAGCCGTCCGGACCGGTTTCGCAGGGGGATGAAACCTCTTCTTTCCAGGTTCTTGGAGATTTCCGCCATGGTAGTTTCGACGGGTGGTTTACGCACGAGCCAGCTTTTGGAAGGGGTCCGGTGATGGGCGCCATGGTCTTTGATCAAGGAGAGATGACACTCGACAGTTTGGCTTTCGGCGTGGCGTCGAGCCAGTGGTGGACCAAGGGGATTCCAGGCGCGCTCCGGTCGCCTACGTTTACCATTGAGCACGACACCATTGGCGTCCTGGCGGCGGGACACCAATCAACCATCCGCATCGTCATCGACAATTTCCAGCTCATCCAAAACCCCATTTACGGTGGACTTGAGCAGGTAGTGAAGGATCCGGATCTGAGACTGCACCATTTCGACGTGAGTATGTGGCGCGGCCGGAAAGCCTACGTGGAGTTGTTGGCGGGTATCTACGAAAAAGGCCGGCACGTCAGCGAGAATCATCATCTTGTCGGGGGCGATTCTTCTTATATCGAAGCCGCCTACGCCGTGGCGTACACTGGGGAATTGCCGGATATGGCCTTGCATTATTCCCCGTCAAGTGGAGCGCCCTCTGATGCCGTCCAACAGGCCGTCCGCGCATGGGCTTCCGGGCAGGCCGAAGCCGCTCAGGTCGCTCTCCTCAACGCTTCCCTGCGGCAGGGTCTCCTTGACGCCTCCCTGGATCCCGTAGCCTCCCTGATCGCGCAAATCGAGGAGGTAGAGACCCGCCTTGACGAGGTAGCCCACTTTGCAGGGGTGACGGATGGCAATGCCGTCAACAGCCCCGTCTTTGAACGGGGAAGCTACCGGATGCTTGCAGGTGACCCCGTCCCGCACCGCTTCCTGACTGCGCTGGATCCCGCGGGGACGCCGTTCACTACCACAGCGAGTGGGCGGCTGGAACTGGCCCAGGCGATCACCGCTCCCGGAAATCCCTTGACAGCTCGCGTGATGGCGAATCGTCTTTGGCATCACGTTTTCGGACGTGGTCTTGTCGAGACGGTGGACAACTTCGGCGCGCAGGGCAAGCTGCCGACACATCCGGCTTTGCTGGACTATCTGGCGCTTCGCTTTGTCGAGCAGGGATGGTCGGTCAAGTCCATGATTCGTGAGATGGTGCGCTCCCATGCGTTTCGTCAATCGACGCAGGCTGATGCGCAAGCCGCTGAGGTTGACCCGGAAAACCTGCTCTGGCGCCGCTATCCCGTGCGTCGGCTCGAAGCGGAAGCCATCCGCGATGCAATCCTGGCGGTCTCAGGTCGCCTTGATACGACGATGTACGGCGAGCCGGTACCCATTCATTTGACGGAGTTTATGGAAGGGCGAGGCCGTCCACAGGCATCGGGTCCGCTCGACGGCGCAGGGCGACGCAGCATCTATATTGCTATGCGGCGAAACTTTCTGTCACCTATGATGCTTGCTTTTGATATGCCCATCCCCTTTTCCACCTTTGGCAAGCGTAATACCACCAACGTGCCAGCTCAGTCGTTGACGATGCTCAACGATTCCCTGGTGGTCCGGCAGGCCACCGTTTGGGCTGGCAACCTCGTGGCTCTGCAAGGCCTTGACGTTGATGAGAAGATAGACCATATTTACCTAACGGCTTTGTCTCGGCTTCCCACCGAAGAGGAGCGAGCCAACGCGATCGCGTTTATTCGTCAACAGGCCAGTGGCTATGGACTCTCGGAGGAAGAGGCTTTCGACGATTTTAGATCCTGGGCTGCCTATTGCCACGTAGTACTGAACCTTAAAGAATTCATCTACCTGGTCTCATGAGCAAGTCGCATAGTCTTACTTGTCCAATGACCCGGCGCGAGATGTTGACCCTGTGTCGCAACGGCTTTGGGTCGGTCGCGCTGATGGGTCTGATGGGCGCCCCCGCATTCGGTCGGGCGCTTACCAACGACCGGCAGTTACCCGGCGCCAATCCGTTCGCACCCCCGGCGCCGCATCATGTCCCCAAGGTGCGGAGCGTGATCTTTCTTTACATGGACGGCGGGGTTTCCCAAGTCGACAGCTTCGACCCCAAGCCGCGTCTGGCTCGCGAACACGGCCAGAATCCACACGACAAGTTCAAGGTTGACGCCACGCAATTCAACGATATAGGCACCATTTTGCAAAGTCCCTGGGGATTCAAACGCTATGGCGAGAGCGGTCTTCCTGTTAGTGAGCTTTTTCCTCACATCGGAAGTTGTGCCGACGATCTGGCAGTGATTCGGTCCATGGTGGCCGATTTTCCGGAGCACACGAATGCCAATTACTTCCTGCACACCGGTATTGGACTTCAAGGCCGTCCGTCGATGGGCTCCTGGGTTACCTATGGACTCGGCAGTGAAAACCAGGACCTGCCTGGCTACGTGGTACTGGACGGGGGGCTGATTCCGCCGGGCGGGCTCGACAACTTCAACAGTGGTTTTCTTCCGGCCTCGTATCAAGGGTCGATCTTTCGGGCCGGCGACGTTCCGCTCGCCAACATTGTTCCTCTCGAACCCACGTCGGAGTTGCAGCGTCAGAAGCTGAAACTGATGAGCCAGACCGACGAGCGGCTCCTGGGTCGTATCGGGCACGCCGACCAGGTCGAGTCGGCGATCACGAACTACGAGTTGGCCTTCCGGATGCAGGCCTCGGTGCCCGAACTTACGGACCTCTCAGGCGAAACACGGATTACGAAGAGGCTCTACGGGATGGAGTCCGACGATCAGCATACGCGGAGCTACGGTGCGCAGTGCCTGTTGGCGCGGCGTCTCGTTGAGCGGGGCGTACGTTTTATCGAATTGACGTGCCCGCGCTGCGAATCCGATCGGTGGGATCAGCATGCCAACCTGAAAGAGGGGCACGAACAAAACGCTCATGCGGTGGATCAACCTATTGCAGGGCTTCTGAAGGATTTGAAGGCACGCGGTTTGCTGGAGGAGACCCTCGTCGTTTGGGCTGGTGAGTTTGGACGGACCCCGTTCGCGCAGGGCACGAACGGGCGAGACCACAATCCATCGGCGTTTAGCATCTGGCTGGCAGGAGGGGGCATCAAAAGAGGTGTGGTTTACGGTAGCACAGACGAATATGGGTACCGCGTAGTGGACAAGCCTACCACGATCCACGAGTTGCACGCGACAATGTTGCACCTGTTGGGCATGAACCACGAGCGGCTCACGTATCGGTTCAGTGGCCGCGACATCCGTCTGACCGATGTGCATGGCCGCGTGATTGACGCGGTGCTGGCGTGAGGAGTATCCTTGTACATGCTGCGTGGCTTTGACCAGACCAGGCTGGCCGTCCCGAACGGATAATGGATTTTTCACTTACAAACCGGGTAGCCCTGGTTACCGGCAGTTCGACAGGGTTGGGCAAGGAGATTGCCTTTGCGCTGGGTCAGGCCGGGGCTCGCGTGGCGTTCAACTATTATCACAACGAATCCCGCGCCGAGGCGACCTTTGACGCGTTTAAAGCCACCGGCGCCACCGGCGTGCTCGTACGGGCCGATATCACGGACGAGGAACATGTGCAACGGTTAGTTCAGCAGGTTGAAGCCGACCTCGGTCCTGTCGACATCCTGGTGCCCAACGCCACGCCTGCGCAACCCCAAAAGCCTATTGAGGCCTACGACTGGGACTTATACCAGGAGATGATCGATTTTTTCATCAAGAGCCCGTACCTGCTCAGCCGGGCCTGCCTGCCGCACATGAAGCGCCAGCGGTGGGGCCGCATCATAAACATCATCAGCGAGGTGTATTCGCTCGGGGTGGCGCCGTTCACAGCCTATGTCGCGGCCAAAGGTGGGCAAGTGGGGTTCTCACGCAGTCTTGCCAGCGAGCTGGCCCCGTATGGTATCACGGTCAACATGATTTCTCCCGGCTGGATTCCCGTCGATCGCCACGCCAACGATCCGCAGCAAGTAAAGGATGCTTACTTCAAGACGATCCCGATGGGTCGATGGGGCGTTCCAGAGGATGTGGCCGGAGCCGTAGTGTATTACGCCAGCGATGCAGCCTCCTTTGTGACCGGGCAGTTCCTCACCATTAGCGGGGGGCGATCCTTTGGGATATAGCGAGCATTCCCGGACCCCATCGCGTAGCTATCTTCGATGCACCAGGTACCTCTTCCGTTTGAGATGCTAAGGCTGATTCCAAAACAGGCGCGATGCGCATATATAGCTTTCACTGGACCAAACCTTTACACACGAGCCATGAACCTTTTCAAGTACGGGAACGCACTGGCTGTCCTCGTGGCGGGTATGCTCATGGTGCAGGGGTGCGGCCAGGGCAGAGACCGCGGCGACGAGCGCCCCACCGTGGGCTTCATTACCAACGGCATCGCCTCATTTTGGGTCTTTGCTGACCGAGGCGCGCACGATGCGGCGGAGGAATTCGGAGTAGATGTCGCTGTGATGATGCCCCCCGATGGCGTAGCTGGGCAAAAGCGTATGGTGCAGGATCTCCTGGCGCGCCAGGTCGATGGCATCGCTATTACACCCAGTGATCCCCAAAACCAAGCCAGTCTGCTGGCCGAAATTGCCGCCAACACGCATCTGATCACGCACGACTCGGATGCGCCCGAAAGCGACCGCCTTGTCTACATAGGCATGGATAACTACGATGCCGGACGCATGTGCGGACAATTGCTTAAAAAGGCCATGCCGGAAGGAGGCGAGGTGGTGCTCTTTATAGGCCTGTTGGGTCAACTCAACTCCGATTTGCGACGGCAGGGCGTCATTGACGAATTGCTCGATCGCTCACATGACTCAACTCGCCGGGATCCGGTGGACAAGGTGATTGAGGGCGATACCTTCACGATTCTCGACACCCGCGTCGACGGGTTCGATTTTGCGCGTGCCAAGTCTCAAGTCGAAGACGCCCTCGCCCGCTACCCGGATGTCGACGCCATGGTAGGTATGTTTGTCTATAACCCACCGCAGATACTGGAGGCCGTACGCGAGGCTGGCAAGCTCGACCAGGTTACGATTGTCGGCTTCGACGAGGACGATGCCACCTTGCAAGCCATCAAGGACGGCGCAATTGCCGGAACGATCGTGCAGAATCCATACCGCTACGGTTATGAGTCGGTGCGTGTGCTTGCCGCACTGGCTCGTGGCGACCGTTCGGTGTTGCCCGAGAGCCAAATCATCCACATTCCGGCGCGCGAGATCAATGCGGAGAATGTGGATGTTTTCTGGGCCGAGGCGAAGCGACTTCTGGGTGAGGAAGCGAACTGATCAATGATCAATATGGGCGCCGTCGCCCCTCTTTTATCCGCGCAGGGCATAATCAGGTATTTTCCCGGCGTCGTCGCGCTGCGAGCCGTGGATATTTATCTCCATCGGGGTGAAGTCCTTTCGGTCGTCGGCGAGAATGGGGCGGGCAAGAGCACGTTGATGAAGATTCTGGCTGGCATACAACAGCCTCATGCGGGCCAGATCGCGTTGGAAGGCCGCCGGGTCACGATTTCCACAAGCAGCCATGCTGCCGAGCTCGGGATCGCCCTGATCCACCAGGAACTCAACCTGGCGGACAACCTCAGCGTGGGAGCCAATATTTTTCTGGGACGTGAGCCCGGGCGCCTCGGATGGATGGACCAACGCCGAATTTTCGAGGCCTCTGAACACGTGCTGGCGCGTGTTGGGTTGGCCATCTCCCCGAAGACGCGGGTACAGGACCTTGCCATAGGGCGCCGGCAATTGGTTGAGATTGCCAAAGCCCTCTCGGCCGATGCGCGGATCCTCATCATGGATGAGCCGACTTCCAGCTTGTCAGTGAGCGAGGTGGGCGTGCTCTTTGAGGTCATCAACGATCTTCGATCCAAAGGCGTAAGCATTATTTATGTGTCCCATCGGCTTCAGGAAGTGGAGGCGCTGTCGGACAGGGTATTGGTATTGCGTGATGGAGAAAACGCCGGTGAACTGGCTCGTGAAGAGATTACGCATGAGGCGATGGTCCAAAAAATGGTCGGCCGTGATGTTTCCCGGTTTTATGCCCGGACGACGCACCCCATTGGATCGACGGTGCTGAAGGTGCATGGCCTTGTTACTCCGGCTCGGCCCGGCTGTCCCTTGACGTTCAGCCTCCGGGCGGGTGAGATCGTAGGGGTAGCCGGTCTCGTCGGGGCGGGCCGTACAGAGCTGCTCCGGGTCTTGTTCGGGATCGACCGGGCGTTGGGGGGCCGCATCGAGGTGGCCGGAAAAGAAGTCACTTTTCAGCGCGTGAGCGACGCCATTGCAGCCGGACTGGCACTGGTCCCCGAAGATCGGAAACAACAGGGTCTTGTGCTTGAGCTGGCGCTCCGACATAACCTGACACTGGCCGGGCTTTGGCGTCACCAACGGATCGGAGGATGGCTCAATCGACGCCGGGAAGTTGAAGACTCTCGTCAGATGATTAAGGCGCTTGCGATAAAAACCCCAACCGATACCCGGCGGGCAGGGTTGCTTTCAGGGGGCAACCAGCAAAAAGTGGTGTTGGGCAAGTGGCTCTCACTCCAGCCACGGGTGTTGCTACTGGATGAACCTACGCGTGGCATTGATATCGGCGCCAAACAGGAAATCTATCAGATGATGGAAGCGCTGGCGGGTGAAGGAGTCGCCATTCTCTTTGTCAGCAGCGAGCTGGAAGAGATCCTCAGGATGTCCGACCGCGTTCTCATCATGCATGAAGGCCGTATCACAGGTGAACTGGACCGGGACGCGATGAGCGAAGAAGCCGTCATGCATCTGGCTACGGGTGGGGATGATGCGTTGGCCAGGGAGTGATCCATCGTGCGTGTCATCAAAGAGTTATTCAGTTTTTATCGTTCGAAATTTGTCCCGCGCCCCGTATGAAACACATCCTTGGCATCAGTGGGCTTCTCATTGCCGTGTTCCTCTTCACGGGCCTGCTCGAACCCAACTTTCTCACGGCCTACAACCTGCAAAACACCCTGCGATGGACGGCTCTGTTTGGCATTATCAGCATAGGGACGGCCTTCGTCATCATCACCGGTGGCATTGACCTGTCGGTCGGGTCAGTGGTGGGTCTCGTCGGCGTCTTGCTTCCGATGTTGTTGGTGGGGCAGGGATGGTCCGTTCCTCTGGCCTTGGTTACGGTGCTACTGGTTTCGCTGGGTTTGGGCCTGTTGCACGGCGTGCTGGTGACCAAGATGAAACTTCAACCCTTTGTGGTGACGTTGTGCGGCCTGCTGTTTTATCGTGGGATTGCTCGCTGGATCAGTGGCGACCAAACCCAGGGGTTTGGCGGGGAGTTTGAAGGATTTCGTCAGCTTGCCATTGGCCGCCTTCCATTGACCGACACTTTCGGTTTGCCGATCCCTTTTTTGGTGCTGATCGTGTTGGCGGTGCTGGGAGGCTTGTTTCTCAACTACACCGTGTGGGGGCGATACATGCTGGCGCTGGGGCACAACGAAGAAGCCGCACGTTTCAGCGGGATCAATACGGATCGCATGGTGATCCTGGCCTATATCTTCGGCGCCATGACGGCCGGTATCGGAGGGGTGCTTTTTGCGCTGGACGTCAACTCGGTCCAACCGGCTGTGCATGGCAACTTTTATGAGCTGTATGCCATTGCTGCCGCCGTGTTGGGCGGATGCAGCCTGCGCGGCGGGGAAGGCTCCATTCTGGGTGTGGTGATCGGGGCGGCTGTCCTCCGCGTGCTTTACAACGCCATAAACATCCTGGGCATCCCGACCCAGCTGGAGTTCGCGATCATCGGGGCGGTAATCCTGCTGGGCGTGATAGCCGACGAACTTGTGAAACGTTTTGCCGCCGCCTGGAGTACGGCGCCCCAGACTACCTTGGGCGATGCAGTGCGGGACGATCCGCCTCGCGACGGCGCTCACGGTGACCCGGATTAAGGGCCTCCGAAGCGTCCGATCCACCGCATCCATTCCCATTGAAAAAGTCGGATACGGCGTACGCCACGCCCGGTCAGGCGGCGGGCAAGCAGGCAGTTGTTGGCAAAGATGTTTTTCCGGGTTCGGCGGCGTAGAAATCGTGCACCTACTCCGGCTCGTCAGGGATGTGCATGGCTTTCGAATCCTTTCAAATATGCTTCATGGAACGCTCACATTTCCTATATTGTCCACCTATAAATGGTAAACGCTCGCCCTCCCGCATGTCCACGCTTCTCCGGGTTACACTGCTTCTGAGTTTCTTTTATCTGGCCGGGTGTGGGCCTGGTATGCCCGCTGAGATAGCCGACAGTGAGGACAAACTGCCGGAGCAGGTCGATTTCAATTTCCATGTAAAGCCCATCTTTTCCGATCGATGTTTCCCGTGCCACGGACCGGACGACAACGCCCGTAAGACGGATTTCAGGCTCGACACCGAGAGCGGCGCTTTTATGCGCCTCAGCGAAAGCCGCCGCAAGTTCGCTCTTGCGCCCGGCAGTCTGAGAAAGAGCGAGGTTTTTCATCGCCTGAGTTCCGATGACCCGGACTACAGGATGCCGCCGGCGGAATCCAACCTGCATGTCACGCCGGAAGAAGCCGCCATGATCTTCAAATGGATCGAACAAGGCGCCGAATACAAACCGCACTGGTCGCTCATCCCGCCCGTCAAGCCGGAACTGCCCGCAATCGACGAGCCGTCCCGGGCCCGCAATGGTATTGATTATTTTATTCTTGATCGCCTGGAACGGGAAGGGCTGAGCCCGTCGGCGGCGGCTGCGAAGGAAACCCTGATTCGCCGCGTGACCTTCGATCTGACCGGGCTACCTCCTGCTCTCGAAGAAATCGATGCTTTTCTGGCCGATACCGGCGAGGACGCCTACGAAAAAGTGGTGGACCGCCTTCTGGCTTCGTCGGCCTACGGGGAACGTATGGCCACAGAATGGCTGGATGTGGCCCGTTATGCCGACAGCCATGGCTATCAGGATGACGGTTTGCGTAGCATGTGGCCCTGGCGGGACTGGGTCATCGAGGCCTTCAATACGAATCTGGCATTCGATGACTTCGTGTCCTGGCAACTTGCAGGAGATCTATTGCCTGATCCGACCATCGAGCAGCGCCTGGCTACCGGCTTTAACCGCAACCACCTGCAGAGCCAGGAAGGCGGCATCGTCCCCGAAGAGTATCGCGTCGACTACGTAGCCGACCGTACCAACACCTTCGGAAAAGCATTCCTGGGACTGACCATGGAATGCGCGCGCTGCCACGACCACAAATTCGATCCCATCAGCCAAAAGGAATACTACCAGCTTTTTGACTTCTTTAACAGCGTAAACGAATACGGCACTTCTCCATACTCCGGCGTGGCAAGTCCTACCGTCATTCTGGTAGACGACGAGGCGCAAGAAAAACTCGCTCCGCTGCGCGCGCAGATCGCTGCCTATGAAGAGAAAACAGCCATAGACAATCCGGCTTTCGACGAAGGCTTCAACCGCTGGTTGGCCGATTTCGAGTCCGGTTTGCGGCAGGTCACGCCCAAAGGACTCATCGGCTACTACCCTCTCGAGCGCTTCGAGAAAAGAGTAAACGACAACGGAGACGAGACCTTCCATCTGGAAAACCGCGCCGACCCGGATAAACCTGGCCTCTTTGTCGGGGATGTAGACAAACTCCCTTTCTCCGAGCCGGGCCGCTTCGATTCGGCGCTGGTGTTGCAAGGCGATGGCCAGCTGGACATGGGAGCAAACATCTATTACTTCGAGCGCAATGAGACCTTCAGCGTCAGCCTGTGGTTCAGGATCATCGGGGAAAACGTGTCAGGACCGCTCTTTACCAAGACTATGGGGCTCTTTAACGGACGCCAGGGATATCTCTGTGTCCTGGAGGAAGACGGCACGGTTTCAGCCAGCTTCAACCGCGTATTCCCTGATAATGCTATTCAGATCAAATCTCTTGACACGGTTCCCGCTGGCGAGTGGAACCATATCGTGATGACCTATGACGGGTCCAGCCGCGCGCGAGGCCTCGCGCTCTACCTGAATGGCGAGCGCATGCCCTCTGTAGTCAAGGTAGACAACCTAAAGCAAAGCACCCTTTTCACCATCAATCCCACCACAGGGGAGCCGACCGATCCGGTTCAGGCAGGCAACTTGCGCATAGGCTATCTGGGGCCTGCCGCGCCCAGGCTGGATAGTGTTGCCGTCGATGAATTTCGCGTCTACGATCGGCGTCTGACGGCCCTGGAGGTAGCTGCCGTGAATGGCACGGTGGACATGCTGGGCGCCATGCTGGACACGCCTGCGGCAAACCGTACCGACACCCAGCGTACAGCCCTCCGCGATCACTATGTCACAGCCGTGGCGCCGGAGTATGCAGAGGATTTCGCCACGTTGACCGAGGTAAGAGGCAAGGAAAACGAAATCATGTCCCTGCTGCCTGAGGTGATGGCGATGCGGGATTTGCCTGAACCACGGCCCACCTACATCCTTGACCGTGGCCAGTATGACGCGCCTGTGCAGCGCGTGGAGCGCGCCACGCCGGCCTCCATCATGTCGTTTCCGGAAGACCTTCCCCCAAACCGCATGGGCCTTGCCGAGTGGCTGACCGACCCAAACCATCCTCT
The DNA here is from genome assembly GCA_965248175.1 of Rhodothermales bacterium. GTDB lineage: Bacteria > Bacteroidota > Rhodothermia > Rhodothermales > VXPQ01 > VXPQ01. The sequence goes on from OZ252093.1 coordinate 1,675,903, forward strand.
GTTCGCGCGGGTGACCGTGAACCGGTACTGGCAGATGTATTTCGGGAACGGACTGGTGTCTACTCCCGATGACTTCGGCAGCCAGGGCGCGCTGCCCACCCATCCCGAACTCCTCGACTGGCTTGCCACCACGTTTGTGGACATGAATTGGGATGTCAAGGCCCTGCAAAAACTGATTGTCTCCTCCGCCACCTACCGGCAGAGTTCTATAGCCGGTCCGGTCCTCCTCGAAAAAGATCCGGATAATACCCTGCTGGCGCGGGGCCCCAGCTATCGAATGCCCGCCGAGATGATACGGGATCACGCCCTGGCTGCGAGCGGCCTGCTTGTTGACGAAATCGGAGGCCCTCCCGTTAAACCCTACCAGCCGGAGGGTCTGTGGAAAGAGTTGGCCACGCGTAACGCGACGGAATACAAGCAGGATCAGGGGGACAAACTCTATCGGCGCAGCATGTACACGATCTGGAAGCGAACGACGCCTCCGCCGTCGATGATGAATTTCGACATGTCGGAGCGCAATTTTTGCACCGTCCGCCGGCAAAGCACGAGTACTCCCCTGCAGGCGCTGGTGCTGCTTAACGACCCCCAGTATGTCGAGGCCTCCCGCCTGCTGGCTGAACGTCTGCTGCGCGAAGAGCAGGGCGGCGCGCGAGCGCAAATCGCTCTGGGCTATCGACTCCTCACCAGCCGCCTGCCCGACGACGAAGAGGTGGAGCTGCTCGCCGGGCTGTATGAAGAGGAACTGAACGCCTTTGAAACCGACCGCAGAAGTGCGCTCGATCTGCTGAGCGTCGGCGAATATCCACGCGACGAACGCTTCGATCCGGCGCAATTGGCCGCCTTGACGGTGGTCGCCAACACCATGATGAATTTCGACGAGGCTGTCATCAAACGCTGACGGTCGATCCCCGCGGCCGTATACCCCCTGTTGCCATGAACGAACTTTGCGACCTGAAATACAACTGCACCCGGCGGCATTTTTTGTCCCGCACGAGCCTGGGCATCGGCTCGGTCGCCTTGGCGACCATGCTGAACCCCTGGCCCGCGATGGCGCGTCCCGATCCGGACGATCCCATGGGGGGCATCCTGATCAACCCCCACTTCACGCCCAGGGTCCGGCGGATCATCTACCTGTTTCAAAGCGGAGGCCCTTCCCATCTCGACTTGTTCGATTACAAGCCGACGTTAGCCGAAATGAATGGCGAGCAGCTTCCCGAGTCGGTACGCAAGGGGCAGCGCCTCACTGGCATGACAGCGTATCAAAAATCTTTCCCGCTGGCGGGCTCACGCTTCAGCTTTTCTCCCCATGGTAAAAGCCACCGCATGATCAGCGAGTTGCTGCCATACACCGCGCAGATTGTTGACGAGCTCTGTTTCATCAACTCGATGTATACCGAGGCCATAAACCACGACCCCGCCATCACGTTTTTTCAGACGGGATCCCAGCAGACAGGCCGCCCATCCATCGGTTCCTGGCTGAGCTACGGCCTCGGGTCCGAAAATTCCAACCTGCCTACCTTCTGCGTGCTGCTTTCGCGCAGCAACGACTTCGACCAGCCCTTGTACTCCCGCCTCTGGGGAAATGGTTTTCTACCCTCGCTGCATCAGGGCGTGCAGTTTCGATCGGGAAAGGATCCGGTGTTGTACCTGAACAACCCGCCTGGAATAAAGCATACCACCCGGCGCCGCATGCTTGACAATCTGCGCGAATTGCACCAGCGCCAGCATGAACGCGTGATGGACCCGGAGATCAACTCGCGTATCGCCCAATACGAAATGGCCTACCGGATGCAGACCTCGGTCCCCATCACGATGGATGTTTCCGAAGAGCCCGACCATGTTTTCGACCTCTACGGCGAAGCGGCCCGCGTGCCCGGAACGTTTGCAGCCAACTGCCTTCTGGCGCGTCGTCTGGCCGAGCGTGACGTGCGCTTTATCCAGCTCTACCACCAGGGATGGGACCAGCACGCCAACCTCCCCCGCGAAATCAGTGTGCTGGCCAAAGACACGGATCAACCCTCGGCAGCCCTGGTGATGGATCTCAAACAACGCGGCCTGCTCGATGACACTCTGGTCATCTGGGGCGGTGAGTTCGGGCGCACCAACTATTCTCAGGGCAAACTCACGATGGACAATTACGGCCGTGACCACCATCCACGATGCTTTACCATCTGGATGGCCGGGGGCGGAATCAAAAAGGGCTTTTCATTCGGCCAGACCGATGATTTCGGGTACAACATTGCATACGATCCTGTCCATGTGCATGACTTCCAGGCGACCCTGCTGCACCTTCTGGGCATTGACCACGAACGTTTCACCTTCCGGCGCCAGGGTCGGCGCTATCGCCTGACGGACGTTCACGGCCATGTAGTCCGGGATATTCTGACATGATCGAACGCCGCACGTATCGTTTCCAGGGGCGCCGGTCCGCCTGACGGATTGCACGAACATGCGGTAGAACAAATCATTCCCCAATGAAAAAATCCACGTATTGGCGGATCGCTCCGTTTGGAATCATTGGGCTCGGCCTGCTCTTTCGGATTTTTATCAACCCTTCCGATCCGCCGAACGCAGCCCTGTTCATCGGTCGCTTCCATTCGATGGTTGTGCATTTTCCGATTGGACTGCTCCTTTTGGCCGTCCTGCTGGAAGTGCTTGCCCGCAAACCCCGCTTCGGACATTTTTCCTCCACGATCAAGCTGCTCTTGCTGGCGGGCGCTGCGGGGGCCGTCGCAGCGGTCCTTGCCGGCCTTTATCTGGAAATGGCCCCCGGCTACGAAGCGGACACGCTCTTCTGGCACAAGCGCCTGGGGATCGGGATAGCGATCCTTTCCTTTATAGCCTACGGCGTCCGCCTGCTTGAAGGCCAACCCGGAACGACCATCTACCGCATTTATGTCGGCGTACTGGTTGTACTGTGCAGCTTCGTGATGATCGGCGGGCACCTGGGTAGCGTGCTGACACACGGCTCCGGATACCTGACGCGCTACATGCCCCAGGCATTCAGAAGTGCGCTGGGCCTGGGCTCGCCTGCGCAGGGCTGGGTCATCCGCCTGGCTACGGCCGAAGACGCAGGGGTCTATTCCGATCTTGTCCAACCCATTTTCGACAGTCGGTGCGTCAGTTGTCACAATGCGGATCAGCAGCGGGGTCAGCTCGCACTGGATACGCCGGAAGGCATTGAGGAAGGAGGGGATGACGGACCCATCCTTGTCGCGGGGCGCTCCTCCGAAAGTGAAATCATGCGGCGGATCCTGCTTCCTCCCGATCATGAAGATCATATGCCGCCCGAAGGCAAGCCGCCGCTCACCGTTGCCGAGGCGACGTTGATCCGGTGGTGGATCGACGAGGGCGCCTCCTTTGATCAAAAGGTCGCCGAGGCTACGCAGCCTCCCCTTGTGGAGCAAATCTTTGCAGGACTTGAGCTGCCCGAACGCAAGACAGGAATATTCGCGCTGGAGATCGCCGCTGCAGATTCAACAGCCATCCAGGCGGCGCGGGCCACCCATCTGATCGTGGCTCCCCTGGCCGAAACCGAGCCTTTTTTACAGGTTCGGTGCGTCTCGGCGAGCGACTGCCTGACCGCCGAGCAGGTCACAGCCCTACGTCTTATCGCATCGCAGGTGGCGTGGCTGAATCTGGGGCGCACCGCGGTCGGCGATTCCGCACTGGCTGTCCTGGCCACGCTGCCCCACCTGGCCCGCTTGCATCTGGAAGGCACCTCCGTTTCGGACGAGGCGCTCTTCCACCTGTCCAATGCACAGTATCTTGAATATCTGAATCTCTACGACACGAGCGTCAGTGACAGCGGTTTACAGCACTTGAGCACGCTCCCGTCGCTACGATCGCTCTTCCTGTGGGAAACCGAAGTGACCTCCGAGGGCGTCGAAAGATTGCAGCAGGCCCTGCCCGACGCGGAAATAGTACTGGGTTGGACGCTGCCCTCTGTGGATCAGGACACTACAAGTGCTCCTTGAGGAACTATGCGTGACGTGTATATCGTTTCTGCCGCTCGAACGCCCATCGGACGTTTTGGCGGGGCGCTGAAAGATCATTCCCCGGCCGATCTGGCTGCGCCCGCGATGCGGGCTGCGCTCGAACGGGCGCATGTCCCCGGGGAGGCGCTGGACTTCTATGCGTTCGGTAATGTGCTGCGGGCCGGGCATGGGCAGCTCATTCCGCGTCAGGCGGCCGTGCAGGCTGGCATACCGGACGCCGTAGACGGGTTCGCGCTCGACATGGTATGTTCTTCCGGCATGATGAGTCTGATGACGGCGGCGGCTTTCATTAAGGCGGGGGAGGCGGAGCTTGCGTTGTGCGGCGGCGTCGAGTCGATGTCCGGGGCGGGGTTTTTCCTGTCGTCCCGCGCGCGCTGGGGCTATGGCCTGCTGCCTGATGGGGGCGAACCGATGGTCGATGTGATGCTGCGCGACGGCTTGACGGACCCCATAAGCGGGGAGGCGATGGGCGAGCAGGCGGAACGGCTTGCGGCGGAGCACGGGGTCACGCGCCGCGAGCTGGACAAACTGGCTATGCTTTCGCACCGGCACGCTGCCAAGGCCCGCGAGCAGGGGTTCTTTGCGGAAGAGATCGTTCCCATCGAGCGCCTCGTCAAGGGAAAGCCTGTTGTTGTGGATGCGGACGAGGGCATTCGCCCGGACACCTCGGTGGAGAAGTTGGCTGGGCTGCGCCCGGTGTTCCGGAAGGACGGGGTGTTTACGGCGGGCAACAGCAGCCAGATCAGCGACGGCGCCGCGGCGCTGGTTATCGCTTCGGGGGAGGCCGTTGCCGCGCACGGACTCGCGCCCATGGCCCGCCTGATCGGTTCGGCCTGGTCGGCCGGTGCGTCGTGGCGGTTTCCCGAGGCGCCCATTCCTGCCGTGCGGTGCGTCCTTGAAAGGTCGGGGCGGACGGTTGCGGATGTGGATCTGTTCGAGAACAACGAGGCGTTCGCGCTCAACAACCTGCTCTTCAGCCGGATGCTGGACATTCCCATGGAGCGGATCAACGTGCAGGGCGGGGCTGTTGCGCTCGGCCACCCGATCGGGGCCTCCGGCGCGCGTATCGTGACCACGTTGCTTCACGCCCTGCGCCGGGGTGGCGAACGCACTGGCGTGGCCGCCATCTGCCACGGGATGGGAGGAGGCACCGCGGTGGCGCTGGAAGCGGTGTAGGTGCAGAACCTCCGGATGCAGTATATTCCCGCTTGCGCCCAAGTCGTCGAAATCGCTGTACCCTGCGCCATGAAACGGTTGTTCATATTGCCTGTATTGCTGTTCCTGACGATTCCCTATGCACAGGGCCAGGAGCTGTATGGAGTGAACCGGTTTGATTTGCAGGTATCCGGGCTCGGGGGCGTTAAGAACAATGTGCCGGAGATACCCGCAACGGACGTATACCCGTATCTGGGGTTCTCCGGTACGGTCACTTCATATGTTGCGAGCAGGGAAAACAGGCGTCATCCGGGCATAGAAAACCGCCATCGCCTCGGTGTGTCATTCGCTGCGTATATGTACGACGGCTATGCCGATAAGGGGCTTCAACTGGGGGTGAAGTACCTTATGCCCAAGCCGCCGGGATCGTCCATATACTTCACCTCGTTGCATGGCGTGGAGTTCAGGGAAACCCAACCAGGCAGCGATGGGGAGGAATGTATAGCATCCGATCCCTGCAAGGTGTTCGTGTCCAGTCTGGAAATGGGAAGGACGTTTCCGAATACGGGAAAGCACGCCTTCAACCTTTCGATCGGTATTAACTACAGGTGGCGTAGCGATATCGATTTCGATTATTATTATAGTATGGGATGGGTGTTGAGGTTATGGTGATTATGGAGATTCTCGTAAAATGGGGGATGAGGGACCTTAAGGCTCCCCTCATGGACTGGAGAGTTCGCGTCAGCTGGCTTGATGTAGTCGGTCTGGTGGCGTCCGCGGGGATATTGCTGCGTGACGATACCCTCCTATGGACGTGCGTAGGCGCATTCTTCTTTGCCATTTGGGGGTGACTTGGCTCAAGTGGAGGGTGCAGCGCGAGTATCCTTTCCTTATGGTTTTTTGGATGGCGCCAGGGGGTTAGGCGTTAGCCGCGCGCTGCGCGATGCTGGCGGAAGAACGGAACCGCTACCGGTCGTTCCAGTGGAGCGAAAATAGATGCGGAAACAAGTTGCCCAGTCACAGGCTGGGGATTTTGGGTGTTGTCTAACTTCCCGGTTCGTCATCGAGAAACTCCTGAATTCTAACTTCCATCAATTCGGCGAATTCCTTACTTGCAGCAAGCGTCGCCGTCTCCGCAACGTCTTCGATTCGGCAAAACAGGTCTTCAAATTTTGTGATAGCCCTTTGTCGCCAAGGTACGCTTTCCGGTAGAGCCTCCGCCATTTCTATAGCCTTTTCAACCTTTTTCGCGGTTTTGGCGCCCATAGCGGCCGCTTGACCTATCATTTCCCGATCCATATCTGAAACCACCTCCAATTCTCCCATTACCAGAGCGGTCATTTCGATGCTGGCCTGCATGGCGTCTATCTTTGCCCAATCAGGTTCAGAGGGGCTTTGGCGCTCTTTCATACAGGGTTCCATTCCCGCAATGCCTTTCTCTCCGATCCACGAGATATTGAGACATACCATGCGGGCGTCATCAGAGGCTATAACGTCCTCTTCAAGCGTTTTGGGCGCCAGGGCAGACATAACAAGGTGGAACGTTAGGAATTTGAGGCCTTGTGGCCTGAGGTACGCTTGTAAAATGCAATATCAGGAACGCTTGTTTCCCGGTTATCCACGAGTTGTTCGAGCCGCTGTGCAGGCTTTTTCCAGCATGTCCCGAAACAAGACCCGAGCATGCGCTTTTGTCTACAAGCCTATTGTTCTCTTTAACGTGCGGGGGTTGGCATGGCGACAGAAATCATCAGGAAGGGAGCAGGCGTTTCCCGCCCCATAAACCGGGAAGAGTACTTCCGTATTGCAGACTCGGACGATGGCTATGTCTCGGAACTGGTCCGGGGCATGGTGGTGCGCGATCCGGGGATCATGTGGGAGCATGGACACTTGCAAGGCAAACTGTTTCGGTACCTTGACGAGTGGATGGAGGATTTTGGGCAGGGTATGGTTAGCGTGGACTGCGGGTGCATCCTTTCCGAAGACCCCGACACCGTTCGCTTCCCGGATGTGGCGGTTCTTCTCAGGCAGTCTGCGCGAGACTGGCTGCACGGTGCGCCGGATGTGGCTATAGAGGTGCTGTCCCCATCCAATACGCCCGAAGGCATTCGCGAGAAAACGCAGGATTACTTTGACGCCGGAGCGCTCAGGGTCTGGATCGTGGACCCGAAGGCGCGCACGGTTGTGATCCAGCGGGTGGACGGCTCCTTGACGATTTTCGAGGATAGGGATCGGCTGGAAGATCCTGAGGTGCTGCCCGGTTTTGCGCTGGAGGTGGGGGTATTGTTTCGGGAATTGTGAGAATCATTAAGAATTCCCTGCATTGGAAACACCGCATCAACTAGTTTGATGCCGTAGCTGTTTGCCGATTCGCTCCTGCTCGTGTACGTGGCCCCGTTCGTTTTTGGCAATGCGATGTGGATGGTTTGGCTCAAGTGGAGGATGCGGCGGGAGTTTCCTTAGGTTTTAGTTTTCTGATTGGTTATAGGCGTTATGGACTGGATATATATGGGTATGTCCTGTAAGGTTGCCGGAAGTCGCATCGTTGGCCTAGTTCTGCATGAATGGCCCTGATGCTCTTTGGATTGTCCTTTCGGATATTGGCCTTCCGAATTCTCGCCCCCGCCTTAATCGAAACAAGGCAAAAACACTGTGCCAATGCGCTACTCTGCGGGGCCGATCTGTCCAGGAACCCTTCTGCTGGTTTGCCAGTGGAAGGGTTTCTTGCTTTTGCTTTCTAATCAATCTGAACGTGCTATTGTAAAGGTTATGGATACATGGGAGACTTGGCTTGCTCTATATGCCGCGCTTGTAGCGACAGGCGTTTTAATCATTCAAATCCGACAATGGATTGAAAATCGTCCAAGAGTATTTTTAAAAATTTCCCCTGATATGGTGTTATCTAATAATATATTAGGGCCAGATAAAATTATTCTTGTTACCGCTACAAATCGTGGCTCTGAAACAACAACCGTCAAAAACATATTTGTAATATGGTATGAAAATTGGCTGGGTAAATTATTTCAAAGAATTTCAAAGAAAAGATGAAGGAGGAGTAATTATTAATACGGAGATCCCTAATTCAAAAGCCGGAGTATTACCTTATGTCTTAAAATCAGGGTCAGAATGGATTGGAATGATTGATCAAACTCAAATGATTGACCAAGCTCATGGGTTAGAAACAATTATCGCTAACAAATGTGTATATGTCGCAATCTATTGTTCTCATAGGGATAAGCCGATTATGAAACGTCTCAAAAGGAATAAATGGGGCTTATATACGAAAGTTGTCATTACGGCTTGACATTTGGGGCAATTTGAGATACATTGGTTTCCATACGGTCACTAATCTATCCAGTAAAGATGCAGCAAGCTCCCGGACGTTCCGACAGAAGTGGAATCACGATCTTCCAACTGTTCTCGATGTTTCCCGATGAGGAATCGGCCCGGCGATGGATGGAGGCGATACGCTGGCCCGACGGTCCTTGGTGTCCAGGATGCGGTTCGGTGAATTACGGAGAAACGCCTTCGCACAAGTCCATGGATTACCGGTGCCGCGACTGCCGGCAATACTTCTCCGTACGTAAGGGAACGGCGATGGAATCCAGCAAGATCGCGCTGCGGCACTGGGCCATTGCGATCTACATGGCCGCAACGAACCTGAAGGGCGTTTCGAGTATGAAGATTCACCGCGAACTCGGCATGACGCAGAAATCGGCCTGGTTCCTTATCCAGCGGGTGCGGGAATTCTTCGCAGACGCTGCGCCGATTCTGACCGGCCCGGTCGAGGTTGACGAGACATATATGGGCGGTCTGGAGAAGAACAGGCATAAGAGCGAAAAGATGCATGCCGGTCGCGGAACCGCAGGGAAGGCCACGGTCATGGGTGCAAGGCAGCGCGACGGCAAGATTGTCGCTCGTCCACTCGGTTGGGAACCGGGCGAGACGTTAGCCGGATTCGTCCGGGAGAACGTACACAGAGGGGCAACGCTCTACACGGACGATCACAAGGCGTACAAGGGTCTGAGAAGCCAGTACGATCACCATACGGTTAAACACAGCGTTGGGGAGTACGTCCGGGCAGATGCGCACATCAACGGTATCGAATCCTTTTGGTCGATGCTGAAACGAGCGCACAAAGGGACGTTTCACAAGATCGGCCGCAAGCACCTCGACCGCTACGTCAACGAGTTCGCCGGGCGGCACAACATCAGATCGCTCGACACCGTGGAGCAAATGGCCGCTATTTTCCAGGGTATGGACCGCAAGCGGCTCCGGTACGCCGACCTGATCGCTTAGCCGGTTGTAGCGGCTATTCGAACGATAAAAGGCGGTCGTGATCTTCAAAACCACCCACATCCGCAAGCCAATATAATCGCGATGAAGAAAGACGCGCGACGAGATCGGCAAACCGATGGTGAAGAGTCGGCCATGTTCGCCAAACCGTCAAACCCTGAACGTCGGGGTCGCCCCGAGACGCGGGTGTTGAAACTGCATATCACGCCGGAGGAAGCGTTCCGGCGCATCTTTGCGGCGGCCAAACCGCCCGACCCGTCGCTACGAAAACCCCGGAAATGACCGAAGACTTGGCAACTTTCCTATATAATCCCCGAATAAATTGAATTTTCAGATATCTAAAAAACTTGCTAACAATATCAATTAATATGACCAAATCTGGTTTTGATATTTCTGAATAAAGAAGAAATTAACGTTTCAGCTGTTTGTCAAGTTAAAGATATAAATTTCAATTTGGTTTTGGTATACCATCCTGTAGTATGAAGTTCATGAGAAAGAATTGCCAATATAAGAAGGGGCGCTGGAGAAGTGCTATGGCAAGGCTCCTTTTGCAGTGATCAGGATTGTTGCCTTCCCCTTAGAATGCGAAACTACTTTGCCGATAAACAAACAGGCTCGTTCGCCATTGGGATAGACAATCCAAACACGAATTTTGGTGCCCTTTTCAGGTGCCAAGTCTGCATTATTCAGCATGGCCGTCCAAGACAGATATATTTCCTCCTCCTTTCCGCCTCTGCGAAATTCCAATGATTTGAATTCGACAGGGGTGTAGTCTGCCGAACCATCACGTGCTTCGATCAGAAAATTCGATTGCTTTTCTGTAGCCATGATTGCCCTGCTTTGCTTATCACGGAAGCAACGATAACACTTGCCCCAGGGATGCAATGCCGCCCCGCGCGATGTCAATTACTTCCTGCAAAATTTTATCCGCCTCCCTTGAAGATCGAACAATGACAGTTGACAGCCTGGGAAAGCCACTGAAAGATGCACGTAACGCTTCTGTGCCATCGACCATACCGCCCATTGCATCCTTCATATCGCTGATATTTCCTTTTAGCTCCAACATCTTCTCGTCGTTTTCGCCGAAGCCAATCTCGATATAGATTGGAATGCACTTTGCCAATACATCAATACTCTTGTCAAGGTGTTGCCGGAACTTAGGCACTTCATTCCTGATTTCTGCAACGAATCCATCCATGTCCTTGGCGGATCTGGCCAAGACGCGCTTGGTATGTATGCGCAGCCGCTGCCTTTCGTAATCGCTGAGCCTGCTCGCATCTTTAGGAATTGGAATCGCTTGGATCTCCGCTGCTCGCTGCCTTGATTTATCGCCGATTTGGACGATAGATGCGGCCATGCGTTCCGCAACCCCTATCAATACCATCATCTCTTTTTCAAGAGTCTCTTCCAACTCAATAATACCTTCGCCAGGATGATGTAGCGTGCTTGTCTCTGCAACGGTTCCATTATTTGACTGCGGCAAATGGGTGTCATCTTGCTTGTTCTGATCGGCCCAATAGCGGGCTGCCTTGGCAAGGTCTAATCGTGCATGGTTTCTAAAACTGTCAGGATCGCTGAACTCGAAATAAAACACCCCGGCCTCGCCTGCTTCTTTGCGGAATTCCTGAACAAGTTTGTATTGCTCAACATCAAAATTATCCATAGAGATCGGTGGTGATGTTCTAAAGTAGAGCATCAGTTTCATGCTGTTTGGATCCTTGTCGTATCGCGCCTTCGCCAACCGGAACTCTTCAATCGTTCCCGACCCCGATCTCTTTGTAGGTGTACCTATCCTGTTCCATAGGATGCCAATAAAGACATCGTATTTTCCAGCAACCTGTTCATTGATGACCGCCTGGGCATCTTCACCAACGCCAGGCGAAATGTGCCTTTTCCAGTCAATCAAGTCGAAACGCACGCGCATGGACTCGGAATTTTCCGCATTAAAATCATCAATATTTTCAGAGAGAATGTCACGTTCGTCGCGCACATCGTCGGGCGATGCCAAAAAAACTCGGATTATCGTGTCCTTCCTAGGCATGTGGATACTTGGTATATTTAGCTGTCTTTCGGTGACACCATCTTGGTGAACTGGTCGATGACCAGTTTCGAGGATGGCATGTGATCATCCCCGTCCTGGACAAGCCCAGAAGCTCCGAACGTGACGAGTGACTCGACAAGAATTGATAGTATCTTGTCTTTTTGTTCCGGCGATACCGCAGCGTGGACAAAGGAGTCCATACACTTAGCAATGCACTGCCTATGATAATTTTGTCTGCTCATGTGGACGTGGGACCGGTAGGCGCGTAGGCAAAATGTTGCAACGGCCCCGAGGATGCCCAATAGGGTTAATCGAATGGCCGTGTTGTATATCACATGTGTCCAGTGATCATCCTGACCGGGTTGCCAGAAAAATAGAAAGCCCAACACAGCTACAACAAGGAACCCTATAGAGGCAAAGGACGCTTCCTGCCAAGATTCACACCTTTTGTCCACATAATTCTGCGCATCCTTGAAATGTTTTATAGTCCTTCCAAACGACCCCTCGGCGGCCTCTTTGGCCAATATGGCCCTCTTCTTCTCCACGTTTTCCATCGCCTGCTTCGCTTCTTCAATAATCTCGTCTATATTACCGACCACGGATTTCACCATGGCCTCGCGCTTGGCGATAGATTCGTCTTCAAGAATGCCGTTATCGAGAATTTGAACCGTCATGAAATGCGCATCATGTTTGCTTATCTGTTCTCGGCTGTAATCAACACGTTGCATGGCGTCTTCAACCCTCTTCGCATAGTCCTGGTCATTTGCATTGTTGAGACTTGCAAGCGCACTAAATATTGATCTCATGTCCGCCGTAACTTCTCCGACATAATCGCTGCTTACGCCGTAAGCATATTTGAGATAGTAGTCACATTTTGTTTTCAGGTCGTCAAAATAATTCGGCCTAATTCTCTCCAATGATATTTTCTTCATATCCGGGCGCATGACTCGTTCCCGGTCCAGATCCTTGATGTCTGCTACCACAGATTTCAGATCCGCCAAAATGCTTTCGGAAGCCATTGCACGTGTTATTTGATGTGATTACGGGCGTCAAAATAAAAAGGCGCCGGACAGTATAAGGATCCGGTTTGGGCTTGTCAAGAGTCCGGATCAGGATTTGACACTCATGCTCCGGATCCGTAAGATTAGGTCGCCCGGGCGGCTAAATAACGCTGACGGCGTGTCTGTCGAGTGCATGCTCGAAGCAAGAAGACCCCGTGGGATTCGTCCTGCGGAGCCTTTCTCATCTTTTCAAAACTTGGCCGCGTAGTGGAAGATCTTTCGGGAAAGATCTATCTTTCGATTGAGCCTGCCAAGGATTGTATATGAGTGCCTTATATTTGGGGATTATATAGATAGGTGAAACTTTTCGGGAGCCGGTTACGTACTAAAGAGTAAACAAATCGGAAAAGAAAATGGCTTATCGGGCGCCCGGACGCAATCACAGAAACGGAATCACGGTCATTGAACTGGCAGAATGTTTCCCCGATGAGGATGCTGCTCGACGCTGGTTCGAGGCGGTTGTTTGGCCCGATGGTCGATTTTGTCCGCGCTGCAAGGGAGCCGATACATACGAAGGAACGCACAAGACGATGCCTTACCGGTGCAGGGATTGCAACAGAACGTTTTCCGTACGCACGAAAACGGCGTTGGAATCAAGCAAGGCGCCGCTGAAAAAGTGGGTTTGGGCCATCTACCTTGAAATGACCAGCTTGAAGGGTATCTCGAGCATGAAACTGCATCGGGACATTGGGGTAACGCAAACGACGGCGTGGTTCATGCTCCAGCGTATCCGCGAGGCGTTCGCTCCTGCGATAGCCGAAGCGTTTGAAGGTCCGGTAGAGGTTGATGAAACGTACGTGGGCGGCAAGGAAGCGAACAAGCACGCATCGAAGAAACTACATGCGGGGCGCGGACCGGTAGGCAAGGCTGCGGTCGTAGGCGCGAAGGACAGGGCCACGAATCGGGTTGTCGCAAAGGTTGTAGACAATACCACCGGCGAAACGCTGCAAGGCTTCGTGCTTGACCACATGGAATATGGCGCCAAGGTCTATACAGACGATCACCGGGGCTATGTCGGGCTGAAGTATCTGTACGAGCATGAGAGCGTTCAACACAGTGTCAAGGAGTACGTAAACGGTATGGTCCATACGAACGGGGTGGAATCGTTCTGGGCAACGTTGAAGCGGAGCGTCAACGGCGTGTATCACCATCTGTCGCACAAACACCTGCAACGCTACGTGAACCAGTTTTGCGGCAAGCACAATGTCCGGGGCCTCGATACCATCGACCAGATGGAACACGTGGCGGGCTGTCTGGTGGGCAAGCGCATTATGTACAAAGACCTGATCACTTGACCCTGTACATGCCTCACACATGTTTCAGGAGTAAGCCATGCGGCATGGAATACCTCATGGCATATCTGGCAGCATGATGAAACCCGAACCAGACAAGCCGAAGCGAGACCCCACCGCCCCGGAGATTGCCCATTGCTCGAATCCGCGATACGGCGCAATGACGATTGCCGAGGCGACACGGTTGTTCATGCGAGAAGGGTGAAAAGGCAACGATTCACCCGGAGACCCCAAACCCGGCGTTCACCTATCTATATAATCCCCTTATATTTTGTTAAAACTTTCAGAAAATGAACGCGCAAAATCATTGACTAAAACAAAAATGCAATATACAAATGAAATTTCATTAAAGAAAAGAATTATTGAATCCTTTCAAGAATTATATGGATCTAACAAAAAGGTCAAATTTTTCATCGAAAATATTATTGACTCAAGAAATTATTTAACTCATTATGATCATCATCTTTAAAACAAGGCGGCCATAGGTAAATAATTGTATAAATTATGTGTTAAACTCAAATCTTTGTTTCAGTTACATTTTTTGAAACCAATAGATATAGATATGCAGTCCATTAAAACTATTGCGAATGGGAGTCATGATCTTTGTTACAAGCTTGATCTTGATTGAATAGTCTTGTTTTCCACGCTTACCTCGTTGATTTTACCTACTCCGCCTCCCCCTCACCCCCTTCGCCACCAGCGGCTCCATCATCTTCTCGTACAACCCCAGCAAATATTCCACCCGCTCCCGCTCGCTGGCGAACCCGCCCCGGCGATAAAGCCGGTCCACGGCGCGGTCGAGGGCCTGGTGCGCCTTGCGGAGATTGGGCGGCATGAGGTCGGGATCGTAGAGATCGGCCAGAGAAGAGTCGGGATGGGCGGTGCGGGCATCAAGCACGGCTTGTGCGAGCGGCTCCAGTTTGGAAATGCTCGGGCTATTTGTATGGAATCCGGGCGGCATAGGAAAAGTATTGTACACGAGGCCACTGGAATAGCGGTAATCGCTTTTCAGTCGTCCGCCGATATATCTTAGCCACGCCATGTGCATGGCGGATGTCAGTATGGCAAATTGCCAATGCTCCGCATTCTGCAGGACCAGTAATTGATTGCTCGGAATGGTGGGAGGATGCAACCAGCCGATCGGGACGTACTGGCGGCGTTCCGAACTGACTTCGGGGATAACCAGAAATGCGGTTTCCGGAATGACGGAAACGTGATACTCGGTGGGACGCTTGGCGAGCGACTGGCCCAATCGGCCAGCTTCCTCGGCTCGATAACGCCTGACTGTATGGATTCTGTCCATGACATTCGGCAACGAGCGCAGGAGCGCTGGCGATTGACCGGATACGTGAAGAATCCAGCGCGCTCTGTTGTTGATGTATTCCGCGCCCCCGACAAATGGCCTCAGCAGGTCGGCTGCTTGCGGCTCCAGCGCAACGAAGTCCGCCTTTTCCTTTTCCTTGAAAATGTAGTGTCCGCCATCAACAGGCTTGGTCCCAACGCCGATCTTGGGAAGATGGCTGATGGATACACGTTGCCTTTTTATTACAAGATGCGGATTCGTCAAATGGCCGGCGTCAATAAGGTACGGGCTAATGGCTGATACCCGGATATAGTGCGGGGCCTCTGTCAGCGTCTGGTATGTGAACAAACGTCGATTACCGGATATGGATTTTCGGTCATGCAATCCGATAATCACCACATGCACATGCGCCATGCCCCGCGCATCCGAACCCCAGGCGAACGTGCGGTGGGCAAAGGCGATTTCCAGGTTGTAACGATCAAAAAGAGCAGGCCACAACTGGGCGACTTGCTCGCCTTGCGTAATCGAATTGGTGGCAACAAAGCCGATCCGTGCGCGCTTCCCGCGAAAATATTCGCCAGCTTTGAGAAACCATGCCGCGACATAATCCAACCGCGATCCTGACGCGCCAAGTCTTGCCATGAGCGCCTTGGCTTGCACTTGTTTTTCCCTGATGCGCATGACAAAGCCCCCGAACGGCGGATTGCCGAGCACATACGAACAGTCCTCCGGCGGCAGCACCTCACTCCAATCCATCTCCAGCGCATCCCCGTGCGCGATGTGCGGCGACGTCTTAAGCGGGATGCGCACGTACGTCTCCCCGAATTCCAGGCTGAGACGGTTGTTCATGATGTGATCCATCATCCACAGAGCCACCTCGGCGATGCGGGCCGGAAATTCTCCCAGCTCGATCCCGTAGAACTGATCGACATTCACCACCGAAAGCAGACTGGCCAGCACATCAATTTGCCTGCGGGGCCGGGTTTCTTTCAGTACCTCGATTTCCAGGGCGCGCAACTCTCTGTAGGCGATAATCAGGAAATTGCCGCAGCCGCAGGCGGGGTCGAGGAAGCGCAGTTCGCCGAGCCGTTGCTGGAAGGCGAGCAGTTCGGGAAGGCGGCGGCTGTCCCTTCGGGTCTTGAGTCGGGCGAACTCCGCCCGAAGATCGTCGAGAAAGAGCGGTTCGATGACCTTGAGAATGTTCTTCTCCGTGGTGTAGTGGGCGCCCTGCCTTCGCCGCTCGTCCTTGTCCATGACGGACTGGAACAGGGAGCCGAAGATGGCGGGGGAGATGTTCGACCAGTCGAACCGGCAGGCGTCGAGCAAGCGCTCCCGCATGGAGGCGTCGAAGGAGGGGATGCGGAGCGGCCCGTCGAACAGGTCCCCGTTCACGTAGGGGAAGCGGCCGAGGTCCTCATCGAGATTGCCGGAGCGTTCGTCTTCCGGCGTATCGAGGACCTGGAAGAGTTGGGCGAGCCACCCGCCGAGGTCCGAACCGTCTTCCCGGGTGCGGTTCTCCAGCAGATCGAGGAAGATGTCCCGGGGTTCGAAGATGCCGGTGTCGTCCGCGAAGAGGCAGAAGACGATGCGGACAAGGAACTGCTCGAGATCGTGTCCCTTGTAGCCGGAGGCTTCGAGCGCGTCGTGGAGGTTGCCCACCCGTTCGGCGGCTTCGATGTTGACCGGGTCCTGATCCTTGAACGTGCGCTTCTGCACACCGAGGATGAAGCCGAACTTCTCCACATGGGCGGGCAGGTCTTCGAGCGCAAAGGATACGTGCTCGTCTTCGTCCAGATCGTAGAGTTCGAACGTCCGGAAATCGCTCAGCAGGATATAGCGCGGCAGGTCGGTATCCTTGAGGCCGGGGAAGTAGGAGAGGGCCTGCGTTTTGGCCTTCCCGAGGTCGCGCCCCGCACTTTTCTGCTCCACGAGCAGGACCCCCTTCCAGAAGAGGTCGATGAACCCGCGCTTGTCGCCCAGCAGCTTCACGGGTTCCTCGAACGCCGCCACCCGCCGCACGGACATGCCGAATACGTCGAAGAAGTCCCGGTAGAAAAGCTGCGTCTCGCCCTTTTCGTAGCCAGCGCCTTCCCACTTGCGGGCGAAGTCCGCCACGCGGGAGCGTATTTCATTCCAGGACAGGCGCATGCGTTGGGGCTTGTGCTTGGGGTCTCATCGGGTTCGTTGACGCGAAACAAGGTCGCAATCTCGCGTCTTAATTGCTCTGGAATTTGTTGAAGCGGGCCGGAGCGCCTCTGTTTATAGGCTAGTTTCTTGGCTAGTTTCTTGGCTAGTTTCTTGGGTAGTTTCTACGTTCTACACAGAGGTTTCGCTATTATAAATGGTCGTCATCCATAATCTCCCAGCGCCCCTTTCTGGTCGGCCCGACATGGCGAATGCGACCTGCTTTTCTGAGATTAGCAAAATCCGCTTGAACCATGCAGGGTGATTTCAATCGCAGAAACGATCTTCCCGATCCCCGGCATCCTTGGCCCGCCCGTCCTCTGCGAAAGGATCGTCATCCTCCCCGGGGAGGCGCAATCTCCGGCGGATTTCCGCCACCATGGGCGATGCGCTGTACGAGCGGCTCCGTCTGTTCCCCTCCGGGACAAGAAGTTTTGCGTCCACCAGCGCTTTCAGGTCGCGGCTGGCGAGGTTTTGGGACACGTCCGCGCTTACCCGGTAGGACGTATTGCGAAACCTGACTCCAAAAGCGGCCTGAAGGAGCGCCAGAACCGTCCGGTCGGGGAACCCGCAGGTTTCCACCAGCTCCGCAAGCTCTGCATGCACTCTTTCCATTTCCCGCGTACGGCGCAGGAGCGTTTGCGCCTGCCGGTAATGGGCGCGCAGGCAGAAGCGCACCCACGGTTTGGCGTTACGCTCCGGATGCCATCCGCCGCCGCCAACCTCCGCCAGTACATCGTGGTAGGCCCGTTGATTGTGGTCGATATACTCTTCAATGGAAGAGAACGCGGGCGCTATCATCCTGTCATTCGCCAGCATGGCGGTGTGTATGCATCGGGCGGTCCGTCCGTTGCCGTCCGTGAATGGATGCAGCATCACCAGGTTCAGGTGGGTCATGGCCGTGCGCAGCAAGACGGATTCGACCTGCCCGTCGTTCACGTAGTCCAGCAACTCGCGGACAAGAGGTTCCAACCGGTCGCGGTCTACGCCCTCGTGCACCACGTCGCCGGTACTGGTATTTCGTACGCAAAGCCATCCGGGGCGGTACCGACCCGGGTTTGCCTCCCTATCCGACTGGCAGATAATGAAATGGACGGCCAGAAGCCCGTCCTCGGTGATCGCAAAAGACAGGCTCCGGCGGAGCTGGAGAATGTAGTCCGTCGCCTGGCGGTAGCCGACCACGGCCTGCCATGTGTCGCGATCCGTGTTCACCGGGTCTTCCCGGTCGATTGCGGCGATGGCGTCCTCTTCGGACACATTGACGCCTGCCACGCTATTGGATGCGGCAAGAGCGCGCGCCCGGGTCATGCGGGTCAGCAAATCCGTCCAGCCGGGCAGTTCCGCAGTGACGTAGCGGCGCAGAGCAGCCCGTATCCGCGTTGTTGCGTGCTCTACCCGCTTTTCCGCATCATCCAGAGCAGAATACGTGAATAACATGATCGAAAGTCAGTTTGTAATTGATTTCAGATCATAATATAAATGATTTTATATCATAATATAACTGATTTCATGTCAGTTATTAACTGACATGCGATGTGGATGCAAGCGACCGGCGGGCGGCTGCATTGGCGGCCATGGCGGGGAAATGATCGGATCCGCTGCCGCCCCCGCCGACCGAAAGAAAGACCTCTACTCCCTGCGCGGGCGGCTGCAATTGCTTAATGCCTCTCATATACAGGCCTCCAGCAGCTGTTTTACATTTTCGGCATTAAGTTCAATCGGGTTGCCGCCGCAGGAAGGGTCTGCAAGCGCGCCCTTAACCAGTTCATCCATACGGTCGGTAACGACGCCCATTTCCGATAGCCTGTGCGGAATGGCCAGGCTGTCGTTAAAATCGCCGACGAAAGAACGGAAGCCAGCGAAGCCGCCCCCTATGCCGAGATAGGCAGCGGCCTGATCGAACCGGCCACGGATTGCGGGAGCGTTGAAGTCCAGTACCGCGGGCATGCAGACCGCGTTGGTGGTGCCGTGATGGGTATTGAAAGTCGCGCCCACCGGATGGCTGAGAGCATGAATTGCGCCGAGGCCTTTTTGAAACGCGGTGGCGCCCATGGTGGCCGCGCTCATCATATGGGCTCTCGCTTCCAGGTCGGAACCGTCCTGGTAGGCTCGCGGAAGATACTCCTTGACCAGGCGCATGCCCTCGAGCGCGATTCCCTGGGACAACGGGTGATAATGGGGGGAGGAGAATGCCTCGACGCAATGCGCGAACGCGTCGAGCCCGGTGCCGGCGGTAATGAATTTGGGCATGCCGACCGTCAGTTCCGGATCGCAGATGACCACAGAAGGCAGGACCTTCGGGTGAAAGATAATTTTTTTCACGTGCGTTTCGGAATTGATGATCACCGACGCCCTACCGACTTCCGAACCAGTACCAGCGGTTGTGGGAACCGCGACAATCGGCGCGATTACATCGGCATCGGCGCGCGTCCACCAGTCACCAATGTCTTCAAAATCCCATATTGGACGCGTCTGTCCTGCCATGAACGCCACCATCTTGCCCAAGTCGAGACTGGACCCCCCGCCAAAAGCGATGACGCCGTCGTTGCCGCCTGCCTTGTAGGCGGCGATGCCGGCATCGAGGTTCTTTTCGTTCGGATTAGGATCGACTTCGCAAAACAAATCACGGCCCAGCCCTGCCGCTTCCAAAATGTCGAGCGTCCGGGCCGTGATCGGAAGGTCGGCAAGCCCACTGTCCGTTACAAGAAGCGGTTTCTTAATGCCAGCTTGTGCGCAAGCTTCTGGCAATTCCTCGATACGACCCGCGCCGAACCTGACTGCGGTGGGATAGGACCAGTTCCCGACGAGATTCATGATGTTACTTTCTTCAAATGATATGATTTGGGTCGGGTGAGGTTGTGATAGCCGATAACGGATAGGGCGCCGCCTCTGCCGGTGTTCTTGCAGCCAGTCCAGCAAAGTGCGGGGTCCAGATAATCCGCGCGGTTCATGAATACCGTGCCGGTTTCAAGCCGCGCGCCAATTGCTTCTGCGCGTGCCGGATCTTTGGTCCAAAGCGAAGCGGTGAGACCGAACTCGGAATCGTTCATCAATTTGATCGCCTCTTCGTCCGACGACACTTTCATGATGCCGACAACCGGCCCAAAACTCTCATCGCGCATCACGCGCATATCATGCGTAACACCGGTCAGAATTTGTGGAGATAGATAGGCGCCGCCGTCATCTTCGGCAAACGTTTCTATGTGTGCCTTGGCGCCCTGTTCGATTGCCTCGGAAATTTGTGTTCGCACCTCTTCGGCAAAACGTATACTTGCCATTGGCCCAAGCGTGGTATTCTTATCCAGCGGGTTGCCAAGCTTATAGCCTTTGACAATCGTAACCGCTTTCTCGACAAACTCGTCAAACAGGCTTTCGTGCACATAGATGCGTTCTATGCCGCAACAACATTGACCGGAGTTGAACATGGCTCCGTCAATCAAAGATTCAGCTGCGGAATCCAGATCGACATCGTCCATCACATAGCCTGGGTCCTTCCCGCCCAGCTCAGTGCCTACGCCGGTGAACGTTCCGGCAGCTGCGATTTCCATAGTTCTGCCGCCGCCAACCGAACCTGTGAAGTTGATAAAGTCAAAAGCGTTCTGCGAAATCAACTCCGCGGTCGTCTCATGATCCACAAACACGTTTTGAAAGATATCCGCCGGCATGCCTGCTTCGGTGAATGCCCGTACCATGCGCTCACCCACCAGCAGGGTTTGGGTTGCATGTTTCAGCATGACCGCATTGCCTGCAATTAGCGCCGGCGCTACGGAATTGATTGCCGTCATGTATGGGTAGTTCCATGGGGCAACCACGAACACCAGGCCTTGCGGTTCTCGTTTTATTACCCTCCGGAAGGTGTTACTGTCCTCTATTTCGATGGGTTGCAAAGCCTCTTCGGCAATATCCGCCATGTAGCTGGCGCGTTCGTTGAAGCCGCCGAACTCGCCGCCATAGCGCACCGGACGGCCCATCATGTGGGCAAGTTCGATCACAACTTCATCACCCATATTGCCGATGCCGGCCACCCCCGCCATCACAAGTTCCTTGCGTTGCGACAGTGGACGCTGTCTCCAGTCAATCTGCGCTTCTCTGGCTCTGATGGCTGCCGCGCTGGCCTCCTTAAGCGTCATGCAGCTACGTTCTGCATACACAGAGCCGTCGATAGGGGACACACAGGTAAGTGTCCTGGTCATCACAATCCTCTTGTCCTGGCAAATGAATGCTGGAGGGATTTACCGTTTGTTAATCCCGGTCTCACGACCGCTCAAACCCGCGTGCGATCTCATAATCGGTCACGACACGGTCGAACTCTTCCAACTCCCACCCGGCTGCTCGGCAGTAGTGATCAATCACTTCATCGCCGAATGCCTCACGCAGCATTGCAGATCCCTCGAGCGCTTCGCGGGCGTCGCGAAGGTTCTGCGGAATCATTCCGCTGCTACCTCCGTAAGCATCGCCTTTGGCGGGCGGAACAAGCTCAAGCGCCTCCTCGATCCCCTTGACGCCGGCCGCGATTTGAGCGGCAAGGGCCAGATAAGGATTGATGTCCGAACCGCCGATGCGGCATTCAACCCGCACCGCCTCGGTTCCGTCACCGCATAAACGGAAACCGGCGGTACGGTTGTCGACAGACCAGATTATCCGTGTCGGGGCAAACGTTCCTTTTTGAAACCGTTTGTAGCTGTTGACATAGGGCGCGAGAAAATAGGTGGAATCGACGGCGTATTTCAACAGCCCGGCCAGATAGTTGCGCATGAGTGCGGACATGCCCAATTCGTCGTTCGCATCGAAAAATGCTGATTTACCGTCTTTCCAAATCGATTGGTGGACGTGCGATGAGGAGCCGACCTTGTTGCGATGCCATTTTGACAAAAACGTCGCCGCCCGCCCTTTTTGCCAGGCGATTTCCTTGACCGCATGCTTGGCGATGGTGTGATGGTCTGCTGTTTCCAGAGCCGGAGCATACTTGATGTTGAGTTCTTCCTGACCGGTCTCTGCCTCACCCTTGGAATTCTCCACCGGTACGCCGGCCGCGACCAGATAATTGCGCACCGGGCGCATGATATCCTCTTCCTTGGTGGTTTGCAGGATATGGTAGTCCTGATTGTAGCCCGAAATCGGCTCCAGGCTGCAGAATCCCTCCTTGCGTATCTCATCGAAACTCTTCTCAAACAAAAAGAATTCGAGCTCGGTCGCCATCATCGCCGTCAACCCCATCGCTTCGAGCCGGGCCACCTGCTTTTTCAATACCGCCCTTGGCGAATGGGCGACTTCTTCATGGGTGTGATGATCGAGAATGTCACACAACACCATGGCCGTCCCCTCAAGCCAGGGTACGGGCCGCAACGTGTTCAAATCTGGTTTCATGACATAGTCGCCATAGCCGCTTTGCCAACTCGTCGAGGCGTAGCCGTCCGGCGTGGCCATCTCCAAGTCGGTTGCCAGCAGATAGTCGCAGCAATGCGTTTCTTCCCAGGCACTATCAACGAAGTGTCGGGCGACAAAGCGTTTACCCATCAGCCGGCCCTGCATGTCGACGAGACACGCAAGGACCGTATCTACCGATCCATCGGACACGGCCGCTTTCAATTCCTCAAAGGTCAATACTTCAGACATCGGCGTCACCCCCTGATTGGTGGTACTCGGACTGGTTCATCACAAACCAACCGGCAAGTTTTGTGATTTTGGTTGATAGTCAGCCAGAACAGCCATCATTCAGTCCTGCAGCAGTTTCAGAACTTGCGCATGCAGTTCCGGAGTTGCCGCCGAGATCATTGTACCGTTTGATTTCAGACTCAGTGCCTGTCCGGCCCAATCCGATGTCGAACCACCCGCTGCCTGCACCACCGTCGACACCGGTAGGTAGTCATAGGGTTGCAGATCAAAATCGACCACCGCGTCCACAAATCCGGCGGCAACCATGGCGTGTGAATAGCAGTCGTGGGCAAACCGTCGTGTCTGTCCTGAATTGACAAGGCGAGCAAACTTCTCGGGATGTTCGGTGAAGATTTTCCCTCCTTCATTGATGTAGAGTACTGATTGGTTGAGTTGTCTTTGGCCCGATGTTTTGATCGGAATGCCGTTCATAGTGGCGCCTGATCCGGCCTTGGCGGCAAAGATTTCGCCCAGAGCGGGCATTCCGATGATCCCGATATCCGGCACTCCGCTGGACAGATGTCCGAGAAGGAACCCAAAGAGCGGGCTCCCAGCCATGAAGGATCGGGTTCCATCAATCGGATCAATGATCCACATGTGCTCCGAATCAGCCCTTTCAATGCCGTGCTCCTCTCCGAAGATTCCGTCTTCGGGGTAGTGTTCGCCCAGAATCTCACGAATTCGGTACTCAATGCTGCGGTCAGCCTGGGTTACAGGGCTCTCATCCGATTTGAACTCGATGCCAAGTTTTCTCCTGAAATATCTCAGCGCGGTTTCAGATGCGATTTCCGCAATCTCAACTGCATGTTCAAACTTGGTCGCCATTAGTGCCTCAATCCCTGACCCTGTATCGAAATTCCGATCTCGACCTCCCAATTCGCCAGAGCCTGCTTCAATTCCTTTCCAGGCATGCGGTCCGTCACGAGCAAGTCGATACTGTGTGGTACGTATTTCATTCCAGGACAGGCGCATGCGTTTGGACTTGGGGGCTCATCGGGCGCGTTGACGCGAAACAAGGTCGCAATCCTGCACCTTAATTGCACCGGAATCTTGTCCGATCAGACCGAATCGCCGCTGCCGCGACAGAGAATCGGCTTGAAGTATGAAAGGTTATGTCAATCGCAGAAACGGTCTTGCCAATCCACGGGAGCCTTGGCCCGCCTGAATCCTTCAGGGATTGGCGATCCGGTCCACGGCGTGCAGCAGGCTGGTAGCTGCCTCGGGCGTGTCGTGTGAGATCTCCCAGATCATTACTCCCGGATACTCGTTATCGACTACGAATTGTGTCTTGTCGGTAATGGTCTGTACGCCGTTGTAGTAGATGTTGGCGACCTGGTCGGCATCCGGAGCCTGGGAGTATTGGGCGACGATGTCGCGATAGGCGACGCCAACCCCGCCGTCCCTGTCAAAGTCACGTCCGTAGAAGGGCAACCCGAGGATGGTCTTGTTCCGGGGCCATTCTCGATACTGCGTCCAGTATGATAGCCCGGTGGAGGAAATATCGGACCCGGAACCGATGGCCTGTTGGTAGGATGCGTGAGGTCCCGGGGAAGACCAGGGGCCGGAAAAGTCGTAGGCCATGACGTGAATGTAGTCCACCAGGGAATGCACCTGGTCGCCGAAGTGCTGTCCGAACCAGTTGGCGGGGTACACATCTATTGACATTTCCAGGTCGTGGGGTTGCAGCTCGGCCCGCAGGTCTCCCAGTAATGCAATCAGGTTGGCTTTTTCGGAAGCATCGGGAGTGTTGTTGCTGTCTTTGGTCCAGTGTTCCCAGTCAATGTCCACGCCATGGAAGCAATGGGCTGTCAGATAGTCACGAATTTCCAGAACGAATGTCTGGCGAGCGGTTGCGTTGGCAGCCATGGTGGGGAAATTGTCCGATCCGCTGCCACCGCCACCGATCGAGAGGAAGACCTCGACTCCTTGCACACGGGCGGCTCCGGCCAGAGCGTCTACCTGGGTCAGGCGCGAAACATCCAGGGAACCGTCGGTATTCGGGATGGCGAAAGCGTAGATCACGCGGGTAAGCTTGTCCCACTGAATCCGGGATACAGGCAGCACGTCATGTTTCCAGTTGGGATAAAATCCGATTACATGATGGCCGAACACCTTGCGCTGAAAGCTGTCGCTGCACGTGTCAGGCTCGGCGCCTGCTATATTTTTGTTCCTGCTGCAACCGGCGACCGTCAGCAGGATGGCCAGGACAATGGTCTGTGGGTGTTTCCAGTGAGTCATGGTCCTATGCGCCTCTTTTGCCCATCTCCTCAATGTCTACTTCAACAGGATCATTTTTTGCGTAAGGGTTTGCTCGCCTGCCTCCAGCACGTACACATACACGCCACTTGTCCAGCCTAAAGCGTCCAGACGGATTTCATGCGTTCCTGCGGGCCGAATCTCGTCGGTTAATGTGGCTACTTCCTGCCCAAGCATATTGTACACGGAAAGACGAACCTGTCCGGTTTGCGGCTGCGCCCACCGGATGAACGTAGATGGGTTGAAGGGATTGGGGTAATTCTGCTCAAGGGCGAGGGCCGTGGGGAGTTCCTCATCTTCTATAGCCGTGGGATCATAGTTCTGAGTGGCGGATATGTTAAGAGTGATTTCAGGTTGATCCGGCCTCGGATTGGTATGTACGGCAATAAGCGTTACCCGGTCGTACTCCCCCATAATCGTGTGTTCGCTGACATCGCTGTCAATTTCTACAAGTTCTTTTACAGTATCCTTTTCTTTGAATAAACGAAACGACGTAATTTCATCATGATTTGTATCGATTGAGAGATGCATGTTGGAAGGATTTTCGTAGGTGAAATAGCCATAGCCTCCGGGATATATTTCAAGATCCTTTTCCGAAAAGGTATTATTTGCAAGGTTGACAGTCACAACGTGTAGTGGAAATATTTTTTGATTCGCATATCTTGGTGTTTCATAGGCGTATTTTATCCCATTAAGAAGAATCGAAGAATCGTTAACGAAATTCGTAGCATGATAATCTACGACAATGTTTGAAAGAGTAAGATTGGAATTCAAGGAGGAGAGGGCATAATCTAGTCCGTCAATACCCTGATACCAGTCACCATCGTCTGGGTTATCCGGATCGCAAACACCTCCCGGTTTACATACCTGTATAAGGTTTTTCATGTTATCCAAACCAATACGATCTTCAAGATAAGTCACGAATATCATGGCGTGATCGTAATCGAAAGGGCGCGGAGGAAAGAGTGGTTCACCAGGGGATGGAGTTTGATAATACGAAAAGGTAGGTAGAACATTTCCTTCAGCAAACATTATGTTATTGCTGGCCCATTCAGCTAATCCTTCAGTAAAAAAAACGATGCCGAAAGATCCGCCGTATCCTCCATCTATGTTATGTACGTATTCATGTGCAAGGATTTTAGAATATACTAGATCTCCTGGTCCATGCGGTAAAGAATTATATTTATTAATATTTATGTAACTATAATAGTCACTAGCCAGTCCCAAATACTTCCAATTATAAACATGACAAAGTATATCAATGACTCTTTCACCATTATTTTCGTTAACATAATTTTCTCGAACTGTTCCTAAAAGATCTCTCCCATATTCAAAAATGCCCTTTGTAGAGTCTGCAGGTATTGAAGAAAAAATGTAGGATAAAAAATTTTCCATAGACTCGTCAGAAATGTTTACTGACTGAAAGGCATCCTCCGATATCCATACCCTCCCATAAGAATTTTCTTGTATTAGTATGAATTCAACAGATCTTATGGTATGCGGATCGTCCTCCTGAAGTACTTTAAAAATTTGTCTCTTGTTATTGACAAATTCTTCAGGTATTTGAAAACAATTATTGATCAATCCCGGATTGTCATCCAACCTAACGTATATCTGGGGGCTTAATAAAATAGTACATACTTCAGGAGGTATTTCGCCAGACAATTGATTGGAACGCAGGCTAAGTGTTTCCAGGTTCACAAGGTTGCCCATTTCCGGGGGCAGGGGGCCGGTCAGCTGGTTAGATCTAAGGAGTAACACCTTCAGATTTACCAGATTTCCTATCTCGGCAGGAATGGATCCCGTTAGTCGATTAGTGCTGAGGTAAAGATGAGTCAGGTTCACGAGATCACCTATTTTCGGAGAAATCGAACCACTAAGCAGATTTGAACCCATATTAAGGTACGTGAGATTTGTAAGATTTCCCATCTCGGCAGGAATCGATCCCGTTAATTGATTGCCACCGAGATTGAGATAGGTCAGGTTCACGAGATTACCTATTTCCGGAGGAATCGAACCGATTAATTCATTGTCCCCCCATTCGATAGAGGTTAAATTAATAAGATTGCCTATCCCCGAGGGAATACCACCGCTTATATCGTTGGCGCCGAGATTTATTTCTTTCAAATTCATAAGGTTGATTATCCCGAGAGGTACAGGGCCAGTTAATTTATTTATCGCTAAACTAATAATATTTAAATTAACAAGGTTGTCTATATTTGAAGGAATATGACCGTTTATACCATTAACGTCGAGATCTATTTCTTTCAAATTCACCAGGTTGCCTATCCCGGGAGGTATAGGACCAGTCAGTTCATTAAATCTAATATTTAAAATTTCTAAATGAATAAGATTTTCTATTTCGGAAGGTATGGAGCCGGTCAGGTTGTTGGCTCCAAGTCTAATTGTCTTTAAATGTACAAGGTCTCCTACCTCTGGGGGTATGGAACCGGTCAGTCCTCTACCATGAAGGTCAATGGATTCTACTCGTCCGGTATTGTCGGTCTCAATGCCGTACCATTCATTAAGAGGCTTATCGCTTTTCCAGTTGGTATTGTTTACCCAGTTGTTTCCCCCCGTCGAATCGTACAGCGCTACCAGGGCAGCACGGTCTGTCTCTACCGAGCCTTGTGCTGCGACCATCGCAGGGGACACGAGGAGACAGGCCATACAGAGGAGCAGCCGCGAGGTCCTTATGATAGAGAATGGTATTTTCATAGCCTGTCACTGTCAGGTGTGTACGAGGAAGAGGAGCAGTGGTCCATCAATGTGGCACGGTACTATACGTGTCCTGTGACGTCGGATTATGCCGCTTTTACAAGCGGTTTTCGTTTGTATAATACGTCATCGGGGGTTCGGTTGCATGCCTACAATCACTTCGAGCACAAAAGCGAGCTGCACCGATGAACGAGGTACAGTCGGCGCCGATCCGCGTATTCGACACCAAACGCACCCTTGTAAGCTAAGTTGACAAAGTAGCGAGCGAATGGCCACCACTGTCTATAGGTCCCCTACCGCTTCGCTACAATCGCCGTACGGTCGTCGCAGTATGCAATGGCCGGGTCGAGTTGAAAGGCTTCAACCGTTTTTTCAAGCTTTTCGATGATCACCTTGGCTGACAGACCGGCATGCAGGCGAAGCGTTTCCGCCACGCCTTCTTCGCCGAACGGCTCGCCGTCCGTCCCTTCCGTATCCGAATACCCGTCCGTGCAGATGGCGAGCACATCCCCTTCGAGGAGCTGCAGCGTTTCCTGTTCGGGGAGGAGGTCCGGGAGGATGCCGATGGGCGGGCTTGCCGGGGGAAGCGACGTGACCGTTGCCTCGCGAACGAGCAATGCGGCGCTGTGTCCCGCATTGACATAGGTCAGTACGCCTGCCTGCGTGTCGAGTACGCCGTAGAACAGGGTGACGAATTCTTCGGGGCTCGTATCCTCCCAGACTGCGCGGTTCACTTTGCGCAGCACATCCTGTATGGAGAAGATGTTCTCGGCCTGCACCCGGAGCGCCGTCCGGACGGTGGCCATGAGGAGGGCCGCCGGAACGCCCTTGCCGGAGATGTCTCCCTCAACGATGCCGAGATTGCCCCCGGGGAGTTCGATGAAGTCGAAGAAATCCCCGCCGATCTCCTGGCAGGGGTAGCAGGCGCCTGCGATGTCGAAAGGAGGAACGGAGGGGGCGGTCTCCGGCATGAGTTTGCGCTGAATGCCGGCGGCGATTTCGAGTTCGTGCTCGATTTTCCGCAGGGCCAGCTGCTCCTTGTAGAGCCGCGCCAGCGAGATGGCGACGGACGCCTGGTTGGCCATGGTGCTGAAGAGGCGCCGTTCGTCCGGGGTAAAATCGTGCGGTTCGGCAGTGAACATCGAGAGGGTGCCGATCGCCTCGCCGTCCTGTACGAGCGGAGCGGAGAGGAAGGAATGGACACCTTCGCCCGCCGCTTCGCGCACATAGTCCGTCCGCGGGTCCTTCGCAATGTCCATAATTGCGATCGGTTTGTGGTTTCCTGCGGCAAACTGCCGAAAGATGCTGCTGGCCGCGGTGAGCGGTCTCGTGTGCAAATACTCTTCGCTGAGGCCCGAGGAAGCCTTGAGCACCATCTCTCCCGAACCCTTGTCGAGCAGCCGGATAGCGCAGGCCCGCGCATGCATCGTCTCTGTCGTGACGCGCACGATCTCGTCGAGTAGAAGCGGCAGGTCGAGGTGGGTTTTCGTAAGGAGCCCGCTTGTGAAATCAAGCGCGGAGAGCTTCTCTTCGGCTCCGTGCAATACAGTCATGGCGCACGAAATGCGATCTGGTCACAGGAACGGTTCCTACATCCGTTCCGTCCGATGGTTCTCCCGGACCACGTAGATCACCGGGGCGCGCCTGTACGTTTTCGCATAGGTTTCGCAGAGCGTCTCGCGCAGAGCGGGAACGGCATCTTTGCGCACCAGGTGCACCGTGCAGCCCCCGAAGCCGCCCCCGGTCATCCGGGCGCCCGCCACGCCGTCCGCGTTCCGGGCGGCGGCAACCAGCGTATCCAGTTCCTCGCAACTCACCTCGTACAGGTCACGCAGGCTGTCGTGCGACTGGTTCATCAACGCCCCGAATGCCTCGAAATCCCCGTGCCGGAGAGCATCCCGCGCTTGCAGTACGCGGTCGTTCTCTTCCAGGACATGCCGGACCCGTCGGCGCTGGAGGGGCGGGAGGAGTGACAAGTCGTCGGGTTTGGCGTTGCGCAGGCTCCGTACATCGGGTCGGGTTTTCCGGATCGTTTCGAGAGCCTGCTCGCATTCGCTGCGCCGGGCATTGTAGCCGGAGGCGGCCAGTTTACGCCGCACCCCCGAATCGGCGATGACGATCTCGAATGCATCGGTCCGGTCTCGTTCCGTATTAGCCAGTGGCACATGCTCGCAGGCCAGCGAGCGACAGTCGAGTAGCAAGGCATGCCGTCGGCGCCCCAGCCGGGATACGAACGGGTCCATGATGCCGCAGGAAACGCCCGCGTAGCGGTGTTCCACCTGCTGAGACAAGTGCACCGCGTCGATGGGGTCGATTCCAAGGCCGAACAACTGGTCGAGGCCGTAGATGACCGCCGTGGAGAGGGCTGCCGACGAACTCAGGCCGGCGCCGATGGGCACATTGCCCTCGACGAGCATCTCGAATCCGCCGGGCAGCCGGTCCCGCAGTTCGCTGATGGCTCCGGTTACATAGGCGGCCCAGGTCCCCGGACCGGTTTCGGGGCGTTCGGAAAGCGGGTATGTTATCCACTCGTCGAACTGCGCGGCGTACAGCATCACCGTGTCGTCGTTGCGTGCCCGCAGCGCCGCGTATGCGCACCGGTTGATCGTCATCGGCAGCACGAACCCCTCGTGGTAATCCGTGTGATCCCCGATCAGATTAACGCGCCCCGGAGCCCGAACAATAAGGACATTGTTTGCGTCCGTCTCGCCGAAAGCGGCCCGGAATGAGGAAAGCACCTTCACGGCCTTGTCGTACTTATTGCTTGCCAGGGAAGGATCGCGACCATGTCATTCCGTTGCAACGCCGCCGTGTTCGCGCAGCAGGGCGGTGATCTCCGTTCTTCTTTTGTTGATCGCAATATCGAGCGGCGTGTACCCGGCGTTGTTTTTCGCGTTCGCGCCTACACCGTGGTCTATCGGCAGTTGAGCAAACTCTATGTCGTCTCTAACTACTGCATGATGAAGCGGTGTGCCATTGTAGTTATTTTGCACCTCCAAATCTGCACCGGCTGCTATGAGAACCTGTGCGGTTTCTGCGTTCCAGGCATGATGCAAAGGCGTATTGCCCTGTACGTCTCTTGCATTCACATTCGCGCCGTTTTTTATGAATAGGTCCGTAATTTCTGCATTGCCTGCAAATGCCGAACTATGTAGTGGTGTGCCATTTTTATATTCTGCCCCCAAGTCAGCACCATGCGTCATAAAAAGTTGTGTAATTTCTGCAGTATGAATAAAATGCAGGAGGTTATCATCCACGTCAGCACCTTCTTTTATCAATAATTTTATAATTTCTGTCTCGCCGGATGCTGTTGCCATATGAAGTGGGGTAAATCCCCTATACGATCTCCTGCTGAAATTTTGATTTACTTTTTCATTAATATCTACGCCGATATCTATCAGAGTTCGTACAATTTCTATATCACCGTCACGAATTGCTGTATGAAGCGGAGGCAGCGTATTCTCGGTGACCGGCAGCAGTATTATTTTTACTGGTCGGTCCTGCCCGGACATGTTTTGCCCAAACACCGGCGTGGACCATACGGCAAGAACGGCAAGGAAGGTAAGGATGCGCTTCATGGGTGTATTGGATTCTGAACCACGGTTTAGTTGTTGTCAACAGGCATGAGGGACAATCCTCACACAAGAACCTCTTTGGGGTTGGCTCCATATTTGTTCTCGCCTGGCTCGCTATCCAGCAGCATCAAAACGAGCAACCAGATATGACCGATAAAAGGCAGGAAAATCACCAAAAGATACCATAGGCCGCTGCGTCCCGTATCATGCAAGCGGCGGACGGTAACGGCGATGCGGGGCAGCACATGCATCAACCACCAAAGCAAGGACACGATACCGATTGCTATTTCCGGAGTGCCCATCGCCAAACCGCCGCTCAGGTCTGGCTCTGTGCCCGTAGCTATCCATGTCAGGGCGACTATCCAGAAGGGGGCAGCAAGCAATAGTGATCCCAGCCCGTAGAACAACCAAAAGAACCAGTATTCTTTCCTGCGCGCTCTCCCTTGGAAAACGGTATAATTCCTCAGGGCGTTAAGATACCATTCCATGGTCTGGATACCATTTTGTTGTGGTGGAAACGAGGATGATCGCTGCGTAAACTACAGGGCTTGATTCAATATAACAAACTCGCCCCCCTGTCTGCTTTACCAGAAAATCGCGTACAGCGCGACCGTGGCCAGCACGACCGCAGCGGCCATCCATTTGGCGCCGCGAGCGTGCTCCAGGTTCAGGTCCGAAACAGGGAGGGACTTCGGCTCGCTCATGGGAAGCAGCAGCCTGACGGAGGCCATGAAGATCACGAGCGCCACGAAGGTGATCATCATGTGGTGCAGGAAAGCGACATCCGGCAGCCGCCACAGCAGGAAGCCGTAGACGGGGATACCGAGAATCATGGCGGCTTTGGCCGCAATGGGGGGCGTGCGTTTCGAAATGAGCCCGAACGCAAAGGAGGCCACAATCCCGGGGGAAATGAATCCCCAGAACATCTGAATGTACCCGAAAATGCTTTCGGCGGAACCCACGACGGGCGCCCAGAGGCAGCCGACGACGACCAGTACGGCGGTGGCGATGCGGCCGATCTTCACGTAGTGCCTTGGGGCCGCGTCGGTGCGCCGGTAACGCTTGTACAAGTCGATCGTGAAGATGGTGGCGGCGGAGTTCAGCATGGAGTCGAGCGAACTCATGATGGCGCCGAACAACGCGGCGAACATGATCCCGCTCAGCCCGGCGGGAAGCAATTCGCGGATCATCACGGGATATGCCTGGTCGGCGGTCGTTACCTGCCCCGGGAAGAGTTGTGCGGCCATGATGCCGGGAAAGACGATCAGGAAGGGGAGGACCAGTTTCAGCCCTGCCGCAAGAAAGATCCCGCGCTGTCCCTCGGCGAGATTACGGGCGGCGAGCGTGCGCTGCGTGATGAACTGGTTCAGGCCCCAGTAGAAAATCTGGGGAATCCAGAGGCCGCCTATGAAGACCGCCACCCAGGGCATCTCCTCGTGGTTCCACGGCAGCACCGTATGCAGTTTGTCGCCCGCAGCGGCCATGAACGGCTCCACGCCCCCCATGGCCTGGAACCCGAGGATCGTGATGAGCGCTCCGCCCAGCAGAAGGGCTATGCCCTGGAGCAGGTCCGACCAGACCACGGCCGCGAGGCCGCCGTAGATAGTGTAGGCGCCCGCCGTGATCCCGATCAGCCAGATACCCAGAACGATGTCTATCTCGAAGATCGTGCCCAGCGCGAGGGCGCCGGCGTAGAGAACCGTCGCCAGCGCCACGAACACGTACGCGAGCATCATGAACGTGGCCATGATCGTGCGCGTCCCGACATCGAAACGGTATTCGAGGTACTCGGGAATGGTGTAGATGCCCGCCTTCAGGAACTTCGGCAGGAAGAAGAGGGCCGTAATGACCAGCGCAATGGCGGCCGTCCATTCGTAGCTGGCGATGGCAAGACCCAGGTCGTACCCGCGCCCCGCCATGCCCACGAACTGCTCTGTCGAGATGTTGGAGGCGATCAGGGAGAAGCCGATCAGCCACCAGGACAGTTTACGTCCCGCAAGGAAGTAGTCTTCCGTGGTGGTTTCGTGCCGGGAGGCGTACAGCGATATCCCGATGACGACCGCGATGAACGCACAGAACGTGACGATGTCGAACGGATGCAGCGTCATGGCGGGGAGTACAGGGAGCGGGGAACAACAGGCGCCTTATCGGGAAGCGAAGATGCGCCGTCCCCCGTCTTTCTCTACGGCGACGATGTCGTACGGATCGCTGCGGAAGCCTTCCATGCCGGGGGAGCCCATCGGCATGCCGGGCACCGCAAGGCCCGCAATAGGCTCGCCTGTCTCCAGCATGCGGTGGATTTCCTCCGCGGGGACATGGCCTTCCACGAAATACCCGCCCGTGAGCGCCGTATGACAGGAGGCCAGATCGGCAGGAACCCCGTATCGTATCTTCATGGGCGTCACGTCGGCGAGGTCCACGACCTTAACGCGGAATCCGTTTGCCTCGAGATGGTCCACCCATTTGGCGCAGCACCCGCATGTGGGTGTCTTGTACACGGTGACGCGCTGCCCTGCAGAGGAGGTGCGGGCAATGAGTACGCCGGCCGTGACGACGGCGCCCAGTAAAAACGCAACAACAAGGTACTTTTTGTTCATGAGCGCATATACCGTACGCCCGGCGGAACGTTCCGGTGAGCCGCTGCATGAAATAGAGATGTACCCTTCTGCGAAACCACCTTCCGACGAACTGTGAAAGGTTCCGGAGAACATATGGATACGGAAGGCGAGCGTGAGAGCATTTCTTCCTCGCCTTCCCGATCGTCCCAGTCGGGTCCGCAGGGCGGGCAGGGATCAGGCCGCCGGTATACGCGGTTGCCGCAGATACAGCGCAAGATCGTGAGCGTGGTCCTGGGCGGGTATGCGGTGCTGCTGGTCAACAGCATCTTTCTCTTGCTGTTCGACCGCTCCACGGCGCTCGTCTATATGAGCAATGTGCTCCTGCACATTTGCCTGGGCATCCTGCTGATAGCGCCTGCCGTCGCCTTCCTTGTCATGCATCTCATGAAGATGCCGATCTGGATGAACCGGCGCGCAACGAGGGCCGGCGTGTTTACGGCGCTGTCGCTGATCACCCTGTTTGTAACGGGTATTGCGCTCGTGGTCGTCGGGTCGTCTTACCGGTGGATCATGTGGACACATATCGTGACGGCGGTGACGTCCGTGGGGGGCTTCGTGCTGCACGTGTCTCTGAAGCGCGGGGTGCGCTATCATTTCCTGCAATGGGGAGACCTATGGAAACAGGGCCTGGGCGCTGCGCTCCGGCACCCGCTCAGCCTGACGGCGCTCGGCGGCGCGGTGCTGGTGGCAGGCTTCATCGTGGTGCCCTGGGCGACGACGCGCACGGGCGTGTATGTGCAGGAAGCCGCGCCGGGCGAAGCGGCTCCGGAAGAAACAGATGCGGAGGGCGCTGTCCCGGGATACGCCGCTGCGCTCACGGCTGCCCCGTTTGCACAGTCGCAGTCGGTCATTGTGGGTGAGGAGCGCTTGCCCGACGAGGCGCTGGCCGGGTCCGCGCGCTGCGGGCAGGAAGGATGCCATCCCGACATGTATACGCAGTGGTCCGAGTCGATGCACCGCTTCTCGTCCTTCAACAACCCGTGGTACGAGAAAAGCGTCGAGGCGATGATCGCCGAGACCGGCGCCGAACCTGCGCGCTGGTGCGCATCCTGCCATGACCCGGTAGTGCTGTTCGCCGGGCGGTTCGACGAGGCGCCTGTGGATGCGGACCATTGGACGGCGCACGAGGGGATCACGTGTTTGTCATGCCATGCCGTCGAGGGGTTGCGCGATGTGCGGGGTAATGGGCGCTATGCGATCGCTTCGCCGGACGAGTATCCGTTTGCGCGCGCCGAAGAGGGGCTGGGCCAGTGGGTGCATAATGTGTTGGTGCGGGCCAAGCCTGAGCCGCACCGCCGCGCCATGCTGAAGCCGGTTCACAGGACCCCCGAGTTTTGCGGCACATGCCACAAGGTGGGCATTCCTCCGGAAGTGAACAACTATCGCTGGAAGCGCGGGCAGGACGAATACGACAACTGGCACAACAGCGGCGTCAGCGGCAACATCGTCCGGTCGTTCTACCTCCCCGAGGCCCCCTCGAATTGCGTTTCATGCCATATGCCGCTCGAACCGTCGAGCGACATGGGGAACGACGGCGGGTTCATACGCAGTCACCGGTTCGCCGCCGCCAATACGGCGGTCCCGTTCGTCAACGAGCACCCTGCGCAACTGGCCGAGGCCCAGGAGAATCTGTCGAAAGGTATTGCACTCATTGACATCTTCCGGGTCCGGGTGAACGGGCGTACGTACGGCCCGGATCGCTCGCTGCCCGTCTTGCGGGCAGGCGACCACCTACAGGTGGACGTAGTGGTGCGCAACAAGGGTGTGGGCCATACGCTGCCCGGCGGCACGAACGATTCCAACGAGCTTTGGGTGGAGTTTCTTACGCAAGACGCCTCCGGGGAGACGCTGCTGGCTTCCGGGTTGCTTGACGCTGCCGGGCGCGTCGATTCGACAGCGCATTTTCTCGGAAGCGTGCTGGTGGACCGGCAGAGCCGGATCATCGACCGGCGCAACGTGCAGGATTGGGTGACGAATGTGTATGCGAATGTGATCGGGCCGGGTGCGGCGCGCAATGTACATTATGATTTTGTAGTGCCCCCGGGCGCCGGGATCACCTCGTTGAAGGCGAAGCTTCGGCACCGGAAGTTCAAGTGGTACCTGAATGAATGGACGTTTCGCGGTGTGCAGTATGAAGCGGATATGGAAGGGGGATATGGGGACGTCTCGTATGGCGATGCGCCGGGCGGGCATCCCTGGGTTCTGGATCCGGACAAGACGGCGCCGGTGCTGCCGCTGACCGATATGGCTGCGGACGAGCGCCGGGCCGGGGGCGCCACGCCTGATTCGCTCTCTTTCGCCTCGTCCCGCCCGCTCTGGGAGCGATGGAACGATTTCGGCATAGGGCGTCTCCTCGAAACGGATACGCGCGGGGCGATCGAAGCCTTTGAGCGGGTTGCGGAACTGGCGCCGGACAACCCGGAAGGCCCCATCAATATGGCCCGTTCGTTTATCGAGGAAGGGCAGCTGGATCGCGCCACCGAGGCGCTCCGGGAAGCCGAGCGCCGCAGCCCCGGCTATCTGAAGACGGCCTGGCTGCGCGGAGAAGTGCACAAGGCGACTGCAGAGTACGACGAGGCGCTGGACGAATGGCTGGCGGTGGAGGATGCCTATCCCGATGACCGCGTACTGCTGCTCGGTATTGGCCGGATTCATTATCTTGCGGGCCGCTACGAAGAGGCGCTTCCGTGGTTCGACCGGGTATTGACCATCGATCCGGAAAATGTCGGCGCCCTGTACAATAGAATGCTGGCGCTCGGCGCGCTGGGACGGACCGAAGCATTTGGAGAAGCTCGTGAACGGTACGAATATCACAAGGACGACGAAAATGCGCGCGCAGTCGCGTCGCCGTACAAGCAGGCGCACCCCATGGACAACCGGGAAGCCCAGGCGCTGCACGAGCATGGATTGCATCCGGTTCGTTACCAGAGCACAGGGGATTGAGGAACGGCAGATGAAGGACCAGGGCGCCGGCGTTGCCGCTTTTGCCATGTCTCCAGGCCCAGTGTTGGCTGTTGTGCTGCTTGCGGGCATAGTGTCGGCCTGCGGCGGATCGCCGGCGGAGACGGAAGAAGCCCCGGAATCCTCTTTTGCAGACCAGCTCTCGTTCGAGAACGTAACGGAGGCCGCGGGCCTCTCCGGTTTCCGCCACGAGACAGGAGCGTTCGGACTGATCTGGTTTCCCGAATCGATGGGGTCGGGCGCCGCCTTTTTCGACTACGACGGGGACGGGTGGCAGGATATTGCGCTGGCGGGCGGAGGGCGCTGGTCCGGCGCCGGAGGTTCCGCCGTGGGCAACGAGGAGGTGCTTCCTCTCCGGCTCTACCGGAATCTCGGCGACGGCGCCTTCTCGGAGGTGACCGAGGCCGTGGGGCTGGCAGGGTTTGACGGCGTGCACGAGGTCTATGGTCTCGGTATCGCTGCTGCGGACTACGACGGGGACGGAGATCGCGACATCTACCTTTCCGCGCTGGCCGAAAACCTGCTTTTCCGCAACGACGGCGGGGGTTTTGTCGAGGTGAGCCGCGAAGCCGGCGTGGCCGGCGAGGCCGTGTGGAGTTCGTCGCCCATTTTTTTCGATGCGGACCGGGACGGGGATATCGACCTGTACGTGGGAAATTATGTGGCATGGTCTCCGGAGACGGACGTTTACTGCTCGCTCGACGGGGTGAACAAGGGATATTGCACCCCGGAAACCTATGAGGGCGTGCCGGGCCGCTTCTATCGCAACAACGGAGACGGCACGTTTGCGGACGAAACCGCCGCTGCGGGTTTTCTGCCGGCGGCGGGCAAGACGCTTGGCGTCGTGGAGCTGGATTTCAACCGGGACGGCTGGCCCGACCTGATGGTGTCGAACGATACGCAGCCCGACTATCTGTATGTGAATAACGGCGACGGTACGTTCTCGGAGAAGGGTGCGCTGAGCGGCGTCGCCTACGACGAGAACGGAAAGGCGCGCGCCGGTATGGGCGTGGATGCGGGCATTGTGGACAGCACGGGGCAAGCGACCGTGTTCGTGGGGAATTTTTCGTCGGAGATGATCGGGGTGTACCGGCACCTGCGTGACGGGCTGTTTATCGACCGGGCCGCGGTGTCGCAGATCGGGCGCCCCTCGCTGATGACGCTCACCTTTGCTCTTTTCCTTGCGGATTTTGATCTCGACACGGACCTCGACCTGTTTGCGGCGAACGGGCATGTGCAGCCGGAAATCGGGACGGTGCAGGACAATGTCGGCTACGAAGAGAAGCCGCACCTTTTTCTGAACCGGGGGGATGGCACGTTCGAGGATGCGGCTCCTGCACTGGGCGGGGTGTTGGCCGGGCAATTCGTGGCGCGCGGGGCTGCCGCCGCGGATTACGACCGCGACGGCGACATCGACATTCTGGTGGTCGAAAACGGGGGCGGAGCCCACCTATGGCGGAACGATCTGCTGGAGAACGGGGCCGCCAGCGCCAACGATAATCCCGTGTTTCTTCGCGTGATGCTGGAGGGAAGTGTAAGCAATCGCGAAGGTCTTTCTTCTTCCGTGGAAGTCGTGCTCGACGGCTTCCGGATGGAGCGCCGCGTCCGCACGGGGTCCAGCTACTTGTCCCAGAGCGAACTGCCGGTTACGTTCGGACTGGGAAGCCGCTCTGCTGCCGACAGCCTTATTGTCCGGTGGCCCAGCGGCGCCGTGGATCGCTTCGCTAATGTCGAGGGCAATCGGCAGTACCGGGTCGTGGAGGGCGCCGTCCAACTGACTGCATGGTGAGCAGGGGTTGGTTCCCTGTAAGCCCTTCAAACCCGGCGATGCGCATAGATTCCGTGCCATGATACCGCAACAAGCTACTACGCCGGACTCCTCCGGGCCGGTTCGCCGGGGCAAGGCGATCTCCCGAGTCGTGCTATGGGCGCTGGTTTACGTTCTGTTCCTGCTTGGTGTAACGGTCGCCGGAGCACGCTTATATCTGGGTAAATCGATCCAGCCGCGTTCGGGCTCTGTCGAATTACCCGGCCTTTCCGCCCCGGTAATCATTGCATTCGACGACTGGGCCATTCCCCGCATCCAGGCCGAGACCGAACTCGATGCCATCCGGGCCCAGGGCTTTATACATGCCTCTGAGCGCTTGTGGCAGCTTGAATTGTATCAACGTGTGGCGCAAGGACGCCTCGCTGAGTTATTCGGTGAGCCTGCCGTTGGGGCCGACAAGTTACTCCGGACCCTTGACCTGTGGGGGGCAGCGGAGAGGGAGATGGCCACGCTTCCGAAGTCCGCCCTCGATACCCTCGAAGCCTATGCGGAGGGGGTGAACGCACGGCTGGCAAGCTGGCGCGGCCCATGGCCGCCTGAGTTCGTTATTCTGGGCATTGCCCCCCAACCGTGGAGTCCGCAGGCCTCGCTTTCCATCGCCCGCACCATGACGTTCGATTTGTCCAAATGGGAGGGGGAACTGGATCGCATCGAAGCACTCGCCCGCCTTCCCGAAACGCACCGCCCCGCGCTGGCGCCGCGTTATCCTTCCTGGGCCCCCACGATCTTGCAGGATCGTCCCGGCGAACCGGAGATATCGGACGGAGCAAAGACAGGGCCCGAAGCATCGGCGCAGAACAGGGAAGCGGTCTTTCCCGATGTCTATCG
The DNA here is from genome assembly GCA_965248175.1 of Rhodothermales bacterium. Taxonomy (GTDB): domain Bacteria; phylum Bacteroidota; class Rhodothermia; order Rhodothermales; family VXPQ01; genus VXPQ01. The sequence continues at coordinate 1,715,669 of OZ252093.1, forward strand.
AACCCGCCTCACGGAAGTTGCACCGGCGCCTCGCAAGCCAATCGACCCTCTGGGCCTGCTTGCAGGGCTTGGTTTAACGGCGTCCAATTCATGGGCTATCGGCCCTTCCAGAACCGCTGACGGGTATCCGATCCTTGCCAACGACACGCACCTTGACCTCCGAGCTCCCTCGACGTGGTACCTGAATGCAATCTCCGTCGAAGATTCGGATCACCATGTGGCCGGTTTCTCGATTCCCGGAACCCATGGTGTGGTCCTGGGCCTCTCCCGGCATATGGCGTGGGGTTTAACCAATGCATCGATTGACGATGCCGATTTCGTCGCCGAGACCATCAGCGAGGACGGCAGCAGCTATCTCGATGGCTCTGTCTGGCGTCCTCTCGAGGTCCGACGCGAACTCATCGGAGTACGCGGGCAGGAGCGGCCCGTGGAGTGGAATGTCCGCCGCACCGTTCGAGGACCAATTATTACCGATGTGATTCCTGCGGGCGGGCTTACGCTATCCATGCTTTGGACCGGATTTGTGGAGCGGGGCCCCTTCCAGTCTCTCCCGAAGATCAATCATGCCCGTACGGTTGAGGAGATGCACGCTGCCGGGCGGGGCTTCAGTCAGCCGCACCAGAACCTTGTTTATGCTTCAACCTCGGGAAGATTGGGGTACCGCCTGATAGGTTCGGTTCCGTTGCGTCCTGCCGGAACGGTTGGGGCGACTGTCTTGTCCCCCGAGGCATGGCCCCAGGGGTGGACGGAGTACTGGGATGAGGATTCGGTCCCTGCATGGATTGATCCGCCTTCCGATTACCTCATAACAGCCAACAACCTTCAGAGTTGGGCCGTATTCGGGCACATCGGGGAGGAGTATATCCCTCCGTTTCGGGCGAAGCGTATTCATGATGTGCTTTCACACGCTTCGGAATGGACCGTTGACGACATGCGCAGCCTGCAGCTTGACTCGCGGAGCCTGTGGGCTGGACTCACCCGGCAGCGGGCTGTTGATGCCGCTCACCGTATCGGTGCGGAGGAGCTTGCCACCGTTCTTGAGCGCTGGGATCTCACCACCGAGCCCGAGTCGCTCGGTCCCGCTCCTTTCTTCGCCTGGCTCTACCGTCTCCGTGCCCTGATTGTGGCAGACGAGCTTGGAGAGGATGCTGCCTTTCCGGCATTCGCTTTTGCGCAGATGCTTGAAGAAGGCGATGCTCCGGGAACTCAGTTGTCGCTCTGGGCCGATGACGTACGCACTCCCGGAATCGAAACCCTTGCACAATTAGAAGAAGAAGCGGCGCGCACGGTCGTGGGCCTTTCGGGGGTCCGCTGGAGCGAGGCGCGCCTTGAACGATCAGTCCACCCGTTGGGACAAGTGAAAGTGCTCGACAGGCTCTTCTCGTTCCACGTCGGCCCATATCCCGCCCGTGGCGGCCCCTATACTCTGCGGGCCGCCGACCGCTCCAGTTGGTCTCCTCTTGATTCCACATCGTGGAGTATCCCGTGGATCGGGGAAGCAGGGGTCTCCCAACGCTTCGTGGCCCGGATGGCTCCGCAAGCGCCGCGCGGTTACTTTTTTCTCCCCACCGGTCAGTCCGGCAACCCTCTGGATCGTCATTACCGGGACATGGCTGCACGCTGGGGCGACGGTTTTCTGGTTGAGATTACTCCCGGGGAAGAGCTGACCTCCCCAGAGCATCTTCTGGAGCTTTTGCCTCGGCGGTAACGGTAGACGTGCTATTTTACATGGTGTTTCATCCCCATCGGGCATATGTTTCGCCCAGGCAGGGGACACAGGATGTATTACTATCCACTCATGGAGATGCAATCACGAGTACGTCCGGCTACGTACACAGTCTGCAGGACACACTGATATATTAGATATATTACCTGATCCGCTTACTCTCTTGCAATGAGATATCCTATGCATCTTCGGTCGTTTGCGTTTTTCGCAGGCATGGCCTGCCTGCTTCTTTCAGCATGCAACGAAACGGTACAGCCCCCCAATGTCTTATTCATCGCTGTAGACGATCTCAACAACGATCTGGGCGCCTATGGCCATGATCTGGTCCAGAGCCCCCATATTGACCGCCTTGCCGCACGGGGAATACGCTTTGACCGCGCGTACTGCCAGTATCCGGTCTGCAACCCCAGCCGGGTCAGTTTTTTGACCGGATTGTACCCCGAGCAAACCGGTGTGCTCACGAACCAGGATACCTTTCGCGTACATATTCCCGAGGTCGCGACCCTGCCCCAATGGTTCAGGCAGCACGGCTACTATACCGCACGGGTAGGTAAGATATTTCACTATGGCGTACCCCGGGAGATAGGCGCCGACGGTCTGGACGATTCGCTCTCGTGGGACCACGTCGTCAACCCGCGCGGTATCGATCGTGAAGTGCACGACCGGATCCATACCCTGACGCCGGGCCAGTTCGGGGGCACCCTGAGTTGGTTGAGCCTTGACGACGACGAGGGCGAACACACCGACGCCCTGGGCGCCAGCGCCGCCATAGCGTTGCTTGAGGAGCATCACGCTGCGCAGACGGGCCAACCGCTGTTTCTGGCCGTTGGTTTTTACCGGCCGCACACGCCCTACGTAGCGCCGCAGTCCTACTTCGAAAAGTATCCCCTAAGTGATATCCATCCGGTGCTGGAAGAGCCTGGAGACCGCGATGACATCCCGGTGGCTGCGCTGGCCGACCGCCCGAACCAACGCGAACTGACCGTGGATCAGCGCCGGGAGATCATCCAGGCCTACTATGCATCGATCTCGTTCATGGATACGCAGGTGGGGCGCTTGCTCGACGCCGTCGAGCGCCTGGGCATGGCCGACAATACCATCGTCGTATTCGTGTCCGACCACGGATACCACCTTGGCCAGCATGGCCTCTGGCAGAAGGGAGATCTGTTTGAAGGCTCCGTCCGGGTCCCGTTGATTGTGGCTCTTCCGGAGCACCCTCACGCCGGCGCCGCCACAGAGGCCCTCACAGAGTTGGTCGATTTGTATCCAACCCTGGTGGAGTTGAGCGGCCTGCCGTTGCCGGAGCATCTGGCCGGTCAGAGTATGACGCCGATCCTCGACGACCCTGCCCATCCCGGCAGGCCGGCCGCGCTGACGGTGGCCTGGAGCCGCGCTGGCTGGATGCACCCCGAAATGGCCAATGAGGCGATCCTTGGACACACCATCCGGACCCCGCGTTTCCGGTACACCGAATGGGCCCAGGGCCAGGCCGGCGCCGAGTTGTACGATTACCTTGAAGACCCTCAGGAATACACCAATCTGGCGGACAGCCCGGAACATGCCGAAACCATGACCCGGCTAAAGCAACTGCTTGATACGAAACGGCGTGCGGCGCAATAGCGCCGTGGTTTTGGGATGGCGCCAGATTCATGGCCAAAATGTCGTGTTGCAGATTGTATATATTGGTTGCCTGAACTAACCTGTCGGGCAAATTCCACATGTGACAAAGGCATGAAGCATCTTGATCGGATCGCCGCCCTGCTGATTATGCTTACCACGGCGGCCTGCGGCAGCACGGGCGGCCTGACAACGGAGAACGCCGATCAACGCTCGACGGCCGAGTTGGAGGCGCTCTACTGGGCGCGCCTGGATAGCGCCCTCACAGGATTCACCGAGGCCGATACCCATTTCATGACGGGCATGATCGCGCACCACGCGCAGGCCCTTGTGATGTCGGAACTGGCTCCTGCTAACGGTGCGAGCGCACAGGTGCAGACGCTGGCTGCCCGTATCATTAACGCGCAGCAAGATGAAATTGCCCTCATGCAGCAGTGGCTCCGCGATCGCGGACAGCCGGTGCCCGAGGTCCACATCACAGGCATAACCCTGATGGTGCATGGCGCCGGCGATCACGTCATGCATATGCCTGGTATGCTCACGCAGGAGCAACTGCAGGAACTCGAAGCGGCCCGGGGGGCGACGTTCGACCGGCTCTTTCTGACCTACATGATCCAGCACCACGCAGGGGCGGTTCATATGGTTGATGAGCTCTTCAGCACGGATGGGGCTGCGCTGGACGAGGCGGCTTTCAAACTTGCCTCAGGCATTCACGTAGATCAGGTTACAGAGATCGCCCGGATGGAACTCATGCTTAGCCAGTTGCCTGGCGCAGGCGAGGATAGTTGACCATTGGACATCTGTCCCTTCGAATTTTTCTTCCTTCAACCCGAGAATGGGCTATGAAAATCAAAGCACTGCTTCATCGTCCCGTTACCTGGACAGCCACCACCTGGTTTTGGTCGTTCCTGCTTTGTGCGGGCCTGCTTGGTGGACTCTCCGCGTGCGCCCACAATCCTGTCATGACAGCAGCTGATTCTTCCGTACAGGCTGGGCCGGACAGGTCTGCAGCGGTTCAATACTCCACGTCCCGCGTCGGGCTCAAAGCGGGATTGTTCGATGCCGGAGAAGCGGTATGGAACCTGCGTGTCCTCTCATCGACGCCGTCGCCGGAAGCCTTCATTGGGGTTACCAACTCCGATTTGGCCTTCACCGGCAACTACGCCATTCAGGGCAACTATAACGGCATGCAGGTATGGGATATCTCGACTCCCGGCGAGCCCGACCTCGTGATCGACTATCTCTGTCCAGCGTCCCAGAGTGATGTTTCGGTCTACAAAAATCTGCTTTTTGTCTCCGGCGAAGGGCTGGGCAGCCGGCTCGATTGCGGGACCGATGGTGTACAGGAGGCAGTGAGCCCGGATCGCCTGCGCGGAATCCGCATCTTCGACATCAGTGATATCACCAATCCCGACTACATCACCAATGTGCAGACGTGCCGCGGTTCCCACACGCACTCGGTTTTGAAAGACCCGGATGACGACGAGAATGTGTACGTCTATATATCAGGGTCCGCCCCGGTACGTCCTGACGAGGAGCTTTCGGGTTGTTCCGGCGCCTCGCCGGAAGAGGATCCGAATACAGCGTTGTTCCGGATCGAGGTAATCAAGGTGCCTCTTGCCCATCCCGAACAGGCCGCGATCGTGAGTTCGCCGCGCCTTTTCGAGGGGCTCGTAGCTCCTCAGGGGCACGGTCTGGCGTCGGAGGATCTGGCTGCTATCGAAAAAGCGCGGGCAGAGGACGCCTTCATAGTCGAAATTTTTAGCCAGCCGCAAGTGTTGCCGTCGCAGTTCGTCTCCTCGCTTCTTTCGGAAATCGTGCAAGAGAGGGAAGGAACCGGCCCTCCTACGGCAGCCGACAGCACGTTGCTCCGTGAGAACCTTTCCGCGATCCTCTCGGAACGGTTCGGAGTTCCACTCGATCAGGAGGAGGGGGAGGGACCCGGGCCTACGCAGTGCCACGACATCACGCTGTATCCGGAGATTGGTTTGGCCGGTGGCGCCTGTGAAGGCTACGGGCTTCTGCTGGATATCTCAGACCCTGTCAATCCCAAGCGCATAGACGCGGTTGCCGACTCGAATTTTGCCTACTGGCACTCGGCAACGTTTAACAACGACGGCACCAGCATTCTCTTCACAGACGAGTGGGGTGGGGGCGGTTCGCCGAAATGCCGCGCCACCGATCCCGTGGAATGGGGGGCCAACGCGATTTTCACCCTCGAAGAGGGCAAGATGCAGTTCAGGAGCTATTACAAGATACCGGAGCCGCAGACGCCTCAGGAGAACTGTGTGGCGCACAACGGTTCGCTGGTCCCGATTCCGGGGCGCGACGTCATGGTGCAGGCCTGGTACCAGGGGGGCATTTCCGTTTTCGACTGGACCGATCCCGGAAACCCTGTAGAGATTGCTTACCATGACCGTGGGCCGGTGAACCCGGACCGCATGGTGATGGGCGGAAGCTGGTCGGTCTACTGGTACAACGGCGTTGTCGTAAGCTCGGAGATCGCGCGCGGGCTGGACATCTTCGAACTGGCGCCGAGCGAATACCTTTCGGAAAACGAACTCGCTGCCGCCGGAACAATCAAACTCGACTATCTCAATGCGCAGGGGCAGCCTGCATTCGTATGGCCGGCCACCTTTGCGCTGGCCCGTGCCTATGTAGACCAACTTGAACGCTCAGAGGGTCTCTCCGCTGACCGGATCGCGTCGTTGCGGGAGGAACTCGCCGCCGCCGAAAATGCATCGGGCGCGGCCCGGCAGGAGGCGTTAACGATGTTGTCCGACGCGCTCGATGGCGAGGCAGCCGCTGCGGGGGATGCGGCGAAGGTGCACATGTTGGCGAATGCTGTGCGGGATCTGGCAACGACGATGAACTGAGTGCGGAACGAGTACAGGGAAATTACTTCTCTGCTCCGGCGTCATCGAAGAAAACCTGCACATCGGGCCAAGTGCGTTCAACGAGGCGCATGCCCGCCTCGGGGCCGAGCACCGACAGCATGGTCGCCAGCCCGTCCGAGAGGATACCCTCCGGCGCGATGACGGTCACCGCGATGCGGCTGGTCAGGGGGATGCCCGTGCGCGGGTCCAGGACGTGCGAGTACCGCACCCCGTCGATCACGACGAACTGCACCGTGTCGCCGGAGGTGGATATGGCGGCGTTCGCCAGATGGAACGTGCGCCCGGAGAGCGGCTCCGTAATGCGCCAGCCAGCCTCGGCGTTTTCAGGGGTGTTTGCCGCGTCGCGTTCACGGGGCGGCGCTTCGCCTGTTACAATGTCCCCGCCGAATTCGATCATGGCGTGCGGGAGGCCGTGCGCCCGTAGGGTCGCCAGCGCTTCGTCCGCGGCGAATCCCTTGGCAATGCCGCCGAGGTCGAGGCGCATGTCCTTGTTTGCGAGGGTCGCCGTGGAATCTACCGCATCGAGCCGGAGCAGAGCATAGCCGCTGCGCGCGCGGGGGGGTTCCAGGGCCTCCGGTGTGGGCAGTGTCCTTGTGTCCCGTGCCGTGCGCCAGAGCTGCACCAATGGCCCCGCCGTAACGTCGAAGGCGCCTCCGGACAGCCGGGCGAGCCGCTCGGCCATGCGAAGGACATGGAACAGATCGGCGCTTACGGGAACCGGCCCCGTGCCGCCCCGCCCCGCAAGGCGCATCAGTTCGCTGTCCCTGCGGTAATCGCTCATCGTTGCGTCGAGGGCGGCGATCCGGTCAAAGGCGGCCACGGCCCCGCGTTCCGCTGCCGCCTGGTCCGGCGCATACAAAACGATCCGTGCTTGTACCCCCATATGAACCTGCGTATATTCGTAACGATACAGGCTCCTCCGATCCGATGTTTGATCTGAATCCCGATTCGTTTCCCGCATGAATGCGCACGATGCAAGGAGTAAGGAAACGACCGTAGCGGCCACGATCCCGGACGATTTGGCAAATCGCCGCAGCAAGATGTTTTTCCGAACAGGCATGGCAATATGCGGGTGTATGCTCCTTGCGGGTACGGCAAGGGCGCAGGACGTGGGCTCGGACACGGACGCTTCCGCGCCCGATGCGATGGAAGCCTATGTCGAGACGTTCAGCGAGGCGCCTGCCGAACTCGATATGATCCCGGTCCCGGCGGGTTCCATTTCCCTGAATGGGGAAGAGGTTTCCGTGGGGCCGTTCTGGATTGCAGGAACGGAAATCCCCTGGGAGATTTTCGATATGTACGCATTCGGAACCGGTGGGGACGCCGGCGCCGACGATGCGATACTTCGTCCGAGCAAGCCGTACGGCGCTCCGGACAGAGGCTACGGGCATCGCGGTTACGCCGCTATCAGCATGACGTATCTGGTGGCGGAGGCGTTTACGGATTGGCTTTCCGTCCGGACCGGCAAAACGTACCGTTTGCCAACCGAGGCGGAATGGGAATATGCTTGCCTGGCCGGGGAGCCGCCTGTCCCCGGCGATGCACTCGACGAGCATGCCTGGTACTGGGACAATGCCTTCGACGCTACGCATCCGATCGGCAGCCTTGCTCCGAACGCTTTTGGGGTCCGGGACATGATCGGCAATGCCGCGGAATGGTGTACCGGCCCGGAGGGCGCCCCGCTGGCATGCGGCGGTTCCTTCATGGACAAGGCGGAAGAAGTGGGGTGCGCAGCGCGCAAGACCCCGTCCCGGAAATGGCAGGAAACGGATCCGCAAATACCGAAAAGCATTTTCTGGCTCACGGATGGGCCGTTCATGGGGTTCCGGGTTATCCGCGAACCGTAAATCCGTCGCCGTTCCCGGCCACCAACCGCCAAGCTCTCTCCAACGCACAATGCACATAAACAAAGACGATTCGATGAAGCACAACCCTCTGGTATCGCGGCGCAATTTTGTAAAGAGCAGCGCCGCCGCTGCGGCAGGCCTAGCCTTTATGCCGAGCGGGAATTTCGCATGGGCCGCCGGCTCGGACACGATTCGCTATGGACTGGTGGGCTGCGGGGGCCGGGGCACCGGCGCCGCCGTCAATGCGGTCAATGCAGCCCCCGGCGTGACGCTGGTGGCCATGGGCGATTTGTTTGAAGACCGCCTGGACAGTTCCAAAGCCAAGCTCAAGGAACGGCTTGGGGACGCCTATCAGGTCGGTTCCGATCACGAATTTTCCGGCTGGGATGCCTACAAGCAGGTGATCGACAGCGATGTGGATGTCGTCATTTTTGCGACCCCGCCGGTGTTCCGTCCCATTCACGTACCTTACGCCATCGAGAAGGGCCGCCATGTGTTCATGGAGAAGCCCATCGGTGTGGATCCTGTGGGCGTACGCGCCTTTTTCGATCTGGCGGACGAAGCCGACCGCAAGGGGCTGTCCATCGTGGCGGGCACGCAGCGGCGGCATGAGCGCCAGTATCTCGAGGTCTTGCAGCGGATTCATGACGGGGCGATCGGGCAGGTCGTGGCCGGGCAGGTCTACTGGAATCAGGGTGGTTTGTGGAAGGTGGAGCGCCAGCCGGGATGGTCCGATATGGAGCATCAGGTGCGCAACTGGCTCTACTACACGCACCTCTCCGGCGACCATGTGGTCGAGCAGCACATTCACAACATCGACGTGGCGAACTGGACCGTGGGCGAGCACCCGATCAAGGCGTCGGGCGTTGGCGGGCGGCAGCAGCGCGTTTCGCCGGAGTACGGCCACATTTTCGATCACTTTGCGGTGAACCTCGAGTACGCGAGCGGCGCTATCATCCTGAGCATGTGCAAGCAGCAGGAAAACACGGCGAAGTTCGTGGGCGAGCACATCATCGGTACGAAGGGCACGTCCAATGCAGCCTCGTGGATAAAGGGCGAGAACGCCTTCCGGTTCGATGGCGAGAACCCCAATCCATACGTGCAGGAGCACACGGACCTGATCGAGAGCATCCGCGGCGAAAGCCCGATCAATGAGGCACGGCGTATGGCCGAAACCAACCTTTCGGCCATCATGGTGCGCGAAGCGGCCTATACGGGGCAGGAAGTGACCTGGGACGATGTGATGAATTCGACCCAGCAGCTCACGCCGGCAACCTGGGAGTTCGCCGACGTGCCGATTTTCTCAGCAGCCGTGCCCGGCCAGACGGTGCTGAACCGCCGGCCATTCGAAGAAGACGAGATGGCCGTTTCGGGCTGATTGTTTCCCGGTTCCACGCTGGCGCGTGAGCCGCGCGGTTATAACCACACGCCGGCCACGAGCAGTACGACCGCAAGGCCCACGACGCCTACGATCGTTGCCATGACGGTCCACGAGCGGAGCGTCTGGGCCTCGGTCATGCCCATGAGCTGGTTCACGAGCCAGAAGCCGGAATCGTTCACGTGCGACAGCACGGTGGCGCCGCAGGCTACCGCGATCGTGATGGCGCCGAGCATCGGCTCCGAAAAGCTGCCGTTCTGGATAATGGGCGCCAGCAGCCCCGCCGATGTGACCATGGCTACCGTGGCCGAACCCTGCGCTACCCGGATCACCACGGCGATCAGGAAGCCGAACAGGAGGATCGGCAGTTGTGTGGCGGTCATCATCTCGGTCAGTGCTTCGCCTACCCCTGTTTCGACCAGGATGTGCCCGAACACCCCGCCGGCTCCGGTCAGCAGGATGATCATGCCTACGGGCTCCATGGACCGGGTAGCGATGCGCTGCACTTCGTCCGCGGAAAAGCCCAGCCGGATGCCGAGGAAATAGAAGGCAAGCAGGAGTGCCGCGGTGAGTGCCGAGAACGGGTGCCCGATGAACGATATCCATTCCTGGAGATCACTTCCTTCCGTGAGCATGATTTTGCCGGCCGTGTTCGCCAGGATAAGCACAAGGGGTAGCGCAATGAGCGACACGACCATGGCGAAACTGGGGGCCTTGCGCCCCTCTGTGTTGTCTTCGTTCCGCTCGAAGGTTTCCGGCACGGGCACATGGATGCGTCCTGCAATGTGATTGCCGAAGAAGACGCCGCCTATGGCCGCGGCGGGCACACCGGCGATGATGCCGAAGAAGATGACCCAGCCGAGGTCTGCGCCGATGATCGACGACACGGCCACCGGTCCCGGGGTGGGGGGAATGCAGGCATGCGCGACAGCCATGCCCGCTACGAGGGGGATGCCGTAATAGAGCAGCGACTTGCCGGTTCTGCGGGCCAGGCTGTAAACGAGGGGGATGAAAATAATAAGCCCGACCTCGAAGAATACGGGCGTGGCGACGATAATGCCGATCAGGGCCAGCGCCCACTGGGCCTTGCGCTCCCCGAACACCTTGATGAGGGTCGAGGCGATTTTACCTGCTCCACCCGATGCCTGAATCATCTCGCCCAGCATGGTGCCCACCCCGATCACCACGGCAATATAGCCGAGGGTCTTGCCCATGCCCTCGGTCACGGCGTCGGCAACTGCAGAGGGGGGCACGCCGCCGATGATGGCGGCGACGAAACTCACGGCCAGCAGGGCGATGAAAGCCTGCATGCGCAGGGTGATGACCAGGAGCAGGAGCACTCCGATACTGCCGGCGGTCAGAAGGAGCAGTTCTGTGGTGGACATGTGAATAGAGATAAAGGGGCAGGGATGGAAAAATTACAGTACCTTGACGCTGAAAATACAGAACGTTTGTCATAGATGATTTTCGTCTTGCGATCATTCCCGCGCATTCTGCGCGATACCTTCCTTGTTTCCCCCTTGTCGATCGCTCTGTACTGTGCTGCATTGCCCGTATTGTTGTTACCTGAGGCGGCCCGTGCCCAGGAGCAACAGCCACAGGAGCCGCAGCAGACGACGCCGAAACAGGAGCTCATCGTCATGCAGCGCATCGGCGGCCCGGTCGAACTGGATGGACTCAGTTTCGAGCCGGCCTGGCAATCGGTCGAACCGTACGTCCCGTCGCAGTACGAGCCGAACAACGGCGCGCCCCCGACCGAGCGCACGGAGATGCGCATCGCCTACAATGAAGAATATCTTTTTCTTTCCCTGCGCGCGTACGACCGGGAGCCGGAAGGCATTCGCGCCAACACGCTTTATCGGGACCGGCTCAGCAGCGACGATCATTTCGAGATACTGATCGATTCGTACAACGACAACGAGACCGGCATGCTGTTCAACAGCAATCCGAGGGGGCACCGGCGGGAAGCTGCTATTTCGAACGACGCCAGCGGCGGCGGCATTGCGTCAGGCGGCTGGATCAATGTGGATTTCAATACCTACTGGGACGTGGAGACCGTCATCGCCGACAGCGGGTGGTTTTCGGAAATGCGCATCCCGTTCTCCAGCCTGCGCTTCCAGCCGCGCGAAGACGGCACGGTGATCATGGGGCTGACCCTGCAACGCAAGATCGTGCGCAAGGACGAGCGGGTGGTGTTTCCCCCGGTCGAGCGCATTTCGGGCTGGGCGTTCCTGAAGCCGTCCCTCGCGCAGAAATTCCTGCTGGAGGGCATCGAATCGGATTTGCCCATATATGTGACCGGATACGGGCTGGGCGGCGCGGGAGAGACGGCCCGGCTGGACGGAGCCGTATGGGGATACGACCGCAATGTGACGCGGGAAATCGGCGCCGACCTCAAGTACCAGTTTGCGAACAACGCCACGCTCGATCTGACGCTGAACACCGATTTTGCACAGGTCGAAGCCGACGATCAGCAAATCAACCTGACGCGGTTCTCGCTCTTCTTTCCGGAAAAGCGCCAGTTCTTTCAGGAGCGGGCCGGTATTTTCGATTTCCGCACGGGTGGATTAAGCCGTCTTTTTCATAGCCGGCGCATCGGACTGACGGCAAACGGCGCCCCGGTACCGATCCTGGGCGGCGCGCGCGGCACCGGGCGTTTCGGGCAGTGGGATGTCGGGGCGCTGGCCATGCAAACCGCGTCCTCCGGCGAACAATCGTCGGAAAATTTCGGGGTGCTGCGCCTCCGGCGGAAAGTGTTCAATCCCTGGTCGTATGCGGGCGCCATGGGCACGAGCCGCATCGGTGCGGACGGAGCGTACAATTTCGTCTACGGCCTGGACGGTGTGTTCCGGTTCTTCGGAGACGACTACCTGACGCTCCAGTGGGCGCACTCGTTCGACGACATGCTCGTGGAGCGCCCGAACCACCGTCCGCTGAACGGCGGGCGCATGACCGTCCAGATGGAGAGGCGGCGGAGCAGGGAATGGGAATACCGCTCCATTCTGGCCTGGGCGGGTGCGGACTACGATCCGGGCATCGGATTCTCGCAGCGCAACGACTTCACGCTTTTAGACAACTCGCTTTCCTACACATGGCTGCCTCCGGAAGGCACCCGGCTGATCTTCCATACCTTCGAGATGGCCGGGTTGACGTATTTGCGCAACGAGGATTTGCGCAACAAGGACCGTTCGGTCGAATCCGCGCAGTTGGCCCCCCGGTGGAGTTACGGAGCCCGGAACGGAACGCGGGGTCAGGCCGGGGTCATGCTGTTGTACGAAGACCTATTAGATTCCTTTAAGATCGGGGAGGTGGAGATCCCCGCCGGAAGCTATACGTTCTGGGAAGCGGAGGTGTCGTATGGAGAATCCAACACGAACAGGTACCGGCTGGGCCCCACGTTGCAGGCCGGCCGGTTCTACGACGGCTGGAAGGTCACGGCCTCCATGCGCCCCACCTGGTACGTATCCCCGCACCTTGAAATGACGGGGCGCTACGAGTACAGCCGGATTCGTTTCCCGGACAGGGATGAGGGGTTGCACGCCCACTTGCTGCGGTTCAGGATCGGCATGGCCCTGAACACGCAGGCGTCGGCCAATATTTTCCTGCAGTACAACAGCGTAAGCGATGCGCTCTCGTCCAATATCCGCCTCCGGTACAACTTCCGCGAGGGGAACGACCTGTGGCTGGTCTACAACCACGGAATGAACACGGCGCGGCACCGGTTCGACCCCGCGCCGCCGCTCACGGACAACCGGACGCTGCTCGTCAAGTACACCTATACGTTCCAGCTATAGGCGCCGTCTGCCCGGGAGAAAGCAAAGCAGGCGGTTTGCAACGTTGGCATGGAGCGCCTGTTTTGCAAACCGCCTGTATGCACATCCGGCGAGAAGCCGCTGCTGCTGGAGCGTGCGGCTACTCCATCGGCTTGATCATGAGGTTCCGGAACCAGACCCCGGATTCTCCATGCTTACCCTGGACGCCGATGTGGCCTTCGGTGGCCAGTTCGGCCAGCGGGTTGCTCAGCCAGGGCGGGATGGAGGTGCCGTCCGGATTGGTTTCTGCGGAGTGGTATTCGCTCATGTCGATTTCGCTCACTGCCATACCGTTGAGCATCACCCACAGGGAGTCGCCCTTTGCGGTCACCGTGTAGCGGCTCCATTCTCCGGCGGGATTGATCCGCTGCTCCGACGGGGGCACATGCCCGTAGAAGGCGCCGGATTCCTGGTGGTGCCGGGCTGAATCCGCCATGGGATGATCGTCGGCGATCTGTACTTCAATGGAATTCGGAATCCAGGTCGTATCTGCTGTCTCGCTGGCGTGCAGGATGATGCCGCTGTTCGCGTGCGGATCGAACATGACTTCAAGGTCAAGGACGAAGTCGTTGTAGGTAGCCTGTGTAAAGATGCCCTGATCCACACCGCTCGTGAGGACGCCTTCTTCCCATGCCCAAACACCCCCGGGGTCTATTGCATTGGAGAGGTCTTCGTTGAAGAGCGGCATCCATCCGGGTTCGGAGGTATCCGGGTGCGGATCGGCCATTTCCATCATGTCGGATTCGGCCATGGCGTCGTGATCCGCGTCCTCCGTATCGGAGGCGCACCCCGCTGCGAAGAAAGCGAGGGCAGCGAGGAAGGAAAGAGTACGTGTGGGCATGATAATGTGGTATCGTATGGTGGTAGGGATGAATACCGCGCGTCCGGTTTGTCCGGAATCACCCCGCGTCGACGGCGGGGAGTTCCCAGCCCTCGCGCGGCGTGCGGCGCAGGTGTCGGTTGGCTTCCGGCAGGTTTGTGATGCGAAGGTTCTCCGCATCCCAGTGAATCTTTTTGTTGCCCGCAAGGAGCGAGACAACGCCGAGCAGCACCGTTTCTGTGAGGGGGGCGGCAAAGGCGAAGGGCGACGAAGCGTTCTCTTCGCCCCGGATCGCGCGTATCCAATTGTTTTCGTGGCTTTCGCCCGCAATGCGGTCGTACAGCCGGGGGACCTCGTTTTCCGCGAGGTCGCCGGGCATAAAGCGCACGCCGCCCATACTCAGCAATGTGCCCTTCGAACCGACATACATGGTACCGTTCGAATGCAGCCATTCGTCGTCGGAGAGGCCTTCGGGGCGCGGGGGTTTGAACCCGCCGTCATACCAGGCAAGCCGCACCGGGCCGCGTTCCCCGTGCGCCGGGAATTCGAAGAAGGTGGTCGAGGCGACCGGGTAGGAGTGGCCGTTGAAGGCGGAGGAACGTGTCTCTACCGTGGTTGGCGCGCCGAGATCCAGCGCCGTAGCCACGAAGGCGAATGAATGTGCAGCGATGTCGCCCAGCGCGCCCGTACCGAAGGGTACCCACCCGCGCCAGACGAAGGGGTGGAACGCCGGGTCATAGGCCATATCTGCCGCGGGGCCGAGGTACAGATCCCAGTCGATGCCGTCCGGCTTCCGCTTCAGCACGGAGGGCAGGTCTATGCCCTGCGGCCAGATGGGGCGGTTTGTCCACACATGCACCTCGTCGACCTCCCCGATAGTGCCTCCCTTGATGTGCTCGGCGATGTCGTAGAGTTCGTTGGAGGAGCGCCCCTGATTGCCCATCTGGGTGATTACGTCGTATCGTTTGGCGGCAAGGCCCAGTTGCCGGGCTTCCCATACCGACCACGTAAGCGGTTTCTGGGTGTAGACATGGATGCCGCGCTCCATCGCTGCCAGTGTAATGAGGGCGTGCGTATGGTCCGGTGTGGCGATCACGACCCCGTCGATGTCGTCGCTCATTTCGTCGAACATGCGACGGTAATCCTGGTACCGTGCCGCTTTGGGCCAGGTATTGAAGACAGGAACGGCAAAATCCAGATCGACGTCGCACAGGCCCGTCACGGTGATATCGTTCATATTCGCCAGATTAACCTTGCCCATCCCTCCGACGCCGACGCAGGCCACGTTTACCGTGTCGCTGGGCGCCCGGAAATACGGGCCGCCGAGCACGTTCCTCGGCACGATGAGCGGGGCAGCCACAAACGCGGCGCTCGTTTTACCGAGCGTGCCGAGAAAAGCGCGGCGGGACAAGCCGGGTTTCAGGCGGGCGGACCTCAATGAAGCAGGCATAATGAAGTGGGCATGGGAGTCCCTTGTCAATAACATGCGCATGCAGGGTTGCAACGAAGACCCCTGTAGGCATGGTGTGGGGTTCCGGGCGGGGTAATCCGGCGATGCAGACCGGCAAAACAAGTGTATATCCTTATAATTTCGCACAATTTGATGAATTGTTCATAAAATTATGAGCCCGTTCTCTGCGTGTTCACCCATTGTTCACGCAACCCGTGGCAGGCTGCTGGTGGATGTAAGGAAGTAGGCTGGGGTTTTCCCGTTCTTCGTAATCCTTTGCGTATCGTCGCATCATGTCTGTGCGGGTGCTGCTTGTGACGCTGATTGTTCTCCTTGCCGCCAATCTCGGCATAGAGATCTCGAATACGGCTCCGGACGCAGAACGGACCGGTATGGCAGGACGCTGGCGTACGTATGGGTGCTGGACGAGTACGGCCAGCGCCTGTACCGGGTAAATGTCCGTCTTGTCGCCGACGGCTATGCGAATATCTACTCGGGGATCCCGTTTGAATACAGCGACGAGTACCTGGAGTACGAGCGGGAAGATCGCGAGGAGGGGCGGGGTTTGTGGGAGGAGTAGTATTCCGGCCCGATGGTTTTTTGATCAAGGATGTATGAAACCTTCCGAGTGGCGTCTACTTTTATAGGATACAGGCTGGCGATTTTCACAGTACGCACCGAATGGCGCTCCTCAAATGATTCGAATAGGCGCTCCGAGAGATTTGCTCCTTCTTCGCCGCTTTGCATTGCGTGGCTGTTGCTTGTTTGCGATATCTCTTGTGATGTTGCTAACATTTCCGGCAACAGCTCAGGATACGCCGGGAGAACAGGAAACAGAACGTGATAGGCCAGTGAGGATAGGAGTTTATTTTTCCAGGCCAGGCCTCATAGACAATATTGATCTTAGCGGGCTGTACGGCGGCGGGAACATTGAATCCTCTGAAGACGATGTGATGCCTTATCCTGGTAGCTTTCTGAGTATAAAATACAATAAATATCAGGCAACTTTGGGTTGGGGAGACGATAATTATGGAAAGGAAAACAAGCATAATGAAAATATAGCCAAATTTACTGCACGTTATAATTATTATCCAGCTGAAAAGATTATATACATGTTTGGAGGTTTTAACATTTGGTATTTTAATAAGAAATATTCTTTTACAAAAAATGTTTGTGTTGGTGATCTAATACTTGAAGCGGAATATTTTTTCTGTGAAGGAGAAAGCAAAATTACTCGTATTGAAACCGATCGCCCCGACGGTAAATCAGTAGTGCCTGGAATTAATTTCGGAATTGGTGTAGAATACAAATTTTTGAGCATTGTATGATCTCACGAAGCAGAATTTTACCGCTCGGCCTGTAAATATAAAGATTTTATATGCGGGGGAACTGACTTTAAGTTTTTGGGGTTGCATTTCGAATTATAGAGAATGTACACCTATGCCCTCCGGCAAAACTTTCCCAATCCCTTCAATCCGTCTACGGAGATTCTTTTCGATCTTCCGGAAGATGCCATAGTGTTGCTTATCGTATATGATGTGCTGGGCAGAGAGGTGGCTCGTCTCGTGCAGGAAGAATTGAGTGCCGGCACGCACCGCGCTCGCTTCGATGCCGGGAACCTTCCAAGTGGCATCTACTTTTACAGGATACAGGCAGGCGATTTTCACAGTACGCACCGAATGGCGCTCCTCAAGTAATTGAAGAGGCTGCACATGAGCGATATACTCTTTCTTTGTCGCGTTGCATTGCGCCGTTGCTGCTTGTTTGCGATAGCTTCAGCCTTGCTAACAGTTTCCGCTACAGCACAGGATACGCCGACAGAACGAGAAAAAGAGCGTGATTCGCAAGTTCGAATCGGGATTTATCTTTCAGGGAAAGGTTTTGTAAACGATTTTGATATTGGCGTTAAGGAGAGTGGGGATATTGAATCTCCTTCACACGATATTATGCCCTACCCCTTTAGATTCTTTAGTATACGATACAATAGATATCAGGATGTTTTTGGCTGGGGCGATGATAGATTCCTTTCCGGCGGACGTAAACATAATAATGAGCACATAACCAAGTTCGCTGCACGTTACAATTATTATCCATTCAAAAAAATTGGTACATATATGGAGGACTTGTTCTTTGGCGTTTTCAAAAAGAATTTTCCTTTAAAAAAAATGTTTCTACAACAGGTATGCTACCGGAAAGATGCGACGAAGAAACAATATCTATTGACGTTAAGACGGATCGCCCTGACGGTAAATCAACGACGCTTGGAATCAATGCCGGATTTGGCATAGAATATACTTTGCATAATACCATCGTTTTTTCTCACGAAATAGAATTTTACTATTCGGCTTGCAAGCGCAAGAATTTTATATGCAGTGGGCGTGATTTTAAATTCCTGGGACTGCATTTGAAATTTTAAGGCGGAAACAGTCCTCCATCCCTCACGCCTTCAATTCTACGAAGATGGTAAGCCGCCACCTTGTGCAACAGGCCTGCCCCGATTTGCTTACGGGTCTTTGCGGCCTTGATGCACGCTTCGGCCTGATCCTGGGGGCGACTCCGTGGCGTCGACTGGCTTCGACATCATGCGAGCCGAAGGCTTTCAATCCGCGGCGCTGCTCGGTATCCGTTGTGCGACACCGTACATGCAGCCATCGTCTTAATGTAAAGACTTGATTAAGACGATTCTGCGCAGTACCCTCATAGGCGTACTTTTTTTGCGGCAGCGGCTGCTTCTCCGAAGAGCGGTTAGTTCCTCGAAGCGCTTTTCCGCATACCTGCCTCCACCCACCAAAAAGTATCTGACGTCATGAAACTCCCGTTTTTTATTTTCGTGGTGGTGCTCGGCATCATCGTTGCGATCCA
This sequence comes from Rhodothermales bacterium, assembly GCA_965248175.1. Lineage (GTDB taxonomy): Bacteria > Bacteroidota > Rhodothermia > Rhodothermales > VXPQ01 > VXPQ01. The sequence continues at coordinate 1,734,078 of OZ252093.1, forward strand.
CCTTGCGATGAATGCAAAGGTAGGTGAAATCATGACCAACCCCCGTGTAGCGAACGCGGTCTTCTGGACCATCGGCGCCGTCATGGCCATCATTGTCGGCCTGACCGGTTGGGAGGCAGGCGTCCTTGGAGGCCTAAAGAATGTACACCCCCTGCTTCTGACAGCGGGCGCGCTGGGCGCTTGCCTCGTGTTCGCCATCGCATGGTCCATTCCGCAAGTAGGCGCCGGCAACTTCTTCATCATTCTGCTTGCCGGTCAGGTGATCGGAGGACTGGTCATGTCCCATTTCGGGTGGTTGTCGGCCTACGAACCGATTTCTCTTGTGCAAATGGGCGGCGCCCTGCTCATGGTCGCCGGGGCGGCCATCGCCACAATGGCCGGATAGCTGTGCCCCTGCCTGTAACCTGTTTTCCACACTACCTCATTTCCCTATTATGATCTCCGACATGCGAATCACGACCTTGCTGCCGCTCTTCGCGGCGGCGTGCCTTCTTATGCCCGTTGCGCTCCAGGCGCAGGCTCCCGAACCCACTATTCTGTTCCAGCCCGTCAAAGTGGACGCGCCGCCGCACGACCCGGCAAACGGCTCGTACTGGTTCGGCCCGTTCTCGGAGACCGCGAGCGTCGTGGACATCGACAACGATGGCGACCTGGACCTCGTGGCCGGTCGCAACTGGTACGAAGCGCCTCTCTGGGTCAAGCACAAGAATTTCCGCAGCGGCGGGGACGTGAACGGCCCGGAAACGGAGAATAACGCCGAGTTCGCCATGGATGTGGACGGTGATGGCTGCACGGACATCGTAAGCTCGGGCTGGATGTTCATGAAGGGCGCCTACTGGTACAAAAACCCCTGCAACAAGATCGACACGTGGGTCTCGCACAAGGTGCATCAGGCCTTTAATATGGAAGGCGTCGAGGGGCATCATGACATCGACGGCGACGGCGACGACGACATTCTGGTGAACCACTGGTCGCTCTACGAGGATCAGGGCATGACCTGGCTGGAGCACATCGATGAGCACCCGTATTTCATCGAGCACGTGGTGGGGTTCGATGTGGATATGCACGGCAACGGCCTGGGCGACATCGACATGGACGGAGATCCGGACATTGTGACATCGCTGGGGTGGTATGAAAACCCGGGGGGTGAAGCGGCAAGAGGTATGTGGGCCTACCACGACGACTGGAAATTCGAATCGCTCAAGGAGCGGATCGCCAGTTCGGCCTCCCACCCGATTCTGGTGCATGACGTGAATGAGGACGGCTTGAACGACGTCATTATCGGGTCTGCCCATGCATACGGGCTGGCCTGGTATGCGCAGAAGATGGAGGGCGGCGAGCGGTCGTTCGAAGAACACTGGCTCGAAAGCGAATTCAGCCAGTTCCACACCCTGGCGCTGGGCGATCTGAACGGCGACGGCAAGGACGACCTGGTGGCGGGACGGCGGCTGCTGGCGCACTACGGCAGGGACATCGGCGCTTTCGAGCCGCTTTTCGGTTTCTGGTACGATTTCAACGGCGGCGATCCGAAGCGGCACATTCTGTTTTACAACCACCTGCCCCGGTTCGGATACGAGGCGAGCCTGAATCCGCCGCCGAATTATGTGTTCGGCATGGGCATGAATGTGCATGTGGCGGATATGAACGGCGACGGGCGCAACGATGTCGTCAATCCGAGCAAGGCGGGCCTGTACATCTTTTACAACGAAGGCGCTCCGCCTACGCCGGGCGGTGCGTACCGCCTGCCCACGTACGACGAGTACGACTCCTGGCGTTCCTGGGGCGAGTACCGTACGTTGTTCAACGGCAGGGACTTCGGTGGCTGGGTCGTCCCGGAAGGCGACGGCGGGCACTGGAAGGTCGAGGACTTCATGATGAAGTACGATGCCCTCTCGGAAGCGGAGATGAAACATCTCTTCACGGAGCAGGAGTACTGCGACTACAACCTGCATGTGGAATGGCGCTTCCCCGAGGCTTCGGGTATGTTCGACATGCCGAATATTCTGCCGGACGGGACGTACGAAACGGATGCCGACGGGAACACGGTTACGATGCCCACGCCGAACTCGGATTCGGGCATTCTCCTGCGCGGACCGGATCACCAGGCGAATATATGGAACTGGGGCGTGGGCTCCGGGGAGCTCTGGTCGGTGCGCACGAACGAAGACAATGCGCCGGAATTACGTGCGGCGGCGGTCCCGTCCAAGCGGATGGATCACCCGATCGGGGAGTGGAATGAATTCGACATCCGGATGATTGGCGACCGGATTACGGTACGGCTGAACGGGAAGGAGGTCATCCACCATGCGCTCATTCCGGGGATTGCTGAATGCGGCCCCATCGGACTCCAGCACCACGGGGGTATGATCGAGGAGACGGGCGCCATGGATCCGACATCCAGCATGATCGAGTTCCGCAATATCTGGATCGACTCGATCGATGAGGAGCAGCGGGAAGATATTGCCCGTATGGATTACCCGGAGGGCTGGGAAATCCTGTTTGACGGCCGTGAGGAAGACTTGGAGAACTGGGTTGCCGGCGAGGGCCATTCCTGGGTGGTCCGGGACGGCATGATTTTGCTCGACCGCGAGTTCGATAATTCCATGCCGAACGAACATTACCTGTGGGCGAAGGATACGTACGGAGATTTCGTGCTGGAGGTCGAGTTCAAGACGGTCGAGGATTCGAACAGCGGCATTTTCATCCGTACGGAAGACATCGCCGACCCGGTATACACGGGGTTCGAGGTGCAGGTGAACAACTCCTACGGCAGACCGACGAGTCAGGGGGGTACCACCGGCACGCTCTACGATCTCGTCAAGCCGCATAACAATCCTGTTCACCCGCCGGGCGCATGGAACTGGATGCGCGTTTTCGCCTTTGATAACCAGATCATCACCGAAGTGAACGGGGTGCGTGTCGCCGAGGCGGATCTGGACCAGTGGACCACGGCGCATATGAACCCGAACGGCGCGAGGAACAAGTTCGGACGCGCCATCCGGGACTTTGCGAAGGAAGGCCGCATCGGTTTGCAGGATCACGGTCGCCCGGTCTGGTACCGCCATGTGCGCATCATGCGCCTCGACGATGCATCGTCGCTCAGGCGCGCACTGAACCCGGCGTACCGGTAAGTCCGAATTTTTCCAACCCTTGATGTATACATGATGAACGAAGAACCAGTACGGCGAGGGCATGTCCCCCGCTTGTCCGCAATCTTTCTCCTCACAGGCCTTCTTCTGGCAGGGCAAGTCTTTGTTGGGGAACCGGCTGCCGCGCAGGATCAGGCCGTCGCGCAGGACACCGGCGATCTGTCCGTCCTCGTTTTCAGTAAAACGGCGGGGTTCCGTCACCGCTCCATCGAGGACGGCGTCCAGGCGTTTCGGGAAATCGGCGAGGAGCACGGTTTCTCGATCACGCACACGGAAGAGGATTCAGCGTTCGCCTGGCCGGATCTGGCAGACTACGGCGCTGTGGTGTTCCTGAACACGACGGGCGATGTGCTGAATGACGGGCAGCAGGCAGCCTTTGAGCGGTACATCCAGGAAGGCGGCGGGTATGTCGGCGTGCATGCGGCGGCGGATACCGAATACGACTGGGCCTGGTACGGCCAGCTTGTGGGGGGCTATTTTGCCAGCCATCCGCGGGTTCAGGAAGCCGATATCGCAGTACTCGACCAGGCGTTTCCCGCCACGGCGCATCTACCGGAGCGCTGGACGCGCACGGACGAATGGTACGATTACGGGGCGAACCCGCGCGGCAATGTCCACGTGCTGGCTACGCTCGACGAAGAAAGTTACGAGGGGGGCAAGATGGGCGACGACCATCCGATCGTATGGGCGCATGAATACGATGGCGGGCGCGCTTTTTATACCGGCCTCGGACACACCTCGGAAAGCTACGAGGAGCCGCTGTTCCGCGAGCACTTGCTCCAGGCCATTCTATGGACGGCAGGCCGGGTGGACGGGGATGTTGCCCTACACTGAAAGAATCGTACGAGGAGGTCATACCCGACGACGATACAACCTGTTTGACAACCGGATCATCACCGAAATGAACCGGGTGCGCGTTGCCGATTCCTCGTGGCTCAAGCGCGCGCTGAACCTGGCGTACCGGTACGTCCGAATTTTCCAACCCTTGATGTATACATGAAGAACGAAGAACCAATACAGCGAGGGCAGGCCCCCCGCTTGCCCGTAATCTTTCTCCTCACAGGCCTTCTTCTGGCAGGACAAGTCCTTGTCGAAAACCCGGCCGCCGCACAGGACACCGACGATCTGTCCGTCCTTGTTTTCAGCAAAACGGCGGTATTTCGTCACAGCTCCATCGAAGACGGTGTCCAGGCGCTTCGGGAAATCGGCGAGGAGAACGGTTTCTCGATCGTACACACGGAAGACAGTGCGGCGTTCGCTTGGCCGGATCTGGCCGACTACGGCGCCGTGGTGTTCCTGAACACGACAGGCGATGTGCTGGATGACGAGCAGCAGGCGGCCTTCGAGCGGTACATCCAGGAAGGCGGCGGGTATATCGGCGTACATGCAGCGACGGATACCGAATACGGCTGGGCCTGGTACGGTCAGCTTGTGGGGGGCTATTTCGATAGCCATCCGCGTATTCAGGAGGCCGATATCGCGGTACTCGACAGGGTGTTTCCCGCCACGGCGCATCTACCGGAGCGCTGGACGCGCACGGACGAATGGTACAATTACAAGGCGAACCCGCGCGGCAATGTCCACGTGCTGGCCACTCTCGTCGAAAAAAGTTACGAGGGAGGCAATATGGGCGACGATCATCCGATCGTATGGGCGCATGAATACGACGGCGGACGCGCTTTTTATACCGGCCTCGGACACACCTCGGAAAGCTACGAGGAGCCGCTGTTCCGCGAGCATTTGCTCCAGGCCATTCTCTGGACGGCAGGCCGGGTGGATGGGGACGTCGGCCCTACGCTGAAAGGATCGTACGAAGAGGTCGTACTCGACGACGATACGACCTATCCGATGCAGTTGGAGGTGGCCCCCGACGGGCGCGTGTTCTGGATCGAACGTGACGGAACGGTCAAGATATGGGATCCGTCCACCGGGTCGACGGTCATCGCAGGCTGGATTCCGACCTCCATGAAAATCGAGGACGGCCTGCTGGGGATTGCGCTCGATCCGAATTTCGAGGAAAACAACTGGGTGTACCTGTATTACATGCCCCTGAGCCAGGACCCCAACCGGCTGTCGCGGTTCACCATGCGTGGGAACGAGCTGGACATGGCGAGCGAGGTCATTGTGCTGGAAGTGTTCATGCAGCGCGAGAGATGTTGTCATAGCGCCGGAGAACTCCATTTCGACAAGGACGGAAACCTCTGGCTGGCCACAGGCGACAACACGGGAGGGAGCGCCCCGCGCACCGACGAGCGTCCGGGCCGCGTGCTCTACGATGCGCAACGGACCTCGGCCAACACGAACGATCTGCGCGGGAAGATCCTGCGCATCCATCCCCAGCCGGACGGCTCGTACACGATCCCCGAAGGCAACCTGTTCGAGGACGACGATCCGCTCACCCGCCCGGAAATCTACACGATGGGGCACCGCAATCCGTGGCGCTATACGGTAGACCCGGAAACGGGGTGGCTCTACTGGGGCGATGTGGGCCCGGGGAATCAGTATGTGGAAGGCAAAATGCCGCAGGGGATGGAGGAATTCGGACAGGCGAAGACGCCTGGATTCTTCGGCTGGCCCTATTTCGTCGGGCCGAACGGAGCGTACCGCGATCTGAACTTCGAGACGGAGGAATACGGCGACTGGTTCAATCCCGAAAACCCCATCAACGATTCACCGAACAACACGGGATTGCGCGAACTTCCTCCTGCGCAACCGGCCTGGATTTATTACAGCTACGGTCCGTCGGAGGAATTTCCCGAAATGGGCGTCGGCGGCATGTCGGCGGCTCCCGGATTCGTCTATCATTACGATCCGGAAATAGCGGGTCCCCATGCGCTTCCCGAATACTTCGACGGCAAGGTGATTCTGTTCGAATGGGCCCGGAACTGGATTCAGGAAGTGCTCAACGACGAGAATGGGGACGCCATGGAGATCACGGCATTTACCCCGGAGATTCCGTATATCCGCCCGGTCGATATTGCGCTTGGTCCGGATCAGACGCTTTATGTCCTGGAATGGGGGCAGGAGTTCTGGGGACAGAATCGTGACGGGCAACTGGTGCGCATCGATTACTACGGGAACGAGAAACGCCCGCCGGAGGCAGTGGCCGGTGCGGAACCCATGTCCGGCCCGGCGCCGCTCACTGTTGCGTTCGACGGTTCGGCTTCTGTATCCCGTAACGGGGGCGATCTGCATTTTTCCTGGGATTTCAACGGGGACGGCGCCCTGGATGCCGAAACGGCCACCGCTGAGCATACCTTTACCGAGCCCGGTTCGTACACGGCTCATCTTCTGGTGGCGGACACCGAAGGCATGGTCTCGAAAGCGGACGTAACGGTTACCGCCGGCAACACGGCTCCCGAGGTATCCATCGCCTGGCCGCCGTTCGGCGGGATTCTGCCGATGAACGAATCGGCGCCCTATGTAGTGGACGTATTCGATGCGGAAGATGGTGCGCTGGCCATTCCGGGTTCGCGCGTTACCCTGCAACCCTTTCTTGGGCACGACACCCATGAACATGCGCTGCACATGCACCGGGGCAATGTCGGGGCGTTCAACGTGGTGCCCGATCCTACCCACAGGCCGTACATCATCGACCGGTACGTACGCCTGATGGCCAGCTACACGGACTCGGGTACGCCCGCGCTTACCTCGTCGGATGAGGTGCTGCTGTATCCGAACGTGGTGCAGGCGGAAAACCGTTCGGCCTCCGAAGGGGACAACCTGATCATTACGGGCAATCGCCAGCGTCCCGAGTTCCCGGACGAGACCGAGGTGTATGTCGAACTGGAGCATGCGGAGTATGTGTCGTTTTCCACCGTGAATCTGCACGGCGTCGATACCCTCACGCTGTATCTTGTGCCTGAAGCGGAGGGGGCCGTGCAGGTACGGCTGGATGCCGCCGACGGGCCGATTCTGACGGAAACGGCCATTGCGCCTTTCGAAGAATCCCTCATTGAGGAACGTGAGGACGGTCCGCCCCTCATTCACTGGATGTCCTATTCGCTCCCGATCGAAGCCCCGGACGGAGCGCATGATCTGTATGTCGTGTTCGAGGGGCCCGAACGGGGTACGGTAGCCCGGTTCGATCGGATCGAGTTTGAGGGGCCGGGTGTCACAAGCCGCCCCGGAGTCGAGATATCCATATTGCATTGACGAGTGTGGTGCATGGTCTGACAATCACCTGATGCATCATGCGCCGTTCGGTCCGGTTCCGGCCTGACCGCTCTGCACACCGCGCACTATTCGTTGCTTTTCACAGATAGCAATCCCTGTACCATCCTCATGAAAACCTGGAAACTCGGCCATAGCGACGTGGAAGTGTCTGCGCTGTCCTATGGCACGGACCTGATCGGCAGCCGCATCGATCGCGAAACGTCCTTTGTCTTGTTCGACCTGTTCTACGACCGGGGGGGCACGTTCCTCGACACGGCCAATTTCTATTCGAGCTGGGTAGAAGGCTGCTCCGGGGGCGAGAGCGAAACGACGATCGGCCAATGGATGAAGGAGCGCGGCGTCCGCGACAAGATTCAGATTTCCTCCAAACTGGGCTTTGATTATCCCGGAAGCGACGGCGGTCTCTCCGCCGACGAAATCGAGCGGGAATGCGAGAAAAGCCTTGCCCGTCTCCAGACCGATTATATCGATGTCTACTATGCTCACAGGGACGACTTCGATACGCCCATGGAAGAAACGATGGAGGCGTTTGACCGGCTGATCCGGAAGGGCAAGGTGCGCACGATCGGTGCGAGTAACGTGTGGCTCTGGCGCATTGCCGAGGCGGGTAAGCTGGCGGAGGAGCGGGGCTGGACGCCGTACCAGGCCGTCGAGCAGCGCTTTACCTACCTGCGTCCTCGTCACGGCGCCGATTTCGGCCCGCAAATCTTCGTCACCGAAGACATGAAGCGGTATTGCCGCCATCACGGGATTACCCTCATAGGGTATTCCGTGCTGTTGCAGGGCGCCTACACGCGGGAGGATCGGCCCGTCCCTGCCCAGTTCGCCGGCCCGGAATCGGACGAGCGCCTTGCAGCGCTTCGGAGCGTCGCTGCGGAAGTAGGCGCCACCCCGAATCAGGTGCTCATTGCCTGGATGCTCCGAAACGAGATTCTCCCGCTCTTTGGCGGCAGCCGGATCGAGCAGCTGGAGGAAAACCTGGGCGCCGTGGACGTGCAGTTGTCCGACGATCAGATGGATATGCTGAACACGGCCGGCAATCCTGACGTCAAAAAAGCCTGGTTGCGATAAGAATATGACTGGAGTAGCTGTAGCCGGCTCCGGATTTATTGGCCCCGTACATGTCGAGGCCCTCCGGCGGCTGAAAAATATCCATGTGACGGGCATCCTCGGGAGTAGCCCGGAACGCTCCGAACAGGCCCGCCTCGCTCTGGGCTTGCCGCGGGCCTATGCAAGCCTCGACGAAATGCTCGCCGATCCGGATGTGCAGGCGGTGCATCTTGCCTTGCCGAATGTGTTGCATTACGAGTATTCCATGCGCGCGCTCGAAGCCGGCAAGCATGTGATGTGCGAGAAGCCGCTTGCCATGAATGCGGAGGAATCGGCAGCGCTGGTAGAGGCCGCAAGCGCATCGGGATTGGAAGCAGGCGTATGTTACAATCAACGGTTCTATCCTCTGAACCTGCAGGTCCGGAGCATGATCGCCGGCGGGGAACTGGGCGCCGTGCACTCGGTGGTGGGCAGCTATGTGCAGGATTGGTTGTTGTACGATACGGACTACAACTGGCGCGTACTCTCCGACAAGGGCGGCCCGCTCCGCGCCGTATCCGACATCGGCACGCACTGGATCGATCTGGTCACCTCCATGACAGGCCTGGAGGTCGAGGCTGTGCTGGCCGACCTGAAGATCGTGCATCCCGTACGCAAGCGGCCCAAAGGTGAGGTGCAGACATTCACTGGGGCATACGAAGGGGATACGGAAGACGTCGCAATCGACACGGAAGATTGCGGCAGTGTGCTTTTCCGCTTCAAGGGAGGCGCCCGGGGCAGCCTGTGGGTTTCTCAGGTTACGGCGGGGTACAAGAATTGCCTGCGGTACGAAATTTCCGGCGCGGAGCAGTCGGTTTCCTGGAACAGCCGATACCCCAACGAGCTTCGGGTGGGGCGCCGTAATGCCCCCAGCGAAGCCGTGGTCCGGGATCCGGCGTTGATGCACGATCTCCCCGGGCGTTTTACCAATTTTCCGGCCGGGCACAATGAAGGCTACCCCGATACGTTCAAGCAATGCTTCCGTGCGTTTTACGAAGCGGTGGAAGGGGGCGATTCGGGTGAGCGGCTGTACCCTTCGTTCGAGGAGGGCCACAAGGAAATCGTGTTGTGTGACGCCATTCTCCAGAGTCACCGGGAGGCCCGCTGGATAACGATATGAAACTCGGGTTCGTAAGCGCTATTCTCGCGGAGCTTGACCTGCAGGGCGTCGTGGCGACGGCGGCAGAGGAGGGCTACGACTGCGTGGAGTTGCTTTGTTGGCCCCGGGGCAAGGCGGATCGCCGCTACGCGGGCGTTACCCACATCGATGTGGCCGACTTTTCTGAATCGGATGCCCGGCATGTGCGCGCGGTCGTCGAAGATGCAGGCGTGGAAATCAGTGGGCTCGGTTATTATCCCAACCCGCTCGCGCCCGATCCGGACGAATCCGCTGTGTACGTCGAGCACATCCGGAACGTCATCCGCGCTGCGGCTCTTCTCGAGGTAAATCTCGTGAATACCTTCGTGGGGCGCGATCCGGCCCGCTCTGTCGAGGAGCAATGGCCGCGGTTTCTGGCCGTGTGGAAGCCGCTTGTGGCCTTTTCGGAGGAGCACGGCGTGCGCATTGCAATCGAGAACTGCCCCATGCTTTTCACGGAGGACGAATGGCCGGGCGGCAAGAACCTTGCGTACAGTCCGGCCATCTGGCGCCGCATGTTCGAGGATATTCCCAGCGACCGGTTCGGGTTGAATTTCGACCCATCCCATATGATCTGGCAGCAGATGGACTACCTGCGCCCCCTGCGAACCTTCGCAGATCGTCTTTTTCATGTGCACGCCAAGGATGTGCGCCTCGACCGGGACCGGCTGGACGAGGTGGGTATTCTCGCCACGCCGCTGGAATACCATACCCCGAAGCTGCCCGGCCTCGGCGATGTGGACTGGGGACGTTTTTTCTCTGTGTTGACCGACGCCGGGTATGACGGCCCGGTTTGCGTGGAGGTGGAGGATCGCGCGTACGAACATTCGCTGGAGGCGCGAAAATTGTCCCTGCGTCAGAGTGCAGCGTATTTGCGGACGTTCGTTCCGCGCGCAAACCTGTGTTCCTGCTGACGGATTTTGCTTTATTGTTCTTTTCGTGTGATTCGCCTTAGTTATGTTGTTCCGTTCCTGTTGACCTGGCGCCGCACTCGCCGTACATGCTCTTTACAGAGGTTACGACCATGTCCCGTTTCGTTATTGCTCCCCTCCTCACCCTCGTTGTCCTCCTGCCGTTTTTCGCCCCGCCTGCGCAGGGCCAGACGCTGGTGGAACCCCCGCCTCTCTACGTGCCGCATCTTGCGGACGCTCCCACGATCGACGGTAACCTCGACGAATGGAAGCAGGCGGCCCACCACGACGGCGTGTGGGATATCTACCGCCTGCGTCATGCGTCCTGGTACGATGGCGGCGCCCGCAACCGCCTGACGGATCAGGCCCCCGAAGAACCGGCTCTGGAGGACGATCTGCGCGCCCGGTACTACATGGCGTGGGATGAGGCGTACCTGTATTTCGGCGCCGAGGTACATGACAACGTGAACGATGTGGACGATCCGAACCCCGCACCCCGCCGCTGGATGTTCAAGGACTCCATCTGCTGGTTCATGGAGGCGCCCAGGGACGAGGCGCCGGAACGATTCGGACGCGGCGACAATGCGTTTTGCTTCGTAGCGGATGCGTCCATGCCGGATTATGGGGCCTGGTGGCGCTACGGAACTCCGGAGGATACCTATCAGGAGTCGCATATGCCGGACGATGTGGTGGATTATGCGCTGCAGTTCGATCCATGGGGAACCGGCGCCGGGGATTTCAGGCTCGAAGCCCGCGTGCGCATGGATGCGTTCTTTCCGGTCAGCGACCCGCGCTGGATGTCGCCGCCTGCCAACGGGGACGAGTACAGCCTCATGATCGTGCATTGCGATCCCGACGGTGGAGCGTACGGCGGGCATTTCATGGTGTACGGAGACGGGGACGACGATTCCACATGGAGCCGCGTCATTCTGACCGGCCCGCAGGGGCCGATCGAGCGTCTGGCGGAATAGCCCATGGAATCCATTTCTTACCGCGAATATTCCTCCTGGCCCGGTTGGGTTGAACTGGTTTTATGGGGGAGTCTCGGCGCAACTACGCTTCCTTTTGTCTTCGGATGGGGCACAGACTCCGGGGTCGTAACCCGGATCATCTCCATTGCGGCCATCCTGGGCATCGGCGTCGCCATTCGGTTTACCCTGGGCGGACTCACCGTCTTCGTGCAGGAAACGCGCGTGCTCATATACATGGGGTCGATTCCGCTGGTGAAGAGATCGGTGCCGTTCGCCGACATTGTTTCCACGGAAAGCGTGCAATACCGCCCTGTTGCCGAATTCGGGGGGTGGGGCATTCGCGGAATGGGGAAAAAGAAGGCCTGGACAGCCCGCGGCAATCAGGCAGTGGTTTTGACGCTCGCCAACGACCGCTTGCTGTATGTAGGAAGCGACCGTCCGGAGCAGTTGGAGGAGCATATTCGCCGTGCGATGATGGCGGATTCCCTTCTCAGCGAATAAAAAATCCCTCCGGTAGACTCCCTGTAACTATTGCCGGAGCCTTCCGTAGACGACCCTGTTCCAGCGCTCGAACGGAGCGTGCTCATCCTGGGCAGGAACCATTTTTATTACCCTTTTACCCTGAGGGATTGCCATGATTACACGTTTTATTCCTGCAAAATTGAAAGCGCTTTTTCTTCTTGTTCCCATGCTGGCGGTCGGTTTCACTCCGATTGCGCCGGTGTGGTCCCAGAACGACATTGTTCCTACAGACCCCAATGTTCTCGATCAGTTGGTTTCCAGGCAGATCATTGCATCGCTTCAGTCGCCGCATGCGCAGGTGCGCAGCCAAACGCTGAAGAACGTGATCGTGTATGCAACGCTCGATTTCGACCAGATTGATCTGGGCGGAATCACGGCGCTGCTTGCCGGGGTGGCTGAAGAGGATGCATCGAAGTCGAACCGGCGCCTGGCTGTAGCGGCGCTGCGTTCCATCGATTCATGGCGGGCCAAACGGCATCTGTCGCATCTGGACGGCATGGGCGATACGGAGTACCGGTCGCTGGTTGCCAGCGTGCTTTCGGAGTATCACACGATACAGACGACCAGTTCGCTGTAAGGGACCGTCTCTAAAACACAACTTGCCGTAAAGGCGATGTTGTGCCGAGCGCCTCAAGGGGGCGGGCCGGATTCCGGTCTGCCCCTTTTGTGTATGGGGAAGATGCCGAGTGGTAGCATGTGAGAATTTGGTGAAGTTGCGTCGGTAGACCCATCGGGGGGTTGCGGTATATAATGCCGGAGGAGTATGCCGCCTTCCGGGGTCGGAACCGCAACCATGCCGTAGTTGCTTTCGACGAGTCGGAGTACGAAATTACGTTTGTTAGCGGCAGGTGGCTTTCACGGGTGTGGACTGTATGAGCCAATGAACGAAGAGGTGCGACATGGCCGACACAGGGACATCGAAGGCAACTGAACCGACGTGGGGGAGTAAGGGCTGAACAATCAAGGCGAAGGCAATATCATGAATAGACAATTGACCGCGATCATTGAACGCGAGAACGATGGCTACGTGGCGCTATGTCCCGAAGTGGATGTCGCGAGCCAGGGTAACACGGTTGCAGAAGCGCATGAAAATCTTCAGGAAGCGCTCGGACTCTTTTTTGAGACGGCATCGGCCAGTGAGATAGATCATCGGCTCCGCACGGAAGTGTCATTTCTTTAGGGAATACTGTTTTTAAACCCCACGAGAATCATGAATAAGGTCATACAGTGGTGTAGTACGGGTGTGGAATATTACCTCAAGGTCATGAGAAATTATGCCGTTTTCCGGGGACGGGCAAGGAGGAGGGAATATTGGTTTTTTGTCTTATGTAACTCGATTGGAGGCTTTTGTATGATAAATGTCAGCGCACTGTCAGGCCTGTATATTTATAGCACGATGGGAGTTTTTGATACTATTTGGTTATATGCCCATCTGCTTCCGGGTATTGCCGTTACCGTACGCCGCCTGCATGATACAGGTCGCAGCGGGTGGTGGTTACTTCGTTTTATGTTGTTTTATTTCCTGGCTATGGTGTTAGCCTTTGTTATTACTATTTCAATACTTGAAGCAATTTCTGCTGGACGGATAACCGGATTATTTCTTGGATTCGGAATCTTTTTTCTTACAGGTATTTCTTTCCAGATTTGGATTCTGCTGTTAATGACCGAGGATAGCCATCCCGGTGAAAACAAGTATGGACCCAACCCCAAGGGGATACCAGAGTCTGGATAGGATCGTCTCCGTTTCTTGCGGGCATATCAATACGAAAATGCCCTTTTCCAGGAAGTTATGCACAATTGCATGTGCTGCCCCCCTTCTTTCCCCTGCCCATAAAACTGCCAACCGCTGCCCCGATAGCCAGACCAATGCCTATGCCCATAACGGGGTTGCCGATGGCAGCGCCAATTGCCGCACCAACTCCAACGCCTATTCCGATTCCTGCCCCGAGGAGTCTGTTCTGCGTCCCGCAACAGCAGCAACAACACCCCTGCCCCTGATTTTTTTTGATATCCATGGTGTGCTCCATTTGAGTATAGCTGGAAACGAAGACGGATCGCATCCCTGGTTTTGGGTACGATACGTACCTTACTGTCTGCGCCACAGCATGTTGCAGGAGCGTCCGCCTCGTACCCGAACCGTTCTTGCGAGCCGTCCACAAAAAGAAGACCCCTCCTATGCATACCCGCGAATCCATCGCCATGTGTTTCAGCGGGGGCAAGGACAGCGCGATCGCGTTGCATGAGATTCGTCGTGCAGAAACGTATGTCGTCAAGGAGTTGCTCACGACGGTAACCATCCCGTACGACCGGGTAACCATGCACGGCGTTCGCCGCGCGCTCGTACGGCAACAGGCCGACGCCATAGGGATTCCCATCACGGAAGTCGCCGTTCCTCCCAGCTCCTCCAACGTGGTCTACGAACGCGAAATGGGGCATGCGTTCGCCCGATTGCAGACCGAAGGCATACAGCGCGTGGCCTTTGGCGACATCTTTCTTGAAGATCTTCGGGTCTATCGCGAAGAGCAACTGGCAGCCTGGAATCTCGAGTGTTTTTTCCCGATATGGAAGCGCGACACGACAGAACTCGCGCATCGGTTCGTCGAGGACGGGTTCAAGGCCGTCGTGGTCTGCGTAAACCCGGCGGTTCTCGATGCCTCTTTCGCCGGTCGCTCATTCGATGAGACTTTTCTGGCGGATCTTCCACCGGGGGTGGATCCATGCGGTGAGAACGGCGAGTTTCACACGTTCGTGTTCGACGGGCCGATTTTTCAGCGACCGGTGCGTATATCTCTCGGACGAGTCATCGAACGCGACCACTTCGTATTCTGTGACCTCGTTCCGGATAGCGCCGTTTCGTGAGCGCGTAGCCGCGAACCGGCGCTCTTCCATGACGTAGATTGCAGGGTGTATTCGTTCTGCGTAGCGCACGCAGGTCCTGCACAAGGCGCACGCAATCCCTGCAGAAATTTTACAAGGAACATGACGCGGCCCCGGGATGCTTTGCCGGTTCTGGACGTATGCGGCGTTGCCCGCCGGTTCGGCAGGCGGCTCCTTTTTCAGGAGCTTTCGTTTTCCTTGCCCGGCGGAGAGTGCCTTGCCGTGACCGGCGTCAACGGGTCCGGTAAGTCCACCTTGCTTCGCATTCTGGCCGGAGTGATGTTGCCGACCGCAGGAACCGTCTCGCTCCGCGTGAACGGGACCGGGCTGGCGCAGGAAGCGCATCCGCTGCATGCTGGTCTCGTAGCGCCGTACGTGAATGTATACGCAGGGTTTTCTCCCCGGGAGAATTTGCGGTTCATCGCCCGGGCGCGCCGCCTTGAAAACGAGGAGCACCGGATCGAGGAGACGCTCGCATCCGTGGGGCTGGCCTGTCGCATGCACGACCGCGTTTCCACGTTTTCTTCCGGCATGGTGCAGCGCGTCAAACTGGCAGCGGCGCTGCTTGCCGATCCGCCGCTTCTGCTGCTGGACGAGCCGAACGAACATCTTGACGAAGAAGGCCGCCGCATGATGTCCGCCGTCATCGAGGACAGACTGCGCGCCGGTGCTATCGTGGTGGTGGCCACCAACGACGAACGGGAAGCGAAGCAGTACGCCCGTACGCTGTGTGTCGAGGAGTATCGCTAAGAAGATTCTCCACCTCCACTCAAATCCGCGTTACGCCCAGTGCGGCGATATCCACGGCGTCCGCCCCTGCTTCGAGAAGGGCGTTTGCGGCCATGCCCATCGTGGCTCCCGTGGTGAGGATATCGTCCACGAGCAGGATACGTAGTCCGGCGATCCGTTCCGGGACTGGCACGGTGAAGGCGCCGTCGAGATTATTCAGCCGCTCTTTTCGGGAAAGCGCCGTTTGCGAGCGGGTGGCCTTGTTCCGGACGATGACCTCCGGGGTCACGGGTTTTTCGAGGGCAGGAGCAATGCCCCGGACGAGATACTCACTTTGATTGTACCCCCGTTCGTACAACCGCATACGGTGCAGGGGAATGGGTACAAGCACATCCGGAGCAGGCCGGTACATGAGGCTTTGGGCAAAAGCATGGCCGATGATGCGTCCCAGCCATATGCCGTAGTGTGGCCGATTTCCGTATTTAAGCGCCTGGTGTATGTGTTGCAGGAATCCTCCCTTGTCGAACATCCACAAGGCGAATGTGCCGTCGATGGCGGTGCGCATGCCGGGCAGATGGTCGATCCGCTCCCGGACATCGTCCGCATCGGCCCGGTCGGCGTTGCGCAGGCAACAGAAGCAAAGAAGCATGGAGGCGCCCGGGACGGCTCCGCCGCAGTGCAGGCACGCCGGAGGGAAAGCCAGATCCATCAGGCCCCGTCCCAGTACCTGCGCAGCCTTTGCCGGCGCTTGCCACAAGTTTCGTACGGGCATGGACATGTTTCAGGCTCGGGACATCGTTTTTACGGCGGTGCAAAACATGCGGCGATATTTTATATATTAGACACCTTAGGTCGATTTGCATAACCCCCGGCGGCGGCCCCGGCGCACGGTTTTTTCGACCGAAGACCCCGGGGTCATGCACGCAAGTAATACCGAACCCGATGGCGGCTTCCATGCGGCGCGGAATGATCATAAAGAACGCCAACAATCGTCCCGTCGAGATAGACATGGCGTCCCGCCGGATCACCGTACCTCCCGGTGAAGCGAGGATGATTACTGCGGAAGAAGTGCGCGATCCCGCTCTCCGAAAAAACTTACAGGTACGCGCCATCTCGATCGTGCGCCCGGTTACGACGGAGGAAGAGGAGGCTTTTCGGAAGGAACTTGAAGAAGCCGGGAGCGGCCAGGGATGAAGGTGCTTGCGTTGGAGCCGTGGTACGGCGGCTCCCACCGGAATTTCTTCGATGGGCTGGTCAAGTATAGCCGCCACGAGTTTCACACGCTCACCCTGACAGCCCGTTTCTGGAAGTGGCGCATGCACGGCGGCGCCGTAACGCTGGCGCGCAAGGCTCTCAAGGCGTTCGGGGATGGTTTCGAGCCGGATGTGGTGTTCGCCACCGGCATGGTCAATATTCCCGCTTTTCTGGCGCTCGTGCGGCCGCATCTCGGAGATGTCCCGGTGGTGCTGTATTTCCATGAAAACCAGTTGACCTATCCGTTGTCGCCGGGTACCGAGCGCGACCATACCTACGGGTACATCAATTACCTGTCCTCGCTCGCCGCCGACCGGATCGTTTTCAACTCCCGGTTCCATTTCGATGAGTTCATGGATGCGCTGCCGACCCTGTTGCGCACGTTTCCGGATTATACCCATTTGAATACGGTGAATGTGCTTCGCAAGAAATCCACTGTATTGCATGTAGGCATGGATCTGGAGGCGCACGACCGGTACCGTGCAGACTATCCGCCACCCGAATGGGGCCCTTCGATGCGGCCTCCCATTGTGCTATGGAACCAGCGCTGGGAATACGACAAGAATCCGGAAGCCTTTTTCCGGGTGATGAACCGGCTCGACGATTGCGGATACCGCTTCCGCCTTATCCTTGCCGGGGAGCATTTTGAAGAACAGCCGTACGAATTCGAAAGGGCGTTCGAGCGGTATGCGGACCGCATCCTGCACTACGGCTATGCAGAGGACTTCAAGGAATACAGCCGCTTGCTGCACCGGGCTCACCTGGTCGTATCGACATCGATCCACGAATTTTTCGGCATAGCCATCATGGAGGCCATTTACTGCGGATGTCATCCGCTGTTGCCGAATCGTCTCAGCTATCCTGAACTGATCCCTGCTACGCTCCATCGTCCGCTGCTGCACGCTCCCGTGCTGTACGAAGACGAGCAGGGGCTTTTTGAAGCCCTGTCCCGGGTGATGGAAGGAGATGACCGGCCGCTGCCGCCGTCTACGCTGCAAGCGATTCCGCAGGCGCTCGACTGGCGGCGGCATATTTCGCAGTACGATGCGCTGCTGGAAGAAGTCGCTGCGTCGCCGCGGGAAGTGCGGTTGTAGATTCGCCCGCAGGACATTTCCGGGATCGGACGCCGCTGCGCTGCCTCGTCACGCCATGTTTTCGACCATGGCTTCGCCGAATTCGCTGGTTTTGAGCAGTGTGGCCTCGGCCATCTGACGCTCGAAATCGTACGTGACTCGTTTCTGCGCGATCGTTTTTTCCAGGGAAGACACGATGAGGTCCGCCGCCTCGTCCCATCCCATGTACCGCAGCATCATTTCCCCGGACAGAATGACCGAGCCGGGGTTCACCTTATCCTGCCCTGCGTATTTGGGCGCCGTGCCGTGGGTGGCTTCGAAGACGGCGTGGCCGGTGTCGTAATTGATGTTGGCGCCGGGCGCAATACCGATGCCTCCGACCTCGGCGGCGAGGGCGTCGGAGATGTAATCGCCGTTCAGATTCATGGTCGCGATGACCCCGTATTCATCCGGGCGCGTCAAAATCTGTTGCAGAAAGGCGTCGGCGATGACATCCTTGATGACCGTTCCGTCGGGGAGTTTACACCAGGGACCCCCTCCAAATTCTTCGGCCCCGAATTCCTGCCGGGCCAGGTCGTATCCCCAGTCCCGGAATCCGCCTTCGGTGAACTTCATGATGTTTCCCTTGTGTACGAACGTGACACTGTCGTGGCCGCGCTGCCGGGCGTAGCCGATGGCCGCACGCACGAGCCGTTCCGTTCCCTCTCTGGAAATGGGTTTGATGCCGATGCCGCTTGTTTCCGGGAACCGGATGCTCTTGACGCCCATTTCGTCCCGCAGGAATTTAATGAGCTTTTCCGCTTCCGGCGTACCCATTTCATACTCGATGCCCGCGTAGATGTCCTCCGAATTTTCCCGGAAGATCACCATGTTCACCTTTTCCGGATGTTTTACCGGGGAAGGGACGCCTGCAAAGTGGCGGACGGGGCGTACGCAGGCATACAGGTCCAGAATCTGCCGCAGGGCGACGTTGAGCGAGCGAATGCCTCCACCGACCGGCGTGGTCAGGGGCCCCTTGATGGCGACGAGGTACTGGCGAATGGCTTCGAGGGTATCGTTCGGGAGCCACTCGTCGAATCTGTTTTTTGCCTTTTCCCCCGCGAACACCTCGAACCACACGATTTTTCGCGTATCCCCGTAGGCATGTCGGACGGCATGGTCGAAGACATGCTGTGCGGCGGCCCATATATCCGGTCCTATGCCGTCGCCTTCGATGAATGGAATGACGGGCCGGTCCGGCACGTTCAGTCGGCCTTGCTCCATCGTAATGGACTGGCCTTCGGCAGGCGGGGTCAGGTGTGTGTATGCGGGCATGTCGTCCGTGAATTGAAAGGCGTATAGGAATGATTCGACATGCCTGTTAACGCGCAACATGCAGGGGGGGATGCGCGCTTTACATGGAAAGCGTGTAAAATTGCACGGCCGTTACAAGCGCCCGAGCAGTTGCCGCAGGCGGAGTTCCCAGACCTTGAAGGCCGCTTCGCGTACAATCGCCGGGGTCATCTTGGATTGCCCTTCGGTACGTTCGGTGAAGATGATCGGGATCTCGAGCAAGACGAATCCCTGGCGCCAGGCGCGGTACTTCATTTCCAGCAGGAAGGAGTAGCCGTTGGAGGTTACCCGGTTGAAGTCGATGGCTTCAAGGACGCGGCGATGATAGCACATGAACCCGGCCGTTACGTCCCGGATCGGCAGGCGGGTCACCCAACGTGTATAGACCCCGGCGGAATAGGAGAGAATGAGGCGGGTAAGCGGCCAGTTCACGACGCGGACCCCCCCTGCGTAGCGCGACCCTATCGCCAAATCGGCCTTGCTTTCGAGCACAGGGGCGATCAGGCGGGAGAGGTCGGCAGGGTTATGCGACAGGTCCGCGTCCATGCTGCATATGAACGTATAGTTTTGGTCGAGTGCCCAGTCGAAGCCGCGCAGGTAGGCGGTGCCGAGGCCCATTTTTCCTTCCCGCTCGATCAGCGATATGCGCCGCGGGTGTTTTTTCATGCGCGCCCGTACGCAGTCTGCCGTGCCGTCGGGCGAGCCGTCGTCGACCACGAGAGCATGCACTTGCTCGGGCAACGTCATGATTTCGTCGAGAACGACGGGGACGTTTTCCGCTTCGTTGTAGGTGGGAATGATGACCACGGAGCGGTTCGGATCCGCAGCATCCTGTTTGCGAAGAGGTTCCACGGGAAGCGGAAATCGAAGGAACAGCCTGTCGAAGTGTTTCGATTTTTATTATCTTGGTAGGCTACGTATGGCCAAGTCAGGCATCTGACACGGGAGCGGGGCGGCGGTTCCGCGCCGGAGCCGACTCACTGATCACCGCTCCCGGGATATTAGCGGACAGTTAATTTTACGGAAAGATGAAACCCGCCGGATTCTATCCTGATACAAATGAATTGAAGGCCCCATGCGTCGTTTTTTGCAAAAAACTCATGCTATGATAAACCATGGCCGGTGAAACGCGGAAAAAAGCAAGGAAACCTGCCGCAGACGGTGAAGCGGAAGGAAACGGGGTTTCGGCTGCCAGCCGGAACGGCCACTCCGGAGTAGCTGCGGAGGATGGGGCTGCCTCTGGCGCCGATGAGCCCTTTGTTTATTATCAGGCAGGCGCATATACCCATGAGGAACTCGGGCTTTCCGGCGATCAGGTACGCGCCATGTACCGTAATATGTTGTTGCAGCGCCGGTTCGAGGAGCGCGCCGCACAGATGTACGGAAAACAAAAGATCGGCGGCTTTTTACATCTCTATATCGGGCAGGAAGCCGTATCCACCGGGTCGGCATACGCCATGGAGATCGGCAAGGACTCGGTAATCACCGCCTATCGCGACCACGGACTCGGTCTGGCGCTCGGCATGACGCCGAACGAATGCATGGCGGAACTCTTCGGAAAAGTCGGCGGCTCTTCAAGAGGCAAGGGCGGGTCGATGCACTACTTCAAGAAGGAGCTCAACTTCTATGGAGGGCACGGCATTGTTGGGGCCCACATTGCCGTCGGAGCCGGCATTGCCTTCGCGCACAAGTACAAGGGAGACGGTGGGGTGTGTCTGACCTATCTGGGGGACGGCGCCGTAGGACAGGGGTCCTTCCACGAGACCATGAACCTGGCCGCCCTGTACGAAACGCCTTGCGTCTTCGTGATCGAGAACAACGAGTACGCTATGGGTACGGCCACCCACCGGGCGTTCGCGCAGCCCGACTTTCACCGGTATGGCCATAGTTACGGCATGATCTCCTCGCTGGCCAGCGGCATGGATATTTTCAGTGTCTACAAGGCCATGTCCGATCATATTGCCCAGGCCCGGAACAACCGCCCGTCGATTCTGGAAGTGCGCACCTATCGGTATCGCGGCCATTCCATGAGCGATCCGGCGAATTACCGGACCAAAGAGGAACTGGACGCCATGAAGGAAGAAGATCCGATCATTCGTCTCAAGGGCTACATGCTGGAGCGCGAACTGTCGTCGAACGAGGAGTTTGATGCGGTGGACGACGAAGTCAAACAGGTAGTGATGGACGCGGTCGCCTTCAGTGAAGCGAGCGATGCGCCGCCCATCCGGGAGATATACGAGCATGTGTATTCGCAGGCCGACTATCCGTTTTTAACCGATTGATCCTCAGATATGGCTGCATTGCAACTTCGCGAAGCGATTCGCGCCGCCATGGTGGAAGAGATGGAGCGCGACGCGGGCGTTTTTCTGATTGGGGAAGAAGTCGCCGAATACAATGGGGCGTACAAGGTCAGTGAAGGGATGCTGGACCGTTTCGGCGCAGACCGGGTACTCGACACGCCGATCAGCGAAAGCGGGTTTTCAGGTCTGGGTGTTGGCGCTGCGATGGCCGGATTGCGCCCCATCGTCGAGTTCATGACATTCAATTTCTCGTTCGTAGCCTTTGATCAGTTGGTCAACAACGCGGCGAAGATCCGGTACATGTCGGGAGGGCAATTCTCGATGCCGATCGTTTTCCGGGGACCGAACGGCGCCGCAGGCCAGCTGGCTGCTACCCACAACTCGGCTGTCGAATCGCTTTACTCGTGTTTTCCCGGCCTCAAAGTCGTTGCGCCGTCCAATCCGGACGACGCGAAGGGGCTTCTGAAGTCAGCTATCCGCGACGACGATCCGGTGATTTTCCTCGAAAGCGAATCGATGTATGGCTTGAAGGGGGAAGTTTCCGATGCCGAAGACTACCTGATTCCTCTGGGTAAGGCCCGCATTGCGCGAGAAGGCGCCGACGTTACTATCGTCGCCCATCAGAAGAGTTACTGGCGTGCGCTGGAAGCCGCCGATCAACTGGCCGAAGCTGGTTACGACGCTGAGATCATTGACCCCCGGACGATTCGCCCGCTGGATATCGAAACGATCGCGGCATCCGTCAAAAAGACGAACCGGCTCGTCGTTGTGGACGAAAGCAATCCGTTCGCCAGTTTTTCGTCGGAGGTGGCGTATCAGATACAGGAGCGGGTGTTCGACTGGCTGGATGCTCCGGTCATGCGGGTGACAGCCAAGGACGTTCCGGCCCCGTACGCAAAAAATCTGATCGAGTATTACATGCCTCGCGCCGAGGAAATCGTGGCGGCCGCCAAACAAGTATTGTACGCAAACTGAGAGTACAGTCCGCCTTCTTGCGATACGCCTTCCCCGATCCGGAAAACATCCTCGCATCCGTATCCTGCCGGATAAGACTGCACGAAAACCCGCAGAAAAGCGTATCGTTACACAAAGACATAATCTGACCGCCGGACCATGCCCATCCCTGTTGAAATGCCCAAAATGAGCGATACCATGGAGGAAGGGGTCCTCGTGGCATGGCTTGCAGAGGAGGGGGACGCTATATCGTCCGGGGATATTATTGCGCAGGTCGAGACGGACAAGGCCACGATGGACCTTGAGGTGTACGACGACGGGGTATTGCTGAAAAAAATCATTCCGGCGGGTGCTGCCGTACCGATCGGCGGCCTGATCGCTGTGCTTGGCAAGGCCGGCGAAGACATTTCCGGATTGCTTGCCGGGTATGACGGCGCCGCGGGTGCACCTGTGGAAGCAGCTACCCCCGAGGCGCCGGCCCCTTCGGCAGGCGATGGGGCCGTGCAGATTGCTGCGGAGGATGTTGCATCGGATACGTCCTCTGCCGGAGACGACGCCCGTCTCAAGAGTTCGCCGCTTGCTCGCCGCCTGGCTGATGAGCATGGTATTGCATTGCAGCAGGTCGCCGGCAGCGGCCCGGAAGGGCGCATTGTAAAGCGGGACGTAGAGGCAGTTATCCGGCAGCATGCGCCTGCTCCGGGTGTCTCGCCGGGATACCGCATGCCGACGACCATGATTGAAATGCCTGCGGAGGATGTTTCCGAAGCCGTGCGCATTTCGCAGATGCGAAAGACCATTGCCCGCCGCCTTTCGGAGAGCAAGTTCACGTCGCCCCATTTTTATCTGACCGTGGATGTGGATGTGGAGCGCGCCGTGGCGGCCCGCGCACGCATCAACAAGCAGGCGGAGGCTGCCGGCGGGGTGAAAATTTCGTTCAACGACCTCGTTACGAAGGCCTGTGCACTGGCCCTGCGCGTGCATCCCGCCGTCAATGCCTCCTGGGGCGAGCAGGAGGGCGTGATCCGTCAGCATGGACATGCCCATGTCGCTGTCGCCGTAGCCATAGACGATGGACTGGTCACGCCGGTTATCCGACACGCGGACCGGAAGGGACTGGCGCAGATCGCCACGGAAACCCGGGAGCTGGCGAAGCGCGCCCGCGACCGCACGCTGCAGCCGGAAGACTGGGAAGGGTCCACATTTACGACAAGCAACCTTGGCATGTACGGCGTCGAGGAGTTTACGGCCATCATCAATCCCCCGAATGCGTGTATTCTCGCCATCGGGGCCATTCGCGACGAGGCGGTAGTGAAGGAGGGGGCGGTTGTTCCCGGCAAGCGTATGAAACTGACACTTTCGTCCGATCACCGCGTGGTGGACGGCGCCGTCGCCGCCGCCTTTATCGGGACGGTGCGGAGCTATCTTGAAGAGCCGCTTTCCATGTTGCTATAGCGCTTTCGGAGCAGCACGGTGAGCGGATTCAGGATCGCGCATGTATCGGATTTGCATTTCGGCAAGATTTCGCATCGCGGGGTCGTTGGGGCGCTTGTCGATGAAATCAACGAGTTGGACGTTGACCTCGTTGCCGTAAGCGGGGATCTGACGCAGCGGGCTCGCATTGTCGAATTCGAAGCGGCTGCCACCATGCTTGCGGCCCTGCAGCAGCCGGTCGTCGTCGTTCCTGGCAACCACGACGTATCTCCCTGGTGGCAGCCTTTCCAGCGCATTTTTACGCCTTTCGAGCGGTATCGCCGGTTCATTCGCTCCGATGTAGCTCCGTTCTTCCGGATGGACGGTGTGGCCGTGCTTGGCCTGAATTCGGCCCGCCGGTGCACGATCAAGGGAGGGCGCATCGACGAACGCACCTGCGAGGATATCACGCATCGTCTGTCACCCATCCCGTCATCCGTGTTCAAGGTGCTTGTAGTGCATCACCAGTTGTCGCGTATGCAGACCCTCTGGTCACATGACGTGGCCCGATCCGCCCCACGCGCCCTCGACAGGGCGGGCGAGGCCGGCGTATCTCTCATCCTGTGCGGGCATCTTCATGTTTCCCATGTCGAACCCCTCGAGATTACGCTGGAAACGAATCCCATGCACCGAATTGTGGTTGCTATTGCAGGGACTGCAACCAGTACGCGCGGGCGGCGTACGTACCGTTCCCGGAATCACTACAATGTGATCGACATTGAAGCAGATTTTTTCTCGATAGAGGGCAGGCAGTATCTGGCGGAAGAAAGCCGGTTCGTATCGGAGGGTGTTACCCGGTTCAAGCGGTGAAGGACACAGACGGTTTTTGCACTGCTCCGTTTTCTTTTCCCGTTTTCGGGGCCTATTTTCCGGCAGGTATTTTCCGGTCTCTTCGACAAGGAGGCATCGCATGATCGGTTTCCAAAAGGCAATCTTTTCCGCTGGAACGGGCATAGCGCTGCTTGCCTCATCCGGTTTTCTGTTCGGTAGTGCCCGTGCACAAGATGCGCCGGTGAAGGTGGATGTCGATTATGCGGCCTTCGCGTACGACGAAGCAGTGTCCCTCGTTGAGGTGTATATCGGCGTCGAGGCGCCTTCCCTGCATTTCGAGGCTACCGAAGCCGATGGTTTCGTAGCGCTTCTGCCGCTGCGCCTCGAACTTGCCTCCAGTGCGGCGACGGATACCGGCGAAACCGATGTTGTGCCCGCGTGGGCCGATTCCACGGTGCTGCGCTTTGCGCTTCCCGACACCGTCGGAATGCATTCCGGGCACTATTTTACGCATCAGATGCGTTCCGCCGTACCGCCCGACGACTATGTGCTGCGCCTGACCGTTCCGAATACACCTGCCCGGCCCGGTCTGCGAATACAGCAAGCGTTCCCGGTGGGCCGCTTCGAACCGGACGGCGCCCCGGCGCTTTCGGACATTACGCTGGCTACCGGCATTGCGCCGGATAATCGCCGGGAAGATCCCTTCTTCAAGAACGGCCTCCTTGTTCATCCCAGTCCCAATCGCCTGTTCGGCGAGGGGTTGCGCCGCATGTACTACTATGCAGAAGCGTACGGCGTAGAGGAGATAGGCCCCGGGAGCGATACGTACGTCGTCTACACGTATGTGGCGGACGCCAACAGCCTGCTCCCGATTGCCGATCTGGAGAACCGCACCGAGCGCACGGTCAGATCCCCCGATGTGCTTGTCGGAAGTTTCGATACCAGTGGACTGCCCACGGGATCGTATATGCTCCACATGGTGCTGCTCAACGATCAGAACGAGGGGGTTGTTGAACGGTCACGGAAGTTTTTCGTGTACAATCCGGGAGTATCCCGTGAGGATCCGGCTGTCCTCGAACTCGACTTTGAGACGAGCTCCTATGCGGAGATGTCGGAAGATGAGGTCGAACAGGGTATGGATCATGCCCGCCTCATTGCGAACGATATGGAGAGGCGTCGGATGCGGAGGCTATCCGACCTGGACGCCCGGCGTCGTTTCCTGATGGATTTTTGGCAAAAGCGCGATGACCAGCCCATGACGCCGTTCAACGAATTCAAGGAGACGTTTTATCGACGCGTGCAGTATGCCAACGACCGGTACACATCGAGCATCGAGGCGGGCTGGCAAAGCGATCGGGGTCGGGTCGTCATCATGTACGGGTTTCCTAACGACATCGAACCACATTTATACGATCAGGCAACGGTTCCCTACGAGATGTGGCGGTACAATAACATTCCGGGGCACGGTCAGTCTATTTTCGTGTTTGCGGACGTTACCGGGTTTGGTAGTTTCGAGTTACTGCATTCCAGTGTCCCGGGCGAGCGATCACTCCCCAACTGGCAATCGACGCTGTATCGTCGTTAACGGGAGCGGTTGGTTCGCCGCCTAAACATTTTCGCTGATGGCCGACGCCGACGCCGGGTTCCGGCATATATCCGTTCAGGAACTGGCTGCGTACGAGGGGCAGGAGGTTATACTCAAGGGCTGGTTGTACAACAAGCGCGGCTCGAAGCATTTGCTGTTTCTCATGATGCGGGACGGTACGGGACTGGTGCAGTGCGTCGTAGCCGTGGACAGCGTTGATGCCGATACCTGGCGGGTTGCGGACGAGGCCACCCAGGAGAGCGCCCTTGTTGTGACCGGCAAGGTCATTACCGACGAGCGGCAGGCGGGCGGCGTCGAGCTGGTCGTTTCCTCGTTGAAACTCGTGGGCGAATCCGAGGGGTATCCCATTACGCCCAAGGAGCATGGGATCGACTTTTTGATGTCGCATCGCCACTTATGGTTGCGCAGCCGTCTTCCCTGGGCCATTTTGCGGATTCGCAACCGGCTGATTGTGGCCATCCACACGTTCTTCCAGGAGCGCGGATTCTTGCAGATGGATGCGCCGATTCTGACGGGAAACGCCGTGGAAGGCACGTCGAGCCTGTTCGAACTGGATTATTTCGACGAGAAGGCGTACCTGACGCAGAGCGGCCAACTCTATGGAGAGGCGATGGCAATGGCTTTCGGGCGCATCTATACGTTCGGCCCGACGTTTCGCGCCGAGAAGTCGAAGACGCGCCGTCATCTTACGGAGTTCTGGATGATCGAACCCGAGATGGCGTTCTTCGACCTGGATATGACGCTGGATCTGGCCGAGGATTTGCTGGTGTATATGATCGGGGAAGTGTTGGGGCATTGCTCCGAAGAACTGACGATACTCGAACGCGATCCGGCGCCGCTTGAGCGCGTTCGCAAACCCTTTCCCCGCATTTCGTATACGCAGGCTGTTGAATTGATGCGCAGCGATGAAACGGCCGACATGTTGGCTGCCAGGATTCAGGCGCTGGAGGAAGAAAACGCGGCGCTTGCCGAAGAACTCGCTGTAAACCGGAAGCGATACGGTCAGGCGAAGAAGTCCGAACGGCGGCGTCTGGACGCCCGCGAGATTGCCATTCACCGGCGCACCGGGGAGATCGCTGAGGCCCTGCAAAACCTGCCGGTATGGAAAGCATCTGCGCGATCCTTCGAGTGGGGGTCCGATTTCGGGGGCAGCGACGAAACGGTATTGACCTGGCATTTCGACCGCCCCGTCATGGTGCACCGGTATCCTGCCGCCGCAAAGGCATTCTACATGAAACGGGACCCCGACGATGCACGACTTGCCATGGCGCTGGACGTACTGGCGCCGGAGGGGTACGGGGAGGTTATAGGAGGCGGCGAACGAGCGACGGACCTTGCCTTTCTCGAAGAACAGATTGCCGCGCACCAGTTGCCGAAGGAAGCGTTCGAATGGTATCTGGACCTGCGCCGGTTCGGTTCCGTGCCGCACGCCGGATTCGGTTTGGGGCTCGAGCGTATGCTTACATGGATTGCAGGGATCGATCATGTGCGGGAGACGATCCCGTTTCCGCGGCTCATGGGGCGCATTGCGCCGTGAAGAACGGATTGGCAGAGATGACCACTGGGGAGCGCGCACTGGAACAAACCGGTAGGGCACGGGATAGGAAATGGTCTTCATTTCCCGCCTTGCCCCGAATGTCCACTATCTATCCATAAACTTGCTATGCAAGGAAACGGGTTCAAGATCACCCTGTTCGCATTTTTCTTTGCCCTGTCGGCCTGGTATCTCTATCCGTCCGCCCAAAATTATTTCATCGGGCAGCGGATAAACGGGATGGAGGAACAGGAACGAGAGGATTATGAACGGGAGAATCTTCAGAAAATCAGAAACGTCAAGGAGAATGCGCTGAAACTCGGGCTCGACCTGCAGGGAGGCATGCATGTCACCATGGAGGTCCGGACCGATGCGCTGATCCGGGAGTTGGCCACGGATGCGGATCAGACGTTTGAGGAAGTGCTGACCGCTGCCCGTGTGTTGTCGGACGAAACCGGCAATTCCATTATCGACGCGTTCGTGATGGAGTTCGAGCGGCGCGATCCCGATGCGCGTCTGTCCCGCTATTTCCGGGATTCCGACGCTGGTATTACGCGCCGGTCGACCAACGCTGAGGTGTCGCAGTACCTTCTTGATCAGGCCGACAACGCGATCAATCGGGCCATCTCCATTATCAGGGACCGGGTGGATCGCTACGGGGTGACCGAGCCGTCCATCCAGAAACAGGGTACGCGGCGCGTCGTGGTCGAGCTGCCCGGCATCGATGACCCCGAGCGCGTGCGGAATCTGTTGAGGGGCACCGCCCGTCTCGAATTTCATCTCATGGCCGAACCGGAGGAGTTGCTGCGTTCCCTGGAGCAGGTGATTGCCCATTACAACGTGCAGGTGAGCATCACCATGGTGGAGGACGAGGAAGAAGATGACGCGGAGACCGATTCGACGTTCGCCGCCGAGGATCTGTTCGATGAGCTGGAAGAAGACGAGCCGACCAATCCGTTGCTGGAAGTCATGCAACCTGTTGGGCAGGGGGTCCGGTTTGGACTGGTCTCCGAGCAGGACACGGCCCGCGTCAGTGAATTGCTCTCGGTTGCCGCCGTTCGGGAGGCGCTTCCGATCGGCGTGGATCTGCTCTACGACGCAAAACCTGCCGGCCTGACAGAGGATGGCCTGGAAATGTATTATGTGCTTGGGGTCCGGGATCAGATTGAATTGTCGGGCGAGGTGATTACGTCGGCCCGCGTCGATTTCGACGCATTGAACCTTCCGGAAGTTACGATGGTGATGAATTCGGAAGGATCGCGTACCTGGGCCCGGCTCACCGGGGCGAATGTCAACAAAAACATCGCCATCGTGCTGGACGGGGTGGTTTATTCGTATCCGACCGTCATCAATCGCATCGTTGGCGGACGTTCGTCCATCACCGGACTGGATAGCCGTGAGGAGGCTCAGGACGTGGTGACGGTGCTGATGTCCGGCGCGCTGCCTGCGCCGGTCGATATCGTTGAGGAGCGTACGGTCGGGCCGAGCCTTGGGAAGGCTTCCATCCGTGCCGGCTTCATTTCGGTCATGGTGGGGCTTGGCCTGGTGGCGCTCTTCATGATTTTCTATTACCGTACGGCCGGGCTGGTCGCAAATCTGGCCCTGCTGTTCAACATTATTTTCATCTTCGGAATACTTGCCGCCTTCAAGGCTACGCTTACGTTGCCCGGCATTGCCGGCATCGTGTTGACGATCGGTATGGCTGTAGACGCCAACGTACTGATCTTCGAGCGAATACGTGAAGAACGCGCTACCGGCAAGACGCTGAAAGCGGCTATTGATGCCGGTTATTCGAAGGCGTTCAGCGCCATTTTTGACGCCAATGTGACCACGTTTTTTGTCGCCGCCATCCTGTATTCATTCGGCGTCGGCCCCATTCAGGGATTTGCGGTGACACTGATGGCCGGCATCCTTTCGTCGCTGTTTACGGCCATTATCGTTTCCCGGATCGTATTCGACTATATGGTGATCAAGCGGCGAATGAACGTCAGTTATGGATGACGGGAGTCCGAATAGTCCTTCATCCGCAGGCGCGCTTTCGATAGAGAAAGAACGATGAGAATTTTTGAAAACACCAATTTCAACTTCATAGGCAACCGGAAAAAGGCGTACGTCTTTTCCGGGATCCTGCTCTTGCTAAGTATCGGGTCGTTGATCGCACGCGGCCTTGAACTGGGCATCGACTTTCAGGGAGGCATGGAGTTTGTCGTCGAAAGCCCGGTAGCGTTGGAGCCGGTCGCGGTACGCAGCCAGTTGGCTACGGTACTGGGGTCCGAGCCGGAGGTGAAAACGTTCGGTGTAGGACAGGTGCTTATTCGTACCTCCGCAGAAGGGGATATTTCAGCCGTTCAGAACCTGATCGTGGAAGGCATCGCCGAAGGATTTGCCGGCTCCAATCCGGAGGTCATCAAAACAGACGTAGTTGGCCCACGTTTCGCCGAGGATCTGAAGCAAGGAGCCATCTGGGCTATTCTCGGTGGGCTTCTTGTGGTTTTCGTCTATATTCTGCTGCGGTTCGAGTGGCGGTTTGGCGTAGGTGCGGTGGCCGCCTTGTTCCATGACGTCACGATCACGCTGGGCATCTTCTCCGCGGCGGCCGGCGTACTGCCGTTTTCGCTTCAGGTCGACCAGGCCATTATCGCCGCTTTTTTGACGATTGTGGGCTATTCACTCAACGACACGGTGGTCGTTTTCGACCGGATTCGGGAATACTCGAATCTTTTCAAGACGGAAACGTATGAGAAGTTGGTGAATCGTTCCATCAACAATACGCTCAGCCGGACGATCGTCACCTCCGGCACAACCTTGCTCGTAGTGGTTGTCCTCTTTATTTTTGGGGGAGAGGTGCTGCGCGGCTTCGCGTTCGGTCTTATTCTGGGTGTGACGATCGGTACGTATTCCTCCGTTTTCGTGGCTTCGCCGATCGTTGTGGAACTCAGGGCGCGGGCGAAAACTGCCCGTAGATGAATGTCTGCCGCGTAGACGGTCAGGGATCGTCGGCGCTGAATTCCGGGAGGTCTTCATGAAATACGATGTCGAAGAACAGGGTCGCGTAGCGGTTCTCGCTTTGGAGGGAAACATCCTGGGTGGTCCTGACGGCACGAAATTGCATGATCGGCTGCACGAATTGAAAGACGCGGGCAAACGTCATGTTGTGGTTGATCTATCCAGGGTCCGGTTCATGAATTCGAGCGGGCTCGGCATGCTGATCAGCGCCATGACGACGATGCGCAACGCCGGGGGAGATTTTCGCCTGGCGGGTATGGGCGACGGCATTCGATCACTGCTCGTGATTACCCGGCTCGATACGATATTCAAACATTACGAATCCGTTGACGAAGCCGTGCGCAGCTACGAAGAGGATCCGCCAGCGCCGGCGTAGCGGGGCATTACATTCCAGCCATCGGGCGGCTGTATTTATTAAAATGTGCAATGCAAACAGTTTGTCTTGTCTGGGAGCCTGAAAAAAATGCTAAAAATTAGGCAGAATACAAAAATTAGATACAACATCAAGGCTTGATTATAATGAGTGTCACAGTCGTCATAGGAACGCAATGGGGAGACGAGGGCAAGGGCAAGATTGTTGATCTCCTGAGTCCGAATATGGACATCGTGGCGCGTTACCAGGGCGGGGCGAATGCGGGGCACACGATCTGCTGGGGAGACGAAACCTTTGTGCTTCACCTTGTTCCGAGCGGCATTTTCCACGAGCATGTGACCTGTGTGATCGGTAACGGCGTCGTGCTGGATCCCGTGGCGATCATGGAGGAAATTCGCATGATCCGCGATCTCGGATACGATGTGGACGGGCGGCTCCTGATTTCACACAATGCGCATCTGATCATGCCGTATCACAAGCGTATCGAGGAAGCGCGCGAACGGATGCGCGACGGGGGCGCCATTGGTACGACGGGCCGCGGCATCGGGCCGGCCTATGTCGACAAGTTTGCCCGGACAGGTATCCGCGTGGTCGATTTGCTGGATCGGGATACGCTGCGCCGAAAACTCAAACGCGCGATCGAGGAAAAGAATGCGGTGCTTCGCGGGGTGTACGATGCCGATGGTCTCGATGTGGAGCAGATCATCGAAGAATATGTGGAGTTCGACCAGCTGATTGACCCGTTCGTTACGGATACGTCGCAATATCTGGGGCAGGCCTTGCGGGCGGGCAAACGCATCTTGGCCGAAGGTGCTCAGGGGTCTTTGCTCGATGTGGATTTCGGGACCTATCCGTTTGTGACTTCAAGTCATCCTACCGTCGGCGGGTGCTGTACGGGGCTGGGCGTGCCGCCCACGGCGGTGGACACGGTGATTGGTATCGTGAAGGCCTACAGCACGCGGGTGGGCAACGGTCCGTTTCCGACGGAGTTGGACGATGCGGCCGGCGAGCGCTTGCGCGAGGTGGGAGACGAGTTCGGCGCAACGACCGGCAGGCCCCGGCGGTGCGGGTGGCTGGATCTGGTGGCCTTGCGCTATACCTCCATGATCAACGGATTGACGGAATTGGCGATCACCAAGCTCGATGTGTTGACAGGGCTGGACACGCTCAAGGTGTGTACGGCCTATCGGTACGACGGCAAGGAGACGACGCGTTTCCCGAGCGAAGTGCAGACGCTCGAAAAGGTTGAACCCGTCTATGCCTCGTTCGAAGGCTGGTCGGAAGATATTACCGGCGTGAGGTACATGGACGACCTGCCGGTGGCCGCCCAGCGCTATCTGCGCTTTTTGAGCGACTCGCTCGGGGTCCGCATTTCCATGATTTCAACAGGTCCCAAACGGGATCAGATCATTTCGGAGCCCGTTGTTTCGGACACAGTAGATATCCGCCCTTCCGGTACGAGAGGGTAATCGCCCCCCGTACGGGGCAATCGGACAGTGCAGGAGGTCTGACCATGAAGGCGTATCGCCATTCCGTACGACTCAAGCTTGGCCTGGTCTTACTGGCTGTGCTGATCTCAGTGGCTTCGCTTGTCTACACCAGCCAGACCGTGGACCGGCTGCGCGAACGCGAGCAGTTTGTCATCCACTTATGGGCGGCGGCACAGGAACGGCTTTCCGCTACCCGGGAAAATCCGCACATGCCGGTATTTTCCGAGATAGAACAACAACTGGTCGAGGCGGCTATACCGGATGGCCCTATTTCTCCTGAGGCGCTTTCGCGGTATCGCAGTGCGCTCGCATGGTCCCGGACTATGCCTCCTGCGGAGGATGTAACACTCGCCAGCGAGATCGTATTGCAGGGAGGATTCGGCATTCCGGCCATCATCATAGATTCGATGCAATCGAGGCCCGTGGCCTGGCGGCATGTACCGGTTCCGGATTCGCTCGAAGGGTTGTCACCGGAGGAGCGGGCCGAGGCCCTTCGCAGCCTGTATGAACGCGCTTATGCCATGGCGCAGGATTACGAACCGATCGCCATTGAATACGGGCTGCCTCCGGAGTCGTTCAGGCAATACGTGTTCTACGACGATTCGAGGGTGATTCGTGAACTCACGATCTTTCCGTTCTTGCAACTGTTGTTCGTGGCCTTTTTCATCCTGATCGGGTATCTCGGCTTCTCGTATGTGCGCCGGAGCGAGCAAAGCAGTCTCTGGGTTGGTATGGCAAGAGAAGCGGCGCACCAGTTGGGTACGCCGATTTCCAGTTTAATGGGGTGGGTCGAGTTACTCAGGGGGGATGCTCTATCCAGCGAGCAGAAGCATGGCGCGCTGCAGGAAATGGAGCGTGATGTGGCGCGGCTCGAGCGGGTCACCGCCCGGTTTTCGGATATAGGTTCATTGCCCAGGCTCGAGGTGGATGCAGTGGCGCCGGTTATCGAGGCGGCCGTGGATTATGTGCGCAAACGTATCCCCCAAAGGGATGGGTTTGTCGAGTTGAACGTGAAAATCACCGGGGCGCCGTATGCGCCGCTGAATGCGGAATTGTTCGAATGGGTAATAGAGAATCTTCTCAAGAATGCGCTTGACGCCATGGAAATGGCCGGCGGCGTCATCGATGTGCAGGCCTCCCCGGCGGCAGGAAGCATCCGGATAGATATACGCGATACCGGCAAGGGCATTGACCGGAAAAACTGGAAAAATATATTTCGGCCCGGTTATAGTACGAAGAAGCGGGGCTGGGGGCTGGGATTGAATCTGGCCAAGCGAATTGTTGAGGAACACCATGGCGGGAGCCTTGTGCTCCTGCAGTCGCGTCCCGATCACGGAAGCACCTTTCGGATTACGGTGCCGGCTGCGAAAAAGCCCTGATGCGGTTTTCTAACGCTTCGCTGTCGCTCTCCGTGATAGCAATGAAGATGTCGTCGCGTTGCCGCCAGATCAGGACATTCGCTTCGTCGGAATCGCGCAGGTCGAAGAGGTCTTCCGTTTCGATGCGTTCGAGCACATCGCTGGCCAGCCGGAATCGGCGCCCGTGGGTGTCGAGGAACGCATACGAGTAGGCGTAGAGCACAATGTTACCGGATTCGTTCATGTTCCGGTACAACAGGACGGGAATCTGTGCTCCGTCGCCCGCATCGTGGATAGATACACCTGTGAGTTCGGCGTCTGTGATGGTGGGTACGCCGATCCGCCGGCCCAACAATTCACGCACATAGCGTTCAGCCTGATCGGCGTCAGCAGTCTCGAGTCCGGCCTTGATGTGTTCGGCCTGCCTGGCCGATAAGGAGACCAGGTTCGTTTCCTGAGGGCGTTTCGTCAGGTTCGAGAGGCCGTATCCGACCAAGCCGGACGCCAGGACGATCAGTAGCGCGGAAATGACTACGTGCCCCGCCTTTGGTGTGCCCGTATTGTGGTATTCAGGAGGAACAGGCATGCCTGACTGTTTGGAAGGCGGCTGCCGAGGTTTATGAAAAGAGGATGTTTACCGGATTGCCCTTGCGGATGCCAAGCAGTTCTGCAGCATTCCCTGAATTGACCGCCACTTCGAGCAAATTGCTGCTGTTATACTGCAAAAGGGGCTCGCCGGTCTCCACCGAGGCGTACGTGTGCTGGACACCTTCGAGGATGGTGTTGCCCGCAAAGCATTTGATGGGCCTGCCTGCTTGCCGTTCCTCGACCATTTCACGGGAAATGTTGGTAATGCAGTTGCCGAAGCGGTCGATGTGCACCACCCATCCCTGTACGCCCTCATCATCCATAATCGGAAGGGCCCATTTCATAGGGGCGAGTTGGTCTATGGTGCTGCCGAGGCGCTCTATGGGTATTCCGTTCGCAAGGTGGGCCGCCGCCGCCGCAAAGATGTCGCACCCGTGGAAAGTTCTGGAAGGGGTGGCGCCGCGCCAGTACTCGGGCCGGTCGAGGCACACGCAGACATCGGGCGCCGTCCCGTCAAGGATCAGCGGAAAAATGCCGTTATCCGGTCCCGTGAAGAAGTGTTCGCCGCAACGAAGTGCTACGGGGCGCCGATCCGTTCCGACGCCCGGATCCACCACGGCCATGTGTATGGCGCCGGCGGGAAAATACCATGCAGCGTCGCGCAACACGAAGGCGCATTCCATGATGTCCTGTGGTGCGATCGCATGAGAGATGTCCACGATGCGCGCGTTGGGGCACAGGCTAAGAATAACGCCTTTTATAGCCCCGACATACGCATCCTGCGTCCCGAAGTCTGTCGTAAGGGTTATGATTGCGGACATGGCGATGACCTGTACAATGGCATGATCCAAAGTACGAAGAAAGAATATTCTCGCCACGCCACGCCGCGCCGCCGTCGCAGGATCATGGATATTGACCCAGTGGCGGAACGAGTGGCGCGAAGCGTGGTACGCCCTTTTTACGGATTGGAGGAGCTATGTCCGTACGAGGGAAAGACGTAGGGAACAGGGGGGAAGATATTGCCGCAGCGTACCTGGAATCCATCGGGTACCGCATTCTCCATCGCAATTACCGGTTCGGGCGGCTGGAGCTTGATCTGGTATGCTACGAACCGCCCGGGGATGGGCTCAACGTCGTTCCCGGGCAGGGCGAGATCGTGTTCGCCGAAGTGAAAACCCGTTCCGGCCTTGGGTTCGGACGTCCCGAAGAAGCCATATCCGAGACGAAGCGGCGGCGTATTGCGCAGGCCGCGCAGGCCTGGCTCCGGGAGCAAAGCATGGAGCAGGCGTCGTGCCGGTTCGATGTAATTGCAGTCGTGTTGCAGAAAGACGCCGATCCGATCGTTACACATTTCAAGCAGGCGTTCTGGGCCTCATAAAGGAACGCGGGTATGTGTGAAGGCTGCCGACTTCAATGCCGTCTGCCCCCGTGCATCCTTTAGGCCACGAAGTTTTCTTTTTTCGGTATTTTCACGAGAGGTTTCCGCGCACAGGCGCGCCTTTTTCACCAACCCGGTTTTACGATCCATGGCCAGGAAAATCAGCAAGTCAGAAGCAGAGTGGAAAGCCGATCTTTCTCCCGAACAGTACAGGGTGCTCCGTAAAAAAGGCACCGAACCGGCGTTTTCCGGCGCCTGGTGCCATCATAAGGACCCAGGGTCTTATGTCTGTGCGGCCTGTGGTCAGCCGCTTTTCGATTCCGACACCAAGTACGATTCCGGCAGCGGATGGCCCAGTTTTTATCAGCCGGCTGATGGGGACGCCATCGAAACGGAAGAAGACCGCAGTGTGGGGATGGTGCGTACGGAGGTGTTGTGTTCCCGGTGCAATTCGCACCTCGGACATGTGTTTGAAGATGGCCCGAATCCCACCGGGTTGCGGTATTGCATCAATTCCGCGGCGCTCGATTTTGAAGATGATGCAAAGTGAGTGGTATGTCGAGAGTGCTTTTGCTGAATCGCCGGGATGGCGACGTTGAGGCATCGGTCTGCGAGATGGACGAATCTCGTTTGCCGGAAGGGGATGTGCTGCTGGATGTCCTGTATTCGGGCCTCAACTACAAGGATGCGCTGGCGATTACCGGGCGGGGCAAAATTGTTCGCGGCGCCTGGCCGTTTGTGCCGGGGATCGATCTTGCCGGGAAGGTGCGCGCCTCCGATTCGGAAGCATACAAGCCGGGAGACCTGGTGATTGGCACGGGGTGGGGGCTGGGAGAATCCCACTGGGGCGGATATGCCGGGTTGCAGCGTGTGGATGCGGCCAAATTGCTCCCGCTCCCGGAGGGAATGTCTCTCGAAAAAGCCATGCTGGCCGGGACGGCGGGCCTTACGGCCATGCTTGCCGTGATGGAGCTGGAAGCGCATGGCGTCGAAGCCGGGAAGGGTGAAGTGCTTGTGACCGGTGCATCGGGCGGGGTGGGGAGTTTTGCCGTGGGATTGTTGCATGAAGCGGGATACCGCGTAGCGGCATCGACAGGGAGCCCGGATGCGCATGACTGGTTGGGACGTCTCGGCGCGGACCGGATTCTCGAACGTGAGGCGCTTGCCGCAGGCGCCGCACGCCCGCTGGATTCGGGAGAATGGGCCGGCGCTGTGGATGTGGTGGGCGGAAAAACGCTGGAAGCGCTCCTGTCTCGCCTGAAGCGTCATGGAACAGCCGTGGCGTGCGGACTGGCCGGGGGGCATGCCTTGCACACTACGGTGTTTCCGTTTATCCTGCGAGGCGTGCGTCTTATCGGTGTGGATACGAATACATGCCCCGTTCCCGTGCGACGGAAAGCCTGGGCGCGGCTTGCCCGCTGGATGACCGATGAGCTCGCGGAGCGTCTTCTTGCGGATACGATCGGGTTGGACGATCTTCCATTGTATAGCGAACGGCTTCTGTCCGGCGAGATACGGGGCAGGCTGCTGGTGGATGTGAGGAAATAGTCCGGGGGCTTCCCCGCTCTTCGTAACCTTTTACGTTATCGTTGCATCATGTCTGTGCGGGTGCTGCTTGTGACGCTGATTGTTCTCCTTGCCGCCAATCTTGGCATGGAGATATGGTACCGTATGGATCCGCCGGAGGCCCCTCAATCGGAATATGCGCTTGCTCCGGCGCCGTTCCCGTACGATCCGCAGTATTATGACGGCAACGCCGGCGCCTTGCCCCCGCCGTATTATTACAATCCCGGGACGGCGCTTCCTTTCTATGAAGGATTTCAAGGCGACTTTTCTGCCGATGCGGACCTGACGCTTGCACCCGACTTTTACGACCCAGTCGGAACGCTGACTGTTGCGCGCATTGTCGACGGCGATACGTTCGAACTTTCGGATGGAACGATGCTGCGCCTGATAGGCATAGACACGCCGGAGGTGCATCCTTCTCCCAAACTGAGCAGGGACGTGGAGCGCAGCGACATGGACCGGGAGACGATCCGGGAGTTGGGGCGTCGCGCCAGCGCATATGCCGCGGAACTGGTGCTGGGCAGGCCTGTCGAACTTGAATACGGCTCCGGACGCAAGACGGACCGGTATGGCAGGACGCTGGCCTACGTATGGGTGCTGGATGAGTACGGCCGACGCCTCTACCGGGTAAATGACCGCCTTGTTGCCGACGGCTATGCGAATATCTACTCGGGGATCCCGTTTGAATACAGCGACGAGTACCTGGAGTACGAGCGGGAAGCTCGCGAGGAAGGGCGGGGTTTGTGGGGGGAGTAGAAGGCTTATAGATCGGAAATCACGCAATGTCCAAGGAGGGAATACCTATGAGACACTTGGTTGTCGTTTGGATTGGGACTTATATACCAAAGTAACCATTTCGGATTACTTCGCTGGCCTTTTGATCGGCGTTACGATGCACTTCGCCAGTATCTCCGGCGCGGTGTCGATCTTCAGCACCCGCGTTTCCGGGCGGCCTCTCTTCGGCTTGGGGTCGGGTTTCGCGGTCATAGTCCCAATGTTGTTTGATTCGCCATTTTACCTGTGTACGGGTTATGCGATAAGGTCGGCGTACCGGAGGCGTTTTTGGTCCATGCCCCGCACGATAGCGGCCATCTGGTCCAGTGTATCGAGGCCCCGGATATTGTGCCGTCCAGCAAACTCGTTGACATAGCGGTGCAGGTGTTTCCGGCTGATTTTGTGGGCGTGTCCGCTTAACTGTGTAAGTGAATTTATTGATCTATGGGTACTCTGTCCCCGTAGAGTATGACGAACTGGTTGAGGGCGGCCTTCCAGTCCCGGATCGGACGCTTCCACTTCTTCGATGCTTCGCGCAGGCCCAGGTAGAGCAGCTTGCGCACCGCGTCGTCGTTGGGGAAAGCGCCCCGTCCCTTGACGATTTTGCGCAGGCTGTAGTTCAGCGATTCGATCGCATTGGTGGTGTAGACCACCTTGCGGATCGCAGGCGCATAGTCGAAGAAAGGCGCCAGACGCTCCCAGTCCTTCCTCCAGAGCGGAGCGATAGCCGCGTACTTCTCGCTCCACTCTTGCTCGAAAGCCTCGAGCGCCGCAAGAGCAGCCTCTTCGCTCGGCGCTGCGTAGACCGCGCAGCAAAGACGACGCCACCGGCTTGCGCTCCTTCCAGGGTACGTACCGGAGGCTCTTGCGCACCTGGTGCACAACGCACAACTGCACCCGCGCACGAGGAAAGACCGTCTCTATCGCCTCGGGAAGACCCTTCAAACCGTCCACGCACGCAATAAAGCAGTCCTCCATGCCCCGCGCCTTCAACTCGCCGAAGATGGTAAGCCACGAAACGGCCCCCTCCGTCGGAGCGATCCAAAGGCCAAGCACCTGCTTCTCTCCTTCAATGTCTATCGCCAGCGCCACGTAGACCGCTCGCGTCTTCACCGATCCCTCCTCGCGAGACTTCACGAACAAGGCGTCGAAGTACACGACAGGATACACCCGCTCCAGAGGACGAGCCTGCCATGCGCTCACTTCCTCAAGAACGCTTGCGGTAACCTCCGAGACAAGCGTAGAGGAGACCTCCGCGCCGTAGAGACGCTTCAACGTGTCCTGGATAGCCCGCGTGCTCTGGCCCTGCGCGTAGAGATACACGATCACGTCGTCCAGGCCCGCTACCCGGCGCTGGCGCTTCTCTACGATCCTGGGCTCGAAACTGCCGTTGCGATCACGGGGAACCTCCAGATCCAGCGAACCCGACTCGCTCTCGAGCCGCTTCGCAGTGCGTCCGTTGCGGGAATTGCCGCTGCCGCGGCCCGACCGATCGTGAGCAGGGTAGCCGAGATGATGCGTCAGCTCCCCCTCCAAGGCCGCCTCGAGAGCACGCTTGCCTATCGTCTTGAGCAAGCCCCCCTCGCCGAATATGTCCCGCGCGTCCCCCTTGAAATCCTTCAGCAACTCGTCCAGAAGAGCCTGCTGTTTGTCTGTAAGTTCGGTCATCGTCTTCACCTCCTGATGAAACTATGTGTACGATTGACCACTTACACAGTTTACGGGACACGCCCGATTTTGTGGAACGTGCCCTTGTGTCCGCGCTTGAGCATAGCCCAGAAGGATTCGATGCCGTTCGTATGCACGTCGCCCCGGACGTACTCGGCGGCACTATGCTTGACCGCCTCATGCCGGAATGTATGTCGCAGGTTCCGGTATGCCCTGTGATCGTCTGTGTAAACTGTTTCGCCGGGCTGCACGGTCTCGAGCACGAACCCGGCCAGCGTCTCTTCTGGCTCCCAACCTAACGGACGGGCAACGATCTTGCCATCCCGCTGCTTTGCACCCATGACGGTCGCCTTGCCCGCTGTACCGCGTCCAGCGAAAGACTTCTTGTTCCGGTGCTTGTTTGCTTCCTTGCCGCCCATGTAGGTTTCGTCAACCTCAACCGTACCGACAAACACAGATGCATTCTCCGCAAAAGCCTCGCGTACACGCTGGATCAGGTGCCACGCGGCTTTCTGCGTAATCCCCAGTTCCCTGTGAATCTTCATGCTCGACACGCCTTTCAGGTTCATCGTTGCCATGTAGGCAACGATGGCCCATGCCTGCAAGCCGAGTTTACTCGAATGCATGACCGTATGCTTGCGCACGGAAAAGTGCCTGCGACAATCCTTGCAACGCCACCGCATCGTCGGGTGGGTGCTCCGTACGGCCCGCATGCATCCGCAATCGGGACAAACCGGACCTTCCGGCCAACGCTGTTTCTCGAACCACGCTTCGGCTGTTTCGTCGTCGGGAAACATGCGAAGAAGCTGAACGATTGTCAGTCCCTTGCGTTCGGAGCGCCCGGGTGCTTTCTGTGCCATTTTTCTGTCGAGTATGTCTCTTGATTACGGTTATTATAATACTAAAAAACACCGGGAAATCAAACGGAAACGGTTACTTTGGGATACTCTGATCAATCCATCACTGGGAGTCGAATTGAAGATTCGAGATCGGGGAAGGGCGATTTCAGGTTGGACAGGGGCCGTCAGGGGTCGGATTCAAGGCCGAATCTACGATATTGTTGCGTTTTAGCGCCCCGGACGCCTCAAAACGCGGCGCCCGGGCATACCTATCCCGCGACAGCTATCAATTTCTTGCGCGCCATGAAGAAATTCGCCAGCGCAAACAGCGTATAGACCTGCGCCGCGTTCTTGCGCAACCCGCGGTAGCGCGTCTTGCGGTAGCCCCAAAGGTGCTTGACCACCCCGAAGGGATGCTCTACGCGAGCACGAGTGCGGTTGCTCTTGCGATTGAACGAAGCGTCCGCGCACGTCAGTTTCCTGCCTCTGGCCGCCTTGCGCAACACGCGCCAGGCGACGCCTTGCGACTCGGCGCGCTCCTTGCGCTTTCGGCACGCGTAGCCCTTGTCGCCGTAGATCGTCTTCTCCTCGCCGTGAAGACACTGCTCCATCATCGTCACGTCGTGCACGTTCGCCGCCGTTACTTCTACGCTGTGCACATAGCCCTGCGTGTCCGTGCCGATATGCGCTTTCATCCCGAAATGCCACTTGTTCGCCTTACGAGTGGACTTCATCTGAGGATCGCGCTGACCAGAGCGGTTCTTCGTAGACGTCGGAGCAGAAATGATCGTCGCGTCCACGATACTGCCCTCGCGAACCATGATGCCACAAGAACGAAGGTGCTTGCCGCTAATCGACAGAAGCGTCTTCGTCAACTCGCGCTCTTCAAGCCAGTGACGAAACTTGCATATCGTCGTCTCGTCCGGCGCGTAGCCCGCCTCCAGACGAGCGAAACGACGCATCGCAATATTGTCGTGCAGGGCGTCTTCCATGCCCGGATCCGAATGCCCGAACCATTGCTGCATGAAGTAGATTCGAAGCATCACCTCAAGACCGACCGGAGGACGCCCCTTGGCGCCCTTCGGATAGAAAGACTCCAATTCCAAAAGAAAAACCTTCCAGGGAAGCACCGCATCCATCTGCTCCAAAAATCGCTGGTTACGCGTCTTTCTCCTCCGGCTTTGGTAGGTCACGTCCTCGAATGAAAACTGGAGCATCGGATCTTCCTCGCTTGAGAGGTGGTTCGGGTTGTTTGGACAGATTTTCGCGGAATTTAAGGTGTAGTGTTGCGACCTTGTTCCGATACAATCAATCCGACGAGACCCATGTCAAGACGCACACGCAGAACCCATAGTCCTTCGTTCAAGGCGAAGGTAGGCCTCGCCGCCGTTCGCGGCGACCGTACGCTGGCCGAACTCGCCGAGCGCTTCGAGGTGCACCCGAACCAGATACAATCGTGGAAGAAGCAGCTGGTAGAGACCGCCGAGGAGGCGTTCACCCGAGGCCGCGGCGGCGCCGAGGACGAGCGCGACGACCGGATAAAGGTGCTCCGGGCGAAGATCGGAGAGTTGTCGATGGAGAAGGATTTTTTATCGAAGGCGCTCGGTCGAGACCGATAGTCGAGCGCCGGACGAGGATAGATCGCGCCCATGCCTTGCCCGCGGTTCGCCAGTCGAAGCTCTTGTCGTTGAGTCGTTCGACGGCCTACTACACTCCTCGGGGCGAGAGCGAGGAGAACCTTACCGTGACGGAAGAGATCGACAGGCTCTACATGGAACGTCCCACGAGCGGATCGCGCACGATCAGAGCATGCTCGAGGCGCGAGGCGTCCGTGTCGCCAGAAGCCGCGTCGTTCGCCTCATGCGCCTGATGGGCCTTAGGGCCATTTACCCCAAGCGCCGCACGTCGTCTCCAGGAGAAGGACACAGGATTTATCCTTATCTGCTCAGAGGCATGAAGGTGACGAAACCCCGCGAGGTCTATGCGGCGGACATTACGTACATCCCTATGGCGAAGGGCTTTCTTTATCTTGTGGCCGTAATCGACTGGCATAGCCGCAAGGTGCTCGCCCACCGGCTCTCGAACACGATGGACGCCGCCTTTTGCGTCGAAGCGATGGAAGAGGCCATTGTCCGCTACGGCGCACCTGAGGTCTTCAATACCGACCGGGGAGCGCAGTTTACAGAGGTGGTTCGGGTTGATTGGACAGATTTTGGCGGGATTTAAGGTGTAGCGTTGCGACCTTGTTCCGATCCAATCAACCCGACGAGACCCATGTCAAGACGCACACGCAGAACCCATAGTCCTTCGTTCAAGGCGAAGGTAGCCCTCGCCGCCGTTCGCGGCGACCGTACGCTGGCCGAACTCGCCGAGCGCTTCGAGGTGCACCCGAACCAGATACAATCGTGGAAGAAGCAGCTGGTAGAGACCGCCGAGGAGGCGTTCACCCGAGGCCGCGGCGGCGCCCCGGACGAGCGCGACGATCAGATAAAGGTGCTTCACGCGAAGATCGGAGAGTTGTCGATGGAGAAGGATTTTTTATCGAAGGCGCTCGGTCGAGACCGTTAGCCGAGCGCCGGGCGAGGATAGATCGCGCCCATGCCTTGCCCGCGGTTCGCCAGTCGAAGCTCTTGTCGTTGAGTCGTTCGACGGCCTACTACACTCCTCGGGGCGAGAGCGAGGAGCACCTTACCGTGATGAAAGAGATCGACAGGCTCTACATGGAACGCCCCACAAGCGGATCGCGCACGATAAAGAGCATGCTCGAGGCGCGAGGCGTCCGTGTCGCCAGAAGCCGCGTCGTTCGCCTCATGCGCCTGATGGGCCTTAGGGCCATTTATCCCAAGCGCCGCACGTCGTCTCCGGGAGAAGGGCACAGGATTTATCCTTATCTGCTCAGAGGCATGAAGGTGACGAGACCCCGCGAGGTCTATGCGGCGGACATTACGTACATCCCTATGGCGAAGGGCTTTCTTTATCTCGTAGCCGTGATCGACTGGCATAGCCGCAAGGCGCTCGCACACCGGCTCTCGAACACGATGGACGCCGCCTTTTGCGTCGAAGCGATGGAAGAAGCCATTGCCCGCTACGGCGCCCCGGAGGTCTTCAATACCGATCAGGGAGCGCAGTTTACCTCCGAGGCGTTCACCGGTGCGCTCAAGGAGCATGGCGTGCAAATTTCCATGGACGGCAAGGGCCGCTGGCCGGGCAACGTGTACGTGGTGCGCCTCTGGCGCAGCCTCAAGCAGGAAGAGGTCTACCGGCACGCGTACGAGACGGTGGCCGAGGCCGAGAAGGGGATTGCCGATTACCTGCGCTACTTCAACGAAGAACGTCCCCACCAGGGACTTGACAACCGAACCCCCGACGACGTATTCTACGAACGAAAACCGCTGCCCAAAGCGGCATAACCCGACGCGACAGTACACTTAAAAACACGTGAAAAACTGTCCAGTTTTTACGGACCACTTCTCACTTCTGACATACCGCCGTCTGGCACAGCGATGTTCCAAGTGGAACGTACCTGTACCGTCTTGTAGCCGATGAGCGTTCGACAACGCGGTATATGACGCTGGTGCGGTGAAATGTGGCCAATCACATCAAAAAAACAACTGGACCATCTGCCCATGCAGCTCGCTCAGGGTGGAGCGATTGCTGGGCCATAGCGGTTCCGCCAACTGAGTGTTCCAGACCTTTAGCTCCGATTCGAGCCGCTCGACCACCTCGGGATGTTTTCCTGCCAGATTCTCTTGC
The DNA here is from genome assembly GCA_965248175.1 of Rhodothermales bacterium. GTDB lineage: Bacteria > Bacteroidota > Rhodothermia > Rhodothermales > VXPQ01 > VXPQ01. The sequence continues at coordinate 1,778,727 of OZ252093.1, forward strand.
TCGCCGATGTCCACGGATAGATCGTAGAGTACGGTTATCTGTCCTGCCGGCGAATCGCCGGCATAGTCGATCTGTGGCAGCCTGCGCCCCGCGTTCGTCAGGTCGTCGAAGGTTTTGTCGGTCCTGTTGACCTTCCATAGTTTCCACTTGCCCCAGCGGATGGCCATGGTCGGTTTGGCTCGCCAGAAGAGGAATTCGTGGGGCGGGTCGCTGTTCTGGCCACGCAGGTACGGCAACAGGTTCACGCTGTCCTCGGTCGTTTCTTCGGAGCCGGCCGCAGCCGCAAACGTGGCGAAGAGGTCCAGAGAGATCGCCGGATGCTCGAATGTTCTCTCTGAGGGTAGGCCGGCAGGCCAGTTGAAGATGAACGGCACACGGATGCCGCCCTCGAGATGGAACCGTTTCGATCCACTCAGCGGATCGTTCGAGCAGATATCCTGCGAAAGGTACTTGATGCAGCCGTTATCCGAGAAGAACACGATCAGCGTGTTTTCTTCTAATCCCTGGGCGCGTAGTTCGGCAACAACATCGCCGACATAGTCGTCCACCGACGAGACCATGGCCGCGAAGATCCGGCGTCCGGCAGGTTCCACGCTGCGATAGCGGTCCGTGTACTCGGCCGTGGCCTGGAGCGGCGTGTGCGGCGCATTGGGCGTGAGCATGAGGAAGAACCGCTCGTCTTTGTGCCGGCGGATGAAGTCGACTGCTTTTTCTGCAAAGACGTCGGTGAGGTATTTCTCGACCTCCACCTGTTCGAATCCGTTGTATATGGCGCCCCGGGCCGAACGTCTGGTTGGAGCGTTTCGTGCGGGCCAGGATTCGACGCCTTCCTTGTGTGCGTCGATGTATGTTGAACTGCCCGACAGGTGTCCGAAGTATTCGTCGAAGCCGCGGTTCAGCGGGTGATGCTTTTCGGACTTGCCCAGATGCCATTTCCCGATCAATCCGGTGACGTAGCCTGCGCTCCTAAGCATGTCGGCCAGCGTGCGCTGATCGGTTGGCAGGCCGACTACGGTGTCTCGCCCGGACGTGTTGAATTCGTAGCCGAACCGGGACTGATATCTCCCGGTGTAGAGCCCGGCCCGCGATGGGCTGCACACTGCGGCGGATACGTATCCATTGGTGAGTCGTACGCCGCCCTGAGCAAGCGCATCCAGGTGCGGGGTGTGAATGATTTTCGAACCGAAAGAACCGAGGTCGCTGTACCCGAGATCATCCGCCAGAATCACGATAATATTTGGCGGTGGCGGCGATTTTTCCGTTCCCGGGGTGATGCAGGACGCGGTAAACAAGAAGAGAGTAAACGTGGCGACAGCTCGCATGGTCGTTATTGTTGCAACGCGGTGTGGGATATGTCCAGGATCGACGTCAAGACGAGGACCAGACCTGCGCCAACTGTTGCATTAAGCACGGCATAACGCAAGATACCGCCACAGTCCTATACCCTCCCTGCTACCCTGTACTCTGCATCGCTGCCGCAATGCCGTTGATGCTCAGGAACAGTGCCTGCCGCAGCGCATCCTGCGTTTCTTCCTGCTCGGCGGCTCGGTACCGCTTGATGAGTTCGATCTGCAGCAGGTTGAGCACATCCGTATAGGGATTGCGCAGGAAAATGGATTTCTGAATGACCGGGCTGTTATCGAGCAGTTCGTTTTGCCCGGTGATCCGGAGAATCATGTCGTGGGCCCTGCGGAAATCTCCGGCGATTCGTTCGTGGATACGGGCGCCTTCCGAGGAATTTTCCAATTCCCTGTAATGTTGTGAGATATCGAACCGTGCCCGCGCCATTTCCCGTTGCGCACTGTTCACGACGGCCCGGAAGAAGGTCCATTCCCGGTAGAGCGTCTGGAGCCGGGATAACATTTCCGGGTCTTCTTCCGTGAGCGAGGTCAGGCCGTGCCCTGTTCCGAACCAGCCCGGCAGGATATACCGGGTCTGGGTCCATGCGAAAACCCATGGGATGGCCCGCAACGATTCAAAGGGCGCCTCATGTGCAGAGCCGCGCGATACGGGGCGCGAAGCGATAGGTAACCGGCTTATCTGTTCAATGGGGGTGACTTGCGTATACCACGGCCAGAGCGCGCTGTCTTCGATGAGCGCCCGGTAGGCTTCCATGGAGTTGCCGGCGATGCGATCCAATACCTCGACATTTTCAGGCGCCGTTCCGTAGTCGTTTTTTCCGTTCTGCCGCGATCCCGAGGCCGTGCTCACGATCATCGCACTGACAATCTGCTCCAAGTGTCGCCGGGCGATGTCCGACAGCGCATACCGGAACGAGATGACCTCTCCCTGTTCGGTAAACCGGATTTGCCCATTATGCACGACGGGCGGCATGGCGAGAATAGCCTGATTGGCCCGGCCGCCTCCACGCCCGACCGTACCGCCTCGACCGTGGAAAAGCCGCAGCGTTACCTGATGGTTTCTGCAGACGACGCTCAGGTCTTTTTGGGCCTTGTGCAGGGCCCAGTTGGCCATCCAGTACCCGCCGTCCTTGTTCGAATCCGAGTAGCCGAGCATGATTTCCTGGAAACGCTCCCGGGCTTCGAGGTGTCTGGCGTACACGGGATTGGAAAAGAGTGCGCTCATGAGGACGTCTGCGTCCGCCAGGTCTTCGATGGTTTCGAAGAGGGGTACGATATCGAGCGGACAGTACAATTCCCCGTCCTGTATACGCCAGAGTCCAACCACCTTTGCCAGCAACATGGCCTCCAGCACATCGCTTACGGTATGCGTCATGCTGATGATGTAGCTGCCCATGGCGGACGGCTCTCGCTGGACGATTTCCCGGATCACCTCGAAGCTTTCCACGACCTGCTGCGCCGTTTCGGGCAACTCGGCGTCGCGAGGCAACAGGGCGCGCGGATTTTCCAGTTCGGCGGAGAGGAGATCGATTTTTTCGGATTCGTCGAGACTGGCGTAATCGTCGTGCACGTTTGCGGCGCGCAGGATAGCCGTTACGGCCTGCTCGTGTATGCGGCTGTGCTGTCGTACGTCGAGCGCCGCCATATGAAACCCGAACGTGCGCGCCCGTACGAGAATGCGCTGTAAGGGACCGGCTTCGGCATAGGCTTTGTAGCCCGTCCCGACGAGACATTCGCGGAGCATATCCAGGTCCTGGACAAAAGCCGCCCCGTTGTAGCTGCAAGCACTGCCCGTTTCCTGCCGGGTCCGGGGTTGTGCATCCCGATCCAACTCGGCCTGCACTTGCTGCACGAGCCGGAGCAGGCGCTCCATCATATAACTGATCTTGAGCCGGTAAGGCTCGTGGCGGTATATCCGCTTGACCTTTTCGTCGAGATCGATATCCTCTGCATCGGCGGAGATCGCATCGTACAGCGCATGGGGCACGGATACCTGCCGACTCGAAACACTGAGTTCCCGACGCAGCTCCACCAATTCTTCGTAAAAGATATTGATGGCGGTGAGGCGCTGTTTTGCGAAGGTCCGCCGCGTCACATCCGCCGTGACATTCGGGTTGCCGTCCCGGTCGCTGCCGATCCAGGATCGGTATTTTAGAAATACGGGGATGTCTCCCGATGTCCCGTAATAGGCACGCAGTCCCCGTCGTACGTCGTCATATATGTCCGGTATGGTTTCCCGGATCGCATTACGCAAGAAATAAAGTCCCTGGTCCACCTCGTCGTCTACGCTGGGCGTGTCCGCGCGAATCTCATCGGTGGACAGGAGCAGGGCGATCTGGTTTCGGATATCCGACAGCGCACGTTCTTTTTCTCTTGGCGTCAGGCGTTCCCGGTTGAGCCGCGACAATATTCGAGAGATGCGCTGTTGCTTGTACAGGATGCTGAGCCGCCGCGCCTCGGTGGGGTGTGCCGTCAGCGTCGGCTGGATATCCAGGTGGCGGAAGAGCGAAAGGACCTCCTCGTAGGAGTATCCCTCTTTCTTGAGACAGTGGATCGCTTCGAGGATGGATTCCGCCCGGGGCTGTTCCGGCGATCCGGAACGGGCCCGATCCCGGTTGATGCGGATAATTTCTTCCTGCTCCGCCTGATTTACCAGATGGAAGAACGCGGTGTAGGCGCGGAGCAGCCAAAGAATTTCCTCATCGCCGAGCTGCGCAATGCGGTTCTTTGCCTGTATACGGGGCGCCGGGTCATCCTCCGCCACCGCCTGTTTGCAGAGCATCCGCAATTCTTCCACCAGGTCGAGGGTGCCCTGCCCCGCCTGCTGGCGTATAGCCTGCCCGAGAAGCATGCCAAGGAGGTTGACCTGCCGGCTCAACGGGCGCGATATACCCGTACCCTCTGCTTCGACGTCAAGCCCCGAAAGCTGCATGGCGTGTCCGCATCATGATTTTGACGAGGCAACCTTGCGAGGCGTCGCCTTTCCGGGAGAATATCCGGCGAATTATTCCGCCGGCATTACGGGAATGGTCACGCTCGTCTGATCCCACATCATGGAAAGCATGGCGGAGGAGCCTTCCTCGTTCACTTCGAGGGTGATCGTGAACGCCTCGTGGATGTCGTCGGTCATGCTTACCGGGGCTTCCAGGCGCAGGACATCGTTCTCCTCCGAGTAGGAAAAGGCGCCCCACATGCCCAGGCCTGCATTCACGATCAAGGTCCATGTTTCCTCGTTCGGGATGGCGAGGAGGGCATAGGTGCCTGCGGCCAGATCCATGTCTCCGAGCCGAATGTCTTGCGTCACGGTCATTTCTGTGGCTTCGTTGGCGCCCAAACGCCAGACTTGGTTGAACGGAACCAGTCCGCCGAAAATTTCCCGGTCGCGCTTGCGGGGCGATCCGTAGTGGATGCTGGCGTAGGTTCCATCGCTGAATGAGGTTTGGGTAACGGCGCGCGGGCTTGCCGGAGTAGGCGGCGGAACGATGTCCTGTGCGGCGACGGAGCGAGCGCCGAAAACGAGAAGACCTGCTGTGATGAGCAGTGGAAGCAAGGTGCGGTGCATGGTTGCAGTCATGGTTATCGATGTTTTTGTACGGATAGTTGATGGAATATACGACCGGAATCGCATCTATTCGTCGATTTTCTCTACGACGATGCCGGTCGTTTCGATGACGGATACCGTATCCAGTTCCTGGATGTACAGCAGGCTGTCCATTTGCTCGATGGGGTCTCCCGGCGCCGCGATAACCGGCGAGGTGAAATTGAGATAGTCCTGGAAACGGATGCCGCCCACGGTACGCGCATTGTACGCCTCCCGGAAGCGCGTTCCCGAATCGCCTGTTTCGTAATCATACGCGAAATAGTCCATGGTATGACGGTCTCGGTGGAACCAGTACACGAACCGGTCCTGGTAGTCGAGTCCTCCTCCTTCCTGGCGAAAGGTCACTTCGATTTCGTGGTACGGCTCGCCCTTGACGGTTTCCTCGGACAGGTACCTCGCCTGTACGGCGTCGTCAGTCAACTTGAAAGGCAACAGCATGAAGTAGGAGACGGCATTGAGGGAGAATGCGTAGTCGGCGGCCGTCTCCTCCGGCAGGTCCACGCGCACGCCATCGATTTCGCGGTAGAATCCGTCGTTGTTCAGTACGTCCCGGATATACCCGGCCGAATCCGGGCGCTCGCGTTCGTACTGGAACATCCCTCCATTCAGCGTGATGGTGTAGTGGTATTCCCGGAAGTCGAAACCAACCTTTACCTGGTCCGCGTGTTCGCCGCCGTGTGCAAGAGCAGCCTGTCGTACGATAGCCGTGGCGTCGTTTTGGCCGGGGGCCTGTTCGGATTGTTGGCCGCCGCATGCCGCAAGGGCAAGAAGCGCAGCGCCTGTTAGGGCCGTGATCGTACAGGTTGACAAACGAAGCATTTTCGATAGGATATACAGGTGGGAGGGGAGTGTTAGTCCCAGGGGAGACGGTCCAGTTGCACGCCAAGCAGCCAGCGGAATGCGAAGGGAGCATCGCTGTCCGCATACTCGTAATCGTTTGCCCACAAGGGAAAGCGTGCCACAAGCACAAGATCCGACAAGATATCGGATTGCCCGATCCACCGGTCGAATCCCTGCAGGCGATTCAGATCGTACCGCACGCCGAATCCGGCGTCCATCAGGGTCCGTTTCCGGTGGTCATGCGATTTCCCGCTCAGGTCCCCTATTTTTCCGGCGCCCATAAACAGTTCCAGCCGGAGGGGGCGCAGGAGCGCCGGGCCCCGTAACCGGGGCGTCAGCAGCCTTGCGCTGAAGGCGGTCATTTCCGTGACGCCGAAGAACCCCTTTTCCTCGTCCGGATCGATGTCCGAATCGCCATTCCGGTGCGTGTGCGCATCGGTATCCTGGTATGGGTGCGGACTATGAGCATACGGCTCCGCCTGGCGCATGTAAGCGACCGGGCCCGGCGCGCCAAAGGCCACCCAGGGCGCGTCGCGGAGTGGTTCTTCGAAGAGCGCTTCCACGTTCCGGTACGCCGCGTTATTCCACTGTTCTTCAAGAGATACGCCCCCGAAACGAAATCGCTTGTCCGGAGAGAGCACGTCCGGTTCCCCGCCTCCGAAGAACAGGCGCACGGATCCCGTGAATGGTCCGATCGGCATGCCGAGGGCCAGGTCCATGGACATCCGGTTGGCCGTGTATGGCCCCTCATCGTCCACACCTCCTTCTACGAACAAAGCATATCGGTACCACTCGCTCATTCCTTCCAGATGACCGTAAACAGAAAGCGTGTTCTGCAGGTAGGCGCTGGACGTGTTCCGGATCCTGGCGCGGTCGCTCACCAGGAAACGCTGCTTTACGCCTACCGTAAGGCGGCGGCTGTTCTGTCGAAGGAAATCATCCGGATCCGAAAAGGAAGCCCGCGTGTCGACCTGATAAACGCCGAGATGTTTTTGCCCCCGGGACGACCAGTTTATGAGGTAGCCCTTCAGATAATTACCTGCGTTGGAAAAGTCAAAGTCGATGCCGCTGAACGCTCCAAGCCTCGGGGGCTCGTGATGCTCCAGCAAGGAGGTAACATCTGGTTCGGTTCCTTCGCTGAAGAGCACCTGCGGCCAGATCTTCACCATATTCTTCCTTTCTTTCCCGGTGAGGAGATACGCCCCGCGGAATTGCACCCCTATACCGGGTCCCCAGTGCTGTGCGTACTGTACGAGCGGGCGCCATCCGAAATCGTACCGGCGCATGTTGGGGGCAGGGGGCTTCAGAAAAGAAATATTGATTGGCCGTGCGGTGGTGTTGTTGAGCCGGTCCGATTCCGGGGTTCTTACATACGGGTCGATTTCGGCGCTGCGCGGCCTGGCCGGCAGCATGACTTCCAGACTGTATTCGGGCGCAGTCCAGGCCCAGGGGGCCGCCACGATCCAGTCCTCAGGGACCGGCTTGTGTCCCTGCATGATGCCCAGCGGTATATGCACCCACTGTACCGACCCGTCTTCAAGTATGATTTGCAGGTCTATGGGCATGACGGCCCTTCCAAGCCTTTTCAGTGTCATGGTGGTGCGCCATGCGGTCCCGTCCCGGGTCCGCCTCAACTTCCGCACGGAGTAGTCCAGTTCCCAGTTCACGTCCCCGAATTGCTGGAAGTACCAGTCGAGGCGAATGCCCGATACCTGCTCGGCGACATGCTCGACATCGTGAGGCCCGGCGTGCCGGAACGCAAATTGCCTGTGGTATTCGAGCAGGAACCGGTCGCGCAGCGAATCGGAGATGACGTAGCCCAGCATATCGAGCATCATTTCGCCGCCCGAATAAGCGGACACCCCGTAGGCGATATTTGTATCGAACCAGTCGCTGGGGGTATTCAGGGGTTCGAAGAGACCAAGGCGCTTCATATTCAGGATGCCGAACATAGCGCCCGCGTGCGATGGCGGCGGTTGCTCGCGGATGTGCGCAAGCACTTCGCGTGTTGCATAATTCGTGAAACCTTCATCCATCCACGCATGGTTGGCTTCGTTCGACCCGATCATCCCGTAGAACCACATATGCGCCACCTCGTGAGCCGTTACGCCGAGAAGAGAGGGCGGGGGGCGCTTGCCTGTTACGAGCGTAATCATCGGGTATTCCATCCCGCCGTCTCCACCCTGCGCAATGGTCATCTGCGGATAGAGATAGGGGCCGTAGCGTTCTTCGTAGAACGCCATGATTTTCGGGGCGGCTTCGTGGAGCGTTTGCCATACCTCGGCTACATCCGGCTGGTAGAGCAGGTGAATCGCGTAGCCTGCTTCCGTTTCGAGCACATCGTGGATGTAGTCCGGGTCGGCGGACCAGGCAAAGTCATGGACATTTTCCGCATAAAAATGCCAGGTCAGCGAATCGCTTTGTACCGTAGAGGTATCCGTATTTAGTGAATCGCTTGCGTAGCCGTGGCCGACCTTGTCCGGGTTGCGGAGGGTTCCCGTCGCGCCGACGATATATTCGGAGGGGAGGGTGATGCGTACGTCGAAGGTTCCGAACGGGGCGTAAAACTCTCGGCCGACATAGGGGTCCGCATGCCATCCGCGCGCATCGTACTGCGCGAGTTTCGGATACCATTGCGTCATGGAATAATCGATCCCTTCGCGGCTGTCCCGCCCGCTGCGGCGGGTCTGGAGGGGAATCTGAGAAACGAACGTCATGTCGAAAACGGCCTGACCGCCTGGTGGGAGGGGCCGGGCCAACTCCACCTCCATCACGGTGTCGAAGATGCGGTGCGCAACGGTTTCTCCATCCTGCGCAAGGGATTCGATGCGGTGATAGCCGATTTCGTCCGGGTCAAGATCAAAGATGCGGGGCGCCGTGCGGGGGTCGGGATCCGGCAACTCCCGGTTCCGTTCGGCCATCATGGAATGAGGCCGGAAGGCATTGAAGTAGAGATGATAGAATACGCGGGAGAGCGTGTCCGGCGAGGTGTTGGTATAGGTGAGACGTTGACGCCCCTCCATGGCATGCCGGTCCGGATGGACGGTGATATCCATCTCGTACCGGACGGTTGTATTCGGGGATTGCTCCTGCGAAGTGGCGTGTGATGGCAGGGGAGTTGGTTCCGATGGTTGCCGGGCCTGCCCGGTTGATGCCGAAAGCAGACCCATGAGGAGCAGCGAAACGGCGTGTCGAATGCGGATCATCGGGTATATCGATAGGCGGTACGTCATGCGGGATGTGCAGCGACGGTGGGGGGCAACACGTCGAAACACAACGCAAAACGTATGCCTCCCCAACGATGCTTGTTCCTGAACGTGCCGGGCGTTACACTGCGAACGACCGGAAACGACGTGCCCGGCGCGGCGTTAAGGACATGGGTATACGACGTATCGCGTTTTTCTGAAATAACCTTCCACGACGGTGACGAAATCTGATATCATCGAACGCATTGCCACGGGCACCGGAATGACCAGAATAGAAACGGAAGCGGTCATCAACGGCTTTATTTCCTGTGTTTCGGAGGCCCTGGAATCGGGGGAAGGTATTGAACTTCGGGGGTTCGGGACCTTTCATGTCAAGTACCGGCAGGCCCGCAAGGCGCGCAATCCTCGCACGAACGAGGAAGTTCCAGTCGAGGCGCGTTATATGCCGATGTTTCGCCCCTCCAGAAGCCTGCGAAACAAGGTGGATACGGCGGTAAGGCTCAGCCAGGCAAGCGAGATGGGCCGGTCCGATGGGTAACCTCGTATGTACGGATTGCGGCGCCCGGATGGCCGAGGACGCCGACCGGTGCGCATTGTGCGGATCGTTGCGTTCCGACACCGCCGATGTTCCGCAGCCTGTTGCTTCGCGTGCTTCTGAAGAAGCGAGGACAAGCTCTCTCGGTGGGCGGGTGGCTATGCTGGTGGGCATTCCTGTGCTGATCGTGATAGCCCTTTTCATGATCACCGAGATGTCCAGGCAGCGGGTCCAGCCTGAGGTTGCTTCCACTGCCGCCATGCCTGCCGAAGTGCGGAGCGCTGCCGTAATCGATGAGTTCGAAGCTATTCCTGTCGCCAGTCAGTATGCTCCCGTTGTGGATTCGCTGCAAGCGTTGGCGCACTCCGGAGAGGAAACGACAGCCCTGGAGGCACAGCGGGAACTGGTCCGCTTCATGGCCGAAATCGGGCGCATCGACCGGGCTGCCATCGAGCAACAGCGCCTGGCCCGCCGCACCGGGGTTACGGCCGACTGGCGCCATGCCGGCACGCTTTTGTATGCATGGATGGAAGCCGTCTACAATGACCGCAAGACCGACGTGGCCCTGCTTGCCATCGAAGCATTCGGGAAGGTGCTTGCCCAAAACCCGGACGATGTGGATATACGGGCCGATCTTGGCTGGGCCTATCAGTACGACCCGCAAAATCCCATGGAAGCGATCCGGCAAACGAATCTGGCTCTCGAGCAAGACCCGGATCATCTTGCCGCCAATTACAACCGGGCCGTTTTTCTGCTGCGCATCAACCGGATCAGCGAAGCCCTGGAGCAGTTCGGCCGAGTCGTGGCGCTGGCCGAAGACGGTTCTGTGTATGAGCGGCAAGCCGAAGCCTGGATACGCACCATCCGCCAGAGTGCGGAAGCGTCCTGATAGCCAATTCCCGGAGGATTCGGTGCATCGTCTGGCTCGCGGGTTTGCCATGCTGTTGTGCGCCGGCGTTCTCCTGACGGGATGCCGCCGCCCGCCGCAAGACCGCACCCTCGATGTGTATGCTGCGGCTTCGTTGACGGATGTCATGGAAGCGCTCGCCGATACGTTTCGCGTCCTGCCGGGGGGCGTTCGGGTCACGGTGAACGTGGCCGGCAGTTCGCTGCTTGCCCGTCAGATCGAGCGCGGGGCCGCCGCCGACCTGTTCGTATCCGCACACCCCGACTGGACGGAATACCTGTATACAAAACGCCGCATTCTGCCGCCCATCGAACTACCCGTCGCCAATCGGCTTGTGCGGGTCCGGCGCCAGGATGGACGACGCTCCGAAAACGAACGGATTGCGTTGGCCGATCCGGAACATGTGCCGGCGGGGATGTATGCGCGGGAGGCGTTGCTGTGCGAAGGCCAGTGGGTCCTGCTCGCGCCTCGCCTCGTGCCGACGCTCGATGTCCGTGCGGCGGTTGCCGCTGTAGAGGCCGGGGCGGCAGGTTCGGCCATCGTGTATGCTTCCGACGCTGCCATGGCGCCGGAATTACAGGTAGAGGATGTGGTTTCTGAGCGGTGCCGACCGCAGATACGGTACACGGCGGCGGTCGTGCAGGGTAGTGCGCTTGAGAAAGATGCTATGCGCTTTCTGGCGCTGATGCGGGACCCGGCGGCAGCGCAGCTCTGGCAGCGCTTCGGTTTCGGTTACGATTCCACGCGCAGTGCATCGGATAATTCATTGGAGTCGTCGTCGCGCCGCTCGACGCCGCTGCCTTCGAGCAACGTCCCGCACATGCCAATGGCATCGATCAGGCCGTCCGCAAAGTGGCCGCTTCGTACGCCGTCCCGGATGCGCGCCACCATGTCTGTCCACTCGTCTGTGGACACTCTTGCATTGATGCCCGCATCGCCGATCACTTCGATGCGATGTTCCCAGAGCGATACGAAGATCAGGACACCGGTGCGTTCCCGCGTGGCGAACACCTCTTCCTCCACGAATGCCTTCATCGCGCGGCGATGCACCGTCCGGGTCATGTATTCCCGCCCTGCGAGCATCCGTCCAAGCGGCGATACGAAAGCGCTTAGTAGGCCCCCGACCATACCGGCAGCAAGGGTCAGGGTGGCAGTGCCCCATCCTGTATGGAGCCATGCCAGCCCCCAGCCCTCATAGAATTGAAACACGACGGCAGTGAAAGCCAGTGCCAGCGCAGCCGCAATACCTGCGCCTTTCCATGCCCTTCCCTCATACGTATCGCTACGCGGTACGACATACGGGACGATTTCGCCCGAAGTGCGGCGCTCCGCCTCGGCTACTGCCTGCCGGATGCGTTCAAGATCCTCACTCGATAGCCATTCTTTCATGACAACCTGCCCGCCTGTGCCGGGGTATTCAGATGCATTGTTTCATGTGGCGGACGGAAACGAACGAAAAAATTCCGACCCTTCTTCCAAACCGCCTGTCAGGTACCCGGACGATCGGTCCGGCTCGGCAAACGACGGCGCAGCAGGGCGTGTATCGTGAGGCTGGCGGCGGACAACAAGATTGCCACCAGGACCAGACGCAGTACCGCAAGTTCGCCGCCCATACGGTGTATTTCGGTAAAGATAGCCAATGGAAGCGTACGCGTTTCGGACGGAATGTTGCCCGCCAGTACAATGGTCGCGCCAAATTCACCCAATGCACGGGCAAAAGCGAGCACGATGCCCGCAGCAATGGCCCTGCCCGCAAGAGGAGCCGTTACATGGCGAAAGACGGCCGCACGCGTGCCGCCGTATACGTACCCGGCCTCTTCCCAGGAAGGGTCTACCTGTTCGAACCCGACGCGAATCGTTTGCACCATCAGGGGAAAGGCGACAATGCCCGCTGCCACCGCGGCGCCGAACCATCCGAAGGCAATACGAAGACCAAAGGTTGCTTCCAGCCAGCCACCGAACACCGATTCCGGACTCAGCAGAATGAGCAGCACCCACCCCGTGACTACCGGCGGAAGTACAAGCGGTAACTGGACGAGATTCTCCACCACAAACGACAGAGGCACCCGATTACGCGCAAGCAGATAAGCCAGCGCCACTCCGATCGGCGCCGTAATCAGGACGGCAACCGCAGCAACGCGCAACGAAAGCCCGACCGCTTCCCATTCGGCCAGCGTGAGCATGGCGCCTGTCAAAAGATGCGGGCCCACTGTTTACATGAACCCCAATTCGAGCCGCGCTTCCTCGGACATCATATCCGGGGAGAAAGGCGGATCGAAGGTCAGCACCACCGTCGATTCGTCCACTTCCGGAAGCATGCCGATGGCCGCCTCGACCTGTTGCGGGAGAATGTCGGCGACTGGACAATTCGGTGCTGTCAGGGTCATTCTGACAAAGACGGACCGCTCTTTTGCCCGGATTTCGTAGATGAGTCCGAGATCGTAGATGTTCACCGGAATCTCCGGGTCGTAGATGCTCTTGAGCACCTCGATGACCTTTTCTTCAAGGTCTTCCTGTGTGGTCGATGTCGTTTCTTCCATGGGTCCGCCCGTGGTAATTACCATTGTCTGCCCGCCTGGCCCTGTGTTTCTGTTTTGTTTACCCGGTAGCACCGCGCCCGGTTGCGTCTCATGCGCTTCCCGTATGCACCAGTGCAAAGAGCTTGAGTTGCTTGACCATGGAGGCGAGGCCGTTTCTGCGCGTGGACGAAAGATGATCCTTCATGCCGATCTCGTCGAGAAACTCCAGATCGGCTTCGACGACCTCCCGCGGGGGTTGACCCGACAGTACGCGGACAAGCAACGCCACCAGACCCTTCGTAATGAGCGCATCGCTGTCGCCTTCGTAGAAGACCCGCCCGTTTTTCATCTCCGGACGGATCCATACCTGGGCCTGACAGCCGTGAATCCGGTGGGCTTCCGTCTTGTACCGGCTATCGAGCGGTGACAGGGCCTGTCCGATCTCGATGAGATATTCATACTTCCCCATCCAGTCGTCGAACAGCCCGAACTCTTCCACGATGTCGTGGGCGCGTTCCCGAATCGTTCCGTTTGCCGTCATGTTTGCCAGGCATATTCCGGCGTTCAGCCGAGCATCTTCTTGACGCGCCGTACGCCGGCGACCAGCGCGTCCACTTCGTCGAAAGTATTGTACAGCGCAAAGGAGGCCCGCACCGTGCCCGGTATGCCGAACCGCCTCATCAGCGGCTGCGTGCAATGATGCCCCGTTCGCACGGCAATGCCGAGCCTGTCCAGAATGGTTCCTGCATCGTAGGGGTGTATGTCGCCGATTACAAAAGAGAGCACACTCGCCTTGTTCGTTGCGGTTCCGATCAAGCGGACGCCCTCGATCTCCGACAGCCGCCCGGTCGCGTACGCGAGCAGATCTTGTTCGTACGCCGCTACGCGGTTTTGTCCCACACCTTCCAGAAAGTCGATGGCCGAGGCGAACCCCAGCACATCGGCGATGTTCGGCGTGCCAGCCTCGAATTTGTGCGGCGGTTCGTTGTACGTCGTTTTCTCGAAGGTGACCGTTTCGATCATGTCGCCGCCGCCCTGCCAGGGGGGCATGGTTTCCAGGTGTTCCGCTTTCCCGTAGAGGATGCCGATGCCGGTAGGGCCAAACATCTTGTGCGAGGAGAAGGCGTAGAAATCGCAGTCGAGTTCCTGCACATCCACCTTCATGTGCGGCGCCGCCTGCGCTCCGTCGACGACGACGGGCACGCCAAGGTCGTGTGCATGCCGGATCATGCGTTTCAGCGGATTGACGGTTCCGAGGGCATTCGATACATGAGCAATAGCCAGGAGGCGGACTCGTTCTGTAAGCAGCCGCTCGAATTCCTCGTAGACGATCTCGCCGGTGTCCGATACGGGAATTGCCTGGACGCGGGCGCCCTGCGCCTCGCAGAGCATTTGCCATGGAACGATGTTGGAATGATGCTCCATGTGCGATACCAGCACCACATCGTCTTTTCCGACATGCAGAGGGCCGAATGAGGACGCCACGAGATTGATGCCTTCCGTGGTTCCCCGGGTGTACAGCACTTCGGGTTCGGAGGGCGCATTGATGAACGCTGCGGCTCGTTTGCGAGCGGCCTCGTACGCATCCGTAGCTTCCCGGCTCAGTAAATGCACTCCGCGATGCACGTTGCTGTGCTCCGAGGAGTAGTACCGGACCAGCCGGTCAATGACAGCCTGGGGCTTCTGTGAACTGGCGGCGTTATCCAGGTACACAAGGGGTTTTCCGTACACTTCGCGTTGGAGCGCGGGGAACAGGCTGCGCACCTCCGCCGGGTCGAACCTTCCCGGGATATGGTCTTGTATTGCGCCGGTGGTATTCATGGACGCCGCTTTCATGCTATGGACAAAGCCGGTTTACAAAATGGCGACGAATACACGGTGCTTTGCGAACCGGTATACTTCCTGTTTTTTTCCGGATTATTCGCCGAATAGGCGGGTAACGCGTTGGTCGAGCATTCTGCGAAGCGGTTCGATGGAGATGCGGTCAAGGATGTCTCCTACAAACGCATGAAGAAGCATGCCCTGAGCCTGTTGTTTGGTCATTCCCCGGGAACGCAGGTAAAACAAGGCTTCGGGATCAAGTTGACCCGTTGTGGCGCCGTGGCTGCATTTTACGTCATCCGCGTAAATTTCCAGCTCCGGCTTGGAATTCATCGTTGCCTCGTTTGTGAGAACGATTGTCTTGTTTTCCTGGAAAGCATTGATGCGCTGTGCGTCCTGCCGCACGAACACCTTGCCATTGAATACGCCGGAAGCGCGGTCATTCAGGACGCCCTTATACAATTCGTTGCTGACGCAGTCCGGCTGGGCATGGTCCACGAGCGTGTGGTTGTCCACTTGCGTGTTGCTGCCGGGAAGGAACAGGCCATACAGGTGCGTTTCGCAATGCGGGGCATTGGGCAGCACGTTCAGGTTGTTCCGGACAACGGCGCCGGTAAAGGTTACGGTCGTGGCAGTGAAGGTACTTGCCGCTTCCTGGTAGACATGTGTGGTCGAAACGACCGCGTTGTCATTGCCCGGATCCTGCACGAGATACATCTCCACAATAGCCCGCTCGCCGACGAATGTCTCGGTAACGGCATTCGTGAAGGTTGCTTCGCTGGTCAGGGTGCAGGATGTGTCGATGATCTTCGCCTGCGTGTTTTCCTCGAATACGAGCAGGTGACGGGGTTGCAGGAACAGGCGTTCGTTCGTCTTTTGCAGATTGATCACATGGATCGGTTTTTCGATGGCCTTTCCTTTGGGGACATATACGAAAAGTCCGTCGCTTGCGAACGCTGTGTTAAGCGCCGTAAAACTTTCTTCTTCCCACGCCGCATAGTGTCCGAAATGATTGCGCAGGATATCCGGGTGGGTGATCGCCGCTGTCCCCAGCCCACTGATCGCAACACCTTCCGGGAGGTTGCCGATAAGGGAATGTTCGCCCGCAAAACGTCCGTTGACGAGTACGACGATGTGTGCATCCAGACCGGCGAGCGCGCATTGCGCCGTTTCAGCGGCCCCGGGATCGGGCGCCGGGCCTCCGGCCGATACGGAAAAGCCGCGAGCGAGTGCCTCCGGGACATGGGTATACTTCCAGGCTTCGTTCTTCCGGGAGGGAATACCCAATTCCCGGAAGCGCTCAATAGCCCGTCGCCGAAACCCCTGCATGGCGTTAAGGGGCGCCAGGCCGTTTACAGGCCCCGATGCATTTCCCGGCGTCGGATCGCTGGCGTACGCTTCGAAAGCATCGACGAACGATGCTTCGAGGGACGTGATTTTATGGGGATTCGACATATTTGCAACCTGTAAAAATGTGTATGATCGGTTGCCGGACCTATACCGCCACCGCTTCTTCCCGAATCCAGTCGTATCCTTTTTCCTCCAGCTCAAGAGCAAGATTTTTGTCTCCGGACCGGACGATGCGGCCATCCACCATCACGTGAACAGCATCGGGAATGATGTACTCGAGGAGCCGCTGGTAATGGGTAATGACGACAAAGGATCGGTCGCTGCGCCGGAGCGCATTGACGCCGTCCGCAACGGTCCGCAATGCATCGATATCCAGTCCCGAATCTGTTTCATCCAGGATAGCCAGGCGCGGTTCGAGCATGGCGAGTTGAAAAATCTCGTTTCGTTTTTTCTCTCCGCCCGAGAAACCGTCGTTTACCGAACGGCTCATGAGTTGCGGATCCAAACCTACGAGGGCGGCGCATGCCTTCATTTGCTTCAGGAAAGCACCTGCCGAAAGCGGTTCTTCTTCGCGGTATTCCCGCTGTTGATTGAGCGCCTGCCGCAGGAAGTTATTCATGCTGACCCCTGGTAGTGCGACCGGATATTGAAAGGCCAGAAAAATGCCTTCAAGGGCGCGTTCGTCAGGTTCCATCTCCAGCAGGTCTTGCCCCTGGTACAGGACGTTTCCGTCCGTCACCTCGAATTCTTCTCGTCCAGCGAGCACCGATGCGAGCGTACTTTTTCCCGACCCGTTCGGCCCCATAATCGCATGCACCTCGCCTGCGGCGACCGTCAAATCGACTCCCTTGAGGATGTTCTGCTCCTCGATCCGGGCATGCAGATTATTGATTTGAAGAATTGCCATGTTTCGATGGTTTTCGCGTTTCGCGTAGCTATTTATGAAAGGGCGTTGGACGTCATGCAGGAAGAATCATCGGGCCGGCGTCGCTTATCCTACCGATCCTTCAAGCTCGATATCGAGCAATTTTTGCGCCTCTACGGCAAACTCCATGGGAAGTTTTGCAAGGATTTCCTTGCAAAATCCGTTGACGATCAGTTTGATTGCAGCTTCTTCGCCAATGCCGCGCTGGAAGCAGTAGAACAGCTGGTCTTCGCCTATTTTCGAGGTGGTGGCTTCATGTTCCACCTGCGCCGAGGGATTTTTGATTTCTATGTAGGGGAAGGTATGCGCTCCGCACCGATCTCCAAGCAGCATCGAGTCGCATTGGGAGAAATTTCGCGCATTTTCGGCGCCCTTGTTGATTTTCACCAGTCCCCGGTAGGAATTATTACTGCGCCCCCCGGCGATCCCTTTCGAGATGATGGTGCTTTTCGTGTTTTTCCCCAGATGCACCATCTTGGTGCCCGTATCCGCCTGCTGTCGTCCTTTTGTGAAAGCCACCGAGTAGAATTCTCCCACCGACCGGTCTCCTTTCAGGATCACGCTGGGGTATTTCCATGTGATGGCCGATCCGGTTTCAAGCTGCGTCCAGGAGATTTTGGCGTGATCTCCCTTGCAGATGCCCCGCTTGGTGACAAAGTTGAACACCCCCCCGCGTCCCTCATTGTCGCCGGGGTACCAGTTTTGGATGGTCGAGTATTTTACTTCCGCGTGCGCCTCGGCGACGATTTCCACAACCGCGGCATGCAACTGGTTTTCGTCGCGCATCGGGGCCGTGCAGCCTTCGAGGTAACTTACGTAGCTGCCTTCTTCGGCGATGATGAGCGTACGCTCGAATTGTCCCGTACCTGCCTGATTGATCCGGAAATACGTCGAAAGCTCCATGGGACAGCGGACGCCTTTCGGGATGTAGCAGAAGGAGCCGTCGGAGAACACCGCAGCGTTCAGCGCGGCATAGAAGTTATCCGTGTACGGCACCACGGACCCCATGTATTTCTGCACCAGTTCGGGATGCTCCTGCACGGCTTCTCCAAACGAGCAGAAGATAATGCCCTGTTCTGCCAGTTCTTCCTTGAAGGTCGTGTGGACAGACACGCTATCGAGTACGGCATCCACGGCTACGCCCGCCAGTTTCTCCTGCTCGGCCAGTGGAATGCCCAGCCGCTTGAACGTTTCCAGTAGATCCGCATCGACCTCGTCGAGGCTTTCATACCGCGGCTTCTTGCTCGGCGACGAGTAATACGTGATGTTCTGAAAATCCGGTTCCGTATACTTCAAATGCGGCCAGCGCGGGTACTTTTCCGCCGGGTTGGAGGCCAGCTTTTCCCAATGCCGCCATGCCCGCAGGCGCCATGCAAGCAGCCACTCCGGTTCGTCTTTCTTGGCGGAAATCAGACGGACGACATCTTCGTCAAGACCTTTCGGTATCGTATCGGCCTCGACGTTCGTTTCCCAGCCGTACTTGTACTCGCCGGCGGCGACTTCGTGCAGAAACTCTGTTTCCGTGGTGGGCATGGATCAGCAAGGGAAAAGCGTTGGGCGCGAACTGCGCAAGGACAGGAAAAAGCAAGTACGTTTGCAACCCGGCAGGGGTTCGTTTCGTTCCTGTCTTCACCGAGTGTTAATGTGACTTGCCACTTATCGCATCCGTCTTTCCCATGGAAGCTGTACGCATTACCGAGCGCGCCCTGGCGCAACTCCTCACCGTTGCCGAAGGGGAGGGAGTGGATTTGTCCGCAACCATGCTGCGGGTTGCCGTAGTTCCGGGAGGATGCTCGGGCCTTACGTACGATCTGGGCTGGGATACGGTCCGGCAGCAAGGCGACCGGGTGATTCAGGTGAACGGGTTATCCGTCGTCCTTGATCGGCGCAGCGCTGCTTGCCTGGATGGCACCGAGCTTGATTTTACGGACGGTCTCGAAGGCAACGGGTTTTATTTTTCCAATCCGCAAGCGGCCCGGACCTGCGCATGCGGCGAAAGTTTCGGGCTATAATCCGGTTCGGGGATGGAGGAAGGGCTCCGGCGTATGCTTCCGCTACAAGCCGGCGTCCGCATCGTGTCGAATCCAGTACACCCGCTCACCTTCCACAAGGCCGTAGCGATCCGCGAACCCCGCCGGTACCTCGATGACATACTGTGCCGGAGCGTCCGAGCGGATGAGCGTGGATGTGAAGGGGCGGTTGTATTTGTCGATATCGACTACCGCAGAGTCGCTTCCCGTGAATAGCAAGTCCAGTGCGAGCGGCGTGTTCGACATGTGGAAGATCTGCATTGTTTCCCGCTCGAAAAGAAAAAGCATACCGCTTTTTTCAGGCAGGGAAGGTCGTTGCATAAGTCCCCGTATGCGCGCGGAGTCCGACTCGGCGATTTCTATGTCGATGGTGACAATCTCTTCCCCGCCTCGAAAAAACGTCAGGTCGCCGTCATCCCGGAACGGGATGGGAGGGAAGTTTTCTTCTGCGTATTCTGTGGCGCGGGAAGACGACTCGTTGCCGCACGCCGCGATCGTTATGGCCAGCAGGAAAAGGGCAATATATCGCGTCATGGACACAATCTGCGGAATGTTATTTCTGTTTTGCACGGGAAACATACACGCGGAATTTTTTCGCGTCCGAACCGCGCAGCCGCCGGGATTGGATATTCAAGTGCTTGCCCCCCTTGACGTTGCGCGCTACATAGCCCCGCAGGTTCGTTACGTCCGTTACGGATAGCGCCTCTATGCGCAGCACATCGCCACCTGATAGCGCTTCAATGTGCTTTACGAGCGGATCGAATTTGGAACTGCGCCCCGGGCCCGAGTCGGTTCTGGAACGGAGCTTGCTCAGAAGCGCGTCGGCCTCGTCCTTGTATATGGTCGTTGTATAGAATGTCATAGGAAGTGGCTGGTGTAATGATAAGGAAAATGCGAACCCAAGTAACGGTTAATGAGCGAAAACAGCCTTGATGGAACAATTCCATGGGCCTTATCGCGCATTCGAAAATGCGTCAAACCACCGCTTATTTTCCGGTAATATAGGCATGTGAGGCATGTCGTGCAAGGACGGAGAGAGTTCGTCTATTTCGAGTAATCAAAATTATTTCTCGTAGTCGATGATTTATTGTCTTGTGTATTTGCATTTCGTTAGTTATACTCATAAGCCACGGAGGGATTTTACCAACAAGACGCATCCTGCGGGATGTGTGGGACATTCGTAAAGTCACTCCGTTTTTTTTGTCTTTACTATTGCAATGCATCGCCAACTCCCACTAACCTGTACACTGCACAATGGCAAAGAAAAAAGCCGGCCAATTTTCCGTCGAGGTTCTGTCTTCCGAACAAGCACAGGCAGAAATGTCCGGCGCCGCGAGGAAGGGCCGTTCTTCCAAGTACGATTCCATCGGGCGGGCTGCGGAGCGCCTGACGGGTGACACGGTGCTCAAGGTCAGACTGGAGCAGAAAGAGGTGCAGCCGTTGCGCACATACCTTCGGAAAAAATTTGAAAACAAGTATGTGCTCAAGACGGCGTCAACCGGTAAAGAGAGCGCCTTTACAGGATTCATTTTTCTTGCTTCCTGATAGTGCGGGATTGGTTTTTGTGGATCCTTTCTGTGTCGAACGCTCGATACCATGACGCTTCCTGATGATGCAAGTATGAACGACGATTATCCTGTGCAGTTCAGCGTGGAGTACGGGGACGGCTCCAGAAATCGCCTGACGGCGCTCTTCAGGTGGGTTTTGGTGCTTCCCGTACTTGTCGTGTATGTGTTATTGACCGATCCTGCTTATTCCGGATTGACCGATCCTGCTTATTCCGGGCCGTGGGCGAATGGTAGTGTCCCCTACTCATCGTTTTTGATGTGCGTACTCATCCTGCTCATCTTGTTCAGAAAGAAGTATCCGCGCTGGATATTCGACTTTGTGCTGGCCTTGACTCGTTTTGGGGCAAGGGTTATTGCCTACGCCTCGCTACTCGTAGACGAGTATCCGTCGATCGACGAGGAGCAGAATGTGCGCCTTGATATCGCTTATCCCGATGCCGACGCTGAACTGAACCGTTTCCTCCCGCTGGTCAAGTGGTTTCTGGCCATTCCCCACTACATTGTCCTTATTCCTCTGGGATTGTTTTCGGCTGTGGTTACCCTGGTTGCCTGGATTGCGATCATTATCACCGGAAGATACCCTGAGGGCCTTTTTCGCTTCGTGGTGGGCGTCTCACGCTGGTCTTACCGCGTATTGGCTTACGCCCTCCTGCTCATTACGGACCGGTATCCCCCCTTTAGCCTGAACCCGTAGGGGAGCAGGCGGAAGGCGACTTTCTTATATCAAACGCCTTATTCCTTAATTACACAACCATCTTTTTCCCATGGCATTCTACACAACGACCATATACAAGGATGAAGCCGACGCGCTTCTGAGCAAGTTGCGCTCCAAACCCCAACCGGTCCCTGGCCGCGTTTCCAGATTTGCACCACTGATCGAGCATCTCGAAGGACTCAAAGGCGACAAGGTGCTCCGCATTGAGCCGTGTTCCACGACGGATGTGACCAACCTGCGTTCCTACCTCGAACGTCATGCTGAAAAGCCGGGCAGGTATTTCAGGATTGCTGCTCGCAAGACGGACAAACCGAAGATATTCCGCGTGTACGTGTCGCTGAGCGCAACAAAGGCTCCGTCCCGGCCGCGCAAGTAAGGCGGGGGCATGAACCCAGGCAACGGGGTGTTGCCTTGAAAGAGAACGCAAGGGAACCCGTACTGTGAGCGCTCTGTCGCCCACAGCATTGCGTATCTCTTTACCCGTTTGCTACACTGAGTCGACTGTTGAGGCTTTTGCCTTCAATGCTTCAGTAAACGCAGGCAGGACCTCATACAGATCGCCTGCGATCCCGTAGGTCGCATGGCGAAAAACGGGCGCGTCAGCGTCCTTGTTAATGGCGATCACGGTTCGGCTACCGGACATCCCCGCCATGTGCTGCAGGGCGCCCGATATTCCGATCGCAACGTACACGTCCGGGGAAACGGTTTTGCCGGTTTGGCCAATCAGGAATGAGGGGGGGAAGAGTCCAGCCTCGATAGCGCCCCGCGACGAACCGATTGCTGCTCCGAGCAGCGCCGCAAGTTCTTCGACCAGCCGTTTGCCTTTTTCGTCGCGCACCCCACGCCCTGCGGCCACCACCACAGATGCTTCCGACAAATCAATTCCTCCGGAAGCCGCCGTCACTGCTTCGTGCAACGCCTTGTACGTCTTCCCGGAAACCTTTGCATCGAGTGTGAACGGGACATTCCGGATGTGCAAAGGGGACGGCGCCGGGTTTCCGGAGGCGGCGTACGAACCGGCCCGCAGCGAAACCAGCACGGGGGCGCCTTCTGCCCGGACATGAGCCATGAAGCCGGCGGTGAACACGGGGCGTTGCGCCTCCACCGCACCATCCAGCACGTCGAAGCTTGATACGTCGGGGATCGCCGGCGCAGAAACCCGTACAGCCAGCGCCCCCAGGATTTCCTTCACGGTTTCCCCGGAGGGAAGCACCACCACATCGGGGGCAGCCTGTTCGATAATACCGGCAAGCGCCGCGGTCAAGGGGGCGCCCTGTGGCGCCTTGGTAGGAGAAGCAAACACCGTATGGGTTACGGCGAACACCTCCTCTGCTCCGTAACGAGCCAATTCCTCGAAGTACGCGCGGGGGTTGTCGGACACGATAGCGGCCACCACTGTGTCCCCACGACGCATCCTGGCGATATCCCGGCAGCGCGAGAGCGCTTCCAACGACAGGCGCGTGATGCGGCCGGCCCGGATTTCGGCAAATGTGAGCAAGCGCGCCATCCTATGCTGCGGGCGGGCCGCTTTTTACGAAAGGTACAAGGGTCCCGACCGCTTCATCCCACGCTTCTTCCAGCATACGCACCGGCGGCCGGCCGGGCATGGCTTCGTAGCGCAGGACATGCATTCCGGGTAATCCGGCAGGCAGCGATACGATCTTCACGTCGATCGGCTTCTTCCGCGCCCCCATGATCCCCTTTATATTCGGAATGCGCGGATCGCACATATTGTTGGAGCAAGACACTACGCACGGCGTCTCTATGCACGTAATTTTCTGATTTGTGTCCGCTTGTCTGGTCACAAGGAGTTGGCCTTTGCCAGGATCGCCGCTATCCATATCCAGTGCGATCACATTCCCGACGAAGGGCAGGCCCAGTAACTCAGCGAGCATGGCGGGCGTCAATCCTTCGTCGGTGTCCTGTGCCTGCTTGCCGCACGCGATCACATCGAATGTCTCCTTACTGAAATGATCTGCAAGAATCTGTGCACAGGCCTGTGCGTGGGGAAGGGCTCCCGGCACAGTTCCGGCCTTGTCCTTGATCCGGATATGGACTGCCGATGCGGCCCCCATAGCAAGCACCTTGCGCAGCGCTTCCTGCGCCTTGGGTGGGCCTACCAGCACGGCGTGTACCTCGCCTCCGTGTTTTTCGGTAAAGGCGATGGCTCCTTCCGCCGCCGAGGCGTCATACGCGTTGAGCACCATGCGTCCGGCGCTCGCATCGATGCACCCCTCCTGCAAACGCAGTGGAGACGCCACGTCGGGTACTTGTTTGACGCAAACGATAAACTTCATATCCGCTATCTTTTGCCAGATACACCATGAACGACACGAATGGCCCCGTGTTCGTACAATGCCTGTTCATGCAGCCCTGACACAACCAGATCCATGAAGATAGTTCGCCTCCTGCTTGTCCTTGCCGCTTGGGCGGTTTCCATGCAGATCGCCGCACCGCGCGCCTGGGCCCAGGATGCGGCCCAGGATGCAGCTCCGGCAAAATCCCGCCGCTACGGCATGAGCCTTAATGCCCTGTACAGCACCCCGCAGGGTGTGGGCCTGGGTATCCGGGGTCGTGCTTCCATGCCGATCACCGCAGACATTTCCACCGCACTGGACCTCGGCTTCACGGGGTTTGTCCTCGAAGGGTGGCGCGGAGCCGATTATCTTTTCGAGCCGCAGATATCCCTCATCATCACTCCGCCCCCGACCCGGTTGCGTGCAGGGTATATCTTCCTTGGCATGGGCGGATATCTTCCTCTCGCCGGTAACAAAGACATCAGCGGCCCCACCATTCATATCGGGCTTGGGCGGGCGCATGGGTTTGGAGGATCCGCCGTGTTCTACGAAATCAATCCGGCGCTTATCATCGGCGGCGAGGGGCTGGGTTTTGTGTTGCCCGTCCGGATAGGGATCATCTTCTGAGTGGCGTCCCTATATCTTCATATCCCTTTCTGCACGCAACGCTGCATCTACTGCGATTTCTATTTTACGACGACGAAATCGTCGCGAGCGCCTTTTCTGAAGGCCATGCATACCGAGCTGGCGCATTATGCGGCGGAATATGCCGGGCGCGAACCCATCGAGACCATCTACTTCGGGGGGGGCACCCCGTCGCTTATGGCGCCCCGCGATCTGGCTGATTTGCTGGACACGATCCACCGTTCTTTCCGGACCGGCGACGTTTGCGAAACGACGCTGGAGATGAACCCGGACGATGCAGCGCCTGACTATCTGCGCGTGCTTCGTTCCCTCGGATTCGACCGGCTGAGCATCGGCGTACAATCCTTTTACGAGACAGACCTGACGTTTCTGAACCGGAGCCATACGCCGGAACAGGCCGTGCAGGCCATAGAGCGGGCGCAGGAGGCGGGTTTCGACAACCTGTCCGCCGATCTCATCTTCGGTATTCCCGATCAGCCGGAAGAATACTGGTGCGCCAATGTGCAGAAACTGACCCGGCTGGGCGTGCCGCACCTCTCCACGTATGGTTTGACCATCGAGGAGCGTACGCCCCTCTACAAGATGGTGACGCAAGGGCGTGTGACGCCTGCCCCGGATGAGGAATTCGCAGCGAGATACCGGTTTACGATGGATTTTCTGCGGGAGCGAGGCTACGAACACTACGAAATATCGAGCTTTGCGCTGCCGGGCAAGCGATCTCGTCACAACGAGGCGTACTGGCGGCATGCCAACTACCTCGGGTTCGGACCGTCCGCCCATTCGTTCTGGTGGGGTGGGCGAGACAAGGAGGGCATAGAGCCGGAATCTGTTGGACAGCCCAGGGCGGGGGGGAAGCATGAAACGAATAATGGAGCAGTCCAGGCGGGTACGGAAAACGGATCGGTCCACAAAACAGGTACAGGCGCCCGGCGCTGGCACAACGAGTCCAATCTCCGGAAGTACGAAGCGCTGGTACAGCAACGCGTACCTCCTGTAGGGGGCGAGGATGCTTTGTCCCTGGAGATGCTGGCGAACGAATATATCTTTCTGCGGCTGCGCACCTCGGATGGGCTGGATGCACACCGGCTGAAACGGATTTACGGCATGGATCTTTTATGCGACAAGCCTGATTTGCTTACCTCACTCGAGGACGAAGGTTATATCCAATGGTCCGGGAGCGGCCGTCTCTGCCTCACGGATGCAGGGAAAATGGTGTGCGATTCGGTGGTGCAGGGATTGGTGGGGTGAGGGGGGTCGGCGAGCAGTACCGATGGGGGCCGTGCAGCCTGTTGCGCCTGCCAGATACAACTTTTCATTATGAGCAGCCACTGCCGGAAGCGGATAACGAGGCGGCGTGTACAGCGGGGGGGGCGAAGGGCATCCGAACACGGACAGAGCTGTGGCTATGGGTCCGGATTGTGTCGAAGAGCTTACGAGGAGGCCTGACGCTTGGCGACCGGAGCGAATCGACGGGCGCGAGATCACGATGGATGGGCCATTCACTATGGAGGAATAGTAATGACAGAGCAAATAACCGTTTCGGTCGATTCCGATGTGGCCAATCTCTATCGCTCGGCTTCGAATAACGAGCGTCGCAAACTGGATTTGCTGGTCAACTTGCGTTTGCGCGATGCGACCGAATCCGGAAAATCACTTCGGAACGCCATGCTGGAAATCAGCCGCAATGCGCAACGGCGGGGCTTGACTCCAGACATCTTGCAGTCCATTCTGGACGAAGAATGAGTCGTTTTGTTTTGGGAATTATAAGGAATTGTTGACGGCCTGCGATCTTCCTCGTATACAGGCCCCTGCAGTATAGGGCTTTATAGGTATACGATGCACACACACACACACACACACACGGCAACAACCGGGCCGAATTGGGCAAACCGGACCCTGTGGACGGGCGACAATCTGGACGTAATGAGGGGCATGAACTCCGCCTCGGTCGATCTCATCTACCTCGACCCGCCGTTCAACTCTAACCGCAACTATTCCGCCCCAATAGGTTCAGAGGCCGCCTTTAAGGATACGTGGACACTCTCTGACGTAGACCTTGCCTGGCATGGCGAGATATCCCCTGCGGTGTACGCAATCATCGACGCTGCGGGCCTATCGCATGGCGCGGGCTTGCGGTCCGTGCCGGATTAAGCCACCAGCGTTCTGTACCGGAGCCGCTTGCCCACCATTGCGCAGGCGACAAGGCCCATCTGTTCCAGCGTGTCGAGTTCGCGCAATCCGTGACGGCCTGAGAAATCCGCCACATAGCGGTGAAGGTGCTTGCGGCTCATCTTGTGGTATACGCCCTTGTGTGCTCGTTTGAGGGTTGCCCAGAACGATTCTATGCCGTTGGTGTGCGCCATGCCGCGTACGTATTCGCCTACCGAGTGCTGGACGCTCGAAAGGTCGTAGATGTACCGCAGACCCGCGTATGCCTTGTTGTCGTCCGTGTAGACGACCGCACCCAATTCGGCGTTGTCCAGAACGAAGCCTTGCAACGTCCGGCTTGTCGTATTCTGCACGACTTCCGCCTTGATCTTGCCAGTGGCCCGATCCTTTGCTCCGACAACGGCGGTCTTGCCTACAGTTCCCCGGCCAGCGTGGAGTTTCTTCGATTCGTGCTTGTTCGATTCCGTGCCCCCTACGTACGTCTCATCGACTTCAACGGGGCCGCCGAACAGGTCGTTATCGGCGCCCTCGAACGCCTTGCGGATGCGTTGGAGCAGGTGCCACGCCGAGTTCTGCGCGATCCCGATATCCCGATGCAGTTTCATCGAGGAAACGCCTTTCAGATTTGTCGTATGCAGGTAAATCGCATACGCCCATTTGCGGAGCGACAGATTCGACCCCTCCATGACCGTTCCGACCTTGACGGAAAAGTACTTGCGGCAGTCGGTGCACCAGTAGGGCATGCAATGATGAGACGCTTCGCGGGTGCGTGTTCCCTTGCAGCGCGGGCAATGGCGACCGTCCGGCCAGATACGAGATTCGAACCACTTGCGGGCCGCTTCCTCGTCGGGAAACATATCGGCCAGTTGCATCAGGGTAATGCCGCTGCGGTGCGCTTTTCCAGGTGCTACATGTGCCATGACGGTCTCCATTTTGTGCACCTGTAATAATACGATATTTATTCCTTCTTGTCAACAATTCCTTATAATTCCCTTTGTTTTCGATACGAATGTCATTGTCAGTGCGTTACTTTTCAATGAATCCGTGCCTGGGCAGGCATTCATTCGAGCTTTGAATCATGGTGCGCTTCTGGTCTCCGGGCCATTGATGAGAGAGCTGAGCCGTGTACTTGCCCGGGACAAATTTGATCGGTATATCTCCCGCGAAGAGCGCGACGAGTTTCTTGAATCCCTGATTCGGCCGGGCTCTGTCAGTCAGCCTCGGAGAGGGCATTGCCGGGGCGATGTTCCATCGGCTGTTTTTTAGCAAAGTCCATATACTCGCCCGCGATAGGGCAGTTTGCTATGATAGCGCTTAGTGTCAATCCTTCCTCTGCGAGTCGTTCGGCGGCTTTTTTTCTCCAGAAGAGGTCACCCTCTGGGGGCAGGGTTACTTTCAATTCACGGATCGTATCAATGGCTTTCATGGCCCACTTCCGAAAATCGTCCAGCGACCAGTAACGAACCCGATACAGCGAGGGCTTTGCCCCTTGGTGGCCTTCCGTGGACGGCGTGACCAGAATAACGTTGATGTCAAGGCTCGAAGCCTCTGGAACATACTCCTTCATCCAGTCGGGGTGACCAGCGGCTTGTTTCGCCTTTGTCGCACCGATCTTTGTTTCCGGCTTTGCATCGGCGTGGGTCTCGAACACAATGCCCTTGGTTGCGCCAAGCCACCATGGGTCGGGGGAAGCATCGGCCTCGATATTTCCGGCTATGAAACCAAGAAGTTCGCCGAGTTCTCGCTGGCCCTCTTCGAAACCCGCTGAGGTGTTTAGGTTGTCGAGTATCCGCCGCGATTTTTTCTCAAACTTTTGATCGCTTGCCGTTCCCATCCTCAGAAGGATTTCCTCAAGACGTTCGACTTGGGCGATGATATCCTGATCTGAGATTTCAGTCCCGGCGGTTTCTTTGATCGGTTCATCTTTGGCAAGTTGCACCAGCCATCCGACATACGGAGCGGCATTCATCGCTTCAGTGAATTGTTCGCGGGCGATACGCTGGTGATTGTCATTTGCATTTGTTGACATTGACCAGGCGACGGTACCTGCGAGATAATGCCAGAGCGCACGATAGCCGCGAAGTTCCTGCGCGGTCAACATTGATATGACCTGCCGTGCCTCAGTGAGTGCCCTTTCTTTGCCCCCCCTCCATAGCGCTTGCTGATAACCCACTTCATGTTTGACAACTTTCTCAAGGTTATCCATGGCTGGATAGAGCTGTTGGGCATAGTTTCTTGTATCCTCAAGGATATCGGTGTTAGCTTGCTCCCAGTCATTCTTGTTAGCGAGAAATCTCTTGAAATTGTCGATGAGATCGCCCGCCTCGCTTTTCTTCGACTGAAGCACACCAAAAGCGAATTCTGCCTGAAGTTCCGGGTGGAAGTGTTTCCAATTGCGGTTGTCGGCAAGAAATTCACAAAGTCCGTTGCCTGTAACGAAAACGGCCGAACGATCCTGTAGTCCTCGAGTACAGCGGCCTGTAGCACCCGAGTCTGTAAGCGTTCATTGAATAGAGCCGTTGCCCCCATTTTGGTCATTAAAAATCGCTCTTGCGCATTCGTGGCTTTCGGCAGGCCATCAAGACACAGCAAACGGCATTCGTCATCAGGGAAATCGATTCCGTCGAAACGGGCTGCCATGATTGCAGCTGCCTTGTTTTTCTCGATGAAACTGGCTTTGGAGGCTTCAATGTCCCTGGCGTCATAGGTTGCGAAATCTTCGAGCGTTTTGACCTGCTCGGTTATGGTTTCCGCCGTCGCATGGTTCGTTGTAAGAACAACTGATCGCCCGGCTATTTTCTGCATCTCCAGACGAAGGTTGTTACAATCTTCAGGTTCAAGCGAGAGACCGGGGAAAATAAAGAAGCGACGGCCTACGCTGGTCGAACGGAAGCCTTCCGGCGCAGGAAGCCGCGTGATTGAAGCGATTCCTGTGAGACGCTCAAGGTCACCGCCAGCTCCGAGCGTTGCCGACATGTAAAGGCGTTGCTTGGCGTTTGCAAACGGTTCATGGGTCCAAGTCGGTGGTATCAGCGGCCGGATCAGAATTTCGTGCGAAGAGAGATAGACATGGCAGGAGTCAAGATGGTCCCGCAGCACTTTCCAAGAGAAGTTCAAATCTGGCTTGCCTTGTGAATAGGTATCTATAATCGCTGTCAATTTTTGTGCGATTTCTTGTAGATAAATAGAGGGGAATTTATCGACCC
Organism: Rhodothermales bacterium; assembly: GCA_965248175.1. Taxonomy (GTDB): domain Bacteria; phylum Bacteroidota; class Rhodothermia; order Rhodothermales; family VXPQ01; genus VXPQ01. The sequence continues at coordinate 1,808,422 of OZ252093.1, forward strand.
AATTGGTGTCGGACGGGCCAGTCCAGTTCCCAGTGAGGCGTGTATGAGATTGGGGTGTTAGATGGGGGCGAAGTAAGCTAATGATGGCCGAATACAGCCCAGCATGCGCCTCGTCATTCGCCGGGATTCTAAGCGACCACATTTCGGCGATGTAGTTCTCGGCGGCATGGACATCGTCGATGATGACAATATCGGGATATTGGAAAAAAGGGGATGTATTGAATAAACTGCTATAGGTAGCGACTGCCAATTTTTCGCCCGTAGTGTAGTCGGCTTTCGCCGTTGCTGGATAGTTATGCTTGGAGCCAGTGAAGCCGTTCACGTCGATTCCATATTTTTCTTGAGCCTGTTCGACGGTCTGGTTCACCAATTGCTTGGTTGGACAGAGATAAACCACCCTTTCCCCGAATTTGCGCCGACGCCATTCGGCGATCAAAAGGCCAACAAGCGTCTTGCCGCTACCTGTAGGAAGCTGCAGGGCAACATCATGTTCGCCTACCATATCGTTTCCATAGTCGCGGAGTATGTCGCGCTGATGGGGCATAACGTCCGGGAACGTACGCCGGGTAAACGTCCTGAAAAAATCCGCCGGAGACTCAGGAGCAGAAGGGGCGGAGGGAGTCTTTTTGAAAGCCATAAATGAATAGAAATAGTTTGTGAAAAATGCAGAGTGCTTCAGATTGTCTGTTCACTACCTGCGCCATCGGAGTCTCTCTTTTCGCAAGTGCTCTGCCGCTTCGGCTCCTCGTTCGCCCGCCGCATACAAGTCGAGATAGGTTTGCGCGTCGCTGGTACACAGAATGCCGGTCGCGGGTTCGATGCGGTCGCGGGAAATGCCCGTGTCTTTCGGCAGCCTGATGACGACATTCTCTCCACGGGACGCCGGCGTCAGGTTGAGTGCTTCGCGGAGACGTTCCAGGCCTTCCCCGTCTGCGTAGAAGTAGTCCGTACCGACGCGCGCGTAGGGGACCAGCCATCGGGCCGCGGAAAAGGCAGCGAAAAGCATGTTTTCCTGCCCTGATTCAAGCGAAAACGCACTTTGCGCAGCGTCATCCAGCGCCTTCCCGTGGAGGAGGGTATAATAACCGATACGCTGTCCCCCCGGACCGCTATACGTTTCTCGCCAAGTATCAAGCAGGGCATCGGGATCCGAGAGAAAGACGCCCTCCGGAATTTTTTCGGCCCACTCGCGATCAAGTAACGCTTTCCGCACATTGCTGACGTGCCCAATGCTTACAGCGGCGGCAGAGGCTATATCCTGAACGCGCCATGGGCGTGAGGGATCGCGCAACATGACGCGGAGGACCTGAGCGGCCCGGGGGCTGAACACCGAGCGCAGGCTACGTCGTTCCGTGACTGGTTTATCCGCAACCGCCCGGTCGATGAATACGGCGTCGAAAACGATACGCATATTGCCCATCAGGTCGAGGAACCCAACATCGTATTCTTCGCAGATCGCTCGCGATTCGGGGGACAGGTACGGCGCGATAAATACGGGAATAGTACCCGGACCCATGCGGGCAGCCCAGTCCCGCAGGAGTAATGACGCCATGCGGGCGTGACGGGGCTGGCCGTTGGTTTTTACCTCGCCCAAAAGGGTGTACGGGCGATTTGCATACCGTATGCGGATCACGATGTCAACCGTTGTTCGGTCCGGCAATCGCCTTTCATGTTCTATGGCCTCGATGACAACGGCAGGCACTTTCAGTAGCGCCTCGCGGAGAAGCCCTGTAGCCACCCTCATGAGGTATTTTTCCGTATAGACTATTTTCATCATGTGTTGAAAACAATAATTTTAATGAAAATTGCCAAGAGCCTGAAGACAGATAGCAACCCCACCAGTCTTTTTCAAAAGTACCGATTGGAAGAAAGGGAAGAGGCGCTCCAGGAGAAAGCCAGGGAGCGTAAAGAAATAAGCACGACCGGGCAGCGAGCAATCTGCGCAAACGTAAGACGTTCGCCCACTCTCTCACCGAAACAACCGTTCATCCCACCATACGGGTGTTTCCTTGCCCGGTTCGAGGAGCGGAAAGTCGTTGTGCGCTGCGTTGATGACGATATTGCGTTCCATGCGCGCCACGACACTGGGTACGATGAGTATGGCACTGCGCTGTTCGGCGTACCAGTGATGCCCGAATGCTTGGGCAACCTCGCTGTCGAGCAGCTCCCAGCCTGTCAACAAGCCCGCATCCACAACCTCGCACTTCACCCCGGCGGGAATGGCAATGTCGATCCAGTGCTGATTGGTCGGCGGCACCCCATTCCACTGGACCAGTTTTTCCAGCATTGCTGTCGAGTAATGCTCGGAGGCGTATATCACCCGGTCTCCGGTTTCGTGCCAGCGGCCCGAGATTTGGCTGGCGCCTTCGGCGCTATACACCGGCCATGCGCCTTTCGGATCACCGATCCGGTATGTCGTGAGCGGCTCCACGAGCCGGTGCACACGGCTCACACGACTACCCCGGCTACAGCGCGCCGCACCAAATTCAGAACGGCGTGGGCGCCTGCGGAACTGGACCGCGCCATCTCGAACGGCGTCGCACCGTCGAGTAGTGGATGGGGACGATACAGGAAACCGTCGATACGCATGGCGTCGCCGTGGTATGCCTGGGCCAGAGCGTCAATTACGCGCCCCAGTTCGTAGATGCGTTCACTGTGTTTTCTCGGAAGGGGCTTGAGAGATTTTTTTAGCCGGCGCAGGGTGGCCTCCGGCACCACGGGACCGATGACATGCAAACGACCGAGGAGATCGGCAAGTGCTGTGACGGACTGGGTAGGCAATCCCTTTGCGACCTGACGCGCCAGAGTGATCTCGTTAAATTTTTTCGGTGCAGGCAAGGACAAGAGTTGCGCCAGCCGTACAGACTCGCTCGGGCGCCGGGCCGGAGATGCGGCGTATGTTTCAAGTATATTCATCGGCAAAGGGATGTTTGCGTCATATAACGACAATATAATCGTCATATGACGACCATGCAAGCGTCAATTATGTTTCTGAAACAGGACTGACCGAGGCGGTTTGTATTGACCGGACAGATTTTCGCGGAAATTTAAAGGTGTAGTGTTCCGATACAATGAACCCGGTGAGACTCCATGTCAAGACAAACGGCAAACCCGTAACCCCTCTTTCAAGGCGAAGGTAGCTCTCGCCACCGTTTGCAGCGACCGCACGCTGGCGGAGCTCGCCGAGATCAGTCGGCGCCATTCCGTTGCCGGTTTATCCGCGGCCGCTGAAAGAAAAGAGGGCATGGGTACGACCGATTCTGAAAATTGATGATTTTTCATTGGAACAACTACTCTATCTTATTGTCAATATGCAGTGTAAGATTAAGTGTAAGGAAAGCCTATGCAACGCCAATGCCGGTATATACCCCTGTCCAAGCAACCGTTGGTGCTGGTTTTGGGTCAGGTTCGATTTAGTTCCATTCGTCAGATGGGGCGCTACATCCCTGAAATTCAAGAGGAATTTCGGCAGAAGGGATTTCCTATTGAGCGCTCTGGAAAAGTTCAGCAGTTCACTTTCGTCCCGGGTGGCGGGGTGCCGGTTCAAGTGAATGAGCAGCAGCGCTGGGAGTACCGAACCAGAGACGAAGCCTGGAGCATCCTGGTGATGGAGGACAGTATTGTTCTACAGACCACCGACTATAACAGGTTCGAGGATTACGCTGAAAAATTCCTTCAAATGATCCGCACGGTGTTCACGAAAACCGAGCACGACCGATTGGGTGTTGTTCAGCGTGTAGGCCTTCGCTATGTCGATGTCGTCCAGCCGCGCGAGGGCAAGGACGAAGACTTTCGTTTCTATCTCCAGCCCGGATTCCATGGCGTTGTGGACGAGGTGTTTGAACGGGGAACTCATCGGTTGCACGTAGAGAGTACAGGCAAGGTATCGGTTGGGAATAAACCCGGAACCATGATCGTGCGCATTGTCCAGAACGACCAGGGCTTTTCGCTACCTCCCGATCTTGCCAGCGCTGCACCGAAACACGTTTCCCGAGCGAAGGCCGGCGAGTTGATCACGCTGATCGATATGGATCACTACATCGAAGGAAATTTCGATCCCGATTCCGACTGGATTGTTGCGAGAGCATTCGAAATGCACGATCACCTTGTCGAGACATTCCATAAGCATGTGGTGACCGAATCTGCAATCGAGGCATGGAAATGACATCGACGACCACCTGTGCGGATTACGAAGCCGCAAGACAGGCGCATGCCGTGCTGATAGGTAAGTCTGGCTATATACCCAGCGACCGGCAGTACCAGAGGAGTGCCGTGATTATTTTTGTTGCGGCCCTCCCTCGTATCGGGTCGAGCCCTCTCGTTTATGACCGACGCTCCATCGGGCGTATGCCGGAGGTTGTGTCCGGTTTGTTCAACGTTGTGTTTCGCCCTGTCGCCGAACAGGTGCAGGAATTGCTCGCGGCCCTGTCGGTCAACAAGTCGCAGCTCGCTCAGATTCTCCGCGTGACTCGCCCTACAATATACGAGTGGTTGCGGGGTAATCGACCTAACGCTGCTAATACGAAGCGGCTGAGCACCCTGCTTCGCATTCTTGAACGCGCCTCGGTATCAAGTCTGACCCCGCTCAATGCGCGCTTCGTCCGGCAGCCCATGGAATTCAATATGCCATCGCTTCTCGACCTGCTCGGTGAGGAGCAGATTGAGGAAGATCGCTTGGTCCAAGTTATCAAACAAGTGCGGGATATGGGAGACACTGCTTCCCGAATGAGGGCAGACCGGGAAGATCGACTACGTGGTCTTGGCTTCGAAGAGCCGGATCAAGAGCAGCGGAGAGAACAGCTCGCAAGAAACGTGGCGCTAAAGGATTGGCCGAAGTAGCAGAATATGTCCGAGTTGTTCGACAGCAACGCGATTGCAAATCGCGGGTGGCGCCAGGGTGCGGTAATGGGGTCTTCATTGGCGAGGCTCGCCAGCAAGCATGCCCCTGAACTGGTGGATATGAACAGTACGGACTGGCTTATCCTGACGAGCCACGACTGTGACATTGTCAACCCCAACATTGAAAAGGAGCCGTTCGTCGAAGTCCTGCGAGCAAACGTTGCTCTTGGCCAGCAAGCGGAAAAGCAGTACTTGTCTGGCAGAAACCCGCGGATCCTGCAGTTTGTGATCCAAAGGAATGGAAAGCCAGTTTTGCTGTCATGTGCTGCCTATAATCGCTGGGCAGTTCCTCGAAGCCTTCTGATGAGTGATTCGGCGGAGGAATGTTTGCCCGATAAAGAACGCAGGCTTATCGCGGAGTGGCTTGCCAAGCGGTACATCCGCACGGCATTCCCGACAGCCTTCGATCAGCGTTGGCGTTCGAAATTGAAAGACTGGCGGGAGCTACTGAGGAGGTATAGCGAATGGTTGCAAGGAGTGTACCTGCGACTTAACACACTGGGTGAACTCCCGGCTGGGACCCCATACAAGTGTCATCTCATTCTTGCGGTTCCGCACTTGATGCGGGGCGCCACAGGATGGGCTGAAAAGCGTTCGGAGATGGATAAGGCAATTGAGAATTTCTGGAATCAGTTCAAACCGAACATTGAATTTTGCGGTGTTGACGTACTGGGTACTGACGAGATCACGCTTGCGGACATTGAACCCTATCAGCGGTTCGATGCCGACTGGGTAAGTTTCGAGGACGAAACCGCCACCCCATCCATCATAACTGATATGGCGTAAGAGTTCTTACCCCGCAGGCCGCACAAACCGCGCCAGAACTGCCCCGGCAAGCGTCCAGGCGATGATGTCGTACACTGCCAGCCAGACGAAGAATGTCCACGGGGTATGCCACCATATCGGCACTGTGAAGTCGGACCAGAACGCGGCGGCAAGTCCCGCCAGCGCCACAAACAGGACCCGGTCCCGCCAGACCGGCAGGCTCGGCAACAGCATGCGCAACAACATGCCGATGAGCAGCGCCGTAATGAGCATGTGCAGGAAGCCCCCGATCATCGTGGAAGCGGGCATCAGGGGTCGGCCTTCCAGGCGAACGAACAGGAAAGCGATGGGTCCGGCCTCATGCCGCGCCATGGATTCGGTGTCGTCAGCGCCTGCAGGGTAGGGTACGTAATAGGCGCCCGTTTCGGGGATGCTTTCGGCAAGGTGCTGCTGCAGCGCTGCCTCGTCGGGGTGCATGTTTACCCCGGAATTCGGGATCAGGCCCCAGAAAACAAATCCCCATGCGAATAGAACGACGGCGGCGAGGAGGGCGCCCAATACAAGGTTTTTCATGGTGATTCCCGATTCGTTTTCCCGGTTTGATGAGATAGATGTGCGCCGTGAGAAAGCGTACCTGTTGTAAAACTGCGCAGACAATAAAAACGCTTCCGGACATAAGCGCAAGGCATACCGTGCAAAAGACGCGGCCTGTACGGATCACAACGTGTAAGAAGGTTACGGCAGGTTTCCGGTGTCGTCCATACTGCGGAAACAGGGCGTGTCCGCTTAACTGTGTAAGTGGGGTTATTGTTCAATGGGCACTCTGTCCTCGTAGAGTATGACGAACTGGTTGAGTGCGGCCTTCCAGTCTCGTATGGGTCGCTTCCATTTCTTCGACGCTTCGCGCAGGCCCAGGTAGAGCAGCTTGCGCACCGCGTCGTCGTTGGGGAAAGCGCCCCGCCCCTTGACGATTTTGCGCAGGCTGTAGTTCAGCGATTCGATCGCATTGGTGGTGTAGACCACCTTGCGGATCGCAGGCGCATAGTCGAAGAAAGGCGCCAGACGCTCCCAGTCCTTCCTCCAGAGCGGAGCGATAGCCGGGTACTTCTCGCTCCATTGTCTCTCGAAAGCCTCAAGCGCCGCGAGAGCAGCCTCTTCGCTCGGCGCCGTATAGACGCTGCGCAGGCCGCCCGCCACCGGCTTGCGCTCCTTCCAGGGCACATACCGCAGGCTCTTGCGCACCTGGTGCACCACGCACAACTGCACCCGCGCACGAGGAAAGACCGTCTCTATCGCCTCGGGAAGACCCTTCAAACCGTCCACGCACGCAATGAAACAGTCCTCCATCCCCCGCGCCTTCAACTCGCCGAAGATGGTGAGCCACGAAACGGCCCCCTCCGTCGGAGCGATCCAAAGGCCAAGCACCTTTTTCTCTCCTTCAATATCTATCGCCAGCGCCACGTAGACCGCGCGCCTCTTCACCGATCCCTCCTCGCGAGACTTTACGAACAAGGCGTCGAAGTACACGATCGGATACACACGATCCAGAGGACGAGCCTGCCATGCGGTCACCTCCTCAAGAACACTTGCGGTAACCTCCGAAACAAGCGTAGAGGAGACCTCCGCGCCGTAGAGACGCTTCAACGTGTCCTGGATAGCCCGCGTACTCTGGCCCTGCGCGTAGAGATACACGATTGTCTCGTCCAGGCCCGCTACCCGGCGCTGGCGCTTCTCTACGATCCTGGGCTCGAAACTGCCGTTGCGATCGCGAGGAACCTCCAGATCCAGTGAACCCGACTCGCTCTCAAGCCGCTTCGCAGTGCGCCCGTTGCGGGAATTGCCGCTCTTGCGGCCCGAAGGATCGTGCGGCGGATAACCGAGATGATGTGTCATCTCGCCCTCCAGCGCCGCCTCGAGAGCCCGCTTGCCTATCGTCTTGAGCAAACCGCCCTCCCCGAAAAGGTCCCGCGCGTCTCCCTTGAAATCCTTCAGCAACTCGTCCAGAAGAGCCTGCTGTTTGTCTGTAAGTTCGGTCATCGTCTTCACCTCCTGATGAAACTATGTGTACGATTGACCACTTACACAGTTTACGGGACACACCCCGGAAACACGACGGAACGAAATGCTTATGTTTCCGGGTGCGTTTTTATCCACTGGAAGACATTACAGGCATCGCAAGCAACCCTTTCCGCCCGATTCGGCGGGCACAAAGAAGACATCGACCAGACCATTACCCATGTTGATTCTCCGGCACGCCATACCCCGCGACGACGTACTCCTCGGCATTGTCCGCGCCGAACGGATCGAAACGGTCCGGTACCCGGAAGATTTCGATGCCCGTTTGCAGCAGGTGGTCGCCGAACGCGCCGGACCGCTTAACGAAACCGAAGAGGCAAGGCGTATCGCCGCCCGCGATATACTGCGGAACGGGTCGTATAAACCCACGGGACGGGGCAAGCCGGCCGCCGAATATCTGTTGCGTGCTGCATCGCAACCGGAGTATGCATTTCCGCGCATCAATGCTCCGGTGGATATATGTAACTATCTCAGCCTCCGGTATGTCGTGTCTATATCCTTATGGGACCTCGACCGGGCAGCCTCGGACCGGTACGTTTTTCGGCTGGGTCAGGCTGGGGAGGGGTTCGTGTTCAATCATGCCGGGCAGCGGATCGAGGTGAAGGACCTGCTCTGCGGATGTCGCGTTGCGGGCAACGATCCTGATATCACTTCCTCTGATGGGGAACCCATTGTCAATCCCGTTCGGGATAGCATGGCTACGAAGACGACGCCCGAAACGAGTCGCATCGCTGCCTGTGTGTATGCTCCGTCTGTGGCGATGTCCAGAGAGGCGTTGCAGGAACTGTGCGAGGAGTTCGCCACCCTGCTGTCAGCATGCGGAACGAATGCAGAAACGGCTTGCGGCGTTGTTTCGCCACAGGCTGTTGCCGAAGTGTAGGGCGCACTGTTCACGCAGTTTGCTTCGGTTGTCTTACGAAGATTCTGAAGGTGCATAGAGCATCTTTTTGCCGAAAACAAAGAAAAGGCGCAGACCCGGCATGGTATTTGTCAGCAAATGAAGGGAGAAGCAGAAGTTTTTCAGTGCCGATCAGCCTATGGGTACATGCTGTGTCGGCGCTGCCCTTTCTCCAGTCATTGCATTGGCAGGCAAAACCAAACGCACGCTCCCATGAAATATGCGCTTTTCCCTGTGTTGTTGATTCTGTGCACCGGTTGCGGGACACTGGCCACGCCCGGCACGACGCACATTAATCAGGTTATTCCTGAATCAGACGCGATACACATAACGTCTACGTCTGTGGACAACGATGATCTACGAGATAAGCTATCCGAGTACCCGAAGAAGGCATTAGTCACCCGGGTTGCTGCACAGGCAACCCCCTCTGTGGATATCCCGGAAGAGGCGTTTCTGGACGGAGCCTATCAAGAGGCCAACCCGTTTTCGACCGAACCGGACAACCGGATGGTGCATCCGCCAGCGCACGAGAATCAGGAGGAGTGCGTGATTGATTGTCATGCAGGCCCAAGGTGGATTGAGAGGAGCGGGTTCCTTGATTATATGATCCCGGTTGTTTTTGATCTGATTGATTGGGGCGGAAGCAGATTAATAAGATCGTTTTCGGGGAGTAAGACGAAAACGTCCGGGAAGTCGCGGCGGAGCAGCGGGCGTTCCGTGCGAAAGGCGAACCGGACACGGCCAAACCGTACGCCGAATAAGGGTTCCTCACGGGGACGGGGTGGCCGTTAACGAGTATTGAAAGCGACAGGGATACCGCCCACGGCATATGTTCCCGGGCGCTCAGTCCGGCATAGGTCAACGCGGTGAAAAAGGTCGTCCGTCCAATTTTTTGTACATCTTGCGGAAACCCGGCGGGATATGGTGCTTATGCTTTTGGCGCGGACAGCGTTTTTTCCGAATCCTGAGCGGAGGTATTTCCATGGCGACAGCAAGTGCCGATTTTCAAACCCGGCAGGGCACGGGCAAGCCCGCCCGCGAGTTTCGTCGCATGACGCTTGAGGAGTACGTCAACCTCCCCGAATCGGACCATGCCTATCGATGCGAATTGGTTCGGGGCATGATTGTGCGGGAGCCGGGGGTCGTGTTCCGGCACGGGCGCCTGCAGGCCAACCTGGTATGGCGCCTGAAAAACTGGACGCAGCGATCCGGGTACGGCGAGGTTGTGGGGGAATGCGATTACGTGATTAGCGAAGACCCGGACACGGTTCGCATTCCGGATGCGTCCGTTTTGCTCCGATCCGTCTCGCCGGAAGACCTTTTCTGTGGCAGGGTTCGCGGAGCGCCGGACATAGCCATCGAAATTCTGTCCCCATCCAATACGCCCCCGGAGATGCGCGAGAAGATAGCCGACTACTTAGGGGCCGGAGCACTCCGGGTCTGGATTGTGGATATGAAGGCGCGCACCGTTGCCGTTCACCGGGCGGATGGAGGTATGACGCTTTTTGAGGACGGGGACCGCCTCGAAGATCCGGAGACGCTGCCGGGGTTCGATCTGGAAATTTCGACGCTGTTTGCGTTGTAGGGAAGGCGCATTGGACCGCCTGAACAGGCGTTTTTGCGTATCTATTTCCTCCTGGTTCCTCCTGTTCCTCCTGGCGAGATTTTTCGAGCCGCATCGACTGATATGTTGAACCGATGCGGAGACTATCGGGGCGCTATTCCGGCTTATTCCAGTATGCTTCCCAGCGTAGCAACGCAAAGGAACGCAACCGTTATCCCTCGTTCTTCGAATGCCGGATGACCAGAGTCTGACATGATCGACCTGCAAATCACCGAGTCCGCCGCTGTCCGGTTTCCCATGGTTCGCCATGCGGCGGCTATCGGCTGGACGCTTGCCCCGCCGGAGAGTGCTCTGAAAAAGCGGGGCGGCGAAACCGGGACGCCATCGCCGAAGCCTCAGGAAAGCGTGGTTTGCCAGAGACGGCGAATGCCGTACCGGTCGAATAACGTCTCAATTGAGATGAAAACAAGGTTGTGCGCAAGCACCTGCGCAATGAGCATTCTGTCGAATGGATCGCGATGGGGACCTGGTAGCGACCCGGCGCGTACGGCGTCTTCAACGGTGATCGGCAACTCTTCAAAGCCTTCGCCGGCGATGGCTCCGGAAACATCATCCGCAATCGCCTCGGCTCCGGGCAGTTTGCCGATACGGCGCTTGGTCGCGATTTCCCAGGCTGATGCCGCGCTGACGAGCTTCTCGTTCGATTCGTTCCCGATGGCGTGACGGGCGACGACCGGCAACCGGTCGCTTCCGGCAAGCCACCAGATGAAGGCGTGGGTGTCAAGAAGAAGACGCAACGATCAACCCTCCCAGGCAGACAACTCCTCTTCCGGGAGCGGGTCGAAGAAGCTGTCGTCGAGCGCTATCCGGTCCTTCCATGAGCCAAATTGCGGCTTCCCCCGGCGCTGGAGACGCACAAGGCGAGCGATCGGTTTACCGTTGCGGGCAATGATGACCTCCTCGCCGCTCTCGACTTGCGCAAGCAGGCGCGACAACTGGGTCTTCGCTTGATGGACATTCACCACTGGCATCGCTGGCTCCTTGATGTATGGTTGGCTAAATATATGGCTAATGCTGATATTGTGTCAAGCATTGTATATAATGCCCAAAACTTCATGGAATATTAGATAATTCATGTAGATTAATTTTACTGGAGGAAAGCAGTTTTTTCTTTTCCCAGCCGGATACTTCACGTGGACGGCCGCGTCGGGGGTAAGCTGTGGCATAGATACTGGCGCTCTCTATTTTCTCTTTCGTCAAAGCCGGATATGCTTCCAGCAGGCCGGAAATCTCATCCCCGTTGGCAACCATATCCGCGATGTCATGCACAGGTATCCGCGTTCCCTTGAAACATGGCGTACCGCCAAGGATGTCATCGTTTGTAACAATCATCTTTTTGGCCTTTTCAAGCGTTGTCAATCCTTTTCGCACGTCCTTTTTCATGGGACGGATATCCACCGAAATCTTAAAGCCCAACACAAGGTTCCCCGAAAACCCTCCCCGGAACCGCTTCGCTTCCGAATCGTGCACCGGGAACGCCTTTTTGTCGCATTGGAAGTCGCCCGCACGTCATGACCCCCCCGCACCTGAACCCCGATGATGCTTATCTCCTCGAGTCCCTGCTGGCGGAGGAAGACCGCCTGATCATGGAATCGGCCCGGGATTATGCGCAGTCGCGGTTGGAGCCTCGCGCCCTCGAAGGCAATCAGGACGAAGTGTTCCCTGAGGAGATTGCCCGTGAGATGGGGGAACTCGGCCTCCTTGGCGCTACCATCCCGGAGGAATACGGCGGCGCGGGCGCGAGCCATACGGCGTACGGTCTCATTGCGCGCGAACTGGAACGGGTGGATTCGGCCTATCGGTCGTTCGCGTCGGTGCAGAGTTCGCTCGTCATGCACCCCATTCACCTTTTCGGCACGGAGGAGCAGCGGCAACGACTTCTGCCGCTGCTGGCTGCCGGCGAGTACATCGGCTGTTTCGGGTTGACGGAACCCGATCATGGGTCGGACCCCGGCTCGATGGAGGCTTCGGCGCTCAGGACGAGCGGGGGCTGGATCCTCAATGGAGCTAAGACGTGGATCACGAATGCGCCCATTGCAGACCTCGCGGTGGTATGGGCGAAAGCCCGCGAAAACAAGGGAGAGAAGGGACGCATCCGGGGATTTCTGCTCGAACGCGGCATGGAGGGGTTTTCCACCCCGAAAACGCACCACAAGATGTCGCTGCGCGCTTCCGTAACGGGAGAGATTGTCATGGAAGACGTGTTTGTCCCCGACGAGAACGCGTTCCCGGACATCGAGGGGCTGCGCGGGCCGTTCGAATGCCTGAACAGCGCCCGGTTCGGCATCGTGTTCGGAGCGCTGGGCGCTGCCGAAGATTGCTTCCGGCGCGCCCGCCGCTATGTGAGCGAGCGGCGGCAATTCGGCCATTCGCTTGCTTCCATGCAGCTTGTCCAGACGAAGCTGGCGCACATGCTGACGGAAATCACCCAGATGCAATTGCTGGCCTGGCGGCTGGGGGCGCTCAAGGACGAGGGGCGACTGGCGCCGCCTATGATTTCGCTGGCCAAGCGCAACAATTGCGGCAAAGCCCTTGAGATCGCCCGGATGGCGCGCGACATGCTTGGAGGCAATGGAATTTCGGGAGAATACCGCGTGATTCACCACATGGTGAATCTCGAGAGCGTCAATACCTACGAAGGCACGTACGACATCCACGGCCTCATTCTGGGCCGGGAACTGACCGGTATTCAGGCTTTCGTGCCCCGGGGAAACGAGGCGTAGTGGTCCGACTATGCCTTTTTCTCACCGTCCATTCCGAAATGCAGGCCCTTTTCATTAAGCATGTGAACCAGTTCCTGCAACGATTTGCGCCCGAAGTTCCGCAATTTCAATAGTTCCCATTCTTTTAGCCTGACCAGGTCGCCAATACTTTCGACATTGATGCTTCTCAGACAATTCCATGTACGCGCGGACAGATCCAATTCGTCGTATACGGATTGCATAAGCAATTCGCGAACGCGCTTCTCTTTGTCGTTCAGCGCTGCCTGCGCCGCCGCAAGGCGGGCGATGGGCACACGGAAGGGCGAGCAGGAGACGTAGTCGAGGCCAATCCGGTAGCAGAATTCGATCGAGGAAGGTTCTCCGCCGTGTTCGCCGCAGATGCCGACCTTGAGATCGCTACGTGTCGCACGCCCGCGTTCGGTGCCGATCTGCACGAGCTGCCCGATACCCTTCTGATCCAGTGACTGGAATGGATCGTCCGAGAGGATCTTGTAATCCACATACTGGGGCAGGAATTTCCCGGCGTCGTCCCGGCTGTACCCGAAACCCATCTGGGTCAGGTCGTTTGTCCCGAAGGAGAAGAAATCTGCTTCCCGGGCGATCTCGTCAGCAACCAGGGCGGCGCGCGGCACTTCGATCATGGTGCCCACCATGTAGTCGACGGAGGCGCCCTTTGCAGCGAAGACGTCCACCGCTGCCCGGTCGATCACGGCCTTCTGGTTCGCAAACTCTTCAAGCGTGCCGATGAGAGGCACCATGATTTCGGGAAGCACTTCAACGCCTTCTTCCGAGAGTTCGACAGCCGCCTCGAGAATGGCACGGGTCTGCATCTCTGTGATTTCCGGGTAGGTGATGCCCAGTCGGCAACCCCGGTGTCCCAGCATCGGATTGAATTCGTGCAGAAACGCCACCTTCGCCTTTACGTCCTCGAGGCTGATGCCGAGGGTGTCCGCCATCTCTTGCTGCCCGGTTTCGTCGTGCGGCAGGAATTCGTGCAGCGGCGGGTCCAGCAGACGCACCGTCACCGGCTTGCCGGCCATGGCCCGAAAGATGCCCAGGAAATCTTCCTTCTGGTACGGGAGTAGCTTGGCCAGGGCCTTGCGCCGGTCCTTTTCGGATTCCGCCAGGATCATTTCCCGGACGGCCTGGATGCGCCCACCTTCGAAGAACATGTGTTCGGTGCGGCACAGGCCGATCCCCTCGGCGCCAAACTCGATCGCTTTGGCGGCGTCCGCCGGCGCGTCGGCGTTCGTGCGCACTTTCATGGTGCGGAATTCGTCAGCCCATTCCATGAACCGGCCGAAGGCGCCGCCCATCTTCGGTTCGACAAGCGGCTGCTTCCCGGAAATCACTTCGCCGGTGGCGCCGTTGATGGAGAGCCAGTCACCTTCCTGAAAGGTGACTTTGCCGTTCGTGAACGATTTCTCGCGGTAGTTTATCACGATTTCGTTGCAGCCCGCTACACAGGGCTTGCCCCATCCCCGGGCCACGACGGCGGCGTGCGAGGTCATGCCGCCCCGCGACGTCAGGATGCCCTCGGCGGCGTCCATGCCTCCTACATCTTCCGGGCTCGTTTCGATACGCACGAGAATGACCCGGTTGCCGTCCGCTTTCCACGCTTCGGCCTCGTCGGCGGAAAAAACGACTTGTCCGACAGCTGCGCCAGGCGATGCCGGCAGGCCCTGTCCGATCACGTCGCTCTTGTACGCATCCATGTCCTTGAATTGCGGATGCAGCACCTGGTTGAGGTGATTCGGCTCCACGAGATCCCGCACGGCCGTTTTCTTGTCCACGAGTCCTTTCTGTACCATATCCACCGCAATGGCCACCGCAGCCGTGCCGGTGCGTTTCCCGTTGCGCGTTTGCAGGATAAAGAGCCGGTTATCCTGCACCGTGAACTCGATATCCTGCATGTTGCGGTAATGCTTTTCGAGACCGTCGGTGACCTCGAGTAATTCCTTGTAGGCGTCGGGGAAATGATCCGCCATCCGGCTAATGTCTTCGGGCGTGCGGATACCGGCTACGACATCCTCTCCCTGCGCATTCACCAGGAATTCGCCGTAGAGGGTGTGCTCTCCGGTGGAGGGGTTGCGCGTAAAGCAAACGCCCGTTCCGCTATTCTGGCCCATGTTGCCGTAGACCATGGCCTGCACGTTTACCGCTGTACCCAGCAACCCCGAGATCTTGTTGATGCGCCGGTATTTGACGGCCCGGTCCGCATCCCAGGAAGAAAAAACGGCGTTGATGGCAAAGCGAAGCTGTTCCCGCGGGTCCTCGGGGAACATGTGGCTTGTGTTCTGCCGGTAGATCGCCTTGTAGCGGTCCACCAGCACCTTAAGGTCGTCGCCTGCAAGGTCCACATCGTTCTCGACGCCCCGCTCCTTCTTGAGTGCTTCGATAGCTTCCTCGAAATGTTCGTGAGGGACGCCCACCACGACATCGCCAAACATGTCGATGAACCGGCGGTAGGCGTCATAGGCGAAGCGTACGTTGCCGGTGCGGCGGGCAAGTCCTTCCGCGACCTCGTCGTTCATGCCCAGATTCAGCACGGTATCCATCATGCCCGGCATGGAAACCGCGGCGCCGCTGCGCACCGAAACAAGCAATGGATTATCCGGATCGCCCAGCCCAGCCTGCATGTCGGCCTCGAGGCGGCCAATGGCTTCTTCGATTTGTTCTTCCAGTCCGGCAGGCCAGGTATGTCCCTCCGAGGAATAATAATGGCAGGCCTCGGTGGAGATGGTGCATCCCGGCGGTACAGGTAAGCCAATGGCGCTCATCTCGGCCAGATTGGCCCCCTTGCCCCCCAGCAGGGATTTCATGCTTCGGTCGCCTTCCGCACGGCCTCCCCCGAAACTGTATACATATTTGATTGCTTGCGCCGTATCGGTTTGTTCGTGCGTTTTCATGTGCAGAGGGCTGGTTGCAAATCAAGCGTTTCGGGCGGTGTATCGAAGACTCGCCCCGTGTTTGCGCGCGGGCGCCGCAGGAATATCCCTGACGCCATACCGAAAAAAGTCCTATCCTCACAAAGTACGAAATATCTTGGAAATAGTCGAACCGTGACGTCCCCGTCCGTTTGTCCGTTTACTGCATCCGGGAACGATGCAGGGGGGATAGCGTGAGAGGGGCGCGCATCCCATAGAAGTTCACGCACGCATAACGTTCTCTACGAATGAAGCGACTGGTTGTCGTCGAATCTCCCACCAAGGCCCGGACAATCCGGAATTTTCTGCCCGCAGATTGCCAGGTGGAGGCGAGCATGGGACACATACGTGATTTGCCCCAGTCCGCCTCTGAAATACCAAAGGCCCGCCGGGAGCAATTATGGAAACACTACGGCGTGGATGTGGCCAACGGGTTTTCCCCCGTTTATGTTATTTCGCCCGAGAAAAAGAAGGTCGTACAGCGGCTGCGCACGGCACTCAAGTCGGCCGATGAACTGTATATCGCCACGGACGAAGACCGCGAAGGCGAATCGATAGGATGGCATCTCGTCGAGGTACTGGCGCCCAGGATTCCGGTGCGGCGCATGGTGTTTCACGAAATCACGCGGGAGGCCATACAGCGCGCGCTGCAGGAAACGAGAAGTATTGACCGGAGCCTTGTGGATGCGCAAGAGACGCGCCGTATTCTCGACCGTCTCGTAGGGTACAGCATTTCCCCGTTGCTTTGGCGAAAAATTGCCCGGGGCCTGTCAGCGGGGCGTGTGCAGAGTGTGGCCACCCGATTGCTTGTAAATCGGGAAAAAGAGCGGATGGTTTTTGTGCCGGCGGCCTGGCTCGACCTGAAGGCCCTTCTCGTGGTACACGGGGAGACGTTCACGGCGGAGATGACGCATTACGGGGGGGTGCGGCTCGCCGTTGGCAAGGATTTCGACGACCATACCGGACGGCTCAGGGAAGGTCTTATTCCGGGCAAGGACCTGCTTCTGCTGGGAGAAAAGCAGGCCGGGGCACTGGCTGCCGCGCTGCCGAACCGGACGTGGCGCGTTGTCCGGGTAGAGGATCGACTATCATCCCAATCTCCTTATCCGCCTTTTATCACATCTACCCTGCAACAGGAAGGGAGCCGCAAATTGGGCCTTTCCGCGCGCCGGACCATGCAAATAGCGCAGCGTCTCTACGAGCAGGGATTGATTACCTATATGCGGACTGACTCAACCCAGCTTTCGGAAGAGGCCATACGTGGAAGCCGGAAGGCGGTCGAAGAGCGGTACGGCAAAGAATACCTGAGCCCGAAACCCAGACGCTACAAGGGTAAGGTTGCGAATGCTCAGGAGGCGCACGAGGCGATTCGACCTGCCGGCAGCGCCATGAAAACGAAGGACGAACTGGGTTTAACCGGCGCCGAAGGCGCTTTGTACGATCTTATCTGGAAACGTACGGTGGCTGGTCAGATGGCCGATGCGCGGGTGCGCAGGGTGACTGCCCGCATCGAAGCCGGTGAAGGAAACGAAGCGGCCCGGTTCCGCGCATCGGGAAAGCGGGTCGAATTTTCCGGATTCTACCGGGCCTATGTGGAAGGGTCCGACGATCCGGAAGCCGCGCTGGAGGACCGTGACAATCCATTGCCGCAGATGGCCGAAGGCAACGAGCCGGATTGCCGCAAGGTGGAAACCGCGGCGCACGAGACGAAGCCCCCTGCCCGCTACACGGAGGCCACACTGGTCCAGATGCTTGAGAAAGAGGGCATCGGGCGGCCCAGTACCTATGCTTCGATTATCGAAACGATCGTCCGCCGTGACTATGTACGCCGCAACGGGTCCCAGTTGGCGCCCACGTTTACGGCGTTTGCAGCAATCCAGTTGCTCGAAGACCAGTTTGAACAACTGGTTGATGTGCGGTTTACTGCGGACATGGAACAGGTTCTGGATGACATTGCGACAGGAGATCGTGAATCGGCGGGTTGGCTGGAGCATTTTTATCTCGGCGACGGAGGACTCGTGCAGCAGGTGCAGGCCGGACAGGAAAGCATTGATCCTCGAAAGATATCGACGATCGATTCCCCGAAATGGGATGGTATGGTCGTGCGTGTAGGAAAGTATGGTCCGTATGTAGAAGGGGAGCTGGACGGCGCCTCCGTCCGGGCCTCCATTCCGAAGGAACTACCGCCCGGCGACATCTCGGCAGAAGATTTACAGGCACTGCTTAAAACATCCTCCAATGGGAACGAAGAGCGCACGGTCTGCACGCATCCGGGCGACGGGCTGGATGTACTGGTTCGCAATGGTCCCTATGGGCCCTACGTACAATTGGGCCGGGCAGAGGACACGAAGGGCAAGCCCAAGCGCGTTTCGTTGCCTAAGGGTACGCCTATGGACGCCGTAGATCCGGACATGGCGCTTGCTCTTCTGGAGTTGCCGCGCGCACTGGGAAAGCATCCCGAGACGGGCAAACCGGTTCTCGCAAATATCGGTCGCTACGGCCCTTATGTGCAGCACGAACGCACCTTCGTTTCGCTCACGGAAGCAGACGATGTACTGCTTGTCGGACTGGATCGTGCGCTTGCTCTTCTGGCGCAACCCAGGAAAACAGCAGGACCGCTCCGTGTATTGGGCAATCATCCGGAGAGCGGCGATCCGGTCAATGTGTGGAAAGGCCGGTACGGTCCCTATGTGAAGCACGGGAAAACCAATGCCTCGCTTCCGAAAGACCTGTCTCCGGAAGAAATTACACTGGCAAAGGCGCTCGAACTGTTGGCTGCGAAGGCTGGCGCCAAAAAAGGCGCGCGGGGGGGATCGCGCAAAAAGCCGGCGGCAAAGAAGTAAGTGTTTCGGAGTCGAAAAATCCGGATCGGCCTTTGTCGTTTAGCGTCCCACGTCCTTGTCTCCGAGACGGATGGCGTCGAGGATATTCAGATAACTCTGGTAGCGTTGCCCGGAAATGCCGCCTTCCGTCACACCTTGTTTGACCGCACAGTCCGGCTCGTGGTCGTGGGTACAGGTGGGAAATCGGCAAGCCTCGATGTACGGTTTGAACTCGATAAAATAGTGCGATAGCTCCCAGGGGTCTATATACAGGACGCCGAACTCACGGACCCCCGGAGTGTCGACGATGTGACCACCGCTTGTCAGGGAGAAGAGCGTTGCGCAGGCGGTCGTGTGGCGCCCTCTGCGCGTTTTTGTGCTCACATGCGACGTTCTGATGTCGAGGTTGGGTTCGAGCACATTGATCAGCGATGATTTTCCAACCCCCGACGGTCCGGTGAATACGCTTGTTTTTCCAGCGAGACACTCCCGAAGAGATTCCATGCCTTCCCCCGTTTCTGCACTAACGGTCAGGACGGGATACCCGATGCGCGTGTAGTTATTACGCAGTTCCGCAATGGTCTCGATGTTTTGCTCCTGCACCAGATCCGACTTGTTGAGCACAATACCCGCCGGAATTTCGCTCGCTTCCGCCGTGACCAGCACTCGATCGACAAAACCCGGATTGGGGCGAGGTAACCTGATTGATTGCACGATCCATACGCAATCGATATTCGCGACCAGAATATGCTCGCGCCCCACGCGCCGCCCGGCGGCGCGCCGCCCGAGCTGATTCTTTCGGTCGTCAATATGGGTGATGACCCCGGTGGCGTCTGCATTTCGTTTCACCATGACCCGGTCTCCGACAGCGACCGGGCTGGTGGCGTCCTGTTCTCCGAGTTGAAACCGTCCTCGTACTCTTGCAGGGATCGTTTCCTCGTCGGTGCGTACGTCGCACCAGCTACCTGTCGATCGAATAACCGTCCCCGCCACAAGGTCGATGGGAGGAATATCCGGAGTGCGATCCGTGTCAGGTGAAGAAGTCATGGGCGCCAGGTATAGGAGGGGGCTGTGGAACCTGTGTGTATATTTTCCGTCTACAAAGACTTGGTAGAGTCATCGTATAGCGGCGCTGCAACACACAGATTCTGAAAAAGGTCATGAACGACAACGGCAAAGAGAACAGGAACGAAGAGTATCAACGCATTCGCTCCGATTTCGATGCGCTTTCTCCTCAAGAGAAGGTTGTTTTCCTTGCAGAGGCGGCGTCGGCTACAGTAGTGCGAGGCTTTCAGCAATTCGGGCAGGCGCTCTCGCACGAGATCGAAGACATTCTCAGCAAGCGTTCGCGCGAGAGGGAGGATCAGCAAAACGAAGACGGTTCGGAATCGGATGAGGAGGATCTTTCCGCAGTGGACGCGGCGGCTACGGTAGTGCGCAGCCTTCAGCGGTTCGGGCAGGCTCTTTCGCACGAAGTCGAGGATATGCTCAGGAAGCGCTCAAGTGGAGGCGATCCTTCCCGGGAAGAGGGTTCACAGGCGAACGAGGAGCAGGTTGTTGATGCAGACGATTCGGAAGTCGACGCGGATGACGAAAATCCATCGTCATGAACGAGTCGGAAGCAAATCAGGAAGAACGTCTGGTCGAGTTCGAGCGGCTCAATATGCTCGGTAGACTGGTATGCCTTGGCGGCCTTGCTGCCCGGCTTACCACCGGTGCGATCAATGCTGCGGCTCGGCGGGCTGTCGATATTTACACGGATGCTGAAAAAGCCTTTAAGGAGGGCCGGGATCCGAATGTTGAGGACGCCCGGATAATCGACGAGGAATAACAGGACATTTTTCGGGAAGGACTCTGCCCGGACGGGTGTGGCGCTCCGTTACGCAATCTCGACATCCACATCCACTACTGTCGAGCCATTGGCGTCCTGTGCAAGTGACTTCCCGGTACGCTTTTCCTCGGGAGAGACGCAGAACATCTCCTGTATATCCGTCGCCGGCTCTTCCCCCAGCACCTGATCGAGGACATCCTCTACGCGGTGTGCAAAAAGGATTTCCAGACCGTCCAGGGCATCGTCGGAAATTTCCTTGATGTCCTTTTCGTTCTTCTCCGGAAGCACCACGGTTCGGATGCCTGCCCGCTTCGCGGCCAACACTTTCTCCTTGATACCTCCGACCGGCAGAATCAGTCCTCGAAGAGTAATTTCACCGGTCATGGCCACATCATGCCGGATGCGTCGTTGCGTGTAGATAGATACCAGTGCGCTCAGCATGGCGGCGCCGGCAGATGGTCCGTCTTTCGGCACCGCTCCTGCAGGCACATGTACGTGTATGTCCCAGTGGCGAAATGCATCTTCCGGGATACCGAGGGCATCTGCGCGCGATTTGACGTACGAAAGAGCTGCCTGGGCCGATTCTTTCATCACTTCACCCAGTTTCCCCGTCAGGATGTGTCTTCCGGTCCCTCTGGATACGGATGCTTCTATAAAAAGAATGTCTCCGCCTACCGGAGTCCAGGCCAGACCCGTTGCGACGCCGGGGACCTCCGTGCGTTGGGCAACCTCTGGAAAATGCTTGCGCCCGCCCAGATAATTTTCAAGATCTTCCGCCCGGATCGTTGCGGAGACGGCTTCGCCCGTGGCTATCTGCTTGGCGACTCCCCGCGCCACAGCTCCTATCGTGCGTTCCAGCTTGCGCACGCCTGATTCGCGCGTGTATCCATCGATGATTGTGCCGACGGCCTCGTCTTCGAGGATCATTTGTTCTGGCGTGAGGCCGTTATGCTCCAATTGACGGGGCACGAGGTATTGTTTCGCGATCCGGAGTTTCTCCTCCTGTGTGTATCCGGTGATTTCGATACTCTCCATACGATCCCGCAAAGGGCCGGGAATCATTCCCGGAAAATTCGCCGTCGTGATGAAGAAGACCTTCGACAGATCGTAGTCCAGTTCTATGTAGTGGTCGTTGAAATTGTCGTTTTGCTCCGGATCCAACACTTCGAGCAGGGCACTTGACGGATCCCCTCGAAAATCCGCCCCGATCTTGTCTACTTCGTCCAGCATGAAGACAGGGTTATTGACTCCCGCTTTCTTGATTCCCTGGATGATTCGTCCCGGAAGCGCCGCCACATACGTGCGGCGGTGGCCGCGAATTTCCGCCTCGTCCCGGATGCCTCCCAGACTCATCCGGACGAATTTCCGCCCGATGGCGCGGGCAATACTTTTACCCAGACTCGTTTTTCCGACGCCCGGGGGGCCGTGCAGGCAAAGGATGGGCGCTTTCATGTCACCCTTCAGATGCAGTACAGCGAGGTATTCAAGGATGCGCTTCTTGACCTGATCCAGCCCGTAGTGATCTTCGTCGAGCACCTCGGCGGCACGCGCAATATCCAGGTCGTCTTCTGAATATTCGAGCCAGGGCAATTCCAGCAACCAGTCCACGTAGTTGCGTGTGACGGCATAATCCGGCGAGGCAGGGTTAGAGCGCGCCAGACGTGCTATTTCCTTGTCCAGCGTTTCCCGCACATGGTCCGGGAGTTCTTTCTTTTCTGCCTGGCTTCGAAGTTCCTGCACATCGTTGCCGGCGCTGTCGCTTTCGCCCAATTCGTCCTGGATAATTTTCATCTGCTGGCGCAGCAGGTATTCGCGCTGCTGCTTGTCCACGTCCGTCCGTACGCGGCTGCGGATGTCTTCAGAAACCTGCAGCACCTGGATCTCGCGATTCAGGAGCTCCATTAGCTTGTCGGCTCGCCGGGTCAACTCGTTGATTTCGAGGAGAGCCTGTTTTTCCTCGACGCTGATCTGAAGATTCGAGGCGATGAAATGGATGAGCAGTGGCGGCGAATCGATCTGCTGGATGGCAAGGGCGGCCTCGCCGGGCAGGTGAGGTGACAGATTGATGAACTGGATGGCCAGTTCCTTGACCGATCGGATGCGGGCTTTCAGTTCCACCTCGTCCGTAGCCCAGTCCTCCGCTATCGGGGACACCCTCGCCTTGAAATACGGCTCGGTTTGTACATATTCCTTGATCTCGAACCGGCGCCTCCCCTGGATGATCATGGAGTTGGGGCCGCCCGGAATCTTGATCAGTTTGAGAATGTCGGCCACCGTGCCGAGGCGATACAAGTCTTCTGTACCGGGGGTTTCGACCTCGCTCCGTTTCTGTGCAACAGCCCCAATGATGCGTTTTCCGGCAAAAGCATCTCTTACAAGCTGCATGGAGGCATCACGTCCGAGCGTAATAGGCAGTACCACCCCCGGATACAGCACCGTATTGCGGAGTGCCAGCACGGGCAATTCTTCCGGTATATCCGACATGCCCATTTGCTTTTCTTCGGCGGGCGTCGGGAATGGAATGGATTGCTCGGCGTCGTCGATGTCGCCGGCGCTGTGGATGTTTGTATGCGGATATGGGTCCCGTGCGGGCATAAAAAAGTGTTGCGGTGTGCGAGGAGGCAGGCGAAGCAGGTAGCAGGCGCCCGCGAGCCTCGGTCAGTACAGGGAGAAAATACGACGCGCCAGGTCTATGTATGCAATCATACCTCGGCACGCAAAAAACGGGCAAAAAAACACGGTATCATCAAAAACCGGGCCAACAGTGTTGTCTGCCAATATGCGGGTATTTCTCAGGGCTATTCCGGTTCTGACACAACACCGCCGTTTTTTTCCGCCCGGCTTTTCGTTGCAAGAATTTTACAATCGGGCACGTGCACGAAGCGAGCAAAACGTAATCTGATGCGTACCACACGCGCAAGACAATACAACCGGAATCGGAACCATGTGGCACGACAATATCACTGGTGCAATAGGCAAAACCCCTCTCGTACGGCTTCGCAGGATTACGGCGGAATGGCCTTGTACGGTGCTTGCCAAGCTGGAGTATTTCAATCCGGGCGGGTCTGTCAAGGACCGCATCGGTGTGGCCATGATCGAAGACGCCGAGAAAAACGGCCTGCTGAGGCCCGGAGGGACCATCGTCGAAGGTACGAGCGGCAATACAGGCGCAGCACTGGCAATGGCAGCTGTGACGCGTGGGTACCGGTGTGTTTTTACGACCACCGACAAACAGAGCCAGGAAAAACTGGATGTTTTGCGGGCATTGGGCGCCGAGGTGATTGTATGTCCGACCAACGTAGCCCCGGAGGACCCAAGGTCCTACTACTCCGTGGCGCAGCGCCTTGCCGAAGAAATTCCCGGTGCGGTATACCTGAACCAGTACGACAACCCGGCAAATCAGGCAGCCCATTACGAAACGACCGGGCCCGAGATATGGGCGGACACCGATGGACGCATCACCCATTATGTGGTGGGTGCGGGCACGGGTGGAACGCTTTCCGGCGTATCGCGCTATCTCAAAGAGCGGAACCCGGACGTGCAGATTATTGGCGTTGATCCTTGCGGCTCAATCTACCACGGATATTTCCATACCGGGCAGGTCGCCCCAAGCGACATTTATCCCTACCTGACGGAAGGGGTCGGCGAGGACATGCTGGCTGCAAATATGGATTTCGATTTACCGGACGATTTTGTGCAGGTAACGGATCGGGAGGCGATGCGGATGACGCGCCGGCTTGCCGCGGAAGAAGGCCTGTTTTGCGGGCAGTCTTCCGGCATGGTGCTTGGAGGAACACTGTCGTGGATGGAGGCCCACGCCGGGGAGCTTTCCGCCGATGATGTGTTCGTGTTGCTTCTGCCCGATTCGGGATACCGGTATCTTTCGAAGACATACAATGACAATTGGATGCGTAACCACGGTTTTATGTCAAGTATGCCGGAAGTTACGGTTGACCGGGTTCTGGGTACTCGGAATGGCAACGAGGAGCTGGCATATGCTTCGCCCGAAGACACCCTTGGCTCGGTAATCGGGATCATGGCCGAGCGCGGAATCTCGCAGATGCCCGTGATGCGAAACGACGAGCTTGTCGGAAGCCTTACGGAAAGTATGATTATGGACCGCCTGATCAAAGACCCGGAAACGCGAGACCAGCCTGTGGAAGACATCATGGATGCGCCTTTTCCGGTGGTTCCACGTACACTTGGCCTTGAGCATCTTTCCATGTACCTTGAGCGGGGGGGCGGGGCCGTGCTTGTCAAAGCGGCGGCGGGAGAGACGTATCAGATCATTACCAAAAGCGACCTGATCGGCGCCTTGGCGCCGTCATGAAAAACGACCTGATCGGCGCCTTGGCGCCGTCATGAAAAACGGCCTGATCGGCGCCCTGGCGCCATCATGAAGCACGACCGGTGCTTTGTCCTCTGCATCAAGGCGCTCGAAGAGCCCATCCATTGTTACAGTCCGCCGGTAGTCCCCGAACCATCTCTCAAATCGCGTGAATCCAGGATGAGGTTACCGATTGTATTGATTGGGGCTGGTCGCATTGGACGGATCCACGGCGCCAATGCCAGTGCGGACAACCGCATTGAGTTGCGGTACATCGTTGACCCTGTCGCGGATGCAGCAGCCGAGTTGTCCGCCATGACCGGGGCCAAAGCCGTATCTCTGGGGGAGGCCCTTGACGACAAGGATGTTGCGGGCGTCGTGATTGCCAGTGCCACTAAAACCCATGCAGACCTCATCGAACGTATTGCCGGTCTTGGTATCCCGATCTTTTGCGAGAAGCCTCTGGACCTTTCGACAATCCGCGCCAAAGCCTGCGTCGATGCTGTGACAAAGAGCAATATTCCTTTCGTACTCGGCTTCAACCGGCGCTATGACCCTGATTTTGTAAGACTTCACGCATTGGTAAGAGATGGCGTTTTAGGAAATGTCGAGTCTATTCAAATCATTAGTCGGGATCCTTCTCCTCCATCGCTGGATTACATCCGGGCAAGCGGGGATCTGTTTCGTGATATGGCGATTCATGATTTCGATGTTGCACGCTGGCTGTTGGGAGAGGAGCCCGACGAAGTTAGCGCCAATGGCAGCAGCATTGTGGATCCTGCGATTGGTGAAGCCGGTGACATCGATACCGCTTTGATCACACTTCGGACACCAAGCGGCCGACTGTGCAGTATCAGTAATAGTCGACGCACCTCGTATGGATACGACCAGCGTGTCGAGGTACACGGTTCTTTGCGCACCGCACGCGTTGAAAATCACCCGGAAACACAGCTACTCATTTCTGGTGATGATGGAAGAACCGGATCCGGGATCAAGCACTTCTTTCATGATCGTTATGCTGAAGCTTATTGCATTGAAATGAGGCACTTTGCCTCCGTAATAACGGGTAGTGAGACGCCACGGACAACCGTTCAGGATGGCTTGCGGGCGCTGGAACTCGCCGATGCTGCCGCGCAGGCACTGCAAGAAAAAAGAACTATTCAAGTGCAGTACGTTCGGTAGCTGACGGCTCCATGAGAATTTTCGTACATTGGTTCACGCGCGGAAAAGCGCCTGAAATT
The DNA here is from genome assembly GCA_965248175.1 of Rhodothermales bacterium. Lineage (GTDB taxonomy): Bacteria > Bacteroidota > Rhodothermia > Rhodothermales > VXPQ01 > VXPQ01. Next base: position 1,834,555 of record OZ252093.1, read on the forward strand.
AAGCACCTGGAACTATTAGGGAGATACATCTATGCAGTTGACGATGTCACAAGCACTGGTGCGGTATCTCGCCAATCAGTACATCGATGACGACGGTGATATCCATCCGTATTTTGCCGGAGTCTGGGCCATTTTCGGCCATGGCAATGTTGCGGCAATGGGCGAAGCCCTTTTCGCAAACAAGGATATTCTGCCGACCTACCGTGCCCACAACGAGCAGGGAATGGCGCTGGCTGCAATCGCTTACGCAAAAGCGTTGATGCGTCGGCGAGCAATGGCCTGTACGACGTCCATTGGGCCCGGCGCCACGAATCTGGTCACCGCTGCGGCACTCGCTCATGCCAACCGCCTGCCCGTGCTGTTTTTGCCCGGGGATGTTTTTGCCAATCGTCGTCCGGACCCTGTACTACAGCAAATCGAAAGTTTTGGTGACGGTACTGCGAGTGCGAACGACTGTATGCGTCCCGTATCCAGATACTTTGATCGGATAACGCGACCCGAACAGATTATCAACGCCTTGCCACGGGCAATGACCACATTTATGGATGCATCTCGCTGTGGCCCTGTCACGCTCGCGTTGTGCCAGGATGTGCAAGCGGAGGCCTATGATTACCCGGAAACGTTTTTTGAAAAACGGATATGGAAGGTGCAGTCGCCTGATGCAGCGATGTCAGAAGTTCACGATCTCGCACAGCGCGTGAGATCGGCGAAGCGCCCATTGATAATTTCCGGCGGTGGCGTGCTCTACAGCAAGGCAAGTAACGCATTAGCATCTTTTATTGACGCGGTCGGTATCCCATGCGCCGAAACGCAGGCCGGCAAAGGTGCATTGCATTGGAAAAATCCGCTCAATGTGGGCTCGATCGGAGTGACCGGATCGGCCGCGGCCAATGCAGCGGCGGCGGAAGCCGACCTGGTCATCGGCATCGGCACAAGGCTGCAGGACTTCACAACCGCGTCGAGATCCCTGTTCAGCCATCCGGATCGCAAACTGGTGCAGGTCAATGTGAATCCGATGGACGCCGGCAAACACGGCGCGGCGCCGGTTTTTTCAGATGCGAAGAGTTTGCTGTCAAACCTTCAATCTGTCCTGGACGGGTACGCAGTCGATGACGCCTGGCGGTCACTGTCTGTTAAAAGGGCCGACGAATGGCGGGCCGTTGTCCACAACGCGCTTACTGACTCCGGCGGTCCACCGTTCTCCTACGCGCAGGTCCTGGGCGCCATCGATAGGGTGGCAGACGAAGATTCGGTGGTGGTTTGTGCAGCGGGATCGCTACCAGGTGAGCTTCACAAACTTTGGCGAACGTCGAAGCCCGGCGGATACCACGTCGAGTATGCTTATTCCTGCATGGGTTATGAGATTGCGGGCGGCCTCGGCGCAAAACTGGCCCTGCCCGACCGCGAAATATTTGTCGTCGTCGGGGATGGGAGCTACATGATGATGAATTCCGAACTGGCCACAGCAGTAATGATGGGCCAAAAGATGATCGTCATCGTATTCGACAATCAGGGCTATGCCTGCATCGACAATCTGCAGCGCAGCGCCGGCTCACCCAGCTTCAATAATATGTTCGAAGATACGGTTCACGAGGTGCTGCCGGCCATCGATTTTGTTGCTCATGCGGAAAGTATGGGCGCCGATGCGGTGCACGTTGATTCCATCGACGGGCTTGTATCTTCGTTGAAGGACGCACGAACGGCCAGGGGTTCGTCGGTAATTACCGTTGCCGTCGGGCGTGCTGGCGCCGATATTGGCGGCGCCTGGTGGGATGTGGCGGTCCCCGCCGTATCCGATCTGGAGGCTGTCACGAATGCGCGTGCAATCTATGACACCGCGACAAAGAAACAGCGTGTGGATGGGTAGCGGCATGGAAATACGGTTTGGCGTCAACCCCATTGCATGGTCGAATGATGACTTGCCGAGTTTGGGCGGCGATACTCCGCTTGAGACCTGTCTTGCCGATACGGCGGAACTCGGCTTCGATGGCATTGAGTTGGGCAATAAATTTCCACGTAATGCGACCGAACTTCAGCCGATTCTCGACAAGTACGGACTTGCCCTGATTGGCGGCTGGTATTCGGGCAACATCCTGCAAAACGATGTCGATTCGGAAATTACCAGCCTCCAGGATCACCTTGCGTTGCTGAAAGCTCTGAATTGCGAGGTATTCATCTATGCTGAATGCAGCAACACGATTCACTCGGATATAGGCAAAGGCATGCAGGGAAAGCCGGTCCTGGATGAAGAAACCTGGCCGCTGTTCGGACAGCGTTTAAGCGAGGTGGCGGACTATATTCAAAAGGAAGGATTGCGCTTCGCCTATCATCATCACACAGGCACTGTGGTTGAAACGGCGGCGGAGCTCCAGCGCTTTTTTGCCGAGACCTCGGATTCAGTCGGTATCATTATGGATACCGGTCACGCATACGTTGGCGGCATCGATCCGGTTGAAATAATCTTTGCGTTCCCGCAACGGATTGCACACGTGCATTGCAAGGATGTCCGTCCAGCGGTTCTTGCGGACATCCGTGCGAGGAATGCCAGCTTCCTGACCGGCGTTATCGAGGGGATGTTCACGGTTCCTGGTGACGGCGTGATTTCGCTCGACCCTGTGATCGGTGCTTTGGAAAAAATCGGGTACCGAGGCTGGCTGGTAGTGGAGGCTGAGCAAGATCCGGCCATAGCAGACCCAAGACAGTACGCCGAGTCTGGATTGTCCGTCCTGCGCGCCTCAGTCCGAACGGCATCTCAGTAATGCGGAGCAAACGACGATGAGCAAGTTAGTAGTATCAACGGGTGAACGAAACGCGGATGGACGGGTGCTAAGCGTCACCCCCCAATCTGCCGGTTGGCAATACGTAGGATTTGCTGTTTACAATTTGCTGCCTGGGCAAAACCTGAACATAGAGGCGAGCGAGCAAGAAACCTGCATAGTCCTCTTGTCCGGAAAGGCCACTGTCGTTGCGGGTGGAAAATCGTTCACGGCGATTGGAGCACGCGATGACGTATTCGATGGTCCCCCAACAGCCGTTTACGTTCCAAATAAGACACCATTCTCTATAACGTCCGATACCGACCTGGAGGTGGCGCTGTGCACGGCGCCCGGTGGTGGCAAGTACGAACCGCGGCTGATCGCGCCGGGTGAACACCCTCTTGAGATTCGCGGGGTGGGAACGAATACGCGGCATGTGCAGGACATTCTTCCAGAGTCAGAGCCGGCGCATAGCTTGCTGGTGGTGGAAGTGATTACTCCCGGTGGACACTGGTCCAGCTACCCGCCGCATAAACACGACAAGGACGCTCTGCCAACGGAGTCCGCGCTTGAGGAAACGTATTACCACCGACTCCGTCCGCAACAGGGGTTCGCATTTCAGCGTGTCTATACCGACGACGGATCGCTTGACGAAACCGTCTCGGTACACGACGGCGACTGCGTGATGGTACCGCGCGGCTACCATCCTGTTGGCGCTCCTCATGGGTACGATCTCTATTACCTTAATGTGATGGCCGGACCCCAACGCAGATGGGTCTTCAGAGACGACCCGAAGCACGCGTGGATTTCTGAGCGCGCTGTCTGACTGTACCCGGAAATGCGAGACCAGCCGTGGAAGGCATCATGGATGCGTCTTTTCCTGTGTTTCCGCGTACACTTGGCCTTGAGCATCTTTCCATGTACCTTGAGCGGAGGGCGGGGCCGTGCTTGTCAAAGCGGAACCGGGAGAGACGTATCGGATCATTACCAAAAGCGACCTGATCGGCACCCTGGCGCCATCATGAAAAACGACCTGATCGGCGCTTGGCGCCGTCATCAAAAACGACCTGATCGGCGCTTGGCGCCGTCATGAAAAACGGCCTGCTCGGCGCTTGGCGCCGTCATCAAAAACGACCTGATCGGCGCTTGGCGCCGTCATCAAAAACGACCTTCCTGACAGCATCGGGGTCGTAAACGACAAAAAGCATCGGTATTCATCGGAGGTTCGCAATGAACGACGCAGATAACCAGAAGTCAGACAATCAACTCAACATAGAACTGGACGAGAAAACGGCGGAGGGCGTTTATGCCAACCTGGTGATGATTTCTCACTCCCCCGAAGAATTTATTCTGGATTTTATCCGGGTGATGCCAGGTGTTCCGACGGCGCGCGTAAAGAACCGGATCATCGTAACACCGCATCATGCACGCAGATTTCTGCGGGCGCTGCACGACAATATTGAAAAGTATGAGGCGATGCACGGCGAAATCGAGGAGCGGGAGCACCCTGGACAATCCATCCGGTTCGGAGGTATAGCCGGGCAGGCGTAGCGTAGGCGGCTTATTTCCGCACCCGCACCAGCAAGAAACAAGCCGCGGCGAGAAACAATGCGTGCGGCAGCCATACCGCTACGGCAGGGGGTAAGACGCCCGTATATCCGAACGGCTCTGTGATCTTTTGTACGGTAAGGTATAGAAAGGCGACAAAGAGTCCGATACCAATCTGCATGGCTTGTCCGCCTCGCCGCCGGATTGCCGCGAGCGGCATGCCGATCAGCACGAGGATCAGGTTGGCGAAAGGCCAGGCGAATTTGGCGTAATATCCGACTTTCGTACGTCCGAGCCCACTGGCGCCGGAGCGCTCAATGTCGCTGATGTACCTTGCAGCGGCGGGGATCGTCATGGATTCCACATCACGCTCGGTGCGGGCGAGATCGCGCGGAAGGATCGTCAGGGTCGTGTCGAGCCGGGTCAGAACCTGTCGTGTTTCGACGCCATTCGAGAAAGTGCGTACGACGGGTTGGTGGATTTGCCAGATCGACAGGGAATCAACCCAACTCATGCGCACCCCGTCCACACGCTGTGTGAGACGATTCCCTTCACGGAAATGCTGCAAGGAGATTCGATGGGCGGTCCTGTTACGCCGGTCGTAATATCCCACGGAGATGTATGAGCCCGGGCTATGCTGCCGGTGGATGTTGTTTGTTTCTATCACTCTGGGAGCATCCTTCAGGAAGCGCAACTCGAATTCGAGTACGGTGCGGTTGGTTTCGGGCACGATCCAGCCGTTGAACCAGAACATGCACGCGGTAACGGCGATACCGGTTGCGAGATATGGAACCAGGAGCCGGTAGAGGGAGACGCCGCTGGTCTGAAGCGCGGAGAGTTGCAGGCTTTGGGACAGATGCCCGGTCAGGTACACGCACGCCAGGAAAAGCGCCAGCGGCGCCGTAAGTCTGGCGATTTCCGGGATATAATTGGGATAATAGACAAGAAAAACCTCGCGCATCGTAGCGCCGCGGTCCAGAAAATCGTCAATGAATTCGACATAATGCAGGACAATGAAAAACACGATCAACGCCGCGACGAGCGCTGCAAAACCGCTCAGAAGCCGGAAAATAATATGACGGTCGAATCGGTTCACGGGTACTTTACAGGGGCGGGATGGATTCTTCGAACGTGTGCCGTACCTTGCTAATCGCCGTTCCACGCCGCGTATTTGAATTTAGGGTATACACACCATGAAACTGCACGAATATCAGGCCAGGGATATCCTCGAAGGATACGGCGTTGCCGTACAGTCAGGGAGTGTGGCGTACACTGTGGAGGAAGCAGTGGCTGCTGCGGAAGCGTTGCAGGAGGAGGGGGTATCCCTGTTTGTCGTGAAGGCCCAGATACATGCAGGCGGACGGGGAAAGGGAGGCGGAGTCAAACTGGCCAGAGGGCTTGAAGAGGTGCGCGAGAAGGCGGAGGCCATTCTCGGGATGCAACTGGTTACACCCCAGACCGGGCCCGGGGGACAGCATGTGCGGGCGGTGTTGCTCACCGCAGCTGCCGATATCGCGAAGGAATATTATGCAGGCGTAACGCTCGACAGGCAGCGGGGCATGAATGTGATTATGGTTTCTACCGAGGGGGGCGTCGAGATCGAGAAGGTTGCGGAGGAAACACCCGGCAAGATAAGTAAGGTGTGGGTGGACCCCATGACCGGCCTGCAGCCGTTTCAGGCGCGGGCCGCAGCGTTCGCCCTGGGGCTTGAGGGAGCGGCTTTCAAACAGGGTGTTCGTTTTATTACGGCCCTGTATGAAGCCTATGTAGGCATGGATGCCTCGCTGGCGGAGATTAACCCTCTTGTACGGACAGGGAGTGGGGACTTGCTGGCCATAGACGCCAAGATCAATCTCGACGATAATGCCCTCTATCGCCATACGGATCTTGCTGCACTGCGCGATTTGCACGAAGAGGATCCGCTTGAAGTAGAGGCGGCGGAGCATCGTCTTAACTATATTCGCCTCGACGGCGATGTGGGATGCATGGTCAATGGTGCGGGTCTTGCCATGGCTACCATGGACATGGTCAAATTGGCCGGGGGGGAACCAGCCAATTTTCTTGATGTGGGCGGTGCTGCAGGTGTGGAAACCGTGGAGCAGGGCTTTCGGATCATCCTGAAAGACCCCAATGTCAAAGCAGTGCTCGTGAATATTTTCGGCGGTATCGTACGGTGCGACCGGGTGGCGGCAGGCATTGTGGAGGCCGCGGCGAATGTGAACATTACGGCGCCGCTCATCGTGCGCCTTCAGGGTACGAATGCAGAAGAAGGACAGAGAATTCTACAGGAGAGCGGGCTCGAACTGGAGACGGCTGTCCTGCTGAAGGAGGCTGCTGCAAGGGTTACGCACGCACTCCACGGGACGGCGTGAGTTGCGCCGCTTTCCGGTTTTGCGTTCGTCAGTACGCATCGGTGCGGTGAATCAAACAGATCGGATTATTGAATCGGCTGTGGCGCTCGAAGGCGTTACGAAGCGGTACGGCACCACGGTGGCGGTGGAGGACGTATCGCTGGAAGTGAGGGCAGGCGAGTTCTTTTCGTTGCTTGGACCGTCCGGGTGCGGCAAGACTACGTTGTTGCGTGTGGTGGGTGGTTTCGAGCGGCCTGATGCGGGCACGGTGCGCATTGCCGGGTGCGATATGACCAGCATGCCCCCGCGTCGCCGGCCCACCGCTATGGTGTTCCAGAACTACGCGCTTTTCCCCAACATGACCGTTGGGGAAAATGTGGCCTACGGGCTACGCGTGCGCAAGGTGCCGCTGGCTCGCCGTCGGGAGCGCGTGCACGAAGCGCTCCGGCGGGTAGAAATGCAGACATTGGTAGACCGGCCTGTTACGGCGCTTTCCGGTGGACAGCAGCAACGGGTGGCTCTGGCGCGCGCCGTAGCGGTGGAACCGGACGTACTGCTTTTCGACGAGCCCCTTTCCAATCTCGACATTGCGCTCCGCGAACAAACGCGACGGGAATTGAAGGTGCTTCAGCACCGCCTGGGTATTACCAGTATCTATGTTACCCATGACCAGCAAGAGGCCCTGGCGTTGTCGGATCGCATCGGGGTCATGAGAGCGGGGCGTCTGGTGCAATCGGGCGATCCCGAGCGCTTGTACCGGGAGCCGCAGACGGCGTATGTGGCCGAGTTTCTGGGGGGGAGCAATATCGTGAGGGATCGTCGCCTTGCGGCGCGGCTGGCGCCGCAGGAGGATTCGCCGCCGGGATGCGTTTTGTCTATCCGGCCGGAGCATTTCGAGGTGTCCCCGGACGGTGTCGAGGCGCGGCTTGTAAGCCGGCAGTTTCTCGGAACCCTGACCGAGTGGTGGGTGGAGATGGACGGACATCTCTTGCGGGCATGGCTGGATCCGCAGGAGACCTTGTCGGAAGTCGTGACCTTACGGCCCTTGTCGGTGCGGTGGGTCCTTGACGACCCGAAAGAAGGCGACCAACCGGACACAGAATAGCAGGGTACGTCAGTTTCGCAGCCTTCCGAACCGTCCCTTTATGTCGGAACGCGGTTGCCGGAGGCGAAGCAGGTCGCGTAATTGCCCGCTTTTCACGTGCAGATCGAAGCTGTAAGACTGGTACGGCCCGAACGGCACCCAATTGATTGCCATTTCCCAGCAGTTGAAATCGCGAAAAACGGACACACTGGTATAGATGAGTTTTCGTGCCTCGAAATCGTACCCGGAGCGCCCCTGTATTTTCCAGTCCGGTGTCAGGTTGAAATCAAAATGAGCGTTCAGCGCCGCTGTTCTTTTGGCATTGCTAAACAGTTTGGAATAATTGTAACTGAGATCAAGGCGCAGGGACCACGGAATGGCAAAGTCGGCATAGCTGTCTGATGTACCCGAATACGGAGATCGGAATACGTCGTTTCCAGTAAGCGGTGCTCCCCCGGGTATACCTGCCCCGGCGGGCAGATCGCGGGAGCGCAGGCTGTTGAAGGAACGTTCCGGCCCGGTTGGCTTGCTTTGGAACGAAGTATTCAGGCTCATCCTGAACAAGGTGGCCCGTACGGGGAGCCATGGTCGGTCAGAGAAGAGGAACCGATTGACCACCCGGGCGCCCTCGGTGTTCAGGGCATAGGGAGAGAGGGTTGCTCCCATGTTCAAACTGAGATTGCCGGCGATGCGGGTGCGTGCGTTAAGGCGCAGATCCCCCAGTTTCATCGAGTCGGCGGCGAAGTTGTAGCCGGTGGTTATACCCGTGTTCAACAGCTGGACCACATTCCTGCGTTCTGTCCCGGTGGAGTCGGTAGAGATGTGTCGTGTCTCGAATACATTATCGATCGAAAAACTCATGCTCTTTTGTCCGAAGCGCTGTACGCCGGGGACGAGAGCATATTGCTGGCGTTCTCCGTTCGCATCGGTATACGAGGCCGTATAGCCCCACGCATCCGCATAAAAATCGGGCCGGTAATTGAGGCTCATGCGTGGGCGGACAGTATGGCGCAGACCATCGAAGGGGCCGATCCGGAAAGGGAAAATCCCGTAGAACGTCGTATTCATGGAAAACCCGGTTGAAAATTGCCGCAGTGCAAGAAAATCCGGCGTTTTTTCGACCGTAACCCGGCCTGTTTCGTCAACCTGTCGGCGTTCAGTCTGGATAAACCAGTCTTCCGTGTAATTGATATTCGGGACGAGATGTACAGGAAAGGCTCTGGAAAGCGCCGGAAATCCAGAGGCAATGTTGACCCGATGCGCTGCTTTGAAGGCGAATGGCTCTGACCTACCGGTTGCCTCCCGGTATTTTGAGGGAGAAATCAGTGCTTCGTACCATGCGATGTCCGTCGAGTCGTTCGGGACAAAGTTATACCGATTGTTCGTATTCAGGCTGTAATCGTACGTGACACGTTCATACCAGCGTCCCCTGCTCGGGCCATTCTCGCGTGCAAAGGGCTTTCGGGCACTCTGGCGGAATGTGAGACTGGGCAGCACCACACGGACACTACCGTTTTCGAGGTTTTGCTGGTGGCTAAGGTTCAGGGACAGGTTGCGTCCTGCTCTACGCCAGGTTTTGCTGAACCCTGCGCTCGACTGGATAGTTTGCCGGACACGGTCGTCGTACTGTTCCGAAGAGGTGCGCAGGTAGCTTGAGGAGGATAAATCGATATTCGCGCGCAGCCTGGTGGTCGGGTTCAGTTCCTGATTATGTGTCCAGCGCAATCGCCCGGTGCCAAATTCCGAAAAGTCGGGATCGCCTCGTTCGCCGTTCCGGTTTTTAAGGTAGTCCACGAGAATCTGCCCGGAATAGCGGTATCGCCGTGCGTAACGAAATTGCGGCGTGACTTGAAAACTGCCTCGCGTCCATAGGCCAAATTCAAGCCGGGCATCCATATACTCGTTGATGGCCTGATACCATCCCCAGTTGCGCAGATAAAATCCCCGTTCGTCTTCTCCGTAGCGGGGGGGCAGGGGGCCGCTGCGCCGGCCCTCGCGAGCAGGCACAAAGCCGAACGGCAGCCACAGCGGCGTAGGGATGTTGAACAGATAGAGGCGAATAGGTCCCGTGTATATCCATTCCTGATCGACGACTTTCATTTTGCTCGACCGGAGCGAGTACGATGGATCGTCCAGGCATTCGCAGGTCGTGTAGACTCCTTCCGCCACGTAAAGCGTACTGTCCTCCCCGACTTTCACCACACTGGCCCGTATAAATCCCTCATCGAGGGTAGTGCGTGCGCCGGTTACGCGTCCTCGTTCCGTCGCGGCATTGAAGGATATCTGCTCTCCCTCGAAGGTTTCCGATCCTTGTGTAAAGGATGGGGCGCCGACCGCGCCGGTATCGCTTTGGAGGCCGGATGCGTGCAATTCATCCTTATCGAAAAGGATATCTATGCGGAATGCGTATAGTTCAGCCTCTTTGTATGCAACTTTTGCATGATTGTATAAATTCCCCACATCGTTTTCCTCGTTGAAGGAAATCACCAGCGAGTCTTTCGCAGAAAACCTGATGGGGGCGTCTGCATTCTGGGCCAGACACGGAATGGGCAAGGCATTGCCCGCAAGGAAAAGCAGCGCAGCGAAAAATGGTCGGCGAACCCCGATCATAAAACAGGGCGGATGGTGGACATGCGAGTTCGCCCGGGTGCAGGCGGCTACCGGATGTCCGCGGCTATGCGGGCGACCTGACCGCTTCTTCGTCGAGAAACTGAAAGACCAGATGGGCGGCTCCGAGCATACCCGCTTCGTTGCCGAGGGTTTCTCGGACGATTTCAATCTCGTCCCGGTGATCCGGAATGACGTATTCGCGGATGCTTTTCCGCGCTGCGTCAATGATGAAATCGCCTGCGGCCGAAAGCCCGCCACCTACCACTACCTTTCGAATGTCCAGGAGGTTGATGGATGCCCCGAGCACGACGCCCAGTTTGTGGCCTGCCCATCTCAGGATTTCCTGGGCAGGTTCGTCACCGCTGCGGGCTGCTTCGTAGAGCATGAGGGGGGTGAGATTTTTCAGGTCCTGCCCCGCCATCTGGTGTATGATGCTTTCGTGCCGGGTGAGCAACTTGTGGCGTCCGTAGCGGGACAGGTATTTCTGGCCCAGGTATGCCTCGATCGAACCGGCAATACCGTATCGGTCGATGTCGCCTGCGAAATTGATTGTCATATGCCCGATTTCGGCAGCGGCTCCGGTGGTCCCACGGAATATCTTCCGATCGTAGATGATGGCGCCGCCTACACCTGTGCCCAGCGTGACCATGATGAAGGAAGGGTAGGGGCGTCCTCTGCCGTAGTGTGCCGAACCAAGCCCGGCCAGATTGGCATCGTTTTCTACGAATACGGGCAGTTCGCCGCCCAGACGCGCCTGTAGTGCTTCCCGGAGATTGACCACACCCCATCCAGGCAGGTTGGGCGGTTGTACGACCGACGTACGCTCCCAATTGATTGCCCCTGGCGCTCCGATACCGATGCCGCTGATCACTGCATCCGGGGCCTCGGCTGCGACCGAACGGATAAGGTCCGCAATACGGTCCAGTACATGATCGGGGCCGTGGATCGCCTCGGTGTCGCGTGCTTTCTCGACGACGAATCCTTCACCACGCCGGACCAGGGCCGCCTTGATCCTGGTTCCTCCAAGATCAATCCCTATTGCGAGCTGATTCATGCCGAGGTCTTTTGATACAGGCGCCGGATCATTCCGGGAGGTCCGTGAGCCAATGCGTGCCGGAAGGGTCAATCGTTTGCAGTGCGTTGGCGGCCGGACGCATTGCCCGGGGATTCGTTCATGGCCTTACGTTGTCGATCTTCCGGAGCATTCTTTTTGGTGTTGGCGCGTTCTTCGACAGGATACACCGTTTCGCCGGGGCGGTGCATGCCATATTCTTCACGCGCGATTTTTTCTACCGCTTCGTCGGAGAGGCCTTCGCTAACTTCTTTTTCGAGTTGTGAGATGTCGGCCCGCAGCCGTTCGTTTTCCTGGTGCACTTCCGTATACTCGTTGCGCCACGTCATGCGCTTGAGGAGGCTGTGGCTGTCGAGGAATACGAACGAGCCAAGAGCAGCCGCTATAATAGCCCACAGGACTACTTTGCGCAGGCGCCGTTTCGTATCCACAGACAAAAACAACGGAGAAGACGGCGTATCCGATCCGATTCGGTCTGACGAATGCTTGAAGGATTTCTTCTTCATGCGGCTATTATTCTATGGTGCCGATACGCAGAGCGCCAATGCCAGGGAAAGAAGCCGCAGATTCGAGCAACTCCTCGATGCGCAGTAATTGATTGTACTTTGCGATGCGGTCGCTGCGGCTTGCGGAGCCGGTCTTGATCTGACCGGCATTCGTGGCTACGGCAAGGTCCGCAATGGTTGCATCTTCGGTTTCGCCGGAGCGGTGGCTGATCACTGCCGTATATCCGTGGGTGTGCGCGAGCTCGATGGCCTGCAGCGTTTCCGTCAGCGTACCGATCTGGTTCAGTTTGATCAGTATGGAGTTGGCTGCTCCGTCGCTGATGCCTTGTTGCAACCGGTCGGTATTCGTCACAAAAAGGTCGTCTCCGACGAGTTGTATCCGGTTCCCGAGACGATCCGTGAGTGCTTTCCAGCCTTCCCAGTCATCTTCGGCCAAGCCATCCTCAATGGAGAGGATAGGATACTGATTGACCCAGTTCTCCCAGAAGTCGATCATGTCCGAGGCGGATCGCTTTGTATTTGGGTCGCTCTTCCAGAAAAGATAATACCCGTCCCGGTACATTTCGGAGGTGGCCGGATCCAAGGCCAGATAGACATCCCGCCCTGCTTCGTACCCGGCTTGCGAAACTGCTTCGAGGATGACCTCCACAGCTTCGTCGTTGGAACGCAAGTCGGGGGCAAAGCCGCCTTCGTCGCCGACCGCGGTATTGTACCCCCTTTCCTTGAGTACCTTCCGCAGCGTATGGAAAATTTCGGCGCCGACGCGGAGTGCTTCGCTGAAGGAGCTTGCGCCGATCGGCATGATCATGAATTCCTGCATGTCCACGCTGTTGTCCGCATGGTGTCCTCCGTTGATGATGTTCATCATCGGTACAGGAAGCGTGGAGGCATTGGTTCCGCCGATATATCGGTAGAGAGGAAGCCCGAGGTTCTCAGCGGCGGCTTTTGCGACCGCAAGCGATACGCCGAGTAGGGCATTGGCCCCAAGCCGTCCCTTGTTTTCGGTGCCGTCGAGGTCGATCAGCGTATTGTCGATAGAAACCTGTTCCAGCACATCCCGCCCGATCAATTCCGGGGCGATCATTTCATTCACGTTTCGGACAGCATCCAATACACCCTTGCCCATGTAGGCGCTGTCGTCCCCATCCCGCAGTTCCACGGCCTCGTGTTCTCCCGTGGATGCTCCGCTCGGGACGGCGGCACGCCCACGAAACCCATCCGATGTGATGACATCGACTTCGACGGTCGGATTGCCACGGCTGTCAAGAATCTGCCGGGCGGTGATGTGCTCTATCTGCATAATGCTGGCAAGAATATACTACGAACGGGCCGCAAGCGCGGGCCGCTAAATGGGACGAGGAGTGTGGAAGGAGAGCCGAATGCGAGGCGTTACGGAGCGCGCACTGTCGTCGCTTCGTTGATCCATGCGTAACAGCCGTAATCTACCCGGTAGGGCTGCCCTGGCTCCCAGTTTTGGAAAAAGAGTGCTTCCTGATCCGGAAAACTGCGCCGGTAGGTGGCGATTTTCTGATTCGCCTGCGCTGATACACTCGAGTCCTTTGCCCGGGCCTGCTGATAATAATCCACCGCCAGCCAGTAAACGGCCCGGTCTTCCCGCTCGAACGTGCCACAATTCGATACGGCGGTGGCGTACAGGTCGCCGATGGCGATATATGCCTGACCGAAGTTTGCATCCACCTGGATGGCCTGACGGAACAGGGACCGTGCCTGGGAAACGGCGCCCTCCTGTTGCCGGGCGATTCCTAGATTGTACAGAATATCCCGTCGGATTGTGGCGTCGGCGTCGTCGCCGAGCAGCGCACGAGCCTCCTCATAGTAGGATATTGCCCGGGTTGCATTCCCGTCCTGGAGATGAAGTTGTCCGAGGCGGCGGTATGTCAGGGGTGATGGATCCATTTCGAGCAGACGGTCGCCGAGTTCTGCGGCCTCGTCGCGGTAGCCCAGTTCGAGATAGATGTCGAAGAGTTCCGCGGCTACCTCTATGTTATCCGGGGTATTGCCCAGTCGTGTCTGGAGAAATTCAAGGCGTTCTTCCGGTGTGCTGAACAGGGCGTTACGTATCTCCGTGAGGTACGCAGCGACATCCGCATTGTCGGGATAGCATGCCTCGGCTTCGTCTGTCAGGTTAATGGCGCGCTGCTTGTCGCCGTTTCGGGCGGCGTCGTCGATGATGATGCGTACATAGTATGCATCGATATTACACCCGATCATGGTGTAGACCTCGTTGTAGACCGAGGCGAATGTAGGCGGATCGCTACTCAGCGATTGATGGTTTTCCTGCAGGAAGCGTCCCTTTCGGAGCGTCCATTGGGCTTCGTCGAACTCAATGGCGCCTTCCTGCATACTGGCGATGGATTGATCGAACCATGCATAGGCTGAGTCGAGATATGCTTGATTGCCCTCTTCGCTTGTCGAGGCCTCGGCCAGCGCTGTGTAGAGGTCCACGGCCCGCTCGAAATTCCGGTCGTCATTTCGCGGATACTCGGGTGCGTTATGGAGGATCCAGTGGAGGTTCGGCAATGCACTCAGATAATTCCTGTTTTTGAAATCCTCATAGTAGAGACTGTAGTGCACGGCCTTGTCCTGGTCGCTCACTACGTTTGCCTCGTCGGATTGAGCGAGGACAGGCTGCACCGGCCCGGTGGCGCATACGGCCGCAAGCAATACGGATGCGATGAGACCCTGGCTACAAAGGGAGGTATGCTTTATAATGCGCCGCATGATTAAAGCTCGTCTTGTGAAGGGGGATCGCCTGCCGATAAAGTTACACCTTTTGACGTTAACGTAGTTTCGGGGTCTGGAACCATCGTTCGCCTATATTTACCGACATGGAGAGCCGGTAGAAAACATCGCGTACGAGATCGGCATTGGCGGCGCCACGTATGCCCGCCTGCATATTTATATCGAAACGCGCACCCGGTATCAGGGTCGGTAAACCAAAGCCTGCTGAAATCGTTGTTGTTTCGATGTCCATATTCCGGTCAGGGGAAATATAAGCCCGATCCCAGGAAATTCCGAAGCGGTAGGCAATGCGCGCTGGCCACGATGCAAGAAGATCGGTACCTGCGGGCAGGAATTCAACGCCAGTTCCGAGCTGCACTACGTCTGACAACCCCTGTGCTGTTCCCGAGTGATATCCGGGCAAGGGGATAGTGCTCCGCAGATCGGTCCATGGGGCGAATTTTCCACCGGCCG
This sequence comes from Rhodothermales bacterium, assembly GCA_965248175.1. Classification (GTDB taxonomy): domain Bacteria; phylum Bacteroidota; class Rhodothermia; order Rhodothermales; family VXPQ01; genus VXPQ01. The sequence continues at coordinate 1,849,698 of OZ252093.1, forward strand.
ATAACGTCCATCGATTGTCGGGATAATACGCAACGCCCAGGCCCAATTGCCAGGGCATGTCGATTTTTCCGGAAATCGTTGTTCCCAGCGTATCCCTGTCGAGGTTTTCTCCCAGTGAGGTAACCCGTTTGGCTGACAACGTTGTGGGGAGCGTAAAGGCCCCGCCAATGCTGATAAAATCCTCTTCAGCAAGTACGTTTTGTATGCTGAACAAGGCTCCGAACGTAGCCGAAAGGCCGTTCAGCCGGGTCGAAGTTTCAAGATTCGTATCAAGGAACAAGGGACCGGAAGGCCCTTCCAGAAAGATGGTTTCCCGTCCGTTGTCGATGAGACCAAAGAGTGCATTGAGTGAGGCGCCGGCGCTGAAATTGGGGCTGAACCGGTATCCGAGGCCGCCTGTAATCTGCTGTATTCCGCCCGATCCGAAAAAATTCACGCGATACCCCACCGTGTCGGGCCGGGCCGGGTCTCCAGAGAGAAGAGTCCCTTCATTCGCTACATTGTAGCTCACGCGCGAAAAGGGAGCAAACCCCAGCGCTACCCCCAGTTTCCGTTCAATCAGGGGAAAACCGAGCTGTATGCCACTCAGATGGCCGGAGCCAAGCCGACTGGTTTCCTTATTTTTATCGGAAATCACAAGGTTCTGGTAGGCGAATCCTGCCGAAATGCGGGTGAGCACCTGATCGGCCCAGGCTCCCGGGTTGTTCGGATTCACGTATTGCAGCGAATGAAGTGCAAATCCGGCGTGGCCGATCCCCGTGCCCTGTCCACCTGCATGGAGGTGCAATGTGCCGATACCGAAGCGGGAATACAGGGATCCGTCGCGAGCGTCTTGCGCCATCCCGGGCGATACGGCGAGAATCGCCGTGGCGAGGACCAGGACAGCGCATACCGCGAGTGATCTGAAGAAGCGGGCAGATCCGCGTCCGGTGCGGGAAAACGAAAGGGATGGCATCGTTGCTCGACGGGGTGCGGTCAATAGATCGGGGTGAGCGTGATGAACCCGGCAGGCGCCTGATTGCCGGCGTCGGCGTCATAAAAGAGCATGGGATTCAGGGAGCTGTGATAATAGTAATAACTTGCCTGGTCCGAGGGTAATGTAGTAGACATGCCCGGGTCAGGCATCCGGATCTCGAATACTATGTCTTCCGTGATGTTTTCTTCGATAGTACGCGCGAGCACAGGCCCCCCGAATACAAAGCGACCCTGGTCGTCCATCGTGCTTCGACCTGTCAGGGCATAGGTACTGTCGCCGGAGACTCGCCTGTAGAGGTCCAGTGTTCGGAGAAGGGGGCGCTCAAAATGCACCGGCGTGTTTTGCCGGAAGGTCAGGGTATCCACCCATAGCGTAAAGGTAGCCCGGTTTATGGAGAGTGGTTCGTCGGACGTATAGATGTCGCTGGAGACGGATAGCGAAAATTCGGGGTTAGGCCCAATGCCCGCCTGCATAAGGAACCGGTCTTCGGGAATATCCGCGGATGGCGAACGCTCTACGAAAGGGTAGGCTTTACTCACCGGATAAAAAACAGAGTCCGCGCCGGTGGTGGCAAACAGTACAGAGCCCCGCGGGCCGAATCCGACCACTGCGTTTCCTTCGACCGGGTCGATGCGGAAGCCGTGGAAAAGATTGCCGACATCGGGGTCCCGGAGAATAGGATCGTGTTCCGAAACCCAGGAATCGGGCAACGGAACGACGACCAGCGTGTCCGTGGCTAAAAAGGTGAATTCCGTGATGATCGGCCCGGTAGCGAAGGAGGACCCGGTTGGTACATCGTCCGCGTCCCAGTCCTCGCTGACGTCTCTCAGCACTGCTCGCAGCTCGCTCGTTGAATCACCGTATACATAGGTGCGCCGCAGGCGCAACTCGACCGCTTCGACGGTACCGGCCTGAAAATCATCCGATGTGACTGCCGTGATGTCGAAATATCCCTGCACTTCGTATTGACCGAGCACGGGGTCCTGAACCATGCCCGTGAGAACACGTGGAGGGCTGGTGGCGGGTTGTTTCAACTCCGCAGCCCGCAGGGATGAGAGGGGCTCAACCGTATTGACGGGATCTCCTCCGGCCGCGCCGAGCAGGTCGCCACCGACGTTTGCGGGATCGTCGCAGGCTGCCAGCAGGGCGCCCATGCATATGAGCAGAGTGGGCAGGGCCGTCTTCACGAAGGCTCGATTTTGGAACAAGGTATCCGGTGGCATGAGGAACGTCATCGACCGGATTTTATTGTGAAGGGACAGAAAACAGGTATGCATAAAATGACTACAGGTTCCCCGTCGTTTACACGATGCAAGCGAACCTGTTATGCATTCAGGCGGCTACCTTGCCCAGCAGTTCTTCATAGACCGACCGGGCTATTTCGACCTGTTCTCCGGACGTGTCGGCGAAGGATAATGCACTCGCCGTCTTTTCTTCGATCTGCGGGAGTGAGATGGTGGCGTCTGCGAACATGTCGCCGACACTGTTTGGGTTCTTGCCGATAAGAGGCAGTGTGTCGGCCAGACGCTCGGTTTCGACAAACGCTTCGTCGATTGCAGCGTCGAAAGAAACCGGGTGCGTGGTGAATACGCTTTGCGTGTTCCCAAAAATATCGTCGCCGGCATATTCGGTTTGCAGCAGCATGGGAACGAAACCACTCAACCACCCGAAGGCATGAATAATGTCTGGAGCCCATCCCAGTTTTCGGATTGTTTCGAGCGATGCCCGGCCAAAAAATAACGCCCGTTCCAGATTGTCTTCGAAAAACCGGTTGTTCTGGGCCGTTCGATAGATGCCTTTCCGTTTGAAATAATAATCATTGTCCATGAAATAGACTTGCAGGCGTATCCCCGGGATGGAAGCCACTTTTACTTTGAGTGTTTCCGTACGGTTACCCATTTTGATGCGAGTTCCTGAAAGCCGAATCACCTCATGCAGGCGGTTCCTGCGTTCGCTGACGATGCCGTACCGGGGCATCATGATGCGCATTTCGTATCCGCCCTCGTTGTGGAGTTGCTCGGGGAGGTGTCGGACTATCGTCGCTGTACTTGAAGATTTGGAAAAAGGATTAACCTCATCGGATACGAAGAGAATCCTCATTGGATTGGCCATGCCCGAATTTGTAACGATCAAATGAAGTTATACGTAAACTGTAAAGATACTGAAAATGAAAGAACTTTCCAAGTGAGCAACCTGGCGGTTTCCTTGGGCAGCGCCCCGCTTATCTCTGTTCTTGCTCTTGCTGTTGGCGTTGCAGGATTTCGAAGTAACGCCTGATCCGCTCCTCGAAATCGGGTGCGTAGCCACTTTCGAGTGCACGGATGAGATCGCGATGGAGTTTTTCCACGGTTTCTTCGCGGGGTGCATCGGGCGGCCCATCGCGCAGGATGTTCCTTCCCTCCTGCGATTCGCGCCGTCGTTCGCGGCCCCGTTCCTGCATGGAGCGCTGGGCATCGAGCAGGCGTTGCAGAATCCGTTGCTGCCGCTCGATCGTTTGTGGGGCCACCTGTCGGGCTTGCAATTCCCGAAGCGTTTCTTCCATATCCTCGGCGATTTTGTCCAGATCCCCCAGCAACTTGCCGCGGGCTTCCGGATTGCGGCGCACCTGACCGAGTTGATCCCTTATGGCTTGCTGCTGCGCACGCATTTGCTGCAGCCGCTGCTCCATGTTGTTCCCGAGGCGATTTCCCTGCATATCGTTCAGGAATTGCTGGATTTGCTGGTTCAGTTGTTGTTGCTGCTGCGCCATCTGCTGCATCTGCCGGATTACCTGCTGCATGCTATTGCCCCCACCGGATCCCTGCTGGTTCATGAGTTGGTCGAGTACCCCGGCGAGTAGCAAGGCCAGTTCGTTCAGATGCATCATGGAGGCGGTCTGGTAACTACCGGCTTCTCTGCCAGCCCGCTCTGTCATGGCGCTCGTGGCCCGTTCCATTTCGAGGAGCGCCTGCCCGGAAAGTCGTTGCACTTCCCGGCTGAGTTGAGGAATATTTTTTTCAAGGCTCCGCAGGGAATCAATGACGGTCGTAAGCCCTGCCGATAGCGCATCCTGGAGGCGGGCATCGTTACGTAGCGACGACTGATCCGAGGCACGCTCAAGCAGATTTTTCCGGAGGGATTCCTGTTCCTGCGAGAGTGTGAGGACATCCCCGAGCGCCCGGCGTAGCCCGGTTGTGTTTATTTGTCGCTGCGCACCCTGCATGCTTTCCTGCATTGCAACAAGATCGTTCTGGAGTTGCCGGAACCATTGCTGCATGCGTTGCTGACCAGATTGCGCGTCATTCAACTGATCGGAGCGTAGTTGGCCGGCATTCTCCATCAATTGCTGCTGCATATCCTGTTCCCTGATCGACCGGTTCAGCTGTTGCATGTCCTGGACGGGCCCCCGTTGCATCTCTTTGATCCGCTCCTGCGCTTCTTCCATCAGTTCTTCAAGCTGTTCCATTTCTTCCCTGGCGCTTTCCTGACGGAGCGCGAGTCGCTCCTGGTCGGAAGTGTCTTCCGGCGCCTGACCGTCTTCGGGGGCGCCGGCAGGGGTTTCAGGGGGGGTGTCGGAGGAGGTACTCGGATTTTCAGAACTGTTTTCCGTTTCTCGCTGTTGCAGCAATTCGGTTGTTTCTTCCTCCATGCGCGCTTGCTGGCGAGCCAGCTCCTCGGCCCTTCGCGCTGCTTCTTCAAGGCTTTGCTGGGCGCGTAGATTTTTGAATAACTCCAACGTTCGTTCGAGGCGCTGCCGGTACTGCGTTTCGCTGAATTCAAAGTGCTCGATCGCTTCCTGAACCTGTGTAATGTCCATGTTGGCGATGGATTCCTGAAGTTGCTGCAACGCTTGCCGGAATTCAGGCGAATCGATCTCTTCAATTACTTGCTGCATTTCCCGGTACAGCGAGAGCGTTTCTTCGCTTAGCAGATTGTTTTGCTCGGCAGTGCGATTCATGGATTCGACCTGTTCAGCCAAGTCGTTTACCTGTTCCTCCATGCGCTGCTGCTGTTGCTCAATCTGTTCAATCTGGCGCTGGTCTTCCCAGTCCGCATTCTGTTTACGGCGCACCTCGTCACGTAACTCGTCAAACCGTTCTTCCAACTGCGCTGCCTGCCCCAGTATGTCTTGAAGTCGGGATTCAACGTTTTCCTGATCCTGACGCAAGGATTCGTACCGTTCGGCGAGCGAGGGCATCCGGAGCAGGCGTGGAGGCGTTTGAGCGGCCTTGTATCCTGCCCAGGCATCGTTGTCGCGCACGCGCACAAAGTATTCGATAACGTCTCCTGGTACGGGGTCGAGGGATGTCGTTGTGCCGATATGCCAGTCGTACACCACTTGCTGATCCGGCAGTCGCGGATCGGGGACGGGTAACTGTACTTGTTCGAACGTGTCGGACGGCTCGTCAAAACGACTTTCCGCAAGGCGGTAGAAGAGCGTCAGATCATGGAATCCGAAGTCGTCGCTGATGCTCCCTTCGAGCGTGCGCTGGAGCGTCTCGTCAAGCAGGGCATCAGGCTCCGGATGCACAAGCAGGATAGACGGCGCTACATCTTCCTCTGCATCAATGGCGTACTCGATGGGGGCTCTGTTGCGGGCGCCGCGGGCGTTTTCAAGCATGATCCGGTATGAACCCTTCCGGGATACCGTGAATTTCCCAACGGCGCGTTGTCCGTCCGCCTCGAGAGGGATATACGCACCGTCGTCGAATGCAATGGCGGCGGCGGCGATCTCGGAGCCGCCGAGGACAAGATCGAGTTCCACAAGTGTGCCGGGCAATCCTGCTACATCGCCCACATTAGGGTCGAGTCGACGCACAGGGAGGCCGGAATAGGCCGGGGGGCGCAATGTGATCCGGAGGCTGCGGACAAGCGGATAATCGGTGACGGATACCCTATACCAGGCGCTTGTGACGGGCGGCGCCGTGACACGATAGCGAAGGGACCGCCGGATGTTCGCGAGTTCATGTCGGAAGACGCCGCTCGAATCCTCGCTCAGGCGTATGCTCTCGATATGGTCTTCGTTTTCCCGGTTGATGGATATTTCGAGGGCGGCGGGTCGTTCTTCCCCTTCCGTACGGACCTCGATAGCCAACGTGGAACCCCGCGCCATTTCGATGGAACCCGGTGTTACGTAGAGCTGGAATGGAGCCGGCCGATCAAAGTGGATTCCCGGTGAGAGCAGACGGGCAGAGGCGCCCATGAATGTCCCGGGTGCTGCTGCAAGAAGGCACAATAGCAAGAGGACAGGAATGGCGGCGAACCGTGTGGTTCGCTTCGCCCTGGAAAAATCCACGACGGTTTCGAAAGGGACCGAATCGACTTCCGTCCCCAGCATATGTACGGCCTCGTCAAGCAGGGGCTGCGATGTGTCGCTGTGCCGGCCTTCCGAAAGGTCCAGCAGGTTCACGAGGCGGTCCCCGATGCGCGGCATCCGGCGACCGACCTCGCGGGCAATCGCCTCGGGGGCCCGGTTACGCAGAAGCCCCGACATTTTCAACAGAGGGCGCATCAGGAACCAGGCCAACAGGCCGAGCGATGCCAGCCCGATAATCCGGAAGAGCGCTGTTCGAGGGGCAACATCCAGTCGCCATCCCGCTTCGATCAGGGTGGCGACGAGCCACAACCCGGCGATGACGCCGGTGGTCAGGACGCACCCGAACAGAAAATCGGCCAGCGTCATGCGACGAGCCGTGGTGTGCAGGCGCCCACGGATGTGCTTCAGGAGTTCAGAGGATTTTTCGTGCATGCTGCCAGGAACCGAAGCGAACGGGTTTTTTGTGTACCGCATCATACATTGAGGGTTTCCGAAAGCTGCCCCGGCCGCCCGGAATTAGTGCCCGTGCATTCGTACCTTGGCAGGTGGGGCCATGCTACCCTAATTCTTACAACAACTCAAGGTGGTTTTGGGCTTATGGACGAATTACTTGCCGTTATTCTTGGGGGAGGAGCCGGAAAACGGCTCTTTCCCCTCACTATGCATCGCTCCAAGCCCGCGGTTCCCCTTGGGGGAAAATATCGCCTGATCGATATCCCGGTGTCGAACTGCATTAATTCGGACATCAGCCGGATATTTGTCCTTACGCAGTACAATTCGGCGAGTTTGAATCGCCACATAGCTCGCACGTACCAGTTTGACCGGTTCCGGGAAGGGTTTGTCACGGTGTTGGCCGCCCAGCAGACCCCGGAATCCGAGACATGGTTTCAGGGGACGGCGGACGCTGTGCGTCAATGCTTGTCCAATCTGAGAGCGCACCGGCATTCCCATGTGCTCATTTTGTCGGGCGATCAGCTCTACACCATGGACTACCGGAAATTGATGAAACATCACCTCGATAGTGGTGCGGGCGTTACCGTGGCCACCATTCCGGTGGATGCCGAGGAGGCTCCCTCGTTCGGCATCGTCAAGACAGAGGACGGGTTTATCACTGACTTTCACGAAAAGCCCGCCCCGGAAAATCTTGCGGGCAAGGAAAGTCCGGTGAGTGAAGAGATGCGTAACCAGGGGCGCACATTTCTTGCCTCCATGGGCATTTACATGTTCGATGCGGAGGTTTTGCAGACGTTGCTTGCCGGCTTGCCGGATGCGAATGATTTTGGACAGGAAATTATCCCGGAGGCTATCCGGAAGCACCCCGTGGCGAGCTATGCGTTTGAGGGGTATTGGAGTGACGTAGGGACCGTTCAGTCTTTCTTCCAGGCCAATCTGATGCTGGCGAAGCGGCATCCCCAATACGACATTTATAACACCATGGCGCCGCTGTACACCAATACGCGGATGCTTGCGCCCGCCAAGGTGCTGAGTTCGTGTATTGAAGATTCCCTGATCGGGGAAGCCGCCGTCATTGACAACAGCAGGATATCGAACTCTGTGATAGGCATCCGATCATACATCGGCGCCGGCACTACGGTCGAGAACACAGTGTTCATGGGGGCCGACTATTATGCATGGCACGATCCCCGCTTGCGGAACCCGCTGGGGGGGCCGCCCAGTCCGGGCATCGGCGACGGAAGTCATATCGAGGGGGCTATCGTCGACCGGAATGTTCAGATAGGAAAGCGGTGTGTTATCAAAAGGCGGGAAGGGGTCCAACACGTTGACGCCGAAAATTATTTTGTACGCGACGGCATTGTCGTCATTCCCAAGAATGCACATATTCCCGACGATACAGTGATCTGAGTGGGATCGTCGTTCCCCGGACAGGGAGTCGGGCCCGTACCGTGTCCGGCTTAAGACAGGGCGGGTACAAGGGACGCCCGCAAGGTTTCGACCGCTTGCCGGGCCGCCCGGTCAAAATCGCGACCGGCAGAGGCGTACAGGATAGCCCGGCTGCTGTTTACAAGGACCGGTCCGGAACCCTCACGTATGGCCTCCAGCACGTCGCTGCTATTGCCTCCCTGTGCGCCCACGCCCGGTATGAGTAGCGGGGAGTCGGGGGCAAGGGCGCGGATACGGCGCAGCGCCTCAATATCCGAAGCGCCGACCACGAAGCCAAGGGAGCCTTTCGCCCCGTCGTTTCCGGGTTTTTCCCATGCCAGTGCTGTGCGTACGACGTGTTCGTAGAGCGGTCTGCCCTGATAGTCGATTTCCTGGAAATCCGATCCGCCGGGATTGGACGTACGGGCAAGGAGAAAGACGCCTCGGCCCGGATGATCGAGGAACGGCGCCACGCTGTCTCTGCCCATGTATCCCGATACGGTACACGCGTCGAAGTCCAGCAGGTCGAAGCATGTGTGTGCGTAAAAGCGCGCCGAATTGCCGATATCGCCGCGTTTTCCGTCGGCAATGACAGGTACGGCCTCCGGGATGGTGTCCAGGGTTGCCTGCAGGACGCTCCAGCCCTCGGCTCCCAGGGCCTCGAAGAACGCAAGGTTCAGTTTATAGGCCGCGGCTGCGTCTACCGTTGCTTCGATGATTGCCCGGTTGAATGCAATGACCGCCTGGGCGGCGTTCTTCTTACTGATGAGATGGGGGGGGAGGCGCTCGAGATCGGGGTCGAGGCCAATGCAAACGAGCGAGGCTGTTTCTGTCTGGCGGGCCGAAAGGCGCTCTGCGAACGAACGTGCAGTCATGCGGTTTACCCGATGCGATCGAAGCCGGTATAGGGTTGCAGTGCATCAGGGATTGCAATGGCCCCGTCGTCCTGCTGATATTGTTCGAGGAGCGCTGCTACTATACGGGGGAGCGCCAGTCCCGATCCATTGAGCGTGTGAACGAGCGCCGGCTTTTTGTGGTCTTCGAGGCGGCATCGAATCTGCATCCGCCGGGCCTGAAAATCCTCGAAGTTCGATATGGAAGACACTTCGAGCCACCGACCCTGGCCCGGGCTCCAAACTTCAAGATCGTATTTTTTGGCTTGTGTAAATCCCATGTCCCCGGTGCACATCAGCAGTACGCGATAGGGCAATTCCAGCGCTTTCAGCGGGCGCTCCGCATCGCTGCGCAGGGCTTCCAGCGCCTCGTAACTTTGCGCTGGATGGGTAAACCAGACCAATTCCACCTTGTCGAACTGGTGCAGGCGGTTCAGTCCGCGCACGTCCTTACCGTACGAGCCGGCCTCTCGTCGGAAGCATGGTGTCCAGGCTGCATATTTGACCGGTAAGCGATTTCCGTCCAGAATCTCTGCGCGGTGGATGTTTGTAACCGGCACCTCGGCGGTGGGGATCAGGTACAGCTCATCCCGGGACACTTCGTACATGAGGTCCTCCTTGTCGGGCAGTTGCCCGGCGCCGCGCGCACTGTCCGCATTGACCAACAGGGGCGCCTGCATTTCTTCGTAGCCCCCTTTGTCTACGGCGAGGTCAAGGAAGTAATTGATCAGCGCCCGTTGGAGGCGCGCTCCCTTTCCTGTATAAAAAGGAAATCCGGCTCCTGAGACTTTGGTCCCGCGCTCGAAGTCGATCAGGCCATGCCGTTCGGCCAATTCCCAGTGTGGAAGCGGGTCGAAATCAAATGCGCGCTGCTCACCGTGCCGGGCGATGATCTTGTTATCCTCCGGCGTATGCCCCCGGGGTACATCGGGGTGGGGAATATTGGGAATCTCGAGGAGCCCCCGTTCGAGGTGCTCGTTCGCTTTCGCAGCCGCTTCCTGGAGTTCCCGGATGGATGTTTTCAGTTGGCCCGATTCATCGATGAGCGTTCTGGCTTCATCAGCGCGCCCGCTTTGCATGTATATGCCAATGTCTTTCGAGACGGCGTTGGAGCGCGCCTGCGCCTGCTGGAGAGCTGCCAGGTGATTCCGGCGCCTGCGATCCAGTTCCGTCAGCTGATCGACCAGTTTCGGATCTCCGGTTCCCTTGTCCCGGATCGCTTGTCGTATGCGTTCGGGGTTTTCGCGAAGTACCTGAATGTTTATCACGTAGCGGACAATGCAGTTATGCGGTTAGAAAATTTTCCGGAAGCAATTTTACACAAGGCCAAGGTGGGCGCCGATCTTGCGAAGGGCCTCCCGGACAGGCCTGGGGTGGTAATCGAGTTCCGTTTGAGCTTTCAGAATAATAAATCCTGTTTTTGCCGGTCGATCGGCGGTTTGCCGGAATGTCGAGGCGTCGACCGGTCGTATCAGCGTACTGTCCAGGCCGAAAACGTCGGCGATCGTCAGGGCGAAATCATATATGGACATCCATTCAGACCCGGAGAGATGGAAAATTCCTCCGCGCCCCCGTCGCACGATGCGCTCAATGCCACCGGCAAGATCGGCCACGCAAGTAGGGGTTCGCCACTGGTCCGTAACGACCTGAACGGATTGTCCCGTAGATAGCCGGTCCAGCAACCAAAGTACGAAATCGGACCGGTCCGTATGCGATCCTGTGCCATAGACCAGTACCGTGCGGGCAATGGTCCACTTGTCGAAGCCTGCTCTCCGCGCTGCATTTTCGGCGGCCTGCTTGGACTTACCGTAAAAATTCACGGGGTCCGGACGAGCGTTTTCCTCATACGGTCCATTCAGTCCATTGAAAACGAAATCCGTAGAAAGTTGGATGAGCCGGGCGCCGGCATCGCTGCACTGCTGCGCCAGCGTTTCTACCGCTTCCACATTCACTTTCCAGCATGCTTCCCGGTCTGTTTCGCAACGATCGACATTGGTCATTGCTGCACAGTTTATCACTACGGTGGGCTCGAAATCCCGGAGGGCGCGCTGCACGTCGCGCCTTGCCGTAATGTCCAGCGGCATGTATCCATAGGAGCCTTCGGACCGGATCGTTGCGCTGCGCCCTGTGGCCAGTACGTCATATTCGGAGAACCGGCTGAGCAGGCCAACCAGTTCTCTGCCAAGCAGACCGTTCGCTCCCGTTACGAGTACGCGCTCGTACAACATGAATTTCTGAAGGTAATCCCGTTCACCCGGAGAAACGCGGGGGCCGGATAGCAACTGTTACTTCCTGAAATAGTAGCGCACCCCGATTCCACCCCCGATATGGCCTGTTGTGCCGGGGAGCAGGTTGAGTCGGGGGTTGACCTGTAAAAATACCTCGTAGCGCTCCGCAAAAAAATGGACTCCGAAGGTTCCACTGACGCCAACGACGAAATCGCTTTGCGAATCCTTTTTTTGTATCCCTGCTACTGCGCCCGGTCCGAGATAATAACCGAGGGGGGAATCAGGAATGGCGCGTTCGTACAGCGCGTGCCCGCTGAGGAAGAAGAAATCGCTGAGATTCCATGCAGCCAGCCCCTCGTATGCGAATCCCGGCTTTCGATACAGTTTCACGGAAACGCCACCGGGCTTCCCGAACTGCACCCCGACACCCGTTTTTCCTGCGGGCTGCTGCGCATGCACCCGCCCGGTCCCGGTCATTGCCAGCACGAAGAGAGTTATTGCCGCTGCGGCCCACTGTACACTTGCTTTGGGGGCATCCATGGCGACTCTGTCGTTGAGGAAAGAATTTGCGAAGGACATGACCAACGGGTATAGTGGTCAGGTTTTTTGTTTTTTCTTCTTCGCGGCGGGGAAGAGAATATTATTCAGAATGAGGCGGTAGCCCGGTGAGTTTTTGTGCAGATCCAAATCAGTGGGGGGATCGCCTACGTAATGCTGATAATCTTCGGGGTCGTGACCGGCATAGAACGTGAAGGTCCCTTCTCCGAAATTCCCGTGCAGGTATTTGACTTCATCTCTGTTGGGCGCTTCCGCCAGCACGACAACCGACGGCTTGACGAATGCCCTGCGAAAATTGGTTGTTTGTCCAATAAATCCCTTGAGTGTTGCAACATGGTTCTGGGTGAGCATGGTGGGTACCGGATCCCATTTTGCGCTGAATTCAAATAGTGTGAAATAGTCGATAGCCTGATTGCGCAACGCAGGGGGAGGAGGTCCGGTATCGATGTTCGCGTGTTCGTACTCGGCGGGATGAAAGACGGGTGTGAAGTTTTCGAAGGCAAGCGTCATGTCGAAATCAAGGCGCGACAGTGCGTCAGGGTCCACCGGGTCGCCGTCATACTCCGACGGGACGATGTCCGTTCGATGAGCCGCCAGCGCCAGGTCGTAGGTGTCGGTGCCGGAGCACATGGCAAACAGGAATCCCCCTTGTCCTACATACTCTTTGATAGTTCGGGCCACTTCCAGTTTCAGGTGGCTTGCCTTGCGAAAACCGTACCGCGCAGCCATTTGCTCGGTGTCACGCTGCTGTTCGATGTACCAGGGTATATTCCGGTATTGCAGAAATTTGCCGTACTGTCCTGTAAAATCTTCGTGATGAAGGTGTAGCCAGTCGTATTCGCGGAGATGTCCCTCAAGAATCTTGTCGTCGTACAGAATCTCGTACGTTACCTCGGCATATTCGAGCGCAAGTAGTACGGCGTCGTCCCACGGAAGCGTTTGTTGCGGAGCGTACACGGCAATGTTCGGCGCTGTCTCCAGGCGTACGATGGCTGTGTTATGCTCCTCGCTTTCCACTTCTGCAATGATGCGGGCGGATGCGCCCGCGTCGACCTGTTCGAAATGAACGCCACGTATCCGTAATTCTTGTTCGAGACCGTTGAACCCGCTGGCGAGGAACGAGCCTCCCCGGTAGTTTAGCAACCAGTCCACCGTTTCGCCCTGTTCGAGCAGCCAGAATACGATCCCGTACGCCTTAAGGTGGTTGGACTGTCGGATATCCATGGGAATCAGGATGTCCTGTGCCCTTGCCGATAGTGTGGGGAGTGACAGGACAACTGCCAGAAAAAGAAAGCGAATGCTGCACAGGGACATCGTTTTTCCCGGGATACTGCTGCGGAATGCGGGCTGTTTCATACGCCGTCGCCGCGGAGACGGCGTATATGATCGCGGGCCTTGCCTGCAAGCAGGGAGCCCGGATATTCGGACAGCAGCCGCTGGTACGCAGCGGCTGCTTCTTCCTTTTTGCCTAATTCACGCGACAATATCCCGGCCGCCTCAAAAAGCGCCCGATCCGCCAGGAAACTTGCCGGATACATCAGGGGAATTTCTGCAAACGTTTCGTATGCCTCCTGGCCCCGTCCAACGGCAAGCAGAATTTCCCCGCGCAGGAAACGGGCTTCGTCGGCAAGCGCATGGCTCGGGTACATGGAAAGCAATGCGTCCACCGAATCGAGGGCAACCAGAGGGCGTCGTTGTTCCCGGGCGAGCAGGGCGCCCGCATACCGTCTCAGCGGCATGTCGAGTGAGTCGGGGCCACGATTTTCAAGCAGCAGTATTTTCAACGCAATAGCGTCGTTCGAAACGTCTGTCGAGGTATGTGCATCGATAATATCGACCAGTGACTGTGCTGCGTCGAATTCCCCGGCGAACATATGAATACTGGCCAGATTGAAACGGGCCTGTTCGACAAGGTCTCCTGTTCTGAGTTGTTCGATGAGCCGGTTGAAACGAAGGCGGGCATCGTCGAGTTGGCCATGTAAGATCGCGATATTGGCCAGATCGAAGGCCGCCTGATCGGCGGCGCGGGTATTAGGAAAGGTGGAAACGACCTGCCGGAAGATCGACTCGGCAGAACCTGTGTCAAGAAAAACATCCTGTTGTAACTGCCCAATGCGGTGCAGTACATCCGGATACAGTTCGTGGTTTGGATATTGCTGCAGGAAGGATTGGTATGCCGCGAGCGCTTCGTCGTAGTGCGGTGCATTCACTCGATTGCCGGTTGCGTCGAAGGCGCGTTCGCCGATTTCCGCCGCCCAGCGTATATGCATTGCTCCGAATGCAGCGAGCGTTCGAGGCGCCGCCGGCGCCTCCGGATACCGCGCCAGTACTTCCCGGTATGCCTCTGAAGCTTTATTGTAGGCGCCTGCGTCGGCAGCCGTGTGGGCAAATTCGAACAGCATATGACCTTGTCCGCTTTCCAGCCCATCCACTGCTCGGTATTCCCCCAGAGCGTTCCCGAAGTCCTCTGCTTCTATGTACAGCCACCCCAGCAATTCGCGCCATGCCCGGTATAACGGATCGGTGCGGACAGCGTCTTGCACTACGGCGAGGCTTGACGCCAGCGCTTCTTCCTCTTCCAGAAAAGATCCCAGACGCGAACGCACGAAGTTGAGATGCTGGTCATTCTCTTTCAGGAGGGCGAGGTATTCCTCCGCGGCTTTCTCGTGCAGCCCGGAAATGCTGCACAGATAGGCCAATTCCACTCGAAACAGAGCGGCCTGCCCGGTGGCTGAACGCGCCTGTTCGAGGAGCAAAACGGCGCGTTCGAATTGCCGTACGCCGAGGAGGGACTGGTAGACGACGCGATATGTGTTCGGATCGGTTGGGGCCGTTTCCACGGCCTCTTGCCACGTAGCGTGGGCATCCTTCTCGTTTCCTTGTAAATAGCGGATGTGCGCAAGATCCGAAAGAAGCGCTGCAGACCGCGTATCCACCAGCCGCGCCTTGACCAGTGCGACGGCTTCTTCATAGCGCTTTACATTCTCGTACGCCTCTTTCAGTTTTTCGTAGAATGCATCGTTCTGAGGCGCTTCCGCATAGAGGTCTTGCAGTAAGCCGATAGCCTGGTCGAATTGTCCCGAGCGCAGGAACGTGTCAGCCAGGCGGAATCGGACAATTTGAGGGTTTTCCTGCTGTTGCCCCGCCGCATCGACAACCGGCGTCCATATCAGAGCGGTAAGTACAACGACGCCGACCCATGACCGGATCGGCAGGAGCGTTTGTTTCATATGGGTATCCGCAGAGCGAAGGTGCGGGAAACTCGGATCTGACCACCTTTTGATATTGCAATCCCGCGCGGTATGTTTCATGCCATAGTCGTTGCCCGGAGCCGGACAGCGGATTTTCCAGGGATATACGCAAAACGGACCAATCCGTCAGTGATCCATGTGCCCGAAGCGTGCAGAGAATCAGGAACCGGTAAACAGGGAGGCATATGTACAGCGGCTCAGCGTATTGGGTTCGACCGGATCCATTGGCACGCAGACGCTGGATATCGTACGCCTTTTCCCGGATCGCTTCGATGTTTACGCCCTGACTGCCGGCACGAATGCCGACCTTTTGATTGCTCAGGCCCGGGAATTTTTACCCGAATGCGTTGTCCTGGGTGACGCCCGCCGCCGGAAACAGGTCGAACAGGCGCTCGAACCGCTGGGCATCCGAGTATTGGCAGGACAAGAGGGGCTTTGCGAGGCGGCTACGCTCGACGGGGTGAATACGGTTGTGGCGGCGCTCGTAGGGTTCGCCGGGCTCGAGTCGGTGATCGAAGCCGTCCGGGCCGGCAAGAAAGTAGCGCTGGCGAACAAGGAAACATTGGTTGTCGCCGGACAACTGGTCACTCGCCTTCTGAAAGAACACAAGGGGACGCTCGTGCCTGTTGACAGCGAGCACTCCGCTATTTTTCAATGCCTTGTCGGGGAGCCGGCGAATAGTGTCGAATCCCTTATTCTGACTGCATCGGGAGGGCCGTTTCGAACCCGCCCGGCGGAAACATTCGGGGTCATTACAAGGGAGGAAGCGCTGGCGCACCCGAACTGGTCGATGGGGGCAAAGATTACGATCGATTCGGCTACCATGATGAACAAGGGGTTGGAAGTGGTGGAGGCCCGTTGGCTTTTCGACATCCCGGCAGACCGCATCTCAATACTGGTGCACCCGCAATCCATTGTCCATTCCTTTGTTGCTTTCTCGGATGGATCCGCCAAGGCGCAACTGGGCTTGCCCGATATGCGTGTGCCGATCCAGTATGCGCTCAGCTATCCGGAGCGATGGCCCGCGCCGCACGAACGGCTTGACTGGTCGGGGGCAATGCATCTGCATTTCGAACCGCCCGACCGCGCCAAATTCCCCTGTCTTGACCTGGCGTACGAGGCGCTTGAGGCCGGGGGGGCGGCGCCTGCGATCCTGAACGCCGCGAACGAACAGGCAGTTGCTCTTTTCCTGGCGGGGAAGATCCGCTTTACGGATATTCCCGACGCCATTGATCAGGCACTTGGCAGCGTGCCGGTTCAAGAGCATCCGGAACTGGAAGATCTCATTGCCTGCGATGCCGAGGCCCGGCGAGTCGTACAGGAACATGTCCGGGCAATCACTATATAATGTAGCCCTTTTATATTGCTCTGCACCCCGTTCGTCTCGAACTGCGCGGATCGGCGTCTTTCTTGCACAGTGCGCCGGACATGTCTGATGCCGGGCGCTTCACAACATCGCGATCAATGGAGATGATTGTCGAGATTTTCCGGATGCTTCCCGGAATCCTCCTGTCGTACGTTCTTCCGTTCCTTCTTGCTATTACCCTGCTCGTATTCGTGCACGAGATGGGGCATTTTCTTTTCGCCAAACTGTTCGGGATGCGCGTGGACCGGTTTTCCATCGGATTTCCACCCAAGATTTTCAAAAAACAGATTGGAGAGACAGAATACGTCATCGGCGCCACACCTCTTGGCGGATACGTGAAGATTGCAGGTATGGTGGATGAAAGCATGGATGTCGATCGTCTCGATAAGGCGCCGGCGTCGTGGGAATTTCGCTCGAAACCCGTTTGGCAGCGCATGATCGTTATTTCCGCCGGCGTTGTTTTCAATATGCTGCTGGCGTTTCTGATTTTCACGGGTCTCCGGCTTTCTTACGGAGAGACAAACATCCCGGCGGAAAATATTGATGCGGTTTTTGTTGCCGATACGTCTATTGCCTACGACATGGGGCTGCGCACGGGAGATCGCCTCCTGGCGGTAAACGGCGACCCCCTGGAGCGATACGAGGATTTTGAAAGCATTGAGTCGCTGGTTGCAGACCTATTCACCGTCACGGTGCTCAGAGGGGATGACACACTGCTCGTCCGCGGCCCGGAAGACATTTTCACGCAGATCAACCGCCGGGGGCCGCGTTTGGGGGTTTATATTGCGCCGGCTGTGCTTGGCGGCGTCATGCAGGATACGCCGGCTGACTCTATCGGCTTGCAGCCCGGGGACCGTATTGTTTCCATAGCCGGCGAGGAAATTCGCTTTTGGGCGGAAATGACGGAATACATACGGCGTACGGAGGGAAATCCAGTGATCGTCCGCTGGCAACGGCCCGATTCCGCCGGGATGGATGCACTTCCCGTCTACGAAGCGCTTGTTGCCCCCGCGTTGCGGGAGGAGGGATACCTCCTCGGTGTGTATAGACCCGGTGCGGATATCCTGGCGCAGGAGTTCGGCGCTATTCAGCGCCGTTTTTCGCTATTCGAAGCGCTGGGCGCCGGGATTGGCGATACCTGGGGCAACACGCGGGTCATTGTCCTGAGCCTGGGGCGTCTGTTCACGGGTCGGGAAAATCTTCGGGAAAACCTCGGGGGGCCGATCATGATCGCACAGGTTATCAATCAGGCTGCCGAAGTCGGTGCTGGTCTCTTTTGGGAGATTGTAGCGATGCTTTCCATTACACTGGCCATTATCAACATTCTGCCCATTCCGGCGCTCGACGGGGGCCACCTGGTTTTTCTGATGTACGAAGGGGTTATTCGGAGGGAACCGTCCTTGCGTTTTCGCATGGTTACGCAGCAGGTCGGTATGTTTCTACTGCTTGCCTTCATGGTATTCCTTGTCTTTAATGACATTTTGCGTCTATAGCGCCTTTTTCGACGGTGACGGTCACGGCCAACAGGGATATACGTGCGGATGACGACGCTGCGTTGCAGGAGGCATTGAAGCGCCGTGGGGAGATTCCTGTCCACATTGCCATGATTATGGACGGTAATGGGCGCTGGGCGCGTGAGCAGGGTAAGCGCCGTGTTGCGGGGCACCGTGCGGGGGTCGATTCCGTACGGGAGATTACCGAAACGTGTGCCCAATTGGGGGTGGATTATCTCACGCTGTATACCTTCAGCCATGAGAACTGGGATCGTCCTTCCTCGGAGGTTCGGGCCCTGATGCGCTTGCTTTTAAACACTATTCGCCACGAAACCAGAACACTGGCCAAGAACAATATTCGTCTGCACGCTGTAGGTGATTTGTCCATGATGCCCCAGGAAGTACGCCGTGGGTTGCATGAGGCGATGGAGGAGACGCGTAACAACGATCGGATGACCCTGACCATCGCTGTGTCGTACAGCGGGCGGCTCGAGATCGTGCGTGCTGCACAGAAGATGGCGGAGCGTGTACGGGCCGGTGCTTTGCAGCCCGAAGACATTGACGAGGAGCTTTTTGAAACCGTGCTGATGACCTCGCATATGCCAGACCCTGACTTGCTTATTCGCACCGGCGGCGAATTTCGGATATCGAATTTCCTGTTATGGCAGCTGGCTTATACGGAGTTGTACATCACCGATTGCTACTGGCCGGCCTTTCGTCAACAGGCACTGTACGAGGCCATCCGGGATTACCAGGACCGGGAACGGCGTTTTGGGCGGATACTAACGGGCGAATAAGTTCGTTATGGAAAGGGAAGGCGTGTCGAC
Organism: Rhodothermales bacterium; assembly: GCA_965248175.1. Taxonomy (GTDB): domain Bacteria; phylum Bacteroidota; class Rhodothermia; order Rhodothermales; family VXPQ01; genus VXPQ01. Next base: position 1,868,467 of record OZ252093.1, read on the forward strand.
AAAGGCCATTTTCGCCTCGGCGGCGGTATGGTCTGTTCGGAAACCCTCCTGACGAGTTTGGGTATACGAATTCTTTCAGCCGGCGCATTAACGGCTGTAGCTGTTTCCGTTGGCTATGAGTATGAGCGCAAGGTTCTCCATTCTTCTATTTTCCTGTGTTCTGCTGGCCGTTCCGGTCAGGGCGCAAGGTATAACGGGGTCCTTCGATACGTCGGGGCCCTATTCGTCCCCCCCTGCTCCCTATGAGATTCTCGACATTACCGTCGAAGGGTCGGACAGTGAAAGCGCCCGCTCCATTATTGCCCAGGCAAGCGGTCTTACTGCGGGTGAGATTGTTACGTTACCTGGTGACGAAGCCATTGCGGATGCAGTCCGCTCGGTGTATCGGTTGGGCCTCTTCTCGGATGTCAAGATCGTGGAGGAGCGCCGTTCAGGGGACGGCGTGTATCTTTCCATCGAGGTGAAAGAGGAGCCTCGCCTCGCAGAGTACACCTTTTCCGGTATCAAAAAGGGACAGCAGAAAGATTTGCGCGAAAAGGCGCCGCTATTGACAGGAAGCCCTGTTCGCCCTTCTGACATTGAGCGCACGGACCGGCAGATCAAACAGTATTTTCGCGAAAAAGGGTATCTGCTTGCTCAAGTGGACGTGCAGCGCGAGGAAACCGCTGACGGGCAGGTAAAGGTTGATTTTGCGATTGACCGTGGGGAGAAGGTCAAGGTCGAAGAAATCCGGATTGCGGGCAACGAAGCCGTTTCCGATTTTCGCCTGAAGCGCAAGATGAAGAAGACGAACGAAAACAAATGGTGGCGTTTCTGGAGTGGGGCGAAATTCGACCGGAACGAATACGAAAACGACCTGAACAATGTCGTTCGACACTACAACGATAATGGGTATTACGATGCGCGTATTATAGGCGATTCCGTGTTTGTGCAGGAGGGGGAGAAGCCGGGTATGATTGTCGAGCTGGTTGTCGAGGAAGGCCCACAGTATTTTGTCCGCGACATTGTATGGGAGGGTAACACGATCTACCCCGATGATTTTCTGGGCGGTGCGCTTGGCATTGTACAAGGGGAATCGTTCGACCGATCGAAGCTGGAACAGAATCTGTACCAGAACAAGAACAGCAGCGATATTTCCAGCCTGTACATGAATCGCGGGTACATGCGGTTCAGTATCGAGCCGACGATACGCGTCGCCGAAGGGGACTCGCTCGACGTTCATTTCGATATCATCGAAGGAGATGTATATCAATTCGGCGACGTTGGCATTTCAGGCAACACCAAGACCAAGGAGCATGTCATCCGCCGGGAATTATATACGATTCCAGGCCGGACGTTTAGTCGTGACGCCATTCAGGAGTCGATTCGGCGCCTGAGCCAGCTTAATTATTTCACGCAGGAATCGCTGGGCGGCGGCCCGGGAATAGACATTGATGAAGCGGAAAAAACGGTCGATCTGACATACTCGGTCGTTGAGCAGAGCAGTGACCAGCTGGAGCTTTCGGGCTCGTGGGGTTCCTTCGGGCCCATTCTGCAGCTCCGATTCGGTTTTAACAATTTCTCGGCGCAAAACCTGTTCAACGGGTCTGCGTGGGATCCTCTTCCATCCGGCGATGGGCAGCAGTTGTCACTGGCTGTGCAGACCACCGGATCGTTTCACCAGAATTATTCGCTTTCCTATACGGAACCCTGGTTCAAGGGGCGCCCTACGCCGATCGGGATGTCGCTTTCTTATTCGAGTTATGGCGGTGGTAGTAGCCGTAGAAGTAGCCGATTTCCCAGTTACAATTACGGGTTCCAGTCGAACGGGCATTTGAGAACGGGGTCGGCGCGCGTGTTCTACGAGCGCCGCCTGCAATGGCCGGACGACAAGTTCAGCATGGGAAGCGCCCTCCGCTATCAGCATTACAACAACCAGAACCTTTTTCGTTCGATCCCGGAAGGCATCAGTCGAATCGCTACATTCCAGCAAAGTATTTCGAGAAATTCGCTGGATCATCCGATCTTTCCCTCCAGCGGCTCGAGTTTTTCGTTGTCTCTTGAAATTGCTCCGCCGGTCCCGGGGTTTGTGCAGTATCACAAGACTCGTTTCAAGACGGAATGGAACGTGCCGTTGGCCTCCAAACTGTCCATCCGATTCGGCGCCGACTTCGGATATGTGGGCTCGCTGACGGGGGACCGGGTGAATTTTGAACGCTTCGTCGTGGGCGGGTCGCCGTTCGATACGCAAGGGTACTATAACTATTTCGGACGCGACATCGTGTATATGCGTGGCTATCCTTCCGCCTCGATAGGTCCTCGTCTTAATGACGAGCCGGTCGGAGGAGCCGTTCTGAACAAATACATGTCCGAAATAAAATGGCTGGCTATCCAGACCGAGCAGCTCTCGGCACAGCCATACGTGTTTCTCGATGCGGTCAATGCATGGGATCGTTTCGAGTCGTACAACCCCGTAGAACTATTTAGATCTGCTGGCGTTGGCATGCGCATGTACCTTCCGATATTGCGGATGGTCGAATTGACCTACGGGTATAATTTTGACGAATTTTCTTCCGGTTCTTCCAGCGAGGACGGTTTAAGCAAATGGAGATTCCAGTTTACGCTTGGGCAAGGATTCTGAGGTGCAGCGCCATGCATGCATCGTACTCTTTTGCAGCCTCGCTTCTTGTGGCGGCGCTTGCGGTTTCCCCGGTATACGCCCAGCAGAAGTTGGGTTATGTGGATTCGGAGTATATCCTGGAGCAATTGCCGGAATACGCTACGGTACAGCAGCAGATTGACCGTATGGCCGGGGAGTGGCAGCAGGAAGTCGAGGATCGCCGCAGCGAAGTGGATGAGCTCTTTCGGGAGTACCAGGCCCGGGAATTGCTCTATACGAACGAGGAACGACAACGGCAACGCGACGAAATCATCCAGGCCGAAGAAGGGATAGAACAGCTCAGGATGCAGTACTTCGGCCCGGAAGGACGTGTTTTTCAGGAGCAGGAACGGTTGGTGCGCCCCGTTCAGGAAAGCGTGCTTGAAGCCATTGAAACGGTGGCCACGCGGGACGGGTACGACTATGTGTTCGACAAGGGAGGAGATTATATTTTCATGTATGTTCGGGAGCAATTCGATCTGAGCGATGATGTCCTTGAGGAACTTGGCATTGACACAGACAGTCAAAATTGATTGTCTCCGCGCTGCACCCGGGAGCGCATTGCCTGTGAAGCCACGAACCACACAGAAAACGTCAACGATCCATCATGTTGAAACGAGTATCTGCGGGATGTCTTCTTTTTGCCGTTGTCTTGCTTGCTTTTGCAGCTGCCGGCTGGTCGACCACTGCCCGTGCCCAAGCTCTTGAGATTGGTTTCACCGATCATGAGATTGTCCTGATCAATATGCCGCAGTACCAGGAGGTTCAGCAGCAGTTGCAGACGGAATTCGATGCCAATCAGGAGGCTTTACAAGCCCTGTATACCGACTATCAGGACAAACTGGAGCGCTACCAGCGCCAGCAGTCTCTTCTTTCCGAAGATCGTCGTCAGGAGCGCGAACAGGAATTGTTGCAGTTGCAACAGCAGATTCAGCAGGATGCCCAGGACCAGGATCAGCAATTGGCTGTGCGTCAGGCTGAACTGATGCAACCGCTTCTGGAACAAATACAGGATGCTATCAATCAGGTGGCTGCAGCAAACGGCCTCGACATCGTGTTGCGCACGCGGGTCGGGACGGAACCACTTCTGTTATTTGTCAACCCGGAGACCGTTCAGGATATAACGCTGGATGTGGCGCGTACGCTGGGTCTGGACGTGGATGGGGAAGCGCCGGAATCCACTGGAGAAGCGGCCGCCTCGGACTCGAATTAGCGGCGCCTCGACGCGGGCTGCTGAGTGCGCAGGGAAAGGGAAGAGAAGCCGATCATGAGCAGCGAATCAGTTACCGGTGCGCTTGACGCGAGGCGGATCACCACGCAGACATTGCAGGACCTGAAGCGTGCCGGTGTGCCGATCGCCATGCTGACGGCCTATGACTATACGTCGGCGCGTATTCTGGATGCCGCGGGCGTAGATGTACTTCTGGTCGGCGATTCGGCATCCAATGTTATGGCGGGGTACGAAACGACGCTGCCCATCACGCTGGATCAGATGATCTACCATGCGCAGTCCGTCATTCGGGCGGTGCGGCATGCCCTTGTAGTGGTGGACCTTCCTTTCGGATCCTATCAGGGCAATTCGAAGGAGGCGTTGGTCTCAGCTATCCGGGTGATGAAAGAGGCGGGTGCGCATGCGGTCAAGATGGAAGGCGGGGAACCGGCCCTGGAGGCTGTGCAGCGTATCACCGACGCCGGCATTCCCGTGATGGGTCATCTCGGCCTTACTCCGCAGAGCATTTATCGCTTCGGCACATACCGCGTGCGTGCACAGGACACGGAGGAAGCGGATGTCATCCGGAGAGATGCACAGCTACTCGAAGAGGCAGGTTGTTTTGGCCTTGTTCTCGAAAAAATCCCTGCAGGCCTGGCGCACGACGTGTCGGGGGATCTTTCGATCCCGGTTATCGGCATCGGCGCCGGTATGCATTGTGATGGACAGGTGCTTGTTACCCACGACTTGCTGGGCCTGAACACCGATTTCAACCCCCGGTTCGTGCGGCGTTACGCTCATCTTGAAGAAACGATTACGGAAGCGGTGCAACATTACGTGCAGGATGTGCGCACCCGCGCTTTTCCAACCGGGGAAGAAAGTTATTGACGGCGTGGCAGCACGCTGCGTACGCGCGAAATGTGAGGAGGCATGCACATGGATTCGAATAATGGAGCCCGACCGCTTATTCTTGTCAGTAACGATGACGGCGTGAATGCTCCGGGGATCGCGGCGCTTGCGGAGGCCATGGTCAGGTTGGGGGATGTCTATGTGGTGGCTCCTCTTCTGGAACAAAGCGCCGTCGGGCATGCGATTACGCTGCGCGATCCTGTGCGCGCTTTTCCCGTGGATGCGAACATGGGTGGGGCAATACGCATCTACGGCGTTCAGGGTACCCCGGCCGATTGTGTAAAGCTGGCAATCAGGGAGTTGCTACCCCGTGAGCCGGACCTTGTCGTCAGCGGTATCAATCAGGGGGAAAATACGGCCCTTAACGTGATCTATTCGGGTACCGTCAGTGCGGCGACGGAAGCCGCTATTCTGGGTGTCGACGCTGTGGCCGTATCTCTCTGCGACTGGGACGCCCACGACTACGAGGCCTCACAGGAGATCGCTTTCACTGTGGCGGAGAAAGTACTGGAGAAGGGGTTGCCGCCGGGCATTCTGCTGAACGTGAATATCCCGCTCCTTCCGCTATCGGCCATCAAGGGTATGCTGATTACACGTCAGGCGCGTTCCCGCTGGAAAGAATCGTTCGATCAGCGCGTCGATCCAAACAATCGGCCGTACTACTGGATGACGGGCACCTTTGTCAACCTTGACGAAGGACAGAACACGGATATAGCTGCGGTGCAAAGCGGACACGTTTCCGTGACGCCCATTCACTACGATCTCACGGCGCACGATTTTCTTGAGCCCTTATCGGAGTGGAACTGGAATCGGTAGTGATGCGGTGTTTTATTCCGCTTCGTCCGACTCCGTGTTGATCCGGTTTAGTCGTTCTATGATGATATCGGGCCGGCACCGCCCGGGATACCCATCTACGCGGTAAGCTTCCAGCGCTTCCTGTGCCGAAGGTTTCCGGATAGCGTCAAGTTCGCCGGCGGTCTGGCGATAGGCTTCCCGAAACGGCGTTCCCTCTTGTACCATGCCGATCGCACGGGCGGTGGCGAATAAATCGGGGGATACGGCCTTGTCGAGGCGCGTCTTGTCAAAGCGCATATCCCGGAGTACAATGGTCATTACCCCGGTTACGTTCGAAGCCGTGTGTACGGCGCGCAGGACGGCTTCCTTGGTGAGTTGCAGATCTCGATGGTAGCCTGAGGGCAGGTTTGCGGGGAGGGACGCCAGCAACTGCATTTCGGCAAGAATCCGGTGGTACGATGCCCGCACAAGTTCCGGTACGTCCGGATTTCGTTTTTGAGGCATGATGGAACTCCCCGTGCTGTAGGTATCGCCTGGCTTCAGGAAACCGAACTCTTCTGTGTGATACAGCACAATGTCTGCGGCAAGGCGATTGCATGTCCCCGCGATTTGTGCGAGGGAATGAACGACATCCAGTTCCAGTTTTCCGCGCGATAACTGTACGGCAGTAACATGTTCCTGGACCCCGTCGAAGCCGAGTTGACGGGCAATCTTCTTGCGAGGAAGCGCCAGAACAGGGACCCCGTACCCCGCCGCAGACCCGAGGGGGGATACGTTGGTGCGCTTCGCTGTTTCCTGCAATCGTTCGATATCGACCGTGAGCAGTTCGGCAAAACCCATTGCCCACAAACCCACCGTTGCAGGCATGGCGCGCTGCATGTGCGTATAGCCGGGTATCAGCCAGTGGTCTCCTTCTTTGCCCCACCGACACAGGATGCGAACCATGTCTGCGGTTTGCTGCATTATCCCCCGCAAGGCATCCCGGAGATACAATCGCAGCGCGGCCAGCACCTGGTCGTTTCGGGAGCGCCCCGTGTGGATCTTCTTGCCGATGTCGCCGAGCGCTTCCGTCAGGCGATTTTCGATTATTGTGTGGGAATCTTCGTCTTCGGGGCAGACGGAGAGTTCCTGTTCTGCCAGCGCATCCAGTGCTTCGATGACGGCATCGAATTCTGCCTGCGTCAGTATCCCGATCTCCGCAAGCCCCCAGGCATGTGCACGGGTTGCCTGTATATCGTACGGCAAAAGGAGCGTATCCCACCGGTAGTCCTCTCCAACGGTGAATCGCATCACCTTGTCTTCGAGTGTGTCGGATGCGTCCGGTTTTTTCCAGAGTGGGGAGGACGATGGGTGTATCATGGCTCGAAGTAAGCTTCAATAACGGAACGATAGACTTCCACGGCGCGCTGCACTTCGGCGATCGGAATATGTTCTTCCGGGGTATGGGACAATCGACTCGACCCCGGTCCGATTTTGACGGTTGGGACATCGGCCAGAAAGATCCAGTCTGACGCCGTGGGAGACCCGATGGGTTCGACATCGGGAATGGCGCGGAGGCATGCCCGGACGATCCGTTCGTTTGCATCCGTAGCGACGGGTACGATCCGCTCGCTATGCACATGCACCTCCGATTCCAGCGCATCTTGCACGATGCCGATCAGTTTCTTGTGCGTATAGACCGGTGTCGACCGGATGTCGAGCGTGAACGTACATCGGTCCGGCACGACGTTGCGAGCCGAACCTCCCGTTATGGTGGTTACGGTGACGGTAGGGCATCCCAGAATAGTATCCGCCCGGTCGAAGACAAGGCGCATGGCGTGCTCAATGTCTTTCGCAGCGGCTGCTATGGCATTTTGCCCGAGATGCGCCCGGGCGGCATGGGCTGTTTTTCCCTGCGCTTCCACGCGCAGCACCAGCAGGCCCTTTTGGGCGATGCATGGAACGAGGTTTGTGGGTTCGCCTACGAGCGCTGCCGTCAAATCCGGCAGATGCGGGCGCAATGTCTTTAGTCCATTGTAGTCTCCGCCCGTTTCTTCGCAGGCGGTCAAGGCCACGATGATTCGCCCGGTAGGCTGGAAGCCATCAGCGGCCAGCGAAAGGAGCGCCGTGGTCATGGCGGCGACAGACGCCTTCGCATCCACGCTGCCGCGCCCGTACAGGCAGCCTTCCGACTCGATAGCGTCAAATGCGCCGTGCGGATGATGCTCCGACGGAGGCACCGTGTCGAGGTGCGTGTTCAGCAACAATACATCGTCACCTTCTCCGAATTCGAAGAACACGTTATCGTCGATGCGGCCCGTTTCTATCCCGTGTCGTGCAACATACTCCTCCATAAATCCGGCGGCGTTTTTTTCTTCGCCGCTGAGGGAAGGGATGCGCACGAGCTCCTTCAAAAGCGCTATGACGTCTTTATGAGGCATAACATTAGGGGAAAGCACGGGGGTTGCGGGCGTCAATGCATCATGCGAGTACCCGTCGAGGGGTCCCGAATGCCTTCCGGGGACACGATGAATACGTTCGGAATGCCGGCATCGAGCGCGGCGAAGCCCACGTCAATTTTTACGCGCATTCCGTCGGTGATCCACCCTTCCTGCACACCGCGGGAGCATAGTTCGGCACGGAAGGAGGGCAGCTGCGAATCCGGATCGGCAGCGTTCCGGCGAATGCCGCCGATGTCCGTGACGAGCAGATATTCGTCTGCCTGTAAGGCCTCCGCAAGGGCGCAGGAGACCGTATCGGCGTTCACGTTGTACAGTTGCCCCGCATCGTCGATACCAAGTGGAGCGATTACCGGAACATACCCTCGATCAAGCAGGATGTCGAGGAGCTCCGTATCGATACATGCAATATCTCCGACCCATCCGAAGTCAATCGTTTCGCCGTCGACATTCCAGGGAGGCCGTTTTGTAACGCGCACAAGGGAGCCGTCGGCGCCGGACAGCCCAACGACCTTGACACCGTGCCCGACTGCACTGGCCACAAGACGTCCGTTCAGTTCGCCGCGCAGGGTCCATTGCACGATTCTCAGATCGGCATCGGTGGTGATGCGACGACCATGTACCATGCGCGGGGTATGGCCAAGGCGTTCGGCAATCTCGGTGGCCCGGACTCCGCCGCCATGCACGACGACAACCCGTCCGGTCTTCGTGCGTTGCGCCACGGAGGTCCAAAGCGTATCAAGAGGCCCGTCGCACATGACGGACGCGCCTCCCATCTTGATGACGGTCGTTTTCATCAGAGGCCCCAGACATACTCGAGGATGGCTTTCTGTGCATGTAACCGGAATTCGGCCTGTTCCAGGTGAATGGCTCCCGGTCCGTCCAGTACATCATCTTCGACGACCACATTGCGGCGTACGGGCAAGCAATGCATGAAGCGCGCCTCTCGCGTTTTCTGCATCCATTCCGTGGTAATACACCAATCCCGCAAGCTTTCCCGCCGCGCCGCTTCATGCTCCGGGTCGGAATAGACGAGCGGTCCGCTCCATGCCTTGGCGTACACGATATCCGCGCCGTCGAAAGCTTGTTCGCGGTTATCCGTTTCTTCGACTCGTGCACCATAGGACCGAGCCATTTCCATGATCCCGTAATCGAGCGCGTAGTCGTCGGGTCGCACCACGGTCACGTTCATCCCCGATCGGGCAGCCATCAGCACGGCGGAATTGGGTACGGCCATGGGGAGCGCTCTGGGGTGATACGTCCATGCCAGCACAAACTTCTTGCCGCGCGGATCGCCCAGTTGCCGCCGGATGACCGCGGCATCGGCCAGGGCCTGACATGGATGATAAAAGGCGGATTCGAGATTGATTACCGGTACGGACGAAGCCGAGGCGATGGTGCGGATGAGCCTTTCCTCCCGATCCTTGTTGAAATTCTTGAGTGAGGCGAAAACCCGTACGCCGAGCGCGTCGTAGTACCTCGACAGCACGCCGATGGCTTCCCGGATATGCTCTGCCTCCTTTCCATCCATGACGGCGCCCTGCTCGAAGGCGAAATGCCATGTCTCCTTACCGGGAGTGAGTACGGTTGAGTAGGCTCCGAGTTGTGCTGCCGCCAGTTCCATGGAGGTCCTGGTACGCAGCGAAGGGTTGAAAAACATGAGCGCAATACTACGCCCCCTGGCGGCATCCGTCCATTCCCCGGGGTTTTCGTAATAATGCAAGGCCCGCTCCACGGCCGCATTCCATATCACGCGGTTGAGCGATTGCCAGTCGATCAGGTGTCTCATGTATCGATATCTACGGTTTGACAGATGTTCAGCGCGGATGAAAGTGCCTCACAAAACACATCCAGCGCTTCGAAGGGGGTATTAATCGGAGGCATGAGCCGGATCACGTTCGGGTCGTCTGCTCCGCCTGTAAGAATGCCCTGTTCCAGCAGTGCCTCGCGAACCGGAGAGGCAGGGCGATCCAGCACGATGCCAATAAGTCCACCTCGCCCGCGTACGCTGCAGTTGAGCGGTTCCAGTCCACTGCGTATGCGTTCGAACAGTTTGGCTGCACGTGGCATGAGATGCTCTTCCACCAGCGTCCGCAGCGTAGCCTCCACAGCGGCCATGGCTATCATCCCGCCCCCGAAGGTTGTTCCCTGATCCCCGGGCTTCACGGTCGATGCAATCTCATCGGAAAGAAGCACGGCGCCCACCGGCACACCTGCTCCAAGGCTTTTCGCCAGCGAAATGCAATCCGGGCGTACCCCGTACTGCGTACTGACGGAGAATGTACCCGTGCGTCCTACCCCGGTCTGTACTTCGTCAAAGAGCAGCAGGGCGCCATGCTGGTCGCATAGATCCCGCAACGCGCGGTAGTATGTCGCCGCCGCTTCGACCATACCCGCCATGCTCTGGATAGGTTCGAGGAGCACCGCTGCAATATCGTCATGCGCTTCAAAAGCTTCCTCGACCGCGGCGGCATCGCCGAACGGGACGAACGTTGTTGCCGCAAGCACGTCCCGGTACGGCGCCCGGTATGCATCTTTCCATGTTGCGGCGAGGCAGCCGAGCGTGCGTCCGTGAAAGCCGCCCTCCATGGCAAGGATGCGCGGCCGTCTGGTATGCTTGCGCGCCAGTTTGAGCGCCGTTTCGTTTGCCTCGGCGCCCGAATTGCAAAAGAAGATATGCCGGAGTCCTTCCGGGGCGAGCGTTCCGAGGCGTTCAAGCGCACGGGCTCGCGTATCGTTGTAGACGGTATTGGAATAAAAAAGGAGCTGTCCAGCCTGCTTCCGGATTGCTTCCACAACCCGGGTTGGACTATGTCCCAGGAGCGCCACACAGTGTCCCCCGTAGAGGTCCAGATATTTTCGCCCCTCGATGTCCCACACGTAGCTGCCTTCGCCCCGAGCGAGCACGATGGGCATGCGCGCGTAGGTGGGGATCTGGTAGAGGTTTTCGAGAGCGATAGCTTCCTGCGTAGTCATGTGTATACGGCGCGCGTTCACAATTGCGCCTTTGAGGCGGGAAGAAGGCCTGCCGTTTCAGGCAGGCCGAGGAGAAGATTGAGGTTCTGGATGGCCTGCCCGGCAGCTCCCTTGATCAGGTTATCCTCCGCAAAGCCGACCAACAGATGGCCGTTCCGGACGATCCACCCGATGTCGCAGAACGGCGAATATGCCGCAAACCGCAATTCCGGGAGCCCATTCGCGTAGAGCCGGACAAACGGGCAGTCCGCATAGGCTTCCGTATACCATTGTTCCACATCGGAGGCCGCGGCGTCTGCAGGCAGCGGAATATCTGCTACGCCCCAGATGCCGCGTGTCCAGGGACCGGAAACGGGCACGAAACGGATTTCTGTATCCGGTCCCAGCACCTGCATTATTTCGGGGAGGTGCTGGTGATTCAGCACCTTGTAAGCCCGCACATTGCCGTCCCGGGTCGGGAAGTGTGTGGTGGCCTTGGGGCGTGCCCCCGAGCCTGAAGCACCTGTCCAGGCTGTCACAAAGGCCTCTACCGTTTCCATGTGCTGCGTGACCGGCCACAGCGCCAGGCTGATGCCCGTCGCAAAACAACCCGGATTCGCAATACGCCTTGTTCCCGGGGGATAGGGTGCGCAAATTTCCGGCAGGCCATATACAAATGACGGGAGCAGATCGGGCGCCGGATGTGCAAAATCAAACCATGTTTCGTACAGAGAGGCGTTCCCGAGTCGAAAATCTGCGCTCAGGTCAATGAGTATACCGTCGAACCCGTCGGCGAATAACTTCGCTGCGAGGCCGGCGCTTTTGCCGTGCTCGGCGGCTATGAAGATAATGTCTGTCTCAGCGGGGTCGAACTTGTCCGGATCACTGAAAAACATATCCAGTTGTCCGCGCAGGTGCGGGTGGGCGTGCCACACCGGTTTCCCGGCATATACCCGACTGGTAACGGCATGGAGCCGAACCTCGGGGTGGGCAAGAAGGAGGCGGATCAATTCGCCGCCTGTGTATCCTGCGCCGTGAAGAAGGGCTATCCGGTTATTCATGGCAGCATGCAACGAGTGCGAGTGTTCAGGCAGGGGATTCTTGCGACGCGTTTTCCGCATTGCGGCGTGCTCTGTGCGCCAATAGAGCCTGCACGGCGTAAATCTGCGTAAACCCTTCGGCGTCTCGTCCATCCCACAATGCGTTGGTTTCTCCGTAGACAGCCACGCTTGGGTCGAACATCGAATAAGGACTCTCGCACCCCGGTATCTCGATACACCCCTGACGCGCTTTTACTCGCACGGCGCCGGTGACGGCGGTCTGTGACGAATCGATGAGGGCTTCAATATCCCGCATTACCGGGTCGAAATACTGCCCTTCGTGCAGCATCTGTCCATAGTAATCCGCCAGATGATCTTTCTGGAAGCGTTGCCGGTTCGTCAGCACAACCTTTTCCAGTTCGCGATGTGCAGGGAGCAGGATTGCCGGAGCTGGCGCCTCAAAGGCTACGCGTCCTTTGACCCCAAGAATCGTATCGCCCACATGCATGCCTCTCCCAACGCCGTGTGCAGCCCCCTCGGCATTGAGTGTTTCAACAAGTGTCACCGGATCCAGAGGCGATTCATTGATAGAAACGGGAAGGCCTGCCTCGAAGCCAATTATCCATTCCTGTCCTGCGTCGGGAGCGTTGGCGGGTGCTACCGTATCTGCCCATCCCTCTTCGGGGAGGGGGTTGGAGGAGGTGAGCGTTTCGCCTCCTCCGATCGTGGTGCCCCAGAGACCCCGGTTGATGGACCACACCGTTGTTTTGCGAGGTACGTCGAAGCCGCGTTCCTGCAAAAAGGCTGTTGTTTCCTCACGACTCAGCCCCAGCGACCGGATTGGGGTCAGAATGTCCAGGTTGTCCGCCAGCAGGCGTACGGCGACATCGAAGCGAACCTGATCGTTTCCGGCGCCGGTCGACCCATGGGCAATGGCCCGGGCACCCGTTTCTTGCGCCGCATGTACTACCATACGCGCCTGCGTCACCCGCTCCGGTCCGACACACAGCGGGTATACGCCGCCGCGCAGAACGTTACCCTTGATCAGGTAGCTCAGGTGATCGTCAAAGAGGGTCCTCCGCGCATCCACGAGGATGTGCCGGGCCGCACCAAGCGCTCGTGCTCGCGCCTTAACAACTTGTGCTTCTTTTTCCGAGAGTCCCCCTGTGTTGACCGTAACCGTATAGATCGGCTCGTCGCAGGTTTCGGCGAGATAAGGCACGCAAAAAGACGTATCGAGGCCGCCGCTAAAAGCAAGTACTATGGCCATCGTTGTAGTGTATGAGAAAGATAAAAGACTATGGGGGTGAATGAATGCAGGCCGGCGCGGTACAAAAAAAGCGCTGACCCAAGTGAATCAGCGCTGTGCAAGCAATTTGGCCAGAGTAATCCCTGGCGGCGTCATGGTGAAGCGCTTCTCCACGCAAAAAGAAAGCATCCTCGTCGCAGGCGCGACGGGAACGCAACAAAACGACGGGTATGTGTGCGGGATGCATGCATGGAGCCGGTCAGGCGTTGCTGCCATTTATACCGTATTCAGGTAACATAATAACTTTCGCTGGTACCCCTGTCAAGGGGACAAGGTTTCCGGAACGGGTACGATTAATGTGATGCTCGATCGCGTGGTTTATCTGCCGCTGCCTCCGGCTGTCCCGGAAGATTTTGACATACGTCCGCGCGGCAAGAAAGCTGTTGAGGATATGTGGGCGGGGATCCTTGCACAGAGCATCTCTGCGCAGTACGGCTATCTTCTCGCTCTTACGCCAGATCAGGCCAAAGAGCGGATTGAGAAGATGGCTGCTCGCGCCCGACGATCTGTCGAGCCGCTATGGGTAGCTTACGGCACTCGGCTCGCTAATGATTGATAGTGATCGCGTCTGCGTCCCCTGTTGCCTCTTGGCGAAGGGGCAAAGGCGCAACCTTGCGGTCGAGTCAAAAAAGCCCAAAGGAAAGCCCCAGCTTGTAAACAAACCGGTTTTTTGTATGGGGATTACGCTCCTCGAGAGGAACATGAACGTACTTTTGCACCTCTGTAATAACCGCCAACCTGTTGCCGAGGGGAACCGCTACGCGCAGGCCGACTTCCAAGGCCTTGAGGCGGTTGGGATAATTTTCACCCCAATAAGGGGGCAGCTGGTCGATAAGCAGGCATTCGGGGGATGGAGGAGTTTTTACATAGTCACCGCTGATAAAGTGCCAGGATAGGCCACCGAACAGGCTCAGGGAAACAAGAGGAATTTTTGTAGGGACCACGTAAAGGCGGGCTCCGGCAATGTGGCTGCTATGAGAATAGACATCTGTGCAGCCGCCATGAAGCAAACCAGACACTCCATCGTCCCAGGCTCCCCAGTGTAGGTCGCCTTGTAAAGAAATCCCGCTGGCGAGCGGAAAAGGCCGGCTGGCGATCTGCACTTCCGGATAGAATGCGTAGCGGGGCAGGTCGCGATACTCCTCATACTGAAAATTTCGAATGACTCCGCCCTGCACGGATACATTCAACCGGGCAGGTTGTGCCGCTGCCGAGGAGATCAACAGGAGGCAGCCGGCAAGTAGCAGGGTATAACGCGGCATATGGATCACCGTTGAGTAATGTCGTACGAAGACAGCTTATTTGAGCAAGGTCATATGCCTGGTTTGCGCGAAGGATCCTGCCTCGATCCGATAGAGATAGATTCCACTGGGCAGGCCCGTTGCATCCCATCTCGCTTCATGGTAACCGGCTCCCAGGGTCTTATCGAGAAGGCGTTCCACCTCGCGTCCCATCACATCGTAGACAACCAGTGAAACCGCCGAGGCCTCCGGCAAAGTAAATCGGATCTCCCTTGCCGCCAACCAAAAAAGAAGTGGAGGCGAAACGCCGGGAATCCGGTAGGCGAATCGTTGCCAAGCACTCACCCGGCAACGCGTTGTTGCAGCAGGGCAAGTACGTTACACAGGAAGAACTCGAAGAGGAGCGCAATAGCGCCCTGTTATTTCCTGGCGCAATCCTGCGGTCGAGTCAAAAAAACCCAAAGGAAAGCCCCAGTTTGTAAACAAACCGGTTTGGGGTATGGGCAATACGTTCCACGACGGAACGATGAACGTACTTTTGCACTTCTGTAGTAATCGCCAGCCTGCTGCCGAGAGGAACCGCTACGCGTAGACCGACTTCCAGGGTCCTGAAGCGCTCGTGATAATTTCTACCCCAATAACCGTCTACATGACTAAAGTAATTAGAATTAGAGTAATAAGAGTGAATAGAGTTAATCCAGTCCGCGCAGGGAATACCCGTGCCTACCGCGTATACGCATGTGTAAGATAAGGTCTATATGATCACCACTAACAAAGTGCCAGGATAGGCCGCTGAACAGGCTCAGGGAAACAAGAGGAATTTGTGTAGGGACCACGTACAAGCGGACTCCGGCAATGTGGCTGCTATGAGAATAGACGGGGATACTCCATGGAGGTCCTTCCGGAAATCCGAAAATGGTCCTACCACTCCTATCCTCACGCACTCCATCGTCCCAATACCCCCAGTGTAGGCCACTCTGTAAGGAAATCCAGCGGACGAAGGGAAAAGTCCGGCTCGTAATTTGCACTTCCGGATAGAATGCGTAGCGGGGCTGGCCCTCATCCTCATTCTGAAAATTTCGGATGACCCCGCCCTGCACGGATACATTCAACCGGGCAGGTTGCGCTGTTTGCGCCGTTGCCGAGGAGATCGACAGGAGGCAGCCGGCAAGTAGCAGGGTATAACGCGGCATATGGATCACCGTTGAGTAATGTCGTACGAAGACAGCTTATTTGAGCAAGGTCATACGCCTGGTTTGCGCGAAGGACCCTGCCTCGATCCGATAGAGATAGACTCCACTGGGCAGGCCCGTTGCATCCCATCTCGCTTCATAGGTAACCGGCTCCCAGGGTCTTATCGAGAAGGCGTTCCACCTCGCGTCCCATCACATCGTAGACAATGAGTGAAACCGCCGAGGCCTCCGGCAAAGTAAATCGGATCTCCCTTGCCGCCAACCAAAAAAGAAGTGGAGGCGAAACGCCGGGAATCCGATAGGCGAATCGTTGCCAAGCACTCCCCCGGCAACGCGTTGTTGCAGCAGGGCAAGTACGTTACACAGGAAGAACTCGAAGAGGAGCGCAATAGCGCCCTGTTATTTCCTGGCGCAATCTTGCGGTCGAGTCAAAAAAGCCCAAAGGAAAGCCCCAGTTTGTAAACAAACCGGTTTTTGGTATGACGATTACGCTCCTCGGCAGGAACATGAACGTACTTTTGCACCTCTGTTGTAACCGCCAGCCTGTTGCCGAGGGGAACCGCTACGCGCAGACCGACTTCCAAGGTCTTGAGGTGGTCGGGATAATTTCTACCCCAATGAGTGGCGCGAACCAGGCTGGCACGTTCACATACGGATAGGGGGGGGCCTACATAGTCACCGCTGATAAAGTGCCAGGATAGGCCACTGAACAGGCTCAGGGATACAAGAGGAATTTGTGTAGGGACCACGTAGAAGCGAGCTCCGGCAATACGGCTGCGATGAGAATAGGTAGCGCAACCCTGATAAAAGCCCTTATTCTCACGCAGTCCATCGTCCCAATACCCCCAGTGTAAGCCACCCTGTAAGGAAATCCCGCTGGCGAGCGGAAAAGGCCGGCTGGCAATTTGCACTTCCCGATAGAATGCGAAGAGGGGCTGCTGCCGATCCTCATACTGAAAAGTTCGGATGACTCCGCCCTGCACGGATACATTCAACCGGGCAGGGTGCGCTGTTTGTGCCGTTGCCGAGGATGTCAACAGGAGACAGCCGACAAGTAGGAGGGTATAACGTGGCATATGGATCACCGTTGAGTAATATCGTACGAAGACAGCTTATTTGAGCAAGGTCATATGCCTGGTTTGCGCGAAGGACCCTGCCTCGATCCGATAGAGATAGACTCCACTGGGCAGGCCCGTTGCATCCCATCTCGCTTCATGGTAACCGGCTCCCAGAGTCTTATCGAGAAGGCGTTCCACCTCGCGTCCCATCACATCGTAGACAACCAGTGAAACCGCCGAGGCCTCCGGCAAAGTAAATCGGATCTCCGTAGACGGATTGAAGGGATTCGGGTAGTTACTCGCCAGCGCGTAAGTCTCCGGCAGAGCCGTCAACGACGAATTCTGCAACGCCTCGCCGGCCGTTTGCTTGTACGATGCGGAAAGGCCGCCCGACCCATGCTCCGCGACCCACACATTCTTATAGGCAACCTTTGAGGTACGGTAGACGTCGGTGACGGTGAGCTTGAGCCGCCGCGAGTGCGGGTTGATTGCGCTGTTGCCGCTGAAGCTGTAACCGGAGCCACCGTAATGCCATGTGTTGCAGGGGAAGGCCCGTGTGAGAAGCAGGAAATCACCGCAGAGACGCTTGTAGTCCCATCGGTAGCTGTAGGGCGAGCGGCCGCCGGAGACG
Organism: Rhodothermales bacterium; assembly: GCA_965248175.1. Lineage (GTDB taxonomy): Bacteria > Bacteroidota > Rhodothermia > Rhodothermales > VXPQ01 > VXPQ01. Next base: position 1,885,884 of record OZ252093.1, read on the forward strand.
GAGGGTGTCCAGGTACCCTGTTGGCCTTCGGATAACCACCCTGGACCACTGATCGACACCGAAAGCGGGAGCGGCTGTCGAAAATTAGCCATCGTAGAGGCGGTATTTCGAAGCTTCTGTGCGACGTTGTTATTGGTGGTGCCCGTTGCTATGCCATTATAGTAGACGTTTGGATTTGAGAAATGTTGGATTACTGCATTTGAACTCTCGTAATACATGATTGTACGGCGCTCCGTACCTCCATCAAACCAACGATGGGTATCCCCGTGACGTGCCCCCTGAAGATGCCCCACTTCATGCGCAAAAACATAATTCTGGGCTGCTGCAGTGGCCTGCACGATGGCATAAGCATTACTATTCGACGGACCGATGTCTTTCACTATACCGAGGTAAATGCCATAGTTTCCATTGGTTAACAAGACTACCGCGTCGGCCCCATAGAAATCCCGTAAGCTGTTCGCTTCTGAATCACTTGCCAGCTTGCTCACGTCGGAGCCAATATTGGTACTTTCTTGAAAATTGTCGAGTTTCCTAGTGGCAACACGTCTGATATCGAGTTCGCTGCTTGTGATGGCGCTGTTTCGGTACGCCGTCTCTGTTTGGTAGACAGCCGTGAATGCGATACTGAAAATATTTGTTACGGCCTCATAGGCATCGTCTGTGTAAAGCACCAATACTTCGAGCGTTTTGTTGCTCGAACTCGTTTTATTGATCGATCTTTTGCACACCCGGCTGAGGAGTTTCATGCTGCCTCTTCCCGTCATCTGGACCATTCTCGTCATCTGGCGGTGTGTCGCCCTCGAACGACACCGGTGTCGGATCCACGGTGATCAAGGCATGCAGGCCGTCCCCCAGGGATTCGATTCTATACCATTGGCCTTCCAACTGGATAGTTCCTGTGACCTCTCCAGGGCTTTGAACCAGGATTATACTGCCCTTATCCTGAAGGCAGTCCCCCCTCCCAGAGGTAATAATCGGGGGGATGATGCTCTTCGCCAGCTTGCTCAGCGACGAATTCCTCATCTCGGTCCGGAAGGTTGATCAAGAGAGCGCCTCTACGGAAAGCCGGAAGGAGATCACCGATGCGCACTATTTCAATGTGCGCCGTTCTTTCCTGTTGTTCGAACGTGCGGAATTTTCGCTCTTGCTCGGCATTTAATGCTTGCTGCTTCCCGGCAAAAGGCATAAAAAGCCTGTCTTGAGCCAGTAGGCTGGTGCCCGGAATAACAAATAACGCCAGGAGCGTCAGGACAACAAAACGTCCGCGTGAAAAGATAGCTGTGGTCATTGCCGTTACCTTCATGGGTACTGCCGGATAAAGTGAGAAAAAGGCGCCCCGTAGCGAAAGGAGCAAATCAGCACTCCACACCTCCATTGAGCGCGAAAGAAAAATAAGGCACCCCCATTGAGCACATAATACTATGGCAAAACGGGATGTGGACATTGTCAAGATCCTGTAAAAAATCCGGTTGATCACGGAATATTAACGATCGTAGCCTGATCCTTGACCGGACAAGGACGCGCCGGGTTCATTGATCGTCTGGCCCGAAGTCGGGTTCGCAATGGCTTCCCGCTCTTCCGGCGTTTGAGCGGCTGCGAGGGCCGGAAGGAAAAGGAAGGGCTGGAACGCGGCTACGAATGGGTGCTCGCGCTGAATATTCCTGTGACGCGCAACGGTCGAAGGGCCTGCGCTTTTGTCGAGTACGCGTGGGTGTGGAACACGCTGTGATGCGCTGTATTGCATGGGCAAGTTCTCTTAACGGTACGTTCCCTGCGCAGCGGCCAGCGTGTTCCGGAGCAGCATGGCAATGGTCATGGGGCCTACTCCTCCGGGTACGGGGGTGATATGCCCCGCCTGCTCCAACACACCGTCGAAGTCCACATCTCCCACGAGGCGATAGCCCCGCTCTCGCGACGGGTCGTCGACCCGGTTGATGCCCACGTCAATAACCGTGGCGCCAGGTTTTACCATATCCCGCGTGATAAACCCGGGCCGGCCTATGGCGGCCACGAGGATATCGGCCTGTCGCGTCACGTTCTCAAGGTTCTGTGTCCGGCTGTGGCACACGGTCACGGTGGCGTCCGTACCGCGTTGCATCAGGAGCGCTGCCAATGGCTTCCCCACGATATTCGACCGCCCGACGATGGCCGCCCGTTTGCCGGGAATGTCGATTTTCGCACGGGCAAGCAATTCCATAACCCCGGCCGGGGTGGCGGATACAAACGCCGGATCGCCGATCAACAGGCGCCCCACGTTTTCGGGATGAAATCCGTCGACATCTTTCGCCGGGTCGAGGGCATGGATGACCCGTTTTTCGGAAATATGCCCCGGGAGCGGTAACTGCACGAGGATGCCATCTATGTTGTCGTTTGCGTTCAGCGCACGGATGAGTTCGAGCAGGGCCTGCTCGGATATATCGGCATCCCGGAGGATCGTTTCGCTTTCCACGCCGACTTCGGCAGAGGCTTTTCTTTTACCGCGTACGTAGGATGCGGAGGCGGGATGATCTCCCACCAACACGACCGCGAGCCGAGGGGCGCGATGGCCTCTTGCGATCCATGTTGCCACCTCTTTGCGAACTTCTTCACGGACGGCTTGTGCCACAGCGCGTCCGTCCATGATCTTGCCGGGCATTGTATCGTAGTATCGAATCGGGAAGTGTGGGCAGGGGAGCGTTGCAGAGGGGACGATATTGCCGAATATCCTCATGCGATAAAGAACCTGTTTAAAGATACGGAAGGGCAGGGTGAGAGGGCAGAGGTATCCATGAAGTCGAGGTGAGATTTGATGCGGTGTATCCTATAGCATATCCCGATTCCCGGTGCACCCGCTACGATACTGCCTCCGGGAAACGGCTTCCCGTTTTTAATTTTTATTATTAAAAATTTTTTTGAACCTTGGGAACCTTCCCTGAAACCCCTATGTAGCAAGGGTCATGAAACGATGTTTCAGATAGCTCATCCAGAAGGGTGGAGGGTGCAGGCCCTTTGAAGCCCTGGCAACCGCCGCGTTCGACCGGTTAAAAATCGGCAGAACAGGAAAGGTGCCAATTCCTGCCTCGCTCCGGCGCACTTCGGTGCAACGGAAACGCGCGAGGAAAGATGAGCGGGAGAGATTCTCTGTCCGTTATGGACTTTGCCTCTTCCGCACGTCAGCGCGGAGGGGGTTTTTTTATACCCCCTTTCGTTGGCGAAGGCTGCACCCTCCTGCGGCCTCCATCTCTTCGGGAAGAGCCGTTGCGGCATCCTAACCGGCAATCCATACTCTCTCACCACTATCACGAAATATCATGAGCAACAACGGACAAGCCGCCGGGGCCCATTTTGAAACCCTGCAGCTCCATGCAGGGCAGGCGCCCGACCCTACTACGAACGCACGCGCTGTGCCGATCTACGCCACGACGTCCTACACGTTCAACGACGCTGATCACGGCGCTAACCTCTTTGCGCTGAAGGAATTCGGCAATATCTACACGCGGATCATGAATCCGACGACCGATGTCCTCGAACAGCGCATTGCAGCGCTCGAGGGGGGTGTGGCGGCCCTTGCTACATCCAGCGGTCAGGCTGCTCAGCTACTGGCGATCTCGACGCTTGCAGAAGCTGGCGACAACATCGTGTCGACCAGCTTTCTGTACGGCGGAACCTACAATCAATTCAAAGTGACGTTTCCCCGGTTGGGCCTCGATGTGCGGTTTGCCGAAGGCGACGATGCCGACTCGATCGAGCGACTGATCGATGACCGAACAAGGGCCATTTACCTGGAGACGATCGGCAATCCCCGGTTCAATATCCCTGATTTCGAGCGCATCGCGAAGGTTTCCGAGCGATACGGTGTGCCTATCGTCGTAGACAATACGTTCGGCGCTGCCGGGTATCTGTTCCGGCCCTTCGAGCATGGGGCGCACATTGTGGTCGCCAGCGCTACCAAGTGGATCGGCGGTCATGGCACGACCATTGGCGGCGTGATTGTGGACAGTGGATCGTTCCCCTGGGATAATGGCCGTTTCCCGACATTCACGGAGCCGTCCCCGGCTTATCACGGCCTGAATTTCTGGGAGGCTTTCGGGCCGGAGGGCGTGCTGGGCGTCAATGTGGCGTTTATCATCCGCGCACGCGTGGAAGGCTTGCGCGATCTCGGACCGGCGCAAAATCCGTTCGGCTCGTTCCTTCTCCTGCAAGGACTGGAAACGCTGTCCCTGCGCGTAGGCCGGAGTTGCGAGAATGCGATTACGCTGGCCCGTTGGCTGAAAGATCAGGAGCAGGTTTCCTGGGTCAGCTATCCGGGACTGGAAGACGATCCATACCATGCGGCAGCAAACAAGTATCTGAAAAACGGATACGGTGCGGTGCTTGCATTCGGCGTCAAGGGAGGCGTGGAGGCAGGTCGGACGCTCGTGAACAGCGTCAAGCTGGCCAGCCATCTGGCGAATGTCGGGGACGCCAAGACCCTGATCATTCATCCGGCCTCGACGACGCACCAGCAGCTGGCTGCAGAGGAGCAATTGGCCGCCGGCGTGACTCAGGACCTCGTTCGGGTTTCCGTAGGCATCGAACACATCGATGACATCATCGGGGATTTCGCGCAGGCATTTTCTGCGATCAACGAACCGGTATCTGTCTGAATAAACCGGATCGATTCATGGCTGAGGTGTTCAGGCTTCCGACGCTACAGCTCGATTCGGGACGTACGATGACGGACGTATCCGTCGCCTATTCGTTCTGGGGCGAGTTGAATGCACAAGGGGACAACGCGATTGTCGTTTGCCATGCCCTGACGGGCAGTCCGGCAGCGGACGATTGGTGGGGACCGCTTATCGGGCCGGGTCGAGCGCTCGATACGAACCGGTTCTTTGTCGTTTGCCTGAATGTACTCGGGTCGCCGTACGGTTCGACCTCGCCGGTCTCGAACAACCCCGAGACCGACGAGCCGTACGGCCCCGGGTTTCCGGCCCTGACCATTCGCGACACGGTGCGGGCGCACCGACAGGCGTTGGAGGCGCTTGGCGTACGCCGGGTGTTGTTTGCCCTGGGAGGGTCCATGGGCGGCATGCAATCTCTCGAATGGGCCTTCGAGGATGATTTCGTGGACGGTATCGTACCGATCGCAGTGGGGGGGCGGCATTCCCCGTGGTGTATCGGGTTCAGCGAAACCCAGCGGCAGGCCATCTATGCGGACCCGATCTGGAACGACGGACATTACACGGAGCAGCCCCGGCAGGGGCTGGCAACGGCCCGCATGATCGCCATGCTGACGTACCGCGCTTCGGGGTCGTTGACCAGACGATTTGGGCGCAAGCTCCAGGATGGTGCGGAAGATGTGTTCGCCGTCGAGAGTTACCTGCGCTATCAGGGCGCCAAGCTGGTGGACCGGTTCGACGCCAACAGTTATGTACATCTCACTCGTCAAATGGATACCCACGATGTCGCCCGCGGGCGTGGTGCGTACGAAGATGTACTACGCAGTATTGACAAGAAAACATTGGTTATCGGCGTTGATTCCGACGTGCTGTATCCGTTGGTCGAACAGGAAGAACTGGCTTCGCTGATTCCCGATGCCCAGTTGGAGGTCATCCATTCGCCGGATGGACACGATGCTTTTCTGATCGAAGTTGAACAATTGGGGCAGTTCATTCGCAGATGGGTGGAGCAGGAATTGCGGCGCCCGGAACCGCCGGGCGTGTGCGCGGTTCGGAGCGAGAAGTTTATTGGCGTCTGAGGCGTGCAAGGGCTGCACGGTCCGCAGGACTCCGTAACCAATAGGCTGTTCGTCCGGAGGACGCCGCAATCAGGCTATGCCGAGCGGTGTTGCAATGCAAGAAGGCAATTTGTCGGTACGAGATATGAAGGACAAGTTGAAGGTGGGCATTCTCGGCGCCACCGGTGCGGTGGGCCAGAAATTCATCGAAGTGCTTGACGGGCACCCCTGGTTCGAGATTACGGCATTGGCTGCATCGGAGCGTTCCGCCGGCAAGCGGTACGCGGACGCTGCGAACTGGATCGGATCGGAGCCTGTCCCGCCGGGCATTGCGGACATGGAGGTCGTGGCGGCAGCGCCTGGTCTGGAGGCCGATTTCGTGTTTTCCGGTCTGGATGCATCCGTGGCGGGCGACATCGAGGCGCTTTTTGCGCGGGCGGGCTACCCTGTGATCTCGAATGCGCGCAACTACCGCATGGCGGAGGACGTTCCGCTTCTGATTCCCGAAGTAAATCCGGACCATACGGCGCTGGTCGATCAGCAGGATCGTGGAGACGGTTTCATCGTCACGAATCCGAATTGCAGCACGGTCGGCCTTGTGTGTGCGCTCAAGCCGCTGGTTGACCGTTTCGATGTGGATGCCGTACATGTGGTCACCATGCAGGCGCTTTCCGGGGCCGGGTATCCGGGTGTATCGTCGCTGGATGCCCTCGGCAATGTGGTCCCGTACATTGGTGGCGAGGAAGACAAGGTGGTCACGGAGCCGACAAAGCTGCTGGGTCGGCTGGTGGACGGTCGTATCGAGCGGGCGGCTCTTCGCATAAGCGCCCAATGCACCCGGGTTCCGGTTCTTGAAGGACACCTTGAAGCCGTTTCGGTGCGATTCCACGATGCGGTTTCTGCGGAAGACGTCAAGGAGGCCTTGCGCACCTGGCGTACTCCTATCGCTGGATACGACCTGCCGTCTGCGCCGGCGCGGTTCATCCAGGTGTTTGAGGACGAGCGCTTCCCTCAGCCTCGTCGTCATGTCGGGCTCGGGCGGGGCATGACGGTATCTGTCGGGCGCATCCGTCCCTGCGAAGTGCTGGACGTAAAGTTTATCGTACTTTCGCACAACACGATCCGAGGCGCTGCGGGAGGGGCTGTGCTGAATGCCGAATTGCTTGTCAAGCAGGGACGCCTTGCCAAACGGGAAGAAGTTGCTGAAGCAGTTGCAGGGTAACGACGGCGCCTGTTTCGTCTCTGCGATTTGGTTTGCTTTTTCGTAGCGTTTCCTTCGCCGCGCCGGGCTGTTACGGGGAACATGGATGCGCACGTTACGTTTGCATACGCCGCTTCGTTTTCCGGAGCGATCGGTGTACCTGAATGGTGCACATGCGGAAGTAGCTCAGTTGGTAGAGCATTTGCTTGCCATGCAAAAGGTCGCGGGTTCGAATCCCGTCTTCCGCTCTATATCATTGCCGGAAGGCTTCATGCGGAAGTAGCTTAGTTGGCAGAGCGCCTCATTTACATGCAATCCGTCATGGGTCCGGGTCGGTCGAGTTCGGATATCGCCGGGGTGTCGGACCATCGCGTGGAATGTTTTCTGCACAGATTTCGACGGCACGGAAACGATGAGTAAACAATCCTCACAGGCGCATGCTGCGGCGCCCATCTGGTTCGGCAAGCCCGATCTGGATGCACTCGCCGAAATGACTGCCGGTACGTTGGCCGCGCATCTTGGTATCGCATATACGGAGATCGGCCCTGATTTCTTGCGCGGCACGATGCCCGTAGACGAACGCACCATGCAGCCGCAAGGCATCATGCATGGAGGCGCATCTGCCGCCTTTGCGGAAACGCTGGGGAGCGTGGCGGCCCACCTGTGCGTGGATCGGTCCAGGAAGCGTTGCCTGGGACTCGATATCTCCGTAAACCATATCCGGCGAGCTGTCGCCCCCGGCGAAGTCACGGGAACGGCGCGGCCTTTGCACATAGGACGAACCACCCATGTCTGGGAGATTCGCATCGAAAATGCCGCCGGCGCCCTTGTCGGAGTGAGCCGCCTGACGATAATCGTCCTTGCGCTGCCGGAGCAGCATTCCTGACGGCGCCCATTGCCGGAACCTGCTTTTCTGTAAGCCGGTGCGTGTGCTTCGTCTACCTTGTCCGGAGCGCAACCTCCCCATGCGATGCATGGGCATACAGTTCGGGGCCGCCTCCATTCACGCGCCCCTGCACTTCTTTTTCCTTGTGTTTTTCCTTGTGCATTCCCTCGAATTGGAAGGCATTGTCCATGGAGACATCGGCGGCCTTGAAATCGACATCAAGCGCTGCGCGAGCCGGAGCGGACAAGTCGATGTCCCCATGTGCAGCGCTGAATTCGCCGCCGACCGCCTGGAGAAAATGCAGACTGATGTCTCCATGCTGGATTTCCATGCGAGGATAGCCGTCCAGTTCATCTACATCAATGTCCCCGTGGGCCACTTCTACATTGATTTCCCCGGCGGTAACGTGATCCATGTCGAGATCGCCGTGTGACGTATGGATGCGGATGGTTTTTGCGGTCACGTAATCTATGTCGAGATCGCCGTGCGCTGTAGCCACCTCGACATCTGTCGCGTCGATGCGATTCGCGGACAGATCGCCATGCTGCAAGGCCAACCGGATGCTTTCGCTACCCAATTGCCCGGTTTGTACGTCACCGTGCGCTACGTCCATGGACAGCGAGGAGCCGCTTAGCGATCCGGCATCTATGTCTCCATGGGCAAGGTCTATCTCCACCGTGCCTTTCAGCGCATTAATATCCACATCGCCATGGGCTACCTCCATTTTGGCGTCAAACATCTCCGGCACGGAAATATACACATGGACACCGGCGCGCATACGCCACCCCTTCCAGTTGCCTTCGGGATCCGTACGCACGAAAAGTTTTCCGTCCGTTTGTCCAACCTCGAAGTTCAGATACTCGAAGAAGTCGCGTATCCGGTCATTTATTTCTTTGCCCTCAAGCGTGATGCGAATGCGCGCTTCGCCTCCCTCGCTTTTTTCGATATGGATGTCGCTGTGGATCACATCCACCAGCAGCTGTTCTCCAGGCTGAACGGAAAATGTCTTGTTGACCATTTCCTCTTCGGCCCGGTCGCCGATGTTGTCCTGGCTATTCGGTCCGGTATGGGAAGTAAGGCGAACAGGGATATCCGGACCAGCGTGAAAGACGAGTTCGGCGTGGTTGAACAAAGTCGTTCCAGCGACGGCAAGAAGCAGAAATGCGACGGCGCCAATACCTGCGATACGGAGTGCGGAGTGCATGGGAATGTGTGCCTTGTTGCGGGAGGATCGGGAAACGCGCTATAGCGAAGGTCCTATATTCGAGGTGCAGACGTTGCGGGAGTACGATATACGCCGTTGTACTGCATCGTTTGCGCTGTATGCACGATGCAAGGCCTCTGTCACCGGAGTTTAGAGCTTTTTCGCTGGAAAATTCGGGGGCGTATACCCCGATTACGGGACGTTCGGTCGTAAGGTTACATCAGGAATGCACATATTGACGGAAAATTTTTACGATCGACCCACGCTTGAGGTGGCGCATGACTTGATCGGCAAGCATCTTGTACGCGTGCTGGACGACGGTACCGAACTCTCCGGCCGCATCGTGGAAACGGAGGCCTATACGCAGGACGATCCCGCGTTCCATGGATGGGGTATTTTTGACCGGGAAACCGGGTTGCTCAAGCCGGAAGGCCGCGGGCGCGACCTGTTCGGCAAGCCCGGGACGGCGTACGTATACCTGACCTATGGAGTACACTGGCTGATGAATGTGGTGACGGAGCGGGAAGGGATCGGTGGGGGCGTGCTTTTGCGCGCCGTGGAACCACTTGAGGGTATTGCGTCCATGTACGAGCGGCGGGCATCGGCGCACAAGGACATTGATCTTGCGAACGGTCCCGGAAAACTGGCCCAGGCCTTTTCTATCGCCGGGGCATTGCACAATACATCCATTACGAGGCCGCCCCTGTATGTGAGAGACCCCGGCGCCGGTGGGTATCCCGCCGTCGAGATTTCGTGCCGCATCGGCATCACTCGCGGCGTCGAGTTTCCCTGGCGCTTTTATGTGCCGGACAATCCGTACGTCTCGCGTGGCGTGCCCAGTGATATTGTCCAGGCGCGGAAACGCGGCAGGGTTTCAGCATAGGGGTAAGGAGGATTCCAGCATCCTCATCCGCGGGTTTGGGCACATTGCGCCCTTCCCTTCGTTCATTTGCGATTCGTGAACTGTCCATGCATGGCGTTCTTCGCCTGCTCTGTCATGCCCGACCTGCCTTCCTCCAACGACATTCGTAGCGCCTTCCTCGATTTTTTCCGGGATCGAGGGCATGAGGTGGTGCCGAGCGATTCGCTGGCGCCTCATGGTGATCCCACACTGCTCTTCACGAATGCCGGGATGAACCAGTTCAAGAATGTTTTTCTTGGAACAGGCGAGCGGGACTACTGCCGAGCCGTGGACACCCAGAAATGTCTCCGGGTATCCGGAAAGCACAACGATCTCGAAGAGGTGGGTCTCGATACGTACCATCATACGTTCTTCGAGATGCTGGGCAACTGGTCGTTCGGGGACTATTTCAAGAAGGAAGCCATCGGGTGGGCCTGGGAGTTGCTCGTGGACGTATTCGGGCTGGCTCCGGACCGGCTGTACGCTACCGTGCACGAGGGCGACGATGCATTGCGTCTGCCGCCCGATTCGGAGGCGGCCGCTCTGTGGAAATCTGAAACGAGCATCGATCCGGATCACATTCTCTATGGAAACTCGAAAGACAATTTCTGGATGATGGGCGACGAGGGGCCGTGCGGGCCCTGCTCGGAAATCCATATCGATCTGCGCTCGGACGAGGCGCGTCGGGCCGTGCCCGGCAAGCAACTGGTCAACGCCGATCACCCGGAGGTCATGGAACTGTGGAACCTTGTGTTCATCCAGTACAATGCCCTGGGCGATGGGTCGCTCGAACCGCTTGCAGCCCGGCATGTGGATACAGGGCTGGGACTGGAGAGGTTGGTGGCGGTGCTGCAGGGGAAACGGTCGAATTACGACACGGATCTGTTCGCGCCGCTTCTTGCCGGTGTGGCGGCGTTGTCGCCTCGCGAGGAAATTACATCGTACGACGACATAGATATTGCCGATGAGGCGGAGCTCGAGCGGCGCCGCGTAGCGATGCGCGTCGTAGCCGACCATGTACGCACGATCGCTTTTGCCATAGCTGACGGGGTGTCTCCCGGCAATGTGGGCCGTTCCTACGTGATCCGGCGTATTCTGCGCCGGGCCGTGCGATTCGGGTATCAGGCGTTAGGGATGAGGGAGCCGTTCGTTTACCGGCTCATCGCGCCGCTCGTCGAAAAAATGGGCGATTCTTTCCCGGAGTTACGCACCCACAGGGAGCATATAGAGCGCGTCACGCGGGCCGAAGAGGAGCACTTCCTGAGAACGCTCGGGACGGGCATCGACTTCTTCGAGTACATTGCGAACCATGTGAAGGCTTTGGCCGATGTAATCAAGGAGGCGGAACATGTGGTCCAGGAAGTGGCGGCCAGGGAGGGGATATCTATCCATGAGGTAAACAGTAGAGCGAGGGCGGAATATTCCGGTGAGGGGTACCGTCGTGTCCGGGAAACGAAGTCAGCTGCGCAGAAAGTGCTCAGTTTACTGGGTTCTGATCGGAAGATGCTGGATATCCTCCGGAAGGCATTCGGAAAGAGGCCGGGGTACGAGGCATACAGGGTATTCATCTTTGCGGCAACGGGTGGCCGCGTTCCCGGTGAGATCGTCTTTCTGTTGCATGACACGTACGGGTTTCCTGTGGACCTGACGCAACTTATGGCGCGCGAGAAGGGCCTTGTTATACATGACGAGGATGTTGCGCGGTATGAGGAACTCATGGAGCTGCAGAAGGAACGCGCTCGTGCGGGGGCCTCATTCAGGATGGCAGCGGACACGGAGGGGGCGTGGCAGGTGTTCGCGTCAGGGGAGGATGCCGTGCCCGGGGATTCGCTGTTCGTCGGGTACACTGCCCAGGAGGCAACGGATGTCCGCATTGCTGCGATGCGAGTCGTTTCGCCGGAGGTGAACGGTAAGGATGAAGAAAAAAGAGGGCATCAGGCAGCCCGTGCACAGTACGAAATCGTACTCGACCGCACGCCTTTTTATGGAGAAAGTGGCGGGCAGGTAGGGGATACCGGCGTATTGGATGTGGGTGGGGAGCAGATCCGGGTGCTGGACACGAAGAAACAACAGCACCGCATTGTGCACTGCGTCGACCGATTGCCGGACGATCCCTCTGCACCGGTGCATGCTGCGGTGGATGCGGATCGTCGACGTTGCATTGAAAAACACCACACTGCGACACATTTGCTCCATGCGGCACTGCGCGAGGCGCTGGGGGAGCATGTACAGCAAAGGGGGTCGCTTGTGGCTCCCGACCGGTTGCGTTTCGACTTTAGCCACTACGAGCGTGTGGCGCCGGAAATGCTGGAGACCGTGCAGGCGAGAATCAACGAGATAATCCAGCGCGATGTACAGGCACTTATCGAATTCGATGTGCCGATCGCGGAGGCGCAGGACCGGGGCGCCATAGCGCTTTTTGGAGAAAAATACGAAGATCGTGTACGCGTCGTTACGTTCGATCCGGCCTGGTCGGTTGAATTGTGCGGTGGCACGCATGTCCGCGCCACCGGCGAATTGGGTGTTCTTCGCCTGTTGTCGGAGGGATCGGTTGCAGCAGGGATACGGCGTCTGGAGGCAGTGGTTGGCGAGGAGGCTCTGGATGTAATCGAACAGGAACGGAAAGAGTTGGTGGGTATCCGGGAGCAACTTGGTTTCGTACAGCGTCCGGCCTCGGAGGAAGTTGCCCGGCTGGTCGCAGAGAACAAACGTTTCCGGCGCGAGGTGGAGATGCATCGGGAGCAGGCGCTTGCCGGGCAACTGGAGGGTTTCCTTGAGAAGGGGTATGAGGTGGGAGGCATTCGGGTAATAACGGGCCGGATGGAATCCGTGCCGATGGATATGTTGCGCAGCCTGGCGGAAACGATGCGTGAGCGCATGGGAGAATCTTCTGTGGCGGTGCTGGGTACTCCGGATTCCGAAGGGGGAAAGGTATACCTTGCGGCTGTGGCATCCGACGATCTCATCCGGTCGGGTGTGTTGAAGGCAGGCGATCTGGTAGGGCAGCTTGCCCGGATCGTGGGCGGTGGCGGAGGGGGGCGTCCCGAATTGGCTACGGCAGGGGGGCGTCGTCCGGAGAAGTTGGACGAGGCACTGGCCTCGACCGGCGAGGTGGTCCGCGCTTTCCTGGAAGATTCAGCATCCTGACGGTACTTTCGTCTTTGCACAGGGTCTTGCACGGCGCTGGGACATGTATTTTCAGAGGTGTAAAAAACCTGTGCCGGATGGAATGAATGCATGCCTGTAGGGATCAAACAGTTGCTTACCGTTTATGCGTCGTCTACTCGTGAGCACGACAAGCAAGGACTGTTCGGACGAACCGCACGAATTCGTTATGCCGCATGCGGCGGGGCTTACGGACGGGGAATTGGTGGAGCGTGCTCGTGCCGGAGACGCGCTTGCATTCGAGCAGATCGTACACCGATATGAGGGACAAGTGGCTGCAACGGTGATCGGCATGATGGGAAGGTGCCCTGAGGCAGATGATGTGGGTCAGGAGACCTTCATTCGTCTGCATACCTACCTCCACAAATATCGGGGAGATGCTGCGCTCGGTACATACATTGTGCGGATTGCGATTAACCAGACGCTCAAGGCTTTGCAACGTAGCAAGCAGTGGAGACAACGGTTTATGCGGTACGATCAGGAAGCGCCAGAGTCTATGGAACCGGTTGTGAAAGGAGGCGATGCAGTCGATGCACGGGAGCGTGAGCGACTTGTGCATGTTGCTCTGGGGCAAATCAATCCTGAGCAGCGTGCTGTCGTGGTGCTGCGCATGCTCGAGGGGTATTCGACCCGGGAAACGGCTGTAATGCTGAATGTCCCGGAAGGCACGGTCATGTCCCGGTTGTCGCGGGCACTGGAGCGGCTCAAGGGGTTGCTCGGGCCACTGCTTCTGGAAGATCTGTAAACATATGAGGTGCGCAGATGCTAACGGATAACGAAAAATTGTTGCGATACATCGAAGGCGATTTGTCCGCTGCGGATCGTCGCAATATCGAAGAGAGCCTTGCAGAGGAGGCTTCCCTGCGTAAAGCCCTCGATACGCTTCGTGCGTTGCACGGCACGCTTCGGACGACCCGGGCGGAATCCTTCGGGCCGTATTTCAGCGAACGGGTGATGCGGCGTTTGCAAGGCGTTGGGCAGGCGCCGGCTGAGTCGTTCTACAACGGGTTGCAATGGGTATTTCTGCGAACAGCGACAGCGAGTCTCGTTGTGGCGGTTGCGTTCGGTGTATACAATGCAATTACATACCAATCGCTGGGCGCTGCCTCGTCTTTTGTGGAAGCAGTGTTCGGATTACCGTCCGCTTCGCTGATGGATGCACTGTCCTATTCGATCATGTAACTAACCACTCCTGATTCCAGACCCTACTGGAAAGCCATGACCGCTCGCACGAAATCGATACTATTGCTGCTGGGTACGCTGCTTATCGGCATGTTGCTCGGCGTATTTGTCCATACGCTGATGGTGGAAGATCGTATCGAACGTATCACCTCCTTGCGTTCCCAGGCAGGATTTGTGCGTTTTATGGAAAATATGATCGAGCCGACGGACGATGCACAGCACAAGGCCATTCGAGACGTGCTGGATGAGACGGCTGAGAAATTGAATGTGCATCATGCAGAGAGCCGGGAGACGGTGCAGGGGATCATGGAATCGTTTCGTGCTTCGCTGGATAGTCTCCTTACGGAAGAGCAGGTCAATGCGCTGAATGAGCGCATGGAGCGGGCATGGAAATACAAGAGGTCCCGCGGACGCAGGGATTCTTCTTCGATGAATCGTGGACGCAGGGATTCATCTTCGATGAGTTATGGACGCAAGGATTCTTCTTCGATCAATTATGGACGCAAGGGGGCGTATTCGGAGCGTTCCGAAGGACGTTCCGATCGGTATGAACGATCTCCAGGGAATCCGGGATCGCGGTAAGTCGCCCGGGGTGAGGCGAGAGCATCCGTGAACCGTATCGCATTTCCGGCGTCGCCCCTGCAAGGAACAGATGCCTCCATCCCTTGTTGATTGCTCCGCCTGAAATCAAGGTTGCCGGCTATCTTCCGGCCATGTATCGGGTAACGGAGGGGTGCCGGAGTGGTCGAACGGGGCGGTCTCGAAAACCGTTGTGCCCTTAGGGGCACCGAGGGTTCGAATCCCTCCCCCTCCGCAAGAAAATGGTTGCCGGATTGACGGCATATATTTGCTGCTGTCCCGGAATTTCATGAATTTTTATCGTATCCTTAGGGGTTCTTTGCACATGGTATCGTTGCGTAAAGGCATCATGTATCCTCGTTTACCCCACTCTCCATTCATCAACCGTATCCGAACATGAGTCGTTCAAACTTTTTGCTGCCGATGCTCGCCGCTATTATTTTTGCGTTCGCCACAGCTACAAGTGCCTCGGCGCAAACCGGCGTGGGCGCGGAAGCTCCCGACGTCGCCGACCTCCTTTTCGACGGGACGCGTGTATCGCTCGACGAAAACTGGGAATATTGGGAGGGACCTTGTTTTACCTCGTCGATGCCCATCAAATGGAATGTCGTTCCGAATCATTTTGACGGGGGCGAGGGCATGGCTATGTCCAGCAAGGAGCCTTACTCAAGCACCTATGGACAGGCCGACATCGTCACGAAGATGAAGTATCGTGATTTCCGGCTGCATGTTGAATTTCTGATTCCGCGTAACCGGGGCAATAGTGGTGTTTATCTCGACAACCGGTATGAAATCCAGGTTGTTGAGGGAGAGGATGGGGTGCATGGTATGGCTGCTGTGATCAATGAGAAGGAAGCCCCGTACGAGTTGTTCAACGGTCTGCAGAAATGGAATGCATACGATATCCAGTATCGCGGCGCCCGCTTTGATGAGAACGGTGATCGTAGCGACAAGGCGATGGTCACCATGTATTTCAATGGCGAAAAGGTACATGAGAATGTACCCATCAACCAGGTATGGGGCGGTCCTTGCTCCGCGATCGATGGCGGCAATGATGGTGGCAAGCGTATCACCGAAGGGCCAGGCGGTGTGAAACTCCAGGCAGAAGGACACGATGTGCGGTACCGGAATATCTGGATGCAGGAGATGAGCCTCGACGACCCTGACACGGACTTCTGAGTCGTTGGCGTTGAAGGAACATCGGGCGTTTCTTGCTCTTGGCTCGAACCTCGGTGAACGGTTCGATCATATCCGCTTTGCAGTGGAGCAGTTGCAAAGCGCGCAGGACGTGCAGGTGGCGGATGTGTCCCCGGTCTACGAATCCGAGGCGCATGTATTGCCCGGAAGCGCGCGGCAGCCTCCCTATCTGAATCTCGTGGTGGCTGTTCGGACCTGCATGGATGCCCGGGCGTTGCTTGCGCTTGCGCTTCGCATTGAGCGGGCAAGAGGTCGGCGGCGTCCGGATACGATCCGGGAGACTCCTGGTACGGCCGACGTCTCCCTCAGACCATCTGTGTGGGCTCCCCGGACGCTTGATATAGACTTGCTCGTATTCGACAGGCTGAGCTTGTCCGGGAACGGTCTTTCCGTACCTCATCCCAGGCTTGCTGTTCGGCGGTTCGTACTGCGCCCCTTGTGTGATGTGGCTCCCGATCTGTATGTGCCTGCACCATTCGACGCTCGGGTTGGTCAGTTGTTTGCGAACTGTCCGGACAAGGGGCAACTTACACGGACACCGTTCGAGGTTCTAAACGTAACGTCTTGACCATGCTCCTGAAAATCCTCGCTTTTTGTGTACTGGTGTTCATGATCTTCAGGATGTGCAGGGCACTCTTGCGGGTGATTGTACGCATTGCGGCGCCGCCGCAGCAGGAGGACGGGAAATGGACTGGTCCCGAGCCACAGGAAACCCCCAGCACGCATGAGAATGTGCAAGACGCCAACTACGAGGATATTTAGGAGGCGATCGCCGTATTCTCGAGGTATAAACGAGGCTTGTTCTTGCGCCGTCAACTGTCGACGCCGAACGTAAACGTTATCGTAGTGTGGCTTGCGATCGCCTTACCGTCCTTACGTGCCGGCCGGAACATCCACTGAGCTGCGACGGAAAGAGCGGCTTCCTCAAGGCCGTGCCCGAGCACATCGACCGCCTCTTTGACCAGTCCGTCCTCGTCGAGCAGGAATCGTTCGGTTATAGTTGCTTCCTCAACTTGTCCCCTGACGTTCACGAGAACTCGCACCCCCAGTTTTGCGCGCACTTTCCTCCGCCTGGCCTCCTCCGTATACTTGGGTTCTACAAAGCGTACGAGGCGCGGCCCTGCCGTGATGCCAGCGGAAGACAGAGCCTGTTCTCCGGGATCGGTTGCGGGCGCCTCGGATACGTCGAGAGGAAGTGAGCTGCCGGTAAGATCAAGCTCATCTTCGGCAAGTTCTACGTCGTCCGGAACCAGAATCGGCACCATCGGTGAGGGAGGGGCGGGCGCAGACGCAGCATGTTGCGTAGGCCGAATTTCCTCGATGTTGATGCGTTCCCTTTCACCTGTACGGTAGATTGGACGCAGGTCGGGCGAAGTTTCCTGTACGGGCCAGAAGCGAATAGCAACGGTGAGCACGACGAGCGTCGTTGCAAGGCACGCCAGAAAACGGGTGCGGTGGTTCGCGATATGGTACGGGTCGGAACGCGGCATCGACGGGCTGCCGGCACAGGATTTTTATTTCAACCCGCCTTGCGCGCAA
Source organism: Rhodothermales bacterium (assembly GCA_965248175.1). Classification (GTDB taxonomy): domain Bacteria; phylum Bacteroidota; class Rhodothermia; order Rhodothermales; family VXPQ01; genus VXPQ01. The sequence continues at coordinate 1,903,436 of OZ252093.1, forward strand.
GGGTTCACAGTAGAAACTGCTCAACGGCTCTGTATCCCTAATAATGCTATAATACATCTTTGTCTTCAAAATGCGCGTGAAGGTGTTGAGACCGGGCGCAAGGATGCCTAATTTCAGAGGATGCCCTTTTGATCGTTGTTTAACGTACCTATGAAACAAGCGCCGATGAATGGTTCTCCGTGCAAGTTGGCTTTGGCAGACGGGATTGTTGTGAACGGATACGCCATTGGTCACCAGGGCGAAACGGGCGGCGAGCTCTGCTTTAATACGAGCATGACGGGGTATCAGGAAATCATGACGGATCCGTCCTATCATGGGCAGATCATGATGATGACCTACCCGCACATTGGGAACTACGGAGCCATGGATATCGACATGGAGGCGGACATGCCGATGGTGGCAGGGTTCGTAGTGCGCCAATTCGCCGAGAGGTATTCCAACCCGCAGGCGGACGAGTCGCTGGATCGTTTTATGAAGCGGCATCACCTGGTGGGCATCAGCGGCGTAGATACGCGCCGTCTCGTTCGTCATATCCGGGCGCAGGGGGTCATGAATGCCGTGGTGTCCTCTGTGGACCTTGACGACGAGCGGTTGATCGAGAAAGCGCGAAACTGGCCTTCCATGGATGGTCTTGAACTGGCTTCACGGGTCACAGTGGATGCTGCCGCTGATTGGTGTGGAGGAGACGGTCCGCGTATCGCAGTATTCGACTATGGTGTGAAGCGCAATATTCTTCGGTCGTTCGAGGCGCATGGCTGTGCAGTCCGTCTTTTCCCCGCCTCCACATCGCTCGAACAAGTGCTTACCTGGGAGCCGGACGGCCTCTTTTTTTCGAACGGTCCGGGGGATCCGCGCGCTATGCCCGATGCGATAGCCACGGTCCGGGAAGCGTTCCGGACGGACATTCCCCTGTTCGGAATATGCCTGGGCCATCAGCTCATGGCGCTTGTCTCCGGGTGCGAGGTCTACAAGATGTTCGTTGGGCACCGGGGTGCTAATCAACCGGTACAGAATCTCGAGACCGGCCATGTGGAGGTCACGACACAAAATCACGGGTTTGCTGTCCGGGAAGATTCCATTCCGGAAAAGGCGGCCGACATTACGCACCGGAATTTGAACGACCGGACGGTAGAGGGGCTGCGTTTCAGGAACCGTGTAGCGTTCTCGGTGCAGTATCACCCTGAGGCATCGCCGGGGCCGCACGACAGTCATTATTTGTTCGATCTGTTTTTGAAGGAAGTGGAAATGCGTCGGTGCGTGCCGGTACGCACCACAGAGAAGGCGACAGCATGAGCAAAGTGCAGGCAATGGCAAGACAAATCATTTCATTGGGAACCTATGCCTAAACGTAAGGACATTCACCGGATTCTGCTGATCGGGAGCGGGCCTATCGTGATCGGTCAAGCATGTGAATTTGACTATTCCGGTACGCAGGCTGCGCGGGCACTCCGCAAGGAGGGATATGAGGTGGTATTGGTCAATTCCAATCCGGCCACCATCATGACGGATGCGCTCACAGCCGACAAAATTTATCTGAAGGATCTGACGCCGGCCTCGATCCGGGAAATTGTTGAGATAGAGAAGCCGGATGCGGTGCTGCCGACCATGGGTGGGCAGACAGCGCTGAACCTTGCCGGTGTGCTCCAGGACGAAGGATTCTGGGCGGCACACGATGTAGAGGTTATCGGCGTGGATATCGACGCCATACGGATTACGGAAGACCGACAGGAGTTCCGCGATCTGATGGAGCGCATAGGTATCGACCAGGCGCGCAGCCGCGTGGCGAAAAGCTTGCTGGAAGCGAAGGAGATCGCCCAGGAGATCGGAGAACTTCCCGTGGTGATTCGCCCGTCGTATACGCTGGGCGGGTCTGGAGGCGGAATTGTGTGGAGTCACGAGGAATTCGATCGCAAGGTTATGCGGGGGCTGGAAATGTCGCCGGTTCACCAGGTGTTGATCGAGGAGTGTCTGTTCGGCTGGAAGGAATACGAGCTGGAGCTTCTTCGAGACGCCAACGACAACGTCATTATCGTGTGTCCCATCGAGAATGTGGATCCGATGGGCGTGCATACCGGAGATTCCGTAACAGTGGCGCCAACGCAGACGCTCACCGACAAGCAATACCAGCGGATGCGGGACGCGGCGATTCGCGCCATGCGGTCAATCGGCACGTTTGCAGGGGGGTGCAATATCCAGTTTGCATTCGACCCGGCTGGCCGCCGCATGATCGTCATAGAGATCAATCCGCGCGTATCGCGCTCGTCCGCGCTGGCCTCAAAAGCAACGGGATATCCGATTGCGAAGGTGGCGGCAAGGCTGGCAGTAGGGTATACCCTGGATGAACTGCCGAACGAGGTCACTGGCACCACAAGCGCCTGCTTCGAGCCGGCCATAGATTATGTGGTGACAAAGATTCCGCGTTTCAATTTTGACAAGTTCGAGGGCGTGGATGAAGAGCTGACTACCCAGATGAAGGCAGTAGGCGAAGTGATGGCCATCGGCCGGACGTTTCCCGAGAGCCTGCAAAAAGCCTGGCAGAGCCTGGAGATTGGCTACAATGGTCTTGGCGCCGACCGTGAGGATGCTTCTACTTCGGAGGTGCGTGAGCGCCTGGCCAAACCCCTCTGGGACCGAACTCTCCAGATTCGTAATGCCTTCAAACTGGGGGCATCCGTAGACGAGATTGCGGATGTATCGAAGGTTGATCCGTGGTTTCTGTACCAGATTCGGGACATTGTTCGATTGGAGGAGGAGATCGGGAAGCGGACCTTACAGGAGCTGGATGCCGAATTCATGCGTCGGGTGAAGCAGTATGGCTTTTCCGACATTCAGATTGCATACCTGCTGAATGGGGATGCGAACGATGTGCAGGTTCGGGAGCACAGAAAAGCGCTCGGGGTGACCCCGTCGTATCAGGTGGTAGATACATGCGCAGGAGAATTCCCGGCGGAGACGCCCTATTTCTATTCTTCGTACGAACAGGGCACAGAGAGCAAGGTATCCGACCGCAAGAAAGTTATCATTTTGGGGAGCGGGCCGAACCGTATCGGTCAAGGTATCGAATTCGATTACTCCTGCGTACATGGCGTAAATGCTGTGCGGGATAGCGGATACGAGGCCATTATGATCAACTGTAACCCGGAAACGGTCTCGACGGATTTCGACATTGCGGATAAGTTGTATTTCGAGCCGGTGTACTGGGAACGGGTTCTGGACATCATTGAGTACGAGCAGCCGGAAGGGGTCATTGTACAGTTGGGTGGGCAGACTGCCCTGAAAATTGCGGAGAAGTTACACCGGAACGGCATTCGGATTTTCGGCACGTCGTACGAAATGATGGATTTGGCGGAGAGCCGGGGGAAATTCTCGGACATTCTCAAGGAACTGGAGATACCGTTTCCGCCCTATGGCATGGCGGTGACTGTACAGGAGGCTGTCGCTACCGCCGAGCGCATCGGTTACCCCATTCTGATTCGCCCGAGTTATGTACTGGGCGGACAGGGAATGCGCATCGCGATCAACAAGGAAGAGGTACAGCACTACACGAAAAAAATCTGGATGCTGTTTCCAGACAATCATGTGCTGCTTGATCTGTTCCTGGAGAATGCCATCGAAATGGATGTAGATGCGGTGCGCGATGGGGAGGAGACGTGGATTGCGGGTATCATGCAGCATATCGAGCCGGCAGGGGTACATAGTGGAGATTCGACAGCGGTGTTACCTCCGTTTTCCCTTTCGGAGGAAATTTTGCAGACCGTGCGCACGTATGTGCGGGACATTGCAGACCGGCTGGATATTATAGGGGTGATGAATGCGCAGTTTGCTATCAAGGACGGTATCGCTTACTGCATTGAGGCGAATCCAAGAGCATCGCGGACCGTGCCGTTTGTCGCAAAAGCGACGGGAATCCCTGTGTCGGATATTGCCACGAAGGTGATGCTGGGCCAGAAACTTGCCGATTTCCGAAAGGCGGGGCGGCTTACTTCGAATCTTGAGGGGTATGCAATCAAGGAACCCGTGTTTTCGTGGGATAAATTTCCCGAGGTGCCGAAGGAATTGGGTCCTGAGATGAAATCCACGGGCGAAGCGATCGCGTTCGTGGATGCGCTGACCGACGAGCACTTCCGGCGTCCGTATGAAATGCGGAATCTGTACTTGAGCCGATAGGGGGCCTTGAGTGGTTGCACGTGAAGGATACGTTATCATAGGTATCGCGCTCGTGCTTGTCGCGGCGCTTTCCGGCATCGTCCTGCTTGTATCCGTGTCGTGGGGTATACTATGTCTGGTCGCTGCGGTGTTCATCACCGCGGGGGTTCTGTTTTTTTTTCGCGATCCTGTCCGTACGCCTCCACCCGTTTCCGATCGGCTGGTGCTCGCGCCTGCGGACGGCAAGGTGGTGGTCGTGGATAATGCAGTTCCCGAGCTATTGTACCTGGGAGACATGGCTAAAAAAATATCCATTTTCCTTTCCCCGCTCGATGTGCATGTAAACCGTATTCCCGTGGATGGAATAGTCGAGCATGTGAAATATGTACCCGGCAAATACCTGGTTGCGTGGCATCCCAAAGCGAGTGAAAAAAACGAACGTTCGGAGATTGGCGTGAGGCATCCGTCCGGGGCGCGAGTGCTTTTCAAGCAGATTGCCGGCTCCGTGGCGCGCCGCATCGTGTATCATGTGGCAAAAGAAGATCAGGTCGCAGCAGGACAGCGTTTCGGGATCATAAAGTTCGGGTCACGGATGGATGTATTCGTGCCACAGGATGTGACGCTGGGGGTATCCGTTGGGGATCGCGTGCGTGCGGGGGAAACGATTCTTGGGCGATTTCCGACTCCGAAGCGCAACCCATGACGAACGGCGATTCCGACGAAAGGCGGAAGGCACTGTCCCGTACTGCCGTACCCTCGTTTTTTACCCTGATGAATCTTCTCTCGGGGTATCTTTCCGTCGTGCAAACGATCGAGGGACGTTTCGAATATGCCTGCTGGCTTATCGTGCTGGCAGGGCTATTCGATGCGCTTGACGGTATGATGGCGCGCCTTACGGACAGTACGAGCCTTTTCGGCGTCGAACTGGATTCACTCTCCGATATTGTGTCGTTCGGCGTGGCCCCATCCGTTCTGATCTATGTGTTCGGGTTGCAGGAATATGGAGCGGTTGGTCTGATTGTTTCGTCCCTGCCGACAATTTGCGGGGCCGTACGCCTTGCCCGGTTCAATGTGCGGTTCGATGGCGTGAAGCGGGATTATTTCATGGGATTGCCTACGCCCGCAATGGCTGCGGTTATTGTGGCATTCATTCTCAATTTTGATGAGGCGGGCTGGTTTCACCGGTTCAGTCCAGGGGGGTTGTCGATTTTCATTCCTTTGTCGATCGGCTTGTCGATCCTGATGATTTCCACGGTGAAGTTCGATACGCTACCAAGACCATCTCGTGCGTACATTCTCGGCCATCCGCGCAAGACGGTGTTGTACGGAACAGGATTTTTGCTGATTATTTTCCTGCAACAGATCGGCTTGCTTGTGGTGCTGACCAGTTATTTGCTGATTAATGTATTTCGAGCCGTGTACTCGCTTTTCAATGGAATCCCTGTAGAGAAGGACAAAGGAAGCGCGTGACAGAAGTGTATGGCGTATCTTTCTGTACATCCAAGTGCTGTATCGTCTTTGTATCGTCTCGCGATTCCATGTATAAAGCCAGCGTCCGCGTCACTTTGCGATCCTCTATCCTTGATCCTCAGGGAAAAACGACCCACCACGCACTTGAAAACCTTGGCTTCGAACGGGTAGAACGGGTCCGGATCGGAAAATTCGTGGAGATGTGGATTGACGAACGTACGCAGGAAGACGCCGAGCGTATGGCAAAGGCGGCCTGCGAACAACTCCTGGCAAATCCGGTGATGGAGGATTTTGAGATTCGTGTGGAGGAAGGATAGGGGCGCCGGGACCGCTTCGTTGCGGCAAGGGGACTAAGATATACTTAGTCGTGCTTGTGCCGATGGTCGTGGCGGCCCTTGTGGAACACGACATGCAGCAATGATCCGCCAACGAATGCCTGGTAGAGTTCTATGCCGCCGCCATGCGCGAAGAGCCGGGTTCCTGCCGCGTACCCTGCCCCTGTAGCAACAAGGATTGCTGCGATGCCGAGTGAAGCTCCCCCGAAGCCGTGCTGGGGTCTCAATAGCCACCAGACCGTAAGGCCGACCAGCAACCGGTGAAGAATTACGGCGGGGACGATGCCGGTTCCTGCGGGTACGAGCGCGGCTCCCTCCAGAAACGCATGCAGCGCCAGACCGGACAAGCCAACCAGCAGCGCTACATTGTCGGTATGTGGTGCAAGCGAGGTCGAGAGGCGCTCAATGAGGGTGGGCAAACCTATGCCCAAAGCAAGTACCGCAAGCACCAGTATGCCATGATCGGCCCAGGCGTGCGGAAGTACCTGCCAGATAACGAGCGCCGGGACGGCGATGAACATAAAGCCGTCAAAGAGACGCGTAGCACCAGGTCGATCATGCAGCCACCCGTATAGCAATGCACCCATGATCGGGGCCGCGAGCGATCCGGCAAGCTGGAACATGGCGACAGCCTCTACCCAATGCTGGTGAAATATCGTGCCGGCCGCAGGACCTTCGTTCTATCCGGTCCGATTCCGTGTCAGGGTACGGTATTGTAACCCGGAGATGTGCGCGACCCGTTGGGGTGTCCGTACCTCTCGATGGCTACGCCGCTTCGTCTTACTCGCCCTCGGGCGCTTCCCCGTGATCGTGGCAGTGATCGCCGTGCGGATGGTGCAGGCGGCCATCGACAATATAATCTATGTGGTCGCCATGCTGCACCGCTTTATGTCCGCAGCCCGGACCATGTTTGTGGTCGTCATGTTCCGCATCGGTGTGGCTGCATCCAGGGCCGTGCTCGTGGGTATGGTCTTCGTGGGAATGATGATCTTCAGACATCTTTTTCGCTGTTTTCCGCATGCAGGCGAGATGTTTTCTCTTGCTGCTACGAGTGGATAGATGGTTTACGTGGTAGTATTCTGTACGGCCGTTTGCTACCGGGTCTTGCACTCGCCGTATCCTCAAAAGTATACAGAAGTACCTGCCCCAAGCAAGGCTTTTCAAGTCGTTGGAGGAGGATTGTTCCGGCACACCAACCCTCGGAACCGATCCCTGACGAAAACGCCGATTGGAGCGTGTTGTCACCTTGCGCCCTGGACAATACCATGCCACGCGATGAATTATATTGTTACCGCAAATACTTTTGTATCCAGATACATTCTCTCCGGTGTCGACCATGTTGCTGTCCGTTACCTCCGGTCACAGCCATAGTCACGACCATAGCCACGATCATAGTCACGGTTTAGGTGGACATGAACACGACCTGCGTGGGGCGAGTAAGCGGAGCCTGAAAAGTGCACTCGTACTGATCGTCGGCTATATGCTCGTCGAGGTCGTCGGCGGCATTTTATCCGGCAGCTTGGCTCTTCTCGCGGATGCCGGGCACATGCTGACCGATGCAGCGTCGATCGGTCTGGCCCTGGCCGCCCTGCATTTTTCGAATCGGGCTGCGTCTGCGGAGAGAACTTTTGGATATCGCCGCCTTGAAATCCTCGCAGCCCTGGTAAATGCGCTCACACTCTGGTTAATCGCCGGGGGGGTGGTCGTCGAAGCCTACCGCCGTTTCATGGATGTGCCGGATGTCGAAGGCGGACTTATGCTCAGTGTTGGTTCGATTGGTCTTCTCGTTAATATCGCGGCGGCCTGGATCCTCCACAAGTCGGCCGAGCACAGTGTCAATGTCGAAGGCGCCTTCCGGCACGTCATAGCCGATTTGTTGGGATCTGTCGGTGTTGTTGTGTCAGGTATTCTCGTTTGGGCTTTCGGCTGGACAGTGGCGGATCCCATTCTGAGCGTGGTCATCGCTGTTCTCATTCTGTCCAGTACGTGGCGTCTGCTCGGCAAAGTGATTCATTTGCTGCTGCAGGGAACACCTCAACACATTGATGTCTATCGTCTTTGCAGCGAGATAGAAGATGTGGAAGGGGGCGTGTCCCGTAAACTGTGTAAGTGGTCAATCGTACACATAGTTTCATCAGGAGGTGAAGACGATGCCCGAACTTACAGACAAACAGCAGGCTCTTCTGGACGAGTTGCTGAAGGATTTCAAGGGGGACGCGCGGGACCTATTCGGCGAGGGGGGCTTGCTCAAGACGATAGGCAAGCGTGCTCTCGAGGCGGCATTGGAGGGGGAGCTGACGCATCATCTCGGCTACCCTGCTCACGATCGGTCGGGTCGCGGCAGCGGCAATTCCCGTAACGGACGCACTGCGAAGCGGCTCGAGAGCGAGTCGGGTTCGCTGGATCTGGAGGTTCCTCGCGATCGCAACGGCAGTTTCGAGCCCAGGATCGTAGAGAAGCGCCAGCGCCGGGTAGCGGGCCTGGACGACGTGATCGTGTATCTCTACGCGCAGGGCCAGAGCACGCGGGCTATCCAGGACACGTTGAAGCGTCTCTACGGCGCGGAGGTCTCCTCTACGCTTGTTTCGGAGGTTACCGCAAGCGTTCTCGAGGAAGTGAGCGCATGGCAGGCTCGTCCTCTGGAGCGGGTGTATCCTGTCGTGTACTTCGACGCCTTGTTCGTAAAGTCTCGCGAGGAGGGATCGGTGAAGAGGCGCGCGGTCTACGTGGCGCTGGCGATAGACATTGAAGGAGAGAAAAAGGTGCTTGGCCTTTGGATCGCTCCGACGGAGGGAGCCGTTTCGTGGCTCACCATCTTCGGCGAGTTGAAGGCGCGGGGCATGGAGGACTGTTTCATTGCGTGCGTGGACGGTTTGAAGGGTCTTCCCGAGGCGATAGAGACGGTCTATCCCCGTGCGCGGGTGCAGTTGTGCGTGGTGCACCAGGTGCGCAAGAGCCTGCGCTACGTGCCTTGGAAGGAGCGCAAGCCGGTGGCGTCGTCTTTGCGCGCGGTCTACGCAGCGCCGAGCGAAGAGGCTGCTCTTGCGGCGCTCGAGGCTTTCGAGAGACAATGGAGCGAGAAGTACCCGGCTATCGCTCCGCTCTGGAGGAAGGACTGGGAGCGTCTGGCGCCTTTCTTCGACTATGCGCCTGCGATCCGCAAGGTGGTCTACACCACCAATGCGATCGAATCGCTGAACTACAGCCTGCGCAAAATCGTCAAGGGACGGGGCGCTTTCCCCAACGACGACGCGGTGCGCAAGCTGCTCTACCTGGGCCTGCGCGAAGCCGCGAAGAAGTGGAAGCGTCCGATCCGGGACTGGAAGGCTGCCCTCAACCAGTTCGTCATACTCTATGGAGACAGAGTCCCCATAGATCAATAAATTCACTTACACAGTTAAGCGGACACGCCCGTGGAAGGCGTTGTCCTGGTTCACGATGTCCATGTCTGGAGCCTTGCTCAGGACTACGATGTGTTTACTGCGCACGTTCTGGTAGATCCCGAGGTCAAGGAGGTAGACCGTGCCTCCTTATTGCGCCGCCTGCGGAGAATCGTCTCCCATGACTTTGGTATTCAGCACATTACCATTCAACTGGAAGATTCGGCGGATGGCTGTACCGAACACCATCACGTCGACCACCTGCATGCTCACAGCAGGTCACGGAAGAATCTCACGTTAATGCAGAAACTGAAGAAACGTCTACGGCGACAGTGAAGCGGCATCGCCTTATGCCCCGAGCTCTCGCTGGCGCTTGTATTCTTTTATGGCGGCGACAGCCGCTTCATCGACGAGGTTGTTGAATTCATTGTCGGCGTGCCCCTTGACCTTTATCCATGTTATGCGATGGCGGGCGCTTTCCTGGAGCAACGTTTCCCATAAATCCTTGTTTTCGACGGGTTTTTTGCCTGACGTTTTCCAGCCGTTGCGTTGCCAGGCATCGAGCCAGCGCCGGTTGAATGCATTCGCGAGATAGGCGCTATCAGTGTGGAGTTGTACCCGGCACGGTTTCTTCAGATGGCGGAGCGCCTCCAGAGCTGCCGTGAGTTCCATCCGGTTGTTTGTCGTATGGAGTGCGCCGCCAGTCAGTTGTTTGCGGTGTGATTTGTACATGAGAAGGGCCGCCCAGCCGCCGGGGCCGGGGTTGCCGCTGCAGGCGCCGTCCGTATAGATGGTTATGTTTTGCACGATCGGGTGTCTTGAAGATGCGGCATTGACAGAACCGCAGCCGCATTGATCCGGTAGGAAAGCGTCGGCAGGCGAAGTATACGTATACGTACGCACAAGTATGAAATTCGTCGATTACGTAACAATTACCGTACGCAGCGGACGTGGTGGGGCGGGCGCCGTCGCATTCCGGAGGGAAAAATACGAATCGCACGGCGGCCCTGCGGGAGGGGACGGTGGGAACGGTGGTTCGGTAATCATCGAGGGAGACAGCAACCTGTACACCCTCCTTGATTTTCGTTACAACCGGCACCATTTCGCAGAGAACGGCGAGGGGGGCGCCGGCAACAATCGCACCGGGCGTTCCGGGGAGGACATTGTTCTTCGCGTGCCGCTTGGCACCGTAGCCAGACAGCGTGACACCGGTGAAATCGTTGGCGAGGTGTGTGTGCAGGGCGAGCGATTGATCCTCGCGGCAGGTGGGCGGGGTGGCAAGGGCAATGCGTTTTTCAAGTCGTCGACGAATCAGACACCGCGTCATGCTCAGCCGGGCGAGGCGGGGGATGAGCGGGAGATTACGCTCGAACTCAGTTTACTGGCTGATGTCGGGATTGTGGGTTTTCCGAATGTGGGCAAGAGCATGCTTGTTTCTGTGTTGTCGGCAGCGAAGCCGAAAGTAGCCGATTATCCCTTCACGACGCTTGCACCTTCGCTGGGCGTTGTGCAGGTAGAGGAGTACCAGTCGTTCGTTATCGCGGATATTCCGGGGATCATCGAGGGAGCCCATGAAGGCAAAGGGCTGGGTATCCAGTTTTTGCGTCATATTGCACGCAATGCGGTGCTGCTTTTCCTGATCCCTGTCGATTCGAAGGATCTGGCAGGGGAATACAACGTCTTGCTGAAGGAAGTGGCGGCCTACGATCCCGTATTGCTCGACAAACCACGGGTCGTGGCGTTGTCGAAAACTGATTTATTGCCCTCCGAGGAGCGGATGCTTTTACCGGATATTGCGCAGGAGGATTTTCCTGAAGGAGCTGCACCGATGGCGATCAGTTCGGTGGCGAGTTTCGGGCTGGACGCGTTGAAACGGCGGCTTTGGGAGGCCGTTCGGCAGAGCAGGGGGGATCAGGATTCCGAATGACGGAGAAGTCGAGAAGGCGTCGGGCGTTGTCAGCGTGCAACTTCCCCGCGTCGGGTGTGCCGGATGATGCGGAGCGACGAGCGCTCGTTGCGCTTTCGCTGGTTCCGGGAGTCGGATCGAGGCGTATGAGCGTGCTTATGTCGAGCATGGGTTCGGCCGAGGCCGTGCTTGGCGCTTCGGTAGCATCACTGACTTCTGTTCCCGGTATTGGTTCGGATATTGCGATGCAGATCGCGGCTGCCGATTGCAGGGAGGCTGTCGAGGAGCAGTTTTCCCGGGCCGCAAAAACCGGCGCCGAGATGGTTGCACTGGGGGATCCGAATTACCCGTTCTTGTTGCGCCAGATACACGATCCCCCCGTGTTTTTGTGGATGCGGGGAAGGTTGCCGGCCAGTCATGCTCCGGAACGCATGTTGGCCATCGTGGGCACGCGGCGCATGTCGCCGTATGGCTTGCGTGTTACGGGAGAGTTGACGGAAGCGCTTGTCCGGGAGGGATTTGTGATCGTCAGCGGCCTGGCGTACGGCATTGATGCGGCGGCGCACCGGGCGGCCCTGGATGCAGGCGGCGGCACGATCGCTGTACTTGGGTCAGGCATTGATCGTATTTATCCGGCGCAGCACAGTCGCCTTGCCGAAGAGTTGCTTGTCGAAGGCGCGTTGCTGTCCGAATATGCGATGGGCGCGATACCGGAAGGGACGCATTTTCCGCGCCGAAACCGGATTGTGAGTGGACTCGCTTTGGGTGCCTTGATCGTCGAGGCGTATGAGGAGGGAGGCGCGCTTATTACGGCCCGGCTGGCGGTTGAGCAGAACCGGGAAGCATTTGCGGTACCGGGCAGCGTACACAGTCCGGCCAGTGCGGGCGTGAACCGGCTGATCCAGAAAGGGGAAGCCAAACTCGTCCAGCGCGTCGAAGATATCCTTGAAGAGCTGGATATGGCATTGGAAGCGATGCCTGCTCCCGTGAAGGATATCCCCATACTTTCCCCGGAGGAACAGGTCTTGTGCCAGGCTCTTTCCACCGCTACAGGGCCTTTGCACATCAATACGCTGTGTTTGTCCGCCGGTATGGATCCGGCAACGGCCCTCGTGCATTTGCTTGATCTTGAACTGAAAGGGATCGTAAAGCAGCTGGCGGGCAAGCAGTTTTTTCTGGTTGCTTCGGTGGAATCGTAGACAGAGAGGATTCGGTTCACCCGGATAGATTTTTGCGGGATCACGGTGTCATGATTCCGGTGCATCCTAAGGCGGGATGAGTTTTGTAGTACAGAGATATGGCCCGGCGCTGTAATCGAGGGCGTATCGAACCCGGTCGCGTCGCTTCAACACAAGGGTATCCTCACCGATTGCTTGACAAGCGTATATTCCAAGACGTATTCTACGGAAGCAAACCGCTACACAAAGTGGCAGGGTCCAAAGCAGTGGACCACTTGAAGCACCGTCTATTTTTTAGATCGTTTCCATGACGGCATCAGGAAAACCTCAATCAGTATTACTGCTTCTCTTTCCCGTCTTATTCTTTTTTACGTCAGCCGCTTCGGCTCAGCCGGATGCACCTTTTACTGTCGGCATTGTCCAACCGGGTGGCCTTCTTGTACCGGTAGCGACTTTCGACGGGATGGATTGGTCCAGCCCTTGGCCCTATGACGCTGTTTTCGATGAAGAGACACCCTCATGGCCTGATCTGCCGGAAGACTGGAATCGTGGGGGTGGATCGCTGGCAGACTGGACTTTGTGGTTCGAGCGTTCCCTTCCGTCTTCCCAGGAGCGCTTGTATGGATACGATTGGGCTGACCAGCTATTGCCGGCGCAGACAACATTCTCCCCCACTGCTCTCGTTGAAACCTCAAAATGGTGCGCTATGAATATTGCGCTGGCAACCAACCTTGGAGATCGCCGAAGTCACGAGCGGGATTATTGTCTTGGTTCCAAGAAAGGTGTTGCAACAACTGCAGAGTTTCCACCCGAGAAGGTCGAAAGACTTGATCCCCAGGGCGAGAATAGCCAGGAGATTTTGGCGGGGATTGAGGACATCTTCAATGTGATCGAAAGCGAATCAGTCGAACAGCAGGCCGCTATACCAAGGGAAGGAACCGACAAGGAACAACTATGGAGTGGGCAATGGCTGGATGCTGATCGCCGCAACGAAATTCCGCTTGAAGTGCGGGAGGCGTTCCGTATACGCGAAGCCAACGCCACCATCTACTACATGGAAATCGTTCGACCTTATCAGGCCCGCTGGATGAAAGGCTGCCCTACCTATTCTCAACTTCGAACCTGGGTTCTGGTTAATAATGACGACGAGGATCTCATACTGCTCAAGAAGGACTTCGTCATGACGGCGTGCGACGGAAAGGCGGCCAGATGGAATACGCCCATAGTTCTCTGGAGACACGCTGCAGGTATCGATCTGTTGGTTAGACAGCGTGGCTATGAGGGCGAATCCTATTTCATCCTGAGGATTGCCAACGGCGCCGCTACAGAGCTAACTCATGTGGGATGGGGTGGGGCCTGATTGAATCGGTGTTTCGGCTTCTCTGACGGGAGCGGATCATTACTCGGGGACATTTCATATGGAGATGATGGGCAAGGATTAAACGTTAGAGGTTTGTCCCGTAGCATGATTCGCCTGCGCAGACAGCTCGGATCGCAAGCCACCTGGAAAATCGAAGTGTTTCCGCCAGCCTGTCTTTTGAAAAACCTGTAGTGCCGGTCATATCGCTATCCGCCAATGAACCCGCCATGCCCGAAGAACGGGTCGAACAGATCATAACGCTCCAGGTACCTGCCGGATATACGGAATCTCTTCGGATTGACCGGTACCTTGCCCGATTTCTGCCGAATGTTTCCCGCACCAAGGTGGGCAAGGGCATCGAAGAGGGATTGGTAGCGGTGAACGGTGCGACGATCAGCAAACCGTCACACATCGTGCAGGCCGGCGATACGATCGTATGCACGATATTGCGTCCTCCGCCGATCGAGGCGCAGCCTGAGCCTATTGCTCTCGACATCGTGTACGAAGACGATGCGGTAATCGTGGTGGACAAGCCCGCCGGCATGGTCGTACACCCTGCGTACGGACATCGCACGGGTACGCTTGTGAATGCCTTGCTTCACCATGTGGGCGCCGGTCCGATCGGCGTAGATGCCGGTCTGGAAGGCGAAGAGTTTCCGAACGATGACATGCAGGGTGTCGGGCTTTCCGTTCTGCATGCACTCCCGGATCGGGACGATGACCCGGCGATCCGTCCAGGTATCGTACATCGGCTCGACAAGGACACATCCGGTCTGGTGGTTGTGGCGAAAGACGATGCGTCCCATCGCCATCTGGCCCGGCAATTCGCGGAACACACGATTGTGCGGCGGTATCTCGCTGTGCTATGGGGCCTTCCAGATCCAGTTGGCGGGCGTATCGAAGGAGATATCGGGCGCGATCCACGTGATCGAAAGCGGATGGCCGTAGTGCCTTCGGGCACGGGAAAACACGCGGTGACACACTACGAAACACTGGAGCGCCTGGACCATACCGTACTGGCTTCTTTTCACCTGGAGACGGGTCGAACCCACCAGATTCGCGTCCATGCACAACACATGGGGCATCCCGTGTTCGGGGATGAGACGTACGGCGGGCGAGCGTTGCGGTTCGGTCCGGTTTCGGCAAGCCGTAAGGCGTTTGCACACAATCTTTTTACACGGCTCGACCGGCAGGCGCTTCATGCGGAAACGCTGGCGTTCATTCATCCCCGGACAGGGCAGGAGGTGTCGTTCCGAGCCGATCTTCCGGAAGACATGAGGTATGTGATCGAGCGCTTGCGCCGTGCCGGCGGGGCGGACCCTGCACCCGATCCCTGAACATCGGATTACCGCATGGGGGAATGTGTGCCGTGGCGAACAAGGCGGAATACAAAACGTTAAGAAGAGGTACGTCCGCTTGCTCGCATGACTTCGCGTTTTGTAAACACTTCATATTCTCTGCGCATTTTCTGTGGCGAAGATCTGGCGGAACATACGCGGTGCGTTCGATATCCTGCCTTGGCCATCCGTGGCGGATGGGGTTGCCATGCCTGGCAGTTCGGCCTGGCAGTATGTCGAGGACGTTATCCGCAAGACCATGGCCCGCTTTCATTTCGAGGAGATCCGTACGCCTGTTCTTGAAGAGGAGGGGTTGATCGTCCGGGGCATTGGCGAAGGGACGGATATTGTCACGAAGGAAATGTTTGTGGTAGAGCGGGGGAATGACCGGTATGTGCTGCGTCCCGAAGTGACGGCGCCAGTGATGCGCGCCTGGCTCCAGCACCGCCTCGAACAGCGTGGCGGGGTACAGAGGTTGTACTACATTGGTCCGTGTTTTCGGGCGGAACGCCCCCAGAAGGGGAGGTATCGGCAATTCCACCAGTTTGGGTGCGAAACAATCGGAGCGGATGACCCGCGGGCAGATGCCGAAGTCATTGCGCTTATGCTGGCTATTTACGATGCCTTGGGCATAACGGGAAGCAGGCTCCGCATCAATACGCTGGGTCTTCCGGAGGAGCGGCAACAGTACGTAGAGGCCCTCCGCGCCTGGTTGAGTCCACACAAAGACACCCTTTCGGAGAGCGGGCAGCGGCGGCTCGAAAAGAATCCGCTTCGCATCCTTGACACGAAAGATGAGCGCGAGCAGGCGTTGCTCCGGGATGCCCCCTTGTTGATCGATTTTACGGGTGAACAAACCCGGGAACGGTATGAAAGCGTGAAACGATGTCTGGGCGAAGTAGGGATTGACTTCGTTGAGGATTTACTACTGGTCCGGGGGCTGGATTATTACATGCATACGGCGTTCGAACTGGAGAGCCCGGACCTCGGTGCGCAGAGTGCGTTGGCAGGCGGCGGCCGATACGATCTGTTGGCTTCCGCATTGGGATCGGATCGTCCTGCGCCGGGTGTAGGCTTTGCTGCCGGGATCGAGCGATTGCTTCTGGCGCTCGATGCGCAAGATGCGAATATTCCGGAAGCCCCCCCCCCGGACGTTTTTCTGGTGGCGCTCGGCGACGATGCACAGCAGTGGGCATTTAGGGAGGCCCAACGTTTGCGGGGGCAGGGGATGTCGGCGAGTTTTGACCTGAAGGGCCGTTCCATGAAGGCGCAAATGCGGGAGGCCCACCGGCAGCGAGCACCGTTTACACTGATTGCGGGGCAGACCGAACTGGAGAGCGGGGTTGTTCAACTGAAAAACATGGATTCAGGCGAACAGGTTCAGCTTCCTGCCAACGAGGCGCCGGGCCATATATCGAAATGCTTACGGGATGCTTGCGGGAGCGAGGGTTCTGCTCCGACCTCTTCCCGATAAACGCCACGCGCCACTGTAAACGATGTATCCGCGACTGAGCGACATATTTCAGGACGTTTTCGGCTTCAGCTTGCCGTTCCCTATTTATTCGTTTGGCGCCATGGTGGCGGTGGGGGTCATTACGGGCATGTGGCTGGCGCAGCGTGAGTTGGACCGCATGCACGGCGTCGGCCGCATCGGCAGCGTGCGTGTGGGTGTGAAGGGGGGCGGTAAGAAAGGCCGTGCGATGGTGCAGGAAGCGCTTCCATCCGCGTTGATGGGTACCGTAACCGTGCTGGTTGTGGTATGCGGCATTGCCGGGGCCAAGGTTTTTCACATTCTGGAAAACCTCGAAACGTTCTTTGCCGATCCTGCAGGTATGCTTTTCTCCTCGGGCGGTTTGACATTCTACGGGGGACTGATTGTGGCCGGCACCGTCATTACGGTCTATGTGCGCAGGAAGGGAGTATCGGGAGCAGCTTTTGCCGATGCGCTGGCGCCGTCTCTCATGCTTGCTTACGGCATCGGGCGGATCGGCTGTCACCTTGCCGGTGATGGCGATTGGGGCATTCCAGCGGATCTTCTTGCCCAACCGGAGTGGATTCCGACCTGGTTATGGGCGGAGACCTATCCGAATAACATCCTTGGTATAAACTTGCCGGAATCGGGGGTGTACCCGACATCCATCTACGAATTTCTGATGGCGTCGGCGTTGTTCGGGTTGCTGTGGGCGCTTCGGAAACATCCTTACCGCAATGGGTGGCTCTTTTCGTGGTACCTTGTTTTCAACGGGGTCGAACGGTTTCTCATCGAGCAAATACGGGTCAATAACACGTTCGATGTCCTCGGTGTGACGGTCACGCAGGCTGAAATCATATCTCTTGTAGCGCTTCTGCTTGGGCTGGCCGGGCTCGCGTATACGTGGAAACGCCGCCCGGAGCAAACGTTGCCCGATCTGTCTTCTTCTATCCCGGGCGTTCATGCGGCCGCTGGGGGCTGAGGCTGCCATGTCTTCCGACCGGAACGAAGATTCCCTGCTTGTTTTGGGCCGGCACCCCGTCCGCGAGGCGCTCGAACGTACTCCGGACCGAATCGAGAAGGTGTTTCTTCAGCGCAGCGGAGGGGGCGAGTTGACGGAGATACGCAGGATTGCTGCCCAGGCCGGTGTGCAGGTGCAGTTTGTCCCGGTGGGACGACTCAGGCAGCTGGCGCGCGGTATTGCACATCAGGGCGCGGCGGCGCTCATGGCGCCGGTGGCGTATGTTGCCCTGGACGATTTACTGGCGTCTGCGGCGCCTACTCTTGAGGAAGTAAAGCAGCGCAAGCCCCGGTTACTTGTGCTTGATGGGATGCAGGACCCGTTCAATTTCGGAGCGGTGCTGCGCAGCGCGGCGGCTTCGGGCGTGGTTGGGATCATTGTGCCCCGGAGCGGCATGGCCCCGCTGAATGCTGCGGCCATGAAGGCAAGCGCCGGCGCAGCCGGACGTGTTCCCATTGCCCGCACCGCAAGTGTCGTCGATGCTATCCACCAACTCAAGGAGCGGGGGTACTGGGTGACAGGGGCCGATGCCGGGGGGGATGTGAGCGTATGGGACATGGCATGGGATCGGCCCATGGCGGTCGTTATCGGAAACGAGGCCAAGGGTATTCGTCCGGCGGTTCTCACAGCGTGTGACTACCGGGTGCGCATTCCTATGACCGGTCCGGCGGAATCGCTGAATGCATCGGTGGCAGCGGGTATTCTTCTTTTTGCCGCAGCGCGGACAGCTCCTACTTCTCCCGTGTGCCTGTAAAGGTTCTTCATCCCAGTCTCGGCGAAGGAGTCTTGTCCCCGGAAAGGCCTTTCGTGGCGCCGGAAGTGGTTGGCGGCATTCAGGGGCAGGTGCGGAGGTCTCGCAGGTAAGGCGGTGCTCCGTACGTCGCCGCCGGTTCCTTTTGTCTGATGCGTAAGAAAAGGCGCCTTGCCGCGCTGCGAAGACGGAGCGGGTAGGTCATTTCGGCGAAACGCAGTCCTTCAGTCAGCGCTTCGCCGAGAATCTTTGGGGATATGTTCTCTTCGGTTGCTTGTTCTGAATCTATCGCGGCTTGCGTTTCTTCCTCATCCGTTTCCGGTTCATTACCATGGGCATATGCATGGAGCATACCCAGTGCATCAAGCCCTGCTATCCGAATGACTTCGTTCCGGGAAGGTGTAATCAGTGCCGAACGGGCCACTTGTAATGCATCGGATGCGCGCATTTTCGCAAGCGCCCGGACAGCCTCTGCTTGCACGGACTGGTCCGGATCGGTTTGTGCGGCGCGCAATGCCAGCGCGATCAACGCGGGGCTGGACAATGTCTGGTTGAGCGATGCGAATACAATGTTTCGAACTTCCGGTGAGGCATCTTCATAGGCAGCGGCGAGCGCCCGGTCAGCAGCTCCGCCGGAGGCAAGGTGTGCCATGGCTTGCACGATGGCCGCCCGCACCCTGGTCTCCGGTTCTTCGCCGAATGAGGTTCGCAGTCCGAGAATCAGGGCGGGATCGGGCGGAAGAGAACGTAATGCTTGCGCGGCGACGAGTCGTGCTGCCGGGAAGGATGCATGGCGCAACTGGGCGATCCAACCCGCTGCCGGCTGGCTGGTCCGGCTTTCCATGAGTAGTTGTTCTTCCGGGTAGACCGCAACGAAGCGCGGCCGGTATGGGAAAGGCAAGGAAAACTCTTCAACCCGCTCGTTCAGTGTTACCTCGAAACGTTCTGTCGTTCCGAGCGCGCCGGCTTCGAGGGTAAGGTCGATCGGATAGACCGCCGGGTTACGTTTACTTTCCTGGACTTCCTCGATACGTACGTGCAGCGTCTGGCTGTCGCTTTCGTATCGGACGGCAAACAGGGGGCGATATAGCCAGGCGTTTGCGATCCCGGAAACGTCTATGCCTGCAGTCGCACGGGCGATTTGCGTCCAGATGTTCTGTGCATACTGCATCGTGTCCGATGCCGCATGGGAAACGACTATGCACTCTGGACGTTGTTGCGCTTGCGCTGTGTGCGTCGTTTCCGGCCTTATTCCCCAGATCAACAGCAATGCCCACACCGGAAATAGCCGGCGCATGAGGAAAGCGGCCCGGATGCGAATCATGCCGAAAAGAGGCGTTGATACATTCGGACACCGCATGGTTTCATGACTCCCGCTTCTCCGGCGAAGAAGATGTAGACGTGTGCAGCGGAGGCATCTTCGATCCCTGGAGGACAAGACATATCCCCCCCACGGAGACATGCAACACCAACTGAGCGGCATGACAGAGCACGGCGTAGGTTGCGGCGGCTTCATGGCTGAAGGCAAAAAGGTAGACGAGCGCCTGGATCGTAATATAATGATAAGAGCCTGTCCCTCCGGGCAAGGGAACGAGGATGCCAACCGTGCCGAATATCATGATGATCCATCCGTCGAGCAAGGACAGGTTATAGATTCCCGCCGTATTCAGCATGAGGAAGGGGATGTAGGCCATCAGCAGGTAAAGAAACCACATGACGGCCGTGCTCCATACGATACGTTGTTTTCTGGGTGAGCGCAGGATCGTCGCCATTCCTTCCCGAAATGCTGCGAAGGCTGCCGCCAGACGTGGTTTCAGGGAATGTTCTCCGCTGGATACGTCGGTTTTGCGGGGGCTTCCGGACATCCCCGAGAGGAATCTGTAGAGCAGGAAAGCGGCCAGTGCAATGGCAACGGCGAGCAGAACCATGGCCGGCAACGGTATCCGGTCAAGTTGTGCGGCAATCGGCGCAATCAGGATGTCGCCCAGTATGGCTGCACGACCCGTCAACAGGAGAAAGACGCTGCCCAGGCCTGCGCCCAGCACGACCACATCGAGAATGCGTTCCGTTACGACAGTGCCCAGCAAGCTGCTGAAGCGCAGGCGGCTATGTGCGGAGAGATTGGCCGTTCGCGCCACTTCGCCAAGCCTTGGCACTGCAAAGTTGACCATATAACCGATTATTACCGAGTAAAAGATCGGTTTTATCCCCGGGAGTCTGGGGGTGTCGACATCCGTTTTTGTATTGCCGGGCTGTGCACCGGCGATCTCGGGGAGCGCTTCGATGAGGAGCTGCCATCGCCAGGCCCGCACCAGGCTACTGAGCAACATGACGGCCACGAGAATCGGGATCCATGCATAATTCGCAGTGCGAAGAGCATCCGCCATTGCGTCTGTATTGACTCCTCGCAATGCCAGATACAGCAATAGTGCCGCGAGAGCAAGGCTTCCTGTGTATACGAGGCGGCTACGCATGGGACCTGTTGTACAGAGGATTGGCCATGCTGCAATGCAGCTTTTCGAAGGTGTATTGCGTCAACCCGCGGTCTGCATCGCCGCATCCAGTGCTTCGATCAGCGCTTGTATGTCCCGCTCGTCGTTATAGACGTGGGGCGAGATGCGGATGGCGTTTCCCCGCACCGACACGGAGATGTTGCGTTGTTCAAGAATATCTCGCAGGCGATCAGGGTCGGCATCGTTGCCGTTCCTGGCCCGCAGTCCGAACAGATGGTGTACTCGTCCCTCTGGAGATTCGAGTCGAAATCCGAGTTCCTCCGCACAGTTTGCAAGCGGTCGGGTCAGGTTCCGGCAGTACTCCTGAATGGCTTCCGGCGTCAGATTAAGCACCATTTCCAGTGCCGCCACCAACATGGGAACGAGCACAAAGTTGCTGCGCTCACCCATGTCGAATCGGATGGCCCCCGGATGATATCCATCCCGGTAAGCAATGATATTGCCGAATTCTTCGCTTCTTTCCCGGCATATCCAGTTTTCCTCAAGGGGTCGCCCGTTGTGCCAGCGCTCGGAATAGTAGGCAAGGCCGAGCGAGTAAGGACCGAGCAGCCATTTGTATCCGGCACAGATCACCGCGTCGGGGCGGATGCGCTCGACATCGAAGGGAAGGGCGCCCACAGACTGCGTTCCGTCCACGACCAGTGCCGCTCCTGCCTCGCGGGTCCGGCGGGAAATGGCCTCAAGATCAAAGAGCGTGCCGTCGATCCAGTGTATGTGGGGTATGGCTACGATCGCTGTCCTTGCGTCGATCGCCTCCAGGATACGCTCATTCCACCGGGTCGTTCGCTCTCCAGGGCCTTCACCAGGGCCGACGGTCTCCAGCAAGGCGCCTGCGTCTGCCGCTATCCGGCGCCAGGCATACACGTTACTCGGGAATTGCTCGGCCAGAACCACGATCCGATCGCCTTGCTCGACGGGCAGGTTGGCGGCGATGGCAGCCAGTCCATAGGAGGCAGAGGGAATGATGGCTACGGAATCGGCCGGGGCATGGATCAATTGTCCGAACAATGCCCGGAGTCGGTTACTTCCCTCGAAAAAATCCGCATGCTCCACACCGGAAGGGTCGCGGCGCTGCCGGATCCCGGCTATGCCGGCTTCTTCCACCTTCCGGGCCGTGGGGGCCATGAAGGCGCAATTCAGATAATGAAGGTGATTCGGTAGAGAAAAGAGATGTTTTTGACAGGCGAGCATCGGTCGATCCGCGAACGCGGTTAGTATGTAAATATCTCGTCCAGGTGGTTGTGGTGGGGTTGGCAGGGCGCCCCTGCGTTATTCCGCTTCCTTCATGCGTACGACCACCCCCTGATCGTGCAGGAAACGTTTGGCTTCTGCAATGGAATATTCCCTGAAATGGAAAATCGAGGCTGCCAGCACGGCATCGGCGGTTCCCTGGACAAGTGCGTCGTGCAGATGCTCCAGCGTACCGGCGCCCCCGGAAGCGATGACGGGAACCGATACGCTTTCGGCAATGGCCCGGAGCAACTCCGTGTCGTAGCCGTCCTTCGTGCCATCGCAGTCCATGGACGTGACGAGCAGTTCTCCCGCCCCGCGTTGCTCGGCCTCGGCTGCCCATTCGATGGCGTCAAGATCGACAGGATTGCGTCCGCCATGCGTATATACGCCCCATTGTCTCTTGCCTGTTCGTTTGGCGTCGATCGCCACGACAATGCACTGGGTCCCGAACGATTCGGCGCCCTGTGAAATCAAATCCGGGTCGCGGATGGCTGCAGAGTTGACGGATATCTTGTCGGCGCCTGCGTGAAGCATGGCCCGCATGTCTTCGACCGTCCGGAGTCCGCCGCCGACTGTTAGGGGAATAAACACCTGATCGGCGGTGCGGCGCACCACATCATGCATGATTCCCCGGTTTTCGTGTGTGGCCGTGATATCCAGAAAAACGAGTTCATCGGCGCCTGCTGCATCGTAAAATCGCGCCTGTTCGACGGGGTCTCCGGCATCCACGATATCCACGAACCGCACGCCTTTGACGACACGGCCCTCGTCGACATCCAGACAGGGAATGATACGTCGGGCGAGCGCCATCAGGGATTGATATTTTTGTCGGGTCGGGAGGTCATGTTTGCCGTCGAGAACTGGTCTAGATCGACATCCTGCTTATAGTTCCAGCACCAGAATTGCTGGCACGGGAAGCGATTTTCGTAGAGCGCCCGCCCGATAATGATCGAGTCTACCCTGTACGAGGCGAGTTCCTGCAGGCGGACCAGATCTGCGTAACTTCCCACACCGCCGGAGGCCGTTATGCGCGCATGACGGAGTTTTTCGCCGAGCGTCCGGTAGGCGCTTAGGTTGGGGCCTTGTAATGTTCCGTCCCGTCCGATATCCGTATACACGATACGTCGCACGCCCCGATTTTCCATGTCTTGCGCCATGGCGACGGCGTCGAGGCCACTGCCTTCGAGCCATCCCTCAATGCGGACTTCCCCGTTGCGAGCGTCAATTCCCACGGCGACCCGGCTGCATGAATATCGCTCCACGGCTTCGGAAACGAGATCGGGCCGCCGCACCGCCGCAGTGCCGAGAATCACTCGGTAAACCCCCAACCCGATGGTTTCTTCGATATCCTCCATGGTGCGGATGCCGCCGCCCAGTTGTACCGGGATATCCAGCTCCTTGCATATGGCGCGGATCACCTCGCGATTTGGCGAACGATCCCCGCGGGCAGCATCCAGATCGACCACATGCAGCGTACGCGCATTCTGAACGCGCCACAACTTGGCCATCTTGACGGGGTCTTCAAAATACACCGTCTCTTTGTCATACGAGCCCTGATATAGCCGTACGCATTTTCCGCCGCGAAGGTCTATAGCCGGAATAACGAGCATGACAAAGGGTTTCTGAGTGGCTCTACACCGGGTGCTTGTTGCAAAAACGAAGGGCGGAAAGCCGTCAGCTTCCGCCCGTTCGCTGTGCTGCACGGGTCTGTGCGCAAATCCGTGTCCGGATTTTTATGCCGGGTGCTATACCGATTCTGCAAAATTCCTCAAGATATGCAGGCCGTTTTCCTGGCTTTTCTCGGGGTGAAACTGGACCCCGTATACATTGTTTCGCTGTACGATGGCCGGGAAGGCAACCCCGTACCGGCAGCTCGCCAGCATATCGGATGCGATTGCCGGCGCTGCTGCGTAGGAATGCACGAAATAAAAATATGGCTGGGAAGGCAGTCCGC
This sequence comes from Rhodothermales bacterium, assembly GCA_965248175.1. Taxonomy (GTDB): domain Bacteria; phylum Bacteroidota; class Rhodothermia; order Rhodothermales; family VXPQ01; genus VXPQ01. Next base: position 1,927,491 of record OZ252093.1, read on the forward strand.
GTAAAAGCGGGTCTTCGCGTTGCCGTTCCAACGTATTCCAGCCCATGTGCGGGATTTTCAATGGGCCATCCGGGGATTCTCTGTACAGAGTGGTCTTGCATGTCGTTGCGAAGTGCAGCACATGGCCCGGTAAGACACCGAGCCCCTTGTGTCGCCCCATCTCTTCACTTGATTCGAAGAGGAGCTGCATGCCCACACATACACCGAGGAATGGTTTGCCTTCCTTGATCGCGCCAAGGATCGGTTCTTCCAGCTCTCTGCGGCGTATCTCGTCGATACAGGCTCCGAAGGCGCCTACGCCGGGCAAGACCACCTTGTCGGCGGTGCGAATATCTTCCGGACGATCCGACCGGACGACATCGGCTCCCACGGCTTCGAACGCTTTTTCGATAGAGCGCAGGTTGCCGATACCGTAATCGACAATCGCAATCATGTTATTGTCCACTCAATTCCGCGGAACGCTCGGCAGCCGTGGCTACCGCGTTGATCAGCATGGTGCGTATGCCGTGCGCCTCGAGTTCCGCAACAGCCGCAATAGCCGTTCCACCGGGTGTCGTGACCTCGTCGCGCAGAATGGCCGGGTGCTTGCCCGTATCCCGGACCAGTTTGGCCGCGCCGTATACGGTCTGCGCCGCCAGCCGAAATGCAGTGGGACGGGGCAGTCCCTGCTTGACCCCCGCATCGGTGAGCGACTCAATGAACATGTACACGTAGGCAGGCCCGCTACCCGACAATCCCGTAACCGCATCCATCATGTATTCGGGGACGACTTCGACCGTCCCGACGGCTTCAAAGATGTGTCTGGCGAGTTCCAGATGCTTCGATTCGGCGAACTGCCCGCCCGTAATAGCCGAGGCCCCCTCGTCAACGATAGCAGGGGTGTTGGGCATCGTGCGGACCACAGGGATTTTTTGGCCGAACGCTTTTTCCAGGGTGTGGGTGGTGATGCCGGCGAGTACGGAAATAACCAGTGTTTCGGGGTGGACATTACCCTTTATTTCCTCGATTACCTCTGTGAGGTCTTGTGGCTTCACGGCAAGAATGACCATAGTGGCCCCCTGTACAGCGGCGGGGTTGTCACTGGTCGTAGAGATACCCGGGAAGTCCTTTTGCAGCGCTTTCAGCGCTGCTTCGGTGCGGCGCGTGGCGCGCAGCTGAGCCGGTTCGAACTCGTGGCCTTCGATGAGGCCGCCGATAAGTGCGCGGCCGATATTCCCGGCGCCGATGACAGTGACGGTTTCGTTCTGAAGCATGTGTGCAAGCGTCGGATTAAAGCGTGATGGCGTTGCGCCGGAGCAGGTAACGGGATGCGGAAGGTTGCCGGAGGCGATCCGGCCGGGGTTAGATAGCACCCTTGGTGGATGGCATCCTGGCGAAAGACGGATCCCTCCGGACAGCATCCCGCAGGGCGCGGGCAGTTGCCTTGAAGATAGCTTCTATCTTATGGTGCGCATTTTTCCCGTAGAGCGCTTCGATGTGCAGGTTGCACCGGGCATGTTCAGCGAACGCGTGCCAGAAGTGTTCGACCATCTCGACGGAAAGGTCCCCTACCCGATCGCGATCGAAATCGGCTCGGTAATGCAGATAAAAGCGCCCGGACAAATCGACGGTGGCCCGAGCAAGTGCGTCGTCCATCGGTACGTATGCATGTCCGAAGCGGCGAATGAAGGTTTTGTCGCCCAGTGCTTCTCGAAAAGCGTCCCCCAGCGAGATGGCTACGTCCTCGACGGTGTGGTGTTCGTCTACATGCAGATCGCCGTTGCAGAAGGCCTGCAGCCCGAATCCTCCGTGTTTTGCGAACAGATCAAGCATGTGGTCCAGAAAACCGATGCCCGTTTCGTTCTTGTACGTTTCTGCCTGATCGAGCCGTAGCTCGATGCGTACGCTGGTCTCCGAAGTTTCGCGGACAACGGAGGCGCTGCGTGCGTCGAAATCGCCGGATGAGGACATGGCGATACCCGTGATTGAGGTTCGAACATCAGGTTCAGGCCGGCGTACTGTATGCCATACCTGCGAAATTGTTCGCTTGCGCGAAGTTTTCCCTGTGGCTTTTCTGCCTGATACCGGTTATGGCTATACCCTGGTTCATTTCCCGGCGGTTTGGCAGGCGCATACCGACATGGGCGTCTGCTTACACGTTCATCCACATTGTATTGGGGTTTTCGGTGGCGCTCATTGCGCTGATGACGATGATCCCGGCGCAGGCGCAGATGACTCCCGATCCCGCTACCTACACGGTGACGTTCCAGGGCAATTGGACCACCGCAAGCACGCCCGGCGGGGTTGTGGGTAGCGCGCACTTCACAACCCTGGTCGGCGCGGTACACAATGACATGGTGACGTTCTGGGAGTCTGGCGGTACGGCCACTCCCGGGGTCGAGAGTGTCGCGGAACTGGGTACTACAGGGACCTTCGAATCCGAAGTCACCGCGGCAGGTACGAATGCTTCCCTCGTCAAGAAGAGCATCGGATTCGATCCTACCGTTACAGCCACATTCGAGATTGAGGTCACAAACGATCACCCGCTGTTCACCCTGCTGTCGATGATCGGTCCCAGTCCGGACTGGTTCGTCGGTGTTTCCGGGTTGTCTCTGCTCGATGCTCAGGGCCAATGGCTGTCGGAGCAAGAGGTCGATCTGTTCCCGTACGATGCCGGGACCGAGGAGGGAACCGAATTTTCGCTAAGTAATGCCGCTACCTCACCTCAAGGAACGATCGAGAGCATCAAGGGAATGGAAAAGTTCTCTGACGAACCGATGGCGATGCTCACGTTTGATCTCCAGGAGACCAGTGTAAACACAGAGAGTCGGGAGATGCCTGTGGAGGTGACGCTCTCGGCCAACTATCCGAATCCGTTCAATCCGGAGACAACGATAAGCTATGGATTGCCAAAGGCGGGGCAAGTACGTCTCGCAGTGTATAATCTGCTGGGGCATGAAGTGGCAATCCTGGTCGACCGATCGAAGCCTGCGGGCAATCATACAGTGCGTTTCGGAGCGGGCAATTTGCCAAGCGGTTTATATGTGTATCGCTTGCATGCGGGAGACGAGACTATTGTGCGTACGATGATGCTGGTGAAGTGAGTTGTTGCGTCCGAACATCGTACAGGGGCTGTCGTACTGTATGCCGTTCGTTCAAAATCGCCCTGTATGCCGTTCGTTCAAAATCGCCCTGTATGCCGTTCGTTCAAAATCGCCCTGTACGGTACCGTTTCCATGCCCCCGCGTGATTTCGACCGCATTCTTGTTACTTCTGCGTTGCCGTACGCCAACGGGCCTCTTCATTTGGGTCATCTGGCGGGGGCGTATCTACCTGCCGATCTCTATGCGCGCTACCAGCGCCTGAAGGGGCGGGATGTGCTCTACGTGTGCGGTTCCGACGAATTCGGGGTGGCCATCATGATGCGGGCGCACCGGGAAGGTATCTCTCCGCAGGATATCGTTGACGAATATCATCCGATGATTCGCGACAGTTTCGAGCGTTTCGGGATGAGTTTCGACTACTACGGGCGAACGACCTCCGACGTACATCGAAAAACCAGTCAGGATTTTTTTCGCCGGTTGGCCGAAAAGAACCTCTTCAGGTTAAAGACCGAAGAGCAACTCTACGACCCGGAAGCAGAGATTTTTCTGGCCGACCGATTCGTGACAGGCACATGTCCAGCGTGCGGGTACGAAAGCGCCTACGGCGATCAGTGCGAGCGATGCGGCATGTCTCTCAGTCCTGCGGAACTTGGTAACCCACGGAGCACACTGACGGATGCAGTTCCGGAACTGCGTGAAACCACACACTGGCACCTGCCGCTGGGTGATTTGCAAGCGAAGCTCGAAGCGTGGATTGCGACGCATCCGGAGTGGAAGCCCAATGTGCTGGGCCAGATACGGAGCTGGTTTCAGGATGGATTGCGGGATAGGGCCATTACGCGCGATGTGCCCTGGGGTGTTCCGGTGCCGGAAGATGTGGCGGAGGCGGTCGGCGTGGATGCGCGCGGTAAGGTGATCTACGTGTGGTTCGACGCTCCCATCGGATATATCTCGGCCACGAAGGAATGGGCGACCGCGACAGGGGATCCCGAAGCCTGGAAGCGGTACTGGCAGGACGACGGGACAAAGCTGTTGCACTTCATCGGCAAAGACAACATCGTGTTCCACTGCCTCATGTTCCCGGCTATGTTGATGGAGCATGGGGAGTTTGTGCTCGAGGATAACGTGCCGGCCAACGAATTTCTGAATCTCGAAGGGGAAAAATTGTCCACCAGCCGCGGCTGGGCTGTGTGGCTGCACGAATACCTTGAGGAATTTTCGCCTGATTTGCTGCGGTACGCTATGGCGTCAACGCTCCCCGAAACGAAAGACGCCGATTTCAGTTGGGGCGATTTTCAGGCGCGCGTCAATGGAGAACTGGCCGACGTGTTGGGGAATTTTTTCCATCGGGCGATGACGTTCGCTGCAAGACACATGGATGGGAAAGTGCCCCCCCTGAAGGATGCGTCGCAAGAAGATCGGGAAATACTGGATGCGCTTGCGGAATTTCCGGCAAGGATAGGGCAACGGTACGAAACCTTTCGCAATCGCGAGGCCGTTTTCGAGACGATGCAACTGGCCCGGCTCGGAAACAAGTATTTCAACGACAGAGAGCCCTGGCGCACCGCAAAGACCGATCCCTGCGCTTGTGCTAATACGGTGCATGTGTCCTTGCAGCTTTGCGCGGCGCTTTCCGTGTTGCTGGAACCGTTGCTGCCGCACAGTGCGGTGCGGCTGCGGTCCATGCTTCGGTTACAGGGAGTGCGTTCGAGTGATGCCGGCGGAAATGCAGGCCCGATTGGTTGGGATGAAGCGGCCGGGTCCTTACTTGAAGGCGGACATGAACTGGGCACCCCCAAAATTCTTTTTCGCAAGGTCGAGGACGTACAGATCGCGGCGCAGTTGGAGAAGCTTCGCAGGAGAGCGGCGGAATCGGAGGGGGGAAGGAGTGCACGGTAGCCGGGTGCACTATGGGTTGTATATAATTTTCTGCAACAAATAGACGAATGTATTCTGATCGTAGGTTTGTCACTAAAACGCTTCCTCGCATCTTTTTTCCACAGATGCTAAACTATCCGGCATGGTCCAAATTATGATGCTCGTCAAGTGAATCGGTGCATCCATTATGATCGGAGCAGGGCGAGATGTTGACCGGATTCGTAAACGAGACCGTCCAGTCCGGCGAAACCGTATGCGCAGACGATGATCATAAGGCAGGCGTACCTACCCCTGCTTGACATGTACTGTACGGGTGGGAAAAGCGAATTCGATGCTTTCTTCCTCGAAGCGGCGGAATACCGCAAGATTAATCGCCTGCTGAATGTCCATGAAGGTCAGGTAGTCAGGCGTTGCCATGTAATACACCACCTCGAAATCGAGCGTGGAATCGCCGAATCGGGCAAAGTGTGCCCGGTCGAACCGGGTATACTCCTGCGCCTCGACGATCTCCCGTACCATGTCCGGAATGCGCTCGAGTTGCTCTGCAGACGTGTCGTAGGCCACTCCCAGTGAAAAGACGTTCCGCCGCTCCTGCATCCGCTTGTAGTTTCGTATCCGGCTACCAAGCAGATCGCCGTTGGCAACCACGAGCTGTTCCCCGGACAAGCTGCGCAGGCGCGTCGTTTTCAAACCAACTTTCTCGACCGTCCCCAGCGTATCTCCCACGATCAGAAAATCGCCCACCTCGAATGGCTTGTCGAGCACGATAGTGAGCGAGGCAAACAAATCCCCGAGGATATTCTGCATGGCGAGCGCCACGGCGATACCACCTATCCCGAGCCCGGCGATAAGCGCCGTGACGTCAATGCCGAAGTTGTCCAGCGCAACGAGAAGAAGCGCCGTATAAAGCAGCAGACGGGCAAGGAAGCCGATCGCCTGCATGGACGTGACCGCACCGGCATCTTTCTCAAGTTTCCGCTCCTTGTAAAGCCGGACCCAGTCCGTAATAGCGGCATTTCCCCAGAACACGACCTGCACAAGCAGAAACACGAAGGCGATCCGGGATATGTAGCTCGTTACCTGTTCGGACAATGGTATTGCGCCCACCGCTATGTACAGGGAGAGCGCAACGAGGAAATACAGTTTCGTACGCTCCAGAAGCGTCACGAAAATGTCGTCTACGATGGTCGTTGTGCGCGTCGCCAGCCGGTGAAAACGCCGGAGGAGTATGCGGTGGGCAAACACCAGAGCAACAGCGATCACCGCCCAGACAACGCCCAACATGAACCAGGCGTCAAGCGGCGAACCGAGCCATGCCACTTCTCCCAAACTATTCATAAAATTTCCCATGCCGATGTCTTATGCATTCGATTCGGGATCGGGAGAAACGGGATCGCTTTGCACCATAGTAGATATTCCCTGATCGAGGATGCGACCGGCGATCTCGATAAAATCTTTCTCTGTGATAATGCCGATCAGGCGCCCGTCCCGGATCACCGGCAGCGATCCTATTTTCAGGTCCCGCATCTTGTGGATGGCTTCTATCGCGAGCGTATCCGGAGAGACCGTAACCAGATCCCGGATCATCACATCCTTCACCGGCAGATTCTGCCCGCCTCTGTGCTGCTCCGCCATCAGGCGAAGCAAATTCCGGTGGCTGACAAGTCCCACCAGACGGTGCCCGTTATCTTCGACCAGCACATGCCGGATGTGCTTCCAGTCCATCAGGCACGCCACCAGTTCGACCAGTTCCTCTTCGTTGACCGTGACGAGGTCGGTGCTCATGTACTCCTCCACGCGCGCTTTGTCAAAACGGCGTTCCGAAATACCTTCCTGCGCCTCGGCTTCCGGCCACGTATGTACAGGCGCACCCTCTTTTTGGCGATTTACCGTGGCGGCGACCACGGCGCTCAGCCGCTCGGCCCGTGTGGCTTTCGGGCGCATCGTAAGCAAAGAATGGAGTTGCCAGTGGGCGCCGGTCCGGCGGGACGTTACGCGTTCCTCGATAATATCCAGGTAACGAGTAATGTCTTCGGTGACAATACCCGCTTCACGTAAGCCCTCCCGGGCGAGCGGAAGCAGCTCGTCGCAAATCAATTCACACGCAGAAACCCGTCGTCCGTCGAGCCACACGAACTGTGCCGCCAGTCCGAGGCGGGCCGCCGCCACGAAATTTCCCATAGCGTCGTCAAAATCCATGACACGCCGAATATCCGGACAGGCATTGGACAACCCCATGGTCAACCCGAACCAGAATGCGGCGTTCGCCATCTCGTCGATCACGGTCGGACCGGAAGGCAGGATACGGTTTTCGATTCGCAGTGTCGGGTTTCCGTCCGTTACGCCATAGCAGGCCCGGTTCCAACGATATACGGTGCCATTGTACAGTTGAAGAGCCTGGAGCTTCGGAGCGCGCCCTGCCTCCAGCGCCTTCATAGGATCTTCTATCTCGGATTTCGAGAGCAGAATCCGGAACCGGGAAATGTCTTCCTGGAAAATTTCCAGCACCGACCGGTCTATCCATTTCGTTCCGAAATGCACGCGCGGACTCATCTCCCGGATGTACAGATTCGAACTGCGCGTATCCACAGCCTGCTGGAACAGGGCGATGCGCGTTTCCTGCCAGAGACGCTTTCCGAACAGAGTGGGCGAATTGACGGCAGCGGCAAGCACCGGACCGGTCGCTGCCTGTGCAATGTTGTACATCGCGGCGAATTCGTCGGGATGCACCTGTAAATGCGTCTGAAAACTCGTGTTACACCCTTCCAGCGTGATGCTGTCGTGCTTGACGTAGAGTTCGTCCGTACCCCGGATCTGCAGCTCGGCGGGGCCGCCGCGCAGCCGAGCGATCGCCTCGTTCAGCGCATGGTAGCGAGGGGCGGGCATCATATGCGTAAGGTCCAGATCGGACAATGTGATCGTGGGCAGGATGCCTGCCAGTACGACATGCGCTCCAACTTCCTCGACAACCTTGCGTACACTTTCCACTGCTTCCTCGACAGAACGCTCCATACGGCGCAGGCAATCGCCCCGGAACACGACCGGGTCCAGATTCAGTTCGAGATTGAACTTCATCAACTCCGCGACTACCCGGTCATCATCGGCCGCCCGTTCCAGTACCTGTTCGGCGACCGGGGCCGGACGCCAGCGATCATCCACCAGAAACATCTCCTGCTCCACCCCGATTCGGCGCACGCCCGACTCGAACTTATTCTCTTCCAGTAAATATTCCAGCGCGCGAACGTCCTCAATGAGCCGATACGTAAACCGGCGCAAGGAGGCCTCGTCCATCTCGGGCGTCAGGTTCTGTTCTCCCATCGGAACACTGAGGTTGGCTTCGAATCATGTCCGAGATGGCGCCTTGCGGCGGCGCGGCTTAGCCACGGGCTCACTCCGCAACATAACCCTCTCGAAATTATAGCATACGGTGAAATCCATTCCGGCGCATATGGTTTCTTGTCACCGCTTGCAGAGGATTTGAGCAGGGCGGGACCTTCTCCTTCGTAGATCAGATCGCAGACTGCTCCGAGTCCCCCGCGCCACCTGCCGATTCCTCCTGGGTCGGGTCGCGGCTCGTGGCGCTGGATGAAGAAGGGGAACCGCTCTTCGGTTACCTCGATACTGGGCGATCGTATTCCCCCGGCCACGTTGATCTTGAGGATTTGGGACATGGCTGTGCGCAGCATTGCCTCGGTCATTTCCAGGGCGGTGGACTCCAACCGGTGCTCCATCACTGCCAGAGTGATATGGGGTCGTCATGCCCGGGGTTATCCTGACTGTGCACATGAGCGGAGTTGTGTGTGGGTTCCAGCGTGGCCGGGGCGGTGTGCCGGTTCACGCGCAACTCGATGCCACCCATGGGATCGATAGTGGCGTGGTCGCCGGGCTAACCGGGCCATGGGAATGCAGGCCCGCATTGGAGCGAATCGGGAAGTGTACGAAGCCGGGGGCGCGCGGTGCGTTATCAACCCCGATTTTGCCACTGGGAAGATCACATCCATCAAGGCCGGCCTGAACGCTCTGGGCGCCGGCGAGTCGGGGACGATCCTGATGCTTAAAGTGGATCAGCCCCGCAGTTCCGACATCATTAGACAAGCGCTGGACGCGCACCACGGCGCGGATGATGCGTTGATCACCATACCGACCTGCGGGGGGAAAGGCGGACACCCCATTGCCGTGAGCGGGTCATTGCTGTCGGAGCTGCGGGCCATTCAGGGGTCAACCCAGGGAATGAGGGCGGCGACACGGCGGCATCAGGCCGAGACGCAGCGGGTGGAATTGGGAGCAGAGGAACTGCTCTGGGACGTGAATACGCCAGAGCAATATAAGATTGCCCTGGCGGCTGCGGGGTTCAGACTCCCGGAAAAGAATTTTCTGTCGCTGTAGCTGAGGTACACCGGCGTTTTAGACCCTAAAGGGGCGGTCCCCGTCGCGGTTTTCCCACCATCCACGATGTAAGCGCCCTCATGTGAGATAAATTATTGCCTTATCAATAATAGACTTGACAATTATTGATAAGTCATGTATTATAACGACATGAACACTCAGCAAAAAAGAACGCCGCAAGACGGGCTGGGATTCTGGATCGGCTCCCTGGGCTCGGCAATGAAGAAGAGCATGAACCGACGCCTGGCGCCGTTCGATCTCACAACAGCCCAGTGGGCCATCATGGAGACCTGTTACAAGGGCGAGGCCGATTCAATATCGACGTTGTGCCGATATATCCCGGTGGATCCTGCCGCCATCAGCCGCCAGGTTGACCGTCTGGTTGAGAAAGGACTGGTTCAGCGCCGCCGCAGCAGCCGGGACCGGCGGACGGTGCACATTACCCTCACTCTCGCCGGCCGGGAGCTGGTGCCTCGTCTGGCCCGCCTGGTACACGCCAACAATGACCACTTCATGGATCGACTCGACAGCGCAGAGCAAGCGGAGTTCGTCAGGCTGCTGCTAAAGATGCTGTCGCCCACCGACGGAGAAAGCGGATGACGGAGGGACGAAAACGGTTACAGACTGAACAGCCAGCACTACCGACGAGGCCGGCGCCGTGCCGGCGAACCAATTCCAAACAACCCGGAGGTTGACATGACTACCCAAATCGCGAGAGACCCTAAAACCGACCACCTGCTCACCCCTGAAAATGCCGCGCTGATTCTGATCGACTTCCAGCCGGGTTTAATTAACGGCACCAGATCGGTCAGCCGCGAGATTCTGGTCAATAACGTGGTGGCCCTGGCCAAGACCGGCACCCTGTTCCGCTTGCCCATCGTGCTCTCCACCGTAGGCGTAACCGCCGGGTATCAGGAGGACACCATCCTGGAACTAAAGGAAGTCCTGCCCGGCATTCCCACCGTTGACCGCCGTGCGGTTAACGCCTGGGAGGAACCGGCTTTCCGCGAAGCTGTAATCGCCACCGGCCGGTCCAAAGTCATCATGGCCGGGCTGTGGACCGAAGTGTGCCTGGTGTTCCCCGCGCTGGACATGCTAAACGAAGGCTACCAGGTGTACGCTGTGTCCGACGCCTCAGGCGGAACCAGCGTCGATGCCCACGAGCGCGGGATGCAGCGGATTATCCAGGCCGGCGCGGTTCCCGTCACCTGGGAAGCCGCAATGGCCGAACTGGGCCGTCTGAACATGGCCGACTACGACATGAACGGCTTCATCGAACTGATGAACGTGCACTTGCCCAGAAGCGTCTAAATCCCGCCAAACCTGCCGGGGCCTATCGTAGCCGGTCCCGGCAAATTTACGTCATTTCGCTAAAACGACGATGGCGTCACGATGCCGGCAAAGATGAGGAGGGACTATGAACGCGGTCGATGATTCAGGACAGGGAGCCACTGTTTTGCTAATTATTTGTATCGCCCTTTCCCTTAGTGTGTTAAACGCCTCTGCGCTGGGGGTTATGCTCCCCGACATTGCCGCCGACCTGTCGGTGGATACGGTTCAACAGGGTTGGGTAATGACCGGGTTTCTTCTGGTCTTTGGTATTGCAATCCCGTTCTACGGCCGGCTTGCCGACCGGTACGGGGCCAAGCCTTTGTTCATCCTGGGATTGAGCATCTTCCCTATCGGGTCGTTGGTGTGCGCGCTGGCGCCAAGTTTCGAGCTTCTGCTGTTGGGTAGAATCATTCAGGCCGGTGGCGGGGCTGCCGTCCCCGGCTTGGGTATGACGCTAGCCAGCCGAGCTTACGGCCCTAATTCCCGCGGGAAAGCCCTGGGGATTCTGGCTGCCACCATCGGCGCTGGCTCCGCCGCGGGGCCATTACTGGGCGGGACGCTGTCAACCACCCTGGGGTGGCAATCGATATTTTTTATTAACGCCGGATCGATTTTGCTGGTTCCGATAGCCATGCGAATCTTGCCCGGCGGCGAACCGCGCTCTGCGGCCAGTCTGGACTTTTGGGGTGGAGCAGCGTTGGGAATGGTGGTAGTTGGCGCGCTGCTGGCGCCGTCGGTGGCTGTGCGGTCGGGCTGGCTTTCGCTCCCGGTTCTGGTGGGGGTGGCCATCTTCGGCGTGGGTTTACTGGCGTTGCTGTATCGGCAGCGCAAAGCCGATTCGCCATTCATACCCGGGGAATTTCTGCACAGTCGCCAGTATGTGGCCCTGCTGGGCATTAGCTTTAGCGTAATGGCGGCTAATTTAGCCGTCCTGATCGGAATTCCCATTCTGATTGCCGCATTCCATGGGTTGACCGCCGTTCAAGTGGGCCTGGTGATGCTGCCCGGCGCGGTATGCAGTTCGGTATTCGGCGTGTTGGCTGGCCGACTTACCGATCGAAAAGGCGGTAAACTGCCGATGCGGGCGGGAGCGCCAATCATGCTGCTGGCAGTACTGGGGTTATCTACCTGGTCGGGCGTATCAATCTGGGCCGTTGCCTTTTTTGCCGGGTTGCTCGGCGCAGGATTCGGTCTGCTCAATACGCCGTTGGTGGCGACGATTTCAAAGATCATGCATGGTCCGATGCTGGCGTCGGCCTTGAGTATCAATTCCATGCTGTTCTTCCTGGGCGGCAGTTTTGGCACAACCGTCCTGATCGCGGTAACTGCTGCGCGAGGAGCGCCGGACAGCAATCCGGTAAACCCCTTTTACTCTGGCGCGGCGTCCGGCTTTAGCGATGGCTTTCTGATACTGGCCCTCCCGGTGATCGTCGCTCTGGCCTTGTTATTGCCCTTCACTAATGTTGCCAAGCCAACCGTCGCCGGGGCCGCGATGCAAGCAGAACCGGATGAGGTCGCAAGCCCTGGATGGACTGCCGATTGTTCCGTGCCCTGGACGCCCCAGTGCGTGGAACATCTGGAAACCACCCCGGCTCCAGCAAGCTAGGTCCGAAAGAGAGCCGGGACCCAGTTACGGTGTCCTGGCCTAGTTTATCGATCGGCTGTGGCCGCCCGCTGGCCGGTCTTCCGACCGAGGAGCCAGCCGTCCCAAGGCGCCTAGATGCGCCGGGTCAGGCGTATGGCCTATGCTTTATAACCAACGGCTCGCCCGATGCGTCCGGTTTCCCTGTCGGTTGCAGTGGATCATCGAGCCACCGAGGCGCCACCGACAGGGCGCTTACAGGGGAAATGCCACTTATGGTTCAGCGCGATGAGCGAAACCACATTATGCCTCCTGCAATGACGATGGTTCTACCATCGGGTTCGGTGGGTGGGAAAGAAGTGGTTCGTCGATTAATGGTTGGGTCTTCATGAAAGCCCCTACAACGGTTGGCTTTGCACCCATTGTAATGATTTTCAATATTCGACACGCAAGAGGTCAATGGTTCGAGTCCACTATCGCCCACCATTTGCGACTTAAGCGGGTCTGGTTTATGGGTTTTCACCTGGTGACGTAGCCGTTCTTCAAGTCCCACGTTGATGCTTATTGGTCCCGGTTTTCCGAGTGACCGTAACCACCGCCGCCGGAGGGGAGGCAGAGGATGTGGTCGCCGGCATTGACGACGACGCCCACTTCTTTCGACCCCAACACCCGTTCTGCGATGCCGAAAAGGATCTTGTAGTGGTGCGGCAGACCGCCGGTTGCGCCGAACAGTCCGAAGGGCGGCACAACCACGCCGTCGCCCGCGGTGTGCGGCCAAGGCCAGCCTCATATCCCGCCCACATAAACCCCCATTCATAGAAACATGCGACCGGTATCTCCGTTTTTTCACAGGTTATACCTACCATCCGCCGGCTGCTCCGATGCACTGCGCCCCGGATACCGTTACATCCTTCTTGTTTGCTTTTCTCCCGGCTATCCTGATCGGCATGGCCGCAAGCGGATGCGCCCCAGTGGCGGCAACCGTTGAAAACCAGGAAATCGTTTCGGATAACCCGTCCTCGCCCCCTGATCCTGTAGGGGAGGAACTGCGATCTATCCGGGCTCAACAACTTTTCGTACGTGGCATGACTCGGGCACAGACAGGCGACCAGGGCGCTGCGCTCGATCTGTATGCACAGGCGCTCCGTATGGCGCCGGAATCACCCGCCATTCTTGCTGCGTCGGCTGAGTTGTACGAGATCGTTGGTGACCACGTTACGGCGCATTATCACCTGAGCAAGGCATATGAGCTGGCCCCGCAAAACATACACTATGCCTTGCAACTGGCCGGTCTCTATACAGAAATGGGTGAACGGAGTAAGGCCGCTCGTTTGTACGCCGACGTACTGGACAAGGCCCCGCACCATCTCGATGCGCGCTACAATCTGGCCCGGATATACATGATGGAAGGCGAGACGGCGAAAGCAGCAGCGGCGTACGAACGTATCCTCGAAGAAAACGCCGGCGACCGTGCTGTCCGGCGACAGCTTCTGCATCTCTACAACCGGCTGGACGATATACCAAACGCGGAGCGCATACTGGAAGATATGCTGGAAGCCGAGCCGCATAACGCCGACTTGCGCCGCATCATGGCCGAAATACGCCTGAAACAGGGCCGGCATGAAGAAGCCGCCGAAAACTTCCTGCGTATCCTTGAGAAAAATCCACACGACGTGCAATTGTGGATATACGCTGCAAATGCCCTCCGTGATGCCGGAAGCTTTGTATGGGCTGGAAACATGGCGGGAAAGGGGCTCGCGGTTTTTCCGAACGCACTTGACCTTCACAAGATCGCCGGGCATGCGGCGATGGCTGCTTCCCGAAATGCCGAAGCGGTTCGCCACTTTGAAGAGGCAGTGCAGATCGCGACAGAGAACGATTACGGGAATGGAGCAGAACTCGGCAGCCTCCGTTCGGTGCTTGGTTCGCTATACACGCGCATGGGTGATGCTGAACAGGCCCGGCAATCATACGAAGAGGCACTCCGGCACATTGGAGAGGCAGCAAGGCGTCCCGACGCTTCCGCAAGCGTGCTTGAGAACCTTGGGGATGTGTACGAAGCGTTGGGGCACAGGCAATCTGCAACGGATGCGTGGCGCCGGGCGCTGGAGATAGATCCGAACCACCTGGAGCTACAGAAAAAAATCGACCGGAAGTAATCCCTCGCTCACTATGCACCGTCTTATCTCTATAGTCCTCCTAATGGCTGCCCTGTGCGCCGTTCTACCCGCCGGGGCCCAGCAGGCGGCAGCCCAGGAAGTGCTGGTTGCATCCGGACAGGAAAATGATGCGGCGGATCGCGAGCGGCAAGCCACCCGGCAGCGCCTCGCCGAGCTAAAGGCACAGATCGCCGAAGACCAGCAACACCTTTCCGAAACCACCCAGGCAGAACAGGCTTCTCTCAAAACGCTCGAGCAACTCGACCGGCAAATTGCATTACGCAAGGAACTCGTACGCAACTACGGACGGCGCATGCAGCAAATTTCCGGTGAGATGGGCGCCTTGCGAACCACTCTTTCCTCCCTTGGAAACGAACTTGAAACACTGAAAAACCAATACCGAAGTCGGGCGGCACATGCCTACAAGCACGGCCGTATGCATGATCTGGCACTCATTGCATCCTCGAAATCCATCAACCAGATGCTGGTTCGGGTGCGCTATCTGCATCGTTTTGCTCAACAGCGGCGCGGCCGGCTTGCAGAAATCCACGCCACGCAAAAAGAAACGGAAGAACGTAACGAGGAACTGAAAGACATCCTGGACGACAACGAGAGGCTGCTGGACGAAGAGCGCAGCGAACAGCAAAATCTCGAACGCCTGCACCAAAGCCGGACGCGCGTGATTTCCGACCTGCGAGCGACGCGTTCGACCATCGAACAATCTCTTGAAACGAAGCGCGCTGCTGCCAGGGATCTCGAGAATCGCATCCGGGAACTCATAGCAGCCACCGACCGCGATCGGCTTCGTGCGCGGGAAGACCTGGTCACGGCCGAAGAATATGCTGCCCTGTCCGGTTCCTTTCTTGAAAACCGGGGACAACTTCCCTGGCCCGTGAAAGGTGTCATGCGCGAACCTTTCGGCGATACCGTGAACCCTGTCTACGGAACGAAAACGCGCAATCCCGGCATTATTATTGAAGCACCGTCTTCCGCAGAAGTGCGGGCAGTTTTCGACGGACGCATTATCGACATTTCGGTGCTCCCGGAATACGGGCGGTACGTTGTAATAGAGCACGGCATATACAAAAGTGTCTATTCCAATTTTTCGGACACCTTCATTGCGGAGGATGATCTCGTGAGGACCGGGCAAGCCATCGGTCGGGCTGGCACACCGGACGAACCCAAGGGTACGGCGCTCTTTTTCGCGCTCTTCAAGGAAGGTTCTCCCATCGATCCCTCGCCTTGGCTGGTTGTTCGCTGATACGGCAAATTTCGTCGGTGCGCATGTTCATGCACGCTTGGCGATCTAATGCCCTGAATAGCATGCAGCAAGCGAACTTTTCCCCCTGCATATTCATTTACTTCCACGTTTTCTGTTTCAACCGAACAACCTGTATCTGCCGTGAAATACGATGTCATCGTTATCGGATCGGGGCCGGGCGGCTATGAGACCGCCATCCGCGGATCTCAGCTCGGGCTCAAGGTCGCCATTGTCGAAAAGGACAAGTTGGGCGGTGTCTGCCTGAACGTCGGTTGCATACCGACCAAGGCACTGCTCAAGAGTGCGGAAGTCATGGAAGAAACGCGCCATTTGTCCGATTACGGCCTGCGCCTCGACGGTACTATTGCGCCGGATTTTGCCAAAATTGTCGAGCGAAGCCGCGGTGTGGCCGGCAAGATGAACAAGGGCGTCGGCTTCCTGATGAAAAAGAACAAGATTGACGTACTCTACGGCAGAGCACGCCTTGCAGGGGGGGGTAAGCTGTCCATCGAGCCGTCTGTCAACATGGACGGGGATCGAATCGGCAACGCAGGAACTGTCGAGGCCGACCATATCATTATCGCCACGGGTGCGCGGGCACGAGAAATTCCTCCTCTTCCCGTAGATGGTGAAAGAATCATCACATATCGGGAGGCCATGCTTCAAAAGAAGCCGCCGAAGCGGCTGGTTGTCTGTGGCGCAGGCGCGATCGGTGTGGAATTCGCCTATTTCTACAATCAGATGGACACCGAGGTCACCATCGTCGAATTACTCGATCGCCTCGTCCCTGTGGAAGACATCGAGATTTCCAAGGCGCTCCAGCGGGCGTTCGGCAAACAGGGTATCCGGTGCCTGGTATCCGCGGAGGTGCAATCTGTCGATACCAGTGGACAATCCATCACCGTGAACGTCAAAACCGGTAAGGGAGCAGAGGCGATTCCATGCGATCAGGTGCTTTCCGCGGTGGGCGTCCGGGGCAACATCGAAGACCTTGGATTGGAAAAGTTGGGCGTCAAAACCGAGCCCGGACACATTGTTGTGGACGAGTACTACCGTACGAATGTCCCCGGCGTGTATGCTATCGGCGATGTCGCGGGCGGTCCCTGGCTGGCCCACAAGGCCAGTCACGAAGGAGTCCTCTGCGTAGAACACATCGCGGGGGAATCGGTCCATCCGATGAATTATGACAACATCCCGGGCTGCACGTACTGTCAGCCACAAATTGCGTCGGTAGGCTACACCGAGGAAAAGGCCAAAGAAGCGGGCTTCGATGTCCAGATCGGCAAGTTTCCTTTCTCAGCGTCAGGCAAGGCCTCCGCACTTGGCGACACGGAAGGATTCGTTAAGGTCGTCTATGATGCGAAGTATGGAGAATGGCTTGGATGTCACATCATAGGACGCGACGCTACCGAATTGATTGCAGAGGCCGTTACGGCCCGTGCCCTGGAAACGACGGCGCATGAAATCGCCGAAGCAATGCATCCGCACCCCACGCTCTCCGAATCTCTCATGGAGGCTACCCGTGCCGCATTGGGCAAGGCCATTAATATCTGAATGGATATTCCTTCCAACTCCTGCCACCCGGCCACCCGAGAGGAATGGCGCGCCTGGCTTGCCGAAAACCATGCTGCTTACAAAAAATACCCGCCGAATACCCATGCGCTGCCTTCGTATGCTCGCTGTCTGGTGCACTGTTCTGCTGCTTCCCACGGCCGCCCAGGCCCAGTTAGATGAGACGGAAACCGCCTTGATGCGCTACATCGATGCGCACCAGGAAGAGGCGATCGACCTGCTTGAAAGAACGGTCAACGTCAACAGCGGCTCGTCGAATGTCGAAGGTGTGCACAAGGTGGGCGAAATGTTTCGGGCGGAATTCGACGCACTCGGTTTCGAGACGAAGTGGGGCACCGGTGGAGGAGAACATTGCGCCGGGCACCTGATTGCACGGCATGCAGGAAATGCCGGGGCGCACCTGCTTCTTATAGGGCACCTCGACACGGTGTTCGAACCAGACAGTCCTTTTCAGAAGTACGAAAAAATAGACGATGTAACCGTCCGTGGTCCAGGCGTAACGGATATGAAGGGCGGCAATGTCCTCATCGTGCTGGCCTTGAAGGCATTCGAGGCCGCTGGTGCGCTGGACGACCTGGACGTCACAGTTATCCTGATCGGGGATGAGGAAAAAACCTGCCGTCCGATCGAAAAAGCCCGCGCCGAACTCGTGGCTGCCGGCAAGGAAGCTGACGTGGCGCTTGGCTTCGAGAATGGAGACGACGATCCAGGTACGGCGGTTATTTCCCGGCGGGGATGGATCCAGTGGACGGTTCGCGTAAAAGGAACTCCGGCGCATTCGTCCCTGATCTTTCGGGACGATGTGGGCGCCGGCGCCGCTTATGAAGTGGCGCGTGTTCTTTCAGCCTTCTATGAGGAACTGCGACACGAGGAATACCTTACGTTCAACCCCGGAATCGTTTTAGCCGGAACCGAGGCGGACTACGCATGGGATCGCGATGCCGGGACAGCGTCGGGCAAGCTGAATATTGTTGCCGAGAATGCCGTGGCTGCCGGTGATCTCCGTGTGCTTTCACCCGAACAGGGCATGCGGGTACAGGCTGCCATGCGACGCATCGTGGCGTCCGGGCTGCCCCGCACATCGGCCGAGATAACCTTCGAGGAAGCCTACCCGCCAATGGCTCCAACCGAAGGAAACAGGCGGTTACTGGGGCTATACGATCAGGTCAGCCGCGATCTCGATCTTGGTCCGGTAGAAGCCGTGAATCCGCGGAATGCCGGCGCGGCCGACATATCGTTCGTTGCCGAGCATGTGGATATGGCGCTCGATGGACTGGGTTTACTGGGAGGTGGCCGACATACGGCCGAAGAGGTTGCCGATTTGCGTTCGCTTCCGACGCAAACGAAGCGTGCGGCGTTGCTGATGTATCGCCTGATGCAAAGCAAATAGGGCGTGTCCGCTTAACTGTGTAAGTGGTTTTATGGGCGTGTCCGGGGCGTGTCGGGCGTGTCCGCTTAACTGTGTAAGCGGCTTTATTGTTCAATGGGGACTCTGTCCCCGTAGAGTATGACGAACTGGTTGCATACCCCCCTTTATGGGCGTGTCCCGTAAACTGTGTAAGTGGTCAATCGTACACATAGTTTCATCAGGAGGTGAAGACGATGACCGAACTTAGAAGTGGTCCGAAAAAACTGTCCAGTTTTTTCGGACCATTTCTGACCTCTCTTCTTCACCCTTTTTGCCGTGATCGTTTTTTGCGCAACCGTAAGTCAGAACGTGTTTGCGCAAACCGAATCTTCACGTCTCTACCTGAAGAGCGGCCTTGAAGTCATGAAACAGCCTGTTGTTGAGGAAGACCCTGTTCTGTCGGCACGCGACGGGATACGTGTCATGGATATGGCGGAATGTCAGGCGGGCCAAACGGTACGCCCGGGAGAACAATGCACGTATCCGGTCGCCCGCCGCGCGCTTTCTGTATCCGACGATACTACCGTGGTCTACGATACTGGTCAAAATCCGGCCGGGGGATTCTATCCGGGGGCAGCGGGCAATATCATGGCCCAGCGCTACGAAGTGCCCTCCGGGGCGCGTCCGATCTCTGTTTCCGTAGCGCCGGTGTACGACAACCAGTTACAAAGAAGCCCCGTTCCTGACGGTGCTCCCCGCGATTTCACTCTCAAGATATGGAATGTGGACGGGGACGGCTTGCCAGGTGACGAGCTCTACAGCATGGATGTGGAGGAGGCGTCGAACGCAATGCACATCACTCGAAATTCAACGTATTCGTTTCTGCAAGTTGATTTTCCGGCGAACGAAGAAGCTCTTGCAGCACTTCCGGATCTCATTTTCATCGGTCTTACCGACAAGGGAGCCGACAGGAATTATCTTGTTTTTGCAACATCCGGTCGGGAAGATACCGCGCCGGATGATGCCGCGTACTCGTATGAGACCATCAACTCGAACACCCGATGGCGCCGCTTGGCGGACATAACGATTAACGGTCAGTCGCTGCGCGATCAGGTCTTTCCCATCCGTCCACGGTTTCTTACCTTGCCGGGCGCCGTATCCGAGGATGTCACATTGTCCTACGACACCGGACAAAACGAGGACGGGGAATATCTTACTTTTACCGAAAACGGAAATGCTGAGACCATCATGGTCCAGCGCTACGAAGTGCCCTCCGGGGCGCGTCCGATCTCTGTTTCCGTAGCGCCGGTGTACACCAACCAGCTCGCCCGTAGCCCCGTTCCTGCCGGTTCCCCCCGTGATTTCACGCTCAAGATATGGAATGTGGACGGGGACGGCTTGCCAGGTGACGAGCTCTACAGTATGGATGTGGATGGCGTGTCGGACGCATCACACGTTCGTTTCGATAATACATATTCGTTTTTGAGCATCGACTTACCCATAGGCGAAGAAGCTCTTTCCGCGCTGCCGGATCGCGTCTTTATAGGCCTTGCCAACAAGGGAACCGATGAGAATTATCTTGTTATGGCGCCGTCTCGCCGAAAAAGCAATGCGTCGGGTGACGTGGCGTACGTGTCCTCACGATTCGGGCGCCCGATGGCGCCGCCTTGCAAGCATAACAACAAATTCGGGCCTGTCGCTGCGCGATCATGTATTCCCCATCCGCGCCCGGTTCCTTGTCTTTCAGGGGCCTGTGTCCACGGACGATCCGGCGGAACTCCCGTCCGGCGTGAGTCTGGCGCAGAACTATCCCAATCCGTTCAATCCCATTACTTCTATTTCATGGGTACAGCCGGTTTCTGCGCAAGTCCGACTGTCCGTGTACAACCTGCTGGGGAAGAAAATGGTTACGCCGGTGGACGGTCTGTACCCGGTGGGCGAGCATGAAGTTCGGCTGGATGCATCCGGGTGGGCCAGCGGCGTGTATGTCTACATGCTCGAAACGGAAACACGCAGGCTGGCCCGGCGCATGGTGCTGCTGAAATAATTGCGGCAAAAAAGAAGAGCTTCTTTAACAAACCCTCTTTTTGTCGGGGAGGCAGAGGCTTTTCGGGGCATGCACTACACTCAAGCCAGATACGCCACAGGATCCGTTTGCCGATTCTCCCATCTCCGGAAGGCAATCAGGTCATTGTGGATGGAGTGAATCACCGCGTGAACGACGGCCGCATCGTCCACGAAGCCGATGCCTATGAGCATGTCCGGAATAAGGTCTACCGGGTTAATGAAGTACAGCATGGCCGCCACTGCATAGGTTACCGTGCGCCAGGGTACACGCCGGTATTCTCTGAAAGCCCATGCTTTTGCAAGGCGCACCAGCGTACGCAGGTCCTGCGCGGCGCGTGCCGGCATGCTCCTGCTGTGTTCGAGTTTTGCGTACGCATGCCTCGATAGACGTATCACACGGGTTTTCCGGCGCACGATCCGGCGGGCCGCAAGGCGAGCCAGTTCCAATGCACGTTTTGGCATGGAATAAGAGGCAATTCTCCGAGTGGGACTTGAAGCGGTGGGAAGGGACATGGTGGGGAAGTGGTGTCGACGGGGTGTAGTGTTACATCAATGCTTTGTTCGGCGGATTCTGACCTTCCGGAACATCGCTGTTCGCGATATACGGAGGAATGATCCCGAGGATTTGCGGCATGATTTCATTGCGCACGGTGGCAAATCGGTCCAGCAGTTCGGGGGCGACCGCGCTGGCGGGGGGGAGGGTGTCGGTATACGGATCGATCTGGCTGCCGTGTTTCCAATACCGGTAGCACACGTGCGGGCCGGTCGCCAGGCCTGTGCTTCCCACGTAGCCGATTACTTGTCCCTGTTGGACTCGTGTACCCGGGCGCATGCCTGAGGCAATACGCGACATATGCAGATAGCCGGTCGTGTACACCGAATTGTGCCGGATCTTGACGTAGTTGCCATTGTAGCGCTTGAATTGCGCTTCGAGGACGACACCGTCCCCTGCCGAATAGATCGGCGTGCCGGGCGCGGCGGCATAATCCGTACCCAGATGCGCCTGGTGCCTTTTTTGGATCGGGTGAAATCGCCTTCGCGAATAGTGTGAGCTGATACGATCGAATCGGATCGGCGCCTTGAAGAGTTCCCTGCGCAAGCTGTTCCCTTTCTCGTCGTAGAAGTCAGGGCGTTCCCCTTCTTCGAACCGGAATCCGAAATAGTCGGTTTTCCGGTGCCCGAACCGGGCTGCTATGATCCGCCCGACACGGATCGGCTCCCCGTCCACATGGAGCACTTCGTAGATCACGTTGAAGTCGTCTCCCTCGAGAATGCGAAAGAAATCCACCTGCCATGCGAACACTTCCGAAAGGGCAAGGGCAAGCGGCGGCACAAGGTTTGCCGGTACCTGCTTGGCTTCCAGTGTCCGGTAGAGGGAGCTTTCGATGCGTCCGGATAATTGCCTGCGCCTTATTTCTGTTTCCCGTTTTCCAGCGTAGACGGCGCTGGATGTGGAATCGGCAGCGAGATCGAATACGACGTAATTGAGTCTATCCTGCTCGTACACCACGTAGCGCGCCTGATACGTCCCGGCGAGAGAATCGCTGTACACGCGAAGAGATTTTCCGGCCTGGATGCGCCGTACGTCAAAGACGTCCCGCGCCGAAGAGGCGATCGTAAGGACCTTTTCGTACGGGATGTTGTGTCCGGTCAGAATCTCTCCGAACGTTTCGTTCCGGCGTACGCTTCGGTCGATGACGTCATAGCCGTCGGCTACAAGGCCATATTTGTCGGGCTCTGTTTCGGGTGGTGGCGGCGGCGAGATTTCCTGTGTAAGGGATACCGCCTCGGGTGATTCGAGAGATGCGTCCTTGTCTCTAATGAGGAGGAGCGTTGCGGCAAGCAAAAAGACGCCGACAGCCGCTGCGATTCCGGAATACTTTATACTGCGCATGTCTGTAAATGACCGAAACATGCCGAATCCGATGCCGGGATATACACCTTACAGGGCCGATTGAGCGGGCGGGAGGCCGTGTGCCGGATGTACTGTTCGAAACTGCCGAATATCGACGAAATTCCGAGAAGCAGCGTATTTAATCAACGTACGGTATTTACTGCGGTTTCGCAACCGGCGGTATCATTATTTCGGTTTCCATAGGTATTCCTTTCCTCCTGCCGTGCTATTGGCCCAGCGCGCCAGCACGAACAAGTAATCAGACAGCCGGTTCAGGTACGCCACAACGGCTTCATTGAGCGGTTCGCATGCTGCCGCTGCAACGACTCGCCGTTCGGCCCGGCGGCAGGTCGTTCGTGCAACATGGAGTATGGATGCGATCGGTACGCCTCCGGGAAGAATGAAATTCTCCAGGGGCAGCAGGTTTTCTTCCAGGCAGTCGATTTCCTGTTCGAGCCGCTCTATGTGTGCGGCTGCAAGGCGCGGTACGGTGGCCTTACTGTCCAGCGGCGTAGCAAGGTCGCTTCCGGCTACAAAAAGATCGTCCTGCAGGGTTGCAAGGAGGCCGTCGAGACGTTCGGAGGCCGGGTGCTCCGAGGCGAAGGCCCGCACCATGCCGAGCAGCGCATTCGTCTCATCGACGGCGCCGTAGGCTTCGATGCGTGCATGTGCCTTGGATACGCGGTTACCGCCGAAGATGCCGGTATCCCCGCGATCTCCCGTGCGCGTATATATTTTCATGGGGCGAGCTTTCTTGCTGCGAAAGGGTAAACATATTTTTACCGAGGGAATCTGAAAGGAATCGGGACCCTTGGGAGCATGCCGTCGTGCAAGCGATGACTGATCGTTTTCGTCGATCGCTTCGCCGATGTGACCAATGCCTTTTGCGCAAGGTAATGTTTTCCCGAAAATGCTTCGCCGGTTTTTGCATTGCGATGCTTGCGGGCACGTTCCTGTCTGCCGGGTGCGATACACAGAAAGAGCAGGACGATTTTGCGCAGCAGGCAAGTCGTCCACCACAGAACATTACGCGCGTCGATGCGTCTGGAAAAGTTCTATCCGAAGACGAGGACGATTGGCGGACGGCGCCCGTATATGTGGGGGAGATCCGGGTAGACCCGGCCATGCCGAACCCGGCGCCGATCGGGGATTTTATCACGATCCGCGTCACCGTGACCGTATTTGACGCCGTGTATTCCCCGCTTCGTTTGAAAAACCTGCACGACAACCGCTTGCAAACGCTTTCCGAAATCGAACAGGCCAGTGATCCAGGAGCCTATCTGTTTCATGTGCCGGTTTCCCTGATTGGACCGGTCGGCTTGCATCGTCTGCTCGTTTTCGATGGCATTGGCGAGATCGTTTCGTACGGCGACGTACTTGTGCAATAATGCTATGAATGGCCACGTACTCGTACTCAACAACGACTACCGCGCATTGACGACATGCAGCGTCGAGCGTGCGGTGGTGCTGGTCTTCCTGCAAAAAGCCGAACTCGTCGAGTCCTTACCGGATCGATACGTCCGGTCGCCGACGATCCGGTATCCCTTCCCCAGCATTGTGCGGCTCAGAGCATACGTACGTGTTCCGTACAAGCGGGTCATGATGTCGAGAAAAAACATTCTCCGGCGGGATCGATTCCGGTGCCAGTATTGCGAGTGCCGCGAGAACTTGACCGTGGATCATGTGCAGCCGCGGTCAAAAGGTGGACGGGATACCTGGGAAAATCTTGTAACGGCCTGCACCCCGTGCAACAACAAAAAGGGAGATCGTATGCCCGACGAGGCCGCCATGCCGCTGGTTCGCATGCCGTACCGGCCCAGTCACGTGATGTTCATCCGCGATTATATCGGGATATTGCACGAGGCATGGAAGCCGTATCTTTTTCTCAAATAGCTGGCAGCCGACCGCTTTCAGGTACTGTTTTCAAACCGCCTTTTTATGCGTCTTCGTGCTTCCCTGCTTGCGGCTCGCCTGTTATGGGTGTTTCCCGGTCTGCTCTTTTTGCTGGCGGTCAATCAGGCAGCGGTGACGATGAATCTCCGGGAAACGGTGCGGACCGGCGCCGTGGTTAAAGCGGATGTGGTGGCGCTCTCCACAACCGACCGGGCGGATATCACCATGGCGTCGGCCCATCTCCGGGTGCCGGGAGCGGACGGCTCGTATACCGAGCACGTGTTGCCGCTTCCCATTACGTTCGTCCGGTCACTCGAGGGAAGCGATTCGCTGGACGTGTTTCTGTCCGGGGGAGCGTCGCAAGAAGTGGTGATCGCAGCGATTGGACGCGCCCAGTGGCGTCTTGCAGGGATAAACGGCGGAATTGCCCTCTTTGGATGCATGCTCCTTTCCTGGGGCGTGTACGCCTGGAATCGATACCTGCACAAGAAGGGGGATCCGGCGGAAGTCGCCGTGTTACCGCGCTAAGGGCCTGCCGGGACGGCGGGGTTCGTCCGGGTACAGTGCGGATACCCACTCGTCGTATCCATTGAAGATTTGCGTGGGGACACGCTCGTCGGTTTCCAGCAACGTTTCCGTGGCTTGGCTCCAGCGCGGGTGGGGAATATTTGGATTTATGTTCGACAAAAAGCCGTATTCCTCGGGCACAAAGTCGTTCCAGAAGGTCCCCGGTTGCTCATCCGTAAACTCGATGCGTACGATAGCCTTCGGTCCCTTGTAGCCGTATTTCCAGGGAAGGGCCAGTCGCAACGGAGACCCGTTCTGCTTCGGGAGAGGCTCGCCGTACATTCCGGTTACAACAAAGGCCAATTCGTTCATCGCCTCGTCCATGCGCAGGGCTTCGTAATACGGCCAGGGATACCAGTGCTGCTTTCTGATGCCCTCCATTTGCCCTGGACGGTTGACCGATACGAAGCGCACGTGTGTCGCGCGGGAGAGCGGTTTGCACCGCTCGATGAGTTTGCTGAGCGGGAACCCCGTCCATGGCACCGTCATGGCCCAGGCCTCGACGCACCGGAAGCGGTACAGGCGTTCTTCGAGGTCCATGGTGCGGATCAGCTCCGCCACATCGAATGTGAGCCGTTTTTCGACGAGCCCGCGTACCCGGATTGTCATGGGAAACGGCTCGTAGGGCTCCGTAAGGTGCCAGACTTCCTTGGAAGTCCCGTCGAATTCGTAGAAATTGTTGTACGAGGAGGCGAAGATGCGTCCGGTTACTTCGCGTTCCGGGACGGAGAATGCCTCGTTGCGTGCGGCTGGATACCCCTCGCGCGGTGCGTTTCCCGGGATGGTGTCCAGCGGCCCGAACGAGGTCATGGAGCATCCCGTTGTGCCAAGGGCTGCCAGTGCGACGGTACCCAGGCCCAGTTCTTCAATGAATTGCCGCCGGTTCCGGTACGTATGTTCAGAGGTTACGTCGTTTTCTCTGGCTTGCCAG
Source organism: Rhodothermales bacterium (assembly GCA_965248175.1). Classification (GTDB taxonomy): domain Bacteria; phylum Bacteroidota; class Rhodothermia; order Rhodothermales; family VXPQ01; genus VXPQ01. Next base: position 1,953,444 of record OZ252093.1, read on the forward strand.
CGCGGGCGCAGAACGATATGGGGCATGGTTTTCCTATGAGTCGAGTGAAACGGCGGTTTGCTCAACATATATCTCTTTTCCTTTTTCTGCAAATTCTCTGGCCTTGGAATCCAGCCCCTTCTGAACAGCGTCCGTTTCGGAAAGACCGTGTTCCTGTGCATACTTCCTTATATCCTGCGTGATTTTCATTGAGCAGAATTTCGGACCGCACATGGAACAAAAATGCGCGACCTTTGCCCCCTCGGCCGGAAGGGTCTCGTCATGAAAATCACGGGCGGTATCCGGGTCCAGCGAAAGGTTAAACTGATCGTTCCACCGGAATTCGAACCTTGCCTTGCTAAGCACATTGTCCCGAAGTTGGGCAGTGGGATGACCCTTCGCCAGATCCGCCGCATGAGCAGCGATCTTGTAGGTTATGACCCCGTCCTTTACGTCTTTTTTATTGGGAAGCCCCAAGTGCTCCTTTGGCGTGACGTAACAGAGCATTGCGGTTCCGTACCACCCTATCATCGCTGCTCCTATGGCGGAAGTTATGTGGTCGTAACCGGGCGCTATATCGGTCGTAAGGGGCCCCAGGGTGTAGAAAGGAGCCTCGCCGCATGTCTCCAGCTGCCTGGTCATGTTCTCCCGTATCATCTGCATAGGGATGTGTCCAGGACCTTCTATCATGACCTGAACGTCATGCTTCCAGGCTATCTGCGTAAGCTCTCCCAGGGTGTCAAGCTCAGCGAACTGGGCGGCATCGTTCGCGTCGGCTATTGCCCCCGGCCGGAGGCCATCACCCAGCGAAAAGGCTATATCATACGCCTTCATTATCTCGCATATTTCTTCAAATTCCGTGTAGAGAAAACTTTCCTTGTGGTGAGAGAGACACCACTTCGCCATGATGGAGCCACCCCTTGAAACGATCCCTGTAAGCCTGTTGGCGGTAAGCGGTATGTAGCGAAGAAGAACCCCCGCGTGTATGGTGAAATAGTCAACCCCTTGCTCAGCCTGCTCTATCAGGGTATCTCTGTAAATTTCCCAGGTAAGCTCTTCCGGTTTCCCATTCACTTTTTCAAGCGCCTGGTATATGGGAACCGTTCCTATCGGAACCGGGGAATTTCTTATGATCCACTCTCTGGTTTCATGGATATTGTCCCCTGTCGACAGGTCCATTATCGTGTCGGTTCCCCATCGGCACGCCCAGACCGCTTTTTCGACTTCCTCTTCAATACTTGAGGTAACTGCAGAATTTCCGATATTCGCATTTATTTTTACGAGAAAGTTTCGCCCTATGATCATGGGCTCGCTTTCAGGGTGATTTATGTTATTCGGAATTATGGCGCGCCCTGCTGCAACTTCGTCCCTTACAAATTCGGGGGTAATGTGGGAGGGCGGAATACGAGCGCCGAAATCTATCCCTGCATGATAAGATCCAAGCTGCCCGTAGTAGTTTTCCTTGAGTTTGTCGATTCTCTGATTTTCCCGTATGGCTATGTACTCCATTTCGGGAGTTATAATGCCCCTTTTAGCGTAGTGCATCTGGGTCACATTACGCGAGGGGGCGGCGCGAAGGGGTTTCCGTATATTTCCGAACGTTATCCCGTTTGTTCTCTCGAGTCTTTTCCGCGCGAACGCCGAGGAAAAACCGGGCAGTTCCAAAACATCTCCCCGCTCCCTTATCCACTTTTCGCGAAGCGGCGGAAGTCCTTTGTGAACGTCGATATCAGCTTCGGGATCGGTGTAGGGGCCGCTTGTGTCGTAAAGGGTTATCCTGAAATGGTCCGCACCGGGGCTTTCAGAGAGTGCATCCTCGGTTTCGACTTCCCTCATCGCGACCCTTATGTCGTGGATTCTCCCATCTACGAATATTTTTTTCGATTTTGGGAAAGGGTCTCTCGTTATGGCGGATTGCGCAGGTATTTTTTCTTTTTTCTGAGAAGAACTCATGGGCGACCGACCTCTTAGCGAAAATGTGTTGGACGTTATACCGGTTTAGGGGATCGCAAGCCTGTTGACAAAGCATCCCGGGAATAAAAAGTGCTTCGGGTTTTCACCGATTGAAACCATCTCTGCATGGAGAACGCCTTGCAGGATTGCCAGCCGTAACGCAAACCCTGGTCACTTCGTACCCTACCCTGCGGGTATGCTTCTGTTCCATGCAACATGTCCGGCCCTGAAAATGGCAATATGGAAGACCGGAATGACCCCCGGTGGCTATCCTGTACCGGCCCCCGGGTTTTTGTACGGGTACCGGCTTGCAAGCGTATTCGGGTTCGCTCCACTCGCGTACCGGATCCACAGGCAGGTGTTGGAGAGTTGTTGTCGAAAAGGTCCATGTTCTCGAAAGCGGCGCGCCGAGGAGGTTACGTATTTCTTCAGAAAGACGAAGCCGCCCCGTTCGTGGAGTTTGCGTACGAGCTCGATGTCCTCGAAGATAGGAAGGTCCGGATAGCCGCCCACTTCCTCGAACACGGAACGCCGGACGAAGCAACCGCGGTCCCCGAAACATATGAGAGGCGCATGAAAGTACGTGAACCAGGTGTAAAAACGAAGCAATGGGGTATTCTGGTCGAACCGGAGTTGAAAGGCGCCGCTTTCGAATGCAGGGTCGGACAGCGTTTTTTGCACCTTTTCGAGGCCGTCGGGGGGCAGAATCGTGTCGGCATGCAGAAACAGCAGAATATCTCCTCTGGCTTGTGCAGCGCCTGCATTCATCTGCCTGGATCGCCCTCGTGGCGCCTGGACGACTCGTCCGTACCGGCTGGCAATAGCTGCCGTTTCATCGAGGGAGCCGCCGTCCGCGACAATGATTTCGTGTTCGGGCGTCTGCCGGCTTACAGACCGCAAGGTGTTTTCGATGCCCGCGGCTTCATTCAATGCGGGAATGATCACTGAGATGAGAGGCTCCACCTTACCAGATAGTTAACTTCATGCAATACACCGAAGCGCCGGCCTTCAGAAATTCTCCGGTGTCGATTTCAACCGGCTCGAACCCTGCATCCTGTAGTCTCCGCATGGTCTGCGGGCACCCTATCTGGAGCAGCACGTGCCGTCCATCCGGGCAATGCGCATTGCACGCCAGCCGTTCTCGGGCTTCGGCTTCCGGGACTTCTATGACACGTTCGAAGAGCCGGTGGACCATGGATATATCCTCGGAACGAAGCGCGGCCGGGCAGATGAGCGCCGTGCGTTCGTCCAGCGCGCATAAGCACGTGTCAAGATGGTAAAAGGCCTCGTCGTCGAGCCGCATCGGAATGACGGGTACGTCCAGCATGGACGAAATTGCGTCATGGGTGGCCCGGTCGGTGCGCTGGCCGTATCCCCCCCAAAGCAGGCGTCTACCGGTATGCCAGATGGCGTCTCCGCCTCCTTCGAAGGTAAGCCCCTCGGGGAGGTGGCGGACGTCACACCCCAGTTCGCGGAAAAATCGCTCGTAGTGTATGCTTTCGCCGTATCGGGGCGCTGTGGCCATACGACTCAGAATGATCCCCGGCGATTTACCGTCCAGGGGCAGGAACGGCGCTGCGGCATTGGCCGCAAAAACCATATCGTATAGCCCCTCTACGCCTTCCGTGCTGTGCACTTCCATGCCGAGCGCCCGGTAGGTATCCCGCAGTGTTTCCCATTGGCGCCGCGCCCTGATGCGGTCCACGTTGCCCACATGGCCGGTCATATGCGGGTTGATTACGTATTGCACATCATAGTGCGCTGGCGTTGCCATCGCAACACGTCCCGGTAGGGGCATCGTCGGGCAATCGCTGACAGTAAAGTCGATCTGATCGACGGACTCGAAAATCATAGCCGTATGGGTGCGAGTTAAGTGGATAATTTGTCAGAGGCGACAGCGGAAGACAGGGGGATGCCGCCATTGCCTGCCGGGGCCCGCTAAGGCAAACAGGCGCCGTAAAACTACATTTTCCAATGAACGAACAACCGGGCGCCGGCGAGCTATCTGTCGCTCAGTGCCGCGATACCGGGCAGGGTCTCACCTTCCAGAAACTCCAGCATGGCGCCGCCGCCAGTCGAGACGTGGCTCACAAGCTCCTCGTATCCCGCCTGGGAGACGGCTGCTACTGAATCGCCTCCACCCACCACCGTAAGGGCGCCGTGCGCAGTGGCTTCAGCAAGTGCTTTGGCTACGGCGAACGTTCCTGCGGCGAAATTCGACATTTCGAATACGCCCATCGGGCCATTCCACACGATGGTGTGCGCTTCTCCGATAGCACGGGCGTATTCCCCGATCGTTTCCGGGCCGATATCGAGGCCCATTTCCCCTTCGGGAATGGCGCCGGAAACGATGCGTCGAGGAGCCTCGTTGTCGAACGCGCGCGCTGTCACATGGTCAACCGGCAGCCTGATTTTGCCGCCGGCCTGCTCGTACAACGCTTTTGCATCGTCGAGCCGATCTGCTTCCACTCTCGAAGCCCCTGTTTTGTGCCCCAACGCTTTCAGAAACGTGTAGCTCATGGCCCCACCGATGAGCAGCGCGTCGACCCGGTCGAGCAAGTTCTCGATGACTCCGATCTTGTCGGACACTTTTGCGCCGCCCAGCACAGCTACATACGGCGGCTCCGGGCTGTCGAGTAACCTCGACAGGTATTCGATTTCCTTATCGAGGAGCAAGCCCATACCCGCTTCCTCGACCCGGTGTGCGACCCCTTCCGTCGAGGCATGGGCGCGATGACATGTCCCGAATGCATCGTTCACGTACACATCTGCAAGGGCGGCCAGTTTCCCGGCAAGTTCGGGATCGTTTTTCGTTTCTCCCGCATGGAAGCGGGTGTTTTCGAGTACGAGCACTTCCCCTTCGTTCAGCGCGTCGATAGCCTGCCGGGTTGCAGGTCCCGTCGGTCCCGTGGCATGGTCCACGAAGTGCACGGGGGCATCCAGAAGTTCCTGCAGGCGGTCCGCGACGGGGCGCAGCGTAAACGCAGGATCGGGCACACCCTTTGGGCGGCCAAGATGGCTCATCAGAATAGCCTTTCCGCCGCCTGCAAGGATTGCGCGTATCGTAGGCAGCGCGGCCCGGATCCGCGTATCGTCCCCGATCGCGCCGTCTGCGATCGGTACGTTGAAGTCAACGCGCACCAGCACGCGCCGCCCACGCACTTCCATGGTTTCGATGGTCCGTTTGCGCATGCGTCTGTACTTCCGTTCAGCCGGCGATTTTTTGTACGAGTTCCGCCACCCGGCACGAGTATCCCCACTCGTTGTCGTACCAGCCGACGATCTTGACGGTTGTGCCGTTCGTCATGGTGCACGGCGCATCGAAGATACAGGAATGCGGGTTGTGGAGAATGTCGTTCGACACGAGCGGTTCCTCGCTGTACTCGAGCAGCCCCTTGAGGCCGTTTGCCGCCGCTTCGCGGAACGCCGCGTTGACTTCTTCGCTGGAGACCTCCTGTTCCAGCTCGGCAGTGAGATCCGTAATGGAGCCGGCCGGCGTCGGTACGCGGAGCGCCATGCCGTCCAACTTCCCTTGCAAGTGCGGCAGGACAAGGCCCACTGCCTTGGCGGCGCCGGTCGTGGTCGGTACAATGGAGAGGGCCGCAGCTCGTGCACGGCGCAGGTCCGGATGCGGGCCGTCCACGAGTGCCTGGTCCGACGTGTAGGCGTGCACCGTGGTGATAAAGCCGCGCTTCACACCGAACCGGTCATCGAGGACCTTGACCATCGGAGCGAGGCAGTTCGTGGTGCAACTGGCATTGGACAGGAGTTTTTCCTCACCGGTCAAGGTGTCGTCGTTGACCCCGATCACGACCGTGGCGTCTACCGCGCCCTTGGCGGGCGCCGAGACGACCACTTTCGAAGCGCCGGCTTCGATGTGCTTGCCGGCCTGCTCCGCCGAGCGGAAAATCCCGGTGGATTCCACAACGACATCCGTTCCGAGGTCACCCCAGGGGAGTTGGGCGGGATCCCGCTCCGAGAAAACCGGGTATGCCTTTCCGTCCACGACAAGGGAGTTTCCATCGACATGGACATCGCCCGGAAAACGGCCATGCACCGAGTCGTACTTCAGCAGGTGCGCGAGGGTGCTGGCACTGGTCAGGTCATTAATGCCGACAATATGAATGTCTTCAAGACGACGTTCGAGGATCGCGCGAAATACGAGCCTTCCGATACGTCCAAAACCGTTGATTCCAAGATTGATGGCCATGAGGTTTGTATACGATTTGCTGAAAAAGGGGACCCGGCAAGGGGCGTGTGCAGGGGTGATGGTACGCCGGTGCATGCCGAGCGGTGCAGTAAACGGCCCCCGACGGGCTTCGATCCATGCCGATTTCCCGGATTTGGTGAAAATCTTGTCTAAAAATGCCATACTGCCGGGTCAGAGATCCTTTTGAAGGGAAATGATGGACCCTCTGCGCGTACATATGCATACAAGCGGCATTCCGTAATTATTATGGAAATCTGCAAGTGAAAATTTTCCGGTATTGCGCCTGGCGGGATACCAGAAAATCCATACGGCGGATCCCCGTAATGTTTTCCGAAAATTCCTGCGCGTATCCCGCGAATCTATGCCGACTCTGAATCCCCCCCGAAGTATTTCCAGAAAACATGAGTTGCGTGAGGACAAGGTTGTCACGTTCTACGCGCGTGCGTGGCGATTTGTGGACGCCAACAGGAAGCCGGTCTACGGTGTGCTCGCTGCCCTTGGGGTGATTGCCGCTGTTATCGTCGGGTCTGTTTTCTATCAGGGCCAGCAGGCCTCCGAGGCAGAAGTTCTCCTGGCCCAGGTGCTGCCCCTGTACGAGCAAGCATCGTACCAGCAGGCGCTGGATGGATCGCTGGAGCATCTGGGCTTGCTGGAAATCGCCGATGAGTACGGCAGTACGCCCGCAGGGAATCTTGCGCGTTTCTATGCAGCGGATGCGCTCTTCAAGCTGGGCGAATACGACCGGGCGCTTTCGTATTTCGAGGATTTCGACAAGGGGCCGGACTTTATCGGCGCGGGCGCCATTGCGGGTGAGGCGGCGGCCTGGGAACAGCGCGAGGAATATGCCCGCGCCGGTGATTTGTACCGGCGCGCTGCACGCCACTTCGAGAGTGAGTTGACGACGCCGGAATATCTCCTGCATGCCGGTCAACTCTATGAGCGGGCAGGACGGTACGAGGATGCCCTCGAACAGTACGAAGCAGTCGAGGCGGAATACCCCGAATCCAGCCAGGCCTCGAGTATCCGGATATATATTGCGCGCGCAACGGCGAAGCAGTCATCCTGACCGATCGCATGCCTCCTGTCATTCTTGTTGTCGACGATGAACCGAGTATTCGACGTACGCTGCGCGAAATATTCGAGTACGAAGGGTTCGGCGTAGAGGAAGCCGTCGACGGGGAAGATGCCCTTGCCCGCCTGCGCGCCGGGCGGTACGATGTCGTCATGCTCGACGTCAACATGCCGAAACGGGATGGCATGGAGGTGCTCGCTGCGGCGCGCGAGGAAATGCCCGAGACGCCCATCGTTATGCTCTCCGGGCACGGCGCCATTGAGACTGCCGTGAGGGCGACAAAACTGGGTGCGTACGATTTTATCGAAAAGCCGCCCGATCTGAATCGCTTGCTCGTTTCCGTACGGAACGCCATGGACCGCGGGGTTCTGGCAACGGCGAATCGCCGGATGAAGGAGGCCATAGACGCCTACGAGGGCGAGCTCATCCCTATTCTTGGCGACAGTTCCGCCATTGGCGCCGTCCGCGATACGATCGAACGCGTTGCGCTTTCGGAAGCACGTGTGCTCATTACGGGTGAACCCGGTACGGGAAAGGAACTCGTTGCAAAGTGGATTCGCCACCTGTCGCCCAGAAAGGATGGGCCGATGGTGGACGTGAACTGCGCCGCGATCCCCGACGAATTGATTGAAAGTGAACTTTTCGGCCATGAGAAAGGGGCTTTTACCGGCGCCGTGAAGCAGCGTATCGGCAAGTTCGAGCAAGCTGACGGGGGTACGTTGTTTCTCGACGAAATCGGGGACATGAGTTTGTCTGCCCAGGCCAAGGTTCTCCGGGTGCTTCAGGAAAACAATATCCAGCGTGTAGGCGGGGATCGGGTCATTTCGGTGGATGTGCGCATCGTTTGCGCCACGAACAAGGATCTTGCTTCGTGCATCAGAGAGGAAACCTTTCGGGAGGACCTGTACTACCGGCTCAGCGTGATTCCCATACGTCTCCCGACCCTGCGGGAACGTGTCGAAGATATCCCTGTCATCGCTGCCCGTTTTTGCGAGGATCTGGCTCGGCGCAACGGCCGGCCCGGAAAACATTTTACGGCGTCAGCCCTGAAGCGCCTCACGGAGCAGGAATGGAGAGGCAATGTGCGCGAACTGCAAAACGTGATAGAACGCCTCATCGTGCTTACGACCGACGACGAAATTCGGGTAGAGGATATCGACCGCTATGCGTTCCCCGGGGAAACGTCCCGGGATCCCCTGATGGATATGCTCGCAAAGACGGAAGACTGGGGCGATTTTCGCGACACGGCGGAAAAGATGTTTCTTGAGCGGAAACTAAGTGATTTCGATTGGAACATTAGCCGAACCGCAGAAGCCATTGGGATGCAACGGTCCCATTTGTACAACAAGATGAATAAATACGGTATCGAACGCGAAGAGGGGGCATAGTTTGGGTGTTGCGGACCATACCCTGGAATCCATGGGGGATGTCCCCCGCGATGCGCCGCTCCTCAGCGTGCGTGCGCTTAGAAAGAGCTACCCTTCGGGGGGCGGTCGGTCCCTGCAAGTGCTCCGCGGCGTGGATTTCGAGGCTCGTTCCGGCGAAGTGGTGGCCATCGTAGGGGAAAGCGGAACCGGGAAAAGCACCCTGCTGCATCTTCTCGGGGCACTTGACCGCCCCGACGGCGGTTCGGTGTATTGCCGGGGCAAGGAGGTATTTAGTGCATCGGACGAGGAACTGGCTGTGTTCCGCAACCGGGAGATCGGGTTCGTTTTTCAATTTCACCACCTGTTGCCGGAGTTTACGGCACTCGAAAACGTGGCCATGCCGGCGCTCATTCGCCACCAGCGCCTTTCGGAGGTCCGCGGCCGTGCGATGATGCTTCTCCGGATGCTGCATCTGGATGACCGGGCAGAACATCGGCCCGGCGAGTTGTCCGGGGGAGAACAACAGCGCGTTGCCGTGGCTCGGGCGCTTATGAACCAGCCGGGTCTGGTACTGGCCGATGAGCCGTCGGGCAACCTCGATGCGAAAAACGCTGCGCATCTGCATGAGGAAATGATACGGCTTAGCCGCGATTTCGGGTGTACGTTCGTGCTTGCCACGCACAATCTTGCCCTGGCGGCGAGCGCCGATCGGGTACTGCGGCTGGAGGAGGGCGTACTTTGCCGGGAAGAACCGGACAGCGTCTGATTATTTTCTGTATCGCGGTGGCGTCGGTCGTTTTTGTTTTGGAGAACGCACAGGGTATTACGGCGTTATATTTTCTTTATGCTTTTACGAGCGACCCTACCGTACGGTCACTATTTCTGCTGTGCATTATGGAGGATATTCCGGTACTGGACAGGGAGGCCGGTTTTATCGACGCGCCTGTCGATCCCATGCTGAATCTGTTTGAGGAAATCGAACGGATGAAGCAGGAGAAAAACGCGGTGCTTCTGGCGCATTATTACCAGGAGCCGGACATTCAGGACATCGCCGATTATATAGGCGATTCGCTGGGGCTTGCCCGGAGGGCCGCCGAAACGGACGCGGACATCATCGTATTCGCCGGGGTGCATTTCATGGCGGAAACGGCAAAAATCCTGAACCCCGCACGAAAAGTATTGCTGCCGGATCTGAATGCCGGGTGCTCTCTTGCGGACTCGTGCCCGGCGCCCGAACTGGCTGCGTTCAAAAAGCGCCACCCCGACCATCTTGTCATCTCCTACATTAACTGTACGGCGGGCGTGAAGACCCTCAGCGACATTATTTGCACATCGTCGAATGCCGCACATATCGTGTCTTCCATTCCCGAGGATCAGCCGATCATTTTTGCGCCGGATCGCAACCTTGGGCGGCACCTTATGCGCGAAACGGGGCGCGACATGGTGTTGTGGGAAGGAGCGTGTATCGTACACGAGACGTTCAGTGAGCGCAAGTTGCTGCGTCTGAAAGTGCGTTATCCGGAGGCGCTGGTCCTGGCGCATCCCGAGTGCGAGGAGCCGGTGCTGCGGCATGCGGACCATATCGGTTCTACGACGTCCATTCGCCGTTTTGCCCGGGAAAGTGTGCATGATGCCTTCATCGTGGCGACGGAGGAAGGCATTCTGCACCAGATGCGCAAGGATAGCCCTGACAAGACATTCATTCCGGCGCCGCCGGAAAGCGGATGCGCATGCAGCCGGTGTCCCCACATGCGGCTCAATACCATCGAGAAAGTATATCTCTGCTTGCGATTCGAGGAGCCCGAGATGCATATGGAGGAGACGGTGCGTCGGGCGGCGCTCCGGCCCATCGAGCGCATGCTGGAGATGAGCGAGGGAATGGGTACATGATGGTAGTGCAATGCCTCGGGGGTGCTGCTTCCGGCAGGCCGAACGCATACGATCGGTAGGGCGGATGGCGCGCATCGGTTTCTACGAATTGCATACGATCGAGACGGGTCGATTCGGCCTGGACGGCGGCGCCATGTTCGGCGTCGTGCCGCGTGCGTTGTGGGAGCGCCACATCCGGCCGGACGATAAGAATCGAATTCCTCTTGCCATGCGTTGCCTGCTCCTGGAGGGGGACGGGCGCGTTATTCTCATCGACAACGGCATCGGCGCCAAGGGCAATGAGAAGTTCGCAAGCATCTATGCCATTGATTATGCCCATACGGAGTTGCACAGGTCCCTTGAGCAGGCGGGCTTCTGTGCGGCGGATGTGACGGATGTCGTGTATACCCACCTGCATTTCGATCATTGCGGTGGCGGCACTGCAATAGGCCGGCACGGCCCGGCTCCGGTTTTCGAGAATGCGCTGTATCACGTGCAGCGTGCACACTGGGAGTGGGCGCGCCACCCGAACGTACGCGAAGCCGCGTCATTTATGAGAGAAAATATGGAACCGCTCGAGCGCGCCGGGCAATTGCATCTGGTCGACGGACCGGGTACGCTTTTTCCCGGTGTCGAGGCGATCATTGTGAATGGCCATACGGAAGCGCAGCAACTGGTGAAAATATCCGACGAAGAGCGCACGCTCGTTTTCGTGTCGGATCTGCTGCCCACAACGGTCCATTTTAAGGGCGCCTGGACTACGTCGTACGATGTGCGCCCGCTTGTGACGCTCGAAGAAAAGGCGCGTTTTCTCAAAGATGCCGTCGAGGGAGGATGGCACTTTTTTTTCGAGCACGACCCGGTGACGGTTGTGGGTACGCCCGTGCGTATGCCGAGGGGCATTGCTGTTGCAGAGGAGCGTTCCCTCGATGACCTGTAGCTGTTTCGCCGAAACTTCATCGGTCGATACGCCACAAGCGGAACCTTGCCGGGCAGGTTTCGTTGTTGTGCAGATAAAGGGGCCTTTTGGCTGTCGAACAAGGGTGCATCGATTCGTGTAATCGGATATACCCGGTGTTGTTCGGTATTCGGTATAAAATACCTCCCCCCGTATCGCTTCCTTTTTCTTTTCGCCTATCGACCTACGACTGTTACGAAACCGGGCGGTCTGCTCCGTCCTCGTTCTCTTACTCGTTTTCCTATTTCGTAACAGCACGCTTTTCTCTGCCGCATAAGCGATCCGGCGAGGGGGCACGATATCATGAGCGTTCGGTTCGCGTTCCTTGCGGTTTTCCTGTGCGTCATTCGGGCGGATGTGTCCGTGGCGCAGGATGTGGACATCCGTACGGTGGAATCTTCTTCAGAGGGCGTGGTTGTGGAGATTACGGTGGATTGGCCGGTTTCCATGCAGACCGTTGTGGATTCGGCCGCGATGGGAGCATTTACGATTTCTGCTGCCCGCATGTTGTCCTTTGGGATACCGGTCGTTTCGGAAACGCTCGAACTGCCGTCGAAGGATGCCCCCAGTGTTTCCCTGCTTGCAACTGCCTACGACGAACTGGACCTTCCCGTCGGGGATACGCTGGTCGTGCAGGAAACGAGCGGTCCCGTAGTATGGCTGGATGGGTTGGGTACGAGCCAGGGGAAGTACCTCATCAATCTTGGCGTGCGGTTGCTTGTCTACGAGGATGGCGTTGTCCGCCGCTATCGACAGGTGCGCGCTGCCGTACGCTACGCAAGCGGGGCCGGCAAACAGGGTGTGGCTTCCCGTCTTGTCGTATCCCGCCGTAACGACAACCCCCACCTCGCCGTTACGGAGAGTGTACTGGCCAACGGCGTCGTCTACAAGATTCCTGTTCACGAAACGGGGTTGTACCGCATCGACAGGGATTTCCTGGCCTCCCTCTCCCTGCCTGATTTTCCTTCCCCGGACGCTATCGATCCGGACCGCGTCGCTATTTACGGAAATGGAGGTGCGCCCGTACCGGCGCTCAATTCGGCGCCCCGGCTCGCGGACCTTGTCGAACAGCCTGCTTACCGCTCGGGTGGCGGGGACGGCAGCTTCGATGCAGGGGATGCGGTTGTTTTCTATGGGGAAGGCCCTTATGGCTGGACATACGGGGCAGAGGGATGGGAGCATTACGTACATCCCTTCTCCAATGAGAATTACTACTTCGTCAAGATACTGGACGAAGATGCTGCTTCGCCCGTCCCTGAACCTTCGGGTGCGTATACGGACATCGAGACGCTCTACGAGACGGATGGGCGGTACATGGTGGATTTCGACGAGTACATGTGGAGTAAGGAGAACGGAAGCGGGCACACGTGGGTCATGACGCCGATCCGTGCCGGGGATTCGCGGGTGCTGGTCGAGAATCTGATGCTGCCGGGCCTCCTGCAGGGATCTGTTCGCTACCAGGCGCGGGTGGCTATCCGCTCCAATCCTGCCGCCACGGTGCGTTTCGAGTCGGATGGCGCGTTTGTGGGTTCTCTTCGGGCGGCTCGCGGCCTCCTGTTGAATAACGAGGTTTATCCTATTGCAGTACCCGGGATCGCCGAGTTCGAGCGCGACACGGGCGCCGGCGCGCCCCTGCATCTTTCGATGGGTCTGGAGGGGGGCGTCGAGGATGATGCGCAGGCTGCCGTGGACTGGCTGCGGGTATTTTATCCGAAGAGCCTTCGGGCAGCCGGCGACTCGCTCCATTTCACTACGCCCGGGGGCGAAACGGGGGCGTTCGAATTTGTTCTGGAAGGATTTGCCGCTGAGCCGCTGGTGTGGGACGTGACGGAGCCCGGCAATGTGCGCAGTCTTGAGGTACGTTCGGCCGGGAACACCTGGCGCGTTCAGGTACAGGCGGCCGATGCATCCACTCCGCGCGAACTGGCGGCGTTTCGTCCGTCAGCGACCCGACCGCTTCGCGCAGAAAACGCGCAGCGCGTCGCTTCGCAGAATCTGCACGGACTCGCCGGATATCCGGATTTCGTGATTGTAGCGCCTGATGCATTTCGTTCCGCTGCAGACGAACTGGCAGAGCACCGCCGCAAGGACGGGCTCGATGTGCTGGTGACGGACATTCGCAAGATATACAATGAGTTTTCCGGAGGGCTTGTGGACATGCGCGGTTTGCGCGATTACCTGCGTTTTTTGTACGACAGGGGTAACGAAGCCGGCAGGCCGTTCCGATATGCCTTGCTCTTCGGGGACGGGCACTTCAATTATCGCAATCTGGATATCGACCCCGATGAGGTTATCCTCAGAAACTGGATTCCGCCCTACGAAACGGAAGAATCGTTCGATCCGATCGCAACCTACACCAGCGACGATTACTTCGGCTTCCTGGATGCGGACGAGGGAATATGGGCCTGGCCCGGCTATTCGCGTGATGTGGGCCGGGAACGTGTTGATATTGGCATTGGGCGGTTTCCTGTGCAGACGACGGAAGAAGCCGCTGCCATGGTGGCCAAAATCAAACATTACGAGAATCCTGCCACATACGGTTCCTGGCGCAGGCAGTATCTGCTTGTGGCTGACGATGCGTACAACAAGGGCCGGGCAGTGAAAGAACCGCGACCGGATCTGCATACGCAGAATGCGGATGTGGTGGCCGAATTGCTTGCGCAGGAGTATCCGCAGATCGATCTGCGCAAGGTGTATGGTATTTCTTATAAACGGAAATACGCCAACGGCTGGCGTCTGCCCGAGGTCGAGCGGGAAATCCTGGAGTACCTGGACGACGGCGTACTGGTCATGAATTACAGCGGGCACGGGGGGGAGGACGGCCTCGCTCAGGAAAGAATTTTCACCCTCGAAGATGGGCAGGAGTTGCGCAATTATGACCGCATGCCGCTGTTCATTACTGCGACCTGTTCTTATGGGTGGTGGGATCTGTCCGGGGAGCAAAGCGCTGCGGAAGTTCTGTTGCTCAATGAATCAGGGGGAGCGATTGCGCTGATGACGACAGTACGTTTGGTCTTCACGGATTCGGCATTGAACCAGTTGAATGTGGGACTGAACCGGGCGCTGAACAGGGAACTGTTCAAACCTGCACAGGACGGAAGGCCCCGCCGGTTGGGCGATGTCCTGGTGAGCACGAAGAATACCCAAGCGGGTTTGCAGGCGAACAATCGCAAGTTCAATCTGCTGGGCGATCCGACGCTGCGCCTCGGGTATCCTTCGCGCGAGGCCGTGGTCGAGCGGGTGAACGGAACGCCTGTTGAGGATATGCCCGCCCTCCGGGCGCTGGGCGAAGTGACCATCGAAGGTAATGTGCTCACGACTGCGGGAGCGGTGGATCCAGGCTTCGAAGGGCAGGCGCACTTTGTGGTTTTCGATGCAGAGCGCCGTATCAACGTGCCCGATCGCTCTGTCCTGTCCCGGGATTACTATACGGTTCGGAAGGATCTGCTCTGGCGCGGTACCGTACCGGTAACCTCGGGTCGTTTCAGCGCCACGTTCGTGGTGCCCAAAGATATTTCCTACAGCAACGAACCCGGGCGCGTGAGCGTCTATGTACGCAATGCCTCCGAACATGCCGCCGGCTATACGGAGCAAGTCGTGGTTGGCGGGACCGCCGCCACGTTGCCCGATGACCACGTCGGGCCGGATATTTCCCTCTTTCTGAACGACACCACGTTTGTTTCCGGTGGACTGACCCCGGCGCATCCCCGCCTTATCGTGAAGCTGCGCGACGACAGCGGCATCAATACGGTAGGAACGGGTGTGGGGCACGAGATGCTGCTGGTTGTCGATGGAGACGAGCGCACCGCCGTAGACATAGGCAGCCGCTTCGAAAGCGATCCCGGTTCGTTCCGAAGCGGCCGCGTCGAATATTCGTTCAGGAGTTATACGGATGGGTTGGCCGACGGCCCGCACTCGTTGTCGGTGCGCGCCTGGGATGTGCTCAATAATTCGAATGTCGAATCACTGGATTTCCTGGTAGCTTCTACACAGGACGTGGTGTTGGAAAATGTGTACAATTACCCGAACCCGACGAGCGGCCAGACACGTTTCGTGTTTGAGCATAACCAGCCGACGGGTAGCGCCGCTTCCGTGCAGGTACGTATTTATGCTCTGTCCGGACGCCCGGTCCGTACCATTGATACGGAAGAGGCGTTGCCTTCCGGGATTTTGACAGCCGGTCCCGTACAGGTAGTCTGGGATGGGCGGGACGAGGACATGAACCTTCTTGCCTCCGGCATTTACCTGTACAAGGTGCGCGTGCGCGTGGACCAGCCGGACGGCGGCCGTTCCGTATCCGAACACATAGAAAAGCTGGCCATCATCCGATAGCCCTGTACATAGCAATCAGGAACCTTTTTTTGCCCCTTGAGAACCAATCATGCAGTCATTCAACGAAAGCAGCAGGTACATTGACATGAGCCGAAAATTTCTTGCCGCGGCTATCTTCACCGTGTTTTGTGCATCCCTCGTCGGGCAGGCGGCTCATGCACAGGTCGGCGGAGCCGCCGTGGTTTTTCTGCAGATCGAGCCGGATAGCCGTTCAGCGGGCATGGGCAATACAGGCGTTGCCATCGCAGACAACGCCAATGCTGTTTTCTGGAATCCGGCGGGTCTGGCCCGGCAGGAGGGCACGGAGATTTCGCTAACCCATTCCAACTGGCTTCCGGAGTTCAATGCGGGTCTTTTCTATGAGTACCTGACCGCCAAGCATCGGGTAGACCGCATTGGTACCTTCGGGGCGCATCTGACGTACCTGTTTCTTGGCGAACACGAAGGCCGCGACGCCCAAAACAACCCCACAGGTGACTTCAAGTCGTACGATCTGGCCGCGGGCGCTTCCTACGGGACGAATGTGTTGAAAAACCTATCTCTGGGCACGGGCATTCGCATGATCTATTCGAATCTTGCACCGGGGCAGAGTGTGGGAGCGCAGGAAACGCGCGCCGGCGTAACGATCGGTTTCGATCTTGCAGCTTTGTACAGTGTGCCTCGCTTCCAGGCCGGTAGCTCAGAGGTGGGTGTTGATCTCGGATTCAATCTCGCCAATATGGGCCCGAAGATCCAATATTCGGATCAGGGGCAGGCCGACCCCATTCCCCAGAATCTTCGGTTCGGGTATGCCGTTACGTTCGATTTCGACGAGTATAACAAACTGACGCTTACACAGGATTTCAACAAAACGCTGATCCGTGTCCGTACCTCGGAGGGCGATTCACTCTCCCCCACCACCCCCTCCACCCGAGAAGCAGATCCGTTCTACAAAGCGATCTTTTCCGGCTGGCAGTCCATTGAGGTATGTACCAGTGTATGCAAGAGTACAACAAATGGTGCGGCAGAGGCCCCCTATGAGACGCTCAGTGCATTCGATCAAATGACCATCAGTATGGGTTTCGAATACTGGTACCGGGAGCTGTTTGCGCTTCGCGCCGGGTATTTTTACGAGAATCCGTACTTCGGCAACAGAAAGTTTCTGACCTTCGGCTCAGGCGTCCGGTGGAACATCATCGGGGCCGACTTTTCGTACATCTATGCGCTGGAGGAGAATCACCCATTGGCGAACACGATGCGATTTTCTCTTCTCGTGAATTTCCTGCGTTGAGCGCCCCCGCATCCGCTTTTCCATGAGCCGTATATGGCGAGGATGTGCATGATCGGCGGCGATGCGATGCGGCTCCTTCTTTTGTCTGCACTTGCCTGGGCGGCAGTCGGGTGGTCTGCACCAGGGCATGCACAGGTGCATTCCGGACCGCTCCGCAAGCCTGCGGCGCCCGCTTATGACGTGGTGGCGCTCCGTGTCGAGTTTCAGCCGGACACGACCCGTTTTTCGACCGGCGACGGTACGTTCGCAGGCGATCCGTATCAGGGAATCGAGTCTCTGATTGATCCGCTGCCCCATGACGCCGCCTACTTCGAGGCGCATCTTGCTTTTCTGGAAGATTACGTGGCGCGCGTTTCCGATGGCAAAACGGTAGTGCGCACGCACCTTGTGCCCGGCGCGGTGCAGCTTCCCATGCCTATGGGCGCCTATGCGCCAACGGGGCTCGACGCCGATAGCGACGCCGAGCGGGCGAAACTGGCGCGTCTGGTACATGATGCCTGGACGTTCGCCGAGGCGGACATCGACTTCGATATGAGTAGGTTTGCGCCGGGGCGTACGGCGTTTGTCCTGTTTCATGCCGGCGTGGGACGGGATACGGAGCTTTCCAGCACCTCGCTGGACAGAACACCGGAAGATTTGCCTTCGATCTTTTTCGATGCGGAAACGCTGAACAGGCTCGGCGCCGGGGGGGCGACGTTTCACGGATTTCCTGTCGATCACTCCATGATCGTTCCGCGCACTGAAACTCGTCCCGGCACGGATCCCTTTAGCGGGGAGCGGTATCTGCTTGAACTCTCCATCAATGGCTTGCTGGCGGCCAGTTTTTTCAATTTCCTGGGCGTACCGGACCTGTTTGATACGGAGAGCGGGCAAAGCGCCATCGGGCCGTTCGGCCTGATGGATGCGCAGGGAATTTTTGCATACAGCGGACTTCTCCCGCCCGAGCCCATGGCGTGGACGAAGTATTTTCTGGGGTGGACGGATCCGGTGGATATTACCGGGGACGGTCCGCAGACCGTCGGGCTTCGCGCCGTCTCGCTCCCGGATGCTTCCGAGTCGGCGCGCGTGCTCGTTTCGGACGCCGAATATTTTCTGGTCGAAAACCGTTACCGGGATCCGGAAGGGGACGGCCTGACGCTGCGCGTGCTTAAAGAGGGGCATATTGTCGAACAGCACGTGAATAACGGAGACTCGCTCTTCAACAGCGTGACGACTACCGGCTTTGTCGGGGGCGTGGTGGTAGGGGCTGACGGGTACGACTGGGCGCTTCCGGGCGGCGTGGATAGCGAGGACGACGAGATTGAACTGAACGGGGGTGTGCTGATCTGGCATGTGGATGAGCGGCGGTTGCGGGCCGGGCTGGCGGATCATGCCGTCAATGTGGGCGAGGAACGCGCCATCGATCTTGAAGAGGCGGACGGGCCGCAGGATATTGGCTATCCGTCGAGGGGTTTATTCGGGAACCGGCGGTATTTGGGTACCCCCTATGATTTCTTCTATGAGGGAAATCCTTTTGCACCTCCAAATGGGCTGTATCGGAACCGGTTCGGGCCGGATACTTATCCGGGCAGTGAGACGAACGCCGGTGGGCCCAGTTTCGTTGTGCTGGATGCGTTTTCCCTGCCCGGTGCAGACATGTCGTTCGTATACCAGCGAGAAACCGTGGGGGGGGCAGCCCCGGTCGATGCGCCGGAATTGCGGGCATTGCACGGTGCGCTTATGTCGCTTCCCGCCGGGTCCAAAATATCGAAGACGGAGGACCACCTGCTGATATACGGGCTGGATAGCGTGGCCGTTGCAACACGGGGGCGTGAGATGCTGACAGGACGCGTTCCCACGGCAGCGTCTCCTGCCGTGGCTCCGGGCAACCGCATGGCTACGTTCGAATGCAGGATGGATGGCGGTGACGAGCGCTGCGCCATCGTCGTGCGGGACCTTGGAGAGCCGTTCGACACGCCCGAGGCCGTTTGGGAACTTCCTCCCGAGGCAGGGACCGGGCGCCCGGTTTCTCCGATCGTACATGTACCGGCGGAAAGCGGTGATACATGGCATGTGCTTCTTGATGGGGAAACGGGGGGGGTGCATGTGCAGGCGTCTGCGTCCGGAGTCCGGGTCGTTCCGGGCAAGTCCGGGGGAGCGGTGGCGCTTGCCGCATGGCACGGTCCGGCAGGGCGCGCGGCGCCTGTGGTCTTTGAATCCGGAGGCGTCGAAATCGACGGGACGGCCTGGAATTATACGGTGGACGCCGCTTCCGGAATCGGGAGTCCGGCGGTAGGCAGGGAGCGCGCCGGCAGCATGGCGGCGCTTCCGCTCACTGGAACGGGGGAGATGCTGCTACTTGCGCCGGGCGGCGTAACGCGGCGTATCGACGTACGAGCGGTGGCCGCGTCTGCCGGGAGGGCCGGTAAAGGGGTGCTTTCGGACTACCCGGTGCTCGTGGATGTGGATGGGGACGACCGCCTCGATGTGCTTGCGGCCATGGACTCCACGATCTTCGCATTTACGCAATCCGGGGCGTTGGCAGCCGGATTTCCGGTTACGCTTCCGGCTCGCATTGCCGCCCAGCCGCTCGTGTTCCGGTTCGAAGGGGCCGAAGAGTGGACGGTGCTTGCCGCGGCAACGGATGGGTATTTATACGCAGTGGGGGCCGGTGGGCAGGCGGCAGCGCCCTTCCCGCTTGAAGCCGGGGATGCTGTCCATACGACGCCGTTGCTTCTCGACGATCGCATCATAGCTATATCCACGACCGGTTTTGCAAAAGCGTGGCGAATCCCTCCCATCTCGGAAATCTGGTGGGGGGAGTTGTACGGTTCCGGCGCCCAGAACAGTTTTACGGCACTGGAGGAGCGGGCCGATCCGCTTGTAGTGGAGGGGTTGATCGATTCGAAAGAGACCTACAACTGGCCCAATCCGATAGACGGGGACATTACCCACTTGCGCATCCGGACATCCCGCGATGCCCAGGTGCGCGTGACGATTCTGGACGCGGGCGGCGCTCTGGTGGGCGATGTGGACATGGGTAGCATTGCTGGGGGGGTCCCCACGGAAACGGTTTGGCAGGCCAACGTGCAGAGCGGTCTGTATTTCGCACGCTTCACGGCAAAGGCGACAGACGGGACCCGGGCCACCAAACTCATCAAGATGGCGGTTATTCGGTAAGATGAAAACCGGGTTACATACACACGACAGGCGGGGAACATGGCGTCGGTATGTCGGGCGCTTTGCGCCGGTGAGGGTGGCCTTTGCGGTCGCGCTGGCCGGTATGCCGCTCGTTGGCGGCGCTCCGGCGGTTCAAGCCCAAAGCATCGTGGGCCTATACGATTTCACTCGCCCCGCATTGGACTGGTACACCCTTGAAACCGAGCATTTCAGAGTGGTTTTTCATCATGACGGGGCCGGCCAGGGAAGTAGCCGGACGGCCCGGGTCGTTGCCCGCATTGCAGAGGAAATATATGCCCCGATCACTTCGTTGTACCAGTACCGGCCCGATGGCAAGGTGACGTTCGTACTCAAGGATTTTGAGGATTATTCCAACGGCGCCGCCTACTTCTTTGACAACAAGATCGAGATATGGGCCCCTGCACTGGATTCCCCGCTTCGAGGCGACCACAACTGGCTGCGCAATGTGATCGCTCACGAATTTACGCACATGGTGCAGGTGCAGGCGACGATGAAGGCGGGTCGCCGGTTTCCTTTCCTGTATTTCCAGTATCTGGATTACGAAGACGTGAAGCGGCCTGATGTACTGTACGGCTATCCCGACGTGATCGTCACGTACCCCGTACCGACGCTCAACAATCCGGCCTGGTTGGCGGAGGGGACGGCGCAGTACCAGCGCGCGTTCATGCACTACGATCACTGGGATACCCACCGCGATATGGTGCTGCGGACCCGGGTGCTGGCTGGCGAGGAACTGACCCTTGCCGAGATGGGGGGATTTTATTCCCATTCCAGCTTGCTGCGCGAGGCGGTATACAATCAGGGGTTCGCGTTCACGCACTATCTTGCCGCCACGTACGGGGAGGACATACTACGCCGGTTGACTTCCGGGCTCGGAAAATGGGATACCTGGAATGTTGAGAAGGCCTTGAAGGAGGCAACAGGCCGTGATGCGGCCAGCATCTATGCGGACTGGATGGGGACGCTCCGCCGCGAATACGAGGAGCGCATTGGCCCCGTTCGGGACCAGATGGTCGAAGGACGCCTGATCGAGGCAGAAGGATTCAGCAATTTTTACCCCCGTTTTTCGCCCGATGGCCGCCGTCTTGCCTACGTATCGAACAAGGGCGAACACTACAACCTGTCTTCCCTGTACATTCTGGATCGGGAGACCGGCGAGACGGAGGCGTACCAACTGGAGGGCCTGGAACTGCCACGCGGGACGGCGGCAGCAGGCCGATATCAGGACGGGGGCGGTGCCCGGTCTGTGTGTTCGCTGGGCTATGCGCAAAAGGCGAAAGCCGGCGTGGGCGGGGCCGTAACCTGGCATCCCGATGGGGATCATCTTGTATACGCCCGCACGAAAACCAACTCGGATGGATATTTATTTTCGGACCTGTACCGGTTCGATCCGGAAACGAAGAAAGCGGAGCGGCTGACCCGCAACCTGCGCGCGGCAGCGCCCGCATACAGCCCGGACGGCTCGAAGATCGCCTTTCTGGGGCAATCCGACGGCAGCGCCAATCTGTACCTGCTTGATGTGGCGAGCGGGCAAACACGCAGCATCACGCACTATGACGACGGCACACAGGCAGCCGAGCCGGTCTGGCGCCCGGACGGCGCATGGATTTACCTGACGCTTTCGAGGGGCGGCGGACGAGACCTCTACAGGGTTGCGGTCGATGGGAGTTCCGCCACTCCGGAGGAGGTGCTGGTCTCGGATGCGGACGAACGTTCTCCTGCGTTCGACGCCTCCGGAGCCTGGTTGTATTACGCATCGGACCAGTCGGGAATTTTCAACGTCTACCGGATGCGGCTGGACGAGAAGGGCGCCATATCCGGTACTTCTCCTGAGGCGCTGACCAACGTAGCAGGGGGCGCATTTATGCCTCGTCTTGCTCCCGACGGCGCTATGGCGTTTGCACGGTACGATGCGGACGGCTACCACATTGCTATGCTGGATCGCCCTGCGTCCATTCCGGATCCGGCAGCGTATGCCCCGCCTGCCATTACCGGAAAGGGAGCCCCGGATCCGGTGCTTGCGTCCCGGTGGTCGACGCTCAATGCATTCGACGATACGGATATTCGCCCGTTCGACGGGGAGACCGTGTTGCGGGTACGCCGGACGCGAGGCGATTCGAACGCCGGACAGGAAGCAGAGCCGGAAACGGAGGAAGCGGCGTCGTCGGGGGGGGTGGAGAAATACCGGAATGTGTTTACTCCGATCGGATTTTTTCCTGTTCTGCGTATCGACAACTACGTGTCCCGGCGCGGGCAATCGTTGGGCGCGCGTCTTCCGAAACGCTCCCTGGGGGAGCATCTCCTACGCACGACCAAACTGGGCGTGTATGTGAATTCACGCGAGATGCTCGAAGAGATGTCGTTCTTCGGCGGGATCATGGTGGGTCCGGGGTCCGGAAGGGCCAAGGGGGCAGGCGATTTTCTGGCGCCCTCCAATCTCCTGAAAATGGAGCGCGACGCCTTCCTTACCATCGCGTACAACCGCGGCTTCGGGTTTTTGCCGAAACGGTGGGCGCCGCAGTTTTCCATTGAACTGTATAACATCCGGCGGAATGTGGAGAACGGGCTTCGGATCGAGGAATTTCCCTGTACGGCTTGCTATCCGGATACAACGCAGGTAGACATTGCCTACAGCCTGTGGGAAGGCGATATCTACGCCCGCAGCAAAGTGAACAAAACCCTGCTGCTTGAGGCCGGATACCGGTACAGCCCTTATCGCGTTTCCACCGAGCGGTTTTTCTCTACGGAGGAGAAAGGTTTCGTATCCGGGACGGGTTCCCGGTATTTTATCGGGCGTGCGTTTACGGCAGGCGCCCGGTTCCAGACCCAAAAGCTCCACCGCCACAGCAATGTGCTGCCTCAACAGATACGCGCCGATGTGCATTACGAGGTCGAATCGGGTCGCTTGCTGCAGCGGTTCGACGTGGAGGACGGCGCACTCGTGCCCTCGTACGAAGGGGGGCGCAACCACCGGCTCACCCTTGATGCCCGGGCAGGCTTTCGGCTTCCGGGTTTGCCTGCCTCCGCGAGCCATGGCCTGGGGGTTCGGCTGCGCGGCAGCACCATTCTCGGGAGTGAGGTGGACGATTTTTACAACGACTATGTGGGCGGCCTGCTGCGCGCAAGGGGATATCCGTTTTATTCCCTGGGAGGCAACGAAACCTTATGGTTGCAGGTGGCCTATCATTTTCCGATATGGTCCCATGTGTCGAAGCAAGCGCTGTTCGCTTATTTCGACAAGGTATATGGCCGCGTCTACGCGGACGCAGCGCTTGCCTGGAGCGAGGGGGCTCCGAAGGCCGTGGACATGCGGCGTGACATTGGTATGGAACTGCGTGTCGGGCTCGGTTCCTTTTACCTCTTGCCCACTGCGTTCTTTGTCAGCGCAACCTACGGACTGGACACATTCAAGTTCGAACCGGACGAGGATTTCCTGACGGCGGACGGCCGCCGTTTTGTCCGGTACGGGCATGAATTGTTGTGGCATTTCGGGCTTCTCTTCGACTTTGACCTTTGACGGCGTATTTCGCCACCTTTGCTCATGGATTTCGCGCTTTCCTATTTCGTTGCCGCCGGCATGATCGCTGCCGGGACCGGCTTTCTGGTGTTCCTGTACCGGAAAACAGGCACGCTGGTGCCGTCAGACGCCGTAGAGCGGCTGGGGTCGCTCATGTCCATGGCGCTCATTGTGATCGCCGGGCTGCTGGTGTTCGTAACGTACAAAGTCGATTCGGGGGGCGGATTCGTTTTTGCCGGAGAGCCCCGGTTGGAGAGTACCGAGTTGGGCGCTCCGGCCCCGGATTTCGCGTTCGTGGAACTGCTTTCGGAAGAAGAGGTGCGCCTCTCCGATTACCGCGGAAAGGTCATCCTGCTCAACTGGTGGGCTACCTGGTGTGCGCCCTGCCTCGAAGAATTGCCGGCGCTCAATGTGCTCCAGGAGCGCTATGCGGACGAGGGGCTGGTCGTGCTCACGATTTCGGACGAATCGCGGGCGACGCTTGTTGATTTCAACAACGAGTTGCCGCTGCGCACGGTCGCGGGGTATGTCCAGGACGAACATCTTGAAAACCTTTCCGATCCGTTCCTGCGCACTCTTCAGATTCGTCCAACGACGTATGCAATAGACCGGGATGGCGTGATCCGCAATTTCGTGCTGGGGGCCCAGGACGCGCCGGCATTCGAGCGCATGATCGCTCCCTGGCTTAAACAAACCGTTCCTTCAGAATGAGCGTGCTATGAAACACATTGTTTTGACAGGATTTGTTGCGCTTGCCGCCCTTGCGGCGGTCCGGCCGACGCCGTTGGCAGCGCAGGTTGCAAGCGAGGACGCTGTTTCGGCAGCGCAGCTACGATCCCGGATGTTGCATCAGGACATGTCCGGGCAAGCTTCGGCAGGTATCGTGCGTAGCGTGCCGCTGGCGTTTGGGATGTCGGTGGTCTTGCCAGGGCTTGGGCAGGCCTACAACCGGAACTGGATACGCTCCGCCGCCGCAGTTGCGGTAGAGGGGGGCCTGCTGGTTGCCTATTTTACCTGGAGAGATCGGGGGCGCGAAGGCGAAAGAGCTTACCAGGCGTATGCACACCGGTTCTGGGATCCGGTCCAGTACGCTTCCTGGTTGAACGATTATGCTGCCTGGCTTGAAGCAGGCGACGAGGAAATGACGCTGGGCGCCGCTGTGATTTCCCCGCCCTCCGGGATCGACTTCAGGGCGCCGGACTCATGGACGGCCGGAGACCGCCGGCTTGTCCGGGAATTTTTCAATGCGATGCGTGCGGTAGAGCGCGAAATATGGCATCCGGAGACCGGCGCGGCCTTTTCGCACGAGATCCCGTATTTCGGCGAGCAGCAGTACTACGAACTGATCGGAAAATACTATCAATTTGCGCCTGGATGGGCAGACTACCCCGTGTGGAAGAACGGCGAGGATTTTACCGACGCCATTGATCCGGAGCGGACGGGCGCAAACGGCTCCAAGCCGAACGTACAGGGCCGCTTTCTCGACTACGCAGGGGACCACGCCCACGCCAATACATTACTGCGGCGCGCCTCGCGCGTATCGTCGGTTCTTGTTCTGAACCATGTTCTTGCGGCATTCGATGCAGCTATTGCTGCCCGGCTCCACAATCACCGCATCGAAACGAATATGGGCGTAGGGTATACGGGATACGGGGCGTCTCGCACGCCGGAAATATCGGCTGCGGTGACGTGGAGGTTTTAGGAGACTATATCCAAAAGTCGCCAAGCCTCCATTCATTTCTTCGGCTTTGAGCACAATCCGCGTCCAGATTGTGCACGAAAACCGGCTTTCTTGCGCGATTTGCGAATTGCGCAGGAAAGTGAGTATTGCGCAAGAATGAAGCGGACAGTGCTACAACCGCTGTTCTCGGAGCGCCTCGCTTATGGTCGCAAACCTGGGTTTCGAGTCCCGAAACCCACCATGCCTCTTAAGACGTTAGACAACCCCCACACACAGAATTGCGAAATGGCACGCCCGGGAGGATTCGAACCTCCGGCCTTTGGAACCGGAATCCAACGCTCTATCCATACTGAGCTACGGGCGCGAGCATTCGTTGCGCCATAGATAACGATTGGCAGGCGCCAGGTTCCCTTTCCGTACTAGCCGGACCCGTTTTACACTGTTTTCATTCCACCTGTACGAACCATGGATGAGTCGAGACAACATCTTTTTCCGGACACATCGTCCGGGGAGTCGGGCGCCGCGCCGGATGCGCCGAGGCCTATTCCGCTGGACGGATGGTTCGAACGCCGCGCCTTTTCGCCGCTGTGGACGACCTTTGCCGCCCTGATCGCGGCCTTTATCCTTTTTCAGGTGATAATCAGCCCCCTTGCCGTAGTGGTGCTTCTCCTCCTGAAGGGGGTTTCTCCGGATGCGTTGCTTGCTGATCCATCCATGCTCATAGAACAGCATGCCGGCACCTTGCTTATGGCGAATACGATCTGGCAGGTGCTGGGGCTGTGCCTGCCGGCATGGTGGCTGGCGCGGATGCACACCCGTCGCCCCCTCGCTTTTCTCCGGGTACGGCGGCTCGATGTGTCCTTCATAGTGCCTGCACTCGCTGCGCTCATTGTGCTTATGCCCGTCGTACAGTGGCTTGGTGCGGTCAATGGAGCGATTCCCCTTCCCGAAGCCATTCGGGAATTCGAGGCGTCGCAGATGGAACTCATCCGGCAGGTGCTTCATGTAGATACGAACATCGCATTTCAACTGATCGTGCTGGCGCTTACACCCGCCTTATGCGAGGAACTGCTGTTCAGGGGCTATGTACAGCGTCAGGCCGAGCGCAGTCTCGGAGCGGCGGGGGGCATCCTGTTTTCGGGTATTGTTTTCGCTATATATCATCTGCGTTTTTCACAGATTCTGCCGCTTGCGGCGCTCGGCGTGTTCATGGCGTATCTTGTGTGGCGGACCGGAAGTATCTGGCCCGCCATTGCGGTGCACTTTACGAACAATGCCGTTGCCGTAGCGGTGGGTGCGTATGTTACAAGGCATCCGGAACACGAAATTTCCGATATCGAACACATAAACGTACCGTGGTATCTGGTGCTCCTGGGGGCATGTTTGTTTATCCTGTTCGTGCTGGCGATCGAACGCGGAGCGCCGCGTCGCGCTGGCGATGTGCTCGTTTCCGAAACGCCTCCGGGTTTTCGGCGTGAATAAATCATTCAGCGCAGAATCCGGCCATTTTTACATTTTGGGTACGCGTGTATAAAAGCATTTTTCTTCGTCTTCTTACCGCTCTGGTAGGCATTCCGTTTGTCGTCGGTATGCTCTATCTGGGATCCTGGCCGTTCGTCCTGTTTGTGCTGGCACTGGCTTTGTTGTGCCAGCATGAGGTATATCGCCTGCTTGAGGAGGGCGGACTGCATCCGCATCGCATTCCCGGTTTGCTCATCGGTGCGCTTCTTGTCCTGCAAGCCGCCTGGCGTCCTGGGCTTTATGTGGCGGCTGCGGTCGTTGTGGGGGTGGTGGCCTGCTTTCCCTTTTATTCCGGGTTGTCGGGGAGAGAGGGGGCACAGACGCGTATTGCAGGACCAGGGGGCGTCCGGCCCGATTCACCGGGGACGCGCCGCCTCGGAGCCACGCTGCTGGGCATTGTGTATCCGAGTACGTTGTGGGCCTTTTTGATCGAGTTGCGTTTTGCAAACGGACTGGGTATCGACGATGTGTCGGCATTCTATCTGACGCTGGCCGTCTTTGTGATCGTATGGGCCGCCGATACGATGGCGTATGTGGCTGGCCGTCTTTTCGGGCGGTATCCGCTTGCGCCTGCAGTGTCGCCGAAGAAGACATGGGCCGGTGCTATCGGCGGCGTGTTCGGGGCGCTTGCGGCCGCGGTCCTGTTTCAGGTATTCGTGTATGAGATAACTTCTTGGGGGCACATGTTGCTTCTGGGGGGGATCGCCGGCGTGTTGGGGCAACTGGGGGATCTTGCTGCCAGCCAGTTGAAGCGGTTGGCCGGTGCGAAGGATTCCGGCTCGCTCTTTCCGGGCCATGGCGGCGTACTGGACCGGTTCGATGCGATGCTCCCGGTAGCGGCCGCTATGTATTTGTATCTGCGCTTTGTAACCGGGGTCTTTTAGGGGGATTCCTGCCGGCTCCGGGCGAGGCTGGCAAGGTCTGTTGTGTGCAACGTGTGGACAATCGTTCCGGAACGGGGTACCCCGCCTCGTGTATATTCGATCGGGAAATCATGGGAAGCGCCATGGGTATTTTTATGCCGGGGTCTCGCGCCAGGCACCGCCGGTTCTCCTACGAGCCGCGATTTTATGACCCCAAGAAGGATCAGGACTTGCGCCATCGTATGCGCATCAAGAGCCTTTCGCGCCGCAAACGGAGAAATCCTGCGGGGATCGTTCTGTTTGTGATTTTGCTGGCGATGGCTATGTTTATGTATTTCCAGATGGGTTGATCCTGTCCCGCCCGCACATTTTTTACGCATTGTACCTGTTGTCGAATGGCGCCTGACGTAGCTATGGATATCGAAGGAAGCATCCGGGTGATGCCGGAGGCGCTTTCCAATAAAATCGCCGCCGGAGAAGTGGTGCAACGCCCGGCTTCGGCGGTGAAGGAATTGCTGGAAAACGCAGTGGACGCCGGCGCCGGGTCCATTACGCTGATCCTGAAGAGGGCCGGTACGGAATTGATCCAGGTCGTGGATGACGGGTGCGGTATGAGCCGGGAAGATGCGACCGCATGTTTTCGGCGGCACGCCACGAGCAAGCTCTTTGTCGCCGAAGATCTGAACTGTATCCGCACCCTCGGTTTTCGGGGTGAAGCCCTTGCGTCGATCGCGGCGGTGGCGCAGGTCGAATTACGCACGAAACGGCCCGTCGACGGCGCTGGGTTCTGCATCCGTAACGAGAGAGGACGTATCGTTTCTTCAGAGCCGTGCGCTACGAGCGACGGCGCGTCGCTGGCCGTGCGCAATCTGTTTTACAACGTGCCGGCCCGGCGGAATTTTCTGAAAACCACGGCCACAGAGCTCCGCCATATCATAGAGGCGTTTCACGCCCTTGCGCTGTCTCGTCCTGACATTGCCTTCACGCTCAGCCACGATGGTGCGGAAATGCATCGGCTTCCCGCCGAAACCGGGGAGCCAGCCGAGGCGCTCCGCGCCCGCATCGGAGCGTTGTTCGGCGACCAGTACCCCGAAATGCTCGTTCCCGTGGGAGAGCAGACGAGTTACCTGACTGTGCACGGGTTTGTCGGGATGCCCGAATTGCACAAGAAGCATCGCAGCGAGCAGTTTTTGTTTGTCAACGGACGCATTGTGAAGAGCCGTTCGCTGGGACATGCGATTCAATCGGCATACGAGCGGCTGGTGCCTCAGGGGACTTGGCCGTTTTTCTGCGTTTTTCTGTCGGTGGCCCCGTCCCGCGTCGATGTGAACGTGCATCCTGCAAAGGCCGAAGTGCGATTCGACGACGACCGGGGCGTGTACGGATTTCTCCATGCGGTCGTGCGGAAAGGGCTTGGCGGCATGTTATTGACGCCCCTTGTCGATGCGTCCTCCACCGATACGGCCGAGCCCTGGGTGCTGAAATCGCCTGCGATGGAATTTACCGTCCCCGGGAAAACCCATTCAGCGGGTGCTTCCGGATTTTCTTCCGATGCGCCTCCGGCAGGGTTTTACCAAAGGAGCGAACGGGATGCGGGCCGGCAGTCCGAGGAACTGTATCGCGGTGTGGCGTCCTTACCGATCCCGGACGCGGGGCCCGGGGACGAGGATATGCTTCTCTGGCAACTTCACGGCTGCTACATTCTCACGCAGATCCAGTCGGGTCTGATGATCATAGATCAGCATGCCGCGCACGAACGCATTCTGTACGAGCGGGCGCTCGGTCATCTCCGACAGGGGCAGGGACTGTCCCAACAACTGCTGTTTGCCCGCACCGTCGAGTTCCCTCCCGCGGATTTCGAGCTGCTCAAGGAACTGCTGCCGGATCTGAGCGCCCTCGGGTTCGACATCGAGTTACTCAGCGGGAGGACCGCCGTCGTGCGGGGCGTGCCGTCGGAAGTGCGTTCCGGCGACAAGGAGGTCTTGCTGGAAGACCTGCTGGCTCAGTACCGGCGCGACAATGAACAGGCTGGCGTGGAGTGCTCGGAGCGGCTTGCGAGGAGTCTGGCCAAGCGGGGCGCCATCCGGTCCGGCGCGGTGCTCGCGCCTGCGGAAATGCGATCCGTCATCGACCAGCTCTTTGCATGCGATAAGCCCTATGTATGTCCGAGGGGACGAGCCACAGTGATCCGGTTCCCCATCGAGGAGTTGCAGAAGCGCTTCGGTCACTGACGGCGCTTGCGGCATGGACTCCTTCGAGCGACGTATCGATGCTTTTCTTCGCCGGCATGCCTTGCTGGAAACCGGCGAACCGGTGGTGACCGGCTTGAGCGGCGGGGTGGATTCGATCGTACTCACTTCGGTGCTGGCTGCGCTGGGCGTGCCTGTGCGAGCCGTGCATGTCAACTACCGGCTGCGCGGGGACGCATCGGATGAAGACGAGGCGTTTGTGCGGACCTGGTGCGGAGAGCGGGATATTGACCTGGTCGTGCGCTCATTCGATGGGGAATGGCCGTCCGGCGCATCGGTGCAGCAGGCGGCGCGCGACTTCCGGTATGCCGTTTTCGAGGAGGAGGCTCTGGCGATTCCCTGCGGCAAGGTGGCTGTTGGCCATCATCGCGACGACCAGGCAGAGACCGTGCTGCTGAACCTGTTTAGGGGATCGGGTCCCGAAGGCTTGGCGGGGATGCCGGTCCGGCGGGAGATTTCTCCCGGATCGTCCGTGCAGGTAGTGCGCCCCCTGCTGGCTGAGCGGCGGCGCGACATTGCGGCGTATGCTCGTGCCCAGGGCCTCACATGGCGGGAGGATGCATCGAATACGATTCCCAAATACCGGCGCGGCGCCCTGCGGGGCGATATTTTGCCCCTGATCGAACAGCATTTCGGGGAAGCTGTCGTGGAGAACATCGCCCGGTCGGGGGCGCTCGTCCGGGAATATGTGGACGAAGTACTACGCGATGAACTGGAAGCCTGTTTTGATGCGGCATTGACCGGGGAAGGCGCTGTGGATGAAGCCGCCGTCCGCGCCTTGCCGCCGGTTTTTCGCCGCCGCGTATTTATCGAGGCGTTGCGCCGCTGGGCGCCCGGCTTCGAAGCGGATGCCCGCGCGGCGGCCCGCATCGAACAGCTTCTGGATATGCAACCGGGCCGGCGGCTCGTATTCGGAAATACCGCCGTGTGGCGGGAGCGCGACCGGGTTATTTTTGCGCCTGTTAATTCCATATCCCCCGGCGAATCCGCCCTTCCATGCCGTCTCGATGCGGAAGGGTCGGTCGATATACCCGGAGGATGTTTGTACGCCGAGCGGCTGGTAGCACCTCCCGGCGATGTGGCTGCCGGCGCTCCCGATGAGGTGTATCTTGACGCACGTACGGCCCGGTTTCCTTTGCTGGTGCGCCCGTGGGCGGCGGGCGACCGGTTCGTACCGCTCGGCATGCGTCAGGGCAAGAAGATCAGCGATTTTCTGACGGACGAGCGCGTGCCGCCGCACCGGAAGCGCGCCGTCCATGTGGTCGAGTCGGAGGGGCGGATCGTATGGGTGCTTCCGTTGCGGATTTCAGAGGAGGCACGCGTCCGGGAGGATTCTTCGGAAGTTGTCCGGTTGCGGTTTACAAGGAACCGGGAAAGCTCGATTTTGTGAACCAGGATCGTTCAAGCAAGCGCATCATCCGCCCATGTCCGATACTTCTAACCTCTCCAGATTCTCAGACACCTCTGTGTTGTGCCGGGGCGAGCACTTCGAGGTGTACATCGACCGCGATGAGATCCGGCGCCGCGTGGCCGAAATAGGGGAGGAGATTTCTCTGTGCTACACCGGTAAGAATCCGGTGCTCGTAGGCGTGTTGCATGGCGCCTGCATGTTTCTCGCCGATTTGCTGCGCGTGCTTACGATAGATTGCGAAGTGGATTTCCGCAGGCTGTCCTCGTACGAGCAGGGGACAACCTCCAGCGGCCGGATCGTTGAACGGGAAGGCGTGGCCCGGATCGATCTGAGCGGGCGCCATGTCATCGTGGTGGAAGACATTGTGGATACGGGGTTTACCATGGCGTATCTCATGGAACGGATCAGGGAGCAGGGGCCGGCCTCACTCCGGATTGCTACGCTCCTGCACAAGCCGGAAGCGGCCCGTGTGCACGTCCCCCTCGATTATGTAGGGTTCCGGGCGCCCAACCGCTTTCTGATCGGCTACGGGATGGATTACGAGCAAACCGGGCGCCACCTGCCGGAGATATATATTCAGGTGGAGTAGGGGTAGAGTGGAGACATCGGATCCGGAGGCGTGGCGCCGGCATGTGGTGCGGACGGCGCGGAATTGTTACGGATGCACGGGCAGGGGCTGGGAGTTCGTGTGGCGGGCAGATGGTGTAGGGGGGTGATCTGGTTTAGTATTTACTCGAGGCGCCTCTCTCAGAAATGGTCCGAAAAAACTGGACAGTTTTTTTGCGTTTTTAAGTGTACTGTCGCGTCGGGTTATGCCGCTTTGAACAGCGGCTTTCGTTTGTAGAATACGTCGTCGGGCGTTCGGTTGTCAAGTCCCTGGTGAGGACGCTCTTCGTTGAAGTAGCGCAGGTAGTCGGCAATTCTCTTCCTGGCCTCGCTCACCGTCTCGTAGGCGCGCCGGTAGACTTCTTCCTGCTTGAGGCTGCGCCAGAGGCGCTCCACGTACACGTTGTCGAGCCAGCGGCCCTTGCCGTCCATAGAGATGCGCACGCCATGCTCCTTGAGCGCACCGGTGAACGCCTCGGAGGTAAACTGCGCTCCCTGGTCGGTATTGAAGACCTCTGGTGCGCCGTAGCGAACAATGGCCTCTTCCATCGCTTCGACGCAAAAGGCGGCGTCCATCGTGTTCGAGAGCCGGTGGGCGAGCACCTTGCGGCTATGCCAGTCGATTACGGCCACGAGATAGAGAAAGCCTTTCGCCATAGGGATGTACGTAATGTCCGCCGCATAGACTTGCCGGGGTCTCGTAACCTTCATGCTTCTGAGCAGATAAGGATAAATCCTGTGCCCTTCTCCTGGAGAAGACGTACGGCGCTTGGGGTAGATAGCCCGTAGGCCCATCAGACGCATGAGGCGAACGACGCGGCTTCTGGCGATCTTGCGCCCGCGCACCTCGAGCATGCTCTTGATCGTGCGCGATCCGCTTGTGGGACGCTCCATGTACAGCCTGTCGATCTCTTTCATTGCCGCAAGGTTCTCTTCGCTCTCTGTCCCGGGACGATAGTAGGCCGTCGAACGGCTCAACGACAAGAGAAATGGTCCGAAAAAACTGGACAGTTTTTTTTGCGTTTTTAAGTGTACTGTCGCGTCGGGTTATGCCGCTTTGGGCAGCGGTTTTCGTTTGTAGAATACGTCGTCGGGGGTCCGGTTGTCAAGTCCCTGGTGAGGCCGCTCTTCGTTGAAGTAGCGCAGGTAATCGGCAATCCCCTTCCCGGCCTCGCTCACCGTCTCGTACGCGCGCCGGTAGACTTCTTCCTGCTTGAGGCTGCGCCAGAGGCGCTCCACGTACACGTTATCGAGCCAGCGGCCCTTGCCGTCCATAGAGATGCGCACGCCATGCTCCTTGAGCGCACCGGTGAACGCCTCGGAGGTAAACTGCGCTCCCTGATCGGTATTGAAGACCTCAGGTGCACCGTAGCGGACAATGGCTTCTTCCATCGCTTCGACGCAAAAGGCGGCGTCCATCGTGTTCGATAGCCGGTGGGCGAGCACCTTGCGGCTATACCAGTCGATCACGGCCACAAGATAAAGAAAGCCCTTCGCCATAGGGATGTACGTAATGTCCGCCGCATAGACCTGCCGGGGTCTCGTCACCTTCATGCCTCTGAGCAGATAAGGATAAATCCTGTGCCCTTCTCCCGGAGACGACGTGCGGCGCTTGGGATAAATGGCCCTAAGGCCCATCAGGCGCATGAGGCGAACGACGCGGCTTCTGGCGACACGGACGCCTCGCGCCTCGAGCATGCTCTTTATCGTGCGCGATCCGCTTGTGGGACGCTCCATATAGAGCCTGTCGATCTCTTTCATCGCCGCAAGGTTCTCTTCGCTCTCTGCGCGAGGGGTATAGTAGGCCGTCGAACGACTCAACGACAAGAGCCTCGACTGGCGAACCACGGGCATGGTATGGGCGCGATCTATCCTCGCCCGGCGCTCGGCTAGAGGTCTCGACCGAGCGCCTTCGATAAAAAATCCTTCTCCATCGACAACTCTCCGATCTTCGCGTGAAGCACCTTTATCTGATCGTCGCGCTCGTCCGGAGCGCCGCCACGGCCTCGGGTGAAAGCCTCCTCGGCGGTCTCTACCAGCTGCTTCTTCCACGATTGTATCTGGTTCGGGTGCACCTCGAAGCGCTCGGCGAGTTCGGCCAGCGTACGGTCGCCGCGAACGGCGGCGAGGGCTACCTTCGCCTTGAACGAAGGACTATGGGTTCTGCGTGTGCGTCTTGACATGGGTCTCGTCGGGTTGATTGGATCGGAACAAGGTCGCAACAGTACACCTTAAATTCCGCGAAAATCTGTCCAATCAAACCGAACCACCTCTTATCTCAGAATTAGCTTCCGGAGTTGCCTCACTTGGTAGGGTTTGGCGTGTGCGTCTCGACATGGGTCTCGTCTGGTTGATCGGGTCGGAACAAGGTCGCAACATTACACCTTAAATTCCGCCGAAATCTGTCCAATCAACCCGGACCACCTCTGATGTTCAAAGTAGACATCTCCGAGAATCGCCTTGTCCGCCTTGAAAAAAAGCGCTTTGCCGCTCTGAATTTTCGCGAACGAGATCATCTTCAGGAATGGATCGTTGATATGCCGGATGTGCTGGGCGGCGAACTCCTCATCGTCCAGAAGGAGTTTGACGGCTTTGCGGACACGCGCGAGCGCCTTGATCTCCTCGCCCTGGACAAGGAGGGCCGGCTGGTGGTCATCGAGAACAAGCTCGACGATTCGGGCCGCGATGTCGTGTGGCAGGCACTCAAGTATGTTGCCTATTGCTCCACCCTGAAGAAGGCGGAGATCGTCAAAATCTACCAGAACTATCTCGACCGGTGGTTTGACGGCCAGGACGCCGTGACTAACCTGATCGAATTCCTCGACGTTGAAGACCTCGACGACACGGTGCTGAACGCGGGTAATGAGCAGCGGCTAATACTGGTCGCGGCCAACTTCCGCAAGGAGGTCACGGCGACCGTGCTCTGGCTGATCGGGCACGGGATCCGGGCGCAGTGCTTTCGGGTGTTGCCGTACAGCTTGGGCGAGGAGGTTCTGATCGACCTGCAGCAGATCATCCCGGTGCCAGAGGCGGCGGATTATATGATCGGGATGGCGGCGAAGGAATCCGAGGAGAAATCGGTACAGGACGCACAGAAGCGCCTCGAGGAGATGCGAATGGCATTCTGGACGAGGATATTGGAGGAACTCCGAAGGCGAGACGTAGCGCGGTACGCGAACATTAGTCCGTCCAAACACTACTGGCTGGCCAGCGCCACCGGTGTGTCCGGCTGCGGGTACAACCTGATCTTTACCAGGAACGAGGCGCGTGTGGAGCTTTACCTGAATCGTTCTCAGGCTGAGAACAAATGGATCTTCGATCGGCTCGAACGGGAGCGCCAGAAGATCGAAGAGCGGTTTGGCGCGGAACTCCAGTGGCAACGGCTGCACGACAAGAAGGCGAGTCGAATCTGCTACTCGCACCCGTACGACGGGTTCAACGAAGAGAACTGGCAGGCGAGAATCGAGTGGCTGTGTAAGCACATTATCAACTTGGAGCAGGCATTCTCTGAACCGCTGGCGCGCCTGAATCAGGAACTGAAATCTCGCGGCGACGCTGTCCTCGCCGATCAGGACGCCGACGGATCCGTCCCGGATACTTGATCCCTATCCTCCGCACGTTTTGGATCTGTTACGGTGGAGGTTCCGCCATCCGGCGGTTCAATTCATGTACCGATATGCCCAGCAATTCGGCAGCTCTGGATTCCGAAACCGCATCTTCAGACAGGGCGCGAAAGCACAAGCGTCTGAAGCGTTGCGGTTCTTCACCTTGTAGTCGATGTGGCTCCTCAAAAGGCGGACTGCGCCATCCGCGGCGGGAAAAATCCCGGAAGAGTCTGCGGAACAATGTGTCGTTAAAGATGCCGAGGTCCTTGCACCTGTACGTAAGAGCCTGCACGCTTACGCCGAAAAGGTTCTTGAGAGCAAAAAGCTCGCTGTAACCTATGGAGTGGCGATGCTTGCCTACGGTAGCCCATAGCCTCTCTGCCGGCATTAGGAATGCCCCGGCAAAGCGATGTGCAGCCTTTTCCTCATCCATAGCAGGGGCAACATCCAGCATCAGATGCCCGAGTTCGTGGGCAATGGTAAAGCGTTGCCGCTCGCCGCACTCCTGGCCGTTTACAACGATCACGGAAACGACATCCTCGTTTGCCCGGCGTACGCGGGCCGTCAACCCGGCGATATTATTCGTAAGGTCTATCGACAATACTTTGATTCCGTGTTCCTCCAAAAGCCCTACGAGGTTCGGGATAGGGTCCAGTCCAAGATTCCAGGCGTTGCGCAAAAGATGTGCGGCCCGATCGGCTTCCCATAGATCGTTGGCGACAGGGTAGGGGGCTTCGCGCGGTTTGTCCCAGTCGAAGCCTGGCAGGCCCAGAATGTTTTCGATTGCCAGGTAGCGTTCAAGATCGTGCAGGATGGTGGCCTCGACGCGCGCCACCTCGCGTTTCCTCGTGATTTTCTTTTTGCGAAAATCGATGCTTTCCACCGTCATATCCTGGTCTCCGACCAGATAATTCAAGGAAACATTGAGTGCGACGGCGAGGGCAAGGAGAACATCCGAGCCCGGCGTGGTCTCGTCACGCTCGTAGTAGCTGATGGCTTGAGCGCTTACGAGGTTTCCAATTTTGTCCGATAAGCTGCGCAGGGAAAGCCCCGAGGCGGCGCGAGCGAGTTTGAGTCGTTGTCCTATCAAGGGCAGGCGCTGGTTTGTGATGGAGGTTTACAAACATACAAATATTTTACATAAATGTAAAGTATAATAACAAAATACCAGTTTAAATATGCCTTTACGAATATGCAAAAATTTGAATAATATAGCAATTTGCCCAAGAATCCTGTGGTACGATATAGCCAGAATAGTTGAATATTCTTCCTGTAAAAAAATCGAATTAGACGACTGGCGACGGTCAGTGGGAGAGTTGCCCAATGCTGCCGAGGCGGCTCTCAATCAATTTGGTCAAGACATAGAGAAAACATTCCTGTCGGAACGTGTTATTCCGTATCGTCCGCTTCACTAAGGGAGAGGAGGTATTGGGGTTGTTCTCACTCCTGCTCGAACCCTTGCTCCTTGAACTTCAGTGTGCGGCCGTTTTCTGTGACCGTACGCACCACCTGTTCCGAAGCGCCTGAGGGAATATCGGCTTCTATGTCTGGCGTGTGATTCGTTTTTCGATTTCTTTTTTCGGTAATCTGCAACGCGGATGGCTCTGGATTTTATAATGTGGCGGCAACGATGCACCGTCTGAGAAATGAGGCTGTGCGTAAGATCATGATGCGTTACGTATTAGGGAGCATGATCCGTAGCCCGTTGGGGTCACCGAACGGGACGTCGGCTTCGGAACTGATTTCTTGAAGAAGTTTCTTTTTGGATCCGTTGCTTAGGTTGGTATTTAGCCACCAGCCGCCTGGAATTTCGACAGCAGCCTTGGCGGCTGCAGGGGTGAGAGACAACGCGTCGCGGCTGGGGGCGACGTGATTTACCTTTCGCCCTCTCAACTTGTAGTATAGCCGCTGCAGTAGACCGGGATCACGTTGTGCGAGTGTTGTGATGATGTGGACGTAGGCTTCCTTTGCATTTTTTGAGACCTGTTGTTTACCGAACAAGTGGTAGTAAATGGGACCTCTCGTACGAGATTTTGCTGTACCTGCCGGAATTGGTTCAGGCGCAACATAGGATGCCTGATCAGGTTTTGGCTTTGTTGCCGGCTGTTTGGCTATGGACGGAGTTGGGCCGGGCGACGAGAAACAATCTTTGAGAAATTGATCCACATCTGTTTCAAGGGGCGTGTGCCCACAGCGCATGTGGGTCGCTCTGGATAAGATATTGGCGATTTGTCGTTTTGGGTCCTCGTTCAGCAGATAATGCCATGCTTCAGGAAGTTCCTTTTTTGCTTTTCTCTGTTTTATGAGCTGTTCGAGGTTCTGGCGAGCGTGTTGGTTAGCTTCCCCGGAAGCGGTTTTTTCTCGTGATAGGTAGTGGTCGAGTCCCTGGGCCACATCGGTGGGGTTATCCTCT
The DNA here is from genome assembly GCA_965248175.1 of Rhodothermales bacterium. GTDB lineage: Bacteria > Bacteroidota > Rhodothermia > Rhodothermales > VXPQ01 > VXPQ01. The sequence continues at coordinate 1,991,500 of OZ252093.1, forward strand.
CGCAGATCAAGGGTGCATACGCAGCGGTCGTCGTGCCCATACGTGTAGTAGATGTTCCATTTTGCGCCATTTGCAATGAGGGCGATCGGAGTACCTACTTGGAAGAGGTCTATGAACAGTTGCTCGTTACTATTTGTATGTTGAGTTTTCTTGATCTCGATAATGCAGCTTGGTTTGTTCTTCTCGATACAAAGGGCAATGTCGACTCGTCGAGTCGTACTGCCGGGGTTTAGGAGGAATCCGTAGCGCACCTCGGAGGGGTTAGAAGTCTCCCATCCCAGTTTTCTCAAAATCGGTTCCACGATCTGACTGCGCACCGAATCCTCATTCGGGTACGCGTCCCGGGCGAGGCTCGCGCGAATACGTTCGACCGTCTCGATCAAAGACCCGTCCGTCTTGGGTTTTTCGTTGCTGTCAGTGAGCCACAGCAACTCTTTCCTCATGCCATCGATTTCGTCGGCCTGCTGCGTTGCCGAGACGGCTGTGAGCAACCGGGACGCCGAATCAAGCACCCGATCTGTATCTTTGTTGGAAAATTCTGCCTGGTGTGCCCATTTGTTACGCCAGGAACGAAGTTCCGATACCAAACTGCGCTCAATGTGCGCAAGCGTTGCGCGGAACACTGTATTCCACACGACCGGAACCGCCATCAGTTTCAGGAGCGCGGCGATGTCCCATTCGCCGACGGGTTTATCCGCCAGATTCGGGTCGTTCGACGAACGGATAAAGGTTTCTTGAGGGACCGCTTTGCCTTTTTTGCTCTGGAGTTCGCGCTCTATGTAGGGGCCGAGTCCCTGACGCAGCAGTTCAAGTGCCTTGTCGACCCGTTCGCGGTTATTCAGTGCCATAGATACGTCTTTTTCTTATGTAGCGTTTATACGCTGTTTGAATTCGGCCGCTATGGAGTCATAAACACCGCGTGCTTGTAATACTGCCTGTTCAGCGTCCATTGCTGTTGGCTCTTCCCAGTCACCTGGATACCGTGCCTCAACAGCCCACTCCGTCAATTGAGCCAGGTCACTGTGCTCACGACGCACCGGCCAAGTGCTCGGAAGAAGGTTGCGCAGTGCGTCCAGGTCGTGCCGAAACGGGAAATCCATTTCTTCAAGAACCAGTGCTGCCTTCAGCGCCTTTTCGGCAGCTTGCTGGGCAAGGAAGCAGATGTGACGAGGTGCCGCCTCATTCGACGCCAGCAAGTTCTGCGCAACTTTGAGATCTTCCGTTGCAAAGCGAAGCCAGCGGTTTGCTTCGCTAACGAGTTCAGGGGCGCTCATAGATAATTTTCCCTTCGCGAAGCGCCGAGCGTAACACGGTTCCCACAAGGTGGCCGCGCCGAGCGATTTCCTCGGGAGTCGCTACCACTATGTCCTTGCAGACCGGAAGATCTCCCAGAACCCGACGGATATTGATTGCTGCGTCCCGCTTGTCAGAGACATTCGGCAGAATTACGAGTAAATCCACGTCACTCCATTCGCTTGCCGTACCCCGTGCATGGGATCCGAACAAAACGACTTGCGAAGGCTGGAACCTTCCCACGATGCGATCCACCATGGTCGATATGAATCCTTCCGAGGCCGCGACCTTCATATTCTTACTTGCTTTATCAAGAATCTCCGATACAGCGACTCCAGCGGCCGCTGTCCCTATACACACTCGCTGACGGTGATCCGTTATGTGAACGTTACACGAAGATATTTACGTATTTGTTCACTTCCTAAACACGCCCTCATGAATTTCTATCCCATTGCACTTCATCTCCAGATCCGGGTTCACGTTGTAAATATATAAATCCTTACTAACTCCCGTTCTCCGAGATGAACAATATCCGGCTATTCCTTCAAGTGCCTTGTTCCCAATAGCTTACGCCCGGAGCATAAGCGAATAGCTCGCGCCCCTCTTCCACACAGGCCGCATTATTCCCACGCCCCCAGCGCTTGGGCGAGCCCCATGATGCAAGCCTGTTCCCGTTTCGCTTCGTCCAGCGCCGCGAGAAAGTGCCTCTCCCATCCCGGAAAGTCTATTTCGTCCCCCAGGACGGGGTGCCACAGCCCCACGAACGCGCCCCCATACCGGCGGCAAGTCTTCATCAGGCTGGATGTCGCCCGGATGGCCTCTTCGGGATCGAGTCCGCGATGCCCGAACAGCGTAGAATCCATGACGGTGAGCGGCATCTCCCACACGTCCAGAGGATGATCTTCGGCGAGATCGTATAACTGAAACGGCAGACACGTGCCGCGCCGGAACCCCTCGTGCTCGGCAAATCCCAACGTGCTGTCTATGCGGAAACCATGCGCCGCCTGAAGCCGGGGCGTTGTCACCGGATCGAACCGGAGATAATGTTGCCGAACCGATATGGGAGGGGGCGTGCCCACCCGTTCCAACGCCTGTTCCAGCCGTTTCTTTTCGAGCCCGAAACGATCCGGTTCGTCGATAGAGCGGTACGCAGGGTGCAAGCCGATCTCGAAATCTCCTTGCGAAATCCGGGCCATCCAGTTTTTCAGGAAAGGCGAACCGAGGCGATACCTTGTGTCACGCGGGTGACCGGCGCCTGCTTTTACGAAGAACGTAGCGGTTCCGCCACGCGAGGCAACCTCGCACGGAATTTCCCGGATCGAACGCCGGAACGGATCCCCTGCAAGCATCTGGCGGCCTACGCGCCCGAGACGCCCGCAGCGTTCCCGGAAGGATACCCCTCGGTGGTTTTGCAAGAAATACTGCATTCCTTCGCGATACAGGATGCCGGGACGCCATTTACTCCCGTAATCCACGTCGTGGGTAGAACAAAACGCCCAATCGTGGCCTGCCCACCGGCGAGGCGAGATCGGCACGCCGCCAGCCTGTAGCCGTTCGGCCAACCATACACGATACGCATCCACCACGGGAAAGCAGGCCGTGTCGAATTGTGCCGCCAGCGAGTCCTCAAATGTAACGCGCCCGTGCTGATCCCGTCTCGCTACCGCCCGCTCCTGCCAACCGCTCAGCCATAGAAACGTGGAAGCGACCATATCCGGACGCCCGTTTTCGTCGGCAAAGCAAACCGGGATGGGTTGCCCCTCGATCTCGCATGTGGAAGCATGCTGCGGGTCGAAGGGAGACGTTCCCGCAAGAAAAACGACGGCGCCCGGCGCATGGGTAAGCGGGATCATGCGCGGATCCGGCGGCGTAGCCGCATGCCGGCCGTAGTACAACACCGGAGCATCGGCTGGCGCCGCATCGGAAAGGGCGCCGGGTTCGACCCAACGAGGCTCCAGTCCGAGAGGCATTAGCAGCGTCCGCAGGGCGTATTTCGCCCGGGACGCAAAGTCGGGCGCCACGTCGACGCAACAGGCGATATAGGTACCGCGTGAAACGATCACATCCGTTCGAAAGGATGACAATGTAACAAGGTTGTAACTTGCCCCGAAGTTCGGAGCAGGCAGATCACCCGGGCGTTCATACCGAAACGCATCATGTCAGACAATCCATGGTAAGTCGATTCAAGATATTCTGCGATCCGGTGCACGGGTTCATCTCCGTTCCGAAAAACATTCTCATGAAGTTGATCGGAGCACCGGAGGTACAACGCCTGCGGCGTATCCGCCAACTGGGTATAGGGCACCTCGTGTTCCCCGGCGCCGAACATACGCGGTTCGGCCACGCGCTCGGCGCCATGGCTCTGATGCAGGACGCCCTTTCGAATCTTGCCGACAAGGGAACGCCTATATCGCCCGAAGAATCCATTGCCGCGCAGGCGGCGGCGGTATTGCATGATATCGGGCACGGCCCGTTTTCCCATGTTCTGGAACATACCATTATTGAAGGTTATCGCCATGAAAACATGAGCCGGGAGCTCATGGTTTCGCTCAACGAACGGTTTGGTGGCGCCCTGGACCTGACGCTGAAGATATTCGACGGTACGTACGAGCGTCCTTTTTTTCACCAGCTCGTTTCCAGCCAACTGGATATGGACCGCCTGGATTTCCTTCGGCGCGATTCCTTTTATACGGGCGTCGTCGAAGGGGATGTAGGCGTCCAGCGTATCATCAAAACCATGCGGGTGCATCCGCAGGAGGGCGGGCCGGATTCCCGCATCGTTATCGAAGCCAAGGGTATCTACGCCATCGAAAACTATATCATCTCGCGGCGGCTCATGTACTGGCAGGTCTATCTGCACAAAACCGTCGTGGCGGGCGACAGGCTCCTGCGCACCGTTTTCGGGCGGATGCGCAAACACCTTGCGCGGGATTCGAAAAGCCTTGACGGGCACTGTTCGCCTTCCCTGCTCTTTTTCCTGAGGAATAAGCTGACCCTTGCCGATATACGCCGGGAAGATGTCCGCGAGCACTTTTGCCGGATCGACGATGTGGATGTCATGCACTGTATGAAAGCATGTATGCAGCATCCGGATCGCATCCTTGCAGATCTCTGCCGCCGGTTTATCGAACGGGATTTTTTTCGTGTTACTTTTCTGTCCGACCTCCTGTCTCCAGAGCAGGTAGAAGCATGGACGGACCGCATCGCGACATGGCTCGTGAGCAAGGGGTTGAGCGACGCTGCTTGCGCCGGGGAAGATGCCCATTGCTATCTGATCCAGGACGACACGCGCCACCTTGCCTACGAACACGTGCGGGATTCGGTGCATGTGCTCGATAGAAACGGGGCCGTCCGCGAGCTTTCCCAGACGGTAGAGGCTACAACGGTCGCCTCACTTGGAGGGGTGGTTGTGAAGCCGTTCGTATGCTACCCGAAGGAAGTGGAACTGGGGATGGGGGAGTAGTACACTATATGGTGTTCCAATCAGAGTGAAACTCGCTGCAAGCCATCCGGAAAACATAATGAAGCAGGATCGTGCCAACCGGGACCTGGACCACCTTGGCTCTGAGGGCGATCTGAATATCTCGCCGCGCCGGGGAATCTGGGTCGCTGAACACATCGACGAGGAGACACAGGCTCTGCTGGACGAAGACGCCCGGTATTTTCTGCGCCAGTCGCTCTCCACACCTTGCTTGAACGTGCTGCGCGCGTGTGACGGCATCTATATTGAAGACCACCAGGGCCGCCGCATCATGGATTTCCACGGCAACTGGGTGCATCAGGTTGGCTTCCGCAACCCACGCGTAATCGCGGCCATTACAGAGCAGCTGCACACACTACCATTCTGCACACGGCGGTATACGAACGTACCCGCCATCGAACTCGCCAAAAAGCTGGCCGAGCTGGCTCCCGGTACGCTCAACAAAGTTCTCTTTGCCCCCGGCGGGGCGCTCGCGATGGGCATGGCCTTGAAACTGGCCCGCGTGGCGACAGGGCGCTTCAAAACCATCTCAATGTGGGACGCTTTTCACGGCGCCTCGCTCGATACGATCTCCATTGGCGGAGAAGCCCTTTTTCGTCGCGACATCGGCCCGCTGTTGCCAGGCGCTGAACATGTGCCGCCGCCCGATCCAAGCGCTTGTCCCTTTGGCTGCGAACGTACGTGCAGCCTGAAATGTGCCGAGTATATCGACTACGTCCTTGAAAAAGAGGGCGATGTGGCAGCGGTGGTCGCCGAGACGGTGCGCAGCACGCCTTACATTCCTCCTCTCGAGTACTGGAAGATCGTGCGAAAAGCCTGTGATCGTCATGGCGCCCTGCTGATCCTTGATGAGATTCCGCATGCCCTTGGGCGCACCGGCACCATGTTCACTTGCGAGCACTACGGCATCGTGCCGGACATCCTTGTCCTTGGAAAGGGGATCGGCGGCGGTATCTTCCCGCTGGCCGCTATGCTTGCCCGCGAAAACCTCGATGTGGCGAAAGACCGTGCCCTCGGGCACTACACACACGAGAAGAACCCTGTGGCCTGTGCCGCCGCGTTGGCAGCCATTCATTTCCTGGAAGAAGAAAACATCCTCGCCCACACGCGCACCCTCGGCGCATGGACGCTTGATCAGATGCGCGCGATGATGGAGCGCCATCCCCTCATCGGCGATGTACGAGGCCTGGGGCTGATGCTCGGCATGGAACTGGTGAAGGATCGGGCTACGATGGAGCGTGCGTCCAGGGCTGCCGAGGAGGTCATGTACCGGGCGCTGTCTCGTGGACTCAGTTTCAAGTTGACCATGGGCAACATCATCGTGTTGGCGCCAGCGCTCACCATTACCCAGGACGAAATGGCCGAGGCTCTGGACATTCTGGACATCTGTATTACAGAAGTGGAAGCCGAGGGAGTTGCCGATTAGTTAGATCCTTGGCGAAAATCGGTGGTTTCATTTGATTTCGAAATAATGCATTTTAGAGTTATATTATGTTTCGATTCGCGAGTATTTCATCTTTGCTGTTGGCGAATGAGTATTTGAACGGATGTGGTCGGAGCCAAGCAACTAATACAAACCGTGATGCCCGAGTGTGTGAATGACCGCGCCTTTGTCACCGCGCCTTTCACGGTCAATGGGCGAACGTACCACCCGCCTGACCGTCCCGTGGTGGTCATCTGCATCGACGGATGCGCCGATGACTATCTCAGTATGTCGCTGGCGCACGGACGCATGAGCAACCTCCAATGGATGCTGGCTAACGGAGGATATCGTGGGCTGGTCCGGGGTGCTCTGCCCTCCTTTACCAACGTTAACAATGTGTCCATCGCAACGGGTGTTCCGCCGTCGGTGCATGGAATCAGCGGCAATTTTTTTCTTGATCCGGAGACAGGCAAGGAGGTGATGATGAACTCGCCCACCTATCTTCGTGCCGAGACGATACTTGCCGCGGCAGCCCAGGCTGGCCGAAAAGTGGCTATGGTGACCGCCAAAGAAAAGCTCCGGGACCTGCTCGCTCACAACCTTGACGGTATCGCCTTCTCCGCCGAAAAAGCGAATCAGGCGAAAGAAGAAACGCACGGTATCTCAGGCGTCGAAGACCTGGTAGGGGTGCCCACACCGCCGATTTATAGCGCCGATGCGAGCCTGTTCGTGCTCAAAGCCGGTGTGGCGCTCATGGAAAACGGGCTGGCCGACTTCCTTTACCTGTCATTGACCGACTATATGCAGCACAAGTATGCTCCAAACACTACGGAGTCCCTGGATTTCTATGAAACCCTTGATCACGAATTGGGGCAGTTGCTTGCACGTGGCGCTGTCGTCGGAGCCACGGCGGATCACGGCATGAACGCGAAGCAGAAGCTCGACGGTAAGCCAAACGTGATCTATCTGGAGGCCCTGCTAACCGAGCAGTTTGGAGAGGACATCCGAGTCGTTCCACCCATCACCGACCCCTACGTACGGCATCACGGGGCGCTCGGGGCCTTTGTAGTGGTCCATGTGTTCGATCCGACGCTTATCGATCCCGTGCTTGATTACGTGAATGAGATCGACGGCATTACGGAGGTGTACGGCAAAGTAACCGCCGCACGAAAGCTCGAATTGCCAGAAGATCGTATCGGTGACCTGGTGGTACTGTCCGGGCGCGATGTTGTTATCGGGCGTACGCCGGTGCATCACGATATAAGCCTCGTTCAAGACGGACTGCGTTCTCATGGAGGCCGTTATGAGGAAATGGTGCCACTGCTGCTCTCGGAGCCACTCAATTCCACCTATGCCCGTTATGCGGCTGCCGATCCACGTAATTTTGATATCTTCGACTTCACGATGAACGGGACGCTTGCGTCAACACATGCTAACGAACCAGGATAACAGACGATTCATGCCCCCTAAGCGTCTTTCATCTATATATGACTCCCGGATCATGGAAACACCCATCGCCATTTCCAAAAATGACAAGATCGACACGCTTGATCTACCCTGCTACATCGCGGGGCGCACAGTCATCGCGGATGAACGGTTAACGGTTTACAATCCCTACAACGGTGATGTCGTCGGGACGGTGAGCAACATCTATCGTGCCCAAACGCACGAGGCCATTGAGGCTGCGCTCGGGGGAGGAGAGCCGCTGACGCGTTATCAGCGCTACGACATCCTGAACAAGGCGCGTGCGCTTTTGCTGGAGCGGGCAGAAGCGTTTGCCCACCTGATTACGGCGGAGTCGGGCCTATGCCTGCGCGAAACCCGGTACGAGGTAGGTAGAGCCTGCGACGTACTTCAGTTTGCCGCGATGGAGGCACTCAAGGATGACGGGCAGATATTTTCCTGCGACATTTCACCCACGGGAAAGGCCCGGAAAATCTTCACGCTGCGTGAGCCGAATCGTCTGGTGGCCGCTATTACCCCGTTCAATCACCCTCTCAACCAGGTGATGCACAAGATTGCCCCGGCTATTGCCGTCGGGGCGCCGGTGGTGCTCAAGCCTTCCGAAAAGACACCACTTACGGCTGTTCGGTGTGTCGAGTTGATGTACGAGGCTGGGTTGCCCGGATGGATGCTGAGCGTCATTGTGGGGCCAACGGACGAGGTGGCCGAAGAATTGGTCGTGGACCCCCGGGTCGAAGTAGTAAGCTTTACGGGGAGTATCGAAATTGGCAAGAAGATCGCCCACACGGCTGGCTACAAAAAGCTGATTCTGGAACTGGGTGGCAATGCCCCGTTGATCGTACTCGAAGACGCCGACATCGATCTGGCTGTGCATCTGGCTGCGGAAGGATGTTATCGCAACTCGGGCCAGCGTTGCACCGCCGTAAAACGTTTACTCATCCACGAGGCCATACTGGACACGTTTACCGAGCGCTTCGTGGAAACCTCGAAAGCCTATACCTACGGCGATCCGATGGGCCTCGATACGCGGGTCGGGACGGTCATTGACGAGCCGGCGGCCATCCGGCTTGAAACGGTGGTGCAGAAAGCTGTCGATGATGGAGCCCGGGTGTTGCTCGGCGGCGAACGCCGGGGCGCCCTCCTGGCGCCGACCGTGATCGCCAGTACGCCGCGCGATGCAGAAATGATTGTGTGCGAATCCTTTGGTCCACTGGCGCCCATTCTGCCGATCAAGGACCTTGACGATGCCATCGAACTTGCCAACAGCACGGCCTATGGCCTCTCTTCCGGCATAGTCACCAGGGACATTAACAAAGCTCTCAAGGCGGTCAAGGAGATTCGCACGGGCACTGTGAACATTAATGAAGTACCCGGCTACCGTATCGAGCTATCTCCCTTCGGAGGCGTGAAGGATTCTGGCTTAGGGATCAAAGAAGGCGTTCTTGAGGCCATGAAGGGATTGACCGTGGTGAAAACATTTTCGCTGCCCTGGTAGCCGTATGTCGAAGAGATGCAATCTTGCCATAGGAACCGGGGCGCCGATCATGGGCATAGCCTCAACGGTCTGGATAACAGGGATCGTCATGGGCTTGTTGTGCTCCCTCACAACGCTCGCCCATGCGCAACCGTTGCCCTTCTACGACAACTTCGACGACGGCGACTACTCTGGCTGGCAGGTTACAGACGATGTGGAACCGCAATTCGGACCTGGTGTGTGGGTGGTTGAGAACGGCGTGTTGGTTCAAAAATCCAACATCTGGTCCTATGGGCCCGTGGAGTTGGAAACGAAGTATCATTTGGGTACGCATATCTCCACCGGTGACAGGGACTGGACAAACTACTCGCTCAATGCGCTGGTCCGATCCACAGATAATGACGGGGTCGGCCTGATCTTTCGCTACCAGGATGCAAAAAACTATTACCGTGTCTTGTTGATGAACGATCCATCCTGGTCGGGCCGGGATTCCTCGGGGACGCCTGTCAACACCCCACTACAGCGCATCCAGAAATTCGTCGATGGAGAGCCGTATATCCTCGCTGAAAATCTGGTTTCCCGAGCCTATCCTTCCGGCTTCTTTGCCTTGACGGCAGACGTGCGGGGCGATACCATCAACGCGTACCTCAATGGAAACCTGATCCTGAGTGGCAGGGATCAGCAATACGAGGCAGGCAGCATCGGGCTGTTGTCTTACGCCAACACCGGGGCGTATTACGACAGTGTGTCCGTTACGAGTGAGCGGTTTATCTACGACAAACCAGACGAGGTGACTATTTTTTATCCGGTCCGCGAGTTCAGGGCTCCGTATATCCAGAATCCAACCCGGACCTCTGTCGAAGTTGCCTGGCGCACGGTCGAGAAACGGGTCGGGAAGGTGAAGTACGGGCAGAAAAAGGGGGTCTTCGGCCAGGAAACGGTTGAATCGGAGGCCCGGCAAAAACACCACATTAAGCTTCACGGCCTTGAGGTAAGCACCCGGTATTTCTACGAGGTCTACCACGAAAATCAACGTGTGGCGGGCGAAGAGAATTTTCGTACAGCCCGAGGCAATGACGAGACGAGGTTTTCTTTTCTGGTTCTCGGCGATAGCGGGGTAGACACTCCTACCCAGTGGAATGTGGGCCGGCAGATGCAACGCAGCATGAATGACAGGGAAGTCGATTTTATTGTTCATGTGGGAGACGTACACCAGGGCGCCGGGGACTACTACGACAATATTTTCTTTAAACCCTACGGCAGCCTGCTCAAGAACATCAATGTGTTCACCTCACTCGGTAACCACGACGTGATTACGGACAACGGCGGGGTGTACCTTGATGATTTTTACCTGCCTCATAACAACCCGGACAGCACCGAGCGCTACTATTCTTTTCGCTGGGCCAATGCCTATTTCATCGCTCTGGACACCAACGGAGATTTCAGTCCCGGTTCACCCCAACATGCTTTTCTGATCAATGCCTTGACCGATAGTCTCCGAACCTCGGCCACCTGGACATTCATCTATGCCCATCATCCGCCCTACACTGAACACTGGACCGATTATTATGGCGACAAAAGGGTTCAGGATTACCTGGTGCCCATTTACGAACAATACGACGTGGACATGGTGATGAATGGTCATACGCACAGTTACGAGCGCGGGGAGAAGGAGCATGTGCACTACCTGGTTTCCGGCGGCGGCGGCGGCAACCTGGACGATTACTTTATCGATTACGACCACATCACTTTCTCCGACATGGTGCATCATTTCACACGGGTCGACGTGGATGACGATGAATTGAAAATCACAGCCGTCGATCAGCACGGCAATGTGGTAGACCGATTTACGGTAAATAAATTTGTACAGGTATCCATCCAGGATAATGAGCTACCCCAGGCGCTGGATTTTGTGGTTCTGGAGCCCGGTTACCCGAATCCTGCCACCGATACGACTACCTTCGTGTATCGCATCGCGCAAGAGATAAGGGTGAAGCTCGAACTGTTCGACCTGACCGGCCGCAAGTTATCTACCCTGGTCGACCAGTTTCATCCCGTTGGAACATACAACATCGTGCTTGATACCGCTCGTCTGGCCAATGGAACGTATGTGATGAACCTGACTGCCGGAACCTTTACGCGGAGCCAACAACTGACAGTCGTCAAGTAATGCAACCCGGGATGCCTTTACGGCCACACGCAGTGTGGTGTTGACGAAGCAATACGCATACTAATTGTCATGCCAAGCGATACCAAACGTGTGCCCCGCGCAAAGAAGGCGGATATCGCTGTGATCGGAGCCGGAATCGTTGGGATCGCCCATGCCCTGGAGGCGGCCCGGCGCGGGTTATCGGTCGTTCTTTTCGAGCGCAACACATATGCACTGGGCGCCTCGATTCGCAACTTCGGTATCGTCTTTCCGCTCGGGATGTCGCCTGGAACTATCCATGAGCGGGCCCTGCGGAGCCGAGCGGTCTGGCTGAAGGTCGCAGCCCAGGCAGGTATTTGGCACAAGCCAACAGGCGCCCTCATCGTGGCCTACCACGAGGATGAATGCGCCGTTCTGAACGAATTCGCCGGGCAGGCCGCCACTCTCGGCTACAGGTGTGCGTGGCTCGAGCCCGATGAGGTGGTTCGCCGGAGCCCGGCCCTCCGGATTAACGGACTGCGAGGTGGGCTCTGGAGCCCGGAAGAGGTAATCGTTGACCCGCGTGAGGCCATAGCAAAGCTTCCCGACTATCTTCGTCGTACGTACAATGTTGGATTGTGCTTCGGCAAGACCGTCACCGGCATTGCCATGCCTTATATTGAAGCCGGTGGCGAGACCTGGTGCGTCGAGCGGGCTATCGTATGCAGCGGGACTGACTTCGAAACGCTGTACCCGGCTGCTTTCGCCGCCAGCGGACTGACACGCTGCAAGCTGCAGATGATGCGCACGGTTCCGCAGCCTGGCGCGTGGCGTCTCGGGCCGATGCTGGCTACCGGCCTAAGCCTGCGTCACTATCCGGCATTCTCGTTGTGCCCGTCGCTGCCCGCTTTGAAACACCGCATTGCTCAGGACCATCCGGCTCTCGAACGGTGGGGTATCCATGTTCTGGTTGCGCAAAACGGTCTGGGCGAGCTTCTTCTGGGCGACTCTCACGAGTATGGTTGGATGCCGGATCCGTTCGACCGTCCTGAGATCGACGCGCTGATCCTGGCATATATAGAGACCATCTTTACGCCGCCTTCGCTGGCGATTCTCCAGCGCTGGCACGGCGTATACGCCAAGCACCCCACACGTGATGTCTTTTTCGCAGAGCCAGAGCCGAATGTTCGCATCGTAAATGGCCTCGGCGGAACCGGCATGACAACAAGCTTCGGTCTGGCGCAAGACGTTCTCACCAATTGGGAGGGAGCACGGAACCTTGCCTTGGTACAAGGGGAGGCTATCGCTTCCTCTGCCTCTATACACCCGTCATTATCTGATCGATGAATCCGACCTTGACGCAAACGGACGCCGAACGTTCACTGGCGATCTTTCCTTCCGGATCGAACGGCGAGTTCAATCTCCCACCCGATTTGACCATGGTGATCGCAGGCGGTCTGGGCTGCAATCTGTGGGACACTGAGGGAAGGCGCTATGTTGACTTTTCGATGGGGTGGGGATCGTCGCTCGTTGGGCACGGGCGGCCCGAAGTCGCCGAGGCTGTGGTGCGGCAGGCGTCGAAGGGGGCTAATTTCGCCTACATCACCGAGGCTTCGCTGGCATTGGCTGAGGAGATCGTTCGGCTCAGCCCGGCCTGTGAACGGCTACGCTTCTGTGCCTCCGGCACCGAGGCGACCATGTACGGCCTACGTTTGGCGTGCGCCTTCACGGGGCGTTCTCGCGTGATCAAGTTCGAGGGAGCCTACCACGGAGGCAACGATGTCGGCGTAACCAGCCTTTTTCCACAGCACTTGCCTGATTTTCCCACGCCCGAGCCATCCTCTGACGGCATCGACCACATCGTGCGCGATCATGTCTTGATTGCGCCCTATAATGACCTGGAGACCACTCGGCGGATCATCACCACCCACGCCGAAGAGGTAGCGGCAGTGATCGTAGAACCGCTGCATCGCTGTCTTTCTCCAGTAGCGGGTTTCCTGGAAGGCTTGCGCGAGATCACAGCCGCACACGGCATACTTCTGATCTTCGACGAGGTGGTAACCGGATTCCGCCTGGCTTACGGGGGCGCTCAGGAATACTACGGCGTTGCGCCCGATTTCGTAGCCTACGGAAAAGCACTCGGCGGCGGCTATCCGATTGGCGCCTATGGCGGTCGCTTCGATGTCATGGACCTTGTGCGCGAAGATCGCCTGGGAAGGGAAACCTATGTCTGGACGGCCTCTACGCTGGGCGGCAACCCGATCTCGACGACGGCTGCGGGAGCGGCCTTGTCCGTATTCCGACAGCCCGGCGCCTATGAACATCTGCACGAGATCGGCGCCTATCTGCGGGAGGGAATGAGGCAGGTGCTCCAGGCACGCGACATCGCGGGGCAAATCGTCGGTGACGGCCCGTTGGCCCAAGTGATCTTTACGCGTGAAGAAACGCCGGTCGTGGATTACCGCTCCACCCGGCGCGGCGATGCACAGATCAACCGGGCCGTAATGCTCGGTCTTTTCAGCCGGGGTATTTTTCTCAATCCCATGGGGACCAAACTCTACCTGTCACTGGCTCACGACAAGGCGGCCTGTGACGTGTTTCTCGATCGCTTCGACGACACGCTCGCTGAGGTTTTTTCCGCTTCCTGACCTTCCAACGATCATTACCCGAGGCTGGGCATGGCCCGTCCCTTGCTTCTAAAGACCTGGCGTTACCGGATCTTCGCAGTGACCTGGCTTTCCTACGCCGGTTTCTACATATGCCGAAAGAATTTCAGCGTGGTCATGCCACTCCTTACGGACGAGTTCGGGTTCACCAAGACCGATCTTGCCTTGATTCTTACCGGCTACAGCCTCATCTACATGCTGGGGCAGATTGTCAACGGCCTGCTCTGTGATCGCTTCGGGCCGCGGATCATCGTCGCCGTAGGCCTTCTGGTATCTGTTTTTTCAAGCATCGCAATGGGCTTCGGGGCCTCTCTGTTGTTGTTCATGGTAATGATGTGGAGCAACGGTTACGGGCAATCGACAGGATGGCCCGGGCTAATCAAGAACATGGCTTCCTGGTTCCGGCACCAGGAACGGGGTGTGATGATGGCCTGGTGGTGTACATGTTATGTGGTAGGCGGCTTCGTGGCCACCGTTTTTGCCACATATTGGGCCACCAACGAGATGTTTTTCGGTGATCTGGGCTGGCGTCGGGCTTTCTGGGCGCCCGCGCTGCTACTCACGGTCATCGCTGTTATCTACACGGTCTTCACGCGGAACCGGCCTTCGGATGCAGGGCTTCCGGATATGCCGGAGGATGATGCCGGCGAAACTGCTCCCCCTCTGGTTAGCAGCGCAGAAAAGAGGACCGTGCTACGAGAGATTATGTCTGATTCGGCGCTCTGGGTGACGGGTGCGATGTACTTCTTCACAAAGATGACCCGCTATGCGTTTCTGTTTTGGTTGCCGCTCTATATGACCGAGTCGCTTGGCTATACCGATAGTGCAGCGGGCTACACTTCTTCCGTCTATGAATTGGTCGGTTTCTTCGGGGTGCTGATGGCTGGCTATGCCTCCGACAAGCTTTTTCAGGCACGCCGCTTCCCGGTCGGCGCCCTCATGCTGTATGGATTGGCCGTGGCTCTTCTTTTCCACCCGTTTTTCTCGGGTCTCGGCGTCGTGGCCAACGCCATCAGCATTGGCGTCATCGGCATCATGACGTTTGGCCCGGACGCGCTCATGTCTGGTGCTGCCGCAATGGACATCGGTAGTCAGCGGGGGGCTGCCACAGCAGCAGGCCTGATCAACGGCATGGGATCCTGTGGCCAGCTGATTTCTCCCCTTCTGGTGGCCTATGTAGCCGACAACTTCGGCTGGAACAGCATGTTCTACCTATTCGTGGTTTTCGCTATAATCTCTGGAACACTGCTTACAACGAAGTGGAATTACGGGAAAAGATCTGCCACTACAACATGAGGGCTGCTACATCGGGTCGATACGTAGGCCTTGAACATTAAAACTCAGGGATTTCAGTGTTGATACAAGAATGTGGCTTTGGGCGCAAAATTGGGAATAACAAGAACTTGTTTCGGTTTATTGATTTAGACAAGTGCTCGGTATTTTGTTTATTCCTCCGGGAACACTCCGGCGAGCAGTACGCCTTCCCCAGTCACTTTCCGTTTCCCAACGTTAGCGTGATGACCACCTCCGACACCGCCGAGCGACATGTTCGTACGATGCAGCTTCTAAAGGAGCACGGACACACGTCCGTATCCCGGTTGAGTAAGGAGTTTGGAGTCTCTGAGGTCACGATTCGCAAGGATCTGGATGCGCTTGAGGAACGCAAACTGCTGGTGCGGACACATGGCGGGGCCGTACTGATCGACCATTATATGTACGATCTGCCTTTCGATGAAAAGTCGCAGCAACATGTGGGGGAGAAGAAGCGAATTGGCCGTGCGGCCGCCGAGCGCGTCGAAGGCGGTGACACCCTCATTCTGAGCGCCGGAAGCACCACGACGCAGGTGGCGCGTCATCTGCGCGACCACAAGAATCTGACCGTTACGACGAATTCGCTTCACGTCGCTGCGGAGCTGCTCAACAATTTCGACATGGATATGCTTCTGCTGGGTGGCATCGTGCATCCCGCCACGGCTTCTGTGGTAGGTCCCTTTGCAGAGAAAATGCTACAGGAACACTCGTTTCAGAAGCTTTTTCTGGGGGGCGACGGTTTCGACGTGAACTTTGGGTTGACCACCACCAATGCTCTGGAGGCACACCTTAACAGAGTGATGATTCAGTCCGCACAGGAGACCATCGCCGTTATGGACGCATCCAAGTTTGGGCGCCGAGGACTGAGCCTTATCTGCGGCCTCAACGATGTCGATACTGTCATCACGGACAATCGGATTTCGGACGAAACCGTGCAGCGCCTTGAAGAAGAGGCGATCACGGTCGTCATTGTGTAGGAACAAGTCCCACCGTTCATGGGAATTTGCCCCAGTCCCTGGCCCGTGTTTTCGTTAAGTCCGAAACCCCATAGGGGATCAGCCTTCGGCTGACAGATACAGCCGCCGGGCCGGGATCGTTTGCTTTTCGACGCCGGAGCCTTCGTACCGCACCTTTAGCACCTCATCTCCATAGGTATCGAAGTAATCGACGATCAGGTGGCGCCGACCGGGTTCAAGATACACCGTTCCCGACCGCTCGCGCGAACCGCCAGAGCCATCGTTGTCAACAAGGTGTTCGCTATCCAGGTACAGGTTCGCGCCATCATCCGCCATCACATAAAACGTGTACGTTCCGGCCTCGGTAATTTCCAGATACGACATAAAACGTACGGCGTAATAATCCGCCCGTTTCGGGATGGCATTCAGATCGAATGCACTCGTACCCCCTTCATGAACGGAAGGGACCGTTTGAAAGTCAGGCAGACGTTCCCAGTTTCCTTCATGATAACTGTAGCGGACGCCGTTGGCGGCTGTCAGGAAGGTTGTCTCAGATACACCGCTCTCACCGCCATCGGGTGTAAAGGCTCGCGCCCGAACCACGGAGGCCCCCGGCAGCGTGAACGGCCCCTCGTAACGAGCCGAGGTGCGCGAAGGCACACTGTCATCGATCGTATAGCGAATCTCCGCATTGGGCGCGTCGACCGAGAGCGTCACCGGCGAGGCCTCCGGGTTTCCTCCCTCGGAGTGAATGCGCGGCAAGGGTACGAATGGCGGCGGGGGAGATACCTCGACCTGGTCTCCGTGCTCCGCGAATGCACTCAGAACGGGGCGGGCAATCCAGTGGTAGGGCTGTTCGAGCCCAAAGATATAAGCGACGGTGGCCGCCGTGTCGTAGGTATTGACCGGGTCCGTTATTTGCTTGCCCGCAGCAACACCCGGTCCCCATATCAACCACGGGATCTCCAACTCTGCCATCGACTCGCCGCCGTGGCGCGTCCCGATACCGCCGTGATCCGCCGTTATGATCAGGATAGTGTTCTCTGAAAGACCGGTAGAGGCCAAGCTGGCGAGTAGTTCGCCCAAGAGATCGTCGGTATGCTCAACAGCCGCATAGTAGCCCCCTGAATCGTGGCCTTCCGTGTGAAGCGCATGGTCGACGTGGTCCAGGTGGATGAAGGTGAAGGTCGGCTTTTCCCGCGCAAGATAGTCGATAGATTGACGCAGGGCTTCCTCCGGGCCGTCGGCGTCTATATCCTGGTCCACGACGCTTTTCTCAAACAGGCGTCCGAAACCACTCCAGTCATAGAAGGTCGCGATCCCGGCTTCGGGACGCTGGTCGCGCAAGACGCTGAAAATGGTAGGAAAAATATCCTCGGCGCCAGTCGTCGTGGGCGCGATGGTGTGGTTGTCACGTTCCCAGCCGTTCGAGGTGATGCCGTGTTGCTCGGGGCCGGCGCCCATAATCATCGACGCCCAGTTCTGGCTACTGGAGGTACCGAGTACGGCCCGGGCCTGGAACGTAAAAGCCCCCTCCGCGATGAGTCGGTTGAAATGAGGTGTCCTGGCTCGCTGGATGCCCGCCGGGCTCAGGCCGTCTACCCCGATTACGATCACATGCGCCGGCCTCTCTACCTGGTTGCAGGCCAGGTTGATCCCGGCGAACAAGATCAACAGCGCCGCCAGATGGGCCGCTGTGCATATTTGCTTTAAGGGGGTTCTTTTCATGGCGTCAAGTACCGGCTCATTCGACACAGGATGGGAGGTTGGATTGGATATCAAAACCCTTGATGGAGAACACCCTACTTGCCAACCATAGCATTCCAATCGGGATCTGCAATCGGAAAGGGCATTTTATTGGAGTTGCTTTTTAGCAGGTGAACCGTCATATAAGGATTTACGGTCGACACAGAAAGCGGCAAGCTGTCCAGGACGGATTCGTTGATCACGATGTCATGGAAGGTTAAAACACTATCTACGTGACGAGCGATCTCATCCTGTATCATCTTGTTCCTGATCTTATTTTTGTCTTGAACACTGAGTCGATCGTACGGGTAAAACTCGCCTTCTATCTCCTGGTCCTTCTCCTCGTAATATGCCTTGACCTCGGCATCGGTTATCGCGGATGAATCCAGCAGCACTTTTCTATACTCCTGGAACATCCATTTATCTTTCCACAGGGCAAGGGATCGCTGGTATTGCGGTTGATTATGCAACCGTTCATCCTCCGCCATTTTAATAAAAACCGCATCCCGCACAACGAGGGCTACCACATCAGCCAGGCGGGCCTTGAAGTCCCCAAACTCTCGGGCTCGGAGCGTATAACGCCCCGGGGTGAAACGTTCCAGGAAGGCCTGGATTGACCAGCGTTCGTCGCCAAAATGTACGAGGTCGGTAGCGTAATGCGCGACTATTTTCCGGGTGTACGGTGTATCTCGCCCCTGCTCTTCGATGTAGTGAAGCAGGTTGCGTACGGGCGTCTCGACACGGTACCAGTCCCAGAGCGCCTCGCTCAGCACCTCGAAGCCCTGTCGTTTTGTGACGACTTTCAGCGGTTCCATCGTCTCGGCCACGAATGCCTGACCGCCTTCCATCGCCTTTCGGTTGTAGATCACCTTACGATAGGTTGGCGCGCGTTGCTCATAGTCTGCGTCAGATAGCCGTTGCCGTTGGATGTCGATGACTTCGAAGATGTACCAGTAGCCATCGTACTCGACAGGCTCCGACGGAGTGTCGATCTCAAGGTTCTTGAGAAGATTAAGAATCTCCGGCTCGATCTCCTCTGCTTGCAACAAGGGGGAAGTCAATTCTTCCTCAACAATGATGAGTTCGGCGAATTCTTCCCGTTGTTCTTCGAGGACCCGGGCATATCCTTTTTCCTGCAGGGACTCGTATAGGTATCGGGCATAGGATTCGGTGCGTGCCGGGAGAATTCGGAACTGAAAGCTGACAGCTTCCCGATTGATCTCATCGCGTATTTCTTCCTCCGTTACCTCCACGGTTGTCAGGACTTTTTCCTCAAACACTCGCTCGACCAACAACTCTTCACGCAGGGTGTGCATGGCGTGCATGACGGCCTGCGCCGTATCGAGGCTGATCTTTTCAGCTTCCATTGCCAGGACTTTCTCGGCAATCATGAAGTCCAGATAGCTCCGGCGAGGGTTGTCGCCTCTTCGGAGGTGGCCGTGACCGAATTCATAGTTCAATTGGAACTCTTCGGCGGTGATGATCTCGTCGCCGATCCGGGCGACTATAACCTCGTTACTCTGCTCCTTTTGGCAGGACGCCAAGGCCAGTAACAGGATCGTAAAGAGGAGATTCCGTCTCATCAGATCAAGCCTGGTGCACACCACAGGGTTTCGATGGAACGACCTGTTCTTTCACAGGATACGGCTTAATGGGACTTTCCCCAAGGGAATCAAAACAAGAAACAAACAGGATACCCCCGGATATTGTCCGAAACGCTATCCGGCAAACCCGAGAGATATAAAGGGGAGCCGGTATAAAACCGGCTCCCCTTATGCCTCCATGTTTTACACGCCTACTTGATGAAGAGCATGGACTTGGTTTGTACAAAGTCCCCGGCACTCAGTCGGTATAAATACATACCCGACGCGAGGTTAGAGGCGTTGAAGCGCACATTGTATTTCCCGGCCGTCTGACTCTGATCCACCAGGAGGGCCACCTGCTGTCCGAGTACATTGTAGACGGTCAGCGTCACCTCACTTGCTTGCGGCAGGGAATACTCGATGGTCGTCGCCGGGTTGAACGGATTGGGATAGTTCTGATCCAACTCGAACGTCAGCGGTATTTCATCGCTTTCCACGTTCACCACGGGCACCCCATCCATCTTCATGACGTTCAGGTTGTATTCACCCCGCGAGGGATCGCGATCCGTGCCACCATCGTTGTCGCCACCCCCGTAGTCCTGCGAGTGCAGCATCACGTAGTAGGCGCCGGCTTCCTCGGCGATGAATTCGATCCTGGAGTGCCAATCAAACCCACTATCATCGTTGCTCTCCAGGGTGTCGCCGTCAGCCGCCAGTAGCCGCATGAACCCGTCGTAGTCGCGCGGCCACACAGGCCCATCTACGGGCGACGATTCAGCGACGAGGGTATCCCCCGCGTTGAGATCATACCGGTAGATGTCCACGTCGTCGCCCCAGCGCGCCGACAAGTGATGCGTGGCGGCATCCCAGGCGAAACTCTCGTTGAACAACATGTAGGTTTCAACCTCCCCGGGTTTGTTGAATGCCTGGGCGCCAATAGCATCCGCCTCACTGACGGTATTGTTCGGTTCGCCCTTGGCTTTCAAAGCGGAGATGTCGCGTCCTTTAAGGCCCACCTGGTACTCGCCCGAACCGTCCCCGGTCAGCTCCAGGAAATAGTCGCCTGTCGCATCGGGAATGATGTTCAGCTTGAGGTTGTCTCCCGAATACCGGGTGTTATAGCCCGCTGCGGTCTCGCTAAGCAGGTTCGTTCCCGTATCGCTGCCCTTAAACAGCTTGGCCGAGAAGCTACCGGAATAGCCGCCCTCCGGCCTCATGGTGCGCACATGATAAATCCAGTCGGCCTGCAGCGAGAGCTTGAAAATGTCGACCTGGTCGCCGGCATCGGCGTCGTAGGCAGCATCGATAAAGCCAGGCGTCAGTGGGTTTGCGTCAGCCTCGGTGAAGGTGTTGTTGGGTTCGACCTCTTCAGAGGTTACATCGATGTTGAGGAGGTAATCTCCCCGGTTCAAGCTACGGTCATCAGCGCTGGCAGGAGTTCGGCTGGTGTGCACCTTTACATACACCATGCCATCGGCTGTAGCCGTATATGAGACATTGGAATACCAGTCATTGCCCCCATCATCGTCAGAAGCCAATTCCTCGACACCCGATTCGTCGAAGATGGTGATTTTGGTATCGGTGTCCCGATTCCACATGTCCGGGTTGTTTCCCACGGGTTTGGCTTCAGCGGTGAGGGTCTGACCAGCCGTAAGCATCACACGGAACCAGTCCTCATCTCCGAAGAAACGGGGATGTTCCGGCTCCGAGAGGACGTACATCACATCTGCACCAAAGGCTGGTAGTTCCCCTGCGCGTCGGCTTCCGATTTCGAGTTGTTCGGCTCGCCTTTATGCAGCAAGGCATAGTAGTCCGGATTGACCCGTGACGTGACCTTATACGGCCCCGCGGAACCCGATATTTTCAGGTAGTAGGTTTTTGTTTCCCTCGGAATAATATTGGCGATTTTGAAATTATCGCCACCATAGTTATTCGGCCATCCGCTATCGTCAAGCAACGTGGCGCCGTCCACCTCATCGAAGAATTCCACTGCGAGCGTTGCCCCCGTTCCATTATCGAGGGAACGGAAGGAGTAGAGATTACCTGCTTCGAGCGGGAACTGGTAGAAGTCCACATCGCCACTGGTTAGCGACGCTTCGTAGATAAAAGATTCCCCCAGGGCGATCAGGTTGGCCATCGCGAAGGTACCGTTGTCCTCGGATTCTTCAAAGGGTTGTCCGCCGGAAAGCGCGTAGAAACCGACGTTATCGGACCGTACCTGCACAACGTATTGACCAGACTCCGGCGCCGCAAGATTGATGCCTGCACTGCTTGTCGCAAGGCTGCTTCCGCCCGGACCGGTCAACTCCATCTCCCCGTCGAAATCGTCTACGATCATCTGGGACCCACTCAAAGTGAGATTGATGTCCGTCCCGGCGTCCACGGTGAAACGGTAGTGATCTATGTCGCCGGCGGGGAAGATCATGCCATTGGCCGGGGCCGCACCGGGTCCTACCGGGAGTTGATCCTGGTCCATCGCTTCGGCCAGTTCATTGTCGGGTTCGTTGGCATTCAGACCACCCCATATCTGACCTTTATCGACTACCCCGAAGTGATAATCGCCGGCGCCGCCGGTAAGCTTGATCAGGTAGGCGCCCGAATTTTCCGGTATAAAACCCGTAACCAGGCCGTTATTGACCTGACCCGAGGTCAGCAGGTTGCTTGAAAGCATCGTGTTCCCGGCGACATCGGATTCAAACTCGTGGAATACCTCCACCTGCACCGCAGGGTCGGAGACAAAGAGGGTATACATCCGTACCTCGTGGAGGAAAACGCGATACCAGTCTTCGCTGCTGTCTCCGGAGAACGTGCCGCTGGAAGATGTGTCGGCGCGCGCGACAATGCCGGTCGCTTCGGCGGCGGTGTTGTTGGGTTCAACCTCGGCGGGATCGGCAGCATTATACTGGTGCAGGTACACCTGGTACATCAGGCGTCCCGGGTCATCGTTGTTCACCGTACCGAAGGTCGGGTCGCGCGTGGTAGAGGCCCAGGCAGAGACCCACAGCCACAGGGGCGTGTCCTCCACAATCCCCCCTGTGTCAGCCAGATTATCGGGCGTCAGCACGATCCGGGAGTGAATGTTGTTAGGGCCATCCATCTGCTCCCGCCCCGCGTCATCGTCCTCGAATAAGATTTTGGTATAGTCACCATCGTAAACCCGGATGCGCGGATCCGACAGACGCGAACCGCCTGGTCCAATGGTGCCGTCGTTGTCTCGGTACCACCCGAAATAGGGCAACGTCTCGATGACAACATTGTGACCCGCCTTGTAGTCGAAGAGAAAGTGATCGACATCTTCGTCCCCTCTCCCCAGAAGTTCGGGATACACGCTATTGGCCTGAATAAAGCCTTCCCCGAAATCCTGGACCCTAAGCGTATCCGGGTTGAAAAGCATAAACGTGCGCGCTACCGCATCGGTTGGCAATTTGGATGTCAAGCCAGCGGTAAGCGCCTCCAGGTTGGTCTGGTTCGGCTCGAACTTCGCTACCCAGGGTTCGCGGTCAATGGCGTAGACGACAAGGTGATAGGGACCGGTCTCAGCTTCGTCGCTGAAGACCCAGATATAAAAGTCGCCGGTCAGCATCTCGCCGGTCGCCGCATCGACCGGGGATACCCAGCCGGTCAGACGGAAGTCATCCGACCCGTTGCGCCCGTCGCCGGGGTGGCCAGTAATGTCCCCGCGCCTCTTATCGATGCCGGTTCCGTTGAAATCCTCCACGAAGGTTGTATCGAGATCCGACTCGTGGTACAGGCGCGCACTTACGTCAAGATCGTCCTCCCCATCGTCGAGAAAGGAATGCGTGGAAGCGAAATAGTACATTTTCGTGGTGTCTACCGTGAACCGGTACACATCCACATCGCCTGCGGTGAGTGTGCTTCGAATCAACGCGCCGGAGGCCTCGTCCGGATGCAGAACCGAGGCCATACTGAGTACGTCGTTAATGTTGTCAGCCGTGTCAAAGAAGTTGTTGGGTTCTGCCTCATCCCGGGCGACATACCGATCGTCCAGACTTTGAAGACGTCGTAAAACGTCGGGAGACAACACCTCCCGAGCCCGAGCCTCTTCTTCGGCCTTTTGCAACAGGATGGGGTCATCCCCGAATTTCTGAAGCACCTCTTCGTAATGCTCCCCGTAACGTTGTTCGAGGGCCTGGTCAACTACTTTGAATTGCCCAAACGCTGGGTTGAGCGTCAAAATCCATACCAGACCAAGCAGGAGTGTGGTAGCTTTTTTCATGGAATTGGTGCTTTCTGTTGTTGTGTGTCTTGAGAGTTTAGAGGTATATCCCCAGGGTTAATCGGTGCACTTTCTGCAAGATGCCCCAATCCGAATAGGCATAGTCAAAAGCGAACCGACTTCGGTTCCTTAGTATATAGTGTAACCCGCCCCCGAATGTCAACCCGTTAACGGAATCCCGCTCATACAGGTTCTGGTATCCCACACGCAAAAAGAGCAGGTTGTTGAATCCGTATTCGATGCCCATATTCATGCTTTCCGTCGAGCCGGTGGGGTGCATCAGATCAACCCCCATAACCACATGCCCCTTGGCAGGCAAGGAAGTTTCATAACTCATGCCGAACCGGAATATCTGCGGAAGCGAGAAGTTGTCGGTTTCATAGCTGACCGGCACGTTTTCGACACCTCTGTTTACCATATCCGGATCAAGAACGTTGGTAAGATGTCGTCCCTCGATACGCATGTCCGGCCCGAAATTTGAAATACTCGACCCCAACGACAGCCCTCGCAACGGCGTTTGATAATACACACCGGCATCCAGGGCAATCTGGTTGGCGCTTTCCGTCCATATCCGCTGGCTGATGTATTTTCCTGAAAGACCGATCGAGAACGAAGGAATCAACCGGGCCGACACCGAAATATTGACGGCTAAATCCTGCGCATCGTAAAACTCACCGGTACCCTCCGGAACGTCCACGGTTCGCACGGGCTGCTGCGGCACGGTCAGGGAAGTAAAACTTGCGGCCAGGACAGTACCAATAAAAGGCAACGGCGTGGCAAGCGCAAAAAAGTCGAAATTTGTATCGGCCAGCCATTCGGTATGAGTGAACGACACGGCCAAGCCGTCGAGATAGGCCAGTCCGGCCGGATTCCAGTAGATCGCCTCCACCTCCCCGGCCTGTGCGGTGTAGGACCCGCCCATGGCCTCGGCGCGCGCCCCAATACCAATCTCCAGAAAGGCAGCCGATATGGTGCCCTTGTTGGATACGTTTTGCACAAACGCGGGATCGCCAGGCTTGCCCGTATCCTGTGCATACCCCGGCACACTAATGGCCAAAAGGAGCAGGCAACTCAGGAAAAGGTTTGCGTGTCTGTACATGGATACCCTCACGGTGTATGCCGTTTGCCCTGCATCATCACCTTATGATCGAGAATCGTCCGACTTTTTCCCCGATACCGGGCGCCTCCACATGGTAGAGGTACACCCCATAGGATACATCCAGGCCATCGTCGGATTGAAGATTCCACATTGCTATGCTTCTATCCTCACCGGCCGAGTGCTGGATGATCTTTACCTGGCGTCCGCTTATAGTGAAAATGCGGATGGTGCACTCCTGTGGCAGGTTCCTGAAATCAATGCGCCGCTCGCCGCGCCCCGGTAACTGAAGATTACGTGCTTCAAGAAGGTTAACGGCTACATACGGATCCGGGACGACGTAAATGTCGTCGAGCGTGGCCTCCGTCAACTCTTCAAGCAGCCTGTTTCCATCTACTTTGAACTGGAGTACGTCGTCGCGGTCGAAGGGCTTGCTGGTCTCCAGCAGCAATACATCGCCTTCCATCGGAATCTCGTTCCGGGCAATCTCATCGAACGTCTCCAGATAAACCTCGGGACTGAACAGGTTCGGCAGGAAAGTCTGCCATTGAGGAAGGGTCAGTAGCGAATCAAGAAGCTCGTTGTACCAGGGTTGAATCTGTTGGAAGAAATCATCAAGCTCCGTGACGTCCAGCGAAGGCCCCAACGGCCGACGCTGCATCCCGCGCACCTGGCGCACGGCGAGCGAGTCATAAAGCGCCTGGCCGTCGGTGATCGCCCGTGTCATGAAGTTCTGCGCATTGTCGGACATACCGAAATTAAAACGCCAGGTAGACCTTGTGTAAAACTCGTAACCGCCGAGGCTCACCGGCGCCACGCGCACATTGACCACATCGCCCGGCGATAAGACGCCCCGCATCGTATCGGCGGGAATCAACGCCCCAAATTCGGTTATCTGCAAAGGCGCCTGTCCTGGATTATTCAGGTTCGTGACATCCCAGATGGTAAAGTTGGTCGGAACCCGGTTGCTTGGCGTTAACGAATTGGAGGTATCGGCTCCGAGCGCCGAGACGCGAATTTCGTAGTCAAGCGGGACGGGCGTATTCTGCTCCCCCGCATCCACCGTGGCAACGGAGCTCGGCGTAGCCCGCCTGCCTTGAGCCGAGGCGTTCTCCAACCACCGGACATTGAGCGGAGCGGGCACAATCGGAGCATCGATGGTAAAACGCATTCCATCATAAAGCCTGGCGCGAAGCAGGTCGCTATTAAAAAGGTTCGCGCCCCGATCCTCGGGAGCGCTCACGGCCAGCGTATCGCCTGTCGTCACGTTGCGTAACACAAAGCCCGTCGTCAAACCGTTTTTCAGAAAAACGGGGTCGATTTCGGCAAAGGAGTTATCGTCGGTGAAAGTGAATTCATAGTCATACCCTTTGCTGTTGGCTTCTTCCGGAATCAGAAAATCCACCCTGAGCGATCCTGAAGCGTCCCCTGAAACCCGCTGCACGCCATTGACGAGTTGTGGTTCGAGATAGCCCAGGGCCGGGCGTTGCGGCACGACGACGGCACAATTCCTGTCCACATTGACGGGCCGGTCAAAAGCATCGACTTCTATGATTTTCGAACTCTCTGTAGGCGTAATCTCTGCCAGGTTTTCATAGGCAGAGAGACCCCGTTGAAAAAAGGATTGGTGATACCCGCGATCGACCGACGCCACACAATAATAGTAGGTGCGCCCATTCTCGACCGTTGAATCGACATAGCTGTACTCGAGTCCGCTGTCAACACCCATATCGTAACTGATCCCAAAGGCGCCGATGGGAACGGGATGCGCTCCATTCAACCCATTGTCGATGTCAAACTGAACTTTGTCGCCGGTAGGCGTTTGGAGCGGCTCCCACAGGAGGGGGTTTCCAAAGGCGTCGGTGATCGTCTTGATGTCGTTGAACTCGGGGTCCGTGCTACGATAGACCTTGTACATTTCGAAGTCGAACCCGTAGATGGGATCGCGCGAAGACTCGGCGCTCTGATCCCACACCAGCGTGACTTTCTTATTGCCCGGAACGGCGGTCAGGAAGGGCGTACGGGGCGGTTTGGCAAAGTTATAATCCGAGTCATAGATGTTTTGCATGGTCCGCTTGTTGCGTAACATGTCCTGAAAATCATTACCGCAAAAGAAGGCGATAGAGAAACGCTGCTCCTGCCCGCGCTGGATGGAACTCAAGCCAGAGGAGTAGACATAGATGATATCGGCGGTCTCGCTGGGTGTAATGAAGATATCCGGCTGGAGATACTCCTCCCAAAACAGGACATCGTCGTCAATATCGCGATCGAACTCGGCCGGGGTGCGAATGACCATTCCTGTCAGGCCGATCTGATCGATCTCGTCGTTGTCGGTAAATTCAAAATTGGGTTCCCCGGGATCGGGACGGCCGTTGGCCTCTGTACCGTCCGGATCGGGGCCTGGATAGTCTTCATTTTCCGGGCCCAGGCCGTCCGAGCCCGTATCGTCATTGAGCGGCTCAATGGTCAAGCGACCATCTCCGTTGATATCTTCACCAGGATCGAGGAGAAAATTGTTGTTGGCGTCTTCGTTGTCATAGATGCCGTTGCCATCCACATCTTCCCACGAGCGCCAGTCGCCATCGTCGTCGATCCCGTTAGCTCGGCTCTCATCCACCAGATTGTCTCTGTCATTGTCCCGACCGTCATGAGGCAGGCCAGGGCTCTCCAGGAATCCAACTCCGCCATAACCTACCTTGAATCCGTTGACAATCAGGTCCTGTTTGTACCACTGATAGGTAATGTCGTCAACTGTATCGAAGAACGCCTCATTATTCGAGGTGCGACCGGCGATATCGTAATCGACGATCATCGCGATAATGGCAGTCGGAATATCGAATCGACTGACATTCTTGACATCGAAGGTCGCAATAAAGATGTCCTCGGCCAACACGCTGGCCCACTGGTACTGACGAGCCTTTACCTCAATGCCCAATCCGCGACGGCCGCCCTGGGCAAAGCCTCGGCGATCCGGTTGACCGGTGGCCGGATCGAGGAACGGGTAGTACGGGAAATCGTCGTTGTCGCGGTCGTCCACCACATAGTACGACTCCTGGTCGCCGCGCACAAAGGACCCGAAGGCCCCGTTCCAGCGCCCGGAGCGCACGCCGGGTCCGGGATCACAGGAAGTGCCTTGCTCGAGTCTGCAGGGGGCCCGGCCGTCGCCAACATAGGACTGTGGTGGCCAGAAGGCAGGCCAGGTATTGCGCAAGTTGGACTGCGCGGCGTACTCCACCTCGTTGAATAACTCCAGGTCCAGTATCTTGTTATTATTGATATCTTCCCGAGGATCCAACACGCCATTTCCATTGACGTCTTCGCTTAAGCCGCCGACGTAGTAGAAACCCGTCTCACCAAGTAACCGGCGATCGTCCGGGTTGTTGTTCAGGCGGTTGCGCGTAGCCGGATCGCCGTTCATGTTGTAATATCCCGGCAGAGGCGTGAAAAAGAACTTGTGGCTGCCGGTGGGATGCTGGTCCCCCCCGCTTCGGTTGTAACTCTCTGAGATGATTTGGAGGCTATCGCCTTGCTCGCTAACAACCTGTGCCCCTACAACAAAACTCATGGTATGCCCGTATGCGACGCCGGAGCCTTTGGGCCAGGTAATATACTGGGGTGTCACGGAACCGCCCCAGTACCCGGCCGAGATATTCACATTGTTCACATAGGGAACCTGAATGAGATTGCCGGTGCCCAATGCCCCACGCACAAAGTTCCGGAACGATAGCGGCACAACCGCCCCGCTTTTGGCGGCGGCCCGTTGCGTCTCTTTTTCTAACCGGGCGATCTGTCGTTCAAGACGGTTGGCCGCTTCATACGCCTCCTGCTCGGCGGGCGAAGCGGCTTTCGTTTGGGCCCGCAGGTCGCTGGGTATCGTCCCCACGACGACACAGCAGGCCAAAAGAGAAGCAACAAGCAGTTTGAGAACCGGCTTGGTCATAGTCAGCTTAGAAATTCACCGTTACGGCGACAAGCATCCGGCGCGGCGCCGAGAACCTGGTCGCAACGTTATCATCTTCCGCGCGGGTAAATAACCCCACAAAATCGCGAACCATGTCTCGTTCGGACTGAATCAGCGGTAGCCGGACGATCTGATCGGCCCGCCCGGAGATCGTATTGACGGAAAGCTGATTCAGCCGGTTGAACACGTTGTCGACCTGGACACGTAACCCGTAAGCCACGCCCCCTAACCTGAAGCGCTTCTCGGCACGCAGGTCGAAGGTGAACAGAATGGGCTTGCGTTCGGTGTTGTCAAACTCGTTGGCAGGAAAATTCACGCTCGGATCCAGAAACCCCGGCGTGTAGGGTTGGCCGGTAGCTAATTGGCTGATGAAACCGACGCTCCAATTGTTTTCTCTCCCGATGGTAGCCGACAGGTTGGCCGTGAGGGTCTGGTCCCAGTCCAGCAGAATGACCTGCCGGTCAACGAATAGATCCCCGACTTCACCGGAACGCCCTGCAATCACGACATCGGCTACGGCAGCAGGATCAGACGAACTGCCTCGTGCATCGGAATACGTGACATCAAAGGCCGAATGCAAAAGAATGCCGACCGGACGCACCGCCAGCGCAATCGTGCCGCCGCGAACCAGGCCATGATCACGGTTGACGGTGCGCGTATACTGGATGTTGTCAAGAGTACTGAGAATCTCTATCCCCAGCAAGTTCCGGATGTTTTTGTAGAACATGCTCACATCGACCCCGAGAAAACTGGTGAGTTGCTGTTGCACGCCCATCTCGTACTTGATCGTGCGTTCGGGATCGAGATCCGGATTTCCGACGGAGCGTCCCTCCAGGCGCCCCACATTGATGTCACTCAAGATGGGGTTCTTGAGCATCTCGTTATAGGCCGGCATTTGCACAAAATGCCCGTAGGCCACGCGCAAGGCGCCGCGTTCCGAGATCGGATACGAAATGCCGAGACGCGGACTTAGATATTTCTTCGGCGGGGTATCCTCGAAATTGTCGGACCGCCCGATACGGTCCGTAGGGGTACGCGGCTCAATAAGCCGTTTTGCTCGAATATCGTAGTACTCGAAGCGCAGGCCGGCCTTAAGAACAAGCAGATCGCCGATTTCCAGCTTATCCTGGGCATAGGCGGCAAATTCAAGGGGAGACTCTTCGAAACGATCGTCGACCTTGTATTGCTCCAGTTCCGGCGCCAGGATCGGCTGGCGGGCCCGGATAGCCTCCAGATAATCGTCGAAGAAGACATAGTCGGAGGCCGAGGGATACGGAAAGTTGACAAAGAGCGAATCCGGATCATCCCGATAGACCCAACTGCGATCCAGGTCCTCGACCACTCGCCGGTCATTCCTGAACTGAACACCGACCTTCAGCTCGCTTTGCCCAGTAATCTGCCAGGTAAAATCGGAGGAGAGATAAATGCTGCGTTCGTTGCTTCGAAACTCTCCGTTGGAGGTACTGCCAAGGCTGAACCCGGTTACCGGTGCACTGGCGCTAAGAAACTGAATGTTCGGATCGTTAATGGACGAAAACGCATACGACTCGCTATCCGTGGTTTTGTACGATCCTTGCAGCGAGAAAACCTTATCATTCCCGAAGGTTCTCTTGAAGGTGGCTATGTGTGTCCAGGCGGTATAATAACTTGTGGGCCGGGAGTCGGGCGCAAAGCGTTGACTGTGGCTATACTGTTGTCCTTCTGACTGGTTATACAACAGTTGATAGGTAAGCCGCGATCGGGGAGTGGGCCGCAGGACAATCTTGGGAGCCAGCGTTAACGCCCGGCGCATACTCATATCAATGATTTGGCCGTCTCCGGAAGAAAAAGTAATAGGATTCCCCTGCGAGTCCCGAATCAATCTACCGGTGGTAGTCCGGGCTGTATCCAGCGAAACGAGCCGAGTATCGTCGGGCTGGAATAGATCGCGATACCACCGGTGATAAGCTGCTGCTTTGAGCCCATCCTGCGCCGTGAATCGACGCTCCCCTTTGAGATGACCGACCCGGTCCTCAAATCGACCGGAAAAGAAAAATCCCAACCCCCATTGTTTAACCAGCGGACCACCCAGAGTCACAGAAAAATCCTTTGACTCGAAGGGAGTTAAACGATCCCCGCCGATGAAGAGGTCGTCGTCGCCGGGCAGATAGTTCCAGGTCGAAGCTCGCAAACTCCCTGACAGCTTTTGCCCGGGGTCACGGGTTTTTACGCTGACGATGCCGGATTGCGCCCCCCCTAATTCCGCATCGAACGTGCCTGTAAAAACCTGCACTTCCTGTACCGACTCCACTTCCACATCCAACGTATTACCTCCTCCCTGTCCATATACGTCATGCACAGGAATCCCATCGATCAGGTAGGCCGCTTCCCGGGACCGCCCGCCCCGGAAGTGAAAACCTCCACCCGAGGTGACCACGCCTGGTTGGAACCGCACGAGTTCGCTTAGCTCCTGGACAGGGAGCCTTTCGATCGCCTCCTGGCTCACATAGGAGACACTCGTGGTCCGGTCCCTGACGACGATGGGGCGCTCGGCACTGACGACGATTTCCTGCCCCTCAATGATTTGTTCCTGAAGTACCCCGTCCACCCTCGTCGTTCGTCCGGAAAAGACTTCTACGTTTTCATGCCTGAGCGTCGCAAACCCGACAAAGGACATCACCAGGGTATATTTACCGGGCGGCACGCTTAAGAGAAAATACTTGCCCTCCGCCCCCGTCGTCGTACCGATATAGGTCTGATCGGCCAGGAATACACTGACCCCGGGCAACGATTCTCCCGTAGCGGCATCGCTAACCGTACCCGAGATTTTTCCGTTCGACTGGGCCTCCACGGAGATGGAAGTCGCCAGGAAAAGGAAGACGAGACAGATGGAGCAATACGTAGCGCGTTTCGCCATGGTAACCTTATTGCGTATCTGGTTTCCAGACTCGAAGCAGCCTTTCTGAGGCTATCGCGAGGTATTGCCGTCCGGGCAGCCAGTAAAGCGGCCGGGGCGCGTGCGACAGGTATCGGGTAAGACAAGCTCCATCAGCCACTTGATCACCTGGTGCAGGGGCGATGAGCAGGCCGCGCGAATACTGCATATTTCACCTGATGTTCGGGGGTCTCAATCGATTATGTTGAATCTAAGAATAGTGTCCAATACTTACAAGTAACAAAGATAATGAAAGATAACGAAGCCTTACAACACCCTCCTGGCCCCCTAAATGAAATGGCAACCAATAGCGTGGCGGGGGCTATAATCCCCAATGAGATTGAACAAAAGCCCTCTGAAATCCCGCCATTTCAAGGAGAGTTCAAGGAGGGAGGCCCTGACGTTGCCAGTAGGAAAACCGGTGTCCATGACAGATAATGCCGGACGCAAGTCGGCCTTTCGATTATGAATCATGATCTGTACATTACGGGGAACGCCCTTGGTGATAACCTGGAGAGTGTTTCCGAAAACCACGAGCATGCTAACACCAGACGGTAGATCCGCGACGCCATGGTAAGCTCAACAGAAAATCACTCGGGAGAGGGAAACAAGCTACTGTTCACGCCCGGTCCGCTGACCACCAGCCGGACCATCAAAGAGGCCATGCTGCGCGACTTTGGTTCGCGCGACACGGTCTTTATCGAAACCGTGCGTTGCATCCGGCGCCAACTACTGAAGATCGCTGGCGTTTCGCAGGAGGGCGGCTACGAAGCAATCCTGATACAGGGAAGTGGAACATTTGGCCTCGAGTCTGTCGTATCTTCGACCGTGCCCGGGGACGGTCGGATTCTTGTCGTCGTTAATGGGGCCTACGGCGAGCGCATCGTCAAGATGACGCGTGCCCTCGGTATTGATGCCCGGGTGCTGCGTTACAAAGAGAACACTCCCCCGGACATTGAGGAGATTCGGCAAGTGCTTGCCGAGGATGCGGCGATCACCAACACCTTCGTCGTACACTGTGAGACGACCACCGGCCTTTTGAATCCTGTTGAAGAGATCGGAGCCGCTGTACGCGAGAGAGGTTGTTTCTACATCGTCGACGCCATGAGTAGTCTGGGGGCGATCCCCCTCGATCTCGAGGCCGCCAGTATCGACTTTCTGGTTACCTCGTCCAATAAGTGCCTCGAAGGGGTACCCGGTTTCTCCATCGTGCTGGCCCGGCGCGAGGCGCTACTCGCCACGGAGGGAGCCGCCCGCACGTTAAGTCTCGACTTGCAGGCGCAGTGGCGGGGCCTTGAAGCCAACGGCCAGTTTCGCTTTACGCCGCCCACACACACTATCCTGGCACTGGAGCAGGCCCTGCAGGAATTGGAAGCGGAGGGCGGCGTCAAGGCTCGTGCAGCGCGCTACCAAACCAATCACGCCATACTACTGGAAGGCATGCAACGGTTGGGATTCCATACATATCTCTCCCCCGATTACCAGAGTTATATCATTACCTCTTTCTATTATCCTGACGATCCGAACTTCTCATTCGAGACGTTTTACGAGCGCTTAAACAGAAAGGGCTTTGTCATCTATCCCGGCAAGCTCACCCAAACCGACTGCTTCCGTATCGGCAACATCGGCCAGATATTCCCTGAAGATGTAGCCCGTTTGCTCGCCGCCGTTAAGTATACGCTTAAGGAAATGGGGGTACAGCTGAGAGTCACAGCGACAGCATCTACGGCCTGACGTCAGCAAAGCGACTGCTTCGCTTAACCGGGAGGATGGTGCTGCGTGTTTTAACTTAACCGCCTTATGCTATGGTACTGCTTCGTAAAACGTATTTGCTCTATCTGCTCGCTACGTGTGTCCTGGTTGTCCCGGTACATGCCCAGGAGGCCGGATTGGTTGGACACTGGATATTCGACAGCGAACACATGGACGGCCACATCGTCCGGGACAACGTTGGCGAACACGACATCACGCTTGAAGGGCCCGTACGTCTTGTCAGGAATGAGGTAACGGAAGCACTCGAACTCGACGGGATCAGTAATGCGCTTCTGATTACAGACGACATCTCGACAGTTAGGCTACCATCAAGGGAGATTACCGTGGAGGCCTGGGTGCGTTACGTCAATCCATTCAGTTGGGGAGGTTTCATCGGGGCCTTCCAGGACAGTGGGTCGTACGAGATGGGTTGGGTGCTCGGTTACCGGGGCAGCCGCGTCACTTTCGCGCTGGCCAGCACGGACGCTAATCAGGACGGCGATGGCGTTATGACCTACATGGATGCTCCCACACCTGTCGAGCTGGGTGGCTGGTATCATGTGGCGGGGACGTACGATGGCTCTGTAATGCAGATCTATGTGAACGGCCAGCTGGAAAACACGACGACGGAGCAGTCAGGAGACATCCTCTATCCACCGAACGCCTTTTATGAAATCGGAGCCTACCGCGACGATGACGAATATTACCGCCTGAAGGGAAGTCTCAAAGAGGTGCGGCTCTACGATCGCGTCTTGTCAGCCGACGAGATCGCCAATCGCTTCAGGGCATACCAGCCCCTTGCCGCCCTGGAGGTTCGCAAGGAAAAGCCCCAAATCGTAGTCGGTCCCTATCTGCAATATGCCACGCAGCATAGCATCACCGTGCTCTGGGAAACAAACCGGGAGGCCACCACGCGGGTCGAATATGGCCTTAAGGTTCCGTTGACTGAACAGTTTGTGATCGACAGGCAACGGCGCCTGCATGAGGTGACGCTCAATGGACTAACACCGCAAACGAACTATTTCTATCGGGTGGTCTCGGTCATGGAGGACGGGGTCGAACTGGCCAGCGATATCTCTACCTTCCAGACGGCCGTGGAAGACGAGACGGCCTTCGCTTTTGCCGTCATTGGCGACACGCAGAACAACCCGCCGGTGTGGGAGCGGATTTCGGAAGGCATCTGGCGGGAGCGGCCCAACTTCGTCGTGCTTTGCGGCGACATCGTGGGAACGGGCAGCAACACCTACGAATGGGTTCACGAGTTCTTTGCCCCTGCAGCACCTTTGATGAAGCGCATGCCAATCTACACGGTGCTGGGCAACCACGAGGGCGACGCCGACAACTACTACAAATACATGGCGAATCCGGCGCCGGAGTATTTTTACACCTTCACATATGGCAATGCGCAGTTCTTCATGATCGACAGCAACCGGGACCTCACGCCCGGAAGTGAGCAATTCACCTGGCTCGAAAGCGCATTGGCCCAATCCACGGCGACATGGAAGTTCGCCGCGCACCATCATCCCCCGTACACCTCCGACGAGAACGATTACGGGGACACCTACCAGGGGCCGGCGCTTGAAGGCGATCCCAGGGTGCAGCCGGCGATTTCGCTGTACGAGCAATATGGAGTGGATATCGTTTTTTTCGGGCACATCCATGATTACGAGCGCACCTGGCCGATCAAAGAAGGTAAAGTCAACCAGGAAGAAGGCGTTCTCTACATCCAGACCGGTGGAGCGGGAGGGTCGCTCGAAAACTTTGCTCCTACCCGCTCCTGGTTCACGGCCAGGGTACGCCGTGACCACCACTTTGGGCTGGTGCTTGTTCATGAGGGCACGTTGCAATTCAACGCTATCGACCTGGACGGGCGTCTCTTCGATCAGATCGAGATTCGTAAAACGGAATGAAAGCGCCTCAAATCATGAACATGTTGGGCGCCTGCGATCGGAGGCGGTTTTTGCAGGTGGTGGGCAGCGGCCTTATAACGGGCCTGGCCGGCCACGCGACAGGAGCGCCTTTTTACGATTCCTGGCGTGACGGAGCCAATCCACCGCTGCGGTTTGGTATGATTGCCGACGTACATCATGGACTCATGCC
Source organism: Rhodothermales bacterium (assembly GCA_965248175.1). Classification (GTDB taxonomy): domain Bacteria; phylum Bacteroidota; class Rhodothermia; order Rhodothermales; family VXPQ01; genus VXPQ01. Next base: position 2,027,085 of record OZ252093.1, read on the forward strand.
GAAGGCCGAAGAGCGCCTGGAAGCTTTTTTGGAAGAAGCGGCCCAGCGCGACCTGGACTTTCTCATTCAACTGGGCGATTTCTGCCACCCGCGTCCCGACGCTCATGCCTTCGTCAAGCTCTGGGAGCAAGCCGATGTGCCGCGCTACCATGTGCTTGGCAACCACGACATGGACTTGGGTGCCAAACGGCAGATCATGGACCTCTGGCAGATGGAGCACAACGCCTATTCCTTTGATGCAGGCGCCTACCATTTCGTAGTGCTCGACTGCAATTTTTTGCACGTCGACGGTGCGTATGTGGACTACGAGCACGGCAATTTCTACGTGGACAATAAACTCCGCACCTTCATTCACCCGGAGCAACTTGACTGGCTCGAAGACGAACTGGCTTCAACCAATCGGCAAACCATCGTAATTACGCATCAGGCGTTGGATGAGATATGGAATGGAGGACTGGCCAAGAATCGCCGGGCGGTTCGCCGGATCTTCGCCGAAGCGAACAAACAGGCCGGTTTCCAAAAGATAATTGCGTGTTTCTCCGGTCATCATCATCTGGACGAACACAGCACAATCGACGGCATCCATTATGTGCAGGTTAATAGTGCCTCGTACTACTGGGTCGGCGAAGCGTATGGTCGGATGGCTGCATACCGGGACCCGTTGTTCGCCTTTGTCACGGTGGGCGCAGAAGGCATCGTTATCGAAGGGCGGCAGAGCGTTTTTGTAGCTCCAACCCCGGTCGACCTCGTGTTTCCCGATGCGCATCGGCTTTCCGCCAGCCTCTCGGATCGGACGCTGGTCTTCGCGCAGCCGTGAACGATATCAAGCCGCGTTTTTCTAAAGCTCATAACACATAGCATGAACATGAAACGCATCCTCCCGCTCAGAAAATATGGATTTCTTTATGGCCTCAGCGCCATTCTCGTACTCTTTATGGCATCGTGCAACGATGCGTCACAGCAAGACGCCCCGCGAGTCGTAGTGATCGGGGTGGACGGAATGAGCCCTGACGGTATCCGCCATGCCGATACCCCGCATATGGATGCTTTAATGGCAAGCGGTGCATACAGCTTCAAGGCCCGCGCGGTCCTGACTACATCCAGCAGCCAGAACTGGGCGTCCATGATGATGGGGGCCGGGCCGGTACAGCATGGCGTCACGTCCAACGCCTGGGAACTGTACGATCATAGTATTGAACCAACGGCAACCGGTTCGGGACCCATCTTCCCTACGGTGTTTGATCTGTTGCACCAGCAAAGGCCCTCAGCAGTGAGCGCCTCGATTTATGACTGGACCGGCTTCGGACGCCTGTATAACCGGGGCGCCGTCACGATTGACATCGACGCGGAGGGTCCCCGGAAAACCACCGATGCAGCGGTACGTGTTTTCCGCAATCAGAGCCCTGTTTTCACGTTTATCCATCTCGACCATGTGGACCTTGTCGGTCATACGTACGGGCATGGCACCGACCAGTACTATGCCTCGGTAGAAGAAGCCGATCGGTATATCGGTGAAATCATTGCGGCCCTGGAGGCAGCGGGAACGCGGGAAAACACGACCATCGTGGTCACAGCTGACCACGGCGGAAAAGGTAAAAGCCACGGCGGGATCGAATCCATGGACGTATTGGAGATTCCCTGGATCATCAACGGCCCGGGCGTTGTTGCCGGCAAGGAGATCAGTGAACCCATCAATACATACGATACGGCTGCGACGGCAGCGTATGTCCTGGGCCTGGTCCCGCCCTATGCCTGGATAGCCCGCCCCGTCTATGATGCTTTCGAAGAGCCGGAGCGACCAACGCCGATTGAGCCTGGCCTGGAAGGCATCAAGCATATCGTGGTAATCGGGGTCGATGCGCTGAGCCCGGACGGTATCCAGAAAGCCCGTACGCCTGCTCTCGACCATGTGATTCAGAACGGTGCGTACAGCCTTGCTGCCCGCGCCGTCCTGACTACATCCAGCAGCCAGAACTGGGCATCCATGATAATGGGAGCCGGGCCGGAACAACACGGCATCACTTCCAACGATTGGGAGCGCGACAACTTCTCCATCGAGCCCACAGCGACGGGTCCGGAAGACCTCTTTCCGACTATTTTTTCCGAACTCCGGGCCGCTGAGCCGGACGCCTATATTGCCGCCATCTATGACTGGGGCGGCTTCGGGCGGCTGTTTCCTCAAAGTGTTGTCGATGTGAGTATCGACGCCGAGGGTCCGCAAGACGCCGTGGATAAGGCCCGCGAACAATTCATGGCGCACCAACCCCGGCTCACGTTTATTCATCTCGACCATGTAGACCATGCCGGTCATACGTACGGGCATGGCTCGGATGAATTCTATGCCTCGGTCGAAGAGGCAGACCAACTCATCGCCGACGTTCTGGCCGGTCTGGAAGAAACTGGCATGGCAACGCAGACGCTGGTGATCGTCTCAGCCGATCATGGGGGAAAGGGTAAGGGCCATGGAGGCGAATCGATGGCCGAGCTTGAAATTCCATGGCTTGCATATGGTCCCGGCGTCGTGGCAGGCAAGAACCTCACCGTTCCAATCAATACGTACGATACCGCGGCGACAGTGTTGTTAGCCCTGGGTGTGTCACAGCCGTATGCCTGGATTGCACGTCCTGTGATCTCCGCTTTCGAACGCTATCACGACGCTTCCGAGCCCCTGGGAATGTATATTCCGGCTCCTCGTATCATGCCTCTGGGTGGTCCTGCGCTTCTGAACGAGTCCCCTGAAATTACGATGACGGTAGTGGACGATCCCGAAGCCGAAATACGATACACGCTCGACGGCAGCGATCCGGATGAGACTTCTCCATTGTATGAGGGAGCCTTCCGGATCACCGGTAATGTCCACGTAAACGCCAGGATCTTTAAGGGAACGACCGCAAGCAGCATCTCGCAAACGAGTTATCGGATACTGCCTCCCGGACAGGAAAAAAAGGTGTCGTACGCCTACTACGAAGGACAATGGGAGGTCCTCCCCGACTTTGACCGGCTACAGCCCGTACATACGGGCAAAGCCTATGAGTTTCACCTGGACGGCGTGGAGAATAGGCGGGAGGATTACTATGCTGTGAAGTTTGAGGGCATCATCCGGATTGAACAGGCAGGGACCTATACGTTCTATATCCGATCCGACGATGGGACCAAACTCTACGTGAATGGCATTGAGGTGGTGAACAATGATGGTTCCCATGGCCCACTGCTGGAATGGGGAAACATTACCCTTGAGCCCGGAAAACACACGATCATGGTAGAGTATTTTGAGCACTACGGGGGAGAACACCTCGAAGTGATGTACCAGGGACCAGGGGTTGAAAGAACCATGCTCTCCTACATGGTATTTCAATCGGAGTGAAGATCGCTACAACCCATCGGGTTCCTGCTCGTTCGCAAGAGGCCTTCCTCACCCCATCGCCCACAACACCACCGTCATCACAAAGGGCACCCGGACATTGTCGTTCACGGGTAGTTTCGGCACTTCGACGACGGCGCCCGCAAGGGCGGCCAGCGCGGCGGTTCCCATAGGAATATGCCCGAACGGCAGCAGAACGACCCATGCCATGAGCACGAAGGCGACCGACCCCTCCAGCGTGCGATGCGTTCCAGGCCATGGCGTGCGTCCGAACTGCATTCCGGTAATGGCTGCAGCGGCATCCGCAACCATGAAGGAAGCAAATCCCGGCACGGCCAGTTCGACAGGGAACAGGAGGGTGAGAAATGTGGCGGAGACGACCACCCACGTGGCGCCGTTGAGGATGACGTTTTCGCCTATCGCCGGCACTTCGCCGGGCCGCATCATATATCCGAAGAAGCGGGCAATGAATCGCGCAAACCCTTCCGACCGCGTGCGCAGCACATCGGCGCCTATCGCGACGAGCGACAGGGGCGCCAGCACGAAAAGCGCGAGCGGCTTGTCGAGGACATATATGCCCGCGGGGATGACAAGCGCCAGCACATGAAGGCTTTTGCGCAGCAGTTCATTGCGGAACGGGCGACGCGGCGGAGGCATTGAGGACTACGGACAGAGATCGGTGTATTTTCTGCCCGATACACGGGCATGTCAGCGAACGGAGCCGGTTTGAAAATGTTCGGAAATATGCCCGGAACCGCTTGCGTGCGGAACATCCGGGTCCCGGATACTTTCTTTCGGACCATGTGCGATTTCCCCCCCTTGCAAAACGATCTTCTTCTGCGCGCCGCCCGCGGGGAAGACACACCGCGCGCTCCCGTCTGGATGATGCGCCAGGCCGGCCGCTATCTCCCCGAATACCGCGCATTGCGTGCAGGGGAGCAATTTTTCAAGGTGTGCCGGACCCCCGCGTTGGCCGCCGAGGTCACGTTGCAGCCGATCGAACGGTTCGATCTGGACGCGGCGATCATTTTCTCCGACATCCTCGTGGTGCCGCAGGCGATGGGCATGGAGGTTCGTATGGAGAAGGGGCAGGGGCCCGTGTTTCCCGAACCGTTGCATGAGCCGGACGATCTGGATCGCCTGGTGACGCCCGATGTGGCGACCGAGCTGGGCTACGTGTTCGGTGCGCTGACCGAAGTGCGGCGAGCTCTTGCCGGCCGTGTCCCGCTCATCGGTTTCTGCGGCGCCCCGTGGACGCTTATGGCCTACATGGTCGAAGGGGCGGGAAGCAAGCAATTTGCCCGGGCCCGTTCCTGGTTGCACCGGTATCCCCTCGCGTCGCATGAACTCTTGCGCTGCCTGACCGATATCCTTGCGGACTATCTGATCCGGCAAGTCGAGGCGGGGGCGCAGGCTGTGCAGGTGTTCGATTCGTGGGCAGGCCTTCTCGGGCCCAAAGAATTCGAGACGTTTGCACTTCCCTGTTTGCGTGATCTGGCGCATCGTTTCAAGCAAGCGCATCCCGAAGTGCCGTGTATCGTGTTTGCCCGCGGCGCACACCATGCCCTGAAGGATCTGGCCGCCACGGAGTACGATGTGATCGGGCTTGATTGGACGATGGACCCTGTGGAGGCCCGCAAACAGACGGGCCATAAGGCATTGCAGGGCAATCTGGATCCTGCCGTCCTTTTTGCAAGGCCCAGCACAATTCGCACCGAAGTACGCCGTATGCTGGAGGCATTCGGCCCCCGGCGCCATATTGCGAACCTGGGCCATGGCATGCACCCCAATCACGACCCGGCGCATGCCCGCATTTTCGTGGATGCGGTGCACGAATTTTCCGAAACGCTGCGCGCCCCGGAATGAACGCATCCGATTCGAATATGTCCGGGTCAAGCCCGGCTGAGACAAACCGGCCTGATCTGCACATCTTGTACATGGACAACCATCTTCTGGTTGTGAACAAGCCGCCCGGCATGCTTGTGCAGCAGGACGAAACGAACGATCCGGACCTGCTCCGTCTCGGCAAGCAGTATCTCAAGGAAACCTTTCGTAAGCAAGGTCAGGCGTTCCTGGGCCTTGTACATCGCCTTGATCGCCCCGCATCAGGAGTCGTCGTGCTGGCCCGTACCTCGAAAGCGGCGGCTCGTCTTTCGGACCAGTTCCGGCGGCGAACCCCCGAAAAGGAGTATCTCGTGCTGGTGGAAGGAGTCTGTAGGGGGAGCGGTACGCTCCGGCATACTCTTGCAGCCAGCGTGCGGAGCGGCGTGCGCATTGTGCCCGCCGGAGATGCTTCGGGCAAGGAAGCCCGGCTCCAGTGGCGTTCGCTTGGCGTGCGGGATGATCTGAGCCTGCTGTCAGTGCAACTGGAGACAGGTCGGAAACACCAGATTCGCGTACAATTTTCGGCGGAGGGGCATCCGATCCTCGGAGATTTCCGGTATGGCGCCGTACGGGAACTGGACGGGCGCAACCTTGCGTTGCATGCCTACCGGCTCACAGTGGCGCATCCGGTTACGCAGGAGCGTATGACGTTTTGCACACCGCCTCCCCCGGCTTGGGGAACGTTGTTTGCTCAGGAAATCGCACAGGCGCTTGCGTCATTTGATACCTCGACGCATCAGACAGGACCCTGACGGAAGACCATGCCTATCTTTTCCTTCCATGTCGATGTCGTCCATGCATAACCGGGAGACCATCGGAGGGCGTATGCAGGCCTTCGTACAAGGACTTCAGCGTACGATCCGCGACGCGATCGAAGAGATTGACAGGCGAGCCGTTTTCCAGGAAGATGCGTGGGTTCGGCCTGGTGGCGGTGGCGGTCTGTCGGCGGTGCTTGCAGAGGGCGCCGTGTTCGAAAAGGCAGGCGTCAATACGTCCGTTGTGCATGGAGAACTCCCCGAACAGGTGCTTGCAGATCTCTTGGGGAATGTATCGGGGGGGGATACGCGCTCTTTTTTTGCTACGGGTATTTCTCTGGTTTTCCATCCGAGGAATCCCCATGTTCCTTCGGTCCACGCCAATTTCCGGTATTTCGCACTGGGCGATGATCTTGCCCGCCCGGTGGATCAATGGTTCGGGGGAGGCGCCGACCTGACACCGTATTATCCTGTCCTGGAGGATGTCCGGCATTTCCATCGGACCTGGAAAGATGTATGCGATGCGCACGATGTGGCCGATTACGAGGCGTTCAGGAAACGGTGCGACACGTATTTCTATTTGCCGCATAGGGGAGAAGCGCGTGGCGTCGGCGGCATTTTCTTTGACGGCTTGCGGGCGCCGCCGGAGGAAACGTTCGCTTTTGTGCAGGAAGCAGGCAAGGCCCTTCTGCATGCATACGCCCCCATTGTGGCGCGTCGACAGCACGAACCCTATGGCGACAGGGAACAGGCATTTCAGGCACTCCGGCGTGCACGATATGTCGAATTCAATCTGCTCTACGATCGCGGTACGAAATTCGGCATCGAAACCGGCGGGCGAACGGAAAGCATTCTGATGAGTTTGCCGCCAGCGGCCCGGTGGGAGTACGACTGGACGCCCGATCCCGGTACGCCCGAAGCTCGCCTTCAGTGGTTTTTGCAGCCCAGAGACTGGCTTTCCCTGCCGTCCGGAAGCGACGCGCCGTGAAGTGCGTCCGCCGGAGTTAGTGCAAACTTCAACGTTTGGGCGAAACCGCAGGGGTGTTTTATCCGAATAAATAGTGCCCCTGTCTCCGTACCGCACCTTTTCCCATGACGCCTCGAGAATTTCTGAAAGGATATTCCTACGACTCCCGTCTTGTGACAGGTGCGTTCTTTTCTTCCGATCCGATCAGGACCGAGTGGGGGGATACGGTGGGCGTCGTACTCTTTAATCTGGGCGGCCCGGAGAAAAGCGAGGATATTGCCCCATTTTTGTACAACCTTTTCATGGACCCTGCCATTATCGACATCCCTGTCGGCGGGCGGTTGCGGCATTGGCTGTGTCGGCTCATTTCCCGGCGGCGTTCAAAGCGTGTCGGCAAGGACTACGATGCGATCGGCGGTGGATCACCCATTAACCGTCTGACCCGCGAGCAGGCTCGCTCGCTCGAAGAACGCCTGATGCGGGATTATGGTCGGGCGGAAGGCGTCGTGTTCAGGACGTACCCTGCCATGCGTTACTGGCATCCCCTTAGTGAGGAAGCCGTTTCGAAGATGCGACGCGACGGGGTTACCAAGGTAGTGCTGCTGCCGCTGTACCCGCAGTACTCCAAGACAACCACGGGCGCCTCGCTTGTTTACTGGCATGCGCTTAAGGAAGCGGGCGAGATTCCGGACTGGGAAACCACCTCGGTAGTCGAATATGCGGGCCATCCGGGTTACGTACAGGCCGTCTCCGAGCGTATAGACGAGGCGTTGCAGCGTTTTCACAGATCCGCGCGCACGGGTACCCATTTACTTTTTAGTGCGCATGGTACGCCGTTGCGGGAAATGAAGGAACGGCGGGACCCCTATTGCTGCCTGATTCATTCGACGGTGGATCGGGTCATGGCCCACCGTAAATACGATCACCCGTACCATGTTTCCTTCCAGAGCAAGGTGGGCCCTATGGAATGGCTGACGCCAAGCACGATCGACAAAGTCGAGGAACTCGGGACCGAAGGCGTCGCTTCGCTTGTCGTGGTGCCGATTGCCTTCGTGACCGATCATATAGAAACGGCCTTCGAACTGGATGTGGATCTGCGCGAACGGGCCGAAAATGCGGGTATCCACCAGTTCGAAGTCATGTCGGGCCTGAACTGCCATCCGCTTTTTGTGGAGGCCCTTGCAGAAGCCGTGGTTTCGCAAATCACCTTTCCGGAAGCCTTGAAGAAGCCGCGTCGTACCGATGCTCCCGATCTGCTTTCCGGGGTCGGTGACGTTTCGCGTAAGGCCCATGCGCTATGCCCTGTCCAGGCATACTCCCGACCGTCGGAGTGGCGTACGCGATGCAGACAATGCGAATTGATTGCCGAAGCGCGGAGATGGGTGCCGCCCGCGTCTGCTTCGCCGACACCTTTGGTTTCGGAAACGCCCACGTAAGCAAGGGCGTTTTTCTGTCCATTGCATCCTCTTTTTTGAAGAGACAGCTTTGCAGGTTCCGATGTTCGAGACCAGTGCGGCGTTATACGAAAGGGCGCGGAGCGTTATTCCGGGCGGCGTAAATTCTCCGGTGCGGGCCTTTGGAGCCGTGGGCGGGACCCCTGTCTTTTTGCGAAGCGCCTCGGGAGCCTGGGTCGAGGATGAGGACGGACGCCGCTATATCGATTATGTGGGATCATGGGGCCCGATGCTTTTCGGTCATGCGGAGCCGGCGATCGTGGAAGCCGTGGCGGAAGCAGCGAAATCTTCCACGTCCTTCGGCGCCCCCACTCGCCTCGAGGCCGAGATGGCCGAGATCGTTTCGGAGATCGTGCCGTCGATAGAGATGGTCCGCATGGTGAATTCCGGAACCGAGGCGACCATGAGCGCGGTGCGCCTTGCGCGCGGGTTTACCGGGCGCGACAAGATTGTCAAGTTCGAGGGAAATTATCATGGCCATGCCGATTTCTTTCTTGCTGCAGCAGGCAGCGGCGCCACCACATTCGGGCATCCCGATTCGCCCGGGGTGCCGTTTCCGGCGATCCAGGATACGCTGCTGGCAAAGTACAATAACCTGCAAAGCGTAGTCCGGCTTTCCGACGCACACGGGGACGACATTGCCTGTATCATCGTAGAGCCCGTAGCGGGAAACATGGGCTGCGTACCGCCCGAGCCGGGTTTTCTCGAAGGGCTTCGGGATATATGTACGGACCGGAGCATACTGCTTGTTTTCGATGAGGTGATGACCGGGTTCCGTGTGGCGCGGGGAGGCGCTCAGGAGCGCTATGGAGTGGTTCCCGATTTGACCACGCTCGGGAAAGTGCTGGGCGGCGGCTTACCTGCGGGCGCGTATGGCGGGCGGCGCGACATTATGGAGCATCTTGCTCCCTCCGGCCCCGTATACCAGGCGGGCACACTTTCCGGCAATCCCCTTGCTATGGCGGCGGGCCGGGCGGCATTGACGCGCATTCTGAACGACTCGACCCTCTATGACCGACTTGAAGCGTCGGGCCGTACGCTGGAAGAGGGGACCCGGAAGAATCTCCACGATCTGGGTCTTGACTATTGCTGTACGCGGGTAGGCTCCATGGGGTCGCTCTTTTTTACCAACCGTCGCGTGACGGATTACGAAGGGGCCCGGTCCTGCGATACAAAGCGCTATGCGCGTTATTTTCACGCGATGCTGAGACGGGGGGTTTATCTTGCCCCTTCGCAATTCGAGGCATTTTTCGTGTCGGCGGCGCACGGCGACGACGAAATCGAGCAAACGCTTGCACTGCAGCGTGAAGCGCTTGCAGAGATTCATGCATAATCATCCAACCAGGCTATGCGACAGGAAATCAGTGCTTCTCGAAAAGCGCTTCCCGGTTCGGGCATGTACCCCGAGCGTGTTCCCGTCGAAATTTTTGACAATCCTGTGTCGCTGGCGCGCAAGGCCGCCGGGCGCATTGCCGAGCTGATCAGGGAACACCAGGCTGCCGACAAAAAATTTGTGCTTGGTCTTCCCAGCGGCTCCACGCCCATCGGCGTATATCAGGAGTTGATCCGGATGCACCGCGAGGAAGGTCTGGATTTTTCCGGAGTGATTACTTTCAGCCTCGACGAATACTATCCCATTGCGCCAGATAGTCTTCAGAGCTATTACCGGTTCATGCGGGAAAACTTTTTTGACCATGTGAACATTCCTGACGAGCACATCCATGCGCCGGATGGGGCGCTTCCCGAAGAGGATGTCGCCGCATTTTGCCAACGGTACGAACAGGCCATCGAAGAAGCGGGCGGTTTTGATCTGCTTCTTCTCGGCATTGGCCGCAGCGGGCACATCGGATTCAACGAGCCGGGTTCCGGCCCTGAGACAGTCACCCGCCTTATCGTTATCGACGAAATTACGCGGAAGGATGCCGCCTCCGATTTTTTCGGGAAGGAGAACGTACCCCGGCAAGGCATTACCATAGGCGTTCGCTCGTTATTGGCCGCCCGGGAAATCATTCTGCTTGCGACGGGAGAGCACAAGGGACCCATTGTCCGGCGGGCCGTAGAGGAGGAGCCGAATCTGCAGGTTACCGCCAGCTATTTACAGGAGCACCCGAACGCCGTCTTCTATCTGGACCACGCGGCTGGCGGTGCGCTTGTCCGCGAGAAAACACCCTGGCTGGCCGGCTCCGTGGACTGGGACCAGGCAATGGCAAAACGGGCGGTTATCTGGTTGAGCGAGAAACTCGGGAAAGCTGTTCTTACCCTCGACGAATCGGATCTCTACCGGCATAATCTGCACGATCTGGTCTATGCGTACGGCAACATCGACAACCTGTGCCGCACGGTGTTCGAGGATCTGCGCAAACGCATCACCTACCCGGACGACCTCATATCGGGTCAGTCGGTTATCGTGTTCAGCCCGCACCCGGACGACGATGTGATTTCCATGGGGGGCATGCTCGACAAGCTCGTGGCCAAAGGCAACAACGTGCTTGTGGCGTATATGACCAATGGTTCCGTGGCCGTTTTTGACGCTGACGTGCGACGCCATCTGCAGTTTCTCGAGTTCAGCCGGGATACGTTGGGACTGGATGACGGGGTCTGCCCGGATTTCGAGAAACGATGCAAAGAAATGTTCCGATTTCTGGAAGACAAGGCGCCGGGCGAGGTGGATACGGAGGAGATACGCGCCATCAAGGCGAACATTCGGTATGCAGAAGCCATCGAGGCCATCGAGGTGATGGGGCTCGGCAAAGAGAATGCACGATTCCTCGATATGCCATTTTACAAGACCGGACGGGTGCGCAAGGATCCTGTCGGGCCGGCAGATGAGCAGGTCGTACTGGACTTACTGGAGGAAATCCGCCCGGATCATGTATTTGTGGCGGGGGACCTGTCGGATCCGCACGGGACGCATCGCATGTGCTATGAAGCGATCGGCGAGGCATTCCGGGTATATACGGCCCGGCATGAGACCGAAGCCGGTTTTCGCAGGCCGCTCATCTGGTTATACCGTGGCGCCTGGCAAGAGTGGGATATCCACATGGCAGACGTTTTTCTGCCTCTCTCCAAGGCTGATCTGGATCGCAAGGTTGAAGCCATTTACAAGCACGAGAGCCAGAAAGACCGGGCGATGTTTCCAGGAGCATACGATGAACGTGAATTCTGGCAGCGTGCCCGGGACCGGAATACGAACACGGCCCGCGCATTGAACAAGCTTGGCTTGCCGGAATTTTATGCCGCTGAGGCGTACGTGACAACGTTCAGCCTGTAGAGGAACGGCATGCTGCGGGCATCATTCGCCGGCGGCGGTTTCGGCGGCGATGTCTTCGGGTGTTTCTTCGTCGTCTTTTATTGCATCTCCCTGTCCGAAGATACGGCTGAACAGGCGCCCCCAGGTAGAGAACCCGGTTTTGTACGAAAGGCCTGCCCCGGTCGTATTGGTGCCGTTGATCGATTCCGTACTGAGTAGAATGCCGTCTTCCCGGCGGTGGAACACATCCATGGATACGTGCGGGCCCAGACGCACCTCCACGACGAATTCGTCGAGTCCGTTTTGCTGCTGTCTCGTTTCGTCGTTGTGATAGATGCCATGTCCCCGGATAATGAGGCGCTCGTCGAGCAACTGTAGCGCCACGGCGTAGGCGACGCCGATATCCTGAGCATTTCCTCCATGCACATTGACATTGAGTTCTACACCCGGCAATGCATCGTTGATGTACCGGTTGAGTTGACCGGTGACCAGTTGGGAGAGGCTGTGAAATACCAGGCTGCTACTTTGCGTAAGAGGCTGTTGCTCGGCAAGCAGAAACGAATTCGTAAGGAGCACGCTGGTGGCGTACTGGGCAGCTCGTTCGGGCTGGTTGAGTAGTGTTTCCAGCCCTTCGTAGTTGCCGATATAGCCGCGTTTTTCCCGGTCCACGGAGAGCCTCAGGTCGATGATGGGTGTTGTGACGCGCCCGTTCACGCCCAACTCTATGACGAGGGGAATGAGTTGGCGCTGTTGTATGATGAGGCCAAGGCCTTCCGGGGAAGCACGAGTCCGGTAAGAGGCCTCGATGTCCATCGTGGCGTTTAGCGGATCGCCGTCCCAGGAGATCGTGCCGCTGTCGATGAGAAATCTTCGGGAGAATACCTCGGCTGCCGTAAACAGATAATCTCCAGAAGTGACTGTGAAGGTTCCGAACGTGTAGAATTCGCCCTCGTGTCGTCCGAGTTGTACACGTCCGTTTCCCCGAGCGTTGATGACGTCGCCCAGAAGCGGGTCAATCACAAGATGCACCGTGGTGCCTTCCGGACTCAGGATGTTGATGTCCATGTCGAGGCCGTCCACGAATGGCCGTTCGCCGGCAGGGCGTTTCGTCAGGAGGTTGCTCCGCCGGGTACGTTGTGCGGAATCGGATGGCATATGCCCCGTCGAGTCCGCGAATACAATGAATCCGGTATCCGTATCCTCGGCTGTTCCGGCGACCGGGATGTAGATCTCGCTGCCCGCAGTGGTTCTCAATTCGCTCGATTCCAGAAGCGCATTGGAGATTGGTCCCCTGAGTAGTATGTCGCCAGAAGCCCAGATGCGTCCGTAGAAGGGTAATTCCCTCGAATTGCGCACATTCATCACATTGAGTCTGTCGAGCGCACCCTCAAGCTTGAAAGAGAAAAAGCGATAGTCGTTGAACAAGATGGATCCCCCCACAACAGCTGTTCCGTTTCGGGTATCGGACAGGCGCAGGTTCGCGAGGTGGATACCCTGTCTATCGACGACGAGAGGACCGGTTGCCTCGTATGCAAGCTGGAATTCGGGGACGTGAAATTGCACGCCACGCAAGGTTAGATCGGCATTGAAGAGAGGTTTTGAAAAATCTCCGCCGATGTGTCCGCTCCCGTCGAGGTATCCTGTTACATCGGCAATGGCCTCACTGAACAGGTGTTCAAAGAAGAAGGCATTTGCTCGTTCGATACGTACGTTTAGATCAAGAGCTCCGGGATCCCGCGTTGCGGAAGCGTTTTGCGGGCCGGGGAGCCGGAAAGTGCCGTTCACGGCCAGATCGTTACGATCAGGCAACAGGTCTGCATCGCCGGAGATTGAAGGAGTGAGGCGAGCTTGTAAGGCTACGTCCGGAGAACCGGGAATGTAGCGGCTATCAAGCGCAAGATGTCCCAACTGGCGGTCTTTGAATGCCAGGGAGTCCACGAAAATACGACCGGTGAGTTCGGGTCGTCGCCCCCATCCCGTAAAGGCCAGTTTTCCTCCAAGTTGTCCATCGATTGTATTGCGCAGGTTCATCAGTTCGCCCGCGTGCTGCATGCGAATATCTTCGGCATGGATGAACAGCGTGTCTTGCGGCGCAGCGGAGAGCGCACCGGTAATATGCAGATATCCCTGCGAACCCGGAACGAGGTTGTCTTGCCGGGCAATTCGGATACCGGGAATATGAATAGCGTCCTTGTAGAAATCGACAATCCGGTTGTCGGTTGCCGTCCATATCTGATTTCTGGCGGCTATCTGAAGGTCTTCGATAAACAGTCGGTTGCGGTCGTTCAGGATATCCATTCGGGCGCGTAGCCGCAATGGCGTCACGGCCCCGGGCGTGTTTGCCTGCGCCGTGAAATCAAGGGCCCGATTTTGGAAACCGCTCTTCAGCGAAGCCTGTTCGAAGCGTCTTCCCTTGACGCTCATATCCGAAATCGTTGTCGACAGGGTGGAACTCAATGTGCGCGCGATAGCGTCTGCGTCGTCGCTTGCGGCTGACAGGTTTCCTGCAACCTCGTAGGCCCGTAACTCGCCGGTATGCAGCGAATCAGCCTCGACACGCATGTCGAGATCAAAGCGGTCGGGTTCCAACCGGAGGCGCCCTTCCGCCCGCAGGTCGGTATGCACTACGGGCAGACCCGGCAACAGGGCAGTAAGGATGTCCGAGCGCAGCATCCGTAGCCTCACGTCGAGTTGCCTTGCTTGCAGGCCGGTTACCATGCGGCTCCCGGCACGTCGCCCCCGGCCTACGGATTCTATCTTTGCGCCCGCCGTACGGTACGGTTTCGATGTTTCATACGCTGCCGACCGGGCGATGGCCTCACCCCAGTATCGTGCGAGTCGGATCACCGGTTCCAACGCTACATCGCCCGTGATTTTTAGCTCTGCCAAGTCCCCGCTCAGCACAATCTGCGGCTCTTCGAAGCTTCCCGTATTGTCCTGACGGATCGATAACGAGGAACGGTGGGCCGGGATAGTGCGCCGGGTCGTTCCTATAGACAGGACGGACGGCTCGAACGCCACCTCCATATTCCCCTCGAAATTCGTCCACGACACGCCGCTTCCTTCCACGTCGAATCGGGTGCTGAGCGACGAAGAAAGAGAATCGCTGCGGAGGATATTTCCTATGTCCAGCCGGGTTGTGGCGCCTTCCATACGGTACTGGAGAGGGGTTGCAGTCAGGTCAGCCTGGAACGAAGCATCCAGTGATCCACTGCCCTCTGCCGCATGGAGATTTCCCTGGAAGATATGCCGCGTGCCGGCTACAGCTACACGGAGTGTGTCAACTCGTCGGGAGGCGGTATGAGAGCGGGTCAGCGCCAGTTCGGCTTCCCCGGTCAGCTCTGCAAGAGAGGGGCCGTCTCCATGCACCGTGATGCGCCCTGTGAGATCGCCTGCAAGGTTCGATTTCCTGAATATGCGGCCGGCGTCTACGCCCGTCAGATCCATAGTGCTTTCTACAGAAAGCCCTTCTTTATTGAGCGCGATCTGGGCGTCCCCCTTCACGCGCCCGGCATCACTTTCGATCGTAAATTCGTGTGCGCCTTGCCACCGGGGAGCGGTTTCTCCCCTGCGAAAATGCGCCGTACCTCTCGCATAGCCCGTGAAAGCGATGCGGCCCAGGTGTTCGAACGACGGGATGGCAACGATGCGCTGGATCGGATGTATATCCTGCCAGTGTATTCGCCCTTCCCGTACCGCCAGATCGTAATCCAGCGCGTCCGGTAAGCCCAGGACGGTTCCTTCGATCGCCAGGGCGGAAGTGTTTCTTTCGAGCGTGATATGTTCAATTACCAGTGCCTCGACAGGACCTCGCACTCTTGCAGCAGCCGTAACGGCTTCCATGGAGGGCAGGGCCGGGAATACGCTACCCAATTCTCCGGAGTGGATCGTACTGCGATCGAGGTGGAGGTCCAGGAAAGGGGAGGAAACATCGCCGGAAAGCGTATCGGGGGCGTATATCGAACCGTTCACATACAGGTTGCTCGCCGGCGTACGCAGGTTAACTTCGTGGAGCGCGATGTCGCCTCCCTGTGCCGTCAGTTGTCCACGCAGCAGGGCGATTTCCATGTCCGGATCGATAAGCCGGGCCTTGAAATCGAGCGCCTCGACGGTTTTTGTTTCCGGCGTTATGTCGATCGCCAACCGGGCGTCGATATCCTCCATCGAGGCATTGCCCCAGTCGAACAAAATATCCGAAGAGGAGGGGGTTGCCGATTGTGTGCGAATGCTTCCCTCTACAATGTCTACGAGGCTGGACCGGAAGGACCAGATGCTCGTACTCGAGCGGGACGTATCGGTAAGAGACCGGAAAACCTCGGTGATATTCCAGGCGCCTGACTCATCCCTCTGCAGTATGAGGTGCGGGCGAACGAGCGTAACATGTCCTGTCGAGATGGTGCGGCTCAGCAGCGAACGCCACGTTGGGTGCAGGATCACCGAGTCGATACTGGCGATCGTTTTTCCGTGGGGATCCCGCACGACGACATGCTGCGCGGTGAGTCGTCCGGGTACGCTGCCCGACACGCTGCCGATCTCCAGGTGTCCTGCCAGCGACCGGTTTATCAGGCTCTGGGTCCCCATGCGCAGTGTTTCCCTGCCTTGCTCGGTGCGCGCCAGAGCGAAGAATGCCAATACTCCAAACAGCACCGCGTACAAGGCGAACTGCAGGAGCCGGCCGGAGAAGTGTATGACTCGGCGAGAGGACAAGGCACAAAAAAGGTTTGATATAAATAAGTACGCAGGCGTTCCGAAATAGTGCCTGTGTTCGGAACACGTTGTACGCTTGCCCAAACTTCCTCTGCTCAGCCGATGGCTTCCTGAGCGAACGCCCAGGCTTTTTCCACCAGGGTAGGAGGTATGTCTCCGGCTACGAAGGCATGGCCGATTCGGTCGAGTAGCACAAGCCGTACGTTGCCCCTGCGCACCTTTTTGTCGAGCTTCATAGCGTCCATGAGGTCCGCTATCGAAAGAGAAGCGAGTCCGGGAGGCACTGGAATGCGCCGGACGATACGATCGGCTCGCTCGGCGTCGAAGCCTGCCGTTTTATGCTCGGAAAGGTGCAAGGCGGCCCGCATACCCGCTGCTACGGCTTCCCCATGCGTATATGCTCCATACCCGGCTACTTTTTCGATGGCATGCGCGAACGTATGGCCGAAATTCAGCATGGTGCGTAGCCCGGTTTCGAATTCGTCTTCGCACACGATGCGCACCTTCACGCCTGCTGCCCAGGGAACAATGCGTTCTACGACGGACTCATTTCGATCGAACAGCGCATCCGCCTGCATTTCCAGTTCCGTAAAGAGCGCCTCGTCGGCAATGAGACCGTGTTTGATGACTTCCGCAAGACCACTGGTCCACTGGCGCGTCGGCAGGGATTTCAGCAAACTCGGGTCAGTCAGGATGCCGGCAGGGCGATAGAATGCACCGATCAGGTTTTTTCCTGTTGCATGGTTGATGCCGGTTTTGCCCCCGATAGAGCTGTCTACCTGCGCGACCAGCGTAGTAGGAACCTGAAAAAACGGAATGCCGCGAAGCAGCGTAGCCGCTGCAAAACCGGCAAGGTCGCCTACGACTCCCCCCCCAAAGGCCACGAGGGGCATACCTCGTTCGATGCCCCACGCAAGCGCCCGGTCGTAGATTTCGGCGAGCCGATCTTGCGATTTGGTCGATTCGCCGGGTGGCAATACGATGAGGTGCGGTTCGAGTCCTTTCAGTGCAAGGCTGTTACATACGGCGTCCCCATACAGCGCTGCCACCTGTTCGTCCGTCACCACGAGACACCGGTCGGCCCCGACGACGCCGGAGCGTATTACCGCAGGCAGTGTGTCGAGGGGGGCGAAAGAGATGGGGATGGGCATGGTCGTCGTATGCATGGAACGGTGCGGACGAGTCCGGCGGGAGGCGCAATATAGCGTTTAGGAACGTAAAGGGCGGAAAGGGAACCGCGTGCAGCCGATGCGATAAGAAATACAGGGTTGGGTGCTTTATGGAACAGGGAGGTGTGACATGATCATCACAAGACTTGTTGTAACACTAACTGTTTTAGTTCCGCTTGTTGCAGGCTGTAGTGCGTCGAAAGACGTGGCCCGGGGGGACGAAGCGGTAGCAGACTCGCTTCTCTACGGGAAGGCCGTCTATATACTCATCGACGGCAGGGACGCGGGCCCCGTTCCCAAGACCATTCGCGTTTACCGTAGTTATGGCACGCGGGAGGTATCTCTTTTTCAGCAGGGCAAGGAGATTCGCAAGTACGAAATAGGCATTTCCGCCACCGGGGCCGGCGAGCAGGCCCGCATGGGATTCTGGAGCGGCCGCTCTGCCGACGGGGAGACCTACGACGTGCGTACACTACCGCACGAGGACGAGGTGTACCTGATCCCCTTTTCCGAGGGTCCTATGCGGATTGAGGATCACCAGTACGGGCTTACCATGCTGATCAGGGAGTAGCCGGGGCCGGACCCCCTCCCCATGCGTGTTGTTTTATTTCTCTTGCGCCTGGGGTTTTCTCAGCGCAGTTATTCCGGCGCCTCCGTTCGGTGCGCGTAGCCGGACGATAAAGGCCTTGCCTGCCTCTATATCTTCGTAGACGGTCTCGAACTCCTTAAGATTGCGGACTTTCTTCCGATCGATCTCTGAGATAATGGCGCCGCGGCGCAGGTTTGCTTCGCGGGCCGCGTAGCTCGTCGGGTCTATGTCCGTAACGATCACGCCCTCGATCGTTTCCTCTTCGAAGCCTGCTTCGCGGGCCATATCCGGGGTAACGTTGCTCAGGGTGATGCCCAGTTCGCCCATCAGGCGGTCACCGATAGTTTCCGCCGCGTTCTCGTTTTCGGCCAGGGGCGATCCGTTGTTTTCCCAGCCTCCAAGTTTGATGCGGAAGGTTTTCTGATCGCCTTCCCGGTTTACCTCGACTTCCGCATAGTCTCCCGGCTTCATGGCGCCGATCCACAACGAGAGCTGCTGGTGGTCGCTCAGTTGCTTTCCGTTCAGGCTGACGATGACATCCCCCGGGCGGATGCCTGCATTCTCCGCCGCAGAGCCGGTCACCACGGACCCGACAACTGCTGCACCCTGGGGCAGGTTCAGCGCCTCGATAAGGGCTTCGCTCGCGGGGCCATAACTTACGCCAAGTTTCCCGCGCTCGACGCGTCCGGTGGCTATCAACTGATCGGCCACGTTTCGCACGGTATTGACGGGGATGGCGAAACCGATCCCTTGATATCCGCCCGTACGTGTGATGATAGCCGTGTTGATACCGACCAGTTCACCGCGCAGGTTGACCAACGGCCCTCCGGAATTTCCCGGATTGATAGCTGCGTCCGTCTGAATGAAGTTATACGTGGGCGCCGGCCCGCTTGCGATTTCGTCATTTGCCATGCCGTTTCCTATTCGAATCCGGCCTGTTGCGCTGATAATACCCGCCGTAACGGTATTACCGAGCGATGCTTCGATAGGCGATCCGAAAGCCATGACCCACTGCCCGACCTTGATATGGTCGGAGTTGCCCATGCCGATGAAAGGCAATGCTTCTGCGTCGATCTTGATCACGGCAACATCGCTTACCGGGTCCGCCCCGATGACTCGCGCCTCGTATTCCGTGCCGTCCATAGCGATGACGGTCAACTCGTTCATATTTTCGATGACATGATTGTTGGTCAGGATGTGCCCGTCCGGCCGGATGATTACACCTGATCCGAGTCCCGCTCGGGGTATCTGCGGGCCATTGAAGTCGAAATCTCTGAAGAAATTCCCGAACGGGGTATTATCGAAAGGATTTGGCTGTGGCTCGTCCGGGTTCCAGTCGGTCGGGATGTTTTCTGCCTGGATCTGTACGACAGCCGGATTGACGCGCTCGACTACCTGTGTAAATGCGTCTTCAAGGGTTGTTGCTTCAGGGAGCGCATCGGCAACCGGAACGCTTTCGGCAGCCCGGGACTCGACGCCGGTTTTGTCTCCTACACCGAATACGTTGGCTCCCATCATGGCGAACAGGCCGCCGGATAAGAAAACGGCAACGATCACGGCCAGCGAAACAGGATAATTTCTTTTTGTGCGCATGTTCGGATGTGGATTGAATGGCAACTATGCATGAGATACGGCGCCGCTGCACAATACAATGCAGCGACTTAACTCGTTGGCAGACAAAAACGTGCCAAATTCGAAATTATTGCGGGGACCTGCATACAGGCAGGTCGTTTGGTCCATGTAATGCATCCCGTGCATGGTTATGTGCCCGGAATACCCGGTTCCGTCATGGGGCGTACATCGAGAATGGTGTCGATATCCGCCTCAGGGAGCAGATTCATCTCCTGAAGGACATCCCGCACCGAGCGCCGTTCCCGGGCCGCCTTTTTGGCAACCTGTGACGCTTTGTCATATCCAATAGCGGCATTGAGTGCCGTTGCGATCGATGGATTCAACTCCAGCAATTCGCGGCAGCGTGCGCGATCCGCCTCAATACCTTCTATGCATCGGATTCGGAACGCATCACATGCCCCGGCCAGGATCGAGACGTTTTCCAGCATGCAATGCGCCATAACAGGCATCATCACATTCAGTTCGAGGTTGCCATGCTGTCCGCCAATCGTGATGGTCGTATGGTTACCCATTACGCGGGCGCAGGTCATCATCATGGCCTCGCTCAGCACAGGATTGACTTTGCCCGGCATGATGGATGATCCGGGCTGTACGGCGGGGAGCCGGATTTCGGCTGCTCCGCTGGTAGGGCCTGCTCCGAGATAGCGCAGATCATTCGCTATTTTCATCAACGAGACAGCCAGCGTATTAAGTGCTCCCGATGCGCTGACGTACGCATCTCTGGCGGATTGTGCTTCGAAGTGATTTTCCGCTTCGCGAAACGTCAGCCCGGATAACCCGGAGAGGTTTGCAATGGCTTTTTCGGGGAATTGCTTGTGCCGGTTGATTCCTGTGCCCGTGGCCGTACCTCCCAGGGCCAGTTCTTCCAGTTCGCCGGAAGCATGGTGCAGGCGGCGCATGCCATGCGCTATCTGGGACGCGTATCCGCCAAACTCCTGTCCGAGTCGTACGGGCGTAGCGTCCATCAGGTGGGTACGTCCACTTTTTACAATATCGTCAAATGAGACGGACTTGTTCGCAAGAGCCTCCCGGAGCCGGTCCAGCGCGGGGAGTAGCGTGTGCTCGATGGCAATGCGGGCGGCGAGATGCATGGCCGTCGGAATGACATCGTTCGACGACTGCGACATGTTGACATCATCGTTCGGATGAATGCGCTTGCCGTGCCGTTCTCCACCCAGCGCCTTGTTGGCGAGCGTTGCGATCACCTCATTGGCATTCATGTTCGTAGAGGTGCCGCTGCCTGTCTGAAAAATATCCAGCACGAATTGGTCGTCGTATTTTCCATCGATGATTTGTTGCGCGGCGGTAGCGATGGCCTCTGCTTTGTCCTCCGGTAACATGCCCAGCGAACAGTTTGCACGGGCAGCGGCGTACTTTACCATGCCGAGGGCCTGGATGAATCCCCGCGGAAAGCGAAGACCGCTGATGGGGAAATTCTCGGCGGCTCGTTGTGTCTGTGCACCGAAAAGTGCGTCGGCCGGCACGCGAACCTCGCCGAGCGAATCGGTTTCAATACGAAACTCAGGCATGGCAACACAATATGATGATGGCAGGAGTACGAGGCATTATACGCTGCACGCTATGAAAATAATCACTTCCGTTCGGAAGATGCAGGCATGGGCCGGTCAGCGCCGCAGCGAAGGGCGCTGTATTGCGCTTGTGCCCACGATGGGGGCTTTGCACGCAGGGCATGAGGCGCTCGTTCGGGCGGCGCTTTCCTCTGCAGACGATGTGGTAGTGTCCATTTTCGTAAATCCCACGCAGTTCGGGCCCCGGGAGGATCTTGATGCCTACCCGCGTGACTTCAATGAGGATGTGGAAATTCTTGGAAAGTTGTCTTCCGGGATTACCGTGTTTACTCCCGGGGTAGAGGAGATGTACCTGGGAGGCGTACAGGCGGGCCGGATATCCGTCGAGGTTGGGGATATGAGCCGGTATTTGTGCGGAAAGTTCAGGAAGGGGCACTTCGAAGGCGTGGCGACTGTCGTGTTAAAGCTGTTCCATGCGTGCCGCCCGCATGTGGCTGTTTTCGGGTTGAAGGATGCCCAACAATTCGTCATTCTGAGCAGGCTGGTGCGGGATATGCTGCTGGACATCAGGATGATCGGTGTGCCGACCGCCCGTACCGCGGATGGGTTAGCGTTTTCGTCCCGGAATGCCTATCTGACTTCTGAGCAGCGCAAAGCGGCTGTCGTCGTGTCGCAAGCAGTGCATGGCGCAGAGGAGGCTATCGGGAAAGGGGAACAGCGCTCGGCAGCACTGGTTGAAATCATGCGCTCGATACTGCGCCGGGAGGACGATGCGCGTATACAATATGCGGATGTAGTGGATGCGGATACGTTGCAGCCGATCGAAGAAATATTGCCTGGTCAGTACGTACTGGCTGCGGTAGCCGTCTATTTCGGGAGTACACGGCTCATCGACAGTGTTTTTACGCAAGCTCCCGGCGGGCCAGCGTACAGAAAAACATAGCGCAGAAAAACATAGTGCAGAAAAACATGACGAAGGAAGTTAGATTCCCTGTGATGCTCATGCCCAGTTATGTGAAAGACCGAACAGCCGGATTGTTATGACCGTTACAATGTTCAAGGCGAAGTTGCAGCGGCTTCGGGTTACCGAGGCCGATCTCTACTACGAAGGCTCTATTACGCTGGACGAAGCGTTGCTTGAAGCAGGAGGGATTCTTCCCTACGAAAAGGTGCAGGTGGTGAATGTAAACAACGGTTCGCGTCTTGAGACATACGCTATCCCGGGTCCGGCCGGCAGCGGTATCGTCAAGTTGAATGGCCCGGCGGCCCGCTTGGCTTCCCAGGGGGACGAAGTCATTGTCATCGCGTATGTTCACATGACGCCCGAGGAGACTCGCCATCACCGTCCTCGCGTGGTTCTGGTGGACGAAGAAAACAACCCGGTTGATGTAAGAGATCTCCCGGCGGTGGAGTCAGCAGGCATGCTGGCGTTCTGATCGTTCCTCATCCTGGTTCAAGGCGCATGAGCCGGTGCAGAACATCTGTAGTGGGAGCCGGCGCCATGGGGTGCGGCATTGCCCATGTCTTTGCCCTGCATGGGCATCCGGTACATCTCGTCGATCTGTCCCCTGTTGCTCTCGAACGGGCCTTTGTTTCGATCCGGCGAAATCTCGACCGGCAGGGCGTTGCACACCCGGAAGAGGTCTTGAGCCGTATTGTTTCCTTTTCCGAGATGCATGAGGCGGTGGCGCACGCCGATCTGGTTATAGAGGCCGTACCGGAGGATATGGCGCTCAAACGAACCGTGTTCTCAGGACTGGATGCTGCTGCACCGGCTCATGCCGTGCTGGCGAGCAATACATCCTCCATATCCATTGCTTCGCTGGCTTCGGCTACTACCCGTCCCGGGCAGGTCATTGGTATGCATTTCTTCAATCCGGTTCCGGTTATGAAGCTGGTCGAAGTCGTGCGTGGTCCAGCGACGAGCGAGGCGACATTCGAGCGGGTGTTCAACCTCGCGCGTGATCTGGGGAAGGAGCCGGTCGAGGTACGGGACGCCCCGGGATTCGTTTCAAACCGGGTCCTGATGCCGATGATCAACGAGGCCTGCCGCTGCGTCATGGAAGGCGTGGCATCGCCGGAGAGTGTCGATAAAGTGATGACCCTCGGAATGCGTCATCCGATGGGACCGCTTGCCCTTGCGGATTTCATCGGGTTGGACGTGTGTTTATCGATTATGGAAGTGCTCTATGAGGGACTGGCCGACGAGCGATACCGGCCCTGTTCCCTCCTCAGGGAGATGGTGGATGCAGACCGGCTGGGCCGCAAATCCGGACGCGGGTTTTACGATTACGATGCTGCTTCCTGACCCGGCGCACTATTTCTGACATTCGGTCCGCGGCGTTCGTAAGCATCTATAATGTTCTGCACGAGGCTATGCCGCATAACGTCATGGCGGTCAAAGTAAACGAATTGAATTCCCTCTATGCCGGACAGCACATCCCGGACCTCCACGAGTCCACTTTGCTCACGGGCAGGTAAGTCCGTTTGTGTGATGTCCCCGGTGACGATCGCCTGACTGTTTACTCCGAGGCGGGTCAGAAACATCTTCATTTGCAACGAGGTGGCATTCTGGGCCTCATCCAGAATGACGAACGCATTGTTCAGCGTACGCCCGCGCATGTAGGCCAGCGGCACAATCTCCACCACTTTCTTTTCCATGAGCCCCCGCAATTTTTCGCTGGAGAGCATGTCTTCAAGGGCATCGTAGAGCGGGCGCAGGTATGGATCGACCTTTTCCCGGAAATCTCCCGGTAGAAAGCCAAGCCGTTCACCGGCCTCTACTGCCGGCCGGGACAGTACAATCCGCTTCACCTTGCGTGATTTGAGCGCAGATACCGCCAGAGCAACGGCGGTGTAGGTTTTTCCCGTGCCCGCCGGGCCAATGGCGAAAATAATGTCGTTTGCCCCGGCGGCCTCCACCAGACCTATCTGGCCGCGCATCGTCGCCCGAATTGCTTTGCCTGAGGGTGTGAACAGTATGACATGGTGCGTGCCCAGGGAGCGGGAACCCGCGCCGTCGCCAGTGGTGAAGAGAGTCAGTACCGTGTCTACATCGTTTTCGGTCAGGCCGCCGTTACGAGTAATGACGTCAATGAGTTCTTCGACGATTCGCTCGATATCTTCTACGGCGCTTTTTTTACCGTTGAGCATAAGCGCATCGCCACGCGCCGTGACGTGCGTTTCGGGAAAGGCCTGTTCGATCTTGCGTAGATATGCGTCGTTGAAGCCGTACAGGAGGAGTGGTTCGACGCCTTCGATCGTTAGTGTCTTTTCCGCCAAGAGGTCACCTTACTTGCTATGCAAATCATTGTGGAATTTACGAAAATGAATGGGGCCGGAAACGATTTTATCGTGATTGACAACCGTTTCTATCATTTTTCCGATGAAGAGTTGAGCGGCTTCGCACAGCGCCTGTGTCCCCGGCGGAAAGGTATTGGTGCGGACGGCTTGCTGGCATTCAACTCCCCGGACGATGCCGGGCATGATTTTCGGATGCGTTACTTCAACGCGGACGGTACGATCGGCACGATGTGCGGAAACGGCGCGCGTTGCCTTGTTCTGTTTGCCCGGCGAGCCGGTATGGATAAGCCGGAAATGTGGGTCGAGACAGATGCGGGTGTTCTTCAGGCGGAAGGATCGGAAGACGGGCCGGTGCGCGTCCACCAGCATGCGCTGGCCGGCTATACACCGCACCGGGTACTCCGCAGCATGGCGGAAACGGACGTTGCCGATGCCCATTATATTTGGACCGGTACGGAACACCTGGTGTGTTTCGCGGATCGCGTGGCGGACATTCCCGTGGGTGTATGGGGGCCGGCTATCCGGCAGGACGAAGCACTGGCCCCGGCCGGCGCCAATATCGACTTTGTCGAAGTCATAGACGATGATCGCCTGCTCGTCCGTACCTACGAGAAAGGCGTTGAGTCGGAAACGCTGGCATGTGGTACGGGGGCGGTAGCGTCCGCTATAGTGGCTCGTATGCTGGAGCGCACGGAGTCCGACCGAATCTATGTGGATATGCCCGGCGGGCGCCTGGCTGTGGGCATCCGGTTGGAAGGAGGGGGCATACGGGATATTTATCTGGAAGGTCCCGCAGAGGTGGTGTTCAGGGGAACCTTCGAGGCGTAAAGACGCCTGCCCGCTATTGCTGCTGACGGAAACGCCTGCGGAAGTCCTCGATATCCGCGTGTTCGCGCAGGGATGCAATCCATTGTGTGCGCACGGCGTTTTGCCGCTGCTGCAATAGTTGCTGCCGGATATTTTCCTGTTCGTTTTCCATGATGGGCGCCGGTTCGTTGACCTGGGTCACTCGCAGCGCAAAGACGGTATTGTCTCCGGCAACGATGCCCGAGGAAGCTCCCGCATCGAGAGCGAGGGCGGTGCCCACGAACAAGGGTTCTGCACCGAGTCCGGGCACCACATTCGATTCGAAGGTTACGAA
Organism: Rhodothermales bacterium; assembly: GCA_965248175.1. Classification (GTDB taxonomy): domain Bacteria; phylum Bacteroidota; class Rhodothermia; order Rhodothermales; family VXPQ01; genus VXPQ01. The sequence goes on from OZ252093.1 coordinate 2,052,826, forward strand.
GGCGTTCTGCACCCGGATGCCGGGTACGCTGGAAAGATTGTCGAAGCTCCCGGCCTCGTAGGCGCGTTCCAGACGCTCCACAAGGACCTCTTTTTTCTTTTCGATATAAGCTCGGGGTTCTATCTCCGTTTGTACTTCCTCGAAAGGCTGGTAGCCTTCCGGCACAATCTCATCGACATGAACGAGAATAAATGTTTCGTCGAGTTCGATGATTTCACTGATGTTCCCTTGTTCTGCCGTTTCGAGAAAGTCGAGCACGACATACCCGCTCCCTATACCCGGGATGCTTACCTGTTCCTCTTCAACCCGGACACGCTGAATGCCCATACCCATACGTTGAGCTTCCTGGTCAAAATTTCCCGTTTCTTCCGCAAAATACCGGAGGTCTTCCAACTGTTCCTGAATCTGGTTGAGCGTGGCGACGTTCGCGTCGATCTCCAGGGCGAAATCCGCGATGTTAACTTCGTTCTCTGTACGTGCGACAACAACAATCAGGTGATAACCGAATTGCGTTTTGATCGGACCGACCACCTGGTTTACACGAGCCCCGAATGCCGCTTCTTCGAAAGGGGCTACCATGCGGCCGGGACCGAACCAGCCCAGGTCACCGCCCTGCGCAGCCGAGGCGTCTTCGGAATATTGCCGGGCCATTTCCGCGAAATCAGCTTCCCCTGACTGGATGAGGTTCCGTATTCCGACCAACTCACTGCGTATGTTCTCATCCTCTTCGGAGGCGCGCAGCAGTATGTGTGATGCGCGTACGGTAACGTCTTCTGCCGGTCGTATGTCCCTGATCTTGATAAGGTGCGCTTCGCTGCCGACAGCGACCGGGCCCGGCACCGCCCCCTTTTCCGGGTTAGGGAAAACCACTGATGCGATCTCTGTATCGAGGTCGCTGGCGCTAAACCAGGCATCGGAGAAGGGGCGCCGGGATACATTACGAAGGAGAAACAACGAATCGTCTTCCGCTGCCGCAAAATTGTCCTTCATGCGTTCCAGTTCTGCAAACACAGCGGCGGTATCTTCCGCGGCGGGCAGCTTGGACTGCGAAACGTACGCTATGTCATATGCGCGATTGCGTGCATACTCGTCCCTGTGGTCGTCGTAAAATCTCCTCAGGTCACGCTCCGAAACCACGACGGAGTCATTCGGAATGGACGCGTATGGCAATCCTGCCCATTCCACATTCACGCTCAGGTTCCGGCGCCGGTATTCTTCCTCTACGTTGCGATCGGTGATGCGCACCGTTGCCGAGATGAGGTTGTCCATCTTCTGACGCCGGCGCTCCGAACGGAGATAATCCTCGATCTGAATCCAGTCTTCGCTGGCATCCGGATTTTCAATGAAATTTTGAAGAAGGTCCCGATCCACATTGCCTTGCTCATCGCTGAAATACGAGCGGATGATTTCATGCGGATTGTCGCCTGTCACCATTTCGTAGATTTCCTCGCCGGTAACCGATATGCCCAGGCGATTCATCTCATGTTCGCGTAACTTGTTTTCGATCAGAGACTGCAAGATCAACTCCCGCTGTTGTTCCAGCAGTTGCGGGGGCATCGATTCTCCCGTCTGCTGCTGATATTGCTGTGCCTGTTGCTGTACTGTCTGGGCATATGTCTGATAGGGAACGGGATCTCCATCCACGACCGCAATGTCTACGCCAGTACCGATGCCGACGGCGTCCAGACCGCCGGAATCCTGGAGCACCCAGATTACCCCGAACGCGAACACCAGAATCCACAGGACGATGCCTGTGTTCTCGCGCATCTTGTTCATCGTGCCCATCAGATCACCTCGTTGAAGATACTATCCATGAGTATGTTTGCCGGATCGGCATTACAAACCATATTACACCACTCGGCAGCCGTTTTGTTCGGAAAAAACATAGAATCGTGCAAGTGGTGAATCGGAAAACCGTGGCGTTCTCGCTGATGCTGGCGGTGTTGACAGGTGCTGGCGCAGGCATCGCGACCGAGCCATCCACTTCGGTGGGGTGGGTGTTCGGCGCAGCAACGTTTTTACTTGTGGCAGGCTGGGGAGCCCGGCATCCATTGCGCCGCTTCCTGGCCGTACGCAAGCCGTTGTCCCCGGCTGTGGCCGGGTGGTTAAGGGCGGATTTTCCCTTCTATCGTTATGTCGAACGGGAGCGGTTCGAGAGCGATATGAAAATCATCCTTTCCGAATGGACGTTCGAAGGCGTAGAAGGAGTGGAGGTCACCGATGAGCTGAGGGCAGCAGTAGCAGCCGGCGCCGCGCTTCTTCTGCATGGCAGGCCGGATCGGGAATGGCCTTCGCGCTGCACGATACTATTGTATCCGGACCGTTTCGACGATGCGTATACAGCCGGCGAGGAAGGGGAATTCGAAGGAATGGCGCATTCGCAGGGACCGGTGATTCTTTCCGTGGACTCCGTTCGTCAGGGATGGGAGAATCCGGCAGACGGCCATAATGTGGTGCTTCACGAAATGGCCCACCTGCTCGATTACGAAAGCAACTTTGCCAACGGGGCGCCGTCCCTCATTGCTTCGGAGTCTGCGGCAGCCTGGCGGGAACTGGTGCGCAAGGAGATACGGCGCGTACGTATAGGGCGATCCATGCTGCGGCGTTATGCGGCTCAGGACCCGGCGGAATTATTCGCCGTAGCCGTGGAAAATTTTTTCGAACGCCCCGAGCTCATGGCGAGGAGACATCCGGAATTGTTTGCGGCGCTCAGGAATATCTTCCGGATCGATCCGCTGACATGGGATTCGTGAACAGTGCGTGTTGATGCGCCATGCGTGCGGCGCAATCATTCTCCCTCGAGATCAACATGCACGAACCGTCGTCCAGCACGACCGCGCGAGAAGCGCACGGTTCCGTTTGACTTGGCGAACAACGTGTCGTCGCCGCCGTGACCGACATTGCGACCAGGGTGAAACCGGGTTCCGCGCTGACGCACGATAATGCCGCCAGCATGGATGGATTGGCCGGCGTAGACTTTCACCCCCAGCATTTTGGGGTTCGAGTCACGGCCATTCTTTGTGGAACCTACGCCTTTTTTATGCGCCATGACGGCTTTTTCGATTTAGTGGTAAAAACGCTCTGTCGAAGCGGGATTTCAGGAAGCGGCTTCGTTTTCGGGATGGATGGCCTCCCCGGTGGGCTCAGGGGTAGGCTTCTTCCTGGCGGTTTTTGCGGCGGTACCGGCTTCTTTTGCCTTGCCTGCCGTCTTCTTTGCGGCGGTATCGGCTTCCTTTGCTATGCCTGCCGTCTTCTTTGCAGCGGCGCCGGCTTCTTTCGCTTTACCCGCCGGCTTCTTTGCGGCGGCGCCGGCTTCCTTTGCTATGCCTGCCGTCTTCTTTGCAGCGGCGCCGGCTTCTTTTGCCTTGCCCGCCGTCTTCTTTGCAGCGGTACCGGCTTCCTTTACTGTGCCTGCTGTCTTCTTTGCGGCGGTATCGGCTTCCTTTGCTTTACCCGCCGTCTTCTTTGCAGCGGTACCGGCTTCCTTTGCTTTACCCGCCGTCTTCTTTGCAGCGGTACCGGCTTCCTTTACTGTGCCTGCTGTCTTCTTTGCGGCGGTTTTCTTTTCCTTTTCGCCGCCGGGGGACAGGCTCCCGATTTCAATGCGCGTATAGGGCTGGCGATGCCCACGCTTTACCTTGAATCGCTTGCGTTTTTTCTTGCGAAAGACAACTATTTTGTCGCCCTTGACATGCTCGAGGATAGTCGCCTTGACGGAGGCGTCAGGTACCACCGGTGCTCCGATCCGTACCCCATCGCTCCCGGCTATCAGCAGTACGCGGTCGAATGTAACGGAGTCGTTCGCGTTTCCTTCCAGATGTGGGACAATCAGCCGATCTTTTTCGCGAACCGAAAATTGCTTGCCGGCAATTTCTACGATGGCATACATATTCTTTTCTCTTCTTTTGGGCGCCGGATTGGGTACCGGCGCGAGAGCGTGTCTTCCTGTGACAACGGATTCATGCCTGCGGCGTTGAAGGTGCTTTCGGAACAGGCCTTCGTAGTGTTTGTCTCCGGCCTTACGGTTGCCGCATTGAATGCGCAGCATAATCTTACAAAGTAAAAAATTTCATGTTCCGCATAGTCGCATCATCCTGATGCTATGCAGAAAAGAGCCCTCCATTGTAAGAATATCATGAACATAAACCTGCCCATGTCCGGCCTGAACATCCGGCCGGGAAAAGTGCTGTGCATCGGGCGCAACTATGCCGCGCACGTTGCCGAAATGCGGAGCAACATGCCTGTGGCGCCGGTAATTTTTCTAAAGCCTCCGACCGCTCTGGTTGGGCACGGTGGAGAAGTGCTGCTGCCGCCTGCCTCGCAGGATGTGCATCATGAGGTGGAGCTGGTCGCCGTCATTGGGAAAAAGGGAAAGAACATTCCCGTGTCCGATGCACTGAATCATGTGGAGGGGTACGCGCTCGGAATCGATATGACGGCTCGGGATCTGCAGGCCGAGGCCAAGCGATGCGGTCTTCCCTGGTCGGTTGCAAAGGGATTCGACACCTTTGCTCCATTAGGCGCCTTCACACCTGCCCGCGACATTTCCGATCCTCGCGACCTCTGTATTTCCCTGCACGTAAATGGTGTGCTACGGCAGCAGGGGAATGTTTCCCGCATGCTGTTTGGCGTGGACGAACTCGTTGCGTATGCCTCGTCCATCTTTACGTTGATGCCTGGCGACCTTATGTATACGGGTACGCCGGAGGGCGTTGCGGCCGTGGAAGACGGTGACCGGCTTGTGGCGAAGGGAACGGGTTTGCAGGATCTGACGGTGGATGTGCGGCGCATATAAGCCCGGAAGCGGGCCTGCGCATTACCGGCTTATTGCGAGGACTTCCATTTTTACCTTACCTGCCGGTACGTCAACCTCTATGACGTCGCCGGGCGCTTTTCCAAGAAGCGCGCTCCCGATCGGGCTTGTAACGGAGATTCTTCCCGTTCGGATGTCTGCCTCCGCCGCTGAAACCAACTGGAAGGTTTGCTCGGAACCCGTTCCATGATTTTTAACACGAACGTTCGATAGAATATATGCCTTGTCGGGGTCTACCTGCTTCTCGTCCACGAGGCGAGCTTGCGAGACCGTCGTTTCCATTCTGGCAATCCGTGCTTCGAGCAGCCCCTGTGCTTCTTTGGCGGCATCATACTCGGCATTCTCGGACAGGTCGCCTTTTTCCCGTGCTTCCTGAATAGATCTGGAAATACGGGTACGCTCTTTTGTCTTCAGGAAGCGAAGTTCCTTGTTGAGTTTGTCGAGTCCTTCCCGAGTCAGGTATACAATATGTGAGCCTTGGGTGGAGATACGCGTTCCGAATGGTTAACGAACAGAATGGATAACAATGTGGGAGCGGAGCGGCAGGCGCGCAGGTCGCAGAAACGCTCCAAATAAAACGATCTCAAAGAGGTCTGATAAACGTATATCCAGTGTTATCTGTTCCGATCACCAGCCCGGTCGCTTTGTGGGCTGCCGTGTGGGTTTGGTCCGATTTTTATCCTGTGTATTTCGAGTGCGCTTGCCCGGGTTGTCGAGCAGACGGCGAGAGGTCCAATATGCGGATTGCCAGTATGCCTGATCCAGAGAAGACAGGGTAACGCCTTGCGATGTGGAAGCGTGCGTGAAGGTCCCGTTTCCCAGATAGATACCCACGTGTCGTGAGGCGCCTGGTGGTCGGAAAAACACAAGATCTCCGGCCTTCAGTTGCGCCGGCTGCACCCGGCGCCCTTCCCGGCCCTGATCCGCAGTGGAGCGCGGAATATCGATCCCGAAAGCATCGGCATACACGTGCTGCACAAACGCCGAACAATCGATTCCCCTCGCCGTCGTGCCACCCAGCAGATATGGGGTTCCTCGCCAGCGGGCGTACTGGGCGCGAACGCGAGTTTCAACCGTCCCTGATTTGTTTGTTGCACCGGACGATGCGCATCCGGAAACAAGCAGGAAAAGCACCAACCCAGCCAGGAGACAGGGCCTACGATTCTTTAGAAAATTCCTCATGACGGCATTTCCGGCACGTGCTGGGTACAATCAAAAGGGAGGAACCGACAGGGGAAACGCTTCTTGCGTTGTTTTGCCGTTTTCGTGCGGTGCGGGATCAAAGGAAAGGCATGCAGGTACCTGCATGCAAAGATACGGCATAGGTGTTATGCGATGCATACGCAAGCAGTCCGTTGCGCCAGTATGCCGTCCCCGACTGTTTTTATCGACCCACTCAACCTTGTGGTATCATGCCTTATCCCGAAGCCCTTGTAACGCCCATGCGGCAGGAACTCGTGCAACTGGGCATCGAAGAATTGCTCGATGCGGAGGCGGTCGAGAAATCTCTTGAGGAAAGCAAGCAGGGAACTACGCTTGTCGTCATCAACACGGTATGCGGCTGCGCTGCTTCAAGTGCTCGCCCGGCAATAGCTATGGCGCTCCGTAATCCCGTGCAACCCGATCGGAAAGTAACCGTGTTTGCGGGTCAGGATCTCGAAGCCACTGCTCGCCTGCGCGAGCATTTCGTGGGCATTCCGGCCTCGTCGCCGTTCTTTGCACTGCTGAAGGAAGGCGAGCCGGTGTATGTTATGGAGCGCCGCCATATCGAGGGGCGCAGCGCCAGTGCGATAGCCAGCGATCTTGTACATGGATTCGACGCGTATTGCGCCGATGCCGGGTCTAACGATGTGCAGCCTGGTGTCGCCGAGAATTCAGAACCTGTCAACGTGGAAGGGAACGGATTACCGCCTACGTTTCGCTCTATCCTGTGACGGATACGTTCTGAATTCCTGATTATTGTTCGTGTTTGTCGTTCTGGCTCGTCGCCGGGGTTTCGTTCGCCCCTGGCCACATTTTTTCCCGCCATACGATGAAACCGAAGTAGGCTATGCCTGCCACGACCGCTGTCAGGGCAACTGCCCACACAGGCAATATCCCTCGGATGAGCCAGACACATGCCACCGGGGGCAGCGCGATAAGGGCATAGCGAATATAAGTGCTTCCGGCGCGTCGCAAGGACACTCCCGCATACTTCAGCATTGCGGCGATCTGGAAGATGCGTGCGAATGCCCCGGCGCAGGCCATCAGGCCCATCGTAAGCAGGACGTTTCCCGTGGTTCCTCCCCAGGCCAGGGCAGCCGCGAGAAGAAGAAACGATCCAATGCTGATTCCCAATTCCGCACGTTGCAGTTCGAGGATGTCGAAGAGCCGCGTGAGCGGGGAGGCTACGGCGCTCAGAAAGAACCAGCAGGCAAGGTACTGTTCGTAGGCGCCGGCTACGCGCCAGTTAGCTCCGAAGACGAATGCAAACAATTCCGGACCGACAGCCACAAGCAGCAGGCAGGGAAACATACCGATCATGACCAGGCGCGCATGCACGTTTTCCGTAAAACCAGCCAGTCGGTTTTCCCGGTAGGCTGTTGTGCCGTCTACGAAAAAAACCTGCGCTACCGCCGTTCCGATGAGACTCAGCGGGATCGCCAGCACGGCGAAGGCGCGTCCGTACAGGCCTGTTACCTCCCATCCAAAATAGATCGGGAGCAGGAGCACCGGCAGGCGCCCCAACACGCTATTCAGCAAAGAGGAGGGCATGGCGTACAAGGGGAACCGCCGGTAGCGCCGGGCCACGGATCGGAGTTCGGTCATCGAAGGGCGCCGGACGCCAGGCGTTCTGGTGCGGCGCAGGAGCGCTGCCCCGAAATACGCCGCCCCCAGCGCCTGCCCGGCTATGAACCCTCCAATCAATCCGCCTGCGCCGAGGTTCGTACCTGCGCCGAGGCCAATGCGGCTGGAAATTATGGCTATCTTGTTGGTTGCTTCAGCGCCGGTAATCGTACGAAACGCCCGTTTACGCGTGAGCCATGCTTCGGCGAGTTTTCCGAACCGTATCAGCAGCAACACGGGCGCAACCAGCCACAACCAGGGGGTTATCTCTTCAGGGGCGCCCAGCAGGGAGGAAATTTCCCGGCTCCATATCGATGCCACGGCTACAATGACTGTGACGCCAATCGTGAGGATTCCCACCAACCACAGGACGGTGCGCGCCCTCTTGTCGCTTTCGGGCAGCATGACGGCGTCGTCGTAGCGTAAGGCCGCAAACCCCGTGAGGATACTCACGATCGTTACGAAATAATCGGAGATTCCAAAGGCTTCGGTTGTGAATAAGCGGGTGAGTACCGGAAGAGCCAGATACGAGATGACGAACGTAACCGCCGTACCGGAAAGAAGGGTCATTACGGGCCCGCGAAATCCTTCCCGCGCATAGAACTGTCCGATCCAGGTCCGTAGGTTCTTCATATCGTTGCATTCGAATCTGCGGGGGACGGAGAGCGTCCTGCGCGGGATTTCCCGGAACGGTCTGATTCGTCCGGATGGTCGGACGATCCGGCGGCGGGTTTGGACGTATCCGGCTTGTTGCTTTCTCCGTTGTCCGAACGCTCATACACAAACAGATTTCCCGCGGTAAATACCTGCCGGAATGCAGAGAGCGGTTCGGGTAGCGGCGTGCTCCGGAGCACATGGCGGAATTCGTACTGTTGCCCGAGTTCGACAAGCTGGCGCTCGGTTAGCGACTCGAAGGCGGTGTCCAGCCTGTAGAGCAAGTCCGGCGCACCACGTTCCGGCCGGCCGACCGGCGCCAGATCGGTCAGGCGTTCAAACCATGTAATCATATGCCGGTCCGTGAACGGGATAGCCTTGTGGTTCACCACGATGGCCCGCTGAGCCTCCGACCGGAAGCTGGACAAGGAGGGAGGCGTTGCAAATGTTGCATCGTGCGGTGTGTGCGTCTGTACCCATTTCTGCACCGCGCCTATTGGGGCAGCGGCCCTCTGCCATGGGCCTACGTGGTTGTGCAGGTATCCGTTTCCGGGCAGGGTGAGCACCATGGCAGCACCCCAGGCTGCGGCGACCGCGACGGCCCCGATGCGTTCATGACCCAAAAACACATGCAGCATCCGGCGGATTCCATGGGGTAACAAGGCGCTTGCTGCACTTCCTGCCACAATGACCAGAAGCACCTTTGCCAGGACGGTTGCCTTGAACAGTTGCAACTTCGTAATCGCCAGCACGGGAATGATCTCCGTGAAGATCCATCCTGCTACGCAGAATCCGGCTATTGCAGCAAGGATGCGCAGAAGAAATTTCTTATCGTGGAGTTGTTTCCGGAGCGGTTGCCATGCAAGGGCCGCGAGCCCCGCGCCGGCAATCAAAGCGAACCCCAACATTCTTTTAGCATGGAACGACCCAAGCAGATAGTGATGTGGATTCCGGAATTCCGCCATAATGTAGAATAGCGAGGGGTCCGCTTCCTGCGGCGTCGTTGCAAGAACCTGCTGATAGAAAATCGGCCCAAGCGTCGGCATGGCACAGGCCGCAAACACGAGGGTGAATGCGGCAAGGCTTCGCAAAGGGCGTTTTCGCTCCTGCACCCAGGCCAGGAACTGGATGATACACAGGAGGGCGGCAAGTTGAAGCCCCACAAGTGCGTGCATCCAGCAGGTAACGCCAAGAAGTGCGGCCGCTGCAAGCGGGCGGGATTTCAGAAAAAGATATATAGCAAGGCCCCCGAGCGCCCAGCCGGCCATACTGGGGACGAGCATGCTATGCACCAGGTCATTGCCTCCCAGTGTCCATACCGGGGTGGCTACAAGCGTCACGAACACCGCCCCCGAAGCAACGAGGCGATCCGCGGTGAAGTACCAGGCGATTTTCCATACAGCCCACGCAATGCACAGCCAGCAAACTGCATACAGTAACAATACGGCAAGCCAGATGGGCATGATCGCCGAACAGGCCTGCACAAGCCATACAAAGTAGGTGCGTACGCTGAATTCGGTGGCTTGAATGCGTACGAGCCAGTCTTCGGCAAACAGTGCCGGATCCAACCGGTGAAGCAGATACGGAATGAATTCGTCCTGATCACTGTGGGCATAATCGTATCCGAAGCGCAAAAAATAACAGAGCAGGGCGCCAGCCAGTACAAAGAGTGGGGGACGGGAGTCCACTCTTTGCCGACTACGATCGTCTTTATTGTGCCGATCTGTTCGAAAAGTCGGGATATGCATCGGTTGTACGATGACGTTACCCCCTCATTTCCCGAAGTGTACAGAGCCATTGCAGCATGGGCTTCTTGCAGAACCCGATGCGGTAGTATGGCGTGAGTCTGGCCCCGAAACGTCGTTTGAATTCGGCGATGGTCGGTGTGTTGGCCCCCATCAGATCAAACTCTTCGATACCGGACGCATGCAGTCTCGGAAGCATTTTACCGACGAGTACGGTCATGGCGGGCCCCGGGACACTGCCGACCACCCAGTAATAGCCCCTTCGGTTTGAATGGAGCGCTACGATGCCGGCTTGTATGTCTCCGGTGTCACGGCGCCGAACGGCAAAGGAAGAAGCCATCCCGGTGCTTTCGGCGTTTCGCACGAGCGTTTCAAGCGTATCCTTATCCAGCGGAATTTTGCGGCGCTGCCGGACGTAGCTTGCCGCAGCCAGGAGGGCAGTGGTGCTGCCGACCCCGTTTCCTTCGAGCAGATCGTAGGCGTCCTTTCCGCTGCGAAAAGTGCGTGCGGCGCCTTTCGACCAGGTTTCCGGGCCGTCAGCGGTGCATAGCCGGTATGTATATAGCGGGCGCGTTGTCCATCCCCTCCACTGCGCGGGGCGTACATCGGTGTATTCCGGGTCCAGGTGCAGGTGAACTCTATCGTATCCGGCTTCCAGTTCGGCGAGCAGGGATTCAAGCGGGGTTGTCCGGGAGTGAATGTCGGATGGATTCAGGGGATCACGCAGAATCAGCGCCGAAAACGGAGTGAAGGGGGGCACGATGACTTCACGCCAGGGGCCGCGTCGTTTCCATGTAACGGCCGCGCCTGCCAGATCTTGCCCGTTGTCCGAAACGATATGGATGCCGAGATGTAACCCTGCCCCGGAAGCTACGGCGCGTACATAGTCGAGACGGGAAAACGGCCTGTGTGAGGCGGAAACGTTCTGCAGTGTCTTCCAGCGTTCCGCTGCGTCATCCTGCACAGGTGCGGCATGGTCCGGGAAGACGTGGTTCATGGGATACGATGAGGGTTATGTTTCCCCACAAGGGCACCGATTTGCACGTCGTTTTCTGCTCGCTGCCTGCCTGGCTTCGTCGCAGGAACGTCCCGACTGCTCCGATCCGGTTTATAGAATATACTGGCTGAGGTCCCGGTTTTCGATCACCGGGTTCAATGTTTCGTCCACCATCTCTTTGTCGATGACCATTTCTGTCCGGTGATCGTTGGGGGTATCGAACAGGAGGTCTTCGAGCAAAGTGGTCAGGATGGTGTGCAACCGGCGCGCCCCTATGTTTTCCACATCGGCGTTCACTTGCGCCGCAACTGCTGCGATACGTCGTACTGCGCCGTCCGTGAATTCGATACGCACGTTTTCCGAAGCAAGGAGCGCTGTGTATTGCTTCAGGAGTGCGTTCCTCGGCTCGGTGAGAATCCGGTAGAAATCTTCTTCCCCCAAACTGTGCAACTCGACCCGGATCGGGAAGCGGCCCTGCATTTCCGGGATGAGGTCGCTGGGTTTCGAGGCATGAAATGCACCTCCTGCGATGAAGAGGATATGGTCCGTTTTTACCATACCGTGCTTCGTCGTTACGTTCGATCCCTCTACCATAGGGAGCAGGTCTCGCTGCACGCCTTCCCGAGAGACATCCGGGCCGCCGCTTTTTCCGCTTCGCCCCGCCACTTTGTCGATTTCATCGATGAAGACAATGCCAGAGTTTTCCACGCGCTCAAGGGCCTCTTTCTTCACCTTGTCCATGTCGATCAGTTTCTGCGCTTCCTCCTTTGAGAGGAGTGTACGGGCTTCGGCGATTTTTACCCGACGCTTTTTCCGTTGCCGGTTTCCCATTTCACCGAAAAGATCCTGGAGGTTCATCCCCATTTCCTCCATACCCATGGGGCCGAAGACCTGCAGCATCGGTGCGTTGTCTGTTGACACTTCCACCTCGATTTCCCGGTCCTCTAATTCGCCTGCAGAAAGCTTTTTGCGGAATTTTTCGCGCGTTCGTTTTATCGAGTCGTCCTCGCCTTCGGCAGCATTTTCCCCATTGCTTTCGGACCGCTGTACGGTAAAACCGGTTCCGACGGCAGGCGCTCCCGGTTTCGGCGCCGCCGGGATAAGAAGATCCAGGATGCGCTCCTGGGCCAGTTCCTGCGCACGTTCCTTCAGAATCTCGGTTTGTTCCTCCCGAACCATATTGATAGCGATATCGACCAGATCCCGGATCATGCTGTCTACATCACGCCCCACGTAGCCGACTTCCGTGAATTTCGTGGCTTCCACCTTGATAAAGGGGGCCCCTGCAAGCCTCGCAAGACGACGTGCGATCTCGGTTTTCCCGACGCCTGTTGGACCGATCATCAGGATGTTGTTCGGAATGATCTCGTCGCGCATTTCCTCCGATGCATTCCTTCTCCTCCACCGATTTCTCAGCGCGATCGCCACGTTTTTCTTAGCGTCTTTTTGCCCGACGATGTACTTGTCGAGTTCCGCCACGATTTCACGCGGGGTCATTTCTTCGGGTTTGCAGATCGTTGTCGTCATGCTGCACATAATCAGGGGTTCGGGTTCCGTACACTATGCCTGCCACCATTGTTCGAGCCGTTACGCGCTGGCGCCGAGATCCCGGTCGTATTCGTCGTAGGAGGACGTATCCTCTTCGTATTCCCCGGATTCCTCATCCTTGTCGACATTCACCCGGATACCATCCTCGACCTCTTCGGACGTATCGTCGTCGCCGTAGTACCAGGAAGAAGATGCGCTGGTCGGGTCCTCGAGGTCTGCGCTTCTTTGCCTTCCGGACAGGATACGGGCGACGGTCGGATGCTGCTCGTCGAGGATGAGCACGGTGTAGTCGTGCGGGAAGCCGCTGCGTTTTTCAAGCCGCACGGCTTGCTGTTCTTCGAGATCGCTGATGAGATTCTTCGGGTCGTACCGGCGTTCGTCCACGAGATCGGAGAGTTTCCGAAGCAACGGCGTCAGGTACACCTCGTCATATTGTCCGAAGTGATCGTCGATAATTTCCAGCGTGCGAACGAGAATTGGATCCTCGAGTTCTTCGAGGGATCCTGCAGAGGCAAGCGGGGCTGGGCTGGGCCTGCGTTCGACCGGTACAACCGGGGCCATACGGGGCCTGCGCTGGACCGGGGGCATGCTCCCCCGGGGCGCTGCTGCCGGAAACGGTGCGTTTAAGAACTCTCGAGCCGAAGCGCTCAGCAGTTCCCGGGCCGACAGGAACCAGTCGCTTCCTCCGGCAAAGCCATGCTCTGGAGAAGCGGCGTCCGCAAGGCTCGCAACCAGAATGTCACGTCCGTATTTTTTGAAAACCTGCACAAGGGGAAGATATAGACGCTGTCCACTGAGCAGCACGAGACGGGTAATGTCCGGGCGACTGTGCAGCAATTCCATGGCGTCTACGCCAATCTGCAGTTCGATCGTACTTTCCCGGTTTGCACTCGGTGCATAGCGGGTTTCGATGCCCTTCATATAGAGCATGTTTTTAGCCTGATCTCCAGCCCTGTTCGGGGATGCGAAATCACCGTATGCACGTGTTTCCGTGATGGGGCCTTTTTCTTCCGGAACGTTATTCCGGAGGGCATCGATCATTTCCGAAATCACTTTCACGGATGCATTTTCATTGTGCGTGAGTCGGGCCAGACTCCGGTGCAGATCGTCATAGTCGACAAACAGTGCGGTGCTTCCAGTATCCTGGGCGGTTTTGCTTGTTTCTGGTGTAAAGGTCATGGCAGGAATACTTTGTTTGTTATTAAAGATATTGGGGGAATTTCGTGTTGTATTCGGGCGCGGTCTGGCCGCTCGCCGTTTAGTCGGCGTCCATTGCGTCTATTTCCAGAACAGACAGGTGATCGTTTGTGTAAATACAAATGCCGGCGGCGACACGAAGCGCTTCTTCAACAATGTTTCGGGCTTCGAGATGGTTGGCGTGGAGCAGGGTGGCGCGGGTAGCAGCAAGCGCATAGGCCCCGCCTGACCCTATGGCGACAATCTCATCGTCCGGTTCGATGACGTCCCCTGTACCACTCACCAGCAATAGTCGTTCGGGAGCGCCGACGGCAAGCAACGCCTCAAGCCGGCGCAAGTAGCGGTCTGTGCGCCAGTCTTTGGCAAGTTCGACGGCCGAACGGGTTACGTTTCCTCCATAATGTTGCAGTTTTTCCTCGAAGCGTTCGAATAACGTGAAGGCATCAGCGGTAGCGCCTGCAAACCCTACAAGTATTTTGCCGTCGTAGAGCGTGCGCACCTTCTGTGCCCGGTGCTTTACGACGACACTGTTCATGGTGGCCTGTCCGTCGGAACCGAGTACTACTTTTCCACGGTGCCGCAATCCCAGAACGGTCGTTCCATGCATATTGGGGTATACGGAAACATTCGCAGGCGTCATCTAAGTCGTTCTTCGTTCGCTCCTCGAAACAATGTTCTTTTCATTCCTGATAAACACGAATCTGTATTGCGTATAGACGTGAATATCCCTGAAAGGTTCTGAAAAAATTGTGCCGGGGTTGGGGCGACATACCTGCATTACGCACGTGATTACTCGAATCCCGCCAGCAATTCCACGATAGCGTCCTGCGCTCTGCGGATGTCGTTAGATCCCGAGGTATGGTGGTTGGACATAATGGAAAAGGCAAGCATGCGCCCGTCATTGGCCCGAACATACCCGCTCAAACTGCTCGCAAAGGTTAATGTGCCTGTCTTGCCGCGCATATTTCCTGCAGCGAGTCCTTGCCTCATACGGTGTTTCAATGATCCGTTTTCCCCTGCGACGGGAAGTGAATCGTAAAACGCATCGCGCACCCTTGTGTCCGGGTGCGTCCACATGAAGGACAGGAGGGTAGTGGTCATCTCCGGCGCCACAAGGTTCAAGCGTGACAATCCCGACCCATCCACCAGTCGGATAGCGCTCGTGTCGACGCCGGCCCGGGCGAACGTGTCCATCGCCGTTTCGATACCCATGGCTGCCGAGCCCGGGTCGAGGTCGCTGTCTTCTTGTGGAAGCGCCACCCCGAGCATTTTCATCAGGAGATCGGCGTAAAGGTTCTGGCTTGGTTTATTGATCAGGGAAGCCACTTCCGGGAGCGGCGCCGAACGATGGATCGCTACGCGGCGATATGGTGGCGTTTCGTATGCAGGTTTGATGGACAAGGCGTCTACGTCCACGGGATCGCCTCCCACGGCGATTCCTGATTCAAGCAGCGCTTCCCGCAGCACATACACCGTGTACCTGGTCGGGTTTTCGACCGTAATTTCCTCAAGTTCACTTGCTCCCGCGGGTACGCGTGTGGTAACCTCGATCGTGTTTGTGCCGCGTCGTCGGCGGTACCCTTCTTTCAGGGCCGTGCCCGGTTCTGTAGTGAGCGTCCGATTAATAACCTGTACATAGTCTGTGCCCAGCGGCTCCCAGGTCAGTTTGGCCGGCATGCCGGGTGTGCGCCCGTCTACGTACAAGTGAATGACATTGTCATGGAACGCCAGTCCCCCAAGTTGTGCGGAGTAATACCAGGTTTCATCGTCCCACGACCAGTTTACGCCCAGCGGTACATCGTCGATCACGTCGTCGTCGCCTATGAGGTCGCCCGTGATGCGGCGTATGCCGGCGGCGCGCAGCGAATCCGCCCAATCACGGAAGATACCGAGGGCGTCGATATCTGCGTCCCAGTCGCCCGAATCGCTCAGGTAATGTCCCCCCAGTGTGGGGTCGGCCCCACCGCGCACGATTACATTGCCGTCGAGCACGCCCTCTTCGTCAACAGTTCCGTCGATATACAGCCTGGTTTCGAAGCGATAGTCCGGTCCGAGCAGATCCAAGGCGGCAGCCGTGGTATAAAGTTTGGTGTTCGAGGCAGGTACAAAAGATTTACCGGCGTTACGAGCATAGAGAACGCGCCCGCTTTCGATATCCACAATATGCACGCCCCAGAACCCGTTCTCAAACGGCTCTGCATCAAGCAGGCGATCAATGGGGTTGCGGAGGCGGCGAATGCCCTCACTCTCTTGCTGGGCATGCGCTGCCGTGACGTAGCTCGCTGCGGAGCACAGGAACAGGATGATGACGAAACGCTTTGCGCCCATGTTTCTCGGGGCAGGCTGACGAGGGAATGTTATTGTGAGGGGGCTTTAACGGATGTCCTGTTGTTCGAATTCGATGCGCTCCGGGTCCGGTCGCTCTCGCACCACAAAGACATGCTCTGCCGTCGATATGGATGCGGCGGGGCGGACAAATATGGTAAGCTCATACCGTCCGGGCCTGACCGAGATGGAATCTATAGAGCCGATGGTAAGACCCGCCGGAAATATGCTGCTGTACCCTGCAGTGACGACGGATTGGCCCGTTTCGACGGGTTCCGTCTTGACGATAGAATCAAGATGCAATCGATCCGTCCGTACTCCGTCCCAGCGGACGATTCCGTAGGCCTGCAACGGATGGATTTTTGCAGGAATATATACTTCCGTATTGACGTAGGGTATCACCTTCGAATAATGTTTGCTCACCAGTGCGGTATACCCGATGATGCCGCGTTCGTTTATGACGGCCATGTGGGTCATCACGCTGTCTACCTCGCCTACATCGAGCGTAAGGTAGTTCCATTGTCCGGTGATATCCTTGTTGATAATCCGTGCGGGGAGCAGGTTGTACGTGGCTTCATTGCGATATCCGATAAGATGACGGAGCCGCTCGTTTTCGATCAGTACTTCGCGAGAGCGCGCAATCTGACTGGAGAGACGGATATTTTCCTCGCGCAAGGCGCTGTTTTCGGAGATTGCGTTGAAATTCTGGGGCACCCGGGCGTAGCAGGCTTCCAGCCACGCCGTGGTTTCAAGCGCCCCGGCCTGCATGCTGCGTACGATACCCCGGTTGGAGGTCAGCATGGTTAGCCCGGCAATGACGAGGAGCGTGCCGAGAAATAACCCATCCCGAATATGAGCCAGAAGACGGGTATTCATGAAAGCACATTCTGGTAATCCTTCAGGTTTTCAAGCACTTTTCCGGTGCCCTGCGCTACCGCATACAATGGGTTTTCCGATTGATGCACGGGCAGTTCCACACGGCTTCGGATCAAGCTGTCGAGGCCTTTCAGCATAGCGCCTCCACCTGTCAGCATAATTCCGCGCTCCAATACATCGGCGGCGAGTTCCGGCGGCGTGCGTTCCAGGCAACGCAGGATGGCTGCGACGATCAATTCGATCCGATCGCGCAATGCTTCGCGGATGTCTTCCGAAGAAATGTTACGCACCTTGGGGATGCCGCTTACCAGATCCCGTCCCCGTACCGCGATCTCCAGTTCCGGATCGAGTTCGTGGGCGCTCCCCACCTCGCATTTCATACGTTCGGCGGTTCGTTGGCCAATAAGCAGGTTGTGATTCCGTTTGAAATACTGCACGATGGCGTTGTCCATTTCATTACCCCCGATGCGTATGGACTCATTAATCACGATACCTGAAAGCGTAATGACCGCAATCTCCGTGGTGCCTCCGCCGATGTCCACGATCATATTGCCGATCGGCTCGTTCACGTCCAGCCCGATTCCAATGGCTGCAGCCATCGGCTCGTCAATGAGGTACACCTTCCGTGCGCCCGCGTGCTCCGCCGAGTCGCGCACTGCCCGCTTTTCCACCTCGGTGATGCCGCTGGGTACGCAGACAACCATGTTATGGATAGACGAGAGCCAGCCCGTCTTCACCTTGCGAATCAGTCCCCGGATAAGCTGCTCGGCAATCTCAAAATCGGCGATGACACCATCCTTGAGAGGGCGGATGGTTTCTATTTGCTTATGAGTACGCTCATGCATTCTCTGTGCATCGTACCCGATCGCCATAGTTTTCCCTGTGGTCCGGTTCACGGCAACGATACTGGGCTCGTTGAGCACAATGCCCTGTTCCTTGATATAAATAAGCGTGTTCGCCGTACCGAGATCAATAGCAACGTCCGAAGAAAAATTCAAAAACCCCATTGCGTTTCCAGAAGAACGGTTCGGAAGAACCGCCGGTGGTCCTATGTGCTTGCAAATCGTAAACGAGTGCGCCGGGGAATAGATTCGCCCGGCCTGCCGGTTTACACAAGACAACTAATGGCGAAAATGGCGTACTCCCGTACATACCATCGCCATGCCGTTTTCGTTCGCTGCAGCGATTACTTCGTCGTCTCGCCGGGAGCCGCCTGGCTGAATGACGGCTCGGGCCCCGCTTTTGGCCGCTGTGACCAGTCCGTCGGCGAAGGGGAAGAAAGCATCCGATGCTATCACCGCATTTTTGAAATTGAGTTCCGATTTTTCCCCCTTCATTACAGCGATTTCCGAAGCGTCGATGCGGCTCATTTGTCCGGCGCCGATACCGAGCGTACGACGGTTGCAGGCGTAGACGATCGCATTACTCTTGACATGCTTGACGACCCGCCAGGCAAAATCGAGATCTTGCCATTCGCGCCGATCAGGAGCGCGTTCAGTCACTACCTGCAGGTGGTTTCGCATAACTTCCGGGGAGGGAAGGGGAGCGTTTGCCGTTTGCACGAGCAGATTGCCGGAGATGCTGCGTATGTCGAGCGCCGGCGTTTCGCTTACGGCGGCGCCCGAACGGATCAAGCGCCGACTTTTTTTCTGCTCCAGCAATGCCGTAACGCCCGGCTCGAATTCCGGCGCGATAATAATTTCTGTGAAAATGCAATCGATAGCCTCTGCGGTGGCCCGATCAAGCGGGCGGTTGACGATCACAATGCCGCCGAACGGCGATTGCCGGTCGGTGGCGAAAGCTCTGGCCCAGGCGTTTTCCAGCGTGTCGGCTACGGCCACGCCGCACGGGTTGGTATGCTTCAGGATCGCGCAGGCCGGCGTATCTGTGCCGAATTCACCGATGAGGCGCCACGCCGCATCGAGGTCTATGAGATTGTTGAAAGACAACTCCTTACCATGGATCTGCGTCCAGGTATCCTCGACTTCGCCATATACTGCCGCCTTCTGATGAGGATTTTCGCCATATCGGAGCGAGCGTCTTTTCGGCAGGCCGGTATGCAGCCTTGCGGGCAGGGCGGATACATTGCCGTCGTTGTCCGACTTGTTCCGCTGTGCGAACCAGGCCTCGATTGCCTGATCGTACGTTCCGGTGCGCTGGAATGCTTCTTGAGCGAGCGCCCGGCGTGTTGTTATGGTAAGCCCACCGCTTTGCTCGAGCAGTTCGCTGGCCACCGCTTCATATTGTGTCGGTGAGGTAACAACCCCGGTGTAAAAATAATTTTTTGCGGCGGCGCGAATCATTGTTGGCCCACCGATATCAATATTTTCTATTGCCTCAGCCTCTGTAACCTCCTTTGATGTGACTTCTTCGAAGGGATACAGATTAACAACGACGAGTTCGATCGGTGTAATGGAGAGCGTATGCAGCGCGTTCATGTCTTCCGCGTCGTTTCGCCGCGCCAGCAGGCCCCCGTGTATAGCGGGATGTAGCGTTTTGACGCGCCCGTCGAGTATTTCAGGATACCCCGTCACGTCGGAGACATCGGTGACCGGCAAACCGGCTTCTCGCAGACTGCGGCAAGTACCACCCGTGGAGATCAGTTGGATGTCCTGTTCGTGCAAGCGTTGCGCAAAAGGGATGAGGCCGGTTTTGTCGAACACGGAGAGCAGGGCCCGGCGCACGGGAAAAATATCATCGGGCGGAGGCAAGTCCTTTACGGGAATCATCGGGTTGGTAAGGTCGGTGAGTTTCCGGAAAACAATCAGTCGGTTTGCGGAATGTTGGTTTGCGATGCAGCGATACGCGCCCGGCGGCCTTCGAACGTCACCCGGCCCTGCGCAAATAACCGCAATGCTTCGGGAAGGAGACGGTGTTCCACAGCAAGCACTCGTGCAGCGACATCGTCCGGAGTATCTTCGGGCAGGACAGGCACGGCTTCCTGCAGGACGACGGGACCGGTATCGTAGACTTCCTCTACGAGATGTACAGACGCTCCCGTCCAATGGACGCCGTATTCTATGACCGCCTCATGTACCCGGCGTCCGTACATACCCGGGCCGCCAAAGGCGGGCAGGAGCGACGGATGCACGTTGACGATGCGTCTCTTGAACTGTTCGATGACCCCTGCAGGAATTTTCTTCATAAATCCGGCCAGTGCGATGAAGTTGGCGCCGTGCGTACGCAATTTTTCGAGCAGTATCCGACTATAGTCTTCTTCGCTCGGGAAATCTCGCGGATGGAGGATCACCGAAGGAATGCCTCGTTCGGCAGCCAGATCAAGTGCGCCCGCATTGCGCCGATCCGATACGCAGCAGACCACCCTGAAGTCAGGGTCCGGCTTGTCTGCCTGGTCCAGAATGGCTTTAAAATTTGAGCCGCGCCCGGAAGCGAAGACGGCTACGCTGAGACGGGATCGCGTCATGAAGCCTGTAGATACGTGGCTTTACAAAGGGGTAGAAACAACGGGTTCGACGAAACTGAGCCGCGCCATGTCGGAAGTTACCTGTAGACGGGCGCGTCCGCCAACAGGAAGCGAATTTTTCACCGGAAAATGACCATAGACGAGTCCTTCGGCGACAGGGAAGCCTGCGTCGGCGAAATATTCGCGAAAAATCTCGCCGGGCGAGGGCGATGCGCAGGCCTTGTCGGTTTCAGGTTGCCACCGGGTGAAGCCTCCCAGAACAAGCCCTCCCAGTTTGTCGAAAGCGCCCGCAAGGTGCAACTGGGCAAGCATGGCGTCAATGCGATAGGGAGGTTCACTCACATCTTCAACGAACAGGATAGCATGTTCGAACGAGGGCAGATAAGGTGTGCCCAGCAGCCGGACAATCGTGGAGAGGTTCCCGCCAAGAAGAGGGCCTTCGGCGGTTCCTGCACGGAGCGGTCGGAGGCTTTCCCCGGACGGACCGATCAGGGAATCACAGGTTTCTCCCCGGGCAATCGCCCAGAACAGCGCTTCCGAGGCGGGGTCAAGATCGGGCCAGTCGACGGCGATCATGGGTCCTGAAATGCCCGGCAAATCAGCATAACGCAACAGGGCGAGATGTAGTGCCGTTATGTCGCTGTATCCAACAATAAGTTTGGGATTCACCCTGGCTGCTTCGTAATCGAGGTGCGGCAACAAGCGCAAGCAGCCATACCCGCCCCGTACAGCGATGAGCATCCTTACGTCGTCTCGCCGGAGAAAACCATTCAATTCGCCGAGACGCTCGGCGTCTGTTCCCGAGAGGTAACCGTCTTCTGCAAACGCAGATCGACCCGGTTCCACTCGGTAGCCTCGGCGTTCGAGCTGCGCGATGCCCGCCCGGAATCGGGCCATGTCCGGCGGGGCGCTTGCCGGTGCGACGACACCGATCGTATCGCCCGGTTCGATGGGAAAGGGTTTCACGCTGCGAATCGAGGCATCCTGACAGGAAACGCAGAGCAGGAAGCCTGCCTCATGCGTTCCGGTTTGTTTCGGACAGTTAACATACGAAGAAAATGTTGTGCGTTGTTTCGGATTTCATTCTCGTTTTCCTGTTTCATTCGTAAACGGAAACGAACAGGACGGGCGCGGCAGCCCTTTCGGGAAGGCTTCGACAAGGTTTTCAGAGGCGGCGGCTTTACCTTGCGCTTTTGCTTAAACGGCAAAGGGTCCCCGCCGTCGTACGGCAACGGGAACCCTTTGTCGAGTATAAGCCGAGAGGGAACTCCGGATGTCGTTTACTTGACAAGAACCATCGTGCGCGCGATCGTCTTCTCGCCAGCCACGAGGCGATACACGTAGACGCCGTTCGGCAAGTCGTTCGCACCGAAACGCACCGTGTGACGACCTGCCGCCTGCGGACCGTCGATCAGCACGTCCACCTCGCGCCCCAGCATGTCGTAAACGATCAGGCTCGCATCGCCTGCCCGGGGCAAGGCATAGTCGATGCTCGTTTGCGGATTGAACGGGTTCGGGTAGTTCCGCGAGAGAGAAACCTCCGTCGGCAGTTCCGAATCTTCCGTACCGGTGCCCGAAATCACGGCGACCGTAAAGGTCTGCGAAACCCACTTCCTCTCGCGATCCGTCGCCGTAAGTGCGACCTCGGCCGAGTTGTATCCGAGCGGAAAGATCGTCAGCGTGGCTCTGGATCGGTCCAGCGTCAGCCGCATGGCCGAGGTAATCACATCGGTCGCGGTGCTCACGGGCGATTTGTGCGGGGCGGTCACATCCATCTCGTAGAGCAACCCTCCGGGGAGCTCGTCGCCTGCTCTCGCATTCGGATCGAGAAAAGCGGGATCGGCCCCTTCTCCGCCAGACAGATTGCGCAAATCCAGAACCATCGCAGGATCGCCCGTATTCAGCGTAATATCCCCGATGACGGTCTTCACGATCGGGAACGTGGCCCCATTGACCGTCACGCTGAAGCTTTGCGAGATATATTCTCCCGTGTCATTCGTGGCCACCACCGTAACGTCGGTAGATGTCTCGTCCGTACGCCACACGGGCGTAAGCGTTATTACGGAACCCTCCACGCCTACCTCCACCACGGTGCTGTCCGCACTACTCGGCGTATACGTCAGTACCCCCCTGGTAGGATCTCCGAACGCAGCCGGCTCGCCGGCTCCGTCGCCGTTCAAATCCGACAAATCCACCGTGATGGCGTCGCCGTCGGCATCCAGCTGCTGGGCAGGAATCGGCTGCGCTACGGTCGGCGTAGTCTCGCTCACGATCGTCACCGTAAAGGAATCCGATACGAATTGAGAATCCTCATACTGCGCATCTGGGACCGTTTCCGGCTCACCAGGCTTCATACAGGGAGAGTCTGACACCACAGGATCGTCGTCAGTCGTATACTCTTCAGGACACTTGTACGACGTCACAGCTCCCTTATCCGTGGCGGTCACCGTAAAGGTGGCGCTACCCGCCTCACGCGGACGGATGGTCAAGGTCTCCTCGTCCAACAGATCGACTATCGCCACCATGGGCTTCGTAACCCACCAAAATTCGTCGGTTGCGTCTTCTGGTACTTTCGTCGTCTCCCCCCCACTGACATCACTGATGGCGATATCAAAAACCAGCGTACGAGCAGGAGAGCCAAGATCTTCATCCGCGAATCCGTCGCCCAGACCGCCGATCATGGTGTCTGTAGCATCGTCTTCCCGCAACGTCCGGTCCGCAAGCCGCGTCACGACATACGGCCTGGTTGCCCCGGACACAGCCGCAATAACTCGCAACCGGGCATATTCGCCTGCGCCATCCGTCGCAGTCACCCAAACATTGGTCGATCGGCCCTCTTCCGCCTTGTCCGTAAGCGCGATCGTCAACGTGGCGCCGCTTCTCGTCGCAGTCACGATGTCAACCGCGTCGTCGCCTGCGCCCGCTTTATCGGCGCTGGCTTCGTAGGTCAGGAAGACATCGTTCGGGTCGTAGAAGTAATCAAGCAGCTCCAATTCTTTCGACACGTCGTCCCTTACCGTCAGGGTCACTTGCTCCATATGGTCCTGGGCTTGCGCATTGTACTCTCCTCCCACAGTAATACCCTCTCCTCTCTGCATGGGCGCATCGGCGGACATCACTTCCACATGGATGGACTGCTCGTCGTCCTCCTCACTCGCATCCGGATCCACAGTAATCTCGAATGCGCCTGCCGAAATCGGGCTCACGGTGAGCCTATTGCCGGTAAGGCCGACCCAGGCGTAGGGCTCGACGACAAACGAATTGCCGGGATTATTCACGGCATCGTCATCCCCCACCTGGTAGTGATGTATACTCCAGCTTGACCCCGAATCGTAAGGATACGCCGTATCCAGGTTAATGGTAATGGGCCCTCCGCCCACGCGGAGAATCCTGGGTACGGCCGGGGCACGGATCTTCCCTTTAACCTTGATTTTCAACGAAGCGTCGGATTCCACCCAATTGGCGTTATCGCTAATGCGATAATAGTACGTGTCGTGGACTGCCCACCCCGCGGCCGCGCCGGAATCTTCATCGTCGGATTGCGTATTCGCCCACTGAGGGAGGTCCGTGATAATATTGGAACCGGTCAGTGCAAACCTCATGGACACGAAGTATAAGGAATCTGCCTGCAGTGGGCTGGGACAAGTCGCAGGGGCGGTGAACTCCTGGGGTCCCGTCCCCAGGCCGTCCGGGTTGGACAAGGTGCATAACACGCTGCCCGGCCTCCCATCGTCGGCGACGGAGCGCAACGCTACCGTCACGGAAAAATCTCCGGCGGCTGGATACTGGTCCAGCCGCAATACGATCCTGTCCAGGTCATAGCCCTCCGGATTGCTGCCCGTCTCAAACGCCTGAGCGGCGGAATCTTCGTCACGTAATTCATAACTGCCGTCGGTATTTTTCTCCGTGTTGCTCACGAGCTCCACGACTTGCTGCGCGTGCCCCGGCGCCGTGAAGCCGGGCAGGAGCGCGGCGGCGAGGGCCAGTGCGGCGGCGCGCGCCATGTGCCGGCGAATGGGGGACCTTGCGGAGGCGCGGCGAGAAAAGACTGCCCACATCCGCCAAAGCGATGTCGTGCGGGCGCCAAGACAGGCCTCCGTCGGCGCCGCTGTTATACTCTGGAGACAACTCGTAAAATGCCGGGGGTGAGGCCTCAGACATGCGGTAAGGCACGCACCCGCGAATTTCAGCCATGGGAAAGTTCTCATTGAAATCCCCTTCCGGTATGAAACCGCCTTTCGATCTGCGCCTGTTCGACACAGCGCCGGGGTTTTGGAGTTCGGGGTGTTGTTAATGTTGTTGTTCATGTTGGCTATGCTGAAGTTGGATATGCCGTCAATCATGGTCGCCTCCTAAGGATCTGATTTCAATTTTCAATCTACAAAAAATCGAGGATTATATCGCAAAGTAACCCTTATTCACTTGACTTTCTCGTAAGTATTATGGCGTTTTAATAACCTTATTCGGGAAGTCAACTCGAAAAAAAAAGGCACAACACGCTCCCGGACGCTCCGAACGCAAAGGCTTGACAATCGTTGCCTTGCTTCGCATGTTTCCCGACGATGAAACAGTGGAAATCTGGTTCGAGGAACAGCGTTGGCCCGAAGGCCGGAATGCCCCGATCGCGGATGCATGCGGGCCGTACGCAGCACCCACCCGACGATGCGTTGGCGTTGCAGGAATTGCCGCCGGCACTTCTCGGTTCGCAAGGGAACGGTCATGCATTCGAGCAAACTCGGCTTGCAGGCGTTCTGCACGCACCAGACGGTCAAGCACAGTGTCAAGGTATACGTCCGGGGGCAAGTCCACACGAACGGGATTGAATCGTTATGGGCAACCCTGAAGCGGGACATCAACGGCGTGTACCACCACGTATCCGTCAAGCATCTGCACAGGTACGTTAACGAGTTCGCCGGACGGCACAATATCCGCGGGATGGACACGCTGGATCAGATGGCAGGTTAGAGAGTAGAAAAACTGCTTGACTTCCGGCGTACCGTCTGCATGAGGGTGGAAGTTCGATTCCGGCGACGACAAGGCTCCATACCATTCCAACATTCCTTAACGAAGGTCCGTTATTCAGAACGTGGAAGTGTTCCGGTAAATTCCGTATCTTTCTTTCTACCCTGAACCCCTGATTACCGGCTACGGATTGCCGGAACGATTTTGCACATTCCCGGTTACCCGCTTGAGGTTCGGGAAAGCTTCTCAAAAAGGATTTTCACGTCGGCTTTTACTTCCGCGCCCTGTGCAAGGCCAGGTGTTCCGATCCGAAAATCCGGTTACAGGAGTATATTACGGGCAAGACCATGAAGAACCGTATTCCGTATTCCGACGCAGTACGCACGCATGGGGCATTGTGGCGCGTGGCCATCTCCGTCCTACTTGGCGCCCTCGCGTTCCTTCCGACACAGGCGACAAGAGCGGAAGTACAGGCGACGCCGCCAACGTCATGCATAGTAATATCGCCTACGTCCTTGTCACTGGAAGAGTCGGGCGCGTTAGGCGAATATGAAGCCTTTCTCAGGACGACGTTGTCGTCAGGAGAGACTGTTTATGTGGTTCCCAGGATCTCGAACCCCGATCCGAATGTCACGGTGAGTATTTCGCCGCAAGTGATGACGTTCGCAGCCAGTGACATCCCAAACGATGACGGGATTGTCCGGAAGAAGTTCCGGGTAACCGTTATTCCGGATACGGACAGTGTTGGCGGTACGCTTGTGATCTCTAATGTGGTGATAGGAGTAGGAACGGATTGCGATCTCGAAGGCGGATCCGTTACCCTGACCGTTTCCGACCGCGGCGCCCCGGTTCGGGCGGTTAACGTCAGTGAAACGAGCCTCACCACCGTGGAATCCTATGGCTCGAACGAGGGGCTTTCTGCCGACTATGCGTTGAACCTCGCTACAATTCCTTCGGCCAGGGTGTCGATCGTTGTGATGTCCAGCGATACGCTCGCCGTGGGAGTTTCACCAAAGATATTGGAATTCACCCAGGACAATTGGTTTGAACAGCAGACGCTCACCGTTACCGCTGTCAATGACGACGATGGGAATGACGAAAATGTTACGATAAGCCATACGGCGAGCGGAGGAGGCTACGACGATGTGGTCATTGCTGAGGTTGATGTATTTGTCGTCGATCCGGATCCGTTCGTTCCCGTTCCGGGGGCGACGATTTCGTTGCAGGACGTGAACCTGCATGAGGGTACATCGAGTTATTATACCATACGCCTCGACAAGGACCCTTCGGAGAAAGTGTACATCGTTGTGCGGAGCACGGCCCCGGCCGCCATAACCGTTTCGCCGACGGTCCTGGAGTTTTTGCCGGGACCACCCGCAATCGACAATGCGTTGCAAAACTGGCGGACGCCGCATAAAGTCACGGTAGAAGCCGTACAGGATGACAACGCCATCTCCGAAAAGGTGGTGATCGATCACATTGCGATCGGGGGCGAATACTCCGACGTCGCTGTCAGAAGTATCGTCGCGAACGTATGGGACGATGAAGCGCGCAGTGTGACGTTATCGGAGTCGCAAATCCTGATCAATGAAGGGGAAAGCGCCACGTACACAGTAGGCCTGGACGCATTCCCGTTGAATACGGTAGTCATCACCATCACCACCATCACCCCGACGAGCGATCCCCCCGATAAACTTTCCGTGTCGCCGGAGACGTTGCGATTCACCACGTCCACCTGGCATCTTCCGCAGACGGTTACGCTGACGGCGTTGCGGGATGCCGATAGGGATAGCCATCCGGTTACGCTCACGCATGAAGCGCAGGGTGGGGGCTACGACAAGGTACCCATCGCCGATATTTTTGTGCTCGTTGCCGATACCGGTACGGTGACGGGCGTAGAAGATGCGGATCCTACTGTGCCGACGGACTTTGCGCTGGAAGGAAATTATCCGAACCCCTTCAATCCGGCAACGGAAATCGCCTACGCGTTGCCGCAACAGGTCCATGTGACCCTGACGGTGTATGACGTATCGGGTCGAGAGGTGCGCCGACTGGTCGATACGGCGCAGGCGCCAGGGCGCTATCGGGTGCGTTGGGACGGGAAGAATGCGCGCGGTCACTCGGTCCGGAGCGGCGTGTATTTTTACCGCCTGGCGACGGACGTCTGGCGCAAAACGCAAAGCATGGTGCTGTTGAAATAAGCGCCGGTCATGCGTCCGCTTGTCGCCGTACGCCCGCCCGAATATTGGCCGCGCCCGCTTTTTGTGGCGCTCATGGATGCCGCCGACAGGGTGGTGTTGGCAGATACATTTCCGTATAGTCGCCAGTCACGTCAAAACCGGACGCTGGTGCGCACTCCTTCGGGAGGGCAGTGGCTGAGCGTGCCGCTGGCGGCAGGGCGGCAAGGCCGATCCATCCGGGAAATCGAGATCCGGGGGCCGTTTCGCTGGATACGCAAACACTGGCGGGCGTTCGCATACAATTACCGGACCACGCCGTTTTTTGAGTTTTACGAGCCGGAACTGGCTCCGCTTTTCGAGCGGGAGTGGGATTGTCTTGGAGCGCTTACGTGTGCTTCTGTGGAAAAGGTTGCCGAGTTGTTCGGTATCGAAACACCGCTTGTCCGTGCTTCAGAGGTAGAGGGCGCCCCCTCCACGGCCCGCGACATTCATCTGCTTGCAGGTGGCGCTTTTCTTTCGGCGGCAGATACGGTGGAAGCAGACCGGCGCCTGACGCAAGTGGGCGCCGTCGTACATCTCGGAGAACTCAGGTACCGGCAGAACTTCGAAGGATTCTTTCCGGAGATGTCCGCGCTTGATCTGTTGTTCAACTATGGCCCCGAGGCGTTGCCGATGATTCGAAGCAAGACGTATACGGATACGGGGCGTTGAATATCGGGCGTCGCCTGCCTATACTTCTATCCCGATGAACGATCTGCGCGCCATGCCATGACATTGAGTTTTAGACCGTGCTTGCCGGTTTTTCTTTTGCGTCGCTGCGGCAAGACGCTTCTGCGGAGTGCGATGCGTTGTCTCGAGATTTTTGTCCTTGCCGGGGCCGTGCTGTACCCGGCGGCGCGCGCTTCCGCCCAGCCGCTTATGGACGGTGAGACATGGTTTGCCGCGGACAACCATGTCGTGATTGTCGGAGGCGTCTCCGCCGAGCGCATGCAGCGGTTCGGCTATTTCGAGGCGTTGCTCACCGCGCAGTACCCTGACAGTGCCTTGACGTTTCGCAATCTCGCATGGAGCGGAGACGAAGTAGCTTTGCGTCCCCGCCCACTCAACTTCGGTTCGCTGGAGGTGCATCTTGCCCACCAGCAGCCGGATGTAGTGCTGATGTTTTTTGGAGCGAATGAATCGTTTGCCGGTCCCGAGGGGCTGGGTGCGTATCGAGACGCGTTGCGAGACCTGGTCGTCGACATCCGGTCGCAGCGGTTCAATGCCGTTGCTCCGCCGCGAGTCATGCTGGTTTCCCCGGCGGCGCAGGAAGAAAGACCGCGAGTTGCTGTGGATATCGAGCAGCGAAACCGTGATCTGGCATTGTATACCGGAGCCATGCAGGAAGTAGCGGAGGAATTGGAAGTGGGTTTTACAGATCTTTTCGCTTCGACCAGCGCCATCATGCAGGAATCGGATCGTCCTCTGACATTCAACGGTATGCATTTCAATGCCTATGGCCATCTTGTCATGGCCGGATTGTTGCTCCGGGGATTCGGGATCGCGGAAGTGTCTGACGCCGAGTTACGGGAAGCTTCCGCGACAGCGATAGAAACGACCCCGGATGATAGCGGCTTCGAGCGCCTGCGGGCAATGATTGCCTATAAAAACAAGCAGTTCTTTTACAGGTACCGCCCTGTCAACGGCGAATATGTGTACGGGCGTCGTCGTCGCCCTTTCGGGGTGGTAAACTTCCCTTCCGAAATGGATACGCTGGATGCGATCGTTGCTCGTGAAGAGGGGCGGATCCATGCATTTGCCGGAACCGTCGTCCGTCCCGAGATCTTTCCTCCCGCCGAAGGCAGATAAGGAGTTGTTTATGATCAAGCGAAATAACCTCGTGCATTCCCGTTGCTCTCAGCGGCGTGCGCCGTTCGTGTTTTTTGCCCTGTTGTGTTGTCTGTCGTCCGGCGTTGTGTTTTTGTCCAGCGCCCATGCACAGGAACGCTCGGTCCTCGACCGCTCCGTGGAAGCCATCGAGCCCAATCGGGGTGGCGTCATGGATATGGCCACTGTGGATACGGAGGTGGCCCGGCAGCATCTGAAGATGGCGGAAGGCTATGCCGTCAATCTGTTTACCTCGGAGCAGGATTTTCCCATCGGGAATCCTGTGGCGCTGACCTTCGATGCGCGCGGTCGGCTCTGGGTCATTACCATGCCCGCCTATCCGCACCAGGAGCCGGGTATCGATCCCGACGACAAACTGATCATTCTCGAAGACACCGACGGCGACGGGAGAGCGGACAAGCATACCGTCTTCGCCGACGGGTTGTACCAGCCGGTGGGTTTCGAACTGGGGGACGGCGGTGCTTATGTCTCGCAGCCGCCCGATCTGCTTTTTCTGCGCGATACGGACGGAGACGATGTCGCCGACGAGCGGCGCGTGCTGCTACACGGTTTCGGCACGGAAGACAGCCACCATGCTATCCACCGTTTCGTATGGGGGCCGGGCGGGGCGCTCTATTTCCAAGAGGGTACCTTCCATCATTCGCAGGTGGAAACGCCCTACGGACCCGTGCGCATGCAGTATGCCGGGGTGTTCCGGTACGAGCCCCGGTATCACCGCCTCGAACGATATGTGAGCTACCGGTTCGCCAATCCCTGGGGGCACGAATTCGACCGCTGGGGGCAAAACTTTATATCGGACGCCTCCAACGGAAATAATTATTTCGGGCTTCCGCTGACCGGGTATCTGCCGTATCCGGAAAAACATCCCCGGATGAAGGTGTTCACGACGATCGTGCGCCCTACGTCCGGATCGGAGTTCGTGAGCAGCCGCCATTTCCCCGAGGAGGCCCAAGGCAATTTTCTGTACAACAACGTGATTGGATTTCACGGGATCAAGCAGCACCGTGTTCATCCGGACGGGTCCGGGTTTGCGGGCGAGGAAATCGAGCCGCTGCTTACGTCCACCGATATCAATTTTCGCCCGGTCGATATGCAATTCGGCCCGGATGGGGCCTTGTATATCGTGGATTGGTTCAATCCGCTGGTGGGGCACATGCAGTACTCCATTCGGGACACCCGCCGCGACAAGACGCACGGCAGAATCTGGCGGATTACGCACGAGGGAAGCCCGCTGTTGACGCCGCCGGACATCGCAGGGCGTCCGATCGGCGAATTGCTGGATTTGCTGAAGACCTACGAAGATCAGGTGCGCTATCGCGTGCGCCGCGAATTGCGTTTGCACGACGCTGCCGAGGTGCAGGCGGCGCTTGGGGCATGGATCGATGGTCTCGACCCGGACGCTGAAGGCTACGAGCATTATTTGCTGGAGGCGCTGTGGGTGCATCAGACGCACAACCTGATCAATACCGGTTTGCTGGAGCAACTCCTTGACGCGGAGGATCACCGTGCGCGTGCTGCTGCCACTCGCGTGCTGCGTCACTGGCGCCGGGATATTGCGGATCCGCTTGCACTCCTCGCCCGACAGGTTCGGGATCCGCATCCGCTGGTGCGGCTGGAGGCTGTAGTGGCGCTGAGTTACATGGATTCGGCAGAGGCTGCATTTCATGCGCTGGAAGCTCTCGACAGCGAGATGGATTATTACCTCGACTACGGCCTGAACGAGACCATCCGGGCCTTGAAGCCGAAGTGGGAGCCGGTGATTGCGGAAGGCGCACCGTCCCCGTCCACGGAGGGCATTTTGTACCTGCTGCGCCGGGCCGATCCTTCCGTCATGCAGCGACCCGTATTTGCTCGGGAGGTCTACGAATCCGTACTACGCCAGGAAGGATTCGAGGAGGCGCACCGGGCGCAGGCGGTAGCGCGGCTTGCGGAGGATGCCTCTATGCAGCCTGACGTTTCGTCCGATGCGGCGCTGGCCGGGGACGGGGGCGCACGCGCCGAAGCCATTATGGATGCGCTATCGGAAGAGGATATTTCCGAAGACGCTGCGGAAGCTCTGAGTGTGCTTTTGCTGAGAGAGCCGATTGAGGCGTTGCGCGCACTTGCACAAGAACTTCCGGAAGGGTTTATGGAAGAGGAGTTCCTATCCCCATCGGATGAGAAGACCGAATACATGCAGGTGATTATGTATGGTCTGGTAACGCTGGCGATGGACGGAAGTGCAGACGTTGTACGGGAAACGGGAAATGCTGCGTTGATGCTTCTGGTAAGTCCCGAATGGCTGTTAACCGATGTAGAGGACCTGATTGATAATCCGGTTGAACGGGATCCGGATATGGAGGAATATGCCGGATTCATGATATCCGCCTTGCGGGGCGGCCTCCGCATCCCTTCGGAGGATGTGCGCCTGCAACTGCACGAGGCGATGCTGCGGCGTATGGATGACTGGGAGGACGCCGGCTGGCGGAATGCGGCCTTGGAAACGCTGGCCGGACTGGGGGTAGCGCCTGCTGAATCGTTCGCGTTTTTCGCCGGGCGCCTCGAGGCCGGGCGGATCGATCCCGTGCTGGTGGCGGCCGCAGATACCGTCCCGGTAGAGGCATGGGGCGCACACGATTACGCCATCATTGTGCGGCAACTCATTGCGGAGGCCGGTAAGATACCCGCCGAAGACCGGCACGGCGCCTGGTTCCGGGGGCTGGTTTCCCTCGCGGAGAAAGCCGCCGCTCGCCTGGACGATCCCTCGGTATTCGCGGAAGCCCTTCGGGCGTTGCACACTCGTATCGTCGAGATCACGACCGTTGAGGCGCAAATGACGTATGACGTTACGGCGTTTCGGGTAGCGCCCGGGCAGCAGGTGGAAATCGTTTTCCGGAATGCGGATGTACTTCCGCATAACCTTGTGATCGTACGACCCGGAGCCGGGGAGATGGTAGGCAGGGCAGCGGACGCCATGGCAACGGACCCGGACGCTTTTGAGAAAGAATTTATTCCTGACTCACCTGCTGTGATGCATACCACCAGGATGCTCCAGGAGGACGAATCGGTCCGGCTCCAGTTTACGGCCCCCGAACAGGAAGGAAATTATCCCTACATCTGTACGTTTCCCGCCCACTGGATTACGATGAAAGGTGTGATGGAGGTTGCAGCCTACGACGACGAGTAGCGTAGATGCTGACGCTCTTCCCATGCACACCCCGAGGCCCGTTCTACATAAGCTATTGTCCCCCATGCT
Source organism: Rhodothermales bacterium (assembly GCA_965248175.1). Classification (GTDB taxonomy): domain Bacteria; phylum Bacteroidota; class Rhodothermia; order Rhodothermales; family VXPQ01; genus VXPQ01. Next base: position 2,085,495 of record OZ252093.1, read on the forward strand.
ATTTTGTCGTTTTGTTCACAAGTCAGGTTCATTGTCTGTAGTGATCCTTGCGCTTTTCGTATTGGCATCGGCCGGCTTTATGGCCCGGGGTGTCGAAAGCGATGCGCGCCGCCCCGCAGAAAACGACGATCATGCCGCCATCCTGCGCAGCCTTGATGCGGAGACCCTGGAGGCGGGGCGGGATATTTATGTGCGGGCATGCGCTGCCTGTCATGGTGTAGAAGGCGGGGCGCTCTTGCCTTCGGCCCGGTCGTTCGATACGGATACGTTGCGGTACGGCAACGATCCATACGCCATGTGGCAAACCGTTACGTACGGGAAAGGACAGATGACAGCCCAGAGTTGGTTGACGCCGGAGGAGAGGTATTATGTCATCCAGTACATTCGTGAAGAGCTCATCAAACCCAAAAATTCGGGGCAGTATTTCGAGGTCACGGAGGAGTATCTCGCAGGGCTGCCCACCGGGGAAGAAGCGGGCCAGGATGTGGTCGAGGCCGCTGCGGAGGGGCTTCAGGCAGCCGGGATGACTTGGGCCGGTCAGCATCCCGGAGACTACGGGAATGTCATGTATTCCCAGTTGGCCGACAAGACCAGCGATGCACTTACCATTGCGCTGGATGAGGAAATCTATCTGAGCTACAACGTGCTGCGTATGCGCCTTGCCGCTGCCTGGCGGGGTGAGCTGGACCTTTCTGAAACGAAGTTCGAGCAATATCGGGGCGAAGGCAAGCCGATCATTTCCGGAGAGGAACTGGATGGACTCGCTGTGTGGCGCTGGGAATATCCCGGCGAATACGCCGCGCTCGATGCGGAAACCTCACCACGCGCGCCACTCCCGGCGGACGTGATGACGTTCCATGGGCATTACCGGCATGGCGACGATGTGGTGTTGTCTTACTCGATCATGGGTCGCGACGTACTGGAGTGGCCTTCGGCAGAGCGTGATGGGAACGACCTCGTGCTCGTACACACGTTGCGCATCGGCCCTTCGAAGCAGGGGCATCGTCTTGTCGTTGGGCATGAAGTGATGGCGGAGGTAACCGGAGATGTCGAAGGCATGACATCGTCCGAGGAGGGGGGAGATGTTTTTCTGCATATTCCCGCAAGCGATGTCGTGCGTACGGTGCAGATTCGCCGGCGTGCGGGAGCGCAGGGCCGTGGCGCTATCGAAGAGATGTCCGCCGGGGATACTCCCGATCTTGCGGTCATGACCCGGGGCGGTCCTTCACAGTGGCCGGAAACGATTGTAACCGGGGGAGAGCGAGGCGTGCCCCGCGCCCATTACGATCCGATGTATTACAAAGACGAGGACCGGGATACCCCGGAGAAACTGGTCGATCTTCCGGAAGATTATCCCTATACGGTGGACAAGATCGGCTTGCCGTTCGTCAATCCGTGGAACAGCTGGATACGCCCCACAGCGCTCGCATTCTATCCGGACGGGCGCATGGTGCTTACAACCTATCTCGGCGACGTGTGGGTAGCCGATGGGCTGGACGATACCCTGGACGAGGTCATGTGGCGGCGCATCGCTACGGGCCTGTACGAGCCGATGGGCGCCGAGGTAGTCGACGGGGACATCTATGTCATAGCCCGCGACCGGATTGTGCGGTTACGCGACCTGAACGGGGATATGGAGACCGACTACTACGAAACGTTCTATGCGGATAAGGACGTGTCAGACTTTTTCCACTCGTTTGCCTTTGGTCTCCAGGCCGATGCAGAAGGCAATCTGTATTATGCCAAGTCCGGGCAGTATACGAATAATGCCACGCCGGGAGATCTGGTTCGTGTCACGCCAGATGGAACAGGCGGTACGATCGCTACCGGATTCCGCACACCGAACGGACTCACCGTGGCGCCGGACGGGCGCGTATTCGTCACCGACAATCAGGGAAACTGGACGCCTGCTAACGAAATAAATCTCGTGGAGCCCGGCAAGTTTTACGGGTATGTAAACAACATCGCCGAACGCGGGTGGTCTCCCGACGGTCTGGATGTGGAGATCCCCGAGGGGGAGTGGTCTGCTGTCATCGACACCGCCGCCGTGCCGGACTCCTTCACCGAGCCGGTGATCTGGCTACCCCAGGAATTCGACAATTCGCCGGGCGGGGGCATATGGACAGACGCGAACTGGGGGCCGCTGGGGGATCGGATGCTCAACACCAGTTTCGGAAAGGGCTGGGCGTATTATTTGATGTTCGACGAGGTGGATGGGGTGACTCAGGCTGCTGCAGCGGCCTTGCCTTTCCAGTTTGACGCCGGGACACAACGCGTGCGCGTCAACCCCGCGGATGGGCAGATTTACCTGACGGGCCTGACGGGCTGGGACGATGGGTTCGCCACGCGTTATGCTCACCTCGACCGCATCCGGTACACAGGTGGCGAGGGGCAATACGTAACCGAGACCCACGTAAAATCCGACGGCATCGAGTTCACATTCAATTTTCCGGTGGATGCCGCCGCTGCTTCAGACCCTTCTCACTACGACGTGACGCGATGGGATTACAAGTGGCAGCGCCGGTATGGCTCCTATGACTGGTCGGTGGAGAATCCCGAACAGATAGGACGTGATGAAGTGCCTGTGGAGGCGGTGCAGGTGGATGGCCGGCGTGTACGCCTTGTTCTGCCGGACATGCAGCCGGCGGACCAGATGCTGGTGCGTATGCAGATTCCGTCCGCCGAGGGCGGTATCCTGAAAGAAGCCGTTTACCTTACCGTACACAAGGTGCCCGGAGGCTAAGCAGGAGGCCTTGTCGCGCCACACGACAAGGCGTCGAGGTCCTTAGAAGGTCAGATTCCCGGAACAAACCCTGCCGGTTAGCCTGGCGGGGTTATCGGGTGGCATGGAACATGGGGTTATGTTACGATATGCAAAACTTACTGTCGTTTTACAGCGCCCATGTCCCTTTTTTCTTCTAATCGAGAGCGGCGCCTTTGGGGCTGGACGCTCGTTGTCCTGGGGACGGTCTACCTGACTTTCGGTTTGGCGCAAAAGCTGGCTGCGGTGGTGCCCAGCGGCGACTTGAACGCAGCCTTTTTCCTTCTTGCCTGCCTCCTGGTTCTGGGGGCCGTCATTACACAAGGGCTGAAGACGCGGCCGAGCGGGGTCGAGATCAGCATCGCGCTGGGTGTTGCGGCCGCCTACCTCATGGTGTTCGTTCGGATGGCAAGCCCGGTGGAGCGCTCCCACCTTGTCGAGTACAGCGTGGTGGCTGTCTTCATCTATGAAGCGCTTACGGAACGAGCGAGTCAGGGGCGCCGTGTCCCCGCACCCGCCCTGCTTGCCCTGCTGGCGGCCTCGCTGATCGGCGTGCTTGACGAATGCATCCAGGCGTTTGTGCCCAACCGCGTGTTTGACCCTGTCGACATGTTGTTCAACTTTGTGGCGGTCGTGATGGCGATCGTTGCGAGTCTGGCGCTGGGCTGGGCGCGCAGGAGGGCAAGGCGATCCGGGTAGGGGGATAGATATGATTTTTCCGCTTAACGAAGAGCGCCTCAATCACCTGACTCAGGGGATGTCTGGTGGTATATGTAACGGGCGAATACCATCGCCATGTGCTTGCCTTGTTTAGAAGGCTCTTGCTTTGGCCCGTATTGCGTTCGTTCGCTTCCTGACGTAGTATGGTATAGGGTAAGCCACTTTGCAGACAGGTCGCATAAACGTATCATCGCATAGCATCTTTCCGTCATGATTCCACGATTTTTTTTGCTTTTTGCCCTGGGTGTATCACTTGCTGCGAGTGCTCCGGCATTCGTTGCCGCGCAATCACAGGATGACACGCCCTGGGTTGTGTACGAGGGCGCTGAAGGACCCGGTCAGGACAAGCACATCGTTCTTGTAAGCGGAGACGAAGAATATCGCTCTGAAGAAGCGCTCACCCAGTTGGCCCGTATCCTGGCGTTCCGGCACGGTTTCAAAACCACGACGCTTTACGCCGTACACCCGGAGAGCGGGGTGATCGATCCGGAATACGTGCATAATATTCCTGGATTACACATGCTCGAGGACGCGGATCTGATGATTATTTTCACGCGCTTTCGCGATCTCCCGGAAGAGCAGATGCGGCATATCGAGGCTTTCACGAACTCGGGTAAGCCGATCATTGGGCTGCGCACCTCCACGCACGCCTTCCGTTTCGAGGACCGAAACAACCCGTTCATACGATACGATACGGCGAGCGAGGCGCCCGGATGGGAAGGGGGATGGGGCAGACAGGTGCTCGGGGAAACCTGGATCAGCCACCACGGGCGTCATGCCGTGGAGGGGACGCGCGGCGTCATCCATTACCTCTACGAGGACGATCCGATTCTGAACGGTATCGGCGACAACGTATACGGGGATACGGATGTGTACGGTCTCACTATATTGCCGGAGGGCACGGAGGTCCTTCTCTACGGATTGACCCTGAAGGGACTGGACCCCTATGCTCCACCCGAATATGAAACGTCCATCGTGCCCATCGCCTGGCGCCGCCACTGGACGGGCGAGACAGGAAACACCTCGCGCGTCTTTGCCACTACGCTGGGCGCCTCCGTGGATCTGAAAAGCGAGGGGGTCCGGCGTCTGTTGGTCAATGCGACATTCTGGGGGCTCGGCATGGAGGATATGACGCCGGAAGAAGCCGATGTAGGCTACATCGGCCGGTATCGCCCCACGTTTTATGGCTTCGGAAGCCACGTAATCGGTATCTATCCGGCAGATCTGGACATGACTGTCGAAGAAGCTGCCAGATGGGCCAAATAATCCCGTATCCATGATACAGAAAATGGTACAGCGTATGAATGCTTCGTCGTCGTTTCGGAAAGGTATGGCGGCATGCGTATGTATCGCTGCATGCACAGCATTATGGGGTGTGGTCTGGCCCACAGCGACGGCGGCGCAATCCGTGGGCGCCTTCCCTGTTACGAATTATTTCGGGGGTTATCCCGGGGCCCGTGCTGGTGGCGGGTACATGGAAAACTTCTACCTTCCGCCCGCTCCCTCCTCCACGCCCTGGTACCCCGGTTGGCATCCCGATGGGGAGCACATTGCCGTGGCCATGCAAGGGGCCATCTGGAGCGTGGAGGTTTCCACCGGCATAGCGACCCAGTTGGTGTCCGGGCTAAAGTACTATTCGTCGCCGAACTATTCGCCGGATGGGCGCTGGCTGGTCTACACCGCCGATGATCATGGCGGTGAGATAGGTCTCGAAATCCTGGACACTGAGACAGGGAAGGCGCAACCACTCGGCCAGAGGAGCCAGCATCTTTTCGCGGATCCGCGCTTCAGCCCGGACGGAACCCGTATTGCATACGTTTCGACGGAGCCGGCGGGGTATTTCAATGTGTATGTGCGGTCTGTTTCGGAGGGGCGGTGGACCGGGGAGCCTGTCCCGATCACGCGGGACAACGATTTCGGGCGGGATCGGCTTTATTTCGGGTCGCAGGACATCCACATCAGCCCGGCATGGTTTCCCTCCGGTGACGAGTTATTGCTTGTATCGAATCGAGATGTAGCGCTGGGCAGCGGCAACGTGTTTCGTGTACCGGCCCGCGAGGACGGGTTTACGGACCGCGTTCCCGTGCTCCTGGAGCAAACGCTGTACCGCACGCAACCCGATGTGTCGATGGACGGGAAACGGTTCATATTCTCATCCACGCGGGGCGCCGCGGATCAGTTCAACAACCTCTATGTGCAGCCGACCATCGGAGGTGAACCCTACAAGCTCACGTTCTTCGACCACGACGCGTTTCATGCCCGCTGGTCGCCGGACGGGGAGTGGATCGCCTATATCGACAACCGGGATGGCTTGCCTCAACTGAAGTTGCTTGAAACCTATGGCGGAAAGATCGTCGATGTGGAGATCGCGGAGCGCCGCTGGAAGCACCCTGTGGGCCGATTGTCCGTCACGACGACAGGCCCGGACGGATTGCCTACAGGAAGCCGGATTCATCTCATCGCTTCCGACGACAAGTTTTATGCACCCACCGATGCGTATGCGCGCATCGCACCCCGCGCCGGGCAGTGGGCGTTCCATCATTCGGGATCGTTCGATATGGAACTCCCCGAGGGGCAAGTGATCGTTAAGGCGGTCAAGGGATTCGAATATGCGCCGGTAACGGATACGCTGCAAATCGTAGCCGGGGAGACGCTCCGGCATACCATGGTGCTCGATCCCATCATTGATATGGCGGAGAAAGGCTGGTACAGTGCTTCTACGCACGTACATATGAACTATGGGGGCAACCTGCACAACACCCTTGAAAACCTGATGATGATGTCCGAGGCGGAGGATCAGGATCTGGTGCTCGAACAGGTGGCGAATAAGGACAACCGCATCCTGGACCAGCAGTTTTTCGTGCCGGGCGGAGGCGCACATCCCTTGTCAGAGCCCGACCGGGTGGTGGTTGTCGGACAGGAATACCGGCCACCCTTCTACGGCCATGTGTTCATGTTCGGGATGCGGGACCATCTTATTTCTCCGTATGTGACCGGCTACGAGGGCACGGCCATCGAGAGCCTGTATCCTTCGAACACGGACATGTTCAGAAAAGCGAAGGAGCAGGGCGCCTGGACGGGGTATGTCCATCCCTCCTTCAATAGGGATCCGTTGGAGGAGGGTCTCGGACGGGCGAGGGGCTTCATGGTGGATGCGGCGCTGGGGACTGCGGATGCTCTGGAGTGGTCTACGGCCCAGGACGGTTATCCTCCGTTGTACGCTCTATGGAACAACGGTATACGAACCGCGCTCGTTGGCGGGGAGGATTCTATCAGTAACTTGCAGCAAACTTCTCTGGTCGGATCGGTCAGGACGTATGTCAAGCCGGTGGATGGCGCGCTGGGTATGCGGAGCTGGTTCGAGGGGATGGCTGCCGGGCACGCCTTTGCAACGAGCGGGCCCCTTGTCGATTTTACCTTGGACGGGCGGATCCCGGGCGAAACAGTCGATATTAGCGGGGGAGAGGGCGTGACGGTGCGCTTCGAGGTCACCTCGATCGTGCCGCTGGAAAAAGCCGAACTCGTATTCAACGGGGAAGTCGTGCAGGAAGTCCGTTTCGACGGCGACCGCATGTCCATGACCTTCGAGAATACGTTCCAGCCCGAACGTTCGGGGTGGTACCACCTGCGGGTAAACGGGGTGCCCGAAGAACGATTCCCGCTTGATACTCCCTATGCCTTTGCATTAACAAATCCGGTCTGGGTTATTGCGGACGGCGTCCCGGTGCGCTCGATACAGGCCGCCGATTACGGTATTGCCTGGATCGACAAACTGCATGCTATGGCCGAAGAATGGCCCGGCTGGCGCTCTCAGTGGGAAAAGGATCACGTCTATGCACAGTTCGAAGAGGCGCGTGATGTGTACCGCCGGTTGCGATCCGAGGCCGTGGAAATAGAAGAGAACGATTCCCGCTGATTTCCTTCTAAATATTTTGATTTTTCTTTCGGACCATGCCCCCACTTTCTCTTCATAATGCCATGTGGCCGGGGCTGGTGGGTAAGGGGCCGGATGCTTCCGAGCCTGCTATCGGTCTGGAGCGGATGCTCCAACTCACGGCGGATGCCCGTGCCGAGGGGGAAGCGTCTGTCCGTTTCGATGGGGTAGATCTTTTCCTGTACCATCCGCATATCGACATTGATGCCCCGGGCAGCGAAATCCGGCGCCTTGCGGATCACATCGCATCGCTGGGTCTTGGCGTGGGTTCGGTGGTGGCGCCCGTGTATCCTGACATGCTGGGCGGCAGCGCGATGGGCAGCCACGACGATCGCCGGCGCTTCGTGGAGGCCGTGCGGACTGCGTGCCGGTACGCTTCCGTGTTGAATGTGCACGGCGTTCGATCCTCCGGGGTCATCCGGATCGACTCGGCGGCAGGCCCTGTGGAGTGGGCGGAACATCCCGTGGAAAACACGGAAAAGATTGCAGACACCTTCCGCGAGGCGGCTCTCGTAGCGGAAGACCACGGGGAGCGTATTGCCGCAGAAGGGGAGATTTGCTGGGGGGCCATGCACTCCTGGACAGAGATGCTGCGTCTGCTGGAAGAGGTCGGGCGCCCTGATTCGCTCGGGTTTCAGGCCGATCTGGCCCACACCTATTTGTATTTGCTCGGATATAATGCACCCGAAGCGGCTTTGCTGCAGGATGGGTACACGGAAGAGGAATTCAAAGAGGCGTACCGGATAATGACAAGCGCATTGGCTCCCTGGCTGTTCGATTTTCACGTGGCGCAGACCGACGGGTCCGTGTTCGGGAGCGGCTCGCACGACAAGACGGGAAGACATTGTCCGGTCGACTCTCCCGATGGCAAGCTGGATATGGTATGGTGCAGCCGCCAGTGGCTGCTCAATGATCAGGGCGAACTGCGGGGCGGCATCCGGCACATCTGCTGGGACGGGTGCATGTTTCCCAATGCCGTGCTGGAGAACCAGGAGACGTGGAACCGGGTGCTCGGGGCGATGGAGGCGGTACGGAGGGGGTTGTAGAGGCGTTTTTAGGGGGTGGCGTGTTGTTTTATGCTTCGAATATCTTCTGCATCTCCAGCGCAAAGCCCGGCAGTATTTCAGGGTCTTCGAGACGATCCTTGCCCCTGAATCGGGTGTTTGTCCCATCCGCCTTGTGAATGACGATAGTGCCATAATCTTTTCGAATGCTGCGGCAGTTCCTGCTTTTCAGAGGTTTGCTTATCTTGCCCTCGCTGCATTGCCCTTGCCATACGCCCTGAAATCGCTTCAAAACCGCTATGCACCGCATCGGATTCAATCTGCTTCCCTGGTCCGCCACCGTATCGGAAGCGCTTTACCCGCACATCGAACGGATCCGGGACATTGGATACGATGGCATAGAGTATTCGATGGGAGCGCAGGATGCTGCAGCATACCGCGGCCTCGGAGCGTTTTTGGCCGACCTGGATATGGCGTGTACGTCGTGTCTTGCACTGGAGCCGGAGCACAATCCGGCCAGCTCCGATGCCGCCGTCCGGCAACAAGGTCTGGAAAAAATATGCTGGGCCATTGACCGGGCCGTAGATACCGGCGCCAGCGTGATCTGCGGACCGTTCCATTCCGCCTTCGCCTGGTTTACAAAAGCGGCTCCCACGCCGGACGAGGCCAAATGGAGCGCCGAAGTGCTACGACAAGCGGGCGAATACGCCGAACAGGCCGGGGTCATGCTGGCGCTGGAGGCGCTGAACCGCTTCGAATGTTACTTGTGCAACACGATGCAGCAACTGGTTGAACTGACCGAAATGGTGGATCATCCGTTCGTGCAGGTCATGTTCGACACGCATCATTCGAACATCGAGGAAAAATCCTTCGCGAGGGCTATCCGCACGGCTGCGCCCCATCTGGCCCATGTGCATATCAGTGAGAACGACCGGGGTACGCCGGGCGACGGGATTGTAGCCTGGAAGGAAGTCTTCGAAACGCTGGCGGAGGTGGGCTATGAGGGGTGGTTCACTATCGAGTCGTTTACCCGGGCCGATCCGGACTTTGCAAATGCGATCAACGTGTGGCGAAGTTTCTCCGAACCCTGGGACATTGCGGGACAGGGGTATGCCTTTATCAAGCGGCAACTACGCGAAACGGCGGTCGGTTAAATTCCCCACTGATTTTCTGCACTCCATTTTTTCACAGGATCTGTCCATACCATTTTCCAACACATGTCCGGCATAGTCATTCCTTCCTTTCGTTTCGGCGCCGAGGTGTACACCTGGTTCATGAAGGAGAACGGTAAGGCGCACGCGAATCGCCTCGATCATATGATCCGCGTGTCTGCAGAGGCAGGCTTTACAGGTATCGAACCTGTGCATTCCTGGATGGGCGACCTGTCCGATCCGGCGCGGCTTGAGGACGAACTGCGCACGGCAGGCATTGATCTTGCCGCCGTTGCCCTCGTGCTCGAATGGAACGGCCCCGAAGAAACGGAGGAGGAGCGCAGGCAGGCCGATGAAACGATCCGGCTGCTGCAACGCTTCCCCGGGGCGTTGCTGTGCACCGTCCAGATTCCCACAAGTCGCCACGAGCTCGAAGCCCGCCGGGAGCACCTCGTATCCATCGTCAACGCGGTGTCGCGCCGTGCAGCCGATGGGGGGGTTGTATCCACGTTCCATCCCAATTCTCCGCATACTTCCATTAACCGTACGGAAGAGGATTACCGGATCATTCTGGAAGGCCTGGATGCGTCCGTCACCGGGTGGACACCCGATGTCGGGCACATTGCCAACGGGAGCATGGACCCGCTCGCCAAGATGCAGGAGTATGCAAGCCTCATCAACCACGTTCATTACAAGGATTGGGACGGCAATCCGGAATTCGTCATCATGGGGGCCGGAAAGATCGACTTTACGGGCATCACGAACTGGCTTGTCCAGGAGGGGTACGAGGGGTGGATCATCTGCGAGGATGAAGGGGCCGAGGCCGTGGAGGACCCCGATGGCGTGACCCTTTACGACGGAAGATGGATCCGGGATACGCTGCTGCCCACGCTCACCGATTCGTAACCGATTCTCAAATTCGTCATAAGCGCACAACCAGCCATGCCTATCGTCCAGACCAATGGGATCGACATGTATTACGCGGAAGCCGGTGACGGACCGCCGCTTCTCATGATCATGGGCATTACCGCCCCGGGTTCCGTATGGGAGGCCCACAAGGACGCCTGGAAGGCGCATTTCCGGTGCATCATGCCCGACAATCGCGGCGTAGGGCGCTCCTCAAAACCCGGCGGAAATTACACGAGCGCCCAGATGGCGGACGACATGGCGGGCTTGCTCGATGTCCTGAAACTCGGCCGGGTGCACGTCGTGGGCGTGTCGATGGGGAGCATCATTGCGCAGCAGTTGGCCATCCGCTGCCCCGACCGGGTGCGTTCCCTCGTGCTTATGTGCCCCTGGGCGCGATGCGACCGGTACGCTGCCAGCATCTTCCGGCACATGATGACCATCAAGGCGCGCCTTCGGCCCGAAGAATTCGTGGAGTACATCCAGCTCCTCATTTTTTCGAAAGGCACGTGGGACGATATCGAAGGGTACTCCGACCTGATTAATGAGCGTACACATGCTTCCGTGGGAGAGGAGCCGCAACCTCTGCATGGGCTGGAGGGGCAGGGGCATGCCTGCATCGAACATAATGTACCGGAGGCGCTTCCGCAGATTGCGGCGCCGACCCTGGTAATCGGCGGGGAGCAGGATATTTTCGTGCCGCCCTGGATGGTCGAAGAAGTGGCCGCGGGGATTCCGAATGCGGAGTTGCATATGTATCCGGGGACGGGCCATGCGTTTCACTGGGAGCGCATCGAGGATTTCAATCCTCGCGTGGCCGACTGGCTCCTGGCGCATTAACGATCAGGAGTCACACACAAAAGCCACATGGTTTCCGTATACGCCATAGGACTGGATTTCGGCACCAATTCGGTGCGCGCCCTGGTAGTGGATGTTGCCACGGGGCGCGAGGCGGGTACGGGTGTTTTCGAATACCCCTCCGGCGAGGACGGGGTCCTGCTGGATCGGGGCCGGCCAGATCTTGCCCGACAGCATCCTGGAGATTACGTACTGGGCGTCGAGCGGAGCATTGCCTCCGCCATGGGGGAGGCTGCGCAAGAAGACGATGGATTTCGCGCCAGTCGCGTGATAGGCATCGGCGTCGACACCACTGGCTCTACCCCGATCCCGGTGGACAAGGACGGCGTCCCATTGGGCCTCTCCGACCGGTTTCGGGACAACCCGGATGCGCAGGCCTGGCTCTGGAAGGATCACACGGGGCACGCCGAAGCGCGAGAGATCACGGAGCGTGCCCGCGCGCTGCGCCCGGAGTACCTTGCAAAATGCGGAGGGATATACAGTTCGGAGTGGTTCTGGTCGAAAATATGGCGTTGCTTGCGAGCCGCCCCCGAGGTGTTCGAGGCGGCGTATACCTGGGTCGAGCACGCGGACTGGATACCAGCCATGCTCTCCGGCACGGAGCGGCCCGACCTGCTGAAGCGGTCGATCTGCGCGGCGGGGCACAAGGCCATGTTTCATACGGATTGGGGCGGCTATCCCGATGAGGAGTTTGTGGGGTCGCTGGACGAGGCGCTCCTGCGTGTGCGTAGAACGCTGCCCGACAAGGCGTTCGATGTGTCGCAGGCGGCGGGCGCCTTGACAGACGAGTGGGCCGAGCGGCTGGGCCTGCCCGCCGGCATTCCTGTGGCCGTCGGGGCATTCGATGCGCATCTGGGTGCGGTGGGATCGGGGATTGCTCCCGGCACGCTCGTGAAGATCATCGGTACGTCCACCTGTGATTTGATGGTGGCCCCGCTGGAAGAGAATCCCGGGGACATTCCCGGATTGTGCGGCATTGTGCCGGAATCCGTGCTGCCGGGGCACTACGGGATGGAGGCCGGGCAGTCTGCCGTAGGAGACATTTTCAACTGGTTCGTGCGCCGGGTGCGCCCGGATGGGCAGGGACACGAGGCGCTTACGGAGGAGGCCGGGCGGCTGTGCCCGGGGGAAAGCGGGCTCCTTGCGCTGGACTGGCTCAACGGTAACCGGACCATTCTTGTAGACCAGCGCCTGACCGGGCTGATCCTGGGATTGACCCTCCACAGTATTCCGGGGGAAATATATCGGGCCCTTATCGAGGCAACAGCTTTTGGCGCCCGCCGAATCATGGAGCGCTTCGAGGAGTATGGGGCGCCTGTCGAGCGCATTGTCAACTGCGGCGGCATATCGGACAAAAACGAGTTGGTCATGCAAATCTATGCAGACGTGATGGGCCGCCCGATCATGATTTCGCGGAGTGCCCGAACCTGTGCGCTGGGCGCAGCCGTGAGCGCATCCGTGGTGGCAGGGAAGGCTGCGGGCGGATACGATGGGTTTCCGGCAGCCATACGCGCCATGACGGGTGTACGTGCGCGTGTGTTCGAGCCCGATCCGGAACGATGCAGCACATACGACCGGCTATACGCTCTCTATCGCCGGCTGCACGACGCTTTTGGCGTGGAGGCCACACAGGGGGATGATACGCCGGGTGTGGTGGAAGGACCTCATCTGTTCGATGTGATGAAAGTGCTGCTTGCGCTACGCGACGAGGTGCGGGGATGACCACAGCGTATGCCGATCTGAAGGAACAGGCGTGGCGGGCCAATCTCGACATCGAGGGGCTGGTGGAGAGGACGTGGGGAAACGCCAGCGCTGCGGATGCCCAGGCGGGCGTTATGGCGATCAAACCGAGCGGGGTTCCGTACGACCGGCTTGCTGCGGACGACATGGTGGTGCTATCGCTGGAGACGGGAGAGGTCGTGGAAGGCCGGCTTCGTCCCTCCTCGGACACGCCGACCCATCTGGCGTTGTATCGGGCATGGCCGAACGTAGGGGCTATCGTACATACGCATTCCCGGTACGCCGTGAGTTGGGCGCAAGCCGAGCAGGCCATTGATTGCCTCGGAACGACCCATGCCGACCATTTTCGGGGAAGTATTCCTGTAACGCGGCGGATGCGCGAAGACGAGATTGTGGAGGAGTACGAGCGCCATACGGGTGTCGTGATCGTCGAGTGTTTCGAGCAGGGGGGGATAGATCCTGCAGAGATACCCGCTGTACTGGTGGCCTGCCATGGGCCGTTTGTCTGGGGCAGGAATGCTGCTGAGGCAGTAGGGAATGCTATCGTGCTCGAAACCGTAGCGTGCATGGCGTGGCGGACCCGGCTCCTGCATCCGGAGGTTGCTCCGGTCGACGATGCGCTCCGGGACAAGCATTTTCTGCGCAAGCACGGCTCCGGGGCCTACTATGGGCAATCCCGGAAAAAATGAACCGCACCATGGTATTGGCGTATTATGGTAAGCAGGTAAAAGTGCTTTCCGGCATTGTCATCGTTGATCCAAATCAGAAGGTGAATCTATGGCTTGGTGGGGTTGGTTGGTCATTGGATTTGGCCTGATGATCGTAGAATTGATGGGCGTTGAGGCAGCGTTCTATCTGGTTATCATCGGCTTCGCAGCCATATTGACGGGGTTGGTCGGATTGATTGGGCTGACCTTGCCGATATGGGGGCAATGGCTTCTTTTTTCCGGGTTGGCCATTGCTTCCATGCCGCTTTTTCGGCAAAACCTGTACATCCGCTTACGTGGCGAGACGCCTAAATCCAGCAATCCCCTTGTCGGCGAGACCGTTAGCCTGTCCGAAGACGTAGGGCCGGGCGCGCGTTGCCGGGTGGAACTGCGGGGATCGACATGGAGCGCCAGAAACGTCGGCTCCGAACCTCTCGCGGCCGGTGGACAAGCAGAGGTGATTGCTGTCGACAGCACCTTGCTGGAAATCGAAGCTTTAGCGGAGGCATAAGGCCGCTGCATCCATTCAACAGGTAAAGAATATGCTGGACATTGGCTTCATCGTTGGCGGCATCATCGCCTTAGCGGCCATCGTGCTTATCATTAAAACAGCGATGATCGTGCCGCAGCAAAATGCCTATGTGATCGAGAATCTGGGGCGTTACTCCCGTACGCTGGATCCCGGCTTCAGTATTCTTATTCCCTTCGTTGAACGGGTAGCGTACAAGCACAGCCTGAAGGAGCACGCAATGGACATCTCCGAACAGGTGTGCATTACCAGCGACAATGTGCAGGTGGGCATAGACGGCGTGCTGTACATGCAGGTCATGAACGCCGAGCGAGCCTCCTACGGAATCGGGGATTACGTATTCGCTATTTCCCAACTGGCCCAGACCACATTGCGCAGCGAGATCGGGAAAATCGAGCTCGACAAGACTTTCGAGGAACGTGCTGTTATCAATCTGAATGTTGTCAGAGAGCTTGATCTCGCTTCCGAGCCCTGGGGGGTGAAGGTGCTTCGCTACGAAATCAAGAATATCAACCCGCCCGAGGATGTGCTCTCCGCCATGGAGAAGCAGATGCGCGCCGAGCGGGAAAAGAGGGCTGTCGTTCTTCAGTCGGAAGGCGATCGGGATGCCCAGATCAATCAGGCGGAAGGCGAAAAAAAGCGAGTCATTCTCGGATCCGAAGCTGCCATGCAGCAGCAAATCAATGAAGCAAGAGGCGAAGCGGAGGCTATCCTGAGGGTGGCCGAAGCTACCGCCGAGGGCTTGAAGAAGGTTGCCGAGGCCTTACTCGCCGAGGGAGGCGACAAGGCCATGCAACTGCGTATCGCCGAAGATTATCTGGAACGTTTCGGGGCGTTAGCCAAAGCAGGCAATACGTTGATTCTCCCTGCCAACATGGCGGATATGGCATCTATGATTAGCGCCGCCACAAAGATTTTTCGCGAAACGGACGGGAAGGCGAAGGATCATTGAAGGAGATGGTCCGGGTAGACCGGGCAGGGCTTTAGGGTGCTGTCATGATGCGGTCATGTCGTAGAATTCATCCACTATGTGCGACGACCCCTTCGAATTTGATTTCCATATCCGGGAAGCTGAAGATACTTCGGCAGATCGTCCATGGATACGGACCTATCTCCGCTCCGATAAGGATACGGCCATGCGCCCTTCCTTTTCTCGTCAGGCTGGACATTCTCTTCAGATTTTCGGTGCGGGCGTAGGCGCTGTGCAAGCGGATGCTCTGCTGGATGGCGCGGACTGGATGGCGGAGCTTTCCCGCCCCCTTGCAGAGTACGACCAGATCGTTGTGGTCGGCATGGGGAAAGCTTCCATGGCGATGGCCGCCGCACTGCAGGCGCGTCTCGGCGACCGCGAAGCATTTGGTATCGTATTCGTTCCCTTCGGGTATATGCGAGAAGGGTGGCTCGGCAGGCCGCCGGGCGAGCTGAAACACATTGGCGTTATGGAGGCGGGGCATCCCTTGCCCGATAAGGACAGCGAAATGGCCGGGAGATTCGCACTGCTTACAGCGGAATGTCTTGGCCCCGACGATTTGCTGATCGTGCCCGCTTCGGGAGGCGGTTCTTCGCTGTGCGTTGCTTTCCCGGCGGGCATTTCGCTGGAGGACGCCCGCGAAGCATTTTACCGGCTGCTGGTCGCCGGGGCTGACATTCACGCCATAAACAAGGTGCGTAGGCGCATCTCGCAGATCGGAGGGGGTGGTCTGGCTGAAGCGGCGGCCCCCGCCGAAGTGCTGACGCTGTGCCTTTCCGATGTGCCGGGAGACGATACGGAGAATATGTACGTTATCGGGGGCGGTTCAACCCTGCCCGATCCGTATACGGCGCAAGAAGCTCTGGAGGTGTTGAAGCAGTACGGCGAGAAGGTCCCGGCGAGCGTCTGGCAGTATGTCGAGGAGAGCGCCGGGCGTCCCGAACCGCCCCTGCCGGAATCCGGACGGGTGCATGCCGTGCTGCTGGGCAGTGTGCGTACGGCGCTGGAGGCTGCTGCCGCGGAAGCAAAGCGGTTGGGGTACCGCGTCGAGATCGTTTCTCGCGAGATGTCCGGGGAGGCGCGGGAAGTCGGGGAGGCCATGGCTCGCCGCGCGCTGGCGCAGGAACCCGGATGGTGCCTGTTATGGGGCGGCGAAACGTTTGTAACGGTTCAGGGGGATGGCCTTGGGGGGCGCAATCAGGAACTCGCGCTTGCCGCCGCCATCCGAATGGCGGGGGAGGGGAAGGACGTGAGCCTGATGAGTGCAGGTACCGACGGGCGAGACGGTCCTACGGATGCCGCCGGGGCGATAGCCACCCCGGATACGGTCGCCGAAGCGCGTCAACGGGGCCTGGACCCGGAGGCGTTTCTGGAACGGAACGATTCCTACGGATTCTGGCAACGGATGCCGGGATTTCTTCAGACAGGCCCGACCCATACGAACGTGATGGACATACAGATTGTCCTCACATGATCCAACGGGGAGAAAGCGCACTGCGGCGCAAGCCGTGCGGTGACGGCACGGCAAGACATGATGTAAGCGGTCCGGACGGGACTCGAACCCGCGACCTCCTGCGTGACAGGCAGGCGTTCTAACCAAACTGAACTACCGGACCAATACAGTACGATCGCTGTACCCGAAGAATGTGCAACGGTTCCGTCTTTACGGGAATTGCACAGGGGCGCTGGAGCGTGGTGTCTGTTTTGTCGCGGGATGCTGTTTGGGGTCGGCTGTGCGCTGTTTCTACCTGGTTGTTGCACAACTTGACGCGGGTGGATATATGGCCGAATCGGCGCCGTCCCCCGGATGAAGGACGGCGCCCGGCCCGGCACTACGCACACACATCTTGCCAGATGCGCCCTATAGACACATGGGATGGCGTCGCATAACCTCGTAACGAAAAAAATGATGCCACGCAGGGGTTGCATGGCGTCGCTTTTCCCGAAACCGTTGGATGGAAGGGACGTACAAAGCGCCCTTTCTGGTCAGGTAGCTCAGTTGGTAGAGCAACGGACTGAAAATCCGTGTGTCGGCGGTTCGATTCCGCCCCTGACCACTGTTCACTTCTCAGTGCGTCACCACCATCTTGCCCGTCAGGCCCCTTCGCTCTGCTTTGCGATAGTTTGTTGTCGCCGCAGGCACGTCAGTGCAAGGGCACTGACGCCCGGATGCCTTCCACATCCGGGCGATATCCCCAAATATTCTGTTTTCATTGCATCGGCAGCGCTAATCCCCGAACTTGATAGCGAGCCTCCTGCAAAATCTGCCGGATTCGGCCAATACCTACCCCCGAAGAGGAACAAAACCATGAACGCCACACCGAGTCGCACAGTATTCGGAATTGCGCTACTTATATCGCTTTTTGCAGGCGATGCCACAGGGCAAACCGTAAAAGTCGGCGGGCTGGCTTACGTGGATTATTTTTATCGGCTCGGCGACGACGATAAGGATCATTATTTGCATGACCCCTCGGATAATTCATGGAGCATCCTATGGGGCGCCCATGACGATGTAACCGTTAATGACGCGCTCCACGGGTTCTCTTACCGTAGAATGTACCTGACTACCGACGCGACCATCTCTGAAAACTTCAAAGCACGCTTTCGTCTGGAGGCCAATGATCAACAGACCAGGAGCAGGCGACCGATCCCTTTTGTGAAAGACTTGTGGGTCGATTGGAACTACGCCAGTAATCATTCCGCGAGGGTAGGCATCATGCCGCCTCCCGCGTTTCAACTGTCGCAGGATGTTTGGGGATTTCGCAGTCTGGAAAAGACTATTCTCGATGTGCAGGGAATCAATGCGCCCCGCGATTTTGGGATTCGGTTCGACGGCTCCCTTTCGGTACAGGGCGATCTTGTTCGCTACGCGGTGATGCTGGCCAACGGAGACCCTCCGATATACTTCGGACTCTACAACGCATTGTACAACGAGGATGGAACCCGCGGAACCCTTCCGGAACATGAAAAAAACAAGAGGGGCTACGCCCAAATTTCGATTCATCCATCCGACAAACTTGTCTTCTCGGCGGGGGCGGATTACGGGAAATATTCGTACCAATACACCATAGATGGAGAGTTCATCAGGTGGCCCACGCACCGCGAGGTGCGGGCATCCGTGTTCGGGGGATACCAGGGAGAAGTTGCCCGGTTCGGCGTGGAAGCCTTTCGCCATACATTGAAGGCGGTGCCGGAGAGAGATGAATTCGGGTTTCTGCAAACAAGGCCTGATATATCTCTTCGACAGTTCGGTATCAGTGCGTTCGGATCGGTCAAGGTCAATCCCCTCGTGGAATTCGTGGGTCGGTTAGATTTGAACCGAAACAATGTGCATTCCGAGGAAGACGATTCTTCCGAGATCATGCTTAACGATGTGCTGATAGTGGCAGGAGTGGCTTTTATTCCCAACGAATACGTTCGCATCATT
This sequence comes from Rhodothermales bacterium, assembly GCA_965248175.1. Classification (GTDB taxonomy): domain Bacteria; phylum Bacteroidota; class Rhodothermia; order Rhodothermales; family VXPQ01; genus VXPQ01. Next base: position 2,104,202 of record OZ252093.1, read on the forward strand.
CCTAACCTGTGGTGGTTTGGCGCGGATTTAGAGCTGGACGACGATGTGGACTTCGCCGGCAAAAGAAAGAACAGAATGGGACGAGTCACGATAGAGGTGTCGTTTTAGTCTCGTCGATTTGCAGGATGCATTCTTTTTTTGACGACCAGCTTGTTTCGAGTCGGAGCGTAACGCCCGACGGGTTATCTTTCCAGGAGAAAAATAAAACCATGAACACTACACCGATTCGCACCCTGCTCGGGACTGCTTTTCTTGTACTGCTTTTTGCAGGCGACGCCACAGGGCAAACCGTGAAGGTCGGTGGGCTGGCCTACGTGGATTATTTTTACCGGCCCAGCGATGACGATAAGACTGTTTTATGGCAAATGCCCAAGGATAATCTGTGGGATAGCGATCGCGATGCAACCGTCAATGACGCGCTCCACGGGTTCACGTATCGGAGACTGTATCTGACGACCGATGCGGCGATCTCCGAGCGCTTCAAGGCCCGCTTTCGCCTGGAGGCCAACGGTACGCATGCCGTGGGCAGCAGGCCGGCCCCTTTCGTGAAAGACCTGTGGGTCGATTGGAATTACGCAGGCGATCATTCTGCCAGATTAGGCGTTATGCCGCCTCCGGCGTTTCAGTTATCGAAGCGTGTTTGGGGATATCGTAGCTTGGAAAAGACCATTCTCGATCTGCAGGGTGCCAACTCGTCTCGTGATTTCGGGATTCGGTTCGACGGTCCCATTCCGATAGGCAACGACCTTGTTCGCTATGCGGCGATGCTGGCCAACGGGAACGGGAACTGGAATAATGCAGACGACAAATACAAGAAGGGATATGCCCGAATCTCGATCCACCCGTCCGACAAACTGGTTTTTTCGGCGGGTGCGGATTACGAGAAGTACTTGTACCAGAACTACACGGAGAGGTTTGGGCTCCTTAGATCTGCCCCGTACCGCGAGATGCGAGTATCCCTGTTCGGAGGATACGAGGGAAATACCGCCCGATTCGGCGTGGAAGCTTTTCTTCATACACGGAAGTTGCAATGGAGTCGATATACGCCGGTAGAGCCAGTAATTGAGGAAGTAGTATTTGGGGAATATGAGTCCCCGAATTATAGAAACAGATATGAGCCGTCCAACCGGCTATCCGGCGTCAGTGTGTTCGGATCTTTCAAAGTCAATCCGTTGGTGGAGTTCGTAGGCCGGTTAGACCTGACGAAGGATGATGGAGATTTCGGAGCAATCGATTCTTATTCTTATGAGCCCACACTCGATGAAACGCTGGTGCTGGTGGGAGTGGCTTTCACGCCCAACGAACATGTGCGCATCATTCCTAACCTGTGGTGGTTCGTCTCGGATTATCAGGAGGAAGACGAAAGAGAATTTAGCGGCAAAGGAAAAAACAGAATGGGGCGCGTCACGATCGAGGCGTCGTTTTAGCGCCACTGCCCTGCACGGATGATTTTTCAGGCGCCCGGCTTGTTTCGGTCCGGGCTCAACGTCCGGGAATTCGTCTTTCCGAGACGGATCTGCTTCCTGTACCTTGAACAGGATACGAAACGATTCAACGGGCTTAGCCCCTCCCACGCTGGCTTGGCTTTCGGGAAGCCCTAAAGGTCTTCTTAATCTCTTCCGCGGGCACCCCACATCAGTTTGGAGCGGAGCGTCTGGAAGTAGTGCTGTTCGGGTAGCTTGACAAGGCGCACCCGGTGGTTTGCCCTGGTGAACCGGAATGCTGCAGGGTGTTCGTCGTGGTCAAAGGATTGACTGTTGCCGTCGAAGCCCAGCACATACGGCGTGTCGTTGCTCAATACTTCGGCTTCGATGACCGAATTGGCGGACAGCACGATGGGACGTACCGTGAGGCTATGCGGCGCAAGCGGGGAGAGGATGAACACCTCGCTTCCGGGGACGACAATCGGACCGCCTGCGGACATCGAGTATGCGGTCGATCCGGTTGGGGTAGCGACGATCAGGCCATCGGCCCAGTAGTCGTTCAGGTGTACGCCGTCCACGGTCACACGGATGGATATGAGTCCTGCCGACCCGCTGCGCTCCAGTGCGAATTCGTTGAGCGCCCAGTATTCCCGGTCGCCGCCTGGGCTTTTTACCTGGACGGTCAGGGGGAGGCGCTCCTCGATCCGGTAGACGCCTTGTTCCAGGGATCGTATCGTATCCTGGACCTGCGTTACCTCAATATCGGCCAGAAACCCCAGCCGTCCGATATTTATTCCGAGGATGGGCGTCCCGTATGTTCCTGCTTCCTGGGCACTGGTCAGAAGGGTGCCGTCGCCGCCGAACGACAGGATGATGTCCGATTCCTGCGCCAGATCGCTGGTAGCGCCGGATTCGCATAGCGCGGCATCCAGCAATTTTCGTTCTCTCAGGCCATTGGCAAGTTCGCTATTCAACTTGAAGGAGAGGCCCTCGAGCTCAAGCCATGTGACCAGTTCCGCGACCGGCTCCCAGAGGCGGTTTTTTTGGGTGTTGCCTGTAATGCCGTACGTCATTGATCTATTCGCTGTGCGGACAGTATCCGCAGAGAGCTGCAAGGGGCGTTCGCGGGGTGGGTGGACCATGAATTTGTCATGGAACTATCCAAAAGTAAGGAATATGCGGTTTGCAGGTTATGCCTGCCCGTTTTTCGTGTCTATAGGCGGGTTCGTCCTGTTTCGCCCATCAAATCATGACACGCTTCCATGCTTTCGCATGTCCGGAGCGCCGCCACGTGTGGCATAGATGCTCTTCCCGTCGAGATCGAAACGAGCATTTCGACGGGACTACCGAGCTATGCCGTGGTAGGATTGCCGGACGGGGCGGTTCGGGAGAGCCGCGATCGCATATACGCTGCTTTCCAGAACACGGGCATTCCGTTGCCCCACGGCAAGATCACCATTAATCTTGCTCCGGCCGATTTCAGGAAGGAGGGGGCGGCGTTCGATCTTCCGATTGCGCTGGGATTACTGGCGGCCTACATGCAGGATGCGAAGCGCGAGGCGCTTGCAACGACATGCGTCCTCGGAGAGCTGGCCCTGAACGGCGATGTGCGCCCGATCCGGGGGGTGTTGCCTATGGTGATGCGGGCCAGGAGAGAAGGCATAAAATCGGTGATTGTGCCTTCCGGAAACGCCAGAGAAGCCTCTCTGGTCAACGATATGGAGGTTCTTCCTTTGGCCAATATCCGCGAAGGGCATGCTTTCCTCAAGCAAGCGCCCGGCGGGCCGGTTCCGTTCAGGGGGGATACCTATCGGCTTGTTCAGGAGTCCCGGCGGGACGATTGCGACTTTTCGGACGTCCGGGGGCAGGAGGACGTGAAACGGGCGCTTGAAGTGGCTGCTGCGGGCGGGCACAATGCGATGATGGTGGGACCTCCCGGCGCCGGGAAGACCATGTTGGCTCGCAGGATTGCGACCATACTGCCTCCGCTGAATCGGGAAGAAGCTCTGGAAACGACGCAGATTCATTCGGTCGGTGGGGTATTGAACGAACGGGGTGTGGTGACGACACGTCCGTTTCGCTCTCCTCATCACACTATTTCAGATGCCGGATTGTGCGGTGGAGGCAGTAACCCTATGCCGGGAGAGATTTCGCTGGCGCACAACGGCGTGCTATTTCTGGACGAGTTGCCGGAATTCAAGCGGCAGGCTCTCGAGGTGCTGCGTCAGCCGCTGGAAGAGGGGGGAATTACGATCAGCCGGGCGCGCATTACGGTGGCGTATCCTGCCCGGTTCATGCTTATCGCCAGCATGAATCCATGCCCATGCGGTATGCAGCACAGCCTGAACGGAAGCTGCGCATGCACTCCGGCACAGATTCAGCGGTATCTCGGGAAAATCAGCGGCCCGCTCATGGATCGTATCGACCTGCATCTCGAAGTGCTGCCCGTACCGTTCGACACATTGTCTTGCCGGGGAGAGGCAGAGCCGTCGGAGGCTGTCCGGCGCCGCGTATTGGCTGCGCGGGAGATACAGCGCAAGCGATTCAAAGGCTTGCCGCACAATGCCCATTGCAATGCCCAGATGTCGATGCGGCTCGTCCGAAAATATTGTTCACTGGACGCTACGGGGGAGAACCTTCTGAAAACGGTTATTCAACGGCTGGGCCTTAGCGCCCGGGCGTATGGCCGTATACTCAAGGTGGCCCGCACCATTGCAGATATGGCGGCATCCCAAACGATTCGGCCTGAACACCTTGCAGAGGCGATCCAATACCGGGTGTTTGACCGGCGGTCCTATTGAGGAAGGGCTTTGGGGAAGATTTTTTCGCTTAAAGAAATCGCTTCAGGCTGATGCCGATACTGTGGTCGGGTTTATCGAGCCTGCGGGAAAAACCGATGCGCAAGAAACCGAAAATACCGTTCAGCGAAACGGTTATTTCATGATGCATCCCCTCTGAAGTAAGGTGAAAATCGGGCTGTTCGACAAGGGGGGAGGGCGATATCCAGGTCCGGGCGTGGGCTCCGCCGACGATGACGCCATAGCCTCGCCGCGCCAGACCCTGTAGGCCCAGCCATTCGAAGGGTGTTGTTTGAAAATTGTGTTCCCAGAAGAATCCGGCATACCGGTCACCCTCATACGGGCGCCCGATCAGTGTACGTAGTGAGCCGAAGACAAGGCTGTTCCCAAAGCTGCCGTCTATGATTCCGAACCGCTGAACGGGCAAATCCCCGAGGCGGGCGCCCGCTGTGAAATGAACGGACAGGACGTTTGGAAGAAGCCTCCGGGAGAAAAAAGTTGGAAAGGCCCATTGGATATTTGTGGCGAGGCGTGTGTATCCCTCATTGGCGCTTTCGACTTTACCACGTTCTATTTTCAGTTCGGCGTAACGTCCCCCAAACAGATTCATCATCATGCCTGCGGGGTCTCCGTACCTGATGGTGGTTGAAGCCGATAACACCTCCTGGTTCGGAACGAGTGGATTCGGGCGAGGCTCGCCCGGTTTGCCCCAAAGATCGTAGGCGGTGACGGCATCGACCGATTCGGGCATTTCGCGTAGCGCGGCAAGCGTGATCCGCAAGCGATTCCGATTGTATCCCCCGGATATGCCCACTCGCCGGTTGCGAAGATAGTCGAAATAATCTCCGCCCCCGAAAAGACTGTATAGGGAAGCGTACGAGGCGTCGTACCGTTGCGATCGGAAACGGGACTCGACCCCGTGGAAGTAAGATGCACCGATGAAACCATGCTGTTCGGGCCCGATCCGGATCCCACCCGAGATGTTGTAAGACCATGGGTTTTTCAATCTTCGGCTCCAACCGCCACCGCCCTCTACATACAGACGCCCCGATTCGTATTTCGTGGACAAACCTCCGTGGAATCCTTCTACGCGGTTGAAGCGAAAACGGGGTTGCACCCACTCATTTTCGGAAATGAATCCCGATAAAGAACTCGTTTCTTCCGTTTCGCCGTCTTCGTTTGCCTGTGCGTCTGTCTGGCCGGGAAGGCGCATCAGTAACCCGGTCGGCTCGAACGCCTTTTCGAGCGTCATGGTGCTATCTATTCCGGCATAGGCAACCCGCTCCGGTTCGTCAAACGGCACAGCAATGCCTGCGCGGTCCAGCAGCGTATCGGCGGCGATGGCCTCCTGGTCTATCCCAATATATTTACCCTCGGCGTAAAGCGAATCCGGCAGAACCGCTTCTATCCGGTAATCGGTGATTCGGGAGACCTGCCTGACCTTGAAGGTCGGAAATGTCAGGAGCGGGCCAAAGGATATATCGACCCCAAGATCGGATCGAAAATCGACCGGGAGCCATGCGCTTCCGTCAAAGGAGTCGTATTGCTGGTAGAGCGTGACGGCTATGCCGGTGACCGGAGGCGGAAACAGAAAGGCTTCTCCCGGCTCCAGCGCGACCTCAAGGAGCGCACATTCATCGGCAAGGACCGCAATTTCTCCGGAAAAAGCGGTATTCAGCCGGCTTTTCGGCGCAACCGTAATGTCATAGATAAGGCGGTCGTCTATAAGGCGCGTGCCCTGTAGGGAGAAGCGGTATATGTCGAGCGCATCCGGGTGTGTTACGCCCACGAAATCGTATCCTACCAGCGGTATATCGTCGTCGTAGAGATTGGCCACAAACAGTGCTGCCGGTAAGTAATCGGTCAGTTCTATACCCAGGTTTGAAGTTTGCCGCCGCGATTTGATCAGTTCGCGCATCCCTTGCTCCTTGTCCCAGAAGACCTCGCTGAGCGTTTCGATGATGGCGACGATACTGGTGTCGTTCGATACGGTGAACCGGGTATAGGCTTCCGAGGCGTACGACGAGAGCAAGGCCCTGCGCTCCTGTTTGCGGTCGATGACGCAGCGCATGATCCCTATGGCGGGGTTCTCGTCCGTAACGACGAGTTCGGGCATCTGGTAGGTGGTCGGCTGCATGCGGACTTCGATCTGCTCCACAGACCGGTCCGTAATGGTGTGCCGCCGCGTTTCGTAGCCGATGTACCTGAATACGAGCTCGGCGGGGATTTCCTGGATGGCTATTTCGAAGACGCCTTCCGCATTGGTAATAGTGCCCCGATAGGTCCCTTCGATCCGTATGTTGGCGGACGGCAGGGATTCTCCCGTCTGCGCATCAAGGACCTGTCCGCGTACGATGTGCACGGGCTGCTGGGCATGGGCAGTCCAGATACTGGACACTCCCGCCAGCATGGCAACGAAAATCAGTTTGCGGAGCATGGGGAGTACGGTAAGAAGATTTGGATCGATGATGTGCGGGCAGAATCCTTAATCATTTACAAAAAAGATACGCCCAGGCCAATGCCGATACTATGGCCCGGTCTGTCAAGGCGGCGAGCGAAACTCAGACGAAAAACGCCAAGGAGACCGTTCAGCGAAACGGTTACTTCGTGGTGCATTCCATCCGGAGAGAGATGCAGATCGGGCCGTTCGACGAGGGGAGAGGGCGATACCCAGGTCCGGGCGTGGCCTCCGCCGACGATAACGCCATAGCCTCGCCTCGCCAGACCATGCAGGCCGAGCAATTCGAAGGGTATCGTTCGGAAATTATGCTCCCAGAAGAATCCGACATACCGGTTCCCCTCATACGGGCGTCTGGACAGCGTATGTAATGAGTTGGAAAAGCGCAAGATTCCGATACCGCTGGGTATCCTTCCGAAACGATGAATGGGCAAGTCTCCGAAGCTGGCGCCCCCCTTCAGGCGGATAGCGAGCGTGTTCGGCAAGGGCCGTCGCGAGAAAAAGGTGTCGAAGTTCCCGGAGATATTGCTGCTAAGGCGTACATAGGCATCCCCCATGCCTTCCAGTTTGCCGTATTCGATTTCCAGAGAAGCGCTGCGCATCAGAAAACGGGGCAGAATGGAGTCCGTCATGTGGGAGAAAGAATAAGATCCGGTCAGCGCAACCGAATGCAACCTACGCTCGGAGACCGGTGGATTCGGGCGCGGCTTGCCCGGTTGGGCGAAGAGATCGTAGGCGGTAATGGCTTCGACCGGAGCAGGCATCTCGCGCGATGCGGAGAGCCCGATGCTGAAACGTTCCTTGCGGTATCTTCCGAATGCGCTTATGCGCTGGTTGCGGAGGTGGTCTAAATAATCTCCACTCCCGAAAAGACTGAATAAGGTGACCGGGGATATGATCCCTGAATATCCGAATTCACCTCCCAAGCGGTTTTCGATTCCATCGAAGTACGATACGCCGAGAGTCTTGTGTTTTTCGGGCCCGAAGCCGATGATTCCCCTGATTCCATACGTCCATGGCTGTCCGAGCTTGCGGCTCCAGCGTCCATGGCTCCACCTGCCATGGCCCTCGAAATTCAGGCGCCCCCGTTCGAATTTCACAGCCAGTCCCGGGGCAAATCCTTCCGTGCGGTTGAAGCGGAACCGCGTGTACACGCCGGGTATGGGCTGGCTTATTCTTGCAAGGACACCGGTTCTTTTCCCATCCCTGTTTTCGTTGTCGCCCATCCTGATGACGCGACGCGCCAGAGGACCTTTGGGCTCGAACGCTTTTTCGAGCGTCATGGTGCTATCTATTCCAGCATAAGCCACCCGCTCCGGTTCCTCGAGCGGCACGACAATACCTGCACGGTCCAGCAGCGTGTCGGCGGCGATGGCTTCCTGGTCTATGCCGAGGCGTTTGCCTTCGGCATAGAGCGAATCCGGAAGCGTTGCTTCTATCTCGTAATTGGTTATGCGGGAAAGCTGCCTTCCCTTGAATGTGGGAAAGTAGAAGAGCCGACCGAGAAGGGATACGTCCAATTTTATATCGGATCGATAATCGACCGGGAGCCATGCGCTGCCGTCAAAGGAGTCGTACTGCTGGTAGAGCGTCATGTCTATGCCGGTGACCGGAGGCGGAAACAGAAAGGCTTCTCCCGGTTCGAGCGCGACTTCAAGCAGGGCGCATTCGTCGGCAAGGACAGCAATCTCTCCGGAAAAAGCGGTGCTCAGCCGGCTTTTCGGCGCAACCGAAATGTCATACACAAGGCGATCGTCCATAAGGCGTGTGCCCTGTAGCGAGAAGCGATATATGTCGAGCGCATCCGGGTGCGTTACGCCCATGAAATTGTATTCGAGCAGCGGGATGTCATCGTCGTAGAGGTTGGCCATGAGCAGCACCCCTTCGAGGGTCTTCGTCAGTTCCGCGAGGAGATTCGAGGTTTGCCGCCGCGATTTGATCAGTTCGCGCATCCCTTGCTCCTTGTCCCAGAAGACCTCGCTGAGCGTTTCGACGATGGCGACGATACTGGTGTCGTTCGATACGGTGAACCGGGTATAGGCTTCCGAGGCGTACGACGAGAGCAAGGCCCTGCGCTCCTGTTTGCGGTCGATGACGCAGCGCATGATCCCTATGGCCGGGTTCTCGTCCGTAACGACGAGTTCGGGCATCCGGTAGGTGGTCGGCTGCATGCGGACTTCGATCTGCTCCACAGACCGGTCCGTAATGGTGCGTCGGTGCGTTTCATAGCCGATGTACCTGAATACGAGCTCGGCGGGTACTTCCTGGATAGCTATTTCGAAGACGCCTTCCGCATTGGTGATGGTACCCCGGTACGTCCCCTCGATCCGTATGTTGGCGGACGGCAGGGATTCCCCCGTCTGCGCGTCAAGGACCTGTCCGCGTACGATGTGTACGGGTTGTTGGGCATGCGCGGTCCAGGTGCTGGACGCCCCTGCCAGCATAGCGATGAAAATCAGTTTGCGGAGCATGGGGTAGGTAAAGGAATCTGGATCGATGATGTGTGAACAGGGTCTTGACAGTCTACCAAAGCTCCAGGTCAATACCGATGCTATGGCCCGGCCTGTCGAGCCGGCGAGCGAAAGTCACGCGAAAAGAGCCCGGAACGCTGTTCAGCGAAACGGTTATTTCGTGGTGCATCCCTTCCGGGAAGAGATGCAGATCGGGCCGTTCGATAAGGGGGGAGGGCGATACATAGGTCCGGGCGTGGGCTCCGCCGACGATGACGCCATAGCCTCGTCGCGCCAGACCATGCAGGCCGAGCAATTCGAAGGGCACCGTTTGGAAATTGTGTTCCCAGAACAATCCGACGTACCGGTCGCCCTCGTACGGACGTCCGATCAGTGTATGCAGACTACCGAAACGGCGCATGATTCCGATACTTCCGGGTATCATTCCGAAACGATGGACGGGGATGTCCCCGAAGCGGGTACCTCCTCTCAGGTCGATAGTGAGGGTGTTAGGGAAGGGGCGCCGCGAGAAAAAGGTGTCGAATTCCCAGGAAATTCTGCCGTTAAGGCGTATATAGGCATTTTTTATACCCTCCAGTTTACCGTATTCGATTCCCAGAGAAGCGCTGTGCATCAGAAAACGGGGAAGGATGGAGTCCGTCATACCGGATAAATCGTAATATCCGGCCAGTGCAACCGCATGCAGTCTGCGCTCGGAAACCGGAGGATTTGGTCGGGGTTCACCCGGTTTGGCAAAGAGATCGTAGGCCGTGATGGCCTTGATCGAACCGGGTGTTTCACGCAATGCGGAGAGCCCGATGCCGAAACGTTCCTTGCGGTATCTTCCGAACGCGCTCACGCGTCGGTTGCTGAAGTGGTTGGAATAATCCCCATTCCCGAAAAGGCTGTATATGGTGGCCGGGGATATAACCCATGTGTATCCGGTTTGCCCTCCGAAACGGCTTTCGATTCCGTTGAAATACGATACGCCGAGGGTTTTGTGTTTTTCGGCCCCGAAGCTGATGCTGCTGCTGATTCCATACGTCCATGGCTGTTCGAGCTTGCGGGCCCACCGTCCATGGCTCCATTTGCCGTGGGTTTCGATATCCAGACGCCCCAGTTCGACTTCAGCGACCAGCCCGGGAGAAAATCCTTCCGCGCGGTTGAATCGGAGCTGCGGACGCACGCCCGGTATGGGCTGGCTTATTTTTGCATCAAGGCCCGCGAGGCCCGCGAGGCCCGCTCTTTTTTTCTTCTTCCCATTCCCGTTTTCGCCGTCGTCCATTCCAGGGCCGCGGCGTGTCAAAGGCCCGGAGAGGTCAAAGGCCTTCTCAAGAGTTAGCGTACTATCCATTCTGGCGTAGGCTACTCGCTCCGGCTCGTCGAACGGCACAGCGACGCCTGCACGGTCCAGCAGCGTGTCGGCGGCGATGGCTTCCTGGTCTATTCCGAGGCGTTTGCCTTCGGCATAGAGCGAATCCGGGAGCGTTGCTTCTATCTTGTAATCGGTTATGTGGGAGAGTTGTCTCACCTTGAATGTCGGTGAAGAGAAGAATGGGCCGGAGGATATCTTTGCCGTTATATCGGCTCGATAATCGACCGGGAGCCATGTGCTGCCGCCAAAGGAGTCGTACTGCTGGTAAAGCGTCATGTCTATGTCGCTAAACGGCGAGGGAAACAGAAAGGTCTCTCCCGGCTTGAGCGCGACTTCAAGCAGGGCGCATTCGTCAGCAAGGACCGATGTTTCTCCGGAAAAAGCAGTGCTCAGTTGGTTTTTAGGTGTAACCCCGATGTCATAGACAAGGCGGTCGTCTATAAGACGCGTGCCCTGTAGTGAGAACCGGTACGTGTCGAGCGCATTCGGGTGCGTTACGCCCACAAAATTGTATCCCGCGAGCGGCACATCGTCGTCGTAGAGATTGGGCATGAACCGTATCGTTTCCAGGTTACTAATCCGCGCCACGGTGAGATTCGAGGTTTGCCGCCGCGATTTGATCAGTTCGCGCATGCCTTGCTCCTTGTCCCAGAAGACTTCGCTGAGCGCTTCGATGATGGCGACGATATTCGTGTCGTCCGATACGGTGAACCGGGTATAGGCTTCCGAGGCATACGACGAGAGCAAGGCCCTGCGCCCCTGTTTCCGGTCGATGACGCAGCGCATGATCCCGATGGCGGGATTCTCGTCCGTAACGACGAGTTCGGGCATCCGGTAGGTGGTCGGCTGCATGCGGATTTCGATCTGCTCCACAGACCGGTCCGTAATGGTGCGCCGCTGCGTTTCGTAGCCGATGTACCTGAATACGAGCTCGGCGGGTACTTCCTGGATAGCTATTTCGAAGACACCGTCCGCATTGGTGATGGTACCCCGGTACGTCCCCTCGATCCGTATGTTGGCGGACGGCAGGGATTCCCCCGTCTGCGCGTCAAGGACCTGTCCGCGTACGATGTGTACGGGTTGTTGGGCATGCGCGGTCCAGATACTGGACACTCCCGCCAGCACGGCAATAAAAATCAGTTTGCGGAGCATGGGGTAGGTAAGGGAATCTGGATCAATACGAAGTATAGGTACGAAGCAACAAATCGGAAGACAGTGGGAGTTTTGTGTTTTGCGGGGAATTGGTGCAAGAAGCATGCCGCATGCGAGATCACGACCGCAGGGCAGGCACGATTACGGACGGCCGCGTTCCGTAGCCATGAGCACGCGCAGATCCAAGGCGCGCGCGAGGTTCGCCACGAGTGCGAATTGCGCCACGGTCGCTTCTTCGTCGGCGCGCAGGACAAGAGTGGTTCGATCCTCTTTCGCTTCGCGCAGGGCGTCCGCCAACCGCTCACGCGGGACCGGATTTTGATTCACGTAATATTGGCCATCTGCAGTAATGGCCACCGAGACGTACCGGTCGTCCATCGGGGCAGAGGTTTCGGCCTGCGGCAGATTCACCTGAATGCCGAACTGGGGAATGAAATTCGACGTCAGGAGGAAAAAGACGAGCAAGAGCAACACGATATCCGTGAGTCCCGCCAGGCTGTAGGTCGAAAGCGGTTTGTTGTTGCTGGAGAAGTTAAAGTTCATGGTCCGGTTGGATATGTCGGGCTTGCGGCAACGGCCTTGGACCCTGCGAAATCAATGTGCGGAATGCATGGGGCAGTACTGTGCGGAGGGTGTCGTTTGCCGGATTATTTTCCCGGCGATGCAGGTTCCTGCAACAGGTCGATAAAGTCGGTGGCCGAACGTTCCATGTCGTTTACAAGCCGCCGGATTTTCGACAGGAGAAAGTTGTAGAAGAAAAAGGCGAGAATACCGACAATCAGTCCTGCCGCTGTCGTCAGCAACGCTTCCCATATGCCACCGGCCAGCACGCTCGGATTCACGTTGCCCTCGAGGGCCTGAATTTCCTGAAAGGCCTGAATCATTCCGGTTACCGTTCCGAGAAAACCCAGCATCGGTGCGATGCCGGCAATGCTCGCAAGGAGTTCGGTGCGTTTCTCCAGCTCGAAGGTTTCGTGCTTGCCCTGTGCCTGGACGGCATCCTGGATCTCGGATATGGGCCGTCCAAGCCGCTCCAGCCCGTGGCGAAGAATACGCGCGACGGGCTTGTCCCGGGATTCGCAGTACCCCATGGCGCCTTTGACGTCCCCGCCATGGACATAGTCGCGTACGCGCCGGGTCAGCGCCTCCGGGTCGGTTTTCGCCTTGCGGATCGTTACGAGCCGTTCGACGAACAGGTAGATGGCGACAAAGGAAAGGAGGAAGATCGGAATCATGATCCACCCGCCCAGTATGAGGGTATCCAGCAGGCTGATCTGTTCCGGTCCGGCAGCTTGCGACAGATTCGCCAGGGTGTCGGCGGGCAAGGTAACAGGTTGGGGTTGCAACAGGGTAGAATTTGTCATCGGGGATACGGCAAATGGGTTCGATGGAGCGTGTAGGGCGGCGAATCAGGTAAAGATAGAACTTCGGTTGCTAAATACGCAGGATCCAGGCATCCTGGGGTAGTTCGTCTCCCGCCAGTACATCACGTGTGCGAACTGCTTCTTCGAGGAGGTCGAACTGACCGATGCCTACCCGATATCGGGTGGCGCCGTCTTGCATATCAGGAAGGATAATCACTCGGAATTCCCGCTCGCGCCAGCTTTGGGCTGTGTTCCGGGCGCGCTCCTCGTTCGTTTCCGAGAAGACGACGATCGTATAGCCCCCGAGAGTCTGGTCAATATCTTCGTCGCCTCGCAGCAGCTCAGGACGGGCCGTGAGGGTGTCGTTCGTGACGGGAGGGACAGGGACAGAGACAGGAGGGGTTCCGGCTTCCTGGAGTAACGCCTCTTCAGGGGAGGTAACATTGCCGGTTACAGATTCTCCTGAGGCACTGGCGGAAATATCCGGTTTGGCAGGACCTGCGGTTCGATCAGACAACAAGAACCAGGCGCCGGCGGCAATTACCGCGACGATAATGACCATGCCGATTCCGGGCAGCAAGTGTCCTTGCGAACGTTTCCGCAAGCGCTTGCGACTGGCATGGGGCATGCCTCTACCCGGCCGCCGACTGCTTCGAACCTTGCCCGTTTTGCTACCCTGCGCCGGTTGCGTGAGCGTAATGGAATCGAAGCCGGTAAACGGCGCATTGACGATTTCAGCTAAACCGGGATCGGGTTCGAAAACAAGCCCTGCGCCGCGATCCCGGAAGATACCGGTTTCCGGAAGGCGTGCTACCTTGCCCTGCGCCGTTTTTTGACGAATGCGCTGGACGACCTCTTCTAACAGGGGGGCCACTGCTTCGGGCGAAGAGCCGAGGCGCCGCGCGATTTCATGGGTGAGGTCCATATCCATCCCCGCGCTCCATTACGCCTGTGGCGTGAATATGATTTCGTCTCGAGGGGGAATGAACTCCACGGCGCCCTGTTTCGTGCGAATGCGCGTCGCTGCATGGTGTACGACGCGAAAGCTTCCCAGGCCGGGCACTTGTATGTCTTGTCGGGCTGTCAGCGTTTCCCTGACGATTTCCGCCAGCGCATGTTTGACCTGATCCCGAACATCGTTCTGAGGCATGGAGGGCTTCCGGTTTACCATTGCGTTCGGGCGCCGAGGGATATACCGAACGGAGTCCGGTCGTAATGCTCCCAGCGCGCTGCGTTTCCGGCAACGATGTTGTCCAGGCTGAGCAGTACTCCGATGCGTTTTGTGATCGGGTACAGGGCGCTGACGTCTACATCGAAGTAGCCGTCGAGTTTGTGCATGCTCCCGGCGGTAACGTGCCGTGCGCCCTCATAGTCCAGGGTGGTTTGCAGGAAGCCCCTGCCGTTTCGGAATGACCACGAAAGGCCTCCACGTCCCGTAACCGGACCGAAATAGGGGATATCCGTGTCGGGTTCCTTCAGTTTCCCGTTGCGGAACGTGAGCCCCGCAGCTATGCTCAACCCTGCCGGAAGATGGACAGACAGGTCCCCGCCGGCGTAGGCAATGGTTGCCTCGGCGTACCGGGCTGCTATCATGCCCTGTGCGTATCCGCGGGATTCGTCGATCCCGGCGGCCTCGAAATAGCGATAATTAGGAGCATTGGCGTAGCCGCCATGCATGTCAATCCCGACTACGCCGACCTGTATGCGTCCGCCCACCCGCATGTCGAGGGTATAGATGGTAGGCTGTACGATCGGGCGATCCACGAGGAACGGGTTTTCCCGGTACATGGATGCGGTGGAGCGGTGTTCCGCACGCGCATCGTTGCGTGCGTAGAGCTGCAGGGCCGGCAACAGCCAGAACTCGAGGTTGACTTCCGGTGCGATCCAGGAAGAGGAAGTCGAGTCGCTATCTGCAAAGGTCAGGAAGCGTATACCTCCCATGGCATGAAGTTGCGGACCAACGCGGATACGGGTTCCGGCTCCGGCGTCCATCATCGAAACGTCGCTTATTTCTTCCGTATCGAAACCGAGTTGCGTGTAGCGTACGTCCCCCGTGAGTTCACTGCCGTTCGTTAGAGGGAATGCCAGTTTGCTTTCCAGCGCCCAGGCCGATTCGTTTCGTGTAAATTCGTCGCTGCCGGCTTCAGATTCCGGGCGGTTTGCATTCGTTTCCCAGGAATGCACGCTATATCGTGCGCGGACATTGAAATCTACTCGGGTCGTGGCGTTCGTTTTGATCCATATTGCGCCGCCGCCTCCCTGTCCTTTGCGCAGCGGCGTCATCCGCAAGTCGAACAGGCCCCCAGCGCTCGGCACGGCGCCATACATACGCCGGGCGTTTACAAGACCATCCAGATCGAGGCCGAATGAAACCGGTTTTGTCTGGTGTTGCAGGCCAACAAGCGCCTCTAAAGCATTGAAGGAAGCCGATATGTTTTCGGGTATATCGGCGGAGGAATGTCCGTCACTGCCCGCGTAATCGAGGCGGGCGCGGAAAGCTGTGCTACGGGATAACGGCAACTCGGTGCGCAGGCGTATCAGCCGTCCCAGATACCGCCCGGCGGCGGCTTCCGCCATACCCCGACCGGGTGCGCCGCTGCTCAGGGACGCGACGGGATCCGGATCCAGGGCAGCCAGCGGGCTCTCCGGAAGATCGGCGCTTTTCTGTTTATAGACTTCTGCATAGGGGCTCCGGTCCGCTGGAACGGAAGCAACGCGCGGGGGTGGGTTGAACCCGATCAGCGGTTGTCTCTGGAGCGATGGCAACGAAATGTCCAGTCCCGCCCGGATTTCCACGACCCGGGGGGTAATATCGGGAAGCACAGGGGCCGGATCTTCCGTTTCCTGCGCATAGACGGGTAAAGAGGTACATACGCCTATCGCCAGTGCGAGCAAACAGGTTGTGTATCCGTTTCGTGTGGGGAATACGTTACGGAATGCCCCTGTACGCGCAACAGCGTTTCCATGAACGCAGGCTGAGCGACGGATGAAAAATCGTCCGTATATGCCGGAGAAGCGCGTATACATGGGTTAGAGCATTGCTTTTTCCTGTTCAGCGACTGCTGCATGGGGCGTTTCCCCGAATTCGCTGATCACGAGGTCGTATAGGCTGGCGGCTTCTCCGATCTCCCCGAGGCCCTGAAAGGTGCGGGCCTGTTCCAGATAGCCGCGAGCCACCCATTCGTTGAATCCGAGAAACAGCACAGGCAAGCGCCCGAGTTCCTCAAGGGCCTGTTCGCCCCGTCCCGTTTCTCTGAACAGGGCGCCGAGACGATACAGCGCTTCCGCGCCTGTCTCGTCCCGGCTGTTGCGCGCCACATGTCGGTACAGTGGTTCGGCATCCCCGTAGCGCCCGGCTTCCTGGAGTACGCGGGCAAGACCAAGGTATGCCGGGTACGTTTCCACGGCGTCAGGCGCGGCATCGATGGCGTCCTGCAGCAATTGTTCTGCTTCTTCCGATCGATCCAGTTGCAGCAGGGCCATGCCCTGACCGTATCGGGCTTCCGCTACAAGGCGCTGGTCCCCGTCGCTGTCGGATTCGAGGTACCGAAAAACATCGAGTGCTTCCAGCGGGCGCTCGCTTTGCAGGTAGATGCCACCAAGCCGACGCGATGCATCCGGGAAGCGCTCGCTGCCGGCGTATTCCTCGATAACCTGCACGAAATGCAAGATAGCATCCTCATCCTGATCACGTTCTTCGAAGATCGTTCCGAGATAATAGTGGGCCTCCGAGCGCAGGTATTCGCTGCGTCCTTGCTGGATGAAGTCAAGCAGCCCGGCGAGGGCTTCGTCCGTTTGTCCGCTCTGCAGGTTTATCTCAGCCAGCCGGAACCGGAGTTCATCGATTACCGGAGATTCCGGATTTTGCTCGGCAAATTCTTCGAGAAACGCAGCAGCCGCTTCTGTGTCGCCGGTGGAAAGCAGGGCGATCTGGATGCCGGCCGCGGCATCGGAGACGTAGGTACTGCCGGGATACTCTTCGAGCACGACGCGATAGGCGGTTACGGCCTCTTCGGCACGTCCGGCATTGAAGAAGGCGTCCCCGATACCATACTGCGCTTTCGCAGCCAGCGGGTCCCGGGGCCAGGTTCTGAGCAGCGCGTTGTATTCCTCGATGGCCTGATCGTAATCCTGATTTCTGAAGAAGAGGTGGCCAAGGCTGTAGCGGGCTTCCTGTGCCCACTGGCTGCCCGGATGAAATTCCAGTAATTCCCGGAATGCGCTTACGGCTTCATAGGCTTCTCCCGCGTTGTCGAAGGCTTGTGCAATCTGGTACAGTGCGTAATCGCCGCCCTGATTTCCAACGAGGCGGTACGTACGAATAGCATTTGGGTATTGCTTTAATACATAGTAGCTATCGGCAAGGCGCAGAAGGGCATCGGTCTGGTAGGAAACGAATCCATCCTCGTCGGAGGTGCGGTGGCGGTCCAGAAATATCTGAAACGCTTCCACTGCTTCCCCGTACTGGCTGCGCCGGAAATGCGTCCAGCCGAGCGCGTACCAGGCAGCAGTAACGTGTTTCCCTTCAGGAACGTCCTGGATGTAGTGCGTGAAGAGTTCTTCTGCGCGGGTCATGTTATCCAGTTGATAGATGCTTTCGGCGGCCCAGAACAATGCTTCCTGCCCACGTTCCGATCGAGGTGACTGGTCATGGATCTCCAGGAATCCATGCATTGCTTCCCGATACGATTCTCTTCGGTACGATAGCCAGGCGCGCTGAAAGCGCACTTCTTCCCGCAGGCGTTCGGAAGCGGCTCCTGCATTGACGGCCCGGTCGAAATGGCTGAAGGCATCCTCGAAATTGCCCAGTGCGATTGCCGCATTGGCCCGGTAGTACGCCGCTTCTCCGGCAAGGTCGTGCATCGGCCAGGTTTCCTGCAGCACGCCGAAAACGCGATAGGCGTCGTCCCAGCGATGCTGCCGGTAATACAGCACGGCGAGTTCGAAATGGGCATGGGGCGCCAGTTCATGCTCCGGCCATTGCGACAAAAAGTTTTCAAGAAGTGCAATCGCTGCAAGGGGCTCGAGAGCAAGGTCCTGGTTGATTGCTTCGTAGTACGTGGCGCGGGCGGCCAGATCGTCGTCGTGGCCGCTTCGGACTTCCGCGAACCGTTCGGCAGCCCACTGGTGTACGCCCTCGAAATAGTAATTCCATCCAAGGCCATAGACCGCCCGCCGGTGGTAGGCGCTCCCGGGATAGCGATCGAGGAAGCGCCGGTAGTGGACGATTGCCTGCTCGCTGTCACGCAATTGATTGAGGGATTCCGCTTGCAGGAAGAGCGCACGTTCCCGCCCGGCTTCGTCCAGGCCGCCGACCCGCCTTTCGATTTCGGACAATACCCGATCATAATCGCCGAGTTCATAGTACACTTCGGCCAGCGCCAGCCCGATATTTCGTACATGGGGCGATTCCGGATAGCGCGCGGCAAGAAGTTCGAGGGCTTCGGCGGCCTCGTCGTAGCGCTCCATCCCGATCCGGGTATATCCGCTTGCATACAGGGCGACGGGGGCGTACTCGGTTTCCCGGTACTCGTTTGCGGCTTGCTCAAAATACTCGAGAGCTTCCTCGTTCCGGCCAAGATACCGCGCCGAGGCGCCCATGCGGTACAGGGTTTTTGCTGCAATTCCCGGCTTCGGATCGTCCTCGAGCAGGTTCGAGAATACGACAAGCGCCTGATCGTATCGCTCGCTCAGGTAGAAGAAATTACCGAGAGCCAAACGGGATTTCGAGGCAAGCGGATGCCTGGGATACTCTGTTTCCAGTCGTTCGAAGAGGGCGATCGCTTCGTCGTGAAACCCGAGGGCCAGCTGCGCTTCGGCTTCATAATACAGGGCGTCGATCGCATGGAGATGATCGGGATGATCCCCCCGAAAGCCGGAAAAGGCCTGGATCGCTTCACGGTACAGATGCGTCGTGTATAAGGCGTGCGCCTCGACGAAGGCGCGCTCTGCCCGATCCGGGGCGGAGCCGGGCGTATCCTGCCCCAACACATCTCCCGCAGGCATGGTACACAGGAAAAGAAGCGCCGTAACGAGAAGCGTCAGGAGGTACCGCATACAGGTGGGAGCAATATATCGCTTTGCGGTTGCCGCGAAGGAAGCGGCTGGCGATGACAAGGCAAGGAAATACATGGGGAAACGCTGCTGCACCGTACCAACCAACCGTCGAATATGTTGCAGCAAAGCAACTCTTTTTGGATAATATCCGGACGGGTATGGAAAAAAATCATTTTTGGCGCGTGTAACCCTGTTAGTAACGCACTGTCCCGCGAATTATTGACCGGGTAACCGGTTCTGCACTATGCCTGCTCGAAAATCTTCAAAAAGCAAACCGGACGAAACGACATCTCCGGTCGATCCAGTCACCGGGGAGCCGGCAAGTGACCCGGCGGATTCCAGCGACGAACCGATGACTCCGGAGGAACAGGCGCATCTCGAGGATGCGGAGCAGGTGGTAGCAGAAGCTTACGAGCAGCTTCTCCGCACGGCTTCTCGCGTTTCAGAGTACGCCAACGAAACGTGCGGTTCAGTGCGCACGTACGCCAAAAAACATCCCGGAAGTGCGCTACTGGTTTCTTTTCTGGTCGGCGTTGTTCTGGGGGCGCTCACGTCGAGGAGATAATGCACGGGCCGCCGATTCGGCCGCACATCGTTTTTGTCCTGCTGGCCGTTCTGACCGGATGTGCCACTGGAGAGACGCCGCATCGGGGAGACGCCTCGTCACAGGGGGCGCCCGAAGAACAGTATGCAGGCGACGAAGCATGTGCATCCTGCCACGAGGAACATTACCTGTCGTATCACCGGACCGGGATGGGTCGGTCCATGTCCAGGTTCGATGTGGCTTCCGCTCCGGAGATGCTACCGGGTCCGCCGGTTTACCACGAAGCCTCGGATTTCTACTACGAGGCCTTTGTACATGCGGATACGCTATTCCAGCGCGAGTACCGTCTCGATGCGTCGGGACAAACGACGTATGAGCGGGTGCATCCTGTCGACTGGGTGATTGGCTCCGGCAATCACACGCGCTCGTATCTGGCGAATGTGAACGGGCATCTGACGGAGATGCCTCTTACCTGGTATGTCGAGCGCCGCCGGTGGGATCTGAGCCCTTCCTACGATCAGGAAAACCTGCGTTTCAGCCGGCCTGTCGTGGCGGAATGCATGGCTTGTCACAACGGGTTTTCCGGACACAGCCGGTTCACGTTCGATCATTACCGGGACGTATCCGACGGAATTACATGCGAGCGCTGCCACGGGCCGGGTAGCGCGCATATAGATCTGCGATTAGCGGGTCTTGGACCCGAAGCAGGCAACCCGGATTCCTCCATCGTCCATCCGGCCCGGTTATCTCGCGGCGGTCAACTGTCCGTTTGCCGCCAGTGCCATCTTTCGGGCACTACCGTGTTCAAATCCGGAGAAACGCCTTCCACCTACCGGCCGGGTATCTCCCTCGAAGCCAATCGCAGCATATTCGTTACGGCCGGACAGATAGACGATCCGGAACGTTTCGGTATTGCGAGCCATGCCATCCGCCTCGAAAAGAGCGCCTGTTTCCAGGAAAGCGATATGACCTGCACGACGTGCCACGATCCGCATGTCCCCGTCGCCGATCTTGGGAACAGTCATTTCAATGCGATATGTGCAGGATGTCATGCTTCGGACGGAGCAGAGGGACAAGTCGGGGTGTGCGGGCGCGAAAGCGCGCATACCGAAGCGGAGGCCATGACAGGGGACTGTGTTGCGTGCCATCTTCGTTCAAGCGGCGCCAGTGACATCCCGCATGTTACGTTTACGGATCACTGGATACGCCGTGAACTTCCGCCTGCCGTCGCTCCGGAGGATATCGAGCGGGTGTTCATACGCCCCGACCCTTTCCGGCTTGTGCGGGCGACGGCGCCTCCCGGCGAGGCGGATCAGGGTCTCGCATTGCTTGAAGAAGCAACTGCCTATTTTGCGTTTTACGACCAGATTCATGCCCTGCCGGTGTATCTCGATTCGGTGATGATCAAGGCAGAAGCCGGCTTCCAGGCCGGGGCGGATCATGCCGAAGCACGCCTTGCCCTCGGAAGGGCCCTACTTGAACAGGGGCGGGTGGACGAAGCGGTGGCGACGCTTTCGGAAGCAGCTTCGGTGTATGCAGAGGATGTTCCTATCCGGTATTGGCTGGGGGTGGCTTTGCTACGCGCCGACCGCTCGGGGGAGGCGGTAGCCTCGCTTCAACGTGCCGTGGAAATGCAGCCGGCGTTTACAGAGGCGCACCTGAAACTCGCAGAAGCATTCTATGCAGCCGCGCGCTTTGCGGAGGCCGAATCGTCATGGCTGGCGGGCCTGGCTGAAGACCCGGTACATCATTCGGGTTCCTGGAACGACCTCGGGTTTCTGTATCTGCAAACAGGGCGATTGGAAGAGGCGGGGCGGCTATTCGACCGGGCGCTTGCCCTGGACCCCGATCTTGTCCGCGCCCTGGTCAATGCAGCCAGCGTCGATATGCAGGAGCAGGACTGGGAGGGAGCGATCCGGCTGTTGGACCGGGCTATCGAGAAGCAGCCGGATTTTGCGCCTGCCCTAGGCAATCTTGCTGTCGCATACGGGCAGCTTGGCCGCACGGACGAGGCTATTCGTACGTTGCGTACCTTACTTCGATACTATCCGGGCGATCCCCGTGCCGAGGCGTTGCTGGATCAATTCCTTGCTCCTGAAACAGGGGACGATGCTGCAAGAGGCACACCGTTACCGGAAGGACTATAAATATATGTTCAATATATGTACATCATGAAAGGCGGGATGAAAATATCTTCCCATGGGGGGCTTGTTCTCGGGATGGTGTTGTCCATGCTGCTATTCGCGTGCGCCGGTCCGGATGAATCGGGTCTGCCTGATTCATTTATGCGCCTGTCCATTGACAAGTCTGAGCCGCGTCGTTTTCTGCAATACTACTTTGGCGGGTACGTAGCGCCGCAAGCCGCCGATCCTTTCGAGGCCGGTATGCTCCACGAGCTTTCCGGGCGCTTTTATCTCGATTACGACGTGTTCACACGGCACCGGCCCGCTATTGCCGAACAACTCCGCGACGCCGATAGCAACAGGCGCATCGAGTGGGAGGAACTGGAGGCATTCATTGACCGCTCCTATAACCGGGCGCGTGGGGCCCCGCTTTCCCTTGATGCTTTTGCCGACAGCGCGGGGTTCACCCCCGACTCCGCCTGGATGCAGGTCGCATTGCACGGCGTCATGACGACGGCGCAGCGGCGCATTTATGTGCGCGAGGAAGCTGTGCGCACAGCGCTCCGCAGCGCGGCGGAAGGAGACGGCCGCATCCTTTACCCGGCAGGTACGATCTTTTTTGGCGAGCATTACCTTGACGATGCACTGGTCGAAACAACCGTGATGCGCAAACGTGCAGACGGATTCTGGGATTTTTTCGTATATGGAGAGGATGGCGCGCTGGCGCAGGGAACGTCCACGCCGCCGCGGGCCCTGAAATCTCCGGTGCAGTGCGTGGGGTGCCATTTCGGTAACAAGGTGTTCGAGCCCGGAAAAAGTTTTCCGGCAATGGCCCCGCCAGGCCCGCATGGCCCAAGACAAGTGTATGTCCCTGACGAATTCCGGGATGTGGAGGTCGTGCTTAGGTTCGATGAACATCGCCGCCGCGCAGACACTGTATTGGGTTTGTACGGTACCCTTTTCGTGTCGAAACTCAGGGCCCGGCGCCGCGCCGGAACGCTTGAGCCTGCAGACGCGGCGCTGCTTGAGGCGCTCCAGCTTTAATCCTGCCTGCAATTATTCCACTATACGTCCGGCTTATGGCGAACGGAACGGTCAAACTGGTCAACGCGGTTTTCTACGCGCACCACGGAGTGATGCAGGAAGAGCATCGCATAGGGGGGCGCTACGAAGTGGATGTGTCGATGACGCTTGATTTCGAGGCGGCGGCGCGCACCGACGACCTGACGCACACCGTGGACTACGAACGCATTTACCAGTTGGTGCAAGAGATCGTGTTGCGCAACCGGTTCTACCTGATCGAAAAACTGGCCTTTCTTATTGCCCACGAGATTCGCGAAGCGTATCCCGATCTGGAGTGCATTGAAGTGGCGGTGCGCAAACGCAACCCGCCGGTGGGCGGCACCGCCGATTACGCAGAGGCTGCGTACCGCTTGCCTGATCGGAGCGAGCGCTCCTGACCCCGCACCTCATTTCCCGATCACTGTCTCCACCAGAAAGTCGTGCAGCAGGTGATCTACTTCTGTGGTCTCGGCAAGGTTTTCCTGCAGGGCCTGGAATGTCTCTTCATCAGCCAGTTCGGGATAATTTCCCCGGTATGCTCGAAACCGTTCGCGCATCCGGCGCGCATTCAGTTCACTGTGAAATTGCGTTCCGTAGATCGGCACGTCGCCCATGCGAAAGGCCTGACTGCCTTGTGTTTCGGAGACGACCAGTTCTACGGCGCCGGGGGGTAGTTCACTTACCCGGTCGTGATGTCCCATATTTGCAAGAAACCGCGCAGGAAACTTGCCGAACACGGGGTCTTTCTTTCCCGCTTCGGTCAGCATCATGGGGCCGCATCCGATTTCCGCGAGATCAGAGTCGTGAATGACACGGCCTCCCAGGGCCCGGGCGATGGCCTGATGTCCCCAGCACGATCCGAAGGCGGGTATGCCGCGGTCGGCAATCCGGCGGATAAGGTCGATGAGGGCCGGCATCCAGAGATAAGACCCGGTTGCCGAGTACTCTCCGGCGCCGCCGATCATGACCACATCCGCATGGTTCAGCATGTCCGGGTCGAGCGGATCGCCCTGAACCTTTACGGCAACGATTTGGTCGGCGCGCACACGGCAGTGCTCGCGGAAGCATTCCTGTTCCTGCGTACGGATATCTTCCGTGTTGCGGGCCTGAATGAGAAGGATGCGGAGATTGGCTAATTCAGGCATGGGTTATGCTGCGTACTCCTCTGTAAGCAAGTCGGGAAAGTGCTCTTTGAGGATCCGGTAGAATCGGTGAAGGGGCAGTCCGACGACATTGTAGTAGTCTCCGTCGATACGCCGCACGAAGAATGGCCCCCGGCTGTCCTGAATGCCGTACGCGCCAGCCTTGTCGAGAGGCGACCCCGAGGCCACATAGTCAGCCACCTCGGCAGCACTTAAGGTATGGAATGTTACGTCGGTGCGCTCCGAAGCGTGCACGGTCCGGTTCGACGGAGGGTGCAGGAGAGCGATTCCCGTGTATACGGAATGCGTGGCTCCACTGAGGCGCTTGAGCATCCGTTCGGCCTCGGCGGGACTGTCCGGTTTGCCCAGCATATCTCCTGCCAGTACAACCACCGTATCCGCCCCCAGCGTAAGCGCATCGGGGCGTTGCGCCGCCACATGGCGCGCTTTCCGGAGTGCAAGGACCTGGACGAGGTCTTCGGGGGACACCCCTGTTTCGACCCGTTCGTTGACGTGACTTGGACACACCTCGAAACGCATGCCCATATTCCGGAGCAGCTGCTGGCGGCGCGCCGAGGCGGAAGCCAGCACGAAAGGAGCCTGCAAGGTCATCTGCGGGGACGGACGAATGCTATGAACGACAGTATGAGGGCGATAACGCCCGCTGCGGGAGAAATGATGTCGCCCCATCGCATATAAGGCGTTGGGCTTTCCGCCGGCTCTATACGTACGATGGCGACCCGCCGCTCCATCCAACCGATATGCGCCTCGATTGCTCCATCCGGCCGTATAGATGCCGTACTGCCCGATACGGATGTCTGTACAAACGGGCGTCCCGTTTCAATGGCGCGAAGCCGGTTGAACGCCAGATGCTGGCGGTACCCGAACGAATTTTTCCACCAGCCGTCCTGTGTGATCGCAATCAGGAATTGCGCTTCGTCTTTGGCGTACTCCCGGGCCGCGTCGTCGAAAAGGGTTTCGAAACAAATCATCACGCCGAACGGGATTCCGTCGAGGTCCATGTGTGCGGGGGACGTTCCCGGCACGTAGCCGGCCACGCCGCCTGCGGGAATGGCAAGGCGCCGCATCAGGGGCCATCTGTCCTCGAAAGGGACGCCTTCGGCAAAGGGGACAAGCCGGCGCTTCCGGTAGACCGCGTCCGGTTTGCCGGGCCGCATGTATCGGGCCGCATTGAACCAGGGCATTTGGGCGTGGTCAGGGTTTCCGCCTGGTGCTTCGTCGATTGCCCCCGTCAGGAGCGGTATGCCGCGGGTTTCCACATGGCGGCGGACCAGCTCTCGGAGCGATTCCCTACCGGGCGGAAGCGCCGTTTCCGGCCATAGGGCAAGGTCGATCGTGTCCGGGTCCAATACATCGTACATCGCCAGCAGCGTGCGGACGGCTTGCGTATCGTCGAAATCCGCCCATGTTTCGGCGGAAATGCCCGGTTGTATAAGAGCAATGGTGAGGGGTTGGCCGGTCTCGCGATGCGCACCCGGCGGAAGGAAGGCGGCGATCAAACCCGCGCCGACGACGGCCCCCGATATGATCACTGGACTCTTGCTGCGTAAAAGGTGCAGTACCGGGCTGCTTCGCCCTGAAATTTTCCGATCCGATCCCTTCATGGACAGGAGCATCGTGGCCCCGAGCACATTTGCAGCAAGCACAAACGTTGTCAGAAGCGGTACGCCGCCGAAGCGGGCCAGCCGGTTGAGGGGAAAAAATTCGGCCTGCGAATGGCCAAGGAGCGCCCAGGGCAGGGCAAGAGGTCCCCGTCGCAGGCTCCATTCCATGAGAATGAAAAGAGCGACCAGGAGCGCGAGCGCAGCACGGTTTCCGAGGCGCCGCCGGCATGCAGACGATAGCCCGAACGGCATGGCCATCCACAGGGGGATCGCAACCATCCACGGGAGGGAAAGGAGGGCCGTATTCAAGTTATGGTGCAAGAGCGGCCATTGGAACGCAACAAGGAAGGTAATCAGGAAGGCGATGCTTGCATCCATATACATTTTCCGCGCCGATGGTTGCTCCGTCCACAGGATCAGCAGTGGAACGAGTGCTCCCCATGCAAGCACGGGAAAGGGAAAGGGCGGAAAACCAAGGCCCAGCAGCACACCTGTCGACGCAGCGAGCACATTCCGGCGAAGGCGGGAAGGCGGAGAGCCGGATAAACTGGTCAGAGACGCCCAGGGCATTGGGACCTGTTGATTTTCTGAGAGGAGAATGCCTTGCGTTTGCAGGGCGCGATTCTTTGATTAATACGAGAGAGGTTAGAGAAATTATAGCGTATGGACAAACATGCCGCAAATATGGAATAGAGAACAAAGGTAGAGTGCAGTTTACCTCAGCAGCTTTCACCGGCTCGCTCAAGGCGCATGGCATACCATCTCTATGGAGACAGAGTCCCCATTGAACAATAATGCCGCTTACACAGTTCATCGGACACGCCCGGCCCTTATTTCAACAAAGAAAGAACTTCCAGTCCTATTTTTACGTCAAACCATCCATCACAGAAAAATTCTTCATCCTCACGGCAGGGTATATAATTACCTTCCGGCTCAATGGATAAGCCCAAACCTCCAAAATAAAAACCTATTCCGGCACCCATGCTAATTCCCAATATTGTTGACTTGCTGGCAGGATGCTTTCTATCATCATATTGAAGCTCTTTCCTGTCAAAATGCCACAGATCGATCCCGCCATATAGATATTTTTTGATGTGGAAATTTGATTGCTTAGCTATTGATGGCTTACCCAATACAAGATTATAGCGGCTCTTTAAACGAAGAATAGAACCCTTACCATCATTACCTAGATAAGCATAAGCAATGCCGCCTTCGTATGCATTGTATCTAAAATTGGCATCTAAAGAGGGAAAAGACAGGGCATCGCTGGTCCCCCCGCCGAAATCTTGTCCCACACTGACGAAAAAACTGCGAGGATAAAAATGAAATGCTACCTCTATCTCTCTTCTCTCCTCCTCCTTTTCTTCTTCCGGAGAGGGGGAATTGGATTGGGCACGTAATGGGAAGCAGAGAGAAAGGCTATAGCCAATGCCGGTAACAGGATGTAAATGGGTTTGACGGGCATGTTTTTGGCGAGAGGTTTTTTATTAGCAGGACAATGCCGCAGTTATTTGAGGAGCGTCATGCAGTGCGTACTATGAAAATCGCCAGCCTGTATCCTATAGAAGTAGACCCCGTTCGGAAGGTTCCCTGCATCGAAGCGTGCGCGGTGCGTGCCGGCGCGCATTTCTTCCTGCACGACATGCAGTGCGGTTCTTCGCGCCGTATATTCCCCTCTGTGTCTAACTTCCTCGGATTAATTTCTTAGCGCCTCATGTCCGAACATTCAGATACGGAGCAACGCTTCACGAGCCGCACCGGACTACTGCTGAGCGTGCTCGGCATTGCCGTGGGTACAGGCAACATCTGGCGGTTCCCTCGCATCGCCGCGCAGAATGGGGGCGCAGAAGGGGCAGGCGCTTTTCTTATTGCCTGGGTTGTATTCCTGTTCGTATGGAGCATTCCGCTGATCATTGCGGAATATGCGCTCGGACGGCATGGGCGGAAGGGCGTTGTGGGGTCGTTCATCAAGGCAGCGGGCAAACGATTTGCATGGATGGGCGCCTTCGTGGCTTTCGTGACTACGGCCATCATGTTCTATTATTCCGTGGTGGCGGGCTGGTGCGTCTATTATTTACTCACTTCGGTAATCCATCCGCTGCCTATGGACCTGCAAGGCGCCACGGCAGTGTGGGAGGGGTTCCAGTCCGGGGGAGTGCCGCTTCTGTTTCATGCCCTGGCTATGGGCGGGGGCGTGTTCGTCGTCGTGAAAGGCATTTCGTCGATCGAACGCGTGAACAAGGTGCTCATTCCCGTACTGTGTCTGATCGTTCTCGTTTCCGTACTGCGTGCGGTAACATTGCCCGGCGCAGGACAGGGGCTGGCCTTTCTGTTTACCCCGCAGCTCGATTTGCTGACCCGTCCGTCCTTATGGCTGGAGGCCCTCACCCAGAATGCGTGGGATACGGGTGCAGGCTGGGGGCTTATTCTGACCTACGGCGCCTATATGCGGCGGAGTCACGGCGTTGTAAAGAATTCGTTCATCACCGGTATAGGGAATAATGTCGTTTCGCTTCTGGCCGCCATCATGATTTTCGGGACGGTTTTCGCCGTACTGGGCGCCGAAATGTCCCGCCCCGAAGTGCTTGAGGTTATGAAGTCCAGTGGCCCGGCCTCCACCGGCCTGACCTTTATCTGGATGCCGCAGTTGTTTGCCCAAATGCCTTTCGGCCGGGGCATGGCTATGCTTTTCTTTCTCGGGCTGTCGTTCGCGGCATTCAGCTCGTTGATTTCCATGATTGAGCTGGCGACTCGTGTGCTGGTCGACGCCGGGTTACAACGCAAACAGGCCATTGCCTGCGTAGGCATCTTCGGATTTGTGCTCGGCGTGCCGTCTGCTCTGTATCTCAATTTTCTGGGGAATCAGGATTTCGTCTGGGGTGTGGCTCTCATGATTTCCGGGGCATTCGTAGCGTTTGCCGTGGTTCGGTATGGAGCCGGCGATTTTGCCCGCAACGTTGTTTCAGGCGGGGAGGGGGACTGGTCCGTAGGCAAGCTATGGACCTTCCTGATCCGCGTTGCCGTGCCGGTGCAGGCGGTGGTGTTGCTTGTGTGGTGGTTGTATTTGTCCGCCACGGAGTATGCCCCCGATTCCTGGTACAATCCGTTCGATGCGTACAGCGTGATGACCTGCTTCGTGCAATGGGGCGCCGCGGTCGTGCTTTTCGTGCTGATGAACCGTTTTCTGGTCCGCCGTACGATGCCGACAGGGAGGTAGGAACGCCTTGGCAGATGGTTTGCAAACTGTCCCCGAATAGCTGATTCGTGAATCATTTGCTTTTTGCACATACGCTTGCCGGAATGCGTATTCCATGATGATCGACGACGTAATCCGGGGTTTTACCGGTCTCGACGCTCCCACCGCTTTTGACGAGATGGCTGAGGTGGTGCTCGCACACCAGTATGCGCATAATCCCGTTTACCACCGTTATTGCAAAGCCATTTATCCCCAATGGAGTAAAACGCTTCCCGAGCCGGAAAACGCTGCCGGTCAAAAATCCCGGGACAGGCCCGGTCAGATAGAGGCTATCTATCTTCCGACAGCCCGCCTCCCCATTTTTTTGCCCGTAGAGGCTTTCAAGCAGGTTCCCGTTACCACGTTTCCACCGGAAGATGCGGAAAAGGTATTCGAGAGCAGTGGAACCGGGAGCGGCATACGCAGCCGGCATTATGTCCGGGACCTGTCGATCTACGAGCGGGCGATTTCTGTGCACTTTGCCCGTGAATTAGGAACGGGGCCATTCCTGTTTGCCTCGCGCCTCCCCGGATATGTCGAACAGGGCAGTGCTTCGTCGCTGCTGCATATGGTGGATTTTCTCATGCGACGATTCGGAGTAGAGGGAAGCGGATCGGTGCTGGGCGCCCCGGAGCGTTTGCGCCGCCTTGCGGACCGGAGCAGAAACGAGGGGGTTCCGCTCATTGTGTTCGGCGCGGCATTCGGCCTGCTCGACCTGCTGGAATCCGCATCTTTTTCCTTACCCGCTGATGCGGTAGTGATCGAAACGGGGGGCATGAAAACGTACCGCCGTGAAATCACGCGGACAGCCTTGCACCGGCGCCTCAAGGAGGGTTTTGGCGCCGCATCCGTTCGCAGCGAATACGGCATGTGCGAACTCCTCAGCTCGTGTTATTCCCGGCAGGGCGGCGTTTTTTATCCACCTCCCTGGATGCGTTTCCGGGTGGTTGACCCGGCATGTCCTTTCGAGCCATTGGAAGAAGGCCGGGAAGGAGCGCTGGCCGTGCTGGATCTCGCGAATGTGTATTCTGCTTCTGCGGTGCTGACGCAGGACCGCGCCGTGCAGCGCGGCGATGGCTTCGAAGTGCTTGGACGGCTGGAAAACGCCGAACTCCGGGGATGCAACTTCCTCCTGAAAGATGTTTGACCAGCACGAACTCATTAGAGCAGTGGGGGCAGCGGCCGATGCCTGGATTCATCCCGATTACGATCCCCGAAAGGTCGCCGTGGAGGAGACGCTGCAAGCCTCCAATGCATGTACGGAAGAGGCGGTGACCTTTGCGGTGAACCAACAGATGTCACTTCTTACGGAAGAGGCGCTGGAGGAGTGGATCGGGGCGCGGAGCGCCTCTTCTCCCTGCACGGTGGGCGTCCTGAATGCGGGTAACATTCCGCTGGTGGGTTTGCAGGATTTCCTCGCGGTGATATTGACCGGGCGCCGCTACCTCGGAAGCGTCTCATCGAAGTCCCCGGCGTTGCTACCGGCTTTTGTTGCCGATCTATGCCGGTTCACACCGGATATGGCAGCCGGTTTCGCGCCGCTCTCCGAACTGTTGGTCGGAGCCGATGCGCTCATCGCTACAGGTTCAGACGAAACGATAGCCTGGTTGCGCGATGGGGCCCGGGGTCTGGCGGCGGATGGCGCGCAGGACGAAACAATAGGCAGGGCGCACGACATCCCCTTGGGCCGCTGCCTGTTCCGGGGGCACTCCTTTGCTGTGGGCGTGCTCGACGGTATGGAGCGGGCCGATACGTACGAGCGTCTTGCGGAAGACATATTGTTGCACGAGGGGTTCGGTTGTCGCAATGTTGCCGTGCTGTGGGCGCCTCGCGGCCTTTCTCCGGACGGCCTGCTGGAGGCCATGGCCCGGTTCCGAGGGGTTTTCCCGGCACACGGCGGGACAGCGGGACGGCTTGCCATGCAAAGGGCCTTGCTGGAAGCGGTAGACGCCTCTCATGCCTACGGAGAAGGCCTCGAATTTCTGGTCAGCCGGGGCGAACCCGAGGCCCAGCCGCCCGGCCATCTGCGCTGGGTTGAATACGACGACATTGCCGATGTCAATGACTGGCTGTGCAAGCAGCCTGTACAGCTCATGGTCGCGACGCTCCAGGTGCAAAAGCGCCTGACGTTCGAGGGATTACTCCTTGCTCCCGGCGAAGCGCAGCGACCCGTGCTCGATTGGCGCCCGGACGGCATCGACACCGTGAATTTTCTGTTGGGCTTATGAAGGGGCGAATTGCTATCTCGTATCGTTCACTGCCCGTTCCACCTCGGGCAGGATATCACCCCAGTCGGCATCAGAGGTTTTTGTGATCGTCAGAAACCGGGGCATAATAAAGACATTGGAAATGCCCTCGATGCGAAACAGGCGTTCTCCCAAAGCGTGTCCGGTAGCTTCTTCCGCAGAATTGAACGATTCCATCCCTTCGGGAATGAACGTGCCCTTGCCGAGCGTACACTTGAGGCTGTTCGGATTCGGGGTGGGGGATATGTCGAGTTGCGGCATGGGAAAACCGTATCGTCGAAATCGGGTATAAAGAGGATGCCCCACGGATGTGCGGGCGCCCCCAAAATAATGAATCCGGGCCGGACATGGAGCCGCAACATATTCCAGAGGAACATAAAGGCGCCGCGAGTGAGAACGGTGCAGCAGGCAAAGCGGGAAAGGACAATAATGCAGGGGGCAAAGTACACCGCATCGGCAACGAAACGCGCGGTCTTCTCGAAGATTTCACGGCTTGGGTCGAATTGCGATTGCGTCTGGTCCAACTGGACGTACAGGGCTATATTCGGCAGAAGATAGACGAGGCCACCCTCAAGGCCGCGCTGATCGTCGCAAGTCTGGTTTCCGGATTGTTTGTGCTCATTACGCTGGCGTTGTTTGCAGGCTGGGCGTTGGGGCGCCCGGCCTGGGGGTTTCTCGTAATAACCGGCTTGCTTCTTCTATGGACCGGCATATTGTATGCGCGAAATCGCCGGGTAAGAGCCCGCAAACTGGACGGTACGGACATCTCGCGTCTATCGGGGGAAGCGCCCCGGACAACATCGAAGAACGATAAACATTTTTCCGACGAGGCAGCCGGTGAGTGATCACGCAGGACATACGGTATCTTCTCGTGAGAGAGAGACATTTTCTCACATGGGGGAGCAGGAAGACAGGACTGCGCTGCAAAGACAGCTTGCGGATACGCAGGCGTCCATACAAGGGCGAATCAAGCGGATCGAGAACGAGGTCGGTTCGGCGCCGAAAGCGGTCTGGGCAAGCGCGAAGAGGCATCCCGTAGTCAGTGTGCTGGCGGCTGTGGCAGCAGGACTCCTGGTCGGGAAAATGATTTCCGGGAAGCGGCGCCGCGCATCGCGAAGAACACAGGCAGCCGGTATATCCGACCTACCCGCCACGTCGGGCGCCCCAGGCGGCTTGCGTTACCTGTTCTGGATCACAATCCTGCAAACGGGGATCGGGCTGGCCGCGGACTTTGCGGCAAATTTCCTTGCAGGGCGATCTGGCGCTGCATTGCGGACATTCCGGGAAAAACGAGAGGACGAGGAATTGGAAAAAGGCGTGCCGCGCAATGAAGGTGGAAAAACATAGGGTACCCCGCAGCAAGAAGACGTTCCGCCTCTTTCGTAATCTCTCCCATTGGCCATCTCATTACATCCGGTCATTACATCCGGTGACCGGGATCAGGACGGTCGCTGTACCGGAGTTGCTATTTTATCGAGAATATCATGCGTATTGTGCTTTTCGGAGCTCCCGGCACAGGTAAGGGAACGCAGGCGTCATTACTCGCCGAGCGCCGGGACTGGCGTCACATATCTACGGGCGCCATGTTCCGGGACGCGATCCGGGCCCGTACTCCGCATGGCAGAATGGCCCAGGAGTATGTCCGTCTTGGCCGGCTGGTACCCGACGAATTTGTCCGGGATATTGCCGAAGAAGCTTTGCTGAAGACCGGCCTGGATCGCTTTGTGCTGGATGGGTATCCCCGTACCGTTGTGCAAGCGACATGGCTTTCGGAGTTTCTTGAAGCACACAATGCCCCGCTCAATCTGGTCGTCGCCATGGATCTATGCATAAATGACATAATAGAGCGGCTTTCTATGCGAAGAATGCATAGGTTAACCGGGGAGCATTATCACCTCGCTTTCAAGCCCCCGCCGGCGGATATCGATCCCGATTTGATCGTGCAGCGGCAGGATGATCATCCGGATGCTATTCGGAACCGGATCAAGGGATACTGGAAAGCCACCAGGCCGGTGGTAGATTACTACCGGGAGCAGGGAATCATTGTTGATATCGACGCGGGTGGACCACTTGAGGAGGTCTATGCGCGCATCGAAGACGCGCTTGCGCAGGCCGCGTTCGGCACAGAAACCGTATGACAGCCATGCCATCGCATGACAACAAACAGGTTGTTTCCGATGCCTCCGGGATTGATGAAGAGGTGCAAGTCCTCCGGGAACGTGTTGAATCCGTTCTGTTGGCGTTTGCAGAGGGACACTTGACTCAGGCAGGCGCTGCATCCGTACTGATTCCTGCGGAGCCGGCAGTGATGTACGAACCGGTCCGGTATGTGCTGGCTTCCGGCGGCAAGCGGCTCCGGCCCATCCTGCTTCTGTTGGCCGCCCGCATTTTCGGTGCAGACGACGACGATGCGCTCCCCGCCGCATTGGCCGTTGAGGTTTTTCACAATTTCACATTGGTCCATGACGACATCATGGATTCTGCGAACGAGCGGCGCGGCCGGCCGTCGGTGCATGTAAAGTGGGATAAAAACACCGCGATTCTTTGCGGGGATTTCCTGATGGGATTGTCGTACGCCTTGCTGGCTCAGGCGAAGCCCCGCGCCGGCGCCCCCTGCTGGGATCCGGTGGGAGCTATCGGGCATTTTCAGGATATGCTGGGCCTTTTATGTGAAGGGCAGGCGCTGGACGAGGTCTTCGAACAGCGAACGGATGTGTCCGTTCAGGAGTACCTTTCGATGATAGACCGGAAGACGGGGGCCTTGCTCCAGGCGTCGCTGGAGATTGGCGGGATGCTGGGCGGGGCGGACGAGACGCATCTGAAGCATTTGCGGACCATTGGAAGACATGCGGGGCGGGCGTTCCAGATACGCGATGATCTGCTGGACCTGACGGCGGAAGACATCCGTTGGGGCAAGGTGAAGGGGGGCGATCTCATTGAAGGAAAGCGTACATACATTCTGTTACGCGCCATCGAGCGGACCCATGGGGCAGATCGCCGGTGGTTTGAGCGCATCATTCAGGGGACAGGACTGCCGGCCGACCAGGTGGATGAGGCGCGTGAACGGATGCAGCGCGCGGGCGTGATCGAGGAGGCCCAGGACGTCGTGCGACGCCATACCGAGAAGGCGCTTCATGCAACACGCCACCTTCCGGACGTTTCGTCCTCAGCAACCCTGCGCGGGCTGCTGCAACGCATGCAGGAGCGGATGCATTGATGTGAAAGTGATGATAACGAGAGAAGTAACCGTTATGAACCGGGCCGGGATGCACACGCGTCCGGCATCCATGATTGTCCGTGCAGCAGCGAAGTTTCAGGCGGAATTTTTTATTCGCAAGGACGAGTACGAGATCAACGGCAAGAGCATTATCGGAGTGATGACGCTGGCGGCCGAACAGGGCTCTCGTCTGACGCTTGTTTTTGAGGGAGAAGACGAAAATGAGGCGGCCGGGGCTATTGCGCGCCTGTTTGAAAGCGGTTTTGGAGAGGAATTATGAACCTTGTCGATGCAACGACCGAGCGTGTCGTAGAGGGAATCGGCGTTGCTCCGGGCATCGCGATCGGCCCGGCGTATCTCTATGCGCGATCGGCGTTCGAAGTAGAGGAGCGGCGTATCGCCTCCGAGGATATGGAGGGGGAACTCGCCCGTTTCGAAAAGGCCGTGTCCAGGTCCGAGCGGGATCTGCAGAAGATTGCGGCGGTGGCGCGCGAAAAACTTGGAGAAAGCAGCGCAGACATTTTCGTAGCGCAGGCGCTCATGTTGCGCGATATGGCCTTTTACGAAGCCGTTGTCGAACACATCCGCAGGGATCGGATGAGCGCCGATTACGCTGCGCATGTGGTGCTGAGTCACTACCGGCAGTTGCTCGAAGCCGGGGAGAGCGAATACCTTCGCGAGCGCGCCAACGACATGCTCGATCTGCAGGACCGGGTCGTACGGCATCTGCGCCGGGGCAAAATCCTTTCCACAATCGACACCGAGTCGATCGTGGTAGCCGAGAGCCTGACTGCAGCAGACATTGTGCTGTTCAGTCAACGGGCGATTCTTGGCACGGCGCTGGATTATGGAGGGGCCACCTCGCATGTTTCGATTATGGCGCGTGCACTCGGGCTTCCAGCCATCGTGGGCATGCATGGGGTGACGGAACAGGTCGCTTCCGGAGACATGCTCGTACTCGACGGGCTAACAGGTCGCGTCGTCATCAACCCGACCGAAGACACGCTGGCTTTCTACCGGGATCGCCAGGAGCGCTACCGGCAATTGCAGGAAGAACAGAAGAAGATCGTTTCCCTGCCCGCACAAACCCTGGACGGGCACAATGTGCGGCTGGCGGCTAATCTCGAGTTCATGGAGGAACTGGAACTCGTCGAGGAATATGGTGCAGAGGGCGTGGGACTCTTCCGCACGGAAGTGCTTTTTCTGATGAGGAAGCGTGTGTCCCTGTCCGAAGAAGAGCAGTTCAAGGCGTATCGCCGCATCGTCGAAACCGTATCTCCGCATCGTACGACGTTCCGCATGCTCGATTTCGGGGGAGACAAAATGCTTCCGCTTGGGCACCGCGAGCATAATCCGTTTCTCGGATGGCGAGGGGTTCGTGTGCTGCTCGACAAACCGGATATGCTGCATCCGCAGTTGCGAGCTATCGTACGCGCAAGCCGTTTCGGGCCGCTTCGCATTCTGCTGCCTATGGTAACCGAACTGAACGAGGTGCATGCCTTCAAGGAAATTCTTGGTACCGTGTACGAGGAATTGGCGAAGGAGGGCCTGGAGTACGATCCCGATATCCCCGTCGGCATCATGGTCGAAGTGCCCTCGGTAGCGATCAAAGCTGGCCGGTTCGCCAGGGAAGTCGATTTTTTCTCGATAGGGACGAACGACCTCACGCAGTATACTCTTGCCGTGGACCGCGGCAACGACCTGGTAGCCGACAAGT
Organism: Rhodothermales bacterium; assembly: GCA_965248175.1. Taxonomy (GTDB): domain Bacteria; phylum Bacteroidota; class Rhodothermia; order Rhodothermales; family VXPQ01; genus VXPQ01. The sequence goes on from OZ252093.1 coordinate 2,140,191, forward strand.
ATCAGGAACTTGACCCGGCTATCTTGCAACTCATCCGGCAAACTGTCGAGGAGGCGCATGCCTGCGGCATCGAGGTCAGCGTATGCGGGGAACTGGCTGCCCGTGCGATTGCCACACCGATCCTGCTCGGGCTGGGGATCGACGAGATGTCGGCTTCCCCCATCTACCTGCCGGAGGTCAAGCGCGTGCTCCGCTCCATTCATATGGAAGAGGCCCGGGCACTGGCTGATCAGGCTCTGCAGGCCCGCGATGCCCATGAGGTGACATCCCTTCTCAAGGCCTGGCTTCGCGAACACGACTGCGACGTGGCGAGCATGCTGGAAGCGTAACCGGACGAGAGGGAACGGGTTTCTCCCCCATCTTTTCCTGTAACCCGGGAACGACTGCGTTATTTTTTTGTGTTACGCCTGTACCCGGGACCGCATTGCATTCCGGTTTTCCTCTCTTGCCGGTCGCTTCGATTCATGGTCTGCCTTCGACTGCGACATTTTGCACTTGCTGTGCTCTGGTGCGCAGTTGCTCTTCCTGCCACGGGGCAGTACACATCCCATTTCGGGCGCAACAAGATCCAATACGAGGATTTCGACTGGCACGTCCTCGAAACGGAGCACTTCGACATTTACCACTACTCGGAAATGCAGCAGCTGGCCGAGTATGGCGCCGCTTTTGCCGAGGAAGCTTATGAGGAATTGCAGAACCGGTTCAATTTCTCGCTTACGCACCGTCCGCCGCTCATTTTTTATTCGTCGAACCTGCATTTCAAACAAACGAACATTACCCCGGGCTTCATTCCCGACGGCGTGGGCGGATTTTTCGAATTTCTGAAAGGTCGTGTCGTCATTCCGGCCAACGGAAACGTGCACCAGTTCCGCCGGGTCATTCGGCATGAACTCGTGCATGTATTCACCTATGCAAAGGTGCTGCGCGTCATTCGGGATCACCGCATCCCACCGGAGCGCTTCCTTCCGCTCTGGTTTACAGAGGGCCTTGCGGAATACTGGTCCGGCGCCCCCGATGCGTCGCACGAGATGATCATGCGGGACGCTGTGTATTCCAACTACCTCGTTCCGCTGTCGAATATCTATCGTATCAACGGCACGTTTCTCATGTACAAGCAGGGAGAGGCGCTATGCCGCTTCCTGGCCGAAACATGGGGTGAGGAGAAGCTGCTTCGGCTCATGGAGAACTTCTGGATGGATCGTGATTTCCGTCGTGTGCTGGAGGTCACGTTTCTCGAGGATTTCCATGAAATAGACCGGAAGTGGCAGGAGTGGCTCCGGGAGCGCTATTTCCAGGAAATCGACGACATCGAGCTTGCGTCCCTCGAGGCCGGAGGGGTAGCTACCGAGGGGTTCAGCGCCAAGCCGACTTTTCATCGTTTTGCGGACGGTTTGCGCAAGGTGTATTTCGTGGGCAACCTGACGGGCTACAGCAATGTGTACCAGGTGGAGGTCGATTCGCTGTTTCGTCCGCTTGGAGAGCCTGAAATACTTATCCGGGGCGAACGGACGGACAATTTCGAGGCCCTGCATGTATTTGAAAGCCGGATGGGAATTTCCGGGGACGGGAAACTCGCTTTCGTCACGAAAAGCGGCGAGACCGATGTCGTTCATGTGTACGATCTGGTTGCGGATGCTCTGCTTGCCACGTACAGTTTCGATGATCTGGTAGCCGTGCATTCTCCGGCATGGAGTCCCGACGGGGACCGCCTCGTGTTTTCTTCCATCACGACGAGCGGTTTCAGTGACTTGTTCGTCTATGACATTGCGGCGGGCCAATTACACCGGCTGACGAATGACAGTTACGACGATCTTGATCCCGCCTGGAGTCCTGACGGGCGCCGGATCGCATTCTCATCGGATCGTACAACTACGGGCAAACACAACGCCTATAATATTTTTGCATACGACCTTGACGAGGGTACGATCGGGTACGTGACGTTCGGTGAACGGCTGGACCATTCCCCGCGCTGGAGCCCGGACGGACGGCAACTCGTGTTTACGAGCGCCGTACGGGACGCGGACGGGCGGTACAGTGCGCAGAACATATGGACAGCGGAAGCGCCGCCGGATGCTTCCCCGGAGATGGCTTCTTCCGGGCCTGGCACGATGGCTCTCCAGTCGAGTGTGGCGCCCGGCCGTGCATCTGCGGGGCGTCATCTCCGCCGACTCACCAATCTGACCACTTCCGCGTTCGATCCGGTGTGGACCGAGGAAGGCAACCTTCTTTTTACCGGATTCGAGCACATGCGCTTTTCGATTCGCAGCCTGCCTGCCGCGGATTCGCTATGGGCGCATCCGCAGAGCGAGGAGATCGTCGATCCGACAAAGGCGAAAGAGCCATGGACATTTGCCAGCATCGGCGTCCAGAACCGCGAGGAGTCTGTCCGGTACAGGAAGCAGTTCACGCTCGATCTGGCGCAGACACTCGTAAGCCAGAATCCTGTTTGGGGCACCCAGGGCGGCGCCGCGCTGGCGTTTTCTGATCTCATGGGCAACGACAAGTGGTTCCTGACAGTCTATAACAATTCGCGCGGCAGCAGCGATTTCCTGCGCAGCCTGAATGTGGCGGTTGCCCGCCAGCAGTTGCACCGCCGGACCAACATTGCGTATGGCCTGTACCGTTTTGCAGGATTACGTTACGATATCACCGACCCGGACGCGGCACGCGCATTTCCAACGCTATGGGAGACGATTTACGGTGGATACGGACTCATCAGCTACCCGATTTCCATGTTCCGGCGGATAGAGGCGGGTACATCCTTGAGTTGGGACGACAAGTCTATTCCCTGGGCGCAGGTGGACAGGCAGGCCCTGCTCGTGTCGAATTCCGTATCGCTCGTGCACGATAATGTACTCTGGGGCATGAACGGTCCGATAGAGGGATATCGGGGTAGCGTTCTGACTGCCTGGACAACCGATGTGCTCTATTCCAACGTAAGCTATCTCACGTTTGTGGGGGATGTGCGCCACTACTGGCGGCTGCACCGTCACATTACGTTTGCCTCGCGCGGCATGGGGAGGATGAACAAGGGGCGAGAGGCCCGGTTGTTTTTCATGGGCGGTAGCTGGGACCTGCGCGGATTTCCCCTTTTCAGTGTGCGCGGGCAGAAAATGTGGTTCACGTCCCACGAACTGCGCTTTCCTATCCTGATTGCCCCCTGGTTGAGTTTGCCGGTACTGGCGCCGCTCGGCGTGGCGAACCTGCGAGGCGCTTTTTTCTTCGACGCCGCCCATGCGTGGAATGCCTCGTATCATGAACCGCATTTGTCGGACCGTCTCCGAAGGCAGTTGAATGTGGGTGAAACGGTAGGCGCGATTGGCGGGGGCCTGCGACTGAATCTTTTCGGGGGGTTGGTGCTGCGCTACGATGTGGGATACCGGTATCGGGAGGGTTTCCGGCACCGGGAGCGTTTCTTCAAGCAGTTCTTCTTCGGTTGGGATTTTTAGGAACAGGGATTTGCTGATGGCGAGGGATTTTCGAAGGGGCCGGGTTCCCGGGTGCATTGCGCTTCTTGTCCTGGCGGTAGGGGTTGTGCCTGGATGTTCGACCCTTCGTATGGACCCGCAACAGGTCATGCATCCCGTATGGCCTGTGGAAGGGGGGAACGCCCTCCGGTCCAATGCCGTGTCCCAGCAAGTCACTCCCCCCCTGCAATTGCGCTGGAGGTTCAACGCCCAGGCGGGTTTTGGGCGGGTTTCCCCCCTTGTCCTGGGGGATGCTGTCCTTGTGGCCAATCGCAAGGGAGAAGTGCATGCCGTCGATCTGGAATCGGGCAAGCGGTTTGGACGCGATACGTTCGGAGAGTCGATCGAGGGCACCCCGGTCTATGTGGAGGGGATGCTGGTCGTGCCGATAGCCTGGGGGGGCAGGGCAGTGCGTGCGAGTGACCTGCTGACCGGAGCGCGGTTGTGGCGGACCGGCGACATTCCTGTCAGTTCCGGGCTTACCGCCTGGGGCGATTTCGTGCTTGCTGGAGATGTGGAAGGATATATCCGAGCCTGGCGATTGCAGGACGGGGAGGAGGTATGGTCGGTGCAACCGGATGAGCGATCGGGCATCCACTCGACGCCTGTGTTGATTGGCGATTTTCTTGTCGTAGCGAACGATCGCGGAAGGGTGACCGCGCTGAATCCGTCGGACGGATCGTTTTTCTGGTCGGCGGATGCAGGCGCCCCGGTGCAGGTTTCCCTGGCCGCCACGGAAGACATGGTGTTTGCTGCAACGACGCGGGGCAGTATACGGGCGTTCGATGTACGCACCGGTGTTTTGCGATGGGCATACGATCTGACGGATGGAGAAGAAGGCGAATATACCGCCGACCGGGGTGGTTCCTCTACGCCGGGAGGTGGTTTTACCCCTCCACAGAGGTATCTTACTGCGCCTGCGGTGGGAGAACTTGAGGTGATTTTTGGCGCATCCGACGGGATTGTCCGATCCCTGGATATAGAAAACGGATCGCTCAACTGGGAAGCGGATGTCTTCGACGCGGTTTCGGCTCCGCCGGTTATTACCGCCGAAACCGTCTATGTGGGTACGATGGGAGGGCTTCTGATCGGTATTGACCGGAACGATGGAAGCCAGATATGGGATACGGAACTGGACGGACGCATCAAATCCGCTTTTGCGCTCAAAGAGTCGATGCTGATTGTGCTTGCCGAGCCTCGTTATGTGTATGTGTACGAACCGGATTCGGGGGGCGATGAAACGGAAGACGAGTAAATCGGGGAAGGTCCGTCGTGCGGGGGCATTGCCGCATACCCCGCATCGAGGGGTGCTTCTGGCCGTGTTGTTGCTTGCGGCGCTTGCTAATGCCCCGGTGCAGGGGCAGGAGGCAGGCGGTGGGCAAGGCCCGGCCTATGTGCATATCGACACCAACTTCCCCGAGGCGCTGGTTTTTGCGGACAGCCTGCTGGTGGGCGGCGCATCGACTATGCTGCTGGCCGTGCCGGCCGCCAGTCGTTCCATTCGTCTTACCGCACCGAACCCGGATGCCTGGTCGATTGCCCCGATTACCCGGTCATTGGATGTGGTTGCGGGCGATACGGCCCGTGTTGTCATGCGCTTTCCGTACCATTACCGGATCGAATCGGAGCCGTTCGGGGCCGATGTGCTCATCGAGCACTTTGAAGCGGGCCGTTATATCGGCGTGACGCCGTTATTGTACCGGTCGGCGGACCCGTTGGAGGGAAGCATTCTGGTGCGACGAGGCGGATATGTTCCCCAGCACGTACAGCCGGGGAAAGCCGTATGGAACCGCCATGTGATACATTTGGAGCTGCTTGATGAACTTGATCCTGCGGCGGCACAGCTGAATTTGAATCCGCCCCGTACGCATCGCGCGTGGATCGATTATGCGGCGCTGGGAACGGCGCTTGTCGCGGGAGCCGTCGCGGTACATTACAAGTTCAGAGCCGACGATCTGGCGGATGAATTTGAGCGAACCCGCAACGACGCACTGACACCACGCATAGAAACGCACGATTCCCGCGCCGCGGTGGCCTTCGGCGTCATGCAGGGAGGGCTGGGGGTTTTTGCGCTGAGATTGGTGTTGAAGTAGAGGTGGAGTTTACACAGTTTACAGGGCATCTCCACAGAACAGGCCATCCATTCAGGAGGGGAGGGGTACGGGACGGGCGGTAATCAGTTTGAGGTGTCGGGCAGGGTGAACCGAACCGATAGAGTTGTCCACACCTTGACCGCCTTGCGCTCCACACTACCGTCGGATTTTCCTGCCTGTATACCCGGTCGGAAAAGCAACTGACGCACTACCCGAACGGCTTCTTCGTCACACCCACCACCAATCCCTTTCTCGACCACCACATCCTCCACCTGCCCCTGAGAGGTGGTTCGGCTTGATTGGACAGATTTTTGCGGAATACAAGGTGTAATATTGCGACCTTCTTTCCGATACAATCAGCCGACGAGACCCCATGTCAAGCCGAACACGCAGAACCCATAGCCCTTCGTTCAAGGCGAAGGTAGCCCTCGCCGCCGTACGTGGCGACCGCATGCTGGCCGAACAACGTCGCCAAACATCGGTCCGGCGGACAGCCGCTGTTTTTGGGGATTATATACAAAAGTTGCCAAAGGGCTTCGTAGTCGGTCGCTGTCCAACATGGCATGTACGTTTTTTGGAGCGTGATTAGAGGTGGTTCGGGTTGATTGGACAGATTTCCGGGGAATTTAAGGTGTAGTGTTGCGACCTTGTTTCGATACAATCTAACCCGACGAGACCCATGTCAAGACGCACACGCAGAACCCATAGTCCTTCGTTCAAGGCGAAGGTAGCCCTCGCCGCCGTTCGCGGCGACCGTACGCTGGCCGAACTCGCCGAGCGCTTCGAGGTGCACCCGAACCAGATACAATCGTGGAAGAAGCAGCTGGTAGAGACCGCCGAGGAGGCTTTCACCCGAGGCCGCGGCGGCGCTCCGGACGAGCGCGACGACCGGATAAAGGTGCTTCACGCGAAGATCGGAGAGTTGTCGATGGAGAAGGATTTTTTATCGAAGGCGCTCGGTCGAGACCGATAGCCGAGCGCCGGGCGAGGATAGATCGCGCCCATACCATGCCCGTGGTTCGCCAGTCGAGGCTCTTGTCGTTGAGTCGTTCGACGGCCTACTATACCCCTCGCGCAGAGAGCGAAGAGAACCTTACCGTGATGAAAGAGATCGACAGGCTCTATATGGAGCGTCCCACGAGCGGATCGCGCACGATAAAGAGCATGCTCGAGGCGCGAGGCGTCCGTGTCGCCAGAAGCCGCGTCGTTCGCCTCATGCGCCTGATGGGCCTTAGGGCCATTTACCCCAAGCGCCGCACGTCGTCTCCGGGAGAAGGGCACAGGATTTATCCTTATCTGCTCAGAGGCATGAAGGTGACGAGACCCCGGCAGGTCTATGCGGCGGACATTACGTACATCCCTATGGCGAAGGGCTTTCTTTATCTTGTGGCCGTGATCGACTGGTATAGCCGCAAGGTGCTCGCCCACCGGCTATCGAACACGATGGACGCCGCCTTTTGCGTCGAAGCGATGGAAGAAGCCATTGTCCGCTACGGTGCACCTGAGGTCTTCAATACCGATCAGGGAGCGCAGTTTACCTCCGAGGCGTTCACCGGTGCGCTCAAGGAGCATGGCGTGCGCATCTCTATGGACGGCAAGGGCCGCTGGCTCGATAACGTGTACGTGGAGCGCCTCTGGCGCAGCCTCAAGCAGGAAGAAGTCTACCGGCGCGCGTACGAGACGGTGAGCGAGGCCGGGAAGGGGATTGCCGATTACCTGCGCTACTTCAACGAAGAGCGGCCTCACCAGGGACTTGACAACCGGACCCCCGACGACGTATTCTACAAACGAAAACCGCTGCCCAAAGCGGCATAACCCGACGCGACAGTACACTTAAAAACGCAAAAAAAACTGTCCAGTTTTTTCGGACCATTTCTATTCTCCATTAGAGATGGCAACAAATAGACATGATAAAAACACTAATTAACTCTAAATGGCTATGCAATGTGTACAATAATTTGCATACAATTAATGACGAGGGCTGGGTCAACCCATGACGGAGTGAACGCGGTCAAGCCGAGTCGTTGCCCCTATGTGTGCGCCGGAGAGTAAGGCTAAGGCGGGTGAAGTGGCCAGGTAGCCCGACCGGAGCCGAAGAAGCAACCGGAGGCTTGGCAACTTTTGTATGTAATCCCCCTGCTAAAAGCAAATAGAGACGATCATGAAGACCATAATGTCAATGTTTTTTTTGGGGAATTATAAGGAATTGTTGACGGCCTGCGATCTTCCTCGTATACAGGCCCCTGCAGTATAGGGCTTTATAGGTATACGATGCACACACACACACACACACACACACACACACGGCAACAACCGGGCCGAATTGGGCAAACCGGACCCTGTGGACGGGCGACAATCTGGACGTAATGAGGGGCATGAACTCTGCCTCGGTCGATCTCATCTACCTCGACCCGCCGTTCAACTCTAACCGCAACTATTCCGCCCCAATAGGTTCAGAGGCCGCCTTTAAGGATACGTGGACACTCTCTGACGTAGACCTTGCCTGGCATGGCGAGATATCCCCTGCGGTGTACGCAATCATCGACGCTGCGGGCCTATCGCATGGCGCGGGCTTGCGGTCCGTGCCGGATTAAGCCACCAGCGTTCTGTACCGGAGCCGCTTGCCCACCATTGCGCAGGCGACAAGGCCCATCTGTTCCAGCGTGTCGAGTTCGCGCAATCCGTGGCGGCCTGAGAAATCCGCCACATAGCGGTGAAGGTGCTTGCGGCTCATCTTGTGGTATACGCCCTTGTGTGCTCGTTTGAGGGTTGCCCAGAACGATTCTATGCCGTTGGTGTGCGCCATGCCGCGTACGTATTCGCCTACCGAGTGCTGGACGCTCGCAAGGTCGTAGATGTACCGCAGACCCGCGTATGCCTTGTTGTCGTCCGTGTAGACGACCGCACCCAATTCGGCGTTGTCCAGAACGAAGCCTTGCAACGTCCGGCTTGTCGTATTCTGCACGACTTCCGCCTTGATCTTGCCAGTGGCCCGATCCTTTGCTCCGACAACGGCGGTCTTGCCTACAGTTCCCCGGCCAGCGTGGAGTTTCTTCGATTCGTGCTTGTTCGATTCCGTGCCCCCTACGTACGTCTCATCGACTTCAACGGGGCCGCCGAACAGGTCGTTATCGGCGCCCTCGAACGCCTTGCGGATGCGTTGGAGCAGGTGCCACGCCGAGTTCTGCGCGATCCCGATATCCCGATGCAGTTTCATCGAGGAAACGCCTTTCAGATTTGTCGTATGCAGGTAAATCGCATACGCCCATTTGCGGAGCGACAGATTCGACCCCTCCATGACCGTTCCGACCTTGACGGAAAAGTACTTGCGGCAGTCGGTGCACCAGTAGGGCATGCAATGATGAGACGCTTCGCGGGTGCGTGTTCCCTTGCAGCGCGGGCAATGGCGACCGTCCGGCCAGATACGAGATTCGAACCACTTGCGGGCCGCTTCCTCGTCGGGAAACATATCGGCCAGTTGCATCAGGGTAATGCCGCTGCGGTGCGCTTTTCCAGGTGCTACATGTGCCATGACGGTCTCCATTTTGTGCACCTGTAATAATACGATATTTATTCCTTCTTGTCAACAATTCCTTATAATTCCCTTTTTTTGTGTGTGCTGGTATTCGCAGGCGTACGGCGTGTTTGAGGTGTAGCGATACTTCCGGCGGGTGGTTTTTTGTACCCTGCCGGCACCGAAGCATGCCTTGCACCTTATGCTCAGGATATTATGATGGTTCGTGCGAGCACAGTGCGTGATGACGTCGGCTTCGGTCTTCCGCCGGTTGTTTCGCATTCGGGACTTGCCGGTCGCCTGGCGTGCCTGTTTGCCGTTGCGGTGCTGTTCTGCGTTTCTTCGGCGCAGGGTCAGGCGATAGAGGAAGGCGGTTTTCCGGTGAAGGGCGGGGGCGTTTCAGGGGAGTCGTTTTCCTTGTTTTGTCCGCCTCGTCTTGTTGTTCAGGCGGGCGAATCGGTAGCGTTGTCGTGTTCTGCGACGGACGTACCCGAGGAGGGCGTCCGCTACGGCTGGGAGTCGGTCTCGGGCGAGGGATTTTATCTTCTCAGCGCCTCGGACGAGTTATCGCCGCTGTTCACGGCTTCCTTGTCGGGGGCGGGTGAGGAATACGCATACCGATTGACGGCTATGGCTGCGGGCGTTTACCGGACAGCGACGGTGACGGTCTCGGTGGAGGGCGTTCCGGGGGAAACGGTCGGGGCGCCCGTTGTGCGGGAGGAATGCGATCCTTTTACGGTTCCTGACGAACTCGGGGAAGGCTGCGTAGAGGATAAGGGGCCGGCTCCGTTCGGATTCGGTTCGGAAGCGGAAGGGGGATTTCTTTTTCCGGAAGCGCCGGGCCTGCCCGATCGGCCTTCCGGGCCTGTTCGGGGCGGCGGGTCCGTTATGCAGGCGCCTCCTCGCCTGGAGTGTCCTGTGGCGGTGTTTCTGGAGGAGCTCGAGGCGGGTTCGATCGAGTGCCGGGTCTTCGACGCTTCGGGAGAAGAATATCTGGAGTACGTGTGGGAGCCGGTGGGGAGTACGACGCGGGACTATCTGGAGAATCCGAGATTGATCCCCGAGGACAGTCCGACGCCTTCGGTAGTGGCTCCGGAGGCTCCGGCGTACGAAACGCTGGAGTCGTTCCGTTCGGTGGAGACGACGTTTCGTTACCGTTACCGATTGACGGCGACCTCTCGCGCTACGGGTTTGTCGTCGTTCTCGGAGGTGGAGGTGTTCGTATCGGGCAGTCGTCCGGGCGTGTATTGTTCATTGGAGGTGGAAGTGGCGGAGGGCGAGACGGCTCAGCTGGATTGCGAGGGGGTGGATCCGTTGTCGGGCCGTATGGACTACGACGAGGACGGCGCGTCGATCGAATGGGAGTGGGAGGGTCTATGGGGTACGAGTACGTCGCTTCTGGATGCGACGGACAGGTCGTCTCCTATGTTTACGGCTCCTGCGGGCAGCGCGGGCGAGGAGTACCATTACGTAGCGAGCATGACGTCTTCGGCTTCGGGGACGCCCCACACGGCGAGGCGGAGGGTGACGGTCACGGTTGCCGGAGGAGAAGGAACACAGGCTTCAACGGATGCTTCGGCGCTGTCCCGGAAAGGGGGCGCTCCCGTCGTCACGTGCGAGGATTCGGAGGCATACGAGGCGACGGCCGATTTTACGCTTGCCTGTACGGTGGCGAATCCGCCGTCCGACGCCACATACGAATGGACAGCCCGGGGCGGTACGAGGAATGAGTCGCTATGGATCGGGGATTATACGCGTTATGCTTCGCCCACGTCGCTATTGAGCGCGACGGATATTGTTTCGCCCACCTTCGACGTGCCGCACAATATACCGGGGAGGTATAATGATGACACGTACAAAGAGGTATTCAAGTACAGGCTGACGATGTATTCGGGGAATGTTGGCGGCGATTCTGCGGATGTCCACGTGACTGTGCTGGAGAAGCCGAATATCAGATGTCTCGACGGGATTTATCGCGTGGGTCTTAGCGGCCCAATCATCCGCGACGGGGAGGCAGGCGGGTTGGTACACGTCTGTCTTGATCGTCGTGGCCTTGCGGATTCTCCTGTGGGTTCCGACTATTCGATCGAATGGACGGTAGGCCACAACTCAACAATAGGGTACCGGCATACGCCCGAGACGGCTCTCTCGCTTTTGAGCGCTACGGATGTTGAAACGCCCTGGTTTACGGTTCCCGATGCGCATCTAGTACCTTGCTTCAGAATACCCCGGATCCAGACCCTGCCGCTACCGCGCCACGAGTATGAAGGATTTTTTTGGTGCAGGTATTATTACACGCGGACGGTCACGGCCGAGAATATGGATCCTCTCGTTACAGGGGTCGGAGTAATAGTGTTAAAAAGGTCGACGGTCACTGTCGTGTGCCGAGAGCCTGAACCGGTTTATGAGGGCGCCCCCGACTTTGGTCTTTCTTGCGAGGCTTCAGGCGTATCAGGAGGGACTTATACATGGTCGTGGGATCCGACTACTCGTCTCAGGTATCACGACACGTCCAGGCCCTGGTTCGACGTGCCGGACGATGTGGATGAGGAGACAGACTACGAGTACAGGGCGTCGGCCCGGAATGCGGGGTCTGCGACGGCGGAGGTGACGGTGACGGTGTTGAACAGGGGTGCGCTGCGCGTGGCGTGCGCGGATCCCGGCTCGGTGTACGAGGGTTCGGCGGACATTACGCTGGATTGCACGGCTTCGGGGGCTCCTGCGGGTTCTACCTACGAATACGTTTGGGCGCCTCGGGGCGATACGCCGGATACGGCTCTTCTGAGCGCTGCGGACATCGCTTCTCCCACATTCTACGTGCCGGACGAAGTGGACGAAGACGAAACGCACGAATACGCGCTTACGGCGTCGGCCCGGAATGCGGGGTCTGCGACGGCGGAGGTGACGGTGACGGTGTTGAACAGGGGTGCGCTGCGCGTGGCGTGCGCGGATCCCGGCTCGGTGTACGAGGGTTCGGCGGACATTACGCTGGATTGCACGGCTTCGGGGGCTCCTGCGGGTTCTACCTACGAATACGTTTGGGCGCCTCGGGGCGATACGCCGGATACGGCTCTTCTGAGCGCTGCGGACATCGCTTCTCCCACATTCTACGTGCCGGACGAAGTGGACGAAGACGAAACGCACGAATACGCGCTTACGGCGTCGGCCCGGAATGCGGGGTCTGCGACGGCGGAGGTGACGGTGACGGTGTTGAACAGGGGTGCGCTGGCGCTCGCGTGCGCGGATCCCGGCGCGGCGTACGAGGGTTCGGCGGACGTTGCCTTCGACTGTGAGGCTTCGGGCGCCCCATCGGGTTCCTCGTACGCGTACTCCTGGCGTGCGCGGGGCGCGACATCGGGTACGTCGCTTTTGAGCAGGACGGACATAGCTTCTCCCGTGTTCTACGTGCCTGACGAGGTGGACGAAAACGAGATATACGAGTACCTTCTGACCGTTTCGGCCGACAATGCGGGGTCTGCTACGGCGGAGGTGACGGTGACGGTGTTGAACAGGGGTGCGCTGGCGCTCGCGTGCGCGGATCTCCGGCGCGGCGTACGAGGGTTCGGCGGACGTTGCCTTCGACTGTGAGGCTTCGGGCGCCCCATCGGGTTCCTCGTACGCGTACTCCTGGCGTGCGCGGGGCGCGACATCGGGTACGTCGCTTTTGAGCAGGACGGACATAGCTTCTCCCGTGTTCTACGTGCCTGACGAGGTGGACGAAAACGAGATATACGAGTACCTTCTGACCGTTTCGGCCGACAATGCGGGGTCTGCTACGGCGGAAGTGACGGTGACGGTGTTGAACAGGGGTGCGCTGGCGCTCGCGTGCGCGGATCCCGGCGCGGCGTACGAGGGTTCGGCGGACGTTGCCTTCGACTGTGAGGCTTCGGGCGCCCCATCGGGTTCCTCGTACGCGTACTTCTGGCGTGCGCGGGGCGCGACATCGGGTACGTCGCTTTTGAGCAGGACGGACATTGCTTCACCCGTGTTCTACGTGCCTGACGAGGTGGACGAAGACGAGATATACGAGTACCTTCTGACCGTTTCGGCCGGCAATGCGGGGTCTGCGGCGGCGGAGGTGACGGTGACGGTGTTGAACAAGGAGTCGCTTGCGCTCGCGTGCGCGGACCCCGGATCGGTGTACGAGGGTTCTTCGGACATCGCGTTCGACTGCACGGCGCGGGGCGGTACGGCGGACATGTCGCTTCTGAGCGCTGCGGACAATCCTTCCCCGACGTTCTATGTGCCGGAGGAGCTGGACGCGACGACGACCTACGAGTACCTTTTGACGGTAAGCGCGGCGAATGCGGAAGACGCTTCGGCGGAAGTTACGGTGACGGTCTTGAACAAGGAGTCGCTGGCGCTCGCGTGCGCGGACCCCGGATCGGTGTACGAGGGTTCTTCGGACATCGCGTTCGACTGCACGGCTTCGGGGGCTCCCGAAGGCTCTGATTACGAGTACGCGTGGACGGCGCGCGGCGGTACGGAGGACACGGGCCTTCTCAGCGCTACGGACGGTCCCGCGCCGACGTTCGCGGTCCCTGACGAGGTTTCGGAAGACGAGACCTACGAGTACCTTTTGACGGTAAGCGCGGCGAATGCGGAAGACGCTTCGGCGGAAGTGACGGTGACGGTCTTGAACTAAGGAGTCGCTTGCGCTCGCGTGCGCGGACCCCGGATCGGTGTACGAGGGTTCTTCGGACATCGCGTTCGACTGCACGGCTTCGGGCGCTCCCGAAGGCTCTGATTACGAGTACGCGTGGACGGCCCGGGGCGGTACGGAGGACACGGGCCTTCTCAGCGCTACGGACGGTCCCGCGCCGACGTTCGCGGTCCCTGACGAGGTTTCGGAAGACGAGACCTACGAGTACCTTTTGACGGTAAGCGCGGCGAATGCGGAAGACGCTTCGGCGGAAGTTACGGTGACGGTGCTGAACAAGGAGGCGCTTGCGCTCGCGTGCGCGGATCCCGGTTCGGTCTACGAGGGATCGGCGGACTTCTCCTTCGACTGCACGGCTTCGGGCGTTCCCGAAGGCTCTGATTACGAATACGCGTGGGCGGCCCGGGGCGATACGCAGGACACGGACCTGCTCAGCGCTACGGACGGTCCCGCGCCGACGTTCGCGGTCCCTGACGAGGTTTCGGAAGACGAGACCTACGAATACCTTTTGACCGTTTCTGCGGCGAATGCTGAAGACGCTGCAGCCGAGGTAGCGGTGACCGTGCTTGACCGGGCTGTGGCGCCTCCTTCAGATCCTGTTTCCCCTCCCTTGGCGTCTTCATCGGCGCGGGAGTCTGCGCAGCCGTTGTTTCTCGGGGTAACGGCAAGCACATCGCCCTTGCGTTTCGGGGCGCAGTCGGCGGACACACAGGTATCACTGGATCCGATGACCGATGGCATATCGACGCACGTATCGGGACCCTATCATGCGGGGCGGATGACGCTTTCGCCGGGCGGCGGCGGAGAGGTCCGCGAGAACGGAGAGATGGCCTTGTCTATCGAACTGACGTCTCCGGTCGCGCTCCGGCGCAAGGGGGGCGTCGAGGCTGCCTCGATCGTTCTTGAGCCCATCTGGTCGTTTGCGGAGTCCTGCGAGCAGCTCTCCTCCCAGGCGATAGGGGGTCTGTATACGGAGACGACGCTTGCGGATGGGGACTGTCGTCTTCTTCTTTTTGGAGGGGATCTGGACCTTACGGACGTGCCTTCGGGCCATTATGCGGGGACTATGGATGTCGTTCTGCGTTCGGGCGAGAGCGAGCAGACGCATTCCGTGGAGGTGGACGTGACGGTCGTTCCCGCGCAGCGCGCGATCACGATAGGCCCGGGCGGCGTGCGTTTCAGTACGTCGCGGGAGGTACCTGTTGCGTTAACGCAGGAGCAGAACCTGAGCATATACCCCGATGTTGCGTTTTTGACGGAGGGTAAGCCTCACGGCGCGTTCGAGCTGTCGAACCCGTCGCTTATCCCGCTGGAGGTTACGGTGTCGGCTCGTTTCGGGTATACGGAGGCGACGGCGGATGGCCGCGAGGTGGTGATCGAGGATACGTCGGAATCGCTTCTGGGCGATTTATCCCAGGTGGTGGACATCCATCCGGGGGTGCTGGTGCTCATGCCCGGCGAGAAGGGTCTGGTTCGGTACGGGATAGAGGAAGGAGCGCTTGCGGCGATGGAAGAGAAGGGCTACGCAGCGTTTTTCGACGTGGCGTCCGAGCCTCGTCAGTACGTGCGTACGGACCGTATGCCGGAGGAGGTTTCGGGAGACAGGACGGCCCGCGTGACGATGCGTGTACCGGGGGTGTACGTACCGGGCGAAGGCGCCTCGCAGCTGCGCGCGACGCTTGTGTCGGTGTCGTATGTAGGTTCGTTGTCGGCGACGTTTTTGGTGGAGACCGGGGATCGTCCTTTTGCGGGCGAGGTAGTGGCGTACGACGGGGACGGCAGAGAACTGGGTCGCCGCGAGACGCTGGTGTACACGCGCAGCCGGGTGCGTATTCCCCTGGATCGCATGCCTGGGGAAGACGCGGTGTTTTTGCGTTTTGCGCCTCGGGGCTCGGGCCGCGTTCCCGAGCCGGCGTCCGTCGAGTGGAATGCGCCGGGAAGGGACATAGGCGCCGCAGGGCATGGGGGCCGGACAACGACTCCGGAAACGCTCGCCCGCAAACCCTGAGAAAGCACGCATGGGGAGCGGAGGGTGGTATATGCGGCGGGGTGACTGGAATTGCCGTCTTGCTTTTCCGTCAGGACCGGAACGACAGTGCAGAACAGCGTCCTGCCTTGCGCAAGTGCATCGGTATCGTACGTAACAATCGCCAGCGACTCCCTCACGTTACCGCAAAGCGCCGTGCGACGAGGATAGAGAGCGGCAAGAGCGCAAGCACCGCAAGACCTGCCATCCAGGTTCCGAATCCCGCCGCAAGCGTTGCGTCAAGGGCTACCAGCGCGAGCACGCCTGCCTTGACGGCCCGGCGTATGTGCGCCGGGGAGGGATCCGCGGCGGCGCGGCGGAACGAGGGGAATACGAGGAAGGCGAAGAAGAGCAGAAAAGGCAGCGCGTCCAGCGTTCGGTAATCGGACCGGAAGCCGAGGGCAAGCAGCGCCGCACATACGACGCCTGCGACGAGGATAGCCAACATGATGGTGCGCTTTTTGCCGCCATGCACCTCACCCCGGCTGATTATTACTACGGCTCCAACATAGGCGATGGGTACGAGCGCAAGAAACCACAGGGCCACCGGCATACCCGGCACAGCGCTGGCGCCCAGCAGCAGATTTTCTCCGCGGCATAGCCCCATAATAATTGGTCCTGCTACAGCGTGATGTTTACCGGCTGCATCATAGCCGAGGGCACAGCAGGCCACGGCCACAGCAATAAGGAGGGATGAAAGACCGACGCAGGCAGCCGCCGCAATCCCCGCAACAAGCAAAAGGCTTCCGAAGACAGCGGCTTGCACCTGCGTGGTCCGGCCGCTTGGAATAGGTCGTTCCGGGCGCTCCTTTGCATCCAGTTCAGCGTCGAATACGTCGTTGAAGACGATGCCGCCTGCATACAGCCCCGCAGTGGCAAGCAGAAGGAATACGAGATCCCCGACCGGTGCGTTGCCCTGGTCGAACAAAAGGCCCGTCATGGCGCCGGCGGCAGCGAAACCGGCGAGAATGTCGGCGAACGCCGTGATGACGTTAGCCGGTCGGGCCAGTTCCAGAAATGCTCGTATGCGGCCGGTGGTGGTCATGCGGCAATGATTTCAGAAGCCTGCCGTGGACGTGAAGCGCGCTACGACGGAGAAGTGGAACTCCATGTAAAATACGGCGCCTGCGGGGTGAAAGCGCACCGGGTCGTTGAACAGATTGCGGAGACCCAGCGAGACATGCATATGATCTCCCGCCATCTGTTTCGAGGCGGTCACGTCCACGAGAAAGCGTGCGGGTAGGCGCCAGGGCCAGACTTCTCCGGCTTCTATGGAGGCATCCCGGTATTCGGGCCAGCGTGTGGCCGAAGCGTATTGCATGAGGGCTGACAGACTGAAGCGATCCATCGGCGTAAATGTGGTGGCGGCGGCCAGACGCAGCCGGGGAATGCGTTCGCCGTAGGCAAGCCAGCGTGGACCGTCACGCCGGACTGCTTCGAACGTACCGGAAACGCGCTGGTGCAGCGTTGGCAAGGGGCGGAAAGCAATAGTGCCGGATATGCCCCCCGTATGACCACCTACCCCCTGGAAGAGCCGTGTCCTTGTATCGAAGCTGCTATTGTCGCCGTCCCATACAATAGTGTATTCCGGCAGGATGTCGTTCCAGAAGCCCCTGTAGAAGACGAATACGCTGCGGGATATGCCGGTCGGACCCCGATGTATCCATCCCGCGTCGACGGTTGCGCGGCGTGGAAGCGGCTTTTTGTCGTGCACCGTACCCTTGAACGTACTATAAGGCAGCTGATAACCCCGCTCCTGCCATAGCCACAGGCTTCGGGCGTCGGGGGGAGTGGCCCCATACGATCCGGCGAGCCGGAAGCGCTGCCTCGCCCCGGACTGTATTTCCATCGAGGTGTACAGCACGGCCCCGCCACGCCCCTCATGCCGGGCCCACTCCAGAACGAGGCGTGTGCGTCCACGCTGGCGTATACGCGCATCCAGTCCTCCGAAAAGCCGCAGATCGAAGAGGTTTGCATCGCTCAAGTGTCCGGATGTCTGCCCCTGAATGGTTCGCACCTGTCCGCCGATGTGCAGCATGCGCACACGGGCGTCTGCTTCCGCCACGAATTGGCGCTGAGTCCAATCCAGGTCGATATCTTCCCGGTTCGGTCGCAGTTCGAGTGCGTCGCGGCTCGACGAGGCCGCATAACGCAATACGCCGCCGCTCCACAGCGGCAGCGTTCCCGCCGCTCCGAGAAGAGCGATCCGGTGTATAGTGGGGACTTCAAATCCCGTTTCCGGAAAGAACGCCATGTCCCCGATGTGCGAGAGACCCGCCAGCATGCGTTGCCTCCAGGGATGGGATCCGAAGGCGCCCGTGAATCCGAGCGCCCTGGTCCGGATGTGGGGCTGTGTGCCCGGTATGTGGTAGAAGCGCCACGCCCGGTCGTACAGTGCTGCATCCGTTACGTGGTGTTCGTCGAGGCGCCCGCTCGCATGCCCGTGCCATGTTTTGCCGACAGACACGCTTGCCGTGTGGGTCGGTCCGATGCGGTCAATGTTGGTGGTTTCCGGGAGCGTGTAGCGGAACGGACCGGGGTCGTTGATCTCGTTTGCTACAGCCACGCCCGTCTCCATCGACAGCCCGAACGCCGGTTTTTTTGTGTAGATGCGGATGGCGCCCGTACGAAGAAATGCCGGTCCCTGCATATCCATGCCGGATACGATTTCAATACAGGCGGTGTCGGAAAGGGAGACAGGTAGCGCGTTGAGCCGATTTCTTCCCAGTACGCGAGGCGCTACGGGTATGTCGTCGATATACAGGGTCCAGCGCGCCGTACCGTCCGGGAAGCCTGACGGGGCGGTTTGCCAGTGAAAGCCCTCCAGGCCGGTAGTATGCCAGAGCGTGGAAAGCGCCAGCACGTCGGAAAGGCGAGAAAAACCGTACCGGAAGATGTCTTCGCGCATTATGACTTCCTTGCCGATATCCGGGACGCAGGCAGTTTGCTCATTATGCTGTCCGTACGCAGGGGGTGTGAGAACAATCGTCTGCCACAGGAACAGCACAGCGAAAACGTATTGCGCGCGTTGCCCGGATCGCTCTGGACAGGACGGGTATTTGGAAGCGCCGCATTCTCTTGCTTTCCCCATAGTCGGTTCTTATTTCAGCATGGCGCGCAGCCAGTCCGGATTACGAAGCCGCAGGCCGATCCCGCCTGTCAGGCCCGCGGTGTCGAACCTCGGGAGCGTATACGTCCGCATGACGTGTCCTTCGACGAACAGACGTATGGTCTGCGAGAGATGCAGGTCGATCCGGAAAACGAGCGCGAGGGAAAATTCTTTTTCTTCCTCGTCTCCCACTTCTTCGTCGAATACCATATGGTAGATGCCCGTACGCAGGCCGGCGTACCAGGAAAACACACTGGGGGCGGTATACCCGACACCCCACCCTGCAAAGGTAAACAAGGCGTTGAAGGAAGGGGTATCACGGCGCACTGCCGAGTAGCGGTGCAGTGCTAGTCCTGCCTCCATTTCGCCGAAATAGAATGGGGTGGCTGCGGCGAATGTAACCCCGGATCCGCGCTGCCAGTGCCTGTAGGAAGCATTGTGCCGGACATCCGGCGTCATGCTGCCGCGCAACGTGATGTGCGAGAAGGGTTCCTGCGTTTCCTGGGCGTATGCCGCCGAGGCGAAGCATCCTGCTGCCAGGCCGGTGACAAGCAGGGCAGCCAGTGCCCGTGTCGAACGTATCGTGCAGGCATTCACAGGGGCAGGGAAATGCGCTTTGCGCCACCGAATCGCGCCATGGCGGAAAGCGTGACCGTGAAAACCGTGCGGTCGTTGCCGGTGCGGTGCGCCTCGTTCCGGATGAAAGCGGGGCCTACATCGATCTGTCCCCACCAGGAGGCCCCATGCTGGGCCCGAAGACGCAGCCCCGGTCGCACAACCCGTTCGGTAACGCCGTCGAGAATAAATTCCACCGCATTGGCTGCGAAGGGATAGGGGTCGTGTATGTTCGCAGCACCCTGAAAGAGTACATCGAGGCGGGGAGACACGGCCAGATCGAGTTCCCCGCGCCCGGTATAGAACGTGGCGTATGCAGCGGCATGGACATAGTCGTTGTACGGGGCTCCGATACCTCGAAGCAGGTGTGTGTACCGGCCTTCCGGCTGGTGGGCGTTGTAGGTGCGCGCAGCCACGGCGGTCCATGCCGTTCCCAGATCGGCGCGGGCGAGGCCGGCGTACGTGAGGCTCCCGCTCAGCGCGATGGAAGATGGTTCGTCCGACTGGTTCAGCAGATCCGCATCGTCGAGGAGCAGTTGCCCCTGAAACGTCCATGCCCTGTACTGCGCCCACGCCATGCCGGCCAGCAACCCATTGTTTTCGTCGTTTTTGGGCCGCCCGTCTACGGCAAGCGCGTGGAGCATGAGCGGATTGAAGAATTTGAGAGAGAGTCCGGCGGACGAACCCGACCAGACCGTGGATTCCATCAGCGAAACCGCCACGTTTCGGGAGGGGCGCCAGTCGAGGCGATGGGCGGACAGGTAGCGTCGTATGCTGCCGGACCGGACGCTATCTGCTCCGGCGGTCCCGGTGAACCGTCCATCACCGGTCATGCTGTCGAGTTCGCCCACGACGCTTCGGAGGGCGAGCCGATCTCCACCGATACGCACATAAATCCGATCGAAATCCACCGGATTTTGGCTCACGAGGAGCGCGGTTTCTCCATATGGGCCCCAGTGCTGCGCCAATCGCCCGGCGTAGACCGACACATAGCGGGTGCCGAATCCGACGTATGCCTCTTCGTTGCGCGCGATAAGCCGGTTGGCGGCTTCGAGTGCGTCGGGGTCGTACCGGTAATAGGCATCGAAGCGTATGCCGCCCTGCGCTACCAGCGGCCCGTGCTCCAGAAACACGCGGATAGCCGTTTGCGGGTATACATGCAGCCCGGCGACCTGCAAGGGGACATCGCTGTCCGGCGCCGGACGCAGCGGATTGAGGCGCTGTGTCGAGGAAGCCCGTACGCCTGGTTGAACTATGGCGCCTACCTGCGGGCCGCTGCCGTCTCGCGATGCCCCATATTCCTCGTACAACCGCTCGGCCCAGCGCCGGGCCGGCTTCGGAAGCTGTTCGGGTTGGAGCGATTTCAATGCGGAAGCGATCTCGCCGCCGGTATAGGGTAGCGCTGTCGGATGCAGCGACGTCAGGTGTCCCCGGGCCTGCAGGCGATGGATATAGTCATAGGCCCAGTGATCAAGAGGTACCGGTCGGTTGGAGCCTGGATCGGCATGCTGTGCCGAGACGGGTTGTACGCACGCGAGCCCCGCCCCGAGGAGCAGGACGAGTGCCGGCGCAAGAAGCGGGCGGCATAGGCTACGTAGCATCGGCATGGCGGCGGATCGGAGGGGTTGCGTAGTGCAAGATACGGCGCGCATGAAACCATTTCGGGGCCCTTTCATGTAAGAATGCCCGTCATGCGGACAGGCCGGGCGGCGGCGAGGGGCGATACAGGCTTTGCGCTCCTTGCACACCGGTACTCGGATTTCCTCCCGATTATCTTTTTTCCGACGGATTTGCTCACGCGTCGTGTCGCGCAGAACCGAACTCATATCCCTGTTTCTGGCCGATTTTCTGGCGTTCGGTGTTGCCAGCATACTCCTCTACATGGGCCGGTTTCAATGGGAATGGTTCGGCACGGAGTACGCGGAACCTCCCTGGATGTTTGTGCCCATTGCCGCACTGGCCATCTACTGGTTTTGCTTTTTCCTGTTTTTCGGCATGTACCGCGAGCGGTATGCGGACAGCCGGTTCGACGAGCTGGTTTCGGTAGGGAAGGTGGTGTCGGCGGGGGTACTTGTCCTCGTTTTCGCAATCTTCATAGACACGCTGGAGGCGGGCGCCACCCGGAGCCTCATTTTCTTCTACTGGGCCGTGACCGTATCGCTTGTGGCGTGCGGTCGGGTGACCGTGCGCTCTGTGCAGAAGGCGCTGCTTGTGCGTGGGCGGGGCGTTCACAAGGCGCTGGTGGTGGGATGGACCGACCGGGTGGAACAACTCTATGACGAAGTGGCCCGGTATCCGGAAGCCGGGCTCCAGATCGTGGGCGCGATTCGCATGCGCCGCGACGAACCGGATTCTTCGGAAGGCGATGGGGCCATGTCATACTCGATTACGAATGGCGACGATGCCTTTGCGCAAGCGGCCGACGATACCGATGTGCATTCGATCGATGCCTTGCCCGGACTCATTGACCGGCTCGGTGTGCAGGATGTGCTGATTGCACTGGGATCGGAAGATCACCGCGCCCTTATCGATGTGCTGCGCCTGTGCGACGGGAAGCCGGTTTCCCTCAAACTGGTACCCGACTTTTATACGCTCATCGGAGGCATGGCGCGCACCGAGCATATCTACGGCCTGCCGCTTATTGAAGTATTGCCTGAACCTATGCCTGCTTGGGAAAAGAGCACCAAGCGACTCATCGACCTGGTCGTGGCCTCCGTCGTACTGATTGCCGGGCTTCCTATCTGGATCGCGCTGGGGCTGATCGTGCGCCTGACTTCCCCTGGGCCGGCTATTTACCGGCAACGCCGTGTCGGGCAACATGGCAAGGATTTCACGATGTGCAAGTTTCGCACGATGCGCCGTGATGCAGAAGCTGGGACAGGGCCGGTCTGGGCACAGGAAGACGATCCCCGGTACACACCTCCGGGCCGGTGGTTGCGGAAAATGCGTTTGGATGAGATTCCCCAGTTATGGAACGTACTGAAAGGGGACATGAGTCTGGTGGGACCTCGCCCCGAACGCCCCTACTTCGTGGAAAAACTGGCGGCGGAAATTCCACTCTACAACCGGCGCCATCGAGTCAAGCCGGGCATTACAGGGTGGGCGCAGGTGAAGTGGAAATACGATACAAGTCTCGAAGATGTGCGGCAGAAGGTCCGGTACGACCTTTTCTACATCGAGAACGTAAGTCTCCGCATGGACTTCAAGATTCTGTTTCGTACGATCCGAACGGCTATCCTCGGTAAGGGCCAGTAACCGGCATGGCGCACGCTGTAGCGCAACAGGACGATCTCCTGGGGATGTACGAACACCTGTACGTTCCCAGGGCGATCGAGGAAAAAATGCTCCGGCTGATCCGGCAGGGGCGCCTGTCGAAGTGGTTCAGCGGGTATGGGCAGGAGGCTATTGCAGTAGGGTGCGCCCTCGGCCTCGAGGAACGGGATTATATCCTGCCGATGCACCGCAACACGGGGGTATGGACCGTCCGGGGTGTGCCTCTGCGACCCCTTTTCCGCCAACTCATGGGGCGGGAGGGGGGCTTCACGAAAGGGCGCGACCGTACGTATCATTTCGGACTTCCCGAACGGCGTATCGTGGGAATGATTTCCCACATGGCCGCGATGTTGCCGGTGGCGTGCGGCCTCGGACTTGCTTCCCTGCTGCACGGAGAGCGCTTCGTGGCGTTGTGTTTCGCGGGAGACGGGGCTACGCGCGAGGGCGATTTTCACGAAGCATTGAGTCTGGCGGGCATATGGAAGCTGCCGGTGCTCTTCGTGGTCGAGAACAATGGATACGGCCTTTCGACGCCGGTGGAAGAGGCTGTGCCGATCGGGGATATTGCCGATGCTGCTGCCGGGTACGGGATGCCCGGCGCCGTGGTGGACGGCAACGATATACTGGAAGTGATCCGGGCGGTGCGGCAGGCTGCGGACCGGGCGCGCGGCGGGGCCGGCCCGTCCCTTCTCGAAATGAAAACCTTCCGGATGCGGGGGCATGAGGAAGCCTCCGGTACGGCCTACGTGCCCGACGCGCTGTTCGCCGAGTGGGCGGAGCAGGACCCTCTGGACCGGCTTGCGCGGCAGGCGCTGGACACTGGATGCGCTACCGAGGATGAACTGGAGGCCGTCCGAGTGCGCATTGCCCGGCAGGTTGAAGAGGATATCGAATATGCGCTGGCCCGGCCTGCGCCCGAAAGCACCCTCGAAACGGAACACGCCGATGTGTTCGCGTCCGCAGCCCCCCTCCGCGAGAAATCGCCCGGAACCGACAGGGGAGCAGGCGCCCCGAAACGATACATAGACGCCGTTTCGGAAGGGCTCCGGCAGGCTATGGAGGAAGATTCCTCCGTGCTTCTACTGGGGCAGGATATAGCCGAATACGGCGGCGTATTCAAGGTTACGAAGGGATTCCTCGAAGCGTTCGGCCCCGACCGCGTGCGGAATACCCCCATTATCGAGAGCGGGGCCGTCGGGGCTTGTATGGGACTGGCGATCGAAGGCTTCAGGCCTGTACTGGAAATACAGTATGCGGACTTCATCGCCTGTGGATTCAACCAGATCGTCAATAACCTGGCTACCACCCACTACCGGTGGGGGCAATCCTTGCCGGTCACGATACGCGCGCCCATCGGGGGCGGGATCGGTGCGGGTCCCTTTCATTCACAGTCGAACGAGGCCTGGTTTTGCCATATACCCGGCCTGAAAGTGGTGTTTCCGGCCACGCCATACGACGCCAAGGGGTTGTTGATGCGGGCAATCCGGGATCCGAACCCCGTACTTTTCCTCGAGCACAAGCGTCTGTACCGCTCCCTGAAAGAATTAGTCCCCGATGCGCCGTACGAGATTCCGTTCGGCAAGGCGCGTATTGCCCGAGAGGGGACGGCAGCCACCATAGTAACCTGGGGAGGAGGCGTGCAGTGGGCGCTCGAAGCAGCAGAACAATGGGCCGGGCAGGGGCACGAACTTGAAGTGGTGGATCTGCGTACGCTCGTACCCTGGGATATGGAGACGGTACTGGCGTCGGTGAAAAAAACGAATCGGGCGCTCGTGTTTCATGAAGCGCCGCTGCAGGGGGGATTCGGCGGAGAGGTGGCTTCCCGCATTGCCGAGGAGACGTTCGGACATCTCGACGCCCCGCCGCTGCGGGTCGGTGCGGAAAACATGCCGATTCCGTTTTCCATCCGTCTCGAAGAAACCCTATATTCCGCTCGCGCAAAGCTGGACGAAGCGTTGCACAGCCTATTGGCGTATTAAGACAACCTGCTGCTGGCGTACTAAAACAACCAGCCTATTGGCGTATTAAAACAACCAGCCTATTGGCGTATTAAGACAACCGCCTATTGGCGTATTAAGACAACCGCCTATTGGCGTATTAAGACAACCTGCTGCTGGCGTATTAAAACAACCGGCCTGCCGGTGCATCGGAACGAAGAGGCCGGCGACACTTCGCAACATAGCATCATCCCTATCATCAAGAATACCCAATCCCGGATATGGCAGACGGCACAACGAACATGCCCCAAAAAGGAGAGGCGGCCCCGGATTTCGAAGGATCGGCTCAGGGCGGCGAACGCGTGCGCCTCAGCGATTTGCGAGGCCGTAAGGTAGCCCTGTACTTCTACCCGAAAGACGATACGCCGGGCTGCACGAAGCAGGCCTGTAACCTGCGCGACGGCCACCAGGATTTACTAAACCGGGGGATCGCCGTGGTAGGCGTATCGCCCGATGACGAGGCATCCCACGAGACATTCACCGGAAAGTACGACTTGCCGTTTCTACTCCTTGCCGACCCGGACAGGGACATTATCGGGCGATACGGCGTGTGGGGCGAAAAGAACCTCTACGGCAAGAAGACGATGGGGCTCAAGCGCACGACGTTTCTTATCGATGAGGAGGGGCGCATCGCCCACGTGTTCAAGCGCCCGAAAGTAGAAGAGCACACGCGTGAAATCATGGAGAAATTCAATCTCGCGTAAGGTCCCATCGCAGCACGAAAGGCGTATCCGCATTGGGGTTGAGGAGATGAATTTCATGAGCCTCCAGTACGTCCCGGGGAAGGGGCAACACGAGCCGGTCATGCAGGTATGCTTCGCAGGTGTCGCCGCCGTTGTCGTGGCGGAGAATGATCGCTGCAGCCCGGCCTACCACCCGGGCGCGCGTTTCAAACGTATGATCGGTGCAACCTCCCGTATAGGCGACCAGTACCGAGAGCGAATCCGATATGATGGCCGGCGGTTCGTCCGGGGAATTCGGCGAAAGGTTGGTGAGAATTTCGTACGGCTCGCCGAACCGATCGGGATCGGGAGGCCTGGACGGCGAGTTGCACCCGGCCCATGCACCGATAAGAAGAACGCAGAGACCTGCAAGGACACGGTCGTGCGCCATTTGTCGAACTCTATGCTTCATTGATCATGCCGCACGCTACGTACGAGCCGGTTATCGGCCTGGAAGTGCATTGCCGGCTTCTTACCGATTCCAAGGCGTTCAGTTCTGATTCCGCCCGGTTCGGCGCCGGTCCGAATGTGCATGTGGACCCCGTCAGCCTTGGCCATCCCGGCACGCTGCCCGTGCTGAACCGGCGGATGGTCGATTATACCATACGCATGGGGCTTGCCACGCATTGCCGGATTGCGCCCCGCTCCGTACTGGCCCGCAAGCATTATTTTTATCCAGACTTGCCGAAGGGCTATCAGATCTCGCAGTACGAGACGCCCATCTGTGCCGGAGGGCACGTGGATATCGTTTTGCAGGAAAAGGATGCGCCGCCCGTAACGAAGCGCATAGGCCTGACCCGCATCCACATGGAAGAGGACGCCGGCAGGTCCATCCACGACCAGGATCCGTACGATACGCTCCTCGACTACAACCGCTGTGGAACCCCTCTCATCGAGATCGTTTCCGAACCGGACCTGCGGTCGCCCCGCGAAGCCTACCTGTATATGCGGAAAATCCGCCAGATCGTGCGGTATCTCGGTATCTCCGATGGCAATATGGAGGAGGGGTCGCTGCGCTGCGACGCAAACGTGTCGATCCGTCCCCTGGGCAGCGAAAAACTCTGCGAACGGACCGAAATCAAGAATATGAACTCGTTCCGGAACGTGGAACGCGCCCTCGACTACGAAATCGGCCGGCAAATCCGGCTGGTCAAGGGGGGCGGGGAGGTCGTGCGGCAAACGCTGCTCTGGGATGCGGATCGGCAGGAGACCCGGCCCATGCGTTCCAAGGAAGAGGCGCACGATTACCGGTATTTCCCGGATCCCGATCTGGCGCCGGTTTTCGTAACGGACGAGGAGCTCGGCCGTATTCGCACCGAACTCCCGGAAATGCCGGAAGCGCGAAGTGCTCGTTTCCGGGATGCGTGGGGGTTGCCCGCCTACGATGCGGCGATCCTGACCGAGGAGCGCGAGCTGGCCGACTATTTTGAAGATACCTTGGAGGCGTTGGGGGTGAAAAGTGCCGGAAGTATGAAAAGTGCCGGAAGTGTAAAAAGAGGCACAAAGCACGTATGGTTAATGACCACGCTCTCGCAGCACTCTGCGCCCTTCTTATCGGCACATGGCCCGGCGAAAAGCGTCTCCAATATGATCATGGGCGATGTGCTTCGCGTACTCAAGGAGACCGCAACGTCGATCGGGGAGCTTCCCATTCGCCCACCGCGCCTTGCAGCGCTTGTCCGGCTACGTCTTGAAGATCGGATATCCTCCACAGCGGCCCAGGAAATTTTCGAAGCCATGCTGGAGCGGGAGGACGCCCCGGAGGCCATCGCGGAGGAACGGGACCTCATCCAGGTGTCCGACGCGGGATCCCTTGCGCCCGTCGTGGAAAGCGTGCTGGACGATCATCCGCAGCAAGTAGCGGCGTACCTTGGAGGCAAGGAGGGGCTCATCGGGTATTTCATCGGGCAGGCGATGCGGCGGTTCGAGGGTTCGCCCGATCCCAGGCTTGTGCGCAAACTGCTGGTCGAGCGCCTTGAAAGCCGCCGCGAGTAGATCCCCGCTTTCTGCGCTGTACCCGGCAGGGCATCCGCACCGATATTCTTCTTCATTCGTTTCAATCCAACCATACGCTAAAACCCATGCTTGTTGCCGGTAACTGGAAAATGCACACGGATATGGATGCTGCGCGCACCCTTGTGCGCGATGTCGCGGATTCGGTGGGGGACCCCGGGGATGTGACGGTCGTCGTGTGCCCCCCCTTTGTGAGCCTGTCCGTCGTAGCGGCGGAGATTGCCGGTACGCCGGTGGCTCTTGGCGCTCAGAACATGCATGTGCAGGATGCGGGCGCCTTTACTGGTGAGGTATCGGCCCCGATGCTGACATCGGCGGGGTGCCAGTACGTGATTTTGGGACACTCCGAACGCCGGCAGTATTTCGGGGAGACGGATGAGGGGGTATGCGAGAAGATCGGCCAGGCGCATGCCCACGGTCTCGTGCCGATCGTATGCGTTGGCGAGACGCTGGAAGAACGCAAGGCAGGTAGGGCCGAAGAGGTGGTGGGGCGGCAACTGGCGGACAGCTTACGCGGCGTGGCGCCGGAGAGCCCCGATCAACTGGTGATCGCCTACGAACCGGTCTGGGCGATCGGTACGGGCGAAACGGCTACGCCCGATCAGGCGCAGGAAATGCATGCCTTCATCCGGGGGCGGCTGAACGAACAATTCGGTGAAGAGACGGGTCGCGCTCTGCATATTCTGTACGGAGGGAGCGTCAAACCGGGCAATGCCACTGAACTGTTCGGGCAGACGGATGTAGACGGCGGACTGATCGGCGGCGCCAGCCTGAAGGGGGAGGACTTTGCGGCGATCGTGCGGGCGGGGTAGGGGTAGGGGGGAACCCGGCCCGCGAACACGGGATACAGGCTTAGTCCCAGAATGGCTAAGGATTTGCGCCGGGCCTCCGTTCTCTAACGCACGCGTCATTTCCGGCATGGGCCCGGGCAGGCCTTGTCAGCGTCGCCCCGGATTGTGTTTTTCTCGAGTATTCACTCGGCACTTCAGATTATTTTTAAAAATATCTCACAATTTCTTGACAAAGGGCAGGCAAGCGTTTATACTGAATCGAGTCGGTGTTTTTAAAGTACGGCGACGTGTTTTTTTGGCCAAAAATGGTAACCTTAACATTCCTTTTATTCTCGCAAATGGTAACCATAACATCTTCCCTTTCCGCTGGGTCCCCCGGCGGCTTTCGCGGTTCATGCACGTACACGACGCGAGGTTGATCATGCTCAGGAGATACGCTTCTTCGCTTCTCGTCCTTGGAGGTTTGCTTCTCTCCCCAGGCCTCGTCCATGCGCAGACGGGTAAGATAGCAGGTACCGTCACCGACGCGGTCACGGGAGAACCCTTGCCCGGAGCAAATGTGGTGATCGAGGGCACTCGGTTGGGGGCTTCCGCCGACGCCGAGGGCAACTACTTCATTTTGCAGGCGTCCCCGGGCATGCATGTCGTACGGGCGACCATGATCGGTTTCGCACCGGTGACGCAGACCGACGTGCGGGTCTACATCGATCAGACGGCCCCGCTGAACTTTTCGCTTTCCTCCTCTACGCTGCAAGCAGACGAGGTGGTGGTGGTCGCGGAGCGTCCGCCTGTCGAGGTGGACCTCACGGGCAGCAAACAGCGCATGAGCGGTGAGGAGCTTGAAAACAGTTGGGTGAAGACGCTTTCCGAGGCGCTTCTGATTCAGACGGGAACGAACATCCACGGCGGCATTCGTGGGGGCTTCGGACTCGAGGACAGCTATTATATGGATGGGCTCAGCCTGCGCGACAATGTTTCAGGGGGCAATTTTGCGGGCATCAACACCACGGCCATCGCGGAACTGGAGGTCCTTACCGGTGGCTGGAACGCAGAGTACGGGCGCGCGATGGGTTCGGTAATCAACATCGTCACGCGTTCTTCTTCAGACCGCATTCGCGGCACGGTGCGTTCCCGATATCGCCCCTCGGGACAATATCATTGGGGTCCGAACATTTACGACAAAGACAATTATGAATGGAGGGTGATGGCCACGCTCGACTACTGGACCGAGCACAACGGGGGAGGCGCCTGGGCCACGCGAACCCCACAGGAGCGCCTCGATGCGTGGACGAATTTCATCACAGGGGATCTTTTCGGGGACGTTTCGCGGCGCATGCAGGAGTATGCCCAGCGCTCGACCTGGGAGGGCGAGGGAACGTTCTATGGGCCGATCACGGAAAACCTGGGGTTTCTTGCTTCGGGGAAGTACGTGCGACGCGCCCCGAATTTCCCGGCTTTTCTGGAGTATTCTCAGGATTGGAATTACCAGGGTAAGGTGCATTACCGTCTCGGCTCCCGAAACCGGTTTCAGCTTTCGGGCCTTTACCAGGGTTTCGACAACACGGAGAGCCCGCGGTTGAGCTACTGGTCCAGTGAAGATGCGTTCGTTTCGGGGTTCTGGGGTCCTCCGCCGTACTACCACTCCGGTTATTCCACGTTCAAGTACTGGCCCTACGGCACCTCGAACATCTTTCAGGTTCCGACGCCGCCGGAATACATGCGGATGCGGAGTGGACAACTGGCCTGGACGCACGTATTCAATCCTTCATCTTTTCTTGACGCTCAGGTGAGTTACACCACTATGCGTCTGGATCGGCACAACTTCGGCCAGCTCGAGGACAGCGACATCTATGATCCTGAGTCAGAAGAGTTTGGCACCCACTGGGACGAGACAATGATCCCGGGCAATCCGCTGTTTTTGCTGCCCCCCATTTTCCACCGCCGACACCCGGGCATTTTTCAACTCAAGGTGCGCTCGCAAGCCGCTGTAGCCAAGGTGGACTACACGAATCAGGTAAGCCAGGAGGTTCAATTAAAGGCTGGCGCGTTCTTCTCCCCACAGTACGTGTCGAAGACCTTCAAGGCCGGCGCCATGCCGGGCGCCGTCTATTCCAATTTGGCGACGAAGCCCGATTTTAATCCGTGGGACGCGGCGGCCTACGTGCAGGGCAAGGTGGAGTTGAACGGCATGGTGGTCAACGCGGGGCTGCGTTTCGACGCCTTCGACGCGAACACGAAAGTGGCGCCCTCGATATTCGATCCGGGTGTGTTCGACGAGGCCGCCGTGGTCACCTACGATGCGGAAACGCACGGCGTGAAAACCAGTCCTCGGGCCGTGCTTTCACCACGTTTCGGCATATCCCATCCGATCACGGAGCTGACCGTGCTGCACTTCTCCTACGGTCACTTCAACCAGCGTCCGGCGTGGCAACTGATCGGTGGCGGCCCGACGATCTTTCACATCACGTCCAGTTCGGAAGGCAGTCCGGATGCTTCACCTGCGGATGCGTTCGGGTTCTATCACCCCAACACCAACACGGCCAACCCGGAGCTCACCTTCGAGAAGGTCATTCAGTACGAGATTGGCTTCGACCAGCATATTCCCCGGTTGGCTCATCTCGACCTGACCGCCTACTACAAGGACGGCAAGAGTCTGACTTCTCTCGGAGTGAGCCAGGGGCGGGTCGATTTCGTGGGATTCGGAGCGGGCGGCAACCTTTTCGGTCTCGGAGGTTCGGTGAACACCCAGGTGTATACCGACCCGGTGGCCACCCTTGGGTTCGCGCCGGGAGGCGGCCGTAGCCGAGTAACGACCAACGGCGGCTTCGTCGATGTGAGAGGCCTCGAAGCTTCCATCGAGACGCTCTTTTTGCGGAACGCAAGCCTGAAGCTTGTTTTCAACCGCTCTTTCGTGCGCTCCGGCCAGTACGGTTTCTCACAGATATTCGTCGAGGAGAATGGCGAGCCCGTACGGCCAAACCGGTTGCACGGCGTGAGCCTGAGAGACCGGGGGAGCTCCGGGCAGAACAACGACCAATGGAACCCGACTACGAGCTTCAAGGCGATCCTGAACCTGTTCTCGCCGGAACAGTTTGGCCCTGACCTTGGAAGTTTTTACCCGTTGGGCGGCTGGCACGTGAACCTCTACTACAACTTCGCCAGCGGCCACCGCTACACCTATCACTCCCCAGGAGATTTCTCGACCGAGCCCAATAACAAGCGGTGGAAACCCTACCACAACACAAACCTGCGTATCTCGAAAACCGTCGGTCTGGTTCGCTCTTCGGAGATTGAGTTCAGTGTAGACGTTCACAACGTGCTCAATACCAACCGCCTACGGTTCCCCACCACACAGGATGCCTTGGTCTCTTACCACGAGCAAGACCAACTCCCGGTGAATCCAACAACGGGAGAAGAGAGCGTATGGGACTGGTACGACCTCGTCCAGCTTCCCCGGCAGATCTTTTTCGGGGTACAATTGAACTTTTAATCGCCCAGGAAGCAAGTTTTTTCCAGCCTAACCGGAGCCCAGACCGATGAGCAGAACGACACGGCAAGTCTCCACCTTTTTCACAGCCTTCCTGGTAGGCGCCGCCCTGGCTGCGTCCCCTGCCCCGGTCGCTGCACAGAACATCACCGACCACCAACTCACGCGGGGCAAGTTCTGGACCATTGTCAGTGAAGCAGTTCCCAACCCAGCCGCCTGGCGGTCTGCCTACCCCGGCTACTTCGAGGCCCCTACGAGTTGGTTCAACACCTTCGGAAACTGGGTCGCTCTCGTCGATGGAGACCTGCTCGTTGCCGGTCCGCCCACCTTCAACATCGTCGGGCACACTTTGGTGAAGAACTACAACTTCAGCCAAAGTGCGCAGGAAGCCGAAGAGTATTCCTTCGAGGTGGTCACTGGCGTTGACCCGGCAGGAGCCGCTGAGCCGGCTATCCCCTTGCGGGTATCCCGAAAGAGGATGGTCTGGAGCCTGCCGCAGTACGACGACTTCATCATACAGCGCGAGGTGTACACGAACGAGGGCAGCACCACCATCCAGGACTGGTATAACTCCATTACCTACAGCATCAATATCGCTACGGGCGTGCCGTATTCGACTTCGTTCGATGACGAATACGTCTGGGATGCTTCCTTCAGCACCTTTCGGGAAGAACAGGGGAACTTCGTGTTCTACGACGACACTTCCATGCCGCCGAACCAGAATCCCGTGGCCTATGGCATTTCTCCCGGCGACGTCACGGGCGACCGGGGAGACCCGGGCAATATCACCATCCAGAATTCGATCGACCGCAGGCTCTATTCGCCCCAGATATTCACCGACAACATCGTGGACGTGACGCCCAACAAGTTCGGTGAGAAGAGGGTCTATCAAGGAATCTATCACCGGATTCTGAATGAGAACCCGGGCGCGCCCGACGAAGATTTCTGGCAACCCACGAACAGGGACCCGGACTATGTTCTCACGCGCATGACTCCCCACCAGGCGCGGATGAGCTGGCGCGAGGCGAACGCCGACGCGTCCACCGTCGATGGCAATACCTATGAGCGCCTTGGCGCCTTCAACCTGGGCATCGGTCCCTATGACATTGCCCCCGGAGATTCCGTCGAACTGATCCGGGTGATCGCGCTCGGGGAGATGGGCCGCAACGTTACTGAGCGGGGTGGCCTGGAGGCCACCCAGAACTACCTCGAGGCGGGAATGGCCAATCTGAAGGCGAATTGGGCAGCCGCTTTGGGGATCGTGGAGGCTTGGCAACGCACGGGCGACTGGAACGCCGGCATCACTGCCTATCCGCCGCCTACCGTCGGCGATGCTCCCTTCGCCAGCAACGACGACATGATCCAGGTCGGGTTGTTTGCCGATCCCGAGACGGGCACGCAGGGGTTCGATATTACCTTCACGGCCGTGCCGGACAGCTACGTTGATCCGATCAAGGGGCGCAACGATTGGGCCGGGTACAAAATATACCAGTCCGAGGCGCGCATAGAAGGCCCCTGGGAGGAGGTGGCGAACATTTCCCGGGACCAAGCCGCCGCGCTCACCACCGGTAACAAGGTCACTTACCGCCTTGCAACGAAATCGGGCATCCCGTATCGCTACTGGGTCACTTCCTATGACGAAGATGGGCTGGAGAGTGGGTTCACCGCCTACACCTACGACGCACTGGCCGCCAAGCCAGCGCCAAGCAACGACCTGTCGAAGGTGCTGGTTATCCCTAATCCTTTCCGGCAGGTCAGTGGCCTTGCCGACCCCTCCGAAGAAAAGAGAATCAGCTTTCTGAACATTCCGGGGATGTGCACCATCCGTATTTTCAACGTCGCTGGAGAGCTGATTCGCACCGTTGAGCACAACGACGGTTTCGGGGAGGAAGCCTGGGGGAGCGCGCGCGAAGGCGACTACCTGCTGACTCGCTTCTTCCAAAACGTGCAGCCCGGTGTGTACATCTACCACATCGAGTCGCATGTGCCCGGCCACGAAGGAGAGACGCGCACCGGCAAGTTCATCATCATCAAGTGAGTAAAATCTTAACGTCTTCCGAACGCCGAGAATTTCTACCGGGGGTAGCCAAGATGAAAAAATATGCCTTGCTCGCCTGTGCATCGATCCTGTTTCTGGCGGTGCATCCGGCCCATGGGCAACTCGAGCCTGACGTGGGCATTGGTGTCGAATCGCCCTCTTTTGAGCGGATCGGGCAAGCCGGTTTTCAGTTTTTGAAGCTGCCCACAAGCGCACGCCAGGCGGGTATCGGCGGTATTCTCTCTTCCGCAGGGTATGGGGATGCCGCCACTGCGTTCACTAATCCGGCCTCGACCGTGAACGTTGAGAACTTCAACGTGGCGATCTCCCACGTGCAATGGTTCGCCGACATTGATTATCAGAGCGCTGCCGCCCTCAAGCACTTCGAGGGCATAGGCGCCGTAGGCGTTCACGTCTTCTACCTCGATTACGGAGACATGCCGAGGACCGAAAACCGCCCCATTCTCGACCAAGGGGTGCCTACCGGGCGATCGGAGGTGCTCACCGACCTGGGCACGGTTTCCGCCCATAACCTGGCGGTGGGGGTCACCTATGCCCGCCGCATCACGGACCGCCTTCATTTTGGCGTCAACGCCAAATACATTTCCGAGACGCTCGATGATGCCAACGTCGGCGCCTGGGCCGTCGATGTGGGTACGGTCTTTTACACGGGCCTCCGCAGTCTCCGTGTAACCATGGTCGGCAAAAATATCGGCCCCGACACCCAAATCGCCGATTTCGACGAGCGCATAGGCTACGAACCCTCCAACGTGCGGATGCCTGTGAATTTCAACTTCGGCGTTGCCTACGACGTGATCGAGGCCAAAGAGGCCAGCCCGCATGCCTGGACCTTCGCCGCCGAGTTCGTTCATCCGAACGACGGCCCCGAAAAGCTGAACACAGGGACGGAGTACGTCTTTCGGAACCTGCTTGCGCTACGGGCAGGGTACCGGTTCAATTACGACGAGGAAAGTTTCACTCTTGGGGGCGGTCTGAAGGTTACCACCAGCACCGGGGTCATCGCCGTCAACTATGCATGGTGGGACTTCGGCGTCCTCGGACCCACCCATATGTTCTCGCTGGCCTTCGGACGGTAGGGCTCCTGTCCTCAAGACGCCGCCAACCAACTCCGAGCACGTATGGAACCGACCCCACCGGCGAACGCATCCCGCGCCGCCGCGCGACCGGGGCGTCGGCGCACGGCGGGGCCTCGATGGCGAAGTGCCCTTGCCGTCCTTCTTTTTGCCGCCACGGTATTCACCGGATCTGCTCAACGGGCGGCGTCTCAGACCAGCCCGGTCGAAGTGCGTGAGATCGACGGTTACATCGAGATCGACAACGGCCTCGTCAAAGCCCGATTCACGCCGAGCCCCGAAGGCGTCGATCAGGCCTTCTTTGCCGCGCAGGCCGGTCAATGGGTGTTAGTGGCCGAGGCGTTTCGTCCTCCCAACCCGCGCCCGCACACCACCACCCCGCTGTACCTGGATCGCTCCAACGAGCAGGGTCGGGCCCTACGCATTGCGGAGGAGTACCGCGTGATCGTCCCCGAAGTACTCCGTACGGTGCACGTGAGCCGAAAAACTCCCGAGGAAGTACGGGTGGTGCTTACCGGGGAAACCCCTATGGCGCGCGTCGAGCAGACCGTGAGCCTGCAACGGGGAAGAAACATCATCCACGTCGATGTGCGGGGGGTGCTCCGGGGCGATCCGCCGCAATTGGAATATCTGTTTTCCCCATTTGCCTTCGCCGAGGCGGGATCCCCGGATTTCAGCCATGCGCCGGCCTACAAGCGATCTCCCGGCGATGTCATCGGCGATCGTGTCTTCTTTGCGCCCGCGGCCATCGTGCAGACCGGGAGCGTGTTTGCAGCCCTGATACCCGATCTTGACCAGATCAACGAGTACGTTGTATATGGGCAACACGCGCGACCTCAAAAGCATCCCTGGATTTTCGGCGTTCCCATCGACTCGGCCAGGATATCCATGCCGGCCGTGTTGGATCTGGAACTTGTCTCCGGGATGACGGATCACCCGTTGCTGGCGTATGGCGTCATGGACGCGATCACGGAGCAGCACGTCTACTGGCGTCATGAAAACGCGGGTGGGACCCTCGTTCGTACGCTTTCCGGCAACGAGGTGCGTTACGGGATGGATCTCATCCTGGACGCCGAAGCCTCGCCTTACCGGGGATACCAAAGGGTGGCTACTTATCTCTGGGACCGTTACGGGAGGCACTATTTCCAGCGCCCCCGTCCCCAAGCGATGCCGTTCGCCGAGTATGCCTTGATTTCGTATCCGGCATCTTTTGCCTATAAAGGTTTTACTGTCGAGCTTCAAGACGGGAAGCCCGTCATGATCCACCGGGACCCTGAAGGACCGGATACCTGGAATTCCTGGCAGCAGTGGAAAATGGAGGCTCAGCCGGTCGGGGCGCTGCGGCTCACGGCGCCGCAATGGTTTCATCTGGCATACAATACAGCCTGGTGGAATAACGTGGCGGATGCCACCGGATTCTATTATTGGGGGAAGCGGCTTGGAGACCCCTCACTCATCGACAAAGCACGCCGCGTGGTCAACCTGGCCCTCATGGCGCCGCAGCATGAGGGTTTGTTTCCCTCCCTCTACGATCTGAACGAGCGGCGTTGGATAGGCAGCCTCTGGCGGTTTCCG
Source organism: Rhodothermales bacterium (assembly GCA_965248175.1). Taxonomy (GTDB): domain Bacteria; phylum Bacteroidota; class Rhodothermia; order Rhodothermales; family VXPQ01; genus VXPQ01. The sequence continues at coordinate 2,176,665 of OZ252093.1, forward strand.
ACCGAGGGGTACGATCCGGACGAAACACGGACCTATTGGAACTGGGAAGAGGGGGACTATCAGACGGCATCGGCCAGTGTGACAGCGGGCTATCTGATGGAGGTCTATCGTCTCTATCAGAAAGACCCGCGTATTCTGCATTACGTCCAGCGGTATGGCGACTTTCTCATAGCACATATGCAGCCCGAAGGCAGCGTGCCTGCCTGGTTCAACGAGCGTCTCGAACCTCGTCCGAGCATGCGCTGGAACGCCGATGGCGGAGCGCATGCGTGGGTACTCAGTGAACTTTATCGCGCCACCGGTGAAGAGAAATTCCTGCGAGCAGCCAAACGTGCCGCACAGTTTCTGATAGATGATGTAATGCCTCAACAGAAATGGGTGGATTTCGAGGCGCTTTACTCCTGTGCCGTCAAGGCCGAGACCTTCTTCGATCCGCGGACAGGCCAGCCGCCACGCAACGCCATGTCGATGTCGTGGGCCTTGCAGGGTTTTGTTTCGCTCTACGAAGTAACCGGGGAATCGCATTACCTTGAAGCGGCCGAGGCCGTCGCGGACTATGCCAGTTTGCTGCAAACGGTGTGGGCGCCGCACTATATCATTACGGCGTATCCCTTCGGGGGCTTCTCTTCGCAGATCGGCGATGCCGAATGGCTGGATCAGCGTGACCATCGGTTCGCCGGGATACTGGTCCGACTCGGGTTGCTTACCGGGCGGCAGGACCTGGTCGAGCGAGGGGTGGCAGCCGCCCGTTCCTCGCTTGCGCTGATTACCCTTCCCCGGCACGTCGAGAACGGGATCTACAATGCTCCGACGTTTCCACTGGGGCTGGGGCCGGAGAACATCGATCATGAAGGGTTTCCCCAGACCCCACTCCGCTCCGGGCCGAGCTGGGCCGAGGTAGGCGGACTGGCCGCTGCCGCCGACGTACTGCGTCAACTCGGCGGCCTCTACGTCAACGTGGAGCGGGATATGGTCGTGGGGGTTGATGGAATTGCTGCCCAAAGTTATTCCCTCGACGAACGCACGCTCCGGGTGAACGTCGAAAAGCTGCTTACCGCGTTGCCGGTACCCTACGACGAGCCGTATGAGGTGCTCCTGAAGGTCGAAGGGTTACCGGATGACGGCTCTTATACGCTGGTTGTGGGCAACGAAGCGCCCCTTGAAAGGTCGGCGGCGGAACTGGCCCGCTATCTGCTGGAAATTCGTCCATGATACGCGCGGTGATCAGATGCATACGCCCCCTGTCGCGCGCGGGGGGCAGGGGGAGCGTCACCTGTTCGGTGTTAGCGTGCATCGCCACAGGTCTGTTCGGGGCATGCGGTCCTCCTACGGACGAAGATTCGCTTCGAGTAAGACAGGACCAATCCGTAGTAGAGATCGAGAACGGATTGGTCAAGGCACGCTTCACGCCTGATTCTTCCGGTCTGCGACAGGAATTCTTTGCCCGTACAGGTGGAACCTGGGAACGGGTTGTCGTCTCCTTTCACCCGGAGCGGCCTCTCCCGGAAGGTGCAAATAAACTTTACGATACCCGGATCACGCCACATCGTTACCTCGTCAACGAGGGAATTCATTCTGTTCGTGTCGAGAGGCAGGGAGAGGAAGAGCTTCGGGTCCATGCGACGGGCAGGTTGGGCATGGCGCATGTGGCGCAGACCGTGACGCTTCGTAAAGGACAACCTCGTTTTCATTTCGACGTACAGGCTGTCCTTCCAGGTCCTTCGATCCGGCTCGAGTATTTTCTTTCGACTTTTACCTTCGAACGGGAAGGTACGCCCACCTTCGTACATACGCCGGGGATGAGGACCCCTTCCTTTCTGGGTGACGACACAGATGAACAGATCATCGGTGATCGCATCTTCTACGCCCCGGCCGTAATTCTGCAGGAGGGCTCTCTCTTCGCCGCGCTGGTGCCGGACCTCGACCTGATCAACGAAAACCGTGTCACGTCTCCCGACGCGCGCCGCAGGATGAACATCCCTCGGAATACCTTCTCCGTACCCATCGAGGAAGAAAATTATACGATGCCGACGGGGATAGATCTGAACGTGCGGACGGGGTTGACCGGGAAGCCGGTATTTTCCTTCGGCTGGATCGACAACGTCCCGACCCACCATATGCGTTGGCTTCATCCCAACGACGGTTCGATGGTGCGTACGCTCGACGGGGAGCACGTTCGCTACGGGTTCGACCTGTTCGTGAAAGCAGACGCGACGACGAATCGGGGCTACCAGGATGTGAGCAGGTTTCAGTGGGAGCGCTATGGGCGCAAGGAGTTTCAGGATCCGCGCCCACAGGCGATGCCGTTCGAGGAATACGCCAGGTTGGTCTACGAGGCCAACCTCAACCCACTTGGAGTCGTGCACCCGCCCGTGGAGGGCTACGAGGACCAGGGTTCGTGGTTGGAGTGGGTAATGGGCGGCGAGCCGGTCGGCGGCTACCGGAACACGGCTTCTTTCTGGTTGGACATTGTGAGCAACGGGAAATGGTGGAATACTGTTTCCGATGCTTCCGGCTTCTACTTCTGGGGGGAGAAACTGGGGGATGGGAGTTTGATTCAGAAGGCGCGGCAAACGATTAATCTGGCCCTGCATGCCCCGCAGCAGGAAGGACTCTTTCCGGTCATCTACAAGGGAAGTGAACACCGGTGGACGGGCAACCACTTCGACCCATCTCCTGAAAAGGCCCCGAACTACAAGGCGCATTTTCTGACACAACCGGGCTGGAGCAGCGAGTCCTACGACGTGGCGGCGATGAGCCGCACGGCCGCCCACCTGATCGAGTTTTACCAGAAGCATGAGCAGGACGAGCGCATCATCCCTTACGTCCGGCGCTACGCCGACGGACTTCTGTCATTTTTGGGTGAAAACGGGACCGTACCCGCGTGGATCACCTACGGGATGAAACCGCACTGGGTATTGCGCGAGAGCGCGCATCCTGGGGCCAGTATGTGGTTTCTGGCTACGCTCTACGAGGTGACGCGCGAGGAGAAATACCTGCACGGCGCCGAACGCATCGCCGCATACATGACGCGGAATGTGCTACCACGGCAGAACTGGCGTGACCTGGAGTTCTTCTTCTCCTGTGCGCAGAATCCGCTTTCTACCAGGGATGTGCATCAAGGCCAGCCCCCGAGGGGCGTGCTTTCGATGCTTTGGGGAATGCGTGGCTTTGCCGCCCTCTACCGGGCAACGGGCGAAAAGGACTACCTCGACGCCGGCGAGCAGGTGGTCGACTACATGGGGTTGTATCAGACCGTGTGGGATCCGCATTACGTCTACGCGGCCTACGCGTTCGGCGGCTCGGACACCGACAACGGCGACGCAGCCTGGCTCAACGGTCATCAGACCCAATGGGTCGAGCCGATGATCTGGTATGCGAAGACGCTGGGGCGGCAGGATCTTCTGGAACGTGCAGTAGCCGCGGCGCATGCCTCGGCCACGCTCATTCATCACCCGCGTCACCAAGCCAATGACATCTGGCCGTACCCCGAGGAAACGTTCTCGATATTCGACATCGAGGAACCGCCGTGGGGGCTGGGTCCGGAAAATATCAGCCACGAGGGGCATCCGCAGTCCGCAGCGCGCACCAGCCCCAGTCTGGGCGAAGGATCCGCCGTTTCGACGGGATTGGGTGAAGCCTATCGCGCCCTTGGAGGCGCCTACGTCGATGTTTCGAAGGGCTTGGCAGTCGGCGTCAATGGCCTCCGGATCCAGGGGGTTGCCCTGCGGGAACGTACGCTCGACCTTGATATCGAGGGTTTTCTTGACGAGTTGGACGTACCTTGGGAAAAGCCATACGCCACGGAGCTACGTATCGTCGGACTTCCCGACGGGGGGAATTACGACCTGGTGCTGGGTAATGCTTCACCGGTGAAGGTTGTTGCATCGCAGTTGGCCCGATTTCCGGTTGTCGTTCATCCGGATGGCGCCGTCCGAAGTGCATTGTGAAAAGACGGCTGACCCCAGGGGCTTTTGTGCGTCAACGCGGAAGGCATGCTGGTTTTTTGACGAAAAGGAGGATTACCTATGAAGAAGGTCATCAAGGGAAGCATATTACTTGCAGTGCTATTGACATCCTGCAACCAGCCGGATGATACGATGAAAAACACCGTGGCGGAGATCGCGACCTTTGGGGAAGATCTTGCTTTTTTCACCGAGCATGCCGAGGTGGTCGTGTTGTCCGATGAAGCAGGGCAGGCCCAGGTCGTAGTCAGTCCGGCCATGCAAGGACGCGTCCTGACGAGCACTGCAGCCGGTAGCGATGGAATGAGCTACGGCTGGATCAATCGGGAGCTTATTGCCTCGGGCGAGCGGCAGGAACACATCAATGTGTTTGGTGGCGAAGATCGCTTCTGGTTGGGGCCCGAAGGCGGACAGTTCTCCATCTTTTTCCAGGGAGGCGACCCGTTCGAAATGGAACACTGGTACGTGCCGCCCACCATAGACTGGGATCCGTTCCCCGTGGTGGCGCAGGAGCGTGACCGGATTGTCTTCGAGAAAGCAATGCGCCTGAAAAACTATTCCGGCACGACGTTCGATCTTGAGGTGGACCGTGAGGTTCGGCTGTCAGGTCGGGCTGAGGTCGCCGAGGGGTTGGGCGTGGCGCTGGATTCCGTCGTCCAGGTTGTCGCCTTCGAATCCGTCAACACCATCACTAACGTGGGTAATGAGGCCTGGACCAGAGAAGGAGGCCTCTTGTCGATCTGGATTCTCGGCATGTTCACCCCTTCCCCGGCGACAACGATCGTCATTCCTTATCAGTCCGGTGATGAGGAGGCACGGGGACCCATCGTCAACGCGGCCTATTTTGGCGAACCGCCTCCGGACCGGCTGATCATCGAAGACGATGTGGTCTATTTCAGGGGCGACGGCGAATATCGTGGCAAGATCGGCCTGACCAGTAAGCGAAGCAAGTCCGTGTTTGGGAGCTACGATGCGGACAACCGCGTGCTCACGCTGGTGCAATATACGATGTCGGAGAAGGCAACTGACTATGTAAACTCGATGTGGGAAATCCAGGAGGACCCCTACGCAGGCGATATCATAAACAGTTACAACGATGGGCCGCCCGAGCCGGGCGCTGAACCGCTCGGACCCTTCTATGAACTCGAAAGCTCTTCCCCGGCTGTGGCGCTGGCGCCCGGGGAATCCCTGACGCACGTGCACCGGACGATCCATTTGCAAGGGAACGAAGAAGCGCTCGATCGGATCGCCGTGGGGACCCTCGGAAAAACAGTGAACGAGATACGCAGCGCGTTTGCGCCGTAGGGCCGGTACCGCAGAAACGTCCTTTCATGATTTTCTGCAGTGCAGACTCCTCGGAGCTTTATCTGCGTCTGCTCGTTTATGTGTCGGGGGCGAGGGAAGAGCACCGTACGATCATCTTCGTAGGCAACGCACAATGGCGCGAGGGGCCGTCGAAGCCCCGCATCCGTTCGAGGAGCAGGTCCATGGCAAGGGTCCCCATTTCGTAAGCTGGTTGTGCGACGACGGTCAGAAAAGGATTGATCTGCGCAGCGATTTCGATATCGTCGAAGCAGGCCAGCGCCACGTCCTCCGGGACACGCAACCCATGGCGCCTCAGGATAAGCAGTACTCCCACCGCCACGTGGTTGTTTGCGGCGATAATGGCCTGAGGAAGCAAGTTCTTCCTGAACAGTTGCTCCGTAATCTCCTCACCGCTTTGGCGGCTCGTACGTCCCGGATATACGTGAGGAACGAGGCCGGCTTCCTTCATGGCGCGAAGGTATCCGGCCTGGCGTTCTTCCAGAGAAGAAACTCCGGGCCAGCCGCCCACGAAGGCAATGTCCCGGAACCCCTGCTCGACGAGATGGCTGGTCAGATGGAGGGCTCCGGTGAATGTATCGCCCCATACCGCGTCGGTGTCGATTTCCTCCACGGTACGGTCGATCAACACCACCGGGATGCCGTGGTGCAGCAGCATATCGAGGTGGTGGTCGTTTCCCGGGGCGGAAGAAATTAGCACGCCATCCACGCGGCGCGAGATGAAAACGTCCAGATAACGGCGTTCTTTCTCCAGCGATTCATCGGAGTTACCGAGAATGAGGGCGTATCCGTGTTGTTGTGCCCTATCTTCTACTCCTCGGGCTACCGTGGTGTAGAACGAGTTGGTAATGTCGGACAGAATCAGGGCAATGGCGTTCGTACAGCCGTTGACAAGGCTGCGGGCGGCCGCATTGGGGACATACTGAAGCTCTTCGATAGCGGCGCGCACTTTTCCGTGCGTGGCAGGCGCAAGCATGTCGGGTTGGTTAAAGTAGCGTGAGACGGTCATCGCACTGACACCCGCCTGTTTAGCGACGTCCAGGATCGTGTTCATCAAACTTTGCAGTCGATCAAAGGAATAAGGGGCGTGGATCAGGAGCCCGCACCGGTAAAACTTCCTTTCATGATTTCCTATGGTACAGATTCCCGAGGTATCCGTTTCGATGCACCTTGCCCTGCGCTGAATATGCTGCGATAATGTTGACGACGGCCAAATCGTCTTGCATTTCTTCGGTTTCCCCTGGCGCCGGTTCCTCGGCGAGGAATGGTTCCGCCAAGCTCTGTTCATGGCCGTCAGAGCGTTAGGCTGCCCATCGTCGATCAGCTTGACATGGTGGGCCTGAATCGCTACTTTTCCTGAAGTGATGTTAAGGTTAACATCTCTCGTCGAATTTCCCGGTGCTCCGCAGAAAGAAAGAGGAAACTCGTGACCACGAACGCCGTTACGCTTATCGCCAATGGAGATATGCGCCTCGCAGCCAATCAGAGATGCTGGCCTGAGCAGCAGAAGGTCGAACGGGCAATCATGCGAGCCATCGAGGCGGAAGGGCATCAGGTAGTACGCGCCCACGCGGAACTTCCCCACAAGAAGCATGGCTTCATTGACAGTCAGAAGCACGGCCGGGTAGTCTTTCGGCACATCGATCCTGACAAGCCTCTGGTGATTGCCTTTGCGGCGTGGCAGTATTCGCATCACGTCCTACCCGGTTTGTCGACCCATCGCGGGCCGATTCTGACCGTAGCCAACTGGAGTGGAACCTGGCCCGGTCTCGTCGGCATGCTTAACATGAACGGTTGCCTGACCAAGGCCGGCGTACCTTACAGCACGCTCTGGAGCGACGATTTCACCGACGAGAAGTTCAGGCAGGGGCTTCGCGCTTGGCTCGGAACAGGTAGCGTAGAGCACGACCTGAGTCACGTGCTTCCCGCATCCGAACTGGATTTTCCGGATACGGAGCGGGAGCTTGGCCGCCGACTGGCCGAGGAGCTTCGACGGGACAAGGCTATCATGGGGGTTTTTGACGAGGGATGCATGGGGATGTATAATGCGATCATCCCCGACGAACTGTTGCACCCGGCCGGAATTTTCAAAGAACGCCTCAGCCAGAGTGCTCTGTACTACGAAACCACTCGGGTTTCCGAGGAAGAGGCGCGGGCCTGTTTCGAGTGGCTCAAAGATCGTGGCGTGCGTTTTCAGTTGGGGCCGGACGAAGACGAACATCTCACGGAAGCACAGGTGTTGCAGCAGTGCAGGATGTACATTGCCGTGCTCCGCATCGCCGATGATTTCGGTTGCGACCTCGTCGGAATCCAATACCAACAGGGGCTCAAGGATCTGCTGCCCGCCTCCGATCTGGCGGAAGGCCTTCTGAACAACACGGAGCGTCCGCCGGTGTATTCGCGCGACGGCGCCCGCGAGCTCTATCCCGGAACGGCGCTTCCACACTTCAACGAGGTCGATGAGTGTGCCGGGCTGGATGCCCTGGTGACCCATCGCCTCTGGTGCGCACTCGGGTATCCACCGGAGACAACCCTGCATGACCTTCGCTGGGGCGCGCCCTATGACGGAGATTTCGTGTGGGTCTTCGAGATCTCCGGGGCTGCGCCGCCCTCACATTTCATAGGAGGCTATTCGGGGACGAGTAGTGAACGCCAGCCTTACATGTATTTCCGGTTGGGCGGAGGAACGCTGAAAGGAATCAGCAAGCCGGGCGAGATAATCTGGAGCCGTGTTTTTGCCGAGGACGGCCGCCTCAAGGCAGACGTGGGGCGGGGAACGGTCGTGGAATTACCCCAGGAAGAGACGAAGCGCCGGTGGCGGCTTACCACATCGCAGTGGCCGATCATGCATGCCGTTCTGCATGGTGTTTCGCGTGACCAGATGATGGCCCGCCACAAGTCGAATCACATCCAGGTAGCCTATGCGCCCGATGACGACGCGGTACGGAAGGCGCTGATCTCGAAAGTAGCGGCGTTCCAGAACATGGGCATCGAAACCTTCGTATGTGGCTCGCATGAGAGGATCGCGTCTTGAGGGAATGTTTGCAGGGTCCTTCGGGAAAAAGAAACATCGAGCCTATGACCTCCAGGGAAGATCTCCGTCGCCTGTTACTTGACCTCGCTCACGATCTCGGGGACGGGCGGCATATGGCTATTGTCGGGGAGGGGAATGTCTCGGGCAAGCTGGATGCCCGCCGCTTCCTTATTAAAGCCAGTGGTACCCGGATGTCAACGCTGCAACCCGAAGAACTGGTAGGGGTTGATGCACGACCGTTGCTGGCGGCCCTGGCGGGAGGGGAAGACCTTACCGATCAGGAAATAGAGAGGTTGCTATTGGAAGCGCGCACGGATCCGGACGCACTCAAGCCCTCGGTCGAGAGCCTGTTCCACGCTTGGTTACTGACTCTGCCGGGCATCCGGATCATCGGGCACGTCCACGCCATCGCCGTCAACCAAGTGCTCTGCTCACCGCGAAAGCGGGACTTCGCCGTCCGGCGCGTGATTCCCGACCAGGTCGTCTACTGTGGCGTGGAATCCGTTCTGGTGCCCTACGTGGATCCCGGCTTTACGCTGGCTCGGCGCATTGCCGGGGAAGTGGAAACGTTTCGAAAAAGAACGGGGGTACTGCCCAAGACCATTTTGCTCGAGAACCATGGTGTCATCGCCTTGGGAACGCAGCACACGGAGGTCATCGCGGCGCTGGCCATGGCAGAGAAGGCAGCCCGCATCTTCGTCGGCGCCGCGGCCCTCGGAGGGCCGGTTTTCATGGATGAATCTGAGGTTCATCGCATTGCCGGACGCACCGACGAACACTATCGGCAGCGCATGCTTCAGCGTCATCAGCCCCGATCGGATCATGCAGATCCGGCAAGCTGATCACCACCGTTCCTCAAAGCGCCACAACACACCTTGTATTTCCTGCCGCTGCCGCAGGGACAGGGCTTATTCCGGCCTATGTGCCCACCGCTGGCGTGGAAATCCCGCCAACGCGACCACGCCATCACGTCAGCAGGCGCCCTTCTCCGGTAAAGCTGATCGGCCATGAATCTCATGTAGGGGTCGATGTGCTTGAAGAACATCTTGTAACCGGCGCACAAGTAGTTTAATCCTGCTTCGCCGTCAGGCGTCTTCATAAAACGCTTTTTGGGACATTCGCCGTTGCAGGCAAAACGCACGTCACACCGACGGCAGTAATCCGGCAGCGAATCTTGTTTGGCGGCCCCGAACGATTGCTGCTGGGGAGAATGCGTCATGGATAGCAGCGGCTTATCCATGATGTTGCCCAGCTTGTTGGCAGGATAGACGAAGTGATCACAGGAATAGAGATCTCCATTGTGCTCGAGTGCGAGCGCATCGCCACACGTTTCGCGAAACACACAAAGGCCTGGTTGCCTCCCGATCCAGGATTCCAGTGCCACATCAAAGAGTTGGACGAAGTATTGACCGACATCATTGCGCACCCATTCATCAAAAATGGTGCACAGGAACCGGCCATACTGCTCCGGCTCGACCGACCACTCGGAAACAACGGCCTCCTCTGCAAAATCAGGAGAAACAAGCGACAAGTGATCCAACCCTGGCTCGGTTGCCACACGCTCTACAATCGGGATGAACTGCATAAACCCGCTGCCGATCTCCTTCAAAAACCGGTAGACCTCAAGTGGATAGTCTCCGTTATGACGCTGGACGACCGTCAGCGTGTTGAAAGCAACGTCGTGTTTCTTCAGATATGAAAGGCCCTGTATCACCCGATCGAAGGTAGGTTGACCACCCTTGTCCACCCGGTATCTGTCGTGCAGCGCGCACGGGCCGTCGATGGAAAGCCCGATCAGAAAGTTGTGCTCCGCAAAGAAGGCACACCACGTATCATCAAGGTTTACCCCGTTGGTCTGGAAAGCATTCTCGACTTTCCTGCCGTCTGCGTATTCTTTCTGGAGTGCAACGACCTTTCGGAAGTATTCCACCCCCAGCAGCGTCGGCTCGCCCCCCTGCCAGGCAAAGCTGACGACAGGCGTGTCCTGCGATTCAATGTATTGCCGAATATAGGCCTCCAGGACATCGTCCTGCATCGACCAGGCCGCTCTCTTCTGCGCTTGAGGATAGAGGTTTTCCTTCTCCAAATAGAAGCAGTATGTACAGTCCAGATTGCAAAGTGGCCCGATGGGTTTCGTCATCACATGGAAGACCGTCTTCAAATCGTTCGCTACAGGCTCCATAACGGGGTTTAGATCATGTTCCTTTTTCATGAGGGTGTCTCTTCCAACCATTACCCCTGCTTTCGAGGCCTTTCCGGGCAAAATGCGGGTTAGCGATATCAGGTAGACGGTACATCCCTTCCCAGATATCGATGTCCCTGTTGCGTTCGCAGGTGACGCAGGCGGCGGCGGTCATCCATCAAGTGCTCAATGGGTTTCTGATCCCTGCCCCCTTGCTCCCACGATCCCAGTTCGGCACGAATTTGTTCAGCGTTCGCCAGCAGTTGCTCAACAACCTCCGGGTGTTGCGCAGCCAAGTCGTTCGTCTCACCGGGGTCCGTTTCCAGATCGAATAGCATGGGCGCTTCGAGTTCGCGCAATCCTGACTCCCACCACACCAGCATCTCGGACCGGCGCGGCAGATGCAACTTCCACCGGCCCTCCCGCACAGCTTGGAGGTTCAGTCCATTGTAGTAATAGAACATCCGGTCAGGGGTTATAATCTCTTCGGCGCCGGAAAGCAACGGCCGGAGGTCCATCCCGTCGATTACCCGGTCCTCCGGCAGGGGAGCCCCTGCCAGACCGGCTATCGTCGGTAAAAAGTCCATTACGTTTATCATTGCGTCGTTCGTCTGTCCAGCAAGGACCCCACCGGGCCAGCGCATGATGCAGGGCACGCGCATGCCCCCCTCGAACGTAGAGCCTTTCCCGCCGCGCAGCGGTGCGTTCGATCCACGTGTAGGCGACGGATTGGCCCCATTATCCGAGGCAAAGATCACAAGAGTGTTTTCCGTCAGGCCGAGCTCGTCCAGTGTCCTCAGCACCTCGCCCGTACTCCAGTCGATTTCCTCCACCATGTCTCCGTAGACACCGCCTCGGGATTGCCCCGCAAGCCTCGGATTCGCCATCCAGGGGGCGTGCGACCGGGTGTGGGGAAGATAGATGAAGAACGGCCGATCCCGGTGCGCACGGATGAAGTCGATCGCGCGTCGGGTGAAATGCTCCGTGATTGTCGTGACATGGGCATCCGGATCCACGATTCCATTGTTCTCAAGCAGCGGGGTGGATCCATCCGGGTTCGTGTTGCCCACCATGCCGTAGAAGAGATCGAAGCCGTGGCGGTTCGGGTGAAACTCCGAAGAAGACGTGAATCCCTCGTGGGTCTGGTAATTGAAGCCTTGGGGTACGCCGAGGTGCCATTTGCCGATACAGGCCGTCGCATACCCTTTGTCCTTAAGTAACCTGGCCACCGTGGTTTCGCTTGCTTGCAGGCCCAAGTCCGAATAGACCCCGCCCACAGCATAGGGCATCCCGCAGCGAGACGGATAGCGCCCGGTCAACAGGGAAGCTCTGGAGGGGCTGCACACAGAACATGTCACGTGAAAATCCGTAAAGCGCATGCCCGCGGCAGCCAGGCCGTCCAGGTTGGGCGTGCGGATGGTTTGCGAGCCGTAACAGGCCAAGTCGCCATAGCCCAGATCGTCGGCGAAAATAACAATGACGTTGGGCGGTCGTCCGCCCAGTGTGTCGTCCCAACAGGCAGAAAGACTCGGCGCGGCAGCAGCCACGCTGGCGGTTGCCGCCAGTTTCAGGAATTCCCGCCGGCTTTGCCCCCCCGGTTTGTTCTTTCGCAGGACGTGTTCCGATATATAACGTGGTTCGTTCATCGATACCCTCTCGTTTTACGGTCCCACTTGTTCTTGAAGTAGCGCGCTGATCTGATCGTTGCCGTAATGCTCCGCCAACCCCAGGGGTGTATTCCCCTGCGGCGTGGGCCCTGTCCCGGCCCTGGAATGAATCTCTGAACCGGCATCGAGCAGGTATCGGACCAGCTCCAGGCTACCGCTATAGGCCGCCCAGTGTAGCACGGTCCAGCCGTTGTTGGTACTTCTCTGGTTAACCTCGGCTCCGGCTTTGATCAGGAGATGCCCCGTTTCGGCCTGTCCGGCCATTGCAGCACGAAGCATTGGCGTCCAACCGTCGATGCCCTTCGCGTGCGCATCTGCCCCGCTTGCCAGAAGCAGCCTCGCCATCTCCACCTGCCCCATCTTCGCTGCCCGGTGCAGCGGCGTCCAGCCGGCCGTGCCATGGGCGTCTACCTCGGCGCCTGCCGCAAGGAGCCGCCGGGCGATCGCTACGTGCCCCGCCACCGCCGCGCGATGCAAGGGGGTCCAATCGCCCATACGAGCATTCACATCGGCGCCCTGTTCGATGAGTGTGGAGACCGTCTTGAGGTCTCCCGCCTCCACGGCGCGATGCAGCGGTTCGTCAGGGCGATCCTGGATAGCCAGGGCCGCCAAAAGCATGCAGGTTACCAGCATCGCGGCGACGAATCGTACTTCCCTAATCCTCTGCGTCTTTTCCATAGGTTACTCGAATATCCGATCAACGTGCTCCTCATACCACCGCATTTCCAGGCATTCCCGTGGAGGCAAGTCTGCTTGCGCTTCAGCAGCTGATACCGGTACTGCCGGTAAGCCCGCATGTCTTCCTGTATGGCCTATGCATGCCACTGCACGGGTACCTGGGACGCGCAAGAAGTCTCGCCGCGAAAAGGTTTGTTGTCTCTCCATAAGAACGGTCAGGAGTGTTTTGATTCGATCTGTTGAGACGGATTACCCGGGACGAGGGATAAGAGGCGAGGGATGCTCCACTCGCCCGAGGGGACGGATGTTCTCGCCCTGGATACCGGCGACGACATCGCCCAGATCCCGGCGGCCAGATTCCACCAGCACTTCGAATCTCCGGACGATGTCCGGATAGGCCGCAGAGAGGTCCTGTGTTTCTCCGACATCGATGTCGAGGTTGTATAGCTGCGGCTTTGCAAAGGGCGGCTGGTGTGCCTCTTTAATAACAAGTTTCCACGGTCCTGAGCGAACTGCGTGCAGTTCATCCATCCATAGATAGTAAAGGACCTCATAAGGTGTCCGGGCTCCTTCCCGTCCTGACAAGAGGGGTCGGATGTCCTTCCCGTCAATGATGCGATCCTGCGGGGGATTTGTGCCTGCCAGGTATGCCAGGGTGGGGAGTAGATCCATTGTAGTGGATAACTCGTCGCAGATAGTGTTTGCGGGGATCCTTCCCGGCCAGCGCATCAGACACGGGATACGCATTCCGCCTTCCCACGTACGTCCCTTGCCACCGCGCAATGGACCGTTACTGCCCCTCCCCTCCGTAGCTGCATTGCCGTGATCGGAAGTGAAAATGACCAGCGTATTGTCTGCATGCCCAGCCGCTGCCAGGGCATCGAGCAGCTCGCCGGTGCAGTGGTCGATCAACTCCACGCAGGCCCCATAGGCCCCATTTCGAGACCGGACGAGGAATTCCTCCGGAGCAAGATGGGGACCATGCGGAAGAGTATGCGCGAAATAGAGGAAGAACGGACGATCGGTATCGTCCCTGATGAAACGGATTGCCTCCTGTGTGAACCGCTGCGTGAGCTGGCTGCGATCCGGATTTTCTTCAATGACTTCTTCGTCGCGCAGCAGTGGCAGCGGAGGGAAGTGAAAACGAGCACTTGTCGGGTTATCCGGGGCGACATCGTGACTGTAGGGCAGGCCGAAAAAGCCATCGAAGCCCTGGCGCGTCGGCAGGAAAGCCGGCTGGTCACCCAAGTGCCATTTCCCGACCATGTGCGTTGCATACCCTACTTCTCGCAGCAGTTCGGGAATCGTAATCTCATCCGTATGCAGACCGACGGGCTCGCCGGCAAGCAGGACATGCCCAATCTCGTTCGGGAGTCGGGCAAATCCGACTCGTTCAGGGTAACAACCGGTCATCAGGGCAGCCCGGGACGGTGTACACATCGCCGAGGCAGTGTGGAAGTCTGTAAACCGGCTACCTTCCCGAGCCAATTGGTCGAGGTGTGGCGTCCGATTCAGTGTAGAGCCGTAGCAGCCTATATCTCCATAGCCGAGATCATCGGCGTTGATCAGAATGATATTGGGACGCTCAGCTGCTCTGCCAGTGCACGACAGCCCTTGCGACAGCACGAAGGCAGTTGTGCCGGCGCCTGTTAGCCGTAAGAATGTTCTCCGCTCCATCGTGGCGATTCGCAAAGAGTGAATGTTATCGATAACATTTACGAAGAAACTGGCGTGATGTCAATAGCATGGTGAAGTTAAAGTGAAGCCGGGAGCCTGCGAGCCCAGGACGACCTCTACGCGATACGTTTCCCCGTCCCTGAAGAAAGGCGCTACATTGCCCTGTAAGGGGTGGCCGTCCACCGTCATGGAATGAACGCCCATTCCAAAGTGATCCGGATTGGCTACCTCCACCTGATAGACGGCTTCGGCGAAGGGACGGGCCGCGCCCTGCATATTCTGTACGGGGGGAGCGTCAAACCGGGCAATGCCGTTGAACTGTTCGGGCAGACGGATGTAGACGGCGGACTGATCGGCGGCGCCAGCCTGAAGGGGGAGGACTTTGCGGCGATTGTGAGGGCGGGGTAGGGGGATAAGTGCAAGGGGGGCTGTTGATAGCGTTAGGCTGGACCTATGGCGTAGGACGGGTACTTCGAAAGCGAAATGGATTCGGCAAGCCGTGACGAGCCGAAGAAAACCATTGTCAGCACAATAAACCCTGGCAAGGTCCAATTGACGAGTTGCCCCGAGGCCGCGATCGTAAACCAGTAGAAACTCCACCACATGCCGAGCTCGCAGAAATAGCTCGGATGCCGGCAATAGGCGAACAAGCCCGAGGTTATGAAGCCCTGATCGATTGGTTCGCCGGCCGCGATCTTGCGCTTCTTTTCCTGCTGAAAGCGCCACATCTGCTCATCGCCCACGGCTTCTCCGATCCAGAGAGCGAAAAACACCAGCGCCGCCACGGCATCGATCCAATTCAGCGCCGCATCCTGATGCATCCAGGCAATGTGCACGGGCGCCGTGAACAACCAGACGATGAGCATCTGCACGGGAGCGATGAACACCAGGTTTACCACTTGGAACCGGAAGGGTCCAATGCGCTTGTGTATCTCCACCCAACGGTAGTCTTCCCCGCCTTTGGCAAATCCCTCCTTGCGTGCATAGTTGAAGGTGAGCCGTACCCCCCACAATAAAACGAGCAAAGTCATCAGGTTCACCCGAGCGGACTCGAAATCCAGGGATGCGGCGACGATCAAACAATAGATCGGCGGGCAAATCGTCCAGAGACGGTCGACCCAGGAATACTCGCGTGTGATTACCGACAAGAGGTAGGCGGCGATCGCGAGAATGATGCACAGGTCTAATGCCGTACCGTAAGGCGTTCCAACCAGTGGATGACGTATGAAGTTGAGATCAGGCATAAGGAGAGGCGATGGCCTCCCGGACGGGGTGATCGATCCGGGCCTTCTTGATCATTATGGCTTGATCATTATGGTTTAATCATTTGGCTTGATCATTATGGCTCCTCTACAGAGTTTAGGAGTAGGCCCCTTCCAGGCCAAGGACTTGCAGGGGGCAAGTTACCAATCAGAGAGGTGCGCGCCAACCGTAACAGCCCCCGTGTTCCGGCCTCATTGAAGCATGTATACGTGGGTGGAGCCATTGCCGGGGTGGGTCCGTCCTGAAAGGGGAGGACTTTGCGGCGATTATAAGAATGGACCGGACGCGTGGCGGAACAATGTGGATGGTTGTTTTGTCGTCACACAGGAAGTAACGTAAATCATTGTGCATGTCGGAGGATACCATGGATACCCAAAAAGGCCAAAGCTGCAAGTGTTGCTCTTGCGAGAAGTGCTGCTCTTGTTGCTGTTGTTGCCGCAAGGCGTAGAGCTTTGCTCATATTAGGTCCTGTTCTCCACAGGCATGTGGAGTAAGGGCACCTGTATGAATCTGCAACTCATCAAGGCCATCATCATCCTGCCCGGGACCGCTCTTGTTTTCGTTCCGGGAGCAATACTATGGCTTTCGGCCGGATCGCCAGAGGCTATAGCCCTCGCGGGGGCTGAACAACCCAGGTTCTGGATCGGCGTTCTATTGGCAGGGATAGGCCTCGTTTTTGCTGCCTGGACGGTCAGGTTGTTTCTGAAGGTCGGCGAGGGTACGCCTGCACCTTGGGCTCCGCCGAAGAAGTTGGTTGTTCGCGGCCCCTACCGCCATGTCCGAAACCCCATGCTCACGGGCGTAAATCTCATGCTCGGCGCCGAGTCGTTGCTATTCGGCTCGTGGTATCTGGTCGGTTGGCTGCTTTTCTTTTTCCTCCTCAACACGATCTATTTCATATTTTTTGAAGAGCCGGGCCTCGAACGACGGTTCGGCGAAGAATACCGGCGCTACAAGGCGAACGTGCCGCGTTGGATACCCCGCCGGCGGCCGTGGGACGGGTCGTGATGGGAGTATTGGCGGGCTCTAACTGAAAGTGATGGAAAGAGACAGTGTGAAAGGCATAGGGGGTTGGCTGCTGGTCTACCTCATCGGCTCGATTCCGCTCATGTTGTTCTATTCGATGGGTCTGTCAGGATGGTTTTTCGAGTATCCTGTCCTGCTTATGGCCGTGATATTCCTGGCGCTTGCAATTCCGCTATTGCTCATTCCCCTGAAGTCTCCCAGGGCGCCGCGGTGGAATATCGCTGCATTGTGGACCGCATCTATCCTGATTACCCTATAGTATATGGCGTGTTGTTTCAGAGGGTTCTGGAAGGCCGGCCGCGATTGAGTAGTGAGGAACTGCTCGGCGCACTGCCCATTCTTCTGGGAATCGTGATTTTCTCGCTGGGATGGGCGATCGTTTGGACGAAATACTTCAAGGAGTCGGTGCGAGTCAGAAACACTTTCTCATGAAAGGATGCCGGATATCTATCACACGCTGTCGATTGCTGGTTCAAAAGAATGCATCTTTGAAGCCATCGGCACAGCCGAGGGGCTTAATTCCTGGTGGACCTTGACCGCCCGCGGCGTTCCTCGATCCGGCGCAGTTTACGACTTCGGGTTCGGGCCGGATTATCAATGGCAAGCCGAAGTCATCCGCTGCGAACCCGGGGTCGTGCTGGAATGGAAAATGACCCAATCCGCTGCCGACTGGCTGGGAACGTGCGTCGGGTTTCAACTCAAGGCCGTCGGCGATGCTACACAGGTTGATTTCCATCATACGGGATGGCTCGAAAGGAGTGACCACTATCGGGTTTCCTCATTTTGCTGGGGGATGTACCTCCGGTTGCTTCGCAGATACATAGAGTGGGGAGAAGTTGTACCCTACCCTGAGCGCAGTAAGGCATAGGCATCTCGACAAAAATTATTTGTTCCATGCACAACAACCAGAGGCATGTATAGACGACATACAGTTATCGCTCTGCTATTCGCTTGCAGCGGCTTGATTTCCGGAACCGCCTCGGCGCAGTCGGGCTCCGGGCTCTATCTGAGTCTGGAGGTCGGCCTCAACGTGGCGCCGTCCGTGGAACTGCTGGGCAACAGCACCGATCGGGCCAGCCGCTGCGACGAGTTCATCAATCCACTGTACGCCGGCATTGCCGGGTGTACCGATCCGAACCGAGGGTCGGGGGCAGGCTGGAAAACAGACTATGATCCCGCCATGGGCGTGCTGGCGGGGGGCGCCATCGGATACCGGGTTGGTGGGCGGCTGCGCGTCGAAGCGGAATGGTTTCACCGCGCATCCGGGTACGACCAGACGTCACCCGTAGCGAGCGCCACCGGCGATACCTTTGCCAAGCTGGACGGGGAAATTCAGCGCGCCGAGGACCGGATCGGCGACATCTCGTCACATAACCTTTTTGCGAATGTCTATGTCGATTTTCCTAATAACGGTCGCCTGACTCCGTACGTCGGCATCGGTGGCGGCCTCGGCCTGACCCAGCTCGACTACGGCGATCTGTGGGCCCGAAACCCCGATCCGAACGCCATCAGCACAGGGACCGGCCTCCTGAACGAGGCGGAGGTCCGGCAAAACCTGGCTGCCACCACGACCAGCAAACAGGCGGAATTACACGACCAGCTGATCGGGTATCAGGTTTTGGGCGGCGTGGATTACGCGCTGTCGGACGCCGTGTCGCTCGGCGTCAAGGCCCGCTGGGTTCGCTATGGCCGCTTCAGCTCCGAAGACATCGGATGGGAGCGCCTCCGGAGCCACGCGTCGCAACTGCGCCTGGACGGCAGCGAGCCGGTAACGTTCCGTATCCGCACCGGGGGCGCTGTTTCGTTCCTGGGCTTCAGCCTGGCGATGCGGTACATGTTCTAACCACATAGCCACATATACCCTTCGTTATGTCCGTCTACACCCCGGTCGCTCCCGGCGAGCGCATCCGGAGTCTTGATGTGCTCCGGGGCTTTGCCGTGCTCGGCATTCTGATCATGAACGTGCAGTCGTTCTCCATGCCGGGCGCTGCCTATCTGAATCCAACAGCATGGGGAGATCTGACCGGCATCAACCTGGCGGTTTGGATGGCCAGCCATGTCCTGGCCGACGGGAAATTCATGACGCTGTTCTCCATTCTGTTCGGGGCGGGCGTCTGCCTGTTTGCGGAGCGGGCCCAGGCGCGCAGCGGGCGATCCGCCGCCGTGCACTACCGGAGAATGTTCTGGTTGCTGGTTTTCGGCCTGGCCCATGCCTATTTCCTGTGGGCAGGCGACATCCTCGTACCGTACGCCCTGTGTGGTTGCGGGATATATCTGTTTCGCAACTGCTCGCCCCGGAAGCTCGTTGTGCTGGGCATCTGGGTTTTTTCGGTGTCTACGTTTCTGTATCTCTTTTCTGCCTGGGGGCTGAGTTATGCGACTCCAGAAGCCGCTGCTGGCGTTGCATCTACCTGGGCGCCGAACGCTGCCGCGATCGAGGCCGAACTGGCTGCGTACCAGGGCGGCTGGATGGCGCAGCAGGCGGACCGCGTACGCTCAGTGCTTGAAATGCACACGATCGTCATTCCGTTAGTGTCTTTATGGCGGTGCGGCGGGGCCATGCTGGTGGGTATGGCGCTCTACAAGTGGGGCGTATTGAGCGCAGCGCGGAGCGGCCGATTCTACCGGCGTATGATCATCATCGGTATGGCGGCGGGCCTGACTGCGATCGGCGCAGGCCTGTGGTGGAATTTCTCCGGTGACTGGACCTGGGAGCGCTCGTTCTTCACGGGATCGCAGTTCAACTACTGGGGCAGCACGGGCGTAGCGCTCGGCTATCTGGGCCTCGTCATGCTGGCAGTGCAGAAGGGCGCCTTGTCGAACCTGCAACGCCGTCTTGCCGCCGTAGGCCGGCTGGCGTTCACGAACTACATCCTGCAAACTGTGCTGTGCACGATGCTTTTCTATGGGCACGGCCTTGGTCTGTTCGGGAGTGTCGAGCGCTATCAGCAACTCTTTGTGGTACTTGCCGTATGGCTTATCCAGCTGTGGCTGTCGCCCGTCTGGCTGCGGCGCTTCGCGTACGGCCCGCTGGAATGGGCGTGGCGCGCGCTGACCTACTGGTATATCCCGAAGATGCGCTTGCGGGAAAGCCCGGCGCCGTAACGGGAGTGCTTTGCGCCTGGCTATGCCGTGAATCAAGACCTTGTTTCTCAAACCACTATGGTGGAAAACTATGCAAAAGGGAATTTTTTCCTTCTCGCTCCTTGTTAAAACCAACTCGCCCATGAGGCGCATTCTTGTTTTTGGGTGCAACCTTATGTGTCTTGCACTACTCGCGCTGCCAGGCTTTGCCCAGCCTGCCTCGCGCGCTTACGTATCTATGGAGTTGGGAGGTAATTTCGCGTCAGGATGGGATATGAGAGGGAAGGCCAATGACCGAGCCAGTGTGTGCGATGAATTTATTAATCCAATGTATGCCTCAGTACCAGGCTGCACTGCTACCCGCGGAGAAGATGACACTTGGGAAGTGGGGTTTGATGGCGCACGGGGTATGATGACAAGCGTTGCGGTGGGGTATGTAGTACATCCCCTGGTGCGCCTTGAAGCCGAGTATCTATTTCGAAGCTCCAATTATTCACAGCAATCTCCCATACAAAGTTCTGCGGGGATAAATGTAGCTAAACTGGGTGACGAACTGGCATTTGCCGCAGAGCGGCTGGGGATTGTCACCGCAAATCACGCCTTGGCCAATGTATATATCAGCATACCGGGCGGTAATAACAGATACCGTCCCTACATAGGAGGGGGGATAGGGCTTGCCTTCACGAATGCCGTATATAGCAGCGTGTGGGCACGCAACCTGGACCCTGCGGTTATTGAAACGGGGCGTGATCTACCCAACGCAGAGCAGATTGTACAAACACTGGCCGGCACCGTGTCCGTCGGGGAAGCCACGCTCAAAGACACACATTTATCTTATCAGATCGTGGCAGGGGTAGACTATGCCGTTAGCGAGAAAGTCACATTCGGCCTCAAGGCCCGCACCGTGCTTTACAGCTCGTTCTCCGACGGTATTTACTGGGATCCGCTGCGTAGTCATGCGCCTAATTTGCGACGCGATGGTAGCGAGCCGGTGGAAGGGACTATGTCCACGGGAACGATATACACAGCGGGAATGAGTGTAGTCATGAAATATTATTTTTGACGAGGTCCGCCCCCTCGGGCCTTTGCACAGCACCCGTATTCCTTTTGTCGTACTCTGCGGTATGCCCGTATTTTGTTCGGTTCCTTTCCGGCTTCTTCAAGTGTTTCTCGCTTTCACCCCTGCATGTCTTCCCCTGTTCTGGACATATTGATTGCCGTCGGCTTGCTGATAGGGCTGGGGCGCGGTTTGTCCACCGGGGCGGTGCGCCAGATCGTAGGGCTTGCCGGTACGGTTCTGGCTATTGTGCTCGCCCTCGAACTGATGCACCCCGTGGGGAATGCCATAGGTGGGATTTTGGGCGCCGGGGCATCCATCGTCCCGATCCTCGGCTTCATTGTCGTGTTTGCGGCAGTGCAACTGGCGCTTTACGTGCTTGCAAAGATCATCGAAACCAGTCTCAAGATGCTCCGGCTGAGCATGCTGAATCGGGCGGCCGGGGCGGTATTCGGCCTTTGCAAGGCGGCGCTTCTTATGAGCGTGTTATTCCTTGTGCTGAACTTCTTCGACGTACCGAATTCTCAAAACCGCGAGGTTTCCGTGTTGTACGGGCCGGTAGCCGCGGCCTTTCCCGCAACATGGGATTTTGCTGCCCAAAGATTCCCTGCCATCCGCGATTTGTCGGACCGGTTCGGCGAGGAGGTCCGGAGCCGGTTTGGAGATACGTTGCCCGGGGTCGAAGATGCGCTGCCGGGAGTCGAAGATACGCTGCCTGGAGTCGAGGACGCGCTGCCTGGGGTCGAAGAGACGTTGCCGGAGGTCGAAGACGCGCTGCCTGGAGTCGAAAACGCGCTGCCCGGGATCGAAGACGCGCTGCCAGAGGAGTAACGGCAGGATTATTGCCGGTGTGGAGAAGCATTTGTCCTGAGGGATCGACAAACGGGTATCCGGGCCTCGAAGGCTTGACAACCGGTGGTGCATAGTGTATCTATTTTACCGGGCAGGCACTCCGGTGAAACAAGGGTGTCATCTTGCCCTGGGCTTCTTTGACAGGTGCATTTCAGCAGGCGGATGAAGTGAGGAATTTGCATGTTTGCGCCGTTTCTGCTCGGCTGGCGCGACCGCCGGCCAACGTAAAAACAAAGGGAAACCGACTATGGAACCGTTTTGCCTGATCATTGACGGCGGCAGGGTGCCGACCGAAGAACATTTTGAGGTTCTTAATCCTGCCAAAGAGGAACCGGCCGGCTTGGCGCCGCTCGGCCGGAAGAAGGACCTCGACGATGCCGTGGCGGCCGCGGAAAGGGCGTTCAAAAAATGGCGCGAGGCCCCGAAGCCGACCGGCAAGCCGCCTGTATGGCGGTTGCCTCGAAGATCGAGGAAAACGCGGAGGAGCTGGCCCATCTTTTGACCGCAGAACAGGGCAAGCCCCTGAACGGCCTTGGCTCCCGCTGGGAGATCGGCGGGGCCGTGGCCTGGGCCCGGTATACGGCGAGCCTTTCCCTGCCGGTAAAGGTCCTTCAGGACAACGAATAGGGCAGGGTCGAGCTTCACCGTAAACCGATCGGCGTCGTGGGGTCAATCACCCCCTGGAATTTTCCGGTTATGATTGCGATCTGGCACACCATCCCCGCAATCACGGCCCATGAAGGGATCAGCAAGATTATTTTCACCGGTTCCTGCGCAACCGGAAAGAAAGTCATGGTGAACGCGGCGGAAACCATGAAGCGGCTTACGCTTGAACTCGGCGGAAACGATGCAGGCATCGTGCTTCCCGATGTCGATCCGAAGGAGATCGCCGAAGGGCTCTTCCGGGGCGCGTTCATCAATAGCGGTCAGACCTGCGCTGCGCTGAAGCGACTCTACGTCCATGACGATGTGCATGACGAGGTGTGCGGCGAACTCGTCGCCATTGCCGAAAAAATGAAGATGGGCGAAGGTACGAGCGAGGATGTTGTTCTTGGCCCGGTCCAGAATGCAAAGCAATACGATATCGTGGCTGATCTGACCGCAAGCGCCAAATCCGGCGGGGTGAAGCGCTCCGGAGTAGGGGTTGAATTCGGCGAAGAAGGCTTGCTGGAGTATACGGATATCCAGGTCGTCTTCTCCTGAGCCGCCGTTGCCTTTTCACCCTGGCGCAGGCATCCGGCGTATGCGGCGCAGGATCAGCAGGCCCCCGATCACGGCGGCGCCGCCGATGATCTGAATGGGCTTCACCGTTTCGCCCAGCAGCACATAACTTGCCGACAGCGCTATAAGCGGGACCAGGTTGCCGTATGCGGCCGTGTGCGAGGCGCCTACATGATTCACGGCATTGTTCCATAGCGCCAGGACCAGCCCCGTGGAAAGTCCCCCCGAATACACGATGATTCCCCAGTGCCTCGGGGTCACGATGCTCCAGTCCGTGCGGGTGATTTCCGGCAGGCCCATTCCGACCAGTATAGGCAGAGCGAACAGCAAGGCGAGAAACGTCAATCCGGTTGCGGAGACATGGCTCAGCATGGGTTTGTTGAGCGCCGTATAGCATCCCCAGGCAAAGGCGGCGCACAGCATCAGCACATTACCTAAGAATATCCCGCTGTCGAACGAAAGCGTTCTGGCGCCGCCCACCACGATCGCCATGGCGCCTCCCAGCACGAAGAGGAGGGCAAACCAGGTCACTCCGCGAATTCGTTCCGTGCCCAGCATGGCGCCCATGCACGCCGTCCACAGGGGCACGCTGGTCATGATCAGGGCCGCGTTCCCCGCTGTGGTATGGTATATGCCGTGAATAAACAGGAATTGATAGGCGATAAAACCCACCACGCCCAGCCCGGCGATCCGAAGGGGGTATTTTCGTACGGGCTCCCAAACGGATAATCCCTTTCTTCGACGGCGGTACATGTAGATTCCGCCGAGCACGAGAATCGAAATCGAAAACCGGAAGGTGTTGATCATGTGCGGATGCATGACCTCCATGACCGATTTCAGCAGCGGAAAATTCACTCCCCACACGCACACGACGAAGAGAAGAGCCGCTTCCGCGCGCCACTTTTTTCCGGAGGATTCGCTCATGCGCAAGACAGGGTGCGTTCCGCAAGATGAAGTCTGGTATGCCGTCGGCTGCCCTGCGACATTCCCTTCGCATTCGCTGCCGGGTTTTCGTACCTTATCCGCGATGTTGTGTTCTTGTTCGCGAAAGGTTTATGCAGGAAAAAGGTATCAAAAAGCTGTACTATTCGATCGGCGAAGTCAATGAAATGACGGGCCTCGAAACGCATGTGCTGCGTTACTGGGAAACCGAGTTCAAGGAGCTGAAACCTCGAAAGAATCGCGCCGGTCACCGCGCTTACACAAGCGAGGACATCCTCATTGTGGAGCGCATTCAGTATTTGCTGAAGCAAAACAAATTCACGATCGAAGGAGCGAAGAAGGTGCTTGCCGTGGAGGAATCCGGGGACGGGAGCGAGCGTATGCGCCGCCTCGTCAAGTTGCGGCGCTTTCTCAACGATGTGCTCGTGCAGCTTGAAGCAGGCTGAGCGGACCGGTCCTCATAGCAATTCTTGTGGGCGCCGTCGTTTTCGTCATCGTGGCGACGGCTCGTTTTCGTGCACATCCGTTTCTTGTGTTGCTGGTTGCGGCCTATCTGGTCGGGCTTGCGGCGGGATTACCGGGGACCGCCGTAGTTGCGGCCATCACGGAGGGTTTCGGCGGCACGATCGGCTATATCGGGATCGTGATTGCCGCGGGTACGATCATTGGCGCCCTGCTTGAAAAAACCGGTGGAGCGGCGCTCATGGCCCGCTCCGTGTTGCACTGGATCGGCAAGGCGCGTTCGCTGCTCGCCATGAGCATCACCGGCCTTTTCGTGTCGATTCCCGTCTTCTGCGATTCGGGGTTTGTGGTGCTGGCGCCGCTGAATCGTTCGCTGGCCAAACAATCCGGTACATCGCTTGCCTCCTTTACGGTGGCGCTGAGCATGGGGCTGTACGCGGGCCATGTGTTCATTCCTCCAACACCCGGCCCGCTTGCCGCCGCGGGGGAGTTGGGGGCGGACATAGGCCTGGTGATGCTTCTCGGTTTCGCCGTTTCCGTGCCTGTTATTGCAGCGACATGGCTTTTCGCCCAGGTTGCCGGACGCCGCATCGTCATAGAAGGGGAGCACGACCCGGAACAGACTGGTGAGATATCCGGAAGCGCTCCACCCGCCGTCGATATTTCAGGTGATACCCAACTCCGTTCCGCGTGGCTGGCCTTTTTGCCGATTCTGCTGCCTGTGGTGCTCATTGCGGCGCAGTCCGTAGCCTCGCTGCCCGGACGTCCGTTCGGGGAAGGCGCCCTGTTTGCGCTGCTCCGGTTCATTGGGAATCCCAATTCGGCGCTGCTTCTCGGGGTAGTTGCGGCCTGTGCGGCGGTATGGCGCTCGGGCGGGCGCGTACGCATGGAATGGATATCGGAAGCGCTCCGAACGGGCGGCCTGATCATTCTCATCACCGGAGCGGGAGGCGCCTTCGGCAAGGTGCTCCAGGCCACGCCCATAGGGGAATACCTGGGCGGCCTTCTCGGCTCGATAGGGTTGGGGGCTTTCAGTATGCTCGTGCCGTTTCTGCTGGCTGCTTCGCTCAAGACGGCGCTCGGTTCCTCGACCGTGGCCATTATCACGTCCGCCGCCATCGTGTTTCCGCTGTTGCCGGCGCTTGGATTGGCGTCTTCGTTCGGGCCGGTGCTGACCACGCTTGCCATCGGGGCCGGATCGATGACGGTCTCGCACGCGAACGACAGCTATTTCTGGGTGGTGAGCCAGTTCTCCGGAATGACGGTCCCGCAGGCCTACAAACTGCATACGGTAGGTTCCGCTGTGGCGGGTGTGACAGGCATCGTTGCCGTCCTGCTGCTGGGGTTTGTATTGTCGTAGATCGTGCGGTGTGGGGAAACATTTTCGGCTCGCACGTATCATGCCATCGAAAAAAAGCCTATCTTCGGTTCTGTTTTTCGGGACGTGGCGCAGTCCGGTAGCGCACTTGCATGGGGTGCAAGGGGTCGTGGGTTCGAATCCCGCCGTCCCGACATATTACACTGTTGTTCTGGATGGCACGGGCCGTCCTTCCGGGTGATTTCTCACCCGTCTCCAACGGAAACCAGCATCGAATAGCGATAGAATTATGTCTTTGAGCAGAAAACTCCGTTACGGAATGGTGGGCGGCGGCCCCGGCGCCTTCATCGGCGAGGTACATCGCAAGGCTGCTGCCCTCGACGGGCTCACGATTCTCGTAGCAGGGGCCTTTTCGTCGAATCCTGCCAAGTCGCAGCAGCAGGGCAAGGTGCTGCACCTGGATCCGGCCCGCGTGTACGGCTCCTACGAGGAAATGGCCGAGCGGGAGGCTGCGCTTCCCGGAGACGAACGCATTGACTTCGTATCGGTCGTTACCCCGAATTTTATGCATTTCCCGGTAGCCAAGGCGTTCATCGAGCGCGGCATACATGTCGTGTGCGACAAGCCCATGACGACCACGCTTGAGGAAGCGGAGGAATTATGCCGTCTCGTAGCGGCTCATGACGTCGTGTTCGCCCTCACGCACAATTACACGGGCTATCCGATGGTCAAGCAGGCCCGCGCCATGGTGCAGAACGGCGAGCTTGGCGAAATCCACAAGGTGGTGGTGGAGTATCCGCAAGGCTGGCTTGCCACGAAACTGGAAGACACAGGCAGCAAGCAGGCCGCATGGCGCACGGATCCCTCGAAAGCCGGCGTGTCGTCGTCGGTGGGGGACATCGGTTCTCACGCGGAAAACCTTGCGCGCTATATCACCGGCCTCGAAATGGAGTCGCTCTGCGCCGATATCCATACGTTCGTACCCGGACGGGAACTCGAGGACGACGCCAACATGCTGATCCACTACAAGGGGGGAGCGCGGGGCGTATTGCATTGCTCTCAGATTTCCGTCGGGGAGGAGAACAACTTAAACATCCGTGTCTACGGTACGGACGGCTCGCTCGCATGGGTCCAGGAGAATCCGAATTACCTGCACTTCCGGTCCAGTGACGGGCCGGAGCGCGTGTACAAGCGGGGGAACGCCTACCTCGTAGAAGCAGCCCAGCGCAGCACCCGGCTTCCGTCAGGGCATCCCGAAGCGTTTCTGGAGGCGTTTGCGAATATCTACGTGAATGTGGCGCACGCCATCGAAGCGAAGCGCACCGGAGCAGAGATTGACGACACACTGGATTTCCCCTCGGTGCAGGATGGTGCCGTAGGCGTGCATTTCATTCATACGGCCATCGAAAGCGGCAAAAAGCGGGCCTGGGTGGATGCTTCGTATGAGGCGCCGTAGGGGGTGTGCCCTTGATCAGTAAACAAGGCAGTAAAACAACAAGACTAGACAAAGCGATGTCTGATAAAAAAGCTACACAGGCAACTCCTGCTCAACAACTTGCCGGTAAAGAATTGCCAGGCGGATGGAAAGTAGAGGAGTTAATTAGTCAGACAGTAGATCAAACCGGAGGACATTTTTCCACTTCTTACACTGTTCGCAGAGGCAATAATAAAGCCTTTTTAAAGGCTATGGATTACGCGAAGGCCTTTGAATCACTAGATCCAGCCACGTTTTTAGAACCCATGACAGCAGCATATAATTTCGAAAGAGATGTATTAAAGAAATGTAAAAGCCTGTCTCGTATTGTTACAGTACTTGACGATGGCCAGATTAAAATTCAAGAGAATGATCCATATAGTATTGTCCAGTATCTAATTTTTGAATTGGCAGAAGAGGGTGATGTTAGATCATATATGAAATTTGGGAAAGCCTTCGATGAGGCTTGGTCTTTACGGATAATTCATTCAGCAGCAGTAGCGTTGCGGCAGCTTCATTCAGTAGAAATAGCTCACCAAGACTTAAAGCCATCAAATATGGTTATCTTTAAAGGAGGTTATTCTAAATTGGTTGATTTAGGTAGAGCATCTGATCGTAATAACACGTCACCTCATGACGATCTTACCTTGGCAGGTGACCGGACCTATGCGCCACCAGAACTTTTATACGATCATATTGACCCAGATTGGAATACACGGCGGTTGGGATGTGACATGTATTTATTGGGTAGCCTTGTAGTATTTTTCTATTTCGGTGGTGTTTCTATGACACATTTACTTTTAAATCGTTTGCATAGGGACTTATAAAGAATGCTTGACAGGCCTGAAATGTTATATTACGGGTAGTTGCAATCACAGACGGATGAGGACAATGCACAAGGCGCCCGGTAGATCAGAAAGGAATGGAATCACGCTGTTTGCTCTGTTGCAAATGTTTCCGGACGAAGAGGCGGTGGAACGCTGGTTCGAGGCCCAGCGTTGGCCGGACGGCGAACGCGCTTGCCCGAAGTGCGGGTGCATGAATACCCGTCGCGTCAAAAGCCGCAAGCCTATGCCTTTCTGGTGTAAGGACTGTCGTTCCTACTTCAGTTTGAAGACCGCAACCGTCATGGCCGATTCCAACCTCGGCTTGCGTACATGGGCATTCGGCATGTACCTCATGGCTACGAACCTGAAAGGTGTGTCGAGCATGAAATTGCATAGGGATTTGGGCATCTCGCAACCGACCGCGTGGTTCATGGCGCAGCGTCTACGCGAAGGGTTGCCGTTGGGGACAAACAAACTGACGGGAATCGTCGAGGTGGATGAAACCTGTCTTGGCGGGAAGGAATCAAACAAGCATGCCAGTAAGAAACTCCATGTGGGCGGCGGCACGTCGGGCAAAGCAACCGTCATGGGTGCGAAAGAGCGGGGCGGTAAGATCGCGGCCCGCCCGTTAGGTTGGGAACCGGGCGAAACGCTCGCCGGATTCGTCCATGAGAACGTAGAGGCCGGGGAAACGGTCTACACGGACGATCACAGGGCATACCGGAGCCTGAAGGAAGTGTACGAGCATGAGACGGTGAGGCACTCCGTATCCGAATACGTGAACGGACAGGCCCATACAAACGGGATCGAATCGTTCTGGGCGCTCTTGAAGCGCGGGTATCACGGTACGTTCCACAAGATGAGCCGGAAGCACTTGCACCGCTACATTACCGAGTTCGCCGCCCGCCATAACTTCCGTGGCCTCGACACACTGGAGCAGATGGAAGTCATGGCCCGGAGCATGGAAGGAAGACGTATCAAGTATCACGAACTCATAGCGTAATGGCATACGCGCAACTTGTTAGTCAGGAATTGCCGAAGGAGGGCGAGGGAAGTTAGTCCGTATGGCAAGGGGCAATCCACCACGTCCAGGCTCACAAAGAAATTATTAGCCGATATGCTTCCGATCGAAGACCTTCCCGGTTGGATCGAAACCACGATAGGCCATGACCGACAAACGACAACCCCCTGTTCAGGAACAGCCCAAGCCCGCCGAAGGCGAGCGCGTTGTAACAATGGAGATGCCGGAGAACATGGCACGGGCGATCTTCGACCATGCCGACCGC
Source organism: Rhodothermales bacterium (assembly GCA_965248175.1). Taxonomy (GTDB): domain Bacteria; phylum Bacteroidota; class Rhodothermia; order Rhodothermales; family VXPQ01; genus VXPQ01. Next base: position 2,206,003 of record OZ252093.1, read on the forward strand.
AAGCCCGGGATCAAACCGGCGAAGCCTTGACGGTAATCGCTCTTGTCAAGCATTCTTTGTAATTCCCTTTGCATATTAAATATCGGTCAAAAAAACTGGGTGGCATTTACGCTGGTGATTATAATGAAGTTTTGACATATATCCATCATCATTTTATACAGATTGTTCGAGAACTTCGTGGACTAGAAAGTAAATATTCTGAGGAGATTGCCAATTTAGTTAAGCAGTTGTGTAATCCTGATTCTGCACAACGTGGTCATCCTGTAGATATTAAACGTGGGCGTAATCAATACAATTTAGAAAGATACATTACTACTTTTGATCGACTTGCTCGTAAAGCAGAGAGTTCACTAACCCAAAAGAGAAACTAATCATGGCTGGCTTTATTGGATATGAAGATCGTAGAGTTATTCCCCGTTGGAGAACCTTTAATAAGACTCTTAGTCTTGGAGAACTGGATCCGGTTGAAAATAATTATGTTCATTTTAGAATATCTTATGATTTCTTGGCACAAAAAATTAGTGATTGGAGAAAATATAGAACTGTAGCTCACGCAACCGATCTTGTAGGCTCAGCAAGCCTTATAATTGGAAAAACAGAAGATGTAAATATTATTGCTGCTGCAAGATTTCTACTCAGGGATGATATTAGCGTATCTCCATGGAGTAGGGAGATTGCTAGACGGATATTGAAGAGACCAGATACTAATGAGAGCATATCGAATGTTGAGGAGCTAGATAAGAAGATTTGGGAATTACAAAGAATGCTTGACAAGAGCGATTACCGTCAAGGCTTCGCCGGTTTGATCCCGGGCTTGCGGTCGGCATGGTCGAAGATCGCCCGTGCCATGTTCTCCGGCATCTCCATTGTTACAACGCGCTCGCCTTCGGCGGGCTTGGGCTGTTCCTGAACAGGGGGTTGTCGTTTGTCGGTCATGGCCTATCGTGGTTTCGATCCAACCGGGAAGGTCTTCGATCGGAAGCATATCGGCTAATAATTTCTTTGTGAGCCTGGACGTGGTGGATTGCCCCTTGCCATACGGACTAACTTCCCTCGCCCTCCTTCGGCAATTCCTGACTAACAAGTTGCGCGTATGCCATTACGCTATGAGTTCGTGATACTTGATACGTCTTCCTTCCATGCTCCGGGCCATGACTTCCATCTGCTCCAGTGTGTCGAGGCCACGGAAGTTATGGCGGGCGGCGAACTCGGTAATGTAGCGGTGCAAGTGCTTCCGGCTCATCTTGTGGAACGTACCGTGATACCCGCGCTTCAAGAGCGCCCAGAACGATTCGATCCCGTTTGTATGGGCCTGTCCGTTCACGTATTCGGATACGGAGTGCCTCACCGTCTCATGCTCGTACACTTCCTTCAGGCTCCGGTATGCCCTGTGATCGTCCGTGTAGACCGTTTCCCCGGCCTCTACGTTCTCATGGACGAATCCGGCGAGCGTTTCGCCCGGTTCCCAACCTAACGGGCGGGCCGCGATCTTACCGCCCCGCTCTTTCGCACCCATGACGGTTGCTTTGCCCGACGTGCCGCCGCCCACATGGAGTTTCTTACTGGCATGCTTGTTTGATTCCTTCCCGCCAAGACAGGTTTCATCCACCTCGACGATTCCCGTCAGTTTGTTTGTCTCCAACGGCAACCCTTCGCGTAGACGCTGCGCCATGAACCACGCGGTCGGTTGCGAGATGCCCAAATCCCTATGCAATTTCATGCTCGACACACCTTTCAGGTTCGTAGCCATGAGGTACATGCCGAATGCCCATGTACGCAAGCCGAGGTTGGAATCGGCCATGACGGTCGCGGTCTTCAAACTGAAGTAGGAACGACAGTCCTTACACCAGAAAGGCATAGGCTTGCGGCTTTTGACGCGACGGGTATTCATGCACCCGCACTTCGGGCAAGCGCGTTCGCCGTCCGGCCAACGCTGGGCCTCGAACCAGCGTTCCACCGCCTCTTCGTCCGGAAACATTTGCAACAGAGCAAACAGCGTGATTCCATTCCTTTCTGATCTACCGGGCGCCTTGTGCATTGTCCTCATCCGTCTGTGATTGCAACTACCCGTAATATAACATTTCAGGCCTGTCAAGCATTCTTTATAAGTCCCAATCCTGATCCATCATATCGGCTATGCCTATAAGCGCAAGCAAGGGGGGTTACATACTGCCAAGCCTCCGGTTGCTTCTTCGGCTTCGGTCGGGCTACCTGGCCACTTCACCCGCCTTAGCCTTACTCTCCGGCGCACACATAGGGGCAACGACTCGGCTTGACCCAGCCCTCCTCATTAATTGTATGCAAATTATTGTGTACACTACATAGTCATTTAGCGTTAATTAGTGTTTTTATCATGTCTATTTGTTGCCATCTCTAATGGAGAATCACGCTCCAAAAAACGTACATGCCATGTTGGACAGCGACCGACTACGAAGCCCTTTGGCAACTTTTGTATATAATCCCCTCTTTTTTTACCGGTCCTTGTTATTGCGAGGAATGCCCCTTATGATGGTTAACGTCATTGAACAACGTGGTGGGTTTACACAATCCACACTTCCCGATTCTCCTGACGCCGGGCTCTACGGAGACGACCGGCCGGGTGATTTCCGGAAGTCGGGCGTGGCCTATGTGCCCATCATTGAAGGGCAGTTGCCGGAGGCCGGCGAAGGTGGGCCGCTCTATTATGTGGCGGAAGAGAACAGGTATTACGAGTGGAACGGCGGTTCCTTTGCGGCTGCGGACCAGGGCAGAGTGGACCAGGTGTTGGACGACAAGGCATACATCAACATGCCGAACCGGATGTCCAGCCAGTTCCTGAACCCGCGCAACGTGTTCTTCGGCTTGCGGATATCCTTCTGAACATAGCCGGCAACCATTCCTGACATCCTGAAGACCGAGAGACATTATGCGAATCGTTCAATCCATCCGCACATGGGGATGCATGGCAGCCGGTTTGGCGCTGGTGTTGTCGCTGGCCGGGCCCATTGAGGAGGCGAAAGCCCAGTGGATCCCCAAATGGCTCAATGTTGGTGACCTCCAGAGTTGGTACCTGTCCGGAGGAGCCAATCCGGAAAGAAGCAATGTGGTCTGGAATTATCCGGCCATTCGGCCCTCTGCGGGCTATAGCCGCTGGAAGGGATTCTGGGTCGGGGCAAAAAACGTGCAGGATGTGGAAGGCGGGAGGATGTTCCCCATTCGCATTTCGCACACGGGGCCCCGTGTGCCCGGCATCGGGGAGGTGTTCAGTGTTTCACATGTCCTGTATTCCCGATACGAACCGACAACGGTGCAGGTGGACGGGTTCGACACGTTCCTGCAGCCCGTGATCCCCGACCAGATCGATTCCGGCATAGCGCCCGACCGCATGGTAGTCTCGGAGATTAATACCTCCATCGGCTTGACAGTGAACCGGTCAGCGATGCAGTGGAGCCATCCAGACCACGAAAACTATCACCTTATCGAGTATACGTTTGTCAACACGGGCAACCAGGACGGCGACCCCGATATCGAGGCGGAGAATAATAACCTGGAGGGCGTTTACATCATGTTCCTCGAACGCCCGACGGGCGCCGGATCTGCGGGCGCCTGGGACAACAGCGCCGGCGGAGTCGCCTGGGGGCAGTACACCATGAACGACGCCGTCGGCGATGGCCTCAGCGATTACGGCGTCGATTTTCGCGCGTCGTTCGCATGGCTGGGCAATATCAAGGAAGTCGCCGGAAAGCCGGTGAACACGCTCGGCAACCCCTTCTGGGTCAACCACCGCAGGAATCCGATACCCGCCGATACGTTGGGCCGCCTTGGCAGCGCCAATTTCACGGGCGTCGTGGCCGTTCATGCGGATACGGAGGCGCATGCCGAAGGAGGATCCTCGCCCGATGACCCGGGGCAACCGAGCATGATGTCGTTTTTGAACTCGGACTTCGGTTCTCTCACCAGTACCTCGGATCACAACAACGAGACGAACATGGCGTTGGAGTACCAGTGGTTCGAGTGTGGCTCCGCGCCGGTACCTACCGGGGCGGTTGCCGAGCCGGGCACGCCAGGCTGCGTTCCACGTAGCTGGCCGACACAGGCACGACTCGTTCAAGGGCAAACGGCGAGCACTCCCTATGACGAGGACCCCGACTTTGCCAACCAGACGGCTGACCCCACCCTTGGCGCCGGCGCCGGCGGCTTCGGGTTTGTACAGGCCTTCGGCCCCTACGACATTGCGTTTGGCGAGGAGGTGAAGGTCGTCATTGCGGAAGGCATTGCAGGACTGAGCGACGAAGCAGCGTGGGACATCGGCCGGGCCTACAAATTATCCGGCTGGGATGACGACATGATTTTCGAGTTCGATGCCAACGGTAACGGGGTGATCGATACCGACGAGGCGATGACGAAGAATGAGTGGTTTATGACGGCGCGCGATTCGATGTTTCAGATGTTCCAGCGAGCCATCGATAACTACCGGGGAGGGTTAAATGCACCGCACCCGCCCGCGCCGCCCTCCTCGTTCATCGTGACGTCCGGAACGGATCAAATCAACATCGCGTGGACCGTCCCGCAGGCGCCTGCCACATGGGAACTCTACCGGGCCCAGAAGCACTACTCCGGGATTGTGACGGCTCTCGAAGTGGGGTCTAACGGGCTGGCCGTGCCGGATCGGGCGCGCGCGTATGCACTGGTCCAGACCCTGGCGGGCGGTGCGACGAGTTATGAGGATCCGGATGTGGCGCGGGGTGGCTCCTACTACTACTACCTGCAGGGTGTCGGCAGCGCCGGTTCGAGGACCAATCGCTACTATTCGCAGACCTACAACCCCGCGTTCCTGCGGCGTCCGCCAACGTCAAGCGAAACGGAAGAGATTCCGGCCACCTTCTCGCTGGAACAGAACTACCCGAACCCGTTCAATCCTTCGACGGCCATCGAATACTCCCTTGACGCTCCCGGCCACGTCGAACTTGCCATATACAATATGACGGGCGCGAAGGTAGCGACGCTTGTATACGGGTACATGCCCGCGGGAAGTCATTCCGTCGCATGGAAAAGCGATGTGCCCAGCGGAACGTACCTGTACCGTCTTACCGCATCCGGACATTCGGAAACACGGTATATGACGCTGGTTCGGTGATTTCGTGTGGCAAACTACCAAAGGAGAAATGGTCCGTAAAAATTGGACAGTGTTTTAAGTGCAGGATTGCGTTGTGTTCATGCTGCTTTGGTGAGTGGTTTTCGTTGGTGGAATACGTCGTCGGACGGAGATGTTGCGGAGCGCAGCGGCTGCGGACGTGCAGACGATAGCCGCCGCGCTGATTGCTCCGGTCCACTCGCTTCCCGGTGGCGCCCCGAGCGCGTACAACTCTACCTGGCGGCTTCGGCCTCAACCCGGGCCCACTCGTCCTCCGGAATGGAGGTCAACTCCATCTTCCCTCCCTGGGTGCGCAATTGCGCCTCGCCGCCCCAGTACCAGTATTGCCGGTAGTAGTGCGAAGCATCCGTTGCCAGACGCCATAGGGTCTTGAGGTGGTCGGGCAATTCGTTCCAGCGATCCTGATTGGCAAAAAAGTGGCCGATCCAGGCGCCTCCGGGCACTCACGCAAAGGGGTAGGGCGGAGGCGAGCGTCGCGAGGATCAGGGGGCGAACAGATGATCTCTTCATGGGTGACAATGTGTTGAAGTTACTTGCCGGAGGCCAGCCGGAAAGCATCAATTGCGTGGCCCTTCGGGGTCGCCCACCCCGAACGCCAGCAGCAGGTTGCCGGGCATCTGTCCGAAGGCCCCGTAGCCGCTGCTGACGAACAGCATTCCCCCGGCCACAACCGGTCCGGGACCGTCGATGGCGCCGCCCTTGCCCGGCACGCCGCCCACCGTCTTGACTGGTCGGGTCGTGTCGAACTCCCAGATCACCTGCCCGTCCATGGTGGAATGGGCGCGGATCACGCCGTCCAACCCGCCGGCGAAGACCACCCCGTCGATCACGGTGACCGCTGCGGAGTTGTTGGCGAAGCAGCCCGGCTTGCCACGGCATGCGTCCTCAGGCAAGGCTGCGCTCCAGGCCACCTCGCCGGTCATCAGATCGAGGGCGTAGAGGCCGGGCGCGGGTTCGCGTTCGGGATTGACGTCCACGATCACGGCCTCGCGGTCCGAGTTGGGCGCATACGCGTAGCGGCCGTCCGAGGCCATCCCCCAGTGGATTCCCCCGAGGGTGCTGCCCTTGCCCACGGCCGTCGACCACAGCAGCGCCCCGTCTTCGTCGGGGTCGAGAGCCCACACCATCCCGGATTTCTGGCCAGCGACCAGGATTTCCTTGCCGTCCGGGCGGGTGACCAGCATTGGAGCCATGCCGAAGTCCAGATCGGGTCCCATGGGGGCCGGGCAGTTCTGCCGGTAGGCCGCTTGCGTGCAGGCCGTGTTGAAGGCGTCCTCGGCTGTACCCTGAAAGGACCACGCCGGCTCCCCCGTCACCAGATCGAGCGCGAGAATTGCGTCGCTGGTCTCCGTCACCGGGTGGGTCAGGTTCTGGCCGGTCCCGGCGTACAGTAGGCCGCGCGCGGGATCCACGGTGGGACTAGACCAGACCGCGGCCCCGGACGGCCCCCGGTTCGTCGTCCCGATCCCGTTCTTCCCCGTCTCTTCCGGATATCCGGGGATCACCCGGTGATACCACAGCACCTCGCCCGTGGCGGCGTCGAGAGCCGCGACCGCCCCCGAGGAGGTACAGCACTCGTAGCGGGGATCCCCTGCCACCGCGACCTCGGGCGAGGACACCGGGACGAAGAGTCGGCCATCGTAGAGGGCCGGAGTGCCGGTGCCGTATGCCACGGCGTGCCAGCCGACCCGATGCTTCCACAGTAACGACCCGCTCTCGAGGTCCACGGCGTAAGCGTTGGTGCGGGCGTCCACGAACCACCCAGTGGAACGGCCCTCCGGGCCCTCGCCGACCACAATCGCGCCGCGAATCATCGCGTCGGCCTCGTAACTCCAGCGCACGCAACCGGTGCCCAGATCGAGGGCCAGCACTTCGCCGAAGGGTCCGGCCACCAGCGCGGCGTCCCCGGCGACCGTGGGCGATGTGCGCATGTTGGCGCCGCCCGGGAATGCGAAGGCCCACCGTAACAAGAGATTCGGCACGTCGGAAGCGTTCAAGCCCGCCCGCTCGGACGACTGATAGCCTGTGCCTGCGAGGTTCCCGGCGAAACCCATCCACGACACGCTGGTCGGATCGAGACCGGTCCAGGCGGGGTCGGCGCATAGGGTGGACTCGGGCAGGCCTCCCGCCGAGAAGCTCCTGCGGGTCAGGTACTCCGCCACCTGGATCCGCTGCTCCGGCGTCAGTTTCGAGCCCTCCGCCCGCATCACCCCGTCCTCGAGGGTCGCGACGATGGCCCGTGGGGAAAGCTGTGCGAGGAGTCCGGCCCCCAGAGTACGCTCGGTGCCCGCGGGCGTGTGACAACTGGCGCACCTCTCCGCGAAGAGCTCTTCCCCTTCCTGGGCGGGGACAGGGGTGCATGCGGCCATTGAAGCCACGGCCATGATAGCCATCGTGACGAGGATGCTGCGAGAGGTCATGGGGGCTGTCGTCTATCCGGCCTGTTGGTGCGGCCTGTCTTGCGCCGCTGGCCCGTGTGGAGATACGCGGATCGGGTCCATATCGGTTCCGGAAGAAAGAAACTGCCGTCCGGTCGTGCTTCTTCATCGGCGCCATCTCGACCCTGAAGAAAATCCGGGGGCAATGGAAGAAGGGGGGGACGAAAAGGGTAGCGAAGTTACGTTTTAGCGTAAAAACAGCGCCTTTTTTGTATAAAAAAGGTATAAAAAAGGTACAATAAAGGTATATTTTGGGTTTTTATGGTTAAAAATGCTCCGCAAAGACCGCCCGGTTTTTTCGCGGTTTTAAGGGTAAAACGGCATGAAACATCACCCCTCAAAATCTGCCCTACCCAATCCCGAAAACACTCCGGGCCGTCCGACTCGTGACTTCGGCAACCTCCTTGAGGGACACGCCTTTCGCCAAGGCCAGCCGTTCCGCCACGAGGCGTACGTACGCCGGTTCGTTTCGCTTGCCCCGATGCGGCGCGGGCGCAAGCCAGGGCGCATCGGTTTCGAGCACGATCCGGTCGAGTGGAATGCTGCGCACGCACTCGGCCAGACCGGCGTTCTTGAAGGTTACGATGCCCCCGATGCCGACAACAAAACCGGCCTGCACGATGCGTGCAGCCTCTTCGGGCGTACCCGTGAAGCAGTGAAACACGCCTCGCAGGCCGTCCATCTCTTTTGAATCACCCCATTCCTCTTCGACAATCCGGATCAGATCGTCGAACGCTTCCCGATTGTGAAAAACGATGGGCAGTTTCCGCTCCATCGCCAGTCGGATGTGCAGGCGTAGAAATTCCTGTTGCCGGTCGTCGAACGAGCGGTCCCAGTAGTAATCGAGGCCGGTTTCTCCTACCGCCACCACACGCGGATCGTCACATAGCGACGCCACTGCATCGAAATCTGTCGTCGTGGCCTCTTTCGTTTCCGTCGGGTGCAAGGCCGCCATGGCGTACAGGCCATCAAACCGCTCGCACAACCTCAGGGCGCGATGTACGGACGGTACGTCAATGGCAGGCAGCAGTATCCGTGCCACGCCGGCCTCGCGGGCCCGGTCGATCACGGCTTCCAGATCGTCTTCGAACTCGTCGAGATACAGGTGTGCATGCGTATCGATAAGCATGGTCGGGGTTCTGTGCCGCAGGGATGGGCGCGTCAACGTGCGTCTGCGAACGATGCCCGCAGCCCCGGGATCCCTAAGCAACCATCGCTTGTCCCGTTCCTCTCCTGAGATCAAGGTGTCTTTGCAAAGGCCGTCGCCCCTGCGGAGCAGTCTCCAGCCATGCCGGATAGTCGAGAGCAAACCCTCCTTCGGAACCTCTCGGCGTCATATTCATTGATCCAAGCGGTTCTTTACCTTAAAACAGGAGGGTGAAAATCTCCCGGATGGCCATGAGGCCATAGTCGGGCGTGTTGGAAATATCTCAGGACACGTTGGCAATCTCATGACAATCCTGTTGCGCTCCGTGCTGCCGTACAAAGCAGCCATTCTTGCCTTGGTGCTTTACGTCCTGCCGTCTCAGGCCCAGGATGTGCGGATACGCCTGCTCGACAAGCAGGCGCCTACGAGTATCACGCTCTCCGCATACGAGGGCGCTGTGCGGCTTCACGCAGGGGACTACGCTGATCCCCTCATGGAGGTAGGGACCGGGCAGACCGTGCTGATCTCCCCCTATGGAGTTTCTAACGAACTCCGGGTATCGTCAGACGCGCTCACCTTGTACACGGGGTCTCTTCGCGCTGAACCGGTGGGCGGTGCCTCTTTCGGCATTGAGATGCGGGACGATGAGGCCAAGCAGGCTCCCAGACGATATACAGGGAATCTGCTTATTGCACCGGATCAAAACGACGAAGGGCTGAAGCTGATCAATGCCGTCCCGCTCGAAGCCTATGTGGCCTCCGTCGTATCCACGGAATACAGCCTCGGCGACCTGGAAGGATCGAAGGCCATGGCCGTACTGGCCCGCACCTACGTACTGAACGCGCCGGGTAAATACGGCCCGGATTACGACCTCGTAGACGACACCCGCTCCCAGGTGTATCGGGGAGAGGACGCGATCATTCCTCTGGCTCTCGAAGCGGCCCACAGCACGGAAGGTGAAGTGCTGACGTATCGTGGGCGGCCCATTCAGGCCGTCTACCATTCTTCCAGTGGCGGCCACACTGCCGACAACGAATCCGTATGGGCGAGCGCGCCTGTTCCCTATCTGCGAGGCAAGCCCGATCCGTACGGGAAACAATCGCCCCATGCCGAATGGGTTTCCCGCGTTGCACGCCCCAAACTGCTTGCCGAACTGGGCAAGAAATTCGGCGGGGAGGTTGTTGGATTCCTTCTGGACAAGCGTAATCCGGATGGTCGGGTCGCCTCGGTTTCCCTGCTCATGCAAAACGGGCAGCGGCGTTCCGTCACCGGAAACGAGTTTCGCCTCGTCGTCATCTGGCATTTCGGGCCGCGGTCGCTGCGTAGCATGCGGTTCGACGCAGAGCGGCAAGGCAACGAATACATCTTTACCGGGCAGGGGTACGGACACGGCGTAGGCCTGAGCCAGTGGGGCGCGCACGATATGGCGAAGCGCGGCATGTCCTATACGGATATCCTCGATTTTTACTATACCGGCACTACGCTATCCCGCCTCGACGACACCGATGTGGCGCCTGCAACCCGTTATCCATCCGGTGTACGCGTCGGGAAAGCGCCTGCCGAAACTGCTGCGGAAGAGAATCCGGAGCCTCTCGTCGAGGCCACTGAAGGATCGGAAACGCCCCAGCCACAGGCCGAACAACGCCGGGTCGGCTGGTAACGCCCCGAAACGAAGCAACCTGTACCTTCTCTTTCTGTACAGAGGCTTCTTTTTGGAGACGGCGTTGCGAAGATTCGATGAAGGAGGCGCCGGGTTCAGCCGTTTTTCTTTTCTTGACACGCACTCGCGTTATCGGTACGTTTCCAACGCTGAACAACGTCCGTATATCGCAACAACTATCGACCGAAACCACAATATCGCATCATGGCACGACCGGTTACTTTATTTACAGGACAATGGGCCGATATGCCCCTGGAAACGCTCGCCGAGAAGGCTTCCGAGTGGGGATACGACGGCCTTGAGCTGGCCTGTTGGGGAGATCATTTCGAGGTGGACAAGGCATTGGCGGACGACGGCTATTGTCAGGGCCGGCACGATCTGCTTGCGAAATACGGCCTGAAAGTCTGGGCGATCAGCAATCACTTGGTTGGCCAGGCCGTGTGCGACCTCATTGACGAGCGTCACGAGGCTATTCTTCCTCCGCACATCTGGGGAGACGGCGACCCGGAAGGCGTACGCACCCGCGCCGCAGCGGAACTTGCGAACACGGCCCGCGCGGCCGCCAGACTCGGCGTATCGGTCGTGAACGGCTTTACCGGCAGCTCCATCTGGCATCTGCTCTACTCCTTCCCGCCCAACAAGCCGGGCATGATCGACCAGGGGTATCAGGATTTCGCCGACCGGTTCAACCCGATCCTGGATGTTTTCGACGAGGAGGGCATCCGGTTCGCGTTGGAGGTGCATCCCACAGAGATTGCCTTTGACATCGCCAGCGCCCAGCGCTCTCTCGATGCATTAGGCGGCAGGGAAGCCTTCGGGTTCAACTACGATCCCAGCCACCTCGGGTATCAGGGCGTGGATTATGTCCGTTTCATCGACGCGTTCCCGGATCGTATCTACCATGCGCATATCAAGGACGTATGGTGGTCGGAAACGCCTACCGCAGGCGGTGTTTTCGGCGGGCATCTCGACTTCGGGCATCCGGACCGGTACTGGGATTTCCGTTCAGTGGGACGCGGAGCGATCAATTTCGAGGAAATCATCCGGGCGCTGAACCGGATCGGCTACCAGGGTCCACTCAGCATCGAATGGGAGGACAGCGGGATGGAAAGGGAGCAGGGCGCTGCCGAGGCATGCGCCTTCACGAAGGATATCGACTTCGAACAGCCCCAGGCAGCGTTCGACTCCGCTTTTTCCAAAGACGAACAGGGTTGATTCATGCGGATCGCCAATGCGATTGCACTGCTGTTTTTCGTCGCCTGGGCGGCGTTTCAGAACAATGATCCGGATGCGCTGGCCTGGATAGGGATATACGGCGCAGCCGCCATTCATTGCGTTCTCTTCGCATTGGGGCGATTTCCCCGGCCGATTGCCCTGGCCTATATGGCTCTATGCCTGATTTGGGCAGGGGTCCTGCTGGGAAGTCTCATAGCCGCCAGCGAAGGGGCATTTTCGGAAGCGGCGCGCGAAGCATACGGCCTCCTCGTCTGTGCGGGCTGGGTTTTTGTGTTGTATAGGAGGAGTGGGTAGGGTACGAACGCTCTTGGTGGATACGATACGTTGGCGAACGCCTGATCAAGCATCCAGAGAGGAGGGGTGCTTGATCAGGATGTTTGGGCGTGTCCGCTTAACTGTGTAAGTGAATTTATTGATCTATGGGGACTCTGTCTCCATAGAGTATGACGAACTGGTTGAGGGCAGCCTTCCAGTCCCGGATCGGTCGCTTCCATTTCTTCGCGGCTTCGCGCAGGCCCAGGTAGAGCAGCTTGCGCACCGCGTCGTCGTTGGGGAAAGCGCCCCGTCCCTTGACGATTTTGCGCAGGCTGTAGTTCAGCGATTCGATCGCATTGGTGGTGTAGACCACCTTGCGGATCGCAGGCGCATAGTCGAAGAAAGGCGCCAGACGCTCCCAGTCCTTCCTCCAGAGCGGAGCGATAGCCGGGTACTTCTCGCTCCATTGTCTCTCGAAAGCCTCGAGCGCCGCAAGAGCAGCCTCTTCGCTCGGCGCTGCGTAGACCGCGCGCAAAGACGACGCCACCGGCTTGCGCTCCTTCCAAGGCACGTAGCGCAGGCTCTTGCGCACCTGGTGCACCACGCACAACTGCACCCGCGCATGTGGAAAGACCGTCTCTATCGCCTCGGGAAGACCCTTCAAACCGTCCACGCACGCAATGAAACAGTCCTCCATGCCCCGCGCCTTCAACTCGCCGAAGATGGTGAGCCACGAAACGGCCCCCTCCGTCGGAGCGATCCAAAGGCCAAGCACCTGCTTCTCTCCTTCAATGTCTATCGCCAGCGCCACGTAGACCGCTCGCGTCTTCACCGATCCCTCCTCGCGAGACTTCACGAACAAGGCGTCGAAGTACACGACAGGATACACCCGCTCCAGAGGACGAGCCTGCCATGCGCTCACTTCCTCAAGAACGCTTGCGGTAACCTCCGAGACAAGCGTCGAGGAGACCTCCGCGCCGTAGAGACGCTTCAACGTGTCCTGGATAGCCCGCGTGCTCTGGCCCTGCGCGTAGAGATACACGATCGTCTCGTCCAAGCCCGCTACCCGGCGCTGGCGCTTCTCTACGATCCTGGGCTCGAAACTGCCGTTGCGATCGCGAGGAACCTCCATATCCAGCGAACCCGACTCGCTCTCGAGCCGCTTCGCAGTGCGCCCGTTGCGGGAATTGCCGCTCTTGCGGCCCGAAGGATCGTGCGGCGGATAACCGAGATGATGTGTCATCTCGCCCTCCAGCGCCGCCTCGAGAGCCCGCTTGCCTATCGTCTTGAGCAAACCGCCCTCCCCGAAAAGGTCCCGCGCGTCTCCCTTGGAATCCTTCAGCAACTCGTCCAGAAGAGCCTGCTGTTTGTCTGTAAGTTCGGTCATCGTCTTCACCTCCTGATGAAACTATGTGTACGATTGACCACTTACACAGTTTACGGGACACGCCCGGATGTTTACTAAGTACCGTGGAATATTTTTCGATAATGCTTTTTGCCTTCGACAGAATATGTACCGAGCCCCTCACGTATTCCTACCATATCCCATTCTTTTTTAAATGCTTTTTCTCTAGTCTGGATAACTGTGAAATAGATTTCATGTCAAAGCCATGAGAGTTCGCTATAAGATTGTCCACAGCGTGTATAACGGCTTGTACATTCATAAGTCCTGCCCCAAGCCCTTGTGTACGTACAACAAGTATTGCCTCTTTGACAGTTTCAGCAAGTTTATCGTCAAGAGGTACGTCTATAGTAGAAACTTCGTCAGCCAAGCGATAGATATGGGACTTATATACCAAAGGATACTCTGATTAAGGCCCGGTTTGTATTTTACGATATAGTCCATCACCAAGCGAGGAAGATCCGATGCTCCAGTTTTCATTCGAGGACGTGACCTACCAAAGCCGGAGGAGAAAGACGCGTAACCAGCGATTTTTGGAGCAGATGGATGCGGTGCTTCCCTGGAAGGTTTTTCTTTTGGAATTGGAGTCTTTCTATCCGAAGGGCGCCAAGGGGCGTCCTCCGGTCGGTCTTGAGGTGATGCTTCGAATCTACTTCATGCAGCAATGGTTCGGGCATTCGGATCCGGGCATGGAAGACGCCCTGCACGACAATATTGCGATGCGTCGTTTCGCTCGTCTGGAGGCGGGCTACGCGCCGGACGAGACGACGATATGCAAGTTTCGTCACTGGCTTGAAGAGCGCGAGTTGACGAAGACGCTTCTGTCGATTAGCGGCAAGCACCTTCGTTCTTGTGGCATCATGGTTCGCGAGGGCAGTATCGTGGACGCGACGATCATTTCTGCTCCGACGTCTACGAAGAACCGCTCTGGTCAGCGCGATCCTCAGATGAAGTCCACTCGTAAGGCGAACAAGTGGCATTTCGGGATGAAAGCGCATATCGGCACGGACACGCAGGGCTATGTGCACAGCGTAGAAGTAACGGCGGCGAACGTGCACGACGTGACGATGATGGAGCAGTGTCTTCACGGCGAGGAGAAGACGATCTACGGCGACAAGGGCTACGCGTGCCGAAAGCGCAAGGAGCGCGCCGAGTCGCAAGGCGTCGCCTGGCGCGTGTTGCGCAAGGCGGCCAGAGGCAGGAAACTGACGTGCGCGGACGCTTCGTTCAATCGCAAGAGCAACCGCACTCGTGCTCGCGTAGAGCATCCCTTCGGGGTGGTCAAGCACCTTTGGGGCTACCGCAAGACGCGCTACCGCGGGTTGCGCAAGAACGCGGCGCAGGTCTATACGCTGTTTGCGCTGGCGAATTTCTTCATGGCGCGCAAGAAATTGATAGCTGTCGCGGGATAGGTATGCCCGGGCGCCGCGTTTTGAGGCGTCCGGGGCGCTAAAACGCAACAATATCGTAGATTCGGCCTTGAATCCGACCCCTGACGGCCCCTGTCCAACCTGAAATCGCCCTTCCCCGATCTCGAATCTTCAATTCGACTCCCAGTGATGGATTGATCAGAGTATCCCAAAGTAACCGCCTGGAGGGGCTAAGGTTATGAGCAATATCTTCCAAGAGGCAAAATGGCAATTCAGGTTTGACCCCGCAGGTAGCCTTTTTTTTGCATCACTTTTCGTCCTCTTCCTAGTCCTTAGTCGTCGTTTTGTTTCTGGTGCCCTTTGCCCCGGCCAGCAAACCAGAAGGAGATGATTGCTGCTACAGGCAGGAGCGTATTGAAGACCTCCAGGGCGTTTTCTTGATCTGCAGATAAGATAAGCCCCAAAATGAGCAGGGGGCCAACAATAAACAGGAAGAAGGCCGCAGCATAGGTAACGCCGACCCGGACAAGGCTTTTTCTTGTTGCTATCACTTCGTCGGTTGGGATCCGGTCTTCTGAATCTGTTTTCATGGTGTCCATGGCGTTATGGGTTGAGAATGTGCAGGGGGCGGCGAGCCGCACATCTTGGGTTGGGTGGTGCACCACTCTTTTGCTCCGCAGCTCCCCCTGCGCCCGGATCTTACGGATCTGATTTGGCAATAGCAATAGTCGCTAATTCTCTCTACCCTGTTCCAATGGGCACCTGTTCCTGTGGGGGTAATTCACAAAAGCGCCGAAAGGCACGGAGGATGAAAAAATGACAAGCCAGAACAAATGGGAAAAGGAGCCAACCTATCTGGACGAAAAAACTGGCGAAGTGCCTCGTAACGCCGATCAAGGACTGGAACCGCCCACCCGTCTCTATCATTGACAAGAGACCGCCGCCGTTAGAGGATATGCTCTGACCCGAAGGTGGTTACTTTGGTATATAAGCCCCTTAATTATTGACCCCTCGATTAAGCGCCTCGACGGAAGTGTTTCCTCTGCGTTCCGTTATACTAAACAGAACCGTTCCGCCGTATCATGAGCGGCTTTTCGCACTCCCCTTGGCCGCCCGTTGGAGACGGTCCATGATGGCTGCCCCTATTCCGGTCGGCTCCACGGTCTGGCAGTAGATGGTTTCCACGCCTGCCGCGTCGCAGCGCCGCATGAAATCGAAGAGGTGATGTGCGTAGGCTTCGGGGGTGGTAACACGTTCCACAAGGCGCCAGCGCCCGCTGGGCTCATTCTCGGTATCTTCCATCCCGATATATCCCGCTATTTCCTGAAGTGGCCCGGAGGGCGCCTTGTCGACCAGTACAACCCGAGCCGCCGGCGCGTAATGCCGGTGCCGGATGCCAGGGCTTCGGGGCACGCCCCCCGGAGTATCCTGAGGCCCTTGCATATTCGGAACCACTTCGCGGAGCGCCTCCAGCGTTACGCCCCCGGCCCGTAATACGCGAGGAATATCCGTCGTACAGTCGATGACCGTCGATTCCAGGCCGACAACCGACGGCTCGCCCCGAAGCACGCAGGAAATTCGCCCGTCGAGGTCTTCCAGTACGGCCTGCCAGGTGGTAGGGCTTGGCCGTCCCGAACGATTGGCCGAGGGCGCCGCCACGGGACCGGCGCATGCTCGCAGAAACGCCTGGGCCGTTTCATGCTGCGGCACGCGCACAGCGATCGTATCGAGGCCCGCAGTGACAACCGGAGGCACGTCTGCACGTTTGGGGAGCACAAGGGTCAGCGGTCCCGGGAAAAAGCGTTCTGCGAGGCGCTGAGCGGTTCTTGACGAGAAGTCGGCAACCCTCTCCACCTCTCCGGTGTCCGCAATGTGTGCGATAAGCGGATTGTCCGCAGGCCGCCCCTTGGCTTCGAATATCTTCCGAACCGCCGCAGCATTGAAAACGTCCGCCCCCAGCCCGTATACCGTTTCGGTGGGAAAGGCCGCGGTTTCGCCGGATAGAATGAACGAGGCAGCCTCTTCGGGGGAATCTGTGACGATGGTCTTCATGGGGAAGACATACGAAACAGGATTGGGGGGCGGTTCCGGGGAGGGGGAAGCAGGTACAGGGATTGGAACGTGAAGGGGAGAGGCAATAGCGGGATCGTAGATTATATTTGGTGCCTGATTGGCTCCGTGGCAGTACACATGATTTTCGTTCTGGATTTGGGGTCGATGATCGCTAGTGAAGATAGAATCATAAGGAAAAGGGAATCTTTAAAAAGCAAATAGTGACTTGTCAAGTGAAAAATTAGGGAATTACCCGGAAAGGTTGACGACGCCCTGTTCGTTGCCTGCCACGAGCGTTCTGTATGGCAGGAGTTTCCCTGCCATTGCGTCTACTACACGGCCCATTTGCTCCAGCGTATCGAGATTTCTTATGCCTTGGCGACCTGCGAAGTCCGCCACGTAGCGGTGAAGGTGCTTGACGCTCATCTTGTGATAAACGCCCTTGTGCGCCCGCTTCAGCGTAGCCCAGAAGGATTCGATGCCGTTCGTGTGCGCCTGTCCGCGCACATACTCGGCTGCGCTATGTTTCACCGTTTCGAGATCGTAGATATATCGCAAGCCGCTATAAGCCTTGTGATCGTCGGTATAAACCGTAGCGCCGAACGCCGCACGGTCAAGCACGAAGTTTTGCAGGGTTTCGCTTGTCGTATCCTCTACGACCTCTGCCTTGATCTTGCCCGTGGCCCGGTCCTTCACGCCAACGATGGCCGTCTTGCCAACCGGCCCGCGTCCGGCGTGGAGTTTCCTCGATGCGTGCTTGTTCGCTTCCCTGCCGCCCACGTAGGTTTCGTCTACCTCGACAGGCCCGCCGAACAGGTTGTCGTCGTTCTCTTCGAATGCCTTGCGGATGCGCTGGAGCAGATGCCAGGCCGTATCCTGACCGATACCTATATCCCGATGCAGTTTCATGCTGGATATGCCCTTCAGGTTCGTCATATGCAGGTAAATGGCGTAAGCCCATTTGCGAAGCGGTAATTTCGACGCCTGCATAACGGTGCCGACCTTGACGGAAAAGTAGGAGCGGCAGTCGGTGCACCAGTAAGGCATCTTTGCATGAGACGCTTCGCACGTCCTTGTACTCTTGCAGCGCGGGCAATGGCGACCATCCGGCCAGATACGCGCCTCGAACCATTTGCGGGCCGCTTCCTCGTCAGGAAACATGTCGGCCAGTTGCATCAGGGTTATGCCGTTGCGGTACGCTTTTCCAGGTGCTTTATACATGACCTGCTCCGTTTGTTCTAAATGATTGTAAGTTATGAACTTAAAGGGAAAATGTCAACCTTTGTCTGTAATTCCCAAAAATTAGGGTTAACACCGAATTCACAAGGAATTCGGTGATTTTGTATCAAGATGACTCCTCCCTGTGTCTTTTGAAGAACTCTATAGCTTCAATCGCAGCCTTGATCACAATAGCTGCGACTCCAAGTGATGGTACGATCCAAATAGGCATTGTTTTACCTCCTCATGTTTTTGTGTTAGAAAGAAGCAATTCGGATATGCGAATATGGCCTCTACAGTTCAGCCCATCCGGCAAATCTGGGCGTGTCCGCTTAACTGTGTAAGTGAATTTATTGATCTATGGGGACTCTGTCTCCATAGAGTATGACGAACTGGTTGAGGGCAGCCTTCCAGTCCCGGATCGGACGCTTCCACTTCTTCGCGGC
Source organism: Rhodothermales bacterium (assembly GCA_965248175.1). GTDB lineage: Bacteria > Bacteroidota > Rhodothermia > Rhodothermales > VXPQ01 > VXPQ01. Next base: position 2,224,361 of record OZ252093.1, read on the forward strand.
TTCGCGCAGGCCCAGGTAGAGCAGCTTGCGCACCGCGTCGTCGTTGGGGAAAGCGCCCCGTCCCTTGACGATTTTGCGCAGGCTGTAGTTCAGCGATTCGATCGCATTGGTGGTGTAGACCACCTTGCGGATCGCAGGCGCATAGTCGAAGAAAGGCGCCAGACGCTCCCAGTCCTTCCTCCAGAGCGGAGCGATAGCCGGGTACTTCTCGCTCCATTGTCTCTCGAAAGCCTCGAGCGCCGCAAGAGCAGCCTCTTCGCTCGGCGCTGCGTAGACCGCGCGCAAAGACGACGCCACCGGCTTGCGCTCCTTCCAAGGCACGTAGCGCAGGCTCTTGCGCACCTGGTGCACCACGCACAACTGCACCCGCGCACGGGGATAGACCGTCTCTATCGCCTCGGGAAGACCCTTCAAACCGTCCACGCACGCAATGAAACAGTCCTCCATGCCCCGCGCCTTCAACTCGCCGAAGATGGTGAGCCACGAAACGGCTCCCTCCGTCGGAGCGATCCAAAGGCCAAGCACCTTTTTCTCTCCTTCAATGTCTATCGCCAGCGCCACGTAGACCGCGCGCCTCTTCACCGATCCCTCCTCGCGAGACTTTACGAACAAGGCGTCGAAGTACACGACAGGATACACCCGCTCCAGAGGACGAGCCTGCCATGCGCTCACTTCCTCGAGAACGCTTGCGGTAACCTCCGAAACAAGCGTAGAGGAGACCTCCGCGCCGTAGAGACGCTTCAACGTGTCCTGGATAGCCCGCGTGCTCTGGCCCTGCGCGTAGAGATACACGATCACGTCGTCCAGGCCCGCTACCCGGCGCTGGCGCTTCTCTACGATCCTGGGCTCGAAACTGCCGTTGCGATCGCGAGGAACCTCCAGATCCAGCGAACCCGACTCGCTCTCGAGCCGCTTCGCAGTGCGTCCGTTACGGGAATTGCCGCTGCCGCGACCCGACCGATCGTGAGCAGGGTAGCCGAGATGATGCGTCAGCTCCCCCTCCAATGCCGCCTCGAGAGCACGCTTGCCTATCGTCTTGAGCAAGCCCCCCTCGCCGAATAGGTCCCGCGCGTCCCCCTTGAAATCCTTCAGCAACTCGTCCAGAAGAGCCTGCTGTTTGTCTGTAAGTTCGGGCATCGTCTTCACCTCCTGATGAAACTATGTGTACGATTGACCACTTACACAGTTTACGGGACACGCCCGCAAATCTTCATGATTTAGCCTAAGCCAAAAGTAAAATCTGAGAAAGTCAAGTCGTTTCTGTAAAAAAATTATGCCATATGACCCCTTCTCAGCACCCACCTACTTATGATTCGTACCCGATGACTCCTCGTCCTCGTCCTCGTCGATCACTTCATAGTCGGCATCCACGGAACCGTCTGCTGCGGCTTCTTCCTCGCCTGCTCCGGCGCCTGCGTTCGCTTCCTCCTGTGCGGCGGCAGCCTGCTGCGCCTTGTACATATCCTCTGCGGCTTCGCCCCAGGCCTGGTTGAGTTGCTCCAGCGCCGAGTCCAGATCGGGGGACTCGTCGTTTTTGCGTACTTCCTTGAGTCGTTCGAGCGCAGCCTCGACCTTCGCCTTCTTTTCGGCAGGAATCTTGTCCCCGTATTCCTTCAGGTTTTTCTCCGTGGAGTACGCGAGCGAATCGGCCTGATTCCGCTTCTCGATCTGCGCCCGCTTCTTCTCGTCTTCCTCGGCGTGCGTCTTCGCATCCTGGCGCATTTTCTCGATCTCCTGATCGGAGAGCCCGCTGGAAGCCTCAATGCGGATGTTCTGCTTCTTACCCGTCGCATTGTCCTTGGCGGTTACGTCAAGGATGCCGTTCGCGTCGATATCGAAGGCTACCTCGATCTGCGGGATGCCGCGCGGCGCCGGAGGAATGCCGTCCAGATGAAAGCGCCCGATCGTACGATTGCCGATGGCCATCTGGCGATCTCCCTGGAGTACATGTATTTCCACGGAGGTCTGGCTGTCCGAAGCCGTGGAAAATATCTCGCTCTTCTTCGTGGGGATGGTCGTGTTGGCGGAGATGAGCGACGTCATCACTCCCCCGAGCGTTTCGATGCCAAGGTTGAGCGGCGTTACGTCGAGCAGTAGCACGTCGCTGACATCCCCGGAAAGCACACCACCCTGGACGGCTGCTCCTACGGCCACCACCTCGTCCGGATTTACCGAACGGTTGGGCTTTTTACCGAAGAAATTCTCGACCACTTCCTGAATTTTCGGGAGGCGGGTCGAACCGCCGACGAGAATGACCTCGTCGATATCGTCCCTTGAGACACCGGCGTCCTTGAGCGCTTTTTCCATGGGCGGAATAGTGCGCTCGACCAGATCGTCTACCAGTTTCTCGAAGGCGGCCCGCGTGATGTCGAGCGTCAGGTGCTTCGGCCCGTCTTCCGTGGCGGTGATAAAGGGCAGATTGATATTTGTCTGCGTTTGCCCGGAGAGTTCGATTTTCGCCTTCTCCGCGGCCTCTTTCAGCCGTTGCAGGGCCATGCGGTCCTTGCGCAGGTCAATGCCTTCCTGCTTCTGAAATTCGTCGGCGATATAGTCGATCAGCCGCTGGTCGAAGTCATCTCCTCCAAGATGCGTATCGCCGTAGGTCGCCTTTACCTCGAAAATACCGTCGCCGAGTTCAAGAATCGAGATGTCGTACGTGCCACCGCCCAGATCGTATACGGCGACGATTTCGTCCTTTTTATCCTTTTTATCCTTTTTGTCAAGACCGTAGGCCAGCGCTGCCGCCGTCGGTTCGTTGATGATGCGCCGCACATTCAGTCCGGCGATCTCACCAGCTTCTTTCGTAGCCTTACGCTGTGCGTCGTTGAAGTATGCGGGCACCGTAACGACGGCCTCGGTCACCTTTTCGCCAAGATGGTCTTCTGCGGTCTGCTTTAGCCTCTGGAGAACCATCGCCGAGATTTCCTGCGGCGTGTACACCCGGTCGTTCACGTTGACCCGGGCCGTATTGTTGTCGCCGCGGATCACTTCGTACGGAACGGTCTTGATCTCGCTTTCGACTTCGCCAAACTGGCGTCCCATGAAGCGCTTGATCGAAGCGATCGTATTTTGCGGGTTCGTAATCGCTTGCCGCTTGGCAGGCATGCCCACGAGGCGTTCGCCGTCCTTCTTGTAGGCGACGACCGACGGCGTGGTGCGCGCGCCTTCGGGGTTGGTGATCACGGCAGGTTCTCCGCCTTCCATCACGGAGACGACCGAATTCGTGGTTCCGAGGTCAATTCCAATAATCTTTCCCATAACGAGTATCTCGCTACCTTGCAGGTCTTTATTTTACAGTACGCGGGCTTGGTGTCCGCTGGACGCTATCAAGAATAATGCCGGAGTTCATTCTCCGCCATAATGACAGTCTTTGCGGCAGACATTTCGTCGTCCGGCGGCGCTCCATACGCACTCTGATACGCATATGATTCGATACGAACAGAATCTTACGGATGATGGCGCCCGGCGCCCGGCGCCAGCGAGGCTGCGCATGAAGCATCTTCCGAACGTGCTTACGATCATCCGGATACTGGTGACGCCGATGGTGCTTATCCTGTTGTACGGCAATGCGTTACCGGGCCTGGCTATTGCGTTAGGTTTATTCCTTCTTGCGGCTGCGTCCGATTATCTGGACGGGAAAATTGCCCGGAAATTCGAAGCCCGGTCTGAGCTTGGGCAGGCGCTTGATCCGCTTGCCGACAAGGTGCTGGTCCTGGGCACCTTCGTGATGCTTTGTGTGATCGTTCCGGAGTTTGTACCATGGTGGGGCGTGGCGCTCATCGGATTGCGCGATATATCGGTGACCTGGCTGCGCTCTCATTCCCCGATATCCGGTGGCGGCGGGTTCACGTTGCCTGTCGCCAAGAGGAAGACAGCCAGCCAGATCGTGTATCTGGGTGGGATGCTGGCGCTCCTGACCTTTGAGAAACTGGAGGGGGTTACCGGCGCCTGGGCAAGGTGGATACTCGACACACCCATTCCGATTGTGGCCTTTTTCCTGGTCGTTGCGTTTACTCTGTGGACCGGATGGGTATATCTGTTCAGGAAAAAGCATACCTGAGAAAGGCATGACATCGCCCAAGCCTGAATTTTTTATGGAAAAAGATGCGGAAAACGAAGCAGGTTGTTTGTTAGCCCGGCGTGTGGCGGAACACCTGCTGGACGTGCAGGCCGTTCGCTTTGCCCCGGACGATCCGTTTACCCTTGCGTCCGGTTTACTTGCGCCGGTCTATTGCGACAACCGCTTGCTCCTTTCCAGCCCGGTGGCGCGGCGTACCGTACGCGACGGATTTGTTCACGTATGGAAAGAGCACGGGCTGGACGCCGACGTGATCACGGGGACAGCCACAGCTGGCATTCCCCATGCGGCATGGCTTGCGGATATTCTGGAAATGCCCATGGCGTATGCGCGGGCGCAATCGAAGGACCACGGACGCCGTTGCCGCATAGAGGGGGGGAGTATAGCGGGTAGGACCACCATCGTGGTAGAGGATTTGATCTCGACGGGCGGTTCTTCCTGCGCCGTAGTGGAGGCGTTGCGCGACGCCGGCGCCGAGGTACAGGCGGTTCTCGCCATTTTTTCCCATGGATTCGCTGCGGCCCGTCATGCCTTTGAAAAGGCAAGGGTCCCCCTGTATGTGTTGACCGGCCTGGATGTGTTGTTAGCGGCGGCCCAGGAACGGGAAACGCTGTCTGAAGCGGCGGTCCAGGCTATTCTGGACTGGCGGGCCGATCCGGAAGGCTGGTCGATCCGGCATAGATAAATATTTCGGGGAGTATGCAGGCCACCGTGCTGACCATTGGCGACGAACTGCTTATCGGGCAGGTGCGCGACACGAACGCTGCCTGGCTTGGCGAGCAGTTGACGTTGACAGGCGTGGTTGTGCGCCGCATGACAACGGTTGGCGACGACGAGAAAACGCTGCAATCCGAGCTCCGGCGCAGTCTGGCCGAAAGCGATCTGGTCATTACGACGGGCGGGCTTGGGCCTACCGACGACGACAGGACGCGCGAGGCAGTGGCAGGTCTCTTCGGAGTCGAGTTGGCGTTTCAAACCGGAATTCTGGAAAGCATCCAGGAGCGGTTCGCGCTGCGGGGGCGGCATATGCCGGAAAGCAACCGTTCTCAAGCCATGGTCCCCGACGGATTCGAAGTCCTGTCCAACCGGCTGGGGACCGCGCCGGGACTTTGGCGGGAAAGCCGGGAGGGGGAGGCGGCAGGAAGCATGCTGGCCGTATTGCCCGGGGTGCCGTACGAAATGCAACATCTTTTTACCGAGGAGGTCCTGCCGAGGGTGCGCCGCCGGGGCGGACTCCGCTCCATCGTACACCGTACCCTTCGTACAGCGGGTATTGGAGAATCCAGTCTTCAGGAGGCAGCAGGGGATTTGTCCGGCGTGCTTTCGGATACGCTCCGGCTTGCCTGGTTGCCGGGGGCCGGGGGAGTGCGATTGCGCATGACGGCATTCGCCGGTGACCGGGAGGAGGCGGATGGTAGTATAGCGCAACTGGAAACATGCCTGCGGGACCGGATCGGCGAATACATATACGGGGTGGACGACGAGACGCTCGAAGAAGTAGTGGGAAATATGCTCCGGGATCGCTCCTTGACCGTGGCGGTGGCGGAGAGCTGCACAGGAGGATACCTGGCGCACGCCCTTACGAATATTCCCGGATCGTCTGAATACATGGCGGGTGGGGTAGTGGCCTATTCGAACCCGGCAAAGGTAGACGTGCTCGGCGTATCGCAGGATGCGCTCCGGGAACATGGCGCCGTGAGCGAGGTCGTCGCGATGCAGATGGCCGAAGGAATAAGGCGGTGTCTCGGCGCCGACCTCGGTCTTTCGACGACAGGTGTGGCCGGGCCCGCGGGCGGCACATCGGAAAAGCCGGTGGGAACCGTATGGATCGGATACGCCGACGCTGGCAGGGTCCAGGCGCACCGGTTACAGCTTGTGCGAGACCGCATGCTCAACAAGCAACTGACCACTACTTTTTTGCTGGACAGGGTGCGAAAAAATCTGCTTGCGGGCCGCTCATAATGGTTATGAATTGCGTATTGTGTGTGTCTGTAGGGGAGTGGAAAAAAAAGTGGAATCGCTGATCTTGTGTATGTATATTAGATATGTACATCGCACATATTCACATAACAGGCTGACGTTACCATGACCTCCAACGACTCCGAGAAAAACAGGGCCCTCGACCTGGCGGTGCAGCAAATCGAGAAGCAATACGGTAAGGGTGCGGTGATGCGTATGGGCGATGCGCCCATTGCTCGCATCGAGTCGATTTCGACGGGATCGCTGACGCTGGACGCCGCTCTCGGCGTGGGCGGAATCCCTCGCGGGCGCGTCACAGAGATTTACGGGCCGGAATCGTCGGGCAAGACGACGTTGGCGACCCATATTATCGCAGAGGCGCAGGCAACAGGCGGCATGTGCGCTTTCATCGACGCCGAGCATGCCTTCGATATCAATTACGCCGAAAAGCTCGGCGTGAAGGTGGATAATATGCTGGTTTCGCAACCGGATACCGGGGAGCAGGCGCTCAATATATGCGAAATGCTCATACGCAGCGGGGGGCTGGACGTCGTGGTGATCGACTCGGTAGCGGCGCTTGTTCCCCAGGCTGAGATCGAGGGAGAGATGAGCGACCAGCAGGTGGGGCTTCAGGCGCGGCTCATGAGCAAGGCTCTGCGGAAGCTGACCGGTACGATAAGCCGCACCCGGACCTCGCTCGTTTTCATCAACCAGATCCGCGAAAAGATCGGGGTCATGTTCGGTAATCCCGAAACGACTTCCGGCGGGCGTGCACTCAAGTTTTATGCGTCCGTGCGGATGGATATTCGTCGCATAGGGGCTATCAAGGAAGGTACGGAGGTGGTCGGCAACCGGACGCGTGTGAAGATCGTGAAGAACAAGACGGCGCCGCCCTTCCGGCAAGCCGAATTCGATATTATTTATGGAGAGGGTATTTCGGCGCTCGGCGAGTTGATCGACCTTGGTTGCTCGTGCAAGATCATGCAGAAATCCGGTTCCTGGTATGCGTACGGCAAAGAATCTATAGGACAGGGACGGGAAGCCACGAAGGAATGGCTGCGAGAGCACGACAAGGAGCGCGAGGAGATCAAGCGGCAGATCCGTAAGGAACTGGGGATGGTTCCGGAAGAGGGTGAGGAGGTTTCCTCGAACGGCGTGGCCGCGGCGTAGCGGCGTTTGGGAATGCGGCTCGGCAATATCAACAACCGAAACACATCTTGAGCAAGACTTACTTTCATCAAGATGGATTTAATGGGGTGAATCCACACCCATTGTGGGCCGACGGACCCTGCCGCATTATTCGCAGGTGTATATCCGGGCACCGCCCCCGTCGTGGGTGCTCGTTGTCATGCCGTCTGAGGAGATCTCTCCAGAAACGCATAGTAAAACGATGGGCGATCGTTGCGTATAAGGCAGGGGGCGCGTGGCAAAAGTAAGCGCCCCCGTGTTGTACAAAATGAGCATCGTTTTTAGTCGCCACACCGCCCATAAACGGCAAAGGGTCCCCGCCGTCGTACGGCAACGGGGACCCTTTGTTGAGTATAAGCCGACAAGGAACTTCCTCTGTCGTTTATTTGACAAGAGCCATCGTGCGGGTGATCGTCTTCTCGCCAGCCACGAGGCGATACACGTAGGCGCCGTTCGGCAGCTGGTTCGCACCGAAACGCACCGTGTGACGACCTGCCGCCTGAGGACCGTCGATCAACACGTTCACCTCGCGCCCCAGCATGTCGTAAACGACCAGGCTGACATCGCCTGCCCGGGGCAAGGCATAGTCGATGGTCGTTTGCGGGTTGAACGGGTTCGGGTAGTTCTGGAAGAGCTCAACCTCCGTCGGCAATTCCGAATCAGGAATCGCCTCCACTACGGTCGGCGTAGTCTTGCTCACAATCGTCACCGTGAAGGAATCCGACACGGATTGTTCGTCCGGATACGTCGCTTCGGCGGTCATGTCCGTCTCACCAGCCTTCGTACAGGTAGAGGTTGCCGTTACAGGATCGTCGGTCGTCACATACCCGGCAGGACACACGTACGTCGGCTCTCCCTTATCCGTAGCGGTCACCGTAAAGATGGCCATGCCCGGCGTAAGCGGACGGATGGTCAAGGTCTTTGCGGTCAGATCGACCGACGCCATCATGCACGACGTAACCCACGTAAAGCTGTTATCGTCACCTACTTTCGTGGCCGTATCGTCACTGATGCTGACTGCCAATTCCAGCGAACGACCGCCAAGATCGTCATCCGCGAATCCGCCACCCAGATTATCGATCCGCATGTCGGAAACAGCATCTTCCCGCAATGTCCGGTCCGCAAGCGGCGTCATGACATAAGGCCTGTTTGCCCCGGGCACAGCCGCAATAACTCGCAACCGGGCATATTCGCCAGCACCATCCGTCGCAGTCACCCAAACATTGGTCGATTGGCCCTCTTCCGCCTTGTCCGTAAGCGCGATCGTCAGCCTGGAACCGGATACCGTCGCAGTCACGATGTCAACCGCGTCGTCGCCTGCGCCCGCTTTATCGGCGCTGGCTTCGTAGTTCAGGGAGACATCGTTCGGATCGTCGAAGCGGTCAAGCAGCTCCAATTCTTTCGACGTGTCGTCCCTTACCGTCAGGGTCACTTGCTCCATATGGTCCTGGACTTGCGCATTGTAATCTTCTCCAACGGCAATACCCTCTCCTCTATGCACGGGCGCATCGGCGGACATCACTTCCACATGGATGGGCTTCTCGTTGTCATCCACACTCGCATCCGGATCCAAAGCAATCTTGAATGCGCCTGCCGAAAACGGCCTCACGGTGAGTATATTACCGGTAAGGTCGACCACAGCGTACGACTCCACGGCAAACGGATTGCCGGGATTATTCACCGCGTCGTTACCACCTGCCTGGTAGTGATGCACGCTCCAGCTCCCGTCGTTTCCCGTGGCGAAGGGATACGCCGTATCCAGGTTAATGGTAATGGCCCCCCCGCCCACGCGGAGAATCCTGGGTCGAACCACCGGGGTTTTGGTGGTGCCATAAGCCGAGTTTGACGGATCGCTCGGAATGTTCCCGGCCATAGCCCGCACCTGAAATTCGTACTTGACCCCGGCGATCAGTTCAGGGGCTGCGGGGTCAGGCAAGATGCCCTCGGATGTCGTTCCGTAGGGAGAGTTTGCCCATGCACTCCAATTGATGGCGACCTCCGGGCGGTACCGGTACTGGTAGCCGGTGACGGTTATCCCCGGAATGGCGCCTGGCTCGGTCCAATCGAATTCGATGCTGTGTTCGGATCCGCTGACGCCCATAGGGTCAAGGTCAACAGGCATCAAATCTGTGGGGGCGGCGGGCGTCCCCGGCGTGGCGGTCACGGTGGATACGGCGCCGTGACCGGAAGCGTTCACCGCGCGCACCGCCAACGTGTACTGGGTACCGTTGGTCAGGGGGGTATTGGTACCGTTGGACAGGCTGGTCACGGTGTATGCGGTGGTGGTCGCACCGCTTCCGCCGATGCCGGTGAAGCTCGTGCCCCCGTCGGTGCTGTACTGGTACGTGGTGATCGTGTTGTTGCCCGGATCGTCCCAAGACAGCGCAACCTGGGCATCACCCGCCGCGGCCGAGAGGTTCGCCGGGGCGGCCGGCGTGGCGGCGGTCACGTTGGTCACGGTGACGATGACGTCCAGGCTGCCGGTACGGCCGTTGCCGCTGGGAGGTTGGTCGGTAGCTTGCACGGTTACCAGGTAGTCGTTGTCGGTGTTGGCGTCCGCGGGATCCTCGAAATCGGGGGGGCTATTGAAAGTCAGGGCGCCGGCGCTGCTGATGCTGAATTCGTCACGGTCGTCTCCCGACAGGCTCCATGTGATGGAGTTACTCTCCGGGTCGGTGGCCGTGTAGTTGCCCACCACCGTCGTGTCGTTCTCGGCGTAATCGAGTTCCTCCGTTCCGGACACCACCGGCGCTTCGTTCACGTTGGTCACGGTGACGATGATGTCCAGGCTGCCGGTACGGCCGTTGCCGCTGGGAGGTTGGTCGGTAGCTTGCACGGTTACCAGGTAGTCGTTGTCGGTGTTGGCGTCCGCGGGATCCTCGAAATCGGGGGGGCTATTGAAAGTCAGGGCGCCGGCGCTGCTGATGCTGAATTCGTCACGGTCGTCTCCCGACAGGCTCCATGTGATGGAGTTACTCTCCGGGTCGGTGGCCGTGTAGTTGCCCACCACCGTCGTGCCGTTCTCGGCGTAATCGAGTTCCTCCGTTCCGGACACCACCGGCGCTTCGTTCAAGGTGGTCACGGTGACGATGATGTCCAGGCTGCCGGTACGGCCGTTGCCGCTGGGAGGTTGGTCGGTAGCTTGCACGGTTACCAGGTAGTCGTTGTCGGTGTTGGCGTCCGCGGGATCCTCGAAATCGGGGGGGCTATTGAAAGTCAGGGCGCCGGCGCTGCTGATGCTGAATTCGTCACGGTCGTCTCCCGACAGGCTCCATGTGATGGAGTTACTCTCCGGGTCGGTGGCCGTGTAGTTGCCCACCACCGTCGTGCCGTTCTCGGCGTAATCGAGTTCCTCCGTTCCGGACACCACCGGCGCTTCGTTCACGTTGGTCACGGTGACGATGATGTCCAGGCTGCCGGTACGGCCGTTGCCGCTGGGAGGTTGGTCGGTAGCTTGCACGGTTACCAGGTAGTCGTTGTCGGTGTTGGCGTCCGCGGGATCCTCGAAATCGGGGGGGCTATTGAAAGTCAGGGCACCGGCGCTGCTGATGCTGAATTCGTCACGGTCGTCTCCCGACAGGCTCCATGTGATGGAGTTACTCTCCGGGTCGGTGGCCGTGTAGTTGCCCACCACCGTCGTGCCGTTCTCGGCGTAATCGAGTTCCTCCGTTCCGGACACCACCGGCGCGTCGTTCACCGCATCGACGTCAATAGTGATGGTGTACTTCCCGCTGTCGAGATCGCCGTCACTGACCTTGAAATCGAACATCGCGACAGCGCTGCCGTTGGCGTTGGCCTCCGGGGTGTACTTGAGCTTGTCGTTGTCGAGGTCGACCTTCGTCACCTCCACGGGATTGGTGTCACTGACGCTGGTGATGTCCGTGCCGTCGAGCGACAGCTTCCCCGCCGTGGGCGGCGTGGTGATCTTCACATGGTCCAGTATGTCGGCGGGATTGGAATCCGAGAAGCCGAAGTCCGCGGTTCTAAAGTCGTACGCCGTGTCCTCGTTCGTGGACACCGTATTGTTGGCAGCCGTGGGGGCGTAGTTTGGCCCTTGGACCCTGATTTTCAACGCTCCTGGATCAATGCTCCAAGCAATGGCAGAACCATTCTGGTTAAAGCGGAGGCTGAATCGGCCATTCTCAATGTCCCACCCCGGGAGCGAATCGGAATCTTGAGCGCCCCAGCCTTGACCGCCCCAGCCTTGGAAATTCCAACTGGGACCCTGATCGTTGGGGTCGTTGGGGTTGGGGGCATAACTCATATACACGAAGTATGTGGTGCCTCCATTCAGAGTGGCGCCGGAAGGAGCCGTGAACGTCTGCGTCCCCGTCCCCACGGGGTTGGTCAAGGGGGTCAATTGGTGCAGCACGGTGAGGGCCGGAACATTAAATCCGTGTGAGATGTTGCTGCCCTGCACCGTTACCGTCAGGGTTCCACTGCCCGGAGCCCGGCTTAGTCTCACTTGGATACTTGACAAGTCGTGGACATCCGTCGTATTTCCGCCAGTGGTGAATCCCTGGGCAAAATCCTCTGAAGGACCTGGGTCGACGGAGCCCCCGCCGCAACTGGCGACACATTGGTTCATGTTGCTCACGAGCACGGCCTCGGCTAGCGGTGCAACAACGTTGACGTTCGCCGTGCCTGTGTCGGTAGTGGTTCCGTCGCTCACCGTGTAGGTGAACGAGTCGGACCCGTTGAAGTTGGTGTTGGGCGCATAGGTGACCTCCGTCGTGCTGCCCTGCTTGATGGTGGTGGTCCCGTTGGTGGCCTGGCCCACGTCGGACACGCTGAGGATGTCGCCCTCCACGTCGGTATTATTGGCAATCACATCCAGGGATGTGGCCGGTACCGTCTGAGCGTACGCCGTCCCGCACGCGGCCACCGAAGCAACCATGACGAGAGGGACCACCACCGGCCAAGGAAGGGAGGCGAAGGTACAGCATAAGCCATGGGATAGCGTGCAACGGCTGACATGGAGCACGCCGAAGGCCGCATCCTTACAGTTATTATTATGCTTCGCGCAATAGGCCGCCCGCCTCTTTGCCTTGCTCATTGCTGCTCGGTCTTGTGTCCAGTTCCTCCCTAATTCTATTCTATTTCGAAATATTGTGTTATTTAATGGGAATTACCCGGAAAGGTTGACGACGCCTTGTCCGTTGCCTGCCACCAGCGTTCCGTATGGCAGGAGTTTCCCTGCCATTGCGTCTGCTACACGGCCCATTTGCTCCGGCGTATCGAGATTTCTTATGCCTTGGCGACCTGCGAAGTCCCCCACGTAGCGGTGAAGGTGCTTGACGCTCATCTTGTGATAAACGCCCTTGTGCGCCCGCTTCAGCGTAGCCCAGAAGGATTCGATGCCGTTCGTGTGCGCCTGTCCGCGCACATACTCGGCTGCGCTATGTTTCACCGTTTCGAGATCGTAGATATATCGTAAGCCGCTATAAGCCTTGCTGTCGTCGGTATAAACCGTAGCGCCGAACGCCGCACGGTCAAGCACGTAGGTTTCGTCTACCTCGACAGGCCCGCCGAACAGGTTGTCGTCGTTCTCTTCGAATGCCTTGCGGATGCGCTGGAGCAGATGCCAGGCCGTATCCTGACCGATACCTATATCCCGATGCAGTTTCATGCTGGATATGCCCTTCAGGTTCGTCATATGCAGGTAAATGGCGTAAGCCCATTTGCGAAGCGGTAATTTCGACGCCTGCATAACGGTGCCGACCTTGACGGAAAAGTAGGAGCGGCAGTCGGTGCACCAGTAAGGCATCTTTGCATGAGACGCTTCGCGCGTCCTTGTACTCTTGCAGCGCGGGCAATGGCGACCATCCGGCCAGATACGCGCCTCAAACCATTTGCGGGCTGCTTCCTCGTCAGGAAACATGTCGGCCAGTTGCATCAGGGTTATACCGTTGCGGTACGCTTTTCCAGGTGCTTTATACATGACCTGCTCCGTTTGTTCTAAATGATTGTAAGTTATGAACTTAAATTGAAAATGTCAACCTTTGTCTGTAATTCCCTATTTAATTAAGAATACTGAAGTATTTTGTTAATAAAATATAAAATCCAGCGGTTAATAAAATATAAAATCCATTGAAATTTTTTATTTAATGTGAATATTTGGTGAATAATGAACAGTAATCCGGAAATGGTCCGTGAAAACCGGACAGTTTTTTTCGCGTATTTAAGTGTACTGTCGCGTCGGGTTATGCCGCCTTGGGCAGCTGTTTTCGTTGGTAGAATACGTCGTCGGGTGTTCGGTTGTCAAGCGCCTGGTGGGGCGCTCTGCGTTGAAGTAGCGCAGGTAGTCGGCAATCCCCTTCTCGGCCTCGGCCACCGTCTCGTACGCGTGCCGGTAGACCTCTTCCTGCTTTAGGCTGCGCCAGAGACGCTCCACGTATACGTCGCCCGGCCAGCGGCCCTTGCCGTCCACCAAAATCTGTCCAATCAATCCGAACCACCTCTCCTTGGCAGTAAGGAAATCGATCGACTATGATGTCGAAGGTGCAAATAGGAAACGCCCGCCTGCAAGTACCGGAAAAATATCTATTGGCAATAGTATGATGGCGCGCGGAGACAGCAACAAAAAAACCGACACCCCCTGTTGGGAATGTCGGTTTCTGCTGTAGCGGGGGCGGGATTTGAACCCGCGACCTCCGGGTTATGAGCCCGGTGAGCTACCAGCTGCTCCACCCCGCGATGTTACGATTTGTAATGGAAAGGTGTAACCCGCATTGTACGGATTTGTTCCAGCAAAGACAAGAAAGCAGCGATTCCGGCGTTATGGGCATGTCGGCGGTGGTGCTCGGGGTATGGTATGCACTTGCTTTATGCGGTGGGGAATACGAGAAACGGGAAGTGGAACCCCTCGATTCGGCGAACCGTAAGGCTCGTCGACACGTTATCCATAAATCTGTACACGTATGCCCTCTTCCTGTTTTACCCCTGCAACTTTCCGCTTCCTCGACGACTTGTCGGCAAACAATGACCGGGATTGGTTTCAGGTAAACAAGACCCGCTATGAGGGAGATGTAAAGGAGCCGGCGCTGCGGTTCATTGCCGATTTTGCACCGCACCTGCAGGAAATCAGCCCACATTTTCGGGCCGATCCGAGAGCCAATGGCGGTTCGCTCTTCCGTATCTACCGGGACACACGCTTTTCGAAGGACAAGAGCCCGTACAAGACCCATACGGGTATCCACTTCCGCCACGAGTCAGCCAAAGACGCACACACCCCCGGTTTTTACCTCCATATCGAGCCGGGAGGATCCTTTGCGGGGTGCGGCATATGGCGCCCCGGTTCGCCGACGCTGACCATGATCCGTCAGGCAATCACGGACGACCCGGATGCGTGGGCGCAGGCGCGGGACGATGCAGGGTTCCGCACAGCGTTCGAGTTATCCGGCGATTCGCTGAAGAGGGCGCCACGGGGCATTGATCCGGATCATCCGATGATCGAAGACTTGAAGCGGAAGGATTTCATCGGGGTGGCATCGCTCACGGATGACTCGATCGTTTCGGAGGGCTTCCTGGACGATTTTGCGGCGTTGTGCCGGAACGCGTCGTCCTTTCAGCGCTGGCTGTGCGAGGCGCTGGAGGCGCCCTACTGAAAGTGCGAACCCTGAACCGGGATAAGCAATATGCGCAGGAAACGATCCGCACGGAAATGGCTTGTGGCCCTGATCGGGGTAGCCATAGTTGGAAGCTGGTGCCCGGAAGCACTGGGCCAGGTGCAGGCAGAAAAGGAGACGCGCTTGCAACCATTGAAGAGCGCTCCCTTGGAAGTGCTACCGCGAGGGTCCGTAGAGAAAAAGCCGGAGTTGCCTGAAGATGACACTTCCATGATTCCGAAATGGCCTGAATTGATCGGGGGGATGAGGTCCTTAGTCCAGGAAATACAATATCCCGCGTCCTGCCGGGAGAGAGGCATTCAGGGGCGCGTGATAGTAACGTTTGCCGTCAATGAGCACGGTCGCGTAGAGGATGCTGTAGTCAAGGAGGGTATTGGCAGAGGCTGCGACGAAGAGGCCCTTCGCGTGGTGCGTCAGGCGCGGTTCAAGCCGGGCATAGCGTTGGACGGCAAGCCGGTCAGGGTGGATATGACGCTTCCGATAACGTTCAAATTGCGCGCGGTCAGGTCTTCTTCGCCATCCGATGCCCGGACGCGGTAGCACGGCAGCACATGCTATCCGGTAGCCGAAAACATCTTTAGGAGAAAACAATGGACGCAACGGAAAACGGCAGCGCGGCCACGGGGATGGTCCGCACGGAAACTACGATAGTCATTGCCTTGGCGATCCTCGCGGCGCTTGCCGTAAAAATCCCGGCGCTGTTCGGCCTGTCGATGCACCAGGGAGACGAAGCGTTCTATGCACACAACATCAGCCTTTTCGTCCTGCCGTTTCTCGCCGGGTATTTTGCATGGAAGCGTACCCTTGGCATCCGGAACTGCCTATGGATAGCGGCGCCCTTTGCGGCGACAGCCGTTCTCGTCAATGTGTTCCCGTTCGAGCCGGGAGCTGCAACCGAACTCCTCACCATACTGCACCTGCCCATAGCGCTTTGGCTGGCCATCGGAATCGCTTATGCGGGAGGAGCGTGGAGCGATAGCGCCAGGCGCATGAATTTTGTCCGATTCTCCGGCGAATTTTTCATTTACTATGTGCTCATTGCGCTGGGCGGCATCGTCCTGACGGCCCTCACGATGTTTATGTTCACCGCTATCGGCCTGGACCCCGAATGGTTCATGCAAAACTGGCTTATCCCTTGCGGTGCGCTTGGAGCCGTCATTATAGCCGCCTGGCTGGTGGAAACGAAGCAGAATATCATGGCGAATATGGCGCCGATGCTGACTCGCCTGTTCACGCCGCTTTTCGCTACCGTGCTACTCGTTTTTATGGGCTCTATGTTATGGACCGGGAATAGCATCAATATGGAGCGCGAAGCCCTCATCGGATGCGACCTGCTGCTCGTGGTGGTTCTCGGTCTGCTTCTTTATGCCGTGTCGGCGCGGGATCCCGAGAAAAAGCCGGGCGTGTTCGACATCTTTCAACTCGTGCTCGTTACCTCGGCTCTGATCGTGGACATAGTAGCGCTGACAGCCATCGTTGCCCGCATATCGGAATTCGGGTTCAGCCCAAACAAGGTGGCTGCGCTGGGGATGAACATTATCCTGCTGGTCAATCTTGCCTGGTCGGCCTGGCTGTATGTGCGATTCCTGCGGGGCGCCGGATCCTTCACTGCCCTGGAGCGCTGGCAGACCGACTACCTTCCGGTGTATGCTCTGTGGGCGGGGCTCGTTGTGGTCGTATTCCCGCCGCTGTTCGGGTATGCTTGATACGTCTCGCACCCTTATCATCGTCAGGTTTCCGTGACGGCAGGCAGTACCTCCTTGTCCCGGCGCTCTGCTTCTTAACCGCTTATTCGCCGCCGCCGCGCTGCACAAGAACCGGGCATTTCCGAAATTGTACCGGACTGTTTTCTGTGCACTATCCTGACCCCTGCCCGGTTCCTTCCCATGGCGATTCTGCACCCGTTTCGCGCCCTTCGTCCCGTTCCCGACAAGGTGGTGGAGGTGGCTTCCGTGCCCTACGATGTCGTCGATACGGAGGAAGCCCGCGCCCTTGCCGAAGGACGCCCGCTGAGCTTTCTGCACGTCGTTCGCCCGGAGATCGACCTGCCGGTGGGTGCCGACGAATATGCCCCGGAAACGTACGAACGCGGCGCCGCCAATCTGCAGGCATTCGCCCGGAATGGCGCCTCGGTGCAGGACGAACCGTCCGTATACATCTACCGCCTGGAAATGGACGGCCGTACGCAAACAGGCGTATTCGGGTGCGTATCGGTGGAGGAATACGACCATGGAATCATCCTGAAGCACGAGAAGATCCGCCCGAAAAAGGAGACAGATCGCGTCCGTCATATCGTGACCCAACAGGCACATGCCGAGGCGGTCATGATGACCTACCGGAACGCGGATCGAATCGATGCTTTGGTCGCCTCCGAGACGGCTTCGGAGCCGTTCTACGACTTCACGGCGGAGGATGGCGTCCGGCACACGATCTGGAAAGCGGAGCAGCAGGAAGAACTGGTGGATGCCTTCGAAAGCGTCGAGTATCTGTATATTGCGGACGGGCACCATCGGTGTGCGGCAGCCTCGCGGGCGGCGGCGGAAATGCGCGAAGCATCCGACGGAGTGCCGGAAGCGGAGTTCTTCCCGGCCGTGCTGTTTCCCATGAGCGAACTGCGCATTCTCGCCTACAACCGCATCGTACGAAAGCTGCCTGCCCCCGCAGACGAGTTTCTGAACACGCTGGCCGCCCGGTTTGCCCTGTCCGTGGATTCCGGGGAGAAAACGCCTATCGGACCGGGCAGCGTATGCCTGTACCTGGATGGGCAGTGGCATACGATGTCGCTTCCGGCAACGGAGCGCAGCGAGGTGGCCGACAAACTGGATGTGGCGCGGCTCAGCGAGCATGTGCTGGAACCCGAGTTCGGTATTGTGGATCAGCGCCTGGATCCGAATATCGACTTCGTGGGAGGCATTCGCGGCACGGACGAACTGGAAAGACTGGTCGATTCCGGGCGGGCGGAACTCGCCATCTCCATGTACCCGACCAGTGTGGAGGAACTGCTCGCCGTGTCGAATGCAGGCCTCCTCATGCCGCCGAAATCCACATGGTTCGAACCGAAACTCCGCAGCGGGCTGCTCGTGCACCTGTTCGAATAGGGCTGAATGTCCCTCGTGTGCCTTGCCGTAGCACTGTTTTTCCAAAGACTACGGTTCCTTGACAATCACTCCGCCTGTAACCTGCCATGCGTTTACATAACTTTTCCGCCGGCCCCGGGGCGCTTCCAGAGGCCGTACTGCTGGAAATAAAAGAAGAACTCCCGGTGTACGGCGATCTTGGCGCCTCTGTCCTCGAGATCAGTCACCGTTCGGCGGCCTATACGCAGATCGAACAGGACGCCAAAGAGCGTATCCGGCGTCTGCTGAACATCGGCAACGAATGGCATGTGCTCTTCCTGCAAGGGGGGGCGTCCATGCAGTTTCACCAGATACCGCTGAATTTCCGAGGAGAGGAAGCCTCGGCAGACTATGTGGTGACGGGTCGCTGGGCAGCGAATGCATTGAAAGAAGCGCAGTGTACGGGTAAGGCGCGGGCAGCGGCATCGAGCGAGGATCGCAATTTCTCGTACATCCCGGATGTAAGCGCGTGGGATGTTGACCCCGAGGCGGCATACCTGCATATGACCTCGAACAATACGGTGGTGGGAACGCAGTTCGCAGAAGCCCCGCAGGTCGATCCGCCCATTATATGCGATGCGTCCAGCGACTTTCTGAGCCGTCCGATCGACATGGCGAACCACGAGCTGATCTATGCGGGCGCGCAAAAGAATATCGGACCGGCGGGCGCCACGGTCGTACTGGTCCACGACCATTTTCTGCAACGCCGTAACGAATCGCTTCCCCTTATTCTGGATTACGGGACCCACGCGGCGAAGTTGTACAACACGCCCCCCGTGTTTGCCGTGTACGTCATAGGCAAGGTACTGGCATGGCTGGAAGCGCAGGGAGGGCTTGCGGCCATCGAAAAGATCAACGAGCGAAAGGCCGGCAATCTGTATGCCCGGATAGACCGGACGGATTTCTACCGCGGGACAGCGCACAAAGACGCCCGTTCACGGATGAATGTAACGTTCCGCCTGCCCTCGGAAGACCTGGAAGCGCGTTTTCTGTCCGAAGCGCACGAGCGGGGATTGCTGGCGCTGAAAGGACACCGGTCGGTGGGAGGGATGCGCGCCTCTTTATACAATGCCTGCCCGGAAGAATCCGTGGATGCGCTTATTGCCTTTATGGACGATTTCGAGCGAGAACGCGGGTGATATACGGCAGCCTTCGTATATTCCGGTTGTCTCATGCGCGGAGCATGCCGCTCGTATCTCCTGCATGACAGAATCTCTATTCGGGAGCGTATGGCGTTAACCATTGGTGTTCCAAAGGAGGCCGCTGCCGGCGAACGGCGCGTGGCTGTCGTTCCCGAGGTGGTTCGAAAGTATGCGAGCGCGGGATTCGGGATCGTCGTGGAAGCGGGGGCCGGCGAGTCGGCATACTTTACCGATGACGCATTTCGGGAAGCCGGTGCACGGACAGGAACATGCAGCGAAGCGCTCGGCGCCGACATCGTCCTGAAAGCGACCCCGCCCTCGAAATCCGAGATCGGGAAGATGAAGCCCGGTAGCGTCTTTCTGGGCCTGATGGATCCGCTGGGTATGCCTGCATTATCCCTGGAACTGGCAAATCGCTCCGTGACGGCGCTCAGTATGGAATTGGCGCCCCGGATATCTCGTGCGCAAAAGATGGATGCGCTCTCCGCCATGAGCAGTGTGGCCGGGTATAAAGCCGTGTTGCAGGCCGCCACGGCATTGCCCCGGTTTTTTCCACTCATGACGACGGCGGCAGGCACCGTGAAGCCGGCTACTGTGCTGGTGCTGGGAGCGGGTGTTGCCGGGCTGCAGGCCATCGCCACGGCAAGGCGGCTCGGAGCCCGTGTGTCTGCCTACGACATCCGCGATGCAGCGCAAGAAGAAGTCCGCAGCCTCGGCGCAAAGTTCGTGGAATTGACGTTCGAAACGCAACAGGACGCCGATACGGGCGGATACGCTACGGCGTTGACCGAAGAGAAAGCGGCGCAACAAACGGCCTTGCTGGTTCCGTATATCGCAGCGGCGGACGTAGTGATCTCGACGGCACTGGTGCCGGGCCGCCCCGCCCCCATCCTCGTCACAGACGAGGCATTACAAGGCATGAAACCGGGATCCGTGGTGATCGATCTGGCGGCGGCGGGCGGGGGCAACTGCTCGGCTACGAAACCCGGAAAAACCGTTACGTCGCATGGCGTACGTATTTTTGGGCCGCTCGACCTGCCGTCGGAAGCGCCTGTCGACGCCAGTGCCATGTACGCCCGCACGCTGTTTGCTGTCCTCACGGAATTTTCCGACGGCGAGACGTTCCGCCCGGATTTCGAGGACGAGATTTTCAAGGGTATGTGCGTGACGCACGACGGGCAAGTCGTGCACGAACGCATACGCACCCTGCTTGAGAAGTAGCACAGAGACGTTTCGCACAATACTCATGTATTTCCAATCCGGTTCATCCTGATGCTGAGCAATCTGGTCATATTCATTCTGGCGGCATTCATCGGGTTTGAGGTAATCAGCAAGGTGCCGCAGACCTTGCATACACCGCTCATGTCCGGCACGAATGCTATCAGCGGTATTACGATCGTAGGGGCACTCGTGGCGACCGGCATGATGGAGAGCCCCTGGGCCAAGTGGATCGGATTTGCGGCGCTTGTCGTCGCCACGATCAACGTGGTTGGAGGCTTTCTCGTCACGGATCGGATGCTGCAAATGTTCAAGCCGAAGCGGCGCGACAGTAAGGAATCCCCCAGTAACGCCGCCGCAGCCTCCTGACGCTTCGTGAACATGCAGAACTTCATCGAACTGGCTTACCTGGGCGCTGCCGTGCTCTTCATTCTGGGCATGAAACGGCTGCAGTCCCCGGCGACGGCCCGTACAGGCAATCGGCTTGCTGCCATCGGCATGTTGATTGCCGTCGCGGTAACGCTGTTGCTACAAAGGATTCTTTCCCCGCTGGAGATGATTGGCGGGTTCGTGGTCGGTGCTGCCGTAGGCATGTTGCTGGCACGGCGGGTGGCCATGACCAGCATGCCGGAGCTGGTTGCGGTATTCAATGGTTTCGGGGGATTGGCGTCCGCGCTCGTGGCGGGCGGAGAAATTGCGCGCTATCTGTCCATGGAGGCAGGAGGCGGTGTGGTCACCCAAACGGCCCAATCCATGGCAGCGCTGGCGCCGCTCGACGCACCGGCCGCGATAACGGTCATGCTGTGCATTCTGATCGGCACGATCACGTTTTCGGGAAGTTTTGTCGCGTTCGGCAAGCTGGGCGGGCGCCTGAGCGGCAATCCTGCTTCGTTTCCGGGTATGCGCGTGCTCACCGTGCTGATGGCGCTCGGGGCGCTCGGGGCAGGCGGATACCTGATCTACGGGGCGGGCGGCTCGTTTGCGGCGATGGATATGCAAGCCATCCTGTGGGGGGCGCTGGCTCTCGGATTCCTTTCGCTGGTATTGGGTATTCTCCTCGTCATCCCCATCGGGGGAGCAGACATGCCTGTCGTCGTGGCGCTTCTGAACGCCTATTCGGGGCTTGCCGCAGCGGCCACCGGCTTCATGCTCGACAACACGGCGCTCATCGTGAGTGGCGCGCTCGTCGGTGCATCGGGACTCATCCTGACGTCCATTATGTGCGAAGCGATGAACCGGTCGTTGCTGAACGTACTACTGGGCGGTTTTGGCGGAGACAGCGATGGAAGTGGGCCGGCAGTGGAGGGCGCCCGGTCCGACCTGACTGTGCAGACAACGTCGGTCGAAGATGTGGCCATTCAGTTGACCTATGCCGACCAGGTGATCGTCGTGCCCGGCTATGGCATGGCTGTAGCCCAGGCGCAGCACCAGGTCCGCGAACTGTCGGATATACTGCAAGCCCAGGGCATTACCGTGAAATACGCTATCCACCCGGTGGCCGGCCGTATGCCCGGGCATATGAATGTATTGCTCGCAGAGGCGGACGTACCGTACGACCAGCTTTACGAAATGGACGATATCAATAACGAATTCGGCATGACGGATGTCTCTCTCGTGATTGGCGCCAACGATGTGGTCAATCCGGCAGCGCGTACGGACAAGGCCAGTCCCATCTACGGGATGCCCATTCTGGATGTGGATCGTTCCGGCACAGTGGTTGTACTCAAGCGTAGCCTGCGCCCGGGCTATTCCGGCATCGATAACATGTTGTTCTATCACGACAACACACAGATGCTTTTCGGGGATGCAAAAGACTCGCTGTCAAAACTTGTGGCTGCCGTAAAAGCTCTGTAGGCGGCGCACAGTATTATGAAGGGGATCACGAAGATTCGTGATTCAAATAGTCACCTCCAAAACATCTTTCTTCTGCTTCCTCCTTACAATCCAGCTACTCAGCCAACCCATACCAACACACGTCAGCGTCCCGATTGCGCCGAAAAGCAAACCATTGATCGACGTAAAAAAGGTGCAGTAAGCGAGCGCAGCGGCAGAGGCCAGGGCGCCAATCCACGCATGAATGGGAGTGGTTCGACGTGTAAAGACGCCCAGAATAAACAGGCCGCCGAGGGTGCCGAGGAAAAGGCCGGTGATATCCAGAAACAGGCTCCAGAGCTCTCGCAGATCCAGTGTACTGATGAGCATCGCGCTGGCTGTACCGAGGATGCCCAGGATTAATACAATGCGCCGGGCAAGGCTGAGCCAATCTTTCTCTTCCCGATCCGGCTGAAAGCGCCTGAAAAAGTCGGTGGTGACCGCAGTAGTGATGGAATGAATCGAAGAATCGAGGCTGGACATGGCGGCGGCAAACACGCCAGCGATGACCAGACCGCCCAGGCCGGCGGGCATTTCCTGAACGATGAACCAGGGTAACAGTTGATCGGGCTTTTCGAGCGTAGTGAGTTGATCCGGGAAGTTCTGATAAAAGACAAACAACGCTGTGCCGAGGAAGAAAAACAGGATGGATGCCGGCACGGCGAACAAAGCGCCCGTCCAGATGGCACTGCGCGCGGATTGCTCGGTCGGGGTGGTCATATACCGTTGCACGACCGCCTGATCCGTTGTGTAAGGTAGCAGGTTTACAAAAACCATCCCGAGGAGGATGACGAATAGCGAATCACTGTATAGGTCCCAACCGGGATTAACCAGGTTCCACTTGTCATGCTCAGCGGCTTCCGCGATGATTTGCCCAAAGCCACCGGGAAGATCTGCAACGATGATACCCAGTGCAGCGAGCGCTCCGCCGACCAGTACGACGACCTGAATCACGTCTGTCCAGATAACAGCTTCCATCCCGCCCAGTACGGTGTAGAGCGTGCTCAGTAACCCCATGAGAGCAATGCACAGAAAAAGATTTAAGCCCGTCACGGCGCTTAGCGCCAGGGCCGGCAGCAGCACAACGATACCCATCCTCCCCAGTTGAAACAGGATAAACGAAGCGGAGCCGAGCAAGCGCAATGAGACATCAAAACGGTTTTCAAGGTATTCGTAGGCGCTTATGACACGAAGCTTGCGGTAAAAAGGCAAGAAAAAGAAGATGACGATCGGGGCAATGAGTGGGATGCCCATGTTGAGCAGGAAGCGTGTCCAGTCACTGGCGTAGGCGGTTGCAGGAATGGAGAGGTAAGTGATGGCGGAGAGCATGGTTGCAAAGATGCTCAGGCCGGCAGCCCACCACGGCATTCGTCCGCCGGCGAGGAAGAAATCCTGCACCGTACTGGCGCGCCGCGCAAAGTAGATGCCCATGGCAACGAGCAAGGCAAGGTAAACGCCCAGGACCATGCTGTTTGCGAGGCCAAGAGATCCGGCTTTCTGCGCCAGACCGGTAATCAGGAAGTTTGTAAAGGCTTCCTTGTTCATCACGATGGACGTTTCAGGTCAACGTTTTCGAAGATGGCTAACGTCCTGACCTCTTCGTAAAGGGACTGTTTCTGTTTGGCGGAAAGCGGCGCCAGCGGCAGCCTGACTTCGCCGCAATCGATACCGCGCATGGCCATGATGGCTTTGCCGGCCTGCAGTACGCCGTGTTTGAGCAGTACCTCGACAAGGGCTACCGCGTTGTTTGCAAAGCGTTGAGCAGTTTCCATATCTCCCTTTCTAAATGCTTCCATCATCCGCACATAATTTGGCGCCGCGTAGTTGTAGGTGCTGCCCACGGCTCCTTCCGCCCCCATCGCCATTGCGCCTAACAGCATCTCATCCGAACCGAAAAACATCGTATACCGACCGGATTCCATCGTGGCGCAGCGGTGGAACTGCATCAAATCGCTTGCTGAAAACTTGATGCCCGATAGGGTGGGTATGTGCTTGCTGCCGGCACGCAAAAACTCGGGCATGGGCAGGTTAACACCGGTCATCGAGGGGATGTGGTAGTAGAAAAAGGGCAGCGCCGGCGCTGCTTCGGCAACCGCTGCGCAGTACGAGACCAGACTATCGATGGAGGCCGGCCTGAAAAACGAAGGGGCAAGCGCCGCGATGCTGTGCGCCTGAATCGATTGGGCGTGCTCGGCCAGTCTGCGTGCTTCATATACGCTATTGTGGCCTACGTGCACGATAACGGCCAATCTGTCGCCGGTATCGGCAACCCATTGCTCTGCGAGCAGCATGCGTTCAGCGACAGTCAAAGAGGCGCCTTCTCCCGTTGTACCGCAAATAAAAACACCTGCAACCCCTTCTTTGTGCAGATGATTAGCCATGTCCGCGATGATGCCAGGATGTATGCTGCCGTCAGGGTGCACAGGGGTGTACGGAGCTGCGATCAGGCCGGTGAGTTTTTCCATGCTGAGCGATTGTATTCCTGGATGGAGCATACCCTCATTCCCGGGAATGCAGTATCTCGATGACCGGATGGAGTACGCTCCAGACATTCTCCGCGACGATCCGGTGCCCGGATTCGTTGGGATGGATGCCGTCCATCTGCATGAGAGAATCCACGCCCCCTACGCCCTCGAGAAGAAACGGGATCAGGTGGGCATTCTCCATATTGGTAAGGGTCGGGTAGATTTTCCGGAATGCCTGGGTATAATCCTGTCCGAGATTGGGCGGAATTTGCATACCTGCAAGAATAATTTCCATGTCCGGGTTCGCGGTACGCGCCTTATCGATAATCGTCTGCAGGTTGTTCTGCGTAACCTCGACCGGGATACCCCGTAAACCGTCATTTCCTCCTAACTCCAGCACGAGGACGCTCACGGGTTGCTGTTGCAGGTACCAGTCTATGCGACGCAAGCCCCCCGCACTCGTTTCTCCGCTCAGGCCGGCATTGATCACCCGCACATTCCAGCCCAGTGAATCCATGCGATTTTGTATGAGAGCGGGAAAGGCGCTTGCGGGGTCAATCCCTGCTCCTGCCGAAAGGCTATTGCCCAAAAAGAGAATTATCGTATCCGATTTTTCTGCATTTTCTGCACGCTCCGCGCTCGGGCCATCGTTTTGCTCCATGGCAGGGGGGACGTTTCCCCCGCCCGGAGCGGTGGTCCCGGTTTCCGGTTCCTCGTTCCGGCACCCGAAAGCCAGGCACAGAACAGGAATACACGCAAGCAGGTATAGTTTGCCGATTTGCACGTATCGCGGGAAACATCCTTGCACCGGTGCAAGGCATACATAAACACAATGGGGCCTACTTCCAGCAAACCCGCGGGAAGGAAGGCCTGTTTCAGAAAAATTCCGCATGGCGCCCATTCTTTCCGTCCGCAATCTTACCAAGACCTACCAGAGCGGCAGCCGATTGCTGACCGTGCTGCATGATGTATCCTTCGACTTGCACCGGGGAGAAACATGCGCAGTGGTTGGCCCCTCGGGGTCCGGCAAAACAACATTGCTGGGCCTGTGCGCCGGCCTGGACCGGGCCACTTCAGGCAGCGTCGATTTGTGTGACAGCCGTCTCAGCTCCATGTCGGAGGATGCGCTGGCGAAGCTTCGGAACCGGGAAGTCGGATTCATTTTCCAGACCTTCCAGTTGATTCCTACGCTGACGGCGCTTGAAAATATAATGGTTCCGGCTGAGTTGCACGGCAGAAAGGGGGCATACGAACAGGCGAGCAAACTGCTCGACCAAGTGGGACTTGGGGAGCGGATGTCTCATTATCCTGCACAATTGTCCGGGGGCGAGCAGCAACGGGTATCCATTGCGCGGGCGTTTGTGAACCGGCCGGCGATGCTGTTCGCTGACGAACCGACCGGTAACCTTGACACCGATACGGGCGCTACGATCGAGGAGCTTGTTTTCGAGATAAACGAAACCGCGGGAACGGCGCTGCTGCTTGTTACGCACAATCATGAGTTGGCGGAGCGCACGGGTCGCATTATCCGGCTTCGCGGCGGGAGTGCAATTTCCGATACCTTGACAAAGGCCTGACCAGTACCCTCATAGCCTGAACGGACGATACAATGCCGAATGCCTGGATATTCAGGATGGCGTGGCGAGACAGTCGAGGCAGCCGGCGGCAACTGGCGCTTTTTTTGTCTTCGATGATCGTCGGCGTCGCTGCCCTGGTGGCTATTTTATCGTTCGGGAGTAATCTCCGGAAGGTAGTAGACGACGAATCGAAGACATTACTGGGCGCCGATCTCGTATTTGAATCCGGGCGTCCGTTCGGAGGTGCAGTGGAGGCAGCCATCGACTCTATCGGGGGGGCGCAGTCCCGGCTCATTTCGTTTCCTTCGATGGCCTGGTTTCCTGCCGGGGAGCAGTCTCGCCTGATGACCGTGCGGGCTGTTGAGGGGGTGTTTCCCTTCTACGGGGAAATAGAAACCACGCCCGCCAGCGCAGCGGATACCTGGCTTGCTGACGGAGGCGCCCTCGTGGACGCTTCGGTCATGCGGCTCTTCGGCGTCCAGCCCGGCGACAGCGTGCGCATCGGGCGGTATTTCTACCCTGTGGCGGGGCGCATCGACAGGATGCCGAGCGAGAACCAGATGATGTCGTTCTTCAGCCCGCGCGTGTACATCCCTGCCGCCAGACTGGACTCGACCCTCCTTTCCCGGGGTAGCCAGGCCGATTACGAACTGGCCTTCCGGTTCGACGATGGGAGGGATGTCGAAGCGCTTGTCGAGAACATTGCCCTGTTCTTGCGTGGAGAGGAAGTACGATACGACACCGTGGCGGAGATCCGTGAAAGTTGGGATGAGGGGTTGACCAATCTGTATCGATTTCTGAGTGTAATAGCCTTTGCCGCGGTGCTGCTGGGAGGCATTGGGGTGGCCGGCGCCATCCATGTGTATGTGCGCCGCCGGTTCGCAACGATTGCAGTACTCCGATGCCTTGGGGCAGGAACCCTGCAAACATTCTCTGTATACGCTCTGCAGACGATCACTATGGGATTGGCGAGCAGCGTGATAGGCGCGGCTCTCGGCATAGGTGTACAGATGTTTGTGCCGGTCGCGTTGAGCGACTTTCTTCCCGTGGACGTGCCCTTTATGGTATCCTGGGGTTCCATTGGAGCAGGAATGGCGCTCGGGGTTGGGGTAACCGCTGCGTTTGCTCTCTTTCCACTCGTTTCCATTCGGCGCATATCCCCATTACTGACACTGCGCTCAACGGTAGAGACCAGAGAAGCCAGCCTGAAAGACCCGCTCTGGTGGGTCGTTTTCGGAATCGTTGCAGCAGGTATCACGGCTTTTTCTATAGGTAATGCGCCTTCGCCCGGAATCGGGCTGGGGTATACGGCCGGGCTTGCCGCGGTCTTTGGAGCCCTTCTGATCACAGCCAAGGGGATCATCTGGGCTACGCGCCGCTTCTTTCCGTCAAGGTGGAGCTATATCTGGCGGCAAGGGCTGGCCAATTTGTTTCGGCCAAATAACCAGACGAACACGCTCATACTTTCGCTGGGGTTGGGCGCATTTATTATCGGTACGCTTTTGGGCATTCAGCGAACGTTGCTGGCCCAGCTCGAAGTGTCCGAGGCTCGACAATCGCCCAATATCGTATTGTTCGATATCCAACCCGATGAGATCGATCCGGTTACGCAGATTGTGCGGGGCAAGGAGCTGCCTGTGCTCGATAGCGTGCCTATTGTCACGATGCGTCTTGCCTCCGTGAACGGGCGCACTGTAGACGAGATGCGAGCGGACTCGACGGCAACCTGGGCGCACCGGCGCGAATACCGGGTAACGTACAGGGATTATCTGACCGAATCGGAAAAAGTTGTTGAGGGCGCATTCATCGGAGAGGCAGATCCGAACGATCCGGTGGCGCCGGTGTCCCTTGACCAGGATGTCGCCCGGAATCTGGATGTTGGCATAGGAGACCGTCTCACGTTCAACGTACAGGGACAGTTGATCCCGGTTCGGGTTGCCAGCCTGCGCGAGGTGGAATGGCGTCGCATGGGCGCCAATTTCTTTGTGGTGTTCCCTGTGGGCGTACTGGAAAAGGCTCCCCGTTTTTACGTGCTGCTCAGCCGGACGGAAACCGGAGAAGAGGCGTCCGGGTTGCAACGAGCCGTATTGGGTGATTATCCTTCGGTTTCCGCGATCGATCTGTCGCTTGTCTTGAGCACATTCGACACCATTTTCTCCAGGATATCCTTTGTGGTCCGCTTTATGGCGTCCTTTAGTATTCTGACGGGGGTGATTGTGTTGATCGGAGCCGTAGTAGTGAGCAGGGTGCAGCGACGGCGTGAGAGCGTATTGCTGAAAACACTGGGAGCGTCACAGTCCGAAGTGCTTCAGATCATGACTGTCGAGTATCTTTTTCTTGGGTTCTTTGCAGCGTTGACGGGTCTGGCGCTTTCCTTTGCGTCCGTGTGGGCGTTTTCGGCCTTCGTATTCGATACGAGCTTCAGACCGGATATCGTTGCAACGCTTGTGTTACTGGGTGCAGTACCTTTCCTGACGGTAGCGATCGGACTTGTAAACAGTCGAAGCGTTTACCGGCGCTCTCCTCTGGATGTGCTGCGCACTGATCTTTAATGTGCAGGCGCCCATCGGAAAGATTTTTTTGTAACGGCCATGGTGGATCCTGTGGACATGGAAGCAATCTCCCGTAATGTGCTCCGGATTCGAGCACGTATTGCGGATGCATGTCGCCGGGCTGATCGTTCACCCGACGAGATTACGCTCATCGCCGTATCCAAGACCTTTCCAATGGCGGCTGTGGAAGCAGCAATCAGGGCCGGAATATGCAACTTCGGCGAGAATCGTGTGCAGGAACTGGTGGCGAAGTGCACAGAAACCCCGGGAAGTTGGCGGGGCGGGAACAGGACATGGCACATGATCGGGCATTTGCAGCGCAATAAGGCCAGAGATGTTGTTCGGTTCGCGGATTGTTTTCATGCGCTGGACAGTGCCCGGCTGGCTAAGGCATTGAACGAACGAGCCGAAATAGAAGAACGGGTGTTGCCCTGCCTGGTGCAGGTCAACATTTCCGGTGAGGATAGCAAATTCGGCCTGCATCCCGACAAGGTGGCGCCACTGTTCGACGAAGTGACGCGCTGCGAACATATCCGGGTAGAAGGTTTGATGGCCATCACATCGCTCCATGCCGAACCGGGGACCATTCGCCGGGAATTCCGGGACATGCGTACACTGTTCGACACCTACCCGGCGCAGATCGCCCCGAACATCTCAATGCAACAGCTCTCCATGGGTATGAGCCGGGATTTTGAAGAGGCGATCGAGGAGGGGGCTACCCACGTGCGGATCGGGAGCGCTCTGTTTGGCGAACGGATTCGGTAGAAACCTGGATACCATCCGTTTCATCCGGTATCGTTTTACCATGTGCCGGGAAAAATTCAGTATCTTGCATTGATATATGGCGATCGTCCTTTGATGTCTACGGACGCGCAATCTCGATCCCTTTGGCATAAAGCGTGTTGCGTCATGAAACTAACTCCGCTCGACATACGGAAACAGGAATTTGGTCGCAAGTTCCGAGGCTACGATCCAGAGGAAGTGCGCTCGTTTTTGCAAATGGTGGCTACGCAATGGGAAGAAATCAGGGACGAGCGCCAGGGGCTTGACAGCAAACTGGGTGAGCTGCGGGCAAAACTCGAGCACTACGAGAAAGTAGAGGAGGCCCTTGAGGAGGCGTTACGCATCACGCGAGAGTCGTCCGAAAAAACGCTCCAGAATGCTGAGGAGAAAGCCCGGACAACCGTAGAGAAAGCAGAAATCGAAGCGCGGGAGATAGAAGAGCACGCACGGCAGGCAGTCAATGAGATTCGTCGGCAAGCATCCAGGTTGAACGATTATCGCCTGGAACTTATGGCGCGGCTGCGCGCCCTGCTCACTTCTGAAACCGATCTGCTGGCCCGCTACGAAGAACATGCCGCAGTCGTTCTGAGCAGACTGTATTCGGCCAGCGAAGGCGAAAAGATGCCGTCGCCCCCCGACAAAACGGCAAAGGGAAAATCAACTGCCCAAAGGAAAAAGAAAGCCGCACAAACGGCAGATGCACGCGCCAAAGCGGCGTCGGGTAAGGCGCCCGGTGCACAAAAAATCGAAGAAACTCCAGAGGCAGACGATACGAGAGAAGGAGAATCCAGTGACGATAAGGATTCGTCATCGGATATCCAGCACATCCGTCGCATTCTGAGCGATCTCGATTAGAAAAACGCGGCGGGGTATAGCATAGCCCCGCCACCTGATTATCTGAAACCCAATCAATGATGTTTGATGCCCTTGCATATCGCCGAAGCGTGGAAACCGCTGCCGAAGCCATTCGCGCGCGGACCAGTCTGTCGCCCCGGATCGGGTTGATTCTGGGAACAGGTCTCGGCGAACTTGCGGAAGAGATCAAGGCCGAGGCGATCATTCCTTACGAAGAAATCCCCGGCTTTCCCTTATCCACGGTCGAGTCTCATCCGGGTCGACTGCTGGTAGGTACACTGGCCGGCGTTCCGGTGTATGCCTTGCAAGGGCGCTTTCACTTGTATGAAGGGTATGATGCCCAAACCGTCGTATTTCCCGTTCGGGTATTTGGCGTCCTGGGTGTCGATACACTGCTTATCTCCAATGCTGCCGGCGGTATGAACCCCGTGTACAGAAAGGGGGAATTGATGTTGTTATCGGATCATATCAATTTTCAGAACGCCAATCCCCTGATCGGCCCGAATCTCGACGATTGGGGGCCACGGTTTCCGGATATGAGTGCGCCCTATGACGAAACGTTGCAACAACTGGCGGAAGAAAAGGCTCTCGAGGCGGGTATCAAATTGCACCGGGGCGTATATGTGTCGGTTACGGGCCCCAACCTCGAAACGAGAGCGGAGTACCGGATGCTTCATGCATGGGGTGCCGATGTGGTGGGAATGAGTACCGTTCCCGAGGTGGTCGCGGCCCGTCATATGGATATGCGCGTGCTTGCCATCTCGGTTGTAACCGATGAATGTTTTCCCGATGCGCTCGAGGCCGTTTCGCTCGCAGAAATTATTGCCGCCGCAGGAAAGGCGGAACCCCTCTTGACTCGGCTCGTGTCGGCAATCGTATCGGCAATCGGCGCATGAGGGTGTATTTCGCCCGCCATGCCGTGTCGGCTCCCCATCCATGCCCAGGTTTGAAGAAGTAAAGCGATTCGATCACGCTGCGCTGGAACGCGAAGTGTTGGCCTGGTGGGAGCAGCGCCGCATTTTCGAAAAAAGCGTACGCGAGCGGGCAAACCGCAAGGCCTTCACATTCTATGAAGGCCCACCCACCGCAAATGGACGCCCCGGTATTCATCATGTGATGGCGCGAACCATCAAGGATGTGTTCTGCCGGTACAAAACAATGAAGGGCTTCTATGTGGAACGCAAAGCCGGCTGGGATACGCATGGCCTTCCCGTTGAGATTGAGGTGGAAAAGGCGCTTGGCCTGGTGGGGCGTGAAGACATTGAGCGGTACGGGGTCGGCAAATACAACGAAAAATGCCGCGAAAGCGTCCTGCGGTACAAGGAGGTATGGGACGACCTGACGAGGAAGATGGGATATTGGGTCGATCTGGACCATCCCTACGTTACTTTCGAAAACAGGTATATCGAAACGGAATGGTGGCTCCTCAAGAAAATCTACGAGAAGGGGCTACTGTACAAGGGACACAAAATTCAGTGGTACAGCCCCGGTTCAGGGACGGTGCTTTCGTCCCACGAAGTCAGTCTCGGTTATGAGAAGGTGCAAGATCCGTCTGTCTATGTACGCTTCCCCGTGCGAGACGAAGAGAACACAGCCTTTCTGGCGTGGACGACTACGCCGTGGACGCTCATTTCCAATACGGCGCTTGCGGTCGGCGCCGGCATTGAATATGTAAAGGTGCGTCTGGAAAATCCCTCCGGAGGCGGAGAATGTCTGATTCTTGCAGAGGAGCGCCTGGACGTGCTCAATGCCGGCTATGAAATCACCCAAAGATTTCAGGGCAAGGACCTTGTGGGTATGACCTACACCCCTGTCTTCCCGTATTTTCTCGACGAGGGCAGCAAGCAGGGAGCCTGGCGCGTCGTGGAAGCAGACTTCGTATCCACAGAAGACGGGACGGGCATCGTACACCTTGCCCCGGCTTTCGGCGCAGATGACCATGCTATAGGGCAAAAGGAGGGGTTGCCCCTGTTCAATCCGGTGGATGCCGAAGGGCGCTTCACGGACCAGATCCCTCTTCTTAGCGGACAGTGGTTCAAGGAAGCTGATAAGCCGATCATTCGAGACTTGCGGGATCGCGGTATGCTATACAAGCAGGAAACGCATCTCCACAATTACCCGCATGACTGGCGTAAGGGGACGCCGCTCATGAATTATCCGGTAGAAAGCTGGTTTGTGCGAACTACGGCGATTAAAGACCGGATGATTGCGCTCAACGATACGATCAATTGGCAGCCATCGGCCATGGGTACAGGCCGTTTTGGCGAATGGTTAAAGAATAACGTGGACTGGGCGCTGAGTCGCCGCAGATACTGGGGGACTCCTCTGCCGATCTGGCAATCGGACAAGGAAGGATCCGACTATGTAGAGGTAATCGGATCCATGGCGGAGTTACGGGAGAAGTGTGGAGACCAGCTTCCGGAGAAAGACAAGAATGTCGATTTGCACCGGCCGTTCGTGGATACCCTGACCTGGCGGGCGCCGGACGGCGGAACGATGCGCCGCGTGCCGGAAGTAATCGATGCGTGGTTCGATTCGGGATCCATGCCGTTTGCGCAGTGGCATTACCCATTCGAAAACAGGGAAAAATTCGAGCGGCATTTCCCCGCGGACTTTATTGCAGAGGGTCTTGACCAGACCAGAGGCTGGTTCTACACCATGCATGTGCTTGCAGCAGCCGTTATGGATTCGGTCGCCTATGAAAACGTCGTTGTCAACGGGCTTATTCTCGATGAGAACGGGGAAAAGATGTCGAAATCCCGAGGCAATGTGGTGGATCCGTTCGAGACGATCGCACGCTACGGAGCGGATACCGTGCGCTGGTACATGATGAGCAACTCGCCGCCGTGGGAAAACATCAAGTTTTCCGAACGCGGTCTGGGCGATACGCATCGGAAGTTTTTCGGTACGCTTGAAAATGTCTATACCTTCTTCGCCACCTACGCCAATATAGATGGATTTGCGTATGAAGAAGGCCGTATTCCCGTGAATGAGCGCCCCGAGCTGGATCGCTGGATTGTGAGCCTGTTACACAGTACGGTTCGCAAGGTGGATGACGCATACCATACCTACGATCCGACACGGGCCGCACGTGGGATAGAGCGATTCGTCGAAGAACTCTCCAACTGGTACATCCGCAGATCGCGACGGCGGTTCTGGAAAGAGGCGGATACCAGTGGCGACAAGGAGGCAGCGCACCAGACCGTGCACGAGTGTCTGGTGACCATTTCCGCCATGATGGCCCCGATCGCGCCGTTTTTCAGTGACTGGTTGCATCATGCCCTGGAGGCCGGTACAGGAACCGAAGGATGTGAATCCGTACATCTGGCATTTTTCCCCAAGCCGGTCGAGGACGAAATCGATCAGGATCTTGAACGTCGCATGGCGCTGGCCCGGACCATTTCGTCCATTGCTCTTTCGATGCGAAACCGGAGCGAAATCAATGTACGGCAACCGCTTCCCCGCATTCTGGTCGTTACCGGGGAGCATGTCTCCGAAAGCGACATAGAGCAGGCTCGTACCATTATCCTCGACGAGATTAATGTCCGGGCTATCGAGTACATCCCCGGCTCGAGCGGAATTGTGAAGCGTTCGGCCCGCCCCGATTTCAAGCGGCTGGGACCCCGTCTTGGAAAATGGATGAAGCCGGTCAACAAGGCGGTCCGAGCGCTTGATGATGAGCAGATCAGCAGATATGTACAAGAAGGAACGATTACCATCGAGGTGGACGATCAGCGTATTGAACTGGGCGCCGGAGACATTGAGGTAACAAGCGAAGAGGTTGCCGGATGGCTTGTGGGCCAGGAGAATGACATAACGGTGGCGCTGGACACGACACGTACTGAAGAACTGGTCGCCGAGGGACAGGCTCGGGAAATCGTCAACCGCATGCAGAATCTGCGAAAAGGAAATGGTTTTGAGGTAACGGACCGTATTTTGGTCGAGTACCGGACCACGGAGCGTTTGTCCGGGGTTATCCGCCGACACGGCGCCTGGATACGGAACGAGACACTGGCACTGGAGTTTAATGCAGCCCAAACACCGGAGGGAGATGTCGTTGATACCTTCCGGATCGGAGAAGAGATGCTCCATGTGGGTGTCCGCCGTATCGAGAATTCATAACAAAACAAACACGGTTCGGTATATCCAGGAATGGAGAAAGCCGTCGGGGAATGCTCCCCGCAGTGTACTTTGGGCATGGCTGTAAGAAGATCATCTCGTAAAAGACCGGCGTCGGCGACCAGCAATGAAGAAGCGGGTCCCACGCAAGCTAAAGCCCGAACGAACACGTCGTTTTCGGACAAAGATTTCGATCATTTCAAGCAAATCATCCTGTCGCGGCGCCTGGAAGCTGTTGAGGACATCGATCGAATGCGCATTCAATTGGACGATGTGAGAGAGCAGGCCGAAAACGATACCGCGTACAGCTTTCACATGGCCGATGCGGGAACCGACGCCATGGAACGCGAAAAGCTGTATCTGATGATGGCGCGTCAGAAGAAATACGTGGGATACCTTGATCGCGCGCTGGAGCGCATCAGGAACAGAACCTACGGGATATGCAGGGTGACCGGCAAAGCCATCTCCAGGGAACGCCTGGAGGTCGTACCGCACACGGAGATGTCGATAGAGGCCAAGGCAAAGCAAAAGAGGTAGGCCTGATACCGGGTAGCGGTCCAGATATACGATTATGATACGCGTCCTCTGGATTTCCGGCCTTGTCATCCTGTTTGACCAGTCAACCAAACTGCTTGTGCTGCGCACGATGTATCGCGGCCAGCAGATTCCTGTTCTTGGCGACTGGTTAAAACTCACGTTCACAGAGAATCCTGGTATGGCGTTCGGTATTACGCCGGGGCCAACACCTCTCGTGACCGTGTTTTCTATGTTGGCGACGGTTCTGATCGTATTCTATCTCTACCGCGTCCGTCACGATTACTACCTGTATCGGGCAAGCCTGGCGCTTATTCTGGGTGGCGCTGTCGGCAACATTGTTGATCGCGTTTTCTACGGGGATACGCTGCTGTTCGGCAAAGTGGTTGATTTTATTCACGTGAACCTATGGAGTGGATTCCTGCCCGAATCCATACCCTTTATCGGCGGCATGTATATTTCGCTGTTTCCGATATGGAATGTGGCCGACATGGCTATCGTATGTGGGGTGACTGGTATTATTGTCCTACACAAGAAATGCACCCGGTACGCCCGAGAACGGGAAGAAGGCGAAGCGGTGAGAGACGGTATGGAAGAAACGACCGAGACCCCGGAAGCGGTCCTCGAGCACGGCGTTTCCATCAAGGAATAGTGCAACCGGAACTCGTCGGGATGATTCCCGAAGGTTCATTCTGACAGGGTACGTACATGTCCGACGAAAGGCAGAGCCGGATACGCAATTTCTGTATCATTGCGCATATCGATCACGGCAAGAGCACGCTTGCCGACCGGTTGCTTGAGCGGACAGGCACCCTTAGCGCGCGCGAGTTACATGCCCAGGTGCTCGACAGCATGGACCTTGAGCGGGAACGGGGGATCACGATCAAAAGCCATGCAATTCGCATGACCTATACGGTGGCGGATGACCGGGAATATATTTTGAACCTCATCGACACGCCGGGCCATGTGGATTTCACCTACGAAGTTTCCCGGGCCCTGAAAGCCTGTGAAGGAGCCATTCTGGTCGTGGACGCCGTGCAGGGTATTGAGGCGCAGACACTTTCCAATCTACACCTTGCCTTGGGAAACGACCTGGAAGTCATCCCGGTCATCAATAAGGTAGATCTGCCGAATGCGCGCGCCGACGTGGTGGCCCGGTCCATTGAGAACCTGCTGGGCGACGCTGCAGAGGATATCATCCAAATCAGTGCAAAAACAGGCCGGGGGGTGGACCGTTTGCTGAAAGAGATTGTCCAGCGCATCCCGGCCCCGCAAGGAAACCCTGACGCCCCGCTTCAGGCGCTCATCTTCGATTCGATATTCAATCCGTACCGTGGGTCCATTGTTTATACGCGGATTTTCGACGGCTCGTTGAAAAAGGGCGAACGCATGCGCTTTATGTCGAATGCCCAGGAATATGACGCCGAGGAGATCGGCATACTCCGCCTCTCCATGCAACCGGTGGATGAACTGTATGCCGGAGAGGTGGGATATGTGATTGGTTCGGTGAAAGAAGTAGGGCACACGCGCGTGGGAGATACCATTACGCTGAAATCCCGGCCGGCGGAAACCGCCATATCGGGCTTCCGGGAGGTAAAGCCCATGGTATTCAGCGGCATATATCCGACGAACCCCGATGATTTTGCCGACCTGCGTTCCTCGCTTGAGAAACTGCAACTCAACGATGCTGCGCTCACCTACGAACCGGAAACGTCTGTCGCGCTGGGATTTGGTTTCCGCATCGGATTTCTGGGCCTGCTCCATATGGAGATTATTCAGGAGCGCCTCAACCGCGAATTCGGGCTGGATATTATCGCGACTGTACCGAACGTCAAGTACGAAGTGCTGGTTCGCAACGGAGATGTGCATATTGTGGACAACCCCAGTAGTATGCCTGCCCGCGGCGACATCGAGAGTGTTCGAGAGCCTGTAGTCAAAGCTGAGATCATTACACCGGTGGAATACATCGGTAATCTGATGCAATTGTGCCAGGAGCGGCGCGGCGTCTACGTCAACCAGTCGTATCTCGGCGAAGAACGCGTAAATCTCCAGTACGAACTTCCCCTTGCAGAAATCGTCTTCGATTTCTACGACAAGTTGAAAAGTTGTAGCCGTGGCTATGCATCCTTCGACTACGAGTTTTTGGAATACCGGGAAAGCACACTGGTCAAGCTGGATGTTTTGATCAATGGAGACCCTGTGGATGCGCTTTCGACCATTGTCCATAGAGACAAGGCCTATGACATGGGACGAAAGCTTACGCAGAAACTGAAGGAACTCATCCCGCGGCAAATGTTCGAGGTAGCTCTCCAGGCAGCCATTGGCAACAAGGTCATCGCCCGCGAAACGGTGAGACCCCTCCGGAAAGATGTTACGGCCAAATGTTACGGTGGCGACATTTCCCGGAAACGGAAGTTGCTCGAGAAGCAGAAAGAAGGGAAAAAACGCATGAAGCAGGTGGGAAGAATCGAGGTGCCTCAGGAGGCTTTTCTGGCTGTTCTCTCAATGGAGAGTTAGCAACCGGACGGGGTAAATTCGATGAGGAGCATACGAACCCTGGCGTTGCTGTGGCTATTGTTGCCGTCAGGAAGTGCGGTATGTCAATCGATCGAGCCAACCAAAACACTGCTCGAGATGTATCAGGACGCCCGCCTGCGCACAGAAGCACAAAACATCCTTTTGCGCCGGGGCCTGCGCGCCGTGCCATTGCCCCTGGAGCAGGTTCCCTGGGCAAGTGAGTCTATACGAGAACAGATGGCTGCATTCCATGCGCTGCGGAATCCGACGTTACCTCCTCTGGTGAGTAGCGTGCATCTGACCCCCGCATCCGAAGCTGGCGTATTTGAAGAAGCATTCCGGAACACGCATTGGACGTACCTCGGAAGCAACGAGCGCATACCCGTCGATACGATGCTGACGAAGGAACTAAGAGCCATGCTGGAAGCGTACTTTGGCGCGCCCACCAGCACCGTTGTGGAGCAGGTCGGCGCAGGAGAGGCTGCTCCGGAATATATCCAGTTCGAATACCGGTTCGTCCTGAACGACACCATTCCCCTGATTGTCGTGGATGTCAACGGCCCCTTCGAAAGGGGGGTGGTTACTATGACGGATCGGAAATACAGGGACCTTTTGCCAAAACTCAAACGCGCCCTGCTGCATCCTATGCTGGATGAAGCCGTACACGCACCCTACGCGGATTATTACTATATGAGCGCCCTGGAATCCTGGTTTTTAACCGGTTTCGACGGGGAACGCTTTTTCCTCGAAGGGATACCCCCGCCAGATATGGAACAAGGCCGCCCATCTTACGACATGGCGCCCGATCACTAACGCAGGAATCAATCCAACGGATACTATTTTGGCAGCATCTCCAACAGGCCGAAAAAAACGCCGCGTATCGAAAAACGACCGCTTGGCCCGCATGGCTTCCTCGCCGGCCGGTAAAAAGCGTTCTGACGAGGGACCCAAACGCAAAAGCGCCATCAGGGAATGGACGGATGCATTCGTATTCATCCTTGTGGTCATGCTGATCGTGAGAACGCTCCTTTTCGATCTTTTCAGGATTCCTACGCCCTCCATGGAGAAGAGCCTGCTTGTCGGGGATTACCTCTTCGTCTCGAAAATACACTACGGCACGCGGACGCCCATGACGCTCGGCATTCCCTTCACGCCTGTCTACATAAAGGATTTTCGCTTGCCCAATACCCGGTTTCCCGGCTTCGCCAAGGTAAAACGAGGAGACGCCATCGTATTCAATTTTCCCCCGGATGACCACCCAATAGATCGCAAGACACACTATATCAAGCGTGTGGTAGGAATGCCGGGAGAGGCCCTGGAGGTCATCGATAAGGTGGTCCATGTCGATGGCGGCGCACTACCCCTGCACAAGAATATGCAGCAGTATTGGGATGTGCACAAAAATGACCCGCGCATGCATCTTTCCGGTGCTGCACTCCGGGAACTGGGAGTATCGGAGTTTCAGGCGATGTCGGACATGAGTGTGGTCCGGATACAGGCTACCAGTGAGGCCGCGGAAACCATAGCAGGATGGTCATGGATCGACCGCGTCGAGCCGTCCATTGTGCCGGACCGCGCCGGATACTACGATATGGCGATGTACCCCCCGGGACAAGGGTATACGCCCGATAATTTTGGACCGGTAACCATTCCCGCCGAGGGGGTCGCCATTACGCTGACGGATGATAACTGGGGTATGTATGCGCCTGCCATTTCCCGGTACGAGGGGCTTGCAGTCCGACAGACGAACGATGGCGCCTTTGAGGTGGATGGGCAACCGGTTACCTCGTATACATTCCGACAGGATTATTATTTCGTGATGGGGGATAACAGGGACAATTCGGAAGACAGCCGTTTCTGGGGCTTCGTACCCATGGATCACATCGTGGGTAAGGCCGTGCTGATCTATTTTTCCTGGAATGGGGACACGATGCTACCCCGCTTCGGAAGACTCTTCAGTTTCATCGATTAGCGATGGCCCCGGTCCGGTTTCTTCGGATCGCAGCCTGTCGAAACGTTTCTGCTGGTCTGTGCCCGGCGGCACATCGTACGGATGGTCCGGCAATTCAATGCGCCTTAGCACCGGAGTTTCTCCGGCCAGGAACGGAACGGGAGCGTCTTCAGGATCTTGTCCGATGACAAGCACCGTGGTTCCCTGCTTGATGATGCGGCGGCCTTCAGATCCGGGATCGACCCGGCCGTTGTCCACTTGCCAGGGATTAGCCCACTCGTAGATCCATTTCGCGTCGGTCTCTACCAGCCGAACGCACCCGTGACTGGTAGGGCCGCCTGTCGGCATGGGATACTGGTGAACGTGTATCCCCCGGGGATTATGAAAATTAAATACCCAGTACATTTCCCAGCGTTCGCCAGGCGGACTCAGCGTGGATATACGGTACTCGGTTTTCCAGTTGAAGTTGAAACGACCTTGCGGGGTCGGACTTGACGGAGTTCCCGTATTGACGATACCCCACCTCACCAGGTCGCCATGTTCATAAGCGGCCCAGGCCTGTATCGTTTTGTGGATGACGAATAGTTTGTCGAATTCCCTTGCCCCCGAATACTGCAACGGAAACGGAGCATAGGCCCGAAAATCTGTCTCGAATTGTCGGGGAACGACCAGGGTATCACCGATCTGTACGGTACCCATCAGCCGGCGATTCAGAAGTTCAACCAGTTTGGAGCGGGCATGGCCCCGCTTTGCGTCCCCCTGGCCCATGATTTTGTAAAAACTGTTGCGGGCAAGAACAGTGCTCCCCCTACCGTCGCCCAGTACAAAATAATCGTACTCGACCTCCGGAAGTTCAGCCACTTTCTCGACGCGGTACTTCTCCAGCACGTCTTCAATGTCCTGCTGGTTAATGTAGGACTGTGCTGAGACAGCATGGCTCCCCGCCATGAGCAGGAGCACACCAAGGAGTCGTTTATGGACAGAGGCCATTAGATCCAGGCACAACGTGCATAATAGTGTTCATCGATGCGATATGACGGGCGTCCCGTGCAGTTCGCGCAGGTGCTGAATGACCTCTGAGTGTCCAAGCACGATAAGAACATCCTGTGCCTGAATGGCATCCTGGGCGTTCGGATTGAACCGCATCTCCCGAGTGGCTCCATCTATGACCGCAATAACGATCAGGTCGAACTCTTGCCTGAAATGGCTTTGCGCCAGGGATTTGCCGATGATTTCGGCGTCTTCCCGTATCATTACCTCGTCCATCGCCCGGTCGAGTGATTCGGCATGAAATATCTCGTCCATGAACCGATCGACGTGTGGCCGCAGAATAACTTGCGCCATGCGCCTGGCGCCTATCTCGTCAGGCGCAATGGCTTTGTTTGCTCCGGCATGAAGAAGTTTTCGCTCATTTCTCCATGAGTTTGTGCGAGCAAGAATGAACAAGTCTTTCCGGATTTCGCGCGCCGTCAGGCTGACGAAAACATTCGTACTGTCTTCGGGCGTCGCAAGGATCAGGCCCTTTGCCGATTTCAGTGCCGCCGCGTTCAGGGTTTTTTCGTCTTCGGCATCTCCTTCGATGAACGGAATCCCTTCCTCACGCAACAATTCGATCGTTTCTCCGGCCCGGTCGATAACGACAAACGATTCTCCCCCCTTGATCAGATCTTTGACAATACGTTTCCCGACCCGGCCGTATCCACAAATGATGTAATGGTTCTTCATGTGACCGATGTGCCTTTTCATATGGCTTTCCCTGAGATTGTGACCGATCAGCAGTACCTGCACACCGCGGCTCCCGATGAAAACAAAGGCGCCGATGCCAAGAGCAGCAATAACGATCGTAAAAAACCGACCCGCCGTCGAAAGTTCGTGGAGCTCGCCATACCCTATGGTGGTCAAGGTGATGAACGTGAAATACAATCCATCTACCCAGCCCCATTCCTCAATAAGCATATAACCCACTGTGCCCGCAACGACAAGTACGAGCAGGAAGAAAAAAACGACAATGATTTCCCGGACCGTAGCGTCAAGCCAGGAAAACGGGCTATGTGCAGCCATACCAGAGCGGGGTGTCTATCAAATAGTACACGGTAAAGAAAATGCGCGACGATGCCAGGTTGCGCCTGCGGGCTGTTCAAACCTGCCTGCCCTCATTTCCCCGAGCCGCTGCATGCCCGGATCGAACACGGAGGTTTCCATATGTACCTCACCGGCGTCGACGCATGCTTTAAATTGCGCCCGGGATACGGAGCGGATAACCTCGTTGGCATCCCGGTAATGCACCAGCAACGACGACAGCCATTCAATGCCCAGTTCGGCATGAGCCTTATCGAGCGCATGAACGGATGCATCGATGCCGCATCCGGAAATGTCTCCGCCCGGAATATAGCCGGCTATTACAGCAAACCGGCTCTCCACCATGCCCGCACCGCTCGCTACGGGACGGCCATGTGACGCCCAGGAGGCACAGAACTCCTGCAGGATTTCGATCACCCTGTTTTCTTCGAGTTCATTCAGGTCGCGATCCGCCGCGTATATCCAAATGCGCGCATCGTCGGGAAGATGGCTGAAGGGGTTGGGAAAAGAGCGTTCGGTCATATATGCATATGCGGATGTTGTATGTCTGTAACGTACATCTACGTTTTTATGCGGAACACGTTCGCCATAGCAGACTTTATGGCAAGCGGTTATTCAAAAAAGCCCCCATTACGCACAATACGCAGAAGCATGGACCTCGAATTGGGAAACAAGGTTGCGATCGTTATGGGATCGAGCCGGGGCATAGGGAAATATATTGCAAAACGTCTTGCGGCAGAAGGATGCCGTCTCACAATATGCGCCCGCGGCGGTGAGCACCTGCGGAAAACGGCAACGGAACTGGAGGAAGAGGGGGCGTCGGTGCTGGCATTGGAGGCAGATCTTTCCGGGAAAGATGTGCCGCAGGAAATTGTCGACCGGACCGTCGAGCGGTTCGGGCAACTGGATATTTTAGTGAGCAATGTGGGGGGGAACCGCCGGAAGCCATTCGAGGACACTACAGACGACGATTGGGAAAACGTGCTCGACCTCAATCTCAGGGCACATGTTCGATCAGGACGTGCCGTGGTCCCGCACATGAAGGCAGCGGGGGGAGGGGCCATCCTTTTTGTGGCGTCCATTTTTGGACGAGAAGCAGGAGGAGCCGGTCTCTCTATCTACAATGCCACGAAGTCAGCCCTGATAAGCACGGCAAAAATCATGGCGCTTGAACT
The DNA here is from genome assembly GCA_965248175.1 of Rhodothermales bacterium. Classification (GTDB taxonomy): domain Bacteria; phylum Bacteroidota; class Rhodothermia; order Rhodothermales; family VXPQ01; genus VXPQ01. The sequence continues at coordinate 2,267,169 of OZ252093.1, forward strand.
GGCCCCCGCCGGCATCCGCGTGAACAGTATAGCGCCGGGATCCATCCGGTTTCCAGGGGGCAGCTGGGACCGGCGCGTCCGCGAACAACCGGAACAGATGAAGGCGTTCGTGGCGCAAAACCTTCCCGTCGGACGCTTCGGAAAGGCAGAGGAGGTGGCGGACGTGGCAGCCTTTCTCGTTTCGGAACGGGCGAGTCTGGTGACAGGCGCCTGTCTGAATGTGGACGGGGGACAGTCCCGGTCGCTCATCTAAAACATACCGTCCCGGGTGCTATCCTGACGGGACGCACATCACATGCATTCCCTGAGCGTGGCGGTCACACTGCGGCTCCCATGCAGCGCTTTTTTCCACTGGACAAGGATGGGGCTCTGGTATCTGCCCTGCAAAATGGACCCGCATCCATCTGAGTGACCGTTACAGACTACCAGAAAACGAACCGATCGCTTCATGCCCAGAAAGTGCGATGCAGGCACCGTGAATAACCGGTGGACGGTCCGGTCGGTGAACAATTTACTGAACCCGGGAACGTTAAGGGTCCTGTTTATCATCCGAATGAAGTCGTACTTGACATACTGCCAGGTTTTACCGGGGATTGCCAACGGATTACGGAACAGATACTGCCCACCTACGACGGCATACCGCATCGGGTTTGTCAATACCGAAGCAAGGTCATGCTGCATCAATAGCGTTTCGTACTCATTGACTGTGAGTCCCGCTCCGGGCTGGTTTGGATCTAACTCGAATTCTATCCATCCTTTTTCAATCCCATGCTGACGAATGAGGTCCTGGGATTTCTCGAACAAACCAACTTGCTCGCTCTTTAGATCGATCGAATCAATGTCTTGATCAGAGGCCGGCACCTCGAGGTCGAACCGGTCTACAAAGCGATCCTTGTTGAAGCCAACGATCGTAGACAACCGGCGGCGCGTCTGATTCTTGTGATTCACTCCATCCAGGTCTACAAAGTAGACGGGCTGGTCCCGCTCGTTGCGATAGGCTACGCAACTTTGGAGACCGGAACTGATAAAGCTGAGGTGTGAATCGGCGTTGGGCGGTTCATTTTCCCGTTCTTCTTCCGTCAACTCCGTGCGCAGGGCCATATTGTCATGCTGATAGCTTTTTCCTGGCGGGAAAAGCTTCTGAAATGTGCGCAGAAAAGTGTGTATAGAATCCAGCCTGTGATTCAGTCGCTGCGCCAGCCCCTGATCGATATAGCCACCAGTGGTATGATGGGAACAGTAGAGGACCCGGTCGTATTCGTCAAGGACATCCCCGTAACACTCGCGGATACATTGCTGCACATTGATAACATCCAAGCGAGTCGCCGGCGTTAATTCAATCTTGAACTCAGTCATGGGATTATACGAGGGGAAAAATACCTCCCATGGATCACATAGCGCGTAACGTATACAAAGCGGAGATGTAACCGATTACTCCTGCGAACGCAAGGAACATCCGCAGGTTTCTTGCGCAAGGTTCTTCAATGCCTCTGCCTTTCCCGGCTCTTTCAATCCATCGCAAACGGTGAATCCGGTCGGTCCTCATACCGGATCTCGTCCACCGGCTCGCCTTTGCCCTCTCCTGCATAGAGCCGGTTCGGGCAATTCACGATCCAGGCATCCTCCGCGCCCACGTTACGATAGGCATGCACAACCCCGGGCGGAACGAGAATTGCCGCAGGGCGAGCTACGCCGAATTCTTCCTGAAAACGACACCCGAAAGAGGGGGAATCGGGGCGCGTATCCCACAGATACAGCCGGAAGGCGCCACTAAAAAAAAGAAACAGGTCCGTTTGCGCCACGTGTTCGTGCGGCCCGCGAACCACCCCGGAGCGCGTCAGGGAAACGTACCCCATACGAGGATGCATGGCCCTGGGTAGTTCGTCGCATCGGAAAAACTCAGCCAGCCAGCCGCGGTCGTCTTCGTAAAACCGGAGTGGGCGGATCTCGCAGCCGCTTATTTCGCCTTGCTTCCAGGCAGGAAATGCTGTACTCACTGCGTATTCAAGGATAGAAGTTCTTCATAAACAAGGTTGCGGGCCAAGTCATTGGCCTCGTACCACCCATCAATCGTTCCTGCATCTCCCCACCAGCTGTTCAGCACGCCCCAGGAAAGCCGACCCTCCCGGATGTAGGCATTGCTCACGTCGCTTATTTCGTATTCTCCACGTGCGCTTGGAGACAGTCCTGCAATTACGTCAAATACTCCGGCGTCGTAAAAATAGAGGCCGGTCACGCAGTAGTTACTCGGGGGGGCGGAGGGTTTTTCGATAATCTCGACAATCCGGTCGTCTTTGAAGCGAGGGACGCCATAGCGTTCCGGGTCGGGCACTTCTTTCAGTAGTACCCGGGCCCCTGCGCCATCGGTCGCCAGTTGCCGCCGAAATGCGGCCACCTGATTACCAATATCTTCTCCGATGATGTTGTCTCCAAGAATGACAAGCAGGGGATTGCCCGCTGTGAACGATGCACAGAGCGCAAGGGCCTGCGCAATACCGCCGGGTTCGTCCTGCACACGAAAGGTCAGATCAAGCCCCAGATCGCGCCCGCTTCCCAGGAGATTCACCACATCTCCCATATGTTCAGGGCTTGTCACCACAGCCACTTCCCGGATACCCGCCCGACGCATCCGCACCAACGGATGGAAAATCATCGGATAGCGGCCTACCGGGAGCAAATGCTTGTTGGTAATCCTGGTCAGCGGATACAAACGGCTTCCCAGTCCGCCGGCTAAAAGAACGCCTTTCAGAGGTTGATCTGCGGGCATGTAATCAGGATGTATACCAGGATGGGTTACGTTCGGGCCACATACTGCTCGTTATACCATCTGCGCCAGGATTCGTCGAGAACGGCCGTTAGCCAATCTTCATTCTTCAGGTACCACGCAATGGTGGTATCGATCCCCTGCAGAAGATCGTGCCGGGGATACCAACCGAGCTCGCCGCGCAGTTTCGAGGTATCCATGGCATAGCGGTAATCGTGGCCGGGACGATCTTTTACGAAGGAAACGAGCGCTCTGGACGTGCCTTCCGGACGACCCAGGGCCCGGTCTACTCTATCCAGCACCATGTGTACGAGTTCAAGATTCGTACGACAAGTTTCACCACCTACTCCATAGGTTTCCCCGTCGGTACCCGAAAGAAGAATGGTTTCGAGGGCTTCGCAATGATCCTCCACGAAGAGCCAGTCACGAATGTTTTCTCCCTTGCCGTAGATTGGAATCTCGCTTTCTTTCATGGCCCGGACAATGACAAGCGGCACGAGTTTCTCCGGAAATTGCCGGGGGCCGTAATTGTTCGAACAATTCGAAACGACAACCGGCAGGCCATACGTTTGCCCCCAGGCACGCACAAAATGATCGGCAGAAGCTTTCGAGGCCGAATAAGGAGATCGCGGATCGTAGGCCGTCGTTTCGGAAAACATGCCTTCAGGACCGAGGCTCCCGTATACTTCGTCTGTAGAGATGTGATGGAAACGATAGCGTCCGGTTTCGAACTCGTCGGGGTTCCAGGTGGCTCGAGCCTCTTCCAGCAGTGTTGCCGTACCCACAACATTGGTTTGAACAAAGGATAGCGGAGCCAGAACGGACCGGTCTACATGACTCTCTGCAGCAAAGTGCACTACCGTAGAAAAGGCATGCTCCCTGAACAGGTTACAGACCATATCCCGGTCGGCGATGTCGCCGTGCGCAAAAACATAGTTTCCCGCCTTTTCGATAGCCGCAAGATTCATAAGATTGCCCGCGTACGTCAGAGAATCGAGGTTCACGAACCGTACTTTTGGATAGCGCGGCGCCATCCTGAGCAGGAAATTGGACCCGATAAACCCGGCTCCCCCGGTAACCAGAACGGATCGGGGGACATGTTTATGATGTGTTCGGAGGGCGTGCGGATCCACGAAAGGCGCAGGGAATGCATGGGCGAAGAACGAAATGCATCGCCGGGCTTTATACAGTACGCGTCCGGCACGGTTTCGCGGGCAGGCGCTCTCCATGAAAGATAGCAGGGCTTGATATGGCTCAGGGAAACGGGGCGAACGCCCCCCAAAAAAACAGCCCGTTGTATCTGCTCGACGCTATGGCGCTGGCCTACCGCGCCCATTTTGCATTCATCAGCAGGCCGCTGATGAATTCGCGGGGGCAGAACACCTCAGCGGCATACGGTTTTACCACCACGCTCCTGAAACTGATCGAAGATCACGGAATCACCCATATGGCCGTGGTTTTCGATGTCGTAGGCCCCGGAGCAGGCACGTTCCGTGACGAACTATTCGAAGAATACAAGGCAAACCGGAGTCCGATTCCTGAAGATCTTGCCGAAGCGCTTCCCTGCATCAAGGATATTGTGGAAGCTGCCGGCGTGACCGTTATCGAGGTTCCCGGGGTTGAAGCCGATGATGTCATCGGCACCCTGGCGCGCCTTGCCGCCAAAGAGGGAACCGATGTAGTGATCGTGTCTCCCGACAAGGATTTTCAGCAACTTCTCGACGAGCGTATTTCAATCTTCCGCCCCGCACGACGGGGAGAAGTCTTCGAACCGGTCACCGCGGATACGTTCCGGGAAAAACACGGCCTCCCGCCGATCCGGTTCATTGACCTGCTCGCACTGATGGGGGATGCCAGCGACAACGTGCCAGGGGTACAAGGTATTGGCGAAAAAACGGCAGGAGCATTGATCCGGGAGTATGGCTCCGTGGAAACGCTCCTTGAGCATGCTGAGGAAGTGAAAGGCAAGCGTGCCCGCGAAGGCTTGCTTGCCCACCGTGAAGAAGCCCTGCTCAGCAAGCAGTTGGTCACAATCAAAACGGACGTGGCGCTGGACGTAACGCCGGCGCAACTCGTGCGATCCTCGCCAGACCGCGAAGCATTGCTTTCTCTGTTCAACGACCTCCAGTTCAATGCGCTTTTCCGGAAAGTGAAGGCCGGAACGTTTGCGCAGACCGGGGAGAAGCCTGTGCAGACCGGGGAAGGGCAACAAACAACGGCGGGTGTTCCGGAAATGCAGAGGGAGGAAGCGCCCCGCCCCACGTTTTTTTCCGGAGAACCGGCTGGTTCTTCTGATCTGGTATCGTACGACCCGGAAACGGTGACCTACCGGTTCGTAAGCGACAAGGAAGCCTTGCAGGCGGTCGTTGACGAATTACAGGCGGTGGACCGGTTTGCCTTCGATACGGAAACGACCTCGGTCGATCCGATGTGGGCATCCCTGGTGGGCATTTCTTTTTCGCAAGAGCCCGGAAAAGCCTGCTACATCCCGACGCCTTTGCCGGATGGAACGTCCACGGAAGATATCCTCGCCCTTCTTGAGCCAATCCTCCGCGGCAATGCACTCAAAATCGGGCAGAACGTCAAGTATGACGTCATAACGCTGGAGCGGCACGGAGTTCGTACCGAAGGCCCGTTCTTCGATACGATGGTGGCGCATTATCTGTTGTCCCCCGAAGAACCGCACGGCCTCGATTCGCTGGCGCTGAAATTCCTGAGCTATAAGACCATTCCGATCGAGGACCTCATTGGGACAGGGAAGAATCAGATATCGATGAGGGACGTGCCTCCCGATAAGACATGTCCATACGCCTGCGAAGATGCAGATATCACCTTGCGTTTGGCCGATATGCTTGCCGGAAGGCTGAAGGAAGACGACTTGCTGGAGATTGCGGAACAGATTGAGTTTCCTCTCTTGCGCGTACTGGCGGACATGGAAATCACCGGCATCCGGGTCGATCCGGATATGCTTGCAGCGCTCTCCGAAGAGATAGGCGCCCACATTCGCGATCTTGAGCAGAAGGTCTACAAAGAGGCGGGGGAGATCTTCAATATTGGCTCCACCCGGCAACTCGGCCACATTCTGTTTGAGAAGCTGAACTTGCCGGTCGTATCGAAAACCTCCACAGGCGCTCCTTCCACCAAAGAAGATGTACTGGAGACCCTTGCAGCGAAGCACCCTCTGCCTGCACTGATTCTGGAATGGCGCAAGTTTGCCAAGTTGAAAAGCACCTATGTCGATAGCCTCGGCAAGTTAATCCATCCCGACACCGGCCGCATTCACACCAATTACAACCAGACGGTGGCAGCCACAGGGAGGCTTTCCTCGGCAGGACCGAACCTGCAAAACATTCCAATCCGGACAGATAAGGGCAAGGAAATTCGCAAGGCGTTCGTCGCCAAGAAGGGGTGGAAGTTGCTTTCGTCCGACTACATACAGATTGAACTCCGTATTCTGGCCTCCATGAGCGGGGACAAAGCGCTCAGCGAAGCATTTCGGCAGAAGAAAGATGTGCATAGAGCTGTAGCTGCAATGATATATAACATTTCACCTGAAGAAGTACATGAAGATCAACGCCGCAAGGCGAAAGAAGTGAATTACGGCATTCCCTACGGCATTTCCGCATGGGGGCTGGCGCAGCGGCTGCGGTGTCAAGTCGGAGAAGCTCAGGAATTGATTGATACCTATCTGAAGACGTATCCTGCAGTCACAGCCCATATCGACAGGGTCGTCGAAGAGGCACGTGAAAGGGGATACGTTCGAACGATCCTCGGGCGCCGGCGTTTTGTGCCAAATATCAATTCGCGCAATCGAACCCAGCGATCTTTTTCCGAGCGTGTCGCCGTGAACATGCCGATCCAGGGATCTCAGGCCGATATGATCAAAATCGCCATGGTGCATATAGCCGGCAGGCTGAAGCAGGAAGGCCTCGCGGCGCGCATGTTGCTGCAGGTGCATGACGAACTGGTCCTCGAAATACCGCCGGAGGAAATCGACACGGTACGGACAATAGTTCGCCAGGAAATGGAATCGGCGCTTCCGCTTGATGTGCCCATTGAGGTACATATGGATATAGGGGACAATTGGCTCGACGCACATTGATGAACACACCAAACGGCTTCGCATTCGAGGAGGCGTCGGGGGGCGTTGAGGCATACCGCCTGGAGAGCAACGGCCTGCATACATTGCTGCTTCAGGACGCCACGGCTCCCGTCGCAACATTCATGATTACCTACCGGGTAGGCAGTCGCCACGAGCCGGAGGGTCTCACCGGAGCCTGCCACTTTCTCGAACACCTGATGTTCAAAGGTTCGGCCCGATTTAACAAGCAGGCCGGTACGTCTGTGTTCAGTGTGTTGCAGCGTGTGGGGGCTCGCGTCAACGCCACAACCTGGCTGGATCGGACGAACTACTACGAGATGCTCCCCGGAGAACACCTTCCCCTTGCTGTGGAAATAGAGGCGGATCGTATGCGAGGGGCTTTACTGCAGGATGAGGACATGGAGCGTGAGCGCACCGTGATCCTGAACGAGTTGGATCGGGGAGAAAACGATCCGATCCGCAAGCTTTTTCATGCAGTATGGGGTGCTGCCTTCACAGTGCACCCTTACCATCATCCCGTGATTGGGTGGCGGGGCGATGTCGAGCGCCTGACACCCGGCGGTTTACGGCATTTCTACGACACATACTACCGGCCCGACAATGCCACGGTTAGTATCATCGGGGATTTTGACAAAACGGAGGCTCTGGGCCTTGTGCGCCGCCATTTTGGCCAAATCGAGAGCCCGGAAGAGGCCTTACCTGCGATGCACGTGTGTGAGCCGGCTCAAGAGGACGAACGTCGCGTGGTCGTACGACAAGCAGGTTGGCAGGGAGCCGTTATGGTCGCATGGAAATCGCCTCGCGGACTGGACGCGGACACGGATGCGCTCGATATGCTTTCCGCCATTCTTTCTTCCGGCAAGAACGGTCGCCTGTATCGCCGGCTTACGGACAGTGGGCTCACGACCAGTGCCTGGGGAGGTATTTCCCGGTTTTGCGATCCGGGTCTGGCATATGTTTTTGCAAGACCGGCTCCGGACAAAACGCATGAGGAGGTCGAAGCTGCGATCCTTGCGACGGTTGACGAAATCCGGGAAAACGGAATCACGGAAGAGGAACTCCAACGAGCCCGGAACCAGCGCAAGGCGCAGGCAGCCTTTAGCCGCGACGGGTCGTTTTCGGCCGCTGCAGAACTCAACGAGGCCATTGCCGCCGGAGACTGGAAACTTTACACCACGATGCAGGACCGCATCCATCAGGTAACCGGAGAGCACATACAGCGTGTCGCGCGGCAGTATTTCGTAGAGAACGCCCGTACGACCGGGTACTATATACCTGACGGGGGGACCTCCGCATGAATGCTTCTCCACAGGAACAGGCCCGTATGCCGTCTTTCGCCGAGCGTATTTCCGAGCGCCTCATTGGCCCTTGCCGCCTCATCATGTTGCGTACGCCCATCCACAATGTCGTAACGTGGTGCGGCTCGTTTCACAGTGCCCCGGACATGGGCAATAAAGAAGAGTTGCTGTTGCAACACCTGGTCGTATCCATGCTGGACAAGGGCGCCGGAACGCTGGATCGATTTGCCGTGGCCGAAATACTGGAAAACAAGGGGGCGGAATTGGCCTTTTCGTCAGATGTTCTTCGTATCGGTTTTTCAGGACGCGCTCTGAAAAAGGACGTTACGGAAGTACTTGGGCTGGCTGCTTTGCAGTTGCGGGAACCATTGCTGGCTGAGGAAGAACTTGCCAAAGCAAAAGACAGAATATCAGCGGCTATAAAGCGTTCGATGGAAAGCACGGGCGCCCAGGCATCCAGGGCGCTGCGACAACGGATATACGGTATCTCGCATCCGAACTATGTACAGGAGTTCGAGGAGCAGTTGGAGCAGTTGCAATGCCTCTCGATAGACGATGTCCGGACGTATCATGCCGCACATTTCGGCGCAAATGCATGTACGCTCGTGGTCGTAGGGGATGTGGACGAGAAGGCAGTGGGCGAAGCAGTGGAAAACCACTTTGAGAGATGGCCATCCCACAATGCATTACCGAGCTTCGCAGAGACGCCGGAACAGCACGCCCCCGGCTCGTCAACCGTTTTCATCCCCGATAAAGAAAATGTGGATGTACGCCTTGGACACGCCCTTGCAATACGGTGGGACGATCCTGATTACATTCCCACCTTTCTTGCCAATTTCGCATTGGGTGGAAATTTCTCAGCACGACTGATGCAGACCATTCGCGACGAAATGGGTCTGACCTACGGCATCGGTTCATCCCTGGCAGGCGTTTCCACGGAATACGACGGGCACTGGCAGGTGGCGGTGACCCTGTCGAGAGAATATGTTCAGCGGGGGATAGAGGAAACCATCAAGCAGATTCACCGCTTCGTCGCCGACGGCGTTACCCCGGAAGAGCTCGATGAAAAGAAAACAACAGTAACGGGAGCGTTCAGGGTAGGTCTCGCTACTACATCGGGGCTGGCGCACACACTCCTGACCAGTGTTGAGCATGGATTCGAGATAGCGTATCTCGACGAATTTCCCGCCAGGGTCGAGAGCGTTTCCGTGGGTGAAGTCAATACGGCGATCACAAAAGCTTTCGTTCCCGATTCACTGCATATCACGCTGGCCGGAAACATTCAGGAAGCGGATCTTCGCCTTTAGGGTATCAGCCCGATAGGTATTGGGAGGATCCGGCACGGGCACGACAGCCATCAGATGTTGTCCACGGTCGGAGCAATATCCTTTTGCCCGGTGGTCTTGCGGTCGGTAACGACCTTGTCCGGGCTCGGCAAGATAAAAGCGAGCAGCACGTAGGCAATGATCACAGGAGGGCCTCCTGTGAAAATAAGGATGACCACGAATGCCACACGAACCAGGGTAGGATCCAGTTGAAAATACTCCGCAACCCCAGCGGCGACACCCGCAATTTTTTTGTCGTGTGACTTTGTAAGCTGTTTTTTCACGGTCTTTCCCTTGGGTTTTGTGTTGTGGCGTTTTGCCTTACCCCGCTTCGGTGCTTTGTATTTTTTCCGGGGGCGCCATGACAGCACACCAAAACCTAACAGGATAATCAGAATGCCTGCCATCCAGGGGAGCATCTCGGCAAGGCGGCGAACACTAAACCCTTGCCAGATACCTATTTCCTGAACGATGTAGATGGCCCCCACAAGGATGAGAGAAAGCCCGGCTATCATGGGCAAATTCCAGAATTGTTTGCCGGACGTATCGCTTTCCTCAAACAGGAAGCGTTCCATTTCTTCTTCCGATAACGTTCCGGGGTCGGTGGGTTGGGATTCTTCTTCAGGCATGTCCTTTAGCAACAGGCAAGTGGGTTTCCAGGTTGGCGGTCACTGGCTGAAGCCAGATAATGCGGATAAGTGAACAAATGATCGGTCCGCATAAGACCTTAATTGGGCAACTACGTGTACGTTGCAAAATCGCCTAAGGTTACAGAGGGCCTTCCGTTCGGACAATCTCTTCCTCCGTGACAAGGATGTCCATACGCACATCATGCGGCTCGAAAGGGATGGATTCAAATAAGCAGGCATGATACGTCACGCCGATCCGAATAGCCTTAAGACCTTGCAGGAAGGTGTCATAGTACCCTTTCCCGTACCCGATCCGGTGTCCATCCCGTGCGCCCCCGAGCATCGGGACAATAACCGTGTCAATGCGGTGAGATGGCACTTGCTCGCTGCCTGTGGGCCTGGGAATCCCCCAGGGGGATTCCAGAGAGGGTTCTTCCCCCGTATATCGCACAGCATACATGGATGGGACCCCGATATCCGGCGCCACGGGAAGGGCAACCTCCACGCCTTGCTTCCGGAGTCGGGTGATCAGCGAACGAATGTCCGGTTCGCGCCGCTTGATCATCGGCCAGTATGCATGAACGAGTACGGCGCCGTCGATTTCGGGAAGCGCAAGGATCCGCTTGACCATAGCAGCACTCCGACGCGCATAGTCGCCCTCTGTCAAGGTCTGCCGGTAGGTACTGAACTGCTTTCGCAGCCTCGATTTCTCATTCGCCTCTGTCTTGCTGGAGTGGGGGATCATGTGTACAGGGTATGCGTAGGGATGGATTTTATGGAGATTACAGACAAGGAATGTCTTCTGCGCAGTTGATCTGGGGTTCCTGGTTTCTTATCTTGTCAGACTATTAAAAATAAACAACCGTCCGGGTTTCATTGTTCGTCCGTCGCCGGGATAGAATGATGGAAATCTTCTTCTATATGCACAAGCCATTGTTGTGTAGCACACATCATGTTTGAGAGCCTCTCACAAAAGGTTGAAGGTGCGTTAAAGCGCGTCAGTGGCCAAGGGCGCATCAGCGAGTTGAATGTCGCGGACATGATGCGTGATATTCGGCGTGCTCTGCTGGAGGCTGATGTAAACTACCAGGTTGCACTCGATTTTACGGAACGTGTCCGCAATGAGGCTCTTGGAGAAGCCGTTCTGTCGTCGGTTGCTCCCGGACAGCAGCTCGTGAAACTGGTTTATGACGAGTTGGTCCGCCTGCTGGGGGATGATCACAAGGCTATTGCACTCGCACAGCATCCCCCCACGGTCGTTCTTGTGGCAGGCTTACAAGGTTCCGGAAAAACGACCTTCTGTGCAAAGCTTGCCCACTATTTCAGGCAGCAGGGCAACACTCCTTTGTTAGCGGCTGCGGATGTATACCGCCCGGCTGCGGTAGCTCAGCTTGAGACGCTGGCCCGGTCTATTGACGTACCGGTTTATTCCATTATGCAAGACGGGCAACCCGTCAGGGATGCGGTACGCGTAGCACGCGAAACCATTCGGGAGGCCCGACGCAGCGCCCGCGACATCGTCATCGTAGACACGGCGGGACGGCTCCATGTCGACGAGGAAATGATGACCGAAGTGGCGGACATCAAACACGCCGTGGACCCGGATGAAATTCTCTTTGTTGTGGACAGCATGACGGGGCAGGATGCGGTTCAGGCAGCGCTTGCTTTCAATGAACGTCTTGATTTTGACGGCGTCGTGCTTTCCAAACTGGACGGAGACACACGAGGCGGCGCAGCGCTCTCCATACGCTCGGTCGTCAAGAAGCCGATCAAATTCGCCTCCATAGGGGAAAAGGTAGAGGCCCTCACACCATTTCACCCGGATCGTATTGCACGACGCATCCTCGGCATGGGCGATGTCGTTTCGCTCGTCGAAAAAGCCCAGGAGCAATTCGACAACCGACAGGCCGAGCAACTACGTAAAAAGATACGTTCACAGGATTTCGATCTGGCCGATTTCTATGAGCAACTCCAGCAAATCCGGAAAATGGGGTCGCTCAGCGACATTGCCGGGATGCTTCCGGGCATGAGTCGGCAGATGCGCGACGTGAATATTGACGACAACGCCTTCACACACATTGAAGCCATTATCCTTTCTATGACGCCTGAGGAACGTCGCCATCCGTCCATACTGAACGGAAGCCGCCGCCGCCGGATCGCGCGGGGCAGTGGAACAGAAGTGCGTGATGTGAATCAACTGCTCAAGCAGTTCAAGGACATGAAAAGGATGATGAAAACCGTTTCGCGCATGACGGATGCAAAAAGGTCGGTAGACCTTGCCAGATTAACAGGTCAGGCATAGCATCTCTTATTGCAGCAAGGGGCAGCAAAAAACTCCGCGTTACGTACCACACTTAATCAATCATCGGAATCAAGAGGCATATACCGTGGCAGTAAAACTTCGTTTGCGTCGCATGGGACGTAAAAAACTTCCGCTCTGGACTATAGTCGCCGCCGATTCGCGTCGTGCACGTGACGGTCGCTATATCGAAAAACTCGGCAATTACAATCCTCTCGTTAAGCCCTCTTCGGTCGATCTTAACGTTGAACGGATCCATTACTGGCTTGCGCAGGGAGCCCAGCCATCCGATACCGTGCGTAATCTACTGAGTCGAGAAGGCATTTTACTGGAGCGGCACCTTCGCCTCAAGGGGAAGCCGGAAGAAGAGATCCTGCAGGCGGTAACGGAGCATCGCGAACGTCATGCGGCGAACCGGGCGGCTTCCGCGAAAGATACCCCGCAAACCCGCCGTCAGAAAGTGCTTGATGAGGAAAAGGAACGTGTGGCCAAGCAGGAAGCGGACGTGGCGAAGCGCCGGGCGGAAGCAGACGAAAAAGCAAGATTGGAGGCGGAAGCAGCTAAAAAGAAGGCGGCCAAAGAACGTATCGAGGCAGAGAAAGCCGCTGCGGAAGCTGCTGAAAAAGAGCAGGCTGCGTCCGCGAGCGGCGATGCTGAACAGGAAGATACTGTGGAGGAAACTCCTGCTGCGAAGGTAGACGCCACTGAACAGGAAGCGTCTGCAGCCACTCCTGTGGAAGACGATGCCCCCGAAGAAAAGGCGGAAGAGAAAAAGCCGAAAAAGTAACGCCTTCTTCCGTGCCCGTTCATTGATCTTATGACTAACCCCAGCCGAACCGATACGCTCCTGCTTTTGGGACGCGCATACCGGGCGCATGGGCTGTCGGGCGAAATCAAGGTAATCCCCGAAACGGACGACCCAACGAGATTCGAAGCATTATCGGCACTGTATGTCAGGCAGACCCCCGACACGGCTCGTCTTACGAACGTGCAGGGCGTCCGCTATCAACACACCCGTAAGGGGCCGCTCGTAATTCTCAAGTTGGAAACCATCGAGTCGCGGGAAGCAGCCGAGACATTGCGAGGCGCCTTGCTTTATGCCCCTGCCGGTGCGCTCCCCGAGCTTGACGCAGATGAATTTTACCTTCGCGATCTGGTCGGACTTGTTGTCGTTGAAGAAGGTGGTGACCGGATTGGCGTTGTGGAGGATGTGTTGGCGTTCCCGGGACAAGATATGCTCGTTATTGCACGCGACCGGCAGCCTTCGGCTATGGTGCCGGCTGTGCCTGAGTTCGTGGTGGACATTGATCTTCAGGCGGGACAAATCACCCTTCGCGTTATCGAAGGACTACTTGATGGATAAACAGGAAATACACTGTGCGCATTGATATTATCACCGTACTTCCTGAGTTGGTCGCCAGTATGCTGAAGCACGGCGTGCTCCGGCGAGCCACAGACAAGGGCCTGGTGGATGTCCGGGTTCACGACATCCGGACGTACACCCTGGACAAACATCGACAGGTGGACGACTACCCGTACGGAGGCGGCGCCGGCATGGTATTGAAACCGGAACCCGTTTTCCGATGTATAGATGCGATTCGGACAGAAAGCGACGTATCCGTTGATGAGATCGTGTATCTCACACCGGATGGTGAAACGTTGACGCAGGAAACAGCTACGGCAATGTCTCTCCAGGAACATGTTGTGCTCCTGGCGGGACATTACATAGGGGTAGACCAGCGGATCCGGGATGCGCTGGTTACTCGGGAGATATCCATGGGGGATTATGTCCTGAGTGGCGGTGAAATCCCGGCGCTCGTTCTCACGGATGCCATGGCTCGCTTGATCCCAGGGGTTCTGGGAGATGCCGAATCGGCATTGTCCGACTCGTTTCAGGATGGATTGTTGGGGGCTCCGGTGTATACGCGTCCCGCCGAATTTCGGGGTATGAGCGTGCCGGAGGTTTTACGGTCCGGAAACCATCGGGAAATTGCCCGATGGAGAGAACAGCAGCGACAGCACCTGACGCAACGCCGAAGACCGGACTTATCGGAAGATTAATCGGTATTCCCGAACCTGGTTCGCACCAGGCGTCATCGTAATTTATGCATCATCCTGTTTAGAGGTACAGCGCCATGGCTACGGATCTATTACATCTCGTCGAAACGACTCAGGTTCGGGACGACATGCCGGAGTTCCGGCCCGGCGATACAGTGAACGTACACTTTCGCGTAGTCGAGGGCGACAAGGAACGCATCCAGCAGTATCAAGGCGTCGTCATTGCCGAACAAGGTTCAGGGGCTGGTCGGACATTTACGGTGCGCAAGATATCCAATGGCGTAGGAGTTGAGCGTATTTTCCCGCTCTACTCGCCGAAAATCGCGAAGATCGAGCGTATTCGCCAGGGGCGTGTACGTCGGGCAAAGCTGTATTTTCTGCGGTCTCGACGCGGAAAGGCGGCACGTATCAAAGAAAAAATCCGTGATGCGTCCAAGCGATAGGGAATCGGGAGACATAACTCCGATCACGAAAAATCGCAAGGCGCATTACGAATACCACGTCGAGGAAACGATCGAAGCGGGAATCGCGTTGCGAGGCAGCGAGGTAAAGTCCATCCGGCAGGGAAAAATCAGCCTGCAGGAGGCTTGGTGCCATGTTGAAAAGGGAACGATGAAGCTGATGGATTGCCATATTGCGCCGTATGAGTTTTCCGATGCCTCGACAGCGCCCTCGCCGGTGCGCCCCCGGCAGCTTTTGTTACATCGCCGAGAACTCCTCAAATGGGAAAAAGCCTGTGCCCAAAAGGGATACACGATCATTCCGCTGGCCGTTTATTTAAGAAACGGCTATGCGAAACTGAAGATTGGCCTTTGCAAAGGAAAAAAACTGCATGACAGGCGCGCCAGTATCGCCGAGCGGGAAGCAAAGCGCCGCATGGACCGGGTTTCCCGTGTTCGGCATTGAGACACCCGTAAGAACCTCCAGATAATTCGTGCTCGCGCAGTATCGAGGTAATACCTCATTGAGGCAGCAAGCCAATGAAATTTCCTCCGATCGACAAACAACTTGCGCTGATCGAGCGCGGCGTGGCCGAAATCGTTCCGAAAGACGCTCTTGTGGAAAAACTGCGCAAGGCGGAAAAGACGGGCAAGCCACTCATTGTCAAGCTGGGATGCGATCCAAGCCGCCCCGACCTGCATCTGGGGCATTCGGTCGTGCTCCGCAAGCTGCGGCAGTTTCAGGATCTTGGCCACGAGGCGGTGCTTATCGTAGGAGATTTTACGGGAATGATTGGCGACCCAAGTGGGCGTTCGCAGGGGCGGCCTGCGTTAACCGTCGAGGAAACCAGAGAAAACGGGCGCTCCTACTTTGAGCAAGCGTCGCGCATTCTTGACCCCGAACATACCCGGATCATCTACAACTCGGCGTGGCTGGAGAAGATGAGTTTCAGTGACGTCATTCAACTGGCAAGCAAATATACCGTGGCCCGGATGCTCGAACGCGACGATTTCGAGAAGCGATACAAGTCCGGTGAGCCGATAGGCATCCATGAGTTTCTCTATCCACTGGCCCAGGCGCAGGATTCGGTAGCGATCCGGGCCGATATCGAACTGGGCGGTACGGACCAGAAATTTAATTTGCTCGTAGGGAGGACTGTGCAGCAATCCGAAGGGATCGAGCCACAGGTATGCATCATGATGCCTATCCTCCCGGGTACGGACGGCGTCGAAAAAATGTCCAAGTCGCTCGATAACTATATCGGTATATCGGAACCTCCTGAAGAAATGTACGGGAAGTCTCTTTCCATTCCGGATGATCTTATCTACCACTGGTTCGAGTTGGCTACGAATGTACCGACAGAAGAACTTCCGGCGATAAAAACCGCTGCGCAGAGGGAGCCTCGAAACACGAAACATCGACTTGCGTGGACGATCACGAGCATGTACCACGGCGACGACGCGGCAGACAAAGCTCGAAGCTACTTCGAGAAGACCGTGATCAGGGGAGACGTACCGGAGAACATGGAAAGCGTCCGGTTTGCGTTGGATGAAGGACCTCGCATGGGTATTCTTGATCTGATGACCCGGGCAGGACTTACGAGTTCGAACGGGGAAGCGCGTCGCCTCATTGCACAACATGCCGTCTCCATTGACGGGGAGAAAATTTCTGATGTGCGGATGGAAATGGATGTGCATGTCGGCCCTTCGTTCGTGATCAAGGCGGGCAAACGACGGTTCGCCCGCATTGTGAGAGAAGAAGAAGGTGCTTCCTGAGTGGAACCATTCCCGCGGAGATACATATTTACCGCGTATGCGGGTACGCTGACCGCTGCGAGTACGTAGATCGCTTCTGCTTGTAATGCGCGCTCCCCAAATCATCCTTCTTCTTGGCTTTTTTTTCCTGTCGCATGCGGGGTACGCCCAATCGGCGGATCACGACATGGAGGAGGGGCTCTCGGCTTTCCAGGAAGGATCGTACACCAAAGCCGAAGAGGTCTTTCTACGTATAACGGAGTCGGATCCGGATCGGGCGGAAGCACATTATTTGCTTGCCCGCCTGTATACAGAAACCCCTTTATCTGATCCGGGCAAGGCGGAGGATGCGCTGGATGAGGCTATCCGGATCGAACCGGAAAACCCCGATTATCTGGTCGCCAGATTACTGCAATTGCGCAGGAAATCCCGGAATGTCCTGCAAGAGCGCCTTCGCGAGCAGCGGCGAATCGCTCTCGCAAGGAAAGTTCTCACTATCGATCCAACCAATGCGTTCGCGCACGAAGAACTGGGAACGCTCTTTATCCGCGATTTCTGGCGTTATCGTAATGCCATCATGTTCCCGAGCATGACCTTTAGCGGAAATTTGTATCGTGGAAGCCAGGCTATGGCATTGGGCGATCCCCCTCTTGCTTCGCTGGAATCGCCCCTGCAGGAGCAACTGGAAGAGGATGATTCTTTCGACGAGACGAGCGCTGGCCCGCAGCAGACCCTCCCTGCTTTCGCTTCCGATCTCGGCAGCGTGTTCCTCGCGGATCGCTTCGACGTGGAGCAACTTGAGCAACAGGGAGTGCCTGTCCTGGATTTGTCGCGACGAGCGCAGCAGGCGTACGAACGTGCGGTCACACATCTTGAGGGCGCCCTTACGTCCGATCCCCTCAGGCATTCTGTGTATCGTCAACTCATGAAGATTTATGCCTTGAAGGGGGAATACGATGCAGCTCAGGAGATGCTTGAAGATATGTATACGTTCTTCCCTGAAGACCCTTCTACATGGCTGTATCTGGGCTTGGCTCAGGCATACGGAGGCGATCCTGAAGGAGCCGCCAGTTCTTTCGAGACAGCCTTGCGGTATATGGACAACGAGGAAAAAACCGTCTTCGAAACGCTCTCTTCACTACTTGTACCCGAGGAAAAAGAGCTCTACGAACAGGATCCTGTTTCATATACCGCACGATTCTGGACAAGCAAGGATCCTCGTTATCTCACGCCCTGGAACGAACGAAAAATCGAGCACTATGCTCGACTTGTGTACGCTGACCTGCTGTACGGTAGCGAAGCCCTCGAATTGCGGGGCTGGGATACCGAGCGGGGGCATATTCTGGTACGGTACGGGCCGCCGGAGCAAGATGTCGTTATTGTTCCAGGCAGTTCGTCCGGTGTGGAGGATCTCGGACAGGCGCCCACATCCCGAACGGAGGTCAGGTCTGGATCCAGGATTGAAGTAAGCCCCATCGACATGGGCTTTAACCCGCGAACGTTCCACCTTGGCGGGGATTTCGACATGCTTGCCGAGGCCAATACCTTCAACATATGGGACTATGGCGATTTCCGGTTCGTATTCGAGGATCCGTTCCGTAACGGAGAGTATCGGCTGTATTCTCCCAGCGCTTCGGATATGTCTGCCGGGGTTCCGGCCTGGCTGAACGATTATTCGATCATCGCAAAGGAAACGATTGCCCAGATTCCGGAACGATACGAATATGAGGCGCCCGGTCGGCGAGTGGATATCCCGTTTGTGGCGAGTGCATTCAAGGGAAGCGGCGAGGAGGCGGATGTTTACGTGTCGTACGGCATTCCGATTTCCGAGGACGGAAGTCAACGGGAAAGCATAGACATAGCTGCCCACATCGGAGCGTTTCTTATTAGCGAACGCCGGGACATCCTGGTCGAAAGGCGACAAACGATATACGGGCTTCAAGGCGATCACATTCGTTCCTTCGAAGAGGCTCATCTCTGGGTAGGGGGGCAGGTCATGACGGCGCCTCCGGGACAACATGAGGTATCCATGGAGTTTGAAACGGCCAGCGGGGGCTCTATCGCCGTACAGCGCAGACCCATTGAGGTGCCTGATTTTACGCAAGACAGGCTTCAGATCAGTGATCTGATGCTGGCCTACAGTATCGAGGAGGCCGATCCCGAGGATGCAGAAAGCGGTACCGTGCACCGGGGAGGCTTTTCTATTATGTCCGCCCCGTGGAACGTGTTCTCACACAGGCAGCCCATTTATCTCTTTTTTGAGATATACCGGCTTGCGCTTACCGGGGATGAGGAAACACAGTACGAGACAGAGGCCCGTCTTACGCCCAGAAACAACGCAAGGGGCATAACCCGATTCATGAAAAATATTTTTGGAACAAGTGGCGGCGTATCGGTGAGTGTGCCGGGCTCAGGGTCATTGCCCAACGAAACGAACTACCTTATCCTTGACGCCACAAATCAGGCGCCTGGACTATATACCCTCACGCTGCGTGTACGTGATCTCGTGAGCGGGAAAAGCGTCGAGCGTTCGATAGACCTTTTTCTGGAATAAAACGGGCGCCGCGTTTTCTCGGACAGGTTGAAGAGGACGTGTCGGTCAGGTCGTGCCGGTTGTCAAAAAGAGCGGGCGTTGTCAGTCGACTCTCTTGAGAATGTCTTCGAGCGCACCAGAGACGGAGGCATCCATTTCCTCCACCTGATGCACCATCTTCGCCTTGTAATCAACAATCCTGTCAAGCACCTCCTTGTTGGAAGCGCCTATAATCTGCGCAGCCAGCAATCCGGCATTCCTTGCTCCACCGATCGCTACGGTAGCAACGGGGACACCTCGAGGCATTTGCACGATCGATAACAATGCATCGAGGCCGTCCATTTTCTTCCCGGGCACAGGAACCCCAATCACGGGAAGAGGGGAATAGGCAGCGATCATCCCTGGCAAGTGGGCAGCCCCCCCGGCTCCCGCAATGATGGTCTTGACGCCGCGTTCATGTGCTGTACGCGCATATTCCGCCATGTGATGAGGGGTACGATGGGCCGAAAGGACACGGATCTCGAACGATATGTCCAGAGTGCGCAGCACTTCTGCTGCTTCGGCCATGACGGGCAGATCCGACAGGGAACCCATTGCGATGCCTACAAGGACCATGGTAAGAAGAGATGTAGTGTCTACAAGCGAAGGTGTGCAGCAGCCGTCTCGGCAAGGCGACGCGCAGCGACGCGGTCGTTGCCGGTAACGGTGACGTGCCCCATTTTACGATGCATCCTCACATTCGGTTTGCCGTACACATGCACGGCCACGTCAGCAACCGCCAGCGCCTCATTCAGTCCTGCGGGAGACGCTGTTCCGTCACGCTTGCCGAATACATTCACCATAATCGCTACGGGCGTGCGCAGTTCCGGGTTTCCCAGGGGGAGATCCAGCACTGCCCGAACATGGTTCTCGAACTGCGACGTATAGCTGCCCTCAATAGAGTAGTGTCCCGTGTTGTGCGGCCGTGGAGCCAACTCGTTAATCAGGATGCGTCCGTCTTCCGTATGAAAAAGTTCAACGGCAAGCAGTCCCGTTCCCTGCACTGCTTCCACGGCGGCAAGTCCTATCCGGCGCGCCTCGTCGGCTTCGGCGTCTTCAATGCGGGAAGGAACCTCTACCGCGTAACAACGATGATTGCGCTGCTCGGTATCCGCAACGGGATAGATGACATGCTCACCTCCGGGCCTGCGGGCAACGAGTACTGAAAGTTCCCTCTGGAACGAAACGAAGGCTTCCATTAACAGGCCGTCTTCTGCGGCAAGACGCTTCCATGCTGCACGTAGCTCGTCTGCAGAACGGACCGTCTCGTTACCATACCCGTCGTACGCATGCGTATATCTTTTTGCGAGTACAGGATACCCGAAGCGGTCCGCTGCAGCGATGGCCTCTTCCAGCGTGGCGCAACATGCAAAACGGGGGGTGGGTAGTCCGGCGTCCCGAAGCCAGGTTTTCTGGCGGCCCTTATGTCGAATAATGTCGAGGGTAAATGAAGCAGGACGAACGGGGACATGGCCCTGCAAAGCGGCCTCGGCTTCTTTTACCGGGGCCCATTCACTCTCAGCTGTCACCACGGCACAGGTAGCTCCAAAATCGCGCAGCACGTCGATATCCGTCCAGTCTCCCACAAAAGATCGCCCAAGCCCTTGCACGGATCCGGCTGCTTCCGGGAGCAAAAAGCGTACTTCGAAACCCATTCGCATAGCGGCGAAGGCTGTCATCCGGGCCAGTTGCCCGCCACCAAGAATCCCCACTACAGGAAAAGCTCCTTTCGGAAAAGACGGCATGAACCCTATACCCTGCCCGAATTCCTGATGTCTGAGAGCAACTCATCCAACTCTTCCTCGGTTTCGACAAGCACCTCACGTGCTTTGGACCCCACGAACCGGCCCACAATGCCCGCCGTTTCGAGTTGATCCACAATACGGGCAGCTCGAGTGTATCCGACGGACAGTTTGCGTTGCAGAAGTGAAACCGAACCCTGTCGGGCACGCACGATAATATGGGCCGCCTCGTCGAAGAACGGGTCTATATCATCTATGCCGGAAAGATTACCCACCCTGCTGTTATCTCCGAACGGGGGTAAGATATAGGGGCCGGGGCCCTTCTGGTGTGCAACAAAATCCACCACGCGATCCACTTCTTCGGAGCTTACGAACGGCCCCTGCAAGCGGGCAGACCTGCTTCCGAGCATATACAGAAGGTCTCCGTTACCTACAAGGCCTTCTGCGCCGTTCTGATCGAGGATCGTGCGGGAATCCACCTTGGAAGCAACCTGATAGGCAATGCGGGCGGGGAAATTCGCCTTTATCAACCCGGTGATAACATCGACGGACGGGCGTTGCGTGGCAAGTACAAGGTGTATACCTACAGCGCGCGCCATCTGAGCGAGCCGTGCTATAGGCGCCTCTATATCCTTGCCTGCCAATATCATAAGGTCTGCCAACTCATCTATTATGACAACGATATAAGGCAAATGTGTGAAGGTGTCTCCCCCCTCCAGTTTCCCGGAATGAACCTTTTTGTTGTAATCCTTGATAGAGCGGACCTGGGTCGCAGAAAACAGATCGTAACGTATTTCCATCTCACGCTCGCAGGATTTGAGCACCCCCAGCGCCTGGTCCACGTCGGTGATAATCGGCTCCTCGCTGTTTTCCGGCATGGCCACATAGTGGTCAACCATGTACTTGTATTGCTGCAACTCGATCTTTTTGGGATCGATCATTACAAACTTCAAATTGGCGGGATGACATGCATACATCAATCCGGTAATCAGCGTATTGAGTCCCACCGATTTGCCTGACCCCGTCGCTCCTGCAATAAGCAAGTGGGGAAGTTTCGCCAGATCCGTTATGAAAACTTCGCCTTCAATGCTTTTTCCGATCGGTATAGGCAGTTCCATCTCGGAATCACGAAATCGTGCAGTACCTATGACATCACGGATCCGAACGAGTTCGCGGCTCCGATTGGGGATTTCAACCCCCACGGCGGATTTTCCAGGAATCGGTGCAATAATCCGGATACCTCCGGCAGCCATCGCCATAGCGAGATCGTTTTCGAGGGCTGTGATGCGATTTATCTTCACACCAGGGGCCGGCGTCAGTTCGTACAACGTAACGGTCGGCCCAACGATCGCATTGATCTCGTGTATTTCAATGCCGTACGTATCGAGTTTATCGAGCAGAATTCGCTTGTTTTCTTCCAATTCCTCGTAGTCGATCGGCACCTCATCGGCATCACGCTCGTCCAGTAGATCAATGGTCGGAAAACGATACCGGGTTGCGATCTTGTCGTCGGGAATGTCTACCTGCCGCTCCACTATATCGGTGTGCTCCTCCTCGATGCGCTGCTGGACATGTATTTCAATATCCCTTTCCGGAGCCGGAGCATGCGCTGTACTTCGGGCAGAAGGCTCCATTCCGTGAAAAGTGTCATTCAAGGTGCGGTTCGAACCCGATGGGATGGGGGCAGGCGTCTTGCCGGGAGACTGCCGGGATGCCGTTTGCAAAGGCCCGCGGGGAGTTTCGGAGAGGTCTTCGGGAGCTCCCGTTTTCCGCTTTGCCTGTTTCGCTTTGCGACGTGCTTCCGCACGTTTTTCGCGTGCGGCCCTCCGGCGTCCAGCGGCAGCTTTTGCTGAGGCCGCCCAGGATCCGACCTTATCGAACATACGCTGCAAATCATGGTCTACCAGGAGCAGGACAGCAATCGCAAGAGACATTGCGAGGAGCACTGCCGATCCGATCGTACCAACAACATGCTGGAGCCACCCGGCCACACCAAGACCAAGCCTCCCGCTCCAGAATGCAAGTTCCACCTCAAAAACGAGCGCGACCCAACCAAGAAGGCTGGCCAGGGTGAATGTGACGATAAGAACCAGAACGCCTGTAGAAACCAGTTTGCCGGTTATTCGCCGCCGTAACAGTAGATACCCCGCCATACATAGCAATCCTGACAGAAGCACCACCGGATAGCCGAGAAAACGAAGTACGAGAAGGCGAGCGATCCATGCACCTGCCAGCCCGAGAGCATTCGACACCTGGTTTTCTCCAGGAATAAATGCGTCGCTCAGCGTACTTCCCCGTACAATAGCGTCATCGGAAGGATCGTAGGTAACCAGCGCCAGCCCAATAAGAAAGGCCAACGTCATAACGACGAGGCCAAGCACTTCATGCATACGGTTAACGGATGCACCTTGAATGCTTTTTCCGGAAACCCTCCTCCGATTATGTTTTTTGCCAGGTGGTAAAGCCATTTCTCAAGGTACTGCGTGCCGAAGAAAAAACCACAGATGCCGCGATGGGGTGCGGGCGATACCTACGAACGGGTAAAGCCCCGAACGTTGGTTATACCATGGCAGGGGAAAGCTCTTCTTTATCCAGCACAATCCGGTTTTTCCGGTAATAGGGAAGTACAGGCAAGGCATTGAACTGAAAACAATATTCTACGTCGTCTTCAAAACCTTGCGATACAAGCCATTTCGCATGGCTGCCCTGCCGCAAGGTGGCGTCCAGATGCATGCGATTGCGGTCGTATAAGGAAAAGGCGATGAGCGCCGTATCAGAAACACGGTCAGGTCGTCGTCCATCCCACAGTTGATCCAGTATATACCCCGCACAAAGCGTGTCTTCCAGTGATACCCGGTGTTTCTGACCTGCACAAATGATCGTCAGGTCATTGCCTAACTCGCGGATGGCTTCGACAATGCGATCAATATTCAGGAAACACCCGATTAGAAGATTCTTTGCATTCTGCCCCTTATGCATAGCCACTGTACCGTTGGTCGTACTAAGAATAATAGTCCGATCTTGCACCATCTCGCGGGTATACTCCAGGGGTGAATTGCCGCAATGGTACTCGTCGATGCGGAAACCGCCACGTTCGCCGCCAAGCAGATAACTTGCCTGATCGAGGTTCGAGGCAATTTTTCCTGCGTAATCCAGACCCGGTACCGGAACTACGTCCCGGGCGCCGTTGCACATTGCCGTCACGATCGTCGAGCAAGCCCGGAGCACATCGATAACAACCACTGTGTGCCCCTTCACTTTTTCTTCCGGGACGAATTGGCCAGTGATAAATACTTCTGTGTTCATGGAATGCAACGGCGTATCAGGTAGGGGGACAATGATGCGTAAGGCACCGGAAGATAATCCTTGTCTTGCCGCAATGCGCGACAGATGATTCAGATTTTATGCAATGGGGGTTTCTTAACGAGCGCACGGACAGTACGGGATCGAACGGCTATGTCTATTTGGGAATCCAGCATCGTGCAGGCCGGTTCGTTGGGCACATATCCCAGACCGATACCGCGTCCGAGCATCGGCGACTGTGTCCCACTCGTTACCACGCCCGTGTCCGGGCCCACCGGGGTCGAAATACTATGACCACTTCTTGGAATGGCCCCCTGCTCCTGGACTACAAACGCTACCAGCTTCCGGGATGGACCTTCCGCATGTACACGTTCCAGCACGGATTTTCCGATGAAATCTTCCTTGTTCATCCGTACAAATCGGCCAAGGCCGGCCTCGACAGGATTGGTTTCCTCTGTAATATCGTTTCCATAGAGGCGCAACCCCGCTTCCATGCGAAGAGTGTCCCGGGCGCCCAATCCGGCCGGTTTCAGCCCCTCGTCCGCCCCGGCCTCCAGGATCGTATCCCAAACGGATCCGGCCACGCCGGCATCGCAATATATCTCGACGCCTGCCTCTCCCGTATAGCCCGTTGCCGACACGATAGCAAAACGTGCTCCCGCAAAACATCCGCCAGAGGTATGCCGGAAACGAAACGGCTTCAAGTCATGCATATCTTCCCCGATTGCGGCTTCTGCAATGGCCAACGCCCGGGGGCCCTGTACAGCGATCAATGCAATCCCGTCGGATATGTCTTCGATGATCGCCTTCGCCGGGTTATTTCGGATCATCCACATGAAATCCTTGTGGCGATTTGCAGCATTGACCACTAAAAGGTATTCCTCCTCGGCAAGGCGATATACGATCAAGTCATCAATAATACCGCCATCTTCCCGGCACATACAGGTATAGACGGCCTGCCCGGCCTGAAGCGACATCGTTTCGTTTGTGACCAGATATTGTACGCAAGTGGCGGCGTGAGGACCGCGAACAAGGATTTCTCCCATATGGCTGACATCGAAGAGGCCCGCTTCCCGACGAACCGCACGATGCTCTTCAAGGATACCACCCGTATAGCGCAGCGGCATTTCGTAGCCGGCAAATGGCGTCATCCGCCCACCGAGCGCAATATGCCGATCGTAAAGCGGAGTTTTTCGAAGAGATGCGGATTCGGTTGACGCCATAAATGTCCGTGTTACAAGCGCCAGGCAGTGTAGCCTGCACGGGTCAGTGTTTCGGTAGCATCTGTAGCCGTGGCGTTTTCCGCGAAACCAATACGGAAAGCGCCTCCGGTTCCTTCGCGTATTTTGAGAAGTTCAATATCCTTGATATTCAACGATGCCTCGTAGAGTATCCTGGTGATCGAGAGCAACTCGCCAGGGTGGTCTTCTGCATAGACATATACGTCCGCAAGCGGGTGTAGAAATCCTTTTGTGTTGCGGGGTATCGTTTCCCGCGTAGAGCGAGCATCTCTGAACCGACTCTGCAATGTTTCCATATCCCCACCGGCAACCTCTCGGTGAAGAGCCTCTATTCGCCGGGTAAACGAATCAAGCACTTCCAGAATGCAAGTATCGTTCGTTTTCAGAATGTCGCTCCACACATCGAAAGGGGAGGAGGCAATACGGGTCATATCCCGAAACCCACCGGCAGCAAGTTGCAGAAAGGCGTCGTTGTGCTCGTTTTCGCTCGCTACATGGTTCATTAGCGCAACGGCAAGCAACTGGGGAAGGTGGCTGACAAACGCTGCAATGCGGTCGTGGCCGGCAGGGGGGAGCATAATAAGCCGAGCACCCGTAGCCTCAATTAAGGCAACGAAAGAGGCATACTCCAGCTCCAGGAGGGAGGCATCCGTGTGGTCCGGAGGACAAAGCACATAAGCCGCATTTTCGAACAACAACGCATCTGCCTGATCGATTCCCCGGCGTTCGGAGCCAGCCATGGGGTGCCCGCCTACAAACAAGACACCTGGGGGCAACACTTTCGAGGCGCAGTCTGCAACAGGGCCTTTTACGGAACCTACATCCGTAACAATGGCGCCAGGCTTGACATAAGGCGCAATCTGCTCCAGTAATGCCAGAACAGACTGGATGGGAGCAGCCAGTACGATGACATCGGCGCCGGAAATCGCCTCCTCCAGGGAGGATGCCGCCCGGTCAAGGGCGCCGATTTCTATCGCCCGGTCAAGCGTGGCAGGTTGGTCAAAGCCAATAATTTCGACGTCCTGCGCCTGTTTTTTCCATACGAGGCCAAGAGATCCGCCGATCAGGCCGACGCCAATGATGGCAACGCTTTGCATGGGAAACGACAAATCAATGCGCGCTCACAAGATTGAGCAAAAAGAGCCTATTCTCTTGCCACTTCTTTTTCCTGTTTCCCGTCAAGGCTCGAGGAAGCAATGTCTTTGTTTTCTTCTCCGTCATTCAGCGGCGCCTCGGCAACATCCACATCCGACTGCCCGGCCTTCGATGTTTTGTTTTTCCTTATGCTGAACGATAGCGCATCAGTGTCTTTCTTGTCTGTCGCAGTGATACTGATGGCATCGCCTTCTCCCAGGTTCTTGCCAAGAATATGATCGGCCAGCGGGTCCTCGATATATTTCTGGATCGAACGCCGCAATGGGCGGGCGCCGAACTTCACATCAAACCCTTTCCGAACGAGAAATTCCTTGACCGACTTTGTGATATCCACTTTGATCCCGAGTCCTCTAACCCGATCAAGCAACTCGTCCGCCATGATGTCGATGATAAGGAAGATGTGTTTTTTCTCAAGCGAATGGAAAACGATCACATCGTCCACCCGGTTCAGAAACTCGGGGTTGAATACTCGCTTCAGAGCATCTTCCACCGTACTCTTCATAGTCTGGTAATTAAACGTCTCTTCCGATTGGGAGAAGCCAATACCCTTTCCAATGTTCTTTATGTCCCGAGCTCCGATGTTCGATGTCATAATGATAATCGTATTCCGGAAATCGACACGGTGGCCAAGCCCATCTGTGAGTACACCGTCATCAAGCACCTGTAGCAAGATGTTGAGTACGTCCTGGTGCGCCTTTTCAATCTCATCAAGAAGAACAACGGAATACGGCTTGCGGCGGACTTTTTCCGTCAGTTGCCCGCCTTCTTCATAGCCAACATATCCAGGAGGCGCACCGACCAGCCGGCTGACAGAGAATTTTTCCATGTATTCGGACATGTCGATACGTATCAACGCTTCGTCCGAATCGAAGAGATACTGCGTAAGTACTTTGGCCAATTCGGTCTTCCCAACGCCGGTCGGCCCGAGAAAAATAAACGAGCCGATAGGCCGGCCGGGGTCTTTGAGACCTGCCCGGGTGCGACGTATGGCGCTCGACAGTTTCCGAATGGGCTCGTCCTGTCCGATCACACGCTTCATAAGCGCATCGTCCATGCTGACAAGCTTCTTCTGCTCGAGCTGGGAAATTTTATCGACCGGAATACCTGTCATCATGGCCACGACCTGAGAGATATTCTCTTCGGTCACGTCATGCACTTCCGCCTCGGCCTTGCGCTCCCATACCTGCTTGGCTTCTTCGAGCTCGCTATCGATTTTCTTTTCCTTGTCGCGCAACCGAGCCGCCTCCTCAAAACGCTGGCTCTTGACGACACTGTTCTTTTTCTTCCTGACAGCTTCAATTTCTTCTTCGAGGCGAACAATATCCTCCGGTACGCGGATATTCGCGAGGTGGACACGCGCACCTGCCTCATCCATCACATCAATGGCTTTGTCGGGCAGAAAGCGGTCTGTGATGTAGCGGTCGCTGAGATTCACCGCAAGAAGGAGGGCTTCATCCGAATAAAGGACGTTGTGATGCTCCTCGTAGCGGCTCTTGATGTTGCGAAGGATTTCGATCGTTTCGTCGGTTGTGGAAGGATCCACAATGATTTTCTGGAAACGTCGATCAAGCGCGCCGTCCTTTTCGATATATTGCCGGTATTCGTCGAGCGTCGTAGCACCGATACATTGAATTTCACCCCGGGCAAGCGCCGGTTTGAGCATATTCGATGCATCAAGACTGCCGGAAGCCCCGCCTGCGCCAACAATCGTGTGCAGCTCATCGATAAAAAGAATGACTTCCGGGCTCTTTTCGAGCTCGTTCATCACCGCCTTCATCCGCTCTTCAAACTGCCCCCTGTATTTGGTGCCGGCAACAAGCGCAGCCAAATCAAGCGTCACAATGCGTTTGTTATGGAGCACACGGCTGACCTTGCGCTGAACAATACGTATGGCAAGCCCTTCGGCAATAGCCGTTTTGCCAACACCTGGTTCACCGATCAGCACGGGATTATTCTTCTTGCGACGGCTGAGCACCTGTGCAACACGCTCAATCTCTTTTTCTCTGCCCACGATCGGGTCCAACTTGGACTCTTCGCCCAGCCTCGTCAGATCCCTGCCAAAATTGTCCAGCACCGGCGTTTTACTTTTTTCCATCTTGCGTTGCGCTTTTCCGTGTCCTTCAGGCAGCGAAGGCTCCGCACCACCACCGGTTGCAGGTATTTTTCCTCCAATAATGGAGTCCAATTCGGCCCGTACAGCATCGTACGTTACCGAAAATCCCTGTTGCAGAATCCGCGCCGCAACATTTTCCTCGTCACGAAGAAGGCTTAACAGCAAATGCTCGGTGCCTATAATATCACTCTTGTATATCTTTGCCTCCAGATAGGTGATCTTAAGAACTTTTTCGGCTTGTTTGGTGAACGAAATGTTGCCTACGGCAAGCGCTCCACCCGCACCTCGGATCGTATCCTCGACCGCCTTCCTGAGCTTTAACAAATCGCAACCGAGACTGCGGAGAATCTTGACGGCAATGCCCTCGCCCTCGCAGATAATCCCGAGGAGAAGGTGCTCCGTGCCAATGTAATCATGACTCAGCCGGATCGCCTCTTGCCGGCTGTCCTTGATAACCTCTCTGACGCGATTGGAGAAATTGCCTTCCATGTCATAAAACGAGGCTACGCGGCGAAACTGGACCCGCACCCGCAGGTTTTAGTCGCATTAGGGTTTTCGAACGTGAACCCCCGTGCATTCAAGCCGTCATGGTAATCCACCGTTGTACCCATAAGATACAATCCATGACGTTTATCCATGTACACGGTGACACCGTTTATCTCAAAACTCGTGTCGTACTCACGCATTTTATCGAAACCGAGGATATAGCTCATGCCAGAGCAACCGCCTCCTCGAACACCCACACGCAGGTTAAACCCTTCAGGGATGTCCTTGGTGGACATAATCTTGCGAATCTCTCCTGTAGCACGCTCGCTGAGTGCGATGGGTGCAGACCGCGTTGTGGTATGGGTGCTGGTCCCGTCAGCCGGCATGATCCGGAGGCGTTTTCGTAACCTGAACGAAGCGTGTAAGAAAGAGTAGCCTCTCATGGGGTGAACGACGGGCTGTGGGGGCGGTTCCATGTGCAGACACGACATCAGTACCGGCGCGCAAGTACGATGGGCGCCTTGAATACATCCATTACATGGTTGCGGGCGTCATAGGCCTCGATAAAAGCAATGTATATACCGGTCTGCAGGCGGCGGTCTGCATCATCCCGACCATTCCACAGCAACTCGACGGATTCCGCCACGAGCCGGGATGTGACCAATTTCCGCACCTGGTTTCCTGCCAGATCGAACACAAGGGCCCGGATTCTGGATATGCCGGAAGAGAAGGTGCACCTGATGCGAACGATATCGTCCACACCGTCCCGGTCCGGAGAAAAAGGATTCGGTGCAATATGTATCCCCCGCTCCGACAACAAGGTTTTATCGGCAATACGTATTGAATTGGGCAGCCCCGGCGTTCCGCCACCCGGCCCCACCGAGCTGGTCCAGTTTTGAGGATTATCGCCAGATGCATCCACGTCGATCCGCTCCAGCGTAATACCCCGGGTTTCCAGAACATCCGGATGATGCCACGAAGGGTCGTACCGTACGTCGTCAAGCACCTCGCCGTCTTCCCGGTGCATACGAATGCGGTCGCCTTCGTTAAGCAGGGTAAGCCCCTTGCCGGTAACTACCGGAGCGTTTGCGTTCTCCATACTTGTGGCGGTAAAAAGCAGGTAATCTCCGGGGTCCAGCCCGATAAATCGCCCTTGAACATGGATCGTATCGGCATTTCCATATTCGTCGGGGTCACGAGTCCGATATACCCCGTCGAGATAAATGCGATGAGCAGATCGGTTCACGAGTTCAACAAATTCCACCTGGTTTGCAAGCCCGTCATAATCGTCTGTAAGCGGTTCGTACAAAATTTCGTTCACAACGATATCCCGCGGAACAGGCCGATAGGAAATCGGCGCCGATACCTGTTCCGAAACATTCCCCCGCAGATCGGATACCTGCTCGACCGCAACCGATGCACCCGTTACGGAACCCGCGAAAAACACGCGTAGCCAGTCCGGGCCCAACGTTTGCACCTCCTGCGCCACAAGGTTTTCCAGTCGGATAGAGGCAGGAGAAATAGTCCCGGTCCGTACAGGTTCGTTGAAATACAGATCAAGTCGGGTATCGTCGAAAACTTTAGCGAAAGACAATGCCGGACCGGACACATCTGGTGCATAGAGGCTGTTTTCCGCACCGGGTGTTGCTCCGGAAGCATCGATAGATAATGCAAAATTATACGAATCTGAGGGGGCGCCCGGATCAATGCGTTCCAGGGACCGGCCTGTTTCAACAGTGCTCCCGGCGTAAAAAAGCGAATCGATAACTACTCCGCCGGATTCGAGAATCACGGCGTCGCCCCCATTATTCAGGCTTGCCCAGCGAGCCGGCGCGGTATATGGAACTCCGACAAAGCGATCGGAAAAAGCGATTTCGTCCGCAACGAGCACCGTGTAGGTTCCGGGAGAAAATGCCGATGTCCCTCCGGAAAGTGGAAACGGGAGGGAAGAGGCATCCCGGATCGTCAAGTCCTGGAGATCGAACGTGTGTACGCTGCGGTTGAACAGCTCGACAAACTCCGAACCCGAAGAAAAGGGGCGGGGATATACCTCATTGACAACAATGTCGCCAGGTTGCGGAGGTACCGGGTCGTCGATATCGATGTAGCCCGTGTCGCCGGACCTGCCTTGAAGGGGCTGGGCCTGGATGGGCAAGACGCACAGGCATACCGCCAGGCCGGCAGGGACAAGAATAAAGAAAAGGGCTCGCATGGGACCGCGGGAAGGAATTCGGCCCCTTAAGACACAGCAGGCGCCAAAACATAACCTTCCGGGAATACTTCTTCAGCACG
The DNA here is from genome assembly GCA_965248175.1 of Rhodothermales bacterium. GTDB lineage: Bacteria > Bacteroidota > Rhodothermia > Rhodothermales > VXPQ01 > VXPQ01. Next base: position 2,298,743 of record OZ252093.1, read on the forward strand.
TGAAGTCAACCGGGTTCCTGGTCCGGATGGGTCCGGAGCACATGGGCCATTAGCGCTGCGGCGGGAGCCATAGCGCTCTCGTCGATATCGAAATGGGCGCTGTGCAAAGGATACGCATTCTCCGGGGCGGAACGGGTACCTACCCGGAGAAGCATCCCGGGTATTTTCTCCAGGTAGTGTCCGAAATCTTCCGAGCCCATGCTGGGGAGAGGAATATGAAAAACAGCTTCCTCTCCGCAGAAGGACCGGATGACGGATTCTACATGCTTTGTTAGTCGAGGATCGTTGTTCACTGCAGGCGCCCCCGCCACCACGTCAATGTCAATGTGCATCCTGGCCCCGTACAAACGAGCAAGTTCGTTTACGACACGCTCCAGGTGTTGCTTTATGATAGTGCGCTCCTCCGCATCCGTGGTGCGGATCGTACCCCCCAATTCTACCTGGTCGGGAATCACGTTGTAAGCATCCCCTCCATGAAACCGGCAAATCGTCAGAACGGATGCCTTGCGCGCATCCGTAAAACGCCCAACGATATGATAGAGCGCGTTGGCGATCTGGTTGGCCACCCAGATGGTATCCACAGCTTCATGGGGACGCGCCGAGTGACCGGTGCTTGATGCCTTGACGCAAATGCGAAACCGGTCCGTAGACGAGGTAATAGAGCCGGCCAGTACACCGTATCTGCCCAACTCCAGCGAGGGATCGACGTGAATTGCATAAATACTTTGCACGCCATCAAGAACTCCCTCTTGTATCATATTCACCCCGCCCCCCGGTGCACCTTCTTCGTCCGGCTGGAATAGTACGCGGACCGTACCGCGGAGATGCTCCCTGTTTCGATGCAAGAGGAGCGCTACGCCGATCCCAACCGCCGTATGTGCATCATGACCGCACAGATGTGCAATCCCCGGGTGACAAGATGCATACGCTACGGATTTTGCATCTGCGGTAGGCAATGCGTCCATATCCGCCCGGTACGCAATGACAGGTCCAGCATGCGGCCCCTCAATATCCGTGTATAAGCCGGTCTCGGCCAGAGGCCCCGTTACAGCCAACCCGTGCTGCTCGAGAATGCTGCGAACAAATTCGCTGGTGCGATGCTCCTTAAAACCCAGTTCGGGGTGTTGATGGATAGATCGCCGTATGTCGCGCAGGAAGGTCGCGAATTCGACGGACGCTGTACCGTTTTGGGCAATATATGAAACATTGTCCATGGAAGGAATATCCGCTATGACTCGCATCTTCTTCAAACCATTCCGTTCCGTTTGCGGAAGAACCATTCCGTGGTAAGAAGCGCAATAATGAGCAGTAAAAAAATGGGGTGTTTACGAAAATCCTCCTCCGTCGTTTGGGATATCGTGTCGGATGCGCCTTCCAGATAGGCCGAGAGCGCCTCGATAAATGACGCGGGGCGGCTTTGATCCAGCAAAACACCCCCCGAGCGCTGAGCGATTTGCCGCATCAATGTAGCGTCTGCTCCCGGTTCCCGATATTCCAGCGTTAACGATCCAACCACAAACACTCCGCGATCCGACCCCAGCACCTCCTCGCCTCTTTGGGCCTTTGCTGTCCAGGCATATGTTCCTTCGGGTAGCGCTCCCGCGTCGAAAGTGTACCGCCCGCTCCCGATCGCGTGCATAAGATAGGGAAACTCCACGCCATCCGGCGAGATCAACCGAATCTCCACGGACGCGTCCGGGACGGGATTAAGACTTTCGTCGTACACTTGACCGGAAAATTGAACCGATTCTCCACCCCCGAATACATCCCGGACAGGATATATGCGCACAGGGCGATCATCTTCCAGGGCGGTAAGCCATTGGATAACGTTCGAAAAAAATTCCGCGGGAAGTTGCTCGAATTGAGACAGGTCTTCAGGTAGGTTCTGCCATCTCCATGTGCCGGCGCCAAGCAAGGCGGCGATACGATGCTGTGCACGCCGGCGAACGACGAGCAACGGCTCGGGCAGGTCAATCCCGCGCACCGAAACAGTGGCAAGTACCTGTGCATCAGGGGTAAGTATCCATTGGGTTCTACTGAATTCCAGCGGGGGAAGGGTGCTCCATGCTTCCGAATCAGCGCCGGGAATATGCATGACCGGGTGATGATTTCCTGCTGGCGTAGTTCGAAACGTTGCCTCCATGAAATCCTCTCGAACACGCCCTGCCATAACGGGAAGGGCGTCTTCGGAGATCGTGCCCAGCCGGGCGATAGAGGTACCTGAAGTAAGTAGAAAAAATACAGGAACCCCTTCGCGGACCGCCTCGCCGATACGCCCCGATACCGTTTCGTCGCTGGCTCGTCCGGGGTAGCCGGCCAACACGATTACATCGAAGTCCGCAAGCGAGACGGGAAACGCACCTTCATAGAAAGCGCGTTCACTTTTTTGTACGAATGAAGACACCTCGAACGCCGTATTCCGCGCAAGCAACCTCCGGATTGCAGCGACATCCGGGCCGGGAGCCGCGGCAACGAGAAGGATGCGCCGTTTGGAGGAAAGCACACGAACCGCCAGAGACTCCCGGTTGTTGCGATGCGTCACTTCACCGGGAAGCTCCGTCACAGCCACCGTGTAGCGCTGGAGTCCTTCCACTTCGGGCGTCACGGACAAATCGGTGACGATTTCAGCATTTCCCGGAGGGATTTCAAGGTTTCGAGAAGTTATCGTTTCCCCGTCGGCGGCAAGCGATACCGTAACCCGGTGGCCGCCCATACCCTCTGCACGAATGCCGACCTCAATGGGGAGTTCGGCGCCCACGTAGGCTACGTCGTTCGTGAGCACACGCTGTACCCGAATATCCTGCCGGCGCAACGTGTCGCCTACGACTGCCGTAAAAACAGGCACCGGATATCGTTCGGATACATATAGCGGATTGCGACCCGTATTGTACCGTCCATCGGAAACAAGCAGTACGGCACGCAAATTATCATCCCGCAATCGCTCTTCGGTGGAAGCAAGCGCCTGTGCAATGTTGGTCCTGAATGCGTTCAGCCTCAGCGAATCCGGTTCGAAACGGGAAAGATCGCCGGCGTCGAGGTCTGAGCCAAAACGGATGTACTGCACATCCGCAGCCCGTGCAGCTGCCGGGACATGCTGGAGGATATCCCGAATATGAGATTGTGCTACGGCAAGAGAGGTGTCCGCACCGGATGCCAGACGAAGACTTGCGCTGTCATCGATGAGCACCGCTACGACTGGTTCTTTTTCGGCATGCCGGACAAGGCGTAGAACGGGTTCGAGCAGAAGCAGCAGGATGAAGAAGAGGGCGCAAAATCGTAGCACGCCAAGCACGATCCTCTTGCGCCGAGGCACTACGGGCATCGTGTGACGATACAACCATGCGGCGCTGGCGCCGGCTGCAAGTAAGGCTGCCGCAAACAGCCATGGACTCATGCCAAAAGAAAAAGACATTCGGCGAAGGAGACAGGGTATTCGTTAAAGATACGGCATGATCAGGTAGACAAGGTAGGCCAGAAAACCTGTTAAGAGAAAAGCCCCTTCCATGCGACCGATTCTGCGCCGGACCCACACAATAGGGAGGAGCACCGCACCGAACGCAAGCATGACCGGAAGATGTATGGCAAGCACATCCGCTTCCACTTGCAGGGGACGAAACAGGGAAATCGGCCCCACAACGAACAACACATTCAGGATGTTGCTGCCGAGCACGTTACCCACTGAAAGTTCTGCCTGACCCTTCAGGGCGCCCACGAGGGAAGTGGCCAGTTCGGGCAGGCTGGTGCCGACAGCGACGACAGTCAGACCGATTATCACAGGAGAAACACCGAGCATGGTAGCGATATCCACGGCGGATTCCATCATGAGCCAGGCGCCGCCCGCAAGCAGTAGGGCGCCTCCCGGCAGGAGCGAGGCGCCTCCCGGCAGGAGCATCCATTTCCAGCGCACCGACACCGGAGCGTTCGCAACTTCTCCGAGAACGGCGTCCGACGCCTGTTTTTCACCGCCATCCGCGCTTTCCCGCACGATCAGAAATACAAAAATGAACAGCATGCCCACCAGGAACAGGCCATCGACCCGCGTAATCGTTCCATCCAGCGCCACCAGATAGAAAACGACCAGCACAATCATCATAAAAGGGTACCCCTTCGTCAGCACATCGCGCGATGCCAGGAGAGGAAGAACCAGCCCGCTTGCTCCAAGCACCAGGGCAATGTTGCAAATGTTTGAACCGACGATATTCCCCAGCGCCAGACCGTCTTCATCCGAGAAGGCTGCAAACAGGTTAAAGACAAATTCGGGCATGGAGGTACCGAGCGCCACTACGGTGGCGCCAACAATCAAGGGACTTACGCTGTACCGATACACCAGACCCGCGGCGCCCTTGAGCAACCATTCGGCGCCGAAATATACCAGAGCAAGCCCCAGTGCAAAAAGAAATAACTGCAAAAGCATAATGTACTTTACTCCTTGTTAAACAAGGAATTATATGATTTTATTCGTGTTATTCTTTCAGTCATGGCAAGCCATTTATCCGATCTGGTGTTCTCCGAAAAAAGAGGGAAGCAGGCTATGGAATGGATCATTGCGCATGAAGTCCGCATGGGTGCATGAAACGGGCAGGCGGATTTTCAGGGGAATGCCATGCCGGATTTTTTCTTAATTTTAGCAGGTTGCGCGCGACATGATCCTGTATCACACAATATTGACGACGCGGCCTTTGGCCGGGATGGCGGAACGGTAGACGCAACGGACTTAAAATCCGTTGGAGCCAATGCTCCGTGCGGGTTCGAATCCCGCTCCCGGTACAGAACTAAGCCTGCCTCCTTCATCGGAAGCGGGCTTTTTTCATAAATTTACGCTGAAAAATATCTGTCTTAAAATATAGAGTGGGCGCCGCAGTGGGTGCTATTGTTTTCATTCTATCCTGTTCTGCGCGCTTCGCCGTGTTGTTGCGCGAACATTGCCTGCTCAATGGCTTCGGCCTGCTCCCCGGAGAGCGCAGCAGCGCGTTGCTGGTAGCGGCTTGCGCGAGCTGGAGACGATGCAATGGTGGTATGCGCGTGCCTTCAACCTACCGGATGAAGGACTCGACGGGTGGTTCGAGTTGGTGTTGGAGGGCGTCGATACGCTGGCTACTGTCTGGCTCAACGGGGAGCGGATCGGGACGTTGGAAAATATGCTGATCCCCTACCGGCTGGACGTGACAGGACGACTTCGAGCCGGCATCAACCATCTCGTGATCGGCATCGATTCGACCGTGCTGGAGGCTCAGGAACAGCCGGTGGAGCCGGGGGCCTGGGCGATGGAAAACAACTGGGAATCGCTGTCGATACGCAAAGCCGCTCACGGTTTCGGGTGGGATATCATGCCGCGTGTCGTTTCCGCCGGCCTGTGGCGCGACGTGTATATAGAACCCATCCCGGAAACGCGCTTTCGCAGCGTGTATCTGGTCACAACGTCCGTCGACGCCGAGCAGCGCCACGCTCAACTCGCCGTCAGATGGGATATCGCCTCCGAGCAATGGCCCCTTGACGCCTGGTCGATCCGCCTGACGGTGGCCGAGGCGGGGCATACAAAGGGGATTGCCGAAAATCTTGTCCCCGTATTGAGCACGTACGGTTTCATTCCATGCGAACTGGAGGGTGTCGATCTCTGGTGGCCGCGAGGCTACGGCGAGGCGGTGCTCTACGACGTCAGGCTGGAGCTCCTCGACGAGCGAGGGGGCACCCGGGCGCAGTGGCAGACCCGCTATGGCTTTCGAACCGTCGAACTGGAGATGACCGATTGCACCAATGGAGATGGGGAGGGCGCCTTCGGCTTTGTGATCAACGGTGAGAAAATCTTCGTCAAGGGGTCGAACTGGGTGCCGCTCGACGCCTTTCACAGCCGCGACGCCGCGCGCCTGGACGAGACCCTCGATCTGGTGGTGGATCTCAATTGCAATATGATCCGGTGTTGGGGAGGCAATGTCTACGAATCGGAGGCGTTCTTCCAGAGGTGTTACGAAGAGGGTGTTATGGTCTGGCAGGATTTTGCTTTCGCCTGCGCCTTGTATCCGCAGACCGCAGCGTTTCACAAAAAGGTCGGGCGGGAAGCGGAGGCCATCATTCCGCTTCTGCGCAATCATCCCTCGCTGGTGCTGTGGGGCGGCAACAACGAGATCGATGCCTTCTACACTTTCGCCAAGTCGACGTGCGACCCGAACGTCGACGATCAAATATCGCGGGACGTATTGGCGTGTGCCTGCAGACGGTTAGATCCGGGCCGAGATTATCTGCCCAGCTCGCCATATTTCGGCCCCAGGCTCTGGAGTATGGGAGCCCCTCACGAAGCGCGCCCGGAAGATCATTTGTGGGGACCGCGAAACGATTTCAAAGGCTCTTATTACCTGTCGTCCAACGCGCACTTTGTCAGCGAGATCGGATACCACGGTTGTCCTGCACGTTCGTCGCTACCTGTGTAAACCCACCACGTTGTTCAGAGGGATATTCAGGGATTGGATGGGTGTTCGATATTTCAAGCTTGCGTGTGGTCTGTGCCCATTGTATCGGTGCAGCCAGCGGGGCAGGTGCTCGCCGCGCTGGCTGGAGCTGTCGTAGGCGCGTGCGTAGGCCCATTCGCGCAGCGCGGATTGGATGAAGCGTTCGGCTTTGCCGTTGGTTCTCGGGGTATAGGGCCGAGTGCGGATATGGCGCAGTTTCAGTCGTCGGCACAGTTTTGCGAAGTGTTTCGAGCGGTAGCAGGAGCCGTTGTCGGTCATTACGCGTGTGAAGGCGACTCCGAGGGTTCGGAAGTAGCGCAGGGTGTCAAGCAACGCGCTACAGGCGCTGTGCGCGGTCTCGCCGGGTTGGATGCACGCAAAGCTCACTCGGCAATGATCGTCGATGGCCACATGCACGTATTCCCATCCGGCGCCCCTGGAGCCTTGGCCCCGGATTCCGGTGACCCGATGGCCCGGACGCACAAAACGCCCTAACCGCTTGATGTCCAGGTGTAACAGGTCGCCCGGACGGGGGTAGACGTAACGCAGAAACGCAACCGGAGGGTCCAGATGGGACAATCGGTTCAATCCGGCCTGCTGGGCGATCCGGCCCACCGTGCCGTGCGCCACCCCGGTTCTTCGGCTAATCTCGCGATAGGTGCACCGGGCGCGGCGCAGGGCCAGGATCGCCGCACGTTGCGCTTGCGAGATGCGATGCGGGCAGCCGAGCGGACGCGAAGAACGGTCCTGAAGGCCTCTTCGTCCCTGTGCCCGATACCGGGCCAGCCACTTGTAGGCCGTGCGTACGCTGACCCCTGAGGCTTGGGCGGCTTCCTCGACGCGAAGCCCCCCGTTAACGATGCGATGCACCAGAATCTCTCGACCTTTTGGCGTCAATCGGGCATTCTTGTGAATGTTCATTCGGCTCTCTCCCTAACTTTCGGTTCACATATCCCTAATAAACTCGGACATCAGGCGCGAATGAACAACCTACTGAGAGATCACAGGTAACCCTTACGAGCCGCCTGCTTGCCTCAGACGCCAGCCCCACAGCTATTGACGAGGTGTTGCCCGATGCGATCGCCTTTGGCTTGCATCCCAATTATCCCAATCCCTTTACCGGAGTGACTCAGATTCCGTTCGATGTGGAAAAACCGGTCCATGTCCAAATTGCGATCTACGACATGCTCGGACGCCAAGTGCAAACGCTAATCGATGCCCCCATGGCGCCGGGGCAGCACCGCGTCTCTTTTGATGCGACGGGCTTTGCCCCCGGCATGTACCATTACCGGATACAGGCCGGAGGCTATCGGAATGTGCGGTCCATGATAGTCCTCCGCTAAGCCCGTAGCCCGATACGGTCCCTCCGGGCGGCTGCGAGGGTCCTGGACTCATGCTTACGGTTTCGCTTGAATGGTCAACCTTAGCAAGGCAAGCGGGCAGGAGGTAGTTGCACTCGCCGGCTGTCTTGACAAGCGGGGTAGCATACAGCGGTTAATATCTGCCCGCTGCATCGTGGTTGGTAAGAGAACCCGGGGTGCGTAGCGTCTTACGAAGCCACGTTGTCCATCTGAGCTTTTTGCAAACGTCCGCTGTAGTCCACGTACACGGTTTTCGTTTCCGTGTAGAAGTCGAACACCTCCCAGCCGCCATCGCGGTGACCGTTGCCTGTTTGCTTGACGCCTCCGAAGGGCATATGCGCCTCGGCGCCGATCGTTGGTCCATTGATGTATGTAATGCCCGCCTCGATATCCTTCATGGCGCGGTACGCAAGGTGCACATCCTTTGTGTAGATACTGGAGGATAATCCGTAGCGCGTGGCGTTTGCCATGCGCACAGCCTCTTCGTAGGACGTTGCCTTGAGTACGGAAAGCACCGGGCCGAAGATTTCCTCGCGCGCAATACGCATCTCCGACGTGACGCCGGTAAACAGGGTGGGTTCGAAGAAGAAGCCCTCTCCAAGCGCTCCCTGTTTTGTTTGTCGCCCTCCGGTACGAAGGGTTGCGCCTTCGCTGCGCCCGATCTCGACGTAGCGGGTCACCTTCTCAAGGGCCTTTCCGTTGATAAGCGGCCCGACGTTCACGCCCTCGTCGTTGCCGTATCCAAGGACGAGTTTTTGCGCTTGCTCAATGAGGCGTTCGACCAGGACATCGTGGATGGCTTCGTGCAGAATAAGCCGGCTTGTTGCTGTGCAGCGTTGGCCGGTTGTTCCGAAGGCGCCCCACAATACGCCTTCGAGCGCGAGGTCCAGATCTGCGTCCGGCATCACGATTTGCGCATTTTTCCCTCCCATTTCGAGGGAGAGACGTTTGTGCAGTCTTCCGCACGTCTCGCCGATTTTCGAGCCGACATCGTTCGAGCCGGTAAACGAAACAGCGTCTATGCCCGGGTGCTTTACGAGTTCTTCGCCGGCAACGGCGCCTCCCTGTACAAGATTGAACACGCCGGCAGGAACGCCGGCATCGGCGAAAAGGCGCGTAAGTAGCGTACCGCTGTTCGGTGCGTCTTCGCTAGGTTTGAAGACGACCGTGTTTCCGCAGGCCAGCGCCGGGAATATCTTCCAGGTCGGTACGGCGATCGGAAAGTTCCAGGCCGTAACGATGCCGACGGCGCCTACCGGACGCCGGATACTCATGTTGAATTTGTCCGGCAATTCGCTGGGAACAGTGCGTCCGAAGAGCCGCCGCGTTTCCGAGGCTGCATAGTACGCAGTGTCTATGGCTTCCTGAACGTCTCCGCAGGTTTCGGCAAAGGGCTTGCCCATTTCGCGGGTTTCTTCGAAGGCGAGTTCCCGTTTCCGCTCAGTCAGCAGGTCCCCGATGCGCCGGAGGATATCGCCTCGTTGTGGCGCCGGCGTATCCGACCAGGCAGGGAGGGCCTTGCGCGCAGCGATCACCGCGGCGTCGATATCCTCTTGCCCGGATTCGGGGAAAAGACCAATGAGTTCCTGTGTACGAGCCGGATTGACTTTCTCGAACGTTGCGCCGCTGGCGGCGTCAAGCCAGGATCCGTCTACGAAATTCCGGAATTGATCGGGCATCGTATTGTTCTTTTGTTTATGGATTTAATCTGCACGGATTCCGTACTATCTTCCAGTATCTACGGATCCGCTTTCAATGACCTTTGCGCCATGTCCGAACGTATCCCGACGCATAGAGCCGGCTTTATCAGCAAACGGGCGAACAACACAAAGCCAAGCGGCATTCGCCGATTCTTTGAGATAGCCGCTACGATGCAGGACGTCATCTCCCTGGGCATCGGCGAACCGGATTTTGTGTCGCCGCAGCCTGTCATCGATGCGGCTATCGCCTCCCTGCACAAGGGGCGAACCGGCTATACGGCCAATGCGGGGCTGCTGCACCTGCGCCGATTGATCTCGGAAAACCTGGAGCGGCGCTACGGTATTTCCTATTCTCCGCAGAAGCAGATCGTCGTCACGGTGGGAGGCAGCGAAGCCATGCTGATCGCTATGCTGGCAACGATCGATCCCGGGGACGAGGTGCTGATTCCTGAACCCTGCTTCGTTTCGTACGGCCCGCTTGCGGAATTTGCCGGCGCCAGGGTCGTCTACATACCTACCAGAGTGGAAACCGGGTTTCAAGTGACCGCGGAGGATATTGCTGCCCGGATCACGCCTCGTTCGAAGGTTCTTTTTATCGGATATCCAAGCAATCCCACCGGGGCAGTGCTCCGGCGCGAAACGCTCGAGGATATTGCGAAGGTGGTGATCGAAAATGATCTGGTTGTTCTGTCCGACGAGATATACGACCGGCTGGTGTATGGCCGGGCGGCCGAAGAGGGGCATGTGAGCCTGCCGTCCCTGGATGGGCTCTATGAGCGCACGATCCTGACGGGAGGATTTTCCAAGAACCATGCAATGACCGGCTGGCGCGTCGGCTATGCCTGCGCTCCGGAGGCCCTCAGCGACGCCATGTACAAGATGCACCAGTATGTGGTGATGTGTTCGTCCACTATGGGGCAGGTAGGAGCCGTGGCGGCACTTGAAGCATGTGATGCCGATGTCGAGCGCATGCGCCGTTCCTATGACGAGCGCCGGCGCTTTATCGTGGACGGATTGCGGGCCGCCGGTTTACCAACCTTCGAGCCGGAGGGAGCCTTCTACTGTTTTCCCGATATTACGTCCACCGGTTTGTCGTCCGAGGCCTTTGTGGAACGATTACTGGCGGAGGAACAGGTGGCATGCGTTCCGGGAGACGCCTTCGGGCCAAGCGGCGCCGGGTATGTACGCTGTTCGTACGCCACGGCCATGGATAAACTCGAGGAGGCGGTGCGGCGTATTACGCGGTTTGCCGAGCGGCGCCGGGCGTAAAGCCCCGGTGCTACCGGGGTGACAAACCTTTGGGAACGCCTGCGGCAGCCCTGCCATGAAACGATGGGCGCGCAGCGTCGTACGAGCACCCGTCATGCGGATATCGTTCCCGGTCGTTCGCAGACATTCTTCTACGGTCTTTTAATGCGCATGTCATATTCCCAAGACCATATCCATTCTCTTCTGGAGCGCGTGCGTGTGCTCGGAGGCTATCTTTGACGTCGATCGCCGCAGGGGTATTGTTGAGGCGTTGAACAGCAAGCGCATGGATCCGGATTTCTGGAGCCATGCGGACGAAGCGCGCAAGGTCGAAATGCAGTTGTCGGCCGAACAGGGGAGGCTCGACGAGTGGGAGGCCCTTGCGAGACAAGCGGACGACATCGAAACGCTGCTTCTGCTTGCCGAAGAGGAGGACGCCGATCTTGTTGACGAGATTCAGGCAGAAACCGCCCGCATGGAAAAGGCGCTGGAGAAGCTAGAATTCAAAAATATGCTGGGGGAGCCGGACGACGAGCGCCACGCCATCGTAACGATCCATCCCGGGGCCGGCGGCACGGAAAGTCAGGACTGGGCGGAAATGCTTTTACGGATGTATACCCGCTGGGCCGAGAGCAACGGATACAAAGCCGAACTCGTCGAGCATCAGGTTGGAGACGTAGCGGGGATCAAGAGCGCCAGCCTGCGTGTGGTCGGGCCGTATGCCTATGGCTACCTGAAGTCCGAGACGGGCGTGCATCGGCTCGTACGGATTTCGCCTTTCGACTCCAGCGGCAGGCGGCATACGTCTTTCGCCAGCGTGTTTGCGTATCCGGAGATCGATGACACCATAGACGTTGTTCTGAATCCGGACGATGTCGAACTTCAGACCTTTCGCTCCGGGGGCAAGGGCGGTCAGAACGTGAATAAGGTGGAAACCGGCGTCCGGCTGATCTGGACCGGAAAGTTATCGAACGGCGAAGCAGCGCGCGTCGTGGCGGAGTGTACCGAGGAGCGCAGTCAACTGCAGAATCGGGACCGTGCCGAGACGATGCTCAAAAGTCGTATTTATCAACTGGAGCGGGACATCCAGGATGCGGAAAAGAACCGGATCGAGGGTTCGAAGAAGAAAATCGAATGGGGCAGCCAGATTCGATCGTACGTATTTCAGCCCTACACGATGGTCAACGATCACCGTACGGAGATCAAGGTGACGGATGTACAGGCTGTCATGAATGGGGACATCGAACCGTTTGTGAAGGCGTTTTTGATGCAGCGGACAGACGCATAGCACGATGGTCAAGGTTGACTTTCTGGTAATTGGTAGCGGGGTGGCCGGACTTTCGTATGCGCTGAAGGTGGCCGAGCATGGTTCCGTGGCCATCGTTACCAAGAAAGAGACGGCCGAATCGAATACGAATTATGCGCAGGGCGGGATTGCCGCAGTCATGGCGCCGGCCGACTCGTACAGGAGCCATCTTGAGGATACAGTGATTGCCGGGGCGGGGCTTTGCGATCCTGAGGTAGTGCGCTTCGTAGTGGAAGAGGGTCCCGAACGGGTGCGCGAACTTATCGAACTGGGCGCCGATTTTACGCGCCGTGACGGGGCCTTGCATCTTGGGCGCGAGGGGGGACATTCCGCCAATCGCATTGTGCATGCCGCGGATACGACAGGGCGGGAGGTGGAGGGCGCTCTCCTTGCTTCGGTGCGGAAACATCCGAATATCGTAACCTTCGAGTACCACTTTGCCGTCGAACTCATTACCGAACATCATTTGGGGCAGCATGTCACGAAGTTGCGACCGGACATTTGCTGCTTTGGGGCCTACGTATACGATTCCAAAGAAGACCGCGTTGAAATTTTTCTCGCCAAATCGACGTTGCTGGCCAGTGGAGGCTCCGGGGAAGTCTATCTCCACACCACCAATCCGGACGTTGCCACGGGAGACGGGGTAGCGATGGTATATCGGGCCAAGGGGCGGATTGCCAACATGGAGTTCGTGCAATTCCATCCGACCTCCCTGTATCATCCGGAAGCGGATTCCTTCCTGATCTCGGAGGCTGTGCGCGGTGAAGGAGGCCGGTTGTACAATATGAAAGGCGAACGCTTCATGCCTTCCTATGACGAGCGGGAAGAGTTGGCTCTCCGCGATATCGTTGCCCGCGCGATCGACGATCAACTCAAGCAGCACGGCGAAAATCATGTCCTGCTTGATATTTCCCACCGGCCCGCCGCTATGGTTAAGGAGCGGTTCCCGTACATACATGCCACGTGCCTCGGATTCGGGATCGATATTACCCGGCAGCCGATTCCGGTCGTTCCGGCGGCGCATTATCAATGCGGCGGCGTGCTCACCGACCATGTGGGGCGCACCTCGATTGCAGGGCTTTTCGCTTGCGGGGAGGTTGCGTGTACGGGATTGCACGGCGCCAATCGCCTGGCGAGCAATTCGATGCTCGAGGCGCTGGTGTTCAGCCGGCGGGCGACGAGTGCGGCGATCGAGTATGTGCACGAACAGTCTTTCAGAGAGGATATTCCGGAATGGGATACGAGCGGCACCGAACGCCCGCACGAATGGGTGCTTGCTTCGCACAATCGGGACGAACTGAGGCGTGTGATGTGGGATTATGTAGGGGTGGTGCGTTCCACGCTGAGGCTCGATCGCGCGTTTCGCCGGACCAGGCTTTTGTTTGAAGAGACCGAAGATTTCTACAGGAGGACGCGTGTCTCTGTCGAGCTATGTGAATTACGCAATATGATCGCAGTGGCCTATCTGATCATCCGGAGCGCTCAAATGCGTCGCGAGAGCCGGGGACTCCATTACATGCTTGACTACCCTGGCCCCGTGGAAGAAGAGAAGCGCCCGACGCTCATGTGAGCGGTTCCCGTGCACCCGCTTATCCGGATTGTTTTTATGCCGATTCCGCACAGGCATATGTCGGAATGCCGGAACAACCTTTATAGAGTCGTGTTTTACGTTTTTGCGGAGCAGTGACCGACCAGGTAATCGACGCAGATTACGTTGTTTTGCGCCTGGTCGATATAGTACGGAAGGAGGCTTCTCAGGAAGCCGCCTTTTTTTGTCGTTGGCGTATGTACGTTAGCGCCCGCCCCGGGTATCGGGTTCGGGCTTTTTTTGTAACACGGGAGACGCGAAGCGATCCATGAATCGGCCGGCGCATATGCAGGAACACGATGATCTTTGTGCGCGCATCGCGGCGCTTGTCGAGGAAGTTATTGCCGGTTCGCCGGTGTTTCTCGTCGAGGTCAAGGTGCGTGGCGTAAAGGGTTCCCGGGTGGTCGAAGTATTTGTGGACAGCGACGAGGCGCTTGCCGCCGACAGTCTGACGCATATCAGCCGCGAGGTTGGATTCCTGCTTGACATGGAGGATATCATTGCGGGTCGTTATACGTTGAATGTGTCTACGCCAGGTCTTGATCGCCCCCTGGCGCTGTTGCGGCAGTACCGCAAAAATGTGGGGCGGGATGTACGTGTCCGCTACGTGGTTGAAGACGATACCGGGGATATGGAGGTGACCGGCAGATTGCTGGCAGCCGGCGACGATACCATCGAGGTGGCTGTGTCAGGTTCGGATGTACACCGCATCCGCCTTGATGACGTGGTCCGCGCCAATGTGCAGCTTCCATGGTAAAACCGGTCAGCATGCCTCCGCAGACATAGACCAAAACCAACCGGCAAGAGATACCGAGACATGCAGAGCACGACACTTATATCGTCGTTTGCAGAGATTGCGCGCGAAAAGGATATCGATCGTGACTCCCTCACGCTGATCGTCGAGGATGTTTTTCGAGCTATGATCCGCAAACGGTACGGCGCAGACGACAACTTCGACATCATTTTCAATCCGGATAACGGGGATATCCAGATCCTCCACGTCCAGGATATTGTGGAGAACTGGAACCTGAAGGATCCGGTCACGGAAATCGAACTGAATAACGCGAGGAAGGTGGATGAGGATTTCGAGATAGGGGAGGAAGTAGCCAGCGAGATCAATATCACGGGGTTTGGTCGCCGCGCGGTAATGGCGGCCCGTCAGGCTTTCAGCCAGCGGATCCGGGATATCGAGAAAGAAAAGATATACCAGGATTACTCCGACTTGATCGGCGAAGTAGTGGTGGGCGAGATCTACCAGACACGGCGGCGCGAGGTGCTTGTGATTCACAACAAGGTGGAACTGGTGCTTCCTCGTACGGAGCAGATATTCAAGGATCGGTATCGTAAGGGAGACATGCTCCGGGCGGTTGTACAAGAGGTGAAACGGGACCTTGGCAACAACCCGCAGGTCATCATTAGCCGGGCCGATTCTGTTTTTATGGAGCGGTTGTTCGAACTGGAGGTACCCGAGATATACGAGGGTATCGTGGAAGTCAAACGCATCGTTCGTGAGCCCGGCGAGCGGGCCAAGGTGGCTGTGCTGAGCAACGATGAGCGAATTGACCCGGTGGGGGCCTGTGTAGGCGTGAAGGGGGTTCGTATTCACGCAGTCGTTCGCGAACTGGGTAACGAAAATATAGATGTGCTGGAATACTCCAGCGATCCCTATCGCCTGATCGAGCGGGCGCTTTCACCGGCAAACCCCGTTAGCGTAACGATCAACGAGGAGTTGAATCCGCCGCGTGCAAAGGTGGTGGTAAAGGCCGACGAGGTCAGCCAGGCGATCGGACGGGGTGGTATCAATATCCGGTTGGCTTCGCGCCTGGCCGGGTTCGAAATAGACGTATACCGGGAAATTGCAGAGGATGAGGAGGATGTTGAGATCGACGAGTTTGCGGACGCTTTCAGCCCCGAGACGCTGGAGAAACTGCGTAATATCGGTTGCGATACCGCGAAGCAGGTCGTAGAGCTTTCCGTGGACGAATTGATGCGTCGGTCCGGTCTGGAACAGGACAGGGCCCAGCATGTGCTGGAGACGATTCGCCTCGAGTTTGAGGAAGAGGAAGAAGCGGCACTCGCTTCTCGATCTGCTCCGGCCTCGGAGACAGAACAGGAGGCTCCGGCCTCGGAGACGAAACAGGAGGCTCCAGCCTCGGAGACAGAACAGGAGGCTCCAGCCCTGGAGACGAAACAGGAGGCTCCAGTCCCGGAGACGAAACAGGAGGCTCCGGCCCCGGAGACGAAACAGGAGGCTCCAGCCCTGGAGACGGAACAGGAGGCTCCAGTCCTGGAGACGAAACAGGAGGCTCCAGTCCCGGAGATAGAACAGGAGGTTGAAGGGGGATAACGCCGGGCAGTGTCTCGGTGCTCCGGTTCGGGAATAGTCGAGAAGTTCTTTTGCCCAACCTGGAATGATCGCATGAGGATCGGTGCCTGTTGCAGATGACGACAACAAACTTCAAAAAAGTACGGCTATTCAAGTTGGTCAGGGAGCTCAACGTCTCCCTGGCAACATTGAAGGAGCACCTTGAGCAGACCGGTCACGCAGAAGCGCTGACCGGGGCAGGGATCAATGCGGCCATTCAGGACGAAGCGGCTTACGACGAGTTGCTGAGCACTTTTGCTGACGACAAGGAAAAGGCGGCGCGCGTACACAAGAAGCGGGCCCGCCAGACTGTCTCGGAAGAGCAACCTTCTCTTCCTCAGCCCGAGCCCGGGGATTCCGTAGAGGAAACGCACGAAACGGTAGCAGCGGGTGATGGGGCCGGGGCGCCCACAGCGGAAGAAGAGCCTTTGCCTTCTGAATCTGCAGAGGCCGAAGAGGAGAAGGCTCTGGAAGAAAGCGTTGTTGCAGAAGGGATTGTTGCTGCGGAAGAAATTGCGGAATCGGACGGGGATAGTGAGGACGCTGTTTCTGAGGAAGGGCCTATAGAGACGGAAGAAGAACCAGCCCTGCCGTCTCAGGAAATTTCCGGGACGGAACTGCCCGTTTCAGGAGAGGAATTGGAAACGGCTGAAGAAACCGTCGGGGAAGCGTCCGAAGAGGAGGTTTCTGTCGAGGAGCCGCCGGTGCAAGAGGCGTTGGTGGAAAGTGAAAGTGAAGAGGTGGAGGTTTCTTCAGAAGGTATAGCAGATACGGCTACCGAAGTAACGGACGCCAAGGAGGAGGAGGAAAAGCAAGAGGGTTCCGAAACGCTTTCGGCGAAGCGCTACAAACTTGCCGGAACCACGGTGCTCGGGAAAATGGACCTCTCCGAGGTGGAGGATGATACCCCTGCCAAGCGCAAACGCAAAAGAAAGCGTAAGCGGAAGGCAGACACTCCCGGTGCAGAGGAGGGAGCCATTGTTCAGGAAGGAGATGGCCGTCAGCCGGCCAAACGCAAACGCCGGCGCAAGGGGGCAGGTGCTGACGAAGGGGACATTGAAGAAACGCTCCAGAAGACGCTTCGCGAGATTGAGAAGGGAACGGGTGGCGCCCGCCGTCAGCGGCGTCGGCGTCGGCGGGAACGTCATGCAGAGCAGCGAGAGCACGAAATCGAAGAGCAGCGCGAACAGGAGCAGATTCTTCGGGTGCCCGAATTTGTTTCGACAGGCGACCTCGCCGCGCTGATGAGCATTCCCGTGAATGAGGTTATTCAGAAGCTCTTTGAGTCGGGGATGATCGTATCAATCAATCAGCGCCTCGATGCCGACACCATTTCTTTCGTGGCCGACGAATACGAGTACGATGTCGAGTTCCTCACGGAATTCGGTATGGACGATATCATGCTGGAGGAAGACGATCCGGCGCTTCTGAAAGTACGGGCGCCCATCGTGACGGTCATGGGCCATGTAGATCATGGCAAAACCTCTTTGTTGGACTACATTCGCAATGCGAACGTGGTGGCAGGCGAAGCGGGAGGTATTACGCAGCATATCGGCGCCCACAAGGTGCATCTTTCGGATGGTCGGGATATCACATTTCTCGATACGCCGGGACACGAGGCCTTTACCGCAATGCGCGCCCGGGGCGCCAAGGTTACGGACGTAGTGGTGCTTGTGGTGGCTGCCGACGACGCCGTGATGCCTCAGACCATTGAAGCCATCAACCATGCCCGGGCTGCCGAGGTACCGGTCGTCGTTGCGATCAACAAGATCGACAGAGAGGAGGCGAATCCGGAGAGGGTGATGCAGCAGCTCGCCGACCATAACGTTCTGGTTGAACAATACGGTGGGAAGGTGCAGTGTGCTCTTGTTTCCGCCCACACGGGCGATGGCGTGAGAAATCTTATGGACAGGATTCTGCTCGAATCGGAAGTGATGGAGCTCAAGGCCAACCCGGATCGGAATGCGGACGGTGTGGTGATTGAATCGCGCCTTGAGAAAGGGCGGGGCAATGTGGCTACTGTGCTCGTTCGTAACGGCACGTTGCAGATAGGCGACTACTTCATTGCCGGGCTGTACAACGGGCGTGTACGGGCCATGTTTGACGAACGGGATCACCGGGTAGAGCAAGCCGGTCCGTCACAACCCGCGCTTGTACTGGGACTGAGCGGTTCGCCGGAGGCGGGAGACCAGTTTGTGGGGTTGGACGAGGAGAAAGAAGCCCGGGATATTTCACAACGTCGCCAACAGATTCACCGGGAGCAGTCTTTGCGACAGAAGAAGCACATTACGCTGGATGAGATAGGTCGTCGTCTGGCGCTCGGCGATTTCAAGGAGTTGAACATGATTATCAAGGCCGATGTTGGCGGCTCGGTCGAAGCACTGGAGGATTCGCTGCTCAAACTGAGCACTGAAGAGGTAGCGCTCAACATTATGCATAGCGGCGTGGGTGCGATTACAGAAAGCGATGTGATGCTGGCTTCGGCATCCGATGCGGTGATTATCGGATTTCAGGTGCGCCCGGCGCCCGCCGCCCGGTTGCTGGCCGAACGGGAGGAAATCGATATTCGCACGTATTCGGTCATCTACGATGCGATAGAGGATATCCGCGACGCGCTTGAAGGCCTGTTGTCACCCGAAGAGAAGGAGGTCACGAAGGGCACCGTGGAGGTGCGGGAACTGTTTAAGGTGCCCAAAGCCGGCACGGTGGCCGGTTGCTATGTGATCGAGGGCAAAATTCGCCGTAGTGATCATATGCGGGTAATTCGCGAAGGGGTCGTGATCTACGAGGGGCAAATCGATTCGCTCAAGCGCTTCAAGGAAGATGTACGCGAGGTGCAAAGCGGGTACGAATGCGGTATTTCTATCAAGGGCTACAACGATATCAAGGTCGGAGATCAGATCGAAGGCTACGAGATCATTGAAGAAAAACGTACACTTCAGGTAGGATCGCCGATCTGACGTCGCCTCGGCGCGCGTTGAAAGGCCAAGACGCCCTGTCCCTTACATTTCTTGCTGCGCCATGAGTATTCGCACCGAACGCGTAGCCAGGTTGTTGCAGCGGGAAATTGCCAGTATTCTGCAAACGGCATTTTCGGAGCGCATACCGTTTATGTACGCTGTAACAAATGTTCGCGTGACAAAGGATCTGGGCATTGCGTATGTGGACGTGAGTATCTACGAACAGGATGCTGAGCAACGCCGTGCCGCTTTCCAGCATTTTACCGATCTGACAACGGAGGTCCGATCGGTGTTGGCCAGCCGCATTCGCCATCAGTTACGGGCGGTTCCGGACATTCGGTTTTTTCTCGATGAGCGCATGCATGGCTCGAAACGCATGGACGAGATTTTTGAGCAGATCCGGGCCGAACGGGAACACCGGGAATCCGGTATGCAATGACACAGCCCTTTATTCGGGATGTAGATATTCGAGAGGTCTATTATCCGGCCCCGACGTTGCCGGAGACCTTCGACACGACCGTACTGCCTGTGGACAAGCCGGGGGGGTGGTCATCGTTCGATGTGATTCGCAGGCTGAGGCCCAGCCTTGATGTGCGGAAAATGGGACATGCCGGCACACTTGATCCGCTGGCTACCGGGTTGCTGATTATACTGATGGGACGAGCGACCCGGCTCATGGAGCAGGCTATGAATCTGCCCAAGACATACGAGGCAACATTGCGGCTTGGCGAAGCCACCGACACCTATGATGCCGATGGAAAGGTGACCGAACGCCTTGATCCTTCGGGAATCCAGGATGAAGACCTCCTGCGGGCGCGCGATCGCTTCGTTGGCGTCATTGAGCAGATAACACCCGCCTGGTCCGCCGTC
Organism: Rhodothermales bacterium; assembly: GCA_965248175.1. Taxonomy (GTDB): domain Bacteria; phylum Bacteroidota; class Rhodothermia; order Rhodothermales; family VXPQ01; genus VXPQ01. Next base: position 2,318,584 of record OZ252093.1, read on the forward strand.
AAGAGAGGGGGCGAGCGCCTCTATCGCAAGATGCGTCGGGGCGCGGAGGTGGTTCCCTCGAAGCGTATTGTTACCATCCAGTCTTTTGAGATACTGGAAAGAAAGAACGCTGATGTTTCCTTTGTGGTCGAGTGTTCCAAGGGAACGTACATTCGCAGTCTTGCCCATGAATTCGGGCAGGCACTGGGAGTAGGAGCGCATATCGTTCAACTCCGGCGTACGAATATCGGCGAATTCTCGGTCAATGAAGCCTGGACCGTAGATGCCCTGCAGGAAGTTATCCGGGAGCGGTGCGCATGAGACGACTACATGGGCTCGATCAGGTCCGAAAGGATATGGCCTCGGTGCTTACCGTAGGGACGTTCGACGGAGTGCATTTGGGACACCAGGCCATTCTGCGGTATTTGCTGGAGCGCGCCGGGGCGCTTGGCGGGACCAGTACCGTGTTGAGTTTCCACCCGCATCCACGCGAAATCGTGGAAGGGACGCCCTTGTCCCTGCTGACGACTATCGAGGAGCGTACGGATATTATGGAAGAGATCGGCCTGGATCAGCTTATCGTACTTCCTTTTACGAAGGAATTTTCCCGGCTTTCCGCCGAGGCATTCGTTGAAGACATTCTGGTTCGAGGCATCGGACTGCGGGAAATCGTCATTGGCTATGACCATGCCTTTGGGCGAGATCGGCGGGGTAATGCGGACCTGTTACGTACGCTGGGGAAGAAGCATGGCTTTACGGTGGACATTGTGCCTGCCCGGATCATACAGGAACAAGCCGTATCCTCCCGCAAGATCAGACGGGTTCTGGAAGAGGACGGGGGAGTTGAGGCTGCCGCCGACATGCTGGGGCGCCCATATTGCCTTACGGGCCGCGTCGTTCGCGGCGAAGGGCGTGGGCGGGAAATGGGGTTCCCGACGGCGAACATTGATGTGGAGCATCCGCGAAAGGTGATACCCGCCGATGGGGTGTACGCCGTACGAGTGTGTCGATTGTCAAGAGATCAGGATGCATCTCCAGGAAACCCCTCTCTGCCTGGCATGATGAATATCGGAATTCGTCCTACGTTTGGAGGTGAGCAGCGCATGATTGAGGTCCATCTCTTTGACATCGAAGAAGATATTTACGGAGAGCTTCTTCGCGTGGAATTCGTTTCCAGAACACGCGATGAGCGCCGTTTTGCATCCAAAAAAGAGCTGATGAGGCAACTTTCGCAGGACCAGGTGCGTAGTAGGGAGATACTCGGCGGGCGCTAAGGCTGCGCCTGCCGCTTGTGCGTCTTCCCTTCCTGGGTAGGCGTTCTTCTTTACGATGGCATAATCTAAAGAGGAAAGAGTTACGCCATGATTACGACAGAGCAGAAACAAACGTTGGTCGATACCTATGGAAAATCGGCTGACGATACCGGCGCCCCGGAGGTTCAGATTGCGATCTTTACGCTTCGTATCAACGAACTGAACGGACACCTCAAGCGTCATTCGGGAGACCACTCTACGCGGCGCGGATTGCTTAAACTCGTAGGAAAACGGCGCCGTTTGCTCAATTATCTGATGGACCGGGATATCGAACGTTATCGTTCTGTCATCAAGAAATTGGGCATTCGCAAGTAACGTTTAGCACCCGGTCAACTGCATTTCCCCAATGGGCATGAGCCATATATGCCGCGTGCGTTGTTCGTACGTATGCGGCCCTATTTGCACCAGAGGTTAGAGAGGCTGAGTAGAAAGGAACCGAATCCCTGCACAGGCGAACGAAACGCAGGACATTGCACAAAAACGAAGACGGAGACAGGTAGAAAAATGACAACATTTACACATAAAGAAATCGAGATTGCTCCGGGCAAGGTTGTCTCGTTAGAGACAGGCCGCCTTGCAAAGCAGGCCGGCGGCGCGGTCGTTGTCCGGTTGGGAGATACAATGGTATTGTGTACGGCGGTCATCTCGCAAGAGGTGCGCGCCGGGCAGAGTTTTTTCCCCCTCACGGTTGAGTATCGCGAAAAATTTTCCGCAGGCGGGAAAATTCCCGGCGGGTTCATAAAACGGGAAGGGCGTCTGACAGACAAGGAAGTGCTGTCGTCGCGCCTGGTAGACCGGGCGCTCCGGCCCCTTTTCCCGGACGGATTTTTGCACGAGACGCAGATTATCGCGTACGTGATTTCTGCCGATGACCAGTATAATGCGGATATCCTTGCAGGTGCGGGCGCGTCAGCAGCACTGATGCTTGCAGGGGCCCCGTTCGATGGTCCGATCGCCGAGGTTCGCATTGCGCGGGTCGACGGGTCCTTTGTCGTCAACCCGACGATTCAGGAGACGGCGGATAGTGACATGGATCTCGTAGTTGCGGGTAAGGAAGATGCTATTGTGATGGTCGAAGGCGAGATGCAGGAAGTTGGCGAAGAAGATCTGCTTGAGGCGCTGGACGTGGCGCACGAAGCTATCCGGAAGCTGTGTGCTGCCCAGCATGACCTGGTGGCTGATACCGGAGAGATTGAGCCGTTTCAGCCGAATCTGGTGACGCTGCCGGACGGTGTTCTGGAGAAGGTCACCGAGGCGGTTGGTAACCGGATCGAGGAGCATCTTCATAAACCGTACGACAAGAGCACTTTCTACGGTGGTTTGCGGGAAATCAGGGATCAGGTGGCGTCCGAGCTCCTTGGAGAAGATGGGGCAGAGGCGACTACCGAAGGGTACACCGGGGGACATATACGTGAGGCGGTTCGTACGGTTGAGCGTCAGGCTATGCGGGCAATGACTCTGAACGAAGGCCGCCGTATCGACGGGCGTGCACTCAACGAAGTGCGCGACATATGGACGGAGGTAGGCTATTTGCCGCGCGTACACGGCTCGGCGGTCTTTACGCGAGGGGAAACCCAGGTGCTTGCCTCCATCACGCTGGGGACGGGCCGGGACGTACAGGCTGTGGATCAAATATTTTCCTCGGAGGACAAGCGGTTTTATCTCCATTACAATTTCCCCCCGTTTTGTACGGGCGAAGCGAAATTCATTCGTGGCACCAGCCGCCGGGAAATAGGCCACGGGCTGCTTGCCGAGCGGGCGTTGCAGTACATGCTCCCCCCGGAAGAAGAGTTTCCCTATACGATTCGTGTCAATGCCGATGTGCTCGAGTCGAACGGATCTTCCTCCATGGCCTCGGTATGTTCGGGATCCATGGCTTTGATGGATGCGGGCGTTCCTGTTCGCAAGCCGGTGGCGGGCATCGCGATGGGGCTTATTGGCGAAGATGGCCGCACGGCGGTGCTAACCGATATCCTCGGCACGGAAGATCATCTTGGGGATATGGACTTCAAACTGACGGGCACGCGCGACGGTGTTACGGCTTGTCAGATGGACATCAAGATTGCGGGACTTTCCCGGGACGTGCTTCGGCAGGCCCTGGAGCAGGCGCGGGACGCGCGGCATCACATTCTTGATATCATGGACGAAACGATCGCCGAAGGGCGGGCCGATCTGTCTCCTCATGCGCCCCGGCTCACGCAGATCGCCGTCGATGCGGAGTTTATCGGTGCTATTATCGGACCGGGCGGAAAGATCATCCAGGGTATGCAGCGCGATACGAATACATCTATCGAGATTGAGGACAAGGACGGGAAGGGTATCGTAACGATCTCTGCTACCAACCAGGAAGATGGGCAGGCGGCCATTGACCTGATCAAGGGCATTGTGGCTGTTCCGGAGCGGGGAGATGTTTATGAGGGCACTGTAAAGAGCATTCTTGCCTTTGGAGCTATTATCGAGGTTCTTCCCGGGAAGGAGGGGCTGCTTCATATCTCCGAGCTTGATCATGGATATGTCGAAAACGTGGAGGACTATTTCCAGGTTGGCGACAAGGTCAAGGTAGAACTCATTGAGATTCGCGATGACGGTAAACTCCGCCTGAGCCGGAAGCCGTTCCTGCCGCCGAGAGAAGACGGTCAGGAAGAAAGGCCCCGGCGGCCTCAGGGCCAGCATGGAGGGGATTCCCGCCGGGATGGTCGAGGAGGAGGGTCTCACCGGGAACGCGGAGGTCGTGACGGTGGCGGCCGAAGTGGGGGCGGAGGCGGAAACCGGAGTCGCAGACCTCGTTAAAGGGATCGTTCCCTGTTCCAGTACGTCATGAAGAAAGCGGAGAACGGCATATCGCCGTGCTTCCGGAAGACCACGCTGGAGAACGGCGTTCGGGTTCTTTCGGAGCGCATTCCGTCGGTCCGATCCATTTCGGTGGGGGTATGGGTCGCAACGGGCAGCCGGGACGAACGCGCTGCAGAGCGCGGCGTCAGTCATTTCATTGAACACATGGTGTTCAAGGGTACGCGGAAGCGGCGCATGCATCATATTGCTCGCCGCATGGAGTCCGTGGGCGGTTACCTGAATGCGTTTACGGCCAAGGAGTATACTTGCTACTACGCTCGTGCACTGGACGAACATCTTGCCCGGGCAATAGATACGGTTTGTGATCTTATTCTCTTTCCGACATTGCCCGAGAAAGAGATTGAGAAGGAGAAGGGCGTGATCCTCGAAGAGATGAAAATGTACGAGGATACCCCGGAAGATCTCGTGTTTGACCGGTTCGAATCCGTCATATACGATGGCCATTCGCTCGGCGCTCCCGTTATCGGGTATCCTGAGACGGTGCAGTCGTTCGACCGGAAGATGCTGTGCGATTATATGAACGGCCACTATGCGCCGAATCGCGTGGCGCTTGTAGTGGCCGGAAACGCAGATCACGACGATATCGTGCGTATAGCCCAGGATACGCTGGCGGATATGCCAATGGCTGAGCGCCCGATCCGGCGCACGCCCGTTAACGGATATGTCCCCCATGATTTCGTGGAATCCCGACCCATTCAACAGGCGCATTTCGTGATGGGCGCGCGCGGGCTGAACGTTCACAACGAGGACCGGGTGGCTTTCAGCGTGCTGAATACGTTATTGGGCGGCGGGATGTCGAGCCGACTCAACCAGAATGTGCGGGAGAAATACGGTTTTTGCTATAGCATTGGGTCCTTCGCAAATATGCACTCGGACTCGGGTGATTTCGGGGTATATGCCGCCTCGGATGTACGCAAGATGGGGCGAGTGAAGGAATTGATTCGAAAGGAGTTACGATATTTTGTCGAAGTTCCGATCGGAAGCCGTACGCTCAACGAGGCAAAAAACCAGGTGCGGGGCGGCCTGATGTTAGGCCTTGAAGGCATGAGCAACCGCATGATGGGCATCGGGCGGCAGGAACTTTATTTCGGGCGGTATCTGACTCTTGACGAGATCAACGATGCGATTGAGAAGGTTACTGTCGAAGATGTACAGCGGGTGGCGTCGATGCTGTTCATGGAAGAGCAGCTTTCGACCGCTGCTCTTGTACCAGAGAGTCATCCATGAAGATACTGGTTTCCGGTGGCGCCGGCTTCATAGCTTCCCATGTAAGCGAGGCCCTGCTCAAAGCGGGTCACGAAGTGCATATCCTTGATGATCTGTCCGGAGGACGGCGGGAAAACATTCCGGAAGGAGCTGTTTTCCACGAGCTGGACATCCGGTCCGAAGAAGCCTCGGCATGCATGCTGGAGCATTGTTTCGAGGCATTTGTGCACCATGCGGCCCAAATGGATGTGCGCAAATCTGTTGCGGATCCACGATTCGACGCTACGGTGAATCTCCTCGGATTGCTGAATCTCATGGAGGCCGGGCGCCGGGCGGGACTAAAAAAAGTCGTTTTCGCCTCGACAGGAGGGGCCATTTACGGAGAACCGGAATATGCGCCGCAGGATGAACATCATGCTACAAGGCCGCTTTCTCCATATGGCGTCACCAAACTGTGTGCGGAACGATACCTTGATTATTATCGGAATCAGTATGGCATACCCTTTGTCGCACTCCGCTACGGGAACGTATACGGACCAAGACAGAATCCACATGGGGAAGCCGGTGTCGTAGCTATCTTTGCCCAACGGATGCTACGAGGCGAACAGCCTGTTATTTACGGGGATGGTTTGCAAACACGGGATTACGTGTACGTGGGCGATGTGGTGCGGGCGAATCTGAGCGCGTTGGCGTACGACGGATCGGGCACGTTCAACATCGGAACGGCGGTGGAAACCAGCGTGAACGATCTTTTCGATATCTTGCGGGACTGGATTGCTCCGGGCATGGAGCGGTGTCATGAGGCAGGGCGGCCTGGCGAACAGCGCAGGAGCGTACTGGCTTTTGACCTCGCCCGGCGCGAACTGGGATGGGTACCCGGTACAGACATTGTACACGGCCTTGAAGAGGCAGTGAAATGGTTTACAAAACACTTGAATCATTGACTTTTTTTCTTTGAAGCACAAGGAATTAGATGTACCAGGTAAACCTTAAAGATTTTGAGGGACCGCTGGACTTGCTCCTCTTTTTTATCAGGAGGGACGAGTTGGATATTTTCGATATTCCTATTGCCCGCATTGCTGACGAGTACCTGGAGCATGTTCGCCTGCTCGAACGGATCGACCTCGACAGTGCAGGCGAGTTTTTGTACATGGCTGCTGTTCTGATCGGCATAAAGGCCCGCATGCTTCTGCCGGGACAGGAGGTCGACGAAGATGGGGATCCGGTCGACCCCCGTCGGGAGCTGGTGGAGCGGCTTCTGGAATACGTCCGGTACAAGGAGGCGTCTGAACATTTACTGGCGCTCGGAAGCGAACGGGCAGAACGCTTTACGCGTAATCATGCTGTTTCCGAGCGCGCCGCATGGGAACAGGAACCGGTCCTGGATGCGTCCGTTTTCGATCTCGTATCGGCGCTCAAACGAATTCTCGCGGAGGCCCCGGAGGAAGCTCTGCACGATGTAGCGCGCGAAGAATATTCGATCGAAGAACAGCGCGCGTTTCTCCTTGATCGCCTCGCCGGGGACAAGAATCTTTCTTTCTCTGCTCTTGTCGAGAATCGGCCAAGGCCGTTTATCGTTGCGACATTTCTCGGGGTGCTTGAACTTGTCCAGGCACAACAGGTGCGTGTACATATTTCTGAAGGAGATCCGATTGATTTCTACCTTGAGCTCTGTATCCGGCAAGGCAAGGAAGTTTCTGAAGACCTGGACCGTACAGATGATCGGATAGAAGGGGCCGGAGGCGAACGAGTCGGTAACGGGAAATAGACCATTGAACGGTATGGCGTCCATACACGAACTGGGGGATCGGGCACTCCTGCATGTCGCTGAAGCACTTGTCTTCGCGGCGGATCGCCCTGTCACTGCGCGCGAGATCGCCGGTGTGTATGGCGACGTCACAGGGAACGATACTCCATCGGATGAGGAGGTGCTGGAGGCGGTGACGCGCCTGAATGAAGCATATGAGGCGAGTGGACGCGTTTTTCGCATTGAACGCTGGGCCGCGGGCTTTCGGATGGCGACCATTTCCCCGGTTGCTCCCTATCTGAAATCCTTTTTCAATCGCGAACGCGAAAAGAAACTGTCGCACTCGCTCATGGAAACCCTGGCTATCGTGGCGTACCGGCAACCTGTCACAAAGCCTGAGATAGATTTTGTGCGCGGCGTCGATTCCGGCTATGCACTGGGCAAGCTCATGGAAAAAGGGTTTATCGACGTAGCGGGTCGGAGTGATTCCCTGGGGCGTCCCCTGATCTACGGAACAACGGGTTCGTTTCTGGAGCAGTTCGGGCTGGGAGATATCGATGATCTTCCGAACCTGCGCGAAATTGAGGAAATACTTGGAGACCCCTCCTTCAGCCGGGAGCGCGCTGAGTTATTGCAGCTACAAGAGGAGGACAACGTGGTAGGGGATCGGACGGAGGACAAAGCCGGGCCGCAAGCGGAGCAGGAAATCGAGGAATAGCCCAGGCGCGGTCGCAAGCGGAGCAGGAAATCAAGGAATAGCCCAGGCGCGGCCGCAAGCGGAGCAGGAAATCAAGGAATAGCCCAGGCGCGGTCGCAAGCGGAGCAGGAAATCAAGGAATAGCCCAGGCGCGGTCTCAAGCGGAGCAGGAAATCAAGGAATAGCTCAGGCGCGGTCGGAAAATTTTCCGGGAAAGAACAGATTGTGCGTTGGTTCGTTCATGGAGCCTTAAACATTACGCACTTTCTCTCCAGGATCGATATCCGCTAAAATGTCCGCCGGATTACCCGCAAAAAGGGGACAAAAGGGGCGGAAGAATCCCGCCGGTAATACTGGACGGGGTAATACTGGACGGACGGCCCGCTCGGATCCGTCCGGTTCGCCTCGGAACGGAGAGGATGCGGCGCCCAAGGGCATGCGGCTTAACCGGTATATTGCCCGCGCAGGCGTATGTTCGCGCCGTGAGGCGGATGGCTTGATCGAGCGGGGACTGGTCAAGGTGAACGGGGAGCGTACGCTGGAATTCTTTACTTCGGTTATGCCGACCGATATGGTGGAGGTCAACGGGAAACGCATTTCCGGTTCACCCCATGTGTATATCCTGCTCAATAAGCCAAGGGATACGATTACGACGAAGCACGATCCGAAGAAAAGGCGTACCGTGATGGACCTTTTGGCTCTCCCGGCTGCTGACAAGGGGAGCCTGTTTCCCGTGGGTCGCCTGGACCGGGATACGTCGGGTGTGTTGCTTGTCACCAACGATGGAGAATTGGCGCACCGGCTGATGCACCCCCGCTACGAGGTGGATAAACTGTACCGGGTATGTACCCGAAACGCTATCAAACCCCATGAGATCGACCTGCTCAAAAAAGGCGTCGAGTTGGAGGACGGGTTGGCGCAAGCCGATGAGGTTGCCTACGTTGCCTTGCCCAATCGCCATGAGGTTGGGCTGCGCATGCACGAAGGCCGCAACCGGCAGGTTCGCCGGATGTTCGAAGTGCTTGGACACGAGATAACAGCGCTCGAGCGCGTGAACTATGCGGGGCTTACCGCCAAGGGTGTTCGACTTGGAAAATGGAGACGCCTGCAGCCTTTCGAAATCCGGCGGCTCAAACGCCAGGTACACATGAAATGACCATATATCATGACGACCGACGACAAGCTGCTTCTTGAGCGGATCCGCAAGGAGGGCCTTACCTACGACGATGTGCTGCTTGTGCCCCGGCATTCATCCGTCATGCCCCGGGACGTTTCTATTGAAACGATTCTTACGCCGCGCATTGCATTGAATATTCCGCTGTTGTCTGCCGCCATGGACACGGTCACCGAATCCGAAATGGGGATCGCGATCGCCCGGGAAGGCGGCGCCGGGGTGCTGCACAAAAACATGTCTATCGAGCGGCAAGCAGATGAGGTGCGTCGTGTGAAGCGCTCCGAAAGCGGTATGATCCTCGACCCGATCACCTTGCATCCGGAGGGTACGGTAGCGGATGCCTGTGCGATGATGGAGCGGCACCACATAGGGGGCATTCCTGTAGTTGATGCTGAAAACCGCCTGGTGGGGATCGTTACGAACCGTGATCTGCGCTTTGCGCATAACGGGCGTACATTGCTCCGCGAGATGATGACACAGGAAAATCTTGTGACCGCGCCTGTTGGAACGACGCTGGAACAAGCGGAGGCGCTCCTGCAAAAGCACAAGATCGAGAAACTTCCGGTTGTGGATGATGCCGGTAATCTCAAGGGGCTTATCACATTCAAGGACCTCGATAAAAAACGCAAGTATCCCAATGCCTGCAAGGATATGCATGGACGCTTGCGTGTAGGGGCGGCCATCGGTGTTACGCCTGATGTGGCGGACCGGGCGGCAGCTCTTGCGGAGAGCGATGTCGATTTTCTTGTCGTGGATACGGCGCATGGACACTCCGACGGCGTACTGAAGACGGTCGAGCAGGTGAAGGCGCTTTCGGGCGACCGGGAGGTGATTGCCGGCAACATCGGAACGGCGGAGGCGGCCGAAGCGATTATTGCCGCAGGGGCAGATGCAGTCAAGGTCGGAATTGGACCCGGTTCTATCTGTACGACCCGAATCGTGGCCGGTATTGGTGTGCCGCAACTTACGGCGATCATGGACTGTGCTGCGGTGGCCCACAAACACGGCGTACCGGTGATCGCGGACGGGGGTATCAAGCAGACCGGAGATATTCCGAAAGCGCTGGCTGCGGGCGCCGACTCCGTGATGATCGGCGGGCTCTTTGCGCGTGTTGAAGAGAGTCCCGGCGAAACCATTCTTTACGAAGGGCGCAAGTTCAAAAGCTACCGGGGCATGGGCTCCGTAGGGGCCATGGAATCGGGATCGAAGGATCGGTATTTCCAGGATGCGGAGGACGATCTTGCCAAACTCGTTCCGGAGGGGATCGAGGGGCGTGTTCCGTACGGCGGGGACCTCGGCGAAGTCGTGCACCAGATGCTTGGGGGCTTGCGGGCTGCGATGGGGTACTGCGGGGCTATTTCCATTCGGGATTTGCAGGAGACGGCGCAGTTTATTCGCGTAACGGGCGCCGGGCAACGGGAAAGTCACCCGCACGATGTATTCATCACGAAGGAAGCGCCCAATTACAGCACCCGGCTCTGAGGATCCGCGTGTCGGGGGGCGCCCTGCCTTGCCCTATTTGCCGGAGTCTTTTCCGTGGATCGCATCTCTTCTCTCCGCGCCTTGCTCCGTACGTTGTCCGCGGATGCATTGTACCTGACCCATTATGCGCATGTGCGCTGGGCGTGCGGTTTCACGGGATCGTATGGTGTGCTGATCGTTCGCGCGGATGCGGCGCATTTCGTGACGGATGGGCGATACCGTACCCAGGCCGGGGAGGAAGTCATGGATGCGTCCGTCCATGTGATACGGGCAACGCAGCGCGACGCACTCGAATACGTGGAGGCGGAAGGTTTGCTGAAGGGCGTACGCCGGGTTGCCTATGCGTCGGACCGCCTCACGGTTTCATCTCTTGAAATGCTGCAAAAGCGTTTCCCTGGCGTGGAATGGATAGGAAATCCCGGACTGCTCGCTTGCCTTATGGCCCGTAAAAGCCCGGAGGAACTGGAGCGCATCCGTGCCGCCCAGGCATTGACGGGGGAAGTATTCGATACCCTGAAGGAATGGATCAGGCCGGGACGTACGGAGAAAGAAATTGCCGCTGAGATCGTGGCGGGGCACCTGCGGCGGGGGGCAGATCGGATGTCTTTCGACCCCATTGTGGCATCCGGTTCCCACAGTGCGCTTCCCCATGCGCATCCCACGGATCGTCCGGTACAGTCCGGCGACGTACTTCTGCTCGATTTCGGATGCTTTCTGGATGGCTATGCTTCGGACATGACGCGCACGGTGGCCGTAGGCCCGCCGGATCCGCTTGTCCCGGAGGTCTACGATCTGGTGCTCTCGGCGCAGGAATGCACACTGCGATATGCCCGCGCGGGCATGCCGGCCAGGGAAGTCGATGCGTTGGCTCGTGATGTAATTCAGAAAGGGGGGTACGAAGAGGCGTTTTCTCACAGCCTCGGGCACGGCGTTGGGTTGGAAATCCATGAATGGCCTCGCATATCCCGTCTGGTGGACGACGTACTGCCGGATGGGTGTGTCGTGTCGATTGAGCCAGGCGTCTACCTGCCGGGTCGATTCGGCATTCGTATCGAAGATGTTGTGTGCCTGCGCGAAGACGGGGTAAGTAATCTTACCGGTGTTTCCAAAGAATGGACGGTTCTGCCGTGAAGCGCGATACGATCCGGCGCCGTGCAACAGACGCAACAATTACATATCATGCCTTGTCTTTACAGGGTATTGTGAACGTTTGTCCGCAGGATGCCTCCGCTTCCGCCGGGTTCATTTTCATGCTTCTTCTATTGTTTGCCACGCTTCATTGTACGTGATCCCATGCATCGTTCTCAGCTAACTTCGTTTTTGGTGTTTCTTTCCTCGACTGTTTTGCTTGGAGGCTGTGCTTTCGGGCTACAGACCGCTCGTATGGCAGACTCTGCGTCCGCTGCCACGGAGGCTGGCGCCGAGTCGAAAGGCGAACCGAAGATGAAGAAATATGCCGAGGTCATCAAGGAAAGCATGACCACTGACGAGGGACTATTTTCCGTACACCGCGATACAGAGAAGATATTCTTCGAAATCCCGGATTCGCTGCTGGACCGGGAGATGCTGCTGGTAACTCGTATGGCGCGTACCCACGCGGGCATGGGGTACGGAGGGCAAAAAGCCAATACGCAGGTGCTGAGGTGGCAGCGGCAGGCGGACGACGTGCTTCTGCGGGTAGTATCCTACGAAAGCGTAGCAAGCGAGGAGCAGCCGATTTACCAGGCAGTCCGGAACGCAAACCTCGAGCCGGTTGTGGCCGCCTTCGACATTCTTGCCAGGAGTGACGATTCCACCCGGTCCGTCGTGGACGTGACCGAACTCTTTACGACGGATGTTCGCTTTCTGGGGCTGAGTTCGCCCAACCGTGAGCGGTACAAGGTCAAGAGCCTTGACAAGGATCGTTCCTACGTGAACACGGCTCAAAGTTTTCCCCGCAATGTCGAAGTGCGCCATACGCTTACCTACGCGGCGGACGAGCCTCCCGAAAACCCCTCGACCGGAACGATTTCTGTCGAAATGAACCAGTCCATGGTTCTCTTACCGGATCAACTCATGACGCCACGGCCCTGTGATGCGCGCGTGGGATATTTCAATGTGGAGACGATCGATTATGGGGCGGATGAGCAGCGGGCGGAGGAGAAATGCTTCATCACGAAATGGCGGCTCGAACCCGGCGATCCCGAAGCGTTTGCGCGCGGCGAACTTGTGGAGCCGGTACGCCCCATTGTGTACTACATCGACCCGGCTACTCCGATAAAATGGCGTCCGCACATCAAACAAGGGGTGGACGACTGGAACGTAGCTTTTGAGGAAGCCGGTTTCCGGAACGCCATCATCGCCAAAGATCCTCCTTCCGCGGAGGAAGACCCGGAATTCAGCCCGGAGGATGTGCGCTATTCCGTTATTCGTTATTTCCCGTCGGATATCGAAAATGCCTACGGTCCGCATGTTCATGATCCGCGTTCGGGGGAGATTCTCGAGAGCGATATCGGGTGGTACCACAATGTGATGAATCTCTTGCGGAACTGGTATTTCGTCCAGACCGCCGCATCGAACCCCGACGCGCGCGCCGTGAAGTTCGACGACGAGGTGATGGGGGAGTTGATCCGGTTCGTTTCCGCCCACGAGGTGGGGCATACGATCGGCTTGCCGCACAACTGGGGGTCGAGTTACGCATTTCCCGTTGACTCGCTGCGGTCGCCGACGTTCACGAGTACGCACGGTACGGCGCCTTCCATCATGGATTACGCCCGCTTCAACTACATCGCGCAGCCGGAAGATGGCGTGACGAATTTCATGCCTGCGATCGGCGCGTACGACAAGTGGAGTGTTCGCTGGGGCTACCGGCCCATTCCCGGAGCAGGCAACGAGGAAGAAGCGAAAGCCGTGTTGAACGGCTGGGTCAGGGAGCGTGCGGGCGATCCATTGTACTTCTACGGGCGCCAGACGGGCAACCCCCTGGATCCCCGGTCGCAGCGAGAGGACCTCGGAAACGATGCGGTGGAAGCAAGCCGGCTGGGTATTGCGAACCTGCAACGCATCGTTCCGAACCTGATCGAATGGACTCGGGAGGAGGGCGAAAACTACGCGCAACTCGAGGAAATATACGGGCAGGTAGCGGTCCAGTGGAGGCGCTATCTCGGCCATGCGGCGCGTGGGATCGGAGGGGTGTACGAGACCCCGAAGACGTACGATCAGGAAGGGCCCGTCTATGAAATGGCTCCGAAGGGTGCACAAACGAGGGCGATGGCTTTTCTGCACGAATTTGGATTCGATACGCCCCGGTGGCTTCTCGACGAGGATATTCTTCGCCGGATCGAACATGCGGGCGCCGTAGACCGCGTTCGAAGCATCCAGGCCGGTCGGCTGGATCTGCTGCTGAATCCGCAGCGGTTGGCGCGTCTTATCGAGGCGGAAGCCCGTCTCGGCGACGCTGCGTATGCGCCTTTGGATATGCTGGAAGACTTGAGAAAGGGTCTCTGGCGCGAACTGGACGCCAACGAGGCGATTAACCCATGGCGGCGCAACCTGCAACGCGCCTATGTGGAGGACATGGAGCGGTTAATGACCGAGGAGGTCACAGCTCCGCCCGCTGCCTCGCGCCGGTTCCTCGGCTATACGCCGATCAACGTGAGCCAGAGCGATATCCGGGCATACGTACGCGGCGAACTGGAAACGTTGCGTGGAGATGTGCAGCGAGCCGCGCGCAGGGTGCAGGACCGGCCTACGGCGTTGCACCTTGAAGATATACTTGTTCGCATCGAGAACATACTGGATCCGCAGGAAGAATAGGGCAGCCTGTGCTCCTGCCTCCCGTCGCACAATGGCCACTGATCACTCCATCGACATTTCTCCGCAGCGTATACCGGAGCAGGAGATACAATTCGGAATACGGGGCATGACTTGCGCCGGATGCGTCCTCCGTATCGAAGAAGCGCTGACCGGTGTGGATGGGGTGGAGACGGTGGACGTAAACCTGGCCACCGAACGTGCCCGCGTACGCTACCAGGGTAGCTCTGAGCTTGTGGAGGCCATGTATGCGGCTGTCCGGAAGAGTGGGTACGAGGCGATAGAGGCGATTTCCGGCGCGAAGGCGCGCGAGGATGCTGAGGAAACGGCCCGGGAAGCAGAGTTACAGGCCCTGCGCCGGCGGGCGATGTTCGCGGGGGTTCCCGCCGCGGTTATCCTCGCTTTGCAGATGTTTCCGATGCTGTGGCCTCCGGCAGCATCGTGGCTCCATGTTCTGATCGGGGAGACGCTCCTTCTGTACATCCTGTTCGCCCTGGCCAGCATCGTGCAATTCGGACCGGGTCTCTGGTTCTACAGGCTGGGTTGGAAAGCGGTGCGGGCGGGGCATCCGGATATGAATACGCTCGTCATGCTTGGCTCCAGCGCCGCCTACGGGTATTCGGTGGTGGCTATGTTTCTTCCTGGAGTTATGCCCTCCGGCGCCGACCATGTCTACTTCGAGGCGTCCTCGGCTATCATCGCGCTGATTTTACTGGGCAAATATCTCGAGGTGCGTGTCAGGGGGCGCGTCGGCGCTGCAATGCGGTTGCTTCTTGGCTTGCAACCGGCGCTTGCTCGCGTTGCGCGTGCAGATCGCGAGACGGATATCCCTATCGAGGAAGTTGTGGCCGGTGATATCATTCTCGTGCGTCCCGGAGAGCGGTTGCCCGTTGACGGGATCGTAGAGGAAGGGGAATCCTGGGTAGACGAGTCCATGCTTACCGGGGAGCCGGTGCCCGTCGAGAAAAAGGCGGGGGACGAGGTGGTCGGCGGCACGATCAACGGACGCGGCGGTTTTCGTTTTCGGGCCACGCGAGTAGGGGAGGATACGGTCCTGGCCCGTATTGTCCGCACGGTCGAGGAAGCGCAGCAATCCAAACCGCAAATCCAGCGGCTGGCAGATCGTGTGGTGGCATGGTTCGTGCCTGCTGTACTCGGCGTTGCGTTTCTCACCTTTGTCTTGTGGATCATTATGGGTCCGGCACCGGCATTGCCCTTCGCTCTTGTAGCTGCTGTATCCGTACTGATTATTGCCTGTCCCTGTGCAATGGGTCTGGCGACCCCTGTCTCCGTCATGGTCGGTTCCGGCAAGGCTGCCGAATTGGGGATTCTGTTTCGGGGTGCTGACGCCATGGAAGCGCTGGCCGAGGTCGATACGGTTGCCTTCGACAAAACCGGCACGCTCACGGAGGGGCGCCCACGCTTGACGGATATGATATCTTTCGGCGGCCGATCGGACGAAGAGGTACTGTGCCTTGCCGCTGCGGTCGAAAGACGCTCGGAACATCCTGTTGGCTACGCCATCGTGCAGGCTGCGGAGGAAAGGGAGACGCCCCTTCCCGGAGCGACGCGGGTCCAGGCACATTCCGGACTGGGTATCTCGGCCAAGGTAGGAAAAACAGCGGTGTACATCGGCTCCGAACGTTTTCTGGCCGCAGAGAATGTCGATATGTCACCGCTTACGGGAGATATATTCCGGTCGGATGCTGCACGTAAGCTCTCGGAAGAGGGTAAAACGACCGTCTATATGGCCGCAGATGGTGTGCTTGCGGCGGTTTTCGGGGTTGCGGATCCGCTGAAGGAGTATGCGGCGGAAAGCATCGAGGCGCTCAGGGAGCTCGGGTGCCGGGTTGTGATGATTACGGGCGATGCGCCTCGTGCCGCCGAGGCTGTTGCCGGTCGGCTGGGGATCGATGAGGTGTCCGCGGGTATCCTTCCGGACCGGAAAGCCGACACGGTACAGCAATACCGCCAGGAAGGGCGCCGTGTGGCGTTCACAGGGGACGGCATCAACGATGCCCCGGCGCTGGCCCGGGCCGATGTGGGTGTGGCCATGGGGACGGGTTCGGACATCGCTATAGAATCCGGGGACGTTATTCTCATGTCGGGCGATCCGAGGGGACTGGTTAACGCCCGCGCGCTTGCGCATAGCACGCTGCGCAATATCAGGCAGAATCTTTTCTGGGCATTCGCCTACAACGTGGCGCTTATTCCGGTAGCCGCCGGTGTGTTGTATCCGCTCACCGGCCATCTTCTGTCTCCGGTGTTCGCTGCTGCCGCAATGAGTCTGTCCAGTGTATTTGTACTGTCGAATGCCTTGCGCCTGAAGCGTTTCCGGGCGATTTTGGGGTGAGGGTGATGACAAGCTCTATTTGCGTAATCCGAAATGGGATCGGGACAATGAGATCAGGAAAGGAGGAGGCGAGTCCGGTTCGTAACCCAGGTGAGATGCGGCGGCCTGTGCTCGGCGTGCGGCATCGGCGGTCTGGGCATGGTCGCAGGTGGCTTCCGACCTGGTATGAAATCCCCGTCCCGCCGCCCGCGTGGTGCAATGCCCTAATCGGTACGCGCCTCCCAGTGCGCCATGCCCTCGTCGCGGTCGTCATGGCGGTTGCCGCGCTGTGCGGGGGAAACCGTGCACACGCCCAACAGGAAACATCTTCCTCTCGGGACTTTACCCCGCCGGCCTCCGAGCAGCCTACGCCTTTCTCCAGTCTGTTACCTCAATCGGTCATACACACCTCCAGTCCTGCCGACACCGTGCATTTCTGCCTGCCGGTCGATCTTGAGGAGTGGGAGGGTGGTAGGGGCATTTCCGCCGCCAAGCGGCAGGGAGATTTGAATGTTGGCGAACCCCTCACGGTGCGGATGATCTACTTTTTGCCGAATGACCGCTCCTTCCGTGCGGATGTAGTGCAGAAAATGAAAGATGAAATTCGCCATGCGCAGACCTTTTATGCTGAGCAGATGCATGCGCGCGGATACGGAGATGAAACGTTCCGTTTTGAAACCGATGCACAGGGCGAGCCTCTGGTCCACCGGGTGGATGGGCAACACCCCGATAGCTACTATATTGACGATACCTATCGTAGGGTATATGCCGAGATTGACCGAACGTTTGACCTCTATGCGAACGTTTATGCCATCGTCATTGACAACAGTACAGATATAATCAGGTGGAATGGCCGGTCTTGGGGGGGATTCGGGATTCGTCAGGGCAGAAATGGTGGTTTTGCGCTAGCCACCCACGGATTTTATCCCAGTCTATTGGCCCATGAATTGGGGCATGCTTTCGGATTGCTGCATGACTTCAACGATAAGGCGTACATCATGTCGTATGGCAGGTCGCCTGATCGTTTATCTGCGTGCAATGCCGAGTTTTTGGCTGTACACCCCTACTTCAGTATCGAAAGTTCCATTTACCAGGGACTGCCCCCGAGCATCGAACTCGTTTCTCCGGCCACCTATTCGGCAGGTTCAGAGAGCGTTCCTGTCCAACTCGAAGTTAGTGACTCGGAGGGATTGCACCAGGCGATTTTGTTCGTTAGAACCATAGCACCACACTCTGCTGAAGGATTTCTTGAAGTAAAGGTGTGCCGTGGGTTATCGGGAGTACAAAACGATGTGGTTGAATTCGATTATGACGGCGCCATTCCTTCCGCTGATGGCACAAGTCTTTACCGCACCTCCCTGCATTCGATGTATGTCGAGGTTGCCGATACGGGTGGAAATGTGGGCGGAAAACTTATTCTTCTTTCGGAAATATTGCCCGCCGAGGCGGCGCTTCTGGGCAACTATCCGAACCCGTTCAATTCGGAAACGACGATAGGCTATGCGTTGCCCCATGACGCCAAGGTTCGTCTTGTGGTGTACGACCTGCTGGGGCACGAGGTGGCGGTGCTGGTTGACGGGCCACAGCCTGCGGGCCGTCGCGCGGTGCGTTTTAGCGGAGATCATTTGCCGAGCGGTCTGTACGCGTACCGCTTGCAGGCGGGAAACGAAGTAGTTGTCCGTACGATGATTCTTGCCAAGTGAGCCTGTGAAGGGGAGGGGGGAGGCGATGGTGCGGGGCCATCATGGTCTCAGCGCGCCGAATAGTGCAGAGGGAAAAATGCCCACTTAACGGGTGAAACGGCGGGTTTTCAACGGGTGAAAGGGCGAACGTATTTGCGATATTTCGACGGGGTGTCGCAACCTGCCCGTCGCAATGAGTCTGTCCAGTGTATTTGTACTGTCGAATGCCTTGCGTCTGAAGCGTTTCCGGACGATTTTGGGGTGAGGGTGATGACAAGCCCTATTTGCGTAATCTGACAATGGGATCGGGACAATGAGATCAGGAAGGGAGGAGGCGAGTCCGGTTCGTATCCCAGGTGTGATGCCGCGGCCTGTGCTCAGCGAGCGGCATCGCCAATCTGTTTTCCGGATAGACGCTCCCGTTCTGCCGTCCGTGCGGTGCATTTCCAGAATCGGTGCGCGTGTTCCGGTGCGCCATGCCCTCGTCGCGGTCGTCATGGCGGTTGCCGCGCTATGCGGGGGAAACCGTGCACACGCCCAACAGGAAACCTCTTCCTCCCGGAGTTTTATCCCGTCTTCCTCCGAGCAGCCCACGCCTTTCTCCGATGTGTCGCTTCCATCGGTCATACAGACATCCAGTCCTGCCGACACCGTGCATTTCTGCTTACCTGCCGATCTTGAGCAGCTGGAGCATGGTCGGCCCATTTTAGCCGGCAAGCGGCAGGGAGATTTGAATGTGGGCGAACCCCGCACGGTTCGGATGATCTACTTTTTACCGAATGATCGGGAGTATCGCAGCAGTATAGTTGATTCGATGAAAACAGTGATTAAGCAGGTTCAGACTTTTTATGCCGAACAGATGCGTGCGCACGGATATGGAGATAAAGCTTTTCGCTTTGAAACCGATGCACAGGGCGAGCCTCTGGTCCACCAAGTAGGTGGGCAACACCCCGACAGGTATTATTACGACACCTCTGGTAGCACTATAATTGCTGAGATAGGGAGAGGTGGTTCGGGTTGATTGGACAGATTTCCGGGGAATTTAAGGTGTAGTGTTGCGACCTTGTTTCGATACAATCTAACCCGACGAGACCCATGTCAAGACGCACACGCAGAACCCATAGTCCTTCGTTCAAGGCGAAGGTAGCCCTCGCCGCCGTTCGCGGCGACCGTACGCTGGCCGAACTCGCCGAGCGCTTCGAGGTGCACCCGAACCAGATACAATCGTGGAAGAAGCAGCTGGTAGAGACCGCCGAGGAGGCTTTCACCCGAGGCCGCGGCGGCGCTCCGGACGAGCGCGACGACCGGATAAAGGTGCTTCACGCGAAGATCGGAGAGTTGTCGATGGAGAAGGATTTTTTATCGAAGGCGCTCGGTCGAGACCGATAGCCGAGCGCCGGGCGAGGATAGATCGCGCCCATACCATGCCCGTGGTTCGCCAGTCGAGGCTCTTGTCGTTGAGTCGTTCGACGGCCTACTATACCCCTCGCGCAGAGAGCGAAGAGAACCTTGCGGCGATGAAAGAGATCGACAGGCTCTATATGGAGCGTCCCACAAGCGGATCGCGCACGATAAAGAGCATGCTCGAGGCGCGAGGCGTCCGTGTCGCCAGAAGCCGCGTCGTTCGCCTCATGCGCCTGATGGGCCTTAGGGCCATTTATCCCAAGCGCCGCACGTCGTCTCCAGGAGAAGGGCACAGGATTTATCCTTATCTGCTCAGAGGCATGAAGGTGACGAGATCCAGGCAGGTCTATGCGGCGGACATTACGTACATCCCTATGGCGAAAGGCTTTCTCTATCTTGTGGCCGTAATCGACTGGCATAGCCGCAAGGTGCTCGCCCACCGGCTATCGAACACGATGGACGCCGCCTTTTGCGTCGAAGCGATGGAAGAAGCCATTGTCCGCTACGGTGCACCTGAGGTCTTCAATACCGATCAGGGAGCGCAGTTTACCTCCGAGGCGTTCACCGGTGCGCTCAAGGAGCACGGCGTGCGCATCTCTATGGACGGCAAGGGCCGCTGGCTCGACAATGTGTACGTGGAGCGCCTCTGGCGCAGCCTCAAGCAGGAAGAAGTCTACCGGCGCGCGTACGAGACGGTGGCCGAGGCCGGGAAGGGGATTGCCGACTACCTGCGCTACTTCAACGAAGAGCGGCCTCACCAGGGACTTGACAACCGGACCCCCGACGACGTATTCTACAAACGAAAACCGCTGCCCAAAGCGGCATAACCCGACGCGACAGTACACTTAAAAACGCAAAAAAAACTGTCCAGTTTTTTCGGACCATTTCTGTCCGTACGATGATTCTTGTCAAGTGAGCCTGTGAAGGGGAGGGGGGAGGCGATCCAGTTCATCGCCGGAAGCACGAAGCATCTGACATGACCGCTCTCCTGATGGGGTTCTTTGCCCCTTGGGTCATATTTGCCGGGATTTTCGGGCTGCATATCGTGCTGCCGGCGCGCCACATCGGGCCTTTTTGAGTAAAAACTACTCAATTTTGAGTAGAAATTACTCAAAAAAGGTATAAAAACAGATCATTGGAGCCAGGCGAGCTCCACCAACATGCTGTCGCCGCGCACGGCGGCGAGGGCTACCTTCGCCTCGGACGAAGGACTGTGGATTCTACATTTGCTTCCACTTCTCCATACGCAAACGACTTAGGGGTCATTTCTCCTCGTCATGGCCCCAGCGCGCCGATGGTCATGGCTGAACGGCATAAATGTCGAAAGTACAACGGCAGAAAAAGCGTATTTTCAACAGCATAAATAAGGGAATTATAAGGAATTGTTGACGGCCTGCGATCTTCCTCGTATACAGGCCCCTGCAGTATAGGGCTTTATAGGTATACGATGCACACACACACACGGCAACAACCGGGCCGAATTGGGCAAACCGGACCCTGTGGACGGGCGACAATCTGGACGTAATGAGGGGCATGAACTCCGCCTCGGTCGATCTCATCTACCTCGACCCGCCGTTCAACTCTAACCGCAACTATTCCGCCCCAATAGGTTCAGAGGCCGCCTTTAAGGATACGTGGACACTCTCTGACGTAGACCTTGCCTGGCATGGCGAGATATCCCCTGCGGTGTACGCAATCATCGACGCTGCGGGCCTATCGCATGGCGCGGGCTTGCGGTCCGTGCCGGATTAAGCCACCAGCGTTCTGTACCGGAGCCGCTTGCCCACCATTGCGCAGGCGACAAGGCCCATCTGTTCCAGCGTGTCGAGTTCGCGCAATCCGTGGCGGCCTGAGAAATCCGCCACATAGCGGTGAAGGTGCTTGCGGCTCATCTTGTGGTATACGCCCTTGTGTGCTCGTTTGAGGGTTGCCCAGAACGATTCTATGCCGTTGGTGTGCGCCATGCCGCGTACGTATTCGCCTACCGAGTGCTGGACGCTCGCAAGGTCGTAGATGTACCGGCAGACCCGCGTATGCCTTGTTGTCGTCCGTGTAGACGACCGCACCCAATTCGGCGTTGTCCAGAACGAAGCCTTGCAACGTCCGGCTTGTCGTATTCTGCACGACTTCCGCCTTGATCTTGCCAGTGGCCCGATCCTTTGCTCCGACAACGGCGGTCTTGCCTACAGTTCCCCGGCCAGCGTGGAGTTTCTTCGATTCGTGCTTGTTCGATTCCGTGCCCCCTACGTACGTCTCATCGACTTCAACGGGGCCGCCGAACAGGTCGTTATCGGCGCCCTCGAACGCCTTGCGGATGCGTTGGAGCAGGTGCCACGCCGAGTTCTGCGCGATCCCGATATCCCGATGCAGTTTCATCGAGGAAACGCCTTTCAGATTTGTCGTATGCAGGTAAATCGCATACGCCCATTTGCGGAGCGACAGATTCGACCCCTCCATGACCGTTCCGACCTTGACGGAAAAGTACTTGCGGCAGTCGGTGCACCAGTAGGGCATGCAATGATGAGACGCTTCGCGGGTGCGTGTTCCCTTGCAGCGCGGGCAATGGCGACCGTCCGGCCAGATACGAGATTCGAACCACTTGCGGGCCGCTTCCTCGTCGGGAAACATATCGGCCAGTTGCATCAGGGTAATGCCGCTGCGGTGCGCTTTTCCAGGTGCTACATGTGCCATGACGGTCTCCATTTTGTGCACCTGTAATAATACGATATTTATTCCTTCTTGTCAACAATTCCTTATAATTCCCATAAATAACGGATTGGGCAGGGTGTTCTCGGGGAGTATTACCAATCAAGTGTCGCGACAATTCCGTCCGGTATCTTTTGTGCTACCGAAAGCTTTTAGGCGTTGACAGGAACTGTTTTAGTAATTACTTTGTATTTACTTTGCACATGGCTTGAACAAGCGAGGCGAAAAGTGAAGGTTAAGATCATTCCGATCGGCAACTCCCAGGGAATTCGTATCCCTAAACCTCTCATTGAGGCAGCAGGCCTCAATGCATCACTTGAGCTACGCGTTGTAGAGTCGGGCCTGCTGCTTGAGCGTGTATCGGCGCCCCGCACAGGATGGGCCGAGGCGGCGCAGAAGATGCGGGAAAGGGGAGAAGATGGTCTCCTTGACGATCCGGTACCCACTAAATTCGACGAATCCGAGTGGGAATGGGAATGAGCGGACCGAGACGGGGGGATGTGTACCTGGTGTCGTTGGATCCCACACAAGGCCGGGAAATAAAGAAGACGCGACCATGTGTAGTCGTGTCCCCGGAAGAACTCAATCTTCAATTCCAAACGTTTTTGGTGGCGCCCATGACAACCGGCGGCCATCCGTATCCATTTCGAATCGCTTGCAGATTCCAGGGTAAGGATGGCTTCGTTGTGGCAGATCAATTGCGGACCATAGATCATAGCCGGATGGTTCGACGTATCGGGGTATTGCCTGCCACCACTATGTCCAAGGTGCTTAAATCGCTGCAGGAAATGTTTGCTTTGTAGGTCATTTCCCGTCCCACGGGTTACGGCTCCAGCGCTCCGATGGGGATAATACCCACGCCGTCCGGGCGCATATACCACGACGGGGTTCCAACGGGTGAAATGGCGGATTTCCAACGGGTGAAACGGCGGATTTTCAACGGGTAAGATGGCGGGTTTCCAACGGGTGAAATGGCGAAGCCGATATAAGATGTTCCAACGGGTACCACCGACTGGATCGCTGTAATGAGTCCGTCCAGTATCATTTACACTACCGAATACCTTGCGCCTGAAGGGTTTCCGGGCGATTTTTCACCATGACCCTTGCAGAAATACAGACCCGGCTCGAGGCAGCGGGCAATGCCGACATCGCAGCCCACTCGGCGCGTTTCTTTCGCACCGGCCCGGGCGAATACGGGGAGGGAGACCGGTTCAGGGGCATCCGCGTGCCGGTTCTTCGTAAACTGGCCCGCTCCTGCGATGCGGCGGATATGCCTGTGGTAGAGCAACTGCTCATGTCTCCATGGCATGAAGACCGGCTATGCGCTCTCTTCATGCTCATCCGGCGGTACGAACGCGGGGACGACGCACAAAAGGAAGCGGTATTTGCCCTTTATCTGAAACGCGTCGAGTACGTCAACAACTGGGACCTGATCGACTCTTCCGCCCCAAAGATAGTCGGGGCGCATCTGGAATCAGGGGAGAAGCGCCTGCTTTTCGACTGGGTCCGCGACGAGAGCCTGTGGAAGCGAAGAATTGCCGTCATCGCTACCTATTGGTACATCAAACGGGGGCGCTTCGACGAATTGCTGGAAATGGCCGAGCAACTCCTTGGCGACGACCAGGACTTGATGCACAAGGCCGTCGGGTGGATGCTGCGCGAGGTGGGGAAGAAGGACCTTGCAGTGGAGGAAGCCTTTCTGCGCCGGCACTACCGGAACATGCCCCGGACCATGCTGCGCTACGCCATCGAACGATTCGATGAGAAGACGCGCAAGGATTACCTGGAGGGGCGGATTGAATGTTCGATGGAAAAAACAGTGCATAAACGGGTTTCTCCTCCACGCGCCGGATGGGCCGATGCGGCGAAAAAGATGCGGGCAAGGGGCGAGGATAGCCTCATTGGCGATACTGAATTCATCAACCCTTTGGATAATGAGTAACTCTAAAGCCACATGCTTTCCTGATCAAAGTCACATTGACAAAGTGCGTGATGCCCTCTGGCAACGTTCCGGGGGTGGAGCGTCCGTAATGGTTGGGAGCGGCTTCAGCAGGAATGCCACGGAAACTCGACCGGATGCAGGAGATATCCCGATGTTGCCTGAATTAGCCAAAGCTATATCTAATGAACTGTATCCAGAAGGCAGCGAAGAAAACCGTTACGGTGAAATTTCGGAAGCATCAAGCCTTCCAGAGATCGCCCAGGAATATAAGAGTACATTCAAGAGAGAGGCTCTAGACAAACTTTTAAAACGACTAGTTCGCGACGAGGATTTTACTCCTGGAGAAACGCATGAACGTCTACTACGTTTTCCTTGGCGCGATATCTTTACAACGAATTGGGACACTCTTTTGGAACGGACATATGTTTCTGTCCCTGATCGGTCTTATAGGGTTATCCGGCGTGTAGATGAAATTCCATTATCGGGTCAGATACGCATTGTTAAATTGCATGGATCGCTTCCCGACTGTTTTCCGCTCATCGTGACAGAAGAGGATTATCGGACTTATCCCGAAAAATTTGCTCCATTCGTAAATACTGTACAACAGGCCATGATGGAGACCGTATTTCTTCTGGTGGGATTCTCGGGTACTGATCCGAATTTCTTGAACTGGTCAGGGTGGGTACGTGGTAAGTTGGGTGATGCCTCACTGAAAATATATTTGGCTGGATGGTTCAATTTGTCAACCAGTAAACGCCGAATGCTTGAAGATAAGAATGTAGTACCTATTGATCTTGCATATCATCCGAAGGCTGCTGAATGGCCCGAGCCTCTTCGACACAAGTATGCAATCCAGTGGATATTATATACGCTTGAGCGTGGATGTCCCTATAATGTCACAGATTGGCCTTCGCAACGAGGGCGACAATACACATCTATACCCGAGTATATCCAACCGGTTAAGGAATATCCCAATAGATATTCTAAAAAGGAACAAAGAACATTGGGAATTAAATCTGAAGAATTATTTCAACATGTAAAAGACACGCTTGATATCTGGGGCCACAACAGGAGGCTTTATCCCGGTTGGTTGATAATCCCGATTAGTGCGGGATATTCATTGAGTCTGTATACTAATGAATGGGAGCCCAAAATCTTGCAAATATTGCCTGATTTTTCACTAATTGATCGGCTAAGAGCCGTACATGAACTGATATGGCGTCGAGAAATCTTGATGGACCCAATTGAACCCGAACTTGAATCTGCGGCTCAAAATATCCTCGCTTTAATAAATTGCCAAGCTCGTACTATCGATGGTGTTTTCAATGATGAAACTGACTGGACTCCTCTACGAGAAGCGTGGCAAACAATTGCTTTTGCACTTGTAACAGTGGCTCGACATCGTTTTGATCATGATGTATTCGAACAGCGTATCAATGCTTTATCGTCGTTTTTCAACGACGATCCCAATATTGCTCATCGGCTTACTCATGAACGTTGTCTATGGGCAATTTATTCAATGGATTTTGAGGCATTGGTTGACCTGCTTGGAGACTGGCAGACTAAAGAATGCGATCCCGTCTGGATGATACGAAAAGCTTCCCTACTATGTGAAATAGGTCAGGACGATGATGCAAAAAAGTTAATCAAGACTGCACTGAATACAATAAGAGGAATGTCTACCGAAGATCATAGATTAGCAGCTCCCTCTATGGAAGGTTGGGCACTATGGCAATGTGTGGCGGATAGACAGGAAGATAGGCAAAGCATAATAAAGAAATGGCGAGACTTATACTCTCTTAAATGCGATGCCTTATCTGAGAAAGAAGCGTATGCAAATAAAATAAAAACAGAAAACAAAGAAAAGAAAAAGCCACCATTCGATCTTGGTATGAGGCAAGGAGATGTAATTTATTTTTCAAACGATGAATATTATCAATACGTTGCTGTATGGCGTGCGATTCGCTTATCTGAAATAGCAGGGCTACCTCCAGTGGTAGATAGAATGAACGTAGCTGCGGATATTTTGAAACTGGCTGCAGAAAAGCTGCCTGCATCAGACTTGGAGATGGCTGTCCGCTTAGTGCTTCGAGTTGAAACAAATGCAGAGGACGACACACTCATGCGTGTCCTTTCACGAACACGTGTGGCATCCATGTCAGTGGATTTGGCCAAAACACTGGCACAGACTTGTGATAATGTGATAAAGTATGCGTTTCCTCGTTTGAACGACGCAAGTGGC
Source organism: Rhodothermales bacterium (assembly GCA_965248175.1). Classification (GTDB taxonomy): domain Bacteria; phylum Bacteroidota; class Rhodothermia; order Rhodothermales; family VXPQ01; genus VXPQ01. Next base: position 2,345,135 of record OZ252093.1, read on the forward strand.
AAACGTAACCTTTTCTGGATTGAAAAAATGCGTGTTGCCACAGAGATACTGTCACGACTTGTCCTTCGCTTGGATCCTGATATGGTAGAAGCCATATTGGATAAAGCAATGGAGTATTATGGAAGTGACGAATTTATTCAAAATCGAGAACTCGCACGGCCTCTTCAAAATCTGTTGAAACGATCCTGGGAAGCTCTTCCGGAAGATCGACGGAGCAAGCGCTTTTTCGATTTGTTGGGTGCACAGATTGCTGGGGTGGATAACTTCGCACTAATTCGCTCTCGTGAGTATGATCAGTACCCGGATCCCGGATTTTTACTCCAGGATGATTTTCCCCCGCCTGTACGTACAGACGATAATGCAGAGCGCTGGCAGGCGATTATTAACTTGTTAGTGCGTGGTTTACGATCTGGAGGAGGAGGGCGTATGAGGGTCTCTTTAAGAGTCGGATGCCCGGCATTCCGCGATCAGCTGACAGAAACTGAATCGTTACAAATTGCCCAAGCCCTATGGAGTGAAGAATATACAGATCTTAATGATCTGCCTGGTGGAACGATGTTTTTTGATTGGGTTTTTCTCCGACTTCCCGAACCGGAGCCGGGCTTGGCAGAACGATGCTTCCGCCTTAAATGGCTTTCGTCCAATGATTTATCGAAAGAAATCACACAAAGTCCTGACGATATTCTCTGGCAGATTGGGAATGCCATCTCTTATCTAAGAAGAAACGGGCATTCATTTTCTCTATCAGGTAATGAACAGGCTTTCGTAAAAGAAATGTTTCAAAAGTGGTCGGACGTGCCTGTGCCAAGTGACGATTTTCCCCTTAAAGAACGTCAGCTTCGCGAACCTGTTTATCGAACACTCAGTGGGCTGCCGATTCTTATTCTTGAAATTGCGCTTCCAGAAAATATCGGAGAAAAACTCTATGCTAAAATGCGATGCCTGAACCAATCGGGAATTTCGGGATTCCAACTTGTGCCTAGCTTGGTCAGAGTACTTCCAAAGAAATTTGATGAAATTGTTTTGTTGATGAAAACGGGTTTAGTATCCGAGCACGAAGATTTGTCTGTGAATGCTTTGCAGGGATTGCATCTTTGGTTAGAAAGGACAACAGATTCGGCATCAAAACTCAAAAAACCTCCTAAGGACTTGGTTAGAGAGATCGGTTTTTATGATTGCCGCCCGCAGGCGTGGTGCTCTCGTACAGGCTTTGCAGACTGCAAAGTGGATATTCGATGCGGGACGTGATATTGAAAAAAGAATCATAAAAGATTTGGTATTAGAGGGGCTTGGTTATTTGGCTGAGGAGTTACGGTACGATAGAGAACACGATCAGGATGACCAGAATGACATACCTTTACAGCGGTGGTGCTGCGCACGACTTGCTCTTTCAATGGCGAATCAGGGCCTCAAAGATGATCCGGTTATTTCCCGCTGGTTGGAAATCGCGGCGCAGGATCCATTACCGGAGGTTCGATACGTAGATAAGACAGCATTTGCACATCATTATGAGAAAAAATAGGGACTTATATACCAAAGTAACCAAACTCTAAAGGACCATGCCCGGACAAGTTAGCGAAAGCTCACACGGCCCTGGATGCCGTTCGCCGTATGTGCCCTCGTGGTGTTACCCCAATAACACCCCGAAGATGTGCCCATGTGGGCATCACGAAGGCTATCATAGCGACACGAACATATGCATCAATGCTGATTTATGTGGATGTGCCTGCCTTCCCGCAGAGTGCCGAACTTCGGATGCCGAATTTTTGTGCGATCTGCCAGACCTGCCTTGATGGTTACTTTGGTATATAAGTCCCAAAAAATAGAATCCAGCCGGTATTCAATGCATAATCCGATTCGCATCTACTTCATATCCGGTGGCCTTGAGCTCTCTACAAAGTTGAAGTTTCCATCCACCAGGACCATCCAATGGAATGTAAACGACACCCGAGTAGTCTGATTTGGGACTTATAAAGAATGCTTGACAGGCCTGAAATGTTATATTACGGGTAGTTGCAATCACAGACGGATGAGGACAATGCACAAGGCGCCCGGTAGATCAGAAAGGAATGGAATCACGCTGTTTGCTCTGTTGCAAATGTTTCCGGACGAAGAGGCGGTGGAACGCTGGTTCGAGGCCCAGCGTTGGCCGGACGGCGAACGCGCTTGCCCGAAGTGCGGGTGCATGAATACCCGTCGCGTCAAAAGCCGCAAGCCTATGCCTTTCTGGTGTAAGGACTGTCGTTCCTACTTCAGTTTGAAGACCGCAACCGTCATGGCCGATTCCAACCTCGGCTTGCGTACATGGGCATTCGGCATGTACCTCATGGCTACGAACCTGAAAGGTGTGTCGAGCATGAAATTGCATAGGGATTTGGGCATCTCGCAACCGACCGCGTGGTTCATGGCGCAGCGTCTACGCGAAGGGTTGCCGTTGGGGACAAACAAACTGACGGGAATCGTCGAGGTGGATGAAACCTGTCTTGGCGGGAAGGAATCAAACAAGCATGCCAGTAAGAAACTCCATGTGGGCGGCGGCACGTCGGGCAAAGCAACCGTCATGGGTGCGAAAGAGCGGGGCGGTAAGATCGCGGCCCGCCCGTTAGGTTGGGAACCGGGCGAAACGCTCGCCGGATTCGTCCATGAGAACGTAGAGGCCGGGGAAACGGTCTACACGGACGATCACAGGGCATACCGGAGCCTGAAGGAAGTGTACGAGCATGAGACGGTGAGGCACTCCGTATCCGAATACGTGAACGGACAGGCCCATACAAACGGGATCGAATCGTTCTGGGCGCTCTTGAAGCGCGGGTATCACGGTACGTTCCACAAGATGAGCCGGAAGCACTTGCACCGCTACATTACCGAGTTCGCCGCCCGCCATAACTTCCGTGGCCTCGACACACTGGAGCAGATGGAAGTCATGGCCCGGAGCATGGAAGGAAGACGTATCAAGTATCACGAACTCATAGCGTAATGGCATACGCGCAACTTGTTAGTCAGGAATTGCCGAAGGAGGGCGAGGGAAGTTAGTCCGTATGGCAAGGGGCAATCCACCACGTCCAGGCTCACAAAGAAATTATTAGCCGATATGCTTCCGATCGAAGACCTTCCCGGTTGGATCGAAACCACGATAGGCCATGACCGACAAACGACAACCCCCTGTTCAGGAACAGCCCAAGCCCGCCGAAGGCGAGCGCGTTGTAACAATGGAGATGCCGGAGAACATGGCACGGGCGATCTTCGACCATGCCGACCGCAAGCCCGGGATCAAACCGGCGAAGCCTTGACGGTAATCGCTCTTGTCAAGCATTCTTTGTAATTCCCTCTGAAGGTATCTCCACGTCTCCTTTGGTAAGGGCGCATACGCGTTCTCGTCCAAGTTTTCCAATGAAAAATCCAAGCTCGAAAATCACGTTTTGTCTGGCGCGAGGCCGCTTTTTATCACCTTCAAGCGATCCGGTGTCGTCGGGTGTCAGCAAGGCTATGGCAAAACCAACCTCTGCATGCTGTTCGAATTTTTCAATGATGGTGCGGCCTCTGCTTGACTGCTCGGACAGTATAACGGGCTGGAGTTCTAATTTCTTGAGGAATCCGGCTACCATTTCACGGGTGCCTTTGTCCCTGCCGTGGATGACAAATACTTTTTTCGTATCCGGATTTGAGATTATATGCCTTGGGGCAAATGTTGATGTTTGACTGTCATCATCCCAATACTCGTCTATTTCGTCGAGCATTGAGTCTAAAATAGCTCCGGCACGTTCCAAGGCGTCACTATGATAGTCTGCAAGGTGGAAACATTCAAGGAAGTCTTCAATCTGTCCAGATTGGTCACCAAAAGTCTTTTTGATTGTCACCTGTGCATTTCTATACCACCTCAGGAATTCCGGCGAATCGTCTGTTGATGTTTCCAGTTCATATATTTCATCTAATACTCTCTGCATACGCCCCATTGTTTTTTTCTTACTCGGCCTCTTCATCACTCCACCTCCACAATTTTCAAACTTTCAATACCCCGGTCGTCCACGATCTTGACCGCCACGCGCTGGTGCTCGCCTGGCTCGAAGGGGAGGGAGGTCGTGCCGCGATAGGCTTCGATCAGGCTTTCGTCGATCTCGGCCTTCAGATTGCGTGCAAGGCGAGTCCAGCCGTCCTTGGGACCGACCAACGGAAAGAAAACCTGGTGGGGGAACAGGCTGCGGCCATCGTAATCGGGATCCAGCATCCACACGGCGATCCGGTCCGATCCGCCGGATTCCGGTTTGCCGGTTTTGGTGTTGTAGTAGTCGAATCCGAGGACAGAGACTCGCAGTTTGCCCGCGTGCTTGCCGTCCGGGATCGTTTCCAGCTCTACATCCGGTTGACCGATAAGCCAGAAGCTTTCGTTGCTGGAGCGTTTTCTCTTCAGGTCTTCCGTCAGCAGGTCGGCGTTCATCTGCGCCTTGAGCAGGGTTACGCCGGGCCAGTTTGTTACGTCGATGTCTTTGGCAGCCTCCGGGTCGAACTGAAAGGCGGCAAAGACGATGATTTTTGGCCTGGGAACGAGGTTTTGCGCCTCCTCGATGGCCAGCGCTACCTGGCGTTGCTCCAGTGGAGCGTGATCCGGGCCGAAAGAGATAACGACACGTTCGGAGTCCGTTTCGGTATTGTCAGAGCGTGTTTCCCCGTCGGCGTGCAGCCAGTGACAGCCGGGGAGCGGTTCCAGCCGGATAAAGGAGATGCGCTGTCCGGCCTTGCCGCGAATGCCGGTTTTTTGCAATTCGTCGCGCCAATCGCTCTGGCGAAGCGTTTCTCCGGAGCGGGCAACCGAGTCGTCGGCGGGGGAGGGGGACACATCTTGAATATCGTCCAGTGGTTTTACCGCTGGCGCCGGTACGGCTTCCACGGTAAAAGGGCCAGTCACACGAGATTTTTTTCTGTCTTCCACGGCCTGATCGTAGAGGATTATGTCGGACTGTGATTCGTCGCCTATGAGCACCCTGGGGGAAACTTTGGGAACTGTCTTGTAACGGAAACCACTACCAACCCCCTCGTCAGGATATGCCAATTCGTAATAGTCGAAATGTGCGGTCATCAGTCGCCGTTTGGCCAGCGTGATTGCAACCCGCGAGGTATCGCAGGTGAGCCATCGCCGTCCCCACTGCTCGGCTACAAAGGCGGTGGTTCCGCTGCCACAGGTGGGATCAAGCACGAGATCACCCGGATCGGTGGTCATCAGCAGACAACGCTGGATGGCCTTCGTGGAGGTTTCGACCACATAGGATTTAGCACTCGGATACATTTGGGCCGGCCAGACATTGTTGATACGCCGGCCCGGTACTTCATTTTCGTATTTCTTCCACATAAGTGAATCATAGCCGTCGAGCGCTTCCAGTCTGCCCAATTCGGCCAGACGATCCATACCCTCTTTGGAAATGGACCACTGCCGGTTTTTTGCACAAGGGAATACCCTGCCGTTCCATGTATAGGGTTCGGAGCGTCCCGTCGTGGAAGCGCCTTGTGAATCCAGCCCGGTACGTCGATAAATGCGAGCGCCCTCGGGCAGGCAGGCGTCAGGGTCGAAGCGTTCTTCTCTGGTGAGTTTCCGGCACGTGCCGTCCGGCAATTCCACCATGACGTAGGAACTGAAGAAGTCGATTATTTCATTGCGCGTGAGAGGTTCATATATCTGCCGGTATTTCACTTTCTTTTTGTCCCTTGCGTACCAGAGAAGATAATCGGCTACCTGCGGCAGGGTGGAGGCGGAACTGCCGCTCGTTGTGGCGAAGGATATGGTTGCTATACGATTCTGTGCGCCGAAAACTTCGTCCATCACCATGCCTACGCGGTGGATATTTTCATCGCCAATCTGCACGAAACAGGAACCGCTGTCTGCCAGCAACTCCCGCGATAGAAGGAGGCGGTCACGCAGATACGCCAGATAGGAATGGATGCCCATTTCCCAGGTGTCGCGAAAGGCGCGGATCTGTTCCGGTTCGGCGGTCATATCTTCGTCCTTGCCATCGGTAACTTCCCGGCGATTCACAAAAGGCTGAAAATTCGAGCCGTAACTGATTCCGTAGGGTGGATCTATGTAGATCATTTGTACCTGCCCGCCGAGCCCTTCCTTTTCCAGCAGGCTGTTCATCACGAGCAGGCTATCGCCCGCAACAAGACGGTTGGTCCAGTTATGTTTGTGCCGGTAGAACTCGATGGCTTCGCGAAGCGGCGGATTTTCCTCCAGCGCGTCGAACAACGAAGGCTGCGGTAGTGCGCCATTGCGTTTCCGCGTGGCTTCTACGATCGTACGTGCATCTATGCGCTCGTGGACATGCAGCGAGACAGTCGGAACCTCAAACGACGTATGCTCGGCCTTGCCGGCCCAGACGAGTTGTGGGTCGATATGGGGATCGTGAGCATAGACCTTCTTGCCTTGATCCCTATCGGTTTCAGGCGTTACCAAACCGACGGGCGGGTTGTTCGTACGCTCCTTATCGGTGTGCGCGTAGCTTTCAATGTCTTTCTTTTTGGGCATGGCGTGCAAACAGGCGCTTACGTTCGGTCACGAGTATCCAGTGCTTCCTCCCGACTTATACGGTGATTGTTGACGAGCAGGGACCACATTGCTTGTTCAGAAACGTTGAAGTGCCCGGCGGCGTCCTTTTGTTTTTCCTGTGACGTATCGCCATCCAGAAAATCATCCACCGCTGCGATGGGTGCCAATAGCTCGATGGCGAACGCACGCTGCACCTTTTGCCGGTAGGTATACGACTGCGTGGCCGGATGCAAGGGTTCGCGTAAGTCGTTCATACACAGTCTGTCCGCCAAGAGCCGCGCCAGATCGAAGCGCCGGCCCGTTTCCCATTCCGACCGTAATGCGATACGTGAATGCCCGTTTTCGTCATCCAGTTCGAAAGCAATGTGGTCTGTTCTCTTGCTGAGATTTTTTATTACGCGCTTTGAAACTCCTGCCAATTCAGACAATCTGGCGTTGTTGATCGGCTGACCGTTCAGGCTCCCGGAACGTCGCACGGTCCGCGCCATAGCACTGCCAATGCGCCACGCCTCGCACGTACCCCAGTCTGGGATACCTTCTTTGGAGTCGATCTGCACGGCGTCCCTGGTGCGTGCGTCGAACCCGGTTCGACGGGCGCTCTCTATCAATTTCGACGCGTGTATTGGACGTTCCTTGCCTTGTCCCGTATGGGCGGCCAATTCAGCCACTGCATCTTGACCTAATGTCGCGGCGTCTGCAAGGTATCCCCGTATCTCGTCGTCATCTCCCTTGCCGGGATCGTGCCCCAGTATCGCTTCCATGCGGCGAAAAGCCGCCGCCGCTTCGTCGTTCCGTTCCAATTCCAAATGGCGCCAGATGGCATGCAGGTTGGTATCGGGGATATTTGCCCCGCCAAGGCGTTCCAGCACGACATGGGCGAATTCGTCAATGGCCTTCCTGAATGTCTCGACCGTGATGGTCTCGAACCGTGGCGTCCCCACGTAGCGAAACACCTTTTCATTCGGGTCTTCGGTCGGTGAAGATGCCAGATGCATCAGCACCCCGTCGGATGCCATTTCGATGTCCGGCCACAGGTAGCCCTCGCCGATGGAGGACAGATTGTGTGCAAAAACCCATTCGAACCACGTATCGTCGTTGTCATCGTCGTTATCCACGCCTGCAGGACGGGGTTCCCAAAGCAGCCGCCACCAGTTCCACAGTAGCCATTCGGCCATATGATAGCCGGAAACATGCGGGCCGCTGAAGAGCGCGTTGTTCTCCAGCAGAGCGATGCCTTCGGTTAGTATGTGTCCGTTTGCGGCAATGGTGACCATGCCGAACCCCGCCTTTTCTTCCGGGGCGCCTTCCTCCAGCACTTCCGGGGCGAGCGTGAATTTCAGTTGCTCCGTCGTTTCCATGCCTTTAGTACCTGTTTGCACATCTTGCGTGAGCCAGCGTCTCTACATTTGTTTATTCGGTATCCATGGTAATTTGGTCCGTCTCCATCAAGCTTTGCTTCGTATGCCTCGCCATCGTCATCCACAGCCCACACAAACTTGGGCAGGTTGAGGTTTCCCTGGCAGAAAGTACTGACCATACCACGGGCAAAACCTGATATAAGGAGTTGTTCCGCTTCAGCCTTTTTAATAATCCGGATGTCGTCGCAAACCGATTTTTTTGGACGGGGGCTGACAGGCGGATGGAAGCCGTAATCGCCCGGCTTTGTTTTATGATACGCTCTGCCCTCGTAGCGGGCGGCATCGGTAAAATAGGCCAATTTGCTTCTCGCAAAATGGTCCGGTTTCGCAATCCGGCGTTTCGGATCGTTGCCTTCGTGTTGCATCGACTGTGTTTCCTGTCCCCCCTGCAATATTGCGAAGGGGCTGTTAAGACGAAAAGAATATGTACCCAGTGCGTTCATCTCTTTAGACACGTTCGGCGCACATATTTTTCGTGAGGATATCGTGAATGTCGCCAGGATTTCTCGACACATCCCAGGCCCATCGCCCGAACCCTCCATGCTCGTTGACGGCGGCAACCCATCTGTCGAGGAAGTCGCGCTTGGTACGATCCTGCTCGCTGTCTTTGCCTTTTACTTCCAGAACCAGCATATCACCCGAGGCCAGCCTGATGAGGAAGTCGGGGCGATATTTTCTAACCACCCCGCGATATACGTAGAACACCTCGAAACCGAGATGATCGTTCTTCACCCATGCCTCCACGAGGGGGCTGCGGTCCAGTGCAAAGGCTTCCGTTGCCTCCCAGGCGCTGTCGTACACGCAGAAATTGATGTGGCTGCGTTCGGCCCGTTCGCAAGGTTTGCTGGAATACCAGGTAACCATATCTCCGGTTGAGCGGATAGGGCGGTCTGTGTCGAATACCGGTTCCAGTTTCTCGACGTTTTCGAAGTGAATCGCCTGCCAGATATGTTCGACGACCCTGGTCATGTTGAGCGTAATGAGCAGGCGTTTTTTCAGATCGTCCTGATCGAACAGAGAGGATCTAACGACAATCTTGTCGGAACGGATGAACTTATCGATGAGCCTCACCAACTGGGCCAGTAGAAATTCCCTGCTGCCTTGCCAATCCGCCTGCATCCGGTCGTATACCTCTGCTGCGGTTTCGAAGACGATACGCTGCGTACGGAACTCGCGAGCCAGATTTTCGAGCTGGATGGGCGATATTTTCGTTATATCCGGCTTGCCCTCGACCACAGGCGCCAATTCGGCAAGTTGAACGGTTCGCTTTGGATCCAACTCCAGCTGCGCCACCCAATTCGGGTCAAAAGTCAAATGCGGACGGAATACGTTATCAATGCGAACGAGATTAGGCCAACGAATCTCGAAAGCCGCCTTTTCCGGAACGGGTTCGATGGCGGTTTTCGGCTTTGTTTGGGCAGGCGCCACACCCTCCTGCGATTCGTGCGGCAAAAAGGTAAAGGGCACCCCGAAGACATTTACGTATTCCGGCCCGAAGAGGCCGGTTTCCGGGTTCGTTTCATACACTGTGCGGCGCAAGCCACGCCCCACCACCTGTTCGCATAGCAACTGGCTGGTGAACGCCCGTAGTCCCATGATGTGGGTTACGGTTCTGGCGTCCCATCCTTCCGATAGCATGCCCACTGAAATCACATTCTGGATATGTGCGCCGGGCTTCCCTTCCTGTCCCACAGTGTCTACCTGCCGGCGCAAAAGTTCGGCTCGCTGTTTTTTCGTGAGCTTGCGTGGCTGATTGTTTGCGCCATCCTGTTTTTCGCCGATCTCGGCAATCGGCTCAGCAGCGGCTTCGGCTTCTTCAAGGACTTTCGAGTCGATGTGAAGCGTTTGCTCCGCATCGCAAAGCTCCTCGATACGGATTTTACCGCTGTCGAAAGAGTGTTTGATACGCGCCGCAGTCTCCGTACGATTTGTGACGGTAATCATAGCCGGCGGAGTTTTCAAACCATGGGCCTTCCACTGCTTCGCTGTTTCGCGCCAGTCGTAACCGAGCAGGTAATAGCCGTTAAGCACAAGGTCGGGGAGGGGGTCCGTTGATTTGGCCTTGCGATTCAGGTCGTCTTTTACTTCGGAGTCGTTATAGATGTGGTAGAGCCGCGATTTGTAGGTTTTGGCGTCGGGAACGGCATCGTCACGGATTACTACCCGGGGCGTTTTGACCAGACCGGCTTCAATGGCGTCGTTCAGACCGAAATCGCTTACGATCCAGTCGAACAGCGCTTCTTCCGAACTTTGTCTGCCGGACGGTACGAAAGGCGTTGCAGAGAAATCGTAGCAGGTAAGGATGTCACGCGCCTGGTCGATTCGATCAAGTCCACCAATCCATTTTGTAGCTTGTTCGATGTCGCTTTTTGCAATTCCGCGTGTGCCGGATCCGGCAGGAATGCGCCACGCATGGTGTGCTTCGTCATTGATAACAAGTATGTTGCGGGCGTTTGCCATATCTCCAAGCACTTCACGGACATACGCCTCGTTACTCTTCACTCCGCGTTTGTCCACGCTGCGCTTGCGGGCAATTTTCTCTTCGGTCTCCCAGTTGAGCACATGCCAGTTATGCACGAGTACCTTCCCTTGGCGGAGTTTATCCAGCATAGGGGAGGGGAGGATACGAAATGCCTTGTAGTAATTTTCCGGATGAGAGGGTTGCAAAACCGCCAGACGGTTCTTGACGGTCAGGCCGGGCGCTATCACAAGAATATTTCGGGTAAACCGGCGATCTTGCGGACGAGCAACCTTGTTCAGGATGTGCCATGCGATGATCATGGCCATAACTACGGTTTTACCGGAACCCGTCGCCATTTTGGCGCACAGTCGCTGGAAATTGCTCCCATCGGTCGGAATATCGATGCCGACTTTTTCGGCGGGAGGCGCTTCCGCAAGCCAGATCAACGTTTCAGCAGCCTCGATCTGGCAAAAAAAGAATCGCCGTTCGGCGAATTCCTCCGGGTCTGCCCAGTGCTGGAGCAGGCGGCGGGTAATGCCCGTAACGCCCGGATAACCCGCGTCGCGCCATTTTTTTACCCGAGTACGGATCTGGTTGACCAAGGGGATTTCTACAAAGGTTCCAGGATCGTCAAAGGCTTTCGAGTCCTGTGAAGCCACAACATACCCGGCTGGCCGTCGGCCCTCTGCGAGGTCAAACAGGCGGGTTGCTCTGTCGTAACTCCAGTGCCGCGCCGGTTCCTCGTAAGGGGAATTGACAATCAGCCTGTCGATAGTTGTTTGCGGCATATATTTTTTACCCGTGAGCCCCTTCTCAGCCCGACACTTCCGACGTGTCTTTGTCCGCAACGGCCGCTTTGTGCAGGAATACGTAACTCCACGCGAGGAGCGCCAATATCACGGCTGCATACAGCACTATAAACGGAGGGGGGATGGATTCGAGGGTATCGCTAAGCTCCAGCCAACTCCCCATATCCGGGAATCCTGCAAACGCCAGCGCGGCTACGAAGATGAGCGCGAGGCCGCACAAGACCACGTACAATCTTGCCGCCTTGTACCATATCGGATGCGCATAAAACAACCCGATGCCGATAAGCAATAAAAGCAGATCCGCACCGAAACTAAGCTGTCCTTCGAACAATCCGAGTAACAGTTTCAAAACCGTATCGGCGCTGAATACGATCAGGAGAAGGCCCAGGGCCTTGAGCATGAATCGTTCTTTCATCTTTTTTGCGGGGGTCCGGGGTAGTGGACGTTGTGGTTATCGTGCATTCGGGGCGCTGTAATAATGCGTAACTCCCCATGCCGGGAGCGCCAAATGTTACGACAATGAGAATGCGGGTGTATAATACGGATTGCCCGGAAAATGAGCACGCGACAAAGAGGAGGCCCGTCATCTCCCGAAAAAGAACAAAAACCTTCTTGACAACCCGTTCCAGAGTCCTTATACTGTTTTTACTTCCGATAACAGTTCTTATCGGAAGTAGAATACGGGTGTTTCGGGTGGGTCTATGGGTGTTTCAGGCGGTTGTCGGGACTCCTACCCGGGTATCCGTAGCGTTTTCGGACGCGATATAGCGTCCTCTCACCTGCCAGGCACATACTACACAGGAAAATGGGCTACGCGAGTTCGGAATTTTCCCCCACCGCCTTGATGGATATCGCCACGGGGATCATCCGTCCGGATGCTAACCTTATCGAGGCATTTCTGGACCGTTACGACCGTCCCCAAACGCGTAAGGCCTACGGAGACGATTTGTGCGCTTTCTTCGGGTCCGACTTTGTGGATACCGTTACGGTACGCGACCTGTCCTTTACCGACATCAACCGGCACATCGCGGAAATGGAGGAAAATGGCTACAAGCCGGCCACCATCAAGCGGCGAATCGCGGCAATTCGGGGGTTTTGCGAATGGCTTGTGGCTCTTGGCATATTGTCCAGAAACCCCGCAAGCCGACATGTACTGCGCCGTATCCGTAAATCGAGTGGCCGCGACCGTACCCACGTTGTTTTGACTGCCGAGCAAGCCAAACGGCTCATTCAGGCTGCAACTCATCCAGGCCCGGATGGTAAGCAAGCCCATACGGCTCCGCGGGATCGAGCGCTTCTACTCACCCTCCTCCACTGCGTGCTACGCCGTTCAGAAGCTGCCGCCATGGATATACGGCATATCCGCTCGCTTGGAAACTACTGGGTGCTCGATCTCCCCGATACGAAGGGCGGAGCCGACCAGTACGTCAAAATCCCTGAGCATCTGGTGGAAGAGATCGAACGCATGAAAACCTATTATGGCATCACGGATGGCCCCCTCTGGCGCTCTCTGAGCAACAATAGTTTTGGACGGCGTCTTTCAGAACGTTCCATCTATGGCATTGTGGATCGTACTGCACGGCGAGCCGGGCTCCCGCAGGAGATCGGGGCTCATTCGCTCCGGCACACAGGGTGTACGCTTGCCATTGAGGCCGGTGCTTCTATCCAGCAGGTGCAGTCACACGCCCGCCACAAAAAAATAGAGACGACCATGGTCTATGTTCACCAGCGCGACCGTCTGCGCGACAGTGCAGCAGACTACATTCATATTGAGAAGGAAAGCGATTGAACGCTCGGATTATTTTCCTTACGTCCATTTTTGACTTCTTTACGATCTGTCGATAATTTTTATATATTGCTCTTTAGCGTACGCGATCCGCTCGTGGGACGTTACCATATAGAGCCTGTCGATCTTTTCCGTTGCCCGAAGGTTATGGGTTCTGCGTGTGCGTCTTGACATGGACCTCGTCGGGTTGATCGGATCGGAACAAGGTCGCAACGGTACACATTAAATTCCGCCAAAATCTGCCCAATCAACCCGAACCACCTCTAACCTTTCTCTGTATTGCCATGATTCCTTACACACCGTATTACTTGCACAAGTGGCGCGTGACCTGATGGGCGTAATTGCCGGCAAAATTAACAGGCGGAGCATGACAGCGTTGCTGCTCTCTCTTGTCTTGGTTGCGCCTTTGGCTGCGGCTCAGGACCGTCCCGAACCCGAATATGCGGACCATGTGGTAGTGGTACAGTTCGCCTCCGATGTCTTCATTGCGAACAAATCCGGCGCAACCGGGCTGCGGGACTTCGATCGCAGGGCAGATCGATACGACGTATACCTGATCGAGCGCGTATATCCGTTTTTGGATCACGTGCAGCCGACGCCAAAGACCCGGCGCAACCTGATGGCGCTGCGCCGCACGTACTATGTGCGCTATCGCGCCCGCGCTGCCCCCGAACAGGTAGCTGGCGATCTGGCTGCGGCCCCTGGCGTGGTGTATGCCGAGCCGGTACTCGTTAACCGCACGCAGGCATCGCACATCCGGGAGCGCATAGATCCCGATGATCCGCGATTTGGCGACCAGACTGAACTCAGGCGCCTGCGTTTGCCGGAGGCTTGGGATGAGGTCAAAAGCGAGGACGGGGCGCCGCGGGTCGTGATTGCGATCGTGGACGGCGGCGGCGAATGGCGCCATGAGGATCTTCGCGCCAACGTATGGACGAATCCGGGCGAGACTCCGGGCAACGGCATAGATGACGACGGTAACGGGTTTATCGACGACGTGCACGGGGTCAACTTCGCCAACGGCGATGACACGGACAACGATCCGACGGGATTGCCCGAGACGCCCTTAAATGCCAATCACGGCACAGCCAGTGCGGGTGCGGCCAGCGCGGTGACCGACAACGGTGTGGGGGTAGCCGGCGCCGCCTGGAACGCCGACCTGATGCATATCAATGCGGGATGCAAGGAAGGAGACGGCTTTCTTTGCTATGCCTACCAAGGCATCCTTTATGCGGCCGCCAACGGGGCGGACATCATCAATGCGAGTTGGGGAGGCCTGGTGATACGCGATGATTTTATCAGGCTTCCGGACCAGACGCTGAATCTGGCCACGGACATGGGAGCCCTTGTGGTAACCGCCGCCGGTAATTTTGCGCTCAGCAACGATCTGTCCCGGTACTATCCGGCCCGTAGTCCGCGCGTGCTGTCGGTTGGTGCAACGGAGAAGGACACGCGCAGACGGGCGGGTTTCTCGAATTACGGAAAGCTGGTAAACGTCTTTGCTCCGGGCGAGGACATCGTGACCACCGGATCTGACAACGGTTATATATCAGTCAGCGGGACGTCGTTTTCGTCGCCGTTGACGGCTGGCGTGGCGGCATTGGTGAAGACCCGGTTTCCCAACATGGGACCGGACGCGCTGCGGGAGCATATTAGGCTTACGAGCGACAACATGGATGCGGAGAATCCGGACCTGGCCGGACGGCTTGGGCGGGGGTTTGTAAACGCGCTGGCGGCCCTCGACGCGCCGGCTGTACCCGCCGTACGCCTCAAGCGCTGGAGTTGGGTGGACGACGACGGTGACCGCCAGATTGCTTCAGGCGATGTGGTAAAGGTAACGGCAACGTTAGTCAATTACCTGGCCGATGCCCGTCAACTCCGTGCGGGGCTTGTGGGGGCCGCACCGTATTCGTTCATAGACTTGACCGCCGCGTCGGTCGATATCGGAAGCCTGGCCGGTGGCGACTCGGTCGAGGTCAGACTGGAGTTTACGGTGGCTTCGGACGCGCCTGCCAACCAGCGTGTGCGTTTCTTCACGCACATCCGTGAAGGGGCACACGAGGACGAGGCGGACCAGATTTCGTTTCAGGTCAACCGGTCGCTGGAGGCGGTCCATCAAAGCTTGAGTGCATTATACGTGGCCACCGGCGGGGACCAATGGACGCGCAATGACCATTGGGACATCACGACGGTTCCGAGTGAGGAAGTGCTGGCCTCGTGGTTTGGCGTTTTACTCAGTCAGGGCTGGCTGTATGAGCTGGCGTTGCCTAATAATAATCTGACGGGGCCGCTTCCGCCCGAACTCGGCAATCTCTCGGAACTGCAAACGCTGAATCTGTCCCGCAATTCGTTGACGGGGCCGCTTCCGCCCGAACTCGGCAATCTCTCGGAATTGCAAACGCTGGATCTGTTCCGCAATTCGTTGACGGGGCCGATCCCGCCCGAACTCGGCAATCTCTCGGAATTGCTGGTGCTGCAGCTGTTCAACAATTCGCTGACCGGGCCGCTTCCGCCCGAACTCGGCAATCTTTCGGAATTGCGATGGTTATCTCTGCACAGAGATTCGCTGACAGGGTCGCTTCCGCCCGAACTCGGCAATCTTTCGCAATTGCAAGTGCTGTATCTGCACAACAATTCGCTAACGGGGCCGCTTCCGGCCGAACTCGGCAATCTCTCGGAATTGGTATGGCTGTGGCTGGGCCGCAATTCGCTAACGGGACCGATCCCGCCTGAAATCGGCAATCTCTCGAAATTGCAAGAGCTGTATCTGCCCAACAATTCGCTAACGGGGCCGCTTCCGGCCGAACTCGGCAATCTCTCGGAATTGCAAGATCTGCGGCTGTTTGACAATTCGCTGACGGGGTCGATCCCTTCCGAACTCGGCAATCTCTCGGCTTTGCAGGTGCTGTGGATGTCCGACAATTCGCTAACGGGGCCGATCCCGCCCGAAATTGGCAATCTTTCGCAGTTGCAATATCTGTCGCTGGGGGGCAATACCCTTACCGGGATGATCCCGCCGGAACTCGGCAGCCTCGCGCAGTTGCAATATCTGTCGCTGGGGCGCAATACCCTTACCGGGGCGATCCCGACGGAACTCGGCAGCCTCTCGCAGTTGAAAGGGCTGTTTCTGGAGGGCAATACCCTTACCGGGGCGATCCCGACGGAACTCGGCAGCCTCGCGCAGTTGCAATCGCTGTCGCTGCGGGACAATACCCTTACCGGGGCGATCCCGCCGGAACTCGGCAGCCTCGCGCAGTTGCAATCGCTGTCGCTCTGGGGAGCAATGCTCTTACCGGGGCGATCCCGACGGAACTCGGCAGCCTCGCGCAGTTGCAATATCTGTCGCTGGGGCGCAATACCCTTACCGGGGCGATCCCGACGGAACTCGGCAGCCTCTCGCAGTTGAAAGGGCTGTTTCTGGAGGGCAATACCCTTACCGGGGCGATCCCGACGGAACTCGGCAGCCTCGCGCAGTTGCAATCGCTGTCGCTGCGGGACAATACCCTTACCGGGGCGATCCCGCCGGAACTCGGCAGCCTCGCGCAGTTGCAATCGCTGTCGCTGGGGAGCAATGCTCTTACCGGGGCGATCCCGACGGAACTCGGCAGCCTCGCGCAGTTGCAATCGCTGTCGCTGCGGGACAATACCCTTACCGGGGCGATCCCGCCGGAACTCGGCAGCCTCGCGCAGTTGAAAGGGCTGCGGCTGAATGGCAACGCACTGACGGGTAGGCTGCCGAGGAGTCTTATGCAGTTGGACAGCCTTGAAGTTTTCTACTTTGACGGGCAGGACCTCTGCGCGCCTCAGGACGATGAGTTCCAGGCATGGTTAGGTAGCATTCCGGACGTACGTGGTCCCGCCTGTGCAGGGACTGTTGAGGTTGACGACGAAACATTGCCGGAATCATTCACCTTGCATGGCAACTATCCCAACCCCTTTCGGCAGACCACTCGTCTGGTGTTCGATCTTTCCCTGCCAGCCCGCGTGACGGTTGAGGTTATGGACGTGACGGGCAGGCGCGTGTTTACGGCGCCGTCGGTGGATCTGGCTTCCGGATGGGAGCACAGCATTGAACTGAGCGGTGCGACGCTATCTTCGGGACTGTACCTGTACCGCCTGATCGCGGTATCGCCCGGGGGCAGCTCAACACGTGTGGGCCGCTTCGTGGTTGTCAGGTAAGGGACGTCCGTGCGGGTGGATACCACAGGCCCCCGGTAAGCCTGTTGCTGGACGAAGACACTGATAGAGACACTTGATCGAGTGCCCTTTCTGCGCCGGTTGCGCGTCGCCCACTGCCTCACACTGCTGTCACACGGAAAAACAGATTTGTTGACCCATACATACAATGAATATTATACCTGTGATAACTGGCCCTACTGCGTTGGGAAAAAGTGAATTAAGTATAAATCTTTCAGTATTACTTGAATTAGAAATCATTTCTGCCGATAGCAGGCAAGTATATCGCGAGCTTATTATCGGGGTTGCAAAGCCTGCCAGGGATGTACTGGAGCGCATTCCGCATCATTTCATCAACGAGCGATCTCTTGAAGAGCCTTTTTCGGCGGGCATGTTTATGTCTCAAGCCCTTGACCGCATTGCCGACATTCTCGACCGGGGTCGAATTCCCCTCGTTACCGGCGGCTCCACCCTTTATTTACGGGCCCTACGGTACGGCCTTGCCGATATCCCCGATATCCCCTCTTCGGTACGTGCACATATCCAGAGACGGCTCGACCAGGAAGGGCCTGAGGCGCTGTATGAGGTATTGCAGCGGGTCGATCCCCGCGCCGCTGCTACTATGGACCCAACCAAGACGCAACGCCTTGCCCGCGCTCTCGAAGTACATGAGGCAACCGGCATCCCTCTCAGCCGCTTTCACGAAACACAGGCGCCTCCCCCCTATGCGTTCCGTACGATCGTTTTACAGCGAAACCGGGAGGAACTCTACACGCGCATCGAACGCCGTGTGGACGAGATGCTGGCGGCAGGCCTCGTGGACGAAGTACGCGGCATCCTCGACGCAGGGTACGATCCTGGGCTCAATCCACTGCGCACGATCGGCTACCGGGAGCCCATCGCTTTTCTGAAGGGCGAAATCACGGAAGACGAAATGGTGCGCTCGATCAAGCAAAACACGCGCCGTTACGCAAAACGGCAAGAAACATGGTTTCGGGGTGACCCCGAAGCGATTTTCATGGATGCCGCTCAGGATTCGCAGTCGCTTCTCGATGCGGTGCGGGATGTACTGGGCTTCTGAGGCAACTATGCCTTCCTTGCCCATTTTCATTTCAACCGGCGACGACAAGCGCTTCGATAGAAGTAAATCCGGGTGATTGCCCGGCTGTCCAATACCTTTCTTCCTCAGCTGGCCCCATCCTTTCCCTCTGCAGCTGGCCCAGTCCTTTCCTTCCGCAGCCAGCCCGATCCGCTCGTTGTCTATCCTTTGCCTTTCGGCGCCCCCGTACCTTGTACGCAGGACGGCAGACCCTCCCTGTAAACAAAGTAGACCGATCAGTATACCAAGAGAACTATAAGTAGACTGATCGGTATACTTAACGGGTCCCAATGGTAGACCGATCAGTCTACTTCCGGAGAAACCAGAGGAAAATCGTTAAGAGAACGATCCCGAACTGACGATATGGCAGATGTACAAGGGGAACAACTGCGTACGGATATCCTGAACGCAGCAGCGACTTTGTTTGGGGAATACGGGTATCAAGCAGTCGGCGTTGATGCAATCGCCAGAGAAGCCGATGTGGCAAAGCGAACGCTATACCGGTATTTCGCCTCCAAAGATGAGTTGGTGCTCGAATACCTCGGCGTGGAAGCAGCCCATGTTCTGACATGGCTCCAGAAAAGCACGGAAAGTGCGAGAACCCCACTGGAAAAAGTAAAGGCGTTCTTTTCCGCGCTTGCTGAACGAACCGGTTCGCCCTATTGCCGGGGATGCCCGTTCCAGATGGCCCTGGGGGAATATCCTGACGCGGATCATGCGGCAAACAGGCTTGCCCGCAGGCACAAGGAGGCGATAAGGACCG
The DNA here is from genome assembly GCA_965248175.1 of Rhodothermales bacterium. Taxonomy (GTDB): domain Bacteria; phylum Bacteroidota; class Rhodothermia; order Rhodothermales; family VXPQ01; genus VXPQ01. The sequence goes on from OZ252093.1 coordinate 2,364,182, forward strand.
AACTGGAGAAGTGGAGTGCCGCTGCCGGCTTCCGAGACATTGTCGGGACCGCACATCGACTGTATTTGCTTATGGAAGGCGCTTGGGCATATGCTCGTCTGCACAGGGCATCCCTCGAACAGGTCCCTGTTGAGCACAGAGCCGCGGCCCTGAACCATGCGGTTATTTTTCTGGTTAGCGGCGGCCTTTATGCGGAAACACTGATCTCCGCCCTAAGGCCTCCTTCCCGCAATCGTTCTTATCGACCGGAGGGTGCTGACGAAGAGTAGCCAGTCGATACCGAGACTCTTTCTTTGTTTGAGAGCACCCCCCCGCTTTCAGGCGCTGCCTCCTCGCCTCTTTCCACCACAAAAAGCGATTGACGGTCCACGCATCGCCAGGTGCGTTGCGTATGTACCACCTGAGCGCCAGCCTCCTGGAAACAGGCCAGCCATTCGGTGTGTGTCCGAAAGCTAAGGTGTTCCTTCTGCTCTCGCATGGCTCCATCCGACCGCAGACGGTTTGCCCATCGATCCAGCCTGCGAAGCATCGCCAACTCCCATTTCGAGGCATAGGTCGACTCGAGGATCACCGCGCGGCGGCTGACACGAAGCGTCTCACGAAGCAGTTCGTCCGCATGTTCGGCGTGATGCAGGACAAAAACCAGTAGAGAAGCATCAAAGGCCCTGGAAGCGTAGGGCAATCGCCGTCCTTCGTACACGTCCAGCGCAAGCGTTGTCCTGTTTCTGTCGAGGATATCCACCAGTTGCACCTGTGCGCCAAGGCGTTCGGCCAGTTCCCTTCCAACATACCCCTCCCCGGCCCCCACATCGAGCACCGATTGGCCCTTCTCCAGAAAACGCGCCAACAGGGTTGCTTTTCGGGCGGCGCGCACACGCAGCAAGAGGTCTACGAGAGGCTGGCGATAGCGGTAGGCGGCCAGCACGGCCCATCCTCCCCATCCTATCCAGACCCATATCCAGTATGGCCCGCCAGTATAGAGCAGATAGGTGCCGAGCGCACACACCGAAAGCCAATACCAATGCCAGGAGGGGCGCTCTGCGGGTGCTGCAAGTACGAGCACGCCAAGAAGGTACCAGGGATGTACGGTTGTGGCGAACACGAGGAAACCGCCTGCCGCCCAGAGAAAAATGCGCCGCAGGGTCCAGTCCTCCTGCAGGAAGTGCTGGGCTATCCATGCTTTCCAGCCGATTCCGGCTGATTTGGGCCATGCTTTCCAGCCGGTCCCGGCCGGTTTTTGCCGCTGTGTGTACAGCATGGCCAGACCGGCAAGATATAGCGCAAACAGGGCCGGGCCGAGCTGCTTGCTCAGATCCATTCCGGTCAGCAGGGCCAGGAAGTGCTTTATGCTATAGTACAGACCGGCATTGAATTCGAAAAGGCGCACATAGAGATCCAGCGACGAAAGGACTTTCCCGATCACCCCCGGATGCAAGAAAGGCAGTGCCGGAAGGATCGCCATGCCGAGGCCCGCAGCTATGCTTTTCCAACCGAATCGGCGCCAAAGGAAGGGAAACAAAAGGAAGGGGTAGAGTTTGACGCCACCGGCACAGGCCAGCCAGACGGAGGCCCACCCTCCCTGTTTCTTCGTTAGCGCGAACAACGTAAGCGCCAGAAACAGCACCATCGCCGCTTCGCCGTGCCCCTGACCGGCCCCGGCAAGCACGACCGCCGGATTCCATGCGTACAGCAATAGCTGGCGAGGACGGAGCATTCGACTCAGCACAAGTACCGCTCCGAACTCGAAGAGCGTCAGGAGTCCTTTGATGACGAACCAGGAGACCTCCCAGCCCTGATTGTAGAAGATGGCCCCGATCCGGAAAACGAACTGGGATACGGGGGGATATACCGTGTAGCGGTCGGTCGAATTGAGTTCGGCGTATACGGGTTCGTCGTGCAGCGCCTCCAGTTCCGGACTATCGGGCGTATGCAGGTAGGGGTTATACCCCTCCGCCTGTACGAGGCCGTCCCATACGTACCGATAGGCATCGTCAGAAAGGATGGGCGGCAGCCAGAATACGGCCAGCCGCAAGACCAGCGCAAATCCGATCACGAGGCCCATCGGGACATCCCCCCGCTTCCAGAGAAATGCACAGAGTGCGCCGGCGGCAAGCGCTGCAGCTACGAATCCCTCATGGGTTCCTGGCGTGGCAGCCCACCACGCCATGCTGCCTATGGCCAAAGCAAGCAGCGCAAGAAGGAGCCAGGTGAGGCCTGAGGGCTTAGCCGGCATGGAAGATCAACCGTACCTTCCTGCCGTTGTTTTCGAACACCACCTCGTCGGCCATGGATTGCATGAAGAGCAGACCGCGACCCCCCTCCTGCAGAAGATTTTCACACGCAAGCGGATCGGCAGAGGTTGTTGGATTGAATCCTTCTCCCTCGTCCTCTACAGCCACTTCGATGCGCCGTCCCTCCGCTACCATCCGGAAATGGACCTGCTTCGTGCGGTCGAACTGGTTTCCGTGCTCAATCGCATTCGTAACGGCCTCAACGGTCAGAAGAATGATACGATAGGCAAGGTCTTCATCGCTCACGCGTTCTTCGAGAAAGGCTTCCGTTTCGGGGACAATCCGTTCGATGCTCGCCCGTTCACTGGTGAGCACCCGTTCCATTACGCCTGGATTCAACGGCTTGTCATGCATGGTATTACTGGTGATCCGTTCATCCCCTTTCCTCCACAATATCGTTAAAAATACCGGCCAGTGCACCTGCAAGACGCTCCCGGTCGAATCCGGCTATGAATGCCGGATCGGGATGCGGCAGGCGTCCCTCGCTCCACCGCTCGTACAACTGTTCAATCGCACCGCCAATATCATTCGGTGCGGCGTCCGGCTCCACTATTTTCGAGGCGCCGTACTCCTTGAGGGCATCGCGAGCCACGCCCTCCGGCACCAGCCCCAGCACCGGTTTCCGAGCGCCGAAATACTCGTACAACTTCCCGGTCCATATTCGTCCGGACCCCTCGGCTCGTCCGATCGTCATCCAGAGAACATCTGCCGCAAGCAGGCTGGATACGGCTTCCCCGTGCGGGAGATAGCCCGTATGATGAATCATGTCCTCGATACGCAATTGTGCGGCAACGGTTTTGGCGAATGCCGGCAACAAGCCCACGAAGACTGCGCGTATGTGCTTACGGAGTGCCGGTTTTCTCTCCACAAGCGCCGCCAGCCCCCGCAGAAAGGGTTCCGGTGATTGCGTATCGTAGAACACGCCGCTGTAAAGCAGCGTGAACACCTTCGGATCCATGGTCAGGCCGGGAATGCGAGGCTCGGCGGCGAAATCTGCGGGGTCGTACCCTTGTGGTATGACCCGTACGTTTTTTGGGGTAAGGATGCCCGGATGACGTGTTGCGAGGCTTTCCCGGATGGCGTCGCCGATGACTACGATCCGGTCCGCAGCCTTCAGGGCGCGGCCTTCGAGATAGGTCGAACGCGCCCGGTGAAACGGGGTCGGGTAGATATGGCGAGGATTACCCACCCAATCGTCCCGAAAATCAAGGACAAGGGGTAAGCCCGTTTTCCGGGCGAGCCGGGCGGCGGCAAGGTGCGATGTGTAGGGCGGTGCAGAAGAATAGATCAGGTCGTACGGCTTCTCCTTGAGTATATCCAGGGCCCGCCCGAGGGCAGGACGCATCCATCCCACCTTGTTGTCGGGTACGAAGACCCATTGGCTCAGCGTGGACAACCCCTGCCGTACGGATTCCCTGGGCAGATCCACTACGGTGCGTTTGCCGAAAAGGCGAGTAGGATCCCAGGAGGCGGTGCGACGGATCGTTATACCGGCTTCCTCGACCTCGCGCAGCAGGCTGTCGTCGTAGGCAAAATAGCCATGCGGGCGGCAGGTAACGACCGTCGATTCCCAGCCATAACGGGGCAGGTATTTCAGGAACTTGGCGGTCCGCTGGACACCGCTCAGGCCCATCGGCGGAAAGTAATATGCGAAGACGAGGGCCCGGCGCGTTTTCTGTCGGATCACAGGGGATGTCGTGTTCGATGTGCTCATGGAACGTTTCACGCCTATGGGGCACTATGAACGCAAGAGGGACTTTTCGGGTTCGGCGGCGTTTCAGCCTGCCTCAATAATCGGTGTTGTATCCGACCGCATTCCCCAACGCAGCATGACGGAAACCGGACAGCCGACTCCCCTGCCGCATCCCGATGACGCTCCGGAATCGGGTTCGCATTTTATACGGGAGATCGTTGAAAACGACATACGGAACGATACATACGGCGGGCGGGTCGTAACGCGGTTTCCTCCCGAGCCGAACGGGTATCTGCATATCGGGCATGCTAAGTCTATCTGCCTGAATTTCGGGCTGGCGGAGGATTTCGGGGGGGCGTGCAACCTCCGGTTCGACGACACCAACCCCGAAACGGAGGAGGTTGAGTATGTCGAGTCCATCAAGGAAGATGTACGCTGGCTTGGTTTCGACTGGGAAGACCGCGAGTACTACGCTTCGGATTATTTCGACCGGCTGTATGCTTTTGCGGAGCACCTGATCAAGACGGGCCATGCGTATGTGGACAGTCAGGACGAGACTGAAATTCGGGCGACGCGGGGCACGGTCACCGAACCGGGGCAGGAAAGCCCGTACCGCAACCGGTCCGCGAAAGAAAACCTGGATCTCTTTCGCCGCATGAAACGCGGCGAATACAAGGCCGGCGAGCATGTGCTGCGCGCCCGGGGGGATATGGCGTCTTCCAATATGAAGATGCGGGATCCCCTCCTCTACCGCATCCGGCATGCGCATCATTACCGCTCCGGCGATGCATGGCGCCTCTACCCGATGTATGACTTCGCCCATCCTCTTTCGGACGCCATCGAGGGGATCACACACTCTTTGTGTACGCTCGAATTCGACAACAACCGGGAGTTGTATGACTGGATTGTCGATCGGTGCGTGGAAGAGCCGCGCCCCCGCCAGTACGAATTTGCCCGTCTGAATCTCGACTACACGATTATGAGCAAGCGCAAGCTGCTGCGCCTCGTTCGGGAAGGGCATGTGGCCGGCTGGAACGATCCGCGGATGCCGACGCTTGCGGGGCTGCGCCGGCGGGGTGTTACGCCGTCAGCTATCCGGGCTTTTTGCGCCGAGATCGGGGTTGCCAAGGCGGATAACCGTATTGGGATGGACCTGCTGGATTATACCATTCGGAATGATCTCAATTTCGAAGCGCCGCGTGTGATGTGCGTGCTGCGGCCCCTGAAAGTCACCCTGATCAACTATCCCGCCGATACCGACGACGAGGAACTGGAGGCCTCTTTCTGGCCGCACGACGTGCCCCGCGAGGGGTCAAGGGCGGTGCCTTTCGGGAGGGAACTCTACATTGACCGGAACGACTTCCGGGAAGACCCGCCGAAGAACTACTACAGACTGGCGCCGGGCCGGGAAGTGCGCCTGCGGTACGCCTGCCTGATCCGGTGCGAGGAGGTAGTGCGCAACGAGGCCGGCGAGGTGGTCGAGTTGCGATGCACGTACGACCCGGAAACGCGCGGGGGCAGGGCGCCCGACGGGCGCAAGGTCCGGGGCGCCATCCACTGGGTGTCGGCAACGCGGGCTATTCCTGTCGAGGTGCGCTTGTACGATCGTCTCTTCCGCACACCGGATCCGGAAGCGGGCGAGGATGATTTCATGGCCCATATAAACCCCGATTCGCTGGTGACGTTACGGGACGCCGTGATCGAGCCGAGTGTTGCTGGAGATATGGATACGCAGCGCTACCAGTTCGAACGAGAGGGATATTTTTGGAGAGATCCGGAGGATTCGACGCCCGAACGCCTCGTTTTCAACCGGATCGTGCCCCTGCGAGACACCTGGGCGAAGATAGAGCGTAAAGCGAGAAACGAAAGCCGGTTATCAGGGGGCGGTGCGGCAGTAACCCCGGACCTACCGAAGAAACGGACTCCCCCTGCTTCCTCCTCCTCCCTAACGCCTGCTGCACGGATTGCAAGGCTTACAGGCCAGGAAAGGGAACGCTTCGAGTCCAATATTGCTATAGGGGTGGCTCGTAGCGAGGCTCTTGTATTGGCGGAGAATCCGGAAACGAACGATTTCTTTCGCCGGGTGCTGGATATCTACAATGCACCGCGATCTGTAGCTAACTGGGTCGTCAACGAATTACCGCGGGAAGGAAAAGAAAAGAGAGAAGATAATTTCTCCTTGCTCCCCAATGAATTAGCCCGTATCGTGAAACTGATAGATGAAGAAATTATTTCCGCACGTACGGGCAAGGACGTGTTGATAGAGATGGTGGCTTCGGGGAACAGCCCGGATACAATTATTGAGAAAAAGGGATGGAAACAAGTGGCGGATCCGGATGCGCTTGTACCTGCCGTAGAAGAGACGTTGCATGCGTTCCCCGACAAGGTCGCAGCCTACAGGGCGGGTAAGAAAGGGCTCATGGGGTTCTTTATGGGTCAGGTGATGCAACGTACCGGGGGCACGGCCAAGCCTGAACTGGCCCGGAAGCTGCTTGAGGAAAAACTCGGGGGATAAGAGATATTGAAAGCAAAACAAGCCGCCTGATTACACACCGGAGATCCCAAGTGTCGGGTAAATACTAAACTTGTACACCTTCCGCCGCAGCCGGACAACAACTTCTCGAACTCGACCTTGGAAACACTTGTATTTAACCACAAGCACTTCTCTGTCTCTGTGTCCCTTGAATTTGGCGTGGTGATAAGGTCCCATGGATTTTGCTTTAGAGCCCGTTCAGCTCAAAACGACTCCACAGACGCCCAAGCCATTCGACTTCGAGTGAGGTGAGAGGTCCTTCGGGACGGGCGCGCCACCATGTCTTCACCTCGTCCTCGGCACGCCGCAATGCCTCCGCCCAACCCCCTGCCGGACCCGAGCCCAAGTCCATGAACAGCTCTGCCCTGGTAATGAAGAAATCGGCTCCTATCGTCGCAAGCGACAAGGCGCGATCGGCTTCCGGCGTGGCGTCCTCCGGCCGGGACAGCCCCAGACGGATATACGGCAGAGTCCAGTTGTTAGGCTCAAGCACGCCTGCCGGATTCTCAATCCACACCCACCCATGCAAGACAGAAATTCCGGTGCTGGCTCCAGGTCCGTGCACCGCCGATCCGGCGCCATGCAGGCCATCTCCCTCGTGATCCGTGCGGTGGCTCTCCATATCGAGCCGGTCTGAGTGGATATGCCAATCGTCCGTATGAAAAGGAGTCGCAGGCACAGGCGTTCCAGGGCTCACTGCGTATCCGAATCCGATACCTACCAGGGAGTCGCGTCCGTTCACCTTCGCATACATCAGTATTTCGGGCCTCTCTGCATCGATTTCGCCGTCGAACAGCCACATGATGTTGACCCAGTGCAGGCCCATTGCCGGCGCGTCGGCGCCCACTGCCCGGAATCCGTCTCCCACGGCGGCTGCAAAACGATGGTACTTTTCGCTTGCACGCTGACTATGGCGAAGGAAATCGGCTTGTTCCTCCGACAGCCCGCACCACGATGGCAACGACTGTTCGCAGGACAGATCATCCTTCCCTTGCGCGTCGGCGGTACGACCGAAAACCGATATCAATAGGGCCAACGGGATGGCCCGTCGCAGCGCACTCACCGTTCGCCGCCGGGGTACAAGGTCTCGGCCCGCCGGATATGCAGCCAAGTTGGCCCGCAAGGCGCGCCGCCGCCGGAACCGACCGCAATCAGCAAGCGCCGCAAATTTCAGGAAGGCACTCTTCATGCGGTTTATTCTGGCGGAATCCGTTCTGGGCTGGCACAAGGCTTTCCGGTAGTTCAATCAGGATCCGATCACGACGAGTTCGGATTGTCCGAGCGCTTCGAGCAGGCGCTGGAGCTGCGCTTCGTCGAGTCCGAAGGGATAGCGGCTGAACCGAGCCAGCGCGCGCTGGCGTACTTGATCTTCCTGTAGCGGGGGCATTTCGTAGAAGCGGGGGCGGTGGACGCTCCTGTTCACGCCCACGTTGGTCCGGAAGCGCATTCTCACCATCCAACCGTAGGGCAGCAGTGTCAGCTCTGACGTATCAACGGTCAGGATGAGGAAACCATCCTTTCTGACCTCGATCAACTCTCCCTTCAAGATGCGATCTCCGGCGCCCTTCTGGATCCTGATCGAGACTTCGGCCCCGGCCGGGACCGCGGCAACCCGGGGCGGAAATAAAAAACCGGTCTTGGTTATTGTATATGTCCTTGGCGTACCGCAAGCGCTCAGCAGAAGGATCAGGGCAAGAACGAATATCCCGCGGAGAAAAGGCGCATGTGTGGTCGTCATCACTCACCTCACCGGGATGCGGGTCTCGAAGAAGCTCTGCTGGAACTCGTCTTTCTCCTCCAGCCATCGTTCCATCAGGCGCACGACCGTCTTACCCGAGGGCCGGAATTCCTCGGGCGGATTTGCCGTTCGGATCCACTCCGGCCGGATCCACTCCGTGTAGTAGCCCTGGCTGGATAGAAAGAAAGTCCTCTCGTCGTCCGAATAGGCTCCGAGCGGCGCCGATTCGAGCGACAGCGCAACCGACGGAGTTGTCACCAGATAGTTTTCATCGGGTTGTGCCATCTTGGCCGCCAGCTCCGGATCCGGGGCTCCGTCTATGGGCGCAACGTGCACGAAGGAAGCCTCAGTCGGCTCTGCGAACACTATCTCTCGTGCGAGTCCCGCGAAGTCGATTCTCCACTGGTCAGCGAGGAAGGAAAGACGTACGCGGAACTCATCGCCCTCGGGGACGGGCAACTGAATCGCCACCTCGTTCCAGGCAAGCGGGCCCGTGTCCGCAAGACGTGTGACCCGCTCCCACCCTGCCGGGCCCTGGACACTGATTTCGAGTCCCATGGTCTTCCGAACCCATTGGTCCAGTTCCACCACCTTTCCAATGTTCTCCAGATCCGCACCCAGCCAATCCAGGGCCCCGGCGCCCTGGGACGCCAGCATCAGGTCATAGAAGAGAATCGTGTTGAGCAGACTGTTGCGATGTCGAAGGACGAGTGCAGCGGATTCGGAATCCGGCCGTGGGAAGACCAATTCGATGTAGTCCTGGAAGTTCTCGGCGGTGACGGCCCGAATCCGTTGGTTGGAGGAATAGAAGGCCGTACCGTCCCGAGCGCTCAACTCGCCAAGGCGATCCGATCCATCCCGGTCGATCGCACTGATGGCCCCGGTCAGGTCTCCCACGACCAGGACCTGCCCCTCTTCATTCGGATACGCGGCCTGGTCCGCCTCGTGGCGTACTTCAAGAAGGGCCAGATGATTGATGTAATGCGTTTCAAGGGCTTCGTTGCGCAGCTCGAGTTTTACTACACCGTTCGCATCTGCGGCGACCCGGATCCGATCCACGTCTCTCGCCTCAAGGAGGGGTGCAATGCTATAAGAGAAGGTCTCAGCCTCCAGGGCCTCTCCGGCCTCGTCGTACGAGTACACCGTTGGACACGACCCGAAAGTTACTTTTGCGCCTATCAAAACCATAGCAATAGAAGCAATAGCAGCAATAGGAGCAATATTTTTCATCACCGACTTTCCGAAATCGAAGTCAGCCCGAATCGACTCGAGCCCGATCACGTCGTCGAGCGCGAGCGCGTTGATGGCATCGGCGCTGGCGAGATCCAGTGAGTACAGGGTTCCAGTGCCAAAGATCAAGTCCGTCGTGATCCAGGCCCCGTCCGGGAACACCGCGACCCTGCCATCCGTGAGGAAGACCTTGAGCGGAGATTCGACGTTCGTTCCCACTGCATCGCTTGGATCCAGCAATTCGACCTGAACTCTGGAGACAATACAGGAGGAAACCAGCACAGCGAGCGCCAAACACACGAGTGCGTGACGGCGCTTCATTCGGATCCTGCGAGGGAGACGGTCGAGACCGGAACCCGCCGTGAAATTCGTTTTCATTGCGATGCCTCCTGGCCGGCGACAATAAAGTTGAGATTGTATGACCGCGACGCTGCAAGGGTGCAAGAGCTGGCACACTTACGGACTTCAACGCCCTGGTGGAGGCGAGGGACTAGAGAGGTGGTTCGGTTTGATTGGACAGATTTTCGCGGAATTTAAGGTGTACTGTTGCGACCTTGTTCCGATCCAATCAACCCGACGAGACCCATGTCAAGACGCACACGCAGAACCCATAGTCCTTCGTTCAAGGCGAAGGTAGCCCTCGCCGCCGTTCGCGGCGACCGTACGCTGGCCGAACTCGCCGAGCGCTTCGAGGTGCACCCGAACCAGATACAATCGTGGAAGAAGCAGCTGGTAGAGACCGCCGAGGAGGCTTTCACCCGAGGCCGTGGCGGCGCTCCGGACGAGCGCGACGATCAGATAAAGGTGCTTCACGCGAAGATCGGAGAGTTGTCGATGGAGAAGGATTTTTTATCGAAGGCGCTCGGTCGAGACCTCTAGCCGAGCGCCGGGCGAGGATAGATCGCGCCCATACCATGCCCGTGGTTCGCCAGTCGAGGCTCTTGTCGTTGAGTCGTTCGACGGCCTACTATACCCCTCGCGCAGAGAGCGAAGAGAACCTTGCGGCGATGAAAGAGATCGACAGGCTCTATATGGAGCGTCCCACAAGCGGATCGCGCACGATCAAGAGCATGCTCGAGGCGCGAGGCGTCCGTGTCGCCAGAAGCCGCGTCGTTCGCCTCATGCGCCTGATGGGCCTTAGGGCCATTTATCCCAAGCGCCGCACGTCGTCTCCGGGAGAAGGGCACAGGATTTATCCTTATCTGCTCAGAGGCATGAAGGTGACGAGACCCCGGCAGGTCTATGCGGCGGACATTACGTACATCCCTATGGCGAAGGGCTTTCTTTATCTTGTGGCCGTGATCGACTGGCATAGCCGCAAGGTGCTCGCCCACCGGCTATCGAACACGATGGACGCCGCCTTTTGCGTCGAAGCGATGGAAGAGGCCATTGTCCGCTACGGCGCACCTGAGGTCTTCAACACCGATCAGGGAGCGCAGTTTACCTCCGAGGCGTTCACCGGTGCGCTCAAGGAGCATGGCGTGCGCATCTCTATGGACGGCAAGGGCCGCTGGCTCGATAACGTGTACGTGGAGCGCCTCTGGCGCAGCCTCAAGCAGGAAGAAGTCTACCGGCGCGCGTACGAGACGGTGGCCGAGGCCGGGAAGGGGATTGCCGATTACCTGCGCTACTTCAACGAAGAGCGGCCTCACCAGGGACTTGACAACCGAACGCCCGACGACGTATTCTACAAACGAAAGCCGCTGCCCAAAGCGGCATGATCCGACGCGACAGTACACTTAAAAACGCGAAAAAAACTGTCCAGTTTTTTCGGACCATTTCTTAGCATGGTGATGTCCAAGTAGACAAGTGGAACGGAATACTACAGATCCCCGACTGTGTCAACATAATTTGTCATGACCGACAATGTCAACCCGGATGAATGGATTACCCGGTTGGAGGCCGCCAAGCTAAGAGGCGTATCCCGCGAGGCGATCTTCCAGCTCGTTACAGAGTGCGCAGCCGCCCCCTCTGAACGAGTTGGCCACCCGCTTGTTTATCTAAAGGATGTATTGAATTTCGAACGCCAGAAGACTGGCAGATCACCCAGTTCCGACGCGCCGGAGCAAACAGCGGGTGCAGGGTATCACGCCTTTTTTCTCAACTCACGTAACAGTGTGACCAGATGTCCAAGCGAACATCAGGAGGCATCAGACGCAATCGGACAAAAAAGCGCTGCCGTGGCGCCGGCTGGATCGCGAATCACGCAATAACTGCCCATGGCCCCCATGGATACAGGCCCTGCGATCACGGAGCCGCCCCGTTCGCAGCACGCGGTCATACTTTCTTCGAGATCCTCGACCAGAATGTAGATGATCCACTGGGCGGGCAGGTCTGCATTGGCGCCCCGCGCATGGCACACACCGGCCAACGGTTCCGTTTCGTCGCCCGGGGGGGACATATTGAAGTCGTTGTACTCCCCCATGCTTACGGGGGAAGCCTTCCAGCCGGCGACGGCCTCATAGAAATCCCGAACGGTTTCGGCATCGGGAACGGTCAGATCCATCCAGCCGATGGTCCCGAAGGCAGGCGGCTTATTCATTGGGGAACAGGAAGGCCATGGGTTCGTGGCGAACGCCTTCCGCCGATGCGACGGCAAACTGCGGCCCTTCATACATGGTGGCAGCTCCGTATCGCCCGTCCTTGTGGACGGCATAGAAGCTGAGCCCGAAACGCGGGCGGCCCCGTTCGTCCAGCAGGCGATCTTCCGTCATGGCCACGACACGGCGCAGTACCTCGAGACAGGCATCTTCCGGAGCGTATCCATGGCGCATGAACTCGACGGCTAGAAACGATCCGCAGGACTGAATAGCGGCTTCTCCCCGCCCGGTTGCGCCGGCGGAACCCACTGTGTTGTCACAGTACTGTCCGGCTCCGACAATGGGGCTGTCCCCTATGCGCCCGGGAATCTTCCAGGCCAGTCCGCTCGTAGTCGTCACCGAGGCTACATCCCCGCTTGCCGTAACGGCGCTCATGTGAATGGTGCCGTCCGTGTGTTTTGCCGCTGCTTCCGGCCATTCCAGCCAGTTGTCCTCGGCGTTTAGACTTGTCTTCCAGGCCAGCCAGTCTTTACGGCTCTGTTCCGTAAGCAGGTTTTGCGGCTTGAATCCCATCCGGATGGCGAAATCCCGAGCGCCCTTCCCTACAAGGATCACATGATCCGTGTAATCCATCACAGCCTTGGCTACAAGGGAAGGCGTAGCGATGTCTTCCAGGGCGGCAACGGCCCCGGCGCGGCGCGTAGGACCATGCATAAGCGAGGCGTCCAGCGTAACGATGCCTCGCTCGTCAGGTAAGCCGCCGAGGCCCACACTCTGGTCTGACGGGTCCAATTCCTGGATATTGACGCCGGCAATGGCTGCGTCAAGCGGGTCCGCCCCCTCATCCGTCATCATCCGGTATGCCTTTTCGACACCCCGGATGCCGTTCCCTGAAGCGATCACAATCGGCACGGTCCGGTGCGGATGAGCTTGCGGCGGGTGAGGCATGCCCGCCGTCGAAACTGCCGCAGCCGCACCGGACAAGTGCAGAAAGGCTCTTCGTGATATGCTCATTGACTCCAGGGCGGTACGATGTCCTGCATGCGCGCGTAAGAAATCAATTGCCCAAGATGCTCGGAATTATGTCGCAGATAGGTGAGCAGTCCTGCACGCACGCTCCGTTGTGAGCCGTACATATTTACCATGGAGTTCATCGTTTCGTCTGACATCCCGCGAATGCTGGAAACCGCAAATTCATGCGTTTGCTTCAGGAATGCTACCACATCTTCTTTCTCCATCACATTCTCAAGCGCGCCTTCCACATCGACCCCCTCAGGCGCTTCTATCCCGCCGAGTCCCAGAATGAAATAAGACGCTTGCGAAACATGCACGAGATGACGCCGGAACGGGAACACGACCTCGGTAGGCGCCCATTCGTATTTATCGGCGGGAAAGACTTCGGCAAGGGCTACCATGTTTTTCAGCACGGCGTCCACTTCTGAGGCGATCTCGTCCTGGCTTGACTGCGCCTGAACGATCGTTGGGGCAAATCCGGCGACAATCAGCGCAATGGTTACGGTAAGGAGTTTCTTGAACATGCTATCGAGAGATGGTCATGAGGAATGCGTGTGCGTTCCGTGCAATCAATAATTCTACGCGGAGGCGCTGTACTTTTACAGTATGGATTTATGGCATGGAACGTTTTAAACCAGCATGAAGATATTGTGTACGCCGATCAATTGCAGAAAAAAATACACTGGTTTCCCGGCAACTGTTCATGTCACAGGGCACGCTCCGTTGTCCGGTCGAAGAAATAAAGTTTTCTCAGATCCAGCGCCAGTCGCACGGAGCGGCCTGCTTTGGGGAGTGTCTGCGACGCAATACGTGCGCGAATGTCCTGTTTCCCTACCCTGGCGCAAAGAAATGCTTCATGCCCCATGGGCTCCACTACATCCAGCAGAAAATCGGCCTCGTACGCGGGATATGCGGGGGGCGTACCGGAGGATACCTGGATATCTTCCGGACGGATGCCGAGGGTCACGGTCTGCCCGACGCATGATCCAATGGCCGCATGGTCCGGCTCTCGCAAGGGAATCAGCAGAGTTTCTCCTTCCGCCTCGAATGCCGGCCCTCCCTCCTTCTCGACGATGCGGCCCTCCATGAAGTTCATCGCCGGATTCCCGATAAATCCGGCTACGAACCGGTTTGCGGGCCGCCGGTAGAGTGCAAGCGGAGCATCAATCTGCTGGATTCGTCCCCTGTCGAGTACTACGATCCGGTCGCCCATAGTCATGGCCTCGACCTGATCGTGTGTGACATAGATCATTGTCGTACCCAGCCGGGTGTGGAGCCTCGATATTTCCGCCCGCATTTTTCCTCGCAGTCCTGCATCGAGGTTGGAAAGCGGTTCGTCAAAGAGAAACATGCGCGGTTTGCGAACAATAGCTCTACCCACGGCGACTCGCTGCCGCTGCCCACCGGACAATTGCTCCGGTTTCCGGTTCAGAATGGCTTCGACCCCGAGCAATTCTGCCGCCTCCTGCACCCGGCGGTTCATTTCTTCCTTACTGTATCCGCGCAGTTTGAGCCCGAAAGCCATGTTGTCGAACACAGACATGTGCGGGTACAGGACATAGTTCTGAAAGACCATTGCAACATCCCGGTCCCGCGGGGGCACGCCGTTTACAATCCGATTATCGATATACAGAGAACCCTGTGTAATCGACTCGAGGCCGGCAATCATGCGCAGCATGGTGCTTTTACCGCATCCCGATGGCCCAACCAGCACAACGAACTCCCCCTCTTCAACCTCGAATGTCACGTCCTGGACTGCTACGACATTCCTGTCGTACACCTTACGGATGTTTTCAAGCCGAATACGTGCCATGCGGACAAACGGAAAAGGCGACAAAAAATTGATCGGTGGACGCCGGGACCTTTTGCGGAAATCGGGATTAAGCATACTTTTGCGCAATATACCCTCTACGGGCACAGATCAGGCAATTCAAATTTGTACGATGCAGAAAAAATCAAGAATCACCATTTATGATGTGGCGGAGAGGGCGGGCGTTTCGATATCCACCGTGTCGCGGGTGATGAATAACTCCGATCTGGTTACCGAGCCGACTCGGGTGCGCGTGCTCAAGGCTATCGAAGCCTTGCGATTCCGCCCGGATCGTACGGCAAAATCACTGGCTCGTAAGGCGGTAAAGTCATTCGCCGTGGCTATCCCCACCTTCACGATGCCCTTTCATAACGAATTGCTCAAAGGCATCCGGTTTTGCCTGCAACGGCTGGATATTGACCTGCTTCTTTGCGATCTGGGAACGAAGTCACCGAACACCACGCTAATGAACTTTCTGGATCGCGGCTCCGTGCAAGGCTTGCTTCTGGTCGGCGTTACCCTCGACGATCACATTGTAGAGGAACTGGAGACATTACACTCTCCGGTGGTGCTTGTGGGCACGCAACATCCTGCCTTCGATTCGTTTTCCTGGGACGATCGAGCAGGCGCGGCGGCAGCTATCGAACATCTGATCAGCCTTGGACACACCGGGATTGCCATGATCGTATCGCACACGAGCGGTTCCATGCAGAACGAACGCCTCGAAGGGGTTCGGGAAGCCATACGCAAAGCCGGCCGGCCTTTCTCCCAGGAAGATATTTTTTTCGGGAGCACCGAGAAGCACGCCGGTTTCAGCGAGGAAGCGGGCTACGAGGCAATGCAACGGATTCTTGCGGAACGCCCGGACGTTACGGCGGTCTTTGCGCTGAGCGATGTGCAGGCCATCGGGGCCTGGAAAGCGATACGCGACGCCGGACGGGAGATACCCGGAGACATTGCGTTGGTTGGGTACGACGATATCAAGTCCAGCCACTACATTGGTCTTTCCAGCGTGAACCAGCGTATGCACGAAGTGGGCGAGCAAGCCACCGAGTTGGTCCTGCAGCGCATGACCGGAGACGAAAAGGCTTCCCCGGTACACCGAGTGATTGTGCCTATGCTGGTGGCGCGCAGGTCTTCCCAGCCCACATGAGCCTCATTTTTTCTCCCTGACCTTTTATTCCGTTTCCTCGCATATGACGTCAGAAAGCACGTTGCGCCGGCCTCTGGAGGAGGCGATTCGGCAACAACTCGATCGTACGATCAGCGAGACGAATTTCACGGAGGTGGGCGAGTTGTACCGGGGCAAGGTCCGCGATATCTACCGGCCTGCCACTTCTTCCGCGGACACGCTCTTCCTGGTCACGACCGACCGCATTTCGGCGTTCGATCACATTCTTCGTCAGCAGATTCCCTTCAAGGGGCAGGTGCTGAATCGGACCGCTGCTTTTTTCTTCGAACGAACAAAGGATATTGCGCCCAATCACCTTGTAGCGGTTCCGGACCCGAACGTGACGGTGGCGGCGTCTTGTACGCCTGTTCCTGTCGAATTTGTGGTCCGGGGGTATCTTGCAGGGCATGCCTGGCGGGAATATCGCGCCGGGCGGCGCAGCGTTTCGGGCGTGGCGTTGCCGGACGGCCTGCAGGAAAGCAGTCGCCTTCCCAAGCCCGTGCTCACGCCCGCCACCAAAGCGGAAACGGGACACGATGAAGATATCTCCCGGGAGGAGATTGTGGCGCGCGACCTGCTGACGCACGAGGAATTCGACCAACTGGAAGGTACTGCGCTTGCCTTGTTTGCACGGGGCACGGACATGTCTGCGGCGCGGGGGTTGCTGCTCGTAGATACCAAGTACGAATTCGGCTGCGCTCCGGATGGCGCTTTCCTCCTTATAGACGAGGTGCATACCCCTGATTCGTCACGGTACTACTACGCGGATGGATATGAGGAGCGGCTTCGGTCGGGGTTACCTCAAAAGCAGCTTTCCAAGGAATTCGTCCGGGAGTGGTTGATGGAGCAGGGTTTTCAGGGAGAACGAGGACAGCATCTCCCCGACCTGCCGGACGATTTTCGTATACAGGTAGCGGCTCGCTATATCGAGTTGTATGAGGCAGTCACCGGGCTGGTGTTCGAACCGGACACTCATCCCGATCCGGTCGAGCGCATACACCAGGCAGTCACGTCGTATCTGGCGAACTGAGGTCTTGGGGTGCGGAATCCCCTTCGATCCACCTGGAGTTACCGTCGACGAAGTGTTCCTTTTTCCAGATCGGCACTCGGGTTTTCAGCATGTCGATCAGATACCGGCATGCCGCGAAGGCATCCGCACGGTGGGGTGCAGCAACTCCCGCAATGACGCTTATTTCCCGTAGCGGCACTTCGCCAATGCGATGAAGCAAGCAGGCGCGGCGAACAGGCCAGCGGGCAAACGCTTCCTCCACAAGCCTGTGCATTTCCTTGAGCGCCATGGGGTTATAGCATTCGTATTCAAGGAGTACCGTTTCTCGTCGCCCTGTTTCTCTGTCGGTTACTTTTTCTTCGACCTCGGTCCACCGGCGTGTCGTTCCGAGAAAGATATCTATCCCGCCGGCCTCCTCGACCCGGAGAAATTCCGAAACCTCTTCAAGAGAGAGGAGCGTTTCCTGGATGTTTATCCAGGCCGAATCGTTCGATATCCCGGTCATCTCATCCTCCGCTGACGGGCGTAATGAGGGCCACTTCGTCCCCTGCCCGCACAATATGTTCTCTTGGTACGTACTCTCGATTGACTGCAATGCGTACGAGCGGAAGCATAGGGCGAATGGGAGGATACGTTGCAGCCAGTCTTTCGAGAAGCACGCCGGCGGGTACGGTTTCTCCGGGGTCGAGGTGCAAGGTTGTCGAATCGATCCCCGCCTGTTCACGGATCACACTGAAAAGCAGTACCTGTACGCTCTGTAGTTTTTTGTCACACATGTTTTGTCATGTATGGGCGCTCAACGGAATCTGATGGCGCGAATCGCTTCGATGCCGGCGGCTACACGGGCAGGTACATATGCCGCCAGAACACACAGCGCCATCGCAAGGGCGCCGGTGAGCAGGAAGTCAAAAGCATGTAATTCGACTGGTGCCGTGGCAAGGTAGTACGCCTCTTCCGGCAATGAAATGAGGCCGTATTTGTCCTGCAAAAGCACCAGCGCAAAGGCAAGGGTTTCTCCAAGCGCCACCCCCACGCCGCCGATCAGCAAGCCGGACCATATGAATTGTTTTCGGATCGACCGCATCGAGGCGCCCATACTTTTCAGGATACCGATCTCCCGTGTTTTTTCGAGAATGGTCATCAGGAGCGTGCCAATGATGTTGAATGCAGCGACCATGACGATAATACTGATCACGACGGGGATAATACTTTTCTGCAGATTGATCCAGGCGAACAGCCCGCCATATACGTCATATATGCTCCGCGCCATGAGTGGAAATCCCAGCCGGTCTTCTATCACCTGTGCTGCCTCCCGCGCCGTGCCTACCTCTGAAAGCGTCACGTCGAATCGGGTCGCCTGGTCCGGGCCATAGGCAAGAAGTTCACGTGCCGCGGAAAGTGACGTGAAGACATACAGCGCATCGAAATTGGCAAGGGACGTTTCATAGATGCCGGCAATGCGGAATGTCTTTGCGCGAGGCGCTGTCAGACCCGCTATGGAAAGCGTTTGCCCTGCGGAGGCCGAGCGCATGGAAAAGGAGGTGACGATTTGCCCTGACTGCACCTGGAGCAGATCGGCCAGTTCCTTTCCGATGACAAGGCCGGCATGCCCGCTGGTGTCAGGTTGCGTATCGAAAGAGCCGTCCACGATCTGTTCCAGGAAATATGCGGGCGGCTGTTCCAGGCCCCGTATCGCCACGCCCTCTATATGCTCCCGGGACCGCCGGAGCAAGGCAAATTCCTGCACCACGATCGCCGCATCGACGACACCTGCTGTGGAAGCAAGCGTATCCCGGATAGAGGCAGCCTCGTCAATGGGGACATCCCGAAAGGTTTCCACTTGTACATGCGCCCCGAATCCGGTGATTTTTGCTTCGATTTCGCTACCGAACCCTCTTACGACCGAAAGCGCCAGGAGCAAGGCTGCGGTTCCCAGGGCGACGCCTGCTGTAGCTATCCAGGCAATGAACCATACAAAGCGGCTCCCCTCCTCTTGCCCGCGGACAGACCGGAGATAGCGCATCGCCATGAAGCGTTCGAAGCGGGAAGACATGGGCGTGTGGTACGGTGCGGCGACATGCTGAAGGGGTTTTTGATACCCACGGGGGTACACGCCGGTTCTCGAATCGGGGGCACGCCGTTTTTGCGTCCGGAGTCAAAACCTCCGGGCAATCTGCGGGTATGCTACTCGTACAAATAGTATCTGTGTCGCACTTGCGTCATCCTGGAGGGCCTATCATGAATCACGTGAATTCTTCCGATCCCTTGTCGGAGATTCCATTACCGAAAAACGAGCCCGTGCTCGATTATGCGCCCGGTTCGATGGCGCGCAGCCGCCTTCGAAAGAAACTGGAGGCTCTCCGCAGTGAAACGGTCGAAATACCGGCCCTCATCGGCGGGCGCGAGGTGCGCACGGGAAAAACCGTGGAGATCAGGGCCCCCCACGACCATGGGCATGTTCTTGGCGTGGCGCATCTTTGCGGCCCCGAAGAAACGACGGAGGCCATACGCTGTGCGCTGGAAGCCCGGGAGGACTGGATGCGCGTGCCGTGGTCGGATCGTCTCGGGGTTTTCAGGAAGGCGGCCGATCTGCTTTCCGGCCCCTGGCGGGATACGTTGAACGTTGCCACGATGCTGGGCCAGAGCAAGAATGTTTTTCAGGCGGAAATCGATGCGGCCTGCGAAACGATCGATTTCTGGCGGTTCAATGCGGCCTATGCGGAGCGGATCATAGCAGATCAACCCCTGTCTGTAGAAGGGATCCTCAATCGCATGGAGTACCGGGCGCTTGAGGGATTTGTGAGCGCCATAACCCCCTTCAACTTTACCGCGATCCAGGCCAACTTGCCCACGGCCCCTGTGCTGATGGGCAACGTGGCGCTATGGAAACCGGCCACAACCGCCCTCCTGTCCGCCTGGTACACCTATCAACTTCTCGAAGAGGCGGGTTTACCGCCGGGCGTGATCAATATGCTTCCTGGTCACGGTCCGGAGGTAGGCGCCCCGATACTGGCCTCGGAGCATCTTGCAGGTCTGCATTTTACCGGTTCCACGGATACGTTTCAGTACATGTGGCGCACGATCGGGACGAATATCGACAGATACCGATCCTATCCGCGTATCGTCGGGGAAACCGGAGGCAAGGATTTTATTCTGGTGCATCCTTCGGCCCAGGCAGTCGAGGTGGCCACCGCGATTGTGCGGGGCGGCTTCGAATACCAGGGCCAGAAGTGTTCGGCGGCTTCGCGCGTGTACCTGCCGGCC
Organism: Rhodothermales bacterium; assembly: GCA_965248175.1. GTDB lineage: Bacteria > Bacteroidota > Rhodothermia > Rhodothermales > VXPQ01 > VXPQ01. Next base: position 2,384,475 of record OZ252093.1, read on the forward strand.
TCGCTTTGGCCGGCCATAGAGCAGGAGTTGACGCAACAACTCGATGATGTGAAAATGGGACCGGTCGAGGATTTTGCAAACTTCGTCAATGCGGTGATCGATCGTCCTTCTTTCGACCGGATCACCGGGTATATCGACCGGGCGCACGCCGACCCGGATGTAGACATCGTACATGGGGGGACGTATTCCGACGAGGTAGGTTATTTTATTGCTCCTTCTGTGCTTAGGGTTCGCAACCCAATGCACGAAACAATGCGGGAAGAGATCTTCGGGCCGGTCGTCCCGGTGTTTGTGTATGAGGATGCCCGTTATGAAGATATGCTTGACGTATTGGACGAAACCTCACCGTATGCTTTGACCGGGGCCATTTTCGCCACCGACCGGAATGCGATCCGGGAAACATGTGATCGACTGATCGATAACGCCGGTAACTTCTATATTAACGACAAGCCCACGGGGGCCGTCGTCGGCCAGCAGCCCTTCGGGGGGGCGCGCAAGTCGGGCACAAACGATAAGGCAGGTTCGCAGTTGAACCTGACGCGCTGGATTTCTCCACGGGTTGTCAAAGAGAACCTTGCCCCTGCACGGCACTTTGCATATCCCTTTATGGATTAAGAAAAAAAATAGTGTTATCCAACGAGTTGGCGTGTCCCGCGATACGCTCCCGGATACGGCGCAATGATCATGACAGCGCTTAGTTCGTAGTTGATAAACCAATCCTGCATTTCATGTCGTCTCCTGTATGTGTTGTTCAGTACGGTGTTGGCCCGATCGGGTTGGCCTGCATCCGTACGATTCTTGCCAAAAAGGAAACGGGTCAGCTTGCCCTCGCAGGAGCTGTGGATATAGCCCCGGAGAAAGCGGGCCGGGACGTGGCGGAGTTGCTGGGGGGCGGCCTCTCTCCTACCGGGATAGTAGTGCGCGAGGATCTTGCCGCTGTACTTGCAGAGACCGCTCCCGATGTGGTGTTGCATACCACTTCTTCTTTTCTGGATCGTGTACATGGCCAGATTGAGGAATGCATTCGGTGCGGTGTTCCTGTGGTTTCCTCCACCGAGGAGCTTGCCTTTTCGTACGATCGACACCCTGAACTAAGTGCCGCCATCCACGAAGAAGCGGTGAAACACGGCGTGGCCGTTGTGGGCACGGGGGTAAACCCCGGCTATGCCATGGATACCCTGGCGCTCATGGCGACCGGCGTATGCTGCGACGTTTCGGAGGTGCATGCCGTGCGCGTGGTGGATGCGGGAAAGCGCCGGATGCCTCTCCAGCTCAAGGTGGGGGCCGGTCTTTCGACCAAGGCATTCGAGGAGAAAAAGGCGACAGGTGTATTCGGACATATCGGTCTGAGGGAATCGCTGTTTTTTGTGGCGAAGGGCCTCGGTTGGCCGCTTGACCGGGTGGACGAGCAACTGCACCCTGTGCTGGCGGACGCGGAAATATCAACCCCGTTTCTGACCGTGGCATCGGGCAACGTGGCCGGTATCCATCATTCCATCACGGGCTATGTGGGCGGGAAACCCTTGCTTTCTCTTGACCTGAAGATGTTTATGGGAGCCAAAGAGCCCCACGATGCCGTGCGTGTGGTGGGCGACCCACCGATTGATCTCGTGGTTCGCGGCGGTATCTTTGGGGATACGGCCACGGTTGCTGCACTGGTTAATGCGATACCGCTTGTGCTGCATGCCTCGCCGGGCCTCAAAACCATGATGGATCTGCCCGTCCCGCGTGCCTTTGCCTGCAATCCGAACACGGTCTAACCATTCGGGAACGCATGACTTGTCCTGTCATGCGAACTATGCTGTTGCCTCATGAACAAGCGGATCGGAAGATTTCATGTTCTGACGGACCTTCGCTTCCAGCAGCGGTTCAGTCACGCGGAGCTTGCCCGCCTCGCCATGGAGGGGGGCGCCGATACGATCCAGTTCAGACAAAAATCGGGATCTGTGCGAGACATGCTCGCGGAGGCAAACCACGTAGCAGCCGTTTGCCGGGAGCGGGGTGTGCCGTTTCTTGTCAACGACCGCCTCGACGTCGCATTGGCTTGCAGGGCTGATGGAATACATCTTGGGCAGCAGGATTTTCCTATCCGGGAAGCCCGGCGCATCATGGGCCCGGGAGCGATTATAGGAGGTACGGCAACTACCGTCGAAGAGGCCCTGGCGATGCAGGAAGCAGGGGCCGATTATGTAGGATTTGGTCCTGTGTTTTCTACAACCAGCAAGGATAATCCTTCTTCGGTGAAGGGAGTGGCAAATCTGGCGCAGGTCTGTGCGGCGGTGCGTGTTCCCGTCATTGCTATCGCAGGTATTTCCGTGGAGCGTGTCGAACCCGTGGTGAGAGCAGGGGCACACGGCGTTGCTGTCATGACAGCAGTGACGACGGTGAAGAACCCTGCCCGGGTCGCCCGTGCGTTCCGCGAGGTGCTGGATGAGGTGACTGCGGTGTCTCCATAGGGGATACCCCCCACGGACGGACAACTAATGCGCCCCTTGAAGGGCTAACGCGAGTGCTTCGGGGGAGGGTTCGTAGGCTGTGGCGTGTACCCGGAAGCCATGGGTGCGTACCGCCTCTGCCGTGACGGATCCAATGGCGGCGATGGATATATTTTCCAGAGATACCTCTGGAGACTGGAGAATTGCTTCCAGGCCGGAGGGGCTGAAAAACACAACCCAGTCCGGCTTTTTATTGCCGGGCCATGCGTGCAGCGTGCGTAAACGGGTTCGATAGGCGATGATTTCTTCTGTGCGGATGCCGGCCTCACGCAAGAGGGAGGGCAACACATCTCGTCGTCGGTCCCCACACAGAAAAAGTAATGCGCCCCCTGTGTGCCGCTTCAGGATATATGCTGCAAGCTGTTCTGCCGAGCCCGTGCTCTCCCCTTCCGGTTCGTAACCGAGGGAACGTATGGCGGCGGCGGTGCGCGGTCCTACCGTAAACAGGACCTTATCCTCCCAGCCCGTCTTGCTGATTCCGGTTCCGGGAAACGCTCTGCCGAAAGCTTCTACCGCCCGCGGACTGGTGAAAATCAGGCCCGCATACCGGTCCGGATGTTTTAAGAGGTTATATAGCACCTCCTGCCCCGAGTACTCGAACGTGAGCACCGGCAGCGTTTGCGTATCGAAGCCCGCGGCATTGAGCGCCTTTTCCCAGAGACAGGATTCCGCCTGGCGGGGTGTATCTTCGGAGGATTCGTCTCCGGAACGCAGCAAGAGAACGGCGTTTCTCATCACGCATGCGGATTGCGTAGTCCCTTCAGGATGCGCCTTCCCCCCTGTTCCAGCAGTTCGTTTGCGAGTTCGGCGCCGATTGTTTCGCCTTCGGAGACGGGCCCCGTCCGTTGCGCACGGCAGATTTGTCTACCGTCCAGTGACGCCACGCACCCTTCGAGGATAAGCTGGCCGCCATGCACGCGCCCCCACGCCCCAACGGGGATGGAGCACCCTCCTCGCAGGGTGTGAAGGAAGGCCCTTTCTGCAAGTACTTCCCACGAAGTGCGCACGTCGTGCACGGTTTCCCGGAGCAGTGCTCGGATACCTTCGTTCCGGTCCGTGCAAACGATAGCCAATGCACCCTGTCCCACCGCGGGAAGCATGATGTCCGGGGAGATACGCTCCGTGATGTGCTCCTGCATGCCAAGCCGTTTCAGACCGGCCGCTGCCAGTACGAGACCGGCCCACGTACCTTCCGCTAATTTGCGAAGGCGCGTGCCGACGTTGCCACGGACCGGCTCCATGCGTAAATCGGGACGCCAGGCCAGCAATTGCGCCTGTCTCCGGGGGGAGGATGTCGCCAGTACGGCTCCTTCAGGAAGGTCTGCGAGTCCCCCGGAATACCCCGGGCGGCCAACGAACACATCCGCCGGATCTTCCCGCTTGCTTACCGCACCGATGACCAGGCCGGAAGGTGTCTGCGTGGGCCAGTCTTTCAGTGAGTGAACGGCAAGGTCAATGGAGCCGTCCAGCAGGGCTTGATCCAGTTCCTTCGTGAATAGCGCCTGACTGTTTATGTTTGCAAGCGGTATGTCGAGGATACGGTCGCCCGTCGTTTTGATCTCGCGTAGTTCAACGGGATGTCCTTGCGCCCTAAGTTTGTCCTGGACAATGGTTGCCTGCCGCCACGCAAGGGGGCTTGCCCTTGTTCCAAGCACCAATGGAGGCAGCTTGCTACGACTCATGACGGACGGTATCCGGATCCCGAGGAGAAATCCGTAACGCATCGCTGAGTGTACGCTCCACATCCTGAAGAAGATGATCGGAATGCTGCGCGTCTATCGGGCAATCTTCGCGGGGTGCTTCCTGTTGAGCTGCGTCGGGCAAGGATATGTTCGATGCCGCGGCTAACTCTTCATCGTCGCAATCATGCCGTAGGAAAAGATGCTGAAGCAAACGTACCCCATGGGCAAAATCTATGCGTTCGGGATCGACGCTTTTAAGGCGCACAACAGGTACGGCAAGCAGCTTCTGCACGATAGAGCGGGTAAGGCGATCCAGTTGATCCCGGTCCGCCTCCGAAAACTGTTGACGATATTTGTCCACTTCCTGCATCCGAATTGCTTCGAACGTCTCCGCGATAGCCTGAATGGCCGGTTGCAACGATTGATGCAGGAACACCCAGGAAACGAACTCGCTGATCATCTCGTCGACGATCCTGCCCGCATGCTCCAGAGAAGATTGAAGCATTTCCCGGGTTCTTGTTTCGGCTTTTCCTAACTGATCTATGGTAATGAGTTCGATACCGGGCAGTACGCCAATCTGCTCTTCCACACCTCGCGGTACGGAAATATCGATAATCAGCGTCGGTGTATTCCTCATCTCCGAGGTAAACTCCGTACAATGCAACACCGGCTCCGGAGCCGATGTCGCCACAATGATCGTGTCCGACCGGGCGGCGGCGGCGTGGCGATTTTCCCAGGGTATGTAATGAGCCCGATAACGTTCGGCGGCTTCACGGGCCCGCCCCTCCGATCGGTTCGTGAACGAAAGGCGCTGTACGCCCAGCATCCGGAGCGCTCCCCCTGCTTCTTTTCCTATACGCCCGGCGCCGATAATCAGCGCGGTCGGTGCGTTGGGATCTTCTCCCCGGGTTTCGCCACCGTTTGAACAATGACTTTGGGCGTAACGCGACTTGGCGACTTCCGCAGCCCGGACAGGTACAGAGGCATTATTTTGCGAGAGATTTGTCTCATTGATGACCCGCTTTGCCGTTCGGAATGCCGTGTGCAGCAGGCGGTGCATCGTCGTATTTACACATTCATGCCCCACCGCGGCGCCATAAGCCTCCTTCAGCTGAAAATAGATATGCAGGTCGCCCGGTATCAGCGATTTCATGCCGGCGGCCACCTCGAAAATATGCCGGATCGCTTCTTCGTCCCGGTAGAGAAATGTCATGTCTTCCGGCCATGTACGACCGGCATGGTTCTCGAACGCTTCCCGCACTGTTCGTACGTCTTCTTCTGCGCCATAGAGGTAGGCTTCCGTACGATTGCAGGTTGAAAGCAGAACGAGCTCGGAACCCGGACTCAGGGAAATATCCTGATACAATGCATGCCCCTCCTCCCAGGCCGATGCGAAGGATTCGCGGACCTCTACCGGCGCACGTAAATAATTGATGCCTAATGCGTAAAATGTCATCGGGAGTTATTGCCTTATGTGGCTTTTACTACAGCAAGCGCGAAAATAATAGCGGCGTAAAAAACCCTATTTTGCTAAAGTAGGTACAACCTTGCTTTTACGCAAAGCCGCAAAGGTGTTTCACCGGAATTCCCCATTCCAGGCAAATGTGATGTCCGAATCTCCCTTTCCGGCTCGTCATGGGACCCTTTCGCGTGCGTTGGCGCATCTCTATTTACATGCTCTCGCCATCGTTCCCAGCGCCTCGCTGACGTATCTCACCGGTCTGGATTTTCACCTGAGTGAGCGCCCGACTGTGGCGTTTTTCCGGCAGAACGGCCCTCCGGTATTTGTTGTCCCGGAGCTTGAGGAGGGCAAACTGGATGGGCTTCCTGTTGATATATGTGTTTGCACATATGGGGAGGATCCTTCCATTTGGCCAGAGGCGTTCCGGGAGGCCGCCCGTGCAGGTGGACTGGATGGCCAACGGATCGGGATTGAATCCGGGAGCATGCGTGTGCTCGAACTCCGTATGCTCCAGGAGGCGATGCCGGGATCCACGTATCCGGATGGGCACGAAGCCATTGCCGCCATGCGTATGTGTAAGGATGCGCACGAGATCGAACGGATGCGGAGAGCGGTCCAGGTGGCCGAAGACGCTATGCGGCACACCCTTTCCGCCATAGAGCCGGGTATCACGGAACGAGAAGCGGCCTCCTGTCTGACAGCCCGGCTTCTGGATACAGGCTGTGCCCCCGAACTTCCCTTCCCTCCCATTGTGGCCTTTGGGTCTTCCTCGGCAAACCCTCATGCTGTGCCGAGCAACCGCGCACTGTGCCCCGGGGAACTGGTTTTGTGCGACTGGGGGGCGAACGTGGAAGGCTATTTTTCCGATATGACGCGCATGTTTACGTATGGCGATCCGGGAAACGACATCCGGCACATCGTCGAGGTGGTGGACCATGCCCGGCAAGCAGCAGAGCAGATTGCGGGGCCGGGCGTGCCTGTCTCGGAAGTAGACCGCGCAGCTCGTGCCGTTATTGAAGAAGCCGGTTTCGGCGAGCGTTTCATGCACCGAACCGGACACGGTGTGGGTCTGGATATCCACGAGGCGCCGTATATCCGAAGCGGTAATCCGATGCTTCTGCGTCCCGGTATGACTTTCACGATCGAACCGGGTATCTATCTGGACGGCGTGGCCGGGGCCCGGATCGAGGATATCGTGGCCGTCACCGAAAACGGCGTCGATACGCTAAACACCTTGTCCCACGAACTTGTGGACATTGCGGCGCGGTAGAGGGCTAAGGGATCTGCTTCCCGAAACTAAGACAAGTCTTGAGCCAGCTCTTCGGCTTCCGTAATCAGGTCTTCGATGGCTGCCAGTCCGGCGTTCCACAAAGCGGGATCCTGCAGATCGATGCCTGTTCTTCCCGCAAGTATGTGCGGCCAGTCCGACCCGCCGGCTTCCAGCAGGGCAAGGTATCGGTCCGGGAAATCCTTCGGGTCATCGAGGTATCGAGCGTACAGCGCAAGCACGAGCAATTCTCCGAAGGCATAGGCATACACATAGCCCGGCGTATGGATGAAGTGCGGGATGTAGCTCCACCAACACCGGTAATGGTCCCCCAGCGTTACGCTGCCCTCGAACATCTCTTTCTGGGTCTGTATCCAAAGGTCGGCAAATCGCTCCGAGCCGAGTTCCCCCCGTTCACGGCGCTCCGTATGGATCGCATGCTCGAACCTGTTCATAGCAACTTGCCTGAATACGGTGGCGACCGTATCGTCGATTTTACCCACCAGCATGGCGAGCCGATTGGCGGTGTTTTGCTCCTGCGCAAGCATTCCCCGGAACACGATCATCTCGCCGAAGACCGAGGCGGTCTCGGCAGTGGTCAATGGCGTATCGGCCTGCAAGACCCCTTGCCGCCTCGCCAGATACTGGTGTATGCCGTGGCCAAGTTCGTGCGCCAGCGTCTGCACATCGCGCGATCTTCCCGCAAAGTTCAGGAGGATGTACGGGTGAGCACTCGGTACGGCTCCGTGGCTAAAGGCGCCTCCTTGTTTGCCGGGAGCCGGCGGGGCGTCAATCCAATGGCGGTCGAAGAAAAGCTCTGCGATGGTTCCCATCCGGGGATGGAACGCGTGGTAGGCCGTACACACGATATCGCGGGCTTCTTCCCAGGTATACTGTCGATCGGATTCGCCAACAGGGGCGTACCGGTCATAGTCGAATAACTCGTCGTACCCGAGCAGATCGCGTTTCAGGCGATAAAAACGGGCCACCAGATCATACTTTGAGGTAACCGCCTCAATCAGTGCCTCCACGGTCTCGGCTTGTACTTCGTTGGACAGATTCCGCTCGGACAGCCACGTCGCATAGCCACGAAGTCGATCATCCAGCGCCTTGTCCGCAAGGACCGTATTGAAAACGCAGGTGAGTGCACGGCGGTGTGTTACAAGCCCCTCCGTAAGGGCCAAAGCAGCCTTCTGGCGCAGGGTGCGATCCGGTTCGTGCAGCATGGACAACATTTCCTGCTCGGTTTTTTCCTCTCCGTTTATACGGAAACGCGTGGCGCCAAGCAGTTCGTCGAAGAAACGGTTCCAGGCTCCACGCCCGGTTACGGCCTTCTCGGCCAATATTTTTTCCTCCGGCTCAGTGAGCAGGTAATCCCGCTGCAATCGTTCCACTTCGAGATAATGGCGATACCCGGCAAGTTCTTCGGACGTGATCAGGGCAGTCGCATGCTCGTCATCGGTTTGTCCCCATTCCAGCCCGAAAAAGATGAGTTGCCGCAGGGTGCGGGTATACGCCTCGCGGACATGCTGGAGCAACGCACCCCGCCGCTCGTCGCCGGTGTCCGTAGACCATTGTAAAAAAGCATAGGTATATGCCTTGCCTATCCGGTCCTGAATAGCTTCCAATTGCTCAAGCGCCCTGGCCATGTCGCCCGGCGGCAGGCCTGCTACCCTTCCCCGCCAGGCCGTTGCAAAAGCCTCTGCGTCGGAGAATGCCTGCGCAAGGTCCGTTTCCAGCAAATCCTCCGACGGGTACAAGTCGGCGAGATTCCAGCGTACCGTTTCTGCTCCGGTCTTTTTTTCGGACATTGGGAAAAGGGGGCTATACTAACGTGTTTTTCCTGAATTTTACCGGGAAATACGTTTCAGGGAGTGCGTATATTGACGCCTTCCAAACGTATTCCATCAAACATTTCATTACAACCATGCTTATACGTACAGCCGAAGCCGTCTGGCAAGGCGACTTGATGAATGGAGAAGGCAGTGTGACGGTTATGGGCGAGGACGTGCCGTATTCCTTTGCCTCCCGTGTTGAAGATGGCGCCGGAACGAATCCGGAAGAACTCCTTGCCGCAGCCCACGCAGGATGTGTCTCGATGGCATTGTCGAACGATCTGGCGAATGCAGGCTATAAGCCAAACCGGGTACATACGGTTTCCGGGGTACATCTGGTAAAAGTGGAAGGAGGTATCGCCATTTCACAGATCGACCTGACCATCGAGGCCGACGTTCCGGGTATCGACGAATCGACTTTTCTGAAGATGGCTGAGGCGACAAAAGCTAATTGCCCGGTCTCAAAGTTGTTTCAGGGGGCGAACATCACACTTGCTGCGACCCTCCAGGCGGGTTAAGCCCGGATATGTCCCTTTCCGATACCGATCCACTTGTAGCTCGTTAGCTCTTCCAGCCCCATGGGCCCGCGGGCATGGAGTTTTTGCGTACTGACGGCTACTTCGGCCCCCAGGCCGAACTGGCCGCCGTCCGAGAACCGCGTACTCGCGTTAACGAATACGGCCGCCGAGTCAATGCGGTCGACGAACGTATTTGCGCGTTCCCAATCGTTGGTCAAAATGCTGTCCGAGTGAGCCGTTCCGTGGGTTTGTATGTGCTCAATGGCGTCGTGTACGTCGTCCACGATGCGGACGCTCAGTATCAGCGTCATCCATTCCTGGTCGAAATCGCCGGGTTGGGCAGCCTTGCATGCAATGCCCCCTGTCTGTTCGAGGATACTTAGTGCTTCCGGATCTGCATGAAACGTTACGCCCTGTGCATGGAGGCGCTGCGCCAGAGGCGGTAAAAAAGCATTGGCCACCTTTCTATGTATGAGCAGGGTATCCAGCGCATTACAGACGCTCGGACGCTGCACCTTGGCGTTTTCCACGATGTCCTCTGCCCTCTTGAGATCGGCCGAGTCGTCTACAAAAATGTGACACACGCCCATACCTCCCGTAATGACCGGCATGGTGCTTTTTTCCAGGCATAGCCTGTGCAACCCGGCGCCTCCGCGGGGAATGATCATATCGACATAGTCGTCCAGTCGCAGCAATTGCTCAACAAGGGCCCGGTCGGGATCGCCAATATATTGGACGGCGTCAGGGGTTACTACTGTTTGTTCCAGGGCCCGCCGGATGGCTTCGACAAGGGCAAGATTGCTTCGCAGGGTTTCCTTGCCCCCGCGAAGAATCACGGCATTGCTTGTTTTCAGGCATAGCGATGCAATGTCGATGGTTACGTTCGGACGGGCTTCATAGATCACGCCCACCACGCCGATAGGTATCCGGCGTTTGACGAGCCGCATACCGTTCGGGAGCACGCGGCTGCCGAACTCGACGCCGACAGGATCCGGCAGGTCGATCACGGAGCGGACATCGCTTGCCAGATCGCCGAGGCGTTTTTCATTGAGCAGCAGACGGTCCAGGATTGCTTCCGACAACCCGGCCTCTCGCCCGTCTTGTATATCCAGTGCATTTTCCCGGAGAATCGCATCGGAGGCGCATTCCAGTTCGTCCGCGATGGCGGCCAGCGCCACGTTTTTTGCCTCTGTGCCCAACGTGGCCAGCGAACGGCTCGCAGCCTTTGCCCTCTCCCCCATTTTGCGCACGGAGATCATTTCCTCGACAAGCATGAATGTATTATGGAATGTTGCGGCGTACGACCGGGTACACACTGGCTTGCTACCGGTCGCAGGGTGGTTACATAAGAATCAGATCGTCGCGGTGGATGACGACGGGGCCATATGCGTACCCAAGTGTCTCGTGGATGCAATCGGACCGGAGTCCCTGGATGCGGCTCACATCCGTGCTGTCATACCGAACAACGCCCCGGCCAAGGTTCGTTTGGTCGGGCCCCGTAATCCGCACCACATCACCACGCTCGAACGAGCCGTGTACATGAATGATTCCTGCCGGCAGGAGGCTACCGCCTCCATTGGACAGTGCTGCCGCGGCCCCTGCGTCAATCGCAACGGTTCCCGATGCACCTGCACCCCCCAGAATCCATCGTTTGCGGTTTCCGACCGGCGTATCGAAAGCCGAAAAACGGGTGCCGATCCGTTCTCCCGCAACGATACGGCGAATCACGTCAGGGGCATCGCCTGCCGCAATGACCACGTGGGCCCCCGCGCGGCGGGCCATGTCGGCAGCGTCCAGTTTTGTTTTCATGCCGCCGATTCCAAGGCCGGATTTACTTCCTGACGCTGCTGCATGCAGGTCGGCGTCAATATCCCCTACTTCTGCAATGAGTTTCGCATCCGGACTTGTCCGGGGATCCGCAGTGAACAGGCCCGGCTGGTCGCTGAGGAGAATCAGCAGGTCAGCCTCGGCAAGCAGGACGCACAGGGCGGACAAATTGTCATTGTCTCCTACACGAATCTCGGCAGTAGCTACGGCATCGTTCTCGTTGATAACCGGAACGATCCGATGTTCGAGCAGGGTGCGTAACGTGTCCCGGGCATTCAGAAATCGATGTCGATCCTCCACGTCCGCCCGGGTAAGGAGCATCTGACCGACATGGATATCGAACTGTGTGAAAAGCTGCTCCCAGATTTCCATGAGTCTGCTTTGCCCGACTGCCGCCAGCATTTGCTTTTCGGCCAACGAGTCGGGGCGCCTGGAAATACGTAGCCGTTCGCTTCCGGCGGCAATGGCCCCGGAGGTGCATACGATGAGTTCGTGCCCTTCCTCGTGGAGTGCGGAGCACTGCCGAACGATCTCAAGCATCCGGGCATGGTTGAGCCGCCGGGTTCCGGCGGTCAGCACGCTCGTTCCTATTTTGACGACGATACGCTTGGTCATGGCGCCGGCTGTTGTAAAAAAGTGCGGGCAACAAGATCGTACATCTCACGGCGCATCGCAATCATTGTTCGGAAAGACCGGGTGCTGCTCGCACACGGAGTGGAAATAAAGTCCTGGACAAAATGCTGCGCGGCATTATGGGCGCAGTGACAAGCGTCTGCACCAAAATGTCCGAGCGCGTCATGAATAGCCTACATGCACATGTATCGGTTCTTCACCGTAAGCATGAGTCCAGGGCCATCGCAGCCGCCCGGGGGGCCCTATCGGGCGGCGGGCTTAGCTGTGTAAACCCACCACGTTGTTCAGCGGGATATTCAGGGATTGGATGGGTGTTTGGTATTTCAAGCTTGCGTGTGGTCGATGCCAATTGTATCGGTGCAGCCAACAGGGCAGGTGCTCGCCGCGCTGGCTGGAGTTGTCGTAGGCGCGTGCGTAGGCCCATTCGCGCAGCGCGGTTTGGATGAAGCGTTCGGCTTTGCCGTTGGTTCTCGGGGTATAGGGTCGGGTGCGGATATGGCGCAGTTTCAGTCGTCGGCACAGTTTTGCGAAGCGTTTCGACCGGTAGCAGGAGCCGTTGTCGGTCATGACGCGGGTGAAGGCGACTCCGAGGGTTTGGAAGTAGCGCAGGGTGTCGACGAGCGCGCTACAGGCGCTGTGAGCGGTCTCGCCGGGCTGGATGCAAGCGAAGCTTACCCGGGAATGGTCGTCGATGGCCACATGCACGTATTCCCATCCGGCTCCTGCGGAGTTCTTTCGTCGGTTACCGGTGACCCGATGGCCCGGACGCACAAAACGCCCTAACCGCTTGATGTCCAGGTGTAACAGGTCGCCCGGATGGGGGTAGACGTAACGGCGGGGAGCAACCGGAGGGTCCAGATGGGACAATCGGTTCAATCCGGCCTGCTGGGCGATCCGGCCCACCGTGCTGGGCGCCACCCCGGTTCTTCGGCTAATCTCGCGATAGGTGCACCGGGCGCGGCGCAGGGCCATGATCGCCGCACGTTGCGCTTCCGGGATGCGATGCGGGCAGCCGAGCGGACGCGAAGAACGGTCCTGAAGGCCTCTTCGTCCCTGTGCCCGATACCGGGCCAGCCACTTGTAGGCCGTGCGTACGCTGACCCCTGAGGCTTGGGCGGCTTCCTCGACGCGAAGCCCCCCGTTAACGATGCGACGCACCAGAATCTCTCGACCTTTCGGCGTCAATCGGGCATTCTTTGTGAATGTTCATTCGGCTCTCTCCCTGACTTTCGGTTCGGATATCCCTAATAAATTCGGGCATCAGGATCAAATGAACAACCTACTGAGAGGTCACACTTAGCGCAGGACTATCATGGATCGCACGTTCCGATAGCCTCCGGCCTGTATCCGGTAATGGTACATGCCGGGGGCAAAGCCCGTCGCATCAAAAAAGACGCGGTGCTGCCCCGGGGCCATGGGGGCATCGATTAGCGTTTGCACTTGGCGTCCGAGCATGTCATAGATCGCAATTTGGACATGGACCGGTTTTTCCACATCGAACGGAATATGGGTCACTCCGGTAAAGGGATTGGGATAATTGGGATGCAAGCCAAAGGCGATCGCATCGGGCAACGCCTCCTCAACAGCTGTGGGGCTGGCGTCTGAAGCAAGCGAGCGGCTCGTAAGGGTCAGACCAGGTAAATGCGGATTGGTAACCTCGGCATGATACATCGCCCAGGGAGCGTTGATATCGATGCTGAGCTCGGCCGCCGTTGCCCCCGGAATAATCTGACCGTCCTTGTACCACTGGTACCGGTTGTCGCTGCCGCCCGTGCTCAAGGTGAATAGGACCTCCGTTGCGGTGCGCTGCAATCTGGTGTCAATGGAATCCTGGGGTGCGTAACTGAACGTCGGAATGTCCGTAAGCGCGGCATTGGGTTCCAAATCCTCAAAGCTCATGCGATTATTGGAAACGTCTAGTTCAATCAATGAGGAAAGCCCGGTGAGATCCGGCATGCCGTCCAGAAGATTGTGCTGTACAGTCAGCTGCCACAAGCTCGTTAGATTTCCTAGTTCCGGTGGAATGGGGCCGCTTAGCTGGTTTTGGCCCAGCAACAGATACAAAAGATTTGTCAGATTTCCCAGCTCCGGTGGAATGGGGCCGCTTAGCTGGTTGTTGTAAAGCCACAGACTCCCGGGGGACGTTAGATTTCCCAGTTCCTTAGGAATGGAGCCGCTTAGTTGGTTTCCGCTCAGCCACAGACTCCAGAGGGACGTTAGATTTCCCAGTTTCGGTGGAATGGAGCCGGTCAACTGGTTGTTGTAAAGCAACAGATGAAAAAGCTTCGTCAGATTTCCCAGTTTCGGTGGAATGGAGCCGGTCAACTGGTTGTTGTAAAGCCACAGACTCTCGAGGGACGTTAGATTTCCCAGTTCGGACGGAATGGAACCGGTCAACTGGTTGTAGTAAAGCAACAACTGCTTAAGATTTATCAGATTTCCCAGCTCCGGGGGAATGGGGCCGCTTAGCTGGTTGTTGTAAAGCCACAGACTCCCGAGGGACGTTAGATTTCCCAGTTCCTTAGGAATGGAGCCGGTCAACTGGTTGTTGTTCAGCAACAGGCTCCCGAGGGACGTTAGATTTCCCAGTTCGGGTGGAATGGAGCCGCTTAGTTGGTTTCCGCTCAGCCACAGAGTCCTGAGGGACGTTAGATTTCCCAGTTCGGGTGGAATGCCGCTTAGTTGGTTTCCGCTCAGCAACAGGCTCCCGAGGGACGTTAGATTTCCCAGTTCGGGTGGAATGCCGGTCAACTGGTTGTTGTGAAGCCACAGAATCTTGAGGGACCTTAAATTTTCTAGTTTTGGTGGAATGGAGCCGGTCAGCTTGTTGTCGTACAGATACAACGTCTCAAGATTTGTCAGATTTCCCAGCTCCGGGGGAATGGGGCCGGTCAGGTTGTTGTATCGCAGCCACAACTCCTTAAGATTTATCAGATTTCCCAGCTCCGGCGGAATAGGGCCGCTTAGCTCGTTGTCGTGCAGAAGCAGCCATACAAGATTTGTCAGATTTCCCAGTTCCGGTGGAATGGAGCCGGTCAGCTTGTTGTCGTACAGATACAACGTCTCAAGATTTGTTAGATTTCCCAGTTCCTTAGGAATGGAGCCGCTTAGTTGGTTTCCACTCAGCCGCAGACTCCCGAGGGACGTTAGATTTCCCAGTTCCTTAGGAATGGGGCCGCTCAGCTCGTTGGAGAACAGATTCAGACTCTTAAGATTTGTTAGATTTCCCAGTTCCTTAGGAATGGGGCCGCTCAGCTCGTTGGAGAACAGATTCAGACTCTTAAGATTTGTTAGATTTCCCAGTTCCAAGGGAATGGAGCCGCTCAGCTGATTGAAGAACAGATTCAGATACTCAAGATTTGTCAGATTTCCCAGCTCCGAGGGAATAGGGCCGTCCAACTGGTTGGTACCCAGCTCCAGGGCCTCAAGCTTGGTCAGATTTCCCAGTTCTGATGGAATGGTGCCGCTCAGGTTGTTGTCGTGCAGATACAGTCTCGTGAGGGACGTTAGGTTTCCCAGTTCCTTAGGAATGGGGCCGCTCAACTGGTTGTTGTCCAGCCACAACTCCTTAAGATTTATCAGATTTCCCAGCTCCGGCGGAATGCCGGTCAGGTTGTTGTTGGTCAGCTCCAGTGTCGTGAGGGACGTCAGATTTCCCAGTTCGTCCGGAATGGAGCCGCTTAGCTGGTTTTCGTACAGAAACAGACTCTCGAGGGACGTTAGATTTCCCAACTCCGGCGGAATGGGGCCGCTTAGGATGTTGGACCTAAGGCGAATCTGGATAACGCGGCCACTGCTATTCAACGTGATCCCGGCCCAGTCCGCTACAGGCGCTTGCAGCCACCCGGTGTTATTTGTCCAGTTGTCGCCACCGGTTGCCTTATAAAGCTCGACCAAGACCAGTGAGTCGGCTTCGTTCGCTGGCTGGGCATTGAATGAAGCAAGCCCGGTGAGATCCGGCATACCGTCCAGACGATTGTGCTGCACTGTTAGCTCCTGAAGCTCTGTCAGCTGACCCAGCTCCGGCGGAATGGAACCGGTTAACCGGTTCTCCCGCAGCCTCAGCTCCCGAAGACTCGTCAGATTGCCCGGCTTCGGCGCAATGGGGTCGTCCAGGTCGTTGGTGGGGCGAATTCGGATAACGCCGCCGTCGCTATCCAAGTCGATCCCCCACCAGTCCGCTGCGGGCGCTTGCAGCCATCCGGTGTTACTCTTCCAGTTGTCATCACCGGTTGCCCTATAGAGCTCGATCAAGGCCAGTGAGTCGGCTTCGTTCGCTGGCTGGGCATTTGCCGCCGCATGGGCGAACAGGCACAGGGTCAGTGCAGCAAGGCTAAGCAGCGTTTTCATCTTCAAAATCGAAATGGGTATTCTCCACATACCAACGAAACAATACAATAACTTCGGGGCACTTGCCAATAAAAGATAATCCTGTGAACCGACCCACCCGGCCTGACTGTGGGCAAGCAGGCGCTGGCCGCTGACGAAAAAATCTTTTGCCGTCTCTATTCCGGGAGCGTGCACAGTGGACACATCCCCTGCCTTGTCCCCTACAGGCGGAAATTTCTTGCCATTGGACCGGTTACTCTGTTCGCTTATTTCGCTTTCTAAGATTAGCAGCTTATTGCCTTGCCCCGCAACGAATTGCCTCTTTTGAATTACTCCCTCCCCTCACCTTTCCGGAACACTTTGAGCAGAAGGTCCGCTGCTGCAGTAACACCTATTTCGTACCGGGCGGCTTGCTCCTCGTACTCTTCCAGCAACCGGGCAACCTTTGCGTCAGTTCGCACGGCGTCAAGCAGGCGCGCCTCGAACGTTTCGCGCAGCCAGCAGCCGATCTGTCTGTGCCGCCGCGCCGAGAGGTACCCTGAAGTTTTGACAAGCCGCTCGTAGTCGCCCATGTCCTTTCGGATGATATCCAGCCCGGATTCCTCCTGTGCAGAGCAAGTATGAACAGGCGGCGTCCGGTCGGATTCCTTGGGCGGAAAAAGACGGAGGGTCGTTTCCATGCGCCGGGTCTCCAGACGCATGACTTTCGGGGAATGTGCGTCTTCCTTCGTGAAGATTACCATGTCCGCCTGCTCCATGACGCCGCGCTTCACGCCCTGCAGCTCGTCCCCTGACCCCGGGAGCGTCAGGAGCATCAGGAAATCAACCATGTCGCCGACCTTTGTTTCCGCCTGGCCGGAACCAACCGTTTCAACGAAAATCGTGTCGTACCCGGCAGCCTCGCACAGTATGATGCTCTGGCGTGTTCCCCCCCCGATCCCTCCGGAACGCCGCTTGCCCGGGGCAGGCCGTACAAAGGCATTCGGGTGCGTGGCAAGGCGCGTCATGCGCGTCTTGTCTCCGAGGATACTCCCCCCGGTTCGTTCGCTTGCCGGATCGTAGGCAAGCACCGCCACCCGCCGATTTTCGGAAGAAACCAGCCGGGTTCCGAAGGCTTCGATGAATGTGCTTTTTCCCACACCCGGCGGCCCGGTGATCCCAACGCGGATTGCCTTCCCCGACAGAGGCAGGCAGGCGTCGAGCAGGGTTTGGGCAGGCTCCCGGTGATCGGCCTGAGCGCTTTCCACGAGGGTAATGCCCCTCGCCAGCATGGCGCGATCCCCGCCCCTGATGCCTTCGAACAGTTTTTCTACGGGTGGAAACGTCACGGCGAGTCGGCCTCCTCGATCATCCCGAGAAGAATCCGGGATGCCGCGTCGGTTACTGGCGTGCCGGGGCCGAAAATCTCGGACACGCCCGCCTTGTGCAGAAATGCATAGTCCTTCCGGGGAATGACTCCTCCGACCACCACGCGAATATCCTCCCGGCCCATCTCGCGCAGCGTTGCGATCAACTCGGGCAGAAAGGCCTTGTGCCCTCCGGCAAGGGTGGAAACGCCCAGCACATGTACGTCATTCTCGACCGCTTGCAACGCCACCTCGGCGGACGTCTGGAATAGAGGCCCGATATCCACATCGAATCCCATATCCGCGAAGGCCGTCGCAATTACTTTTGCCCCTCGGTCATGCCCGTCCTGCCCGATTTTCGCCACGAGAATACGTGGCCGCCGCCCCTGCAGGTCGGCGAAGACGCCCGTAAGCCGGAGGATTTCGTCCGAAGTTTCTCCGGATGCGCGGGCGCGGACGTATGTCCCCCCGGCGAGGCTACGGCTGGCGAGGTGTCTTCCGAATTCTTTTTCCATGGCGGAGGATATTTCTCCAAGGGTGGCCCGCTGCCGGGCGGCCTCCACGGCGCATGCCAGCAGATTTCCCTCCCCTGTGCGGGCGCATACGGTGAGCGCATCGAGCGTCTCCCGCACGGCTTCGTCATCGCGAGAGGCCCGGACGGCGCGCAGCCGTGCTATTTGCGCCTCGCGTACGGCGGTATGGTCTATTTCCAGCACATCGATCGGTTCTTCTTCGGGCAGCTCGAATCGATTGACGCCGACGATAACGTCTTCCCCGGCATCGATGCGCGCCTGTTTACGGGCCGCGGCTTCTTCGATACGGGCCATAGGAATGCCTGCCTCGATAGCCCGGGTCATGCCGCCGGCTTCTTCGATTTCTTCTATCAGCGCCCATGCGCGGCGCGCCAGCCGATCGGTGAGTGTTTCCACATAATACGATCCGCCCAGCGGGTCGATTGTCTGGACAATATCCGTTTCCTGCTGCAGATAAACCTGTGTGTTGCGTGCAATGCGGGCAGAAGCCTCGGTGGGAAGCGCCATGGCTTCGTCGAGGGCGTTCGTGTGCAGCGACTGCGTGTGCCCTAGTACTGCGGACAGTGCCTCCAGACAAGTTCGGGCCACGTTGTTGTACGGATCCTGTTCGGTCAGACTCCAGCCGGAGGTCTGGCAATGCGCGCGCAGCGCCATGGACTTCGGGTTTTCGGGGGAGAATTTCCTGACGATCTTTGCCCAAAGCAGGCGCCCTGCCCGCATTTTGGCGATTTCCATGAAGTGGTGCATCCCTATACCCCAGAAAAAAGAAATGCGTGGGGCAAAATCGTCGATCTGTAGTCCGGCTTCGATGCCTGTACGAAGATATTCCAGGCCGTCGGCGAGCGTATACGCAAGTTCGAGGTCCGCTGTCGCACCTGCCTCCTGCATATGGTAGCCGCTTACCGAAATGGAATTGAATCGGGGCATGTGGGCTGCGGCGTACCGGAATACGTCGGCCACGATACGCATGGATGGCTCAGGGGGATATATGTACGTATTGCGCACCATGAATTCCTTCAGAATGTCGTTCTGAATAGTGCCGGAAAGCATTGCGGCGGGCACACCTTGCTCCTCTGCGGCCACGATGTAAAAGGCCATCACGGGCAGCACGGCGCCATTCATGGTCATCGACACGGATATCCGGTCGAGGGGAATTCCTTCGAAAAGCCTTTTCATATCCTCGACCGTATCCACGGCGACGCCTGCCTTGCCGACATCCCCTGCGACGCGCTCGTGATCGGAGTCGTACCCCCGGTGCGTGGGCAGATCGAATGCGATGGAGAGGCCCTTTTGTCCGGCGGCCAGTGCGCGGCGGTAAAAGGCATTCGAGGCTTCGGCCGTCGAAAAGCCCGCGTATTGCCGAATGGTCCAGGGGCGCACGAGGTACATCGTAGCGTACGGACCGCGAAGGAAAGGGGGCGTACCCGCGGCGTATCCGAGGTGTTCAAGCCCCTCAAGCGCCTCTGGGCCGTACGCCGGATGCTCTTCGATGCCTTCGGTCGTGCTCCATGGCTTGCCGCGCCGGTCAGGTCTGAGCAGAGGAGGACGGTATGCTGTCGGGAAGTCTGGATGCGGCGCAGTCCATCCTTCCAGGCGGGCAATGCGCCCAAACGCCTCCCATACCGATCGCGCAATCCGGTCCGTAAGCACTTCTATGCAGTAGCTGCCGGCCGCCGGATCATTAACCTTGTCCAGATAGGCCTCGTGGCGAAGGATATGCTGAAGGTTCCGGGCCAGACGCAATGCAACGTCCGACGGCTCGCCGTTTGCGGCGTCGAAGGGGTGCACCGTCAGTACGTCGCAGGTTCCCACCACGGCGCTGACCGCTTGCGTGGCGGCGCGCAGCAGGTTGGCGCGGGGATCGTCCGGCGTGGGGTTACGGCCGGCTACGGTGGCGTGTATCTCAACGGCCGCATTCCATGCAGGATCGAAGGCATGCGCCACTTGCGGGATAAGCAGCCGCAATGCGCGCAGCCGGGCTATTTCCGGGATAAAAGACGAGCCGATCGGAACCGAGACGTACAGATGCCTGAGTATGTGGTCCGGATGGTACCCCCGGTCGGTGAGGTGTACAAGATACCCGGCGATTGCGCCGAGGAGCCGGGCGGTTTCTTCAACGAGGCCGGCGCCCCGATACGGCTCGGTGCCCGCGCACAGAAATCTGTGGGAAGCCGCAGGCCGGTTGTTTTGGGGCGGCTTATCGATGGCCAGTTCGTCCATGATGCGGGCGGCGTCATCCAGCCAGCCAGTGGGAAAGTCTCCTGTACGGGCATGCGCGCCGAACGGATCGAAGGCCGCCGAGAAAGAGGCTGGAGTAATATTATTTCGGCGGGCATGGGCAAGCAGGTCTTCGAAGATGGAAAGACTTTGAGCGCCGGCCTCGATGTGGATCGCAGTGGTTTCGATATCGATGTCGCCGATCAGGGCGCCGATGCCTCCGGCCTGCGCCGCAACGGAGGCGCCTTCCGATCCCAACAACTCCAATCCAAGCCGTTCCACGCCGCCGCTCACGGCTTCCCGCATGCGCCGCAGGGCTTCGGTCAGATTGCGCAAAAGGATATGCTGGGGAATATGCTGGCAGAGCTGCCAGGAAGGAGGAATCGTTGCGGTGCGTTCGTTGTCCGACCGTCCACTCCCGGAAGCAAGATGCGGGATCCCGGCGAGGTCTTCAGAGCGCTGCCAGGGCCGCATGGCTATACCCTCGCAGGGTTCCCAGGGAGGGATTACTTCGGAATCCTTTTTGTTCAGCGCTTTCCGGGCAAGTGTTTCCCAGGCTTCGGTCGAAACGGGAGGAAAGGCGTCGAAGAGCCGGTCCGAGCCAGAGACTGGTGGGGAGTTCTTATCCATGCCGTACTCCCTCAAAGCCTGCTGGAGCGGGTAGCGGATGACCGCCGAGGCCGGCATACCGGCGGTAGCTGCGCACGATGTCGAATATGGCGATGCCGTAAGCCACGGCAACGTTCAGCGACTGTTTCGCCCCGAATTGCGGTATCTCGAAGGCCACATCTGCTTCGGCGACGAGTTGTTCGCGCACGCCGTGCAATTCGTTGCCGACTATAAGGCAGAGCGGAAAAGAGGATTCCTCGATATCCATCGTAGGCGTTGGGCAGTCCGTTATTTCAAGGACACCGATCGTATATCCGTCGCGTTTGAGCGCCTGCACGACGGGAAGAGGATCTCGCTGATACTCCCACCGAACCGTGTCCTGCGCTCCGAGCGCCGTTTTGTGCAGACCGCGATTTTCAGGAGTTCCGGTAATACCCGTCAAATACAGCATTTCGATGAGTGCAGCGTCCGAGGTGCGGAACATCGCCCCGACATTGTAGATAGATCGTACATTGTCGAGGAGCACGGAAACGGGATGCCCGGAAAGTGCATGCACCGTTTTTGGATCCGGACGCGGTATTTCCTCGTGTCTGAGTTTGCGCATAGGTAATCTGTCTGCGCCGCATCGGACGCGCACGTTGCACGGATAGCAAAAGTACGTGATTATTGCCATAGATGGACCGGCCGGGTCGGGAAAATCCACCACGGCCCGCACCGTTGCCGAACGACTCGGCTATGTATATGTGGATACCGGGGCCATGTACCGCACGGTCGCTCTTGCCTTTATCCGCGGCGGGGTATCGGCCGAATCGGCGTCTGCCGGGGAAATTCGCCGGATCCTTGCGAATATCCGCCTCGATATACGTTTCGAGTCGGGCGGCATGCGGGTACTTCTGGACGAGTGTGACGTGACCGGGGATATCCGCACCCGTCAGGTCACGGAAGTGGCCAGCCGGGTGGCTGTCATTCCGGAAGTGCGTGAGAGGATGGTCGAGGAGCAGCGGCGCCTTGCCCGCATACAGGAAAAAGACGGAAAAGGCGTTGTTCTTGAGGGGCGCGACATCGGCACGATCGTGTTTCCCGATGCCGATGTGAAAGTATTCATGGACGCCAGCGAGGAAATGCGTGCGCAGCGCCGATATGAAGAATTACGGGAGAAAGACCCCAATGTGTCTTTCCGGGATGTGCTGTTTGACATCCGTGCGCGTGACGAGCGGGACGTATACCGCCAGGTGTCTCCTCTGCGCAAAGCGGAAGGTACTATTGAAATAGACACCTCGCACATAGATGTCCACGAGCAGGTCGAAATGGTGATCCGGGAAGTTCGGGAACGCACAAATCGTACTATTGTATAAATTGTTTGCATAAAATGATTGCCATGTGGCCAGTGCGGATTCGTTTGACAACGTACCTGCTTGGTAGACAACCCTTTCCATGGTAATCATTCAACAAGAACATAAATATAATAAAAGGGTCGTTTCGACGCAGGAAGGGTTGTCGGACGGCGCTTTGCAATGCAGGGATAGTGACCGGAGCTAAAGGGTGCGCCCGAGGGTTCCGTCGGTTTCTCTGAAGAACCAACCATATGGCTGAAAAGCAGCAAGACACGTCACAAGATCAAGCAATTCAAAGCAACGATAGTGAATCAGGCAATGCTGCCGTAACCACCGAGGCCCCTGCAGAGGAAAAAGCGCAGGATACGGTGGATACGGTTGCCGAGAGCAGTCTGGAGACTGCCGCTGTCGCCGGGAAAGAGGAGGAAGCACAGCCCGGAGGCGCCGGGGCCGAAGAAAAGGCGGAAGCGGAGGAGCAAGAGCCGGCAGCCACAGCGGAAGAGCAGGTGGAAGACGCCGCGGATGAAGAAATTCCGCCTGCACCGGTTCCCGACGAGGAAGATACCGTCATACCGAATATCATCGGTTATACGGGTGAAATTATTGGCCCGGTCGTGACGCTCGAGGAATTAGAGCAAGGGGACGAGGACGAGAGGAAAACGGCGCAGTCCTACGAAGAGCTGGAGAAGATGGTCAACGTGTCGTTTACGACCGTCCATGAGCAGGAAATCGTGCATGGACGCGTGGTAAGCGTCGGGGAAAAAGATGTTGTCATAGATATAGGGTTCAAGAGTGACGGCATTGTATCTCTGAACGAATTCGACACCACGCTTGTATCCGGCGATGAAGTAGAAGTGCTGATCGAGCGCCTTGAGGATTACCACGGTCAGCTCGTGCTTTCCAAGGTAAAAGCCGACCAGCTTCGCCGCTGGCAGCTTATCGAGGAAGCGCATGACAAGGGCACCATCGTTGAAGGAACGATCGTACGCCGTATCAAGGGCGGCATGATCGTTGACCTCGATATTGGCGGTATGGAAGCCTTCCTGCCCGGATCTCAGATAGATGTCCGTCCGGTGCGCGATTTCGATACCTATCTCGAAAAGCGCATGGAGTTCAAGATTGTCAAGCTGAATCCGGCCAACGACAACATCGTCATTTCGCACAAGGCGCTTATCGAAAAGGAGCTCGGGGCGCAGCGCGACAAGATTCTTGCGACGATGGAGGCAGGCCAAATTCTCGAAGGCACTGCCAAGAACATTACCGACTTTGGCATTTTCGTCGATCTGGGCGGAGTGGATGGGCTGCTCCACATTACGGATCTCTCCTGGGGCCGCGTTTCGCATCCCTCCGAATTGGTGGAGCTCGATCAGAAACTCACGGTAGTCGTGCTGGACTACGACAAGGAGCGCCAGCGCATTTCGCTGGGTCTGAAGCAACTCCAGCCGCATCCGTGGGAAACCATCGATGAAAAATACGTCGAAAGCAATTCTATCGAGGGCAAGGTCGTTTCCATTACGGATTACGGGGCCTTTGTGGAACTGGAGAAGGGCATCGAAGGCCTCGTGCATATCTCCGAGATGAGCTGGACGGAGCACATCCGCCATCCGAGTCAGGTGGTTTCCCTGGGCCAACTGGTGCAGGTCAGGATTCTCAAGATCGACAAGCAAGGGAAAAAGATTTCCCTCGGCATGAAGCAACTCGATCCGGATCCGTGGGATGGTATTTCAGAACGCTATCCTCCAGGAACGGTCATGTCGGGCAAGGTGCGCAACATCACCAATTTCGGGGTGTTCGTGGGCATTGAGCCGGGCATTGACGGGCTGGTTCATATTTCCGACCTGTCCTGGACGAAGAAAGTGCGTCACCCGAACGAAATGGTTCGGAAGGGGCAGGGTCTCGATATCGTTATCCTGAACATCGACGAGGTTTCGCGGCGGATTTCGCTGGGCCACAAGCAGGTGGAAACCAATCCGTGGAATCAGTTCGCCCAGGCATATGCCGAAGGAACCGATACGGAAGCGACCGTGGTGCGCGCCAATGAGGGAGGACTCGTTATCGAGCTACCTCTTGCCGTAGAGGCCTTTGTGCCCGCCAGTGAACTCCGGAACGGGCCGCACAATTTCCAGGACTTTTATCCGGCTGGGCAGGAACTGCAGCTTCGGGTCATCAAATTCGACCCGAATCAGAAGGAGATCGTCCTTAGCGAAGTAGCGAAAGAACGCGCCGCTGAGCGCTCGGAGAAAACCCAGGAGGATCGTGCCCGCCGGGAAACCAGGAAACGGGAATCGCGGGAGGTCAGCAAATATAAGAAGGCAGCGGGTTCGGCAGGCCGGACCACGCTTGGAGATATTTCGGGACTGGCGGATCTGAAGGCACAGTTCGAGGAGGCGGAGCAGGAGGTTCCGCAGAAAGCGGCGGCAGCACCAAAGAAGGCGCCGGCCAAGAAGGCTCCTGCTGCAAAGAAGGCAACAACGGCCAAGGCTCCTGCGGCAAAGAAGGCAACGACGGTCAAGGCTCCTGTGACAAAGAAGGCAACGACGGCCAAGGCCTCTGCTGCGAAAAAGGAGACGAACGAGTCGGCCGCCAAGCCGGCTGCCGCCAAGACCGCAAAGCCTGGCAAGCAGAGTGCTACGGCGAAGAAAAAGGAGGTGGTGGAAGTGGAGAAATGATTGGAGTGGCAGGGAAGCCTGGGCGGATTGAAATAAAAGGTCTGTGTGGGGTGCGGACTTGTACAGGCGAATGGGGTTTATGGGGTCAGAAATGGTCCGAAAAAACCGGACAGTTTTTTCGGACCATTTCTGTTCGTAATAATGACAATATTTTTTGAGCATAATTCGATTTATTTTCATAATTATAGCATATATCCGTGCGATACTCGCAACACCTCACTGTTATTCTTCAAGGCATGGGTGTTTTCACGACGACGGCAAGGGCAACGCTGGTATTGGCGCTCGCATTCGGTATGTTGCATTTCGATAGCGCTGCGGTCCATGCGGAACGTTGCAATACGGCGGTTCCCGAGAATATCGGCGAGTCCTTGTCGTTTCGATCGACGATCGATCCGCCTATAATCGCAGCTTCGATTCCGGATACGACGCTGACGCTGGACGATTTGTCCTTAAAGTTGAAGGTGTCGCACTACTTCGACAAGGGGCTGACCTTGACCTACGAGGCGAGATCGTCGGACCCCGCCACGGCGACCGTAGACATGTGCGGCAGCATGCTAACGATTACGCTTTTGGCGGTGGGTACGACGACCGTCGAGGTGACGGCGAGCGACGGCGCTGTGCAGACCTTCACAGTGACCGTGAATCAACCACCCACCGTTACCCCGATTCCGGATCAGACGCTGGGCGCGTTCGGTTCGTCCGTTGAGATCGACCTGTCGCACTACTTCGACGACCCGGAGGGCGAACGGCTGACCTACGAGATGGAATTCGATATAAACCCGGGCTCCTATGAATTCGGCGTAATCATCTCGGATAGCCTGCTGACGATCATGCCTAGGCTGCAGGCTATGGGGACCGTCACGGTGACGGCGACGGATCCGCACAATTCGCCCACCTCAGATACCTTCTCGGTGACGGTTGAGCCGAATGAGCCGCCCACATGTGATCAGATTTCGGATCGGACGCTGAACGAGGGCGAGGAGGTTGGACTCCAACTGTGGAGATACTGCTCCGATGACACCCCCCTACCGCCTCTAACCTACTCGGCGACCTCGTTGCACCCGGAGACGGCGAGCGTAAGCATCTCGAATCGCGTGCTAACGATCAGGGCTTTGGCGGTGGGTACGACGACCGTCAAGGTGACGGTAGAAGATTTTTACGGGGCAAGCCACTCGCTGTCCTTCGGCGTGACGGTCAATGAGCGGCCCCCATGTGATCAGATTGAGGATCGGACGCTGACCGAGATCGGTTCGGCCGTCGCTATCGACCTGTCTATCTATTGCAGCGATCCTGATGGCGACTCGCTGACCTACGACGACGAGACCTCGTCGGACCCCGCGGTGGCGACCGTAAACATCTCGGGGAGCACACTGACGATTACGCCTGTGGCGAGAGGCACGACTACCGTCGAGGTGACGGTGAAGAACTCGGGCGGAGTGGTGATCGCCGTGCCGTCCTTCGACGTGACGGTTGAGCCGAATGAGCCGCCCACATGTGATATTCCGAATCGGACGCTGGCCGAGATCGGTTCGTTCGTTGATATCAGCCTGTCGCAATACTGCAGCGATGATGATGGCGACTCGCTGACCTACGACGACGAGACCTCGTCGGACGCCGACGTGGCGACCGTAAACATCTCGGGGAGCACGCTGACGATTACGCCTTTGGCGGAGGGTACGACGACCGTCGAGGTGACGGTGAGCGACGGCGTGGCGAGCACCACGCCGTCCTTCGACGTGACGGTTGAGCCGAACTCGCCGCCCACATGTGATATTTCGGATCGGACGCTGACCGAGGGCGATTCGGCCTTTGCTATCGACCTGTCTAGCTATTGCAGCGATCCTGATGGCGACTCGCTGACCTACGACGACGAGACCTCGTCGGACGCCGCGGTGGCGACCGTAAACATCTCGGGGAGCACGCTGACGATTACGCCTTTGGCGGAGGGTACGACGACCGTCGAGGTGACGGTGAGCGACGGCGTGGCGAGCACCACGCCGTCCTTCGACGTGACGGTTGAGCCGAACTCGCCGCCCACATGTGATATTCCGAATCAGACGCTGGCCGAGATCGGTTCGTTCGTTGATATCAGCCTGTCGCAATACTGCAGCGATGATGATGGCGACTCGCTGACCTACAACGCGTTCGTGGGGTCCGGTACGGCAGTGAGCCTAACCCTCTCGGGTAGCGTGCTAACGATCACGGCCGAGGCGACGGGTAGTGCGATCGTCGTGGTGACGGCGAGCGACGGCATGGCGTCCACCTCGGATTACTTCACCGTGACGGTCGGGGAGAACTCGCCGCCCACATGTGATATTTCGGATCGGACGCTGACCGAGGGCGATTCGGCCTTTGCTATCAACCTGTCTAGCTATTGCAGCGATGATGATGGCGACTCGCTGACCTACGACGACGAGACCTCGTCGGACGCCGACGTGGCGACCGTAAACATCTCGGGGAGCACGCTGACGATTACGCCTTTGGCGGAGGGTACGACGACCGTCGAGGTGACGGTGAGCGACGGCGTGGCGTCCACCACGCCGTCCTTCGACGTGACGGTCACAGAGAACTCGCCGCCCGAATGTGATATTTCGGATCGGACGCTGACCGAGGGCGATTCGGCCTTTGCTATCAACCTGTCTAGCTATTGCAGCGATGATGATGGCGACTCGCTGACCTACGACGACGAGACCTCGTCGGACGCCGCGGTGGCGACCGTAAACATCTCGGGGAGCACGCTGACGATTACGCCTTTGGCGGAGGGTACGACGACCGTCGAGGTGACGGTGAGCGACGGCGTGGCGAGCACCACGCCGTCCTTCGACGTGACGGTTGAGCCGAACTCGCCGCCCACATGTGATATTTCGGATCGGACGCTGACCGAGATCGGTTCGTTCGTTGATATCAGCCTGTCGCAATACTGCAGCGATGATGATGGCGACTCGCTGACCTACAACGCGTTCGTGGGGTCCGGTACGGCAGTGAGCCTAACCCTCTCGGGTAGCGTGCTAACGATCACGGCCGAGGCGACGGGTAGTGCGATCGTCGTGGTGACGGCGAGCGACGGCATGGCGTCCACCTCGGATTACTTCACCGTGACGGTCGGGGAGAACTCGCCGCCCACATGTGATATTTCGGATCGGACGCTGACCGAGGGCGATTCGGCCTTTGCTATCAACCTGTCTAGCTATTGCAGCGATGATGATGGCGACTCGCTGACCTACGACGACGAGACCTCGTCGGACGCCGACGTGGCGACCGTAAACATCTCGGGGAGCACGCTGACGATTACGCCTTTGGCGGAGGGTACGACGACCGTCGAGGTGACGGTGAGCGACGGCGTGGCGTCCACCACGCCGTCCTTCGACGTGACGGTCACAGAGAACTCGCCGCCCGAATGTGATATTTCGGATCGGACGCTGACCGAGGGCGATTCGGCCTTTGCTATCAACCTGTCTAGCTATTGCAGCGATGATGATGGCGACTCGCTGACCTACGACGACGAGACCTCGTCGGACGCCGCGGTGGCGACCGTAAACATCTCGGGGAGCACGCTGACGATTACGCCTTTGGCGGAGGGTACGACGACCGTCGAGGTGACGGTGAGCGACGGCGTGGCGAGCACCACGCCGTCCTTCGACGTGACGGTTGAGCCGAACTCGCCGCCCACATGTGATATTTCGGATCGGACGCTGACCGAGATCGGTTCGTTCGTTGATATCAGCCTGTCGCAATACTGCAGCGATGATGATGGCGACTCGCTGACCTACAACGCGTTCGTGGGGTCCGGTACGGCAGTGAGCCTAACCCTCTCGGGTAGCGTGCTAACGATCACGGCCGAGGCGACGGGTAGTGCGATCGTCGTGGTGACGGCGAGCGACGGCATGGCGTCCACCTCGGATTACTTCACCGTGACGGTCGGGGAGAACTCGCCGCCCACATGTGATATTTCGGATCGGACGCTGACCGAGGGCGATTCGGCCTTTGCTATCAACCTGTCTAGCTATTGCAGCGATGATGATGGCGACTCGCTGACCTACGACGACGAGACCTCGTCGGACGCCGCGGTGGCGACCGTAAACATCTCGGGGAGCACGCTGACGATTACGCCTTTGGCGGAGGGTACGACGACCGTCGAGGTGACGGTGAGCGACGGCGTGGCGAGCACCACGCCGTCCTTCGACGTGACGGTTGAGCCGAACTCGCCGCCCACATGTGATATTTCGGATCGGACGCTGACCGAGATCGGTTCGTTCGTTGATATCAGCCTGTCGCAATACTGCAGCGATGATGATGGCGACTCGCTGACCTACGACGACGAGACCTCGTCGGACGCCGCGGTGGCGACCGTAAACATCTCGGGGAGCACGCTGACGATTACGCCTTTGGCGGAGGGTACGACGACCGTCGTGGTGACGGTGAGCGACGGCGTGGCGAGCACCACGCCGTCCTTCGACGTGACGGTTGAGCCGAACTCGCCGCCCACATGTGATATTTCGGATCGGACGCTGACCGAGATCGGTTCGTTCGTTGATATCAGCCTGTCGCAATACTGCAGCGATGATGATGGCGACTCGCTGACCTACAACGCGTTCGTGGGGTCCGGTACGGCAGTGAGCCTAACCCTCTCGGGTAGCGTGCTAACGATCACGGCCGAGGCGACGGGTAGTGCGATCGTCGTGGTGACGGCGAGCGACGGCATGGCGTCCACCTCGGATTACTTCACCGTGACGGTAACGCCCTAGAACTAGCACGCTCCTTCGATGCCTTCCATTGCAAAACGACAAATTGTAACACCCCGGCCATGAAATACTCCGCCACGACACGAACCGCTACGCTCCTGCTATCCCTACTGATCTACATGGCGCAGCCTGCGCTCGCGCAGAGCCAGACGGTGGTCGTGGATTGTTTGCCGCCCGATTCGGGGGGTGGTAATGATCGCTTTCTCAATTACCTTCCTCACGCCATCAAGCACCCTTCTCTTTCGCTCAACGGGTTCGACTGCGCTGAAAGCAGTGAAACCAACTGTAATATAGGATACGGACTTAAACAAGTGCTGGAAGAGGTGTACAGCCCTAACGCTGATGCAACTACGAAAGCTATTTTTCAAAAAATTATTAACAAATCCAACGAATCGCTATCGCCTTCGACGAGCCGTGGAAATATATCGTCAAACACTGTGCGCTTGCAGTCGAGGGGTTTTGTGGCGCTGGCTGCGTATGTGCTCGACAATAACGATTATGACCCGACGACCCTGAATCCTGTGCTGCCTTCGGCATCCGCGGCTGTGAATGCGTTTCGCACGGCTCTGCTGAACACAACGAGTTGGAAGATCAATACCGACCATGATGACGACGGCATCAAGTGGGCGATGCCCGTAACGAGTGTCGCCCGGGCCATGGACTTTTATCTGGCCCTTGAGAATGCCTATAAGCATTATGACCCCGCCGAGTATACCAACGTGAACTCGACAAGTCTCCTGTCAAGTACTGAAAAAACTGATCTGATGAATGAGTACACTAGCTTGATTGACAAGCTGGAGGATTTGCGAAATATTAGAGTGGCGGGGATTACGGTATTCGATAGATATAATGGAGAGCCTGGTAATGCGCCGCTGAAGATGCAAGTGGCTATCGGCTATGCGACGCTTGTCTGGCAGCAAGGGCCATTACTTCCTGGTTCTGCCCTCTCTTGGAAGGTAAGACGTTCAAAAATCAGTACATTTCTAGGGCGCGCTTTTAAGGCCGCTGGCGCAGAAGCTGGTACGGATCGGCACAAGCATTGGCGCTACCAGTCCGACGATGGAAAATACTTCTGGGCCGAAGGCCCGTATTACTTCCATCTCGCCCTAGGCCAGGTTATTCCGTTCTGGCACGCTGCACGTATAAACAGCCTGCTCTCGCGCATCGACGACCGACACCCGGGTAGCCAGAAACCAGTTATCCACAGTTACGGATTCAACAATCCGTTCGAGGAACACTGGTTTCTCCGGCCGCTCCATTGGCTGGCCGATCTTTCCACGCCGGACGGCAAAACGCCTCCACTTGATGACGGCAATAAGCATATTATGTATAACATCGGTCCTCTTCGCTGGAGCAGCGCTTACGGGGACGGTTCCGTGGGAAATAAATTTGCCTGGATCGGCAAAAAGATGAATTCGTCATCTTTTCGAGCAGATCTCCACCCTGTCGAAATCGCTATCCCTCGTACCTCCGTACCATCTTCTAACCCACTCGACGAAGTCGTCGGTAACACATTTGCAAATAGACAAAGTGGCGACAACGTCAGCGGTAGAGATGCAGACTACGGGCGTCAAGAGGTTATAGTCAGAAGAAAAATAGCGAATCGAACGCATTACATTCTGCTCAACGGCGAGAGCGGCGACGCCATTGAGAGAGGGGAGGGACACGAACAGGGAGATCAGATGCAACTGCTATATTATGTGGACGATCTTTCGTATCTTGTCGATTCGGGTTATGATAAGCCAAGATCTGGGTTTGAATTTCCAGGTGATGTTTGGGATCGCAGTACATGGAATAATTATACGGATCACAATGTGATGATACTTGAACCAGATGCGACATATTGGCGTAATAATAATGGTGGCGTCCGGTCTCCCTTCTGGAATGTGGCTGATGGTAACCGTGCACATTCCGAGCATCAAGATGTCAATGAAATATATCGCCAAACGTATGGAAACATTGATTTGCTTTCTGCACAAATAGGCTTGAAAGCCAAAGCACGGATTAGCAATCTAAGCGCCAGTGGATATCATGTTTTCGGAAATTACTATCGGAATGTACTTTTTATTCGCGATGAAGAGTACCCTTATCTGGTAGATATCAATGCAGTTAGTCGAGTTGGTGATCGTACAAACTGGTACGAGATGTACTATCATGGTAATTCGAATACTGTATTAGACGTAACTTATTATGGTGATGCTGTTGCCCGGCAATGGGTTAATATTCACAGATCCGAGCCCTCTTTGTCGCCTACATATAGTGCAAGCAATCGGCTTTATATTCAACCATTTACTGTCGAACGAACACATTATGACGTTATTGAATCGGATAAAATTAGAGAATCATATGTTCCGGGTCAGGCCAGAGGTGCCGGGGTGGACATAAAAAGATTGCTTATAAATGGAAATAATTTCCCTGATGATGATAACTCTAAAAAGCATTTTACTACTGTTGCCTTTATCCGCCCTCATTCCAATGCAGGAGACCCTAACAAGCGTGCACGAGAATATAATGATCTGCCCAGCGAAGGTAATAGAGCATGGCAATATTATACTTGGCTGCGTGACAGTGGCACCGTCGATGTCGTTGTATCGCGTTCTGCCGCATATTATGCTAATCCCTCTTCGGGGAGTAGGTTACATTTTCCTGTCCCCGAGGCTGATTCCTTTTATCTGCAGTTACAACGTCATCTGAATTATGGCTTTGTGCGGCTCACCAAACAAAATGGAATATGGGATATTGATCCATCTTTTCAGTTAAACCTGGAAAAATCCGAGCTACGCGTCACGCTCTCGCACCCGTCTAATCCTAATTGTATTGAACTAACGGGCGAAAGTTACACTTGGAATTTCGTTGCGTCGCCTTCAGGCGGGAAGCCTCCCTATTCGTACTCTTGGTCGTACTATCGAATCTGTGACGAACCTTCATGCAATGCCTGGCATCATAATGTAGGAGATACCCAGACCATTGGCTACAACCCAGAATACGCGGCGGATTTCAAGATTCGAGTCCGGGTAACCGACAGTTTTTCCCCTATTCAGATCGCGGATTCAGAGGAGTTGTATGTAACCGTTCTTACGCCTGACGAATTGGAAGAAGATACCTGTTCGAACTATGCGCTGGGCAAGAGTGAATCGTATACCGAAACGCTTGCATCGGACGCCGATTTGCTCGAATCCGATACAAGCATTCCCGAAACCTATGCGCTGAAGAAAAACTTTCCCAATCCCTTCAATCCGTCTACGGAGATTCTGTTCGACCTTCCGGAAGATGCGATGGTGTCGCTCGTCGTATACGATGTGCTGGGCAGAGAGGTGGCCCGTCTCGTGCAGAAAGAATTGCCTGCTGGCACGCACCGCGCACGATTCGACGCCGGGAATCTTCCGAGCGGCGTCTATTTCTACAGAATACAGGCCGGCGATTTCCACAGTACGAATCGTATGACCCTCCTCAAATAGCAGGTCAACTCTATACGTGTCTTGCCTTGCCTCCGTCCTGAGACTACACGTTATCCTTAATCCTTACTTCAGGAAAGTTACCTGCCTGGACGCTACGAATGAACCGGTTTGTAACCGATAGAGGTAGACTCCGCTGTACAAATGCGACGCGTCAAAAACGACGCGGTGATAGCCCGCTTCCCGGTAACCATCTACCAGGCGAGCCACTTCCCGGCCCAAGACATCATACACCACCAGTTCCACGTCCGCGCTTTCGGGTAAGCTATACGGGCCCGTCCATAGAGATATATACGCCGTGCGCCTTGAGGGCTCAGTGGCCCCTGGGGGCCGACAGGGCCTTCACGGCCAAGCAACATTTAAGGATACTCTGATCAAAACCACTTCGCTCAGCACTTCACTTTCGCGCATAAAGGACGTCATGATTCCATCGTTGAAATCAGCGAGAAACACTGCGGATTCGGAGCATCGCGGTCGGGAAGTGCCCTTCGGGAGGGTGCGAGGGGCACGCTGGCCGCGTCATTCCTCATTATGTGGGGCCTGCTGCCACACTGCTTCGTCATTCCTTGCCAGCGCACCCCTCTCACCCTCTGATCTTTGCGGACTTAATCAGAGTATCCTAAAGGAAGTTCTGATCAATCCATCACTGGGAGTCGAATTGAAGATTCGAGACAGGGGAAGGGTGATTTCAGGTTGGACAGGGGCCGTCAGGGGTCGGATTCAAGGCCGAATCTACGATATTGTTGCGTTTTAGCGCCCCGGACGCCTCAAAACGGGGCGCCCGGGCGTACCTATCCCGCGACCGCTATCAATTTCTTGCGCGCCATGTAGAAATTCGCCAGCGCAAACAGCGTATAGACCTGCGCCGCGTTCTTGCGCAACCCCCGGTAGCGCGTCTTGCGGTAGCCCCAAAGATGCTTGACCACCCCGAAGGGATGCTCTACGCGCGCACGAGTGCGGTTGCTCTTGCGATTGAACGAAGCGTCCGCACATGTCAGTTTCCTGCCTCTGGCCGCCTTGCGCAGCACCCGCCAGGCGACGCCTTGCGACTCGGCCTGCTCCTTGCGCTTTCGGCACGCGTAGCCCTTGTCGCCGTAAATCTCCTTCTCCTCGCCGTGAAGACACTGCTCCATCATCGTCACGTCGTGCACGTTCGCCGCCGTTACCTCTACGCTGTGCACATAGCCCTGCGTGTCCGTGCCGATATGCGCTTTCATCCCGAAATGCCACTTGTTCGCCTTGCGAGTAGACTGCATCTGAGGATCGCGCTGACCGGAGCGGTTCTTCGTAGACGTCGGAGCAGAAACGATCGTCGCGTCCACGATGCTGCCCTCGCGAACCATGACGCCACGAGAACGAAGGTGCTTGCCGCTAATCGACAAAAGCGTCTTCGTCAACTCGCGCTCTTCGAGCCAGTGACGAAACTTGCATATCGTCGTCTCGTCCGGCGCGTAGCCCGCCTCCAGACGAGCGAAACGACGCATCGCAATATTGTCGTGCAGGGCGTCTTCCATGCCCGGATCCGAATGCCCGAACCATTGCTGCATGAAGTAGATTCGAAGCATCGCCTCAAGACCGACCGGAGGACGACCCTTGGCGCCCTTCGGATAGAAAGGCGCTAATTCCGAGAGAAAAACCTTCCAGGGAAGCACCGCATCCATCTGCTCCAAAAATCGCTGGTTACGCGTCTTTCTGGTCCGGCTTTGGTAGGTCACGTCCTCGAATGAAAACTGGAGCATCGGATTTTCCTCGCTTGGGGATAGACTATATCGTAAAGATAATAAACCGGTCGTTAATCAGAGTATCCTTAACATGATAATGGCGAAGAATTCCATTCCCTACCCGAACACCCCCACCGCCTTGCGAATCCGCCGTACACAGGTATCCCTGCCCAGCACCGCCATCATCTCAAACAGGCTCGGCCCGCCGGGGACGCCGCTCACGGCAAGGCGAATCGGATGAATGATGCGCCCTGCCCCTGCGCCTCGCTCTTCGGCAAGCGCCCGTAGCATCGCTTCGGCCTGCGCCGCATCAAAAGCGGAGGCAGCCTCCAGCCGATCCGCATACGTGCTCAAAAGCTCTGCCGAGTCCGCCTTCCACCTCTTCTTGACAGCTACCTCATCATACGTAGCCGGATCTTCGAAGAAATACCCCCCTATTTCCGCAAGATCCTTCGAAAAGGCGATACGGGGCTGCATGAGCGCGGCTATCCGGCGCTGGCGTTCTTCGTTCTCGAAAAAACTGATCATCGAAGCACTGCGACTGTCTCGAAGATAGGGCCCTGCACGCTCCAGCAACTGATCGACGGAAAATCCCCGAACGTACTGCTGGTTGAACCAGTTGAGCTTGTTCACATCGAATTGCACGCCGCCGCCGCTGATCCGATCGAGTGAGAAAATCTCCGCCATCTCGTCGAGCGAAAACAGCTCCCTGTCATCGCCGGGATTCCACCCGAGAAGCGCCAGGAAGTTGACGACGGCCTCCGGTTCGTACCCGGCCTCCCGGCATTGCTCGACGGTTACGGGCAGGCCCTGCGTTTCGGCATGCCGCTTGGACAATTTTCCCTTGCCGCCCGGGTTCATAATGAGCGGCATATGCGCCATTTCGGGCGGTTCCCAACCGAAGGCCTGGTACAGCAACAGGTGCTTCGGCACCGAGGGAAGCCATTCCTCTCCGCGAATCACGTGCGTAATCCCCATCTCGTGATCGTCCACGACATTGGCAAGGTGATACGTCGGCATGCCGTCGGACTTGATCAGAATCTGATCGTCGATCCCGCCGGTCGAAAAAGAGACTCTTCCCCGGATGCGATCATGGAACGTGATGCGCCCTCCGGGATTCGCCTTCAGGCGCACGACATGCGCATCCCCCCGGTCGATGCGCCGGCGCACCTCTTCGCCGGAAAGCCCGAGCGAATTCGTCATCTCCCCTCTTGTGACCGCATCGTACTTGGGCGAAGGATTTTCCTCCGTGGCGAATCGCTTCCGCATGGCTTCGATTTCTTCCGGCGTATCGAAGGCGTAATAGGCATGCCCCTCGTCGATCAGTTGCTGCGCACGCCGGGCGTACATAGCTCGTCGCTCCGACTGGCGGTAGGGACCGAAGCCCCCGGGTTGGTCCGGCCCCTCGTCCGGTTGGATACCGGCCCATTCGAGGCCCGACAGGATGTTCTGTTCGGCTTCACGCACGAAACGCGCCTGATCCGTATCCTCTATACGCAGAACGAATGCGCCGCCGTGCCTGCGTGCAAAGAAGTAATTGAACAGCGCCGTGCGGAGTCCGCCAATATGCAGAGACCCGGTGGGGCTGGGCGCAAAACGGACCCGGACTTTCGGCGGAGAAGATGCAGTCATGTCAGAACGCGCAGGGCATATAGGGCATATATGGAGACAGCGTGCAGGAAGCAATAATTGGTGGAGAAGATCGTTTGCATCGGGGCGTTGATCAGGTACGGAAAGGAACCGTATCCGCCCGCGCGCGTCAACGCGGGATCGAACAAATTAAGATACGCACACTATAGCATGATTAGCCGATCCCGACCGATTACCTGGACCGCTCCGGTAGCATTATTCATTGGACTTTCTCTTGCCGCAGGATGCGGATCACTGTCCCGCACGATGCCGGTTCCCGGCGCAGACAACCCCGAGGTCGTAGCCTCTTTTCATGGAGAACTTCTTACGCTCGACGATTTCGAGGCAAACTACACTCCTCACGCAAGCAGTCACAGCGATCCCGCTACCGATTCGCTGGCTTCCTACCGCGATTTCCTCGAACGGTATGTCGATTTCCGTTTGAAAGTGGCTGCTGCCAGGGAAGCGGGTATGGATACGCGGCCTGAT
Organism: Rhodothermales bacterium; assembly: GCA_965248175.1. GTDB lineage: Bacteria > Bacteroidota > Rhodothermia > Rhodothermales > VXPQ01 > VXPQ01. The sequence goes on from OZ252093.1 coordinate 2,421,267, forward strand.
ATTCTCGAAGAAATCCGATCCTATCGGGTACGGCTTGCGCGCCCGTTCCTGATGGAAAAGGAAGTAATCGATCCGATCGTTCGCACGCTGTACGACCGGCGGCAAGAACTGGTGGACGTGAGTCACATCCTGCTTGCCGTGCCGGAAAACGCCCCCGCGGAGGATACGCTCGCAGCATACCGCAAAATGCAAGCCCTGCGCGATTCGGTGCTCCAGGGAGTGGATTTTGGAGACCTTGCGGTTCGTCATTCGCAGGACCCCTCTGCGAAAGGCCCCCCCGACACTCGAGGCGCGGGAGGCCGTCTCGGGTTTTTCACGGGCGGAGACCTTGTCGAACCCTTCGAATCGTTCACGTACAACATACCCGTCGGGGGGCTTTCCCCGGTATTCCGGACCCGCTTCGGATACCATATGCTGACGGTGCACGAACGCCGTCCCGCCGTCCCGGATATCCGTGCATCGCACATCATGATTCGCCATGCGGGACCGCCCGGAGATTCCACGAACGCCCTCGTGCGGGCGGAAGCGCTTGGAAAGCAACTCGACGAAGGTGCCGATTTCGCGCAGCTGGCGAGAGAGTATTCCGAAGATATGATGTCCGCCGGCCGAGGAGGAGACGTCGGAATCATCCCCTATACGTCGCCAGTCCCTGAAACTTTCAAGGAAGCCGCCTTCGCACTCCTGGAGCCGGGTGACATTGCCGGCCCGGTAGAAACCTCTTTCGGGGTTCACCTCATCCGGTTGACGGGACGCGAAGCATTGCCCTCTTTTGAAGAAGCCTACGAGGAGCTGAAAAATCTGGCGGGCCGGTTGCCGCGCATGGGCTTGGCCGAAGAAGCGCTTGCGCGCGACATTATCCAAAGCGGACACGGACGGGTCGACACCGCTCTCGCCGTACACGCCTTTGCCGGCATTCCACCCGACTCGATCCTGGTCCTGCCGAACGGCGGCCTCGACGAATCGGCGATCGCCGATACCTTCTTCGTACTGGGCGACTCGACCTGGACGCTTGGGCATCTTGCCGAGACGGCAAGCAGCCTGGGCAATCGCTCCGGAACTGACACCGAGAGCACCGTGCGCGCGCTCGTTTCGTCGTTTGTTACCGATGCCACGTTGAACACGGAAGCGGCCCGGCTCGAGGAACGCGATGCCGAATTCGGCAAGATCATGCAGGAATTTCGCGACGGCCTCGTTTTGTTTGCGCTGATGGAAGACTCCGTGTGGACAGCCGCCGACCGGGATTCGGCCGCCCTGCGCGCCCGCTACGCCATGCAACCGGAAGCATACCGCTGGCCGGACCGCATCCGGGCCATCTCCCTGCAAAGCGCTTCGGATTCTCTTTTACAGGATGCAGCGGCGCGTTTCGACGCAGGCGCCTCGATAGCGGACATCCATGCACTCTACGCCGCCGATACGCTACACATCCTGCACGCGGATACGACGCTGCTCGCCGATTCGTCCGGTTCCATCTATGACCGCGTACTGGGCCTGAGCGAAGGCGAGCGCACGGAAGTCCTTGCCATGCGGAACATGCGCATAATCCTTGTGCATGACGGGACAGAACCGGCGCGCCCGAAAACCTTCGAGGAGGCCCGAACCGAAATCGTAAGCGAGCACCAGAAGACACTGGAAGAACGCCTGCTTGCACGCCTCAGGAAGCACTACAATGCGCATACCTTCCCTGATCGACTCGTGCGGGCCTTCAAGGAAGAGTCCCCTCCCATGGAGCACGCTGACACGCCCACAGCCCCTTAAAGCATGGAAAACCGTTCTCTATACAGCCTCTCGCTGTCCCTGATGCTGTTGTGCACAGGAGCGGGGACACTGTTTCTTTCCGGCTGTGTGGAAGAAACGGACTCACAGAACTACGTGGCGCGTGTCGAGAATCGGTACCTCTTCGAGGAAGATATCGAGCGCATCATGGGAGGCATTGCCGTGACCGGGGACCCCTCGGAAATGCGAGGGCACATCATTAACCAGTGGCTCACCACGGAAGTGCTATACCAGGAAGCGCTCCGGCGGGGACTTGCGCAAAACCCCGAAGTACAGCGCCGCCTTGACGAAAGCGAGCGATCGGTGCTCGTGAATTCGTTCATCGAATCCTTCTACAGAGAAAACTCCCCCTCTCCCTCCACGGAAGAAACGCGGACATACTTCGAGCAGCACAAGGAACAACTCCGGTTGCGCGAACCTTTTGTGCGGGTTCGGTACCTTCGTGCAGAGACGTTCGAGGAGGCCGAACAAGCCCAACTTTCCCTCGGAAACGCCAGCGTAGCGGAACGGGACTCGATATGGACCATTTGGGCAAACACGCTTGAACCAGGCCCATCTGCGTCGGATACGTTGTTTACTCCTCGTATTTCCGCATACGATCACTACCCCGAAGACCGCCTTTTCGGAAACCAGCCGCTACTCCGGCAAACGCTGGCCGGCCTGAGCGACGAACTAACCGCAGCCGTCATCGAAAGCGATTCCTCGTACCATGTCCTCCAACTGGCGCAGCGCATGCCAACAGGGAGTATCCCGCAACAAGAGTGGATCCAACCCGAATTGGAGCGCCAGCTCATCCTGCAGAACCGGAAACAGTTGTATGCTCGTCTGGTTCAACGTTTGAGAAATGAGGCCCTCGCACGCGAAGCGCTCGATAGTCCATAATATTTCGTAGGGTGTGGCGTTTCTTAGTTGTTTCTGATTCCTGCCTGGCGCATTCATGTCTTTGCACCCGATGAAACCTGCCGCGTGCGTATGCACGGCTTTTTTTCTTGTATGTGCGGCGCTGACCCCCTCCGTGGTTTCGCCGGCCTGTGCGCAGGAGGGCGAGGTCATCGACGAGATCGTCGCCGTGGTCAGTGACCAGATTGTGCTCAAATCCGAGGTGGATGCCGTAGTGGCTAACTATCTCCAGCAGCAGCCCATCCCCTACTCCGAAGCACTGTGGATGGACGCCCTGAACGAACTGATCGGCCAGGAAATCCTGAAGGTGGCTGCCCGCCGCGACACCAACATCACCGTACAGGAAGAGCAGGTCGATCAGGCGCTCAATCAACGTATTGAATACATGGCGGCCCAGGTAGGCGGCGAGGAGCTGCTGGAAGAATTGTATGGCCGAAGCATCGTACGTATCCGGGCAGACCTGCGGGACGACTTACGCGATCAATTACTGGCGGATCAACTTCGTCAGAGCAAAATCCAGAACGTTCGCATTACGCCCACGGAGGCAGAGGAATGGTTCGAACAATTTCCGGCCGACTCTTTGCCGGTCATTCCCCATGTAGTGCGGCTGAACCACATCGTACGCTTTCCCGAACTGACGGAAGAAGCCCGCGAAGAGGCCAGGGAGATCATGACCGCGATTCGTGATTCCATCGTAACGGGCGGCGGGGAGTTCGAAGAAATGGCGCGGCAGTTTTCGGAAGACCCCGGCTCGGCAAACCTGGGTGGGCGTATAGAAAACACGAGTCTGGGCGATCTTGTGCCGGAGTTCGGTGCAGTTGCCTCCCGTATCCCGATTGAAGAAGTATCGCAGGTGTTCGAGTCTCCGTTCGGATATCACATCGTGCGCGTGAACGACCGGCGGGGTGAAATCGTCGATTTTAATCACATCCTGATTCGCATCGATGACAGCGAGATCGATCCTTCGGAAACCATTGCGTTTCTGACGGCTGCGCGTGATTCGGCGCTTCACCTCGGCATCCCCTTCGAGCGCCTCGCCAAACAGCATTCGCAGGAAGAATCTTCGTCGCAACTGGGTGGCCGGGTGGTCGATCAGCGCACCGGGGAACGCGACCTCATCCGGGAAAATCTCGGGCCGCTCTGGCTGGCGACACTGGACACCCTGGAGATTGGAGAAATCAGCCAGCCCACGCCCGTACAATTGGAAAATCCCCGGCAGGCCTACCATATTGTACAACTCGTCCTTTCTCAGGAAGAACATACGGTAAACCTGGAGACGGACTACGAACGCATCGAACAGTTTTCGCTTCAGGAGAAACGTGCGGAATGGATGCAGGACTACATCGAGACCCTGCGCGAGGAGATATATGTAGACTTGCGCGGTAAAGCCAGATCGGTCCAGATGGCCGAGCGTTAGCGCTGCTTCCGGGGAAGCGATTTTCGGTGCTCTCTCTCTAATCCTGACATTTTTTCATGCCGCACGTTCAGCAGGATACGCAGATTCCCGCAGTCCTCGAAGCGCTTCACGCCTCCTACGATCGCCTCCGTGGAGAGATCGAAAAGGTCATTGTGGGGCAGGACGAGATCATCCGCCACCTGTTCGTGGGTTTTCTGGCCCAGGGGCATGTACTGCTGATTGGCGTTCCGGGCCTGGCGAAGACGCTGCTTATCCGGACGATTTCCCAGGCCACGAGCCTGAAATTCAGCCGTATCCAGTTTACGCCGGACCTGATGCCGGGCGACATCACGGGCACGGAAATCATCGAAGAAGATGTCTCAACGGGACGGCGGTCGTTCAAGTTCGTACGAGGACCTATCTTCGCCAATGTCGTGCTGGCAGACGAGATCAACAGAACGCCCCCGAAAACACAAGCGGCCTTACTGGAGGCCATGCAAGAACACCACGTTACCGCCGCCGGGGAAACGTACATACTCGACGAACCTTTCTTCGTGCTGGCCACGCAGAATCCGATCGAGCAGGAAGGCACCTACCCCCTGCCGGAAGCCCAACTGGATCGGTTCATGCTTAATCTGTGGCTCGACTACCCGACGTTCGACGAAGAAGTTGAAGTGGTCCGCAGTACGACCAGTGGGCGCGTCGCCGACATAAAGCCGGTTATGCATGCCCGGGAAATCCAGGAATTTCAGCACTTCATACGGCAGATTCCCGTGACCGACAATGTGATTGAATATGCGGTCCGCCTCGTAGGGCGCACGCGACCTGGAAGAGAAGGCGCCCCCGACTTCGTAACGAAGTACCTGAACTACGGCGCGGGGCCGCGGGCATCGCAGTATCTCATCCTCGGCGCCAAAGCGCTTGCCGCCCTCGACGGACGCCTCTCGCCGCTCATGGACGACGTTCGCCGCATTGCCGTGCCCGTCCTGCGGCACCGGATCGTCCCGAATTTCAATGCGGAAGCGGACGGAATAACGCCCGTTGATATTATAGAGCGGCTACTCGACAGCGCAGACGATAAGTCCTAAGACAACGGAAAAGCAGGGCGTCCGGTAAAGACAGGCATATACCCGTATGCCTCCGCACCCCTTAGCCTCCCTTAACCCCCATCCGGTAGTATCGGCTCATCTACGGTATGGGCGACATCTTCAGGCGTGATTTCCTCTTCCACGACGCCGGCGCCCACACCGTCTTCCTCCTCATCCTGGCCCGGATACCGGATGCGTATGTGGTAAATACCGAGCAATATCGACAAAAAGGTTCGCTTTATTTGCGACAGATCACGGAACGTCAAATCCGTATCGTCGAGTTGCCCGTCAGCAAGGCGCCCCGCAACGATGTCCTCAATGAGCGTTTCAAGACGGCGGTGCGTAGGGTCGGAAAGGCTGCGGCTTGCCGCTTCCACGGAATCGGCAAGCATCAGGATACCCGTCTCTTTCGTGTTTGGACGCGGGCCATCGTATCGGAACTCGGATTCGAGAATCCCCGGCTCGCCTTCCTTGTGCCGATCGAGCGCCTGCCGGTAGAAGAATTCGATTCGGGATGTACCGTGATGCATGGAAATGAAATCCAGCACACGCTCCGGCACATTGTGTTCTCTACCTTTCTCCAGCCCCTCCTTCACATGCGACGCGATAATCAGGGCGCTCATCCGCGGCTTCAAATCGTCGTGTGGATTGACGCCCGAACGCTGGTTTTCCACGAAGTAGTTCGGCTTGGTCAGCTTGCCTATATCGTGGTACAGTGCGCCGATACGCACCAGCAAGGTATTTGCCCCGACCGCATCCGCCGCGGCCTCAGAAAGATTTGCAACCTGGAGGGTATGATTGAACGTACCGGACGCCTCCAGCGACAATTGCTTGAGGAGCGGATTGTTCATGTCGGAAAGTTCGACCAGCGTCAGATCGGTGGTAATGCCGAATGCGCGCTCAGCGATCCACAGCAACGGATAGGCAAGCAGGAGCAGAAATGCGCTGATGCTTGCGGGCGCCATGTCCGCAAAGAACACTTGCAAGGGTTCTCCGAAAAAGGTAGCCGATGCCGCAAGGACCACCAGGTACCCGAGAAAAACCATGCCGGCGCTGATGAAAAATTGCCGGCGGTTGCGGATATCCCGAACACTGAACACACCAAGGGCGGACGCCAGGAAGGTAGCGAAGGTGAACTCGAAATTATAATACAATAACTGGCCGCCCAGGAGGGCAAGCGTCAATGCTGCAAAAATGCCGACGCGAGAATCGAAGATCACCGTGATCAGCACCGGGGCAATAGCTACCGGCACGATGTACATACGCAAAAACTCTATGCGAAGCGCGATAGCGAAGAGCCCAACCACAATGGAAAACAGAATCGCCAAGAGCAACATGCTCCGTTTGTTGGCGAAAATGGGCCGGCGCAGCAGGTACAAATACAGAAAGAAGAGAAAGTATGCCGCCAGGACGACAAAAAACTGTCCGAGGAGCACTCTCCAGAGAATGTTCTCTCCGCCCCGCTCCTGCCATGCGCGTTCGAATGAGGTAAGTTGCGCATGGATGCCTTCCGTAACCCGTCCCCCTTGCTCAATAATCGTTTCACCCTCCGCAACCCGGCCCCGCACCGGAGAAATGCGCTGTTCGAGGCGCTGCCGCTCGCGTATGGTTTCCGCGCGCAGGTAGCTGAGTGAAGGGGTGAAAATTGCTCGGAAGAACGCGTCTCCAAGTACGACGGAGAGGCTGTCTTCGCTCTGCTGGAATTGTCGTTCGGCATAGGAGTATGCCTCATCCAGACCGTAGGTGTTGTCCTTGGCTCGAATCGTTTCGGTTCGGTTCACGTCGTTCCGAACCACGATCCGGTCAGACAGGACACTATCTTGCGGCACATCCAGCACGCCTACGGTCAGGAGCTGGGACGCGACGCCCCAGGCCTGGTTCAGCAAGCGTTCGTCCGGGCGGGATGTATTTGACCGGGACGTATTGGATTGAGGCAGCGCCTCCGACAGTTCGGGCATGCGCTCCGCATAGGAATCGGCCAGAAACCGCCATTGTTCAGAGGTGATTGTTAGACCAGCCGCCCGTCGCAGATCAAGGTATCGGAGCGAATCGGCTTCTCCTTCCGCCATCTCGCCACGCAAGAGATGTACGCGATACGCTGTCCAGGCGTCAAAAACCTCCTCAAGTTGCTGAATCAGCGTGTCCCGATTCGCCACCATGACCCCTTGCGCATCGGCCGAGACACTAAAATAAGGCGGCGTATTTTCCCGGAGCGCAGCCCGCTCGGCTTCCAGTTCCGCGTCCGACTTGTAGATGGAGAAATCAAAAGGGGCCACAAGCGATTCCCCATGCCATTCGTCCCCGACCTCCACCGTGTACTGATACACATTGCTTCTGGGAAAAGCGGCCAGCGTCAGTAATACGAGAACGAGCAGAATACTCCCGCTGTACACCCACTGGGTTCGTCCGGATTTATCCGGGGAGGCAGGGCCCTTTTCGAGGTTTGTCCCAACAGGCCGCGATTTCTGCTTCCAGAGGCCGGCGGCTCTCAATACTTTCATAGGGGGACCGTCCGGAAACGAAACGCGGTATGGGATCGCAGCAATGGCGCCTCCCGATCAAAGCAGGACCTGGCAACGCAATGCGGTGCATCTCCGACTCGGGCATGCAAGAATGTTTATCTATGCCGCAGGGCAAGCAGGGATCCCAAAACAAGATGAAGACCCGCCCCGATAGCCGTATACCAGGGCCAGGCTATGGCGCGGAGCCCCTCCCGGGCCACGACGTCGTCGCCGGGCATGAACGAAACAATCCACCCCTCCTGAGGATGATGCCAGACGGAAAAAATCACCCAGATCATGACGATAACCGTAGTCACAAACGAAAGCACGGCATCCGTCTGGTTCGTGGCCTTATTGAAAAGCGCCAGCAGGAAAACCCCCAGTAGCCCGCCGTACGTGAACGAGGCAATGGCGAGCCCCAGTTCGACCACCGGGTTGTCGCGATTCTCGAAAAGCGTGGCAAAGAAAATGAATACGATGCCCCAGAATACGGTAAACAGACGGGATACAAGCAGGGATCGTGCTGCCGGCATCGCCTTGCCCCGGGTATGCCCGAACAGCGGGATACGCTCGAACAGATCGAACACGGAGGACGAGGCCAGTGAATTGAGCGACGACGATAACGTACTCATTGCCGCCGCCACAATACCGGCCAGCAGGAGGCCGGATACGCCCGGCGGCAGCCCCTCGATGATGAACTTCGGAAAAATTTCGTCGCCCCGGGCAAGGCCCAGATCGGCTATGGAAGCCCCTCCATAGTAGCTCCAAAGCAGCAGTCCCACCAACAGAAACAGGGCAAACTGGAATATGGCCATCACGGCAGAACCGATGAGCGCCTTTTTGCTATCCCGCTCATCCCGACAGGTGAGCAGGCGCTGCACAATGAGTTGATCCGTACCGTGAGAAGCCATGGAAAACACAGCTCCGCCCACCACGGCGGTTACAAAGGCGTACGGAGAAGTTATCCACGTCGAGAGGGACTCATTCGCCGCCATATACAGCACCTGTGTCTTGCCGGCTTCCGCTGCCTGTGCCCACCAATCGCCGGGCACTTGCCCTAACAGTACAATCACCGCCACAATGGCCCCGCCAAGGTACACGGCCATCTGCACCACATCCATCCATACAACGGCCTTGATGCCCCCTATCAGCGTGTAGACGATGGTGAATAGTGCAATGACGGCAATAATAGATGCGTAGGATATATCCAGTCCCGCCGAGTCCGTAATGACCTTCAGGGGGATGGCCGTAGCGAAGAGGCGCACGCCGTCGGCCAGCAGGCGGGTGACAAGAAACGTCACCGAAGCCGCGCCCCGCATGGTGTCCCCATACCGGTTACCGAGCAAGGCATAGGCAGTGACCAGTTCTCCCTGAAAGTATCTGGGAAGAAAAAATATCGATACGGCTATTCTGCCCAGAAGGTAGCCGAAGGTCAGTTGCAGGAATGTCAGACTGCCGCCGTACGCCACTGCCGGAATGCCGATCACCGTCAGCGTACTCGTTTCGGTCGCCACCACGGAAAAGCAGACCGCCCACCAGGGCAAATCCCTGTTGCCGAGAAAATAATCCGCGGTGCTTTTTTGCCGCCCCCCGGCTTTGATGCCGAATGCGACCACGCCAGCCAGATACAGGACGATAACGACGTAATCGAGGGTGGTCAGCATGGCGATGGCAGGTTACTCGTCGAGCAGAGCCAGTAGTTGGTTTTCGTCGAGTATGGCAATGCCCAGTTCGGTAGCCCGCTCGCGCTTCGAACCGGGATTCTCGCCGGCCACGACATAGTCCGTATTGCTGCTCACGCTGCTGGCGACGCGGCCTCCGGCCTGCTTGATACGCGTAGTCGCTTCCTTTCTCCCAAGCGTCGGCAACGTACCCGTGAGCACAAAGGTCTTGCCGGTTGCCTGGCCGGAGTCCTCCTCTCCCTGCGGAGCTTCTTCTGGCAAGCGCTCCGTATTTACGCCTGATTCGCGCAAGCGCCGTATCAGGTCGCGGTTGGCTTCGACCGCGAACCAGCTCGCCACACTCTTGGCAATGACCTCCCCAACACCCTCGATTTGCTCGATTTCTTCTGCGCCGGCCCTCGACAAGGCATCCAGGGAAACGTACCGGGCAACAAGCAAGTCCGCCGTGGCGCGCCCCACATGGCGAATGCCCAGTCCGAACACAAGACGACTGAGGGGGCGCTTTTTGGAGGCTTCGATGCCTTCGAGAAGATTATCGGCCCGTTTTTCGGCAAAGAGATCGAGAGGAAGCAGTTGTTCGGCGGCAAGCGTGTAAATATCCGCAAGATTCCTGACAAGCTCCTCTTCTACGAGCATCACCGCCAGTTTGGCGCCCAGCCCTTCTATATCCATGGCCCCCCGGCTCGCAAAATGCTCCACGAGACGGATGAATTGAGCCGGACAGTCAATGGACACGCAGTAGCTGTCCACCTCGTCCGGTAACGTACGAAGCTCACTGCCGCATACCGGGCAGTGCGTAGGCATTTCCCATTTCCGCTCCCTGCCCGAGCGCACTTCCTCGATAGGCTTGACGACCTGGGGAATAACGTCCCCGGCCCGTTTCACGACCACCCGATCTCCTATGCGAATATCCCGGCCGCGGATGTATTCTTCATTGTGCAGGGTTGCACTCGATACAATGACGCCGGCAACAGGCACCGGTTCGAGCACCGCTTCCGGCTTGATGACGCCGGTCCGCCCTACGCTGACCCTGATATCGTTCAGCACCGTGGTTGCTTCCTTGGCAGGAAACTTGCAGGCAACGGCCCAACGGGGAGCATTCGATACGAATCCGAGCGCTTCCTGCCAGTCGAACCGGTCTATCTTGACCACCAGTCCGTCGATTTCATAGTCCAGTTCCTCCCGCTTCCGGCGCCACTCTTCATAGCGTGATTTCACCTCGTCGATAGAATCCGACTGCACGACATGTTCACTTACGGGAAAACCGTATGCACCGAGCCACGCGAGTAAAGCATACTGCCCTTCCGGCGGCGCCTCGACACCCTCTACCGGGCCTACTCCGTAAGCCACGAACGACAAGGGACGCGAAGCCGTAATCGACGGATCGAGCTGCCGCACGCTGCCGGCAGCCGCATTCCGGGGATTCGCGTACAACTTGTCACCGGCAGCCGCCGCGGCCTCGTTCAGCTTCTCGAAATCCTGGTTGCGGATGTAAATCTCTCCGCGCACTTCCATACGATCCGGCGGAACAGTGCCCCCGGAATCCTCCGCAGAAACAGGCAGCACCGGAATGGACAGGGGTATCGAAGGGATCGTGCGTACATTGCTGGTGATGTTCTCCCCCTCCGCACCATCCCCGCGAGTGGCCCCCAGCACCAGTTTGCCTCTTTCGTAGGTGAGCGCAACGGCAAGACCGTCCATTTTCGGCTCCACGGTCATCTGTGGACGCACATCCTCTCCGAAGCGGCCCCGCAGCCCGCGCAGGCACCGTTCATACCACGCCTCCAGTTCGGCTGTATCGAATGCCTTCCCCAGAGATAGCATCGCGGCGGGGTGGCGAACCCGTTCGAACCGGTCGAGCGGAGCGGCGCCCGTGCGATGCGTAGGCGAATCCGGCGCAATCAGGTCCGGGTAGCGCGCTTCTATCTGCTCAAGCGCCCGGAAAAGCCGGTCGTAATCGTGGTCCGCCACGACAGGAGCATCAAGTACATGGTACCGGTGATCGTGGGCATTGAGAAGTGTCCGCAACGTCTGCGCAAGATTCACCGCCTCGCTGTGCAGCATGGCATGCACATCGGTAGATGCCATGCGCATCAAGACCTTGTGAGATGCATCGACAAGGTTCTTCATGAGAGGCGGCGCCAACTATGCTGGCCGCTATCGTTGGATGGAAGAGAACCAGGAGCGAAGCGCGTCACGAGTCAGAACCACCATGTCTTCGCCGGTCGGTGGGGATACCGGATAGGTCATGCCTTCCACCTGCACCGTAACGCTATCGAGCTGCTGCTCCAGTATGATGCGATCCGCCATGCGGAACGTCATCGAACCTCCGCGGCTTATCCAGTACGGGCGCCGCAGATCGTTATCCACCGTCACCCGGATCGGCGCCACGCTACCCTTGTCCGCCACGATCACGATATTCAGCGTATCGGGAAGGGATTGTATGGGGATGTCGTTCGCCGGGACCGTGGCATCGGCCATACCGTTCGCCGGGACCGTGGCATCGGCCATACCGTTCGCCGGGACCGTGGCATCGGCCATACCGTTCGCCGGGATCGCTGCATCGGCCATACCGTTCGCCGGGATCGCTGCATCGGTCATACCGTCTGCCGGGACCGTGGCATCGGTCACATCGTTCGCCGGAGCGACTCGCGTCAGGCCCCAGACGCCCAGCCCGATCACTACAACGAGCACGCCAAGAAATATCCACCGGGGATCCGGCCTGCTACCGGCGGGCGCCTGCGCGTCTGCGCCTGTTGAAGCCTTGGAGGAAGTCCCGGCAGAAGTTCTTCGGGGGGAAGGCGCCTTGGGCGATGAGATTTCTCGGGCGGCAGATGTCTTCGCCAATGGGGCTTCCCGGGCAGCAGGCTGTTCAGTAGACGAAGCCGCCGAATCGGGCACTTCGGAATCGGGTACTTCGGAATCGGGCACTTCGGAATCGGGTACCTCGGAATCACTCTGCCGGGTTGGTTCAGCAGATTCTTCATGCGGGATTTTGGTGGATTCCTGCCCGGTCTGCTCTGACGAAGTCGCCTCAGTTACCTGATCCGATTCAGGAGCAGCGGGTTCCTTCCGGCCTGTTTTCTTCTTTTGCTTCGGGCTCTCCTCCTGATGCTCTTCCTCGGGCTCGCCCAGATACGCTTGGGCCAGCGAGCCGGTATATCGTCCCTTCATCGCCAATTCGAACGCCTCCAGCGCCATCTCCACATCCATATTCAGATACTCTGCGTATCCACGCACGAAGAGCCGGAGGTATACCTTGCTGAACTGAGAATGACCGATAAGCGCATCGTGCTCGAAACGCTTGATCATATCGTACGCCATCTTGGTGGCATCGTGTATATCGGCCAAAGAAACGCCGCGATCTCTGCGGATACGACGCAGGTCCCGGGCAAATCGTGTTCCGCGTTCAGCTTCGCCAGACATATATGAGATACTCTCTGCTTAAGTGCGCTGTACAATATCTGCCGAAGACCCGACAGGCCAGCCCCTGGCATTGGAGAAATCGAGAACGCCTGCCGGGAGACCTTCCAGGGGGCCGCTATCGCCCCCGAACCGGAAAGATATAAAAGCCGGGGTGCATGGAAAAGCGAAACCGGGAGGAAGATGCGAATTATTAGGGGGGGCAAGGGGTATGAACTATCGTTTCGCAAACGGGTTTGTTACCGGCGTACGCATTCACGGTATCCTCAATATGGCCATGACCCCTCCGCAAATCCGGTCTGTTCGTATCCAGGGCTTCCGCTCGCTGGCGGACTGCGAACTCCAGAACCTGGGCATGGCAACCGTCCTGATCGGTCCCAATGGAGCCGGCAAGTCCAATTTTATCCGCTTCTTCGAGATGATGAGTTGGATGCTGAAATCCCGGAAGCTTGGGGATTTCGTTGCAATGCATGGAGGCGCAAGCGATCAGTTGTTCGGCGGAAGTGAAAAAACGACCCGGATAAAGGCCACTATATCCCTGCAAACAGAAAAGGGACTGAACGACTACAGGTTCGAATTGGGGCACGGTCATCCCGACCGGCTGATCTTTATGAACGAAGCTTTCCGATTCAGCCGTACGGGCTCGTCCACACCCGCTGATTGGCAGCATCTCGAAAGCGGTCACCCGGAAGCCCAAATCGTCGAAGCCGCCCAATCGTCGGAATATCTTCCGGATGTCAATCGGACAACCGCACGGGCTATTGTCCGTCTCCTGCGGGATTGCGCGGTGTACCAATTCCACGACACATCCGACACGTCCAGTTTCAAGAAGCGATGGGATGCATCCGATAACAACTATCTGCGCTCGCACGGTGGCAATCTGGCTTCTATCCTGCACCGATTGGAGCAGGAAGACATAAAAAGATTCAACCTGATCTGCCGGCACATTACACGCATTTTGCCTGTGTTCGAACGCTTCGAGATCGAAGAAAGCTACGGGAAGGTGTTACTACGCTGGGTAGCGAAGGGCATGGACCAAACGCTCGGACCTCATCTCACTTCCGATGGTTCGCTACGGTTCTTTGCGCTCGTGACCTTGCTGAATCTTCCTCAGGAGATGCTACCCAGCGTTCTTTTACTGGACGAGCCGGAACTTGGCCTGCATCCTGCCGCTATCTCTCTGATCGGCGACATGATCAAAGGCCTCGCCACAGAACGGCAAATCATCGTGGCGACGCAATCTCCCCTACTCGTTGATCTCTTTGGCCTCGACGAAATCATCGTGCTTGAAATGGAGGATGGTAAAACGCAGTTCAGATCGCTTCCGCAAACTGAATATCAACATTGGCTTGACAGTAATTTCACCACGGGCGAACTCTGGCGGAAAAACGTTCTGGGAGGGCGTCCGTGATCCGTCTGGCAATATCCGTGGAGGGGCAGACCGAGGAGGAATTCGTCAAGAAAATTCTTGTAGGCCCTCTCAGGACAAAGAAAGTCAAGGCGACGCCAATTCTTCTCGGCCGCGCCGGAGAAAAAATCAAAGGGGAAGGCGGCGGAGACGTTTCAGTTGCACGGCTCACCGAGGATATGGCGTGTCTTTATGAATCTTATGATTTCGTCACATCGCTGGTCGATTTCTACGGATTTCGCGACAAGGGAGACAAATCGGTCGAAGAATTGGAACAGCATGTGCGCCAGAAAATAAACGATAAAATTGGCCGAAATTGGAACGAAACGAGAATATTCCCCTATGTCCAGCGCCACGAGGTAGAGGGTTTATTGTTTTCCAGAGTGGATGTTTTTGAAAGCTTGCCTTATGCTTCAAAGGAATCGGTTAATAAACTGCGAAAAATTCGTTCGGATTTTAAGACTCCGGAAGATATAAACGACAGCAGGAAAACCGCTCCGAGTAAACGGATCATGCAACTCATACCGCGTTACAGAAAACGCGGGGATAGTCCTCTTCTTGCCGAGCAAATCGGACTTGAGACGATTCGCGCCGAATGTCCCCGATTTAATGCCTGGGTGGAGCATATGGAAGCGCTGGGTTCGTGAGGTTGTTCCTGTTATACTGATAACTGACAATTACTAAACTACTTCACACATCTCCCCGGATCCGTGTCTTTCTCCTTGCGTAAAATATACCTTTGGATTGCCTTCACGCAAGCCCACCCAGGCCCGTAGCTCAATTTGGCAGAGCAACTGACTCTTAATCAGTGGGTTGGGGGTTCGAGTCCCCCCGGGCCTACACGATTCCTCTCCGGCGCGTCTCCCCCGGGCCTACACGATTCCTCTCCGGCGCGTCTCCCCCGGGCCCCCTCGCCTCTTCAGAGCGTCTCCCCTCGTGCGCCCCAGCCTCTTCGGGGCGCCTTCCGACAGGTTATCCACTTCGCCTGATCGCCTGGCCCCCTTCCGCCACCCCCGTGCGTCTCGCACCCCCCCTTGCAGGAATCCGGAGACCCTCATCCACCCAGCAGGGTAACCCCGTCAAGTTCCGCAGCTTTTCTGTCAAACGTGCAAAGGAAGTCGGCTCCAGCCCGTTCGGCAGCCGCCAGAATCATGAGGTCGGCAAAACCCGCACCGCTCTCGCGATAACGAACGGCACAGCGAACCACATCCCGACTCGCTTCAACAACAAGGTGCTCCGTTGCCGTCAGTTCTTCCAGCACCATGGCAATGTCGTCGCGGGAGCACTTGTAGGCCCGTTCCAGTACCCAAACCAGCTCCAGAACAACCTCTCGGCTAATAAAGCCGGGGGATTCCTTTGCGAGGTTCTCCAAAACTTTCCTGGCGATCACACCCTGCTCCGGGTCGTCGCACACCAGGTACCGAACAAGCACATTGGTATCCAGGGCAATCATTGCTCGCACGCCCCCTCGGCTATAGCCTCCTCCATTTCCTCCAGGGAAACGGCAGGGCCCTCGCACTTGAGCACCCCGAAAAGCCGACCGATCGGGCGCACCGGTACAATACGCACCTCGCCATCAAAAACAAGGTAATTCACTTTATCCCCTGCTTTTATCCCAAGCATTTGGCGAATGAGCTTTGGTAATGTTGTTTGCCCTTTGCTGGAAATAGTGGACGAAAGCATGACAATTTGTCTTTTGTTCAGAATTTCATAAGATTCCTTGTAATATACAAAATACAAGGAATTAATCAATTTTACCAGTAAAAAGCTGTAACGCCCTACTTTTTCCTCTTCGGTGCACGATTGCCCCGCCCCAGCGATTCCCCGCAGAAAACGCAAAAGACGGCTTCGGGATGCCGAGTCTCCTCGCCACAGGCCGTGCACTCCTTCCATGCGGACTCACCTCTTCCGTAAGACCGCCCGACTTCCACTCCGACGATACCCGTCGGAACCGCAATAATGGCGTACCCGGTGAACATCAGCAGCACCGCTATCATCTGGCCGAGCGGCGTCAACGGCGCAATGTCCCCATATCCGACGGTGGTTACCGTCACGATGGCCCAGTATACCCCGCGCGGAATGCTCGTAAAGCCTGCGTCGGCCCCCTCGATGACATACATGAGCGATCCCACAATCACGACGATCAGGGAGACAGCCAGCATGAAGACCACAATCTTGCGGCGACCCGCCCGCAGCGCCGTGTACAGCACATCTTCCGCTCCAAGAAACCGCACCAGTTTGAGCACGCGAAACACCCGCAAGACGCGCAGCACCCGGATCGTAAGAAGGAACCGACCGGCCGGGAATATGATACTGAGAAACGTCGGCAGAATGGCGAGAAGATCGACCACACCGAAGAAACTTGTCGCATAACGCCTGGTGTTCCGGGCGCTGTAGAGCCGCAGCGTGTATTCCACCGTAAAAAGGATGGTGAATATCCACTCGAGGATAGCCAGTTCGGCGCCCCACTGCTCAGATATGGCAACCACGCTGTCCAGCATGACCGCCACGATACTCAACAGGATCGCCACGATGAGCACCATGTCGAATAAATGTCCCGCCGGGGTGTCGTTCCCGAAAATGAAGACCCCCATGCGATCCCGGAACGGCGAACGTCGGGATTCAGCGGGTGCATTACGAGTGTCGGATGCGGCGGACGAATCGGAAGTGTCCGGCATATCGGTTGCGTTGTTTGTATCGGACATGTCAGATGGGGCGAATGGGGAAAATGAACCGGGAATGCCGGACAGGCCGCGACGGCAACTACGTCTGCCCATCTGGCGCAATCCCTTTCCGCTTACGAGCGGACAAAACATAAAACGCGGCTGTACCGGAAGCGACCAGCACCAGCGGTGTTATAAAATACAATGCAGCCCACCCGTTTTTCACGAAGGAAATACCTGTGCCTGCATCCATACCAGCCGCCAGCAAAAGACAGACCGTATACGCCACATAATACACCGCCAGCATCCCTCCTTCCCAGCGGGATATTCTTCCGCCCGAAAAAAAGAGGGGCAAACACGCCAGCGACGCGAATGCCATAACGGGGAGATCGAATCGAATGACCTCTGGAGAAAGCGCAATGCCGCCGGCAGACAATGCGCCTGCCGCCCCAAGCACGCCCAGCAGGTTGAACAGATTGCTCCCGACCACATTGCCCACAGCCATGTCGCGTTCGCCCCGCAGGGTGGCTACAACGGACGTGGCGACCTCCGGCAAGGAGGTTCCCGCAGCCACAACGGTAAGGCCAATGACCAGGTCACTCACGCCGAGGTCTACGGCAATCGCCGTGGCTCCGCTCACGATCCATTGCGAAGCGGGAATGAGAAGGACGAAACCTGCTGTCAGGAAAACCACGTCCCGGGAACGCAAGGCAGGTCCGGGTCCGGCGCCCGCCGCAGTGTTTACGTCTGAAGCCTCCTCCTCCGTCGTTCCTTCCCGCCGCCCTCTCCATATCTTCCATGCGATATACGTTACGAGCACGAGGCACAGAGCTGCTCCCTCCAGCCTGCCAAGACGGTGATCCATTCCCAGCCCCAGGACTGCCGCGGATGCCCCAACCATCAAAAGCAAATCGGTGCGCAGCATCCGCCGCGTAGCGACAAGCGGCGCCGCCAGCGCCGAAACGCCCAGAATGAAAAGCGTATTGAAAATGTTGCTGCCCACAACATTGCCGACGGCAATAGCGGTCTCTCCGGACAGCGCAGCCTGGAGCACCACGGCGAATTCGGGGGCGCTGGTGCCCAGCGCCACGACGGTCAGGCCCACCACCAGCGGGGCCATGCCCAGGGCTCGCGCCAGCCGCGAGGCTCCCCGCACAAACAACTCGGCCCCGCCAATCAGCAAGACCATACCGGCAATACATTGCAGATACGCCATACGCTCGGGTGTATTCTCGGTCCGGAATGATTGCAAACATACAGATTTTTCACCAGGAAACACGCGTTCGCTCTAAACTTCCCTTATGACATACTGTATCTTTTGGCCGCTTGAAACCACCGGCCGCCAAACACGCAATCAGCGCCCCCATCACCTGCCCCGGAGTATCCCGGGCAGGGCTACTGTGGGGCATAATATTCCGGGGATTAGCGAATTACCCCATATATTTTCATATTGTTTATATCATCGACGAGCAAGGGAGCAATCTCTGAGGTAACGCGAAACAAGGCGATAAAAAGGGTTATCCAGGGTCGACACATCGTTGCCCAGCGGCGCGTACGTCTACCGGTTGCAGGCGCAAGACAAAATCATGGTGCAAATCATGATGCTCGTCAAGTGAACCGGCAGCGTTCTAAAATCTCCGTATCTTTAGCATATTCCCTATCTTTAGCATATTCCCTGGTCTGGAAAATAGCATGGTGACAGGGCATCCGGCATCAGCCGTTCAATGCACATCTCGTCATGAAACATATTTGCCCGCTTTCTCCAACCCCCTTGTGGCTGTTTTTGTTGATCCTCGGGGTCTTCGGTGCAGAGCAGGTTTCAGGACAGGCGCCGCAGCAGTCTTTTACTCATGCCGCTGCGCCGGATCGGGCTGATCCCTCGGCGGAATCCGTAGCCTACTGGATCTTTCTGGATGGGAAACCGGATGCGCCTCCGGTCGAAATAAACGCGCGGGCCCGGGCGCGCCGAGTGCGCCGCGGCCAGCCGTATGCCGCCGAGCTGGACAAAAGCGTCTCCCCAACATACATCCGTATACTCGAAGGGCTGGGAGTGCAAATCCGGGCGGAAAGCCGCTGGCTCAATGCGGTGAGCGCGGAGTTGACGCAGGAATTGCTCGCCCGGATCCGAGAAATGGATTTTGTGCGGGACATACGCCCGCTGGTGCGGCGTACCGCTACGTTTCCGGAACCGGTTCCGGGGACGGCGCCTGTGTCAAAGACGGCAGACCATCACTACGGCTCTTCCCGAACGCAGCTTGCCTTGATGAACGCGATCGAACCGCTTGAGCGAGGCATCAATGGCAAAGGGGTACGTATCGGGTTTCTCGACTCGCCGTTCTCCGAATTCAACCATACGGCATTCGATTCCCTGAAAAGCGATAACCGCCTCATTGCCATAAGGAATTTTACGGGGCAAACGGACGATACCAACACGCACGGCATGCGGGTAGCTTCCGTGGCCGTAGGGTATCAGGAAGGGCAGTTGATAGGCCCGGCGCATGAAGCCGAAGTGCTTGCAGCTATCACGGAATATGTGCCCACGGAGACAAATCGGGAGGAGGACAATCTCGTCGCCGGCCTCGAGTGGCTGGAGAGCGAGGGGGCGGATGTTGTCAATATCTCCCTCGGTTATACGGAGTTCGACGATGGACAAAATGACTACGCCGTGAGTGATCTCGACGGCGACACGAGGATCACGACGATCGCCGTGGATCAGGCGGCGGCGCTCGGCGTGGTCGTGGTAACGAGCGCGGGAAACTCGGGTTGTTCGAGTCCGGCCCTTTGCTGGTACTATATCTCCACGCCCGCCGATGCGGATTCTGTGATTGCGGTAGGAGGCGTTGAGCCCGATTCATCCCGCTATTCTTCCGGTTCGTTCGGTCCCACGGCCGACGGCCGCATCAAACCGGACGTTTCCGCCATGGGCACCGCTGTATACACTGCCCACTCTACCAACCAGTTTTCCTACAGGCGCGGCACATCGTACTCCGGCCCGCTCGTAGCGGCGGTCGCCGCGCAAATATTACAGGTCAATCCGGGGCTTTCCCCAATAGATGTGCGCGACATTTTGCGCATGACGGCCCATCAATCGGCAGCTCCGGACAACTCGCTGGGCTGGGGCATCGTAAACGCCGATGCGGCGGTCAAGATGGCGGAAAGTTTGATCAATCCGCCGCCTCCGCCTCCTCCGCCACCACCACCGCCTCCGCCGAGCACGATTGCGGATGCCCCGGAGAATCTACAGGCCTTTGCGGGGAATGCACAGGTGATATTCAGTTGGAATGCGCCGAGCAACGACGGCGGAGCAGACATCACCGGCTACGCCTACCGGTACAAAGAAAGCGGCGGAGACTTGACTGCCTATACGGACATTCCCGAAAGCGGCCCTGGTGAAGCAAACGCCCGCAGCTATACGGTCACAGGGCTCACGAACGGACTCGAGTATGTCTTCCATGTGCAGGCAGTGAACGAGCATGGCGGGGGGCTGCCCGAAGAGGTGACGGTGACACTGCCCAGCAGAGTGAACACAGAAAGCGAGGAGCTACCGACCGAGGTGGTGCTTTGGGGCAACTATCCGAACCCGTTCAATCCGGAGACCACCATACGGTATGCATTGCCGCAGGCAGGCAACGTACGTCTTGCGGTGTACGACCTGCTTGGTCACGAAGTGGCGGTGCTCGTCGACGAACCGAAACCCGCAGGCCATCATGCGACGCGCTTCGATGCAGGCGATCTGCCCAGCGGTGCGTACGTCTACCGGTTGCAGGCGCAAGACAAAATCATGGTGCAAATCATGATGCTCGTCAAGTGAACCTCACATCCTTCCTTACCCATATCCATGAAACGTTTCTTGTTCCACCGGAAACAGCCTGGAGCGTGTCTTGTGCGCACCGTACTGACTGTCGTCGTCGCTGCCGCTCTTTCCGTTCCCGTACTCGCCCAGAATGCTCAGCAGCAGCGCTCCACTGCCGAGCGGATGGCCGGCGCTGCAAATCGATTCATCGACACGCTGGATACCGATCAGCGAGCCATGGCCGTGCTGCCGTTCGACGACGAGGAACGGTACAATTTTCATTTCGTCCCCATCGAACGCAACGGACTACCTCTCAAGCAAATGACTCAGGAACAACGCAGCGCTGCGCACGACTTGCTGCGAAGCGCCCTGAGCTCGCAGGGGTACCTGAAGGCTACCAGCGTCATACAACTGGAGCGTGTGCTCGAAATCCTTGAGCGCAGCGCCCACCGCGACCGTGAATTATACTTTGTGACCGTGTTCGGCGAACCCGGCGGAGACGCCCCCTGGGGCTGGCGGTTCGAGGGACACCACCTGTCGCTCAATTACACATCCGCCATGGGCATCACCGTCACCACACCCGCCTTCTTCGGAGCCAATCCGGGCGAAGTGCGCTCCGGTCCCGGCGCCGGCCTTCGCGTGTTGGCCGCCGAAGAAGACCTGGGCAGGCAGTTGATACGCATGCTCCCCCCCGATCGGCGCGAACGTGCCATCATTGCCTCTACGGCGCCTTTCGAAATCATCACAGGCGCCGACCGGGAAGCGCGTCTGGAACGGTTTGAAGGGCTTCCCGTTGCTGATATGACAGAAGCCGAACGCAGCGTCCTGAAGCAGCTTATCCTTGAATACCTTCGCAACATGCCGGAGGACGTGGCCGGGCAACGATTTGCAAAGATCCAGGAGGAGTTCGACGCCCTGTGGTTCGCCTGGGCAGGTCCGCTCGAACCCGGCGCGGGCCACTACTATCGCATTCACGGCCCGGCAGTGCTTTTCGAATACGACAATACGCAGAACAGGGCAAACCATGTGCACAGCATCTGGCGGGATCTCGAAAACGATTTCGGCGGAGACCTCCTGCGGCGGCACTACGACGAGCGCACCCACGACTGATGCGGCGTCTCGTATCTATATCTGCGAATTTCTTCCCCGCCCGATCATGCCGTATCTTCAGTAGACACCCTGCTTCAGAGAATAGCATGGTGCAAAGGCATCGCCGTTCAACACACATCTTCTTATGAAACCTGTTTGTAAGCTCTCCAACATCCCCTTGTGGTTGTTTCTCCTGATCTTAGGGGTCTTTGGCGCAGAGGAGGTTTCAGGGCAGGCGCCGCAGCAGTCTTCTACCCATACTGCTGCCCCGGATCGGGCTGACTCCTCGGCGGAGCCCGCTGGCTACTGGATCTTTCTGAACGGGAAACCGGATGCGCCTCCGGTCGAAATAAACGAACGGGCTCGGGCGCGCCGGGCGCGCCGCGGTCAGCCGTATGCCGCCGAACTGGACAGAAGCGTCTCTCCGACATACATCCGTACACTCGAAGAACTCGGAGTGCAAGTCCGGGCGGAAAGCCGCTGGCTCAATGCGGTGAGCGCAGCGTTGACGGAGGAGTTGCTTGCCCAGGTCCGGGAGATGGATTTTGTGCGGGACGTACGCCCGCTGGCTCGGCGCACCACCACGTTTCCGGAACCGGTTTCGGGGACGGCGCCTGTGTCGAAAACAGCAGATAATCACTACGGCCCTTCCCGGACGCAGCTTGCCTTGATGAATGCGATCGCACCGCTCGAGCGAGGTATCAATGGCAAGGGGGTTCGTATCGGGTTTCTCGACACGCCGTTCTCCGGTTTCAACCATTCGGCATTCGATTCCCTGAAAAGCGATAACCGCCTCATCGCCATTAAAAATTTCACGGGAAGAACGGACGATGGCGAAACGCACGGAATGAACGTGGCTTCCGTAGCCGTAGGGTATCAGGAGGGCGAATTAATAGGCCCGGCGCATGCAGCCGAAGTGCTTGCAGCCATCACGGAGTATGACCCCACCGAGACGAATCAGGAGGAGGACAACCTCGTGGCCGGTATCGAGTGGCTGGAAAGCGAGGGAGCGGATGTGGTCAACATCTCCCTCGGTTATACGACATTCGATCCTGGACAAAATGACTACGCCGTGAGCGATCTCGACGGCGATACGGGGATCACGACGATCGCCGTGGATCGGGCGGCGGCGCTCGGCGTGGTCGTGGTAACCAGCGCGGGCAACTCGGGTTGTTCGAGTCCGGCGCGTTGCTGGTATTATATCTCCACGCCCGCCGATGCGGATTCTGTAATCACAGTAGGGGCCGTTACCCGCGATTCGGCCCGCGCTTCGTTCAGTTCGTTCGGCCCCACGGCCGACGGGCGCACAAAGCCGGACGTTTCCGCCATGGGCGTCTTCGTTTATCTTGCCCGCCCCGGCGCTCGGTTCGGGTACGGGAACGGTACCTCGTTCTCCGGCCCGCTCGTAGCAGCGGTCGCCGCGCAAATGTTACAGGTCAATCCGGATCTTGCCCCGATGAATGTGCGCGACATTTTACGCATGACGGCCCATCAATCGACAGCTCCGGACAACTCGCTGGGCTGGGGCATCGTAAACGCCGACGCGGCGATCAAGATGGCGGAAAGCCTGATCGATCCACTGTCCTCGCCTGTCACAGAATTACCGACCGAGACAGCGCTTCTGGGTAACTATCCGAATCCGTTCAATCCGGAGACGACGATACGGTATGCGCTGCCGCAGGCCGGCAAGGTGCATCTTGCGATATACAACCTGCTCGGTCACGAAGTAGCGGTGCTCGTGGACGAACCGAAATCCGCAGGCAATTATACAACGCGCTTCGATGCAGGCGATCTGCCCAGCGGCGCGTACATCTACCGGTTGCAGACGCAAGACAAGATCATGGCCAAAACCATGATACTCGTAAAGTGAATCGCAAACAGGCGATCGCCCCGTATCTTATACCTGCGAATAGCCCGTCGGACGGAGCATGTAGCTGCTGATAGCCGACACGGTTTCGGCGTAATACGGATCGGCGCTGAGCGTCCTCCAATCCGGATGGGCTATGAACTTCGCCCACGCCTCGTCTTTGGCAGCCATGTTCTCGAAAACAAGCATGTACGTCAGGTTCGGCAGCAGCTCCCCGGCGAGCGCCTCTCCGAAAAAGACGGGGTGCAGGCCTACTTCGCGGAAGATCGGAATCTCGCCGTTGTTGAACATCTCGATCTTGCGGATGCCCGCCTCGTCGCTGGGGCTTTCGTAGACGCGCAATTCGAACAGCCGCCCGCCTGAAGCAATCGGCGTCTCCATCACCGGCATATCGTCGAACGCCTTGAAAAGCGAACTCTCGTACCGGGCATAGGACGGATCGGCCATGGAGCGCTTCAGGAAGCCCTCGCCGGCCTGCATGTACGCCTCGTCCTCCGCCAGGCGCCGGCGTACGGTCGTCGCCGACTCAAGGTCCGCATGGGGCAGAAGCACGTACACCGAAGGAGCATTCGGACCGTGCATGACCGTGAATACGCCTACCGGCTCGACCCCGAGACGGTTCAGCGCGGGTATGGCCACATCTCCCCAGAAAGCATGGAAAGCGCCCTGCTGGGACACGTTGCGCAAACGGTACCGGCGCAGTTCGTAGTACTGCGACGAATGAGCGGTACTACGCGTTATGGCGCCGAGAGCGGTATGCGGCGCCACAAGAGGCGCGAGAGCCGCCGGAACGGCAGAGGCGAGCAAAGTACGTCTGTTTATCATCTTCAGGAATTGTTTTCGGGTCTTCTTTTACAGGGCGAACGACCGGCCCTAATATCAGAACCGGCCGCCCAGCGGCGTCACAGCGCCGCAGCAGCTGCTCCATGGCTACATGGAGACTTCAAAGGCAATAAGCTGGTTGGACATCATCACGGGCACATACAACATCTTTGTGTCGGCAACGAATTCCACATCGGCAGTGCCCTGCCCCGGAGTACGCAATAGGGTCAACCCCTCTCCTTCACGGAAATGCAGCAAGCGGCCGCCGCCCCAGTCCGACACGAACAGACCGCCCATGCCGTCCGGCTCCACCGCGTCCAGTGCGCCCTCCGGCTCGGTTCCATGCAGTGCGCGCACGCTCTGATCCGCAAACGAGATCGCTTGCAGGTAGCGGCCCTGACCCGGCTCTTCCGCCGTGGAGTCGCTGGCGACGATGTACAGCTCGTCGCCTACTACATGCACCCCGTTCGGCACCAGCACATTGTCGTGCGCAAGCCAGACATCAAAGGAACCGTCCTGCAACGCATAGACCTTGCTGAAACGCGAATCGGATACGTAGACTGCGCCGTCCTCGCCCACGGTCACATCGTTCAGGTAGACCTCATCCCCTTCCACAACATGCTCGGCCATAATCTCTCCGGAATCGAGATCGATTTCAAGGAGCGTGTTCTCGTCCGCCACATACAGGCGATCCCCGCCGAGCGCAATGCCCTTCGGGGCGGCCAGGTCGCTCACCCACATGGAATCTACTATCATACCATCCGGAGACACCTTGGCTATGTTGCCCGGCCCGTCAAAATTGATATTCGACACGTACAGCATGTCTCGAGCCGCATCGTAGACCACCGATTCGGGTCGATTAAGCCCCTCTTCGAGGAGCCATACTTCCGTGAGTACGACCGGTGCAGGCTGCTCCTCGGCAGGCATTCCATCATGGGCAGCCGACTGACACCCGATGACGAATACGGTCAACAGTACAAAAGCGAGGGCGAAGGAAGCGCCCCGGGAAACGAAGTTTCTGTGCAATAACATTTTATACGTCGCAAAGGCGACTGTTTTGTGGGAATGGGGTGGACAGGCAGAAAAACAAAGGCGAATACAACGCGCAGTAGCACGCTCGCGGAATCTCCGCAAACGCGCCACAGACACAAGACCGCAGCAAAAGATACGACAGGGAGAGGAATGCGGCTACATTGCGCGTCCGGTTACTTCGCCGCACCCTGCTGCGCTTCCAGATACCAGTCCGGTGTGCCGAACCAGTCGTGCATTTCCTGTTCGAATGGCGCCACTACGTACTCCGGTTCGGGATAGACGCCCCGGTCGCCCGTGTCGGCAATCCAGGCATCCAGTGCAGCCCGCATCGCGGTGAGCGCCGCCCGGTCCTCGGGATTCCCGGAATCCGCCAGGTTTTCGAGTTCGTGCGGATCCGCCTGCGTGTCGTACAACTCCTCGTACGGCGCCGGCTCCATCAGCCGGGCTGGTGCGCCGGTGAGAACCCCCTCCTCATACAGCCGGCGCATGAGAGGTTTCACGAGAAAGCACTTCTCCTTGTACCGGTTGAACGTCAGAAACCCGTCGCGGGGGTAATAATTCCGGATGTAGTGGTAGCGACCATCGCGCACCGATCGAAGGCGGGCCACCGTCTCGTCGATGCGGTCGCGGGCGCTGAAAGCGTACGCACGCGCCGGGTCGGGTCGATCCCCCAGAAAGTTCAGGCTTTGCATACTGAGAGGGCGTTCGACGCCCGCCATCCAGAGCGTCGTGGCCGTCAGGTCGAGCAGGCTGACCACTCCGTCGTACACGCCGCCGGGGCTGTATTGGGGCGGGGCGGGAAAACGGTCCGGCCAGCGGACAATCATCGGCACATGGATACCCACGTCCCATACCCAATGGATGCCGCGCGCTTCGAGACGCCCGTTGTCCCCGAAAAACACGATAATGGTATTGTCCGCCATCCCCTCTTCCTGCAACGCCTCGAGAATCCATCCCACCCGCACGTCCATTCCTGAAACCGAGTTGAGATACCGGGCCCATTCCTCGCGCACGACCGGATGATCCGGGTAATACGGGGGCGGATTGACGTTCTCGGGGGTGGCAATCTGCGGGTGCCAGTCTTCTCCGACCCACGTCACGCGCTCCTTCTCCCCGGATTTGCGGTCGTAGATGTCGTACTCCGCCTCCGGCGTGTTGATCATGGCGAAGAACGGCTGGTTCGATTTCAGTTTCGACCAGTCGGAGGTGTCGTACAGGGGGCCTTCGTTCACAAAATTCAGGTCGAGCTTGCCGGTGCCGACCTCGCGATCTCCGATATGCGTAATGTTGGCCGTGTAATACCCCACGTCCGCAAGGCGATGGGTAAGCGGGCGGACCCCGTCCGGCAAACGATAGTCGTCGTCCCGGTGCGACCGCATATGGTGCATATCGGTCGTCGTCTGGTACATGCCCGTCATGAACGCGGAGCGGCTCGGCGCACACACCGGCGAGGTCGAGTATACGTTCGTGAAGCGCAGCCCTTCACGCGCCAGACCGTCCAGATTGGGCGTGGCCACATTCTCCATTCCGTAGACGCCCAGATCGAGCGCCATATTCTCGCCCACGATCCAGAGGATGTTCGGGCGATCCGGTTGCAACGCGATGCGTTCGGCGCGGGCGGGGTTATGATATCCCGGCGCTGCTCCGGCGGCAAAGGCGCTCCCGGCGCAAAGAATGGCCGAAAACACTGCTACGCAAGCGGTTTTGGGGATTAATCTCAACAAGAATCTCATGGTCGGACAACTTCTGGGACGGACGGCGACGTACAGGAACGGTTCATGCCTGCGCTATTACCGGTGGAACACCTCGGACACGAAACGCAACACTTCCGGAAGCGATTCTCTCCAGTACGACCACGAATGGGCCCCGTCCCGAATCCGAAATTCGTGCGGAATCTCCCGGCGGCGCATTTCGATGTGTATCAGCGAATTTCCCTCGTAGAGAAAATCGTCGTCCCCGCAGTCGATGTACCAGCGCACGGCCTTGATATCGTCTTCGGGGAGCGCCTTGACCAGTTCGACAGCATTGTGCCGGGCTATCCAGGCCATGATCTCCTCGTCGGAAAACGTCCCGTCCTGGTCCCGCCACCGGTTGAAATCCTCCACGGTGGACGGCCCCACGTACGCGCTGAGCGGCGCCGATGAGGAGAACAGGTCGGGCCGGTGCATCGCATACATGAAACTGCCCCCGCCTCCCATGGACAGGCCCGCCACGGCGCGGAACTGCTTCTCCCCCTTGATCCGGTAGGTCGATTCCACGTACGGCATCAGCTCCTCGAAAAAGAAATCTTCGTACCGCCAGTCCCCGCCGGCAGTATTGAAATAGCCCCGGCGCCCCGTGTTGGCGTCCGGCATGACGATAACCATAGGGGTCGCCATGCCCTTGGCAAACGCCTTGTCGGCGATATGCCGCACCTCGCCGAACTGTATCCATCCGGTCTGGTCGTCTCCGGCTCCGTGGAGCAGATACAGCACGGGGTAGCTTCGCTCGGAAACGTCGTAATCCGGCGGCAGGTACACGGCGTACTTCCGCTCGCCGTCAAGAATATCGCTGTGCATGGAGAGGTTGTCGTAGACCGTGCCGCGTTCGGCGCTCTGGGAAGAAGCGTCCTGGGAAAAGATAACCGGAAAAAGCGCCGCCGCGCAGCATAACGCCGCGTACGCGCTGGACCGTTTTAGAAAAAAAAGCATGGTAAAAACAGAATTATCCTTTGAGTGAGGCCAGGTAGTCGTAACTGGTTTGCAGCATATCCATGGGATCGGGCGCCAAGTCCCGCTCGACGTAGAAATGCTCGACGCCGGAGGCTTTCGCCTCACCGACAATGGTGGAAATGTCCAGCACCCCCGCGCCCACCGAAGCGATGAACGGAAAGAGTTCCATCCACTCGTTGGGATTGTCCCCGTTGCCCTCGAAGCGCACGAGTTCGGCCATGTCCTTGACATGCATGAGGCGGTAATGGTCGGGCCAGTTTTGCAGGTACTCGACGGGATCGGCCCCACCGGCCACGGTCCAGTAGATGTCCATTTCAAGGGACACGACAGACGGGTCAACGCGCTCCAGCATGACATTAATCGGAATAGAGCCTTCCATGTCCGTCAGCCCGTAGCCGTGGTTGTGATACAGGAACCGGAATCCGCGTTCGTCGGCGCGCCGTCCGATTTCGTTGAATTCGTCCGCGAGGCGGCGGTAATCGTCCAGCGTGGCGCGCTCCTCCTCAGGGATCGCCGCAATGCCCGCATACTTGGCGCCAAGAATCCGGGCCGCTTCGCCCGTTTCGTCGATCCGCTCGCGCAGCGTGCCCAGGTCGATATGCAGGGACGGTACGGAAAGGCCGACCTCATCGAGCAGACTCCGCAGAGCCTCCGGCTCCATGCCGAAATAGCCGCTGCCGCTGAAACCCAGTTGCGGGGTGATTCCCGCCCACATTTCATGCGCAGCAGGCACGCTGAACGGGTACGGCCCGTAGATTTCTATTTCCTTGTAGCCGATGTCGGCCAAAAGACGCATCGTTCCCTCAAAATCCTGTTCCAGGAGGTGAGGAATGGAAAACAGGCCAAGGCCCACGCGCTCTACAAGCGTCGTCTCCACAGGGGCATCTTCAGAGGCCCCGGAACATCCCGTTACGTACAGGCTGGCGGCGCCGGCTCCCAGCAGATTAAAAAAAGAACGACGATTGATCATGAGTTCGGGGAATCGGGTTGCAGGGGTGGCGGCGACCGGGGGTGGTCATGCGAAAAGTTTTCAGCCCTCGTCCAGCGCAAGGGGCGCGGCGCCGTACAGGTGGGTAAACCGGATACAATGAATGATGACGGATTGAAAATGGCTGATATCGAGGTCCGCTTCCAGGGCATAGGTCTGGGCGCCGGATCTCGATTGCAATTCGCCCACGACATGGGCGCCGGTCACCATCACATTATCGTTGTCGGCTTCGGCCGTGCCGGTCGGCGTAAGCACCACATGGAGGTCCGGTCCCCAGTCTGTCTGGAATGTTTCCGACAGAACGAGGCGGAGGCCTGCCCCGGTATCCTCGATCTGGTACGCACCGCTTGTCTCCTGGCCGCCCTTATCGGTGAACGATCCGGAGGCGACGATATCTGCTGACTCCGCAATATCGTCTGAGGAAGACGCATCTTCGGACGCGCTCGCCCCTCCGCCGCATGCAGCGAGCGCAAAACAGGCCCCGCACATAAGCATCGAAAGAAAAATTCCGGACAAACGGTGTTTCATGACGGCTATACGCTGAATAAAGTAGGGCGCTTCACGCAGCCCCCCGGCGGATGGTTCCGTACAGGAGGCTACCGAATTGCTTCGATAATACGGGTTCGCACGATAACAAGCGAACGGATCGCCGGCCCGGAGCGCCGCAGTATAGAGGCAGTATAGAGTATGTCGAGTGGGCAGCACCCGATCATTTGCAAGAAGGAGCATTTTTTCGCCCCGGTCGTACGCAGGCCCACCCTCTTACACATCATTTCATAGCTTGCACAAAACATTAACAAAATGAGTGAACACGTTGCTCAAGAAGGTATTATCCGGTTGTATCAATGCACAGATGGCCCGCTCGCCGAAGTGGACGGGCGCTTCTTCGCCATCGAGGATGCCGGTTGGGACGAGCTATTCAACGACCCCTCGCTGCGCGAGCGCCTGGCACGGTATGCCCGCAATACCCCGGAAACCGAAACGCCTCGTCCGGACGACCTGCTTGCCCCCATCGGACATCAGGAAGTCTGGGCGGCCGGCGTGACCTACTGGCGCAGCAGGACGGCCCGCATGGCCGAATCCGAAGAGACCGCCGACGCATACGACCGGGTGTATACCGCGGCGCGCCCCGAGATTTTCTTCAAGGCAACGCCGCACCGGGTAGCGGGCCCCGGTCAGGCCGTGCGGATCCGCCGGGATACGCGCTGGAGCGTACCGGAACCGGAACTGGCCGTGGCCATCAACACAGCCGGCGAAGCGTTCGGATACGCCATAGGCAACGACATGAGCGCACGGGACATCGAGGGAGAAAATCCGCTGTACCTGCCGCAGGCCAAGGTATACGACCAGTGCTGCGGACTGGGGCCGTGCATCCTCGTTTCCGAAGAACCCCCAGGGCCGGATACGTCGATCCGTCTGATCGTGGAACGCGGCGGCGCCGTCGCATGCGAAGGCGCGACGACGCTCAGCGAACTGCGGCGTTCGATCGAGGAGCTGGTCACCTACCTGTTTCGCGACAACTCATTCCCGGACGGCTGTTTTTTGCTCACCGGCACCGGCATCGTGCCTCACGACGACTTCACGCTGGCGCCGGGGGATCGCATCCGGATCGCCATCGACCCCATCGGCGTACTGGACAATTACGTCGTGCAGGACGCCGCATAGGCCGCGCTACTCATACATCCAGCGCGTCCGCATCCGCGGCGTGGTTCATGATGAAACGGAACCGCGCAGAGGCGTCCTTGCCCATGAGGTCCGCCATCGTGCGCTCGGTGCCGAGCCGCTCGTCCTCGCCGATACACACCTGCAACAGCATGCGTTTCTCGGGGTCGAGGGTCGTTTCCCGGAGCGTCGCGGGCATCATTTCTCCGAGGCCCTTGAAGCGCTGCACCATGACCTCGCGCCGCCCTTTTGCGCCCCGCTCGATCTTGTGCAGGATGCGATCCTTATCGCCATCGTCGAGCGCCCACCAGGTATCCTTGCCCGCATCCAGTCTGTACAGTGGCGGTTGCGCGATGTACGCGAAACCCTCCGTGATAAGCGGGCGCATATACCGGTAGAAAAACGTCAGGAGCAAGGTGGCGATGTGGTGCCCGTCCGAATCCGCGTCCATGAGCAGGATGACCTTGTGGTACCGGAGGCGGGTCAGGTCGATCTCGTCGCCCATGCCGCAGCCCAGCGCCTGGACCACGTTCGACAGTTCTTTATTCTCCCGCACCTTGTTCGCCGCGTGCTGTTCCGCATTCAGCACTTTGCCGCGCAGTGGCAGCACGGCCTGAAATGCGCGGTCCCTCCCCTGCTTGGCCGAACCCCCGGCGGAATCTCCTTCCACAATGAACAGTTCGCTCTTTGCCGGATCGGTCGAAGAACAGTCCGCCAGTTTTCCGGGCAGATTGAGCCGGTGGCTGATACTTGTCTTGCGGCGGACATCGCGGGCGGCGGTGCGTGAGGCGCGGCGGGCCTTCGCAGATTGTATGACGCGCGCGGCGATGGCCTCACCCGTCGTGGGGTGCGCATTCAGAAACCGCTCCAACTCGAGGCGCATGGCGCCGGCAACAACCGATCGGGCGCCCGGGTTGTTCAGTTTTTCCTTGGTCTGCCCCTGAAACTGCGGTTCGACCATGAACAGATTCAGGATAGCGACAAGGCCCTCCCGGATATCGTCCGCCGAAATGTCGAGGTTCTTCGGCAGCATGTCGTGCGTTTCCATGTAGGCGCGCACGGCGCTGCGCACCGCATCACGGAATCCCTGTTCATGGGTGCCTCCTTCCTCCGTGGGAATGCTGTTGACGAAGGAGCGGACATGCTCGCGGGGCGCCTCCGTCCACTGAAGCGCCACCTCCACACGCGCGCCGTCCGTCATGCCTTGCTGGCGCACCAGAAACTGTTCCTCGTGCACGGACCGCTCGCCCAGCCCCTTCACCCGTTCGGTCAGAAATTCCGAAATCCCCCCCTCGTGGCGGTATTCGCGGCGGACACCGGTAATCCCGTTCCTGAATACGATGCACAGCGCAGCGTTCAGGTACGTCTTCACTTCAAGGCTTTGCCCGATAGCCTCGGCGTCGAACGCCACGGATTCAAAAACCTCCGGGTCGGGCCGGAAATGGATCGACGTGCCCGTCCCGCGGCCGTTTTCGCGCACCTTGCGCACCGTGGAAAGCGGGACACCTCTTGCGTAGCGTTGCTCCCAGACGGCGCCGTCGCGACGGACTGTCACCGTCATCTCCTCCGATAAGGCATTCACTACCGATGCGCCCACGCCGTGAAGCCCCCCTGACGCGATGTAATTCGTCTGGTCGAACTTGCCGCCCGCGTGCAGGGTCGTCATAATGAGTTGCAGGGCGGAGATTTTTTTCGAGGGATGTTCGTCTACCGGAATGCCCCGCCCGTTGTCCGACACCGTGACGCTGCGCCCGTCCTCGTGGAGCATCACCTCTATGTGGGACGCATAGCCGTTGGTGGCCTCGTCCACCGCGTTATCGACGATTTCCCAAAGCAGGTGATGCAGGCCCGACTTGCCCGTGCCGCCGACGTACATCCCCGGACGCTTGCGCACGGGATCCAGCCCTTCGAGGACCTGGATGTCGGCGCCCGTATATGTCCGTACTTCGCTCATAACCGTATTTCCACCGGTTCGGGAACGATGCGGGCCACATGACCCCGCTTGATGATGGCCTTGCCCCTGTTGCCGCGCCGAGCGACCTCGAACTTGGTGGTACGCACCGTCTCGATGCGCCCCCGGCTCGTTTCGATCTTCAGGCCGTCGCGGGCCGCGTTGGAAAGCGTGCAACCGAGTACGCAGTCGCCCGCACTCAAACGCATGGCGATGACCCCTTTCGCTGCGCTCTTGAACGTCGGAATCTGGGAAACGGGGAAAATGAGCACATACCCGGCTCTGGACGCCATACAAACGTTCTCGTCTCCTGCCGCCGGTTCGGCGCCGATGACTTCGTCCCCGTCTTCCAGTTTGGCGTAGGTCCGCCCTTTCCGGGTCGAAGGATCCGCAAAACCGTCCATCGGCAGGCGCACGCCCTGCCCCCCGGCAGTGATCGCCACGAGGAGCGGATCCGTTTTGGCGGCGGCGTGCCCGTTTTTCGGAAACAGTTCCGGTACGGCTTCCGACACGGCGATCGGCTTCGGAAGCGCCCGCGTATCGAACGAAACGACCCCGACCACATGCTCCTTGTCCGAGAAATCGAAGAATTTCTGGACAGGATCCCCATAGCCGGTCGTATTCGGCAACGTGTCCGCCCGGAGCGAATAACACCGCCCGAAGTTGGTAAAGAAGCCCACCGCGCCGCGGGTGGAGGCAGGCAGTATCCACCCTACCCCGTCGCCGTCACGGACGCGGATGCTGTCGATATCCGTGTAGGTGCGCTGCCGCTTGATCCATCCGTCGCGTGTTACGATGGCGTAGCAGTCTTCGGCGACGATATAGTCTTCGGCGGCGTATTCGATTACCCTGTCCGGGCCCGCTATGTGCGTCTTGCGGTCTGTGCCGAACGCACTGGCTGCCTCCTGGATTTCCATGCGCACCAGCGCCCACTGCTTGTCCTCGGAAGCGAGAATGGCGCGGACATCCGCAGCGCGCGCCAGCTTGTCTTCCAGCTCCCGGCGGATTTCCTCGATCTCCATCCGGGCCAGTCTGTAGAGTTTGATTTCGAGGATGGCGTCGGCCTGTTCCTGGTCGAGGACGAACCGGTGCATGAGCCGCCCGGCCGCATCCTTCCGGTCCGCGGACGCACGGATGAGCTTGATAGCCTCGTCGAGGGCGTCGAAGAGTTTCTCGAAGCCGCGCAGGATGTGAATGCGCCGTTCGAGCCGTTCGAGCGCGTAGCGGAGGCGGCGTACCACAACCTCCAGGCGGAAGGTCAGAAAGGCCCGCAGCGCCTCGGGGAGATTTACCTTCTTCGGAGCAGGGATCAGCGGGTTCTCCGTCGGCACGAGGCACGTCATATCGACGTGGTAACGCTTTTGCAGATCGGTGTGGCGGAGCAGGTACGCGATGGCCGCTTCCGGATCGGCGCCTCGCCGAAGTTCCAGCACCACGCGTATGTCGTCCGTCGATTCATCGCGCACGTCGGAGAGCTGCGGTACGCGCTCGTTGACGATGTGCTCGGCGATCTTCTCTACGAGCGTGGCCTTGTTGACCATGTAGGGAACGGAAGTAATAACGATCCGGCTCTTCCCCTCCATGCCGTAGTCGCCGCGTAATTCCACGGCCCCCTCCCCGGTCCGGTGTATCTCCAGCAACTCGGCGGGTGTGTTCAGAATGCGTCCGGCAGTGGGGAAATCCGGCCCCGGCACGTGCTGCGCCAGTTCTTCGACAGGCGCTTCCGGATGGTCGATCACATGAACCAGCGCATCCGCTACCTCGCGCAGGTTATGCGGGGGGATTTTCGTGGCCATGCCCACGGCGATCCCGTCCGCCCCGTTGACGAGGAGATTCGGGATGCGTGACGGGAGCACGACGGGCTCGTTGTAGCTGCCGTCGAAATTGGGCCGGAAATCCACGGTGTCCTGCCGGATTTCTTCCAGCATTTCCACGGCCAGCGCGCGCAGCTTGACCTCCGTGTAGCGCATCGCGGCGGGATTGTCCCCGTCGATGGAGCCGAAGTTGCCGTGCCCGTCCACCAGCGGGTCGCGCAAGGAGAAATCCTGGGCCATCCGCACCATCGCGTCGTAAATAGCCGTGTCGCCGTGGGGGTGGTACTTGCCCATCACCTCTCCCACGACCGCCGCGCTCTTGCGGTACCGGGCATCGGGGGTAAGCCGCAGGTTGGCGTACATGGCGTACAGGATGCGCCGCTGCACGGGCTTGAGGCCATCGCGGATATCCGGCAGGGCGCGGCTCATGATGACGGACAGCGCGTAGCTCAGATAGCGCTCCCGGGCCGTTTCCTGCAGGGATATGGTTTCGACGATGGGCATTGAGGGATGCTTTACGGGCCGCTAGAGGTGTGCGGGGCGGGATTCAGAGGGTACACGGTGTCTGGAGGGAGCGGGGATATGCCGGACGTACCGGCAGATATGTCGGCGGATATGCCAAGCACAATAACAGATATAAAATTATAAGATATTGCGGGCATTCGTTGTAATCGTTACCTTGCACCATAGCGGCGTGCCTCACGATGTAGTGCCTGTATCAGGCGGCAAAGTCTGGCAATAACGGCCCCATAAGGTGGAAGGTACGAATTGGAGATGGGAAATTCCAGTGTAATATCGCCACAAATAGCGGCGAGGGCTGCCTTTGCCTTGAACGAAGGAATACGGGTTCTGCGCGTTCGCTTTGACATGGAATCTCGTCGGGTTGATTGAATCGGAGACAAGGTCGCAACACTACGTCTTGATTCCGCCAAAATCTGTCCAATCAAACCGAAGCATCTCTCTGTTTGATTGACCGTGCCTTGACAGGCATAATCTGAAGTTTGGATATTGGCACTGCGAGAGCCCGCTCTCAAGTACAGACGGTTCATAGCATAGTAACTTCTATAGATTTGACGATGGAATTCATTCACCAGCCTACCGCGGCCCAACGGTTAGACGACTATCTGAAAAATAACCTTGTCGGCGTAGCAGTGATCGCATCCGGCGCTGACCTTCGTGCAGCCCGTAACCGGGTTCCAGGTGCTGTTCGTCCACTCGATGGCGCTTTTCAGAGACATGCGGTTCTGTTCAGGATCGGTCGAGTTGGAAACGGTTGAATTTGATTTCGATAGACACAGTAAATATATGTACAATATATATAGGATACTCTGATCAATCCATCACTGGGAGTCGAATTGAAGATTCGAGATCGGGGAAGGGCGATTTCAGGTTGGACAGGGGCCGTCAGGGGTCGGATTCAAGGCCGAATCTACGATATTGTTGCGTTTTAGCGCCCCGGACGCCTCAAAACGCGGCGCCCGGGCATACCTATCCCGCGACAGCTATCAATTTCTTGCGCGCCATGAAGAAATTCGCCAGCGCAAACAGCGTATAGACCTGCGCCGCGTTCTTGCGCAACCCGCGGTAGCGCGTCTTGCGGTAGCCCCAAAGGTGCTTGACCACCCCGAAGGGATGCTCTACGCGAGCACGAGTGCGGTTGCTCTTGCGATTGAACGAAGCGTCCGCGCACGTCAGTTTCCTGCCTCTGGCCGCCTTGCGCAACACGCGCCAGGCGACGCCTTGCGACTCGGCGCGCTCCTTGCGCTTTCGGCACGCGTAGCCCTTGTCGCCGTAGATCGTCTTCTCCTCGCCGTGAAGACACTGCTCCATCATCGTCACGTCGTGCACGTTCGCCGCCGTTACTTCTACGCTGTGCACATAGCCCTGCGTGTCCGTGCCGATATGCGCTTTCATCCCGAAATGCCACTTGTTCGCCTTACGAGTGGACTTCATCTGAGGATCGCGCTGACCAGAGCGGTTCTTCGTAGACGTCGGAGCAGAAATGATCGTCGCGTCCACGATACTGCCCTCGCGAACCATGATGCCACAAGAACGAAGGTGCTTGCCGCTAATCGACAGAAGCGTCTTCGTCAACTCGCGCTCTTCAAGCCAGTGACGAAACTTGCATATCGTCGTCTCGTCCGGCGCGTAGCCCGCCTCCAGACGAGCGAAACGACGCATCGCAATATTGTCGTGCAGGGCGTCTTCCATGCCCGGATCCGAATGCCCGAACCATTGCTGCATGAAGTAGATTCGAAGCATCACCTCAAGACCGACCGGAGGACGCCCCTTGGCGCCCTTCGGATAGAAAGACTCCAATTCCAAAAGAAAAACCTTCCAGGGAAGCACCGCATCCATCTGCTCCAAAAATCGCTGGTTACGCGTCTTTCTCCTCCGGCTTTGGTAGGTCACGTCCTCGAATGAAAACTGGAGCATCGGATCTTCCTCGCTTGGTGATGGACTATATCGTAAAATACAAACCGGGCCTTAATCAGAGTATCCTATATATATTACAAAGTTTCGGAGAAATAATCTATTCGGGCATAGGACACGCAAGCGGAACCGGCGTTCCGGGTAGCCGCGCACTGCTTCGCCCTATTGTCCGATTCCCTTGAAAAAAACGCCCGGCTCGCAAGCCTAACAGGGAACGTTAACGCCCCTTTCGCTTTTGTTTCCGACCCCGCCCTTACTACGTTTTGTCCCGTCGCATGGAGGCTGGCGCAATGAACACAGAAAATCCGGCAATGCTCCAGGACGACAAGGTCGTCGTTTACGAAACGCCCGATGGCGAGATGCGCGTAGATGTGCGGCTTGACCGGGAGACTGTCTGGCTGACGCAGCGGCAGATGGCGGAATTGTTCGGACGTGATCGCTCGGTCGTGACCAAGCATATTCGTAACATATTCAAAGAAGGAGAACTGGAGCCCGAGGCAACTTGTGCAAAATTTGCACAAGTTCAATCCGAGGGAGGACGAGCTGTTTCGCGCAAGGTAGAGCACTTTAATCTCGATGTGATCATCTCGGTCGGCTACCGGGTCAATTCGAAGCGGGGCGTACAGTTCCGGCAATGGGCAACCCGCACCCTGCGCGATCACCTGGTGCGCGGCTACACCTTGCATAAGCAGCGGCTTGCGGAGCGCGGCCTGAGAGAAGCCAGAGAAACGCTTGATCTCCTCGCCCAAACTTTCCGGAATCAGGCGCTTGTGGACAACACTGGGCAGGCTACGCCGACGCCTGGCGCCTGCTCCTGGAGTACGACGAGGATCGACTGGCGACGCCGCCCGGTTCGAAGCCATCCGTCGGCGTACTGGATCATGACAGCGCCACCCAGGCGATTGCGAAATTCAAGCAGGAATTGATGTCGCGCAACGAGGCGTCGCCTCTTTTCGGCAATCCTCGCGGCGATGCGCTGGAGGGAATTCTCGGCAGCATTGAGCAGACCATGTTCGGCGTATCGGCTCCCTCCTCTTTCTCCTATACCTGAAGCAGGAAGGCGTAGAGCATCGACTCAATCCCCAAGCCCTGACAGCGCTCACGCTGCTCATCGCCGAAAGCGCACCCGCCGGCAAGGACCTGATGACCCGTCTTATTATCAATCTGTTGGCGGAGCCTGTCGGATGAACGGATTGCCCAGCTTTCCAAGGCCACAACCCCCTACCCCTCCTGCTTCAACCCCCGCGCCATGAGTTCCTCGACGGCGTCCCGGGGCGTCATCCCCTCGAAAAGGATGTGGTAGACGGCTTCGGTAATGGGCATCTCGACATGATGCCGGGCCGCAAGGCGGTACACCGAATCGGCGGTGCTCATGCCTTCCGCCACCATGTTCATCTCCTGCTGGATGGCTTCCGGACTGGCGCCCTGGCCGATACGCTCACCGACGTACCGGTTGCGGCTATGGCGGCTCATGCAAGTGACCACAAGGTCGCCGAGTCCGGCAAGGCCCGCAAAGGTACTCTCCCTGGCGCCCATCGCAAGACCCAGGCGCTGGATTTCCGCCAGCCCGCGCGTCACGATGGCGGACTTGGTGTTGTCGCCATACCCGAGCCCGTCGCCAATACCGGCAGCCAGCGCCATGACATTCTTTACGGAACCGGCAACCTCAACGCCCAGCAGGTCGTGGTTGCGATACACCCGGAAGCGCGGCGCGGCGAATACGGACTGTATCTCCTCGACAGTATCCTCGGAATGGGCGGCGGCAACGACCGTGGTGGGTTTTTCCTCCGCGACTTCCTCGGCGTGGCTGGGGCCGGACAGTACCCCGATCCGTTCCGGCGGCACGGACTGCAACACATCGGCAAGAACGCTCGTCGTCGTATAAAGCGAACTCATCTCAATGCCCTTGGCCACCGATACATAGACAAGGTCGCTTCTGGTCTCGCCCCTCACCTGCATGGCGCAGGCGCGCACAGCCTGAGCAGGCATGGCGAAAACCCACATGTCACGGTCCTGCACGGCCTCCCGGATATCCGACGTAATGGAAATACTGTCCGGAAGCAGCGCGGTCGACAGATAGGTGGGATTATGCCGGGTGCGGCGCATTTCGTCGGCAGCTTCCGGGCGCCGGGCCCAGAGCATGACGTCGTGGCCCGATTTCGCAAGCAGGATGGCAAGCGCCGTCCCCCAGCTACCCGCTCCCAACATGGCAATGCGTCTGGTCACGACGATGCCCTCTCGCTACAACTCGCCACGGCCCTTCATGCCTTGCGCCGGGCGGAAGGAACGGATCCGATTCTCCGTTCCCCTGAATAAGCGGCGTATGTTGGTCCGGTGCGCAACAATAATGCCCACCGTGATCGCAATCCCGAAAACAAGCAGGCTCGGATCAACCCTCTCTATGTCGAATACATAGCGCCGGATAGCCACCACGGACGGGAAAGCCGCTGCCGCAGAAAGCGAGGCCAGCGAAACGTACCGTGAAGAAAGCAGCACGATCAGGAAGATAGCCAGGGTAATCCCCATGGTGGCCGGCGTCAGGGCAAACAGTACCCCGGCAGCGGTGTTTACGCCCTTGCCTCCTCGAAAACCGGCCCACACCGGATATATATGTCCGATAATCGCCGCCACACCCGCCAGGAGCCGCACGACCACTTCCATTTGCCAGACGGCAAACCCTGCAGGAAGCGCATCCAGCCGGAGCGATGCGATGACGCCGGCGGCCAGCAGTCCCTTACCCAGGTCCACGAGCGAGGCAAGCACCCCGGCTTTCCATCCGAGCACCCGGAAAACGTTTGTTGCCCCGGCATTGCTGCTCCCGTGCAGGCGGATATCCACGCCGTGCATCCATTTGCCTATCCAGACACTGCCGGGTACGGAACCCACCAGATAGCTCAGGATCACAATAACAGCGAGAGACAACATGGCGCGAGGAAGGCAGGAAATTACTTCGGGTATATGTGAACACGCCGAGCGCCCCAACAGGTTTCCGGGGCTGCTGTACGAGAGCAATGATTACACGTGCGTAACAGTATCGATTCCGGCCTCCGGAAGGGTATACGGGGGAAACCGGCAGTGGATTCGTTTCTGTCTCTCCAGGGGGTTCCCGTTCACACCTGATCCAGTGCCTGCACGAGGTCTGCCGCGATGTCCTCCGGGTCTTCGATACCTACCGAAAGCCGCACCAGGTTGTCGCCGATACCCAGCTGCGCTCGCCGCTTTGGACCGATATTCTTGTGCGTCGTGGTAGCCGGATGCGTCATCAGCGAGTGGACATCGCCGAGACTCGTTGCGCAAACCACCAACTGCAGAGCATTGGCGAACCGGAAGACGGCGGCCTCATCGGCGTCGCGTATCTCGAAACTCACCATGCCGCCGTATAGGGTATCGCCGTCGGAACCGCGGTCGAACAGATTCTCTGCAACCGCCTTGTCGGGATGGCTGTCGAGTCCGGGATAATGTACTGCCTCGACCCAGGGATGCTCTTCGAGCACTTGCGCCACATGCAAGGCGTTCCGGCAGTGTTCTTCCATGCGCATTGGAAGCGTCTTGATGCCCCGCATTGTCAAAAACGAATGAAAAGGACCGAGATTCGGACCCAGATGGCGACCCAACTCCTGCATCCAGTCCGCATGGGCTTCACGACAGACCGTTACCCCGCCCAGCACATCCGCATGGCCTGCAAGGTACTTGGTGGCGCTGTGCATGACGATATCGGCGCCGACATCGAAAGGCCGGTTCAGGATGGGCGTGGTGAAGGTGGCGTCCACCACTACGGGCACGCCATGACGTTTGGCGATAGCGCAGATGGCGCCCAGCGGCGTTACCCTGATGAGCGGGTTTGAGACGGTCTCTACAAGGATGCACCCGGTATCGACCTCTTCAAGCGCTGCTTCGAACGCCTCCGGATTGTAAGGATCCACATAGCGGGTCATCACCTCCTGCTGCTCCATGAGTTGCAGGAGCTGGAAGGTCTCTCCGAACAGCACTTCCGCAGTCAGGATGGAAGAAGGACGGTCCCTGAGCGCCGTGAGCAGGGCGATGTGCAAGGCCGCCATGCCTGAACTGCACGCCAGCGCACTGTCGCCGCCCTCCAGCGCAGCCACCTGGCGTTGCAAAGCAGCAGCGGTCGGATTGCCGTAGCGCTGGTAGACGAAGCCCTCCATTTCCCCGTTGGCGACCGCCGTCATGTCGGCGGCCCGCCGGTAATGGAAACTGGCTGCTGTTTCGATGGCAGGCGCCGAGGGGGCGTACGGCGCATCTCCGCGCTCCGGCATACACCCGTGGATGGCGAGCGTACTCTGTTTCATACGGCTTCCAGCGCTTGTTCGAGGTCTGCAAGAATATCGTCGATGTCTTCCGCGCCGATGGACAGGCGGACCAGCCCGTCCGTGATGCCCAGTTGCGCCCGGCGTTCGGGCGAGAGCATCCGGTGCGTCGCGCTGGCCGGGTGCAGCGCCAGCGTGGTCAGATCCCCAATGCTGGCCGATGTAGCGGCAAGGCGCAGCCGGTCCAGAAAAGCGTAGGCGCCGTCCTGCCCGCCGCGTACATCGACGCCTACAGCGCCGCCTGCCTGCCCCGCAGGGAACAGTCTCGCTACGACTTCTGCGTCCGGGTGATCCGGATTCCCCGGATACAGGATCCGCTCGATGGCCGGATGCCCGGCCAGTCGCTCAGCCACCAGCCGGGCGTTTTCGCAGTGCCGTCTCATGCGCAGCGATAGCGTCTTGATCCCCCGCATGACCAGGAATGCCTCGAACGGCCCCGGGTTGGGACCGAGACACCGGTACACTTGCCTGAGCGCCTCGTGGTGTTCTTCCTGGGCAACCACCGCGCCAGCCAGCACATCCCCGTGGCCTGCAAGGTACTTGGTGGCGCTGTGGATGACCATATCTGCGCCATGCTCTATGGGCTTCAGGAGCAGCGGAGTGAACGTGTTGTCCACGAGAAAAAGAGCGCCGGCGTCGTGGGCGATCTCTGCGAGGCGGTCCAGGTCCGCCACACGCAGACACGGGTTGGACAATGTCTCCATGATGAGCAGAGCGGGACGGATTTCAAGCACGGCTTCGCGCACCGCTTCCAGGTCGCAAAAGTCGCAGAACCGGACATCGATGCCCGACGGCCTCAGCACGCTTGAAAGCAGTTCGAGACTGCCCCCATAGAGCACATCAGCGGCCACAATCGCCTGACGACGATCCAGGAGCGCCGTCATGATAGCGAGATGCACCGCTCCCATACCGGAGGCTGTGGCGAACGCTCCGTCCATGCCTTCGAGCGTGGCAATCTGCTCTTCGAGCGCCCCTGCGCTGGGGTTGCTTATCCGCGAGTACACCTCTCCGGTGCGTTCCTCTGCGAACACCTCGGCAAGGTCCTCTATGCGTTCGTAGAAGAAGCTCGACGAAGAATAGACCGGGGTCGCCACCGGGATGTAGTCGCCGAGCCGCTTACGGTCACCGGCGTGTACGAGCTTGGTTTGGAGTTTCATAGGTGTATAGAGCAACCGGCCTGTTTCGGGACGCATGGGAAAAGTCGCGGGTGCGTACGTCCCCGACAATCACGCCTGCCAAGGTACGAAAT
The DNA here is from genome assembly GCA_965248175.1 of Rhodothermales bacterium. Lineage (GTDB taxonomy): Bacteria > Bacteroidota > Rhodothermia > Rhodothermales > VXPQ01 > VXPQ01. The sequence continues at coordinate 2,463,840 of OZ252093.1, forward strand.
CCAGCCCTTCGTATGCACGATATGGAAACCCTCTGGCAGATGCTGCCGCGGGCGCCTTGCGTCGGGCTTAGACAGGACGAAGGCGATGCAACATACGCCTGTGGCCTTGCCGGGTCAAGATAACCCGGGTTGCCCCGCTTTCACTACCCGGATAACCTGAACCGGGCAGGCAAGCCGCCCATAAGATAACCCTATCTGACAATGGTCATGGTTTTTGTCAGCGTCTTCGCGCCACTGCCGATCGTCAGGCGGTAGACGTAGGTTCCCGTCGGCAGCCCTCCGGCATCGAATCGGGCCCTGTGCTCCCCTTGCGGCAGTACGGAATCCACGAGGGTTGCGACAAATCTGCCGGCCACATCGAATACTTCAAGGCGTACGGGGCCGGACTCGTCCAGATAATAGACGATCTCCGTGGACGGATTGAACGGGTTCGGGTAGTTCTGGGCCAGGGTCGAGGTTTCAGGAAGCTCATCCGCACGATCGACGGACGTTACCCCCTCGACCGCCGTGAAGGTAAAGGAGGCCGTACCGGTATTAGGGAGTCAGTTCGTCAAGTATCGGAACGAAGGGAGCGTATTGCGTCAGCAGCTCTGCAATGGGTTTAAACGTGTCTATAAAATCCATTTATAGGGGGATTATATAGATAGGTGAAACTTTTCGGGGGCCGGTTACGTACTAAAGAGTAAACAAATCGGAAAAGAAAATGGCTTATCGGGCGCCCGGACGCAATCACAGAAACGGAATCACGGTCATTGAACTGGCAGAATGTTTCCCCGATGAGGATGCTGCTCGACGCTGGTTCGAGGCGGTTGTTTGGCCCGATGGTCGATTTTGTCCGCGCTGCAAGGGAGCCGATACATACGAAGGAACGCACAAGACGATGCCTTACCGGTGCAGGGATTGCAACAGAACGTTTTCCGTACGCACGAAAACGGCGTTGGAATCAAGCAAGGCGCCGCTGAAAAAGTGGGTTTGGGCCATCTACCTTGAAATGACCAGCTTGAAGGGTATCTCGAGCATGAAACTGCATCGGGACATTGGGGTAACGCAAACGACGGCGTGGTTCATGCTCCAGCGTATCCGCGAGGCGTTCGCTCCTGCGATAGCCGAAGCGTTTGAAGGTCCGGTAGAGGTTGATGAAACGTACGTGGGCGGCAAGGAAGCGAACAAGCACGCATCGAAGAAACTACATGCGGGGCGCGGACCGGTAGGCAAGGCTGCGGTCGTAGGCGCGAAGGACAGGGCCACGAATCGGGTTGTCGCAAAGGTTGTAGACAATACCACCGGCGAAACGCTGCAAGGCTTCGTGCTTGACCACATGGAATATGGCGCCAAGGTCTATACAGACGATCACCGGGGCTATGTCGGGCTGAAGTATCTGTACGAGCATGAGAGCGTTCAACACAGTGTCAAGGAGTACGTAAACGGTATGGTCCATACGAACGGGGTGGAATCGTTCTGGGCAACGTTGAAGCGGAGCGTCAACGGCGTGTATCACCATCTGTCGCACAAACACCTGCAACGCTACGTGAACCAGTTTTGCGGCAAGCACAATGTCCGGGGCCTCGATACCATCGACCAGATGGAACACGTGGCGGGCTGTCTGGTGGGCAAGCGCATTATGTACAAAGACCTGATCACTTGACCCTGTACATGCCTCACACATGTTTCAGGAGTAAGCCATGCGGCATGGAATACCTCATGGCATATCTGGCAGCATGATGAAACCCGAACCAGACAAGCCGAAGCGAGACCCCACCGCCCCGGAGATTGCCCATTGCTCGAATCCGCGATACGGCGCAATGACGATTGCCGAGGCGACACGGTTGTTCATGCGAGAAGGGTGAAAAGGCAACGATTCACCCGGAGACCCCAAACCCGGCGTTCACCTATCTATATAATCCCCCATTTATAGTATTGCTGTCCATGACAAAAGTCACCTTGGCATCACTGTCGAAGACATAATGAGAAGGTAATGGAGGAAGGGTCACCAAAAGAGGTATTACTGCTATAAGGCTATCTGTTGACTCGTTTACCTCAAATGTAATCAAATTATCAATCGAGATGTCGTCTGTCGATATACTATCCTTGGGTGAAAAATACAAATTGAGTGTATCGCCTTGCGGCGTTTCAAGGAATGTCATGGTACCCAGGTCCAGGTATTTGTCTATTTCCCCGGATCGGTCCCCCGAATCATCCTCGATCTCCGATAATTTCCAGGTTCCTAACAACCTTTCTTTATCGGACAGGGTCTGCGCAGATGCGGACCATGATACCGAAAACATAACGGATAGGATTATCCCAAAAGCAAGCGATTTCTTTGTCATGGCTCTGGGCCTCACTGTAGTGTTAATTAGACAAATAGAGGGAACGCCAGAAACTCCGGGAATCCGTCCCGCTCCGTTGCGGGCACATCATCCCCGCATGTAGCGGGATTCCAGCGTCAATGTCATGGTAGCAAACCGGATTCCGGATACCGGGAAACGAATGTGTGAGGGCAGGGGCCGTTCCGATAAGCCATTGTATGACGCTCGTTCCGGGGGGCCTTGATCTCCGCTCGCACGAAGTCCTCCGGCACAACGCTTTGCTCCAGCAAATGCTTGTAATCCACTACGTTTCCCCTGGTTCAGGTTAGGTTATCATGGAGAATATAGCATATAGAAACAGGATTGCAAAGGGAGAGATTGACGATCAGGCAAAGGCGAACAAGTGCCCCTGAACAATCGCCTCATCCGGCCAACCCTGCATGTTCTCAGGCTATCAGGCCGCACGCTCTGTCACAACACACAAATCTTCCCGATCTTCCGGGGTTGCTCACGGAGGTTCTCAAGGATGCGCACGGCGCGATCCGCCTCGCTTGCCGGGACAACGGCAAGCAGCCCCATGCCGAGATTGAACGTGCGCCGCAAATCGTCTTCCGGGACGTCTCCGAGGTCCTGAATCAACCGGAAAAGAGGCGGGCGGTCCCAGGCATCGTAGTCGATGTCGAATGTCAGGCCTTCCGGGATGATGCGCGGTGTATTGCCGGGAATGCCGCCGCCTGTAACGTGTACGAAACCCTGCCCCACCCCTTGTTCGAGCAGGGCGCGGATGGGCCTGAGATAGGACCGGTGTACGGCGAGCAGCGCCTCACCGATACTCGTCCCACCCAATGCCTCCGGGCGATCCCCGGGATCGAAGTGCGAAAATAACACGGCGCGGGCCAGCGAATAGCCGTTCGTGTGCAGGCCGGTTGAGGGCAGGCCCAGCAGCACATCGCCCGCCTCGATGGCCGACCCATCGACGATCTGCGCCTTTTCGACCACGCCCACGATGGCGCCGGCGAGATCGTACTCGCCCTCGCCGTAGAGACCCGGCATTTCCGCCGTCTCCCCTCCGATTAGCGCACATTCGTTCTCTTTGCAGGCACTCGCCATGCCCCGGACCACCGCTTCCGCCACATCCGGATCAAGCGTGCCCGTCGAGAAATAATCCAGAAAGAACAGTGGGCTGGCGCCGCACACGGCAATATCGTTTACGCAGTGGTTGACAAGATCCTGCCCCACTGTGTCGTGGCGACCCGTACGGAACGCTACCTTAAGTTTCGTGCCGACCCCATCCACCGAGGAGACAAGCAGAGGGCGGTCGTACCCGTCGCCCAGTTCGAAGAAGGCGCCGAAGGCGCCGATGTCCGCAGCCACACCCCTCGTGAAGGTTTCCCGTACGAGCGGCTTGATGCGGCGCAAGGTTTCTTCGCCTGCGTCAATGTCTACACCGGCGTCGCGATACGTAGTCATTCCCTTTTCCTGAAGTTATCCGCGTGAACGGAAGGCGGTGCGCCCGAACCTCGCCTGAATGCGGACCTGCATCCGGCTTCGGGCCGAAAGCGCGATCGGCCTGGTCCATACATCATACTCGCGCCGCCGAATTTCGTGCAGAGCTTCCAGCGCGCCCAGCCACCATCGCTTGAACGCACCGGCCTTGCTGCGCGGCAATTCGAGAGCAAGAGGCTCGGCCAACGCAAAGGCGTTCTTGGCGCGAATGGTTTGTTTCCACAAAAGCCGTTTCATGGACTCGTCTACCCGCCCCTCGAGGAGCTGCTCGCGCGAAACGCCGTGCTGGACAAGATCGGTCTCGGTAATGAAAAAACGCCCTTCGGCCACATCGCGTTTCAGAGCCATAAGACGACCTGTCCAGAAAAAACCGCGGGCCAATTCGTCAATGTAGTTGCGTTGCCACGATCCGGAGATACCTGCAAGGTGGGCGAGCAGGCGAGCGTGCGGACAAACCCATCCAGCCATGAAATCGTTGACCGCGCGGTCATCCGGAAAACACGCAGGCCCCGCCCACACCCGGGCCGCCGATACTTGCTCGGCCAGCAATGCACGGGGTAATCCTGCCGCCTCGCAAGCGGCAAGAGCCTGATTTGCCACAGCCTCCGGAATGACACGGAGCGGCTTGCCCGCCATAAGGCGATCACATTCCTCGTCGAAAAAGGCGTCGGCAGGAGACCCGGACGGCGACGCGGACGGCAAGGCAAGTAACAAGGCAGGCCGGGCAAGCGCCTGATGAAAATCCCATAGCGCCTGGGCATGTGGAAGTTGCCTGTGGTTCCAGCCATCAAGGTAGAATGGCATGGGCAGGGGATCCAGGGTATCGGGCGAAGAAACCGGCAAGGAACAGGATGTATTGTTTTCGATTTTTTCGCCGATCCGTACTACCTACGCAACAAGATACGGACGCAGAGCCTCCACGGAAGGTAATACTTCCTCGACCGCCGTACCCTGCGTCCCGATCGCCGCCAGCCGATCTGGAACATCCGGTTCGAAGCCGAGCGCAGCATGTACCGTTTCGGGAAACTTGGCGGGATGCGCCGTAGCCAGCACCACGACAGGCCCCTGTAGCGCGCCAGGTTCGCGCTGACGACGCACCGCCTCAAGGCCTACCGCCGTGTGCGGATCGGCCACATAGCCGGTGGTCTCGTAGACCCGACGCATGGACGCAACGGTATCTTCGTCGAGAACACGCTCTGCACGTATCAGCCGCTGCATAGCCGGACGATCCAGCAAGGCCTGGAGCCTTTCGAAATTGCTGGGTGCGCCGACATCCATCGCATTGGAAAGAGTTCGAACCGTAGGAGCGAATCCAGCGTCTTCTCCAGACAGAAAGCGGGGGAAGAAATCGTTGGCGTTGTGCGCCGCAAGAAAGCCCGCCACCGGCAATCCGGACAAGTGCGCAAGCACTCCCCCCGTCAGGTTACCGAGGTTGCCGCTCGGCACGCAAAACCACGGTTTTTCTGCAGGAAACCGGTTCGCCGCGAGCACATAATACATCATCTGCGGCAGTAAACGACCGATATTGATGGAGTTGGCGGAAGAAAGGCCTGCCCCGGCAAACGCCGGATGGACAAACGCTTCTTTTGCCATACGCTGGCAGTCGTCGAAATCCCCGGTCACACGCAGTGCCTGTACGCCCGGCCTTGACGCAATCAACTGCTGTTCCTGTACCCGGCTTACCTTGTCCTTCGGGTAAAGCAGTACGACTCGGATCCGGTCCTGCCCGGCGAACCCGTCGGCCACGGCGCTGCCCGTATCGCCCGATGTAGCCACAAGAATCGTCGCATTTTCACCCCGCTGCTCCAGAAAATAACCCATCCAGCGAGCCATGGTCCGCGCCCCGAAATCCTTGAAGGAGAGCGTGGGGCCATGAAACAGTTCCAGCACGAAGGTATCGCTCCACAGCCCGCCCCCCGTTGGGGCGAGGGGTACGAGAGGCGCCGGGAAATCGAGCGCATCCCGGACAATGCGTTCCTGGTCGGGAGCAGGAATTTCGTCGCCGATCCAGCCTGCGAACACCCTGCAGGCCATGTCCGGGGGCGTATCTCCCTCGAATAGGTGCGCAAAAGGTATGCGAGGTGGATTTTCGGGCACATACAAGCCCCCGTCGGGCGCCAGACCTCGCAAGAGCGCTTCCCCGAACGATACGCTTTCCGTACCCGGTGTACTGCGCGTGCTGCGGTAAGGAATCGCCATGAACTTGCTACGCGGGCTGCTGCACGCGCACGCTGTGCTCCACCATATCGACGACACCTGTATCGTTCACTTCGGCTACCACCCCATCGGCCTTGACACGCTCGGATATGCTTGCGGCCAGCATGGCGTCCCGTATCAAGACGGCTTGTTCCGCGGAAGGCGCAAGGGCAAACATAGCCGGCCCCGAACCGGTCAGCGCACACCCGAACGCACCGGCCTCGAGCGCTGCGCTCCGCACGGCATGATAACAGGGCACCAGGGAAGCACGCACCGGCTCTACGAGGCGATCCCGCATCATGCACTGCCCAACGGTTTCCCAATCGCCGCACCGGTACGCATCCACCAGAAACGCCAGCTCGGAAGCATTGCCGGCGGCGTCCTTGAGCGGCACGCGGTCCGGCAACATTTCGCGGGCCTTCTTGGTGAGCACCTGCACCGCCGGAAGAATAAGAGCAATATGAAGCGAACCGGGCAGTTCTATACGCCGGTAGCGAGAAGCATCGCTCGACGAAACCAGAATGAGCCCCCCCAGTAGCGCGGGAAGCGCATTATCCCCATGCCGCCCGCCGGAAGCGATGTCTTCGGCCTCGAGTACGGCTTCGATAAGAGCCTCCTTTCCGAAAGGCCGCCCGAAGAGCATGTTCACGGCCCAGGCGCCGGCCACGGCGCTGGCTGCAGAGCCACCGATCCCGGAGCCGAGTGGGATCCCTTTCGTGAGGGTAAGCTCGACTCCTTCGTCCGTGCCGAGCAAATCCAACACCCCCTTTGCTGCAATGACCGCCGTGTTCTTTGAGGAATCCTCGAGTGCCTCCCAGGGTACGGCGCCCGGCTCATGCTTGAGCCGAATGCCCGGGTATTCCGTACGGCGCGCCCGAACCACATCGCCGATCCCGGAAATGCACAAGCCGAGCGCGTCGAATCCCGGTCCGAGATTGGACAAGGAAGCCGGACCAAAAACCTCTATATGACGAAATGACATGTAAACCTTTGCCTTATATTAAAGAACATAACACCTTGTAAGAGAACGGGTTATGCAACGAATCATCGTATCCTTGGAAGATCACCCGCTCCCTTTTCGGGCAGCGTAGTCGCTTCCTCGCGCAGGAAAGTATCCACGCCGCGGGCCGCTTCCCGCCCTTCTGCGATGGCCCATACTACCAGCGACTGTCCCCGACGCATATCTCCCGCCGCAAACACGCCGGGACGCGACGACATGTAGTTTTCGTCCGTCCGGACATTGCCCCGTTCGTCCAGCTCGATACCCAGTTGGGCAATAACGCCGTCCGGCTCCGGCCCCACATAGCCAACCGCAAGAAGCACGAGATCGGCCGGCCACAGGTGCTCGGAATTCGGCTGCTCTACGAATCGCATGCGCCCGGAAGCGTCCTTTTTCGGTAACACGTTAACCGTGCGCAGTTCCTGCACGCACCCGTCGTCGCCGCTGAATTCTTTTGTCAGTACACTCCAGTGGCGATCTACTCCCTCCTCATGGGATGTGGTCGTCTGGAAAATCATGGGCATGAACGGCCAGGGCTGATGGGGCGGACGATCCTCGGGCGGCGTCGGAAGCAATTCGAATTGCGTGATGGAGTTTGCTCCCTGCCTGTTGGCGGTACCCACGCAATCGCTCCCCGTATCGCCGCCGCCTATCACAATAACGTCCTTGCCGGCAGCAGTGATCGGGGCAACATGATCCATGGCATCGCCCGCATTGATCTTGTTCTGCCGCCAGAGATAATCCCATGCGAAATGGATGCCGGCCAACTCCCGGCCCGGAACCGGCATGTCGTGCGCCTTCGTGGCTCCCCCGGTAAGTACTACGGCGCAAAAATCGTCGAGCGCAGTTACGGGGTAATTCTTGCCCACTTCGGCATTCGTAACGAACTCGACCCCTTCCTCGCGCATCACATCGATCCGGCGATCCACAATCCATTTCTCGAGCTTGAAATCCGGGATACCGTAGCGCAGCAGCCCGCCGATGCGATCGTCCCTTTCAAACACGGTAACCGAATGACCCGCCTTATTGAGCTGGTCGGCGGCGGCAAGCCCGGCGGGGCCCGACCCTACTACAGCCACTTTCCTGCCCGTCCTTACCGCCGGCGGACACGGCGCATACCAGTCCTCTTTCCAGGCCCTGTCGGAGATGCTTTTTTCGATCTGCTCGATCGTCACCGGTGGCTCGTTGATGCCGAGCACACAGGCCGACTCACACGGCGCGGGACATATTCTGCCCGTAAACTCCGGAAAATTGTTCGTCGCGCGCAGCCTCCCGAACGCCGCTTCCCATTCGTCCTGGTACACCAGGTCGTTCCAGTCCGGAATGATGTTGCCGAGCGGACACCCGGCCTGACAGAAAGGCACCCCGCAATCCATGCAACGCGCAGCCTGCCGCTTCACCTTCCGGACAGGAAGCTCCAGATACACATCGCGATAGTCGCGCTTGCGTTCCTCCACCGGGCGCCGGGGAGCCAGCTCCCGGGGGTATTCCATAAATCCCGTTATTTTACCCATGTACTTCTGATCCCTTGCAAACTCCCGTCTATACGACGGCATGTTCCGGCATAATCGCCAGCCCCGCTTCTTCCTCCAGCCGGAGGAGGGCATTCCGATATTCGACCGGCATGATCTTGATGAATTCCTCCAGCGAGGCTTCCCAGTTTTCAAGAACCCATTCCGCCACGGAGCTGCCCGTAAGTCGATAGTGTTTCTCCACCATCGCATGCAGTTCCTCCATGTCGGCAGGATCTTCCACCCTTTCGATATCCACCATCTTGCCGTTGCAACGCAACGTCCTGAACTCCAGGGTACCGTCGAGAACGTACGCCACACCTCCGCTCATGCCCGCTGCAAAATTGCGCCCGGTGGGGCCAAGCACCACCACGCGGCCACCGGTCATATACTCGCACCCGTGATCGCCGAGGCCCTCGACCACAGCATGCACGCCGCTGTTGCGGACACCGAAACGTTCGCCGGCTCGTCCGCGCACGAACACTTCCCCGCTCGTGGCGCCGTACAGCGACACATTGCCGATAATGATGTTGCTATGCGCGTTGTACCCGGCATTTTCCGGCGGCTGGATAATCAGGCGAGAACCGGAAAGCCCCTTGCCGAAATAATCGTTCGCATCGCCCTTCAGATGGACGGTAATGCCTGCAGCCCCAAAGGCGAAGAAACTCTGCCCGCCGGAGCCGGTCATGTTGATACGGATCGTATCGTCAGGAAGACGCCCGCCCGGATACCGCTTGCTCACCTCGGCAGAGAGCAACGTTCCGACAGTCCGGTTGACATTCCGAATAGCGATGTCGAACTCAACCGGGGTCTTTGTTTCGAGCGCCGGACGAGCCATTTCGATCAGGCGATGATCCAGTGCCTTCTCAATGCCGTGATCCTGCTTTGTTGTATGGAACTTGCGCAGTGCTTCGGGAACCTCCGGCTTGACGAGGACCGGCGAAAGGTCCAGGTGCCTGGCTTTCCAATGATCGACATCCGAGCGAACTTTCAATCGCTGAACCTGTCCGGTCATTTCAGCCATCGTGCGGAACCCGAGGCGGGCCATGATCTTGCGCAACTCTTCCGCGACGAAGTGGAAATAATTGATCACATCTTCCGGCTGACCCTCGAATTTCTTCCGAAGCTCCGGATCCTGTGTGGCTATACCGACAGGACACGTATTCAGGTGGCATTTACGCATCATGATGCAGCCTATCGCTACCAGCGGCGCCGTCGAGAAGCCGAATTCGTCCGCGCCCAGCAGGCACGCGATCGCCACGTCGAGCCCGGTCTTGAGTTGCCCGTCGCATTCCACCCGAATGCGGCTCCGGAGCCCATTCCGGACAAGCACCTGATGCGTTTCGGACAGGCCAAGCTCCCAGGGTAGCCCTGCGTGCATGATGGAAGTTTGCGGAGAAGCGCCGGTCCCTCCGTCGTGGCCGGAAATCAGCACGACGTCGGCCTTGCCCTTGGCCACGCCGGCGGCGACCGTGCCTACGCCCACCTCAGAGACAAGCTTAACCGTAACCCGTGCATCCGGATTCGAATTCTTGAGATCGTGGATCAATTGCGCCAGGTCCTCGATCGAATAAATGTCGTGGTGCGGAGGCGGGGAAATGAGGCCTACATAGGGAGTCGAGTGGCGCGTCTTCGCAATCCACGGGTACACTTTTTCACCCGGCAATTGTCCGCCTTCGCCCGGCTTGGCCCCCTGGGCCATCTTGATCTGAATCTCGTCGGCACTCGTCAGGTAGTCGATGGTCACGCCAAAACGCCCCGAGGCAACCTGCTTGATCACGCTCCGCTTTTCGCTGCGGCGATCATACCGCTCCGGGTCTTCACCGCCTTCGCCGGTGTTGCTCCTGGCCCCGAGGCGATTCATGGCAATGGCAAGCGTCTCGTGGGTTTCCTTCGAAATGGACCCGTACGACATAGCGCCCGTCTTGAACCGCTTGACGATCTCCGTCCACGGCTCTACTTCATCAAGCGGTACGGGCATTGCCCCCTCTTCGTCGAGCAAAAGCAAACCGCGCAGTGTGCCGAGCTGCTGCGTCTGATCGTTGATCCGCCTGGAATACTCCTCGTAGGTAGAGGCCTCCCCGGAGCGCACTGCTTGCTGCAGGCGAGTGATCGTCATGGGATTGAACAAATGGTGTTCCCCGTTGCGCCGCCAGAGATAACGCCCGCCCGCGTCCAAACCCTTCGAAAAAAGAAGGCGGACATCCGGCCAGGCCTGACGATGACGCATCATCGTCTCCTCGGCAATCGTATCGAGATCAATGCCGCCTATGCGACTCGCCGTGCCCGTGAAATACCGATCGATGAGATCCTGCGCCAGACCGACTGCCTCAAAGATTTGCGCGCCCCGGTAACTCTGCACCGTGGAAATACCCATCTTCGACATCACCTTCAGAACCCCCTTTCCGACCGATGCGATGTAGCCGACTCTTGCCTCTATATCGGAAATGTCTTCTCTTTCGAGCAAGCGTTCGATCACCTGCAAGGCCAGCCACGGGTTCACGGCATCGGCGCCGTACCCGATAAGCGTGCAGAAATGATGGACCTCCCGGGGCTCCCCACTTTCAACCACGATGGAAGCGCGGGTGCGAAGGCCCTTGCGAATCAGGCGATGATGTACGGCGCCGGTAGCAATCAATGCCGGAATGGGCGCCATATCCGGACCGGCAGCCCGATCCGACAACAACAGCACAGACCAACCTTCACGCACCAGCCGCTCCGCCTCTTCGCACAAATGGTCGAGCGCCTTGCGAAGCCCCTCCCCCCCACTATCGGCTTCGAAGACAATGTCGATCTTCTGCGTCTTCAATTCCTCGATTCCCGAATTCGGGATGCGCGCAAGATCCCGATCCGACAGAATGGGCTGCTTCAGAATCAGTTTGCGGCAATGCTGTGGCGTCTCCTTGAAAAGATCGAGCTCGGCGCCCAGTTGCGTGAACAGGGACGTCACCATCTCTTCGCGGATAGCATCCAGCGGAGGGTTCGTCACTTGGGCAAACAACTGTCGAAAATAGTCGTACAGGAGGCGCGACTTATCCGACAGCACGGCGAGGGGCGTATCGTCTCCCATCGAACCAAGGGCTTCCTTGCCATGCAACCCCATGGGCTTCATGAGGAGGCGCTCGTCTTCGAGCGTGTAGCCGAACATTTTCTCCCGAACATGGAGTTCCTCGGGAGGATACCGGGCCGGCCTCCCGTAATCCGGCAAATCCTGCATGCGCACAGCGTGATCCCGGAGCCACTCGATGTAGGGGCGGCGGGTGGCCAGCGTTTGCTTGATCTCCTCGTCTTCAATGATCCGGTGCTCTTCCAGATCGACCAGAAACATCTTGCCGGGCTGCAAGCGCCCCTTCGATACCACGTCGGCCGGATCCGTATTGAGAACACCCGTCTCGGAGGCAAGAATGACGAGGCCGTCCTTCGTGACCGTAAACCGGGAGGGGCGCAACCCATTGCGATCGAGAATAGCGCCGATGTACCGGCCGTCCGTAAAGGGCAACACGGCCGGACCGTCCCACGGCTCTATCAAACAGGAATGGTACTCGTAAAAGGCGCGCTTCTCCTCGCTCATCTCCCGGGTGTACTCCCAGGCTTCCGGCACCAGCATCATCATGGCGTGCGGAAGCGAACGGCCCGTGAAGTACAACAGTTCGAGCGCATTATCCAGAATTGCCGAGTCGCTGGCGCCCTCGGTCAGTATGGGCAAGAGCTTCTTCATGTCCTCGCCGAAGAGCTCCGACTCGAACATCGACTGCCGCGCGTTCATCCAGTTGATATTACCCCGGAGTGTGTTGATCTCACCGTTGTGGCACAAAAAGCGGAAAGGCTGCGCCAGCGGCCATTGCGGGAGCGTATTCGTCGAAAATCGCGCATGCACCATCGCAAGTGCGCTCTTCATGCGAGGATCAACGAGGTCGGTATAAAATTGGGGCAAGTCCTCGGACAGCAACATCCCCTTATACACGATCGTGCGCGAGGATAGCGAGGAGATATAAAATTCGCTCGCCCCCGGCATATCCGCCCCTGCTATGGTATGTTCGACCACCTTGCGAAGGACATACAGTTTGCGTTCAAACGCATCCTGATCCGCTGTTTGCTTCCCACACCCTATAAACACCTGCCAGAGTTCGGGCTGCATTTTTGCAGAGGCTTCTCCCACGGAATCCGGACAAATCGGCACGCGGCGCCAGCCAAGAAACTCTTGCCCTTCCGCCCGAACGATTTCCTCGACAGCATTCCTGCAAAATGCCTGCGCACCGGCGTCCCGGGGTAAAAAAACCATGCCGGCCGCATATTCCCCTGGCGTGCGTACGCCGGCGCCGAGTTCTTCCAGCACGGGCGCCAGGAATTCGTGCGGCGTCTGAAGAAGAATGCCCATTCCGTCGCCTGTCCGGTCATCGCATCCGCATGCCGAGCGATGTGCCAGATTGTTCAGCATTTCGAGCCCCTTCTGCACAATATCGTGGACCGGTTCGTTCTGCACATTGCAAACGAAACCAACGCCGCACGCGTCGTGCTCGTAAAACGAGTCGTAAAGACCTTCGCGGATACGTGGAAACTGCATAATGCCTCGGTACTGCGTCCTTCTTCAATCCTGCTGAACGAGGGTTTCCTTCATGGAGTGGATCGGCTTGGCGCCTTCTCGCATCAACGCATACCGGATACCGTCTGCGATAGCCTGCCAACTTGCTTCCAGAATGTTGATGGAAACGCCTACCGTATTCCATGTCTCGTTCCCGTTCTTATGCTCAACGAGCACGCGGACATACGCCGCCGTGCCGTCTTCGGGGCTCACCACACGCACCTTGTAATCGGCGAGATGCACCTGTTCGAGACTCGGATAAAAGGCGATCAACACGCCGCGCAATGCGTTCGACAGGGCATCTACCGGCCCCACGCCTTCGGCCACGAGCAATTCCCTTCGGCCATCAACGCGAAGCGCTACCGTCGCTTGGGTGGCATCTGCACCCGCATCGCTGAGCTCACTCTGGACCCGGAGTCGTTCCAGAGAAAAGAACTCTGCTTCCTCGCCTTGAATCTGCCGGAGCAGTAATTCGAACGAAGCTTCGGCGCCCTCGAATTCGTACCCGAGATGCTCAAGGTCCTTGATGCGCTTTACGGCGCGTGCCGCCTCGTCTGCTTTGCCCAGGTTAAGGCCCAGCTCCTTTGCCTTGTAGCGTACGTTGCTGCGCCCGGATAAATCAGACACGAGCACCCGGCGCTTGTTGCCGACCTGTTCGGGCATGAGATGCTCGTAGGCTGCCGGCTCCTTCATCACCGCCGACACATGGATGCCGCCTTTGTGGGCGAATGCGCTCCGACCCACATACGCCGACCGCCCCACCGGGTCGAGGTTCGCCACCTCGTATACGAAATGTGAGAGATCCGTGAGTTCACGCATTCTATCCGGCGCAACACACGCGTATCCGAGTTTGAGCTGGAGTCCCGGGACAATCGCGGTCAGATCCGCGTTGCCACAGCGTTCTCCGATGCCATTGATCGTCCCCTGCACATGCCGGGCGCCGGCCTGCACCGCTATGATCGAATTGGCCGCAGCACATCCGGAGTCATTGTGCGCATGAATGCCGAGCCCTGCTTCGAATCGGCCCGCTACATCCCCCACGATCCGGCCCAGCGTGCCGGGCAGCGTGCCTCCGTTCGTATCGCACAGGGCCAACACGTCCGCACCCGCCGAAGCAGCGGCCTCCAGTGTTTCCAGCGCATAGACCCGGTCGTTCAGGTACCCGTCGAAAAAATGCTCTGCATCGTACACCACATGCTTGCCGTGCGCCTTCAGGTACTCTACGGACGAGCGGATCAGCTCAAGGTTTTCCTCCCTGGTTACGCCCAGGGCCACTTCCACATGGAGCATCCAGCTTTTGCCGAAGAGGGAAACCACCGGGGTTTCCGCCGCCAGCATGGCCTGCAGATTGGGATCGTCCTCCGGAGCGTACTGTACGCGGCGCGTGGAGCCAAAAGCACAGATGCGCGCCTGCACCCAATCCACGTCCCGCGCCAATTCGAAAAATTCCTGGTCTTTCGGATTCGAACCGGGCCAGCCCCCCTCGATGATGCCAATGCCGAAGTGATCAAGACGTTTTGCGATCCGCAACTTGTCGCGGGCTGTCAGTGAAACGTGCTCGCCCTGTGTACCATCGCGAAGCGTGGTGTCGAAGAGCTCCACAAGGACCGGTTCGTCGGCATGTTCTGGCATGAAGGTATCCATTTTGACTGCTGATTGCCCGTGGTGGTATCACTCATGGCGACAGCTCATAGCGGGCCACACCCTGTTCGATGCGTCAGGTCGGCATAAATCCAGCCTGTCTTGCGAATTCGAAGACATTGCCTGCTTTCAGTATCTCGGCCACATCCCCAAGCGGTTTGAGCAGAAATTCCTCTTCTGTCGTGCGGTTGGAAAGCTTGCCGAGCGTCGTATCGATTTCGAGGAGATCGCCCGTACGCACACGCTCGACCAGTCGCTCGATCGACTCGAATGGAACGATAAACCCTCCGTCCACCGCATTGCGGTAAAAGATGCGGGCGTAGCTTTCAGCCACAACGGCAGTGCATCCGGCTTCCTGCAACGCAAACGGGGCATGCTCCCGCGAAGACCCGCACCCGAAGTTCGAACCGCCCACCACGATCGTATAGGCGCTCCGAAATGTATCATCCTCGGTAAACGGCCGGGTCCCGTAAGGAAGTCCTTGCTGACCCTGCGGCACGCCACTGAGCGCATAGCGCCCGTAATACTTGCGTTCTTCCGGGTCGGACAGACTGTATACCAGGTGCTCCGCCGGGATGATTTGATCCGTATCGATGGCGTCCCCTACTACGTAGGCCGCCCCCTTGATCGTCTTGTTCATACCAGCACCTCGCGAGGATCCGTAATGACTCCGGAAAGCGCCGAGGCCGCCACCGTGAAGGGAGACGCCAGATACACCGAAGCGTTCTTGCTGCCCATGCGTCCGGGAAAGTTCCGATTCGTGGTGGAGATCACGACTTCCGTGCCGTGTGTCCTCCCAAACGTGTCTGACGGTCCGCCGAGGCACGCTGCGCAGGAAGCCTGACCGAGTTTGCAACCGGATCGTTCGAAGATATCGTACAACGTGTCGCCTTCGACACTCGTCGTGTGTAACTGCTTGCCGATCCAGGTCGTCGCCGGCACGATGTAGGTGTCGATGACCACCTCTTGCCCCCGCAGGATGCCCGCCACCGCCACGAAATCCTCCAGCTTACCGCCGGTGCAACTACCGACGTACGCACGATCCAGGCGCGTCCCGGCAACTTCCGACACCGTCGCCCGGTTGTCCGGGCTGTGCGGCTTCGCCACAAGCGGTTCGATGTCCTCAACGCGGTAGGTTTTGAGCGTATGATACCGGGAATCCTGATCACCGTAGACGGGCTCAAACTCCCTATCGGTGCGCGCCCGTACATACTCGAAGGTTTTTTCGTCGGCAGGAATGATCCCGTTCTTCCCCCCCGCTTCGATCGCCATGTTCGTCAACGTCATGCGCTCGTGGACCGGCAGATCGTAGACAGCTTCTCCGTCGAATTCGAGAGCGCGGTATGTACCCCCATCCGTTCCGATGTCGCCGATGACCTGCAGGATGAGGTCCTTCGCCATCAGGTACGGCGGGAGAGACCCCTCGAACACGAATCGCATCGTTTCGGGGACCTTGAGCCAGAGCTTACCGGTGCCCATGATCAATGCGGCGTCCGTGTTGCCCACCCCGGTCGAGAACATGCCAAATGCACCGGAAGTGCACGTGTGACTGTCCGTACCGATCAGCAGCGAACCCGGCAGGTTGAACCCTTCCTCGGCCAGCGCCATGTGGCATACGCCCTTGTAGCTCGGCGTACCCGGATCATAGTAATACGGGAGATCGTGCTCAGCGGCAAAGGCCCGGAGCAAGTCCACATTCCGGTTCGCGTGGTGGTTCTTCGTAAAGATGTAGTGATCGGGAATGATCACCAGTTTCTCCTTGTCCCACGGCGCCGCATCGGCTCCGAATTCACGGCGGAAGATATCGATGGTCGGGGGGCCGCACACATCGTGCGTCATGAGAATGTCCACATCCACCCAGATGTTATCCCCGGGCGCCACCCGATCCCGACCTGCGTGCCGCGCCAGTATTTTCTCTGTAATCGTCATGCTACGCCTCCCTCGAACGAACTCATGATGCCATTGCCGACAAAGGTCATGTTCTCCTCGTCGGATCGCCAGGTTTCCAGATTGTTGAGCGCATCGATGTAGGCATCCGCAGATGCACGAATCACATCCGTATTTTGCGCCTGCCCCCTGAAAAAGGCCCCGCTCTCCCGGATGAGCACCGTCACTTCGCCAATGGCGCCGGCCCCTTCGGTAACGGATCGAATAGAGTAGCTCTCCAGGTTGTGCGAACTGCCGAGCGCATGATTGATGGCCCGATACACAGCATCCACAGGGCCGTCGCCCGTCCCCTGCGCGGTCAACCGCTCCTCAACAGGAACATTGAACACCTCCACCTCTGCCTTCGGCTGCTTGCCGGTGGCAACCGTAACGTACAGGTTATCGAGCCGGTAATGCTGTAAAACCGCATGCTCCGCATTCCCATGCACAAGGTGAATCAGATCCGCATCGTGGATTTCTTTCTTGCGATCCGCAAGGCGAACAAACAACTGGTAGACAACATCCTTGCGGGAATCCTCGACATGCAGACCCATCCGCTTCAGACGGCTGAAAAAGCCGTGGCGTCCGGAATGTCGCCCCAAACGTATTTGTTCGCTCGTCTGGCCCACATCCTCCGCCTGCATGATTTCGTAGGTATCCCGGCGCTTCAGCACCCCATGCTGGTGAATGCCGGCTTCGTGGCTAAAGGCGTTGCGCCCCACAATAGCCTTGTTCGGCGGCACCGGAAATCCCGTCGCCACCGACACCAGGCGACTTGTTTCCGTAAGGTGCGTGGCCTCAATGTCTGTGTCGACGCCGAATTGCTCGAGCCGAACACGCAGCGCCATCACTACTTCCTCCAGCGCGGCATTACCGGCCCGCTCGCCAATGCCGTTGATCGTACATTCGATCTGCCGTGCGCCCGTACACACGGCGGCGATGGAATTGGCCACGGCTAAGCCGAGGTCGTCGTGACAGTGGGTCGAGAGCACAACATCCTTCGTCGATCGTACGCCCTTGCGAACGGTCTCGAACATGCGCGCATACTCGGTGGGTGTGCAATAGCCGGTCGTATCCGGAATGTTGATGGTGGTAGCGCCCTCCTCGATCGCCGCTGCAATCACCTCGCAAAGGAAACCGTGATCCGTGCGCCCCGCGTCCTCTGCGCTGAACTCTATATCGTCGGTATACGTCCGCGCCAGTTGCACGGCTTCGCGAGCCATCCGCACGACGCTCTGGCGTTTCTCGGGCAACGTCTTCCCGTACTTGTTGCTGCCAAACTTTGCATCTATGTGAATGTCGCTGGTGGCGATGAACGTATGAATCCGCGTGCGTTTCCCTCCGATCAGCGACTTGCCGGCGGCATGCACATCGTCTTCGAGTGCACGGGCAAGCGCGCAGATCACGGGGCCCTGCACGTCGCGCACGATGCTCGCCACGGCCTCGAACTGGGCCGGAGACGAAATCGGAAAGCCGGCTTCGATCACACCCACGTTCAGTTTTACGAGTTGCCGGGCGATGCGGACCTTCTCATGGATCGTCATGGACGCTCCCGGCGCTTGCTCGCCGTCACGCAACGTCGTATCGAATATGGTTACTTTGTCTTTCATTGGAGGGGTTCCTCGACTGTTCCTTTACAAGTGGTGCGTAGGGGCTATCGCATGCGCCCGATGCGTCAACGACAAGAAGTCGTCCCGCCCATGATGCGCCGGGCGCCTTGTAAGTCGAAGAAAATCAAGATGGTCAATCCGTACAATGCGGCGTGTCATGCGGCCACCTCCACCTTCTGCTCCTTGCTCGCAGTCTGCCGTACATGGTCGGCAATGCACGCACCCATCTCTTCGGTGGACACGAGCCTGCAACCCTCTTCCTGCATATCGGCCGTTCGTACGCCCCCCAAAAAGGTCTCACTCACGGCCCTGCGAATTGCCGTTGCCGCATCCGCCTCGCCCAGTTCCTCAAGCATCATGGCGGCGCTGAGCACAGCGGCCACGGGATTAGCCTTCCCTTCGCCAGCAATGTCGGGGGCACTGCCGTGCACCGGCTCGAACAACCCTACGGCACCGCCTACCGAAGCCGACGGCAACACGCCGAGCGAACCCGGCAACGTCGCTGCCAGATCGGAGAGAATATCGCCGAACAGATTCGCTGTCACCACCACATCGAAGTCCGATGGGCGTCGCACGATCTGCATGGCGGCGTTGTCGATATACAAATGCTCCAGTTCTATGTCGGGATAGCCGGCGCTATGCACCTGTGTCACGACATCGTTCCACAGTTGGGATACCTCCAGTACGTTGGCCTTATCCACCGACGTGACTCGTCTGCGACGACGACGCGCCCAGGTAAACGCCACATGAGCGATACGCTCGATTTCCGCCGCCGAGTAACGCATCGTGTTAAGGGCTTCCTTGCCCTGTGTGCCCTCGACCAGCCCCTTCGGCTCTGCGAAATAAATTCCGCCGGTCAGTTCGCGCACGATCATCATATCCGTGCCCGCAACAACCTCCCGCCTGAGGGGCGAAGCACCCGCCAGAAAATCCGGCACAGTCACCGGACGCAGGTTCGCATACACGCCAAGCGTCTTGCGCAAACCCAGCAGGCCAGCCTCCGGACGCAGGTCGCCATGAAGATCATCCCAGGCAGGCCCTCCAACGGCCCCAAGCAACACGGCATCCGACTCGAGGCAGGCTATTGCCGTAGCTTCCGGTAATGGCGTACCGAACGCATCGATGGCACTGCCCCCTATGAAAAATTCCTCGGACGCGACGGCGAACCCAAACCGCTCACCCGCCTCCGCAAGGATACGGAGCGCTTCACGGGTAACTTCCGGCCCGACGCCGTCGCCCGGCAAACAGGCGATGCGGTATGTCCTCTTGCCAGTCAAGTCTATACGGCTTTCGCTTCCTCTTGTTGTTCACCGCGCAGCCAACTCATCATGCTGCGCAGCCGCTTACCGATCTGTTCGATCGGATGCTCCCTGGACCTGCCGCGCAAGGCAAGCAGCTGCTTGCCCCCGGCTTTATTCTCGGCAATCCATTCTTTTGCAAACGTTCCATCCTGTATTTCGACAAGAATCTGCCGCATGCGCTCGCGAACCGAGTCATCAATGAGCCGCGGGCCGCGTGTGTAATTACCGTACTCGGCCGTATCGCTGATCGAGTAGTTCATGTATTCCAGCCCGCCGTCGTAAATCAGATCGACAATGAGCTTGAGTTCGTGCAGGCACTCGAAATACGCCAGTTCGGGGGGATACCCGGCTTCGGTCAGCGTTTCGAACCCGGCCTTGATGAGTTCTTCGGCGCCGCCGCAGAGTACAGCCTGTTCCCCGAAGAGGTCGGTTTCCGTCTCATCCTTGAAGGTTGTTTCGATGACCCCTGCCCGGATGCCGCCTATGCCTTCCGCATAACTCAGCGCCATATCCAGTGCAGCGCCCGAAGCGTCCTGCGCAACAGCCACCAGACAAGGCACTCCCTTGCCTTCCTCGAATACGCGGCGCGCCAGATGGCCCGGCGATTTGGGAGCCACCATGAACACATCGACACCTTCCGGCGGCGTGATCTGCCCATAGTGAATGTTGAACCCGTGCCCGAAAACCAGGGACTTGCCCGGCGTCATATGCTCGGCCATGTGGGCCTCGTACACCTGCTTCTGATGCTGATCCGGCACCAGCATCACAACCAGATCACCCCATGCAGTCGCTTCGGAAATGCTCATGACGCGCAGGCCTTTTTCGGCGGCTTCCGCGCGCGAGGAAGAACCCTCGCGCAGCCCGACCGCCACGTCGACGCCGCTGTCATGCAGGTTCAGGGCATGAGCATGTCCCTGGCTTCCGTATCCTATAACGGCTACACGCCGAGACCGGACGAGATCGGGATTGGCCCGATAGTGAACGTTAACTCCCATTTGTGTGATATTTTCGTTTGCAGGTGGTATGTGCGGGCCGCTTGCGACCCTTGCGAAAAACCGGCTCAATCGCCGAAAAGCAGCGCTCGTTTCATGGCCACGCGGCCACTCCGCGCAACTTCCTCAATGCCGTAGCGGTGCATCATCCCGACGAAGGCATTGATTTTCCTGGTGGGTCCGGCGATTTCGAAGGTCATCGTGTCCGTTGTGATATCCACGACCTTACCATGGAAAATCTTGAGCGTGTCAAGTAGTTCAACACGGTTGTCAGAGGTATACCCGATCTTCAGCAAGCACAACTCGCGCTCGACGTACTCCTCTGATGTTAAATCCTCCACCTCCAGCACATCGATCAACCGGTTCAATTGACGGTTCACCTGGGAAATGGTGCGGTCTTCCCCCGTTGTGACAATGGTCATCCGGGAAACCGAGGACTCATCCGTTTTCCCGACCGTCACGCTTTCGAGACTGAAGCCGCGGGCAGAGAACAAATTGATGACGCGGTTCAGCGCCCCAAGCGAATTCTCGAGCAAAACGGCAATGATATGCCGGTGGCGGTGCGTTTTCTCGCCCGGCCCGATGGGTTCCCCTTGGCCCTTCTTCCGGATAATCTGTTGCGGGGTCAGTGTGTCGTGCTCACTCATGGCGACTTCCTTATGGAATTTTCGTCATACGAAGGCGTCAGGCGTCAGGCGCTTCGTGATCATTTCGCTGGTGGAGGCGCCCGCAGGCACCATCGGGAACACCATTTCCTCCTTGGTGACACGAAATTCCATCACAGCCGGGCGATCAGTGACGGCCCATGCCTTCCGGATAATCTCGTCGACTTCGTCCGGGGTCTCCGCTCGCAGGCCTACGCAGTGATGCGCCTCCGCAAGCTTGACGAAATCCGGATTTGTATCGGACAGATCGGTATGGCTGAAGCGCTCATTGTGGAACAATTCCTGCCATTGCCGCACCATGCCCAGAAAATTATTGTTTATGATGACCACCTTGATCGGCAGCCCGTGCGCGGCGGCGACGCATAGTTCCTGCGCATTCATGATGAAGCCACCATCACCGCTGATCGAAACAACCGTCTTGTCAGGCCTGCCGAAGGCGGCGCCCATTGCTGCAGGCAAACTAAAACCCATCGTGCCAAGACCACCCGACGTAATGTGCGTGCGCGGATGCAAGAACTGAAAATACTGAGCCGCCCACATCTGATGCTGGCCCACATCCGTCACTATGATCGCTTCCCCCTGCGTATGGCGCCGAAGGCGCTCGAGTACATACTGTGCACGGAGGCACCTGTCGGCCTGATCATACATCAGCGGGCATTCCTCTTTCCATGCTTCCACCTGTTCGAGCCATTCCCCGGTATTACACGGCTCAATTAGAGGCTCGAGACGCGTGAGTGCATCGAGAACATCCCCAATAATGGCGCAATCCACATAAACATTCTTGGAGACCGAAGACGGATCGATATCGATATGGATGATCTTCGCATGCGGCGCCCAGGATTCGAGCTTACCCGTTACCCGATCGTCAAACCGTGCCCCGACAGCGATCAATAGATCGGAGTGCTGCACCGCCATGTTGGCGTACCATGTGCCATGCATACCCAGCATACCCACCGAAAGCTCGTCGTTCTCGGGAAACGCTCCGAGTCCGTGGAGGGTGGTTGTGACCGGAATGCGCGCCTTGCGGGCAATCCGGGTCAATACGTCCGCCCCATTCGAATTGATTGCCCCGCCGCCCACATAGAAAAGAGGCTTCTTCGCCTCAGCAATCATGGCCGCGGCGCGACGGATTTTGGCTTCATCGCCCTTGTCTTTGAAGCGATAGCCGCGCAGGTTGATTTCCTTCGGGTATTCGAATTCGGTTTCGGCCAGAAGCACGTCCTTGGGCAAATCCACGACGACAGGGCCAGGCCGCCCCGTGCGGGCAATGTAATAGGCCTTTTTCACAGCCGAGGCCAAATCCCGCACATCGCACACCAGGAAGCTATGCTTCGTGATACTGCGGGTGATGCCGATCGTATCGCACTCCTGAAACGCGTCGTTCCCGATGAGTTGGGTCGGCACTTGCCCGGTGAAAACAACAATGGGCACCGAATCCATATACGCGTCCGCAATGCCGGTAACCGTGTTGGTGGCGCCGGGCCCGCTGGTTACAAGCACCGTACCCACCTTACCGGTTGCCTTTGCGTATCCCTCGGCAGCGTGGGCGCCGCCTTGCTCATGCCGCACCAGCACATGCTTGAATTTCGGCTGGATGCGAGCCATCTCATCATAGATTTTGATGACGGCCCCCCCAGGGTAACCGAACACCACCTCTACGCCCTCTGCATCCAGCGAACGCAGAAAAATCTCCGCACCGCTCATGCGTTGTGCGCCGTTAACCGACGACGCATGTTGCGGTATACTGTTTCCTTGCATATCAGGCATTGATCCCGACCGGTTTTTTTCCTTCGTTATTTGGCGCTCCAACGAGCGGCTCGCACAATGCGCAGGCCATGCACAAGTAACAAGCCATACGGATAGACTTGTTAAAATACGAACCACTGGCTTCAGCGTTCAGGTACGTTTCTGTGAGGGAGTACATGGGCATCTTGTTAACGTGCGGCGTGAAGGCCAATCCTTCACTGCCCGATTGATGCCATCATGCATACTGGAGAAGTGCGAAGGATCGGCCGGTCCCGGCTAAACCGTAATAATAATGAGACCGAGGAGGAGAACAACCGACGCAAACCGCCCGTCGGCAACGCATGCCGTTCCCCGCAGGACACGACAAATGTCCTTGCCTGTGCGCCGAAGCGCTATCTGTTTGCGGGAGTGTTGCGTCATGGTCCGAGCCATAGTTGGTCTGCCCTTATGCCTTTCCTATTCGTAAACGTATATACGCTCTCTGTCATCAAACGATCCGTCACGGGAGCGATACGCCGAACGGAGCATTACCGGATAAAACAGGGCAACTAACGCTACAGTCTATATAATAACGCAATTTCGGACGAACCTATCAAGTGAAAAACAGGATGTTTTGCAAGTTATTCATTACGAAAACACTCGCCCTTGTGGCTTCACAAACACTTCATGCCCTCTAATGGGCTAAAAAAGCGCTTTTTTTCAAAACAGGGCTTTTCGGAAAGAGGTTTTATGCGATCATCTATTGAAGTATTGGGTGATTATTGTCTAATTTAATAAGGTGTTTTGCAGGATTTCTTCACTTATCAGTAAAAATGACGTCGCTTGCCAAGAACTCGCTCCGGGCATGTGGTCTGGCGTTGTTCCCTGCGCATTGCCCTGAAAGTCGGGGAGCAGACGGCCCCTCGCCGAGCACTCTGTACCCGGACAGCATCATAAACAACCACACTGGTTATCCGTCATGAAGAAACTTCTTACCATCCTCTCTCTGGTGTTCGCCCTTTCCTGGTCCCTGCCCGCGTCCGCGCAGGAATTCAGCTTCGGCGCCGATATCGTAAGCCGTTATGTATGGAGGGGCATCGATTTCGGTGAATCCGCCAGCGTCCAGCCCTCGCTCACTTTGAGTTCCGGCGGACTGGAGATAGGAACCTGGGCATCGTATGCCACGAACCCCGGTTCGGCCGGCTCTAACGAACACGACCTGTGGATCGGTTATTCCGCCGGCGCCTTCTCTGTGGGCATCACGGACTACTATTTCCCGAACGGTGGCGTCGAGTTCTCCAACTTTGATGGCGACGGTGAGGGAGCACACGTGATCGAACCCTATTTCTCGTTCGGAGGCACGGATTCTTTTCCAGTGACACTCTATGCCGCATACAACGCCTACAACGACCCGGATAATTCGCTGTATATCAATGCATCGATGCCCTTCGCCGTAGGCGGAATGGAGATGTCGTTCGGAATCGGCGCTTCGGCAGGCGAGAGTGCGTGGTACTTGACCGAGGGATTCAGCATCATTGACATGGTGCTTGGCGCCTCGAAGAGCATTCCGATCACAGACAAGTTCGAGTTACCCGTAAGTATCTCGTACATACTGAATCCCACAGAAGACAAGAGCTTCCTCGTTTTTGGAATCTCCCTGTAGTCCGTGCGGAAGTCCTCGCTGTCCAGGCAGGTTATCGCGAGGAAAAAACAGAAGCGCCCCGGCCCTTGTACAGGCGTCGGGGCCCTTCATTATTTCTCGGGATACGGGAAGTCACTGCCTGCAACCCGCTGACCTATCCCCGATCTGCTTCCGTTCCCTTACGCCAGCCCTTCGTACTGTTTGGAAAGGCGCTGGAGCATTGCGCGGGTCCGCATCGCGCCGGCGCTTTCCCGCCGCATATCCGCAACAAGTCGTTTCAGATCGTCGAACGTATCCACATCGTACCATTCCGGAAGCGTCTGCAACGAGGCGCCGCATGAGGCAACGCGGGCGGTGGTCTGTTCGAAAACAGCCCCGTGGCTGTAGGTCATCCCTTCGAAAATCTCCGGAAACGATTCGTTCATGCCGATCAGATAAAACCCTCCGTCTCCGGTGGGACCGAGCACCACGGCGCCCTGCGCTTCGAGGAAAGCAAAACCCTCCTTTATCCATGCGGAAGGCAGCGTGGGGTGATCTGTCCCTATCAGGATAACACGGCGGCGCCCTGCGGCGAACGTTTCTCCGAAAGCCTGCTTCATACGCTCCCCGAGGCCCTCCCCCCTTTGGCGAAATACGTTCCCGGTCCATTGGGGGAAAATATCCCCACGCCGGATTGCTATGCCCGTCCCCGGCGGCGGCTCGTCAAGCGCCAGGTACAGACGAAGCGTTACCCCGAGGTCCTGGTACTGATCCAATGCATCCTGCAGAAAAGCTCCGTAGAGACGGGCAGCGTCCTCCGGGGAAAGCGGCGGCGTCAGGCGGGTTTTGACCCGGCCGGGAACCGGAGGTTTTGCAAACACAATAAGGGCAGCGCTCATGGGGCTTCGGGCATGCGGATCATCCGGCGCAAGACACGATCAAGCGCTTCGGTAGCCCGGTCCACCTCTTCGTCCGTCGTGCTATTGCCTACAGAAAAACGCAGGAAGGCCGCCGCGGTATCACGATCCAGCCCCATTGCAAGCAGCACATGGCTGGGTTCGAGGGCCCCGCTCGTACACGCAGAGCCGGCGGATACGCAGATGTTTTCCATATCCATGTTCAGGAGCAGCATTTCCCCATCAATGGGTCGGCCGTGTACGGGTGGAACGACCACACCGAGAATATGCGGCGCTGCCTCGCCTGTACCGCAAGGGGTGACGATGCGGACCCCTGCTCCGGCTACTGCTTGTATACCATTGCGGAGCCGGTCCCGCATCGCTTCGGCATGCCGCTTGCGGGATTCCCCTTCGGCAAAGGCGAGTTCCAGCGCTCTGGCAAAACCGGCAATGCCCGCCACATTTTCCGTACCCGCCCGACGCCCTCGTTCCTGCTTGCCCCCCCGGAGCACAGGCCCCACATCGACCCCGGCACGTACGAACAGGGCGCCAATGCCCTTCGGGCCATAAAACTTGTGTCCCGAGACCGTCATCAGATCCGCTTCAGGGATCATGGCGTAGCCCACCGTCTGCACCGCATCGCAGTGGAACGTCAGGCCGCGCGCATGGCATACCTCGGCGATTTCACGAACCGGCGACAGGGCGCCCGTCTCGTTGTTCGCATGCATGATGGATACAAGCGTCACCCCGGCGCATGCCTCGCTGTCGAGCTCGCGGACAATGTTCTCGACGGAAACCACGCCGTACCTGCCTGGCTTCAGCAGGCGAACGGTCTTGCCAAAAGATTGCAGGGCTTCCCCGGAACGAAGCACGGATTCGTGCTCGGCAGCACAGGTCAGCACACCCCCGGATGCGGCCCCAAGGGCCATGTTGTTGGACTCCGTGCCCCCGCTCGTGAAAACGATCTCTCCCGGTTCGGCGCCCAGGAGAGCCGCTACCTTCTCGCGACATTCCTCGATAGCGAAACGCGCCTGCCTGCCCAGAGCGTGCACCGAAGAGGCATTGCCGAACTGCGCCCCGAAAAAAGGCTGCATGGCCTCAAGCACGCGCGCGTCAAGCGGCGTCGTGGCGGCATGGTCGAGATAGACGGGATTCATGATGCGAACGGTTTACGGCACCGGGGTGCAACATGTCAAAATACCCTTTTTCGCACCCTCAACGAAAACCCATTTCGACGGTTACTAAAGATATTTGAGATTTTTCGGGAAATGCAAACATAATTCAGGGGCCGAGTCCCCATACGGTCAGGGGCGGAAAACGCCATTCACGGAAATTGCATAATAACGTCGGTTTGTAAGAGGTTTTTTCACTCGACGAACGATCGCATTCATGTGGAAACGTACCGGCTGTTCACACGGTACCAAAATCGCCTCGAAGTGCAGTAACGCTGTTTCGTGTCTGCTGCATACCGTAATCTTTGGGTTTTTGACGTGAGTTCAGGCATGAGTACTGCCGTTTCCCTGCACCATTCCTTACAGGGGTTCGCCGCTTCCGTAACCGAGAAATCCAACCAGTTTGTCGCAGGAGAGCCGGAGGAGCAACTGCGCGCTCCGTTCGAGCGCTTTATGCACGAAGCGGCTATCGGATTAGGCTGTGATATCGTCTGCACGGGCGAGGCGCCCTTGCCGGATCGTCTCGGCCGTCCCGATTACGCCATCCACCTGAATCAGTTACTGGCCGGATACGTCGAGCTCAAGGCGCCTGGCGTCGGCGCTGACGACAGAAAATTCGGAGAACGTAACCGCAAGCAATTCCAGCGTTTCTCGTCCGTTCCGAATATACTCTACACGGACGGCAACGAATGGGCGTTATATCGAAACGGCGAGCGCATTGGTGCGGTTGTTCGTCTCTCTGGCGATATTGCTACAGAGGGATCAAGCGCTGTAACTGCTGAGGACGCAGGCGCCGTGCAGCGTCTCCTGGGCAATTTTCTTTCGTGGGGTCCACACATTCCTTTGGACCGCACAGGAAATGTCGAACTAAAGGGATTCGCCGAATTGCTGGCTCCTCTCTGCCGCATGTTGCGTGACGACGTGTCCGATGCGCTCAATGACGCCGCGTCTCCTCTGGTGCATCTTGCGGAAGACTGGCGGCAGCTCCTGTTTCCTGACGCCTCGGACAACCAGTTCGCCGACGCCTACGCCCAGACGGTTGCTTTTGCTTTGCTACTGGCCCGCAGTGAAGGAGCCGATCCGCTTACGCTCGAAAGTGCAGAGAAAACCCTCAATGTGCAGCACAGCCTGTTGTCGCGGGCTTTGAAAATTCTGACGGATGACCAGGCCCGCTCCGATATTGCCGCATCGCTCGACTTGCTATTGCGCGTCATCGCTGTCGTACCGCTTGCGGCATTAGCGGGCCCTAGGGATCCCTGGCTCTATTTTTACGAAGATTTCCTCGCCGCATACGATGATAAACTGCGCAAGGACGCGGGAGTCTATTACACTCCGGTCGAGGTGGTCCGCGCCCAAGTGCGTCTAATCGACAATTTGCTGGGTTCTCGCCTCGGGAAACAATGGGGATTCGCGGACGAAGATGTGGTGACCCTGGATCCGGCAGTGGGAACGGGTACCTATCTGCTCGGTGTGATCGAACATACTCTTGGCCGGATCGGGAAGGAACAGGGCAAGGGGGCTATTCCCGGAATGGCCACCAAACTGGCGCGGAACCTGTACGGTTTCGAATTGATGGTCGGTCCCTATGCCGTCACAGAATTGCGCGTCAGTCGCGCCCTTGCCGACCGGGGCGCTTCGCTTTCTCAAGTAGGCGGCGTGCATATTTATCTGACGGACACGCTCGAAAGCCCTGAAGCCGAGTTACGTAATCAAGCATTCTATTTGCAGCCCATTTCGGATCAGCACCAGAAGGCGCTGGAGATCAAGAAGGGGGTATCTGTGATGGTTTGTCTGGGCAATCCGCCTTACGATCGCCATGAAGCGGCCACAAAAGACAATAAGGCCCGCACCGGGCATTGGGTGCGTTGGGGCGATGGCAAGGCCGACGGGAAAGCTATTCTGAGCAGTTTTCTCGATCCCGTGAAAAAAGCCGGACACGGCGGCCATCTCAAAAATCTGTACAACCTGTACGTCTATTTCTGGCGCTGGGCATTATGGAAGGTTTTCGAGCACGAGAACGGTCCGGGCGTGGTCAGTTTCATCAGTGCATCGAGTTATCTCGACGGCATTGCTTTCGGCGGGATGCGCGAACATATGCGCCGGCTTTGCGACGAGGTATGGATACTCGATCTCGGCGGCGAGGGGCGTGGCGCTCGCCAGAGCGAGAATGTATTCGATATCCAGATGCCTGTGGCTATTGCCGTGGCGTTGCGCTCGGACAAGGCGAAGAAGAAAAAACCCTCTCCGGCGAATCCTACGTTTTTCGACCAGCGACCGGAAGCGGGTGAGGGGAAGCAGGTCAAACCTGCCCGGGTCCGTTACGCCCGCATTGAGGGCACGCGCAAGGAGAAACTCGCTGCGCTTGATGGTATAGACAGTTTCGCCAATATCCAATGGGAGGAGTGTGCGGACGATTGGCAGGCTCCGTTTCGCCCGCCGGGTAAGGGGGATTACTTTACCTGGCCTCTTCTAACGAACCTGATGCCGTGGCAGCACTCGGGTATACAGTTGAAACGAACCTGGCCTATTGCGCCGGATCAGGCAACGCTCGAACGTCGATGGAGCGCATTGTTGGGGGCAGAAAATAGAGCAGAAGCATTCAAGGAAACACGGGATCGCAAGATTGATTCGATATGCTTTCCGCTTCTTGAGAGAAATCCGGAACCTCTTCTGCCTTTGGCAAACTTACCCAAAGGTACGTCATTACCTCGCATGGAGCGTTATGCCTACCGGTCATTCGACCGACAGTGGTTTTTTGTTGATACGCGTTTGGGCGATTACCTTCGCCCTGACCTTTGGCGCGCCCATAGTGAACGACAGGTATATTTGACGAGTTTGTTTTCCGACCCGATAGGACCGGGTCTAGCAGTAACAGCTTGCGCATATTTGCCTGATCTTCATCATTTCTCCGGGCGTGGCGGCAAGGATACAGTTCCTCTCTATTGTTCTGCCGACACATCAAGCCCGAATATTTTGCCCGGCCTGCTTGATCTGCTTGGCGGAACCTATGAGCGTAACGTTATGCCCGAGGACTTTCTGGCTTACATCTATGGCGTAGCGGCCCACTCGGCTTTCACGGCGCGTTTCGCAAGCGAGTTGGAGACGCGCGAGTTGCACATTTCCGTTACAAGGGACGCCGGACTATTCGAACAGGCTCGAAGCACGGGCGCCCGGTTGCTTTGGCTTCATACCTATGGCGAGCGGTTTGTGCCTGTCGATATGCAGCGTGGAGAGATATCGCCCGGAAGCGCAAGATGTACAAAGACTGTTCCGGATCATGCCGACGGATATCCCGAAACGTTCTCGTACAATGAAACCACCCGAACGCTGCATGTGGGCGAAGGAGTGCTCGCGCCGGTGACGCCGGAAGTGTACGAGTTCGAGGTGTCGGGCCTGAAAGTCGTACAATCATGGCTCAAGTACCGCATGAAGACGGCAGCGGGGAGAAAATCGTCGCCACTGGACGACATTCGTCCCGAATCATGGACCGATCAGTTCACTACCGAACTCCTCGAACTACTCTGGGTACTGGAAGAAACCGTCAATGGCTACCCGGCACAGGAAACATTGCTCGACGCGATCGTCGAAGGCGCTTGTTTCAAAGCGAACGAATTTCCTATGCCCCCGGAAAGGATGCGTAATCTGAAAGGGGCGGGAACGCACGGAAGTTTGCTTTAATGGTTGCAAAAAATTGTTGATTTGTAAACCATTGAGCGGGATTGAAGAACATACAGAATTTCCGTTGGGCGCATCGAGGATCGTTCTCCCCCTTCTTCGATCCCGTTCGGCTCGTGGCCGCCTTTTGTCCCGGCAACAATGTTTCCGCCCGTGTATATTGCAGCATGAGCGTTGTGACGTACGCATAACTATATACCAACCAGCAGGAAGCAATGGGGGACACGAACGCACGAAACACCGGGTTGACCCGGCGCAGGTTCATTCAGTCATCGGCAGCAGCAGCGGGCGTCTCTGCGCTCATGCGTTCCGGAGATTTCGCCTATGCGACAGGATCGGACACCATGCGGGTCGGCCTGGTCGGATGCGGCGGACGCGGCACGGGCGCCGCAGTGAATGCCGTCGAGGCAGCAGAGGGAATCGAGCTGTACGCCATGGGCGATCTCTTCGAAGACCGGCTGGAAGATTCCCGGCGACGTTTGCAGGAGCATATCGGCGACCGTCTCAACGTGACGGACGAACGCACGTTCACCGGTTTCGACAACTACCGGCACGTGATCGACAGCGACGTGGATTATGTAATTCTCGCCACGCCGCCGGGATTTCGCCCTGTCCAGTTCCGTTACGCTGTCGAATCCGGCAAGCATGTGTTCATGGAAAAACCCACGCAGGTCGATGTGGCCGGATACCGATCGATCGTCGAGGCGGGTACGTTGGCCGACGAGAAGGGACTTTCCGTTGTGGCGGGTACGCTCTATCGCCGCCAGCCCAGCTTCATGGACGCGGTGGCCGAGATTCATGGGGGTCTGATCGGTGAGATCACGGGCGCCTATGCCTATTACATGACGGGTCCTATCTGGCTGCGCCCGCGCCTTCCCGGTATGTCGGATATGGAATGGCAATGCCGGAACTGGTATTACTTCACATGGCTTTCAGGGGACCACATCGTTGAGCAGTTCGTGCATAACCTCGATGTCATTCAGTGGGTTATGGGGCAAGTGCCCGAGCGCGCCATCGGTATAGGCGGGCGTCTTTCGCGCGTCGATCCTTCCTACGGACACATTTACGACCATTTTTCGGTGGAATATGCTTTCCCCGGCGATGTTCGCGTGGAGGCGAAATGCCGCCAGTTCGAAGGAGCCACCGGGCGCGTTACGAACCGCATTGTGGGCACGAAGGGGGTAGCCGATCTGCATCCCGACAATTCGATCATCCGGTCGCACGACGGGGATGTGCTTTTCCGCCGCTCTGAAAAGGGTAACAATGCCTATGTCGTCGAGCATACGGACCTTATTGCAGCCATTCGGGAGGGGCAGCCTGTCAACGAGACGCGCCAGATTGCGGACAGTACGATGATCGCTGTCCTCGGACGCGAGAGCGCCTACACGGGGCAGCAACTGACCTGGGAGGATATGCTGGCCGCCGATATGGACCTTGTACCGCACACGTTGGCTTTTGGAGATATGCCTCCCGCGCCGGTGCCGGCGCCAGGGCGCACCCGTCTCAATCGATCATTCCTCGCCAGTGCAGGCGAGTAACACCATAGCAACTCGCTACATACTATGGACAGACGACATTTTTTGGGCATGCTGGGAGCCGCTTCGGGTGGTGTCGCAGGTTTTGCAGGCGCTATGCCCGGCTTCACGGCTGGCGCATCACCTCGTGTCACGACGCGTTCCTCTACCCGTACATCCCGTAACTTGGCTATCTCCAAGGCAGTGAAGTACGACATGGTGGATGTGGAGGGCTCCGTTCAGGACAAATTCATGTTGCTTGCGGAGCTGGGATTTGACGGCGTGGAAATGGGTAGTCCGAACGACCTGATACAGGAAGAAGTGGTTGCGGCTTCGCGTACAGTCGGGCTACCGATTCATGGCGTAGTGGACATGGTGCACTGGAACAAGACGCTGTCGGATCCGGACCCCGCTATCCGGGAAGAAGGGCTGGAGGGGCTCCGCATTGCCCTTAACGATGCAGCTGCCTACGGAGCCTCCACGGTATTGCTCGTACCCGCTGTCGTCCAGGAAAACGTTTCCTACGACGATGCATGGCAGCGGTCGCAGGCCGAAATCCGCAAGGTTCTTCCAGAGGCCCAGTCATTGGGCGTCCGCATTGCTATCGAGAACGTCTGGAATAATTTCCTGATGAGCCCGCTCGAATTTGCCCGGTACATCGACGAATTCGAAAGCGACTGGATTGGGGCGTATTTCGATATCGGCAACGTGGTCACGTTCGGCTGGCCGGAGCACTGGATTCGCATTCTCGGCGAGCGCATTCTCAAGCTGGATGTGAAGGAGTTCAGCCGTCAGAAACGCAATGAGGAAGGTATGTATGCCGGTTTCCGCGTTCCCCTCGGCGAAGGAGATGTAAACTGGCCTGCCGTTCGCAAGACCCTAACAGAGATCGGCTATACCGGCTGGGCCACAGCAGAAATTCCAGGGGGTGGGCGCGAGCGCCTCGAGGAAATTGCCGGTCGCATGGACCGGGTGCTTCTCCCGTCGTGATGCTTCCACATCCTGCAAACAGGCGGGGGGCGAACGGAACACGGTTTACAAATCGGCACATTGCCGCCCTTTTGTAAACCCGTGAGAGGGTCCGCGTCTGCGCTTACCCGGCAACAGGCTCTTTAATGGACGGGTCGGCAAATTCGTCGTACTGCACGCGTTGGATGGCGATGCCTGCATTGGCCAATTTGCCATCCAGATTCTCATATCCCCGATCGAGGTGATAGACGCGCAGCACGTGCGTTTCGCCTTCGGCAATCATGCCGGCCAGTACGAGGGACACGCCGGCCCGCAAATCGGTGCTCATTACCGTTGCTCCCTGCAGGCCATTTCCTCCCGCAATAAACACCTCGTTCTGTACGACGATGGCGTTCGCTCCCATTCGATGCAGCTCGGGGATATGCTTGAACCGGTCGTAATACACGGTGTCACGGACCCGTGCATTACCGGACGCCTGGGCCAGCAGGACGGTCCATTGGGCCTGTAAATCAGTGGGGAAACCCGGATATACGCCGGTTTCTATGGATACAGGCAGGAGTTTGTCCGGGGCGGTAACATCCACGTAGTTATCTCCCGGCTCGTAGCCTGCCCCTGTTTGCGTAAACGCGTCGACGAAGGCGTCTCCAAGATATTCGGGTGCTGCGTTCGTCATGCGAACAGGCTCGCCCGGTTTTCCTGCAATAGCCGCGGCGATCATAAATGTGCCCAGTTCGATGCGGTCCGGTGCATTGTGAAAATTCACTGGGGACAGGGTACTCACGCCTTCAATGTCGATCGTATCCGTTCCGAGCCCCCTGATATGGGCGCCCATTTTTTGGAGCATCTGTCCGAACACCACGACATCCGGTTCGCGAGCGGCATTCTCGATCCGGGATGCCCCCCGCGCTGTGGCGGAGGCCAACAAGAGGTTGATCGTTGCTCCCACACTGGACGGGTTCATACGGAATACCCCCCCGTTCAGGCGTCCTCCTTTTGCTTCTGCTACGACATATCCGTGATCGAGGCGAATATCTGCGCCGAAAGCCTCCATACCTTTGAGGTGCAGATCCACGGGACGCGGCCCCCAGGCACATCCTCCCGGAAGCGACACGCGGGCATGACCGCAGCGCCCCAGCAGCGCCCCAAGCATGTAGAAGGAGGCGCGCATCTTCTTCACCAGTTCGTAGGGGGCTTCCGGATAGTTTACCCCGCTTGCGTCCACGGCCATTTCGTTCCGGGCCTCGTCGAAGCGGACGGTGGCTCCGGAGATGCGTAACACGTTCGCAAAGGTCTTAACGTCCCGCAGGTTGGGAATATGGGACAGCACCGAAGCGCCATCCGCAAGAAGCGCCGCCGCCATCAGCGGCAGCGCCGTATTCTTGGAGCCGCTCACGGGCAGGGAGCCGGAGAGCGCATGTCCGCCTTCTATGATAAGTTTGTCCATAGCCCGCAATATAGGATACTCTGATCAAAACCACTTCGCTCAGCACAGAGGTGGTTCGGTTTGACTGGACAGCTTTTCGCGGGAATTAAGGTGTAATGTTGCGACCTTGTTTCCAGCCGATCAACCCGACGAAACCCATGTCAAGACGAACACGCAGAACCCGCAGTCCTTCGTCCGAGGCGAAAATAGCCCTCTCCGCCGTGCGGGCGACAGTGCGTTGGCGGAGTTCGCCTCGCTCCAATGATCCCTTTTTACTCCATTTTGAGTAATTTTTATACCTTTTCGGAGTAGTTTTTACTCAAAAAGGTGTATTAAAGGCGTATTTAATCTCCCCGTATCGTTATTCAATTCGAATCGACCTCGGAGAAAGCGAGCGCAATCTCCAAAAACGCGACATAGACTTTAAGGCGGCGCAAGCCTTATGGGACGATCCCCGGCTGCTCGAGGCGCGAGGCGTTCGTATCGTCAGAAGCCGTATGTGACCGCATTGCCATGAAACCATCAGAATAATGCGCTCAACTGTAACTGCATCGTATGAATGACCGGCGCAGCGGCAGGCGCCCGCCCATCGTACGAAAAGGTCGCCCGGAGGTATTCGTTCACGGTGTACCGGGCACGGAAAGACCACAAGCTCGACCAGCCGGGGCCCCTGCCATCCGTTAATTCAAACCGGGCCAGACCGAGGGCCTCGCCATCGAGTCGAACGCGGGCAACCTCTGCGCGCAACGTCGCCTGAAGCTTCCGGGGGATCGTGTACCGGAGTTCCGCCGGGGCTTTCAGGATTTGCGAGTTGCGTGCGCCGAAATCGTCTATTTTTCGCCCGTATGAGGCAGAGGTCATCACCTGTATACGGTCCGAAATAGCATAGGAAACCTCCGGCTCCAGGCGGAATCCGGACACATCGTAGCGGCGCGAGGCAAAGGCATCGCTTGCAAGACGATCCTGCTCGCCGGCAACCACAGCCCGTAACCCCCAGTTCGGCGCCGGACGCCAGCGTCCCTCCATGCGCCAACCGTCCACAAACCGCTCCTCCTGTCCGGCAGCCAGTTCGCTCAGGCTGCGAAGCCGGTTTAAGGAAATATCCAACCCGTAGTCCGGGCTGGATCGAAACAAAAAAATGTCTTGTCCCAGCCGCAATCGCCCGTTCATCGTGTGGTCGGCATTCCGGAATCGGCTCAGGTCCAGCAGGTATATGGATGTGGTGTTCGGGTCTCTCGTTTTCTCCTGCACTTCGATCACGGTCCGTGCCGCGACATGCGACAGCCTTCGTTTCCAGCGGCTGTCCGAACGGCCCCACAAACGCTGCGGATCCAGTTCCAGACGGATACGGCTCCGGACGTTCACTACGGAGACAAGCGTATCCGAGGGAATGTAGGTTCGCACGTAGGAACCCTCATTCGGCAACCGTTCCGGAAGCAGTTCGTCGACCTGCACAAGACCGTCCTCGTTTCCGTCCTCCCAAACGAATTGCCCGATCTCGGGACCGGTACGTATGTATATCTCCTGTAAAACCGGTGAACGCTCCGTCATGCCATCGTACAACACATTCGCCTGGATAGACCGGGAAAATGGCCGCCACACGCTACTGAGTTTCAGCAGGAGGGACTCGGCATTCCGCCTGTTCTGTTCTATGCGAAAGCGCTCCGTGAACCGCCGCGTGCGAAAACCGACACTTCCTTCCGCATCCAGCGCGGAGGAAGGCCGCCACTCGAACGTCGTTCGGCCGGTCCATGAAGTAGCGGCCGGCTTCACGCTGCCCGCGATCCAGTCGTCCTCCACGCGGCGTTCGACGAAAGTCGCCATGCCAAAAGAACCGTCTTTCCAGGCCAGACCCGGGCGCACTTCCAGAAATCGAAACGACGGACGTAACAGACTGTCCGCTCCGACCGCCTCCTGCATCCGATCCTCGTGCTCGAATTCGATGCGCGGCGACAACCGCCCACCGCCAAACGGATACTCCATGGAACCCGATTGCCGGAACCACCGGCCTTGTTCGCCCGCTACCGAGTCACGGGCGGTAATCGTCTCCGCCTCGTAATCCAGCCGGGGCAACCCGCCTTCATGTACAGTCACATAGGCAGCGCGTCGATCCGCCTCAAACCCATCCCCCAACGCGATCCGTCCCAACTCACCCCGCACATTCGAATCCTCAAGAAAATCAAATCGAAGATCGCCTTCATCTATCGTCTCGTCCACGGACAGACTGCCGACACCGAGATTACGCCGGGACGTTACATTCCACCGGCGCTCGAATTCGACCGGGCGGATGCGGTCGAACGCAGCGAAGGAGGAGGCCACATGCCTGCGGCGCATTTCTCCCGACAACCGGATGCCGCCGAGAGATGACGGCTTCAGGCGTACGCCGGCAAGTACGGCGTCCCCGATGTCATCGGAGGCATCCAGCGTGGACAAACGATTCCCGTCATTCAGGCTGCGGCCCCACTCGCCGAACACTTCGAAAGCGGGTATGGGCGAGAAGGCGCCCCGCATATCGATCATGCGGTGCATTTCCGGCTTGGGAAGAAGACGCACCGGAAGGTAACTCCCCATACCAGGCCCACGATACTCGTACAGGATACCGTTGACGGCCCGGCCCGTGCGCTCGTAGCTGCCGAGTCCTTCGCCCACATGCGTGAATCGTACGCGAAACACGGCTTCTGAAGGCAGAGGCGCCCGGTCAAGCGCCACATATACCGTATCGGCTCCGGGCCGAATCTCCCTGCGGTACTGAATGTACGGCGCTTCCGGATCGAACTCGACGCGCTGGGCCGCTCCGGCAATGGCTATCCCATCGCCTGCGCGCGCAAGCGCCAGGGAATCCTCCGCGCCGAATCCGAATTCTTCGCTGAAATCCCGGCTGTCCGCTTCCCGAATCACCGAAATCCCGAATCGACCGGACATGCCCCGATCCGCCGTTTCGGGATGCTGAAGGAAATGCATCTCCATCTCAACCCCGGCAAGCGTCCGCGTGAACCGGCTCGTCGAATACTGAAATTCGACCTTTATGCGCTTGTCCGCCGTTACGATGAGATTCTGTGTAAAGGAAATCTCTGCGGTGGCATAGTCGATGACGTAATCGTTCGTCTCGCCTCGCACAAGGCGCTGCCCATCCACGAACACGGTTTCGGAACCGGGCACGATGAGCACAAATCGTTCACCCTCCGCCCCTTCGAGCCGGTAAGGCCCCTGCACGCCATCAAGCGGTTCTATCTCCTGCGACCGGAACAACCCCCGGGTCACGGCCCCCGCCGCCTTGACCCGCCCCCCGATCGCGCCCCCGTCAGGCAGTGAGGCCATAACGGAGGCTCCCTGCAACCTTCTGGAAAACGCGCTGAATTCGCCGGAAGCGAACCGGAGATCGAAATCGCCCAATTCCGCCCGCGCATGGGGCACGTCCAGGCCAATAAACACGCGGTCGAATTCCTCGATGCGCTGCGTTGTACCCTCCGGGAGGATCGGCGTATTCTCGTCGGTAAGCACAGCCTGTACATGGACCTGGTCGGAAAGAGGACCGGAAAGCTGCATGCGAAGCCCGGACTCAAGCGTTACGTCCCGGTTGTTGCCGACAAGTATGCCCCGGGTGATCGATCCATTGTGTTGCAAGCCGGACGTGGCAGGAAGTAGCCGGAGGGGTTCTTCCCCGCTGCCGGGCGGGACGCCTTCCGCCTGCTCGTCGGCCCGCTCTTCCGCCAATTCATGGCGGCGATACAAATCCCGAAAACGAAAGGGCAACGTGCGGTATTCGATCACCAACTCCTCTATCCCGGACACATCATCCACCCGGAGGCGGGCATAGCGATAGTCGAGCCGGTAGCGCGTCGTATCGAGCGCTATGCCATCGGCCAGCACCCGCTCCGATCCCGGAAGTACGATGGGGACCAACTGAAACGGCTGGGCCGCCGACACATCCAGCGTGTCGCGCCGGAATACCTCCGGCGCAGGCGCTGCTTCCTGCGCGCGCCCTTGCGCCGCAAAAAATGTCAGCGCTATACCCGTCGCAACGAGTCGAGCAATCATTCCGAAGGCGCAAGCAGATACATGCGCTGCGCTCCCAGAACGTACAGGTTTCCATCCGTTCCCGCAGCGACGTCCACGATGTGAGTGTCCATATCAATCTCAAGACGGCGCTCGAAGCGCCCGGTCTCATCATATGCCACCAGACTGTGTTCAAGGACAGCGTACACCCTCTCGCCAGCCACGACCACAGCGCGAAGCCCCGCAAGCCCGGCGCCGATCGTACGCACAAACGTTCCGTACTGGTCATAGACCATCAGGGATTCCGCACTGCGATCGGCCACGTACAGCAACCTGTTTGCACCGATGGCAATATCCACCGGTTCGACAAGCACGCCCCGTCCGGCGCCGATCTCCCCAATGACCCCTGCGGGGCGACGATCCTGATCCCACTTGCGGACCACCCTCCGATCCATGTCCACAGCAAAAATTTCGTTCGCCGAAGAAGTAGCCACGGCTATGGGAATACCGGAGGAATAATCGGCGACTGCTTCATCCTGCCTCCGGTACGTTACGCGGGCTGAAACGTCCTCGCCGGTTCGCATCAGCGGGACTGCACCGAGATATGCACCGGAGCGCGAGAATATTTGAATACGCCGATTCCCGGCGTCGGCCACATACAGCACCAGTCCATTCGTCGGATCTACGCCCACGGGATCGTCGAACGCTCCTTCTTTCGATCCGGGCCCGCCAAGCACTGCAAGACGTTCCCCGTGCTCGTTCATCGTATATACGACATCGCGGCCTGCGTCAGCCACATAGATGACACCGAAGGGATCCATGCCGATAGCGCGGGCATCAACAAAATCCGGTCCCGAAAGGGGTATTGCCCGGAGCGTATCCGCCGGCTGAGCAGTGGTCTGGCCGGCGCTCAAAACAAGCGCGCCAAACATGCCCAGGGCCCCAAACGCCATGGCGAGCGGACGCATCATGACGGACGAAGCCCCTTTTTTCCGATGTCCTGCCGAAACTGCATGTGTTCGAAAGAAATGTGATTCACCGCTTCGTATGCACGATCCAACGCTGCCCGGAGGTCCCGGCCAAGCCCGGTAACGCCGAGCACACGCCCACCGGATGTAATTGTCTCGCTTTCCCTCCCCGGAACGCCACCCTGTGTTCGACCTGGTGCGGTGCCTGCATGAAACACCATGACGTCACGGTGCGCTGCCGCCTGTTCCAACCCCTTGATCGCAAAACCCGTTTCGTAGCGTCCCGGATACCCGCCGGACGCCAGGACGACGCACGCCGCCGCACCATTCCTCATGGACAGCGCCGACCCCCTGAGCGCCCCCCGGGCTGTAGCCTCAAACAGATCCAGGGCATCGTCGGCAAGAAGAGGGAGCACCACCTGGGCCTCGGGATCCCCAAGGCGGCAATTGTACTCGACCACTCTGGGTCCTTCTTCCGTAATCATCAGCCCGCAGTACAGTACGCCCCGGTATGGATACCCTTCCGCTGCCATGCCGTGCAATGTCGGGGCAACGACCCGGTTGCGCACGACGCGCAAGATGTCGTCCGTTACGATTGGAACGGGCGCATAGGCCCCCATCCCGCCGGTATTCGGCCCCACATCTCCCTCGCCAATGCGCTTGTGATCCTGCGCCGGAGCAAACAACAGGTATTCCTTCCCATCCGATAAGGCGAATACGCTTGCCTCCTCCCCGGTCATATATTCCTCGACTACGACTTCTTCCCCCGCCGCGCCGAACGCTCGCTCGCGCAACATGAACGCAAGCGTTTCGAGCGCCTCCTCCACGGTAGCGCATACAACAGCTCCCTTGCCGGCCGCCAGACCACTTGCTTTTACCACAATGGGAGCGCCGCATGCCTTGACATAGGCCGCCGCCTCATCGTAATCGCCTGCTCCGAATGTCCGGTGACGCGCCGTGGGAATGTCATGCCGCTGCATGAACGCCTTGGCAAATGCCTTCGACCCTTCAAGACGAGCCGCTGCCGCACTCGGCCCCATAATCGCCAGCCCCTCTTGCTCAAAACGATCCACAATGCCCAGCACCAGCGGCTGTTCGGGCCCCACAACCGTCAGATCAATCTGCTCAGTGCGTGCAAAACGAACAAGATTTTCGATATCATCCGCACGAACGGGTACGATCGAGGCAATCTCACGGATACCCGCATTTCCCGGAGCTACAAATATTTTATGAACCCCTCCCGATTGAGACAGGCTGTGAACAATAGCGTGTTCGCGGCCCCCGCCGCCGACAACCAGTATGCGCATGAGAGCGTTTTTTCCTGTTGCAAAAACTCTTCTGTGAAGGGGCAAACGTGAGGCGCCATACCTTATTGCCTCCCCCTGTCCGTTCAATCCAGCAACCGCCGCAGGGCCTCAAGTTGCTGCAAGGCCTCGAGCGGCGTCATCCGATCCGTATCCAGCGCTCCCAGACACTCCTTGAGCGCTTCCCCTACGGGATCCGTTTTTCTGTCAAAAAGAGACATCTGAAACTGCTCGGCAGAAGCCATCGGCATGTCCTTTGGAGAAGGTTTGAACGCGTGAATATCGTCTTCCTGCATCGTATCAACGCTCGTATGCCGGCTTTCCAGTCGCTGGAGGATTTGGCGCGCCCGGGCAATGACCGGTTCGGGAAGCCCTGCCATGCGCGCTACTTCGATACCGAACGAATGATCGGCGCCCTCCGGAGCAAGCTTGCGCAAAAAAATCACGCGGCCTGCATGCTCTTCTACCCGTATACATGCGGTGCGCACACGATCATATCGATTCGCCAGTTCGTTCAGTTCGTGATAGTGCGTGGCGAACAAGGTGCGGGCAGCGACGTCTTCACGCTCATGCAAGTACTCCACCAGTGCCCATGCGATGGACAGGCCGTCAAATGTGCTGGTGCCGCGTCCCACTTCGTCAAGTAAAATGAGTGAGCGCGGCGTTGCATTGTTCAAAATGTTTGCAGTCTCGTTCATCTCGACCAGGAAGGTGCTTTCCCCCTCGGCAAGGTTGTCGGAAGCCCCGACCCTCGTGAATATCCGATCCACAATGCCGATGCGGGCAGATTCTGCCGGAACGAACGAACCGACCTGGGCAAGGAGCACAATCAACCCCGTTTGCCGCAACACAACGCTTTTTCCGGCCATGTTCGGGCCGGTAATGAGAATAATCTGGGCGCCGTCAGGGTCCAGGTAGATGGAATTCGGAATGAAAGGCTCGCCGGCAGGCAAAGCCTGCTCCACAACCGGGTGCCGCCCCTCTTCAATTTCAAGCGTTCGCCCATCGTGTACTTCGGGCCGGACATAGCCGAAACGCACAGCCGCATCGGCCAGCGCCACATAGCAATCCACCATGCCCAGCACTTTTGCATTGCGTTGCAGGGCTTCGGTATATTCGGCGACAGCCATGCGCAACTCGGCAAAAAGGTTCGCCTCGATCGTATCGATCCGTTCCTCGGCGGTCAGAATTTTTTCCTCGTATTCCTTCAGTTCCGGTACGATGTAGCGTTCCGCATTGACCAGGGTCTGTTTGCGGATATAATCGTCCGGCACCTTGTCCTTGTGCGTGTTGGTAACCTCGAGGTAGTACCCAAAGACCTTGTTGAAACCGACCTTGAGCGAGGAAATGCCCGTTCGTTCGATCTCTTTCTTCTGCATCTCGACCAGCCAGTCCTTGCCCGAGCGGGCAATCCGGCGTAAGGTATCCAGTTCCTCGTTGTAGCCGTCCCGGATCAGCCCGCCTCCCCCTATACCGGCAGGCGGATCGTCCACGATAGCCCGATCGATCAGATCGATCAGATCGGTATGCACGGTAAGTTGCGCACCCGCTTCCCGAAGCTCGTCGCACGTACAATCTTCCCTGGAAGAAAGGAGCTGTTTGATTACAGGAAGCTGCCGAAGCGTCAGTTTAACGGCTACCATATCCCGCGGCGTAGCCCGGCCCGTAGCAATACGGACGGCAAGACGTTCCAGGTCGCCCATTTGCTCCAGCTCTTCGCCCATTTGCGTGCGAAGCGTGCGCGACCGGAAAAAATCCTCGACGGCGTCAAGTCGACGCTCAATGGCGGCAACCTCGCGCAAGGGGCGCACCAGCCATCGCCGGAGCTGCCGCCCTCCCATGGGCGTTTGCGTCCGGTCAAGAATGCTCACAAGCGTATCCTCCCGGCCCTGGCCATGAAGGGGGGCAACCAACTCCATATTCCGCTTCGTTTGCGGATCCAGCGTCATATGGCTGGCGCTGTCGTACGGAACGATCTTGCGAACATGCAAGAGCCGGCCCTTCTGCGTTTCACCGAGATAATGCATCACGGCGCCGGCAGCAATCGTCCCAAGTCGCAAGGCATCGACTCCGAAGCCCTTCAGCGAATGCGTACCAAAATGGTTCAACAGGGTTTGGCGGGCAAAATCGTACCCGAAGACCCAATCCTCGACCGGCGTCACCACGAACGAACCACGAGGCAAATCATCCCGGTGACCCCGGTCAACAAGCACCTCAGCAGGCTGGATGGTCTGAACAAGACCAGGCAATTCCTCTATATCCCCCTCGCTGGCAAAAAATTCGCCGGTGGACGCATCAAGAAAGGCAACCCCAACGCGCCCACTGTCCGGCCAAACCGCTGCCAGATAATTGGATTGCTTCGGATCGAGCAGGTTGTCGTCGAAATAGACGCCAGGGGTGACAACCTCTACGACATCGCGCTTTACAATCGTTTTGGCCTGCCCCGGGTCTTCCGTTTGCTCGCAAACGGCTACCCGAAAACCGGCCTCGACAAGTTTCGGCAGATAGGTATTCAGCGCGTGATGGGGAAAGCCCGCAAGAGGAACATCGTACGCCTTACCGTTGGAGCGTTTGGTCAGGGCGATACCAAGGGTCTTGCTGAGTTGCTTCGCATCTTCGTCGAACGTCTCAAAGAAATCCCCCATCCTGAAGAGAAGGAGCGCTTGCGGATGCTGTGCTTTGATGGCGTAATACTGCCGCATGAGCGGCGTCCGCCCCTTGTTCTCCTCGCTGCGCATCTCCGTCACGAATTATTCATGTCCTTTCATACTATCGACTGCCGGCATACTTCGTGCCGAGATACCGTCCCCTCCCTGCGAATCGGCGCCGGACAAGAGTTCAGAGACAATGCGATCCGCGTCATACATATGCTCCAGCACCTCGATTATACCCCGGGCGTCGACAGACACTGCACGACCCTGTTCGTCCAGATACACATATGTGTTTTGAAGAGCGTCAATATTGCTGTCGAACACGACACCCACGATGCGGAGCTCCTTGTCGAGAAGCGGCGAACCGGAATTTCCACCCGTGATGTCGTTGGTCGTGACCAGATTAACGGCTGTGGACCGGTCCAGCGAATCCGGTGGTTGCAGCCACCGATCCGGCAAATCCCAATCGGTATCTTTGCCGCCGTACGAATAATAATGATCGTACATTCCAAACAAGGTGGTATGGGTCGGCGCTGTCGTACCGTTATAGGGATATCCCGCCACGACGCCATCGGCGATGCGGAGCGAAAACGTCGCGTCTGGGGGTATCTGCGCGCCGTACAGTGCAAAACGAGCAAGAGACAACGCCCCATTCAGTTCCTGCTCCCTCCTGTCGAGTCCGGATATCTGTTGCTGGATCGACAAAAACAGCGGGGTCACAGCCTGCGCCATCGCTTCCGCCGGATCACCGCTACCAAGAAAACCTTCCTCCAGTAACACAGCGTATTGTGCGGAATCGCTCAAGGCCGTGCCGGCAAGAATCCGATCGGCGGCCTCTTCGGGGGTTTGCCCTTGCAACAGACGATTCACAGTCGGATCGTTTTTACCGAGGTAGCGCAAAAATTCGTGCAGGCGTACTGCCAGCATGCGCTTCTCCAGTTCCGGGGGCCAGTCTTCTATGTCAAGGGCATCCTCCAGCACATCTTCGATTTCGTCTGCCGGCATACCCCGCTGCCTCATCAGGCTGATAATGTATCCGTAAGCGGACCGCACGAGCACATGCGAATCGAAGGCTGTCGCACCAAAAAACAGGAATGCCCTGTTCTGATCCGACATAGCCTCCTTCGAACGTTGCAAACGTGCGATCTCGTCAATCGCGTGGCCGTATTTTTCCTGTAAA
The DNA here is from genome assembly GCA_965248175.1 of Rhodothermales bacterium. Lineage (GTDB taxonomy): Bacteria > Bacteroidota > Rhodothermia > Rhodothermales > VXPQ01 > VXPQ01. The sequence goes on from OZ252093.1 coordinate 2,508,170, forward strand.
GAATCCACGGCTGCGACCTCTGCAACCAACTTCCCTTCCGCCGCCATTCGGCGCGTTATCAGCAGCGAATCGCGCAATCCAGCCAGTTCCCCTTCATTCTTTTTGAACTGATTCGATATCTGATGCCAGGCGTTGCGCAGCTCGTATTTCCGGGTTGGCTCCTCTTCCTCGGCCATGTACTCCTCCATAATCCGCATCCGTTCTTTCAGCGCATCAAGCGCCGCAGGTAACATATAATCCCGCTCGAATTCCAGTTGTCCGACGGTTTCCAGACGGCTGGTCGTACCCGGATTGCCTACCACAAAGACCGCTTCGCCCTCCTGCGCTCCGTCCTTGTCCCAGGCAAAGTAATGCGGGGTATCTAAGGGTTTCCCTTCCGCATCATAGGCACGGAAAAAACTGAAATCGAAGCTATACCGGGGGTACGTGAAGTTGTCCGGGTCCCCCCCAAAGGCGCCGATCGGCAGTTCCGGCGCGAACACCAGCCGGATATCGTCATAGCGGCGGAATGTATAGGCCGAATACCGCCCGCCGTTGTACAGTTCGACCACCTGTACCGTCAAAAGCGAATCCACGCCTTGGGCCTCATCATTCATACGCTCCTCGATGCGCTCCATCCTCCTTTCGCGCGCCGCCGCCGAACGGTCGCCGCTATCTCCCCGGCCCTGCCTCCTGCGGGACGCAGTGTCCCCATCGTCCTGAGGCCGAACGAGACCGTAAACCTCATCTGTAACGTCCTTCATGGCCACCAGTTGATCCACGTACAGATCCTCAACCTTACGCTCTGCCCCGATCGAATCCGCATAAAATCCGCTATCGAGCAACGTCTCCCCCTCGCGCGTCACATCCGCAACGCTCTCTCGCGCGCAATGGTGATTCGTAAGAATGAGCCCATGCGGAGATACGAAAGAGGCCGAGCAATTCGGGAGCCGGAGCGCCCCGAGACGGGCTTGGGCAAACCAGGCGGAGTCCGGCTTGAATCCATAGGCCTCCTCGAAATAATCGACCGGCGGATCCTCGAACGTCCACATCTTTCCCGTATCGAATCGCCCGATCTCGACATCGACCGGTAGAGAAATCGGGCTCGCCTCTTCTTCTCCTGGGGGCAAGGAAACCGTTACCGCAACCGGCTCGGTCGTACCGGGACGCTCCACGACGGAAACAACCTGGCTGCTTCCGCTGCACCCAGCCCACACCAAAAGGAGCAGCATTGCCGCCCCCGACCACTTCCTGCAAGCATTCATGAACATGGCGAAAAAGGCATACTATTCGGACAGGATGGCGTCGGCCTCTTCTTCGGTTTTGGCGAAACGCCCCCCTGTCGTCTCCAGAACAAGGCGATCCGCATCGTACATGTCGTCGAGCGCCTCAAGAATACCGCGTGCATCGACCGAAATGCTTCGCGCCCGGGCCGTCAAATAGATGAAATCCCCGGAGAGGCTCTCGATATTACCATCAAACAGAAGACCTGCAAGACGCAAGTCCGGATCGATTACAGGAGATCCCGAGTTCCCGCCGATCGTATCGTTGGTGGAAACGAAATTCAGAGGCGTACGCAGTTCGAAGTTTCCTGGCGGGGTCAACCAGCGCGTTGGCATGTCCCACGGCGTGTCCGGACCGTACGAATAATAGTGGTCATACAACCCGTAATACGTCGTATAGGGAGGCGCCACCGTACCGTTATATGGATACCCCTGTACGACCCCGTCGGCTATGCGCAGGGAAAATGTAGCGTCGGGAGGCGTCTCCACACCGTACACCGCATACCGGGCACGCCCGATCTGCTGCGCAAGAGCCTGTTCCTCGGCGGAAAGCGCCGCCATGGCGCTACGATACGCCACCAACTTCTCAACAATGGCATCCACGACCTGCATGGCGGGATCGGCTTCCGTGATGGAGCCGGCTTGCAACGCCTCTATGGCGGCAGCCGCTTCCGTCAGCATCGAATGCTCGACCACATGCTGCGCCGCCTCCTCAGGGGAACGCTCACCAAGTATATCGACGACAAGAGCACTCTCCGGGCCGAAACGATCCGACAAGGTTTGGAACCGTGCGGCAAGAAACGCAGCCTGCAAGGCCACCGGTTGATCCTCGACCAGGGCAAGTTGTTCATGCACATTCTCCGGGATGTCTTGCGGTGCATCCGCCAGTCCGGCATATTCATGCACGACAAGAGCACGGCGAAGCGCCGCAGCACCGAGAGAGGAGGCCGGACTCAACGCAAGAAATGCCCTGAACGCATCCCCGTACGCACGCTTTTCTTCCTGCACTTCGCGCATCCGCCCGATGAAATCGCCATACTGCTCACTGAGCGCCGGCGTCTGCCCGATCGCTTTCAGGAACTGCTCCTCGGCGTCCATGCGGCGCGCTGTCACCACGGGGTCATTCAGCGCCTTCACGCGACCCGTGTACAATTTGCGGGCATTCTGTAACGAAAAAATCTGGTTGACGAGCGCATCCTGTCCTTCCGCAGGCGCCTCGGCCAGCAACGCCTCCAATGCCGCAAGGCGCGTTTCGATCAGGTCGAGAAGAGCAGGTTCCTGCACATCGCGCCGGAACGTCAACTCTGCAACGGTAGACAACCGGAACGTGGACCCCGGATTACCAATCACAAACACGGGGTCCCCTTCCTTTACCCCCTTGCTGCTCATAGGAAAATAATAGTTGACTTCAAGTGGTTTATCGTTGTCGTATACACGAAACAGAGCAATGTCCAGCGTATAGCGAGGATAGGTGAAATTATCGGGATCGCCCCCGAAAAACCCGATCTTCAACTCAGGAATGAGCACAAGCCGGAGGTCGGTATAGCGGCGAAAAACGTATGCGGACAGCAGTGCCCCGTTGTAAATGGAAATAATCTCTACATGATACCCCGGTCCCGCTTCCGCTTCGATGCGCTCTTGCGCCTCGTTGATGGCTGCCTGCCGCATCTGCTCGCGCCCGGCATCGTCCGCAACTCCGGCGATAACAGCTTCCACCTCAGGCGTAATATCCCGGATATCGACCAACTGGTCGGCCCACATGCCATTCACCAGGCGTTCCTCGTCTAACGACCGGGCATAAAACCCGTCGTCAAGAATATGCTCTCCCTCGAGGGCGACGCTGACGGCATGGCTGCGGCCGCAGTGATGATTCGTTAATACAAGCCCGCTCGGCGACACGAACGAGGCAGTACAGCCCGGAATCCGCAGCGTGCCGAGCCTGGCGTGCCGAAACCACTCCTCGTCCGGCGTAAAGCCATAGGTCTCCGCAAAATAATCGACAGGGGGATGATCGAATGTCCACATCTTGCCCTGGTCGAAACGTCCCGCACGGGCCATCGCAGAATCGACGCGCTGCGTGGGCGCAGGCCGGAGCGGCTCATGGACCAGCACCGTTTCCGGGACTTCCGTGGGAGTCACCCTTGCAGCTTCGCCATCTGAAGCTACAGGGTCTTCAACAGCCTTACTGCCAGCGCACCCGGCAAACAGCAAAAGAAAAAATACCAGAAAACCCGGAGTGAACTGAATGCGTTTGTACATGGTTTAAATACCTGATCGGCAACGCGCAAGAACGAACGACAGACTGTACGTCGCCGCACGACTAACGGAGATACACAATAGCTTTTTGATACAAAGAAGGCAGCCTCAAAGATTCCTGCCGCTGCGATACTGTACAACAAAACGATGCGGGGCGAAAAATAGTATCGCAGAGAGAAAGCAGCCCCTTATGCGAAAGTGGCGGAACTGGCAGACGCGCCAGACTTAGGATCTGGTGGGGTAACACCCTTGGGGGTTCGAGTCCCCCCTTTCGCACGCAACATGCTCTCTCTGACTCTCTCTGATCCGCCGGCCTTTCCGACAGGCCGGCCCCTTTACTTTACTCGAGGAGTGCTCCGTTTACTTTACTCGAGGAGTGCTCCGTATACAGACGTGTGAGCCGGATCGAGTAGCGTAAGGTAATCGTACGCCTGATTGCTCTCCTGCCACCCCTCGAATACAGCAGCCAGTTCGGTATACTTCGCCAGAAAGAAGAGATCGAGGGCATGCTGCCGGGAAACATCCTCGTACAACACGTCAAGGTCGGAAAGCACCTGGAGAATGGCGTTGCGCGCCACATCAGGATCAATGAGAAAGCGATCGAGCCCGGCAAAGTGATAATCGAAATACGCCTTGCGCAATGGGCGCATGCGTGGATCCAGCACCTGCGTTATCAGATTGCCGCGTCCAGGGTCGGTACTGCCGAGCTCCAACCAACCCTGCCCCGACGCGGATTGCGCACGTTCCGCAATCCGGCGAGCCGTCTCGAAATGCGACGTGCCGCCGAGTTCGCTGAAGGTATCATAGTCATACCCGAGCATCATATACGTATAAAAGTCGATGACCGAGGTCAAGGGATCGTATTGTTCGAGATTGAACACCAGCGGCTGGCCCTGCGCATACCTGAATTGCCAGGACTCGTCGCTGAACTGAACGACCGTACTGTGCTGCATGGTGTTGTATATCGGCCGGCGTGTCGCCACCACAAGCCGTGCATTGAAACTGGTCAGTGAGACTGCTTCCAGCACAATCACATCCATCGTACAATCAATGCGTTCGTCCTCCCGGAACACATCCTCCGTCCAGGAACGATCGTTCACATATTCTTCCATGCGCAACTCGAGATCTTCAAGAAATCCGAAATCGGAGCCCGTCAGCGTACTGTAACTGAGCGAAACTACGCAGTTGAATTCCTGCGCAGCGGTCGGCTTCGGCGAAAAAAACAGCGAAAAAAGAAGCAGCCCGGCAACCGAGGCCGTCGAAGAGGGGAGAAAACGCATCGTGGAAAAGGACATGTTCTTCCGTACCGGGATGCGGATTTTTTATGGCGGGGGAAAATGCTCTTGCTCTTACCGAAACGGGCCCGCTCTGTTTCCGGCGGACGGAATCAGGGAATATGGTCATCGAGTCCGGGAAGGCAACCGGGCGTCGGAAAAATTTTAAGTATGGGGTCATGCATGACCCCGCACGGTGTCTGTAAAATAAAAACCCGTGCATTACGCCACCTCCTTCCGTGTATACCTTGCCCCCTGCCTGAGCAGAATGCTTTTGCTGCTCCTGGCGGCTCTGCCCGTAACGAACACACGCCAATCCGCTATGGGGCAGCCCGTGTTTTCGGGAGCACGGAGCGCTGCGCTCGGTGGAGCTTCGACGGCATTTACGGATGACGCTGCAGGACAGGTCAACCCCGCTGCATGGGGGCAGGCGGATACCCGGATCCTCGCGTTGCACGGCGCTCAACTGTATGGATTACCTGAACTCCGGTTTGCTGCTATCCGGCTCGTTGCGCCCTTGCGGCGGGGCGCGATCGCCGGGGGCGCCTCGGCCTTCGGTTTCGATCTCTACAGGCACATCGTACTGGACGCCGGGTTTGGAGGACGCTTCGGATTCGGAACACACCGGCAAGTCCATGCGGGCATGCGTGCCGAGTGGAACCAGGTTTACATAGCGAATCACGGACAAGCCGGCGCGCTGGCCCTGACAGGAGGTGTACTGCTCCCGGTTACGCCGTTCATTTCGCTGGGAGCCGTCGCATACAACCTGACCGCCGTTGCCGGTCCCCTGCGCTCCGACCTGCGCCGACGCCTTGCTGTCGGTGCAGTGTGGCGGCCCTCGGAGACATTCGCCATGACGACGGATGTGGCCAAGGAAGTACGCTCCCCTCTTTCCGTCGCGGCTGGTATCGAAATCCGGCTGACCGATGTACTGGCGTTGCGGGGGGGGCTTGCATCAGGGCCAAGACGGGCAAGCGGGGGAATCGGGCTGCGCCTCGCGTCTGTTCGCGCGGATTTCGCAGCACAACGACACGAAATACTGGGATGGACGCCTTCCATGTCCCTCCTCTATTCCTGGTGAGGCATGAAAACGGCAATCCTGCTGGCATGTATGATGCAGGCCGCAAGCCCGCCCGCCGACACGACCGAAACGGCCCCGGTCATCGAAGCCGCTCTGGATATGCTGGAGGATGGGTTGGAAGATTCCGCCTTGCTGCATGAAGCGATCGAATATGCCGGACACCGGAAAATCCGGTTGGAAACCGCGTCGGCGGAGGCACTGCGCTCCATCCCCGGCATATCGGAAATGGACGTGCAACGTATCCTCACCTGGCGTTCATCCGGAAGAAAAATCGAAGAACCGGAATCCCTGTTGCGCGCCGGCCTGGATGAACACGCCGTCAGCATGTTGCTCCCCTTCGTTACGTTCGACCGCCCTGTACTCCGAACGCGCCCTCGCATCCGTACAGACCTCATACAGCGCTGGAACCGCCGTCTGGACATCGGGAAAGGATACCGAAAGAATGAACTCTCCGGCTATCTCGGCTCCCCTGACGCCTTGCAGTGGCGCATCGGGATACGTATAGGAGAACATATCACCACAGGTATCACGCTCGACAAGGATCCGGGAGAACCGATCCTGTGGCATCCCCGGAGAAGGCGATTCGGAGCTGATTTTGCAGCACTGCATCTGGGCGTGGACAACAGAGGACCCTTCGAACGCATCGTAGCAGGTAGTTATACGATCCAGGCGGGTGAAGGCCTCGCGGCGGGCCAAGGCTCGATGGGGTTCTCTTCGTTGCGTACGGCCTCCGTCGATCGGATCCTGCGGCCCCATACTTCCTCGAGGGAACATGCCTATTTCAGAGGTCTGGCCATGCAATCGAAACCGCTGTACGGCGTATCTGTAGCCGGTTTCGTCTCGTACGTACCGCTGGATGCCCGCGTCGATACTACCCTGGGTATATGGAGCCTGACCTCCACCGGATACCACCGCACGCAAACCGAGCACGAAAGGCGGGGACAAGCCAGAGAACGCACTGCCGGTGGGATAGCCGTATTCCGACAGGGTTCCGCGTACGCCGGCGCGTTGTCTCTCCATACGCTACACACGCTTGGCGTTTCCCGGAATATGCATGCCCTGTCGGTATTCGGTGGATGGGCAAGACCCCGCTGGGAAGGCTCGTTCGAATTCGTCCCGAAACAGGGGCACCGGTCCTTGACCGTCTCGTTTGCTCCTATCGAAAATGCCTCTGTACATTTCCGGACGCTAAAAACCACGGCAAACGGCCTGCGACCGCACACCCGCATCGGGGTAAATTCCCGCGGGGAAAGCTACCAGTACGCCGAATGGCTTGCCGAAAGCCATATCCGGCCTTTCAAAGCATGGACAGCGACCGTACGGGTCCGGGAGCGAAAGCGCCCGTTAAACCTTCTCCCTGATGCACGTGACCGGTTCGTTGCGGGGATGGTCGAATACCGGCGGTCAAACTGGTTCTCGCTGCATGTGCGTGCCCGGACGCAAACATCCGAGGCAGCGACCCGCTGCCTCACCGGCCGCCTGCTGCTGCCCTGCTCAACCCGCGAACGCCGGCAATCCCTGCGGATACAGATCGAATACAGGCATAGCGCTTCCCTTCGCTCCAGAACACGCATCGAAACCGTCCGTGCCGAAGCAGAAGAAATGGCTACGGGGGTGCTGGTATACCAGGATTTCCGGTGGACACCCCGGCCGTTTATACAACTGGATATGCGGTATGCCTTGTTCGATGCGGCAGATGCCTCTGCCCGGCTTTACATGTTCGAAAACGACGTGCTGTATGGATCCGGCGCCCCATCCTTTAACGGACGCGGCCGCCGGTGGTACGTTCTGTCTCGTTTGCAAGCCTCCCGACGCCTGATGGTGCAATGGAAATTCGGCGCCACACGCTATGAGGATGTGCGTTCTACCGGATCCGGACGCGACGAAATCCCGGGAGGCCGGGTGCGAGAAATGAAGGTGCTGGTCAGATGGAGATTCGGGTCGTAAGCCCGCATGCACTATACCGTGCCCGGCAAGCGATATATCGCGGTCTCAATTCGAGCAGATCGACTTTAGCACCTTGCGTCTTGTTATGAGTTTGTCGTGCCATGCCTGCGGCGAAATTTCCTCGTCGTCAAGATAGTACTCCCAGTGATCGACGGTCCCGCTCCGAGCTGCTACCGGGGGTTCGATATGCGCAATACGTTTCAGTTCCGGAGACATACCCATCTGATGCACAAACGTGACCGTATGGTCACCCATATAGCTTTCCTTGACGGATAGCCAGTTGTCGCCGCATACATGACAGGTGTAAAAGCGCGTTTCCGAATTGCTGTCCTGGTCCGCCACCGAAGCATTCGGTTCGCTGTCTTCGTCGTCCCCAAGGACATCCATAGGCACCATGCTGATGCTTCCGCATGCCTTGCATTGCAGTTTTTCCATGAATGGAATCATTGGCTGTTTCGAATGTACGCCTTGCCCATCCCCTTGCCTGCGCAAACCCTTCTTGCTATGACCATTGCACGTCTACGCAATGCATAAAACAACAGAGGCCCTTGTAATATATAATATACGGAAATAAGAAAAAAAAAGTTACGGGCAATAACGGACACGTATTAAGAATCTGTAAACATTTCGAGCCGATGTTGCCTGACGAACAGCATGTGCAAACTAAAACATATACACACAAACGCTCGGTGAAAGCATACCTGCCGCCCCCCCTTGGCGCCGAAACACACAGGTGTGCATTACCAATAACGGAAATAAATGGCGTGCATCCGTACACGCCTGGAAAAAAGAAGCCCCCTCGGGAGGATTCGAACCTCCGACCTACGGTTTAGGAAACCGGTGCTCTATCCCCTGAGCTACGAGGGGTATATCAACATACCAGCAGGGCGCGACGAGGAAAGCATATTTTTCATTGCTTGCGAAATCGACCTATGACGCATGGCACGGTATACGCCGCTGCATCAGGAACCTTGAAAGGAACGGTGGTATACTTGCCATGCAACGCCGTCGTACATCTGCCGTTTCCATGAATTGCGCGACATTATCGCCCGGCCCAGACATCAGGTTCATTGATGTAGCCCGTACCCGTCGGGACACACCGGGCTGCGAACAGGTGGTGCATTTCAACAATGCCGGCGCCTCGCTTATGCCGAACCCGGTGCTTGACACCTGTATCGGGCATCTCCGGCTGGAAGCGCGTATAGGGGGGTACGAAGCTGCAGAAGAAGCACATTCCCGGCACGAAGCAATATACCGGAGCATCGCCACGCTCCTGCACGCTTCCCCGGAAGACATTGCGCTTGCCGACAGCGCTACGCGCGCATGGCACCTCGCCTTTCAAAGCTTGCCGATACCACGAGGCGCTAAAATTCTTACTACCCGCACCTCCTATGCAAGCAACTTCATCGCCTTTCTGCACCGCGCCCGGAAAGATGGCCTGGAAATAGATGTGGCGCCCTGTAACCATGCGGGTGACCTTGACCTCGACGCATTCGAACGGCGTATTGACGGACGCGTGGCGCTCATTGCCCTTACGCACATCCCCACGAACGGTGGTATCATCAACCCGGCTGAAGCCGTCGGAAAAATTGCTCGCAAGCACGGGGCGCCGTACTTGCTGGACGCTTGCCAATCGGCAGGACAGCTGCCGCTCGACGTAACGCGCATCGGCTGCGACATGCTCTCCGCCACAGGGCGAAAATTCCTGCGCGCTCCGCGCGGAACGGGATTCCTCTATGTCCGCCGCGCCTTCCTGGATCGCCTTGAACCGCCGATGCCGGACTTGCACAGTGCGACATGGACAACCCTTCATGACTACAGGCCCCATGAAGGAATGCGCGCATTCGAAATGTGGGAATCCAGCATGGCCATGCAACTCGGTCTGGGGGCAGCCGTCGATTATGCACTGGATCTGGGACTCGATGCCATCCGGGGACGCATCCGGGCCCTTGCCGATCTACTGCGGCAGCGCCTCAATGCCCTGGACGGTATCCGCGTGCGGGATACGGGAACAGAGCGAGGGGGCATCGTGACCTTCGACATTGCAAACGTGGCGGCATCTGTTGTCAAATCATGTCTTCGGGAGCAATCCATGCATATCACCGTGTCCCTGCCCTCGCACACGCTGCTTGACGCCATGGAGCGTAACCTCCCCGAAATGGTGCGTGCTTCCGTGCATTACTACAACACGGAAGCGGAAATCGACCGGTTCTGCGAAGCAGTACATGCCATCTCTTCGAAAGGCGCATGACCTCCGATACGAAACATCCCCGAGGCGCTGTCGCCGCATGGGCCACATACGACTTCGCCAACTCGGCGTTCACGACGCTCATCGTCACCTTCGTATTCGCCACGTATTTCACGGATGCGATCGCAGAAAATGCCATATCCGGCACAGCGCTCTGGTCGCGCGCCGTAGCCCTGTCCCAGGTCGCTGTTGCTTTGCTTTCTCCCTGGTTAGGCCTCCTTGCGGATCGGAACGGGCTTCGCAAGCGATTCCTTTTGCTCTCCACGCTGGTGTGCATTGCCGCCTCGGCAGCCCTGTACTTTGCGGGTCCCGGAGATGTGTTGTTCGCCCTCGTCGTGTTCGCGGCAGGCAATATCGCCTTTGAACTTTCGAATGTCTTCTACAACGCTTTCTTGCCTGAACTGGCCACGCCCCAGCGGATCGGGCGCATATCGGGATACGGCTGGGCGCTCGGGTACGCAGGCGGGTTGTGTTGTCTTCTGATCGGCTACTTCGTTCTCGTGGCCCCTGAAACGCCTCCTTTCGGACTCGTCCGGGAAACGGGAGAACATGTGCGGGCGACTAATCTGCTCGTGGCAGCCTGGTATGGGATCTTTTCACTGCCCCTTTTCCTCACCCTGAAGAAATCCCTGCCCGCAAAACGACTCGCCGCTGGCAGGGCCCTGCAAACGTCCATACAAGACCTCGGGCGTACGTTGCGCGAAGTACGCCACTCCAAAGACCTGTTCCAGCTCCTCCTTGCCCGGCTGATCTATAACGACGGCCTCATCACGCTTTTCGCCTTCGGGGGCATCTACGCCACCGGCACGCTCGGATTCTCCACCGAAGATATTTTTCTCTTTGGCATTGCTCTGAACATTGCGGCAGGCGCCGGCGCCTGGGCCTTCGGCTTCCTGGACGACCGTATCGGTGGACGCGCCACCATCCTTATCAGCCTTGTGGTGCTTACGCTTGGAACAATCATGGCCGTGCTCACGACGAACGTCGGCCTGTTCTGGGCTGCGGCGCTCCTCGGCGGCATATGCGCCGGCCCCAACCAATCCGCGAGCCGCTCGCTCATGGGGCGATTCATCCCTTCCGGCAAGGAAAACGAATATTACGGCCTGTTCGCCTTCTCGGGCAAAGCGACGGCATTCCTGGGGCCGGTGTTGCTGGGAATCGTAACAGGTCTGTTCAACAGCCAGCGGGCCGGCTTGGCCATCGTGGCAGCTTTCTTTATTGCAGGCGCCCTACTGCTTCTTCGTGTCAATGAAGCGCGGGGAATGGCCAGCGCCCAGGCATACGGGCAGTGAGTCCTGCCCTATTCTCCCGTTTCCTCGACCTGCCGCACACGGGCTATCTGTCGAACATTCCAGTCGTCCTCTCCGAAAGACGTATCGAACCAGCGGTCCAGGATCTCTCTCAGTATAGCCGGCGATGTAGCGCGCAGACTCAACGCCAGTACATTGGCGTGATTCCAGATGCGGGCCCCCTTTGCCGTTTCCCCATCGCTGCACAACGCGGCACGTACGCCGGGCGCCTTGTTGGCCACAATAGAGCAACCTGTGCCCGTCCAGCATAGCACGATAGCCTCATCGGCCTCACCGCTTCGAACCGCCCCGACCGCCTCCATCGTTACCTCCGGCCAATCTGCCGTATCCTGTTCTGCCTCGGGTCCGAAATACAATGGTTCATGTCCTCGTTGCACGAGTTCCTCAAGCAAGGTTTTGACAAGAGGCAACCATTCGTCGGTACTGACCGCAATACGCATGAAATTCAGGAAACAGATTATGAATACCGGTACCAGAGCATGGGGCATGAAACAAAACGTCAAACTCAACCGGATACCTCCTGCTCCCTTGTGAACCAGTGGTGCGGTGATTAGTTTTTGCGGGCTTGCATTTTGAATCTTCCGACGCGTTCCCCATGCCCAAGACCCCCACTATCCGACACATTGCGGAATTTCTGGAAGCATGGGCCCCTCTCTCGTCAGCGATGTCATACGACAATGTCGGCCTGCAAGTGGGGAACCCCGATGCGGAAGTCCAGACAGCATTGCTTGGCCTGGATATGACACCAGACCTGCTCAACGAAGCGAAAGCACTCGGCGCCACGCTTATCGTCACCCATCATCCCCTCCTTTTTCGCCCCTTGCATGCCGTCACCACAGAAACCTATGTCCCGAATCTGGTCTGGCGCCTCGCTGCCGCAAACATCGCACTGTACAGCATCCATACGAACCTTGACGCCGCCTCAGGCGGCGTATCGTTTGCCCTTGCAAAGCAACTGGGACTCACTCATACCGAATTCCTCCAGCCCTCCGAGAGCGGCGAAACCGGCTTCGGAGTGATCGGCTCATTGCCTACCCCCATTCGCTTGCAGGCCTTCCTCGAGATCGTCGCCGAGCGCCTCGAAACGCCTGCATTGCGTTATGTGGGCGACTCCGAAGCATGTATCAAGCGCGTAGCCGTGTGCGGCGGGGCAGGAAGCAACCTGATTGCGGAAGCGGCCTCTCGTGGTGCAGACGCCTACGTTACTGCGGATATAAAATATCACGACTTTTTCAACGTACTCGACACACAAGGGCATCCGTACCCTGCCCTGATCGATGCCGGACACTACGAAACAGAAAAATTCACGGAAAGCCTGCTTGTGGAGGCACTGGCGAAGCAATTTCCCCAGACAGTCTGGCGGCGTACGCAAACCAGCACAAGCCCCGTGCGAACTTTTATCTCCCCGAAACGTTAGCTTGTCTTGCACCCGTCAGTCCTTGAATTTGCTATCGAGATATACAACATGCCCACTGCTCAGGAGACAAGTACCGGCGTACAACTGCGGGCCTTGATCTGTCTCCAGTACATCGACAGCCAAATAGACCAGATCGAAAAACTGCGCGGCGATCTGCCGGAGGAAATTCGCGACCTCCGGGATGAAAAGGAAGGTCTTGCTACACGCATCGAGAAATACAAACAGGAAGAGACGCAAAACAAGGAAGACAAGGAGTCATCCGGAACAAGCGTCAAGGATGCCGAGCTACTCATTGTGCGGTATGAGGAACAGCAACTCCAGGTAAGGAATAACCGCGAGTACGACGCACTTACGAAGGAAGTCGAAGCGCAAAAGCAGCGCATTGAGGAAGCGAACAAGCGCATCGAAGAAATCAGCCAGAACGAGGAGGGGCATAAGGCTGCTATCGAAGAGGCCGAGGCCCGGATGAAAGAGCTGGACGAAGTCCTTTCCACGAAGGAAAAAGATTTGCAGGAAGTGCTTGACGATACCAAGCAGGAACAGGCCCATCTGGAAGAAAAACGAGCCGAGGCTGCCCAAAAGGTGGATGCCCGCTATTTACGCGCCTATGAACGCCTGCGAGGACGTCTACACGACGGCAGGGCAGTAGTACCCATCGAACGAGGCGCCGCGGCCGGCTTTGCCGTTCCTCCACAGCGCCAGGTCGAGGTTCGCCAGGGTAATCGCATTGTGGCCTGCGAACACACAGGACGGATCATCGTAGACAATGACCTGTTTGTCAAGACAATCGAGGCAACAAACAAATAGCCGGATCGTACGAGGGAGCACGGGTGATTTTGCACCGTTCTCTCGCCACCGGGCAGAGGCAGGGCAACAAGGTCGAGTCAATGCGTACGGCCGGCACATCCCCAAAAATATTCCTGCCGGATCGCCGCTTCGGTCCGTGAGACCGGGGAGGAAAGTCCGAACACCAAAGGGCACCGTGCTTCCTAACGGGAAGGCGCCGCTGACGCGGCGACAGCAAGTGCAACAGAAAGCAAACCTGCCGATGGCGCTCCGGCGCACAGGCGATGGGTGAAACGGTGGGGTAAGAGCCCACCAGCGTCCCGCGAAATCGGGGCGGCTATGTAAACCTCACGGGGTGCAAGACCAAACAGCGCCGCATCGTTCTTCGAGAATGAACAAGGTAGCCCGCCTTGGGAAACGGCGCGGGTAGGTCGCTCGAGGCCGTCGGCGACGACGGTCCCAGATAAATGGCGATCTCGCCGCAAGCGGTGCAGCGGCTGCTGCTGCGGTCAGACAGAATTCGGCTTACAGGCAGGGAATGCCGCGATATGCCAGACGTGCTTATTCGTCGGCGGGAATCGGCTCCGGCATTGCCGGAAGTTCCTGCTGTTCTCCAACAGGAGGCAGTGCAGGCGCCGTTTGTTCTTCCTGCGCGCGTTGCTGGATCACGCTTTCTTGCACCTGCTCCTCTCCAATAGCGAAATTCGACACGACGCAAAGTATGATGAACAGCGTGGCGAGCATCCAGGTCGCCTTCTCGAGCACATCCGGGGCCTGACGCGTACCCAGGATTTGTTGCGTAGCACCGCCCGCGGCAATACCGGCAAGCCCCCCTCCCCGTCCGCTCTGCACAAGCACTATGAGCGTAATCAGGACCGCAATCACCCCGATTAGCGTGATGATGAATGTAAACATGGTCGCCGTGTCGTCGAATGTCGAATGATTGCCGATCGTGCCCCGCGCCTGTTATCGATAATACCTGACGCGTCGAGGCTGTCCCGATACGCCGAACACCCGCATCAGGATCCATACACCTACGCCGGGGATGTTTTTCTCTACAGCGATACGTCTACAGAAGCCACTTCCTGCAAGTCAAGGTAGTAACGCGCATAGAGCAGAGCCAACGCAGATTTCATATCGACGATACCTCCCTCCCGTACAAGTTTCAGCGCATTGTCAAAAGATGTAGGCGCCACCTCCACAAATTCGCCTTGCTCGAGACGCTGCGCCCCAACCTTCGTAAGATCTTCAGCAAGATATAAATGAATAATCTCATTGCTGTAACCGAGGCAAGGGAAAAGGGCGCCCAGCTTCGTGAAAGAGGCAGCGCGCCATCCGGTTTCCTCTTCCAGTTCGCGGGCCGCTGCTTCGGCAGGGTCTTCTCCCGACTTGTCTAATTTTCCGGCGGGTACTTCAAGAAACGTGCTTTTGGCCGGATACCGGAACTGGCGAATCAGCAAGGTCGAACCATCCGGAAACAGCGGCACCACAGCAGACGCCCCGGGATGGTCGATCCACTCCCGAATCCCTTCTTTTCCATCCGGCAGGAGAACGCTGTCGCGATAAACCTTGAGTAACTTGCCGTCGAGTACTTGCTCAGACGAACGTTCCTTTTCGATGAGATTCTGCATGACGAAAAACGAAATGGACGAAACCCTCTGGCCTCGTGAGGCACATATGTTTCCTGAAATGACCCCCTCCGAACGCACACGCCGGAATATGGGTCCCCTCTCTCTTGCCCGGCTTGTTGGCCTTCACCTATGCGCTGCTCCGCCCGCATGGCGGTCACAGCCCGAAAGAAACACCCGCATGGATACGCACGTCCCCCGGCCCGCTCTCGGGATTCAAGGCAGCGCTCATATTGATAAGCCCCGCAGCGGTTTTGAACCGGATACCCACGCCGTACCCCGGGTGGACGCCCCGCATAACCTGCAAGTCCGGCGTCTTCGGACGATCCACATAGCCGAGATCGCAAAAGGCATAGGCATACGAAATCGCATCGATCAATATCCGATATTCGACAAGCGCTCTTCCAACAATGCGCCCCAGAAACCGGTCTTCATCGTATCCCCTGAGCGTCGCAGCGCCGCCGAACCGGAAAAGATCGCTCCGGTCGTATTCCGGACTCAACAAGACGCTGGCGTCTACTCCAACAACAACTACCGATCGGGAAAATGCCGGGGCAAACCAGCGCCCCGTTGCATGCAGCCTCCGCTGCTCCAGCAAGGTCCGGCTCCGAAGCGTATCCATACCAACCACCTGGTGCTCCGTGCGCTCCTTGCGCCCGCTTTCGAGGTTCATCTCCATATAAAAACCCTGTGAGGGATTCGATATGCGGTCGAGGAGCGACAAGCGCACGCCCAGACCCAGGAAACGCGCCTTTGCCATGGGGGCCACCTGCCGCCCTGACGGGCCGATCCGTACACCGGCTTGCCCGGGCGCCGTACTTTCCCGGCTGAATCCGGCGAATACCTTCATGCCTGGCGCAAGATCATAGTTCAGTTCGCCCCGGTATGCCCTTTTTCCATACGTAGAATCCTCTTCCAGTCCGGAGAAACCCGCCTCCAACCCCAGCGGAAATCCAAAGGCAAACGGCCAGGCCGCCGACACGTCGAGGCTGCTCACCTGATCCGGCAGCCGGTTCAGGCGCAAGGACATCGTACGGCCGCGCCCGAACGGATTGCGGAGCGCAAGATGCCCACTGCCCGTAATGCTGCCGCGCTCACCATCCCCCGAGGGGGGCAAATATCCCAGCACCAGATCGAAGGCGCCGGGGGGGCCTTCTTCTACAGGAATGCGCACCACGGCCGACGTATCGGCAGCGATACGCAATACCGGCGTGCCAACGGTCTCGAAGAGTTCCGTTCCCTCGATGCGGCGACGGAGGCGCTCCGGATCGAACCGGAGCATTTTCATCCCCGGTTTCATTCCCGCCAGACGGGTAACAAGCTGCGGCCGCGTCCGTTGGGCGCCCTCCAGATCGAAGCGCCGAAGCACTACCTCCGGACCGGATACGATGTGTACTGTGACGGCAAGCCGATCCGGCATATCGCCGGAGCGTCCGATCATCTCCACGGAAGCTGTCGAAAGAGGAAGCCCCTCCCGCTCCAGCACCGACAACACCCGTTCAATATCCGCTTCCATCCGGAGCGGATCGAACGGCTCTCCGGTCCCGAATGCCACTTCAGTCCGGACAATGCGGAGACGCTCCGGATCCAGGCCCGTAATGTGTACCTCCCCGAGAATGACCCGCGTACTGTCGGACAGGCGGGCCGCCGTATCGGCCCCGCCAGCGCTCTCCTCCACCCCGCCTCCAGGGGCATCGGCGGGCAGAGCAGTGCGCTCCCTGTTCCCGGATTGCGCATATGCCTCCGGAAGCAGGCCTCCAGGCGCCGCGATCACCAGAACCGCAAGGGTGAGCGCCCGTACAAACTGCGTTTCGATCCGCATGGCCACGCATGACAAAACGAGTCCCCTCGGCACACGTTCCGTTCGGCGCAGCACACAAGCGCGCCTTTCGGGGGAGCCTGCTGGCATGGTACGACGCGGACCACCGGGATATGCCATGGCGCAACGTCTCCGATCCGTACCGAATCTGGTTGTCCGAAGTCATGCTCCAGCAGACCCGCGTCGATCAGGCAGAGCCATATTACCAACGATTCGTAGAGCGTTTCCCGACCGTCGAGGACCTTGCCGACGCTGCCCTCGACGATGTGCTTGCGTGCTGGGAAGGTCTCGGCTACTATTCCCGTGCCCGAAACCTGCATAAGGCTGCCCGGCGCATCGTCGAGTCCTTCGGGGGGCGCATTCCATCCAGCGAGCAAGACATCCGTTCTCTTCCCGGCGTGGGGCCGTACACTGCCGCCGCCGTGCTGTCCATTGCCTATGGAAAAGCGCATCCGGCGCTTGACGGGAACGCAATAAGGGTACTTACGCGAGTATTCCGGATAGGCGAAGACGCAAACCGGTCCGCAACACGCAGGCGCTTGCAGGAGACAGCGGCGTTACTCATGGACCCGGCCCGTCCAGGCGCCTTCAATCAGGCCGTCATGGAACTGGGAGCAAGTGTGTGCAAACCCTCCGCGCCCTGTTGCGGAGTTTGCCCCCTGGAGTCCGTATGCGCCGCCGCCGAACAGGGCGATCCGGACGCATTCCCGATTACGCCTGCTCGAAAAAAAACACCCCATTTCGATGTGGCCGTGGTGATCATTTTCGACGAAGCCAGGCGTCTGCTGGTATGCAAGCGCCCCGAGGAGGCTATGCTGGGAGGACTCTGGGAGTTTCCCGGCGGGAAGCGAAACCCCGGCGAAACACTGGAAGCAGCGTGTCGGCGTACCTTGCAAGAGAAATGGAACGTAGCCATCGGGATGGATGACCTTGTTCACCGGATATCCCATGCGTACAGCCACTTCCGCATCACGATGTATGCCTTCCAGGCTACGATCGCAGCGGGTACACCCCATTCCCCTACGGGGCGTGCCCTGAAATGGGCCGACAGCGCCGAACTACGCGCCCTGGCGTTTTCAAAGACGGGACGCCGCCTGATCGAACACCTGGAGAAACAAGAAACAGCGCGTGAAACGACCTAACCGGCGGCGCGTAGGAAAAAGGTCCCCCACTACAGGATGCCTTCCTGCAAGCGGGCATCTACCACCAAACGCCAGCGCCTCATCGACATGGATTTTGGAGACCTTTTCTGGATCATTCCGCTTCTTTATGTTCTGAAGCGGGTCTTCTTCGGCTCTCGCAAGCCGGATACGGCCAAAGTGCCATCGACGCGTGAACCCCGGCAGCCACGACCCCAACGAGCGCAATCGCAGAAGAGCCGGGAAGAATTGCAGGAAGCACTTGGCGAAATCGGCCTGGCGCTGGGCTTCCCGGCAAGCACGATGCAGGAAACCGGCAGTCAAAAAGAATCCGTAGAGATAGCGGACTACCCGTTCGCCTCCTCAATGCCTCTTGATGCTGCACGCGGCCGTGGACGAAAAGCCGATATGGATCGTGGGACCTCCCTGTTTCCCATAGACCCGGTATCGGAAGAAATCGTTGCGTACGATGCCTGGCAGGAAAGATCCATGCCGGAAACGATCTATGCACCGGACGCCTCGTTCGTCGAGAAGGAATCGTTCGAAGAGAGAGGGAACGATCAGGCCCGGGGTCATAAAAACAAAAACCCGGATGCCACAGCAGCCGAATATCTATCCCCGTACGAGCGTCCGAAAGCTCCCGGCCATACACTGCGGCAGCTCGTTGCACGCACTCCGCTGCAGGAAGCGGTCGCTATGAAAGAAATTCTCGACCGGCCCGTTTCGTTACGACGGAGATCCGTATCCCCTTTCAGAACCTGAAAAGGCCCCGCTTTCACAGTTAGGGTCAAACCAGATCGCTGCTTTCCTGGGCTTTCTCCGCTTCCTCCCCGCGCTTGAACAGCTTGCTGCCGATAACACCTCCGATGACCCCGGCAATCACAGAGAACACGAGTCCCATCACGACCGCCACGGCGAGAAAACCGGGAGACATCATAAACTCGCCGAATCCGCCGAGTTGCGACATATCTGCGCCGCCTTGCTCAATACCCTGACGCATTTCCTCCTGCCAGCTCGGCTTGATAGCCAGCGCCCGAAGCGCGGCATCCAGAACGAACCCGGTGACGTACGCTGCGATGCACGTCAACACACCGAGACCGATGCCCTGCCCGCCCGTGAGGGTCACGCTATGTTTGTCGGCGTAATGCCAGACCGCAAGCATCCCCGCACCTATGTACGCAATGCAACTGATGAAATCACCGGCCTGCGGTATGAAGGAGGCCAACACCCCAACCAGTCCAGCAATGATGCCCACGAGAAGAATGGATTCTATTTTTTTCGACATCGCGAGAAAGAGATCAGTGAAAAGGGAAGGACGAATACGCAGAAAGCCGGGGCATATGCCACATCATGTATTGCACCTATGCCGCATAGGGGATGCGCCAGCATCCTGCTTATGAAGTATAGCAGAATCTTTCGTCTTTCGCCATACCCTGACACCCTGCCGTGCAATCCCATGTTCCGCTGCACCGCCTAAAGGGATACGTATCGTCGAAGCCGGGATCGATCAGCCCGGACATGCACGGCGGATTCCCGGATCAGTGCTTCACGCCCCCTGCGCACCCGGTGCAGCAGCCGGATCAGGGGCGTTGAAATCATCTGCTTGTTGCCCCTCCCCGCATTTCTCTGCACTGTCCTTACCGACCGGGCGATCCATAAGCGAGATTATGGCGGACACAAGAAAATATCCTGCCACCCATCCAAACACGGCGCCCGTAAGCACTCTGCTCCACGGCGTGTTGATCCACCATCCGACAACATCACTTCCCCAGTCTATAGCCGGAACGATCAGGCTTGCTGCAACGAGGTATTTTGCATGACGTTCTATCCAGGCATTCCACGGTCTCAAGCTCAAGACCAGAAAAGGCGCCGCCGCCAGCGCCGCATACATACCAAAGCAACGGTCGCACACGGCAAGCTGCACCCCCTGAACGTGGGGCGAACGAACCGGAATCTGATGACACACCTCCGAAAACCCCAACATAATACCGTGTCGCAGGCCTTCGCCCACGAACGGAGGAGCCATGACCATGCCGAAAACCATCCATACGAACCCAGCGGCCAGTATCCAGCCTGCCCATCTCCGATCTTTCCGGTTCATTCGTTGTAAGGCGGGTCCCGCATTGCCCATACGCTGACAAGACGATTTTCACGTATTTAATTAACGTGAGTTTCATTCCTATAAGGCTTGCATGCCTTGACTACCCTTTTCGATCACCCTACTTTACTTAACTGTACTCTCCGACACAATACATTCCAAACGCAACATCGTTATGACCAGCATTACACCGATAGGCGACCGTGTGGTAGTGCAGCCGGAGGCTGCTGAGGAGAAGACATCGAGCGGATTGTTCATTCCCGACACGGCGCAGGAGAAGCCCCAGCGGGGCACTGTCTTGTTTGTTGGTCCCGGCCAGGTCGAGAACGGCAAGCACGTGGGGATGACCGTCAAGGCGGGCGACACCGTGCTCTACGGCAAGTATTCGGGCACGGAGATCACCCTCGACGACCAGGACGTGCTCATCATGCGCGAGAGCGACATCCTCGGCGTCATCGGCTAAGGGCGCTTTCGTTCTCTTTGAGGATCGCCGGCGAGCTGCCGGCTGATCCTTTTTCCTTTTTACCGCAAAGACAAAAACACATATTCGATCATGGCAAAACAAATCGTATTTGATACGGACGCGCGAGCTGCGCTCAAGCGGGGCGTAGACGCACTGGCCGATGCGGTCAAGGTGACGCTGGGGCCAAAGGGCCGCAACGTCATCATCGAGAAGAGCTATGGAGCGCCTACCGTTACGAAGGACGGGGTGACCGTAGCGAAAGAGATTCAGTTGGAGGACAAGGTGGAGAACGTGGGCGCTCAGATGGTGCGCGAGGTGGCTTCGAAGACGAGCGACGTGGCGGGCGACGGCACGACGACGGCGACGGTGCTGGCGCAGGCGATCGTCAGGGCAGGTCTGAAGAACGTGACGGCGGGAGCGAACCCGATGGACCTCAAGCGGGGCGTCGAGCGGGCCGTGGCGGCGGTAGTGGAGTCGCTTCGGGGCTTGAGCCGCGAGATCGAAGGCAAGGGCGAGATTGCGCAGGTGGCTTCGATATCGGCGAACAGCGACACGGAGATCGGCGATCTGATTGCAGAGGCCTTCGAGAAGGTAGGCAAGGACGGCGTGATCACCGTGGAAGAGGCCAAGGGGATCGAGACGTTCCTGGAGGTAGTCGAGGGGATGCAGTTCGACCGGGGCTATTTGTCTCCCTACTTCGTGACCGATGCGGACAACATGGAGGCGGTGCTCGAAGATGTGACAGTGCTCATCCATGACAAGAAGATTTCATCGATGAAGGATTTGCTTCCTGTGCTGGAGAAGGTGGCGCAGACGGGCGGTCCTCTTCTGATTATTGCAGAGGACATCGAGGGAGAGGCGCTCGCAACGCTGGTGGTGAACAAGCTCAGGGGCACGCTGCGCGTGGCGGCGGTCAAGGCGCCGGGCTTCGGCGATCGCCGCAAAGCGATGCTTGAGGACATTGCCATTCTGACGGGCGGTACGGTGGTATCCGAGGAGAAGGGCTACCGTCTGGAGAACACGACGCTGGACTATCTCGGTCGTGCAAAGCGCATTGTGATTGACAAGGACACGACGGTGGTCGTCGATGGTGCAGGCGACGCGGAGGCGATCAAGGCGCGTGTAAACCAGATCCGTCAGCAGATCGAGACGACGACGAGCGACTACGACCGGGAGAAACTGCAGGAGCGTTTGGCGAAGTTGTCCGGTGGCGTGGCGGTGCTCAAAATCGGCGCGGCGACGGAACTGGAGATGAAGGAGAAGAAGGCGCGCGTCGAGGATGCGCTGCACGCGACGCGGGCGGCGATAGAGGAAGGAATCGTTCCGGGAGGCGGCGTGGCGTACCTGCGGGCGTTGCCTTCGCTCGAAGAGGTCGAGACGGAGAACGCCGATCAGGCGATCGGCGTGTCGATCGTGCGGCGTGCTCTTGAGGAGCCGCTGCGCCAGATTGCGGAGAACGCGGGTCTCGAAGGCGCGATCGTGGTGCGCACGGTGGCCGACGGAGAAGGCGACTACGGCTTCAACGCGCAGACCGAAGAGTACGGCTCCCTGGTGGAGCAGGGCGTGATCGACCCGACGAAGGTCGCGCGGACAGCGCTGGAGAACGCATCCTCCGTAGCGAGCCTCTTGCTTACCACCGAGACGGTGATCTGCGACAAGCCGGAGAAGAACCCCGGGGCAGGCGCCGGAGGCGATGGACACGGAGGAGGCATGCCAGGAGGCATGGGCGGCGGTATGGGCTTTTAATCCATCCGGAAGCCTTTCTTACCCGGGATCAAACAAGGGAAAAGGCGGAACCTGCTGCATGCGGGTTCCGCCTTTCTTATTCTGGAAGGCGCCGCAAACACATTCTGGGATTATAGTCTACCGGCACGCGCACGAGACGGTGGCCGAGGCCGAGAAGAGGATTGCCGACTACCTGCGCTACTTCAACGAGGAACGCCCGCACCAGGAACTTGACAACCGAACCCCCGACGACGTATTCTTCGAACGAAAACCGCTCGCCAAAGCGGCATGACCCGACGCGACACTACACTTAAAGCACTGTCTAACTTTTACGGACCATTTCTATGCAAATAACGAAACCGTCTTCGATCAGCCAAACCATGCAGGACGCCATCAACAATCAGATTCAGGCTGAATTCGAATCTGCCTATCTGTACCTGGCCCTGGCGGCGCGCATGGAGCAACTCCACCTCAAGGGCTTTGCGCACTGGCTGCGTTTGCAGTGGCAAGAAGAAACACAGCACGCCCTCAAGTTCTACGATTACCTCCTCCAACGCGATGGAGTCGTGCAGTTGAAAGAACTGCCGATGCCGGTGTACGCAGCAGAGACGCCCTTCGAAATCTTCAAACTCGTCCTGGAGCACGAACAGTACATCACCCGACGCATCAACGATCTCTACGTGCTCTCCGGCGAAGAACACGACTATGCCTCGCAGACGCTGCTGCAATGGTTCGTCAGCGAGCAGATGGAAGAGGAAGAAGCCGCCCGCGACATCATTGACGACCTGCGCCTCGTCGGCGATTCCGGCGCCAGCCTTTTCTTGCTCGACCGCGAACTCGGCCAACGCCAGCCCGAAGAGGAAGCAGGACAGTAACACAAGTTTGATTTCACGGATTGGGTTTCAGGGTGTGAACGTGCCCGGCACTTCCATAGGGTCGGGCACATCACTGTCTATAACCGCCTCATCATTTCAAATCAGTTAGAGACAGGATGATCGAGGTGATCCCGGCGGCCACAGCCCGCCAACTGTACTGCTCAATGGCCGGGATCAGGGCCATCGTTTGCCACAGCTTGAATCTCGGTGATGAACCGGGCAGCCAGCGCTGAGGCACGTTCCTGCGAGGGCGCCTCGGCATAAATCCGGACAATGGGCTCCGTATTGGATTTGCGCAGGTGCACCCATGCGTCCTCGAAGTCGATTTTGAGACCATCGACGGTATTGATATCGCACTCCCGGTAGCGCTCCGCCAGGGCAGCAAGGAGTGTTCCGGGATCACGTTCGCCGACGGACGCCTTGTTCTTGCTCAACACGTACTGTGGAAGACGCGCCTTCATAGCCGAAAGCGACTCGCTACGATTCGCCATATGCTGCAGAACGAGCGCTGCGCCCGCGAGCGCATCCCTCCCGTAATGCAGATCGGGTAAAATGACGCCTCCATTGCCCTCCCCTCCCAGCACCGCACCTGCCTCCTGCATCTTCTTCACAACATGAATCTCTCCCACCGGCGAGCGAAACACCTGCTGACCGAATGAGGCAGCCACATCGTCGATAGCGCGCGAGGAAGAAAGGTTGGTAACAAACGAACCCTCCCGGATCTGCCACATGAACTCAGCAGCAATCACCTGTGTCAGTTCCTCGCCCATGTACGTGCCGCCATCGGCCACCAGGGCCAGACGGTCCGCATCGGGATCTACTGCAAACCCTGCATCCGCATCCATTGCCGCCACGGTTTCCGTCAATTCGGAAAGGTGCTCAGGAAGCGGCTCGGCAGGATGCGCAAAACGGCCCGTAGGTTCGCAGTGCAGGCAGTGAATACGCTCCTCCCGGACCCCCAACCGCTTTAGGAGGGCCGGCAGGGCAATACCGCCAACAGAATTGACGGCATCGACCACAACGGAAAAATCCTTGCGGGCAATGGCCTCGACGTCTATGTATTCGAGGGCAAGAATGCGGTCGATATGGTACGCAAGGAAGTCTTCCTGCCTGTATCCGCCCAGGCAATCCCATGGAGCTACGTCCGCTTTCCCGCTTTCGGCAAGGCGTAGCACTTCCCTCCCCTCCTCCAGACTGAGGAATTCGCCCTTTTCATTCAATAGCTTCAGCGCATTCCATTCGGGGGGGTTGTGCGAGGCCGACAGGACAATCCCCCCTGAAGCGCCCAGCGCGGTCACAGCCATTTCGACCGTGGGCGTGGCGGCAAGTCCGGTATCGACCACATCAATGCCCGCGCTTCGCAGCGTGGCGATTACGATGGAAGCACATACCTCCCCGGTGACGCGGGCGTCGCGTCCAACCACCACCACCGGATCCCGCCCGGTAGCGGTAGCTCGCCGCAGGCACCATGAGCCATAGGCGCCGGCATAGCGGACAAGTACTTCGGGGTCCAGTCCGTTGCCGAAAATGCCGCGAATTCCTGAAACGGAGGCGATAAGTGTCGTCGACATACGTAAAATGTAAAGTTTGACGAGGAATAGAACGGCGCTAAGCAACACACGCCGCATCGTGGTCGTTTCGACCGCCTCCGCAAGCCCTTCTTTCCGGCGACTTCTTTTGCATGATGAACCTTCCGCACATGCCTGTGGATCCGCCCCGTGCCGAAATGCGGTGGCGGCATCGATTCACCGTCCTGACTGGCGTCGCCACAGTCCTGCTCATGGCGTGGGGCGCCTTCGTGACCAGTATCAATGCGGGTCTTGCCGTACCGGACTGGCCTTCGTCGTTCAATTCGTACGATCCCTTCAACCCCTGGCCGGAATGGTGGAAACTCACTCCGGTGTTGGCCGAGCATGGCCATCGTCTCCTCGGCATGTTGACGGGAATGCTGACCCTGATCCTCGCCGTATGGACCTGGATCGCCGAGCCGCGCGGATGGCTGAAAAAACTTGCCGCCGCCGCGATTGTACTCGTTTCCTTGCAAGGCCTGCTCGGCGGGCTGCGGGTCGTGTGGCTTTCCCTGGATATTGCCGTGGTTCATGCCTGCATGGCGCAACTGTTCCTCGGCCTTATCGTTGCGATGGCCCTGTTCACGTCGAACGCCTGGCTGGAGAAGAACACAAAAATTCCCGACTCCGGAAACGTGTCCGGCCTGTGGCGGGCATCGCTTGTAACCCTCGGCTTCCTGTACATCCAGATTATCCTCGGGGCCTTGCTCCGTCACCCGGGCACAGGCATCAATCCGATCCTTGCAGGCCTCCACATTTTCTGGGCTGCCTGTGTTACCATAGCGATCGCTTATTTTTTCAGGGGCGTTCTCAAAGGTTTTCGGGCCACGCGCGTGCTCTATCCCGCCGTGCGCCTTCTCGTTATTCTTGTGGCTGTCCAGCTACTTCTGGGCGTTACGGCCTATATCGTTACCCTGGACGACGTCGGCATGTTGGAACCGAGTAATCTTCAAGTGGTGGTGAACACCTCTCATATGGTCATCGGAGCGCTCCTGATGGCCGCCTCGGTGCTGGCCGTCCTCAGCACATTCCGACTGAAAAGGCTGCCCGAAACCAGCGCCCCCGACTACGCGAAGTAACGCAGAATCCGCTATATTGAACTCACCGATCAACCGTCCCCGACACGTGACACTCGTGCCGCAAAGCCCTTCCGAAGACACCCCTCGCAATGCGCTTGCGCCTGGCGCAGAAACCGGCGCGGCCCATGCGGTGAATCAGGCCCGTTCGCGGTCGAACGTTCTTCGCTCCTACATCGAGCTGGCGAAACCCGAGATCACGCTGCTCGTCGCACTGTCATCCGCAGGGGGTTTTTTCCTTGCGCCTGCAGAATTTCTTGACATGGGACGTTTTGTCCTTCTGCTCATTGGCGTTACGCTGACGAGCGCGGGCGCAGGCGCCCTGAATCACTGGATAGAACGGAATCATGACGGCGTCATGCGCCGGACGATGAACCGCCCTCTCCCCTCGGGCCGCCTCTCCCCGTCGGCAGCACTGTGCTTCGGAGGTTTCCTGGTTGCAGCGGGCGTTGGGCTGTTGTGCCCGCTCGTCAATCCACTTACCGGCGTGCTGGCGCTGGCGACGGTCTTGCTCTATCTGTTCGCGTACACCCCCCTCAAGCGCCGTTCCAGATGGAATACACTGGTGGGCACGCTTCCGGGCGCCTTGCCTGCGCTGGGCGGATGGACGGCGGCTACCGGATCGATCGGCTGGGGCGGCATTGCCGCTTTCTCCATCCTCGCTGCATGGCAAATGCCGCATTTTCTCGCCCTTGCCTGGATGTATCGTAAGGATTACGAACGGGGCGGTTATGTCATGCTTCCCGTAGCGGATCCGTCGGGCCGTTCGACAACACGGCAAGCCCTTTTCTTCACCGTCCTTCTCTTCGTGTTGAGCCTCTGGCCTGTTGCCCTGTCTCTCGCCGGATGGGGCTATGCCATCGGCGCCGTCGTACTGGGCGCATGGTTCCTGCATGCTGCGCTCGCCTTCCACCGCAGCAGTGAAATTCAGGATGCTCGACGCCTCCTGATCGTATCGATCCGGTACATTCCGGCACTCATTCTCGTCCTCCTTATCGACCGCATCGTACTCGGCGATCTCTTCTAATCGTCGTGCACATCGAACCGGTTCTTTCTTCCGCAAGCGTTCCCATGCCGGTTCATCCCGTCCATATCGACCGTCTCACCCATCGCTACGGATCGCGTACGGCGCTGGATAACATCTCCCTCACCGTACCACAGGGAGCTTTCTATGGTCTCCTCGGCCCAAACGGCAGCGGTAAAACCACCCTGTTTCGCATCCTTGCGACTCTTCTGAACCCATCGGAAGGCGCTGTGCGCATCTTCGGAGCCGACCCCCGAACGCATCCCGCCAGCGTTCGTCAACATACCGGCATCGTTTTCCAGAGCGTGGCCCTCGATGAAGAATTAACCGTGCAGGAAAATCTGCGCACCCATGCCGCCCTGTATGGTCTGCGGCGCAGCACATTACAGGAGCGCCTCGACAAGCTACTCCCGCTTTTTGGCCTGGAGGAACGGCTCCACGAACGCACGGGACGTCTTTCCGGCGGGCTGAAACGCCGCGTCGACCTGGTACGGGGTCTCCTGCATACGCCGCCGCTCCTGCTGCTCGACGAACCGGCTGTCGGGCTTGATCCGGCGGCCCGGCAAGCGTTTCGCGAAGCCATCGACCGTCTCCGGCGCCAGGAAG
Organism: Rhodothermales bacterium; assembly: GCA_965248175.1. GTDB lineage: Bacteria > Bacteroidota > Rhodothermia > Rhodothermales > VXPQ01 > VXPQ01. Next base: position 2,535,772 of record OZ252093.1, read on the forward strand.
GCACAACCATTGTGCTGGCCACCCATGTCATGGAAGAGGCCGACCGGTGCGACCATCTCGCAATCCTGGACCGGGGCCGGATAGTAGCTTGCGGCACGCCCACTGCCCTCAAACAAGCCATCGGGGAGGAAACGCTGTGGATTGAATGCGACGATCCGCAGGACCTTGCCGAACGCATAGCAAAGCAACTCGACGTTTCGGCGCAGGTGATCGGTCTGCGCGTGCAGCTCTCCGGGCCCAATGCCCACGACCTGCTATCTCCCGTCTACGAAACAGCCGGCGACGCCATCCGGTCAGCCACCATCCGGCGCCCCACGCTTGAAGATGTCTTCATGGTGCATACAGGGCACGGCCTTCACGAAAACGGGCTGCCGCCCGAAGAAAAAACATCATGAAAATGTATGCCGTGCCAGCGCTCTGGCGCCGGGAACTGGTCAAGTTCGTACGGGATGCGAACCGGGTTGCGGGCGCCGTACTGCAACCGCTCGCTGTATGGTTGCTCCTGGGGTTCGGTTTCCGGGACTCGTTCAGTCTGCCGACCCCTGCCGGCATGGATATGCCCTACCTGGAATTCCTGTTTCCGGGCATGATGGCGCTCGTGGCGCTCTTCACATCCATCTTCTCGACGATCTCCATTGTAGAGGAACGGCATAGCGGATTCCTGCAGGCCGCACTGGCAACCCCGGTGCGCAGATCGTCCCTCGTGCTGGGACCGGCGCTGGGAAGCACGACACTCGCCGTAGGCCAAGGGCTGTTGTTTTTTGCCCTGATTCCCCTGACCGGCCATGTGCCGAGCCTGCTGGGCCTTGCCCTGATGGCCGGCATTCTGGCGCTTGTCGCGCTCGGTTTCACCGCACTGGGCGTCATCATCGCCTGGCGTAGCCGCACCACACGGGGCTTCCATGCCGTGATGAACCTCTGCCTGATCCCCCTCTGGGTGTTATCGGGCGCTTTCTTTCCCGCCGAAGGCGCGCCGGGGGTCCTGCAATGGGCTATCCGGCTCAACCCGGTTTCGTACGGGGTCGACGCACTGCGAACAGCCATGTACTGGCCGCAAAACCCGCCGATCAATGCCTCGTCGTTCGCCCTTTCCCTTGCCGTAACCGGACTCTTTGTGGCAGCAATGCTTGTCCTTGCCACTCGTACCGCCGGGAAACCTATCAGGGAATTTCGGTAAAAAGAAGAAAAGACGGCATTCGGCCTGCACTATCACTTCTGAGGCTCGCTCAGCTGCACTGCCTCCACCGGAATCACTTCTTCGAGTTCGCCGAAGAATTTCCCGAAGACCCCTTGCTTGCCTCGCTGCTTGTAGCGGCTTTTTCTCCGGATGTGGAAGATTCTCCGGCGGCGGCGCCGTTTTTTTCCGAATCCTTTACGGCCGATTCCTTGCTTTCGCCGTTACCATTGGCTTCCCGCTTCTCGCTTCCGCCATTCCCCCGCACATAGTCGGTCAGGTAAAAGCCGCTTCCTTTGAAGATAAGCCCGGTGCTGCCGGTAATGATGCGTTCGACTTTCTGCCCTGTTTCCGGGCAGGTCGTCAGCGCGTCTGCAGTGATGCGCTGATCGATTTCAAATTTCGAACCGTCTTTGCGCCGGTATACGTAGGTCGGCATATTCGTTAGCGATCGGTCAGCAAGAAATATGATTCGCCATCATGCGGCGACAAAGTAGAAAGACGATACAGGTAAGATGTTCCGGAGGACTTGGAAATCAGTGTATTGTATTTACCGTAACCCATTGCCCGACAACACATTATGGTGATGCGTCTATCTTGCCTCGAATAGGCTGTCCGGGAGTATGAAGGTGGCCGGTCCGAGTATGGAACCGTGCGCCTGATCGGCCACGCGCGGCCGGATCTCCACAATTCTCCGGTTCTCGCGTGTCGGATAAACCCGGTTCGTGAGCAGAATGACGAACAGGTCCGTGTCGGGATCGACCCAGAACGATGTGCCGGTAAAACCGGTATGCCCGAAACTGCTCGGGCCGGAACCTTCGCCAGCGGACGAATATCCCTCCGGGCTCTTCGTATCCCATCCAAGCGCCCGCGTGCTGAGGTCCGGATCCTGTACGGTCGTGAACAGGCGGAGGGTTTCGGGTGAAATGAACGCCTCCCCGTCCACGCGCCCTTCTTCAAGCAGCATATGGGCGAATTTCGCAAGATCCTCGGCGGTGGAAAACAACCCGGCATGCCCGGAGACGCCCCCGAGTATCCAGGCGGTTTCGTCATGCACTTCGCCCTGGACGAGCCGCCTGCGGAATGTACGGTCGTGTTCGGTAGGTACTACGTCCGGATTGGGAGAGCCGGACGACATGAATCCGGTATCGTGCATGCCAAGCGGCTCGAAAATATGCTCCTCGGCATATTCGTCGAAGGGTTGTCCGGTAATCCGCTCGATGACCAGCATGAGGGAGATCATACTGAAATCACTGTAGCGCATTTCCGTGCCCGGTTCATATTCCAGCGATTCCGCCAGTACCGAATCGATGAGCGCCTCGCGCGCGACGGTGCCTGTTTCATAAAACCGCCGGTACGGGATGAGCCCGGACGTGTGGGTAAGCAGGTGCCGGATCGTAACGCCTTCTTTGCCGGACTGCCGAAACCTGGGGAGATAATCTGCTACCGGTGTATCAAGTCTTAGCTTACCGGCGTCGAACAATTGCATGGCTGCGGTAGTCGTCGCGATAACCTTCGTGAGCGAAGCAAGATCGAACAACGAGGTGGTGGTGACGGACCGCTCCTCGTCGTAGGTAAAGTGGCCGTACGCTTGCAGTTTGGCGATCACGCCGCCGCGGCCTATCGCAAGAGCAGCTCCCGGGAAAGCCGTGCTGTCGATGGCGTTCCGGATCAGTGTGTCGAGACGACTGATTACCGTACCGCTCAGGCCGACTTCTGCGGGGTATCCGGTTCGAATGGATTGCTGGAACAAGTCCATGCCGTCACCGAACGCGTACAGGTCGGGTATGCTGACGGGCAGGCGGCCGGTGATGTCAGCCTGCCCTGCAAACGCATCGGCAGCAGCCGTCTGGGAGACCTCTGAAGCACTGTATGCGATCAGATAGGAAGCAGGCTGCGCCATATCCCGCACCATGTACGGATCGCCGAACGAAACGAGTGCTACCGGAGGCCCGTAGTCCACAAGACGTGCAAGAAAAGCCGTTTGCGGGTCTTCGGGACCGTTTTCCTCGTCCTCGGTTTCTGCACCCCGGGGGCGGGTGCGCAGAAACGCAGACACGACGACAAACGGGTACGCGTCACTCTGCTCCAGAGCGGCTTCGTAGTCTTCCGGGCCGGACCTGCTGTCAAGACGGAGTGTGTCCACCTTGGCGCCGGGCCGGTTCCAGAGCAAGTCCGCAAGAAAACGACTTCCTGTGGACGGGTTCGAACCGTCCGAAAGGGTGATACACAGCATGCGGGCCTCCTGGGAAAGAGGGAGAATCCCGCCCGTATTCCGCAGCAGCGTGAGTGACTGCCGGGCAATACCGAGGCTCAATGCTCTGTGTTCTTTCAAATCTATTTGCAGGGAGTCCGGGTCCTCGGCAACGCTCCTGTCCATATGCAGTCCTGACCAGGCTTTGGCGCGCAAAATCCGCATCACAGAGGCATCTATACGTTCTTCTGTGATCGCGCCTTCTCCGATAGCTTGCAACACAGCTTCTCGTGCTGCCCGGGGATCTTCGGAAAGCAGCAACATGTCGGCGCCTGCAACCAGGGACCGAACGGCAATCTCCCCAGTCGGAAACTGCTCTGTGACACCCGCCATATCCAGTGCATCCGTGACGACGAGGCCATCGAAATCCAGTTCGTCGCGCAACAGCCCGGCGATGATCTGTGGCGAAAGGCTGGCTGGGAGCGTGGTATCCGGTTCGATCCGGGGAAGCGCAAGATGACCGACCATGACGCTCATCACGCCGTCCTGCACCAGTCTTCGGAAGGGAACGAGTTCCAGTGCCTCGAGCCGGTCAGGCCCGAAAAAGAGCACAGGCAACGCCATGTGCGAATCGACGGAGGTATCCCCATGGCCCGGAAAATGCTTTGCGGTGGCGAGCACGCCGGCTTCCTGCAGCCCGAAGGCAAAGGCCGCCGCCATACTCGCGACAACTTCCGCCCGCTCACTGAACGAACGGGTGTTGATGACAGGATTGTCGGGATTGTTGTTTACGTCGGCTACGGGAGCAAGTACGTGCCGTGTTCCGATAGCCCGTGCCTCCCGGCCTGTGATGTACCCGGCCATGCGCGCCCATTCGACGTCTCCTGTGGCGCCCATCGCCATGGCCCGTGGAAAGACAGTCGTCCCCTCAACGCGCATCCCCGCACCCCACTCCATATCCTGGGCAATAAGCAGCGGGAGCCTCGCACGACCTTGCAGGTCATTCACGAGGGCGATCTGATCCGATGGGTTTCCCTGAAAAAAGGTGACGCCGCCGAGTCCAAATTGCTCGACCAGATCGACGAGGTCCTGGTATGCGGCATCGTCCGGGTCCATCATCCGGCCATAGGCGCGCACGGAAAACAGCTGGGAGACCTTCTCTTCCAGCGTCATGGACCGGAGCTGCTCTTCGGCCCATGCTTCCGTACCGGGCCAGAGGTCGTCCGCATCGGGAGAACCTGGGAAAATGTCTGCCAGAAGCAAGACATACGCGACGATCAATGCACCGAGCGTCAGGGCGGCGCCGAGGAGAAGGCGACGGTGGAGGAAGCGGGGCATTGCTGCGGAGCCCTCAGGCAGATTCTAATCCGTATGCCGAAATATACGGGCAAGACGACTGCGTTTTACCACATGGTTCGGGCAGAACGTATTTCGAACGGGAGCGCATGACACCAGTTTTCCGCAGCTTACCGGTGCCGGGGTGGTTCGGGAAAATATTCCTCGTCGTTTTCCCTGGTGATGTAGCTCACCATTCTTTCGGTAAGCAGTCCTGCCAGCACAACTACCGTGATTTCGAAAAAAATGCCGAAGACCAGCCGACGAAATCCACGTCTCATGGTTTTCGGCAACAACGAAAAAGCGCCTGCCACGCCGAGAAAGCCCAGGAAGAAAGTTAATGGGCTGTAATCGGTTTGCGGGGATTCGTTCGGTGAAGCAGGCATCCGGATAACGGCGGAGGATGAAGGGAAAATGAGAAAACGGCGCGGCGATAAGTGCTCTTTCAGCGGTACGTGTGCAAACTAACGCGCAGGTCCCGGTTCCGCAATATTGTATTTCCTCCGCTTACTCAGAGGTGGTTCGGGTTGATTGGACAGATTTCCGGGGAATTTAAGGTGTAGTGTTGCGACCTTGTTTCGATACAATCTAACCCGACGAGACCCATGTCAAGACGCACACGCAGAACCCATAGTCCTTCGTTCAAGGCGAAGGTAGCCCTCGCCGCCGTTCGCGGCGACCGTACGCTGGCCGAACTCGCCGAGCGCTTCGAGGTGCACCCGAACCAGATACAATCGTGGAAGAAGCAGCTGGTAGAGACCGCCGAGGAGGCTTTCACCCGAGGCCGCGGCGGCGCTCCGGACGAGCGCGACGACCGGATAAAGGTGCTTCACGCGAAGATCGGAGAGTTGTCGATGGAGAAGGATTTTTTATCGAAGGCGCTCGGTCGAGACCTCTAGCCGAGCGCCGGGCGAGGATAGATCGCGCCCATACCATGCCCGTGGTTCGCCAGTCGAGGCTCTTGTCGTTGAGTCGTTCGACGGCCTACTATACCCCTCGCGCAGAGAGCGAAGAGAACCTTGCGGCGATGAAAGAGATCGACAGGCTCTATATGGAGCGTCCCACAAGCGGATCGCGCACGATAAAGAGCATGCTCGAGGCGCGAGGCGTCCGTGTCGCCAGAAGCCGCGTCGTTCGCCTCATGCGCCTGATGGGCCTTAGGGCCATTTACCCCAAGCGCCGCACGTCGTCTCCGGGAGAAGGGCACAGGATTTATCCTTATCTGCTCAGAGGCATGAAGGTGACGAGACCCCGGCAGGTCTATGCGGCGGACATTACGTACATCCCTATGGCGAAGGGCTTTCTTTATCTTGTGGCCGTGATCGACTGGTATAGCCGCAAGGTGCTCGCCCACCGGCTATCGAACACGATGGACGCCGCCTTTTGCGTCGAAGCGATGGAAGAAGCCATTGTCCGCTACGGTGCACCTGAGGTCTTCAATACCGATCAGGGAGCGCAGTTTACCTCCGAGGCGTTCACCGGTGCGCTCAAGGAGCATGGCGTGCGCATCTCTATGGACGGCAAGGGCCGCTGGCTCGATAACGTGTACGTGGAGCGCCTCTGGCGCAGCCTCAAGCAGGAAGAAGTCTACCGGCGCGCGTACGAGACGGTGAGCGAGGCCGGGAAGGGGATTGCCGATTACCTGCGCTACTTCAACGAAGAGCGGCCTCACCAGGGACTTGACAACCGGACCCCCGACGACGTATTCTACAAACGAAAACCGCTGCCCAAAGCGGCATAACCCGACGCGACAGTACACTTAAAAACGCAAAAAAAACTGTCCAGTTTTTTCGGACCATTTCTCTCCTCTCCACCCCACACATTCCCCCCCGCATCGAAGTTGAACGCATGAACCGCGTAGCCGGCGAAAACGCCCAAGCCCTGCTCGATATTCGAATGTAAATGGACCGGTGGGGTTTGCAGTAAGGCCGCCCCGATATCTATATCGCCCACCGTATCGGTTTGCAAAAGAGCCGTATGGTGATAGGTGAAATAGTCATCGCTCAGCACAGACAGCACCAGTCTGTATCGGGATTCCACCGTTTCGAAAGGAAGCTCTGATGCAGTGATTTTGAACGATTTCGTTTGGCCGTCGAACAATTCGTCCGAAAAAAGAACACCCTGGAAATAGTTGTCTTCTACGGACACGTCCGGGGAATCGAAAAAATACGCGTAGTCCTTGTACCGGAACGAGGTTTCGTTGCCTGCGAACGGAATCTCCCATAATGCCAGAGGACGGCCCGGCTCGTCCACGATGGGACGATACCCCCACTCATTCTCTTCCCCAACGGGAGACCACCGAAACAGTTCGAGTTTGTAGTAATTCGTTCCCGGGGGATCCTCGATCCGTACGCGGAGCCGGTAGATTTCGCGACCGAACCGATCATCCGGATCGTCGAGACGCTCCAGTTCGTCAATGCCCGCCGTCACGGCCGGAATGGAGGAAACGGCGCGTACTGCAGGCAAACCGGGCGCCTCCGCCCGGAGCGTATACATGGCGCCGGGAACCGGGTGCGCACCGGGGGGCGCCGTATAGATTCCCTCGCCCATGTGGGCAAGCGACGCCGAAAAATTCCCCGCCTCATCCGACACGCTTACTGTCGCATCGGTGACAGCCAGCTTCCTGGCGTTCTCGGCCCCTGTGATGTCCGCACTCCGGTTTAGCCGGACTGTCCACACACTGTCGGAAGAGAAAAAACCATGCACTACGAGTTGCGGAGTATGTTCGGGAACCGCAACCTCCACCACCGTCTCGCAGGCGCTCAATGCGCCCGCCGCAAGCAAGACAACGAATAGCGATCGTACGGACATGGTCAGAACGAGATGCGGTACGCGAAAGCAGGAAGCACCGGAAACAGACTCAACTGCCGGAAAGTGAAGGTGGAATCATCCGTGTCGTCGTATCCCCGGCTACTTTCCGGAACAGGATACACCACGAAGGGATTCCTCCGGTTGTAGGCATTATAGGCACCGAATGTGAGCGTGCGGGTCCCCCAAGAGCGTTCCTTGCGGAAATGCACGGCGAGATCAAGCCGGTGGTAAGACCCAATCCGGGACGCATTGCGGGGGCCGTAATCCACCAGTATCCGATCTTCTTCGTCTCGGCGATAGCTATAGTCGTCATCCAGCGTAACCACATGACGACCCACCGGCAGCCACGCAGGATACCCGCTGCCGTATACCCAGGCCGCCGATATTTCCTTGTTTTTAGTCAGGCGGTACTGCGCCACGAGCGATACGTCGTGACGCCGGTCGTAGCGGTACGGGAAGGGTTTTCCATTATTCAGATTCCTGAAATCCCGTACGGCCTTGGCCCATGAATACCCGAGCCATCCGTTCAAGCGGCCCGTTTTCTTCTGCACGAACACTTCAAGACCATACGCAGCGCCACGGCCCGTTTCGATCAGATCGGGCCAGTTTCTGAACACCGAATCGAAGGTTTGCGTGCCCGCCTTGTATTCAATGAGGTCGGCCATCCATTTGTAATAGCCTTCGAGGGACGCTTCGTAACGCCCCGCCTTCATGCTTCGCACGGCGCCGGCCGCTATCTGATGACTCTTTTGCGGAGGCATGCGATCCATCGCCGAAACCCAGAAATCCGTAAAGGGATTTCCTGTGCTGGCTGTCAGGAAGTGTACCGGCTGCTGCATCCGCACGTATGATAATTTTGCCGACATGCGCCTCGCAATGCGCCGGCTCATGCTCAGGCGCGGCTCGATCGAGGGATACCACTTGTTATCCACGAAATAATGTGCAAAGCGAAGACCTGCATTCACCCTGAGTCCAGAAAACAACGTCATGTCGTCTTCGGCATACAGCGCGGCTTCTCCGGAACGCACTACGCCGATCGGCGAGGTTAAGGTAGTGTCCGTCTCAGTTTCTCCCGAATACACCGACCATAACCAGAGCCTGCCCGGACTGAAACGATGCAGAATGCCCTCCGCGCCGAAACGCATATAGTGCCTCGGAGAAGGTCGATGTTCCACATCCGCTTTCGCCGTGAAATCAAGGATGTCGGATACGTAAGAAACACTTGATTCATCTTTCTCCGACGGTGGCACTGACGTGTCTTCTTCGCGTACGCCGATGGAGAAACTGTAATTCGTCACGCCCACCAGGACGTTGGAAAATGTGCGGCTACCGAGCAATCGGTTCCACCTGACGGCGCCGAGACGGTTACGCCAGCCGAGGTCCCCACTGGCTTTCCCATCGTCCCATTTGTCCTTGACATAGAACAGGTCGCGCCCCGAATAGCCGCTCAGGTAGACGCGATCCTTCCTCGATACGATATAGTTGACCTTGAAATTCAAGTCGTAAAAAAAGTAGCCTCCCGTTGTATTTCCAGGCAGAAAAGGACGCACCAGCAGATCTGCGAGCGTACGCCGGCCGGTAACGAGAAAAGAGGCCTTGTCCTTTACGATCGGCCCTTCCAGCGTCACTCGCGACGCTATAATCCCGGTCCCCACTTCTCCGCTGTACTTTTTCAGGTTACCCTCCTTCATGGTGAGGTTCACCACGGACGAAAGGCGGCCTCCGTACCTCGCAGGGAAGCCCCCCTTGATCAGTTCGACGTGTTTCATCGCGTCCGCATTGAAGACGCTCAGAAAGCCGAACAAGTGGGTGGGATTGTACAGCGGAAGTCCATCCAGCAGGATGAGATTCTGGTCGGGGCCCCCGCCCCGTACGTAAAATCCGCTCCGGCCTTCGGATCCCGACTGCACGCCCGGCAACAGTTGCAGCGTTTTCTGTATATCCACTTCGCCGAGCAGAGCCGGCAGCGACTGTATCTGCTCCACCGCCACTTCGTGGCGCCCCATCTGCGGCTCGTCGATGGGGGAATCCGCTTGCGCAACAACTTCGATCTCCTCCAGACCTATGGCATAGGGTACAAGCGCAACGTCGAGCGTCGTATTTGCTGCCAGCGACAGGGCATACGTAGCGGTCTCGTAGCCGAGGTAGGAGAACGCGAGCATCAGGGAGTCGCGCCGGACCGTCAGGCTGTAAAAGCCATACTGGTTGGTGACCGCGCCAATGCCCAGTTCCGGAACGCTCACCGTGGCGCCCGGAAGCCGCTCACCGCTCGAAGCGTCCTCTACGTACCCATTGACGGTGCGGGGCAAGGACTGCGCCTGTCCGGTATCCTGAGCATGCGCTGAAGCCGCAGCGAGCCCCCCTGCCCAAAGACACACTGCGAGAAGGAAACCCGCGCCGGACCTAATCCCGGCGCATGAACCTGTTCTAAAGGAGAAAAACAACACTCCTGCCTGTGCGGTGAATAATTACTCGAATCTGCTAAAAACAGTAGCGATTTCTATATCGAGTGCACAGGGTGTGTTAAGAATGGAAAATACGGAGGTGATACCTCACATACGGCGAACGATGGGACAGGTTTCCTGCAATCCTTTCCACTATTCCAGGCGGAACCGGAACGTGACGATGCCCGTCTGCGGCTCCTGCGGCGCGTTGGGCGGCAGGGGATTGAAGCGCCAGCGCTGCAAGATGTCCATTGTGGCCTTCTCCAGAGTGGCATCGCCCTTCAGGAGCAGAAAACGCTGCACGATCCGACCTTGCGGATCGACGGTAATGCGCACCCGGATCGTCGCATTCACCTGCTCCCGGTACTCGGGAATCGGAGCATACATAGGGTCGCGATTCAGCCCTTCTATTTCGAAGGGGGCAGTGGTCAATTCGTCCAGGCCTTCTCCCGTTTCAGCAGGGCGCGTTTCACCCGTTTCGCTGGGCACGGCGCTACCAAGCGGGCGAACGGGGGGTGGTTCGGGCTCCGGATCGGGCTCTTCCGTCGCTTCCTCGCTATCCTGCCGTTCGGGAGAAACCTCCTCTATCTCCGGCGTCGTTACCTGATCTTCCTCGACGACAGGTTGCGTCTGGTCCGGCAAATCCACCTGTCTGGCTTCTTCCGGCGCAGGCGCAGGTTCCTTCGGGGGTTCCTGCGGCTCTTCCGGAGCGACGGTTTCCTCCGAAGCGCGGCTCTCCGCATAGGGGCCGAATTCCACCTCTACAAATCCTATTTGCCGGGAATCAGCCTGCGACACCGTAAGAAAAGCGAAACCGAGGAGAACCCCGGCGTGCAGTACAATGCTGGCCCCCAAACCGATCCAGTCGTTCTTGTTCATGCGATCCGCTGGTTGCAAACGCCCCTGTCAGAGGGCATTGAAGCGTTTGAAGAGAAGAATGCCGGAAAAGAAAGAAAACGACATAACAACAACATAACATAGAACACGCCAGGAGGGTTCGGGATCCCCCCAGACCTGTATTGACTGCGCCCGTTTTATACGCAAAACGGTCGCGCGAAAACGCAGATTCCTTGTTACTTTATCATGTCTGTCGCATGCTATCACAATTTTCCCGAACCCGCCCGGCCACGAAAAATCATGAACACCCCCCGGCATCAGGCCGATCTGCCCCGCATGCGTGAGCAGCTCCTGACATGGATTGCCCGGCAAGCCAGTGAGGAAGCCATGCAATGGCTGCGCACCCGTCATGCAGAAATTTCAGGGGGCGCTCCCGCTTCCAAATGTTTTATGGCGTTCAGTGGCGCGCCTCGCCGGATTACCAAAGAAACGCTGGCCCTCGACAAGGCGGACCTGCAGAAAGCCGACGCCCTGCGTCCGGGTTGGAACCCGTCTGCCTGGAGTGTCGACGAAGCCGCCCGCGCCCTGTTGATCCTGTCTTTCCCCGCAGTCGACGAAAACGTATATGTCGGCATGGTCGAGCAAGTATTCTCGACTGCCGATGTCCGCGAATCGGCGGCGCTTTACCGGATGTTGCCGCTCTACCCCTTTCCCGAACGTTTCCAGGCACGCGCTGCAGAGGGCATTCGCAGCAATATGACCTCTGTATTCCAGGCCGTCGCCCACCACAATCCCTATCCCTCGGAGTATTTCGACGAGGGTGCATGGAATCAGATGGTGCTGAAGGCCCTCTTTACCGACAGTCCCCTGTACAAGGTGAGCGGGTTGGACGCACGCGTGAACCCACCCCTTGCACGTATGCTTGTGGATTACGCACACGAGAGATGGGCTGCCGGACGCACCGTTTCTCCCGAACTCTGGAGACCTGTGGGACCCTTTGCGGCCGATGGGTATTTGCACGACCTCGAACGGGTCCTGACCGGCGGCGAAGAGATGGAACAGGAAGCCGCCGCGCTGGCGCTCGCGGATGCGAACACGCCCGCCGCCACCGAACTTCTTGACAGATTTTCCATCCTGAAACAACGCATCGGAGCCGGCGAACTGAACTGGGAATCGTTCAGCCGGAACCGTATCCGGGGCTCCGCATAGGTTTCCGCACACATAACAGACGCTCCCCGGTACCGATTTCGTTTTTACAGGCTCCGATTATACATCCATCCCGTTATGCCGACCCGCCCTTCCCTGTTTATCGATCCGCATGTCCACATGATTTCCCGGACAACGGACGACTACGAGGCCATGCGCGCCGCCGGCGTCGTAGCCGTGATAGAACCGGCTTTCTGGCTGGGACAACCGCGCACCACACTTGGGGCCTTCAAGGATTACTTCTCCATGATCGTGGGCTGGGAACGGTTCCGGGCAGGACAATTCGGCGTTCGGCACTACTGTACCATCGGACTCAATTCAAAAGAGGCCAATAACGAACCTCTTGCAGACGAAGTGATGGAACTCCTGCCGCTCTATGCCGCCAAGGAAGGGGTCGTTGCGATCGGGGAAATCGGGTACGATGACATGACGCCCGCCGAAGACAAGTATTTTCGGCTGCAACTCGAACTGGCGAAAGAACTCGACATGCTCGTGCTGATTCACACCCCGCATCGTAACAAAAAAGAGGGTACGAGTCGAAGCATGGATGCCTGTGACGATATCGGACTTGCCCCCGACCGGGTCATCGTGGATCATAACAACGAGGAGACGGTCCAGGAAGTCCTTGACCGGGGCTACTGGGCCGCATTCACCATCTACCCCTTCACGAAAATGGGCAATGAGCGGATGGTCGAAATTGTCCGCGAATACGGCGCCGAGCGCATTTTCATCGACAGTGCGGCGGATTGGGGCATCAGCGACCCGCTGGCCGTACCCAAAACGGCCCGGCTCATGGCTGAGCGGGGCATCGCAGAGGACCTGATCCGCACGGTTACGTACGACAACGCCCTCAAGGCATACGGGCAAAGCGGGCAGTTTTCGGAAAAAGACTGGCTGGAGCCGGCGCCGATCGACCAGCGTGATCTGTACGGCGGCAACTCGGTGCTGCGAGGCGGACAAGCCCCTGTCGTGAAGGAGAAAGGATTGATCATCGAGTGATTGGCCCGTCCTGTGCCGCCGCACCGTCCGGGGACCGGAAATCCACAAGATCGTAACTCGTGCTGCGCCCTCCTCCCGGGTTGCGAAGAAGGATACCGCGCTCAATGAGTTCCGTTATATCCCGCAGCGCGGTGTCCTGGGAGCATTTCGCAAGCTTCCCCCATTTCGATGTGGTGATCTTGCCCTCGAACCCATCGAGAAGGCGGGTGAGAACATAGTGCTGGCGCTCGTTGAGAGCAAACCCCGCAATGCGCTCCCGGAACCGAGCCTTGTCGAACACTGCGTCAAGGGTTGTCCCGGCGCCGTCAATGGCCCGTTTCAGACAATCCAGAAACCAGTACATCCATAAGGAAATGTCCGTCGAGCCTTGCTGGGTTACTTCCAGTATCCTGTAATAGCCTATGCGCTCCTTCCGGATTTGCGACGACATGCTGTAGAAGCGTTGCGAACTCCTTTCGGAACGGGCCAGCGCCATATCCGCAATGGCCCTGGCGATACGCCCGTTGCCGTCGTCAAAAGGGTGGATAGTGACAAACCAGAGGTGGGCCAATCCGGCCCTGAGCACACCATCCATTTCGCCGGACGCGTTGAACCACTCGAGAAAACGTTTCATTTCCTGATCGAGCCGCTCGGCAGGCGGAGCCTCGAAATGTACCTGCTCATGACCGACAGGGCCGGAAACCACCTGCATGGGGCCGGTGCGATCATCACGCCAGGCCCCTGTAACAATCCGTCTCAAACCGCTGTAGCCGTCAGGGAACAACAAGGCATGCCAACCCCATAGCCGCTCGACAGTCAGGGGCAAGTGATAACAGCCCGTAGCGTCAAGCATCATCCGGACCATACCTTCTACATTGCGGTCCACACGGCCAAGGCCACCGATATCTATCCCAAGATGACGGGCAAGCGAGGAGCGAACCTGCTCCGTGTCCAACTTCTCCCCTTCGATGTCACTACTCTGAAGGACATCCTCAGTAAGCGTTTGGAGAACCGCTTCCTGTCGAAGGTCGAAACTCAGCGCCTCCATGCGGCCAAGGAGACGCCCCTGACGGTACCGTACGGTAGCCAGCATCTTGGTCAATGCCTCCTGATTCCAGTGGAAGCAAGGCCAATCAGGATGCTCATGGAGATATATTCTACGCATAATATGCGGTGATTGTACGTCATAGTCGCCGCAAATGCAAATAATCGCCGCAAAATTTGCATAGAAAAGAAATATTGGCGAATTCGTCCACCCCTTGCACAGCGCTCGTAGCCTACCCCGCGAAACATGAGGCAACGCCCCCTTGTTTCTTGATCTTTTCGGCAGCGAAGGGGTATCATACCGCAAAAGCCGGTAAAATCGGGCCGGCCAACCTTGTGTACAGCCATATCATAGCAGGAAAGCCCTTGCCGATGCAAACAATCCGGCAGGATATTCACGTAACGTTTCGATACGACGTACATTTCGTCACGGACGCTTTCAACCCGGAAAACGACCTGCTCGGCCGCATCGTTGAAACGGAAGAGGACCTTGCCTCCCGCAAGATACTGACCGTTATCGACGAGGGGCTGCTGCCCCACTATCCGGACCTCCCCGAGCGCGTGGGCGCCTACTTTTCGCGCCGGGCCGTTGCGTTGAGCCCGCCCCCCACCGTATTTGCGCCTGCGGGAGAAGCGGCCAAAAATGACCCGACGCTTGTCAGTGATCTGCACGCCGCCATACGACAAGCCGGGCTATGTCGACACTCGTACATCCTGGCGATCGGGGGCGGCTCCGTTTTGGACCTTGCAGGGTACGCCGCCGCCACCGCACACCGGGGCATCCGCCTGATTCGCATGCCTACTACGGTACTCGGCCAGAACGATTCAGGCGTGGGTGTAAAAAACAGTGTGAATGCATTGCACGCCAAGAACTTCCTGGGGACGTTCGCGCCTCCGTACGCCGTAGTCAACGACCTTTCGTTCCTGGCCTCGTTATCCGACCGCGACTGGCGGAGCGGTATCGCCGAAGCAATCAAAGTAGCGCTTATCAAAGACACCGCTTTCTTCGACGAACTCGAAGCGAATGCAGAGCGCCTTGCGCCGCCCCGGCGGGATGCGAACGCAATGACCCGGCTCATTTACCAGTGCGCCACCCTCCATCTCGACCATATCGCCACGTCCGGGGATCCTTTTGAGATGGGCGCCTCCCGTCCCCTCGACTTCGGCCACTGGGCCGCGCACCAGCTGGAGCAACTCACAGACTACGAACTCCGGCACGGGGAAGCTGTGGCTATCGGTATTGCGCTCGACGCAACCTATTCGCACCTGTGCGGCCTCCTCCCCACAAGCGACTGGGGAAGAGCCCTGGACCTCCTTGATGCAGTGGGTTTCAACTTGTACGTACCCGAAATCGACGAACACATGGATGATCCGGAGCATCCGCGATCTGTTTTCCGAGGTCTCGAAGCCTTCCGGGAACACCTCGGCGGCGAGTTGACCATTATGTTGCTGGCAAACATCGGCCGGGGCATAGAGGTGCACGATGTCGATCTGGCCGTGTACCGCCGTGCAATGACCCTCTTGCGCACGCGGAAAACCGGCGCCAATGTCCGGAACGCCGCCGAAAACATCGTCGCAAATACCCCCTGACGCTCCCATGCGCATTCGGCAAGGCGATAGCCTGGAACTGACCTACTGCGCCAACATCCATCCCGGAGAAACGCTCGACGAGGTGGAGGAAAACATCCGCACGTATGCAACCGCCGTCAAGAAACAGGTGGCGCCCGAGGCTTCCATGGGAATTGGCCTGCGGCTCTCCAACCGTGCGGCAGAGGAACTGACCGGAAACGAAGCCGGACTGGAACGTTTTTGCAGCCTGTTCGAAGACCATGGGCTGTATGCCTTCACGATCAACGGTTTCCCGTACGGCAATTTTCACCGGCAGCGTGTCAAGGACGAGGTATACAAGCCGGACTGGCGTACTGCCGAGCGGCGTGTCTATACAGAGCGCCTCGCAGAGATCCTGGCGCGGCTTCTCCCTGACGGCGTCGAGGGCAGCATTTCGACTTCCCCCATCTCCTACAAACCGTGGCTTGCGAACCAGGATGCACGGGACGACGCCCTGCGTGCGGGAGCCGGACACCTCGCAGAAATCGCCTTCCGGCTTTTCGAACAACGCGAACGAACCGGACAGCTCATCCACATCGGCATGGAGCCGGAGCCGGACTGCCTGATCGAAAACACCGCCGAAACCGTGTCCTTCTTCGAGGAATGGCTCTGGACGCACGGTGCAAGACGTCTGACACAGGAACACGGTTTGGCTTCGACCCAGGCGGAAGATATCCTGCGTGAGCATATCCGCCTGTGCTACGACACATGCCATTTTGCGGTAGAATTCGAATCACCCGGTGAGGCCCTGTCCGCTTTTGGGCGAGCGGGAGTCCGGCTCAGCAAAATCCAGATCAGCGCCGCATTACGTGTCCCGCTGGAAAAACCGGATGCTGCGGGTCGACGGACGTCCCGGAACGAATTGGCTGAGGCGCTGGAACCCTTCGCCGAATCGACCTACCTGCACCAGGTGGTGGCCCGGTCTGAAGACGGTACGTTACACCGCTACCGGGACCTGCCCGACGCCTTGCCCTGCCTTATGTCCGAGGATGCGGAAGAATGGCGCATCCATTACCATGTGCCCGTTTTTATCGACCGGTTTCCGCATTTCTACTCGACGCAGGAAGACATTACGGCCACTTTGGCGCAGGTACTTCGGGATGCGTCGTGCCCTCACCTCGAGATAGAAACCTACACCTGGGAAGTGCTTCCCGACCGGCTCAAAACGGACATCGTACCCTCCATCGTGCGCGAGTACGCATGGGTGATGGACTGCCTCGAAAAAGCCGCATAAGGCCGTCTGTCGCCGCACCGCCATGCCGAAACTCGCCGTACTGAATGTCGTCGGACTGACCCCCCGCCTCTTGCCGCAGGCGCCTTTTCTGGCATCCTGGACACGACGAGGAAAGGCGGCGGCGGTGATACCCGTCCTGCCCGCCGTCACCTGCTCCATGCAGTCCACCCTGTTGACCGGCGCAATGCCCTCGGAACATGGCATCGTCGGCAACGGATGGTATGTTCGGGACGAGGGCGAAATTCGATTCTGGCGGCAGTCGAACCGGCTCGTGCAGCATGAAAAAATATGGGAAAAGGCACGGCGCCTCGGTATCCCGGACTTCACCTGCGCCAACATGTTCTGGTGGTACAATATGTACTCGTCCGTGGACTATGCGGCCACGCCACGCCCCATGTATCCCGCCGATGGGCGCAAAATTCCGGATATCTGGACGGAACCGGTTGAACTGCGATCGGAACTCCGCCAAAAATCAGGATCGTTCCCGTTATTCAAGTTCTGGGGACCCGGAACGACCATCCGTTCGAGCGAATGGATTGCACGGGCGGCTCTGCACGTGGATGCCCGTCACAATCCCGGCATGACGCTCATCTACCTGCCCCATCTCGATTACGTACTGCAGCGCGAGGGTCCGGCAGGAGCAAGCGTAGCCGAAGAAGTGGCACAGATTGACGGGGTCTGCGAGGAACTCATCACGCACTACGAATCGCAGGGAGCCGCTGTCATCGTCCTGTCGGAATACGGCATTACGCCGGTGCATCGATCCGTGTCGCTCAACCGCATTCTCCGGCGGGAAGGATTCCTGCAGGTACGTGAAGAACTGGAACGGGAACTCCTTGACGCAGGCGCCAGCCAGGCCTTCGCTGTCGCGGATCATCAGGTGGCGCACGTATACGTGAACAACCGGGATGTGCTGGAGGACGTACGCACACTCGTCGAAGCGACAAACGGAGTTGCTGCCGTCCTGTACGGGGAAGAGCGCGCCGCCCACGGACTGGATCACCCCCGGGCCGGCGATCTCGTAGCCGTTGCCGACCAGGATGCCTGGTTCACATACTACTACTGGCTGGATGATGACCTGGCGCCCGATTTTGCGCGGACTGTGGACATCCATCGGAAACCGGGCTACGATCCCTGCGAACTCTTCCTGGACCCGGCCCTGCCCTCGGCCCGATTGCGGGCGGGGTTCCGGCTATTGCAAAAGAAACTGGGTTTCCGCTACCTGCTGGATGTGATCCCGCTGGACCCATCGCTTGTCAAGGGATCGCATGGGCGGCTGCCCGACGATCCGCTGGACGGGCCGCTCATCCTATCCAACCACCCCGAACTACTCCCCGGCTCGCCCCTGCCTGCAACAGACATACAGGACATCATGCTGGCGCATCTTCAGGTTCCCCTTTAGACCTCCACACGTCCCGAAGCAGGTATCGCGGGCGTCCCTTCACTTCTTCATACACTCGCGCCAGATACGCTCCCGTAACGCCGAGAAAGAACAACTGCACCCCCCCGAAAAAAAACGCGGCAAAGATAAGCGATGTCCAGCCGGGGACTACGCCGCCGAATACATATTTCTGCAGCAGCGCCCAGGCGATGCCCACCATCGACAGGAGCGAAATAGTCATTCCGATGCCTACGGCATACCATAGCGGCTTCTGAGAAAACGACGTAATGCTATCGACGGCAAGGCGGAGAGATTTACGGAAAGAGTATTTGGCCTTGCCTGCCGCACGGGGAGGTCGTCGATACCGGATCCCCGTCTGCTCGAAACCGAGCCAGGCAACCAACCCCCGCACAAACGGTTGGCTCTCGCCAAGGCGGCGGTAGGCATCCAGTACGGGGCGGCTCACCAACCGGAAATCCCCCGTATCTCTCGGGGCCTGCACATCCGTCATATGGTTGAAGAAGCGGTAGAACAGCCAGGCGGCGGTGCGCTTGAAAACCGTTTCGCCCTCCCGCTCCTCACGGAGCCCATAGACGACATCGTATCCTTCCCGCCATTTGTCGATCATTCTCGCGGCCACCGAAAGCGGGTCTTGTAAATCCGCGTCCATGATAATAGCGGCATCCGCGGTCACGAATTCCATGCCCGCCGTAATGGCGATCTGGTGGCCGAAATTGCGTGAAAATTGCGCCAGAACGTAGCCGGGCCTGCCGGCAGCGAGTGTGCGCACCTTGTCCACAGTGCCATCCCGGCTGCCGTCGTCAACGAGAATAACTTCAACGACTTCCGGATGCTCTCCCCGAAAAGCCTCAATCTCCCCGATAAGGAGTGGCGCTACCGCCTCCTCGTTGTAGAGGGGCACAACAAGTGCTACCGTACGGCGGGGTACGGATTCCGATGTGTATTCCGAGTTGTCCATGCCAGGATATCCGGGAGAGCAGAGGCCCCGCAATATACGGCAATCATTCGGCAGCGCGCCGCCATGCCCCGCGCGCAAGTACGACTCGAGCCGATATGCGATGGGTATAGCCGAGATCGGAAGCAAGGCCCGCAAAATTTCCGAACCCGTAATTGATGGCCAATCGGCCGAGATGCAACCCGGCCCCTACCGTCGGGGCAGCGTCCCATCCCTCTCGTTCGGATTTGAGGATATCCGTTAAACCTGCGCGCAGCGCCATGACCTTCCGAAAGCCGTATTCCACGCCCAGGCGGGGATGATACGATACCCCTCCTGTGTGCAGCGCATAGACTTGCTGCCCCTCGAAAGCCATATCCACATCCAATCCAAGGGTGATGCGGTGTGCCCCAAAGTCCAGGACATACCCCGATCCGAGCCGCAGAAGCGGTAACACGGTCTCCACGCCGCCCTTGGGAATCGTTTGGCCAAAAACATCCTGGATGTTCGAAAGGAGATCGCGGTTTACGTTCCAGGATTGTCTCATCCCGGCAGCATCCTGCAAGTTGACCCCTGCCATGAAAGCTCCGCGCCGATACAGCCCCCCCACATCGAAACTGTATCCCCAGGCATCGGCAAAATCACCGATGCTTCGGCGGATGATCTTCGCGGTCACGCCGGCGGCAAGGTCCGTGCGTACAAGGCGGGCATAGCTTACGAAGAACGCCGCATCCGCCGCAGAAAAGCTGGTAATGTGCTCTTCGGGATGAGGTCGAGGCTGGTTGCGCTCAGGATCCCAAGCGTCAAGCGTGTTTTTTATATCGTTCACCCCACTCCGGAAGAACGATGCTCCCAGCGTTGAGCGGGCATTGACAGGCCATGCAACAGCCCCGTAATCGAACGAAACAATCCCGGCAAAACGCTCCGCATGCATGTATTCCACTTCGGGAAACACCGTCCGGCTGAGGCCGGCGGGATTCCAGTAGCCTGCACTCACGTCGTCCGCCAACGCAATATGGGCCCCTCCCATACCCAGTGCCCGCCCGCCTGCACCGGTTGCGAGAAAATCAGCTCCATAGCTAACCACTTGCTGTCCCTTGGCAGGCGCCGCCGTAAGCAGGGCCACAAAAAGGCTTGCGCAAAAAAACCATCGGCCTGCGGTCATGAAGTTCTCGCTTGCTAAGGTGAAGTGTTACCGTTGATCAGGGCGCCCGTAGCTATGTCGCCTGCGGTACACTCCGGTCCGGATTGCGATCCACGCCCCGGTGCCGTATATCCACGCCTTCCACCAGAAAAACGACAATTTTGCCGATGTTCTTTGCATGATCAGCCATGCGTTCGACCGACTTGCCGATATGAACGAGATGTATAATCTCGTCGGCCTGATCGGAATAGGTCCGAATAAGCTGCCCGATCATGGTGATCATGTCCTCGTACAGCCGATCCACGCGCTGGTCATACGCTATGATTTTGCGCGCCAGGACCTGATCTCTCTGGAAAAAAGCCTCGTGCGCACTTCGCAACATCCAGCGCACCTCGTCCGCCATTTCCCGCATGTTCGTCTTCGACACCAGCTCCACGGGAAGGCCGGTCACGCACACATGCTTGGCAAGGTTTTTGGCGTGATCGCCTATCCGCTCCAGATCCGTATTGATCTTGACCGCCGAAATAATGAATCGCAGATCGACCGCAACAGGGGTGAACAAGGCAAGGATGCGCTCGCACTGATAATCCACCTCCAGTTCGAGCCGGTCTACCTCGTCATCCCGTGCCCGCACCTGCTGGGCCAACTCCAGATCGTTGCTGGACACAGCATTAATGGCATCGGCTACCTGCTCCTCAACCAGTTCCGACATGCCGGAAAGCAACTGGCGAAGAAGCGCCAACTCGTCGTCGAGGTGCCGACTTGATTGTGTACGTATCGCCATGAATCAATTTTCGCCTTGACTGAGGAACAGGCGACAAAACGTCAGGCAAAACAACCGGATCGGCATCCCGACCTAACCGAACCTACCAGTGATATAATCTTCCGTGCGCTTCTGTGTGGGGCGAGTGAAAAGTTGATCGGTGGCGTCGGCCTCAACTAACTCGCCGATGTAGAAAAATGCGGTACGGTCGCTAATCCTTCCGGCCTGTTGCATGTTATGGGTAACGATAATGATCGTATAGCGTTCCTTCAGTTGCAGAATTGTTTCCTCCAGTTTGGCCGTGGCGATCGGATCCAGGGAGCTCGCCGGTTCGTCCATCAACACAACATCCGGGGCAACAGCCAGTGTACGGGCAATACACAGGCGCTGCTGCTGCCCCCCACTGAGTTCGTAGGCCTGCGCATTGAGCCGATCCTTCACTTCGTCCCATAGTGCCGCTTTCCGAAGACACTCCTCCACAAGCTCGGCTTCATTGCCTTTGTAGCCATTGACGCGCGCGCCCCAGATAACGTTTTCGGAAATGGTCTTGGGGAACGGGTTCGGCTTCTGAAACACCATCCCGACACGTCGGCGCACCATGACCGGGTCTGCATTACGGTAAATATCCCGCCCGTCAATGAGCACCCTGCCTTCGAGACGGGCGCCCGGAATAAGCTCGTTCATTCGGTTCAAACAACGCAAAAGCGTGCTCTTCCCGCAGCCGGAAGGACCAATGAATGCGGTCACTTCGTTGGCCCGGATGTCCAGTGAAACATTCTTAAGTACATGGTTCGTGTCGTACCAGAAGTCAAGGTTCTCCACACGCACCTTGGCGGCCTCCGGCGCAGATTGCCCGTTGATCGGCAACACGTTTCGTTCGTTCATTTCCATAAAATATATTGCGTCTCGTTATCTCACCCGGTACTTCTCGAAGTGATTCCGCAGCAGAATCGCACTCAGATTCATAAGAAAAAGCACGATCATCAGGATAACGATGCCCGCGGCGGCCAAACCCTGAAAGTCCGCTTGCGGACGCGCCGTCCAGTTGAATATCTGTATGGGCAACACCGTGAACGGGTCCAGCACACTGGTGGGAAGGAACGCGATGAATGTCAGGGCGCCGATCATAATGAGGGGCGCTGTTTCTCCGATAGCCCGGCTCAATGCAAGAATCACCCCGGTCATGATACTCGGGGCCGACATGGGCAATAGATGACTCCAGATGACCTGTCGACGCGTAGCGCCAAGCGCAAAGGCGCTCTCCCGAATACCCAAAGGAATAGCGCGCAACGCCTCCTGGGCACTGATGACGATAATGGGCAAAATCAACAAAGCCATTGTCAAGGCGCCTGCAAGCAGGCTGCGGCCGAGGGCAAAGAAGCGCACGAAGAGCGCCAGACCCAGAATGCCGTAGACCACCGAGGGAATACCTGCAAGGTTATTGATGTTGATCTGGATCAGTTTCATAAACCAGCCCCGGGGCGCATACTCTTCAAGATACAGGGCCGAGGCCACCCCGATGGGTACCGATATAGCCGCTGTCAGCAGAATCATCCAGATGGAACCGACAATAGCCGATTTGATACCGGCCCGCTCCGGGATACGCGAGGGGAAATGGGTCAGGAAGCCCCAGTCAAGCCATTGCGCCCCCTGCATGACGACATCCACGATCAGCGTGATGAGCACCACCAGTCCAGACACCGTGGCCACAAACAGCAAGGCGCTGAACATCAGCCCCCTGCGGCGCCGGCTCTCAAGGCGTTCGTCATATTGTTGCGAAGAGGTCACAGATCAGTACTGTTCGCGGTATTTACGAATGATGAGGTTCGCCAGGAAATTCATGCTCAGGGTCATCAGAAACAGCATCAGGCCGACGGCAAAAAGGCTGTAGAACTCGACGGTCCCCTGCGGCGTGTCCCCCAGGCTCACGTTTACGATGAAGGCCGTCATGGTCTGCACCGATTCCATGGGATTCGCCGTGAGGTTAGGCATGGCCCCGGCAGCCAGTGTTACGATCATCGTCTCGCCGATAGCGCGGCTAAGCGCCAGAATAAAACTCGCCACGATGCCACTGATCGCACCCGGAACCATGACCCGCAACACCACCTCAATCCGGGTAGCGCCGAGTGCATAGGCCCCCTCGGCAAGCGAGCGGGGCACCGCACGAATCGCATCTTCGCTCAATGAAGACACCATGGGAATGATCATGACGCCTACCACAATGCCCGCGCTGAGCGCATTGTAGATATTGAGACCCGGGATGAACGTCTGCAGCAAGGGCGTCACGAAGGTCAGCGCGAAATAGCCGTAGACGACTGTCGGTATGCCTGCAAGCAGCTCAAGGCCCGGCTTCAGCACCTTGCGTACCCTTGAGGGGGCGTACTCGGCGATGAAAATCGCGCTCATGAGCCCGATCGGAAGCGCCACAAGGGCTGCAATGACGGTAACGAGAAGGGTGCCCGATAACAGAGGCCATATCCCGAAATGCTTCTCTATGAACTGCGGAGTCCATCGCGTTTCGGTCAGAAACTCGACGATGGAAACCTCTGCAAAGAAATTCAGCGATTCGAAAATGAGGACGCCGGCGATTCCCAGCGTGGTCAGAACACTGATCAGCGCACAGAAGCCCAATACATACTCGACTGCCCGTTCTTTCGGACTACGAAACAAGTTGACGGAGAGGTCCGCACCACCGTGCATCCTCGCGAGCGATCTTTTCGACACGTGCTGTGAGCCCGCCATACGCCCGTGAAATACCCTATTCGCTTACAGGTTGGGAGAAAAGCGAATCGGACGCCTCGGAGTCAAGTTCCCCGGATGATAATTCCGCAGGCATGTACCGCGTCAATAGTTCACGCATAGTAACGCCCACATGCGCTTCTTCGCCGAACATAGTGCCTGTGACACGGCGCTCGAAGCGCTCCAGCGCGAGATCATATTCCTCGTCGGTGAGCGGGACATAACCCACTTCCCGGACCAACCCGCCGGCACGGGCAAGGTAAAAACGGACAAACTCCCGGACAATCTCTTGTTCTGCAGAACCGGGGCGCACATAGATGAACAGCGCACGGGAAAGCGGCGCATACGTGCCGTTTTCGACCGTCGCGACCGAAGGCGCCACACACCCCTCCCCATTCTCCGGATCGCCGTCATCAATGCCCAGCAATTTGAGCCGCTCCGCGTTTTCCTCGTAATAGGCGATGCCGAAGAATCCAAGGGCATCGGGATCGCCGGAAACACCCTGCACAAGCACGTTGTCATCCTCACTCGCCGTGAAATCGGATCGGCTGGCGCCTGACGCGCCACCCACGGCTTCGGTAAAATAATCGTACGTACCGCTGTCCGTACCAGGACCATACAAGGCAAGCTCGCGATCGGGAAAACCGGGACGTACCTCGTTCCAGTTGTTGATACGGCTTCCGGGCTCCCAGATCGCCCGCAGTTCGTCCACCGTCAGGCATTCGGCCCAATCATTGTCAGGATGCACAACCACCACCAAACCGTCGTATGCCACCGGCAACTCGATAAAATCGATATCCCCGCGTGCAGCCAGCTCCATCTCACTGGATTTTATGGCCCGGGAAGCGTCGTTTATATCGGTCTCGCCCCGGAGAAATTTACTGAATCCGCCGCCCGTGCCGCTAACGCCCACCGTGATCCGGGCTTGCCGATGGGCGATCATGAATTCCTCGGCAACGGCCTCCGTAATCGGATACACGGTGCTGGAACCGTCTATTTGAACAGCGCCGGAGAGTTCGCCCTCGGCGGACTCCACTCCACAGCCGCTTGCTACCATCAGATAAACGGGCAACAGCAAAAGCAGCGTACTATGCAGTACGGAACGTTTCGTCGATACTGTCAGGATAGCGGTCGGGAAAAATAACATAGCGGCCGGGAAAGAAAGGATAGAGCGCAGGAGCAGGCTCGAACGCTCCCTGGCGCAGGAATCAGACAGAACTGTGCACGATAATAGCAAGCAACAAGTCAGGAAGTGTTACCGCAATGTTAATTTGCCTCATATTGACAATAAGCCGGGGCGCGTGGCATCGCCCTCTCCCGGTCAAGCCAAAGCAATATAGTGCACGGGGGCATCCCGGCATACGGACGGAACGGGATATGCCGCCTCCCGTTCCATGCGCACACAGCATGCAAACAGACACGCTGCCCCTTCGGACCATGCCACGGCCATCATGCTCCGCCTTGACCATGTCGGTATAGCAACGGCAGATGCCGACCGCGCACTCGAAGTGCTCCGCGATCTGCTGGGCGAATCATGCTACTTATCCGAAACGCTCGAAAGGGATGGGGTACATATCTCTTTCGTGTCGAGCGGAGCCGTACAACTCGAGCTGCTTGAAGCGCTCGACGAAACTTCGCCTGTTGCCCGCTTCCTTCGCCAGCGGGGATCCGGCCTGCATCACCTCGCCTTTGAAGTCGAGGATATCGACGATATGCACCGGCGCGCCCGCGAGGCGGGCTACGAACCGCTCGAACCGGCGCCGCGCCTCGGCGCGGGCGGCAAAAGGATATTCTTTGTACACCCCGGGAAGACGTCAAATATCCTGATCGAGTTTTGCGCCCATGCGAAACCCTGCCTGGCGCCTGTAAAAAGTTCTCTGCCGAAAGGGATCCAACGTGTTTCCCTTGCACCCGGATCTCCGACGCAGACACCCTG
Organism: Rhodothermales bacterium; assembly: GCA_965248175.1. GTDB lineage: Bacteria > Bacteroidota > Rhodothermia > Rhodothermales > VXPQ01 > VXPQ01. The sequence continues at coordinate 2,561,555 of OZ252093.1, forward strand.
TCTGTACGTAACGGCTTTGTCCCCGCCTTCCCTGGACCCGCATCAACTTGCCCGACGTTTGACGCCGGGCAGAGTCTGTATGGCAGCGCACATCGAAACCGGCGCCGTCCCGGATATTACAGCGCTTATCAATATGCTCGGCGCTCGATCCGTTCATCTGCTTGCACAGGGCCTGTCCGCAAAAACGGTTCTTCATACGGCCAAGACCGATTCCCGCGTCCATACGGTCATACTGACGGATCCGGACCCGGACGAATTCGAGGACCTGCAGGATCTCCCCACAAACCTGCTCCTCCTAACCGGGAACAATGAAGCAGGCCTTCGCACAGCAATGGCCCTGCGCGCTCGACACTCCGCTGTTGCGATCGCCGCGATTTCCGATCCTTGTCTGCGCATGGCCCTTATTGAACAGCATTTGGCAACGCAATCCGGCCCGGCGTAACCATGAACCCGGAGCTGGAAAAGAAAATTGAGCGCCTTCCCCGACTCCCGGGCATCTACCAGCACAAGGATGCCGAGGGAAACGTGCTCTACGTAGGCAAAGCCAAAAACCTGCGTAGCCGTGTCCGCTCCTATTTCCGGGAAAGCCAGCCGCATGACGGGCGTCTGCGCATCATGATCCGAAAAGTCGAGGATGTGGAAGTTATCGTGACGGACACGGAGGCCGAAGCGCTCATTCTCGAAAACAATCTGATCAAGCATCTCAAGCCGCGTTACAACGTCCTCTTGCGCGACGACAAGACATTTCCCTTCATTTGCATTCGAAACGAGCGATTCCCGCGCGTTTTCCCCACGCGTCGTATTGTGCGGGACGGATCGAAATACTTCGGCCCGTATACCGACGTGAAGAATATGCACCTGATGCTGCGCACCATCCGTTCGATCTTCCAGTTACGCACCTGCAATCTGAATCTTGCGCCAGAACCCATCGCCGCCGGCAAATACGATGCCTGTCTCGAATATCACATCAAAAAATGTGCGGCTCCGTGTACGGGACAACAATCCGAAGCAGACTACAACCGAACGATCGAGCAGGTCGAAAAACTACTGAACGGGCACACGAAAGAGTTGATCGCCCTGCTCCGCGACGAAATGGAGCGCCTCTCTGAGGAAATGTTGTTCGAGGAGGCCGCCGGATTGCGCGATCGCATCCTCGCCCTCGAAAAATACGCCCGGAAACAGAAGGTCGTGAGTGAAGACGAAGCCGACCGGGACCTCTTTGCCATAGAGATCGACAAAAGAGAAAATGTGGCCTGCGGCGTCGTCTTTCAAGTGCGCGAAGGCAAAGTCATCGGGCGGCGTCATACCTATATCCATCCGATCGAAGGGTTGCCCGGCAGCGCCCTGATGCAACGACTCGTCGAGGACTATTATGCGGACGCCGTCTTCTTCCCCGGGGAAGTACTGCTGAGCAGCGAGATCGCCGAACCGGAACCGGTAAAAGAACTGTTGGCGCAACAGCGCGGCAGGAACGTACCTCTCGCCGTACCGCGCCGGGGCCCCAAGGCCAACCTGATGCGCATGGTGAGCACGAATGCAGCCATGCTCCTCGGGGAATGGAAAATACGAAAGATGAAACGCGGCGAGGATCGTATTCCGCATGCCGTACGATCACTGGAGGAAGATTTGCGACTGGAAATATTGCCCCGGCGCATCGAATGCTTCGATATTTCGCACCTTGCCGGTACAGGCACGGTGGCTTCCTGTGTGGTTTTTCGTGATGGGCGTCCCCGCAAAAGCGAATACCGCCACTACAATATCCGTTCCACCACGTCCGGAAAACCCGACGACTATCAGAGCATGCGTGAGGTCGTAACGCGCCGATACGCAAACCGGGAAGACATCGACTGGCCCGACCTTGTTGTCATTGATGGAGGAAAAGGACAGCTTTCGGCGGCCGCCGACGCGCTCCGGACAATCGGAGCCTACGGCAGGTTTCCGCTCATCGGTCTCGCCAAACGACTCGAAGAGGTGTTCTTTCCAGGCGATTCCGCACCGCTGCACATTCCGAAAGCCAGTACGTCGCTTCAGCTCTTGCAACGCATCCGTAACGAGGCGCACCGCTTTGCCGTCACCTTCCAGCGCACCCAGCGGAAGAAGCGCACACTGCACACCTCCCTGCGAGAGATAGACGGCGTCGGCGAAAAGACAGCGCAGAAACTGATCCGGCGCTTCGGATCCGTCAAGCGAGTCGAAGCCGCCGGCGAAGAAGCCCTGCGCGAAGCCGTCGGCGCGGCAACCGCACGCAAGATCGCCGCCTTTTTCGAGGCCAAACGAGGGGATGCAACTTCGCAACGCTCTGCGTAAGTTATGGACCGGCTCCCCGGTGCGCCGCCGAACAAACGTTCATCACGTCTCGCTGCGACATGCTCAACTACATATGGGCCGGCCTGATTATCGCCGCCCTCGCATTCGCTATCGTTTCCGACCTGCGAGACGCTGCAAGCGACCGGTTCCGAAATGACGCCTCGCTACCGGTCGTCCTGGAGTATCCCGAGGGATACCAGGACGAGGCACGCCGCGTCCCGGTGCATATCCGGATCGATGCGGAAACGTACCGCTCATTTTACAGCGTCGCGGCCGCCCCCGATTCCGTCTATGAGGGCCATATCGTCCGTACGCAAGCCGGCGCCCGCCTTTTTTTCGCCGATGACGCATCGCTGCCGGAACCGCTTCTCCGCATCCGGGACTTTTCCGGGGGCGATGCCCTGCAAGGGACACTGGACAAGGAAAACGTGTCGAGCGATACGCTCCCTATGGCGCCTGTCGCCACCACTGCGGTCCGGTTCGAGCCTGTGCGTTTCCCACACCTGCAGGACATTGCCCAGGCCGCTTTCGATTTTGCAAACACCGCCGTGCAGATTGCGATCAGCCTCATCGGAGTGCTTGCGCTTTTTCTCGGATTGCTCAAAATTGCCGAGGCCGGGGGGCTCATTCGCCAGATGTCCCGTGTCGTCGAACCTCTCTTGCGCCCGCTCTTTCCCGGTATTCCCAAAGGGCATCCGGCCTTTGCGATGATCGTACTGAACCTCTCCGCCAACGTACTGGGCCTCGGCAACGCCGCCACACCACTCGGTATCAAGGCTATGGAGGAATTGCAAACGCTGAATCCCGTCAAGGATACGGCCACAAATCCCATGGTCATGCTGCTTGCGATGAACACGGCCAGCGTGCAGCTGGTCCCGCCGGCGCTACTTGTGGCCGTCATAGGGCTTCAGGTAAACGCACTGATCTTCCCCATCATCATTGTCACCGGCGCCTCACTCATCGTTGCCATCGGAACCACCTGGTTCCTTGAACGCACGCCGCTCTGGAAACGAAGCGACCCGAACGCCGATCCTGGCGACGATACCGAAACCGGGGAGGCGCCGCAATGACCTGGTTCCGCCACTTCATTGATTATTTCTCCATCTTTGTGCTGCCGCTCATGATCGTGGGGTTGCCGATCTACGGCCTCATCCGGGGCGTGAAGGTCTATGAGGAATTCGTGGAGGGCGCCAAAGAAGGATTCCGGGTGGCCGTCATGATCATTCCCTATCTCGTCGCGATTCTCTTCGCCATCGGCATGTTCCGGGCCTCCGGCGCTATGGATTTTCTTGTGGAGACCCTTGAGCCGGTGCTCGGAGCGCTGGGTTTCCCCCCCGAAATGCTTCCCATGGCGATCATCCGTCCCCTGACCGGATCCGGTTCCGCCGCCGTCGTAGCCGAAATGGTCACCGTATTCGGCGAGGATTCGATTCTGGTCAAGATGGCGGGCGTCATGTTCGGCTCCACCGAAACCACGTTCTACATCATCGCCGTGTATTTCGGGGCCGTCAATGTCAAGAAAACCCGCCACGCCGTACCCGCCGGGCTGACCGCTGACATTTTCGCCATGATCTTCGCAGTCTACCTGGTGCAGTGGCTCTTCGGCAGTGCGTGAGCGGCGCCTTCAGCCTTCCCCTGCCACGACCTGTTCCAGCGCCGCGGACAACGTACGCAGTTGCATCCGAAGCGCCGCTGCGAGCGGCAGTGTACGAATGTCCAACTGCTCCATCTCCTCGTCGATATGCCCGCCCTGCGCAATCCGAAGACGAAGTTTTGCAATGATCTGTTGGGATCCGGTCGCAGACGACATCCCCCGAACCAGAAAAAGAGGCAGTTCCGTGACGTAGCACAAGGGATCGCCGCCGAGACCCCGTACGTATTCCATAGAACTGCTTCGAAAAAGCGCCGCCGTTTCCTTATCGTCTCGCGCTTCGAAAAACGCCCGCATAGCACTTCCTTCCGGCGTCGTCCAGAAACCGGGGCCGAGATAGAAAAATCCTTTCTCCCCTTGCCGGTTGCGATCATAGAGTGACAGGTCCTCGACCTGAGCGGCCTGCCGAAAACGTTCCTGCAAGAGAGCCGCACGGTACCCCCAATGTTTTTCGATGAGCAGAAGCGCTCCGGCGCTAATACCCATCCCGTGCAAACTCCCGTGCAACACGAAGGGGCCGTGTTTCTGAAGCCACGCAGCGACCGCTCTGTTCTCCGGGCGCATATCCGGAAAACCGAACTCTATGTCGCGCCCTGGAGGCTCCCGTACCGCATGGCGCAAATATGCCGTCACAATGCCCCCCGCATGATCTCCCGGGGCCAGTGTCTCTGATCGGCCCCAGCCCTGCCGCCATGTGCGATTTCGGAACGCTCCGTCGGGATTTGTTTGCGGAATGATAAAGAATCGGAAGGCATCCAGTAGCGCACTGCACTCGTCCGGATGATTCAGCACACCCGTTACGAACCGCCTCAGAAAGTCCGGACCCACCGGCTCGTCGGCATGATTGCCTGCGAGCAAACTGACATGCCGGTTTCCTCTTCCCAGCACGACTCCGTCGATCGGGCGGCCTTCCTCGCTCTCGCCTATGCGAACCCAATGCGCCGTGCCCGGATAAGCCGCCGCCATGCGCCGTATCCGCTCCGCGGCATCGTCAGGTTCAAGAAACTGCTCCGCATCCGCCGAAACAGGAAGGTCGTTCAGGGCATCCAGCGAAACCCTCAATGCATCGGACATACTGGTCTCTCCGGAATTATCTGCGGCTCTTTCGCTCCTGGATATCCATGCGGATGTCCTGCGCCAGACGCTTCAGCGCCTGCATCCCCTTGCGCACGCGTATCCCCGCGGTCTTGTTGCCTTTCTCATAGAACCTGGCAAAATCGCTCTCGAGGCTGTTCAGTAATTCCTGTAATTCTGAAAATCGGTTCATATCGACACCTCATGGGGACGCAAATCATGAGAAAAGTAATCGTACCGCCTCCGGGTGTCAAGAGAGACCTGCAAAGGTCCAACTACGGCATGCCCGCTTGCCCGCCCCCACGGAAACTCCGGGAATATCCCGCGTATTTATCCACATGCCTTGAAGACGACGTTCCCGATGCGTTCTTTCAAATCGGCGTCAAGGCCCAGCAAACATCCCATGTGCGATTTCAACCACCTGCATTGCCATACCAGGTTCTCGTTACTCGACGGGGCCGCCAATATCAAACTCCTCGCTAAAAAAGCGAAGGAACTGGGGATGGCGGGCGTGGCCATTACCGATCACGGCAATCTCTACGGGGTGCCGGAATTTTACGAAAAAGTCCAGGAAGCCGGCGTAAAGCCCATCATCGGATGCGAGTTCTACCTTACGCCCTCCGGTATGCAGGACCGGACCGACAGAACACGCTACCATCAGGTGCTCCTTGCGAAAAACAAGCAAGGCTACCGGAATCTGACCAAACTCTCCTCCCTCTCCTTTACGCACGGTCATTATTACAAACCGCGTATCGACAAGGAAACGCTGCGCACGTACAGCGAGGGACTCATCGCCACGACGTGCTGCCTCCAGGGAGAGGTTCCGCACGCAATCCTCGCACACGGTGAAGAAAAGGCGCGCGCCGTCTTCGAGGAATGGTTCGACATCTTCGGGGAAGATTATTACATCGAGATCCAGGATCACGGTCTCGAGAAGCAAAAACGCTGCAATGCCGTCCTGTTGCGCTGGGCAAAGGAATACGGCGTACCCGCCGTCGCCACAAACGACGTGCACTATATCGGGCAGGAAGACGCCGAAGCGCAGGATGTACTCCTGTGTCTCCAGACGAGAAAAGACTTCCTCGACCCGGACCGGCTGCGCTTCGACAACAATCAGTTCTTCTTCAAGTCCGCCGGGGAAATGCGCGCTGCGCTCAAAGATCTCGACCCGATCACGCGCGATGCAGCGCTCGATACCACGCGCGAGATCGTGGACAAGTGCACGGTAGAGCTGCCGAAAATCGAGATGCTCATGCCGTCCTATCCCATCCCCGCCGAATTCAAGGGCGACATGGACGCCTGCCTGCGCAGCATCGTCATGGAGCGGGCCAGGGAGCGGTATCCGGAAATCCGTCAGGATATTGCCGAGCGGCTCAATTATGAACTCGGGATCATCCGGGACATGGGGTTTGCCGGCTACTTCCTTATCGTGCAGGATATTACGACCGCCGCCCGAAAACTCGGAGTGCACGTAGGCCCGGGCCGGGGATCGGCGGCGGGAAGCGCCGTGGCGTATTGCCTTGGCATTACGAATATCGACCCCTTCAAGTACGACCTTATCTTCGAGCGTTTTCTGAATCCGGAACGCATCTCGATGCCGGATATCGACATCGATTTTGACGACCGGGGCCGATCGCGGGTGATCGATTACATTGTGGAGCAATACGGCCGCGAAAATGTGTGCCAGATCGTCACGTTTGGCCATATGGGAGCGCGCTCGGTAATCCGGGATGTCGCCCGCGTCCTCGATATTCCCCTGAACGAGGCCGACCGGATTGCAAAGATGATCCCGGAAGCGGTAGGCATGACGCTCGAAAAAGCCTGTAAAGAGGCCTCGGACTTCCGTGCGCTCAAACAACACGAGGATGCAAAAATCCGCAACCTGATGCATTATGCGGAGGTGCTGGAAGGTTCGCCCCGCCATACGGGCGTGCATGCCGCCGGCGTCATCATTGCACCCGGGGATGTGAGCGAGTACGTGCCTATAGCGGTATCCCGCAATAGTCAAAAGGAAGAAATCGTCACGACGCAGTACGACGGTAGCCGGGTCGAGCATTTCGGACTCCTGAAAATGGACATCCTTGGCCTCAAAACGCTCACCATCCTGAACGACGCGCTGCAAATCATCGAAGAAGAGTACGGCGAAAGCATCCGGCTGGAGGGTATTCCGCTGGAGGATCAGAAAACCTTCGAACTGTTTCAGCGAGGCGACACCGCCGCTATTTTCCAGTTTGAATCCTCCGGCATGAGAGAATGGCTGCGCAGCTTGAAGCCAACCCGGCTGGAGGACATCATTGCCATGAACGCGCTCTACCGGCCGGGCCCGATAGATATCATTCCGAGCTACATCGCACGTAAACACGGTAAGGAAACCGTCGAGTATCCACATCCGATGCTCGAACCCGTTCTGAAGCCCACCTACGGCCTGTTCGTATATCAGGAACAGGTAATGCAGATAGCGCAGGTAATGGGTGGGTATTCGCTCGGCGGCGCAGATATCCTGCGGCGCGCCATGGGTAAAAAGAAGCGGGCGGAGATGGACAAGCAGCGCAGCATTTTCGTCGAGGGTGCGGTAGCACGAGACGTCGAGGAAAAAACCGCCCACGCAGTGTTCGATATAATGGCGAAATTTGGAGAATATGGCTTCAACAAAAGCCATAGCGCGGCCTATTCCGTCCTGGCCTATCAGGCTGCCTGGATCAAGGCGCATTACCCCGCTGCCTTCATGGCCGCCGTCATGACCAGCGAGCAGAACGACACGAAGAGGCTGTCGAGCATGCTGCAGGAAGTCAAGCACATGGGCCTGGATATCCTGCCTCCATCCATCCACCGCAGCCGCAAACATTTTACGGTGTCCGGGGGCAGTATTTGCTTTGGGCTCGGGGCCATCAAGGGCGTGGGTTCCACCGCCATCGACCATATCGTGGAGATGCGCGAGGAACACGGCCCTTTTCAGGGTTTCTTCGGGATGGTGCGGGAACTGGACCCGCATATCGTGAACAAAAAGGCGCTGGAAAGCCTCGTGCGGGCCGGCGCCCTCGACGAGCTCGAAGGACATCGCGCCCAACTGTTCGAAGCTATTGACCTTGCCGTCCGGTATGCGAAACAGGTGCATGGAGACCGCGCGGCCGGGCAAAGTAACCTGTTCGGAACGGACACCGGAAACGAAACCCAGACGCCGCTCCTTCCCGCCGTAGAGCGATGGAAACGCTTCAGGATTCTGAAGGAAGAACGAGAATTGCTGGGATTTTATGTATCCGGGCATCCGCTCGAGGAATTCGCACCGGAAGCACGAGCTTTCGCGACCGCAAGCCTGGGCCATATCAGCGAAGAAGACCTGGTGCAGAACAGCAAGCGCGATCATGCCGGGCGAAACGGCTTCGCACGCCACGACGCCCGGCGCCATACGTTCTTCGGCATCGTCACCAGCGTGCAACGGCGCACGAACAAGTCCGGCAAACCGTTCGGATTCGCTACCATCGAGGACTTTACCGGGCAGGGCGAAGTCATATGCTTTTCCGATGTCTATGACAAAGCGCAGAATTATCTGGACCCCGACGAAATCGTGATGGTCACCGGCGAACCCGAACTCCGGGGTGGCAAAGTCAAGATCATTGCCCGTGACGTGTTACCCATGTGGAAAGTGCGCGCCACGATGGTAAAGGCCATCGTGCTGCGCATCGAAAGCGACCGTGTCCGGCAGGAAACCATCGGCGCCTTGCGAGAACTATGCGAACAGAATCGGGGAAAATGCGGGTTGTATTTCGACATACAGGCCGACGATCTTCCCGGTAAGACACAGCGTATACACAGCCGCTCATACGTAGTCGATCCTACCCCCGAACTGATGAATGGCATGGCGCGGCTTATCGGCGGCGCCAACGTGGCGGTGGAAGGTCGAAACGGGCACGCAAGAACATGATTCGCATTGGTATTACCACATCATTCGAGCACGGCGAACAGCAACTGCGACGTGACTACGTGCAGGCCGTGGAATGCGCGGGGGGAATCCCCTTGATCGCACCCATGGCCGGGAAGCAAGCCATGTATTCCTTCGCTAACCTGCTTGACGGCTTGATCGTCACCGGAGGCCCCGCCATCACAGAGGGGCTGATCGGAGACCTGCCGGACGATATAGAAGAACCCGACCCTGTGCGCGCCTGCTCCGATACCGCACTCCTCCGCGCTTGCCTGGGCATGCACTGCCCCGTTCTGGGCATCTGTTACGGAATGCAACTGCTCAATGCCTTGTACGGGGGCAGCATATACGCTGATGTTCAACGGGACATGGTCGGCGCACTTGTACACAGCGACAAGCGGGGCGCAAGCGCCCATGCTGTCGAGCTGGAGGAGGCCTCGCACCTGCGCAACATCCTGGGCGTGCGAAGTCTCGTGGTCAACACCCGCCACATTCAGGCTATCGCCAGCGTGGCGCCCCTTTTCCGCGTAGCGGCCCGCGCGCCCGATGGGGTTGTAGAGGCTATCGAAAACGAGGATGCCACGATTCTCGGCGTACAATTTCACGCGGAAAGAATGGGAGAAATCATGCAACCTCTCTTCAAACACTTTGTTGGTCAGGCCGACCTCGCCAAACAAAAACGGGAAAATCCGATTCATGCCGCGTAACCCGCTTCGCTCCAGTATACTCCGGGCCTCCATAGGAGCAACCTGCACCATCCTGCTCCTGCTCCTCGTTTCGGGCGAACTGGCCCCGCTGGCGGGGCGCACCCTGCATTTCATGGGGGACTTATATACCAAAGGATACTCTGATTAACGACCGGTTTATTATCTTACGATATAGTCTATCCCCAAGCGAGGAAAATCCGATGCTCCAGTTTTCATTCGAGGACGTGACCTACCAAAGCCGGACCAGAAAGACGCGTAACCAGCGATTTTTGGAGCAGATGGATGCGGTGCTTCCCTGGAAGGTTTTTCTCTCGGAATTAGCGCCTTTCTATCCGAAGGGCGCCAAGGGTCGTCCTCCGGTCGGTCTTGAGGCGATGCTTCGAATCTACTTCATGCAGCAATGGTTCGGGCATTCGGATCCGGGCATGGAAGACGCCCTGCACGACAATATTGCGATGCGTCGTTTCGCTCGTCTGGAGGCGGGCTACGCGCCGGACGAGACGACGATATGCAAGTTTCGTCACTGGCTCGAAGAGCGCGAGTTGACGAAGACGCTTTTGTCGATTAGCGGCAAGCACCTTCGTTCTCGTGGCGTCATGGTTCGCGAGGGCAGCATCGTGGACGCGACGATCATTTCTGCTCCGACGTCTACGAAGAACCGCTCCGGTCAGCGCGATCCTCAGATGCAGTCTACTCGCAAGGCGAACAAGTGGCATTTCGGGATGAAAGCGCATATCGGCACGGACACGCAGGGCTATGTGCACAGCGTAGAGGTAACGGCGGCGAACGTGCACGACGTGACGATGATGGAGCAGTGTCTTCACGGCGAGGAGAAGGAGATTTACGGCGACAAGGGCTACGCGTGCCGAAAGCGCAAGGAGCAGGCCGAGTCGCAAGGCGTCGCCTGGCGGGTGCTGCGCAAGGCGGCCAGAGGCAGGAAACTGACATGTGCGGACGCTTCGTTCAATCGCAAGAGCAACCGCACTCGTGCGCGCGTAGAGCATCCCTTCGGGGTGGTCAAGCATCTTTGGGGTTACCGCAAGACGCGCTACCGGGGGTTGCGCAAGAACGCGGCGCAGGTCTATACGCTGTTTGCGCTGGCGAATTTCTACATGGCGCGCAAGAAATTGATAGCGGTCGCGGGATAAGTACGCCCGGGCGCCCCGTTTTGAGGCGTCCGGGGCGCTAAAACGCAACAATATCGTAGATTCGGCCTTGAATCCGACCCCTGACGGCCCCTGTCCAACCTGAAATCGCCCTTCCCCGGTCTCGAACCTTCAATTCGACTCCCAGTGATGGATTGATCAGAACTTCCCAAAGTAACCATCAAGGCAGGTCTGGCAGATCGCACAAAAATTCGGCATCCGAAGTTCGGCACTCTGCGGGAAGGCAGGCACATCCACATAAATCAGCATTGATGCATATGTTCGTGTCGCTATGATAGCCTTCGTGATGCCCACATGGGCACATCTTCGGGGTGTTATTGGGGTAACACCACGAGGGCACATACGGCGAACGGCATCCAGGGCCGTGTGAGCTTTCGCTAACTTGTCCGGGCATGGTCCTTTAGAGTTTGGTTACTTTGGTATATAAGTCCCTTTCATGGAGATGCGGGGGGAAAAGGATGAGAACAGCTTTACCCTCAAACAACTCGACACCCACCCGGATATAGTTTTCCATTCCTGGTTCAGCGACCCGCTGGTTGAGGAGGAGGATGCCGAAGAGCACGAAACGGTAATCCGTAACCGACTTGTTCGCGCTTTCCGGGACTTCCTTGCCCTGTACGTCCAGCGTCAGGGGGAAGACAACAACTTCACGTTGCGCGTGGTGGATAACCGGACCGACGAATTACTCGAAATCCACGAGCTGAACCGGGAAGATTGGGAAAATCGTGCGCTGGACACTCCCTGGGACTGGGACCTCGTTGACGAACAACGACGGCGACAAACACGCGTGCTCGTTGACAAGTACGTGGACCAGGGCATACCGCGCAGGGCGGTCACCGTAAAATGGGGGCGCAGGAATCAGGTGGTCGAGGCTCGTATGCGAGAACTGGCTTACATCGAATACGAAGTCCGCCTGGCAAAACTGCTCGGCTTGAGCCTGCTGGTCACCGAAACGGGCACCGTGGAAACCTTCAACCGGGATGATCTCGTGTCTGCGGCAGGCGCACGGGGCCGCTACCAGATCATGCCCTTCCTGCTACGTTTGAACGACATCTACCGGTACCGCCTCACCACGGCGAAAGGAAATACCATCCGGGTGTACGAAGAACGGCACCTCCTCCTGACCATGGAGACTGCGTTCACGACCATCGCAGGGTACCGCAACGCCGTCGGGCACGAAATACCCGGGTTATCGGCCTATCATTCAGGCCCTGGCAACATCTTCATGCTATACCGTACGTTTCTTGAGGAAGGCGGGGATTTCCACACACGGGAGTCCACCGTAATGGACGCATACATATGGGCCATCACCGATGGATTCGACAAACTCTCCTCCAGCAGCTTCCGGAATAACTCGCGAGGCTACGTTGCATCAGCCTATGGTTCGCTGCGCGCCACAGAATCGCTCCCTGTGGATAAAACCGCCACTGCGCAGGTGGAACGCGTACAGCTTCGCAGCGGAGAACGCATCACGCTGAACCGCCTGCTGCAACTCCTTCCAGGCACTGATCTCGAGGAAGCAAACGCCTACGACCGCTTCCGCGAGCATAACCCGCACTTTCTACTGCCGGAACGCTCCGAAAACCAATCGGGCGTGCCGCCCGAAGGCGATGTACAACTCGTTTCTCGCTCCGGGAACACCCCTGTGCGCTTCTTCCTTCCGGCCGGCTCGATCAAAGCCCTGTTTGCTGCAGGTTTCGACGGCATCGATCCGGAAAAAACCTTCCACTTCGGACAGGATACGTATGGCGGAGCACCCTGGTCCTACAGTGCACCCGACCCACCTGATGCGTTTCCAGGCACCGTCTGGGATCGGCAGTACGACGAACTGGTGCAGGAAACAGCCCGATTCGGCTTCACGAACGAAAACAGGGAACGCCTTGCAACCCTTACCGAACGCTTCGAAGCACTGGCCAGGGAACAGCCTTCGTTCTACAGAGACATGCAATGGAAGATCATCAAAACACACCACCGCCTGTGGCATTCGGAAGTGTTCGATCGACTCGCCGCCGTGGTACGTGAAACCGCCATATCCGAAGAGGCATATCCAGAGTAACGGACAGGCAGCGCCGGATATTAACGGGCTTGTATGGCTTGCTTAGCCTGCCGCATCAACAGTTCCTGCACCCCATCCTCCTCGTCCCGTGACGTCGGCTGTCGCTGCACATACTGGCCGTCAGGGCCAAGGTCCCAGGCAAGACGACGATCCTCGAAATACAATTGCAAGATATCCCTGCACCGCTTCCGCAATGCAGGGTCCTCGATTGGAATGATGACCTCCACACGGTCTTCAAGATTCCTTCGCTGCCAATCGGCACTGCCCAGATACACAAGCGGGTTCCCTGCGTTATGGAAACAGAAAATGCGGCTGTGTTCAAGAAACCGGCCCACAACGCTGCACACCCGGATGTTTTCGCTATAGCCCGGCAAGCCGGGGCGCAAACGGTTATGGCCCCGCACGATGAGATCAATCTTCACACCCGCCTGGGATGCTCTGTATAGCTTACGGATCATCCCCGTATCGTCGAGCGCATTCATCTTGGCAATGATGTGGCCATTGCCGTGCGCCTTATGATGCGCCACCTCCTGTTTCACGAGTGCGGCGAACATATTGCGCATGTCCCGTGGCGCTATCAACAGTTTTTTGTAATGCTGCTCCGGAGCGTATCCGGTCAGAAAATGGAACAGGTTAATCGTATCGTAACCGATATCCGCCCGGCAGGTGAGTAGCCCTACATCCGTGTAAAAACGGGCCGTAGCCGGGTTGTAATTACCCGTGCCGATGTGACAGTAAGCGCGCAGGCTCCCGTCTTCCTCCCGAATCACGAGCGTCACCTTGGCGTGCGTCTTGAGGCCCACAAGGCCATAGGTCACATGCACCCCCGCATTTTCGAGCCGCCTCCCCCATTCAATATTGTTTTCTTCGTCAAACCTTGCCTTGACCTCAACCAACACGGCCACTTGCTTACCCCGCTCGGCAGCGTGAATCAGGGCGTCGATAATCGAAGATTTTTCGGAGGTGCGGTACAACGTCTGCTTGATGGCCAGCACGCGAGGGTCTTCTGCGGCCTCCTCGATGAATCGTTGCACGCTGCTCCGAAACGATTCATAGGGATGATGCACAAGGACATCTCCGTTACGGATGACCGAAAAAATGTCAGGGCTGTCCTCGGATTCGCCTTCGAACTGTAACCGCACTGGTATCACGGAACGAAATGGCTTGTACTTGAAGCCGATCCCATTCAGATGGTAGAAAAATGCACAATCCGAATGATCGATCAGACCAGTACTCACGTACACATCGTCGGCCGAAAGACTCAATTCGCGCATGAGCAATTTCCGGACACGGGGGGGCATGTCTTGCTCGACTTCGAGCCGGACAACGGGAGCGAATCGGCGTTCACGTAATTCATCGGACATCATCTCGATCAGATCGTCCGCTTCTTCCTCGTCCCGATCGATGTCGGCATTGCGCGTGATCTGAAAGGCATGCGCATGTTCGACTTCCATACCGCGAAGCAATTCATGCAGGTTGTGCTGGATAACCTGTTCCAGCGGCACGTAGTGATTAGGCTCTTCCAGCGGCACCCACCGCCCCTGACTGGTCGGCACTTTGACGCGGGCAAAGTGTTCGGTGCCGCGCTTGGGGTGGCGTAACAGAATGGCCAGCGAAAGGCTCAGATTGGAGATGAACGGAAACGGATGTCCGGGATCTACAGCAAGAGGCGTCAGGATAGGAAAAATATTGGCCTCAAAGTACCGGTGCAATCGCTCCTTCTGCTGCTGCGAGAGATCGTCGTAGGACAGAATGCGAATGTTCGCACACTCGGCCAACTGCGGGCGCAACGACTTCTCCCATAGAGAAGTCATGGTTGCGTACATGGGCAACACCGCCTTCCGGATAAGTTGCAACTGCTCGCGGGCCGTCCGCCCGTCCGGAGACAAGGCATGCACCCCGGCGGCTTCCTGCCGTTTGAGGCCGCCCACGCGCTTGCGAAAAAATTCGTCGAGATTGCTCGAAACAATGGAAAGAAAATGTACACGCTCCATGAGCGGAATACGCTCATCGATGGCCTGATACAACACCCGCCAGTTGAAATCGAGCCAACTCAACTCCCGGTTGAAGAACAGATGCGGGTGTTTTTCCACCCGGCCCTTCGGCGCCGGACGAGGAGATGTGGCGTGCGACACAGGAAACACCGGCGCCGCGCCATCGCCGGAAGATATACTATCCGCGATAACCGGAGTATGGCTACTCATGTTGCTTCAACGTATGATTTGCCCTTTCTCTAAACGACTCCGCAAAGCTTGTAACTGGATAATATCCTGCTGATACGTACGAATGTCATCGCCACTTGCTTCAGCCCGGGATTGTTCCTCGGCTCTGCACGCTATGGCTTCATCCACGCGGACAATCTTCAGGCGTTTCATCGCCTGAAGGGCTGCCTCTTCAGGGTTTTCGTCCAGACGGGGTACGACAACGCCCTTTTTTTGCTCCCAGTTCTCCGACGGTTCTTCCTTGCGCACGGCTACCTCCGCAACGAGCTGCTGTACCTCCGCACCATAGGCCCCGTCAAGAAATGCCTGCCGGTTCATGGATCCCGCCCGGTGTTGCTCGGCAAAGCCTTCCACCGTACGGCGCGGCGCCCCGGGAGAAAATTCGCCCAGGCTCGTGTTTCCCAGAATGTAGGTAACCATTGGCAGGCCCTGTTCGAACATCAGGCGGATCAGTATTTTTTCGGTGGAAAGCGTTGTAGAAACAGACGCTCCTTTTCCGGAGGCTTGCCTGCGCGCCCCCCTGGCAAATGCGTCGCCACTCCGGCTGACGGATCTACCCGTCGGCTGTCTGCCTGCCTCAGACGCCGGACGCCCCGTACGAGCAGATCGTCGAAATTCCTCACGTTGTCGGGAGGTCGCCATGCTTTCCAACACATCGTATAGCCTGCCCTCGGGTACGCTGAATATCTCACTTGCCCGGGGCAGCCATGCCTCTCGCGTCAGGACATCGGGTATACACGCAATGGCCTGGAGTACGGTGCGCATGCCGGCAGCCCGTCCTTCAGGGGTATCGAGCCGCCCGGCGCGGCGGTCGGCATCATGCAACCAGCGCACGAAATCGACCCGGTGCGTTGCCAGGTAATCCTTGAGAGACGCTCCTTCCCGCTGCGCAATCGAATCGGGATCCTCGCCCGCAGGAAGTTCAACCACGTAGACGCTCATGCCTTCTGCGAGCACGATGTCGATACCGCGCCGCGCCGCTTTTTCACCCGCCCCGTCCGCATCGAACACAAGCACGATACGCTGTGCATACCGGTGCAACAACTGTACCTGCTCGCGGGTCAGCGACGTACCGCAAGACGCAACCGTATTCCGAACGCCGACCTGGTGCAACGAGATAACATCCGTATAGCCCTCGACGAGCACCGCTTCTTCCTGCTCGCGGATGACTTGCCGGGCCTGATGAAGCCCGTACAATACCCGTCGCTTGTCATATACGAGCGTTTCCGGGGAATTGATGTATTTCGGCTGGGTATTTCCCTGTTCGCCCGTGGAATCGTCAAGCACCCTGCCCCCGAACCCCAGCACTTTGCCCATGTGCGAAAAGATGGGAAACATTATGCGGTCCCGGTAGCGATCGTAATGCCCCTCGCCGCTTGTCCGGGGGATGACGAGCCCGGCCTGCTCCAGCGTTTCGGCGGATATATGTTTCGCTTCCGCCTCCTTAAGCAATCGATCCCAGCCATCCGGAGCGTACCCGGCGCCGAACTCCCTGATCATGGCCTCCGAATACCCGCGGCGCTGCATATACGCCAGCGCCTTTGGGCCGGAATCGGCCTGGGTCAATTGGGTATAAAAGAACCGGGCGGCAAAACGCAGGGCGCCGTAGACGGCTTCCATGGCGTCGGCTCGCTCGCGGGACGTCGCCCCCTCCTCCGGCAACTCGATACCCTCTTTTTCCGCGAGGGTACGCACCGCCTCCGGAAACGACATCCCTTCCACTTCTCTCACGAACCGGAACACGTCGCCTCCTGCGCCGCAACCAAAACATTTAAAAATCCCCAGTTCGGGATTCACACTGAATGACGGCGTTTTTTCCTGGTGAAAAGGACATAGCCCGAAAAAACTGGAGCCTTTCTTCTTCAGGCGCACATAGCCGCTCACGACATCGACGATATCCGACGCCGCACGTACTTCAGCGATTGTGTCGTCCGAAAAATACATGCCGGGGCGCATGTCTTGAAGAATCGGGAAGTTTGTGCCCGGCAGACTTGCCGGAACCGCTGCCATCCCTTAAAATGGGGTAGGAATGGATAAGGTACGGCGCTCAGCAGCGCTGCATCCGTCCGCCTTCATGCATCCGTAAGGCCAAGATACGATTCTGTCGTGGAAATTTTTGGGATTGATGTCGGCGGTTCCGGAATCAAGGGCGCTCCGGTAGACGTCCGTACCGGTCGCCTCACTACCGAGCGCCTGCGCATACCGACCCCGGAGGGAGCTTCTCCAAAAGAGGTCGCCGCCGTAGTGGTGTCCATGCTGGATCATTTCCGCTGGAAAGGCCCGGTCGGATGCGGCATTCCCGCTCGCGTCAAGCAGGGCGTGGCGCACACTGCCGCAAACATCAGCGACTCCTGGATCGGTAAAGATGCCGCCCGGCTTTTCTCCAAAGCGTCCGGCTGCCCGTTTGCCATCCTCAACGATGCCGATGCAGCCGCCCTGGCGGAAATGCATTTCGGTGCAGGCCGCGGCCTGAAAGGCGTCGTCCTGATGCTCACCCTCGGCACAGGGATCGGGTCGGCGCTTTTCGTGGACAACATGCTGATTCCGAACACGGAATTCGGGCATTTCTGGCTGCAGGGCCGAGTCGCCGAGCACTACGCCTCCGATCGGGTACGCAAGGAGGAAAATCTGGATTGGGAAACCTGGGCTGCGCGTATGCAGGAATACCTGAGCCACCTCGAACGCCTGCTGGATATCGACACGATCATCCTCGGGGGCGGCATCAGCAAACCGAGTCGGAGTGAAAAATTCCTCCACTTGCTACATACGAAGGCCGATCTCCTGACCGCAGAACTCAGAAACGAAGCGGGCATTGTGGGTGCTGCATGGACGGCCCGCCGTCTGGTGGCAAGCAAATAATCCGCCTTGCACGACATTCTTGCGGACATTCCTCTGTATATATGACCACTTCCGAACTCGAAATCCGCATCGACGAACTGGCCGGTATGCAGGCGAACGAGGCGCCCCCGGACATCGCGCGGAAAGCCGTAGGCGAAGCGCTGGCAGCACTTGACCGAGGGGCTGTGCGTGCCGCGTCACGAGACGAAGATGGCGCATGGACCACGCATACCTGGGTGAAACGCGCTATCCTGCTGGGCTTTCGCATCGGCATACTCACCGACTATTCCAGTGGTCCCTTTTCATTTCTCGACAAGGATACGTATCCGCCAAGAGCCTTCGATGCGGGGCATCGGGTACGTATCGTACCGGGTGGTTCCACGATTCGAACCGGGGCCTACCTCGCCCCCGGCGTCGTTTGCATGCCCCCCATGTACGTGAATACGGGCGCCTACATAGACGAGAACACCATGATCGATTCCCATGCGCTCGTGGGAAGCTGTGCGCAAATCGGCAAACGTGTCCACCTGTCGGCGGCAGCACAGATCGGGGGCGTACTCGAACCGGTCGGGGCGGTACCCGTCATTATCGAGGACGATGTGTTCGTGGGTGGCGGGTGCGGCGTATACGAAGGGTGCCTTATCCGGGCAGGGGCGGTGCTCGCACCAGGCGTGGTGCTTACCGGATCGACGCGCGTTTACGATCTCGTGCGGAAAAACATCATCAGACGCAACGAGCAAGGTGTCCTCGAAGTGCCCGAAGATGCAGTCGTGGCGCCGGGTGCACGCGCCGTCTCGGGAATCTTCGCCAACAAACACCGGCTATCGCTGTACGCCCCCGTCATCGTAAAGTACCGGGACCGGAAGACGGATGCAGCCACCGCACTTGAAGAGACGCTTCGATGAGTTTGTTCGAACCCCTCAATGTCTATTTGTAAAATTTACAATCTGGATTGCTTGTGTAGTATCAGATATACCTCCCAATAGAACACCTCGCTCATTCCAACTGGTCAAACCGATACGCCGGTACGTGCATGAAGTATCACGTTACATCTTAATCCCAACACAATCTGTCCTGTCAGGCCGAACCACCTCTAACTTCCACAGCGCAAAGATAGTATGTGGAAGAACTGCAAAAGACAGAAAGGCGGACCGTATCACTGAAAAGCGATGCGGCCCGCCTGAGATTGAAGTTGATTATACCGCTCACGCCTTTTTCGCGTAACTCCGTTTCGGCGGCAAATCCTGGCGAAAGACGAAGGCCGTCACCTCCTCTCCGCTTTTCGGCGCGGTTTTGACTGTGAATATGCGCCCGTGATGCTTCATCAGATACGCTTTCAGCGGTTGCACCTGCTTCCTGGGGATAACAACCCGGAGAACGGTATCTTGCGTTAACAGAGCAGCCCTTTCGGATATGCCGGCATACTTGCTCCGGCGGCCAGGGCGGGTATCGCCACTGCGCGAGCGCATGGATGCAAGTTGTGACAGTGCATCATCCCTGGAAAGCGTGGAAGTACGAAATGCCATGGTCGGGGTAGGTAGATGAATATGGAATACATGATGCGAGGTGTGTTGTCAGTATGAAATCCAAAGCGATAGCCCGGACCGGGACACCTCTATAAGATTTTCACACACTCACCACACAAAACGCCCTAACAATTAGCTAATATAAAATACGCCAGCGAACAGTGCAAATATCCAGAGTAGAAGGAACCATACTTTCCCTTAAATCATATCATGGCAATGTTTATTCGGGACAGCAAGCGTGGTTATCAGGACCTGAAAACAATGATGAATGCGATGCGATACGGCGTGGTAGCGCTGCTGATTGCAACAACATGGGGCTGTGCTTCTACCGAGAGGAGCACCAACGTTGATGTAAGCGCCCTGCCGACGCCGGTCATCGATATGTCTCGCTACGAAGACTTCGATCCTTCGCCATATCCCGACGCACCCCTCGACACGCTCGCGACCATCATGCACGACGTTCCGGCACATCTGATGGAAGGCCGCGCTGCCGAGGGCATCCGATCGGAAGTGCCGGGATTCCGCGTACAGATATTTTCGTCTATCGAACGCAATGCAGCCATGGAGGCACAAGAAAGCGTACAGGTCTGGTGGCGGGAACAGCACGACGAGGGCGCTGTCCCCGAGGAAACTTTTCCCGAGGGACTCCCTGTCTACAACGTATACAGCCAGCCGTATTACCGCGTTCGCGTCGGGGACTTTCTGTCGCGCGAGGAAGCCCAAGTGTTGCATAGCGTGCTTGCCCGGCGTTTTACCGATGCATTCATTGTACCGGACACGATCGTCATTACCCGGTAATGCATGGGCGTATCCGGGAAAGTGCGTCTTCCGGGATACGATATGCGGATCTATGGGAGAATCGGCACATACCTGCCCGCGCAGCAACCTGTTTTCCGTTCTATAAGACAGGCAACCATCTGCAATAAACCGGCGTATATGTTACCCTTCGCCCCGGATAAGCGTACAGCAACTCTTCGCATTTCATCTCTGCATGCCGGAAACTGATACTCTCTTGCCCGAACGTTCCGATACGCTGCCGGCCGTCGGGGATATTCCCAGCACGCTACGGGACATTCGCGCCGCAGTCGATGACGAACTCGGCGTCTTCCGCCGGTACTTTCGCGACTCCATACGTTCCGACGCCAACTTGCTTGACAAGGTGACGCAGTACATGCTGCGTCAGAAGGGGAAAGAGATTCGCCCCATGCTTGTTCTTCTGTCGGCGAAAATGTGTGGAGGCATCAACGAAACCACGTACAGGGCGGCGGCGCTTGTCGAATTGATGCATACCGCCACACTGGTGCACGACGACGTGGTGGACACCGCCGAACGACGGCGAAGCGCCTTCTCCGTCAATGCGCTCTGGAAAAACAAAATTGCTGTCCTCTTCGGCGACTTCCTGCTCAGCCGTGGGCTGCTCCTGTCACTCCGGTACGGGGACTACGAACTGCTCCATACACTCTCCGATGCGGTCCGCCGCATGAGTGAGGGAGAGCTGCTTCAGATCGAAAAGACCCGCCGCCTCGACATCGACGAAAAAACCTACTTCCGGATTATCTCGGACAAAACAGCTTCGCTCATTGCAGCCTGTATGGGATGTGGCGCCCTGAGCGCTGCCGCCGACCGCAGCGTATTGCACACCATGCAGGAAGCCGGTGAACACCTTGGGCTGGCTTTCCAGATTCGGGACGACCTTTTCGACTACGGGGCCAAAGACATCGGCAAGCCCATCGGTATCGACCTGCAGGAAAAGAAGATGACGCTCCCGCTTATTCACGCGCTGGCGGAAGCCCCCCCCAAGGAACGACGCGATATCCTGCGTATTGTCCGTAAAAAAAGGAAGGACCGTCGCGACAGACAGGCCATATATGCCTATGCCGAACGCCGGGGCGGCATAGCCTATGCCCGCCGAAAGATGTACGAACACGCCGATACGGCCCGAAAACTGCTCCAGGATATGCCCTCGACCGAAGCGCGGGACGCCATGCTTGGTCTGGTCGATTATACGATACGCCGCGACAAATAACCGCCCAATATCCTGTATTTGTATTACGATAATTGAACGATTCGAACCTGCCACTGCCTGCTCCCCGAGTAACGCTCAGTTGCCATGAAAACACCTATACGATCCCTTGCTCCCCGTTTTTTCGCCTGCCTCCTGCCCATCCTGTTTTGCGGATGGCCTTCCTTGCAGGTATCCGGGCAGGACATCGGTCCGATACTGACCGAACTCCATGACCTGACAGCAGAAGCACTGGAGGTCGTACGACAGGCAGCCGAAGCGCCCACCGTCGAAGCGGTGAAGCAGCATGCAGACCAGGTGTTCGAAGCTGTCTGGGGTATGTCCTCCGGCTTGACGAAAGAAAACGCCACGGGCGCCGCTCACATGCATGGATGGATGACCCGCTGGCAAGTGGCCTTCGCCGACTATGACGAGGCCTTCGCCGCACGATACGCATCGGAAACGCCAGCTATCGACGACCCCTTGCTTCTTGGCATTGTGGGCAGGGGACGGCACATCCGCCGTATCATCGAAAACGACATACGGAGTGGCTCGGCGGATCCGGCCATCGTTACGCACGGTCCCCATGTGGTGCATTCCCTGAACAATGTGATCGGGTGGATGAAAATCGACGACGGCTTGACGAAAGGAGAGCGGCAGCCCCGGGTAGACCTCACCTAACCAATGGGATGCTCCTGTCGATTTCTGGATGTCCACCGCGGACACGGGCTGGCTCCATGAAGCGTTCGCACAGGCACTGAACATCCTGAAAACGGACTATGGCGACGATGTGGAAATGGCGCGGAGCCATGCTGCGGACATGGTTGACCTCCTTGAAAAAACTATGGAAGGGGTTGACGCCAACAGCAACGGCAGTATTGAACCCGTCCGCATGGAGGGCGGTCTTCTGACCGCCATGCAACATGCCGGTTTTGCCGGAATCACAGGCAATTGACCCTGCTGTCGGACATTTCTTCTGCACTGCGCACCCCCATCCCACGACTTCCCCACCGTACAGAAACGGTATTCGCTATGAAGACACGCCAACTTGGCATATTTCTGTTCTTCGTTTGCCTTCTCGGCAGTGTCCCTGTGTTCCCTGCAAACGCCCAGGATACGGATTCCCCCCCGCCCATCAATGAGCAGCTCGACCCGGAAGCGGTCGCAGAACAGCTTGCCGTATCCGAAGAACGTGCCCCCATTCGGGTGCTTGTCGTAACGGCGACACACGGATTCCGGCACAGCTCCATCGAAACCGTCAAGGAATTGTTGCCCGCGGTCGCAGCAACCACCGAATTCGAATTCGACATTACGGAAGATCTTACGCTTCTCAACGACGAACATCTCGCCGGGTACGATCTGCTCCTGTTTGCGAATTCGACCCTGCGAGTCAAGGCCGAAGCCGAGGAAAGCGAAGAAAATGGTGGAGCAGTAATCTACGGATTCACATTCCAGACGCTTGAAGGCGCCGTGGAGGCCTCGTTTGCCTTTGAAAACCTCGACAGCGATACCCCTTCCGGATCGGTTCTGACAGCTCCCGGCGCCCCTCCCATCCCGCTGGAGACTCTCAAGTACGACCCGCCGATGCTGGAATTCAGTTTCAATACGCAATCGGCATACGGGTACATTTACGTTTCCGGCGAACTGACGCCCGACACGTTCGATGCCCGATGGCGATCCGGTCTCGGTGACGGCGCCTTGCCCGTGCCCGCCACCCGCCTGAATCCGGAAGACACGGCGGTCCCCGACGGCATGACGGAAGATCAGCGCGAGGCGATCCGTACTTTTCTCGCTTCAGGTAAAGGCATCGCAGGCGCGCATGCCGCCCTGGATGCTCTGTACGGATGGGACTGGTACCGGGATATGGTCGGCGGCGGACACGTCTTCTACACCAAACTCGGACATTTCGCGGATGTCTGGACCACGCCCGCGTTCATGCAGCACCTGTTGCAGGGCATGCGGATCGCCGCCGGGCGGATCCCCGTCGATATGGGAGGTGGAAAGCGGGCCTATGAAGTGCTCGCCGAAGACATATGGCCCGATGATATTGCGGTAGACGACAAGGGCCATGTCTGGATTATCGAATTGCGCGGCAAGATACACCGCTACGATGCCGAAACGGGCGAAATCCGGCAGATTGCGCACCTCGACACCACCGACCCGACCAATGTCGAGCATGGCCTGTTTGGCATCGAGGTCGATCCTGCATTCTACGACGGCGCTCCGTATGTCTATCTGTACTACACGGAGCCGAAGACCTTCACCAACACGCTCTCGCGGTTTACGTACCGGGACGGCGCACTGGACATAGCCAGCGAAAAGGTGCTGTTGCGCGTACCCACGGAACCCCAGTGCTGCCATCAGGCCGGCGACATCGAGTGGGGCCCGGATGGTTCCCTGTACCTGTCTACAGGGGATACGGGGATGTCCGAAGTACGCCCTCAATGGGAAATATCCCGGGAACGCATCGATGACTTCATGGCCCGCCACGATTTGTCCCGGATACACTGGACCCGCCTGGTGGATTCAGAACGCAGCGCGCAAAATCTCCAGGACCTGCGCGGAAAAATCCTGCGGATTCATAAGGACGGTTCCATTCCGAAGGACAATCCCTTCTTCGGTGAATCCGGCGTACGGTGGGAAATCTACGCGTATGGTCTGCGTAATCCGTATCGATTCAAGGTCGATCACGAAACGGGCGCCCTGTACATCGGCGTCGTGGGCCCCGATGCAGGATTCGACTATGACGAGTATAACATCTCGGAAAAAGGCGGCGAAAACTTCGGGTGGCCCCGCAATATGGGCAGGCTGTTCTATAACGAAATCACGCCCGAGCACATTCCGAATTTCGTACCCCCCATCTGGGAATACACCTATGAATCGGGCGGGCGATCGGCTACGGTCGACCCCATCTATCGGCATGAGGGCGGGAGCGCCTTCCCCGACCTCCTGCAAAACAAGCTGTTTGTCTATGACTGGTCACGACGCTGGATTAAATGGGGGCATGTCAGCGACGGTGTCTTCAGGAGCGATGTGGAACAGAGTGCGAAAAACACTCCCCTGGCACTCCAGATTCCCGCCAAGCGCCTGTTGAACATCAAGACATTCGACGTGCTGACCCGGACGGCCCCCATTTCCATAGAAACCGGACCGGACGGCAGCATTTACGTGGCGGAATTCGACGGTTTCTGGGATCCGGGACCGAATTCTCGTCTTACGCGATACCGCTGGATACCAAACAACTCGACCAGTTCTTCAGAAAAATGAATCAATTTGTCGATCGTACTACAGGGACGGAGCAGAAGGACCGCCCTCGTCAGCCCATACACCGCTCCGGCGCGTTCTCTTCCCGGCAAAAGAAACGCGCAATCCTGTTCCTGGCAAGTCTCGTTGGACTGGTCGGTTCAGGGGCCGTCTTTATGGATCGTCCAGTGCAGGATGACCTTTTGCGTCCGGCAACAGCATCCCCTGAAAAAGAAGACCATGCCGAGCGGATACCCGCTGTGCAGGACGGCGCCGAGATTTACCTGACACGCTGCATGTCATGCCACCAGGTGAACGGGGGCGGCGTGCCGGGCGTATTCCCTCCGCTCACCGGAACCGAATGGGTAACGGGTGACGAGGAGGTGCTCATCCGGATCATCCTGAACGGACTGACCGGAGAAATGGAGGTGAATGGTATGGTGTACAGCGGCGCGATGCCGCCCTGGGGAGCCTTTCTGAACAACGAAGAGATGGCGGCCCTTCTCACCTATATCCGCACGGAATGGGGCAACGACGCCGGAGAGGTCACGCCCGAAACGGTAGCGCAGGTTCGGGAAGCCGTGACGGACCGCGAGGAGCCCTGGACGGTCGCTGAATTGGAAGCGATTGGGGAGGCGGGAGAAGGGGAAAAGTAGAGGAATCCCCGTTTCACATTCTTGACCATTCGGCGCCCTTCGTGCGGCTTGCCTGGATTTTCGGAGAGGGCATAATTCCTGGAGGCATTCGCATCAAGAACCAAACGCGGTAACTCCATGGACTACGGTAGAACGTGTCCCATCTGCGGACGCAATGCTGACACAGGCCCTGAAGGTACGCGTGATGCATTTTATGTGCGATGCCCGCGCTGCGGATCCTTGCTCATCGCCGTGGAGACTGGTTACAATGGAAACAGGAAGCGCATGGAAGCAAGCAGCATAGTCACATCATCGGGTAGTACCGCGCCAGCATAAGCACGAGCACGAAAAGCCAAATAAGGTGCCCGGCTCCGATGCTCATGGCAAGCCGCTTGCGAGCCGCTTGCCGGGACTCTTCGTCCCCATCCGCGGCCAGGGTTCCCCAGGCAGGGCGTATCACAAAGAACTGGATGCCCACCAGGACCAGAACGAACAGCAGGCTTGTGTGATATTCCGGTCCGTATGCCCCGAATCCTCCCCCGATCAAAAACGCCACAAGCCCGAACAGGAACGTAAGTACGGCGAATATGCCTGTGAGACTTACAGCCTTGGCCCCTATCTCGCGCACGGCATCGCCGGAAGACGAAACCGCAGCGGCGCGGGCGATGCGGCCCAGAAGAAGCGCGATGCCAAACCATCCGGCGGCGGTAACGACGTGAAGCAGCACAAAAAGATTCTTGATCGTCAGCATGGCGGTACGGGAAATCGATACGTTTTACGTGATATCCGTGCGGATATGACCTGAGGTGGTAAACAGGAGCAAAAATACTACCGCATTCCTGCCCTGTATACGGGCAAGGCATCGCTTATAATACTATTTTTCGACGCGACAAACACACAAGACAAGTTCGAACGATGCGTGTGGCGGTAATTGGAGCAGGAATTGCCGGACTGACGGCTGCTTTCCGGTTGCGTCTGGCTGGCGTAGAACCCGTCGTGTTCGAGGCGCAGGTGCGGGCAGGCGGTGTAATCGGTACGGAGCGCATCGGGGGGTTCCTTGTCGAATTTGGAGCTACCTCCATTCAGGCGGCGAATCCGGTCCTTGACGCACTCATCCGCGACGCCGGACTGGACATAGACCGCCTTCCTGCCTCGAAAACCGCCCGCAAGAGATATATCGTGCGTGGCGGCAAGCCGGTTGCCGCGCCGAGTTCCCCGGCCGATCTTATCAAAGGCTCCTTGTTTTCTGCCCGTGCCCGGCGACGGGCGCTCCGCGAACCGCTTATACCCAGGTCCCGTCCGACTGCAGAGGAAAGCGTGGCCGATTTTGCGCGCAGGCGCTTCGGGCCCGAGGTGCTGGACTATGGGATGGACCCGTTTGTCGCCGGCGTCTACGGAGGGGATCCGGAACGTCTTGCCATCCGCCACGCCTTCCCGGATATCTGGCGTATGGAGCAGGAATCGGGGTCTATCGTACGGGCGCTACTTCGAGGGCGCAAGGGCAAGAAAAACCGGATGGCAGGCGGCATGTTTTCTTTCAGGAAAGGTCTTGGGCAATTACCGGAGGCTCTTTCCGACGCCTTGGGCGACCACCTGCGCCTGTCCACTCCCGTACGGCGTCTGGAGCGGCAAGGGTCCCGCTGGATCGTTTCCGGAGATCGTCTCCTATCCGGGCATGAACAAACCACATGGAGCGAAACCTTCGACGCGGTTGTATATGCCGCTCCGCTTCACGCGCTTGCCTCCATCGCGTTGCCTGAAGGGCCTTCCCTCGAACCGTTGACCAGGGTCGTTTATGCCCCGCTTGCCGTCACAGCGCTGGGTTTCCGGCAGGAGCATGTGGGCCATCCGCTTGACGGATTCGGTATGCTGGTTCCACGTATAGAGCGAAGTGTCCGCATTCTTGGCACCTTGTTTACGTCATCCATCTTTTCGGGCAGATCCTCCGCTTCATCGACCGTTCGGTCGGATGCGGCACGGGCGCCGGTGGGACATGTACTGCTTACCACCATGATCGGCGGGATGCGGAATCCAGCACTGGCCTCGATACCGGATGAGGAAGCCTACGCCCTTGTACTGCGTGATCTGCAGCGCCTGCTGAACGTTTCCGGAGAGCCTGTTTTCCGGTGGCGTACCACATGGGAACGGGCTGTTCCCCAGTACCATATGGGTTATGGGGAAACACTCGCCGCCATAGACCGGCTCGAAGCCGCCTGGCCCGGCTGGTTCATGGCAGGCAACTACCGCATGGGCGTTTCTATCGCCGATGCCGCGAAATCCGGAGAACAGGCGGCCCGGAGGGTGTGCATGATGTGATGAAAATGCATATTTTTGTGAAAAAATCTCGCAAAATTGAATTTTTATGCTATTCATTATGTATAATAGGTGCTTATTCGAGAAAAAATCTCTCTGAAAGCCATGATCGTAACCTTTTCCATTGAAAATTTTCTCTCCTTCAACGAGGAGGAGACCTTCTCAATGGTAGCGAGCAACAGACTTTCCGGCGACCATGAAAACCACCTCGTTCCGATTCCTCGAAACGATGCCAAGGTGCTACGTGGAGGTATTATGTATGGCGCAAACGGCGCAGGCAAATCCAATTTTTTTAAGGCGCTCTCCTATCTGCGAGATACGGCACTGAAGAGAAAGAAAACAGAATCAGAGGTGGAGTCAGAGACGGAATCAGAGAGCCCAGGGACAGGTCGTACTGCCTTTCGCTTTCGGGAAGATCCGGAGACGCCGAGTCATTTGGATCTGCAATTCATTGTCCGAGACACACTATACAGATTCGGCCTAATACTGGATGACGAACGGATCATTGAGGAATGGTTGCTTGAAATCAATGGAGGCCGGGAAAAGCTGATTTACGAGCGCAAAACCGATGACCAAGGCAAAGTTACGGTGAAATTCAGAGGGGCTGGCCCGAAACTGAAAGCTTTAGCAACTGTTGGCGGACCAAAGGAGCAGAGTTTCCTTGCTACGATCCGAACGACTCTGGATCGGGATGATCATGGCCCTGTCCGGGAAGTCATTGACTGGTTCCGGAATGGAATTCGCTTTATTAGCCCCAACAGTCACTATCATAGGCTGGAACACAATTTGAGCATAGACAATGAATTGCGATCTTTTTCCGGCGACTTCCTTCGCGCCGCCTCAACTGGAGTAGATGATTTGCATGTCTCCAAAGAGGAAATATCGGAGGATCAACTAAGAGCCATGTTGCCGCATTTTCTTGTTGAAGAAATAATGGAGAGCGTAAACAAGGGCAAATTTGGTGGGGTTAAAATTAATAATGGTGAAATAGTTGTCGAGAAAGCCAGTGAAAATCGTTACCATATTCTGTCGCTTCAATCTATTCACGAGCACGAAGGGTCGGAAAAGGTTCACTTCGATGTCACCGAAGAATCAGATGGAACCCGGCGCTTGCTGCATTTATTGCCCGCCCTGCATCACCTACATACCGATGGAGGAGTCTTCGTAATAGATGAAGTAGAGCGTAGCATGCACCCATTGCTTGTGTATAAGTTCATTGAATTCTTTTTCAATGGTTGTGGTGGTGATAGACGACAGCTTATCGTA
The DNA here is from genome assembly GCA_965248175.1 of Rhodothermales bacterium. Lineage (GTDB taxonomy): Bacteria > Bacteroidota > Rhodothermia > Rhodothermales > VXPQ01 > VXPQ01. The sequence continues at coordinate 2,590,480 of OZ252093.1, forward strand.
ACCAGCCACGAGTCAAATCTACTTGATCGAAAACTGCTGCGACGGGACGAAATATGGTTCGCCGAGAAAAACCAGAAGGGATCTACGTCTCTCTATTCACTCGCGGATTTTCAACCGAGAAAAGACTTGAAATTTGACAAACACTACTTGCGGGGGCGTTTTGGGGCCATCCCATTTCTGGGAGAGATAGACCAGATTACGAGCAATAAGGAAGTTCAAGGATGAGTAGGAGAAAACCACGACCACTGGACCGAGATAAACAGGATTATAGGGATGACCGTCTCTATATCGTGGCGTGCGATGATACCTATGCACCCAAGGATTATTTCGCGGCATTGGTGCCCAGGCTTCACCGTTTACAGATTCACGTGGTTGAGACACAAGACGGAACATCGTCTGCGGGGCATGTGCTGGAGCGTTTACTGGGGTACAAGATCGGGGAAAGAGATGAGCGATGGATGCTGCTCGACACGGATCACTACACAAAACGCGAGCATCTCAAATCTTTTACTAGGGCGATTAAAGAGGCAAAAGAGGTGAATGTACGCATCGCTCTGAGCAAGCCGTGCTTCGAATTCTGGCTCCTATTGCATCACCTTACCCGGCAGAAACTGAGTTCGCACAAATTGTCCAATGCTAGGGATGTAGAGAAACTTCTGAAACAAACACTGGGCACGTATAACAAGCGCAAGCTCAAACCAGAGAATTTTTCACTGGAGAAAGTACCTCAAGCAATTAGAGAGAGTAGAGAAATAGACAAATCGGTAGGCGGCGGGGACATCCCCGATGCCAATACCTCCCGCGTATACCAACTCTGGGAATCAATCATCAGCAACGCATTGCCCGCACAATTGCGCAATGAGTTGCCGGAACTTGCAGAACTCATTACCTCCCACCCTCCCGCATCGCCGCGTACTCCTCGAGCGTAAACGCATCTACTTCTATGTAGGCTGCGCGGGCGGTTTCCGCCTCCTGTACGAGATCGCGTTCCTCTGTTGAAATCACGCCCGCTTCGCAGGCAGCGTCAAGGGCCTGTTCCGGGCGGCTGCGCGCCAGCGTACCCTGGCGCATGGCGCTCCTGATCCGGCCCAACATCGATTCTGCTTCCACTGAAAGCCGGAAGGCCCGTTCCAGCCGGGCAAGGCTCCCCGAAGCATCTGTCTCGTCTGCACGGTATATCCCCGCCGTGAACCGATCCCGCTGCTCGCCGGGCGTTTGCAGGGCCTGGGCCACCTTGCCCCCGAGGCGATCAGAAGGATAGCTGCCGAAACGGTTCATGCGAAACCAGAGCGCACACGGACCACGAAGCAACCAGGAGACCCCGCCCGGCAGGCGCAGATTCTCGAATAACCCCTCAAAACCGGCTTGAATGCGGACCAGTGTATGCTGCATGGCCCAGTGCATAAACGGAGCATCCTCCTTGCGGCGCCCATCCGCCTCAAAGCGGCGAAGCACCGCCGTCCCGATATACAGCGAGGAAAAAATATCCGCAAACCGACCGGTGAGTTTCTCCTTGCGTTTGAGGTCTCCTCCAAGGATGCCCATTGCAAGATCCGCCATGAACGCAAATGTGGCAGACGCCCAGTTCAGCTTCCGAACATACCGCGCCGACGGCCCTCGCACGGGCGAGCGGCTGAGTCTCCCCCGGGTCACGTAGAGCACCTTCGCCCGGCAACCGTTCCGGAACACGTGACCTATATGTTTCCACAGATTCCGGTCGAAGGCAACAAGATCACCCCGGGCCAGCGCATCGATTTCCGCATAGGCATACGGATGGCACCGGATAGCTCCCTGCCCGAAAATGATGAGCGTCCGCGTGAGGATGTTAGCCCCCTCGACCGTAATGCCTATAGGCGCCGCCATGTACGTATGGGCCAACAGGTTGCGCGGGCCGCACGAGATAGCGTTTCCGCCGAGGATATCCATCGCGTCGTTCACGATCCGCCGCTGCATCTCCGTCGCATTGTACTTGGCGATGGCCGTCACGACAGCAGGTTTTGCCCCGCGATCTATGGCCCCACAAGTGTAGCGGCGCATGGCCTCCAGGGCATACGTGTAGCCCCCGATACGCGCCAACGGTTCTTCGATGCCCTCAAACCGTCCGATAGGCAACCCGAACTGTTTGCGCACCGCCGCATGCGCCGACGCAACGCGGCACGCATACTGCGCCCCGCCGGTGCTCTGTGCAGGAAGCGAAATGCCCCGCCCCGCAGCCAGCGATTCCATGAGCATGCGCCAGCCGCCGCCAGCCCCCTCCTTGCCCCCGATGATGGCGTCCGCGGGCACCACCACGTCGCGCCCCTCCGTCTTCGAGTTGACGAACGCCATGCCGAGAGGATCGTGCCGCCAGCCGGTCTCAACACCCGGAGTGTCCGTCGAAATAAGCGCACACGTAATACCGGGCTCGATACCCTTGCCAAGCAGGTTTTCCGGATCTTTCAAGCGAAATGCCAGACCCAGAACGGTCGCTACCCCCGCCAGCGTGATGTACCGCTTGCTCCAGTTCAGGCGCAATCGAATCGATCCGTCGTCAGCCCGGAACACCACGCCTTCGGAGGCAATCGAGCTCGCATCGGAGCCGGCGCCCGGTTCGGTGAGCGCAAACGCCGGAATCTCCTCGCCGCGAGCAAGACGCGGGAGGTAATGATCACGCTGGGCCTGCGTACCGTAGTGAATAAGCAATTCGGCAGGCCCCAGTGAGTTCGGCACCATGACCGTAATCGACAGCGGCAACGACCGGGTCGCCGCTTTCATCACGACCGCACTGTTGCCGAGCGCCGAAAAATCCAGGCCACCATATTCCTTCGGTATGATCATGCCGAAGAAACGCTCTTCTTTGAGAACGTCCCACACGGCTTCGGGAAGGTCTCCGCGCCGGTGTACCTCCCAATCGTCGGTCATGGCGCACAGCCGCTCCAGGGGCCCTTCTATGAATGCGCGCTCCTCGTCCGTCAGTTCGGGATACGGCATAGTCAGCAATTTCGCGAAATCGGGCCGCCCGGAAAACAAGTCCCCGTCTACCCATACATCCCCCGCTTCAATGGCGATCCGCTCGGTTTCGGAAATCGCGGGCAGGAAACCCGACGAACGAAACGCCTTCATGACGGAGCTGGAAACCAGCGTACGCCGGAGCACGGGCTCATGAAACACCAGTGCAAACATGCCCAGCAGAATCCAGAGCCAGGGAGGCGCACCTAACCCGTACAGCAGGCCTGCCCACAGGAGGGAATGCACGAGCAGCGGCGCACCCACATACCCCGCCGCGAAAAACGCCAGGATACATCCGACAACGACCCAGACGATCGCCACATCCTGCAAAAAATGGTAATAGGGCATTGCATCCGCCTCGCTACAAGAAAAGTGGTCCGTAAAAACCGGACAGTGTTTTAAGTGTACTGTCGCGTTGAGTTCATACCGCTCTGGTCAATGGTTTGCGCCGGTAGAATACGTCGCTGGGGGCACGGTTGTCAAGCGTCTGATGGGGGCATTCCCCGTCGGAGTAGCGCAGGTAGTCGGCAATTCCCTTCCTGGCCTCGACTACCGTCTCGTACGCGTGCCGGTAGACCTCTTCCTGCTTTAGGCTGCGCCAGAGGCGCTCCACGTACACGTTGTCCAGCCAGCGCCCCTTGCCGTCCATAGAGATGCGCACGCCATGCCCCTTGAGTGCACCAGTGAACGCCTCGGAGGTAAACTGCGCTCCCCGGTCGGTATTAAACACCTCAGGCGCCCCGTAGCGGACAATGGCTTCCTGCATCGCTTCGACACAAAAAGGCGGCGTCCATCGTGTTCGATAGCCGATGAGCGAGCGCCTTGCGGCTATGCCAGTCGATCTCTTTCATCGCCCGAAGGTTCTCTTCGCTCTCGCCCCGAGGGGTGTAGTAAGCCGTCGAGCGGCTCAACGCAAAGAGTTTGCACTGGCAAACCACCGGCAACGCATGGGCGGGCACTATCATGGCCCGGCGCTCGGCTACCGGTCTCGACCGAGCGCCTTCGATAAAGAATCCTTCTCCATGGACAACTCACCGATCTTCGCCCGGAGCGCCTTGATCCGGTCGTCGCGCTCGTCCGGGGCGCCGCCGCGGCCTCGGGTGAAAGCCTCCTCGGCGGTCTCCACCAGCTGCTTCTTCCAGGATTGTATCTGGTTCGGGTACACCTCGAATCGCTCGGCGAGCTCCGCCAGCGTGCGGTCGCCACGAACGGCGGCGAGGGCTACCTTCGCCTTGAACGAAGGACTATGGGTTCTGCGTGTTCGTCTTGCCATGGGGTCTCGTCGGATTGATTGTTCGGAACAAGGTCGCAACAGTACACCTTAAATCCCGCGAAACTCTGTCCAATCAACCCGAGACTATACTCTGTGATCTTACAGGCGGCAAATCGGAACCTATTACTTCTTTAAAAAGACAGGGCACCTGAAATATGGGGAAACTCTCTGCATAGTGACTAAAATTAAGGGGCCTATATACGAAAGTTGCCAGTACGGCTTGACATTTGAAGGTAATTTGAGATACATTGGTTTCCATACGGTCACTAATCTATTCAGTAAAGATGCAGCAAGCTCCCGGACGTTCCGACAGAAGTGGAATCACGATCTTCCAACTGTTCTCGATGTTTCCCGACGAGGAATCGGCCCGGCGATGGATGGAGGCGATACGCTGGCCCGACGGCCCCGCGTGTCCAACATGCGGTTCGGTGAATTACGGAGAAACGCCTTCGCACAAGTCCATGGATTACCGGTGCCGCGACTGCCGGCAATACTTCTCCGTACGTAAGGGAACGGCGATGGAATCCAGCAAGATCGCGCTCCGGCAATGGGCCATTGCGATCTACATGTCCGCAACGAATCCGAAGGGCGTTTCGAGTATGAAGATTCACCGCGAACTCGGCATGACGCAGAAATCCGCCTGGTTCCTTATCCAGCGGGTGCGGGAATTCTTCGCAGACGCTGCGCCGATTCTGACCGGCCCGGTCGAGGTTGACGAGACCTATGTGGGCGGCTTGGAGAAAAACAGGCATAAGAGCGAAAAGATGCATGCCGGTCGCGGAACCGCAGGGAAGGCCACGGTCATGGGGGCAAGGCAGCGCGACGGCAAGATTGTCGCTCGTCCGCTCGGTTGGGAACCGGGCGAGGACGCTGGCGGGATTCGTGTATGAGAACGTCAAGGCGGGCGAGACGCTCGTGGGACGCTCCATATAGAGCCTGTCGATCTCTTTCATCAAGGAAAGGTTCTCTTCGCTCTCGCCCCGGGGACGATAGTAGGCTGTCGAACGACTCAACGACAGGAGCCTCGACTGGTGAACCACCGGCAAGGCATGGGCGCGATCTATCCTCGCCCGGTGCCCGGCTATCGGTCTCGACCGAGCGCCTTCGATAAAAAATCCTTCTCCATCGACAACTCACCGATCTTCGCCCGGAGCGCCTTGATCCAGTCGTCGCGCTCGTCCGGGGCGCCGCCGCGGCCTCGGGTGAAAGCCTCCTCGGCGGTCTCCACCAGCTGCTTCTTCCAGGATTGTATCTGGTTCGGGTGCACCTCGAAGCGCTCGGCGAGCTCCGCCAGCGTGCGGTCGCCACGAACGGCGGCGAGGGCTACCTTCGCCTTAAACGAAGGACTATGGGTTCTGCGTGTTCGTCTTGCCATGGGGTCTCGTCGGATTGATTGTATCGGAACAAGGTCGCAACAGTACACCTTAAATCCCGCGAAACTCTGTCCAATCAACCCGAACCACCTCTAACCTGTATTCTTTTTTTGATTTGTTCCATGGACAAATCTCTATTGGCTCAAAATTGCCCTCCATCTCCTGAATTACGCTCTGATCTTCATAGATTCATTAGCAAGCAGGATAATTTAGAAATAATAAACGAGTTCGAAAAACTATTTTCTTCGCAATTCGCCAAGGTAATAAGGGATAAATCTTTTTTTATTGATCGTTTTGATGGGCTTGTTGATATTTTTCTTGATGATGAAGAGATAGTTTCTTATCATAAATTTATTTCTGTGTGGTTTTCGATGCAATTTTTGCCTCGAATAATTGAAGATTTTAATACTGGTAATCAAGGAATACTTGGGCGTTACATAGACTTTCTTTTATCTGCAGATGGTGTTGGGATTGATTTTATATCTTCTTCGCTTCCTCTTCTTGAAGGTCATTGGTCAGCTGAACGTATCGAATCAGCGGCTCTGAAAGCGTATCAGTCGGGCCAAGATATACTTGATCGTCATGATAGTGGTGAAGATATTTTTTATCCTCCTCCTCGTGGAATCTCTAAAAATGATCAACCTCAGTTACGTCTGTGTGAGATATCGCTACTTAAATCCGCCCTTGATTCTCTTGCAGTTATGAGAGGTGGTTCGGGTTGTTTGGACAGATTTTCGCGGAATTTAAGGTGTAGTGTTGCGACCTTGTTCCGATACAATCAACCTGACGAGACCCATGTCAAGACGCACACGCAGAACCCATAGTCCTTCGTTCAAGGCGAAGGTAGCCATCGCCGCCGTTCGCGGCGACCGTACGCTGGCCGAACTCGCCGAGCGCTTCGAGGTGCACCCGAACCAGATACAATCCTGGAAGAAGCAGCTGGTAGAGACCGCCGAGGAGGCGTTCACCCGAGGCCGCGGCGGTGCCCCGGACGGGCGCGACGATCAGATAAAGGTGCTTCACGCGAAGATCGGAGAGTTGTCGATGGAGAAGGATTTTTTATCGAAGGCGCTCGGTCGAGACCGTTAGCCGAGCGCCGGGCGAGGATAGATCGCGCCCATGCCTTGCCCGTGGTTCGCCAGTCGAGGCTCTTGTCGTTGAGCCGTTCGACGGCCTACTATCGTCCCGGGACAGAGAGCGAAGAGAACCTTGCGGCAATGAAAGAGATCGACAGGCTGTACATGGAGCGTCCCACAAGCGGATCGCGCACGATCAAGAGCATGCTCGAGGTGCGCGGGCGCAAGATCGCCAGAAGCCGCGTCGTTCGCCTCATGCGTCTGATGGGCCTACGGGCTATCTACCCCAAGCGCCGTACGTCTTCTCCAGGAGAAGGGCACAGGATTTATCCTTATCTGCTCAGAAGCATGAAGGTTACGAGACCCCGGCAAGTCTATGCGGCGGACATTACGTACATCCCTATGGCGAAAGGCTTTCTCTATCTTGTGGCCGTGATCGACTGGCATAGCCGCAAGGTGCTCGCCCACCGGCTCTCGAACACGATGGACGCCGCCTTTTGCGTCGAAGCGATGGAAGAGGCCATTGTTCGCTACGGCGCACCAGAGGTCTTCAATACCGACCAGGGAGCGCAGTTTACCTCCGAGGCGTTCACCGGTGCGCTCAAGGAGCATGGCGTGCGCATCTCTATGGACGGCAAGGGCCGCTGGCTCGACAACGTGTACGTGGAGCGCCTCTGGCGCAGCCTCAAGCAGGAAGAAGTCTACCGGCGCGCCTACGAGACGGTGAGCGAGGCCAGGAAGAGAATTGCCGACTACCTGCGCTACTTCAACGAAGAGCGTCCTCACCAGGGACTTGACAACCGAACGCCCGACGACGTATTCTACAAACGAAAGCCGCTGTTCAAAGCGGCATAACCCGACGCGACAGTACACTTAAAAACGCTGGAAAAACTGTCCAGTTTTTTCGGACCACTTCTGTTAGCCGTATTGTATATCTCAATATATTCATAGGATTATCCGTCTAGGGGGGCGTGTCCGCTTAACTGTATAAGTGAAATTATTGTTCAATGGGCACTCTGTCCTGGTAGAGTATGACGAACTGGTTGAGTGCGGCCTTCCAGTCGCGTATGGGTCGCTTCCATTTCTTCGCGGCTTCGCGCAGGCCCAAGTAGAGCAGCTTGCGCACCGCGTCGTCGTTGGGGAAAGCGCTCCGTCCCTTGACGATTTTGCGCAGGCTGTAGTTCAGCGATTCGATCACATTGGTGGTGTAGACCACCTTGCGGATCGCAGGCGCATAGTCGAAGAAAGGCGCCAGACGCTCCCAGTCCTTCCTCCAGATCAAGCGAACCCGACTCGTTCTCGAGCCGCTTCGTACTGCGCCCGTTACGGGAATTGCCGCTGCCGCGGCCCGAAGGATCGTGAGCAGGGTAGCCGAGATGATGCGTCATCTCCCCCTCCAAGGCCGCCTCGAGAGCACGCTTGCCTATCGTCTTGAGCAAGCCCCCCTCGCCGAATAGGTCCCGCGCGTCCCCTTTGAAGTCCTTCAGCAACTCCTCGAGAAGCGCCTGCTGTTTGTCTGTAATTTCGGCCATCGTCTTCACCTACTGATGAAACTATGTGTACGATTGACCACTTACACAGTTTGCGGGATACGTCCGTTTAGGGTTTAGTGCATAAGGGTTAAATACAAGGATGCGAAATGTAAGATATCAAAAAAATTCAAAAAGGCAAGCATTGTAAAATTTCAATGAGGAACCTGCCCTAATCCCCTTGGCTCCGAGTATGGATGTATTTGTCAGGCTCAAGTCCCAAGATACTCGATCACGCCAGCAGCACCCATCCCCCCGCCTACGCACATCGTGCACAGGCCATACCGCACCTTGCGTCGCGCCATTTCGCGGATCAGCGTGGTCGTCAGCTTGGTGCCCGTACATCCCAACGGGTGGCCCAATGCAATCGCGCCCCCGTTCACATTCACGATGCCCTCATCAAGACCTACCTCGCGAATCACTGCAAGCGCCTGCGCGGCAAAGGCTTCATTCAGTTCCACCAAGCCTATATCCTGGATGCTCAGGCCCGTTTGCGCAAGCACTTTTCGTATCGCAGGCACGGGGCCCACACCCATGATTTCGGGCGCTACGCCGACAACAGCGAACCCTGCAAGCCGGGCCTCGGGCGCCACGCCCAGTTGCTTCACGCGATCCCCGCTCATAAGAACCACTGCAGCGCCCCCGTCGGAGCGCTGTGACGTATTGCCGGCGGTCACCGTGCCACCGTGACGAAAAACCGGATGCAGATGCCCCAGCGCCTCGAGGCTGGTGTTGGAGCGCGGCCCCTCGTCCGTATCAAACGTCCGGCGGACCGTCTGTGCAGCGCCCCCTTCATAGCGAGTCTCCTCTACCTCCACGGGAAGGATTTCCTCCGCAAAGCGCCCCGCCTCAATGGCCGCCAGCGCCCGTTCGTGAGAACGCAGCGCAAACCGATCCTGGTCTTCCCGTGCAATGCCGTAGCGCTCGGCCACATTCTCCGCCGTAATGCCCATCGAAACGTAGACATCCATGTCCCCGGCCGCTAAACCGGGATCCGGCTGGAAAAAGAAGCCGGTCATCGGCACCATGCTCATCGACTCGACGCCCCCGGCCACGACCACGTGCGCCGCGCCCGTACAAATTGCCTGGCTCGCCATGGCGACGGTTTGCAGGCCGGAGGAGCAAAATCGATTCACCGTGGCCCCGGGCACCTCGTCCGGCAAGCCCGCTTTCTGCGCAATCAGGCGTCCCACATTCTGCCCCTGGGCGCCCTCGGGAAAAGCACACCCCATCAACACATCCTCGACTGCGCCCGCTTCGAGTCCTTCGACACGGCGAATGGCTTCGCGCACGACCGCAGCGCCCATGTGTTCAGGGCGGACATGCCGGAGCGCTCCCCGGTCGGCCTTTCCGACGGCAGTACGTACGCTGCGAACTATGAAGGCATCCTGCATGGGTTAATTCCTCAGCGGCTTTTTGGTCTTCAACATATGCGCAATGCGGTCCTGCGTTTTCTTCTCGCAAATCAGTTCGAGGAACACGCTGCGCTCGAGGTCGATGAGATATTCCTCGTCAACTTCCTGGGGGGCGGTCAGGTCGCCTCCAGTCATCACGAAGGCAAGGCGTCCAGCAAGCAACGCATCGTATTCGGATATGAACCGGCCCTCGACGAATTGCCGCACCATGACATCCAGCGCCGCGCCTCCGGGGCGCCCCAGCACCCGGATGCCTTGCGGGACAGGTGGACGGTACCCCGCGGCGGAAAGGCGCAAAACCTCTTCTCTGGCTACATGAAGTCGCCGATCGTCATGCATGACGATGCGGACATGCGGCGTCAGGAAACCCAACTGCCGGGCTTCCGAAGCACTCGACGAAACACGGGACATCGCTACGGTCTCGAAAAATTTCCGGATCCAGGACTGAATCTCGGAAGGATGGCCGTTCACCGTTCGCCGGGCAGCCTCCGCCGCCAGGCGCATCGTGCCCGTCCCCGCCGGGATCAGGCCCACGCCCAGTTCTACCAGACCGGCGTAGCACTCCGCCGACACCACCTGATTCGGACAAGCCATGAGCAATTCGCACCCGCCGCCAAGCGCGCGCCCGTGGGCCGCTACGACCACCGGCTTGCGGGCGTACCGCACACGCTGCACCGTTCCCTGAAACGCCTTGATTTGCCGATCTACCGCCTCGACAGCCCCCTGTTGCAAGGCGCCCGCCAATTCCACAAGATTTGCCCCCACCGAAAAATTACGCCCTTCGTTCCCTACAACAAGCCCCTTGAGCGAGCGATCCGCTTCGACGTGTTCTATCGCATGAACGACTGCCTCCATCACGCCTTGCCCCAACGTATTCGCCTTCGAACGAAATTCCAGCAGCGCCACTCCGTCTCCGAGATCAAGCAGGCCGGCATCGTCCGATTCCCACAATGTACGCCCCGCCTCCGACCGGATCGCGGCAAGCGCCACATAATCTTCCGGAAGAGGATCGGGGGCGTATCCCTCGCTTGCCGGCACATAGACCGTACGCCCTCTCCCATCGTTCCGGTAGAACCCACCGGCCCGGACCGCATCCTCCACCCAGGCAGGCGCCTCCAGGCCGGCATCATCCAAATCGTTCAGAATCCGTTCGACGCCGATCGCGTCCCACAATTCGAACGGACCCAGTTCCCAGCCGAATCCCCAGCGTATGGCGCGGTCCACATCGGCAGGCCGTTCCGAAATTTCAGGGATTCTGCGAGCAGCATACGCCAACAAATCAAGCGTCGTGCCACGAACGAAGGCTCCGGCGCGGCCCTCGGCCTCGTACAGCGCCCGCAGCCGGTCCCCGACGGTGCGTAGCCTGCTTATTTCCTGTAGGGCAGGCAGGAGCACCGGCTCGGCAGGAGAATATTCCAGGGTCTCCGGGTCCACAGACTTTATTTCGCCGTCTTCTTTTTTGTAAAACCCGGCACGGGTCTTCTGCCCAAGCCGTCCAGCCTGCACAAGCTGCCCCAATAATGCCGGGGAACGGAACGCGGCGCGGCTTTCGTCATCCGCCACAGCGTCATACAGATTTCGAGCCACGGCCCACAGCACATCCAGACCGACCACATCCGCCGTCCGGAATGTGGCGGACCGGGGACGCCCAACCAGTGGCCCGGTCAGTGTGTCGATCTCCTCGATCGTGTAGTCTTCTTCCGTAAAGGCCCGCACAGCCTGTAACATCCCGTACACCCCGATGCGATTCCCGATGAAATAGGGAGTGTCCTTGGCTACGACAATGCCTTTCCCGAGATGAATCCGTCCAAAATGGGCAATGCGGTCAAGAATATCCGGATCGGTCTCCTGGGAAGGAACCAGCTCCAGTAACCGCAAATAGCGAGGGGGATTGAAAAAGTGCGTGCCGAGAAAAGCGCGCCGGAATGCCTCGCCGCGTCCGGCTGCGATCTGCGCCACGGAAAGCCCACTCGTATTGGTGGACACGATGGTCCCGGGCCGGATTATCGACTCGACCCGCTCGAACAGAGCGCGCTTGGCGTCCAGTTGCTCAACGACTGCCTCAATCACCCATTCCACGCCGGACAGCCGGTCGAGGTGGTCCTCGAAATTGCCGGGCTCGACGCGGCGCAACGCCGCCTCATCAAAGAACGGGGCCGGTTTGAGTTGCGCCGCCGCTTTCAGCCCTCGCTCGACGACAGCATTCCTGTTTTTCCCTTCCCCGGACGCTACATCGAACAGGAACACATGCAGGCCCGCATTGGCAAGGTGTGCCGCAATCTGCGCCCCCATGGTCCCGGCGCCCAGTACAGCCGCCTTGCGAAACGGAAGATGGGCATGCGGTGGAGCGAATGCGCCCGAAGCACGGTCAGGGGCTACCGTTGAATGTGCGTGCATGAATTAATCCCTTACTGGCTGAAATCGTAACGGACGGCGATCAGACACCGTCGTCCTGTCTCTCTTTCTCCACAACCACGATGGATGCGGGCAGATCCCCTTCGCCGTATATCTCCTCGATATCTTCTGCAAATGCTTCCTCGACCTGCCGGCGGCGCACCTTCATCGTGGGGGTAAGGAGACTGTTTTCCGTCGTCAGCGAAGCAAGCACGATGCGAAATCTTTTGATGCGAGACCAGGGATCCATGCCCGCGTTGGCCTCCTCTACCAAATGGCGAAGATGCGATTGCACTTCGGGCAGGGCAATCAGCCCTTCCCCTGATATGCCTTCCTCTACACCGAAGGACCGGGCATAGCCTCCCAGCTTTTCCATGTCAGGAAAAACAAGCGCCGTACAATACCTGTATCCGCTGCCCAAGACCATCGCCTCTTCAATCACCGGGTGTGCCCGCAGCCGGTTCTCGATGGGTTGGGGCGCCACATATTTTCCGGTCGAGAGCTTGAAAAGCGATTTCTTCCGGTCCGTGATCCGAAGATATCCCTCCGGCATAAACATCCCGACGTCGCCGGTCTGGAACCACCCCTCCCCGTCAATTACCTCGTTCGTCAGCGCATCGTTCTTGTAGTATCCCTCCATGACGTAGGGCCCGCGCGTCAGAATCTCTCCGTCTTCCGCAATCCTCACCTCCGCTCCCGGAATCGGCTCTCCCACCGTACCGGGCTGAACGCGCCCTTTCCGGTTAAAGGAGATCACCGGGCTGGTTTCCGTGAGGCCGTATCCCTCCAGCACCGTAATATTCGCCGCAGCGAACAAATTCGTCAGATGGGCGCCAAGCGCCGCGCCGCCCGAAATAAGAAAGTGGACGCGCCCGCCCAATGCCTTCCGCCATTTGCTGAACAGGAGGCGATCCGCCACCTTGAGTGAGAACGCGTAGATTCCGCTCGGCTGCGACGATACGTCGTAGCGCTCGCCCACAGACAGTGCCCAGGAAGCAATGGCCTTTTGGACACCGCTCATGCCGGCAATGCGTGTCAGCACGGCTGCATACACCTTCTCCAGCACACGCGGCACCGTGGCGAATATCGTAGGCTGCACCTTGGCAATGTGCTGCATAAGAAAGTCCTGCGACGTGAAATACACGGGTGAGCCATGGTACATAAAACCGTAATGAAGCGTCCGGGCAAAGATGTGGGTCAACGGCAAAAACGAAATGATCTGCTCGCCATCCTCACCTGTGCGGTAATCCCGCATCCCGGAAAAGGATGTGAGGGCGTTGGCGCTGATGTTTTCATGCGTCAGCACTACGCCCTTCGGCTGCCCGGTCGTGCCGCTCGTATAGAGAATGGTGGCCATATCCTTCGGTCCGACCCGTTCGCGCAATTCCCGGATTGCTTCTGTATTCTCCTGCAGCCGACGGCGCCCCGATTCCCGCACCGCTTCCAGCGTGCATGCTTCGATACCATCCGGAAGAGACACCCCGTCAGGAATGTCTCCTTCCGCTACAATCACAGCAGAAACCGCAGGACATGCGGACAGCGCATCCCGGATTTCTTCCAGATGTTTTCCACTCGAAACGGCTACTACCCTGGCCCCCGAATGCACAAGGACATACTGGATCTGATCTGGCGCATGCGCCAGATACATGGGCACATTGATGACGCCGGCAAGCAAACAACCCATGTCCACAATACAGAATGACACATCGCTCTCCATATAGAGCGCAAGGCGATCTCCGTGGGACAGGCCCAGATCAGCGAGACCCAGCGCCACTTCTTCGGAATGGCGTCGATATTCGTCCAGCGAAAGAGACTTCCAGCCATCTCCATCCGGCTGATTGAGCGCCCGGTGGTTCACGTATCTGTCCGATGCCTCGTACAGCAGGTCCGGTAAGGTCTTCTCCAGCGTGAGCGTGCCGCTACCCGGCGGCGCAACGTATATCTTTTCCGATACTATGTCCGGCATGACAATTCTCCATTCTGAATAAGAAGCGTACAACCCGGGGATAGTACACCCCCCGAAAGAAAAGAAAAAAACATGACAGGAAAAGACCTCTCTTGAATAAAAACCGCTAAAAAAAGGGCCGCCCGATATCTTCGGACGGCCCTCGCTTGCTCGCGTTTGAAACTCTGGGGCGCTGCGCTCCGGTCGTTATCTCTTGCGTAACGTCACATTGCCTACGGCGGCATACAGACGCAGGTCCGGACCCCCGCCATTGACGGCGCCGGAGAAGGATTTTCTGGTCCACTTGCCTTCCACCTTCAGGGGATAATCTGTACTCGCCGATCCTACGGCGCATTCCGCATCGACCTCCACGCCTACGCTGCCCGCCAGATACACCATCACGTTCCCGGCTCCCGTGCTGAAATCAGACGCTCCCTCCGGTTGTTCGGTGATGAACACTTCGATGTTTCCGGCGCCCGCCTTGACAGTGGCTTCGCCGCGTACGGACCGGACATCCACGTTGCCGGCGCCCGTATGCACTTCCACCTTGCCTCCTGCGCCTTCGATGACAATATTGCCGGAACCCGACACCACATCAACCGACCCGCTGACCACACCGATCTCAATATTGCCCGCCCCGGTCACACCGGAAATGTCTCCGGAAAAGGATCCTAATTTGACACTGCCGGCGCCGGCCTTGAATTCAATATTGTAGTCCTCTGGAATCCTGACTCGCACCCGAACCCTGAGCCGGTCGGTAGAGCGAATACGGTTCCAGAAGGTATCCTCATTGTCGAAGCGCGACCCGACGTAGATACCGCTGTCGCGTTCCTCAATCTGCAGATCGTGCCGTTCGAAGATACTTTCGGCCTTCGACCGATCATCGGTCGTTACATTCCGTTCCACCTCAATGAGCACCTCCCTGCCGGGCCCGGGCAATACCTCAACCCGGCCCCGATCTATATCCAGCTCTAACGTACCGCCGGGTCGAACCTTGTAGGAACGCTTGACCGTATCCTTGATATCGATCAAGTCAGGATCGCCGGCATACGCGCTCGCCGCAATCAGAAACGCAACGACGAACACGGGCAACTTTCCGATACATCGGGAGAGACGTTTCGACATGGTGCTGGCCTCGTCGTTTGACAGAGCAATTCGGGGGGCAGTACTCCGTAATACGGAATATTCCTTCCAGAGTTACAAAACACTGCGAAGAATTGCTACAAAGCCTCTTCGCCCTACCGCGCCTGTCCGAAGAATTCCTTATACCCCGACTTCCTCTGTCTTTGCATCCGGCGTACCGGGCGTTGCCGGAACCCGGTTTCCATTCCCACCCAGCGCTGCCTGCAACTCGGCGAGTTCGGTCTTCGAACCAACGACCACGTCACGGAAACGCCGCTGACCGGTTCCTGCCGGAATCGGGTGTCCAACGATCACATTTTCCTTGAGTCCGTAAAGGGGATCCACCTGGGCCCTGATAGCCGCGTTGGTGAGCACCTTTGTAGTCTCCTGGAAGGAGGCTGCTGACACGAACGAATCGGTCGAGAGTGCAGCCTGCGTGATGCCGAGAAGAATCGGTCGCGCCACTGCCGGTTGCGTTTCGCGCACCTCGACCTGCTTGAGGTCCTGGCGTTTCAGCGTCGAATTCACTTCTCTCATTTGCCTCCGGCTTATGATATCACTGACCGACAGGTCGGAATCGCCCGCATCGGTGACCACAAATCGGTCGTAGAGGCGATTATTCAGTTCCTCCATGGCAAACCGGTCCACCGTGTCGTCTTCCAGCAACGTCGTGTCGCCCGGATCCGCTACGCGCGCCTTCTGCATCATCTGGCGAACAATCACCTCGATATGCTTGTCGTTGATCGTCACACCCTGCATCCGGTACACTTCCTGTATCTCATTCACGAGATACTCCTGCACAGCGCGCGGCCCCTTGATGGACAAAATATCCTGCGGGGATACCTGCCCGTCCGAAAGCCGTCCACCCGCACGTACGAAGTCATGCTCGTGTACGAGCATGTGCCTTGAAAGCGGCACAAGGTACGTCCGGCTTTCCGAATCGTCGCGAGAAGTAACGATGATTTCCTGTGCGCCGCGTCGACGCCCCCCAAAACGAACCACGCCGTCGATCTCGGAAACAACCGCCGGGTCGACCGGCATCCGCGCCTCGAACAATTCGGTCACGCGGGGAAGGCCGCCCGTAATATCGCCCGTCTTGGCAGACTGGCGCGGAATCTTTACCATGACCTGCCCTGCCTGAATCTCCTCCCCCGCATCAACCTGAATGCGTGCCCGTACAGGAAGCATATACTCGCGCTCCTTTTCCTTTTCCTTCTCCCTCTTGACAATGAGGGCCGGTGTCAGCACGCGCTCGCGACTCTCGGTAATGACTTTTTCCTTGTGGCCGGTCTGTTCGTCAGATTCTTCCCGGTATGTTGTGCCTTCAACAATATCCTTGAAGGATATCGTACCGGAGACTTCCGAGAGAATCACACTGTTGTAGGGATCCCAACTGGCCAGCACACTTCCCTTGTCGACGATCTCTCCGTCAGAAATCAGCATCTCGGCCCCGTACGGAATCACATACGAAATCAGGCGCCGACCTGCATCCTTGGGATCAACGATCCAGACCTCTCCCTGACGAGTCAGAACAACATCTTTCGCCCCTTCGCCATCGCCAAGCGTGACGGTCCGCAGGTTTTCGTAAACCGCCTTGCCGGCGAATTTCGTCTGAAGCGTACTTTCAGCGGAGATAAGGCTCGCCGTCCCTCCGATATGGAAGGTCCGGAGCGTGAGCTGCGTACCCGGCTCTCCAATGGACTGCGCAGCGATCACACCGACCGCTTCGCCCGTTTCCACAAGGTGTCCGGTGGCAAGATTTCGCCCGTAGCATAAGGCGCACACGCCACGGCGCGACTCACATGTCAGGGCCGAACGTATTTCGACTTCCTCGATCGACGTTTCGGAAATCTGCCGTGCCCGTTGCTCATCGATCATCTCATTGGCAGCAATGATGAGTTGGTGATCGGAAAGCGGGTCGCGAACGTCGTGCATGGAGACACGCCCCACGATGCGGTCGGCCAGCGGCTCGACAATCTCCTCATTATCCTTCAGAGCCGATATCCGGATGCCGCGAAGCGTGCCGCAATCCTCCTGGGTAATGGTCACATCCTGGGAGACATCCACCAGACGGCGAGTCAGGTATCCGGCGTCGGCCGTTTTCAGGGCCGTGTCAGCAAGACCCTTACGGGCGCCGTGCGTCGAAATAAAGTATTCAAGTACGGAAAGCCCTTCCTTGAAATTCGAAATGATCGGGTTCTCGATAATTTCTCCTACCGAGCCCACCAGGCTTTTCTGCGGCTTGGCCATGAGGCCACGCATGCCCCCGAGCTGGCGAATCTGCTCCTTGGAACCACGCGCACCCGAGTCCGCCATCATATAAATAGCGTTAAACCCTTCCTTGTCACTCCGAAGGGTTTCAAAAAGCGTTTCGGAAACCCGGTTGTTGGTCTTCGTCCAGATATCGATCACCTGATTGTAGCGCTCGCTCTCGAACATGAAGCCCATCTCGTAGTTGCCGCGCACCCGGTCCACCTCTTCCTGGGCGTCCGAAATAATCTTCTCCTTCATGTCCGGCACGATGATATCGGCCAGCGAGAAGGTGAGCCCTGCGGTGGTAGCCTGTTCGAAGCCCAACTGCTTGATGTCGTCGAGGAAACGAGCAGCTTTTTTGAACCCGCTGGCCTTGAGTACGCGTGCGATGATCGGGCGCAGATTGCGCTTCGTGAGGACTTCGTTGATGAAACCGACTTCCTCGGGAACCACCTCGTTGAAAAGAACGCGCCCCACCGTCGTTTCCTCCATTTTGCCGGGCGCCATGCGCACCTGGATACGGGCGTGCAGAGCAAGCTGGTCCTGGTCATACGCCTGACGCACTTCCGTAACGCTCGCGAACCGCATGTTGTCCTCCTTCTGGCCCAACCGCATTTTCGTGAGGTAGTACAAGCCGAGGACCATGTCCTGCGTGGGCACAGCGACCGGGCCGCCGTGGGCAGGACTGAGAATATTGTGGCTCGAAAGCATGAGCACCCAGGTCTCCAGGCAGGCGTCATGGCTGAGGGGCACATGCACCGCCATCTGGTCCCCATCGAAATCGGCATTGAAGGCCGTGCATACCAACGGATGCAACCGGATGGCTTTGCCCTCGATGAGAATCGGCTGGAATGCCTGTATGCCAAGGCGATGCAATGTGGGGGCCCGGTTCAGCATGACAGGACGCCCTTCGATCACCTTCTCGAGAATATCCCAGACGTCAGCGGTGCGGCGGTCCACTACTTTCTTTGCACTCTTGACCGTCTTGACAATGCCCCGCTCAATGAGCTTGCGAATGACAAAGGGCTTGAACAGTTCGACAGCCATCTCTTTCGGCAAGCCGCACTGGTGTATATCCAGTTCGGGGCCAACGACGATAACCGACCGACCCGAATAATCCACGCGCTTGCCGAGCAGGTTCTGCCGGAACCGTCCCTGCTTGCCCTTGAGCATATCGCTGAGCGACTTCAGGGCCCGGTTCGAATCACTGCGCACGGCGTTTGCCTTGCGGCTGTTGTCGAACAGCGAATCGACCGCCTCTTGCAGCATGCGCTTCTCGTTGCGCAAAATGACTTCAGGGGCTTTGATGTCGATGAGCCGTTTCAGCCGGTTGTTGCGGATGATTACGCGGCGGTACAGATCGTTCAGATCGGAAGTGGCGAACCGTCCTCCCTCAAGCGGAACCAGCGGGCGCAGCTCCGGCGGAATAACCGGAACGACCCGCATAACCATCCACTCTGGCCGATTTTCGAGCCGTGTGTTGGCGTCGCGGAAACCTTCGACGACTGTAAGGCGCTTCAGGGCATCGGCCTTGCGAGCCTGACTTGTCTCGGTCTTGATCTGGTGACGCAGTTGTTGCGACAAAGACGGCAGATCCAGGCGCCGCAGGATCGTTTCCACAGCCTCGCCCCCGATCCGGGCGATGAATTTGTTCGGATCGTCGTCGGAAAGCCGATTGTTGTCTTCCCGTATCTGGTACAGAATGTTGAAATACTCGTCCTCGTTCAGGAGCTGGTTTTCCCCGACACCGAACTCTGCGGCGCTTCCCGCCTGAATGACGACATAGTTCTCATAATAGATGATTTTCTCGAGGTCTTTCGATTTGAGATCAATGAGATGGCCGATCTTGTTCGGCAATGTCTTGAAATACCAGATATGCACAACGGGCACACTAAGCGTGATATGCCCCATGCGCTCGCGGCGCACTTTTTTCTGCGTTACCTCTACGCCACAGCGGTCGCAGACGATGCCCTTGTACCGGATGCGCTTGTACTTGCCGCAATGGCACTCCCAGTCCTTGACGGGGCCGAATATTTTCTCACAAAAAAGACCGTCCTTTTCCGGCTTGAAAGACCGGTAATTGATCGTCTCTGGCTTGAGCACTTCTCCATGGGACCGCTCCAGCACACTTTCCGGGCTGGACAAGCTTAGGGTGATTCGGGTGAAATGCTTTTTGATCTGCTGCGTCTTTCCGTAGGGCATATTGGCTCTTTCGCAATTCTGAATGCTGGAACGGGGGCGCGACGCCTTCCCGTGCAGGGCGACCGGCTACAGTGCGCGGTCAATCAAGGCGGACTTCGAGGCCAAGCCCCTGAAGCTCTCGAACAAGCACCTGAAAGCTCTCCGGCATACCGGCCTCAGGCATGTTCTCCCCCTTTACAATCGACTCGTATGCTTTCGATCGCCCCTGGACGTCATCCGACTTGTAGGTTAGCATCTCCTGCAAGGTGTGTGCAGCGCCGTAGGCATACAGTGCCCATACCTCCATCTCTCCCAGGCGCTGCCCGCCAAGCTGCGCCTTACCCCCCAGCGGCTGCTGTGTAATGAGGCTGTACGGTCCGATGCTGCGAGCATGAATCTTGTCCTCCACAAGGTGACTCAGCTTCAGCATATAGATATAACCCACCGTAGTTTTTTCATCGAACTCCTTGCCGGTACGTCCGTCGTAGAGCTGGGCGCGCCCGTCGATCGGCAGGCCCGCTTCCTCGAGTCTGGCCTGGATGTCGTCCATCTTCGCACCATCGAAAATGGGCGTCGCGAACGAAGTGCCGAGTCTTTTACCGGCCCATCCGAGAAGCGTCTCGAATATCTGGCCGAGGTTCATGCGCGAAGGCACGCCAAGCGGATTGAGCACGATATCGACCGGCGTTCCGTCCTCGAGGAACGGCATATCTTCCACCGGAACGATGCGGGCAACCACCCCCTTGTTTCCGTGGCGGCCAGCCATCTTGTCCCCCACCTGTACCTTGCGCTTGCGCGCCACATACACCTTCGCAAGCTGCACGATGCCCGGAGGCAGCTCGTCCCCCATCTGCACCTGATGCTTGTCGCGCTTCGTTTTCCCATCAATGCGGCTGCAGGCTCGCGCATAATTGCGAAGCAATTGACGAATGCGCTCGTTCGTTTCCTGATCGCTCGTCATATCCTTGCCGGCGCTGAGCTGGTCAGGCGTAATGTCCTTCAATGCGGTCTTCGTGAACTTTGCGCCCTTCGAAAGCAGAACGGCGCCTTCGCGGTCTTCCACACCGGTAGACGATTTCCGACCCACGATCCGGAAGAATTTCTCCCAGAAAAGATTGTCCAGTTCTTCTTTTTCGCGACCGAACCGCGCCTCGATCTCGGCAAGGCGTTTCCCTTCCACTTTCTTCGAGGCTGAATCCAGTTTGCGCCGGCCAAACAGTTCCGTAGCAATCACGACGCCCTTCATGCCCGGAGGCGCCGTAAGAGAGGCATCTTTTACATCGCCGGCCTTGTCGCCGAAAATGGCGCGAAGCAGTTTCTCCTCCGGCGTGGGATCCGTTTCGCCCTTGGGCGTGATCTTGCCCACAATGATATCGCCGGCATTCACCTCGGCGCCTACGCGAATGATGCCTCGCTCATCGAGATCCTTCGTGGCTTCTTCCGAGACGTTCGGAATCTCACGGGTAAGCTCTTCCTCGCCACGCTTCGTATCGCGCACCTGTAACTCGAATTCCTCGATATGTATAGAAGTGTACACATCCTCGGTTACGAGACGCTCGGACAGCACGATGGCGTCCTCGAAATTGTAGCCGCGCCAGGGCATGAAAGCAACCAGTACATTTTTGCCCAACGCAAGATCGCCGTTTTCCGTGGCAAACCCATCCGTCAGCACAGTGCCCGAGGAGACACGCTGTCCTTGCCTGACGATCGGTTTCTGGTTGACACTGGTATCCTGGTTCGTTCGGCGGAACTTCACAAGTCGGTACTCGCGCACAGGCTCTTCGAAGCCCAGATCCGAATCCTCCGCGCTTCGATCATAGCGCACAACGATGCGCGTAGCGTCGACATACTCAACGACCCCCTCGCCTTCCGCAACGAGCACCGCGCGCGAATCCTTCGCAACGCGACCTTCAAGACCCGTGCCGACCAGAGGAGCCTCAGCGCGCAACAGGGGAACAGCCTGACGTTGCATATTCGACCCCATAAGCGCACGATTGGCGTCATCGTGCTCGAGAAAAGGAATCAGACTTGCTGCGGGAGATACGATCTGGTTCGGAGCAACATCCATATACTCGACCTCGCTCGGCGGCACGATGGGAAAATCACCCCGGGAGCGACACTTCACGTAATCATTGACGAAATTCCCTTCTTCGTCGATCGGGGCATTCGCCTGGGCAATGACCACATTGTCTTCCTCCTCTGCAGAAAGAAAACGGATTTGCTTCGTCACTTTGCTGTTTTCAACGACCCGGTACGGCGTTTCGATGAAGCCGAAATCGTTGATGGTGGCATGTACGCAAAGCGAGGAAATCAGACCAATATTCGGACCTTCGGGCGTCTCGATAGGACACAACCTCCCGTAGTGCGTGTAATGCACGTCGCGGACTTCGAAACCGGCGCGTTCACGCGTTAGCCCGCCCGGACCCAGCGCTGACATGCGGCGCTTGTGCGTCAATTCGGCCAGCGGATTCGTCTGATCCATGAACTGGCTGAGCTGATTGGTTCCGAAGAAGGTGTTGATCACACTCGAAACCGTACGGGCATTTACCAGATCTTGCGGCGAAAACTTGTCCGCGTCGCGCAGGTTCATGCGTTCCTTGATCGTACGAGCCATACGTGCAAGGCCCAGCGAGAATTGGGTTCCAAGCTGTTCGCCTACAGTGCGCACTCGGCGGTTGCCGAGATGGTCAATATCGTCTACACTGCTCTTGCCATTCTGAAGATTGACAAGCTCACGGATAATCGCCACGATGTCCTCGGGCGTCAACGTCAATGTATCCGACGGCGTATCGAGCTCCAGGCGGGTATTAATGCGGTACCGGCCCACCTCTCCAAGGTCGTAACGCTTTTCACTGAAAAAGAGCCGGTCGAGAATGCCCCGCGCACTTTCCAGATCAGGCGCCTCGCTGCCTCGAAGCTGCAGGTACATGTATTCCAGTGCCTCGGCATACGAATGGGCAGGGTCCTTGCGCAGGGTTTCGATCAGTGTGGACTTGTCGAGTTGCTCCTGTTCGTCCTTCTTCAGTAGCCAGACGGTCTTGACGCCCGCTTCCTTTAGTTTTGCGTAATCTTCCTGCTGAAGCACATGGTTGGCAGGAAGGATAATCTTGCGATTTTTTTTCTCCTCAAGAATCTCTCCGGTATCCTCATCAATGATCTCATGCACTTCCTCGACAGTAATCGAAGCAGCCAGAGTACGACCGACCCACTTACCGAACAACCGCTTCGTCGAAACGTCCCCTTCGTCAGCCAGATCGAATATTTTCAGAATGTCATCGTTGGACGAGTGTCCCAAGGCACGCAAAAGCGTCGTAACCGGAAGTTTTTTCTTCCGATCGATATAAGCCCACATGACGTTGCTTACATCGGTCGAAAATTCGATCCAGGAGCCGCGGAAGGGTATTACCCGAGCCGAAAAGAGCTCCGTACCATTCGGGTGAATGCTTAACCCGAAAAACACCCCGGGGCTACGGTGCAACTGTGAAACAACGACACGCTCCGCGCCATTGATGACGAAAGTGCCTTGCCTCGTCATGAACGGCAGATTACCGAGATACACCTCCTGCTCAATCGCTTCTTCCGGTTCTTCCTCGTCCTCGTCTTCCTTGCTCGACAGGCGAAGCCGCGCCTTCAGCGGCACGGCATAGGTCAGGCCCTGTGCGATGCACTCCGACACCGAATGCTTCGGAGCATCAAGGTCGTAGTCTATGAATTCGAGCGTATACCGCTCACGACTGTCCTGGATCGGAAAATGCTCCCTGAAAACCCCCTGGAGTCCCATATCCTTTCGTTCTTCCGGCGACACATCCGGCTGCGCAAAATCCGCGAACGACCGGAGTTGGATATCCAGAAAATCCGGGTATTCGTGTATGGTCTGGATGCGAGCATAGGATATGCGCTTGCCTTTCGTTGCTTGACCGTTCGTATGGGGCATGGATGGAGTGGCTGGAAAGGAGAAAAACGTATCGAACGATAAAGATGCAAAAGATGCGTGACGCACAAGGCGTCATGCCTCTCTCGTTTACTTGAGTTCGACTTCAGCGCCCGCTTCCTCAAGCTTGGCCCTGATCTCCTGGGCCTCATCCTTACCAACAGCTTCCTTGACCGTGTTAGGCGCACCGTCCACAAGTTCCTTCGCTTCCTTGAGACCAAAGCCGGTGAGGCTGCGCACCTCCTTGATGACGGCAATCTTGTTACCCCCGATGCCCTTCAGCACGACATCGAATTCCGTTTGCTCCTCGGCGCCGGCTGCCCCGTCGCCTCCAGCAGCAGGTCCGGCTATGACGGCCGCGGCCGCTGCGGCCGGCTTGATACCGTACTCCTCCTCAAGAAGGATAGCCAGATCATTGGCGTCCTTGACCGTGAGATTGACAAGTTCTTCTGCGATTTTCTTAATGTCCGCCATGTTAGATTCGTTCTCCTGCGAGCAGTCTCTGCCGCCGTACTCCGGCAACTGTGCCGCGCATTAAGGATGGATGGTGAAAGTGACGATGATTGTTTCGGGGTCGGGCATAACGCATGGTCATGCGGCGCGATCTGCGATCTCGCGAATCGCCGCGGCCAGGTTGCGGGCAGGCGCCTGCACCTTGCCGACCACATTCGAAATAGGAGCGAGTAACAAACCGACTACGTCGCCTATGAGCTCGTCTTTCGACTTGAGTGAAGCCAGGGTATCCAGCGAGCCCTCCCTGTAAAAAGCGCCATCTATGTAAACGGCCTTGACTTCAGGGCGAGTCGCTGATTCGTCTTTCAGGAAATCCCGGATGACGCGGGCCGGCGCCGACGGCTCCCCGCCGAATGCGATGGCCGTAGGGCCTTTCAGGTATTCCAGCAATTCGCTATACGCGGGACGCTCCTCCATTGCGAGGCGTACCAAAGTATTCTTATACACCTTGAACGACACGCCGGCATTGCGGAAACGATTGCGCAAATCGTCCGCCTGACTGACAGTCAGCCCGGAATAATTGGTCAGGTACACGATCGTGTTTGCGTCGAGCATCTGCGCGATTTCCGCAACGACCGTTTCCTTCTCTGTTTTTGTCATGGGCATGTCGGCGCCTCGCTATCTCGATCGGTTGCTCTCGGGCTATCCGGCATAAACCGGCTATGCTACTTGCAATCAGGTATAGGAATGAACAGGCGAAAAGCGCTACCGAAGCGCACTCACGACCTGGATGCGATCCAGCGGGATCGGCGGCCCCATCGATGTCGAGATCGAGACCGATCGGACGTACGTACCCTTCGCCGATGCGGGGCGCAGTCGAAGCACTTCCTTGAGGAACACCTCCGCATTTTCCCGGAGATGGTCTGCGGAAAACGACACTTTTCCGATCGGCGTATGCAGATTTCCTGATTTATCAACGCGAAAGTCGATTTTACCCGCCTTGACCTGTTGCACAGCCGGACCGACATCCATGGTGACCGTACCGCTTTTGGGGTTAGGCATAAGTCCTCTGGGCCCCAGTACGCGCCCGAGTTTGGCAACATCACGCATCACATCAGGCGTAGCGACCACGACATCGAAATCGGTCCACCCTTTCTTCTGGATACGTTCGATAAAATCATGCAGGCCGACATAATCGGCGCCAGCCTCTCTGGCCTCTTCCTGTTTGCCCTCGTTGGCCAGTACAAGCACGCGCACCTCCTTGCCCGTGCCGTGAGGCAATGCCGCCGTGCCTCTCACCATCTGGTCGGCATGACGCGGATCAACCCCGAGCCGCAGATCGATATCGACCGATTCGTCGAATTTCGCGCCGCCTGCCTTGCCAATCAGGGCACAGGCATCTTCGAGCGTGAAGGGGCCTCCTGCCTCTTTGACAATCTCGGCCGCCTGTTGGTAACGTTTTCCTTTTTTCGCCATCCGAATATGTAGCGGATGTGGTGCTTGTATCAACGATGATGGAATGTCACGGATGCAGGAACACTGCCCCGATCATACAAAACGGCCTCGCTCAAGAGGGTCCGCCTTCGACGCGTATCCCCATTGAACGCGCCGTACCAGCTACCATGGAAGCCGCCTTGTCCATGTCGAATGCGTTGAGATCCTCCATCTTCTGCCCGGCAATCTTGCGACAGTCCTCCCAGGTCACCGTTCCCACTTTGTTCCGCAGGGAATCGCCGGATCCCGACGGAATCTTCGCAGCAGTCTTCAGAAGCACCGCTGCAGGGGGGCTCTTGACGATGAAGCTGAAGGTCTTGTCGGTATAAACCGTGATCACGACAGGAAGGACAAGCCCCATCCTATCCTGCGTCGCCGCATTGAATTGCTTGCAGAACTCCATGATGTTCACCCCTTTCTGCCCCAACGCAGGGCCTATTGGGGGGGCCGGATTCGCCTGTCCAGCCTTGATCTGAAGCTTGATATACCCGTCGATTAGCTTCGCCATACTGTAGTAAAGCGCGGTGCAAACGCCAGAGAAATCGTACCGTTTTGTACGCTCAGCTCCCGCTTTCTGTTAATTTGGCAGCAAAAGTCAGCTTGTTAATATCGGAAATTTTTGGGGAATATTCCACAAAAACACGGGTTGCGCACGCGGGTTCAAGTATTATTCACAATCAAGTGTTAATCATCCCGCTCCACCTGCAGATAATCCAGTTCCAGGGGCGTCTTCCGCCCAAAAATAGATACCATCACCTTGACTTTCATTTTGTCGGGATACACCTCCTCGACAAAACCGCTGAAATTGTTGAACGGGCCATCCACTACCTTCACGAGATCCCCGTTCTTGAATGGCATCTCCGGCTGTTCGCCCGCCTCCCGGACCTCGTTCATTTTGCCCATGATCCGGTTTATTTCATCGGGGCGCAACGGCGTGGGCTCGTCGCCTGTGGTCAGAAAACCAATCACCGAGGGAAGATTGGAAATGACATGCTGCAACTCGGTATCAAGCGCGATATGCAGCATCACATACCCCGGGAAGAACGTCTTCTCGCGCGTACGCTTTTTGCCGCTACGCATCTCGAAAACGGTCTCGGTAGGGATCATGACTTCATTGATCCTGTCTTGCAGATTGAGACGCTCGATCTCCTTCTCGAGATAGTGCTTGACCTTTTTTTCGTGGCCCGAAAACGTGCGCAGCACGTACCATTTGCGGATGATTTCCTTTTCCTTCACCATTTTTCCTTGTACCTGAGAAAAATGTCTCGACGAGATATACTTTGGAATAACCGGATCAGCGGTATATGAACTCCAGTATCCGGCTAATGATCTGATCGGCTCCCCAAATGTACAGGGAAACGATCATCGACGCCAGCAGGGTGATTAGTGTGTTACTAACCAGCTCGTTACGCGCAGGCCAACTGACCTTGCGCATCTCCCTGCTTACGTCGCCCAGATATTTGGCCACCTTCATGTTTGATCCTGGTTACGGCGTGTCACGCCATGAATGTTGCGGGCACGGGCGGCAGGACTCGAACCTGCAGCCTGCGGTTTTGGAGACCGCTGCTCTGCCAATTGAGCTACGCCCGTGTGCACAGCGATGGTTACTGCTGCATGATTCGTATGCGAAAAGCGGCGGCGCATCGCATGAGCCGCCTATCGGATTTGAACCGATGACCCCTTCCTTACCATGGAAGTGCTCTACCACTGAGCTAAGGCGGCTGAAACCGACATGCGCTTGCTGGAGCGGAAGACGGGATTCGAACCCGCGACCCTCAGCTTGGAAGGCTGATGCTCTACCATCTGAGCTACTTCCGCTACGATACGTCATACGGTACTGTGGTCGAGAAGGCACGCCACACGGGCGCCCTCCGTCACATAAAAGCCGTCGAACGAAAAAGGGTGGGCAGGGGAGGATTCGAACCTCCGAACCCTGAGGGAGCAGATTTACAGTCTGCCGCCTTTGACCACTCGGCAACCTGCCCGGTACTGCCGGAGAACACGCTCCGAAAAGGTCCTCTCAAAAACACCTGTTCAAATGAAGAGCTGGCGAAGGGACTCGAACCCCCAACCTGCTCATTACAAGTGAGCTGCTCTACCGGTTGAGCTACGCCAGCCTCGCCGCCTTCCGAGCGACCCCAATCTTTCAAATTACGTATTCGCGGCGCATGGTGTCAACCTGCATGCCGCAAACAGAGGCAGCATATCCCGCAGAGACATCAAAGTTTCCTTACCGGGGTTTGCTTTTTGTATTTTCCCCTGATTTCTTTGAGGAACGCTTCTTCTTTTGAACATATCGGCGTACCCCGCCTGCGAGCAAGGCCAGCCCGATCAGGCACAGAACGGCTCGCCCGTAATCCCGAAGCCAATAGCCGACTTCCTGCCAGTTGTCGCCCACGGCGTATCCGGCCCAGACAATCAGCAATATCCACGCGAGGGCGCTCAGCGTGGATATCGCTGCTGTGCGCAAACCGTCAAGACGGGCCATGCCGGCGAGGAGCCCGACAACTCCGCGGAGCCCCGCCAAAAACCGGTTGGCCGCCACAAGACCATACCCCCAGCGGTCCATGTGACGACGACCCCTGTCAATCCGCTCCGGGGAAATCCATCGGAACCAGCGCGATCGCAGTACGGCGTCGCCGACCAGATACCCGACGAGATACATGGTCATAAACCCCATAACGCTGCCCAGTGTCGCCATGCCGGCCACAAGCACAAAATGCAGCTCGCCGACGCCAACAAGATATCCGCCGAACACAACCGCCATGTCACCGGGAACAGGAGGAAGCACATTCTCCGCATAGGCAACAAGCAAAATGCCGGTATAGGCCCATGCCGGAGACAACCCGTCTAGCCACATCACCAGATCCTGCAACAGATCACCCATTCCGGTCCATCGCTACGATCGTGCACATTGCAAACGCAGACGCTCCTTCCCCCTTCCCGATAGCGTCCATTTTCTCGTGTGTCGTGGCCTTCACGGAAACAGCCCCCTCATCAATGGAAAGGCAGCGGGCAATAACCGCGCGCATCCGGGGAACGTAAGGCTGAAGACGCGGGCGTTCAAGCACGACCGTCGCATCGACGTTATGCGCCCGGTATCCGGCTTCCGAAAGTTTACCGGCCACACTGCCAAGGAGATCGGCGCCCGCTATACCTGCCCAGCGCTCATCCGTATCGGGAAAGTGGGCGCCTATATCCCCGAGGGCCGCAGCACCCAGCAGCGCATCGGCTACGGCGTGCAGGAGCACATCGGCATCGGAGTGCCCATCAAGACCCTTGTCGAAAGGAATCTCAATTCCCCCGATAACCAGAGGGCGGCCTTCGACGAGGCGGTGTACATCGTATCCGAAGCCGATTCTCATGGGTCTACAGACGAGGTTCGTTCGAATGAAGACTGAATAATCCCAACCAGTTCATAGTCTGCCGGCGTGGTCACCTTGATATTCAATGCACTACCCTCCACCAGAGCCACCGGCCGCCCGATATGCTGGACAAGCGCCACATCGTCCGAGGCTTCGCGTCCCTCGCTACGAGCCACGCGGTGCGCCTCTTCAAGCCAGACCCGGCGAAATGCCTGCGGCGTCTGCATACGGCAGAGTCGCTCCCTGTCGACGGTTTCTGCAAATACGCCCCGGGATACTGCGCGCAGGGTATCTGCAACAGGCAGCGCAAGGGCCGCTGCACCCTCCTGAAGGGCCGTAGAAATCACAGCGTCGATACACTCTGCGGGGACAAAGGGACGCACCGCATCGTGCACAAGCACAATGTCCATATCGGAAGATACGGATCCGGCGGGGGGCGCTGCATCGAGAGCTGCCGCAACAGAAGCCTGCCGGCTGTCTCCGCCCGGGGTCACCGTATGGATTTTCTGAAATCCGAGGGCATGCAACTCCGAGGCCAGCCATTCCGTGTCGCCCTCCGGAGCAGCCACTACGATATGATCAACCCGGGGATGCCTTTCAAATACACGGAGTGTTTGTACCAGGAGAGGTGCCCCGCCGATATCCCGATATTGCTTGCGTGGGCCGCCCATGCGCACGCCGCGGCCCGCAGCCGGAACGAGTACCGTAACGATAGGCAATTCTTTCTTCACAGGGACCTCAGTATCCGCAGGCATATCTGTGCCGGTGCAACGCTAAAATATACGCGACGCACCGGATCACAATATGAGCATGGCATCCCCAAAGGAGAACAGGCGATACTTTTCTTCTATCGCAAGCCGGTAAGACTCCATGACGAAATCATAGCCGGCAAACGCCGCTGTGAGCATCAGAAGCGTACTTCCAGGTTGATGAAAGTTCGTGAGCAGCCGCTCGGTGATTCTGAATTTATAGGGCGGACAGATGAACTTGTCGGTCCATCCGCTGCCTGCCTTGCACAAATACGAGGCGGAAAGACTCGATTCGATGGCCCGAACCACGGTCGTACCAATCGCCATTACCGTATTGTCCGGGGACAACAGCGCCTCGTTCACGGCGCTGGCGGTTTCCTCCGAGATCATAAAGCGCTCCGAATCCATCCGGTGCTTTGTCAGATCTTCCACTTCAACAGGACGAAAGGTGCCCAGTCCGACATGCAGCGTAGTGGGCACGATCCGAACACCTTTGGCACGCAGCGTTTCGATCAACTCCGGGGTAAAATGCAACCCTGCCGAAGGAACAGCGACTGCTCCCCTATTCTCCGCAAAAATAGTCTGATAGCGCGCACGATCCTCCTCCTCGACAGCACGCTTCACGTATGGCGGCAAAGGGGTCTGTCCGATCTCGTCTATCTTCGCATAGAGATCCAGGTTGGTCCCTTCAAACACAAAGCGGATGGTTCGTCCCCGCGAGGTCGTATTGTCAATCACCTCGGCAATCAGCCCCCCGTTGAAATACAACTTGTTGCCGATGCGAATCTTCCGCGCAGGATCGACAATGACGTCCCACAGCCTGCTTTCGGGATTCAACTCCCGAAGCAGGAATACCTCGATCTTCGCTCCTGTTTTTTCCTTGTTCCCGTACAGACGAGCCGGGAAAACTTTCGTGTCGTTTACGACGATGATGTCGCCTTCCCTGAAGTACTGTGGAAGGTCACTGATATGCCGGTGCTGGATCGTCCTGTTTGTGCGATCAAGCACCATGAGCCGGGCCGCATCGCGCGGTTCGGCAGGGTATTTCGCTATGTACTCCCTGGGAAAATTGTACTTGAAATCCGATAGTTTCATACGGGATGTACATGCAGGAAGAAACGGGAACGCGCCCAAACGCCCGAACGGGCGTGGTGTTTCCAACGCAGCACGGAAGCGGTTTAAACAAAACGCTCTTTCTCGACAATAATGTTTTTGATATTTTGACAACATTCGCCTCGACACCCCTTTGTCGCACTGTACTTATTTTGTCTGTGCGTTCCCCCGCTTCTTTTTCGACCGTGTTGCGACGCGCATTCTTTCTTGCCTGCTCCGTCATCCTGCTGCCGGCGGTACTAACGCTCGCCGTCTTCCTTGCTGCCTGTGACCAGGGTTTTGCCCCACCCGACGACCCCCCGACCGGTACACTCGTTGTAGATATTACCTACGAAAATTACCCGGAGACCTGGCCCCCCACCGAGGATATTTATGAACTGCTGTTCGTCGCCCTGCGGTTCGTTCCAAAAGACACTGCCGACTTTCTGCAACTCAACCGGCTTATTTTCAGCGAGCGTCTACAGTTTCATGTGGAGCAACAAACCGTGACACTTGACAGCGTCGGAACGGGGCTTTATCCCTACGCCGGGGTTGCACACAAATACAGCCCTGACCTGTTCGCCTGGCGACCCATCGGTCTTGTGGAAGAAGGCGGCGGCATAATCGTCATCTCCCCCGGGGAAACTACCCGGATCTCCATGTCGGCCGATTTTCTCAATCCACCCCCATTCCCCCCTCCTGAAACCCCATGAACGTCCGGAAAACATGGTGGAGATTTGCGGCCTGCCTGTGCGTGTTGTGGGTATTCGCCGGAACGAATGTCGCCGGAGCACAGGACAGCGCCGTTGCGGGCCGCGTGACCGGCACTACGGGCGATCCCCTGCCGGAAGCCAACGTCGTGCTCCTCGATACGGCGTATGGAGACGCCGCGTCGGCAGATGGAACGTACCGTATCGGGCCAGTACCGATCGGGGCCTATCGCATACAAGCCTCCAGCGTGGGATTCGCGACGGAAATCCGGCAAATCGACGTGGTGGCGGACGAAACGGTTCATGTCGATTTCGTCCTTGAACCCATCGCCGTCGAGTCCCGGGAAATCGTCGTCACCACCACGCGCCGCATCGCGGACGCCGGTGATACCGCCGCCAGCGTAAGCGTGCTCACTGCCGACGATCTGGTGGTACGCAACGTACTGGCGCTGGACGACGCCTTGCAGTACGTCCCCGGCGTACAACTGACTGGGAACGAGGTGAATATCCGGGGTTCGTCGGGGTTCTCGTACAACACGGGAAGCCGGGTTCTGCTGCTTGTGGACGGCATGCCCATGTTGAGCCCCGACGCGGAACGCATCCCGTTCGACCTGATCCCGGTACATCAAATCGAGCGGGTCGAGGTACTCAAGGGGCCCGGCTCGGCATTGTACGGTGGTGGAGCACTTGGCGGGATCATTCACGTCATCACGAAAACATACCCTGCCAAACCCGAAACGTTTGTTGAAGTCTACGCAGGAGCGTACCAGCCGGCACACCACGATATATGGCGCCGGCAATGGAAAGATGGGGGAAACCCGAGGCCCCTGGGCGGTGTCGCCATCAACCACGCACGCCCCTTAAGCCCAAATACGGGCTTTTGGACGAACCTGACCTACCGGTACGACGCAAGCCACCTGAACATGAACAGTTCCCGAAGCCTTCAGGGGTTCTCCAAATTTACCTGGCGCACCTCACCCGATTCCCATGTAAATATCCTCGCGGGCGTCAATCGGAAAACGAGCGACACCTTCATCTACTGGAATGGTGCTCGCGATGCACTGAATCCAGGCAGTACCAACCTCGGCGGCTCAATTTCCTCGTCAGGAACGAGCGATAACCGGACGCAGCACATCAGCCTGCTGCCGGCATATACGAACGCACTATCCGCCAGCACGCTTCTTCAGGCGAAAGCACGCCTGTTCGGCATCTTTATCCAGCCGCTCGACGACGATAAAAAACCGAAGCCGCTATCGAAGGGAACGATCGGGTTTCGGTACGGCGGCGAGGTGCAATTTGATTACGAACCGGCTCCCGGACGATATATCATTGCCGGCATCTCCGGCGACGCCAACCTCACGAATTCAAGCTATACCGGCGACGACGCGCCCCGCAGCCAACCCGAAGTGGCGGCGTTCACACAATGGGAAGAAGAAATCGGGCGTGTCAAAATCACTGGCGGCCTGCGTTTCGATACGTACCGCATCCGGCAAGGCGAAACCCTGAGCAAGCTCAGCCCGCGCACCAGTGCAACGGTCAGTATGGGACCGTCGTGGACCGTCCGGCTTGCCTACGGTGAAGGATTCAGGGCGCCCAGTGTGCTGGAACGATTCGTCGAAAGCAGCGACCACCTGCCCATCGTATCGAATCCTGACTTGAAGCCCGAAACCAGCCGGAGCTACGAGATCGGGGTACGGGGGCAACCTTTGTTTGGCGGCGCTCCATTATTCACTATCGACGCCGCCCTGTTTCTGAGCCAGTACCGGGAACTCATCGAACCGAAGTTCACAGCGGAAGAGCGCGCCTTCCGGTTCACGAATTTTACGAGAGCCCGCATCCGCGGCGGCGAACTGGAATTGCGCGCCCACATACTGCCCGGGCGCGCCTCACTGCATACGGGCTACACGTACCTCGATGCGGAAGACCTCGAAACAGAAGAGCCGCTTGCATTTCGCTCAACCCATCTTCTCAAGGCCGGCGCCACCTTAACGGTCGGGCCGCTTGAATCCGGCGCGGATCTGCGGCTGGCGTCTGCCCCGGAGCGGGTCGATTCCGACTTTGCCAGGTTCATCCGCGATGCGGAATTGAGCAGCCCCATCCAGGTCGTGGATGTACGAATCGGTGCGTCCTGGCGCGGGGTCCGGGCCACGCTGCATATCCGAAATGCGCTCAATTACCACTACCTCTCGCGGCCTGCGCTCCTCGGTTCCCCAAGACACGCCTTTTTGCAAATTTCGACCCGGATATGACGCTGACCGGCGGCGTATCGCGACGGCGATGCTATTCCCTCATTCCGCAAGCAATGCCTGCGCTCGGGCCAGCACGTTTTCGGCTGTGAAGCCGAATTCCCGCATCGTTACGCCACCCGGCGCAGACGCCCCGAACCCGGTCATCCCAATCACGGCTCCGTCAAGGCCTACATAGCGTTCCCATCCCGTCGTCACACCGGCTTCCACCGCAAGGCGTTTGCGAACCGCACGGGGAAACACCTCTTCCCGGTATGCTGCCTGCTGCTGCTCGAAGAGTTCCCACGAAGGCATGCTGACAACCTGCGCCGCTACGCCCGTCTCCCGAAGCATCGTGGCCGCCGCCACTGCATGTTGCACCTCACTTCCCGTTCCGATCAACACGATGTCAGGAGTTCCTTCGCAAGCAAACACGACATAGGCGCCTCGCCGGAGCCCCTCGCCAGTCCCTTCAAGCACCGGCAACCCCTGCCGGGTAAGGATCAGTGCAAGGGGGCCGTCCTTCCACTCGACAGCCAGTTTCCAGGCCTCAGCCGTCTCGGCAGCGTCGGCGGGGCGAATCACCGTAAGGTTGGGCATGGCCCGCAGAGACATGATATGCTCTATGGGCTGATGCGTCGGACCATCTTCCCCGAGACCGATGGAATCATGCGTAAATATATAGAGGACAGGCAGCTTCATAAGTGCACTCAGGCGCACGGCGGGCCGCATGTAGTCGCTGAATATCAGAAACGTTGCGCAATAGGGTCGCACGGCGCCATGTAATGCAATCCCGTTACAGGCCGACGCCATAGCGTGCTCTCTGACCCCGAAACGCAGGTAGCCGCCCATCGGCGATGTCTTCTGAAAATCCTCACGATCCTTTACTGCCGTATTGTTCGAGGGCGTCAGGTCGGCGGAACCGCCGATGAGAAACGGTACGGAAGGAGCCAGTTCATTCAGGGCCTTGCCACTTGCCGCACGCGTGGCCTGTACGGTCCCTACCACAGGGGTCTCAACACGCTGTGCCCAGCCCTCCTCCGGGGATCCGTTACACCATGCAGCGAATATCTCCGCCTGTTCGGGATAGCGATCCCTGTAGGCAGCAAGCCGCTCTTCCCACGCAGCATAGGCAGCATGCCCGGCTTTCAAAGACGCATCGCGCATGTGCGCATAGACCTCATCCGGCACAAAAAATGTTTTATCCTCGGGCCATCCGAGACAACGCTTGGCAAGCACGACCTCCTCTTCTCCCAGCGGCGACCCATGCGAAGAAGCGGATCCTGCCTTGTTGGGGCTACCGTACCCGATCACGGTTCGCACGGCGATCAGTGACGGACGGTCAGCCTCGGCACGTGCTCTGTGTAACGCCTGATCGATGGCCTCCAGATCGTTCCCATCGGTGATCCGGTCCACATGCCACCCGTAGGCTGCGAAGCGTTGCGGCACGTTTTCGGTAAAGGAAAGCTCCGTACCGCCGTCAATGGAAATGCCGTTGTCGTCGTACAGAAAAATGAGTTTGCCCAGTCCGAGGTGTCCGGCCAGCGACGCCGCCTCATGCGAGACGCCCTCCATAAGATCTCCATCCGAGCATATGCCATACGTGAAATGGTCAACGATCTCGAAGCCGGGCTCGTTGAAACGCGCGGCAAGATGCTTTTCGGCCATGGCCATGCCCACGGCATTAGCGAATCCCTGACCCAGCGGCCCGGTCGTCGTCTCAACACCCTCTGCAAGAAAGTTTTCCGGGTGACCGGGCGTGATGCTTCCCCACTGCCGAAATTGTTTAATCTCCTCCATCGGCATGGCATAACCGGCGAGGTGCAGCATACCGTAAAGCAGCATGGAGCCATGTCCGGCGGAGAGCACGAAGC
Source organism: Rhodothermales bacterium (assembly GCA_965248175.1). Classification (GTDB taxonomy): domain Bacteria; phylum Bacteroidota; class Rhodothermia; order Rhodothermales; family VXPQ01; genus VXPQ01. The sequence goes on from OZ252093.1 coordinate 2,625,922, forward strand.
GGTCCCGATCGAACCAGTCCGGGTGAGCGGGGCTATGCTTCATGTGGTGCTTCCAAAGCACATAGGCCATGGATGCAGCCCCCATGGGCATACCGGGGTGTCCGCTGCGAGCCGCCTGCACGGCATCAACGGCGAGAAAACGCAGGGTGTTGATCGAAAGGCTGGCAAGGTCTTCGCCCGCAGGAACAGATGGCGGAAATGGGGTACTCACTGGGCAGCAGCCTCCTCGATCATGTTTTGCAGACATTCGACGGTATGGGACTCAGTGGCCACGAAACGTCCGTTGATCAAGACGGTGGGCGTCTGATCCACGCCGATCTCAATCGCCTCCCTTCTTTGTTGCTCCAGCGTGCGACGATAAAGACGGCTTTCCAAACGCTGCATGAGCACATCCGGGTTCATTTCGATCCGTACGGCAATCTCGCGCAATTGCTCCAGGGACAGGCCCGTCTGCGGATTCTGCATTTCGAACTGCGCCTCAAGCATCGGGAAAAACTTCTTTTCCCGGGTAGCCGCATACAGCGCTTCCGACTGCAGAATGGAATGACTCCACAACACAAACGGCTTGAACACGAAGAACGCGCGGTCGGCATGAGACCGCACAACGGGCGTTATCACGTCGTGAAAGGTCTTGCAGTGATTGCAATTGGGATCGAAATACTCAATCACCGTAACCGGGGCGTCTGCTTCCCCTACGGTCGGATCGAAAAGGTTCACAAGGCGCCGGAAATCCTCCACAGGTTCTTTATCGGGGTCGTACGGGCATTCGGAAGGCGCCGGGTCCGGCACAGCCTCTACGGGAGGCTCTTCCTCTGCAGGCGCCGGCGGGAGGGCTTCCGAAGAAGCCGCCGCACCCATCTCCGTTTCGGCGGCAAATACATCGGAAAATTCCGGTTCGGAATTGCTGAAATACACGGCGTCTGCTGCTATGAGCGTTCCCAGAAGCAGCAGAAGCCCACCCATCCAGGCTATTTCACGCAAGGGTTTGGTAGTCATGTTACTGGAAGGTTCGGGGGTAGAAACGGGGGATAATTTTACATCAATGCCATGCAAGATGGCAAGCAGGACGACAATTCCTGCGGAAACGAGGCAGAGAATGCAGAGTTGCTCCAGCACGGCCACCTGATAATAGACAAGATAGGCTGTGTAAGCCAACCCGCCTGCCACGAGCACCGTGCGGGCTGCCTTGTACAAGGCTCTCTTCTCCTTGAAATTCCAGGCGGTCGCCACCGTCAGGGCCGCTACCGCTGCGTAGAACAGCAAGCCCCATATTGCATTGGGTACGCCGAGAAAAACGCCGGCCTCGCTGCCGGTTACTGCAGCGCAATCGAAAACGGAACCGGTAAGCGCCGAGGAAGAGAAGCCCGTACAGCCCTGTTCAAATCCGCCTCGCTTCTGGATCGCTATATGCGCCGCGTCAAGTATGCCGACGAGAGCAAGGCCATACACAGTGCGGTCGAGCGGAGCGCGCCAGGAATCGAAACGATAAAGATAACGGTGCATGGAACGCGCTGCGGAGAAGGCATTCGCGGAAATGGACTCGCCGGATGCAAAATCCAACAACAACGGCGCACCCGGTTATGATCCCACCGAAATACAGAGATAACGCCGTATCGTGCCGGTATTTCGCAGAAAATTGTACAGACGATGCAACGTAATTCAGCGCCCTGACATCTGGCGATCAGGGGCTTGTAATTCGGTGGCAAGGCGTTCCTCGTTGAAGTAACGCAGGTAATCGGCAATGCCCTTCCTGGCCTCGCTCACCGTCTCGTAGGTGTGCCGGTAGATTTCTTCCTGCTTGAGGCTGCGCCAAAGGCGCTCCACGTACACATTGTCGAGCCAGCGGCCCTTGCCGTCCATAGAGATGCGCACGCCGTGCTCCTTGAAAAAGCCCCCCTCGCCGAATATGTCCCGCGCGTCCCCTTTGAAGTCCTTCAGCAACTCCTCGAGAAGCGCCTGCTGTTTGTCTGTAAGATCGGTCATCGGCTTCACCTCCTGATGAAACTATGTGTACGTATGACCACTTACACAGTTTTCAGGACACGCCCAACAAGGTCGCAACAGTACACCTTAAAATTCCGCCAAAATCTGTCCAATCAAACCGAACCACCTCTAACTACTCTGCAACGCTTGCAACTCGCAGAAAGGCAACCGCTCGCAGGAAGAATTCCTTGTCTGTCTCCAAGCCACCGGGCTGCGGTCAACGCCGGATTAGCCATCCCGGATAGTTCCACCTCGACCTTCGGCACTATTGGATATAATTCCCCTAATTAGTGGGTGCCCGATTGGGTGCTCATGCTGACGATTCTCGTGATATGCGACAATCGAAGTGCCTGCGTTTGGGTCGAGTACACAAGACTTTAGCACGCTCTATGATGCGCTGTATCGCATGGGCAAGCCCTGGGGACGGACACAAGATCTATCCCTATCTGCTCAGGGGCATGAAGGGTACGAGACCCCGGCAGGTCTATGCGGCGGACATTACGTACATCCCTATGGCGAAAGGCTTTCTCTATCTCGTGGCCGTAATCGACTGGCATAGCCGCAAGGTGCTCGCACACCGGCTATCGAACACGATGGACGCATCCTTTTGCGTCGAAGCGGACGGCAAGGGCCGCTGGCTCGACAACGTGTACGTGGAGCGCCTATGGCGCAGCCTCAAACAGGAAGAGGTCTACCGGCACGCCTACGAGACGGTGGCCGAGGCCGGGAAGGGGATTGCCGACTACCTGCGCTACTTCAACGAAGAGCGTCCTGCTCCTCCATCCACGCGCGCAACCTCCGGTGCATGGTCTCCTGGCGATCGAGATATTCGGCCCGGCCGGCAAGATTTACCTGCTCGTGGGGGTCCGCTTCCAGGTCGTAGAACTCCAGTTCGGGACGGTGCTGGTAACGAGTCACCAGTTCCCGGGCGCGCTCGTCGGTGGAACTCAGCGCACGCCAGGAATAGAAAAAGCCGTCGCTGCCGGTCTCAGTGATAATGTTCGTAAAGCGGTCCTCTGGCGCCAGATTCCAGATCAACTTGTAGCGCTGGTCGCGGATTGATCGGATCGGGTATGGCTCCTGTGCATTCAGGATGCCGGTCGTGGTGTGAATACCATAGACGAATTCGTGGTGCTGCAGCTCATCGTTCGGAATATCGGGCGCAAGAAGTAGAGGAAACAGGCTATGGCCCTCCAGATCAGGCGCCGGCCAGACACCCGCGGCTTCGATCCAGGTGGGAAGCAAATCGTTGATCTGGAGAAGAGCGTTCGATGTACGGCCAGGGGCGATACGACCCCTCCAGCGCACGACGAGGGATCCGCGCACACCAGCGTCATACAGTGTCCACTTGGCGAACGGTGCACTCATTCCCTGTTCGGTATAGAACATGATCAGGGTGTTATCCTGTTGGGCGTATTGCTCCAGCCGATCCAGCACTTGGCCAAGTTGGCCGTCCATGAAGGTAATCTCGGCGTAATAGCGAGTAAGTGCCTCACGAGTCTCCGGAGTGTCCACGAAATAGGATGGAAGGATAAGCGAGGGCGCGTCATACCGTGAAGGATCGCCTTTGCTCCAGGGCTGATGCGGCTCGGTAGAAGCAACGACCAGTGCGAAGGGCTGGCGTGGGTCGCGAGCGATGAACTCACCGATACGATCATAATCGAGTTCTCTTCCACCTACCTCTTCGAAGGGATAGGATGCCTGCGGCGCCACATGGAACTTGCCCGCCAGGCCCACCCTGTAGCCCAGGTCGGTGAGGTAGTGCGCCATGCTGCGGGTACCCTCGTAGGCTCTTGCATGGTTCGGCCAGGCGCCACTCCGCACCGGATAGCGGCCATTGTATAGCATGTGCCGTGTGGGTGAGCACATTGCGCTGCCGGTGAACATATGCGTAAAGGTAACACCAGAGGCTGCAAGGCGGTCGATGTTTGGCGTATGGACCACCGGGTTTCCAAGAGCTCCCGCATCGCTGTAGGTCATGTCGTCGGCGATGAAGAGCAGGATGTTCGGGCGTTCCGCCGGGGGGCGCCATTGCGAAGATGTACCCTGCGGCGGCCTCCAGGCGCCAGCGGTTCGGATGGATCCGGCTTTGGACGCAAGCAATGCATCGAGCGCGGTGACCTGTGCTGGAGCCTCGGGGGGTACATCGCCGGTTGTGATCGGCGCATGCTCTCCCGGATCCGCAACAAGATCGAACAGGCGACCATCCTCGTACCGCTTGAATCGGTGGTCGAAAACATAACGGACCGGCGGCCCAGGGAACCACCGGGGTTCGTAATGGACAAACAAGCCGCTGCGTTCCAATGCGGGCTCACCTCTCAACATGGGAAGCAGGCTTGTGCCGTCGAGTTCGAGACCGTCCGGAAGGTCTGCGGCAGCGACTTCCACCAGCGTCGGGAACACGTCGCCCACATCCACAAGGGTCTGGTTCGTCCGACCGGGCGAAATCGTCCCGGGCCACCATGCAAGGAACGGCACATGGGTGCCCGCCTGAAGAGGCGTGCCTTTCCCGCCGCGAATAGCCCGCCCGTTTCTCATCGAGACCATCGCGGAAGAAGTGCCGTTGTCTCCAATGAACAACAGCAGGGTATTGCGATCGAGTCCATGTTCCACCAGCCTGGTGCGCACCCGCCCTACAAGGTGATCCATATATGCAACCATGGCTGCGAACCGGTCTTCTTTTGTTGCAGCGTCGGGATCGTGCGGAGTGGTCACGAACGGATCGTGCGGCAACACCATGGGATAGTAGAGCAAGAACGGCTTGCGGCTTGCCGGGTCGGCCGCCGCGTGTTCGTCAATCACGTCGAGCACAAACTCGTTGATCAGGTCAGGACCGAAAACCTCCTCTCCCCAGGTTTCCTTCACGCCGTTTGTGACAAACGTCGGCCCCCAATACCGGGAGCCGCGTTGCTCGCGGCGTACTTGCCACAGGCGGTGTTCGTCGAAACCCGCCTTCTCCGGGTAGGTCCCCTCGTGAATAACGAAGAGATTATTTGCCAACTGCCACTTCCCGGCAATCACCGTGCGATACCCGGCCTGGGACAGCACGTGAGCGAAGGTGGTTTGATCGGCATCGAGGTGAGAAAACTCGCGGTAGTTACGATAATTGTGCAGCCCCGTCATCAACTTGACTCTGGTGGGCGTACACAGCGGCTGCGAGTGGCCGTGATCGAAACGCAGGCCCTCGGCGGCAAGACGGTCAAGTTCAGGCGTTCGGTACGATGAACCGCCGTAAGCTCCCAACGTTTCGACACCGAGATCATCGGCAAGGATGACGATGATATTCGGCCGATCGGCTTCCTGTGCGGCGGCGCAATGCACAACCGGCAAGCAAGACAGCACGGCAAGCATCGAAACGAAGCCGTGAAAAACGTATCGGGAAAGCGCACAAGGACGATTCATGGTGAAACAGTACCGTGGGGCATAGTAATCGGATTACCGGGAATAAAACATACAGGAATATACACCTTTTCCCCTGTCTCCCCTTATTGTCCGAATTTCGTACTTTGGCGATGAGCGAAAAGAATTAAGGTATGCCTTTCAGAGATTTTCTCCAGAGCGAACGGTTTCAATCCTTCCTCACCGGGGGCGCAGCGCAGGACGTATGGATTTCCATCTTGCTGGTGCTGGCCGCGGCGATCCTGGCATACGCCCTGCGACGCGTGCTGTCGCGCTATATCGAAGAAGCGGACCGGCGGTACCGGGTGTCGAAAATTGCCGGTCGGATGATCGGCCTGTTCACTGCCCTTGCGATCCTCTATGTATGGTCAGCAGGACAGGGGCCGGGGCCGGCCACGATTCTCACAGTCGTCGGCGCAGGGCTCGCCATTGCCATGCGGGAGGTGCTCCTTTCCTTTGTCGCATGGATCCACATGCTGGTTCGGGCGCCGTACAAGAGCGGAGACCGCATTGAGGTAAATGACCTGCACGGCGACGTGATCGACATTCGCCCCCTGCACAGCACACTGATGGAAACGGGGGGATGGGTCGACGCCGATCAGAGCACAGGCCGCATTGTGCATTTTCCGAACAGCTGGTTCTACCAGTATGGAGTGTATAATTACACGCAGGGCTTCCGGTTTGTGTGGAATGAAATCCCCTTTACCGTCACCTTTCGTTCGGACTGGAATGCGGCCCGGGATATCCTTATGAAACTGGCCTCCGAGACAACCGGGCCTATAGAGCAGCAGGCCCGGGAAGAACTCCGGCAGATGTCGCATGAATACCTCATTTACTACAAGGTACTGACTCCGTTTGTGTATGTGCGCGCAACACAGAACGGGATCCGCCTATCCCTCCGACACCTTACCGAGGCGCGGGGGCGCCGGAATACCGAACATATGCTCACGATGCGCATCCTGGAAGCATTCCGGGAACATGGAGGCATCGAACTCTCGTACATGATGATCGGTTACGAACCCGGTGACAGCGAGCAAAACAGAAGAGTGACAGAGGTGCTTTCGTAAAAACACAGCTCCTTGCATGTCCTTGCTTTTCACTGGTTCAGGATATATCTTGGATGATATGATCGGACAATGTGTACATAGCAGCATCCACGTTCATGCCGGCGGCTGGTGGCGCAGATCGCCGGACAGTGGGATCCGCCTTGCGTGTACGTCATAATTGCCGCCATGCAGTATGCGCGGTCAGGCCGTATCCCCACTGTTCAGATAGAACAGTGGGTTTTTTTTGTGGTTTTTTATTTGCAGACCATGCCGCTTGAAGATTTCATACGCCTTGTTGACGCCCACCGGGACAAGGGCAATCTGGTCGTACCGATCTGCCGGCGCCTCAGCGCCGACCTCCTGACGCCCGTCTCAGCTTTCCTCGCATTCCGCGAAGGAAGCCGGTATTGTTTTCTGCTCGAAAGCGTCGAAGGCGGCGAGAAACTGGCGCGCTACTCCTTCCTCGGGAAAAACCCGTTCCGCATTGTGCGCGCTTTTGGTCCGCGTACGATCGCCGAAGACGCCGATGGAACCGTTCGCGAACTGAAGGGAAATATTTTTGAGGTGATGCAACGGGAAATGGACCGGTATACGGAAGTCCGAACAAGCGGCCTCCCCCAGATCGCAACCGGCGCTGTGGGATACCTGGGCTACGATGCCGTACGCCTCGTGGAACGTTTACCCAATGTGCCGCCTGACGACCTGCACATTCCGGACGCCATCTGGTGTTTTTACGATACGCTGGTCGCCTTCGACCACGTAAAGCGCCAACTGGTCCTGATCTCCTGCGCATTCGTGGACGAGGGAGACGACCCCGCCGACGCCTATTTCAGAGCCTCCGGGCGCATCGACGCACTGGAGGCGGAACTCTCGGAAACAACCCCGTCCAAACCGGAATCCATACGGATTCTGCAGGAGGAAATGGACTCTAATTTCGAGCGGGCAGAGTTCGAAGAGGCCGTTGAAAAGGTCAAGCGGTATATCTACGAGGGAGATATTTTCCAGGCCGTGCTATCACAGCGTTTCTCCATGCCGTACGAGGGGGATCGCATCAACCTGTATCGCGCGCTGCGGCAGGTAAATCCGTCCCCGTATCTGTTCTATCTCGATTTCGACGATTTTTCGCTGATAGGCTCCTCACCCGAAGTACTTGTGCGTATCGAGGGCGACACGGCGGAGGTGTTACCCATCGCAGGCACACGGCCCCGGGGCGCCACGGAGGAAGACGACCGGCGACTCGAGGCAGAGCTGCTTGCCGACCCCAAGGAGCGTGCAGAACACCTGATGCTTGTGGACCTTGGCCGGAACGACCTGGGACGGGTCTGCCGGCATGGTTCCGTTAAAGTAGACAGATACGCCTACGTGGAACGGTATTCGCATGTCATGCATATCGTGTCATCGGTATCCGGCGAGCTGGATCGCAGAAGAGGGGCAATGGATGTACTCGCGGCCTGCTTCCCGGCAGGCACCGTAAGCGGAGCGCCTAAAGTACGCGCCATGGAAATCATTGACGAACTCGAACCATCCGCAAGAGGCGCCTATGCCGGCGCAGTCGGCCATGTGGATTATTCGGGCAACATGGACACCTGCATCGCTATCAGAACCATGCTCGTTCAAAAAGATCGGGTCTACGTACAAGCAGGATGCGGTCTGGTCGCAGACAGCAAGCCGTCCAGCGAATTTGAGGAAACTGTCAACAAGGCACGCGCTCTGAAAGAAGCGATCCTCCTTGCCTCGGAGGGGTTGCTATGACCGCCGTGCATCGTATATCTGTATCACTGGCTATTTGCCTTGTATCATGGGAATTAAAAACCTTTTTCTGAACAAGGGGTGGGCGGGGAAAACCCTCTCGCGCGAAGAAACCGCCGCACGGCTAAACCCCGTTATTCGTTCTCATTGCGCACTGAATCATTCGCATGAATATGCAGTGCGTTCCCTCGAAGACCGGGACGCTGCCGGAAAACTGTCCACGCTTCAAAGGACGGCCCGCATGGATGTAGGGAAACTGAGTGAAGTGGTGCTCAGTGCGGGAGGCGTGCCGTTCAACGGCACCGAGATGGAACCAGAGGATTTTGACCTCGGAAAATGCGACAGCGACATCGTGACAGCGCTCAGAAATCTGGAGAGCGACTTCGAGAAGTTGCTCCATGCTGAACTTGGCATGGAACACCAGATGCTCACGCGGGCCATCCTCGACGTTGTCCTGAAAAACACCCATGTGCGGCTGGAGTACGTGCGAAAACTGGTCTTGCAGAACCGCTGATCTCTCCAGCCAACCTTTCGTACCTGTTGCACCCATGTCTTCCGAACGCATCGACTCATCCATGCCCTCCCCCGTTCTCCGCAAAGGCAGCGAAGTGATCGTTTCCGGTATTCAACCGTCGGGTGCATTGCATCTCGGGAATTATTTCGGGGCGCTCCGACAACACATCCAGCTTCATAAAACGCATGAGGCGTACTACTTTATCGTCAACTACCACACCCTGACGACGCTCCAGGACCGGGACAAACTGAGGTGCTATACACTGGATGTAGCGCTCGACTACCTTGCCCTCGGATTCGACCCCCAGGCCGCATGCCTCTTCATGCAGAGTGACGTGCCGGAAGTCACCGAGCTGGCATGGATTTTTAACAACCTTGCCACGGTATCTCAACTGGAGAAAGGGGTGGCCTACAAGGACAAGGTTGCACAGGGCATAACCGCAAATGCGGGTCTGTTTACCTATCCCGTACTGCAGGCAGCGGATATTCTGATCTACGGAGGTACGCTGGTGCCGGTGGGCGCGGATCAGAAACAGCATATCGAAATGACGCGGGTCCTGGCGGAGCGGTTTAACCGTACGTATTGCCCGGAGGACGATCCGGTCTTTCCCGTACCCGAACCCTACATCCTTTCCGACGTGGCGGTCGTACCCGGACTGGACGGCCGGAAAATGTCCAAGAGTTACGAAAATGCGATCGGCATCTTCGAAGAAGGAAAAGCCCTGAAGAAAAAAGTGATGAGCATCGTGACCGATTCGACGCCGCTCGAAGCGCCGAAAGATCCGGAGCACGACAATGTGTTTACACTCATCCGGCTGTTCGCCGACAACGAAACGCGGGAACGTATTGCAGAGGCTTACCGTGCAGGAGGATTTGGATACGGGCACGCGAAAAAGGAATTGCTCACCCTCATCGACGAGCATTTTGCGGAAGCGCGCATCCGACGCAAGGAACTGGCCCGGCGTCCGGACGATGTGTTCGACATATTGCGCGAAGGGGGCCGCAAGGCCCGGGAACGGGCCGGTGAATACATGGAACGCGTACGAGAGCGCGTTGGGCTGATCACTACCTATAAGGCAGCGCCATGATTCTCGTCATCGACAACTATGATTCGTTCACGTACAACCTCGTACACCTTGTGGGACGCCGCACGAGCGACCTCGAGGTAGTGCGAAACGATGTGCTCGATGTGGACGCCGTGCGTGATCGGGCGCCGAGGGGTATCCTCATTTCGCCGGGGCCGGGCCGCCCTGCCGATGCCGGCGTGACGGAGGCGATCGTGAGCGCCCTGGGGTCCTCCGTGCCAATCCTCGGTGTATGCCTCGGACACCAGGCGATCGGCGAGGTATACGGTGGACGGATCGGCTATGCCCCCACGCTGATGCATGGAAAAACGAGCGGAATAGAACACGATGGACGAGGCGTGTTCCGGAACGTCAGCAATCCGTTCACGGCCACGCGGTATCATTCTCTCGTGGTGGACCGGGCCAGCGTACCTGCCTGTCTGGATATATCGGCGGAAACGAAAGACGGCGTCGTCATGGGCCTGCGGCACCGGGAGTATCCGGTTGAAGGTATCCAGTTTCACCCGGAAAGCGTACTGACGGACGAAGGGCCTCGGATCCTCGACAATTGGCTGGAAGAGGTGCTGGGCAGCACAGTGGATAGTGCAACGGGGAACCCGGCAGCGATTTCCTGACCCGATCCACGCTTTTCCACCCGTATCATGCAAAAATACCTGAACATCCTCGCCGGCGGAGGTACGCTGCAAAGCGAAGAGGCCGAGAACGCAATGCGCCTGTTAATGGAAGGCGCATCGGAACCCGAATGCACGGCGGCCTTTCTGCTGGGTCTGAGGACGCGTGGTGAATCGCTGGACGAACTGGTCGCTTTCACGAAGATCATGCGCGAATACGCCGTCCCGGTAGAAACCGGTGATCCGGACGCCATTGACCTGTGCGGAACGGGTGGAGACGGCACGGACACGTTCAATATCTCTACCGTCGCTGCTATCGTGTGTGCAGGCGCCGGGGTTACCGTAGCCAAGCATGGAAACCGATCCGTTTCGTCGAAATGCGGCTCGGCGGATGTGCTGGAAGCGCTCGGTGTAAAAACGGCGCTGGGCAAGGAAGGCGTCGAATACTGTTTTGAGAAGGCGGGCATGGCGTTCCTGTTCGCTCCGTTCTTCCACCCCGCAATGAAACATGTAATGCCGGTGCGCAGGAAACTGGGAGTACGCACCTTCTTCAATATTCTGGGCCCTTTGTGCAACCCTGCCGGGGTACGCCGCCAGTTGACCGGCGCTTTCGATGAGCAAACAGCGAAGGTCATGGCAGCCATTCTTGAGCGTCTCGGCGCCCGGTACGTCCTCGCTGTGCACGCGCGGGACGGACTGGACGAGGTATCGCTGGCGGATGAAACGGTGGTATTCGAAGTGCATGGGGAGACCCCTCCAACCGGTCCTGTGGAGTGCCTCCTGCGTCCCGAAGACCTTGGCTTCACTCGCTGCACCCGGAATGCGCTTGCAGGCGGTGACAGCGACGAGAATGCATGCATCGTACGGGCGATCCTTGCAGGCGAGTCGGGGCCGCGCCGCGACGTAGTCGTGCTCAATGCAGCCCATGCCCTGTCGGTTTCAGGAAAATTCGAGGACCTTGCCGCCTGTCGCAGCGCCGCTGAAGAAAGCATTGATTCGGGGATGGCGCAAGACACGCTCGAACGACTGGCCCATGCTTCGCACAATGCACCTGCCCCATGACTATTCTCGACCGCATCGTAGCGGACACGCAAGAAGTCGTGGCCACGCGGAAAGCCGCAGCGCCGCCGGGGCAGCTTGAAGACATGGTGGGATTCGACCGGGACCGGCGTTCCCTGGAAGACGCCTTGCGGAAGAACGGACCTTCGATTATTGCCGAGGTCAAAAAAGCCTCCCCATCAGGCGGTGTCATCCGGGACAACTTCCGACCGGTCGAGATTGCCCGGCAATACGAGGCCGGCGGCGCCATCGCCGTTTCCGTCCTGACCGAGCCCCATCATTTTCAGGGTTCACTCGACGATCTTGCTGTTGTCCGCCAAGCCATTTCTATTCCTCTATTAAGAAAAGACTTTATTATCGACACCTATCAACTCGTCGAAGCGAGGGCCTACGGTGCAGATGCAGTACTGCTGATCGCTGCCGTACTTCACAAGACGCATCTGCGGGACCTGTTGCAGGCAGCACACGAATTGGATCTCGATGCGCTGGTGGAGGTGTACGAACCGAGAGAACTGGACCGCCTCGATTTTGACGAGACACGCATCGTGGGCGTGAATAACCGTGACCTGCGCACCTTCGAAGTGGACATCGAACATTCCATCCGGGTATTTGCGGAGGCCCCGGAAAATGTTGTGCGCGTGTCGGAAAGCGGCCTTACGTCGGGGGCGGAACTGCGATTTTTGCACGAACGCGGAATCGATGCCTTTCTGATCGGCGAGACCTTCATGCGGTCCGAACGACCCGGGGATGCATTGGCAAGACTCAAGAGCGAAGCGGAAGGAATTAAAGCATGACGACCAAACTCAAAATATGCGGGATAACCCGGCTGGAGGACGCCCGGTATGCTGCTGCCGCAGGGGCCGATTACCTTGGATTCGTACAGTATGCCGGCAGCCCCCGCTATATCGCGCCGGAGCGCGTGCGAGACATTGTTGAATGGATACATGGACCGCAGCCGGTCGGCGTGTTCGTGAATGCCTCTGCCGATGTGATCAACCGGACCGCCGAAAAGGCGGGATTCGCTTTTGTGCAGCTCCATGGCGAGGAACCTGTTTCCGATATCCTGGACATCGAATACCCGGTCATCAAGGCGTTCCGCATCGCTCCGGACACGACCCCCGACAGGTTATACCGCCTGATGCGGACCTATGAGAACGTGGCCGCGCATTTCCTGCTGGATGCGTACAGCGACAGGGTGTACGGCGGCAGCGGCCAGACTTTCGACTGGCATGTAGCGAGCCCCCCCGCGGAAGACTTTCGTGAGCAGGGCGAACAGTCTGCTCATTCCGGAAGCCCCGGCGTCTTTCTTGCGGGAGGCATCCATGCCGGTAATGTGACCGAGGCTATCCGTACACTGCGTCCGTTTGCCGTGGATGTGTCGAGTGGTCTCGAATCGGCCCCTGGGGAAAAGGATTTCTCCAGAATTGACGCCTTTATGCAGGTATTCCGGTCGGTACATTCCGAACTCGAGACCTGATTACCCATGGTGTTGCGCGGCGGCGTGCAGCGCCATACGGCACAAACAGAACCGTACTCATTATGGAAAAAACGCATCCCCTTCCCGACGAACGCGGGCATTTCGGGTTGTACGGCGGCGTGTTTGTCCCCGAAACGCTTATCCCTGCCGTCGAGGAGCTCCGGAAAGCCTATGAAGCCGCTCGCAAGGACCCGGCTTTCCGGCAAGAACTCGACACGATGCTCACCGACTATGCCGGGCGTCCCACGCCGTTGACCTTTTGCGAACGGCTCACCGCAGCGCTCGGCGGACCAAAAATTTATCTCAAACGGGAAGATCTGTGCCACACGGGAGCACACAAGATCAACAACACGATAGGGCAGATATTGCTGGCGCGCCTTATGGGCAAGACGCGCATCATTGCAGAGACGGGGGCGGGACAGCATGGCGTGGCGACCGCCACCGTTTGTGCACGATTCGGCCTGCAATGCATCGTTTACATGGGCGAAGAAGATGTCGAGCGACAGCACCTGAATGTGCTGCGCATGCAGTTGCTCGGCGCCGATGTACGCCCCGTATCCAGTGGTAGCCGTACCCTGAAGGACGCCACCAACGAGGCCATTCGAGATTGGGTCACCAACGTACGTGACACGTTCTATATCATCGGTTCGGTCGTAGGTCCGCATCCCTATCCGATGATGGTGCGTGATTTTCACCGGGTCATCGGGGACGAAACCCGCTGGCAATTACAGGAGGTGGAGGGGCGCCCTGCACCGGATGCGGTGGTAGCCTGCGTGGGCGGCGGCTCGAATGCGATCGGGCTTTTTTATGCCTTCCTGCGGGATCCGCACGTGCATCTATATGGCGTGGAGGCTGCCGGCGAAGGACTGAACGGACGACATGCGGCCACCCTTACGAAAGGCTCGCCAGGCATCCTGCATGGAGCCATGAGCTATTTGCTGCAGGACGAAGAGGGGCAGGTGCAACTCGCGCATTCCATCTCGGCGGGACTGGACTACCCGGGGGTAGGACCGGAACATGCCTGGCTGCGGGATACGGGACGCGTGCATTACGCATCCGCAACGGATGCCCAGGCCATCGAGGGGGTAAAACTGCTGTCGAAAACGGAAGGCATCATTCCAGCCCTGGAGACCGCACATGCGATAGGCTGGCTGCCGGATGGGATACGCGGAATGGCGCGCAATGAAGTAGTCGTTGTCAATTGCTCCGGGCGCGGCGACAAGGATATGGGTACGATCGCAAAGCACCTCTGAAAACAATGCAACGACTTCAGGAAAGGCTGGCAGCCTGTATACAGCGTCGCAAAAAAGCCATGGGGTTGTTTATGACCAGTGGCTTTCCCGACCCCGAAAGTACGCTCCCGATCCTGCGCGAGATGGATCGGGGGGGCGCCGATTTCATCGAACTCGGCATGCCCTTCAGCGATCCGCTTGCAGAGGGGTTGCCTATCCAGCGCTCGAGCGAGCGAGCCCTGCGAGCCGGCGTCCGCATGAAGGATACTTTCAGGACAGCCGCCGCCTTCTGTGCTGAAAGCAACACCCCCCTCCTCCTGATGGGATACGCCAACCCGATTCACCAATACGGCATTTCCGCATTTTGCAGAGACGCGCGTAACGCCGGAATCGAGGGGTTGATTCTCGCTGACGTACCCCTTGAAGAACATCTCCCCTTCGCAGGCGAGGCTGCAGCCGCCGGGCTGGGGTCGGTTCACCTGATTGCCCCGAATACCCCTGACAACCGCATTCGGGAGGTCGATAAGGCCACGACGGCGTTTGTGTATGCAGTATCCGTAACAGGATTGACCGGCTCGGGCCTCGGCGCCATCGAACACGTGGAAGCGTACCTGAAGCGGGCGCGTGACATGGTGCGTGAACACCCCCTGCTGGCCGGATTCGGCATCAGAACCCATGAGGACGCGGTACGCCTGAGCCGTCATACCGACGGGTTCATTGTCGGGTCGGCACTGATCGAAAAGGTGGAAACGCTGTGGAATGACGGGTCGAAGCCCACAAAAACACATTATGAAGAAATTCGCCGCTTCGCACGTGCTCTGAAGGACGGCGACAAGACTGTAGAGCAAGAGAAAGCATAGCGTTTCGCACGGCAACCGGAACCGATCACAGACGTTATTACTTGGGTCTTTTTCTTTTTCGGACCATCTTCCTGAACAGGTCATGATACAATCCCCGAGAGAAACCGTGCGATTCCGCACAAAAATCGCCCTGCTCACAGCATGTCTTTTCGTCTTCGCCGGCTGTAGCGGCGAAAGTGATTATCGTCCGAGAGCTGTCGGGCTGGACACCGAAATCCTTGTGGTCGCCGATTCACTGGATTGGAGCGGCGCCATCGGGGAAGCGCTGCGTGAAACCGTCGGGCAATTCATCAGCACGCTACCTGCCCCCGAACGACAGTTCGAATTGCGGCATGCACCTCTTGAAACGGAGGACGACCTCGAGACGGCGCGCCGGCAAAAGAATGTGATCTTCGTCGCGGCATTCAGTGATTCGACCAACGAGGCGGAATACATCCGGAACGTATTTGATCCAACCGCCCAGCAAGCTATCCGCGAGGAAGGCGGAGTTGCCGTCTCACGCGAAAACATTTTCCGGCGGGATCAGCAGGTCTACTACATCACCGGCGAGGACAAGGAAGATGTCATTGAGGCGATCTACAGTGCGTCGGAGGGGGTATCCCGCGACTTCAACAGGGCCGCCCGGCGACGGCTCACCGAAGAAATGTTTGATCGGGGACGCCAGGTCGATGTCGAGGAAGAACTGGCGGCAATGTATGACTTTGCCGTGAACGTACAGCACGATTATCTGGTCGCTGTGGATACAAGCGACTTCGTCTGGCTCCGGCGTATCCTTCCCGAAACATGGCGCAGTGTTTTCGTGCACTTTATCGACCATGCCAACCCCGAGCTGCTTTCTCCTGAATGGATTTACGACACGCGCGACTCGCTTGCCCGCCAGTACATTCAGGGTAACCTCGGAGGATGGATCGAGATTGACCGCCGGGAAAGCAGACCGCTTGAAACGAAAAACATCAACTTTCTGGGACGGTATGGTTTTGAAACACGCGGACTCTGGCATATGGTCGGCGTCGAGGAAGGTCGGAAAATGGAGTTCGGGATGGGCGGACCGTTTATAACCTATACGTTTTATGATCAGCCGACAGGGCGGCTGTACATGATCGACGGGATGGTTTTTGCCCCTGGATACAACAAAAGAGAGTTTCTGCGCCAGATGGAAGCCATCGCCTATACTTTTCGCTCTCGCGACGTTCCTGCGGAAAGCTAAGGAATAACAAGCCGTCCATCCGACACGCCCCCATACTCTGTGCGTCCGGCGCCGTCCTACCCGACTGGCGGCACATCATCGAATTACCATACCCCACGCGAGCAGCGAACGCATCCATGGCAACCGATCCCGGGCCCAGCGCCGGAAAACCGACACAGGATTCCCCCGTATTGCGACTCGGGCTGCCCAAAGGCAGCCTGCAAACCGCTACACTGGAACTCTTGCACCGGGCCGGATACAACTTTTCGACGCGCGAGCGATCATACTTTCCGTCTACGGACGACAAGGAACTGCGGGCCATGCTGGTCCGTGCCCAGGAGATGGCGCGGTATGTCATGGACGGAGTATTCGACGCAGGCATTACAGGCAAGGACTGGGTGCTCGAAACGCAATCGGATGTGCACCCGGTAAGTGACCTGATCTACTCGAAAACGAGCATGCGCCCCGTACGATGGGTCCTTGCCGTTCCCGAGGATTCCGATATCCAATCCGTAAAAGATCTCGAAGGGAAGCGCATTGCAACCGAGGTGGTTCACATCACGCGCACATGGCTTCGGGAAAATGACGTGAATGCCGATGTCGAGTTTTCATGGGGGGCGACCGAGGCAAAATGTCCCGATCTCGTGGACGCCATCGTCGAGGTTACCGAAACGGGCTCGTCGCTGCGCGCCAACAAACTTCGCATCGCGGATGTGCTGATGCACTCGAATACGCAGCTTATCGCCAACCGGGAAGCATGGAAAGACCCCTGGAAGCGGCAAAAGATCGAAAGCATTGCACTGCTGATGCAAGGTGCGATCCGGGCCGAGGGCCGCGTTGGACTCAAACTCAATGTGCAGCGTGATCGTGTGGAGCAAATCATCGAGATGCTCCCCGCCATGCGTATGCCGACCGTTTCGCCACTGGCGAACGGGAACGACTGGGTAGCCATCGAGACGGTCATTGAAGAACGGCACGTACGGCGCCTCATTCCCGAACTCAAGCGACTCGGCGCCGAAGGCATCATCGAGTACGCGCTGAACAAAATCATTCCGTAACGACGGCGGCCTGCCGCAACAGGCATGACGCATCCGGTCTTCACCCCACTGTACAGCCTGCCCGGGGTGGTCGTTCTTCCCCGGCGCCTTGCGGCAAGCATCTTGTGTCTTGCGGTATTCGCGCTCGCCGCATGTGGCGGCAACGCACCACCACCCGTCTCTGATGTCACCATGGTAGCCGTGCTGGCTGAGATGCACCTCCTGCAGGCCCAGGAAGAACTAACGGAGATCAACACCAGGGAGGCGCAAGATTCCCTTCTCGCTGCCCACGGCCTCGACAGTACCGCCTGGGCGGACGCCATCGCCTGGTACACATCGCATCCGGAAACCTTTGCCGGAATATACGGGCGGGTCGTCGATACGCTTCAGGTGCAGCAAATGCCTGAGATCGGAGCGGATTAGGTCATGAAGACGCCTCAAGCATCGATGTTGCCTTTGCCGTGAGTTCAAAGGCATCTCCCGGTGGCCGGGGCTGCCGAAGGTACCCCTCGTTGATCAGCCAGCCGAGCAACTGATCGATCCGGTACGCAGGCGTGCGCATACCTTCCAGCCATTCTCCGCGCGGTTTCCCGTCAGCGATCTGACGCAACAATCGTTGGACGATGAGCGCATCCAGGGGGGGCGGCTCGAATACTTCGTGGCGCCCGAGGCACACGTCACATGTGCCGCATCGCTCTGGAACCGTCTCTCCGAAGTACGTCAGCAAAAAATGGCGGCGGCATGTCGTCGAACACGCAAAACGGATCATCTGGTCGAGCTGCGCTTCCGCTCGCTTGCGGGCGGTACGCACTTGGTCGCCGTCGATCGGAAGGCGAGCGCTGCGGGCATGTAAGAAGGTGACACGCACTACCTGATCCGGAGGAATCCAATCAAGCAATTGGTGTCCTTGCAGGTACTCCATACCCTTCAAAAGATGCTCCAGGGAAAGCCCCGTCCGGCGAACAAGCATCCGGATATCGATCTCCCGCCAATCCGAAAAGACCCCCGCGTCTACCGTTCGCAATAGCGCACGGACAAACTCCGCCAGAGAGGCATTGGCATGGCCCTCAGCATACTCCCGAAACGCAGAGACGGGTTGCCGGCAATGAATCAGCCCGGCATTCCCCCGCTGCGGGAGTACCCGCCATGCATCCTGACGTGCAAGGAGCGTCACGGCCGTGTTTATTTTTCCCGCAGAAAACCCCGTGAGGCGAGCAATCGGCCCGATCCGAACAGGCACAGGCGAGTCAATCTCACCCCCCACTGCCAGCTGCGCCAAATTGCACACCGCATCATAGACCTTCCTCACTTCCTTCGGCGTCGGATGACTCTCCTCAATAAGCATGCGCGGCGTTTCCTCATCGCCCTGATGGTACAAGAGCGTGGCCCAGGACGTTTTTCCATCCCTTCCCCCACGCCCTGCCTCCTGATAATACCCTTCGAGCGTGCCGGGCATATCGACATGAATGACGAAGCGAACATCCGGTTTGTCAATGCCCATGCCGAAAGCATTGGTGGCAACCATGATCCGCTGATCGCCGCGGATCCATCCATTCTGCACCCGCTCGCGCACGGAACCTTCCATGCCGCCGTGATAAAATACACAAGACTGATTACGTCGCGTAAGCCAGTCAGCCCACCGTTCGACACCCTTTCGGGTACTCGAATACAGAATACCGGAACCCGGAACACCGTCGAGAATGTCAAGCACCTTTGATCGCTTGTTTTCTGTCCGAAAAACGGACCAGACGATGTTGGGACGATCAAACCCCTGAACGATGCGTTCCGGGCGACGCAGCACCAGGTGCTCGACAATGTCCTTGCGCACGTTGGGCGTAGCCGTCGCGGTGACGGCAATGGTCGGTGGATCTCCCATGTGCTTGCGCGCAGCGGCAATCTGCAGATAGGAAGGCCGGAAATTGTGCCCCCACTCGGAGATGCAGTGTGCTTCGTCCACGGCGAGCAAAGAGATGTTCATGCGCGAAGCCCGCACAGCGAACGCCTCCGAAGAAAGCCGTTCGGGAGCCAGATATAGAAGGCGATACTTCCCGTGCTCAGCGCCGAGCCATCGCTGTTCTATCTCGCGCCGGGGCAATGCACTGTTGATGTACGTGGCCTTGACACCATGAGCCTCCAGCCCCGCCACTTGATCCTGCATGAGCGCGATCAACGGAGAAATCACGAGGGTGAGGCCCTCGTGCAGGAGAGCGGGGACCTGATAGCAAATGGATTTCCCGCCGCCGGTGGGAAGAATGGCAAGCACATCCCGCCCTTCGACAATGGGTCGAATGATGTCCCACTGACCGGGACGAAAATCATCGTATCCCCAGTACTCGCGGAGAATGCGACGGGCGTCTTCGTATGATGGATACCTCCCTGCCATATCGTTCGAACGATACTGCGCACAACTCGTTGGATAATTGCGAATGCCTGTCCGCTCCGCCGGATTCGCAGCGAAGATACGACCCTACGAAAGAAAGCCCAATCGGTATGGCGGCCGTACGCCCCCGCGTATCCATTATCGTCGTTACCTGGAATGCATTGCCGCTCTTGAAGCAATGCTTCCCTTCCGTAGTAGCGACCGAATACGAAAACCTGGAGATTATTCTGGCCGACAATGCCTCGGACGACGGCTCGGCCGAATGGATTCGCAGGCATTTTTCGAACATTCGGGTGCTACGCTATACGGAAAACACCATGTTTTGCCGTGGCAATAACGAAGCTATTCCGCACGCTACGGGAAAATATGTATTACTGTTGAATAACGACGTGGAAGTGCCGCCCGGTTGGCTCAATCCACTCGTGGACGAATTGGAAACATGTGAAGACATCGCTGCCGTACAGCCCAAGGTATTGCAATACGAGGATCGATCCATGTTCGAATACGCCGGCGCTTCGGGAGGATTTATGGATCGGCTGGGGTATCCTTTTGCTCGCGGGCGCATTTTCTTCCGGTTGGAAAAGGATCGCGGACAATACGACGAGCCTCGCGATATCTTCTGGGGTACGGGTGCGGCGCTGCTGCTCCGCCGATCTGCCCTTGACAAGGTGGGATTGCTGGACGAGCACTTCGAAATGCACATGGAAGAAATCGACTTATGCTGGCGACTCCAGCGAGCCGGGTACCGGATCCGCGTACAACCAGCCAGCGAAGTGTACCACATCGGTGGTGGATCACTGCGCCGGGGAAACCCCCGGAAGGTCTATCTGACATTCCGGAATAACCTGCTGATGCTGTACAAAAACCTGCCGGAACCCGAATGGAAACGAGTCTTTGCGGCGCGATGCGCACTGGACGCGGCGGCAGCGATGCGCGCACTTGTGTCGGGACACCCCACCGAATATACAGCTATCATGCGAGCCTACACCGATGCGCATCGAATGAAGGGCTCCTGGACCTGTGGCACGACCCGACCGGAAACGCTTTCGGAAACCGTGCTGCCCACCTACAGGAACAGTATTGTCGCCGATTATTTCGTGCGGGGACGCCGGCGCTTCGACTTGCTGCCTAAGAAGGCCTTCGTGTAACCCTGGCACGGAGTCAGGCAGAATAGATTGGCCTATCGCCCCGTCGTGCATCTCTCTCCTTCTCTGTCAGTCTGTTATCGGAATGACGGGCTGAGTACGCTTGTAGTATAGTACTACGAAAGAAATGGCAACCAGCACCACCAGCATCCCGGCCATGGCGACGGCACTCGGCAACTCGTCGAATATCACGTAAGCAAGCAGGGAAGCACCGACCGGCTCAATGAGCCCCATCAATCCAATCAGGGCTACCGAAAAATAGCGTATGCCGTAATTAAAGGCCCCATGCCCCATCACTTGCGGTCCCAACGCCAAGCCCGCACACAGTACATAAAATAGCGGGGGAAACCCCCACAAGGGGGTATTAAGCAGAAGAGCAATGACCAGTGTTGTAGCGGCGGCCACGGTATACAATGGAAACACGTAGGCCAACCAGGAACGCTTCTGGCGTACAACCCGACCCACAAGAAGGTACACACTGAAAAATAACGAGCCGGTCAAGGCCAACCCATTGCCGAAAAGTGTTCCGGCGCCGTCTCCCCCAAGCATGTCTCCTGCACCGATTGTTGCCGCTCCCGCCACGGCCAGCAGAATTGCCCCATTGATCGGTTTCGAAAGCCGCTCATTCAGAAATATGTAACCGAGCACCGCCAGAAAAACAGGGCTGGTAGTGACAAGAACCGACGCCGCTGCCACCGTCGTGTGATAGAGCGACTCGATCCATAGTACAAAGTGCATCCCAAGCAGAATGCCGGCCGACAAAATCATATACCACTCGCGCCGGTCGAACGCTTTTATCTCAGCCCTTGCACGCACCCACGCAAACGGCGCCAGTACTACGGCCGCCATCATGGTGCGCCAGACAGCAACCGTCAGACCGGGAGCTTCCCCTCCGACTTCACCACCTGCAAATCGAATAAGGATAGGACTAAACGAGAAACTGATCATGCCGGCAGCAAGCACCCAATACACCAAAACCGGTCTGTTTCCCTTACACATCGCGTAGTTTTCGATTCCTGCCCATAGTCAGCGAATACGACTCGCCGAACGCACCAACTCGATATCCGACCGGATCGCCCGCCGGGCCAGCCAGAAGAAAGCATAGGCTAAAACGAGAATTGCCATCGTGACCATTCTGCCGGTAGTGTCCGTATCTGAGGATGAGGCAAATACGTCAGGAGTACCACCGATATACATGGCCACTGCAAACAGGGCCATCAATATCAGCGTGAAAATCTGTGCCAAGAGCACCAAGGTATGCTGACGCCCCCGATCTCTGTACATAAAAATGGAGATCACGCCGAGCAAATCGGCCAACACGCCCACCCCAAAGACAACATGAACGTATCCGGGAAACACCCCGAAGACAGCGCCGGCCCCGAAGAAAAGAACAGCACCGAGCGCCAGGGAACCCAAGAGCAAATACACCGACTGTTTGCGCTGAACCATAACTTCATTAACAGGAAAAGCCCCGCCGGACCCGGCGAGGCTTTTCAGCATATTCAAGAACTTCCATGCATACGGCAGACACGTACAGCCTATAATATTTCGGGCTTGCTGGAGTAGTTGATGCGCAATGTACCAGCCTCGCGCAACTCCTGCTGCACATCCGTTACAATCCCCATTTCCGACGATTGATCCACGCGAAGAGATACAATGAGCTTCGGTTGATCAAGTAACTTGCGGTACATGATGCTACGAATCGAGGGCAAGTCCTCGATGAGCGCATCGTCAATCTGAACGGAGGTATCGCCCAACTCGTTGTTGGCCAACTTGAGGGGGCCGAGATACATATACGAAACCAGACGCTTCTGGTCGATCTTGGTAAGCGCCTCGGCACGCGGCAACGTGGTGCGCACCTGTATCTCCGTCTCTCGCAGCACGGTCGTTACCATGAAAAAAATGATGAGCATGAAGATGATGTCCGGCATGGACGCCATCGGGATGGTCGGACTCGACTTCGCGCTTTTTTTCTGAAAGTGTGTTGACATAAGCCCTTCGATCGCGTGATTGCTTGTCGTACTACGGAACAGGCCGATTCCGGCTTATCCCCCATCCGGCTCTGCGATGGATATCAGCGCCTTGATCTTCTTGCGAATCAGGTTTTCTTCATCGTTTTCATCGATATAGTCCCGGTAGGTGGCATAATCGGGAAAACCCCTGGTACGAGCTTCGGCATCCCACAGTTCGAAATAGGCCATCCATATCTCGTCAAGCACGCCGATATAGGTGTCGTACGGTGTCTGACGATCCGTTTTCAGGGACACGACGGCCTTGTCCATCGATTCGGCGTAGTTGGGATCCTCCCCCTCGTTCAGGGTATGCTTCTTGACCTCCTCCCTGACCCTCGGAATGGCCGAAGGTCTGTCCTCAATCAGCACTCGTCCCTCGGAATTCACGAGAATCTTGAGCATGTTGCGCTCCCTGACCGGAGGCGGCTCCTGGTTCTCGTCCAACTTCGGGGGCAACGTCATGCCGATGCCCGTGTCCACATTGATGGTCGTCGTAACAAGGAAAAAGATGAGCAGCAGGAAGGCGATATCCGCCATGGATGCGGTGGGTATTTCCCCCCCTTCTCTCTCCTTTTTCTTTTTAAGCAATCCAGCCATGACGCCTTGCGTACTTGTGGTTGTGGATACCTGGATTCAGAAAGCTGCCTCGGATAACGGGTAACAGCGCACGAGCCCTGTCAGTTGAACAATCCTCTGATTCCGGATACCAGCAGGCTTACGGCCGCCAGCACGAACATGATAACCAGCGTCCAGATGCCCGCTACAGCCCAGTCTCCGATGATAAGGCCAATAATAAGCAAGAGAATCACCGGAACGAGTATGATGGCAGCCGTAACGAGGTTGATCTTCCCGTTAATGATGCTCTGGATACCGGACAGCAGTATCCCGAGCAAACCGAGCCCAAGAATAACCGCAGCGGCCCAAATGGCGATGGGAACTATGTTGTCCATGGTCTAAAAACGTTTGCGGTTAGACGGATTCGTCGGAATCACCGACGTCGGCAACCTGCGGTGCAACTGGACGGCCCGCCTGCAACAGCACCAGCGAATCGATAAGTTCGATGGAAGCGTCTTCCATTTCCACTACGATCCGGTCGATCTTCGACACGGCGTAGTTATAGAAGAATTGCAGGATGATCGCTACGATAAGGCCAAACGCCGTGGTCAGGAGCGCCACCTTGATACCACCCGCCACAAGACTCGGCGAAATGTCGCCCGCCGACTCAATGGCGTCAAAGGCCTCAATCATGCCGACAACCGTTCCAAGGAACCCGAGCATCGGGGCAAGACTGATGAAAAGCGAAAGCCAGACCAGTCCACGCTCCAGAAAACTCATCTCGATCGAGCCATAGGACACAACTGCTTTTTCAACCGCATCAATGCCCTCATCGTGGCGCAAAAGGCCTGCCTGGAACACGGCGGCAACAGGACCACGTGTCTTTGCGCAAATCTCCTCGGCTGCAGAAACACCGCCGTCATCGAGCGAATGCTTGATGCCAACGATGAATTTGCGGGTGTTGATGTCGGCCCGGTTGAGCGTGATAATGCGTTCAAACGCAATAGCAAGCCCGATGATCAAACAGATCAAAACGGGCCACATCCACTCGCCGCCCTCGTTAAAGCGCTCTACAAGAACGTTGATGACGCCCCCATCTGAGGAGGCCGCGTCCTGCAAAAGCAATACCATCAAGTTGGGAAGAGTCATGGATTGGTTCCTCCGGAAAAAACGGTGTTTCGGTTATAAAGTAAATGAATGTATGGAAGGTAGTACACTATGTGCAATATACCCCCGATATCCGGCGCCTGTGCAATGTTTAAGGAACACTTGCCGGACATCGCTATGCCGAAACATGCCAACGCCCGAATCGCCGTACCAAGCAAGTATACTTATTGAAAAGCGAAGTGTCAACGAGGGAACGCTAAACACGGTCATTCCTGCGATTTTTTTTATACGGGAGCCCATACAGTCAGGGGGCCAATGCTACCGCAAGGGCGCCTCCTCGACACGATCCCACAATTGCATTGCTTCCTGCAATACATGATCGATGTCGCTTATCGTTTCGTACCACATGCCCCGGTCGTAGGTGCGTTGTCCAATGCGCGCCTTGATACGAGTCATCAGTAATTCCCGATCACTCTCCACCTCTGATCGGCTGAACCACCGTCCTTCCCCGTCGGTGCGGGAAAGCTCCGGGCTGCCGTCCGGCGCAACGTGTATATCACGCTGATCGAGAAAAGCCAGAAAAACGTCGAATTCGTCCGGATCGAAAGCAAAATCCGTTGCAAAATCATCTCGACGCTCCCCCCATTCTTCCTGAAAGGTAACGCCGTTCCGGTCGAGCCATGCCCGGGCAAAGGCATTATCCTGTAACTGCCCGACGACCGTCCGGGCAAAAGCCGACAGGGAATCCGGATATACGATCACGTCCGGCAGAACCCCTCCGCCCCCGAAAACGATTCGCCCTCCAGCAGTCGTATACTTGAGAGAATCGGGCATCGTATCCTGAATCTCCGACATGGTCAGCGTTCTTTCGAGCCGGTAGCGATCCAGTTTCGATGCGTAATAGTCGTCGGTTTGCCCAGTGGTGTACGGCGTCTGGATAAGACGCCCCGAGGGAGTATAGAAGCGCGAGATCGTAATGCGCAGTGCACTGCCGTCGCGCAGGGGAAATTGCTTCTGAACAAGGCCCTTGCCGAACGTGCGTCGTCCAACAACGAGCGCCCGGTCGTGATCCTGGACCGCGCCAGCCACAATTTCGCTTGCCGAGGCGGAGTTTTCGTTGACAAGGACCATGAGAGGCCCCTGCTCGAAACCATCTCCGGTGCGAGCGTAGTTCTGCTGGTTGTACTCTTCATGGCGGCTACGAGCCTCGACGATCATTTGTCCGTCCATCAGGAATTCGTCGGCAATTTGCACTGCCATTTCCATGAATCCGCCGGCATTGTCGCGCAAATCGAGAACAAGGCGCCGCATACCTTGTTGGCGCAGCACGTCCATACCCTCCAGGAACTCGGAATAGGTTGTCCGTGCAAACCGGTTCAGGCGAATGTACCCTGTCTCGTCGTCCAGCATGTAGCGCGCGTCCATGGTCCAGAAAGGAATCTTGTCGCGCGTAATAACGAAATCGAGCAGGTCTTCGTAGCCGGGACGCCGTACCGTAACCTTGACTCTGGTGCCGCGCGGCCCCTTCAGGGTACGCGTGACATCTTCCGAGGAAAAGCCAATGGCCGACGAATCATTCACGGCGACGATCCGGTCCCCGGAGAGCATACCCACCGACTCGCTGGGACCGCCTGGCAATGGGTTAAGCACCGCTACCGTATCCATACCGTTCGGTCCGGCAATGATCTCGAACGCGATGCCGATCCCCTCGAACGAAGCATCAAAATCCTCCCGCACCTTCTTCATCGCTTCCGCGTCGATATATATCGAATGGGGATCGAGTTCGTTGAGCATCCCGTTGATGGCGCTCTCGGTCAACTCCGAAGAAGAAACGTCCTGCACGTACCGCTCATTAATCATGAGGTACGCGTTTTCGAGTTTCCTGAGCGACTCAGCCGTATTATCCCAGGAGATAATGGATCCCAACTCGAAACCAAGCACTATGCCCACGGCCAAAACGACTGAGCCGAAGGTAAACACCTTCCGATACTTCTTCATTATCGATCCCTTCATTCCGGCGAGAGAAAACCTCCGATACGGAAAAGCGTGAACAGGTTTTTTAACCTGCGCAGGGCACTCCTGCGTACAAGCAGGAACGCCAGCGCACCACTTCCTGCCCATTGCATAATACGCTAAAAAAGACAGCAATTGTGGTACAGGAAGCGGTTATACAGGATCCCATGCACAGTTCGTTCGTGAATGTTTTATGATCACCAACAAAGAGATTGCCCGCCTTCTGAAGGAAACCGCCGCACTCATCGAGATTACCGGCGGCAACGTATTCCGGGCCCGCGCTTTTGCAAGCGCGAGCCGGGCAATCGGGCGACTGGAAAAAGAGGTGACAACGCTCACCGCCAATGACTCCCTTGAGGAATTGCCCGGCATCGGGCCCGGCCTGGCCGCACAAATAGGGGAGATTCTCGAACGCGGCTCCTTCGATCTGTATGAGGATCTGCTCAGCGCCATCCCGCCCGGGCTTCCCGGCATCTTGCGTATCAAGGGGCTTGGGGCCAAAAAGGTAAGGCGGCTCTGGCAGGAACTGGGCGTTACCTCCGTAGAAGAACTGGAAGAAGTCGCCGCCAGCGGGCGCCTCGCTGACTTGAGCGGGTTCGGGCCAAAAATGCAGGAAGCCATTCTCGAAAATATTCGTCTCCTTAAACAATACGAGGGGCGGCGGCGATACGATCAGGCGCTGGCGGAAGCCCTGCATTGCCTCGAAGCGATCCGGGGGATAGACGAGATCCTCGAAGCCCATCTGGCGGGAGGGCTCCGCCGAAGTCTCGACACCGTGGACGATATAGTCATTGTAGCAGTGGCTGCCGTCCCCGAACAAGCTTGCCGCGCACTGGCCG
The DNA here is from genome assembly GCA_965248175.1 of Rhodothermales bacterium. Taxonomy (GTDB): domain Bacteria; phylum Bacteroidota; class Rhodothermia; order Rhodothermales; family VXPQ01; genus VXPQ01. The sequence continues at coordinate 2,653,210 of OZ252093.1, forward strand.
GTTGGTGGACAACCTTAGAGGAGGATGCAGGCGAAGAACGTATTCTCCTCGCCACACTTCCCGATGGGTTCCCTCTGCGTATTCATGTAACGACTCCAGCCCAATACGGAGCGACATTATGGAAAGCAACCGGATCGCCGGCGCACGTAGCCGCTGTCCGGACCCGATGTGACCTTCCCGGTGATGCGCCCTCCGAACACGCATTGTTCGAAGCCGCCGGTATGCCGTTCATAGATCCGGCTATCCGGGAAGATATGGGGGAGATTGAGGCTGCTGCACAGAACGGACTGCCGGACCTGATCAAGTACGAAGACATTCGCGGCACGCTGCACAACCACTCTACCTGGAGCGACGGAATGCACGCCCTGCGGCAGATGATCGACGCAGCATACGCCAGAGGATATTCGTACTACGGCGTATGCGACCACAGCCGATCCCTGGTCATTGCAAACGGGCTCAGCATCGAGCGGGTGTACGAACAACAGAAAGAAATTCGCGAACTGAACAAGGCGTACGGAAATGACCTTCGGGTATTCAGCGGTACCGAATGCGACATACTCGCGGACGGATCGCTCGATTATCCCGATGACGTGCTGGCCACGTTCGATCTGGTCGTAGCAGCTATTCATACCCGCTTCGAAATGTCCGAAAAGGAAGCAACCGAACGATTGATCCGGGCGATCGAAAACCCGTACACTATGATCCTTGCACATCCGACCGGGCGCTTGTTGCTGAGGCGAAAAGGGTATCCCATCCATCACGAAAAAGTCATCGACGCTTGCGCAGCGAACGGGGTAGCCCTTGAACTGAACGCTAATCCGTTCCGGCTCGATCTTGACTGGCGTTGGATACGGCATGCAACGGATCGTAGCGTTCCTATCTCCATTAACCCCGATGCGCATGCCATTAACCAGTTGGATTATATGAAACTGGGCGTCTCAATCGCTCGCAAAGGATGGCTTACCCCCGAACAGTGCCTGAATGCGAAAAGCCTGGACGAATTTTCATCCTGGCTCGACAGGAAACGATCCCGGCACAGCTACGAAACCATTTGACATGAGAAAATTGATCGCCATCTCGGCGACAGTTGCCTTATGCCTCGTCATCGGCGGTGGTATCGTACTGTATTTGTCGTACAGGCTGCCTGCCCCCCCGGCGCGAGCATATGTACCGGAATTAGGAGAAACAACCCGGATCGTCGTCTACGAAAACGGATCGGCGGCCGTACATGCGGAGTCGGCCCGCGACGCTTACGCAGGGCTTGGGTATCTACATGCGCAGGAACACGCATGGACCATGAACCTGTGGCAACGAACCGCCCGGGGTAACCTGTCAGCATGGCTTGGCGAAGAACTGCTTGTGCTCGACAGATTGACTAAACGCCTCCGGTTTGCCTCGATGAGCAAAGCGGCGTACGCAGCGCTATCCCCTGAAGACCGGGACATTCTTGATGCCTATGTAGAAGGGGTTAATGCTGCACTCAGCCAGCGTCGCCAGGCGCAATTGCACGAATTTGTCCTGCTTCGCACCGTACCGGATCTGTGGGAACCCTGGTTTCCACTTGCAATCGAACGTCTCTTCGCATGGCTTGCCGCAGAGTTGCCGCATCCCGACTCGCTGCGGAATGCTCCGACAACGCTACGTACGCTTCACGAAGAAAATCGTCTGCTGAAGGAGTGGCTGCACCTGCACGGATTCGACCGCAGCATGGCCTGGGCGATAACCGATAGCCTTGGAACGCATCTGGCCCAGCGGCATGTGTACGGAGCATCTGCGTTGCCCCTGTTTCAGGAAGTAAAGATGACGTATCCGGAAGAAACCGCTATGGGGGCTACATGGATCGGCACACCGTTCATGCCTGCCGGTCACACAAGTGCCCGATCGTGGGCGGTATTGCCTGCAAGCACTGTATCCTTGCATCCTTCCACAGATGGCGCCCCCGCGCCAACATACGAATATGAAAAATGGACGATCGCTGACGGCCAGGAAGTGGTTGTGCGCTTCCGACGAGACCGGGAGGGCTTTTTTCTTGCACCGGATTCCCTGCTTTCGGCGGCGGATTTTTCCCGGGATATGCGCGAAACCCAGGATAGTACGACAACCGTGCTGTTTCTAACGTGGCCGGGCTGGGAACCCGTAAGCGACGCGGCAGCCTGGTTCGGGTTATTGTCCGGTTCGGATGCGCCGTTTGCACTACAGGACGGTGATGGGCTGGTCATATCCAGAAACGACTCGGTGTACATCACAGGAACCCCCTTGTTCGTTACCCGGCATGCCGGGGTAACGGCCACAAGCAATAACCCATGGTCCGCCCTGGCGGCAACACGCCTTGCGGAACTTGCAACGAGCGAACCGGGCTCCACGGAAAACCCGGCAGGGATACGCGATCTCCGGAGCACATGGGCGGCAAACATAACGCCTCGACTGATCGATACAATCTCGGCTGACGGGGCAGATAAACACCCTGCGCTTGTCGCAGATGCACTGACCTACCTGCGAAATTGGGAATACACGTTCGATGAAGCCAGCATCCCTGCGACGATCATGGACACATGGGCCAGCCTGTATTTCGACAGTACAGGCATGTGGCCAGCCATATGGCCGGATAGCACTGCTTCCGGGCGATCCGGTCCGGGGGAGCATGACATTGAACACCGGATCATGGAGCGGACAGTGACGCATCTCGCCGCACAATTCGGGATAGAGCCGGAGAGGTGGCGATGGGAAAAGGCACAGCCGCATAGATATTATTTCCCTGTATGGTCTGCGGGCAATTTATCTGTTGAAAAGACGGGCAACGCCGCTGCATCCCGATACGCGCCAATTCTCATTCCCGGATCCGGCCATGTAACCACGTTACAGTATGGCACGTCGCTATCCGACAGGGAGCCACCCGCCCCGGCCCGGTGGGAAGCATGGACTTCCACTTCCGCATGGAATGCCTTCCGCTATAGAGCCCGTCGGTTTTCGGTAAACCGCCCTTTTGCGAAATATCTCGTTCCAGAGAGTGCCCCCGAGCCCGCTGTCTTGCGTGTAGATATGCTGAACGAGGAAAGGGAGGAACCGATACGATACGTCACTACACTTTTTCCTGAATAATCGCATGCCTCCCAACGCACCCATATACATAGGCATAGACGCCGGGGGCTCCAAAACAGAGTTACTGGCCGCAAAAATGCAGGGAGAAGAACTACTCAACCTGTTTGGGCCCTGCGGAAATCCTGCTCGTGTAGGATTCAAGGACTCGGCAGGTGTCATTGCAGACCTGATAGCACAGGCTGTCGAATGTCTTCACGGGGAGTCCATTGCCTCCATATGCGCTGGCGTAGCCGGGGCGGGACGCCCGCAAGATCAGCACCTGCTCTATGAAGACATTCGGGTCCAGCTAAGGGACCGTATCCCGACATCGGCACACGATATTCCGGTGCGGGTTACGCACGACAGCCTCATCGCACTGGAGGCTGCTTTCGAAGGTGAGAGCGGAATTATGGTGATTGCCGGCACAGGCACCGTATCCCTGGCACGCACAAGCTCGGGCGAATTCCTGCGGGCCGGAGGATGGGGCTACCTCATAGGCGACGAGGGAAGTGGATATGCTCTCGGGGCCGACGGCCTGCGTGCCGTTGCACATGCATTTGACGGTGGACCGGACACGACGCTACGCAGCCTTCTCGCCGCATCCGGAGATGTAACGAGCGAGGAAGACCTCTTCGAGGTGGTGTACAAGAAAAAAACGCCCCTGCAAAAATTCGCCCGTATCGTTCTGCAGGGAGCGTGCGACGGGGATGCTATAGCTGAAGCGATCGTCCGGAAACACATTGCCCTGCTCACCGAGGAAGTGTGCTGGCTCGTCGATCGGTGTTCAGACATACGACCCCGGATAACCCTGCTGGGTGGACTGGCAAACAACCCATTCTACCACAAACACCTCTCTCGTGCACTGCTCGACCGTCTGCCCGGATGGGAATTCATGCAACCACTGAACCGGCCCGTCATCGGCGCGTGGCGCATCGCAAGAAACATGACGCAAGACGCAGGGCTTGCAGGTTCGGAAGAGGGAACGGGCGCCTGACACACCGCAGCGTTACTCGTTCGGGTACCGAACGCGTTCGACCAGTTCCCTGACGGAAACCGGGGAATCGGGGGTGCAAAGAGAAACCCCTATCGTAACGGCGAAATTGAGCAGCATGCCAATCACGCCGACGCCCTGCGCACCAACGCCAAGGAAATGGTCAAGCACAGGCTCGTCCATCCCCGGAATCACATTTTGCGCCCGCATGAGCGCGATCATCACGAAGGTAAAGATCAGGCCGATGCTCATACCGGCAATCGCACCCTCCTTGTTCGCGCGCTTCCAGAAAATACCCAGTACGATTATCGGGAAAAACGAGGCGGCGGCCAGTCCAAAGGCGAAGGCCACCACTTCGGCCACGAACCCCAGCGGATACACCCCGAGCACGCCTGCCACAATAACCGCGAGAAAAATCATGACCCGGCCTATGAAAAGGCGACGTTTTTCCGAGGCCTGGGGATTGATGACCGACCCGTAAATATCGTGTGCCAGTGCCGAGGATATAACAAGCAACAGACCGGACGCCGTGGACAGTGCTGCCGCAAGTCCACCTGCCGCCACCAGAGCAACGACAACCGCCGGCAGCCTTGCGATTTCGGGCGTTGCAAGGACAATGATATCGCGATTGATAGCCTCAAGGAGTTGTTCTGCCGTTTGTATACCCCCTTCGGGGATAGTCACCAACCCGGTAGCCGCCCAATTCTGCATCCAACTCTGCTCAGCGATAGCCGGACCCAGTTCCGCAAACTGCTGCAAGATGTGGTATTTGGCGAACATGGCCAGCGCAGGAGCCGTCGTGTAGAGGATTCCGATGAAAAGCAGGGCCCAGAATGCCGACCAGCGCGCCGCCTTTACGTTCTTTACCGTATAGAACCGGACAATGACGTGCGGAAGCCCCGCCGTCCCGGCCATCAGACAGAGCGTAATGGCAAATACATTCAACTTGGAAAGACCAGTGAACGGATTCGAGTAACTCGTCAGGCCCAAATCGTGCTGAATGGCGTTCAGCTTGGGAAGAATCTCTTCCATGGCAAGCTGGGGCACCGGATTTCCCGTGAGCAGCAGTGCAATGGCAATGGCGGGAACCGTATAGGCGAAAATGAGCACGCAGTACTGGGCTACTTGCGTATACGTGATCCCTTTCATACCGCCAAGGACCGCAAAAAACGCCACGACAATCATGCCGATGGCAACGCCCAGTTCGAACGGAATCTCCAGAAAACGCCCAAACGCCACACCGACGCCCGCCATCTGCCCGGCTACATACGTGAAGGAAACGAAAATGGCGGCGATGGCGGCAACAACGCGCGCCGCTTGGGAATAGTACCGCACGCCGACGAAATCGGGCACGGTGTATTGTCCGAACTTGCGCAGGAAAGGCGCCAGAAGAAGAGCCAGCAACACATACCCCCCCGTCCACCCCATCAAATAGACTGCCCCGTCAAAGCCCATGAACGAGATCAGGCCGGCCATGGAAATAAATGAGGCAGCGCTCATCCAGTCCGCTGCGGTCGCAGCCCCGTTGGCGATGGCCGGAACGCCTTGTCCGGCCACATAGAAGCCTTTGGTTGATTTGACCCGGCTCCGATAGCCGATATACAAATAGGCAGCGAAGGTAATGCCGACCGTAACCCAGGTCCAGGCTTGAATACTCATGGTCTATCCCTCGTTTGCCGATCGTTGCGCCGTATCATCCTTTTCGGCGTCGGCTTCAAGGGTCGCTTGGCGGTCGGCGCGCCCACTGAGCAGCGCGTACAGAAAAATCAACAGGATGAATACGTAAATGGACCCTTGCTGCGCCATCCAGAAACCGAACGGCATATCTCCAAAGGATATCCGATTGAGCTGCTCGACAAAGAGAATGCTGCATCCAAAGCCGACGACAGCCCATACAACAAGTAACAGACCGGTTCGCCGAAGCTGTCGGCGCCAGTAGGCCTTGGCGAGATGCATGGCGATCCTCTATACGTCCAGCGATTTCAGATACTCAAGACCCTGCTGGATGGAAATCAGCGCATCGGTGTGTTCATACTCGATGATATACTCCTCCACCCCCTGTGCTTCGGCTGCCTGAACGATCGCTGGAAAATCGATCATTCCCATACCCACGGGCACATTCGTTTCGAGCGGCGCGTGGCCACTCAAATCACCCAGTTCGGTGCCTTCCCGCATGTCTTTCATATGATACAGCGGGAACCGTCCCGGATATTTTTCGATCAGCGCCGCCGGGTCAAAACCGGGCCACTTGACCCAGAATACGTCCATCTCCACGTCCACCACACCCGGCTCGGTATTTTCCATGAAGCGATCGAAAAGCGTGCCGCCTCCTTCCGCCTCGCGAAATTCGTAGCCGTGACAGTGGTACGCTAAACGCATCCCCTCTGACTTGAGTGCTTCACCAGCTGCCGTAAAATCAGCGATGGCGCGATCCATATCGTCCACATCGAAGTCGCCCTCGTGCGGGATCCATGCGACAGCAATCCAGGAAGAACCCAACGCACGGGCTTCTTCCGCAACCGCTCCGATATCACCGGCAACACGCTCGTACGGAGCATGGATGCTTCCCACCGAAAGGCCCGAATCGTCCAGTAAGGCGCGAAAATCGACCACCGACATGCCGTGCAGGCTGTAGGTCTCTACCCGGTCGAACCCCGCCTCCCGAACAGCCCGTAACGTACCGGCAAGATCCATGTCGAGCTCGTTTCGGACACTGTACAACTGCACACCGATGGGCGTATCGATCCCGCCGGAAGCGGTCATGTCGGGCTCGGAAGCAGGGGCGGTGTCTTCTCCCTGCCCGCCACAGCCGACGAGAGGCAGTACGGCCGGCGCAGCTATCACCGAGCCTATCCGGGTCAGGAATTTTCTTCGGGAAGTCATAACAAGTGGATGGATTAAAGGAAACGTTACACGTCGCAAAGCGCAACCGCTTCACGCAAACTGACGAGCGGCGTGCGCGAGGGGATGAATTCCTGGCCGACATAGCCAGTGTACCCCGTCTCGCGAATCGCCCGCATGATTGCAGGGTAGTTCAATTCCTGGGTTTCGTCTATTTCGTTTCGTCCCGGATTGCCCCCTGTATGGTAATGTCCGATGTACTCGTGGTTTTCGCGGATCGTGCGGATGACATCCCCCTCCATGATCTGCATGTGATAGATGTCATATAGTAGCTTAAAGCGTTCGGAGCCAACCCGTTTTACCAGTTCGACACCCCAGTCCGTATGATCGCACATGTAATCGGGGTGGTCTACCTTGCTGTTGAGCAACTCCATGCATATCGTGACGCCGTACTGCTCTGCATCGCCCACGACTTGCTGGATGCCCTGGACACAGTTCTCCAGACCCGTTTCGTCATCCATACCCCCGCGATTGCCAGAAAAGCAGATAATGTTTGGAAAACCGGCAGCGGCCACCTGAGGAATAAGTTCCTTGAACCCGGATATAAACCGTTCGTGAAACTCCGTGCGGTTAAACCCATCCGGAATCGAGGTCGGCCCGAACGCCATCGCACACACGAGACCATACTCCTGGACAACGGGGAATTCCGGAGCGTTCAGCAATTCCACGGAGTGCATGCCGATAGACTGGGCACCGGCGCTCAATTGCTCCAGCGTCAACCCGGAATAACACCATCGGCATACCGAATGTTTAAGGCCCGCATTGCGTGCGCGGGATGAAACGCGGGAAGAGCCGTCCGAGGCTTCGAGAATAGTTGGCGCCGCCAGAGCGGAACCGGCGGCAACTGCGGCGCCTGTTCTAAGAAATGTTCTTCGCTTCATGTGTTTACCGGGTTTGGCTGCTTGCAACCAGCTCTTCGACCACCCCTGGATCAGCAAGAGTGGACGTGTCGCCGAGATTCTGATATTCGTTGGCTGCTATTTTACGAAGAATTCGGCGCATAATCTTGCCGGACCGCGTTTTCGGCAACGCGGGCGCAAATTGAATGCAATCGGGCTTGGCGATAGGACCGATTTCCTCGCGCACATGCTGCACGAGTTCGGCGCGCAAAGCTTCACTCGGATCAACCCCCACCACGAGTGTCACGAATCCGTAGATGCCCTGGCCCTTGATATCGTGGGGAAACCCGACCACAGCAGCTTCCGCCACCTGACTGTGCGATACGAGCGCGCTCTCGATCTCCGCAGTGCCCATCCGGTGCCCCGACACATTGAGCACATCGTCCACGCGGCCTGTGATCCAGTAATACCCGTCCGCGTCGCGGCGGCATCCATCCCCCGTGAAATACTTGCCCTCGAACCGGCTGAAATACGTCTGGACAAACCGGTCGTGATTCTTGTAGACGGTACGCATCTGCCCCGGCCACGAATCTCCGATCACCAGCAAGCCTTCGCCCGGCCCTTCCTGCACAACACCCTCCGGATTCAACAATTCGGGCCGGATGCCAAAAAAAGGAAGCGTTGCCGAGCCGGGTTTCTGGTCGATGGCTCCAGGCAACGGTGCAATCATGATGCCGCCGGTCTCGGTTTGCCACCAGGTGTCGACAACCGGGCAACGCCCCTGCCCCACCGTATCACGGTACCATTTCCATGCTTCCGGATTAATAGGTTCGCCTACCGTGCCAAGCACCCGGAGCGAGCTCCGGTCCGTACGCGTAACGTACTCGTCGCCTTCTCGCATCAGCGCGCGAATGGCGGTCGGGGCCGTGTAGAAAATGGTGACGCCATGCCGGTCCACCACCTCCCAGAGCCGCGATGGGTCGGGCCAGGTCGGCGTACCCTCGAAAAAAACCTGGGGGATGCCGTTCAGAAGGGGGCCGTATACCATATAGGAATGCCCCGTAATCCATCCCACGTCGGCGGTGCACCAGAAAATGTCGTCCTCGTGACAATCGAACACGTACTGGTGCGTAAGCGAGGCATACACCAGATAGCCCCCGGTCGTGTGCAGTACGCCTTTGGGCTTGCCGGTAGAACCCGACGTATACAGAATGAAAAGAGGGTCCTCCGCATTCATCTCCTCCGGATCGCAATCGGCGCCCACATGCTGGCGCACCTCGTGATACCAGTGGTCTCGTCCTTCAACAGGCGAAGCCCCCGATCCGGTACGCCGCACGACCACAACCGCCTCTACATCCGGGCAGCGTTCAAGCGCCTTGTCGGCATTCCGCTTGAGCGGTACTTTCTTGCCGCCGCGCACCCCTTCGTCGGCAGTAACAAGTACCGTTGAATCACAATCAAGGATGCGGTCTGCGAGAGAATCCGGAGAAAAACCTGCAAACACCACGGAGTGTACAGCACCGATCCGGGCACATGCCAACATCGCGTAGGCAGCTTCCGGAATCATGGGCAAATAGATCGTCACGCGATCCCCCTTCTGCACACCGACACGCTTGAGTACATTGGCGAATACACACACTTCACGGTACAGTTCGCGCCAGGAAATGTGGCGCGGAGCTTCGTCCGGGTCGTCCGGCTCGAAAATAAACGCCGTGCGATCCCCATGTTCGGCAAGATGCCGGTCTACGCAATTGTAGCACGCATTCAGGGTTCCTCCCTCGTACCAGCGAATGTACAGGTCGTTGCTTGCCCAGGAGACATTCCTGACGGCGTCGAAGGGGCGGAACCAGTCGATGCGCGCGGCCTGTTCTCTCCAGAACCCTTCCGGGTCGGCTATGGATCGACGGTACAATGCATCGTACGCCTCTCGGGAAGAAATCCATGCCCTTTTCCTGAAGGAGGCGGACGGCGGATACAAGTCAGCCTGTCCGGAATACGCAGCAGTTACCTGATCACTCATTGATCGTTCATCCGGTTCGTTGCACAACCCTGTAACGTACTAAACGTACGGCAATTCGTCCAATCCATTCGATATACAGGCCCGCTTCGAATGGTAATCCATACCCGGCAATAACGATTTGGGGGCGTTTTCAGGTTGGGAATTTCCCGTCGATCGGGTCGTCCGCATAGTGTAAGCGGGCCGGGATGCATCCCGCCACGGCGTTGCATACATAGAGGCCGTCGGCGCAGCGCAAATCCTCAATGGACAGCACGCCTTCTTCCAAATCGCTGCACGTCTCCAGAAGGAAACGCCGGAATACCCCCGGAAGCGCCCCCGAATCCACCGGGGGGGTAATGCGCCGGGAGCCGAATCTCGCCACAACATTCGTACGTGAGCCCTCGACCACTTCTCCTCGCTCGTTCAGGAAAATCACCTCGTCGAAGCCCTCCCGTACTGCCTCGCGGTGCAGGCGGTCGTAGTGCTCCCGGTATGTCGTTTTGTGGCGGCGGTATGGATCGGAGGAATCGATACGTACATCAGCAAGGCAAAGACGCCATGCCCCGGGTGCATGCGCCCCATCAAGCGGATGCACGGAGACCTCGATGTGCCCGGCAGCATCCAGCGTGGCACGGATCCTGCATGTTCCCCGCAAGCAAGAGGCATCCGCCACGCGCTGGCGAAAGATGTGCTCGTCGAAATCGTACCCCAGTGTTCGGGCAGAGGTGCTTACGCGATCCACATGTCTCTCAAGAAGCGCAATAACGCCCTCTTCACAGCGCATGGTCTCGATGAGCAGGGCGCGAGGCGTATCCCCTGTCGATCCCCGCTCCCGCAACAGCACCGAAGGAGACGGGGCGACGGGTGAACCGCACACCGGCGGCGACGCACTCAAACCGGTCAGAAATCCGGCCTTGAGTAAGCACTCCTCGTATTCCTCTTCCGGAATGGAATCCCACACGACCCCGCTACCGACGCCGAGCCGGGCTTCCCCGGGTAAAATCTCCGCCGTTCTGATCGCGACATTAAAAACAGCGCGGTCCCTGTGCATGTACCCTACGGCGCCACAATAGGCGCCGCGTGGCTCCGACTCACAGCGATGGATAATATCCATGGCCCTTACCTTGGGCGCACCGGTGACGGAGCCGCATGGAAACAATGCCGCAAAAAGGTCTTGTGTGGCCGCACCCGGAAACAGACGCCCCTGAACGGATGTGGTCATCTGAATAAGTGTTTCGTAGCGTTCCGTGCTGAACAAGTCAGTAGTATGAACCGAGCCCGGCTCGCAACATTTGGACAAATCGTTGCGGAGCAAATCAACGATCATGACATTCTCGGCGCGATTTTTTTCGTCCTGTTCCAGCCACTGCTCGAATGCCGTGTCTTCCGAAGCATTGCGCCCCCTGGGTACCGTGCCTTTCATCGGCCGAGTCGTTACGCAGCCGCCCCGGCGGTCAAAGAATAATTCGGGCGAGCAGCTGAGTATCTGGACGGATCCGGCATCGAGCCAAACTGCGTACGGTACCGGCTGACGATGCAGCAGGGCTTGAAACAGGAGCCATGTCTCGCAGGGAGGGGTAAAGGACATCGGACCGGTGATGTTGACTTGATAGACATTGCCTTCCCTAATATGCTTTCGGACGGTCTTGACGAGAGAAAGGTAGTGCGCGGGATCGTATGCAAAGCGCGCAGGAAGTGGAACCGGAAGAGAGGCAAAATCAGACGGGCCGCAGCAGCCGGGCGCCCATACCCGGCGATCGGTAAAGGCAGCCATCCATACAAGGGGCGTTCGGGGCGGCTTGCAGCGCATCGCCCGATCGAATGCAGGCGCTGCCTCGTATGCCACAAAGCCGGCCACATGCAGCCCGTCTTCCGCCGCCCGACAGGCCTTGTCCAGCATGGGGCGCACCTCATCGAGGGCATAGGCTACGAATGTTTTCTGCAACCCCTGCAAGACAGCACCGCCGCATCCGTTCCATCCGGGTCCCAGAACGACCTTACCCGGCGCTGCTTCGGCGCGTTCATCACCAAATGGAAGCGATTCTTTTACGCCGCTCATACCGCACTCACAAGAGAGGTGTACAAAACGTCCCTTTTGTATCCATTCATTAAACCTGCTTTATAGCATGGCAGCCTGCGGGGCAACCGATACCGCCGCATAATAGCCATCCCGCTCCTCGAACCAGGCTTCCCAAAGATAACCGTCGGCATCCCGTACAGTCGCCCGACCCCTCTTGAAATCCACATCGAGGCAAAGTTTCTTCGGAGAATAAGCCAGGCCCCTGTGCATGGCCTTGAGCGTTGCCTCCTTCAGCGTCCAGCATAAAATATCCGCCCGTTCCTTGTCGAGAGGCAGCACATCCGTCAAGGGCGGTTCGTCGGGGTGCAACATGTATTGCTCAAGTTCGGGAAGCCGCGGAGCTATCCGCTCGATATCCACCCCGATCCGGCGTGGAGATGCGGCAGCAACAGCCCAGTCCCCGGAATGGGAAATGGAAAGATACAATCCACCCGCAGCGACCTCAACGACGCCGCTTCCCGCCACCCTGAGCATCACCTCAGAGGGCGCCATAGCAAGGCGCTCGGACAAGAGCAAGCGGGCAGCAGCCCTGCCCAATACGAATTCCTTGCGGCGCTTCGGATCGGCAAACGCCTCAACACGCTGGATCTCCTCAACGGAAAGCAAGGCCCGCATCCTGTCCCCATCTCCAGCTTCGGAGTGGAGATAACGCATCGTGACATCCACGGGCAAGTTGTTCATTGGAAGTATTCCCGGCAATCTTTCCAACCAAACCGACCCCACGCTATCCATACGTGAATTTAGACCACTTCTAAATTTGCTTCCGCAAGGCATGAACCGGAACCTTAATCAGTCGATAAATAGTATGCTCGTTAGCATCGAATGATGTGTATCGCTTGCGTTGTCGGTATGTCGATGTACCTGACGCGAGGGCGGTTTTCTCGCAACGACAGTATACAAAAGCCACAGGAACATGCGCGACAACCACGAAAATACCTCCCGACGGGATTTCCTCAAGAAACTCTCTGTTTTCGGCACAGCCGGCGTAGCCACACCCATTATTCTCTCGGCCTGCGGCGGTGGCAGCGAAGCAGGCGGTGAGGAATCCATGGATATGCAGGAAGAAAGCATGGCCATGGAGGAGGCCCCCATGGAGGAGGCATTTTCCTGCATGGATACGTCAGGGCTGACGGAAGCCGAGGTTACTCAGCGGGAAGCAGTCAACTATGTGGACATGACGGCAGATATGGAGAAAATGTGCTCCAATTGCCAGTTATATACGGTGCCGGAGGGAGACATGCAGTGCGGAGGATGTACGCTCGTCAAAGGTCCCATTCACCCGGAGGGATATTGCGATCTTTGGGTTGCGGTGCCCGCCTGACGCATCGGGCGCGCCGGGTTATATTTGAAAAATTCGCAAAGGAAAATTATCAAGGGATGGTCCGCCAGACGGGCCATCCCTTTTTTATATTCTTTACTGCTTGTGCAGCGTCCCGCTCGTACATTCCTGCAAGTATCCCCTTTCCACCAGTCAATCCATGTCGTATTTCGTTGGTATAGATGTTTCGACCACAGCGACGAAGGCGCTCGTGATCGACGAACAAGGTACGGTCGTACAGACAGCATCCACGGGGTATGCCTTCGACACGCCGCACCCGCAATGGAGCGAACAGGTCCCTTCCTTGTGGTGGCATGGTGCGACGGAAAGCATACGCAAGGCACTGGCCGGAGCGGATATCCCGGGCAAAGAAGTGACCGCTATCGGACTGACGGGCCAGATGCACGGTCTTGTTTTGCTGGATGACGCGGGCCGCGTACTACGCCCCGCGATCCTTTGGAACGATCAGCGTACTTCCGCCGAATGCGATGAGATCGTTGAACGGGTAGGACGCGCGGAACTGATTGCGTGCACAGGCAACGACGCGCTGACCGGATTCACCGCCCCGAAGATCCTGTGGGTCCGCCGGCACGAACCGGCGATCTTCGACAAAATCCGGCAGGTGCTTCTCCCGAAAGATTATGTGCGCTTTCGACTCACCGGAGAGTACGCAACGGATCGGGCGGGTGCGGCAGGCACGTTGTTGCTCGATGTGCGCAAGCGCGACTGGTCAGGCGAAGTACTTGCAAAACTCGACATTCCCTCCCAATGGCTCCCTCCTACGCACGAAGGTCCGGACATCACGGGAATGCTTTCAGCCGAAGCTGCGGAAGCCACCGGCCTGACTGAAGGGACGCCCGTCGTCGCAGGGGGCGGCGACCAGAGTACGCAAGCCGTTGGGGTCGGAGCGGTACAGGAAGGTATCGTGGCGCTCACGCTCGGAACATCCGGGGTAGTATTCGCTTCCGTGAACAAACCTTTTATCGACCCGGATGGGCGCCTGCATACCTTCTGCCACGCGGCGCCGGATACCTGGCACCTGATGGGCGTCATGCTTTCGGCAGCGGGAAGCCTGCGATGGTACCGGGACACGCTCTTCCCGAACAAGTCATGGGACGATCTTCTCGATCCTGCGCGAGATGTACAGCCCGGTGCACAAGGTCTCCTTTTTCTTCCCTATTTGACGGGAGAGCGTACCCCCCATGCCGATCCTATGGCGCGCGGCGCCTTTGTCGGACTAACGGTTCGCCACGAAAGCAAACATATGACTCGCTCCGTCCTTGAAGGCGTTGCCTTCGGCCTGCGCGATAACTTCGAACTCATGCGGAGCGCCGGCCTGACATCCATCGACCAGGTGCGGATATCCGGCGGCGGCGCCCGTAGCACGCTCTGGAGAAACATTCTGGCGGACGTACTGGAAACGGAACTGGTCACAGTTAACACCACGGAAGGCGCTGCATTCGGCGCCGCGTTACTGGCCGGAACAGGCGTCGGAGCCTGGCGCGATGTCCGCGAAGCCTGCGACGCTACCATCCGCGTGACGGGGAATACCCCCCCGAACCCGGAAACGGCGGCGCGCTACCGTCCCTGCTATCGCGCATACCGCGGCCTCTACCCTGCCCTGCACGCTTCTTTCCGCACCATAGCCGACCTGTAAAAATGTGGGGCATGGGACTGCACATGCCCCAGGCGGCCCCGGCCGCATTGCCCAACGGATACTTGCCTTGTTCACCAGCAAAAACCAGCATGCGCCACCAGATTTCGCTCGAATATGCCGGGATACATGTGGATCCGGTATACCGCAATCTCACCCCTGCACAGCTTTACGAGCATATCATCCGACAGGAACCTGCCGCCATCGTAGACAATGGGGCGATCGCCATCCGATCCGGTGATAAAACGGGGCGCAGCCCTGCCGACAAGCGGCTTGTAAAACATCCCGACAGTATCCGCGACATCTGGTGGGGGGCCATCAACATTGAACTGGATCACCATACCTACCTCGTCAATCGGGAACGGGCCATTGATTTCTTTAACACAAGAGATCATTTGTATGTCCTGGACGGGTATGCCGGATGGGACCCGGATCACCGAATCAAGGTGCGCATCGTTTGTTCACGGGCGTACCACGCCCTTTTCATGCACAACATGCTCATCCGGGTTCCTGAGGAAGACTTGCCGGAGTTCGGCGAACCGGATTATACGATTTTCAACGCCGGCGAATTTCCCTGTAACCGGCTCACCTCGCATATGACCTCGAAAACCAGCGTCGATCTCAGTTTCGAGGATCGGGAAATGGTTATCCTCGGAACGGCGTATGCAGGAGAAATGAAAAAGGGCGTCTTCACCATCATGAACTACCTGATGCCGAAGGAGCATGTGCTGTCGATGCACTGCTCGGCCAACGAGGGTCCGGATGGAGATGTCACGCTGTTCTTCGGTCTTTCCGGCACCGGAAAAACTGCGCTTTCCGCCGATCCGCGTCGTCGCCTGATCGGAGACGATGAACACGGCTGGGGAGAAAACGGCATTTTCAACATAGAAGGCGGCTGTTACGCCAAGGTGATCAACCTATCCCGCGAAGAAGAACCGGAGATTTACGAGGCGATCCGCTACGGGACAATCCTCGAAAATGTGGTATACGACCAAGTAACCCGGGCGGTAGATTTTGCCGACACGAGCATTACCGTCAATACGCGAGCGTCGTACCCTGTCGAATATATTGCTAATGCGAAGATCCCTTGTATCGGAGGACATCCATACAATATCATCTTTCTGACCTACGATGCGTTCGGCGTCCTGCCCCCGGTTGCAAAACTGACTCCCGGGCAAGCCATGTACCATTTTATCAGCGGATACACGGCAAAAGTAGCGGGCACCGAGGAAGGCGTGAAGGAACCCGAAGCCACCTTTTCGGCCTGTCTCGGCGCAGCATTCATGGTATGGCACCCCAGCAAGTATGCGGAGTTGCTGGCCGAAAAAATGCGTGACCACGGCGCCGATTCATGGCTCGTGAACACCGGATTCACCGGGGGGCCGTACGGCATCGGAAAGCGCATTGCCCTTGCCCACACGCGCCAGATAATCGATGCGATCCACGACAGGTCGCTGCGTGAACAGCGCATGCGAACCGACCCGGTTTTCGGCTTTGCCGTGCCGACCGCATGCCCCGGCCTGCCCGCCAACCTCCTGTCCCCGCGCACAACCTGGGCCAGCGAAGAAGCTTACGACCGGCAGGCCCGCGATCTGGCGAACCGTTTCGCAGAAAACTTCGAACGGTACAGGGACAAGGCATCCCCGGATATGCTCGCCGGTGGACCGGTGCTGCAAAAGGCATAACCCACGCTAATGCAGCCAGGCACACCCCCGCCGGAAAGATAGCAAGTACCCGACGGCGCATGCATGCCTTGCGCCCAAAACTACGTAACGACGTGCGTATCCACGTTTTTTTCCCCCTCCGAGCGGGCAATAATCGCTGCGCCGCACGAATCACTGTACACATTCACGGCTGTCCTGAACATGTCGAGAGGACGATCTATGGCCAGCATGGCGCCCACGATGAATGCCGGGCCCGCACCGGTCAACCCTACTGCTTCCAACACGATAAAAATCACCACCAGGCCTGCGGAAGGAATGGCGGCAGCCCCTATCGAGGCCAGTAACGCCGTAAACACGACAACCACCTGGTCCGTGAAACCCAGCGACACGCCCAGCGCCTGAGCAATGAAAATGGCCCCAAGGCACTCGTAGAGCGCCGTGCCGTCCATATTTATCGTAGCGCCCATCGGCAGTGTAAATGACGATACGCGGTTCGACACGCCTACCCTCGTTTCTACCGTCTGCATCGTCACAGGTAGTGTAGCGCCCGACGAAGCGGTAGAGAATGCCGTAACGAGCGGTTCGATCATATTCCGGAAATGCACGATCGGGTTTATTCGCCCGAGGAATAAGAGCACCAAAGGCAGCGTAACGAACAAGTGAATCGTCAGGCCGAGGGACAACACGAACATGTAGAGACCCAGGGCCCCGAACGTGTCAAAACCCGTGCGGCCCACCAGCGTGGCGATAAGGCCGAAAACGCCAATGGGCGCCACCATGATCACGCCGGTAGTGATCTTCATCATGACCTGAAACAATGCATCGAAAAAATTCCGAAGCGTAGCCTGGGGCTTCTCCGGCAACCCTACGATGGCCAGGCCCAGAATGATACTGAAGAAGATAATGGCAAGCATCTGGGTACTTGCCGCCGCCTCGATCACATTAGCCGGTACGATATCCATGAGAATATCCACCGCGGAACTTGGCGTTCTGATGTCGGGCATATCGACCTGGATGGCACTCGCAACATCGGTCTTCTCGCCCGGACGAAAGATATTCACCAGAAACAGGCCGGTGGTGATAGCCAGCAGGCTCGTCAGCACATAATACCCGAGGGTCTTGGAAAACAACCGCCCTACGGCGCGCCCGCTACCTACCGACGCAACCCCTGCGACAATAGATGTAAACACAAGGGGAACGATGACCATGCGAAGCAGCTTCATGAACAATTGTCCAATCCACTCCACGCTATCGGCGAGGGGCTCCCCCCCTATCATACCAGCCCCGATACCGATCACCATCGCGATCAGTATCTGCCAGTGCAATTTTTTCCACCAAACGGTTCCGGTTGCTATGATCGACATGATAGTTCGTTATGGAATCGGATACATATACCCATCGGGGACGCGGCTCGCACAGACTGTACTCATCAGGAAATCAATGTAGCGATTCGCATCCTGCAAGGCAATGGATCGGGACGATGCCAACAAGCGGTCAGCCGCCGGGTCCTGCCGCACCATGCGCCGCTATCCGAGATCCACCAGAGGAAGCAGGGCGTACGCTATAAGGCTCACCAGAAAAATAAAAAGGATATTCAGAAGAATGCCGGCACGCGCCATACGGGGAATCGTCACGTACTCGCTGCTATATACGATGGCGTTGGGGGGCGTCGCTACGGGAAGCATGAATGCACAGCTTGCGGCAAGTACAGCGGGTACGGCGAACACCAGAGGAGACTCGCCGAGACCAACCCCAATAGAAGCCACGATCGGCAGAAATGCAGCAACCGTTGCAATATTGCTGGTCAATTCCGTCAGAAAAATGATCGTAGTTGCTATGGCCAGCACAATCAGGAAAATCGGCCAGTTCTCGAGAAGACCAGCCTGCGCGCCAAGCCAGGCCGCAAGCCCGGTGTCATTGATCGCCGCTGCAAGACTCAACCCGCCGCCGAACAGAATCAGCAACCCCCATGGCAACCGTTCGGCATCGTCCCACTCGAGCAGAAACACCCTGTTCGGGACATCGACCGGCAGCAGAAAAAACAGTATCCCCACTCCCATAGCAATGCCCGCGTCCGACAGACCGGGAATCATCGGCGCGAGAAGAGGGCGTGTCATCCACAAGACGGCAGCCGCGATAAACAGAACCATCACCATCTTTTCCGCTCGGCTCATACGCCCCATTGCGGCCAGCTCGGAATCAATGAATGCAGCTCCGCCAGGAATTTCCCGGATTTTGACCGGATAAACTACCCTTGTAACCACAAAATACATAACCGGAAGAGCGATCAGAATCATGGGCACGCCGATCTGCATCCATTCCACGAACCCGATCGACACGTCGTACGTCTCCAGCATGAATCCTGCAAAAAACGCATTCGGGGGAGTCCCAACCAGTGTCGCGATACCGCCTATGCTGCACGAATACGCAATGATCAGCATGAGACCTATCGTAAAATGCTCCACCTCCTTCGAATCGGCCCGGCGCACGAGTTCCGCCACGGACAATCCAATCGGCAGCATCATCAGCGCTGTCGCCGTATTGCTGACCCACATGCTCAAAAACGCAGCCGCGATCATAAACCCGGCCAGAATCGCATAGGGACGCGGCCCCATCATGGCAATGATGCGCAAGGCGAGACGACGGTGAAGATTCCACCGTTCCATACCCGCCGCAATCAAAAAGCCGCCAAGAAACAGAAAAATCAGCGGATTCGCGTAGGGAGCTGTCGCGGCACGTATATCCGCAATGCCCAGCAAAGGGAAAAGCGCAAGCGGCAAAAGCGCCGTAGCGGATATGGGGATAGCCTCGGTCATCCACCAGATCGCCATCAGTATGCCCACAGCCGCTGCTCTCCAGGCAGGAAGCGACATATCCGCGGGGGGAGGCATAAGCAGCAAGGCTACGCATAAGAGTGCGCCTACGCCGAAACCGGCCCACTGCCTGAAGTGAAGAGTGGATTCTGTCGATGAAGAACCGGTGGCTGCGAACACGGGCTGCTATATCCCCGATAAGGGAATGGTATAACCAACGAAACGCGTTTTGCATGATAGGCATTGCGGCACTCCCCGGCAAACGGCGATGGCCCGATACCCGCACCATATCGTCTTCATGCTATCCTGAAAATTGCTCTTCGTATTTTAGCCGGATATCGTTCCGTATGTGATGTGCTAACAGATATCCACCCCTGTGGTGGGATGCATGTTTGCTGCATGCATGATACGGCACAGGGTATACTACCTGATACGTACGTCGGTACAGTACCTGCTAATAGCGCCTCAACCTCTATGAAAACACCAGGCACCGCAGATCAGCCACTCCGCATCGCCGTCGTTGGCGCCGGTCCCGCCGCCTTCTATGCAGCCGATTATTTGCTGAAGCAACCGGATCTGCATGTCGAGATTGACATGTTCGACCGGCTTCCTACTCCATTCGGCCTGGTCCGGGGCGGCGTTGCGCCTGACCATCAGAGTATCAAGAACGTCACTCGGGTCTATCACAAGATCGCTTCCAGGCCCGGGTTCCGTTTTTTTGGAAACGTGTGCTTCGGCCCGGACATGACCCGCGCTGACCTGCAGCGCCATTACCATCAGATTTTTTATGCCACGGGGGCGCAAACGGATCGCTCCCTTGGTATTCCCGGCGAAGACCTGCATGGCAGCCATTCAGCGACCGAATTCGTGGCATGGTACAACGGACATCCCGACTACCGGCATCTCGAGTTCGATCTGTCCGCGAAATCCGTTGCCGTGATCGGCGTCGGCAATGTCGCCATCGACGTAGCACGCATACTGTGCCGCACCCCGGCGGAACTTTCGACCACAGATATCGCAGATCATGCGCTCGAACGCTTGCGCGAAAGCCAGGTCCGCGAGGTTCATGTACTGGGCCGACGCGGTCCGCTCCAGGCTGCATTCACTCCTCCCGAGGTGAAGGAACTGGGTACGCTGGAGGGCGCCGACGCCATCGTGCGCCCGGAAGAAGCGGCGCTTGACCCACTTAGCGAGGAGGCGCTCGCATCCGCAGGCCGCGGCACTCGCCGCAACGTGGAGATTGTTCAGGGATTTGCCGAACGCAGTCCCTCCGGAAAACCCAAAGGCCTCCACATACGCTTTCTCGTTTCACCAACCGAAATCATCGGGGACGAAGCGGGCCGGGTATCGGCAATACGGGTAGTGCATAACGAATTGCATCGAAGTGAAAACGGACGTCTGCGCCCGCGCGCCACCGATCGTTTCGAAACGATTCCCGCCGGGCTGATCTTTCGATCCGTAGGATATCAGGGCGTCCCGCTGGTCGACGTTCCCTTTGATGAAGCGTGGAACGTTATTCCTAACGAACAAGGCCGCGTAGTAGACCCCGCTACCCGCAAACATGTGACAGGCGAATACGCAGGGGGATGGATCAAGCGGGGACCTTCGGGGGTCATCGGCACGAACAAGGCCGACTCCGTGGAAACGGCGACCTGTATGCTGGAAGATGTGCGCAACGGGATCCTGCTTTGCCCGGAAGCCCCATCGGCCGAAGAGGCAGAGCGCATGATCCGCACCCGGTGTCGGAATTATTTCAGTTATGAAGACTGGGTGCGCCTCGACGAACTGGAAACCGCTCGGGGCAAGGAATCCGGGCGCCCCCGAGTGAAATTCACGAGTGTAGACGCCATGCGTGAGGCGCTGGAAGGCGCAGCGTAGCCACCCTTATCTTCGCAAAAACGCCAGGAGATCGGCCATCTCCTGTATATCGATTTCCTCCTCGAGACCAATCGGCATCGGGGATGCATCGACCCGCCGCAACGTTTCGATCTCCGCGCGCAGCGCTACCTCCTCGCGGCCTTCTTCCGTGACCAGCGTTACGGAAGAAGGGGTTTCCGCACGCAAAACGCCCGTAACCGGCGCATCGCTCTGGCGCTCCAACCTCCAAAGTTCGTAGCCATCCGCAATCGTCCTCTCCGGGACAAGGATCGCTTCCAGAAGCGCCCGGGGCGACCAATGCCGGACAGTCCCCAGGTCGGGGCCGAAAAAAACGGCCGAGCCGGTGTCCTCCGAACCGGCGAACCCATGACACCGGGCGCATACGGAAAAATACACAGCTTGTCCCCGCCCGGCATCGCCGGACACGTCCAGGGCCGCTTCGTAGGCGTGCATCACACTGACGCGGGAGGCGTCCGGAGCACGCAGCAAACTCCGGGCACGCGCCTTCACGGCCCCCTCCGTATCCCGCATCAAGCGCACGCGCCGGTTCCAGCCGAGGGCCGACCGGCTCACGTCCCCCGCCTCCACGGCATCAAGCAACAACTGCATTCGGGATTCGGATCGAAAAAGGGCATTCAACGCTTCTCCACGCGCGCCGGCCGAAAGGCGGGCATATGCGTCCAGCAGAAACCGGCCCACATCGTCCCCGGGCACACGCCCCAGTACGCGCACAGCCGCTTCCTGCACCTTGGCCTCCGATGCCGACCGGGTCACCAGATTACGCAACGCCAGGACTACCTCGCCGGCGTCACCCATTTCCACCAACGCAAGCATGTCCGTGCGTCGCGCCGTCGGCTCCGCATGGGAAGCGGCGAAAGCCATGGCCCTGACAGGATCGATATCAATATCCGCGGCATGGCGCAGCAAAGCCAGCAATCCCCGGCGAATATCCGGGTCCGCCTCCGCATAAAAGGCGTGAAGGAGCCCGTCGCTATCGATATCAGGGGCGCCGCCGCCCGGCCTGCGCAACGTACGCCGGCCCAATCCATCGGCAAGCCCTTCAAGCACTTCGGAGCAGCCGTTGCCTCTTGATGCAAGCGCAAACCGGATTCCCTCCCGGATATCTGCTTCTGACCCCGAAACCCCCGTAAGCGCCGCCACGCGCCGCACGTACGGCCGCCCTTCGACCTGATCGCCGAACGTCCGCACAGCACGGACAATCGCCTCGAAGTTCGGGGTTGCGCCCGCTGTAAGCGACGCTATCTGCACCCACGAATCACTCAGATCTCGTTCCAGCAAGCGATCCCGCGCTGCCGCTGCTCGATCCGTGGAAAGATCGCCCAGCGTCAGCAACAATTGAAAACGCACCTTCGGGTCCGCATCGTCCACCATCGCAATCAGGTCGTTCTCGAAAAGCGCCGCCCCATACGTCTCATCGAGCGTTTCTGCGAGTCGGACAGCCTGGGCGCGCACGCCGGCATGGGCATCCGATAACGCTGCCCGGAGCACATCCGCTTCCAGCAATCCAAGCCCCTGCAGGGTCCAAAGCGCATGCAAACGGGCAAGAGCGCGTTCGTCTCCCCGCACCATGCGCGCCAGCACAGGCCCGACCCCGATTGCCTGCCTGTCTACAAGCAACCGTTGGGCATGCATACGCCACCACCCGTTCCCGTGCCCCAGTAAGTCCACCAGTGCTCCATCGGACATCCCGGTCATGTCCACCGTGTCCAGCCAGTCGGCCTCCGGCGTCCCCTGTGCGCTAATGCGGTAAATGCGCCCCCGGTCGTTCCCGTCGTACAACTGCCCGGACAAAATCGTCCCCTCATCCATCCACTCGGGATGCTCAACGATCTTTCGATAATAATCCACGACATAGAGCGCGCCGTCCGGCCCCACATACGTGTTCACCGGACGAAACCAACTGTCCGTGGACGCCAGAAATTCTTTTGCCTCGTACAGGCGTTTGGCCGTGAATGTCGCCCCGGTATCTTCCACGATATCGGCATGCACCAGATTATGCACCGATTCGGTGACGAACGTCACCCGGTCGAACGGCTCAGGAAAGGCACCGCCCGTGTAGTACGTCGGCCCGGCTGCCGACGTAAACACGCCGCGATCGGTGAGCAGTTGGTGTTCCGGGCCGATCGTAACGGGAAAAACTTCCGCAGCATTTCCGTGATCGGACGAATAGGCCACCGCCTCGCGCACCGGAAGCCCAGGGTTCCTGCGCAAATACTTCGCTGCGATTACCTCATGGAACTGGTGCCGTGCATTACCGACCAGAAAATGCCGCCCCCATGGATCGAAAGCGTGTCCGAACTGTGAAGCACCGGACAGTTCCTCCAACAGTCCCGTGTCCGGGCGAAACCGCACATTACGTCCGTTTGCGTTGCGCGCAAGCACATGCCCTTCCGGACGGGCGGGAAAATGCACGCTACTTCCGAAAGCACCGAACCGATCGGCATGGGCTTCGGTGTAAATCGGCCCGTTATTGGCCAGATAAATACCGTTGTCGATGCCGTACAGCGGGTTGTTGAAGTTGTGCTGGGGGTTTGACAGGGCAAAGCCCGTCAGCACAACTTCCCTGCTATCCGCCTGTCCATCGCCGTCCCTGTCTTCCAGATAGATGACATCGGGAGCATCGGTGACCAGCACACCGTCCTTCCACCGCATAATACCGGTCGGCAACGTGAAGCCATCGGCGAACACGACGCTCGTATCAGGATGGGCATCACCGTCCGTATCCATGAGCCGCATCACGCGACCCGTACCACCGGTATCGAGAGGATACCCCGGCATTTCCACGACATAAAGGCGGCCGGCCTCGTCCACCGTCATGTCTACCGGATCGGCAATGAGCGGCTCCGCAGCGAATGTTTCGACATGAAAGCCTTCGGCCACTTCGAGCGTGGCGAGTGCTTCGAAGGGTTCGTATGGGGGGACTTGCATGGGATCGCCATGCAAGCCGCTCCCAACATTCGCAAACATTGAGAGCGCAGCGAGAGCCGGTACCGGCAAAACAAGCTGGAGGAGCCCTCTCTTCCAGTCGCGAACGGCGGCAAACATCCGCTATATCTCCCAGCCCTCGCGGTACGGGCGATGCAGATACTGCTCCGCTTCCGGAGCATTGGGGATGGTCATCGTTTCCGCATTGTACCTGATCAACCCCTTGGCCTGCAAGGCAACAACGCCCAGTAGCATAACCTCGGTAAGCGGCACGGCATAGGAAAACGGGCAGGTGGCCTCGGTGAGGCCCTTGCATGCATTCACCCAGTTCATCTCGTGGCTTTCCGTGATCCGGGGGAGGGTTTGCGGCAGGTCCGCATACTCCTCCATGAGGGTTTCGGGAAAAAGACGCGGATTGTGGCCGTACGTATCATACAGCAGCACGCCCTTATCGCCAACCAGGAGTGCACCGCCTCCCGGTATGAGCCTCACCTCGTCGGGCAACACAGCCGGCCTCGGAGCAATAAGTCCACCGTCATACCACATCATCCGGAAAGCCGCTCCGTCCTTGCCGGTGAATTCGTACTGCGTCATCTGGGACTGCGGCCACGCAGCATGGTCTACACGCTCAAACGGCGTTGAACTGGTCCAGACCGAATCGGGATAATCGATATCCAGGGCCCAGTAGGCATGGTCGACGAGATGAGCGCCCATGTCGCCCAGTGCGCTGGTGCCCCAATCCACCCAGCCGCGCCACGTGAACGGCGCATACGAATCGTGGTACGGCACCTCGGGGGCAGGTCCAAGCCAGACATCCCAGTCCATATGCTCCGGGGGCGTCATGCTGGCGGTGGGGATCGGTATGCCTTGCGGCCAGATAGGACGATTCGTCCAGATGTGCGCTTCCCGGACCGTCCCGATCGCGCCGGCATGCACCCATTCAATCAGGCGCCGTCCATCGTCGTGGGAATGCCCCTGATTGCCCATCTGCGTGACGACACCGTACTGCTCGGACAATTCAAGCAAACGCCGGGCCTCCCGGATCGTCCTCGTGAGCGGCTTCTGCACGTAGACATGCTTGCCGAGTTGCATGGCCATGCTGGCCGCCACCGCATGGGTATGATCCGGCGTCGCCACAATCACCGCGTCGATGTCATCGCCACTCTCCTCGAACATCCGCCGGAAGTCCTTGTACTTGACCGCTTTCGAAAACTTCTCGAAGGCGCCGGAAGCTCGATTCCAGTCGGGATCGGCCAGCGCCACGATATTCTCGGATTCCACATTCCCCAGGTTTTCGTTTGCAATGCCGCCGGCGCCTATGCTCGCAATGTTCAGGAGATCGCTGGGAGCGCGATACCCCACGCCGCCAAGAACGTGCCTCGGTACGATGGTTACGCCTGCCGCCGTCAACGAGGCGTTCCGAAGAAAGGTGCGGCGAGAAAAATTCCCGTTTTTCATGATGTCTCTACAATGTGCGTTAGTAAAGCCCGCGATTCAGGCAATGCGCCCAGTGTGCCGGACCTCCGGGGCAACAAACGATCACTTGTCCCGTCCCTGCTCCCCCCAGCACGGTAAACGTAAGAAATGGAACGCAGCGACGCATCTTTTTTTTTAATTCCCCGTCCTTTACCTGCGAATAGCATGATTTCATAAACGTCTTCGTATCTTTAAGAAAAAGATCGTATGATCTGCTTCATTACGCATCACTCTATACCTGCTTGCGCATTATGCGTTTGACGCCAGGCGAAATTCGCTCGGCGAGCATGCGTTTCGAACATGCTCCGCCGGAAGAAGTGCTCGCATGGGCCTTTGAAACCTTCGGTGACAATATTGTCACAAGTACAGGGTTTGGCCTATCCGGCGTGGCGCTGATGCACATGCTTGCGAGCGTCCGGGCCGGGGCCATCGTGTTCTATCTGGATACGGACCTGCTTTTCCCTGAAACCTACGAGTTGAAAAACAAGCTGGAAGAGCGCCTGGACATTGAAATTGTCCGCGTCCATCCCGGACTCTCCCTACAAGAACAAGCCCGCTGGGAAGGAGAATCCCTCTGGCTTTCCGATCCGGATCGCTGCTGCTTTCTGCGTAAAGTGCAGCCGCTCCGCCGGTTCCTTGTGTCAAAAGATGCATGGATTACCGCCATCCGGCGCGACCAGGCGCTGACGCGCAGGAATACCGCCATCGTGGAATGGGACGACACCCATAACCTTGTAAAAATCAATCCGATGGCTTCCTGGGCGGACACAAAAGTCCGGGAATACATAACCCTGCACAACCTTCCCTACAATCCGCTGCATGACCGGGGTTACCCAAGCATAGGCTGCATGCCCTGCACAAAACCTGTCGAGAACGGCCAGGATATCCGTTCGGGCCGGTGGCAGGGACATGAAAAAATGGAGTGTGGCATCCATTTGTATGTCCCCGACAGGAAAGCGACCGGCAGTTGATGGACCTGAACGAACCCGTCGGCTTCATCGGCCTCGGCGTAATGGGTCGGGGAATGGCGCACAACCTCATCAAGCACGGCGTCGACCTGACCGTCTGGAACCGGACAGCCTCCAGAACGAAACCCCTTGAGAAAGCCGGGGCCCGGGCAGCAGCATCGATCCGGGAATTGACCGAGCACTGCACGATCGTCATTCTGTGCGTTAGCGACACCCCCGATGTAATCGCTGTTGTCAAAGAAGCGATACCATCTGCACGCCCCGGCGCCCTCTTCATCGACACGAGCACGATCAGCCCCTCCGTAACGAAAGAACTGGCGGAGCAACTGGCGGGCCGGGATATGCACATGCTGGATGCACCTATCAGCGGGGGCAGCGAAGGAGCCGCAAACGGCACGCTCAGTATTATGGTCGGAGGCGAGGCGGATCAAGTGGCGCGGGCCATGCCCTGCTTCGAAGCCATGGGCACGACGATTACGCATGTCGGCGGGCACGGGGCCGGCCAGACCGTCAAGCTTGTCAACCAGATCCTGGTCGTCGTGAACATGCTCGCCGTATCGGAAGCACTCACGTTTGCCGAGGCCGGTGGACTGGACCTCGAAAAAACACTGGAGGCTGTGACCGGCGGTGCGGCAGGCAGCTGGATGCTTGCCAACAGGGGCCCGCAATGCACGAAAAGGGACTGGCGCCCGGGATTCACGATCGACCTGCAACTAAAAGACCTGCGCCTGGTCCTCGACGCCGCTGACGAACTGGGGGTGCCCCTTGTTGGTACAGGCGCATGTTTTCACCTGTACCGTTCGCTCCAGCGCAACGGCCTTGGAAGCGAGGGCAACCATGCCCTTGTGAAAGCGCTCGAGCGACTATCGGGAATCGAAGTGGGCAAACAAGCCGGTGTGGAAGCCGGCGCAACTGCCTGAACGGTCCCGGGAATATTTTCGCCTACTCGCCCGACGCGAACGTTACGTCGAAATGCACGGTCACGTCATTGCCCGTGCGAAGCGCTCCGTACAAAGCCGTGGGCGCCGTCATCCCGTACTCCGTGAACCGGATCGGGGTCATGCCGGTATAGCGCACCGACCCGTCTTCGAGTTGCCCTGCGGTTACCTCCATCTCGATGTCCTTCGTTACGCCTGCAATAGTGAGGCGGCCCTGGGTCAAAAACATGCCCGCATCGCCCTCCGAAACGGTGGCGCCCGTAAACTGGTATGTGATGTTCGCATGTTCACGGGCCTTCAGCGCATCAACGATCTTGCGGTCCATGATCGTCTTGTCACTCTTGATCTGTCTGGAAACCACGGTGAGCGCCAGACTGTCCGGCATCCCCGCTTCTCCCATCCGGACCCCTCCGGTCATCTCTTTCGCGTATACGGTCCAGTCGCTCCGGTTCGACGTGCCGTCAATCCAGATTGAACTCTCCGGCGACAAGGCCAGTGTTTGCGCTTGGGCGGTCTCCGCCGGTAAGAAAGCCGCCATTGCAAAGAAGGCAGCTATCCAGATCATCGTATGTTTCATGGATCGCTTCCGGTTTTCTCAATGAGACGCCTTCCGGCACAGGTTGTTGCGAGACGCCGCACGGCCACACAAAACGCCCTTAGCCGCCTGTATAAAACATCTTGATTACGGGATCCGCGGCAAGGTTTTCCCTGATTAATAATTCCGGCGACCGAACTGCATATTACTGTACGCAACATATGTTACTATTTAGTAACTTCGCAAGGATCGCACGTTCCCGAAATTTTTCGTTCCCGAAACAAACCGGATTACGCACACGGGACAGGACTTGGCCCGGAATAGAAAATAGAACAAGGCTCCGCAGGCAGCCTTGCCGCTGAAAGGGCTTCCGGCTCTACTCCATACCATCGTTTCGTCACGATAACCGCATCGAAACAACATCCCTATCAAACCATTCCCAGTCATGACCAGGAAAAAAACTCCCACCGATAATGCAACCCGGCGCGAATTCGTAAAGAAGGGCGCGCTCGGGGCCGCCGCAATGCTGGCAGGATATGCTCCGGCAATGGCCAGCCCGCGGCGCAAAACCATCGCCCATAAAACGGCGACCGCGACCGTCCTCGGTGCGAACGACCGCCTGAATATCGGATTCATAGGCGTTGGCGGCCAGGGCTTCAATGCCCATGTAGGCGCTATCTCCAATCATGGCGCGGAATTCAATGCGGTCGGTATGGCCGTCTCCGACGTCTTCAACAAGCGCAGGGACCGCGCGGTCGAAAAACTCGGCCTCACCGATGCAGATGCGTACAGCGACTACCGCAGCCTGCTCGAGCGGGACGATGTGGACGCCATCTTCATCGGCGCCGTGGATCACTGGCACTCGACCATCGCCACCGAAGCCATGGACGCCGGCAAGCACGTCTACTGCGAAAAGCCGATGACGCGCTACCTGCATGAAGCCTTCGACATCTACGATAAAACCATGGAAACCGGGATGATTTTCCAGATCGGTTCCCAGTACTGTACGGAAGGAAAGTGGCACCGCGCCGCAGAGATGATCCAGGCAGGCATGATCGGCCCCCTCGTGCTGGGGCAGGATTCCTACTGTCGCAACAATCCCGACGGCGAGTGGAATTACAGCATCGACGAAAATTCCTCGCCGGAAAACATCGACTGGGCCACTTGGCTCGGACCCGTCTCCGACCGCCCATTCAGCGCCGACGAATACCACCGCTGGCGCAAGTACTACCCGTACTGTGCAGGCATCCTCGGTGACCTGCTGGCCCACCGCATCCACCCGCTGATGCTGGCGACAGGAGCTCCCGAATTCCCGGTGCGGGTTGCCTCGCTCGGCACGCGCAAGATCACGACCGACCGCGACGTGCCCGACAACACGCAGGTTCTGGCCGAATTCCCCAGCGGCCTGACGATCATGGTCATTGGCAGTACTGTCAACGAGCAAGGGCTCGAACAAGTGATCCGGGGCCACGAAGGTACGCTGTACTTCGGCGGCAACACGGTCGAGCTGCGCCCGGAACGGCCCTTCGCCGACCTTGTTGACCAGCAGATGGAAGATAACATCGAGCCTGGCGTAAGCGTGCCGGCGCACGTGGAAAACTGGCTGACCTCGATCCGCGAGAACAAGCAACCCAACGGCAACATCGACCTGGCGATCAAGGCGCAAACGATTATTTGCATGGCCGAGATGTCGAACCGCCTGGGCGAAATGCTCTACTTCGACGAGGAAACGCGCAAGATGACCACAGGCGGCGGACGCGAGATCGAATCGATCACGTACGGTACGCTCGAACTGTCGTAGCAGCCAAACGGCGGAGGCGGGGATGGGTACGGTTCGATTGGCGCGCATGGCGATGGCCTGTCGTTTCGAGCTCGTCCTCCAGGGCGAGGACGAGCCGTGGCTACGGGCCGCCGGCGAGGAAGCGCTCCGGGAAATCGAACGACTGGAAACACGGCTTTCCAGATTCCTTCCCGCCTCTGACGTGTCCCGGATCAATGCGCATGCTTCGCAGAAAGCCGTGCCTGTCGAACCGTGGCTGTTCGATTTGTTGAAGCACTCTCTGTATCTGCACCATTGCACGGACGGGGCTTTTGACCTGACGGTCGGCCCGCTCATGCAGGCATGGGGATTCTACGGCGACGGGGGGTGCGTACCGGATGCAGACGAGTTGGCCGAAGCCCGCCTGCGCACAGGTATGCACCTCGTTGAACTGGACGAGGCGCATCGTACGGTGCGCTTTGCGCACGAAGGGGTTGCCCTGGATTTCGGGGCTATCGGCAAGGGATACGCCGTGGACGAAGCTATGCACTTGTTGAGGGAGGCCGGCGTGGAACGGGCCTTTCTGCACGGTGGCGCCAGCACGATGTACGGCATCGGACAACCGCTCGACGCCGACTCATGGAACGTAGCCGTTGTTGATCCCCGGTCGCCGGACGAACCGATCGCCGTCGTGGCGATCCGGGACGAGGCCCTGTCGGTTTCGGCTGTTTCGGGTAAATTTTTCGAGGTCGAGGGGACCTGTTACGGACATGTGCTGGACCCCCGCCTGGGAAAACCTGTTCGCGGAGCGCTACTGGCAGCGACCGTTACCTCATCCGCTGCCACCGCCGACGCCGTTTCGACCGCCCTCCTCGTGCATGCTCGCCCGCTTCCCGGATACCGGTCACTGGTCATTCGACCAGACGGTGAAGGCCCTCTTCCCCGTCGCATCCTGCACCACGGGATACTCCCGCACCGTGCGCCGGAAAGCATCCCCACCCCGCCCCCTGCGCCGGCGTTGAACGGCCATGCTACGACCTTGCAACAACACCCCCCATCCTGAACACCGCACCATGAAAGACCGTACGTACGGCGGCCTCCTGAGTCGTCGGAATTTTCTGAAACGGAGCTCCCTGATCCCGCTTTCCGGCCTGCTTGCACATGCCCCTGCGATCGGCGCGGATGTGCGCCAGGCAGCCTTCCGGCAGCAAGTACAGGCCGCTGTGATCGGTTTCGGCCCGCAGGGGCGGGACATAGCCGCCACGCTGACGCGCATCCCCGAGGTGGATCTTGCTGCCGTAGTGGACACCTACAACGTCATGCTGCGGAGAGCAGAGCGCTCGGCGCCGGGAGTGGCCACGTTCGAAGACTACCGCGAGGTACTGGATAATCCGGATATTTCCACGGTCTTTATCGCCACGCCCACGCACCTGCACAAGCAGATTGCGCTCGACGCCCTGTCTGCCGGCAAGCATGTATACGTAGAAGCGCCGATGGCCTCGACCATCGACGATGCGCGAGCCATGGCACAGGCCGCCCGCGACAATCCCAACCTGATCTTTCAGGTAGGACTGCATGCCCGGTCGCACCCGAATTACCGTTCCGTCTTCCAGTTCATCCGCAGCGGCGCTCTTGGAAAGGCTACGATGACCCGGTCCCAATCGCATGTAAAGGAAAGCTGGCGAAGGGCCTCTCCCAACCGGGAACGCGAAGTCGCTCAAAACTGGCGGCTTGATGCAGAGGTCTCTACCGGACTCATCGGCGAAGTTGCTACGCATCAGCTTGACCCCGCCCTGTGGTTTCTGGCCAAGCGTCCGGTGGCGGTCACCGGCTTGGGTCAGATCATGTTATGGAACGATGGCCGCCAGGCGCCTGACACGATCCAGGCCATCTTCGAACTGGGGGATGGCCTACCTATGCTGTACGACGCTACGCTGACGAGTTCTTTCGATGCCACCTACGACACCTATTCCGGGCGCGACAGCACCATCATGTTCCGTGACCACCGGGCCTGGATGTTCAAGGAAGTCGATGCCCCGTTGCTCGGGTGGGAGGTGTACGCCAGAAAAGACAAGTTCTACAAGGAAACCGGGATTGCGCTGGTGGCGAACGCTACCCAGCTGGACGCCCAGGATATCTCGCCGACCGAAGACGACCCCAACCTCGAGACGCCACTGTGGTACGCACTGCGCGACTTCATCGACAACCACGCCTTTGGACCCTATCCACCGGCTGCGTCTTATGAGGTGGGCTTCCAGATCGCCGTCATTACCATAAAGGCCAACGAAGCCATCCTGCAAGGAACGCGCATGGTCTATGACGACGCCCTGTTTGAAATCTAAACCGCCTCATTCCATCTCACCGAACCCGTTATGGCTCCTATGCATTCTCGCCGTACGCGGCGCACCTTTTTGCAGAAAACCGGCGCCTTGCTGGGCGGAATTGCGCTGTCGGGAGCACCGGCCGTTACGCTTGCAGGCACACAAAACATGCGAAGGCGCCCCCTGCCTCCGGGTATGAACCCCCTCGGCGTGGCGCTCGTGGGCCTTGGCAACTATGCTACGAACCAGTTGGCCCCTGCTCTCCAGGAAACGGAGCAGTGCCGCCTGACGGGCATCGTCACCGGCACGCCCGCCAAGGCCGACAAGTGGATGGCCGAGTACGATATCCCGGAGAAAAACGTCTACAATTACGACACCTTTGACCAGATTGCCGACAACCCGGATATCGACATCGTGTATGTGGTGCTACCGAACAGCATGCATGCGGAATATGTGATCCGGGCTGCTGAGGCGGGCAAGCAGGTAATTACGGAGAAGCCTATGGCAACCTCTGTACGCGACTGCGAGCGCATGATCGAGGCGTGCGACAAGGCCGGCGTGAAACTTTCGGTGGGATACCGCCTCCACTTCGAACCGCATCACCAGAAGATTATGCGGCTGGGTCAGGAACAAGTCTTCGGACCGGTCACCGTCGTCGAGGCCAGTTTCAGTTTCACCTCGCGCAACACCGAGGCCTGGCGATTCAGCAAGGAAATGGCAGGGGGAGGCGCCTTGCTGGACGTGGGCATCTACGCCATCCAGGGGGCGCGGTACACGATCGGCGAAGAGCCGGTCCGCCTCCGGGCGTCAGGGTACAACACGCGCCCGGACATCTTTACGGAAATTTACGAGACCATCCTGTGGGAAATGGAATTCCCCGGCGGTGCGGTGTCCAAGCACAGCACATCCTATTCGGCCAACGTGAATCGCCTGTACATGATGGCCCCTCGGGGCTGGGCAAGAATCGAGCCGGCCTTTATGTACAACAGCGTAACCGGAGAGACGAACGAGGGACCGATGGGCTTTCCGCACGTGACGCAGCAAGCGCTGCAAATGGACGACTTCGCCCGGTGTATCATGGAAGACGAAATGAGCAGTGTCTCCGGCGAAGAGGGCCTGAAAGACATGAAAATAGTCGAGGCGATCTACCGCTCCATCGACCGTGACGGGAGGTGGATCGAGATGTAAGGAACGAAGTGGGGATCAGGAGTGCATAGGAACTTCCCCGCCGATAACACCCATGTTCGTACTGGACGATGGTCACGGTGAAGGGGCGAAGATGGAGCGGGAAATTCAATACCTCTGAGGTAGGAGTTGTCGTATGCGAAAATGCCTTTTATCGACCCTGGCCATCGGCCTGATCTGCACCACAGCCACAGCCCAACGATTCCCCGCAGGTGAGTTGCCGGAGGGACCGGGTAAAGAACTGGTTCAGGCTGCCTGCACGTCTTGCCATAGTGCATCCGCGATCATGCGTTCTGCAGGCTATGACACGCCGGAACGATGGCAAGAGGTGTTTGCATCCATGATGACACTACCAGAGGACGAGGCCCAGGCTATTGCTCGGTACCTGGCTGAGCATTTCCCGGAGAAACCCGAGCGCCGACCGGTACTGGTTCCCGGTGATGTGGAAATAGACATCAAGGAGTGGACAGTTCCCACGCTTGGACAGCGTTCAAGGGACCCCATCGAAGCTCCTGATGGGTCCATTTGGTGGACCGGAATGTGGGCCAGCCTGGTAGGCCGTCTGGATCCTGTCACGGGAGAGACGAAAGAATTTCCATTGCCCCCTGCAGCCAGGCCTCACAGCATCGTACCGGATCAGGATGGCAACATATGGTATACCGGTAACAGCAACGGTACGATCGGCATGCTCGATCCTGCAACGGGTGAGATTACCGAGTACGACACACAGGCTGGCGATCCTCACACTGCAACGTTCCATCCTAATGGCCTGCTTTATTTCACGGCACAGCGAGCCGGCATGCTGGGCCGCCTCGACACTAAAACGGGTGAATTGACTGAAATAGAGACCGAGTCAAGACCGTACGGTATCCAGGTGGCCAAAGATGGCACGATCTGGGTGGCATACAATGGCGCCAACAAGATCGGCGCACTCGACCCGGAATCCATGGAGGTCCGCTATTACACACTTCCTGACCCCGGCTCACGGGTTCGCAGACTCGGACTCTCCAGTGATGGCATGGTGTGGTTCGTCAATTCCACGATGGGCCGTATTGGCCGGCTGAACCCGGCGACCGGAGAGATCAAAGAGTGGGATTCCCCCAGTGGCCCCACTTCGCATCCCTATGCCCTGGCCGTAATTGACGACAAAATCTGGTACAATGAGTCGGGGATGCGTCCGGATGCCCTGGTGCGGTTTGATCCTGAGACGGAAAAATTCCAGAGTTGGGCGATTCCTTCCGGGGTGGGTATCATACGCAACGTGTGGGTAACCCGGGACAGTAACTTGCTGATCCACCAGAGCAGTACGAATCGTGTGGGCCTCGTAACCATCAAAAAAACGTTGTGAATGCGATGCTTCGCCATTTCATAATCGGAGAAGATGCACCAGGGCACACGTTCAGGAATGTTTCGGTGACGCCGGACCCGGCGTTGCCGAACTCCGGAAGATGCAGCCGGCTATTGAAGAAATATTCCTCTTTCAAGCCAGGCATGGTATTCCTTGTTGTGCTGTGGAGCCTTATTACGCTTACAGCGAATGCACAGCCTGGGACGGTGCACGACAACCTTTCGATAACAAGCGAAATTCTCGATTCCGAGAAGAAATATGCTGTCTATCTACCGCCGGATTACGCTTCATCTGAGCGTAGTTATCCCGTTCTTTACCTTTTACACGGAGGAGGGGACGACCAAACGGGATGGGTACAATTCGGCGAGGTGCTTCATATTGCCGATAAAGCGATCCGGGAGGGCAAGGCAACGCCAATGGTCATTATCATGCCGGATGCCAGTACAGGCCAGCGAGGATATTTCAACGACATTACCAATACGTGGCGGTATGAGGACTTCTTCTTTGAAGAATTCATGCCGCACGTGGAAGAAAAATTCAGAATTAAAAGCGAAAAGCGCTACAGGGCCGTAGCCGGTCTCTCGATGGGCGGTGGCGGCTCCTTCATGTATGCCCTTCACCGACCGGATCTTTTTTCGTCGGCTGCGCCCTTGAGTGCTTCTACAGGCTCCCGGTCGGTGCAGCAATACAAGGGGACGATGGAACGCAGGGGCATCGATATTGCGGGAATCTCCGATGCGCAAATTGAAGAATACATCAACCGGCACAATGCCATTTCGCTAATCGAAAGCTTGCCTGTGGATGACATCAAATCCGTGCGCTGGTTCATCGATTGCGGTGACGACGACTTTCTCTACGAAGGGAATTCGCTGGTCCACATCGCCCTCCGGGACCGTGAAATTCCTCATGAATTTCGTGTCCGCGATGGCGGCCATACCTGGACCTACTGGCGCGAAAGCCTGCCTGTAGTTCTGGAGTTTATCTCGCAAAGGTTTCATCAGTTTTAAGAGAAAAAGACGGCCGCCCTTCTCCTTACGGATCCACCGAAACGTACGCATCGATCAGGGCCTGTTCCCCTTCCTTGTCGGGCTGGGCATTCCCATGCTCCATCCCGAGGATGTCCGTATACCCCCGCTCGTGGATGTATTTGAACACGTTGCCGTAGTTGATCTCGCCCGTGGTCGGTTCCTTCCGGCCTGGATTGTCGCCGATCTGGAAGTAGCCGATCTCATCCCATGATTTCTCGATGTTCGGGATCAGGTTCCCCTCGCTAATCTGCTGATGGTAGATATCGAAGAGAATCTTGCAGGCAGGGCTGTCTACATGCTTGCAAATCATGTATGCCTGGGGCGCCCGGCTCAGAAACATGCCGGGGTGATTCGACCACCAGTTCAGGGGTTCCAGGACCATGACCATGCCATGCGGCTCCAGAATCTCCGCCGCGCGCTTCAGCGATTCCACCACATGCACCGTCTGGTACTCCATCTCCTGGCGCTGGTCCACTCGCCCGGGCACCACCGTCATCCACGTAGCGTTGACGCGCTTCGCCACATCCACTGCAGCGCGGATGTCATCCAGAAACTCCTCTCGCCTGACCGGATCGCCGCTTGCCAGATTGGCCTGCTGCCAGTCGATCCTGTGAGCAACGAATACGCCCATTCGCATATTGAGACGAGTCATTTCCTGTGCAATAGCCTCCTGCATCTCGGGAGTACGACCCGCCATGCCATTGTCTTCCATCGACCGGAACCCCATCTCCGCCATAAAACGAAGTTGGTCGAGCAGATCGTCGCCTGCATGATGCCTGAACATGCCGAAATGAGGGGCATAGTCGAGCGTGAATTCGGGGCGGGTTCCGGAAAAACCGGAACGTACGGCCCCCCCGTACAAACCGGCCGCGAGGCCCGTATGGGCCAATGGAAGAGCTGCTGAGGCAGCCACAAAGGAACGCAGAAAACGACGTCGTTGCATGGTTCTACAGATTTTGGTTCAAAAAGCGTAATCAAATGGTCCGGCGGGTCCCCCGGCCTTGCCGCCCATCTCCCGCCGGTCTCCTCACAACGTCTTCCAGGGCGCTTCCGACAATCCCAACCGTTCGATCTCGGATTTCGGGGCGCCCGTCCACTCGTGTACAAACACGTTCCCCATATAGCCCAGATCGGCCATGCCCGCCTCCGTGGTCCAGAACCCCGAAGCGGTCAAATCGCGGAAGAAGCTGAAAAAGATCACGCCAGCCGTAAGCGCCGGGTCGGCATCCTCGGGCCAGGCGATCGCATCGACCATATCCATGCGTTGCACATCGGAACACGCCGCAAACGGCGCCCCGAACCGTTCCCGGGAATACGTATCCAGCCAGGCCAACCCCTGGCGCATGGGGTCCTGCATATACGGCATATCCGTCACGATAAAGTCCATGAATTCCGGCACGCCCACATCTGTCGCACTCCCTGAACGGTCGTCCGCCGGAATAATCATGTCCGCAAGGATACGCACCGTCTCGTACTCCTCGTCCGTAAAAAACTGCGGGGAAAAATCCCCCCGGGAACGGGCCTCTGCCGCCTCCCGGGCAGCGCGTTCGGCATCAGAAGCGGTCCACCGGCATCCGGCTGCCGTCAGTACGCCGGGCGCTGTGGCCGACAAGGCCAAGGCCAGCAGTTTAAGCGATTCTCGGCGATCCATAGGGCAACGTTCTATCGAGTCAATGTCAATGCATCCGGCGTGGTTCGGAACTACAAGTTACCTGCATTGCGGAGTTCGACAATATGATCCGCCGTGCGCCACGCCAGCGCCAGGATGGTCCATGTCGTGTTTTTGTGCGCCTGCGACACGAATGGCGCCCCATCCGTTACAAAGACGTTCCTTGCGTCGTGCGCCTGACACCACGCATTGAGCGGGGCCTTTGCCGGATCGTCTCCCATACGCACCGCCCCTACTTCATGGATGATGCGCCCCGGCGCCAGAATGCCGTACCCGTCTTCCTTCGATGGCATGGGCGTAAGCACCTCGCCCCCCATCGCTTCGACAAGATTGCGGCTCACTTCCTGGGCATGCTTGACCTGGAGATGCTCTTCGTCGCTCCAGCGCACATGGAAACGCAGCACGGGGATGCCGTACTTGTCCACGACATCCGGGTCGATTTCGCAATAGTTATCGTACCGGGCAACCATCTCCCCGCGGGCAGAGAAACCAACTACGGACCCGTACAAGTCCCGGTAATCCTGCTTGAGCTGCATCCCGTAGCCGCCCCCGCCCCGGGGGCGATCCTCAAACAGGTTATTGATCGTGTGAATACCACCCATGAAGCCATAGCCGGGCTGCTGGCGTCCCCCCCATACTTCGAGATGATATCCACGGGCGAAATCGCGCTTTGTGTCATACCCGAACCAGGGGATGTAAATGTGCGCCCCGCCAACGCCATCTTCATTGTACGGCGTACGCCCGACAAGCTGCGGAAAGATTCCGGCCACGCTGGCGCCTGTGGAATCCATGAGATACCGCCCTACCGCACCGCTCGAATTGGAGAGGCCGGCCGGGTGCCGGGGCGATGTTGAATTCAGAAGCAGCCGCGCCGTTTCGCACGCGCTGGCCGCCAGCACCACGGTACGTGCACGCACAGTGTACTCCTGCATATCGTTCCGGTTGACGTACGACACGCCGGTGGCCAGCCCCTCCTGATCTGTCGTGACCTCCCGCGCCATGGCATTGTCCACGATGGTCAACCGACCCGTACTCAGGGCCGGAGGCAACAGGACCGACGGCGAGGAAAAATTGGAACTCGTGGCGCAGCCGCGCCCGCATTGTGCACAGAAGTGACAGGGTGTTCGGTCATTGTGCGGCTTCGTCAAAACAGAAAGACGGTTCGCCAGGACAGGAATACCCATCTTTGCAGCGCCCTGCATCACGAGCAGTTCGTGCAGACGCGGCGCCGGAGGGGGCAAAAAGTCGCCGTCCGGTTCGTTGTAAAAGCCATCCCGGTTGCCGAAAATTCCGACGAGCTGATCGACTTTGTCGTACCACGGCGCCACGTCATCGTACCCTATGGGCCAGTCGTCCCCAAGGCCGTCAAGGCTGTATCCGCGGAAGTCGTCCGGACCGAACCGCAACGAAATGCGCCCCCAGTGGTTCGTACGCCCGCCCAACATGCGCGCCCGGAACCAATCCCACTCCGTGCCGGGCGCGTGGGTGTACGGCTCGCCCTCGATCTCCCAGCCGCCGATGCACCCGTCGAATTCCCCGAACGGCTTCTCTTTCGAATTGGCCCCTCGCCTCGGCGAAGCGTAGTTCCAGGTAAACATGTCGCCGTCCGTGGCGGCGTCCCACATCGGGCCGGCTTCCAGCATGACCACATTCGCGCCCGCCTCGGCAAGCACGTACGCCGCCATACCCCCTCCGGCGCCGGAGCCGACCACAGCGACATCGTATACATTGGGGCTGATGATGTGTCGCATGGCGGTCGAAAATGGCGAGAGCTATGTGGAAAATACACAAGCCGGTTCCGGCTACAACGCTCGCATCCCGGCCATTCGACCTGTAGTTAACGACGTTTGCCTCTCGGATGCAATACGTTTCCTGTCTTTCCCTGGGCAAATCCCTCGATCCCCTGAAATATCTCGCTCACGCAGGGCATGGGAGGATTGTGGCACTCCGGTACGTTCGTGGGAAACAGCCCGGTGCATTTGGGCAGGAAGTTATATCCGGCCTGAAGACTCGTTTCCGTTGCCGGGGTCCATACCCTGCCTATGCCCTCCCCGGCTCCGAAGAAACCGTAGCCGTTCTTCACGTTGGAAAACGTGCCCGGCACCGACAGCACGTTCGCATCGAAAACTCCTCCGGGCGGCGCCCATGCCGAATCCGCAATCAGGCCCGAAAACTCCATCTTCCGGAGCCATACGTCCGGGGCGCTTTCTTCCGGATCGGTGATCAGGCAGTTGATCTGGTAGGCGCGCCGTACGATTTCGAAATCCCGATCCATGTCGATCGTGAAGCGCCAGCCTCCGGGAATGCGCTCGACCCGATCGTCGTACGAAACGATAACCGGCAACTGCACGGCCGGAGCAACCGGAGTACCCTGCGGCCAGGCCTGAGGAGGTGGAACATTGATCGCGTGGTACGTCACGCGCAGCCCGATGAGATTCGGTACATTGCCTTCGATAAAGACAGGAATGGTAACGCTTGACTCGCCGGTTTCAAGGGTGAAATCTGCGGCAGGTGGCACGGTCACCTCAGCACTGGCCGTTTCGCCGTCCGAGCGTACCACCTCGAGCAGATAGCGATCCTCATGCTGCGGGCGGAACGGGGCCATAAAAAAATGTCCGGTGATCAGACTGTCGAAATGCACCCTCTCATACATCCATTCCCGGCGCTGGCCCGTCGTACGATTCGTGGAAAATACGCGGGCGTCGATCTTCGCATCCCGGTCGGGAATCAGTTGATCAGCGACTTCGAAGACACGTACGTACTGTGTGTCGGCAGCGGAGTCCAGAAAGCCCCAGATCGTGAAAGGGATTTCGGTCCCTGTAATAGCATCCACGCTCTCCTCGCAACCGGCGGTCGCCAGCAGCAAACCCAGGAACATCGCCATTGCAAGAATCCGGGCAAACGCCCTGTTCCGCATGTCATTCATGGAAATATCCTAAAATTCGACCTTCAGGCCGACAATGGGCACGATGGGCAATTGATCGGTACGCTGGGCAGTGAGCAGGTCCAGGGAAAAAAGATTCGACCGGTCATAGGCATTCATCACACCCGCCTGCACCGTCATTTCCGCCCCCAAGGCTACGTCGAACGCCCGTTCCACGGTAATGTCCAGCCGGTGATAGGTCGGGAGCACGCCCCGGTAGGGAATGCTTTCGTAGATGACACGGGGGAATCCACGCACATTTCTGACGGCAACGGGACCGTCCATGAGCACGAAACCATCGAATCCCTCGACCGGCGTGTACGGCAATCCTGAGCCGAATTGCCACCGGGCGCTGATATCGAATCCGTATACCACGGTCTTCGCCAGCACGTTGACCTGGTGGCGCCGGTCGTGGGGCGGGCGGAACCGCCCGGGGTTTATCACCGCCGGACTCTCCGGATCGATCTCGTACCGGGTAGAAGACAGCCCGTAGTTTACGAATCCGTAAAAACGGGAACGCCGCACTTCCATGCGCAAATCAAATCCGTATGCATCGCCATGGGCCTCCTGCAAGCGCGTGGTGAAGCCGGGAAACGCGGTCCACTCCCCAATGAAGATGTTGTCCATGTTCTTGTAAAACCCCTCGATGGAGCATTCCAGCCAGGGAGTCGGTTCTACCCGGTATCCGAGCAGCGCATGCATGGAGCGCATGGCGTCGCTGGAGGGTGTTTGCGCCCATGCCGTAAAAATGTTGGTGGCGTCACGTCGGTCGCTCAGGCCCACGATCACCTGCCGGTAGATGCCCGCCGCCGCGCTCCACTGGTGGACGCCGCGTTGGAGGCGTAGCCGCAATCGGGGTTCGAAGTAATCGCCCGTACTTCCCATCGTTTGCACGGTGAGCCCCGGGCGCACGTACATCCCGGCGCCGACATATATCTCGGGTTCGACATACGCCCCCACGTTCGTTGGGGCGCCCCGCCCTATCATAAGGTCCTGAAACAAGCCCCCTAACACGGTTTCCGTCAGGGGCGTACGCAGAAAAAATCCCCACTTTATCTCCGTACGCTGGCCGAAATTCGTCATATTGAGGGCGAGATTGAATAGCTCGAGGTCAGAGGTCCGGATCGGCTCGTCACGGGGACCGAAGGAGCTTTCGAGGCGCGAAACGGAAACAAGCACTTCGCTCAGAATGGGAAGAATGCGCGGCGCCACGAGATATCGCACACCGAGCGCCGTGTTGCGCCAGCTGACCTCATCATCCCGCCGGAATACATCATCGGTGGGCGTAAGCGTGCCCCGGTCAAACGTCTTCAGCCCTGTCACGGAAAGCTGACGATTCGGTCCTATGCGCACATGTATTTTTCCAAATACGTCATCGAATACATAGGGGAGCGGCGCAGAAACGTACCGGGAAGCCAACTGGTCCAGCGTCGAATACCGGGCGGCGCCCAGAAAAGATATGCGGCCAGGAAGGATGGGCCCTTCGAGATGCCCCGCACTGGTAAAGGGCGACAACGCCGCAGAAGCATTGAAGCCGCGCTTGTTTCCATTACGCGAATGCACATCGATGACCGAGGATATTCTTCCCGAAAATTCACTGCCGAACCCCCCGGCGTAGACATCGGCCCGGTTGACGATTTCGGAAGAAAAGGCCGAATAAAAACCCAGAACATGGAAGGGCTGAAAAATCTCGATCCCGTCGAGCAACGTCAGGTTTTGCGTAGGTTCGCCGCCCCGGATAAATACCTGTCCGCCCCGGTCGCCCATCAACACCACGCTGGGGATCGTGGAAAGGTAGGAAACCAGATCGCCCGAAATGTCCGGTGAAGGAATGAGATCGATATCCTGGGGGCGGATGGTTTGCTGTCCGGCGGTCACGCGCGCTGCGCCATCGTCACGCTCCGCCTCCACGAAAATGCCTTCCATCGCCATCTCGTCTTCCCGCAGCACGATATTGACCAGCAGGCGATCGTCGGCCTCGATGTCCAGCGTATCGACATAGGTGACGAACCCGATAAAGGAAGCCCGGAGCGTGTACCGCCCGGGGGAGATGCGGCCTATGAGAAAAAAGCCGTCCCCGTTCGAAACCGCACCCTCCAGCCCGCCGGTCATGTTGTCGATCGTCAGGTTGACGCCCTGCAGGGATTCTCCGCCCGGATCCGCCGTAACGAAACCGCGAATCGAAGCGGATTGCGCCCTCGCTTCAAGCAACAGCCCCGGAGTCGTCACCATGGTCAGACCCGCGACAGCCATCAACCCCCACCGGAGAATACGCCCGCTTTCGATGCCCGATAACGTCATGCGTCCAGGTTTTACGGTTGGAAAAGCCGTTCGGAGGACGCGAGTTTCGCCAGCGAGCGGAGCGCCGCCTGATTGTCCGGTTCAATGCGCAAGGCGGCTTCCCAAGCCCTGCGTGCGTTCTCGGGATCCCCGGACAACGCATACAGACTTCCCAGATTGATCAGCGCATGGGTATTTGACGTATCCGCCTGCACGATGGTCCGGAACGATCGAATTGCGAAAAGGGTGTCGCCTCGCAGCAAATGCAGCACCGCTACATTGTTGCGAAAATCGGGATTTCCCGGAGCGATATAAAGCGCTACCCTGTAGGCATGCATGGCGTCGTCGTAGCGGCCCGCCCGCCGCAGCAGGGAACCCAGGGTCGCATGCGCATACGGATCGCCGGGGTGTACCCGCACGGCGGTCTCGCGCTGCGTGATCAGCGCCTGCAATGTGCGGAGCGCCTCGGCGCGTTCCTGAAGCACCTGCGCCTCTTCCACGCGCCCAAGGCGCATGTACGCCTGGGCCATGTTGTAATGCGCCCCCTGGTGCCAGGGCCATTGCGCTACGACCGTTTCAAGGAGGTCAAGCGCCTCGTCCCAACGATTGAGCCGAACCAGATATGAGGCCGCATGGTACCGGTATTCGAGGTTGCCGGGCTCCTGCGCAAGGGCTCGCTGCGCTTCGCGCAGGGCGCCCTCATGATCCCCAAGATCGTCCAGCAGCAACGCCAGACCAAAATGTGCGGGGGCAAATTCGCTGTCGATCGACAGCGCCTGTTCGAAGGCATAAAGGGCACTGTCTGTCTTGCCCAACTCGACGTACGACCGGGCGATTTCCCGCCACGGCCTCGGATCGGGATGCGCCTGGAACTCGCGCAGGTAATACCGGATCGCTTCGCTGAACTCCTGGCGTCGGAACGCCGTATTGCCAAGGTTATGCCAGGCGCCCGGGTAGGTCGGGTGCATGGCAAGCGCTACCCGATACGCCGAGTCCGCCTTGTCGAAATTCGCCAGCTCGGCGTAAATTCGTCCACGCAAAAACGGAATGTCAGCCAGGTCCGACGAGAACACGGCCACGCTATCGGCAAACGCAAACGCCCGTTCGAAGTCGTGTCGCTGCAAGGCTTCGGAGCCGAGGCGCAGAAACCGCTCTGCCGTAAGACTCATCGGTTGCACGGGATCCGTTGGCGCAGAACGCCCGCAGCCTGAGGAAGCCAGTGTGCAAAGAGCGACTATCCAGAGCAACACCGGCCGACGAGAAAAAAGGGTCCACATAGCGTTTTACCTGCTCCGCGCGGCTGGCAGCGCAAAGGATCCGGC
This sequence comes from Rhodothermales bacterium, assembly GCA_965248175.1. Lineage (GTDB taxonomy): Bacteria > Bacteroidota > Rhodothermia > Rhodothermales > VXPQ01 > VXPQ01. The sequence goes on from OZ252093.1 coordinate 2,697,123, forward strand.
GGCAAGCGTGTCGGAACGGTCGGTGGCATGGATTGGAGCATCCGGCAATCCGATGAACGGACTGGCAACAATACTGTCGGCTCCTTCGACGACCAGTACGTTACCGGAAGCCACTTCCGCATACCAATCCTCCTGACCGCTTGGCCAGTACACGGCCAGCGAATCGACCCGATCCGCTTCGCCCAGTCCAAACGTGACGACCTTCTCCGACGCCGACAGAAAACTCGATCCCGTACGCACGAATCGCTCCATACGCCGTCCCCCTACCCGGGCGACTACGCGAGCCGACAGGCCATCCCGATTACTGTTTCGCCCTTCAAGACGCACGCGCAAAGGGCGCCCCCCGGCCAAGTCGTTGCGCAAGAGCCAGGCGCCTCCCCCATTCTCGGTAATCAGAATGTCGAGGTCTCCATCCCGGTCGTAATCCGCATAGGCAGCGCCGCGTCCCACCATGGATCGAGCCAATGGACCGCCCAGGATCGGCGCCGCATCCTCGAATATCCCCTCACCCCGGTTGAGAAAAAGATGCGGGGGTTCCGCGTAGGGGATACCTTCCTGCGTCTGTTCGATTTCCGGCTGAACATGCCCGTTGGCTGCGAACAAATCCATGTCGCCATCGAGGTCCGCATCGAAAAGGAACAGGCCAAAGGTAAGCGTAAGCAAGCTGGGGCGTCCGATCCGCGAAACGGCAGACCGGTCAAGAAACAATCCCTTCCCGTCGTGGCGAAACACGCTGATCATTTCCTTCGAGAAATTCCCTACAAAGAGCGTGGCTTCGCCGCTCTCGTCCACCACCCCGACATCAATGCCCATGCCGGCGCGCGCCTTGCCGTTCTCGTCGTAGGCCATCCCACTCAAGGCCCCCTGTTCCGTGAACGTACCGTCCCCGTCGTTAAGATAGAACAAATCCCGCTGGGTATCGCTGGCGACCACGAGGTCCGGCCACCGGTCCTTGTTGAAATCCCATTCGGAAACACCCAGCATCTTGCCTGGAGCCGGCAAAAACCCCGCCTGCTCCGTCCAGTCGACGAACATTCCGTTGCCGTCGTTGCGATAGAAACGGGAGGGTACGCCTTCGTACAACTCGGGCGTGCAATAACTTCGGATGTGCCCCTCCAGCATACATACGAGATCGGCGCCGGGAGACCATGCGACGTAGTTGCCCACATACAGATCGACATGGCCGTCGCGATCGGCGTCGAAGAAAATAGCCGAGGTGCTCCACTGCGGCGAACCCGCAACGCCTGTCCGGCTCCCCGTTTCCGAAAACGTCCGCATGCCGCCGGGGCCTGCATCGTTGCGAAAGAACAGGTTTTCACCAAGGGTCGTCAGGTAAATGTCCTGATCGCCGTCGTTGTCATAGTCGGCTGTCGCCACGCCAATGCCGTAGGCGTAAAAACCGGCCAGGCCTACCTCCTGCGTCACTTCCCGAAACGCGCCGTTGCCTTCGTTTCGATACAGGCGAATTGCTTCGACCGGGGCTCTCGGTTCGTCAGCGTGTTCCGGCCAGACGCCGCCGCCCGCAAGCAAAATATCGATCCACCCGTCGTTGTCGTAATCGACGAAGCCGCCACCCGATCCCATCGCCTCGGGAAACCAGTGGTTCCCAAATGCCCCTGTGACATGCCGGAAACCGGCAAGACCCGCTTGTTCCGTCACATCGGTGAAAGCAAGTACAGGCGCCGCCTTACCCCGCACCGTCTCTTCCCCAACGGAGGCAGGAGGATTTGCAGGCGAACAGGCAGCAAAAACGGCAAGCGGCACGCACGCACCCCATCGCAAGCAACGCGCAATCCGTGAACCATTCTTCCCGAGCGGCGGGATGCGGACGGGTATCGTCATGGAGAAGCGGATAGACCGGTGGATTCGGCTTGTTCCGCGGCTTTCCGGGAAGCGACCCTCGCCACGGCCAGCGCCTGTCGTTGTTCTACGTGACGACCGGCATGGCCCAAGCCAGGCGGCAAGCGCCCGCCAGCGAGCAGGGTCGTCGGGATAACGAGCGGCGGCGGCGCGAGCCTGCTCGATCTCCTGGTCGAGATATTGCAATGCCTCCGTGGCCTCAAGATGAGAACGCGCTTCCTCCTCGCGTCCCAGCGCCTTCAGCGCCCGACCAGGATTGTACCGGGCGCCTGCATCGTAGGGCCGGGCATACAAAAAACGCGAGGACAATGTACAATAACGGATATTTCCGTCAGGGCGTGGACGACCGGGGTAATTGGGTCAGGTAGTACCTTGCTTCCGCATGATTGGGAGCGTGCCGGAGCACCGTTTCCCATGCGGTCCGGGCTTCCGCGTAGTCGCCGGCCAGCGCATGCAGCGTACCCAGATTCAGCCATACGTCCGGCTGATCCGGGGCAACCTCAAGCAACGCTTCGTACCGCCCAAGCGCCGAGGCCGTATCCCCCGCGGAGAGGTACAAATTAGCAATGTTGTTCTGCAGTTCCAGCCACTGCGGGCGAAGCGAAAAGGCCACCGTAAGGGCCTCGATAGCTTCCTCTATACGTCCAGACCGGTGCAGCGCTTCCCCGTATTCTATCCAGATCTCGGGCTCGTGGCTGTTACGCTTGATGAGTTCAACCCATTCCTCCACCTCCTTTTGCGATATAAGCAGCGTGTCGGCCCGAGCAAGATAGCGAGCGCCCTCTTCGGTCTTTCCGGTGCCCGTGAGTGCCTGTCCGAGGTTGTAATGCGCGGCGTAGTGCCAGGGAATCCCGTCGGCCACCCGCGTCAGGATTTCTGCAGCGGCTTCCAGATCGCCGTTGCGCAAACGCTGCACCCCATACACATACGCATAGTTCAGGTTGTCCGGGTCCAGCGCAATACCTTGTTCGGAGTACGAAAGAGCCTCTGCGAAATCCCCTGCGTCTTCATAGAGTTGCCCAAGCCACATGTATGCCGTTGGGTTGGAGGAATCCGCTGCAATGGCCCGCTCGTATGCCCAGCGGGCGCTGTCGGGCTTGCCCGTATCGGCATAGGCCCGCCCGAGTTGCGTCAGATAGTCCGTCGTTTCCGCTACGCCGCGCTCCTTGCGGTAGAGCGCAAGGGCCTCTGCCGGCTCGCCGTACATATAGGCGCCATTGCCCATATTGAACCACACACCCGGATACTCCGGGTCCAGTTCCAGCGTCTTTTCGTAGGCTTCCGTAGCCAGATCGAGCTGCCGAAGCGCCGTCAGGGTACGCCCGCGCATGAATGGAATATCGGCAAGATCAGGCGCATAGGCGGCTGCACTGTCCGCCAGTACAAGCGCTGCGCTGTAATACCCTGTCTCGAATGCCTGCTGGGCATCGAGTAAGAATTCCACGGCTTTCGGGTCGGTGTTGCGACGCACCAGTTCCGTCCGGGACGGGGCCTCCGCCTCGGGGCCGCATCCCCCTGCCATCAAAACAATAAAGACCCCCAGAGGGGCTATCCATGTACTTGCGTTACGCATGAGACTCCTTCAGAAAATCATCTTGCCGCATCCCGGCCGCCGCGTATGCAAACGCAGGCGCTACGGAGACGGTTCGCTACGGGACGACAGGCAATGCAGTCCGGGACACGATACCCTCCCCCTCAAGCAAATATACCTCATGGCCGGCCGCCAATCCGGTATGACGCGCCATCCGACCATCCGGCCAACGCACGGTGAGCGTATCGACCCGATCCGCCGGCCCCAAGCCGAACGTCAGGGTCTTTTCCGACTGCGAGAGATACCCGGAACCTGTCCGCACCCGGCGCACCTGCCGCACACCGCCCGCTGTGACCGTCACCTGAGTACCCAGTGCATCGCGATTGCCCGCTCCATCCCCCTGACGCCCCTCAAGACGTACGCGCAACACATGCCCGCCGCCAGAAGAATCGTTGCGCAACAGGCGAACCGGACCATTGTTTTCGGTCACCAGCAAGTCCACATCTCCATCGCGGTCATAATCGGCCTTTGCCACAGCCCGGGCTACCATAGCCTCCCTGAATACGCCGCCAATGGAATCAGCCATATCCACCCACGTTCCGCCCCCCTCGTTTACAAACAGGTGCGGCGGCTGCTTGTACGCCGACCCATCGATCGGATCGAGGTACACATGCCCGTTGGCCACGTACAGGTCAAGGTCGCCATCCAGCTCGGCGTCGAAGAGCAGCACCCCGAAAGCGAGCGTGGTAAGGCTGGGCCTCCCGATGCGGGACGCCGCTGCGCGATCGGCAAACCACCCGCTCGCCGTACGCCGGTATACCCCGATCATTTCACTGGAAAAATTGCCCACGAAAACAGACGGCATGCCCGTCGTATCCACGATCCCGATATCCACGCCCATCCCGGCACGGGCTTCCCCGTGTTCCCCATAGGCAATGCCACTGTAAACCCCTTGCTCGGTGAAAGCGCCGTGTCCGTCGTTGATGTACAACAGGTCCGGCTCCCCATCGTTCACCACCACCAGGTCAGACCAGCCGTCCTCGTTAAAATCCCATTCGGCAACAGCCAGCGACTTGCCGGGCGTATCCGAAAAACCGCTTGCGTGCGTACGCTCGGTGAACGTACCGTCTCCGTTGTTATGGTAGAAATAACTCCGGGCGCCCGGGTACATGGCGGGGCGGCAATAGTCCGATCGCCCGTCCGCCCGAAAACATTCCAGGTCACTGGAAAGCGACCACAAGGCGTAACCGGGCACGTAAAGGTCGAGGTGTCCGTCCCGGTCGGCGTCAAAAAACAGCGGCGAACTGCTCCATCCGGCGGGACCTGCCACGCCCGCGGTACGCCCTGTCTCAGTAAAAAACCGTGCCCCCGACGGCCCGGGATCATTGCGGAAAAGCAGATTCTCTCCGAAGGCCGCAAGAAAAATATCCTGATCGCCGTCGTTGTCGTAATCGGCTGCGGTTACCCCGGTTCCCCAGGCGCGGGCATCGTCCAGCCCCGCTTCACGGGTAACGTCGGTAAACGTCCCGTCCCGGTTGTTGTGAAAAAGGCGCAAGGCGCGTACGCCCGCCGGTCCCGTCGGCGACAGACTCCCGCCGCCCACCAGTACAATATCTTCCCAGCCGTCCGCGTCGTAATCCAGAAATCCGCCCCCGGCGCCCATCTGTTCGGGAAACCAGAAACGATCTTCGCTTCCGTTTTCGTGCCGGAAATCGCCCAGACCGGCGACCGGAGCTACGTCATGAAATGCAATGGGCAGAAGCCCCTCGGGCGGATTTCCCTGCTCATCCCCTCCGCATCCGCCGATAATCCCCCCCCCTGTCGCGATGAAAATCGCTACCCAGATGTCCTCACGCAGACGCACCGCCGGGAAGGTCATCAAGAAAAAAGAAACGTCGGAAAAGACCCGGGGCGGTTACGAAGACCGGTGCGTCGTCACTCAGAAGGTCAAACTGACGCCCATGCGGTGAACGGCGCCGAAGAGGCCGAAATCTGTGTAGGCGTAATCCGCCGAGAAACCGACGACCGAGGTGCCGTACTGCACCCCTCCTCCGAAACTGAGGCTCTGCTCGTCGGTCGGATACGTGTATCCAGCCCGCAACGACAGAATGTTCCTCAGCGTGTACTCACCGCCTGCCTTAAGCTGTTCGGCAAAGTCGCGCGGGCGCTCCGCTTCCACCGAAAGCCGGAAAGCGTGCATATTCGGATCCATGTCCGTCAGATCAAGCATATTCATTGACAGGCCCACATTGAAGGTGAGCGGCAACTCGAAATTCTCGTCCACATACCGGAGCTCCCTGGAGAAATTCCGTACGCTCATGGCAAGATTCAGGCTGCGAAAACCCGTCTTGTAGAGCATCCCGAAGTCGAATGCGGTCGTGGAAACCTTGTTTTCTTCGGTCGTCCCGGCCGCCGACACCACCGCCGCGCCGAGATCCTGGGAAACGTACTTCGCATTGGCGCCCACAGAGAATCGGTCGGTCACGCCCAGGGCGTACCCTATGCCGATCGCCATGGATGACGGACTCGGGTCGGGTACGTTTTTCATCTCACTATACTCCATGTACCCTCTCTCATTGGCGGCGGCCACCGTAGCGATGACGCTCCCGTAGTCGGAAAACATCAGCGACGCCCCGAATATCCCGTAGCTGGTATTCACCGCAGCGCTTGCAGCATTGTACGTAATGTCTGCGATCCAGTTCGTGATCCCGAAACCCGCGCTGAACCGACGATCCAGCCGGGCCATACCCGCCGGGTTGTAGAACATGGCGGCCGACGAATTAAAATCGGCGGCTGTCATGGCATCACTCAAGGCAGCAGCGCGGGGGCTGAGGGATATCTCCAGGAACTTGAAACTCGTTTGCGCGAGTTTGTCCGTACCGACATCCTCCGTCGAAGTCTGAGCAAACGCCCCCGGCGCAAGGAAAAGAAGAAGCGCCAGAATGCCGATCCGTTTCATGTAGTTGCAATGTGTCATTGAATCTCCTCGATTTGAGGCTTCGGTTTGGCAAGCAACGGGTAGAAACCGCTGTGACCGCATATCTATCGAATGACGATGAATTTCTGGATGGCTTGCTCGTTCGTAGCGAGGTTGGTGATGACGGCAATGTAAATGCCGCTCGCAACCACCTGCCGCGAAGAGGTCGTCATATCCCAGAACTCGTCACCACTTCCGTCAAGGTGATCGATGGTCCTGATCAGCTCGCCCAGTTCGGAGTATATCTCGATACGAGACTCTCCGGGAATCTCGTAAAAAGCCATACGGTCCTGCACATCGAGACGTACGGCCGGATCGGCGCCGAGATGATAGGGATTCGGAACAATACGCACCTCGCTCAGCGATTGCCCGGGCGGACGCCGCAGGAACGCGGGGCTATAGATCTGCGCATAGTAGCGATTGGTCCTCGTACCGTCGCTGCCGACACCCTGCAGGTAGTAGTAGTAGGAGCCACCTCGCACCACATCCGTGTCCTCATAACTCGTCGCACCGCCCGGCAGAGTCTGGACCAGTGCATACGCACGCGCCTGATCCGGCACGGCCAGCCCGTCAGACCCCACTTCGAGAGCCGTCACAATCCCGGAGTAGTGCTTCTGGGCCCGGTAGAGTTCCCACGCGGCCGGCGCCTGCGAGGCGGTCCACGCGATGTCGATTTTATCCGTTCCGGACGTCACGATGAACGAGGAGGGCGGCGCGGGCGGGTGCGGTGCATTTAACCCTCCCCGGTAGTTATCGATGGCGCGCTGGAACATCTGAAACATCGAATCGCGCGCCGTCATAAACCACTCATTCTTCGTCATCGCCTCGTCGGTATCGATCACCCCGTTACCGTTGGCATCGAACTCGATAATCATGTCGTCATCCCAGCCGGATAATTTGTAGGTCCGGCCGATGTCCCACGCTGCTTCGTCGCTCAGTCCTGCAATGCCTTCCGCAATGACGACCTTCACCTCCTCGCCAAACGCTATGTCGTAGGGTCCGAAGGCCTGTACAAACCCGAAGCCGCCGGCGCCGCCACCAAAGGTGGGGTCAGCCGTCTGGTTGGCAAAGTCGGGGTCCTCGTCATAGGGAGTGCTCGCCGTTTGCCCTTGAACGAGTCGTGCCTGTGTCGGCCAGCTACGTGGAACGCATTCTGGCGTGCCCGGCTCGGCAACCTTCCCGGTGGGTACCGGCGCGGAGCCACACTCGAACCACTGGTACTCCAACGCCATATTCGTCTCGTTGTTGTGATCCGAGGTACTGGTGAGATCACCGAAGTCCGAGTTCAAATACGATACCATGCTCGGTTGCCCCCGGTCATCGGGCGAGGATTGTCCTTCGGCATGCGCCTCCGTATCCGCATGAACGGTCACGACGCCCGTGAAATTGGCGCTGCCAAGGCGGCCCAACGTATCGGCGGGTATCGGATTCCTGCGGTGGTTGGCCCAGAAGGGGTTGCCGAGCGTGTTCAACGGGAATCCGGTAGCTTCCTTGATATTGCCCAGCCATGCGAACGACGCGCGAAGATCGACGCCGTAATCGCTGAGGCCATCGCCGACGGCGTCGTTCATGGTGTACTGCCCCCAGGCGACTCCGCCGGCGCTGTTGTCCCAGGCGCCCGCAAATCCGGCGCCCGTCGGACGTTCGAGGAACATGACGTAAACGCCCTCCAGATCATTCTCCGCCTCGATATCGGGGTCGCCGTCCTGGTCGCCCGTGTTGACAAACGTATACTCGATAAGGTGATAGTTTTCGTGGTCTGGATGGCTCCACTGCATCGCTGCCCGGTTCACCGTCAAGCCGATGGAGGTATTGATCTTCGAGACTACCATGCGGTCGGGCGCCATGCCGGGATCGATCTGGTCGGGGATCACGGGCTGCAGGAACGTGTCGAACCCGTCCACCTCCACCGTCGTCGGTTCGTATCGGGAATACAGGGCATGTGAATTTGTAACACTGAACACCTCCCCGATGCCGGGCACACGGGGGCCCGTGTGCGAAACGCGGATGGGAAAAGTCTTCCCGCCTTCCACGTCCTGCACGTTTTTTGCCCCGACCCAGAATCCCTTCCAACGGCTATAACCCGCACTGGGCCGGATGGCCGGGTAATTCCAGACCACATTGCTTCTTTCGGGATTGGCTCCTCCGGACAGGTACCAACTCTGGAGGTCACCAACATTGAGCCATTTGGGGATCCACTGGGCTTTCGCCTCCTCAATGGGCCCGGCCAGCGACAACACCAGCGCCAGGCCGGCTGCCATGCATCCCCATGTGCGGATGGATTGAACGATTCGCATAATGTCTCTCGGTCTTCAGGATGTCAGGAATGGTTGCCGGCTATGTTCAGAAGGATATCCGCAAGCCGAAGAACACGTTGCGCGGGTTCAGGAACTGGCTGGACATCCGGTTCGGCATGTTGATGTATGCCTTGTCCTCCAACACCTGGTCCACTTTGCCCTGGTCCGCAGCCGCAAAGGAACCGTCGCTCCACTCGTAATACTTGTTCTCTTCCGGCACATAATAGAGCGGCCCTCCTTCGCCGGCCCCCGGCAACTGCCCTTCAACGATAGGCACATAGGCCACGTCCGGCTTCCGAAAATCACCCGGCCGGTCGTCTCCGTAGAGCCCGGCGTCAGGAGAATCGGGAAGTGTGGATTGCGGAAGGTGCAGCGACCCCATATACCGCGACAGATCCTGGTCGCCAGCGCCGAAGAGTGCGCCGCCCGCAAAGTACAGGTGGCGGATGTTGAGCACGTTCGTCATGTCCACGAAGAACTGGGCGGAGCCGAGGCTGGTGTTGAAGCTCTTGCTGAAACGCATGTCGAGCGTGTAGTAGTCTTTCCAGCGAACATTCCCTTGCAGTTCGCGGGGGCCGCTGCCTGTAGCACCAGTCAGATTTAGACCGTCCCAGGTCATGGACACTCCCTGACGCCATTCGCCGAGGAAGTTGATACGCCAGTCGCCGAGCGGATAACTGCCCCCGACTTGAGGGCCGATCTCTTGCGGAAAGAGAAACTCAAGGTTGAACCGCGCAAAGGGCTCGGGGATTGGCTTGCTCGTGTAGTGCTCCTCCGTGGTCGTGACGAAGTTCTGTTGCGCCGTGCGGTTCTCGTCAAACCGGCTGAACCCGAAATTGCCCGTCTTTCGCACCATGTACGTGTAATTGACGAATCCGCGGATCCACTGGCCCCGGTTCCTCGTGAGCGTAACCTCGAAGCCGCGCACATCGCCGTAGTTCCAGGGCAGGGCGGTGGTATATCTGACCAGGTCGTCGAGGCTGATGTACTGGACATTGCGCGGCTGGTTACCCAGATCCCGGTAGTACCCGGCCAAGCGCAGCAGGTACTGGTTGAACAGGCTCTGGTCGAAACCCAGTTCGTAGGCCACCGTTCTCGGCATCGGGTGGTTGGGGTTGCCGATGTTCACGAGCGCGCCGGCGGATCCTTCCTCGATGTTGAAGAGCCTCATGGGGTTGAGTGCGTTCCGGAAATGGCCGTAGTTGAAATACAACTTGCTGTCGTCCGTGACCGGGAAGGAGATGCCGATGCGGGGACTCAGGGCAAGCTGACGCTGCGTGGGTTCCTGATCAAGCAGTTCGTCGATGTGGGCCCGCCCGATGGCCGCTGAAAACGTGCGCTCGTACGTGTCGTACGTGTACCAGTCTCCGCCCGCATGGAAATAATCCAGCCGCACGCCCACATTGGCGACCATGCCCCGGAATTCGAGTTTCGACTGGGCATACGCCGCGGCTTGCTGTGGCTTGCGGTTCCAGAGCCGCTTGGGATTCGTATGGTGCGGGTGCTCCGGATCGTTCTCACCGAAATCGGTATCGTAGTTCGAGTAGATGTACTCGACGCCCGCCTTGCCCAAAAGGAAACGGTTGCGCTGGCTGGTGACGTCGAACCGGCCCGTGAAGCGGTTTACGCTCGAATTATCGTACCCGCTGCCCCAGTGGCCCGACGTGCGGATGCCCAGCACTTTATCGAACTGGTCCTTGATGCTGAAGCCGTAAGGCTCTTCGTTGAGCATGATCCCCCCGTTCAAATAGGGGTAGGTCGGCTCAAGGTTCCGAGGTTCGATCGTGCGCGTATCATAGTCGGTGGTGACGTTCTGGAGCTGCACCTCGTAGAAGGTGTTCGCGTTCAGCGCGTGCGTGAACTGTGCGCCGAGCATCAGGCGGTCGACATCCATCAGGTTGTACAGCATGGGGGAGAAGTACCCTCCGAATTGATCGATTTCTTCGTCGTCCTGCCAGCCGTACATCGATTGGTGGAGACCCGAGCTTTGCCAGGGGTAATACAGCCTGTCGCCCGTCGTGAGATCGGGCCACCCTGATTCATTACGATTGAGCCCCATTTGCTGTCCGTAGAGCCCGGAGAGCGTGAGTTTCATGCCGGGGGAGAAGTTCGAGATCAGTTTGGCCTGGCCGGTGCGTTCCTGGAACGCGTCCCGCGCATGCCCACCGAACGCATAGGCCGTCTGTGTCTGCCGGAACGAGGCCGTGAACCGCAGGTCGCCGAGCAGGTTACTCAGCACCGGCACCGGCCCCCCAATGGTAGCGTCGACTTCGTAGTCGGGCGCTTGCACCGATATGTCGTTCCGCAGGTAGTGATCGAAAAAGACCGACTGCAGCTGCTGACCCGTAAAATTGGTTCCCTCTCGACCATTATAGCCCTCCGCTATCGCGTCCCATCCCGCAAACGTGTAGTATTCCGTCTGCATCCAGGACGGCCACGCTCCTGTTCCCGCAAACGTCGTAACCGAATCCACGAGCGGGCGGATGTAGAAACTCGTTTCGGAGCTCAACATGTCAACGTCATTGCCCTCGACATCGACGCCCGGGAAGTTTTTCTGCGACGTTGGGCTGTAGCGCACAATGGCGTCTACGAAGTACTGGTTCCGCTCCGGCTCTTTCGTAACGACATTAACAAGCCCCGAACGCACATTGCCGTATTCCGCATTGAAACCGCCCGTCTGCACCTGAACTTCCTGTACAGAGGTATAACTCACGCCCGTATACGGCGTGTTGTCGCGCCCGCTGGCCATCGACAGGCCGTCCACCATGAACTGGATCTGGTCGCCGCCGAAGCCACGCACGGTAAGACCCCGCTCGAAACCAGCCTGCAACCCGATAACCCTTTCAATGTCGGTCACCGGAAGGTTCTCTATTTCTTCCGCCGTAATGTTCGCCACGCTGGCCGAAACGTCGCGTTGCACGACAGGCCGCACATCCGTAACGACCACCTCCTCGAGGCCGACCGCTTCTTCCTGCAGGACAAAGTCAATCTCGGTCGTCAGGCCGATATTGACTCGGACACCCTCATGCACCTCGGGGGCGAATCCGATGAACGAAGCCCTGAGATCGTGCGATCCGGGACGCACGTTCACGATGAAGTAATAGCCGTCCGCATCGGTAATGGCGCCCTGCGTCGTGCCCGAAATGGACACGTTTACACCGGGTAACGCCTCGCCGGTTGAAGATTCCGTGGCCTGACCGGCGATTTTACCTGTTTGGGCCCAGGCAGAGGCTGGAAGAAAGAGAGCAAGCGCAAACAGTAGCTTTGCGAATCTCATGTGCGGGATCCTCCAGATATGGTTTAGGTGGAAATCCGTTATTAATTAAGGAGTTCAGTGCGCAATGCGGACACTAACATCCCTGCTCGACATGCATCGCATAACCCGAGCAAGTACATCTTACGCCTTTGTGAAACAAAAAACAAGAAGAAGTTTTTTTTTTTGCTTTGATCTTTTGTATTAGCCGGAACGATCCATATTGCCGAAACATGTTTTGATTGGCCCGTCTCAAGGAGGCCCGACTTTTAATTTTCTTCCGGCGAACGGAAGCCCGCTTCCTCGATCGCCTCGACCGGCGGAAGCCACTGTCTGTAAAGACGGTATCCCGCCCCGACGAATCCGAACCCGTTTTGGACATTGCGCATCACGTTCGGCTGCACCAGAATTTCCTCATCGAATATTCCTCCAGGCGGATCCCAGGCCTCGTTGGCCGCAATCAGCCGCAACGTCACGCTCAACAGAATGACGCCCACGCGCAAATCGATGCCTACATCGACCTGCTGCGCAATGCTGGCAGTGATTTCCAGAAAATCCTGCCGCAAGTCAACCGGGACAATCCAGCCTCCGTCCGTCTTCTCGTGCTTGAGGAGATAAGGAATGACGATGTTGTTCGATTCGATATCCGCCTCGTCGCTGCGCTTGTACGCCACGGCATAACTGACCTCCACTTGCACGAGGCCGGCCACATCCCCTCGAACGAATACCGGCTGCACCACGGAAGAAAGACGAATAACCGGCTCCCGGAGAATGATTTCCGCCTCAGGCGGCACCGTCACCTCGACCATGGATTCCGCACCGTCCGAACGGGTCGCCACAATCCGGTAGGTATGCCCTCCCCGATCCCCCGTTGTGACAATGCCGGGTTGCGTAGACAGATTAGGTGGCAAGATCGCCGGTCACGTCCTGTTCCGGCACGTATTCGATATCGGCGGCCCGGATCGTCTGCTGACCGGCTGTCACACGGGCGCCGCCGTCCTGTTCCAGCGGTTGTCCATCCGTAACATCGGTGACGAACCCGCTGACAGAAGCCTGCTGCGCCTGCACATTGCCCAGTGCAAGCAAAAAACCCAGCCCACAAAATACTCCCGCCCACAGCATGACCGCACGCCGTACAAAAGGCCGGGGGGGTACATCCATATGCAGGAAATCTTCGGGAGCGTTGCGCAACCGTTCGTTCCCCATGTCAACTCCAAACTTCACGGCCACCCCTGTTTATTGCACGGCCGGAAAGCCGTTCATGCCATTTTCAGCGTGTCCCGTTCGATGCGCCCGTCGAAGCGGCATCCATGACATCCCGAATAGCCTCGACCACGAAATCCGGCGCTTCCCGGTGAAACCACGTTCCGCTGCGCCGGGTCTGCACATGCCGGCTCCACGTGAGCCCATCCAGCAATTCTTCCCGCAATTCGGCCTTCGCCCGAATCCCGGCCTCTGTTTCGCCCACCCAGCGCGGCGTTTCCGGGGTTTGCAGGGACGTAAGCACAACCACGGGTATATCCGGCAGCGTCCCGGCGCCTGCAAAAGCGCCTGTTTCCATCATGTCCCTGTATATCTCGAATTCGCCGCGTTCAGCATCCGAAGCGAGACCGTACAACATGCTCTTTCCGGCAATATATCGATCCATGGAATCCTCATCCATGGCGCCAAGCCGCTGTCCCTCCCCTTCATGCACCGGCTCTACCAGCACCAACCCCGCCACCGCACCGGGATATTGCCCGGTAAACGCCCGGGCAAACACGGCTCCGAGCCCGTGCGCCACCAGTATGTACGGCGGCTCAGCCTCCAGATTCTGCAGAAGGGTATGGAGTTCTTCCGCAATGTAGGAGGGCCTCCTTTCGGTCTGGCGGGACGGCGGCAAGGTATCCGAATATCCCAGACCTGAACGCGAATACGATATAGCCCGGGCGAACGCCTGTACATCATGGTGCACATAATCCCATACGCGCAGGTCCTCGCCCAGATCGGACACGAAGACGACGGGCATGCCTTCGCCTTCGTCCAGCGCATACAGATTGTAGCCCCCGGCATCCACTTTCCCTCCGCGAGGGCCATCGAGCATGTCCAACTCGCGGTACTTGACCAACCGGTCAACCCGATCCAGGCGCTGCTGCACCCGCTCCCGGGAAAGACGCTCCGCAGATGTGACGCTGCCGGGCGGCGCGATCGTCACGGGCCCCATACTCGCCTCCTCGTCGGAACAAACCCCTACAAACACCCCATCGGGTTCACGCTCAAGCTGGCAAGCTATCCGAAAAGAAGGCCACCAGGCAAACGACAGAAAACCTTCCAGCAAGCGCACCTCTTCCACAAGGAATTCCTCCCGGGCAAGGTGCTCGACATACAAGCGCGCCGACGCCGATTCTCCGGCGTCGGGCAGAACGATCGTCACGCCGAAGGGCGTACCGCCGGGGTTTTGCATGAACCCGGTCCATCTGCCCGCTTCGGGCACATCGCCAGCCGGAATGGCGGTTTGGCCTTGAGCGTGTTGAAAGCCACACGAAAGAATGAGTACGGCGACACAAGTCGCCATCGCAGCAAAGCGCATGGGTACGTAAAATGGTTGGATCATCGTAGAGAAAGCAAAAAATGCATTATTCTTCGCTCGCCATGCGGGCAAGCATATTCAGGTTGTTTCGGGCGGTGCGGTTGCCCGGATCGAGCCGGATCGTCATTTCCCAAGCCTGGCGCGCCTCGTCATACCGCTCGGCATTGCCATAAGCCACGCCCAGGAGAAATGGTCCATAAAAGTTGGACAATCCTTTAAGTGTCCTGTCACATCGGGTTCATGCCGCCTTGGTCAGCGGTTTGCGCTTGTAGAATACGTCGTCGGGGGTTCGGTTGTCAAGTCCCTAATGGGAGCGCTCTTCGTTGAAGTAGCGCAGGTAGTCGGCGATGCGCCTCTTTGCCTGGGCCACCGTCTCGTATGCGTGCCGATAGACTTCTTCCTGCTTGAGGCTGCGCCAGAGACGCTCCACGTACACGTCCGCCCGGCCAGCGGCCCTTGCCGTCCATCGAGATCAGCACGCCATGCGCCTTGAGCGCATCGGTGAAGGCCTGCCCAAGTAAAATGCGCTCCCTGGTCGGTGTTGAATATCTCCGGCGCACCGTAGCGGGCAATGGCTTCCTCAAGGGCTTCGACGCAGAAGGCAGCGTCGAGCCCGGTGGGCAAGCACCTTGCGGCTGTGCCAGTCGATTACGGCCACGAGATAGAGAAAGCCCTTCGCCATAGGGATATACGTGATATCCGCCGCATAGACCTGTCGGGGGCGCACAACCTTTATGTTCCTGAGCAGATACGGATAGACCTTGTGTCCGGCTCCCGGAGACGACGTGGGCGCTTCGGGTAGATGGCCCGCAGGCCCGCATGAGGCGAACGACGCGGCTTCTGGCGACGCCGACGCCTTACGCTCGGAGAGCATGCTCTTGATCGTGCGCGATCCGCTCGTGGGGCGTTCCATATAGAGCCTGTCTATCTCTTCCGTCACGGCAAGATTCTCTTCGCTCTCGCCCCGAGGCCGATAGTAGGCCGTCGAACGGTTCAGCGACAGGAGCGTACACTGGCGAACCACGGGCAAGGGATGGAGGCGATCTATCGTCGCCCGGCGTTCGACTAACGGTCGCGACCGAGCGCCTTCGATAAAAAATCCTTCTCGATCGACAACTCTCCGATCTTTGCGTGAAGCGCCTTGACCTCGGCCTTGCGCTCGCCCGTAGCGCCGCCCTGGCCTCGAGCGAAAACCTCCTCGGCGGTCTCCACCAGCTGCTTCTTCCAAGATGGTATCTGGATCGGATGTACCTCGAAGCGTTCGGCGAGTTCGGCCAGCGTGCTCTCGTCGGGTTGGTTGAATCGGAACAAGGTCGCAACAGTACACCTTAATTCCACCAAAATCTGTCCAATCAAACCGAACCACCTCTATCCCACAGGAATTAACAGCGTCTTAACACCGCGCCGGCGCTCGAACCCCTCGAAGGCCTGCTCCCACTTCGTTACTTCACGGATATCGGTGATGAGCGGCTTCGTACGCACCTGCCCGGTTTGCAGCAGTTGCAACGCACGCAGCCATGCGGCAGGCACGCTCGCGTTGCTGCCGGTTACGACAAGTTCCTTGTAGCATACCTGATCAAGGTCCCATGCGATCGGTTTGCCGAAAAGCCCGATCTGAACATACCGCCCCCCTCGGCGAACAAGGTCCAGCAACCCTGCGGCGGCAGGTCCTGCGCCCGAGCATTCGTACACCACGTCGGCCCCCATTCTTTCAGGAGTGATACCGGCAACGAGTTCCGAAGGGTTCTCGCGCTGTACGTTTACGATGTGGTCGGCCCCGAACGCCCGGGCCATGTCCAGACGGTGCCCGTCGCTGTCCGTACCGAGCATGACTACGGTCGCGCCGGCTGCCTTTACCACCTGCAACGTAAGCAGGCCGATGGCTCCGGGACCCGCCACGACCGCCACATCGCCGGGCGATACCGTCGGGGTGCTCGAAACACCGTGAACAACGCATGCAAGCGGCTCGGTCAAGGCGCCGGCGTGAAAATCCACATTGTCCGGCAAGGCATGAATATTGGAAGCCGGCACGATCACGTACCGGGTGAATCCTCCGTTGACGGCAGATCCGATCGAAAGGCGATTCAGACACAGGTTGGCGCGCCCGGTGCGGCAATAGCGGCATGCGCCGCATGTAGAAAAATAGGTCTCGGTCGTTACGCGAAGGCCCGGCGCAAGATGATCCACATCGTCTCCGGCGTCCACAATTTCACCCGCAACTTCGTGTCCGAGAACGACAGGGGGCCGTGAAGCGAATTCGTCCTTATATATATGGAGGTCCGTGCCGCAGATGCCGGCAGCCTGCACGCGAATCTTGACTTGTCCGGGAGCCGGGTCGGGTTCGGGAATATCACGGAGTTCGATATGCCCCACGCCCGGCGCCACTTTCATTACGGCTTTCATGGCAACCATTTCATTCGATGTACGTTCACGGGGTGATTTTCCCCAAGCGTGTTTGCCCTCCCTGTACATACCGCTTGAAAACCGGGTTCCTGTCCTACGCAACAATGTTACATTTCCGCAGTGTACGGCCAGAGGAACACAGAGGCGGTTCGCCGGATTTACCATGTGCGGCGCCGGGTGCATGCTGCGGACCCGCCCCGGTGTGCGGATGCATGCTGTGGACCCGCCGGAGCCGGGTGCATGCTGCGGCCCACGCCGGTGCGCGGATGCATGGCGTGAAGAGCGTGGCCCCTCGGACCCTGTACTGTGGACCCGCCGGCCGCCGGCTACATGCCACTGACCTCCGCCGCGCGTAGACACACGCCGCGCCAAATATCTTTACAAAATATTCTCATCCTGACCCCATGCCCCCCGCTCCCCTGCATCATTATATCGAAGGCGACTGGCGACTCCGCCGGGAAAGCCCCCTGCTGGACGTGATCAACCCGGCCACCACTGCACCGCTGGCGCGGGTTCCCCTCTCCTCGAAGGAAGAGGTGGACCATGCCGTGCAGGCGGCGCACAAGGCGTTCCGGGAATGGCGGGCTACGCCGGTCACGGAACGGATCGGATACCTCTTCCGGCTCAAGCAGTTGCTGGAGGAGCACGTAGACGACCTTGCCAGAACCATCACGAACGAGTGCGGCAAAACCTTCCGGGAAAGCCTGGGCGAGCTCCGGCGGGGCATCGAAAACGTGGAGGTGGCTATCGGAACGCCCATACTCATGCAGGGCGTGAACAACGAGGACATTGCGCGCGGCATCGACGAGCACATGATCCGGCAACCGCTGGGCGTGACCGCAGCCATCACTCCATTCAATTTCCCGGGCATGATCCCTTTGTGGTTTTTGCCCTACGCCGTCGCCACCGGCAACTGCTTCATCCTGAAGCCAAGCGAGCGCGTCCCCATGACCAGCACCCGGCTATTCGACCTGATCGACGCCTGCGGCTTTCCGCCGGGCGTGCTGCAACTCGTCCACGGGGGCAAGGACACGGTGGATGCGCTCCTCGATCATCCGCTGGTGCGCGCCGTGAGTTTCGTAGGATCGACGCCGGTGGCGCGGTATGTCTACAGCAGGGCATGCGCTGCAGGAAAACGCGCGCAGTGCCAGGGAGGCGCCAAAAACCCCGTGGTGATCATGCCGGATGCGGACATGGACATGACGACGCAGATCATGGCCGACTCCGCTTTCGGCTGCGCCGGACAGCGATGCCTTGCCGCCTCCGTAGCCGTAACGGTAGGAAGCGCAGGCAAGGCATTTACCGAACGGATTGCAGACGCCGCTGCATCCCGCCGGGTGGGCTACGGCCTGGACGAGGATGTGCAAATGGGGCCCGTCATTTCCGGGCAAAGCAGGCAGCGCATCGAAGGACTCATTGAAACGGGTACGAAAGAGGGCGCCCGGCTGGTCGTGGACGGCCGGGGCAAACAAGTCGGGGGCTACGAAGACGGGTATTTTCTTTTTCCCTCCGTGCTTGCCGACATTCCCCCTGCAAGTACGCTGTCCCGGATCGAAGTATTCGGTCCCGTGCTGAGCCTGTCCCATGTCGAGACCATCGACGAGGCCATCCGGTTCGTGAACGATCGCCCCTATGGAAACATGGCCTGCATCTTCACAAGCAGCGGGGCGCACGCACGGCAATTCCGCCACGAAGCGGACGCCGGCAACATCGGCGTCAACATCGGCGTGGCCGCCCCGATGGCCTTTTTTCCGTTCAGCGGCTGGAACGAAAGTTTCTTCGGGGACTTGCATGCGCAGTCCTGGCACGGCGTGGAGTTCTACACGCAAACGAAAGTGGTGGTGGAACGCTGGCCGAGCACATGGACCCGCACCTTCTGATTTATCCGGCCAAGCATGTCCGAACGAACTTTTGACGTCATCAGCCTGGGGCGGCTGGCGATCGACCTGTACGCCGACGAGGTCGGCGTGGAACTGTCCCGCGTACGGCATTTCAGCGTCTATGCGGGGGGATGCCCGACCAACTTCGCCACAGGCGCAGCGCGGCTGGGTCTGCGCGTGGCGATGGCGTCCCGGATCGGCACAGACGGCTTGAGCGACGGTCTGGTCGACTTTCTGACGAAAGAAGGGGTCGACACCCGGTATGTCGTACGCGATCCGGAGCACTTGACGGGGCTGGCTTTTCTGAGCATCCTCCCCCCCGACACGTTCCCGCTCGTCTACTACCGCCCCGATCCGGCCGACATGCACATGACGGCAGAGGATATCGCCCCCATCGCTTTCGACGATACGAAGGTGCTGTTCGTGGCCGGGTCCCGGTTCAGCGGCGAACCCGCCCGCAGCACATCACTGGGCGCTATGGAGCTCGCGCGCGCGGCAGGGGCGGAAATTATCCTCGATATAGACAGACGGCCCACGCTCTGGGCAGACCTTGACGCCTTCGGCGGACACCTTCGCAAAGCGCTCCCTCTTGTGGACATCGCCATTGGGACGGAGGATGAAATCACTGCCGGCGCCGACCGGCCAAGCGTTGAGGAAGCCGTACCCGTGCTGCTCGACCTGGTGCAGCAAGCCGTCGCCGTCAAGCGCGGGGAAAACGGCTCGGAGGTGTATACGAAAGACGGAGGCGTACATCGCGCGCTCCCCTTTTCCGTGGATATACTCAATGTGCTTGGCGCCGGCGACGCCTGGGCCGCCGGATTCGCCTATGCGTACTTGCAGGGATGGGCATGGGAAAGATGCGCCCGGTTCGGCAACGCCACCGGGGCGATCATCGTGACGCGCCACGCCTGCGCGAACGACATGCCCACGCGCAAAGAAGTGGCTTCCTTTATCGAGGAGCAAGGGGGATTCTGATGGGGACCGCACCCATTCGGGCAGGCCAGGAAAACCGCGAAGACGGAAGCCATAAGGACCATCCCGCGGCGCACGTTGCGGTCGAGCGCCATTTGAGCCGGTGCGCGGGGGCGGAAGGCGCGTTTACCGTGCTCGCCATCGATCACCGGGCCAACCTTGCGGAGGATATGGCGAACGCACGGGGTCGCTCCGTGAGCAGGCAGGACATTCTTGCATTCAAGCGGGCGGCCATCCGGGGACTTGCCGGTTCGTACAGCGCCGTACTGACCGACCCGGATTACGGCTTCCCTGCACTGGCGGATATGCCGGGCGCCCCCGAAAACGGATTCGGCCTCCTTGCCCCCCTGGAGGTCACCGACTACAGTGCACATCCAAGCCGGCGGGAAACAAAGTTCATTGAAAACTGGGGCGTGGAGGAAATCGTCCGTTCCGGTGGCAACGGCGCAAAATTGCTGCTGTTTTTTCACCCGGAGGCCCGCCGCGCCGATGCGCAAACGGAACTTGTCGACCGGATCGGGGCGCAGTGCCGCGCCTGCGGCCTGCCATTCTTCCTGGAACCGGTGGCCTGCTCGCTCGACCCCGACCAGCCGCTTTCAAACGAGGAACGTGCGCAGGTTACGGTGGAAACCGCACGACATTTTTCGCAGCGCAGTGTGGATGTGCTGAAAATGCCCTTCCCGCTGAATCCCGATGCGCACCCGGACACCTGGGAACCGGCGCTCCGGGACCTCGACGAGGCCTGTGCGGTCCCGTGGACACTATTGAGTGGAGGCGTGTCGTTTGCATTGTTTGCAAAACAGGCGGAGGCGGCGTGCCGGGCCGGCGCCAGCGGAGTCATCGCGGGGCGGGCCGTTTGGGGCGAGGGGGTGGCGTTGCAAGGCGATGCTCTGGACACTTTTATGAAGACCATCGCCCGCAAACGCATGGAAACCCTCGCTACGCTGTGCAACCGGTACGGTACCCCGTGGCATGCACGGTCGTAACGCCCCGGTCTGCCTGAAACATGGTATGCTTCCGGTAGATAAGCAGCGCAAAACACCCGGAAACGAATAGTGCAATGGTAACCCGGCGCGCCCGGGCGCGTTGCATCGGGGCAAGCGATTTGCAAAACACCGGCCTTGCGCCCATTTTGCATACTTCATCCTACAAATCAATCAATAATCGGATGGCGACACAAAACTCCTTCACTATCATCCGGCGCGGCGCCGAGCGCCTGCTGCACATTGCCGGGGATCCACCGGACGGATTCCGGGGCGAGGCCGCCGCGGACGGATTCCAGGGCGAGGCCGCCGCGGACGGGCTACACTGCCCGCTCAATGCCCACAATGCCGACGTCCTTCGGAAAGTGCTCCCATGGACGGCGCCGGTACTCGTGGGCCTGCGTAAATCCTTCGGGTTCGGAGACCGGCTGGGCATCGCCACGCCCGGGCACCTCGACGCACTCGGCAACCTGCGCGAAAGCGGCTTTTTTCCCGTCCTTGCGCAGCAATCCATGCGTGAAATGGCGCGCGCGCGGCGCAGCCCCCAGCAGGTGATGGACGATGTCACCTGGGCTGTCGTCGAAACCGGATACCGGGGCGGATTCGGCTGCGACGCCGACCATGTCAAAACCGAGGAGGAAATCGACCGGTGCATCGACGCGGGCTTCATCGGTTTCACGCTCGATCCCGGGCAGTATGTGTGCGCTACGGCCGATACGGAGGACCCCGTCGCACTCCGGAAACACCTGGCCGAACTGCCCTGGGATACCCTCCAAAGCAACCCGAAGGATCATCGCCGGCGCTATGTGACCAGGCAAACATCGGGGGATGCGTTCTCTGAAGAGACCTACCTGCGAGCCGCCGTCAAGTACGGCCCGGCCCTTGCGCAAACGGCCAGGCTCCATGCGCACCTGCGCGACCGGTTCGGCGCAGCCCCCTTCGACCTCGAGGTCTCGGTCGATGAAACGGATACGCCCACGACCCCCGAACAACACCGCTTCATTGCGCTGGAACTGCACCGCCTCGGAATCGACTTCATCGGTCTGGCTCCCCGATTCGTCGGAGACTTTTACAAGGGCGTGGATTACGTGGGCGATGTGGATGCTTTCGACAGGGACTACGCCATGCATGCCGCTATTGCCCAAGAACTTGGCCCCTACAAACTGAGTGTGCATTCCGGCAGCGACAAACTGGCCATCTACCCGGCCGTTCAGCGGCGCACGCCGGACTATGTCCACGTCAAAACATCCGGCACGAGCTGGCTGGAGGCACTGCGCGTCATCGCGACGTATGCGCCCGGCCTCTTCCGCCGCATTCTGGATATGGCCGTGGACGGCTATGCAACGAACCGCCAAAGCTACCACCTCGACGGACGCATCGAATGTATCCCGGACGTGGACGAAGGCGCTCTGCCGGACCTGCTCGACGATCATCACGCCCGACAGGTCGTTCATGTGGCGTTCGGCGCGGTGCTCGAAAAATACTACGACGAGGTGTACGCTGTGCTCACCGAACACGCCGATGCGCACCGGGAAGGCATCCGGCGGCATTTCGAAAAGCATCTGGCGCCGTTCCGGGCATGACGGGAGACGCTACCTATGTGAGCAGGACGGTGAGGGTCCGTGACGGAGACAAGGGCGCAGCGGCGCAGGGCATGGAGGGCAAGCGGCTCCGGTACGCGGACCTGATCGCCTGACTCGAAAAACGAGAAAAATGCTTTCACGCCTGAACAAGAGGGATTTATTCTCGTATATTACGACATTCCAAAAAACCCTAAAACCCATGGAGGATCATGTTTAACACAGAGCTACAATACCGTGGAAATAAAAATAGCAGATCGTCGCCTCAGCAAAATTCTGCATGACCAGCGGAAGATGTACAGAGAATACGGGCAGGTATCAGCACGTAAGATCCAGGAGAGGTTAGATGAAATCAGGCTGGCAAAGAACCTTAGAGAGCTTAAGCAGATTCACCCACGATTGCACGAACGCACAGGTAATCAAAAGGGCTTGTTTTCCGTTGATTTGGATCATCCGTTCCGGATGATTATGATACCGGATCACGATCCTTTACCGTTGCTTCCTTCTGGCGGTATCGACCTCAGAGGG
Source organism: Rhodothermales bacterium (assembly GCA_965248175.1). Classification (GTDB taxonomy): domain Bacteria; phylum Bacteroidota; class Rhodothermia; order Rhodothermales; family VXPQ01; genus VXPQ01. Next base: position 2,719,956 of record OZ252093.1, read on the forward strand.
GTTGATCGGGTTGAAATCGTACGAGCGAAAATAGACGATCATGGAAAACGCAAAGGGCTTCAAGCCTAATTGGACCGTACACCCAGGAAGACATGTCGCTAACTTCCTTGAAGACAATGGGGTCAGCAAGCAGGCACTGGCTCGCCGAATGGGGGTTGCCATGAAAGAGGTGGAGGATATACTTGAGGGGGGCGAAATAAACAGGGATATTGCACGCGCTCTTGAAAAAGGAACGAGCGTACCAGCGAGTTTTTGGCTCAGGGCGGAAACCCATTACAAACGGGACTTAACCCGCTTAGCACCGAAGACCGTGGGACCTATGAGAATCACTGACAAGTTTTTGCGGTTGAGAGGGCGCGCTGCGACATCCTTCAAGAAGGATTATATAGAACGCCTTGCCGATATGGAAGATTTCGAGCAGGCTCAGCTTCTAAAAGACGCATGCGATTACGTTATTTTCGCGGAGGTGTACGACGAGGCTATACACATTTGTGTAGGTGTTGATACTGGTAAGGGGACATATGTAGCTTTTGGCCCTAAGCTCGTGGAATTTCACATGAAGAAGGAAATATCCCGGCGTCGCCGAGCCTCCATGTCTTTTTGGGGATTGCCCCTTGTCCCATCTGAACAACACGATAACCAGGTATGGACATGAGCAGCAAGCCCAAATCCCCCAAGCGCATCCGTCCGGCGGACCGGGAAATGCCGGAGTAGATTCCCGACACGCCGGAGAACATCGCGAAGTCGATCCTGTTCAGTCCGCCTCGTAAGAAGGAGGATTGGAAGTTTATGAAGAAGGAGAAGGATTAGCGCATTCGATATCCGGCCAAAGCTATGTGCCCGAAGCACATACGTTTTTGGCCATATCCAACCCCCTCCCCCACAGAAGCCCCGTCCAGCGAACCGGACGGGGCTTTTTGTTTGGGGCAAAACGGCAATTTTTGCCGATTTGGGAAATGACGCAGATTCCGGGCTTCGGCACTATTGGATATAATTCCCGAAAAAAACATGCGAAAGAGAAAAAATGCAATGGTAAAGACAAAATACGATAGTAAAGAAAAGACGCAAGAGTAAAGGAAAGGGAGCAACGGTAAAGAAAAGTATCTGGCGCCGTTCCGGACGTAACGGGAGACGCTACCTATGTGAGCAGAACGGTGAGGCTGCGCGGGCCGTGCGCCCCGATAACCAGTGTTTGTTCAATGTCGGCGGTCTTGGACGGACCGGCCACAAACACGCCATAGCCTTCCCGGGCCACATCAAGGGTATCGTATGCTGCGTGCATGTCCGGCACGATGACGCTCCTGTCCAGCACAAGCACCAGATGCTGCGTCAGAAACGGGGCGGCCCGCGGTCCCATCCCTGATTCGCCCAGCCATACGGCCCCGTTCTCCGCCACGCCGAGTTCACCGGGGCACACCAGTACATCGAGCCCGGCCAGGGTGTGCGCGTCGGTGCGGGCGTCCATCCGGTCGAAGGCCCACGCCGGAACCGTCGCAGCGATGGAGGCAGCCTCCGGGAACCGCTCCCGCACAGCCGCTTCTACCCCTCCCGTTTCCACAATCTGTACGGCCGCGGCGGCGGCCTCCACCGACGCCATGAAGCGGGAGACCAGATCGCCGGTATCCGCATCCCGGACGCCGGTGATGGGCGGAAGGGGCACGGCAGGCAGCCTGGCGCGACGCACCGCTTCAAGGATGGCTTCGCGGGCTTGGGATCCGTTTTGCGTTCCGTTCCCTGCCCTGTTCCGGGTGGTATGATCGTCCTTTCGCTTCATGCCTTCCTCCGCTCAGCGGCATACCATTCACCAAGCGACCGGGTGGTATGATCGTCCTTTCGCTTCATGCCTTCCTCCGCTCAGCGGCATACCATTCACCAAGCGACCGGGTGGTATGATCGTCCTTTCGCTTCATGCCTTCCTCCGCTCAGCGGCATACCATTCACCAAGCGACCGGGTGGTATGGTGGTCCTTTCGCTTCATTCCTTCCCCCGCTCAGCGGCATACCATTCGCCAAACGACCGGGCGGGATGTTCCGGAAGCTCCCTCGCCCGTCCCCAGGCATTCCAGCGCCCATAGAGCAGGCGGCGCGGCGCATACCGCAGCAGGCTCCGGGCCAACCGGCCCGCCAGCCGGTACCGGGCCGGGCCACTGGTAATCCATCCGGTCAGTTTCATCCCCAGACGTTTGCCCCGGGAGACATGCCCTTCACGCACCGCAACCTCCCGCCACCGGTATAACTGGGCATGGATATCGATCTTGACCGGGCATACGTCGCTGCACGACCCGCACAGGGACGAGGCAAACGGCAGCGCAGCATACTTCTTCATATCTATGCCGGGCGCCAGAATCGCCCCGATCGGACCGGATGGCGTGGCTCCGTAGCTGTGGCCGCCGCTGCGCCGGTATACAGGGCACGTATTCAGGCACGCCCCGCACCGTATGCACTTGAGCGAAGCGCGAAAATCCTCCCGCGCCAAGTGGCGCGTGCGCCCGTTGTCCACGAGCACGATGTGAAGCTCGCGGCCCGGCGCCGGGCGGTGAAAATGCGATGTGTAGATGGAAAGAGGCTGGCCTGTGGCGCTGCGGGCCAGCAGACGCAGGAAAACCCCGAGATGCTCCGGTTTCGGGATGAGTTTCTCTATACCCATGCAGGCAATGTGCACCGGCGCCAGGTGTACGCCCAGGTCCGCATTTCCCTCGTTGGTTACCACCACCAGTCCGCCGGTGGCGGCCACGGCGAAATTGACGCCCGTGATGGCGGCATCGGCGGTCAGGAAGCGGGCGCGCATATCCTGGCGCATGGCCCCGGCCAGAAACTGCGGATCGGACGATCCGGCGGGTGTGCCCAGCTTCTCGTGGAACAGGACGGAAATCTCCTCCCTCCGGACATGGATCGCCGGCGCCACAAGATGGCTGGGGGGCTCCTCTCTGAGTTGTACGATGCGTTCGCCGAGATCCGTATCCACGACCTCGAGGCCGCGTGCTTCGAGATACGGGTTCAGACCGCATTCCTCCGTCAGCATGGACTTGCTCTTGACCACGCGGCGGACGCCCCGCGCTTCGAGCAGATCGTACACGATGCGATTGTGCGCCTCGGCGTCCGCAGCCCAGTGGACCTGCACGCCGTTCGCCGTTGCGCACGCCTCGAACTCGACCAGGTACTCGTCCAGTTTCGACAGCGTGTGCTCCTTGATCTGCGAAGCCAGATCGCGCAGCCGCTCCCACCCTTCCACGCTCCCGGAGACCGCATCACGCTTGCCGCGGAGGTGCCAGAGTACGGAATCGTGCCAGGTTACCTGCTCTGCATTCGCAATGAAGCGTGCCGCCCGGTCGGAGTGATCGACGGGGCCAGCGTTCTGTATAGCGTCATGCATGATTCGCCTCCGCACTTCCGTTCAGAATCTCGGCCACATGCAGCACCCGCAGCGACATTTCCCGGCGACGAATCAGCCCGTCGAGGTGCATCAGACAGGACATATCGGCGCCCGTGATGACCTCCACGCCATGCTGCAGGTGATCGTCGAGACGATCAGCGCCCATCCGAACCGAAACCGCCTCTTCCTGTACCGCGAACACCCCTCCGAAGCCGCAACATTCGTCGGGACGGCTCAACCCGACCAGTTCCAGCCCGTTTACCATACCCAGAAGGCGCGCCACATGATCGAACGGCGGCTCGCGGCGCTCCGAGGAACTTGCCAGACGCAATCCCCGGAGCCCATGGCAGGAAGCATGCAGACCCACTCGACAAGAAAAGGACGCATCCAGGCAGTCCACCTGCAACACTTCCACAAGAAACTGGCACAATTCGTAATAACGGACGGCTGCCGTCTGCTCGACATGCTCCCGGAGATGCAGCACACAACTCCCCGACGGCCCCACCACATAATCGAATTCCCGGAAACAGGCCGCCGTATGCCGGTGCGTCGCTTCGGCGTCCTCCGCGCACCCGGCGTTCGCCATCGGCTGGCCGCAGCACGTCTGCTCGCGGGGATACGCCACCTCGCAGCCGAGATGCTCCAGCAGTTCGAGCGTCGCCACGGCCACCTGCGGGTAGAACTGGTCGATATAACAGGGAACGAACAGGCCTACTTTCATCGCAGGAATGCCTCCGGCAGCCCGCCGTCCACTTGAAGGATCTGCCCGGTGGTCTTGCCCAAACGGCGGCTCGCCAGCAGAAAAACAGCCTCGGCCTGATCCCCGACGCCAATGATCTGCCGGGTGAGCGTACGCTCTGCGTAGAAATCCGCCAACCGGCGGCACAGCGTTTCCGTATCCTCCTGCTCCTCGCAGGGCAACCCGTAACGGGCCAGCGAGGCTATGACGCGGTCCCTCGAAAACATGGCGCTCCCATCGAGCACCGTTGCCGGCGCCACGGCGTTGACGCGAATCTTCGGCGCCAGCCGCATGGCCAGTTCGCGCACGAGATGGTTTGCGGCGGCCTTGCTCGTGTCGTACGCGAGGCTTCCCGACTTGACGACGACAGCATTGGCGCTGGTCGTCAGTACGAGGCTCCCCGGCAGGTCCTGCGCCGACCATATCCGGGCCGCCTCGTCCGCCACGATCCAGGAGCCGGTCACGTTCACGCCGAACGCATGGGCCCAGGCCGCATCAGATATGTTGCCCCCGGCATCCGGGGTCGGATACAGTCCGGCCGTGACCACCACATGATCTATCCCCCCGCAGGCAAGCACCACATGCTGCAATGCGCTGCGCACCGACGCCCGGTCCGTTATATCGGCTCCGAAAGCAAGCACATCATCCGTACCCGTGCGGCGCATCATCTCAAGCGCCGTGGCGCGGGCGGCGCTTTCGTCCAGATCGACCACCGCCACTACCGCCCCCTCGTCCGCAAGACGCTGCGCCACCGCGGCCCCGATCCCGCTGCCTGCCCCCACGACCACCGCCACCTCGCGCGCCAGTTCTTTCTCGGGAGGCATACGCTGCAACTTCGCCTCCTCCAGCGCCCAGTATTCGATATCGAAAGCTTCCTGCCGGGGCAGCGCCGTATACGCCCCGATCGCTTCCGCGCCGCGCATGACCTCTATGGCGGCAGCGTAGAACTCCGCGGCGAGACGGCTCTCGCGTCCGGTCTTGCCCCACCCGATCATGCCAAGGCCCGGCAGAAGCAACACCGACGGCAGGGCACTGCGCATCGCCGGAGAATCCGGGTGGCGGCACGCCTCGTAATAGGCCGCGTAGTCGTCCGCGTAGCCGGCCAGCGCCTCGTCGAGATGCTCCCGAAGCGCATCGGAATCCCCGTCCGCGGGATGCCGGTCCACGTACAACGGCTTGATTTTCGTGCGCAGAAAGTGATCCGGGCACGACGTGCCCAGTTCGGCGAGCCGGGCAGCTTCGCGGGAGTTCACGAATTGGAGTACCTCCTTCGACGTATCGACCGTAGCGACTGCCTTCCGGTCCCGGCTCAGCCGCCCGCGCAGCCAGGGCAACAGATCGGCCAGCACGGCGTTGCGCTCCGCCTCGGAAAGCGCCTCGTATTTTGCCCCTCCGAACGGGGTGTTTCCGGCCCGCTCGGCTACAAACTGCTCTGCTCGATCCATCAGGCGGAGTGTGAGTAAGTAGCATTCCCGGTCGTCGTCGGCCCAGTTGATGAGGCCGTGACCGCCCAGCATCACCCCCTTCGCCTCCGGGTATTCCTCGCAAACGCGCTGCATGTCGAGGCCCAACTCGAAACCGGGCCGTTTCCAGTCCACCCATACCACCTCGTCGCCGTACGCCTCGCGCGTCAACTCGGCGCCGTTGTCCGCCGTGGCGATCGCGATGGCGGCCACCGGGTGCATGTGATCCACATGCCGATACGGCACGAACCCGTGCAAGGGGGTGTCGATGCTGGGCGCTCGCCGGTTCAGATTGAAAACGGCATGCGCGTACATCGCAGGCATGGCGTCCTCTGCCTGCGTCTTCAGGCCCCGATCGGGGAATCGCGCATAGGTCTCCTGCAGGGCAAGCAGTTTTTGCTGGTACAGGGAAGAGAAATTTTCCCTCCCTGCGGAGCCCAGGTCGCCGCCGGACCCCTTGACCCACAACACCTCCACCTCCTCGCCCGTGACGGGATCCCGCTCCATGATCTTCGACGACGTGTTGCCGCCCCCGGTATTCGTGAAGCGCAGGTCGCTACCCAGCAGATTCGAGCGATACACGAGGCGGCCCAGCCCGTCCAGCCCGGCGGCAATGGCCTCGTCCCACTTGTCCTCTACATGCAGGAATTTCGGGGATTCGGGAGTGTTGTTCATCGCATTGTGAAGATGTTGTGAATATACTATTAAGAGGTTATATAAAAGTTATGGGGGTGTTGTGGAGGTTACGGAGGCATGAGGAAATTACCGGAAATTATGGAAGGGTATTGAGAAATGGTCCGAAAAAACTGGACAGTTTTTTTTGCGTTTTTAAGTGTACTGTCGCGTCGGGTTATGCCGCTTTGGGCAGCGGTTTTCGTTTGTAGAATACGTCGTCGGGGGTCCGGTTGTCAAGTCCCTGGTGAGGCCGCTCTTCGTTGAAGTAGCGCAGGTAATCGGCAATCCCCTTCCCGGCCTCGCTCACCGTCTCGTACGCGCGCCGGTAGACTTCTTCCTGCTTGAGGCTGCGCCAGAGGCGCTCCACGTACACGTTATCGAGCCAGCGGCCCTTGCCGTCCATAGGGATGCGCACGCCATGCTCCTTGAGCGCACCGGTGAACGCCTCGGAGGTAAACTGCGCTCCCTGATCGGTATTGAAGACCTCAGGTGCACCGTAGCGGACAATGGCTTCTTCCATCGCTTCGACGCAAAAGGCGGCGTCCATCGTGTTCGATAGCCGGTGGGCGAGCACCTTGCGGCTATACCAGTCGATCACGGCCACAAGATAAAGAAAGCCCTTCGCCATAGGGATGTACGTAATGTCCGCCGCATAGACCTGCCGGGGTCTCGTCACCTTCATGCCTCTGAGCAGATAAGGATAAATCCTGTGCCCTTCTCCCGGAGACGACGTGCGGCGCTTGGGGTAAATGGCCCTAAGGCCCATCAGGCGCATGAGGCGAACGACGCGGCTTCTGGCGACACGGACGCCTCGCGCCTCGAGCATGCTCTTTATCGTGCGCGATCCGCTTGTGGGACGCTCCATATAGAGCCTGTCGATCTCTTTCATCGCCGCAAGGTTCTCTTCGCTCTCTGCGCGAGGGGTATAGTAGGCCGTCGAACGACTCAACGACAAGAGCCTCGACTGGCGAACCACGGGCATGGTATGGGCGCGATCTATCCTCGCCCGGCGCTCGGCTATCGGTCTCGACCGAGCGCCTTCGATAAAAAATCCTTCTCCATCGACAACTCTCCGATCTTCGCGTGAAGCACCTTTATCCGGTCGTCGCGCTCGTCCGGAGCGCCGCCGCGGCCTCGGGTGAAAGCCTCCTCGGCGGTCTCTACCAGCTGCTTCTTCCACGATTGTATCTGGTTCGGGTGCACCTCGAAGCGCTCGGCGAGTTCGGCCAGCGTACGGTCGCCGCGAACGGCGGCGAGGGCTACCTTCGCCTTGAACGAAGGACTATGGGTTCTGCGTGTGCGTCTTGACATGGGTCTCGTCGGGTTAGATTGTATCGAAACAAGGTCGCAACACTACACCTTAAATTCCCCGGAAATCTGTCCAATCAACCCGAACCACCTCTTTGGGGCTATGAAGAAGTTACCGGGAGCTATGGGAAGATATTGGCGCTATGAGAAAGTTACCGGGGATTGTGAGAGGGTATGGGCGATGCGGGGAAATTATTGGCGCGATCATGTAACGAGAAATTTGCGGGGAATTTTCAAAATAACGGGGAATTATATTATTTTCAGGGAATTACAAAAATAGCGGGTAATTATCAAATTTACGGGGAATCGCGAGAGTGCTATCGGGAAATTACCGGAGTGCTGTGCTATCAGGGAGCCATGAAGGTATCGCAGGGCTGAGGAAACACCATGGGGGCACTTATGGAGATATCTGGCCGGTTGGCGTATATGTGCGCACGGTGCAGGACCGGGCGGACACCTCGCGCAGGGAAACGCCATGCGGCAGGGCGCCCAGCGTCCTGAGCTGGATCAGCACATTCCCAAGCGCTGTCGCCTCGACGGGGCCGGCCACCACGGGCCGGTTGCACGCCTGTGCCGTCAATGCACACAGCAGGCTGTTCTGCGCCCCGCCGCCCATGAGGTGCAGCACGTCGATGCCTTGCCCCGTCACCCGTTCCAGATCGGCGAGCGCCCGGCGGTAACTGTCCGCAATGCTCTCCACGATCAGGCGGCACAACGCGCCGCGCGACGCCGGAAGCGGCGATCCGTTTTCGCGCAACGCACCCAGCAGACGTTCCTCCATGCCGTCCCGGTGCAAAAAGCGCGGATCCTCCAGATCCACCACGACTCCCATAGAGGGCGCCGCGCGAGCCTCCTCCTGTAATGCATCCCATGCCACGCCCCCCCATTCGCGCGCGCATTCCTGCAACACCCACAGCCCGGTCAGGTTCTTCAGCAACCGGATGGAGCCGTCCAGCCCCGCCTCGTTCGTGAACCCGGCGGCGAGCGCCTCGGAGGTCACGACGGGCGTAGCGCGTTCCACCCCGAAAAGCGACCAGGTCCCGCAACTGATGTAGGCCCATGCCGCATCCGGATCGACCGCCGGAGCAGCCGCTACAGCCAGCGCCGTATCGTGGCTGCATGTGGCCACGACAGCGATTTCCGGATGGCCATGCACCGACCCGAGGATCGTGCCCGACGGAACGATTTCGGGCCACCGGGCAGGATCGAGGCCAAGCTTTCGCATGAGCGGGGACGCCCACTGCCTCGTATGCACATCCATCATCTGTGTGGTGCTGGCCAGCGACGCTTCGATAGCGCGCCTGCCCCCAAGCCGGTGGTTGAAATAATCGGCCATCGTGAGGCAATGCGCCGCCTGCGCATCTTCCTGGCGGTCGGCCACCCACTGGTACAGCGTATTGAACGGCAAAAAGTAGATGCCGGTGCGTTCGTATATCTCCTCCGGCGGCACCGTTTCGGACACCGTCTCCATCACCCCGTCGAGGTGATGATCCCGGTAGCAATACGGCAAACGCATCGGGCGTCCATCCGCATCGAGCGACACATAATCGACGCCCCACGAGTCCACGGAAACCGACCGAACTCCGGGCGCCTCGGCAAGCGCCGCCCTCAGCCCGATCCCTATCTCCTCCTCGATGGCGTGAATGTCCCACCGGATATGCCCATCTTCCTCCACGATGGGCGTCCCGAAACGGTGCACTTGCCGGATCTCCATACGCTCTCCGTCGAACCGACCCAGCACGACGCGCCCACTCGCAGCGCCGAGGTCCACGGCAAGCATATGTTGTGCCCGTTCCCGCATAAGCGCTCCCGTGTGCGTTCGTATCCGATCAAAGGCTTTGGGGCGGAACGTACGCAGCGCCGGTACGCGCCTCGGAAACCTGCTCCCGGTACTGCGAGGCCCGGAACGCGGCAATGGGGTCGATGGCGCCTCCAAGGCGTTTGCGGGCTGCCGCCGCCAGCGCGCTCACATCCGTTTCGTAGGCTTCCCGGAGCGTCTCCTCGGCCATCAGCACATCGTTCGTTTCCTGATAATGCGCCAGCGCATCGCGCCGCACGATCAACGCGCGGGCCCAGGATTTCTGCAGCCGGTCCACCGTTTGCAGAAGCGCCTCGATCGGATCCTTCACGTTATGACTCTGGTCGATCATGCAGGAAGGATACGCGGGCAGGGCGCCGTCCGCAAGCGCATCCGCCAACTCGTTGAATACGAGAAACAACTGGTAGGGCTTGATGGACCCGGCCGTGAGGTCGTCGTCTCCGTACTTCGCATCGTTGAAATGGAACCCGCCCAGCCTGCCCGCCGTGATGAGGCGCGCCACCACCTGCTCGACATTCACATTCGGCAGATGGTGCCCCAGATCGACCAGACACGACGCCCGCTCCCCGGTCTCTCGCGCCAGCATGAGCGACGACCCCCAGTCGGCCACCACCGTGGCGTAGAACGCCGGCTCGAACGGCTTGTGTTCGATAAACAGGTTCCAGTCCGAAGGCATCGCCTCGTACACGTCCGCCAGGCAATCCCGCACCCGCTCCCAGGCCTTGCGCAGGTGCATCTGTCCGGGATAATTGGCCCCGTCGCCAAGCCAGATCGTCAGCGCTTTCGAACCCAGCGCAGCGCCCACTTCGACCACATGCACATTGTGCGCCACCGCCTGCTTGCGCACTGCGGCGTCCGTGTGCCGGAACGATCCGAACTTGTAGCTGGACGCCTGGCCGGCCTGATCCTGAAACGTGTTCGAATTGACCGCATCGAACCCCACCCCAAGAGCGGCGGCCTGTTCGCGCAGGGCCTCGGGGTCGTCGGGTTCGTCCCAGGGAATATGGAGCGATATCCGCGAAGCCGCACCGGTGAGCCGGCGCACGACGGACACATCCTGCATCTTTTCAAATATGTCGCGGGGCTCGCCCCGGCCCGGAAAACGCCCAAACCGCGTGCCGCCGGTCCCCAGCGCCCACGAAGGCACAGCCACCTCAAAGGCGGCTACCTGCTCCACTACCGCATCGGTATCCAGGCCGCGGCGGCGCAATTGCTCGTCGAGATGCGCATAGTCGCTGCGCCAGGCTTCGTCAGCTTCCTCATATTCCCGATTCGAAGCGTCGATCGTATCCGGGTTCATCATGGCGTTAGAGCAATACGGGGTATGGAATACGGATTCGGCGACACGGCGCACAGCGTATCCCGGCCGGGCCGCTATCAGGAGGAACCGGCACGATCCATCCAGAACGAAGATGTCGCAAACCAGAGTACGGCGCCAACCAGCATGAGCACCGTATGCGTGCGCCAGGACCATACGCCCGCAAGCACCAGTACAGCCGGAACGATCGTCAGGGCAAGGCCGCCGTACGACAGTATTTTCAACACGGTGGTCATCGGTGCATAATCTCGTACATGGCTGCGAATAACTGTACAGTGAGACGACGGGCGCGAAGCGGCGGAACCGTTACGGATGCGTGGCAAGGGGCGCCCGGTCCGATCGTTGCCGGATCACGCTAAGCCCTATAAAGAGACCCGTCGCAATGAACCAGCCGGGCAGGCCCAGAAAAAATATATCCCATCCCCAGATCACATGCATCAACCGGCATGCGCCCAGCGTCCCTATCCACGCCAGGGCAGCGGGCCAATCGAAAGCGATCTGTTTCCAGCCGGCGTACCCCGAGCGCAGCCCCATCTTCGGCAAAATCCAGAAATCGGCGAAAATCACCGCCCCCATCGGCATCAGAATGAGCCCGTAGAGCGCCACGAAGTCAAGCAGGCGCATCATCAGCGCGGGAAACAGCGCCGCCACGGTCGTAACGCCCCCCACCGCAAGGGTCACCTTCCAGCGCTTCCAGTTCGGGGTGATGGTCTGCATGGCAAGGCCGGCGCGGTAAATCGTCGGATTCGCCGTAGCCCACCCGGCCAGCACCACGGCAATCAACCCGGCGACCCCGGCTCCGAGCCACGCAATCGGGCCGGGCGCCACTTCGCCCCCCTGCTGAATGGCCAGAGCCACCAGCACGCCCGACGCCACCCAGGCCATGTAATGCCCGAGATACATCCCGAAGGCGCTGGCGAACCCGTACTGCCATTTTTTGGCGTACCGCAAAATGGTCAGGTCCGCCATGCCTATGTGCATGGCCATGTTCGCAAACCAGGCGAAAAACGTTACGTGCCAGAAGGTAAACCGGATCCGGCCTTCCACCGGCATGCCCGTCCATATTTTTTCGTTCGCCACGGTGCGCAGATCCTCGAACGATCGCACGCCCAGCTCCGGCAGCACGGCAAGCCCCGAAGCCAGAAACACGAGCAGCAGCCACGGCGATGCGATCTTCGAAAACCGGGCGATTTTGTCGAACCCGAGCACGGCGAGCACGGTCACCACGCTCCCGACCACAAGCACCGTTACCACCCACGCCGCACTGTTGGGATAGAGGTCATTCAGACCCGGCATGGGCATATCGAACGGAATGCCCACCGCCGTGGCCGCCACGGAAATCATCGCCCCCGCCAGAAAACAAAACATCAGGGCGTTGACGATATTGTACACGAAAAGCAGGTTGGGACCGGTAATCTTCCGCAGGCGCCAATACAGATTCAGCCGGGTCCTCGTGGCGATGGGCGCACACAGAAAAGCCCACGACAGCACGGCCAGCAAATTGCCCACAAGCAGGCCAAGCAGCAGATCGCCCGTCGCTACGCCATGCGCCACGAAAAGCGGACCGATCACGAATTCGGTGCCCGCGACATGCTCGCCCGCATACAACCCGATGAACCCGCCCGGCCCCCTCAGGCGGTCCTCGGAGACCGGCTCCCGGTCGAACTCGTTGATCGCATCGAGGCGGGAGGCCAGGGCGCTTTTTCGGGAAGAACCCGTCATGGAACATGCAGAGGAATGGTGCGGGCGAATCACGGGAGGAAGATTACAAAAGCACATCGCAAAAACCCGGCAAGCGGCCTCTCCCGAAAATACGACATGCCCAAAATACAACATGCCCAAAATACAACACTGAGCCGCAGATTTCGTAACGGCATTCCTAACATACTTTTTACTTGATATTACCACTCCGTACACAGCATTTCGACAGAATGCGCCTGTGCGATTCCCTGACGAGCGCAGGGCTAAAAAAGGGAATTATAAGGAATTGTTGACAAGAAGGAATAAATATCGTATTATTACAGGTGCACAAAATGGAGACCGTCATGGCACATGTAGCACCTGGAAAAGCGCACCGCAGCGGCATTACCCTGATGCAACTGGCCGATATGTTTCCCGACGAGGAAGCGGCCCGCAAGTGGTTCGAATCTCGTATCTGGCCGGACGGTCGCCATTGCCCGCGCTGCAAGGGAACACGCACCCGCGAAGCGTCTCATCATTGCATGCCCTACTGGTGCACCGACTGCCGCAAGTACTTTTCCGTCAAGGTCGGAACGGTCATGGAGGGGTCGAATCTGTCGCTCCGCAAATGGGCGTATGCGATTTACCTGCATACGACAAATCTGAAAGGCGTTTCCTCGATGAAACTGCATCGGGATATCGGGATCGCGCAGAACTCGGCGTGGCACCTGCTCCAACGCATCCGCAAGGCGTTCGAGGGCGCCGATAACGACCTGTTCGGCGGCCCCGTTGAAGTCGATGAGACGTACGTAGGGGGCACGGAATCGAACAAGCACGAATCGAAGAAACTCCACGCTGGCCGGGGAACTGTAGGCAAGACCGCCGTTGTCGGAGCAAAGGATCGGGCCACTGGCAAGATCAAGGCGGAAGTCGTGCAGAATACGACAAGCCGGACGTTGCAAGGCTTCGTTCTGGACAACGCCGAATTGGGTGCGGTCGTCTACACGGACGACAACAAGGCATACGCGGGTCTGCCGGTACATCTACGACCTTGCGAGCGTCCAGCACTCGGTAGGCGAATACGTACGCGGCATGGCGCACACCAACGGCATAGAATCGTTCTGGGCAACCCTCAAACGAGCACACAAGGGCGTATACCACAAGATGAGCCGCAAGCACCTTCACCGCTATGTGGCGGATTTCTCAGGCCGCCACGGATTGCGCGAACTCGACACGCTGGAACAGATGGGCCTTGTCGCCTGCGCAATGGTGGGCAAGCGGCTCCGGTACAGAACGCTGGTGGCTTAATCCGGCACGGACCGCAAGCCCGCGCCATGCGATAGGCCCGCAGCGTCGATGATTGCGTACACCGCAGGGGATATCTCGCCATGCCAGGCAAGGTCTACGTCAGAGAGTGTCCACGTATCCTTAAAGGCGGCCTCTGAACCTATTGGGGCGGAATAGTTGCGGTTAGAGTTGAACGGCGGGTCGAGGTAGATGAGATCGACCGAGGCGGAGTTCATGCCCCTCATTACGTCCAGATTGTCGCCCGTCCACAGGGTCCGGTTTGCCCAATTCGGCCCGGTTGTTGCCGTGTGTGTGTGTGTGTGTGTGCATCGTATACCTATAAAGCCCTATACTGCAGGGGCCTGTATACGAGGAAGATCGCAGGCCGTCAACAATTCCTTATAATTCCCCTAAAAAACGCTGCCCCTACAGTTACGCAAGGCAACGCGATTCGGACCCGACAACCGAAACAGTAAGGACAATAATATTATGTAAGTACTATGCGGCACCTATGCCAACGGTAAACGATATTTCGTTTCCATTGGCGGTGTCCTGAAAACTGTGTAAGTGGTCATTCGTACATATAGTTTCACAGGGAGGTGAAGCCGATGACCGAACTTACAGCCAGACAGCAGGCTCTTCTGGACGAATTGCTAAAGGATTTCAAGGGAGACGCCCGGGAGCTTTTCGGAGAGGGCGGTTTGCTCAAGACGATAGGCAAGCGGGCTCTCGAGGCGGCTCTGGAGGGTGAGATGACACACCATCTTGGTTATCCCCCGCACAATCCGTCTGGCCGCAAGAGCGGCAATTCCCGCAACGGACGCAGTACGAAGCGCCTTGAGAGCGAATCGGGTTCTTTCGATCTGGAGGTTCCTCGGGACCGCAACGGCAGTTTCGAGCCGAAGATCGTAGAGAAGCGCCAGCGCCGCGTAGCGGGTCTTGACGATGTGATCGTGTATCTGTACGCGCAAGGGCAGAGCACGCGCACGATCCAGCAGACGCTGAAGCGTCTCTACGGGGCGGAGGTGTCCTCGACGCTTATATCGGAGGTGACTTCAAGCGTTCTGGAGCAGGTGAACGCCTGGCAGGCCCGTCCGCTCGAGAGCGTCTATCCGATCGTGTACTTCGACGCGCTGTTCGTGAAGTCACGCGAGGAGGGTGCGGCGAAGACGCGTGCGGTCTACGTGGCATTGGCGATAGACATGCAGGGGGAAAAGCAGGTGCTCGGTCTTTGGATCGCTCCGACGGAGGGGGCCGTTTCGTGGTTGAATATTTTCTCGGAGTTGCAGGCTCGCGGCATGCAGGATTGCTTCATTGCCTGCGTCGACGGCTTGAAGGGTCTTCCAGAGGCTATAGAGACGATCTATCCTCGCGCTCGGGTGCAGTTGTGCATCGTGCACCAGGTTCGCAAGAGCCTGCGGTATGTTCCGTGGAAGGAGCGCAAGCAGGTAGCAGCCGGTTTGCGTGCGATCTACGCCGCTCCGAGCGAGGAGACGGCCCTTTCGGCGCTCGATACGTTCGAGGCGGCCTGGAGCGAGAAGTATGCGGCGATCGCGCCGCTGTGGAGGAAGCACTGGGCAAGGCTGGCGCCTTTCTTCGATTACCCTCCGGCGATCCGCAAGGCGGTCTACACGACGAACGCGGTCGAATCGCTGAACTACAGCCTTCGCAGGATCGTCAAGGACAAGGGCGCTTTCCCGAACGACGAGGCGATCTCCGAACTGCTATGGCTCGGCCTGCGGGAAGCCTCGAAAAAGTGGAAGCGACCTATACGCGACTGGAAGGCCGCACTCAACCAGTTCGTCATACTTTACGGGGACCGTGTCCCTATTGAACAATAATCCCGCTTACACAGTTTAGCGGACACGCCCTTCTTGTCATCACCGACAAGGCCGCATAGTCTACAACGCAACCGGTCGCGGTCGCATTTTTCGCTATGCGTGATGCGCCGGTTATCCTGATTTCCGGAACTGCCTGTTCCGTATGATACTCAGCGCTACGCATCGTTACCTCGAACGGCTCGTTCGCTATTTTGAGCGGCCGTCCTTTATCGACAGGGACCCCATCTCCATCCCTCACGGATTCGACGATCCGCGCGATCGGGAGGTCATCGGCCTGTATGCCGCTCTGCTCGCCTGGGGCCGCCGGGAAACCGTGCTGGCGAAGATGAACGATCTCTGCGAGCGCATGCGTTTTCGCCCCTATGCATTCGTCCGTGGATTTGATGGAGGGCGAGACGCCGACCGGCTGTACGAATTCAAGCACCGGACATTCCAGCCGGAGGACCTTTTCTGGTTCACGCACAACCTCGGTATCCTGCTGCGCCGGTACGAAACGATGGAGGATCTCTTTGCGCGGCATGTGCCGGCCTCCGCTCCCAATGTTGGCCCCGCCATACAGGGATTCAGCGAAGCGGTCCTGTCCGCTCATCCGGATACCCCGCCGCGCCTGCGCAAACACCTTGCGCGCCCGGCGACAGGAAGCGCCTGTAAGCGGCTGAATATGTACCTGCGGTGGATGGTGCGGCCCGGTCCTGTGGACATGAACCTGTGGCAACGCATCGCGCCGAAGCAACTCATGCTCCCGCTGGATGTGCATTCGGGGCGGGAGGCCCGTCGCCTGGGTATGCTCACCCGCAAGAGCAACGACTGGAAAGCCTGTATCGAGTTGACGGAAAATTGTCGGCGCCTGTGTGCGCAGGATCCTGCGCGTTACGATTTCGCTTTCTTCGGCGTAGGAGCTTACGGCCCGCCCGATTTCGGCGAAACCGATTGACCGAGCGCGTCTGCTCACACAGGTATGCGGACACACCCCAACGCTTCTGTGAGAGGTTTATCCTTCCAGGAGTATCTGGCGGCGAGAGGTCACCGTGCTTGCCCGCTGGCTTCTGGCGGCGAGCATTTCAGCCAATCCTGCAAAATATACAAGGCCCCCGCCTGCCGAAAGGCAACGGGGGCCTTGCTTGAGCCATAAGCCGAGAGGTGATAACTCTCTCTTGTCGCTTATTTGACAAGAACCATTGTGCGCGTAATTGTCTTGTCTGCCGCCACGAGGCGGTACACGTAGGCACCGTTCGGCAAGTGGTTCGCACCGAAACGCACCGTGTGGCGACCTGCGACCTGCGGACCGTCAAGCAACACATCCACTTCGCGACCAAGCATGTCGTACACGATCAGGCTCACGTCGCCCGCCTGCGGCAAAGCGTAGTCGATGGTCGTCTGCGGGTTGAACGGATTCGGATAGTTCTGCGAGAGCTCGACTTCCTTCGGCAGTTCCTCGTCTTCCGTGCCAGTTATAACGCCTTCGCATGGAGCACTCATATCCACGCCATCACAAGACACAACCGTGATCATCACCGTAGCCGATTCCTCGTTACGTTCACGGTCTGTTGCCCATATCGTCACTTCCGCTGAGTTAGCACCGACAGGAATGACCGTCAGCGTAGCCTTGTACGGATCCAACATGATACGCATAGCCGACGTGTACACGTCGTTATCCGTGCTCAGGTTATCGTAGCGATGATCGGCTACCACGTTCGCTAGCGGCATTTTCAACAACAGCCCACCCGGAAGGGCATCGCTTGCGCTGGCATTCGGATCGATGAAAAGGGGCACATAGTCCTTTACTCCCTCCGCGTTCGTCAGATTTATCAGCTTCCAGGTCGTCGGATCGTCGCCCGTCTTCAGCACGATGCCGGCGTCAAGGATGGGCTGCGCGTCCGGATTGACGATCAGCATCGTGGCGCTCTTGACCGTTACTTCGAAGTCCTGCGAATTGGTTTCTTCATCGCTATTTTCGGCCGTGACCGTAACCATAGTGGATTTGTCATCCATCCGCCATATCGGCTCAATCGTTATAACGGATCCATCAACACTTACTTCAATGATGTCATCATCCTTCGCTGTAGCCGAATACGTCAGTCCCTTTCCGGCAGGATCTCCGAACGCAGCCGGTTCCCCGGCGTCATCGCCGTTCAAATCCTCCAGATCCACCGTGATGATGCTATCGACGTCGGAAACCAATGTCGCCCCGTCAGGAAGAATATCCTCAGCTAAGGTCGGCGTAGTCCTGCTGATGATCCTCACCTCGAAAGAATCCGATACGGATTGAGAATTCGGATACGTCGGATCACCGGGATTCACGGTAATACTAGGATCAGCATCATTCACACAGCTAGAGGTTTCCGTCACAGGATCGTCGATCGTCGTATGCCCGGTAGGGCACGCGTACAGCGGAACTCCCTTATCCGTGGCTGTCACCGTAAAGGAGGTACTGCCCGACCCAAGCGGACGGATGCTCAAGGTCTGCTCGGTCGCTCTCAGGTCGACCGTCGCCACCATGATATCCGTAACCCACACAAACTCGTCGGTTGAGGCGCCTGATACTTTCGTCGCATCCTGGTCACTGATATCGATTGACAAGTCCAGCGTACGAGCAGGAGTGCCAAGATCGTCATCCGCGAATCCGGCGCCCAGACTCTCAACCTCGAGGTCGCTAATAGCATTTTGTCGCCACTGCATGTCTTCAAGCTCCGTCATGACATAAGGCCTGGTAGCTGTACCTACCGTCACCTGAATCCGCTTTCTGGCGTATTCGCCGGCGCCATCCGTCGCAGTCACCCAAACATCGGTCACGTCGCCTATCGTCGCCTTGTTGGTAAGCGCAATCGTCAGGTCATTGTCGATTTCCGTCGCGGTTACGATATCTTCACCATCAGACCCATCAGCCGCTCCTCTACCAACACTATCCGCCTGGGGGTCATAGGTAAGGTAAATATCATTCGGGTCGCTGAACCATGCAAGCAAGTCGTACTCTGCGGACGCGTCATCCCTCGGGATCAGTTCAAGAGTCACCATATCGCTCTGCACTTCCGTATTGCTCGCAGTCCCCACAAGCCTGGGCGCATTGGCCGACATGATTGCGAACTCGATGGTGGTGGCAGCATTGGTCAGGTCTCCCGTATAAGCGGCATCCAGCGTGATCTTGAATGCGCCCGTCGCAATCGGGGTGACCAGCAAGCCACTGGCTTGAACGGTGACCAAGGCAAGGGGGTCGACGAGAAACGTATTCACGAGGCCGCCCGTGGTAGGATCCTGCACGGCGTCCGCACCCCCGATCTGGTAGTGATGCACGCGTTGGCTGTTGGGATCAACGGTTATCGACCTGTCTCCAATGCGGAGGATATGGTCCTGCGCCATTGCGGACCCCACACCCAGGAAGCTCGCCATTAACAGGCAAGCCGCAAAGCGGCCGGTGAAAGCGATACCACTTGCGGAAGACCGCAAGCGGTTCCGGGTCCGTACCTCGGCACGAGTGCGGTTGATCGCATTGAATTTCTGAAGCAAGAACGTCATGGCTTATGCTCAATGTTGGTTAAAATGACGTGCCACCCTCACAGAGAGTGATCATTTTGGTATGGGTGAGTGTGTCCAGGCAGGCGTACGCGCACTGTGTGTACCCCTAAGGGACACACCCGACAATGTACGGCACCGCGCTCATACTTGTCAAGTATAGGCAATGCTTTTTTCAGTGTCAAGTGGAAAGTTCGCTGTATGAACAAACAGAGTCAACCCCTGTTCCATATTTTTTTTTATAACCGGGGCCATATGCAGGGTTCCAGTTCTCCCCACTCCTTCATTTCGCCAGAACCATCGTCTGCGTATGCCGTTTCCCGGCGGTTTCGAGTCGAAATACATACGTTCCGCTGGGGGAGTTCCCCCGCTCTGAAACGTACCCGGTGACGGCCTGCCGGACGCATACCGTCCACAAGGCGGGCTACTTCCCTGCCCAGCAGGTCGTACACGACCAGGCGCACCGTCTCCGCTCGCGGCAACATATACTCAATGATCGTCTCCGGGTTGAAAGGATTCGGGTAATTCCTTGAAAGTTTCACAGAAACGGGCAACTCCTCCCGCTCCGCGGAGGTGTAGACCGCCCCGTACGGCAAGGGCGGGAGCGAAGGCGGCTCAAAGCCGGGATCTGCACTCGTTATATATATAAGGGTCTCATAAGGGGGCACCGTGACATCGAAAGCCCCCGCATATGCGGCTGATGTATCCGAAAAAATATCATAATACGGGATGGGACCGAGATTCGACATCGTGACATGGGGGCTCGGGTCCACCGTCACGGTGCGGGAAACGGATGAAAAATTAACAAGAATCAGAGCGTTTTCATCCACATAGGGGCGCACGTAGCCATACACGCCGAGCGTGTTCAGCGTATTCAGGTGCTGGGAGCCAAACGCGGGGAACCGGGCGCGGGCATGCGCCAGGCGCTGGTAATGACGAGCGAATTCGCCGTTGCGAGGGGTATTCCAGTCCACCGGTGCGCGCCTCGGGTCGGCCCCCGCACGGAAAGCCACCTCCTGCCCCTGGTATACCATCGGCACGCCCGTGGTCGTGAGCAGAAACCCCGCGAGCGGGAACAGGCGGTCGGGATTGGAGGCATGCAGTGAGGCAATGCGCGGTTCGTCGTGGTTCTCCAGAAAACGGAAGTAGCGGGCATTCGGGCCTGGGTAAAAATCGTCGTTGTGCACATACTGGTCGTAGGTGGTAAGGCGGCCGTACCCTCCCCGCACCGCGTCATGGTAGAACCGCCAGTCGTAGCCAGCGTCAATGCCCCCCTCGAAACGGGCGCCGCGCAGGGCGTCAGCGTAGTAGACCTCCGTGCCGATGCCCGTCCCCACGATTTCGCCGAGAAGCCAGGCGTCGGGCTTCAGCCGCTTCATGAGCGTGCGGATGGGCCGCCCGAAGCGATCCGGCCCGTAGCGCCGCCACGGGCCCCAGTACACGTCCAGACGCCAGCCGTCGATGTCGAATTCGTTCACCCAGAACGCCAGCACGTCGAGCATTTCGGCTTGCAGATCGTCGTTGTTCCAGTCGAGATTCGCCAAGTCCCCGAATCCCTGGTATTTGTAATAATCGGCCCCTGCCTGCCGGACTTCGGGGAGATTGGCGCCCCGGTTGTCGAGCCCGAGATTGTGGGCGCTGGCTCCGTCTGCAGGTAGGCGCCGTACGGACCGCCGTTGCGCAGGCTGGCGACCCACGGATGCGCCGGGGATACATGGCTGGGCGTAATGTCGAGGATGACGCGTATACCGAGCTCGTGCGCCCGCTCTACGAGGGCCTTGAAATCCGAGTTCGTGCCCAGGCGGGGATCGACCGTGTAGAAGTCGATGATGTTATAGCCCCCGGAAATCTGGTTCATCGCCTGATTGTGCATGATCGGCATGAACCAGATGGTGTTGAAGCCCATCTGCGCGATGTAGTCCAGTTCGCGGGTGATGTCGCGGAGGCGGCGGCCCGGATTCGCCGGGGCGCCGAAGGCTTCCGGCCCGAAACTGAAGGGGAATATCTCGTAGACCACCGCGTTGTGCACCCAGGAGGCGGTTTCCTCGTAGCGCATTTCCCGCGCCGTACCATCCTCCTCGATGACGATGGCGATGCGGCGGCGCTCTGTTTCGCCGTCGGAGCGACTGAAGGCGAGGTCCACGTACACTTCTCCGGGGCCCGCAGCAAGGCCGCTCAGGCCGGTATCGCCGGAAGAAAGCGGCGTTACCTCCGTGGTGTTGAACGGGTCATTGAACACGGCGCTGACTTCCACGCGCGAGACGACGGGAATCGCGGGAATCACGGGGGTAATGGAAATGTCGAACCGGTTTCCGGAGCCTGTTACGGAAACGTTGACCAGCACGCGGTCCAGCGGGTGCAGGCGGCGGTTGATCACGATCGGAGACGAGCGGGTGCGGGACGGCGCCCCCGTCGGGCTCGAGGCGGAGCTGGAATTCATTGTCGCCAAGTTCGAGGAGCGCCGTGACATGCGCTTCTCCGTCGGTTACGGCTACCGTGCCTGCTTCCCCGCCGTTGCGCAGGAGCGTGGCCTGCGTGATGCTCGGATCTACGGCGCCGTCGAGGCCCGTGACGCGGGCAAGGAGGGAGACTTCCTCCCTGACCGTGGAAAATGAAGGGCCCACCCACTCGACAGGAGCGAGAATGCGGCCTATTTCAGCTTCGACGCGGCGGCCCGCCTGGTCGGTGGCCACCATGCGAAACTGTGCGCCGGGAGGAATGCGGCGGGTGGTCTCGACCCGGAAAACGCCCGTGTCGGCATCGTAGTGGTCAAGGCCGTCGGCATATTCGACCCCATATGATATGGTAGACGATGGAAACGAACGGCTGCGTGGAGAACAGTCCGGCGGAGAAGGCCCCGTTTTCGATCTCCTGGGCGGGCTGGAAGATCATGGGGTCCGTGACGGTGAGCACGGAATTGTTGTTGTCCGCAGGGTTGGACCGGGGATTCAGCGGATCGGTGAGCCAGGAACAGTCGGCGCCTGCGATATCGAGATGGACCTGCACCTTGTACTCGTAGGTGCTGCCTATTTCGAGGGGGATCGTGTAGAGCCAGTAACGCTCGAACCGGACGAACGACATGGCCGAGGCGTGGTCTGCCCGGATGCAGGCCGTGTTTCCCTGGTACGGAGTACCCCCTCCGTTGAATGTGCCGGGGAGAAAGGCGCGCTCGGCAAAAACCTGTTCGGGGATGTAGCGAAAGGAGATGGGAAGGATCTGGGATGGAGCCTGGGTTTGGGATTGGGCCTGGTTCCGGATCAAGGTTTGGGGGCTACCTTGACTCGGAGTTTGGGGGTTGAGTCCGGGGGTGGGTCCGGGTTTGTGTCCGTGCGGCGTCTGGTGCTGACCCAGCAGTTTACGTATTACGGCGCGCCGCATATCTGGAACGGCGACGAAGTGGGCATGTGGGGCGTGGACGATCCCGACTGCCGCAAACCGCTGGTGTGGGCCGATCTTACGTACGAGGACGAGCGCACGACACCTCGCGAAGAAGTGCGCCGAACGGACCGGATCGCGCCGGACACGGACTTGTATGCGTTCTACCAGGACCTCGCGCGCGTTCGCAAGGCGCACATGGACCTCTTCGTGCGCGGGGATATCTCGATTATGTGCTGGCCGACGACGACCGGCGGCTGCTTGCCTATGTTCGTACCTGGGAAGGCGAAGCCGCCCTGGTGGCGTTCAATGCATCGGAGGAGGCGCACACGGCGGATATCGCGATCGAAGGAAGCTTCAAGGATGCGCTGGCGCCGGAAACCATCATGCAATCGGAGAACGGCCAACTTACGCTGGACCTGCCTCCCCGGACGGCCATGATTCTGATTCGGGGATGAGGGGGTGGTGTTTCACGTAAGACTTACTCCCTGTTTCAGGCGTCAATCCTTGCGCCGGTGCCGGCGACCGCCCGGTCAGCTTCCGGCCAGCCGGAACCGGTCAAGCGGCGCGAAGTCCGGGCGGAATACCCCCTTCTCGATACGGTATACGCGGTCTGCCCGCGGCAGGAACGCCGCCGAGTGCGAGGCCACGATCGCAATGCAATCCTTGCGATAGCGGTCCAGCACATCCATGGCCTGCTGCGCCGTAGTACTGTCCATGGCGGAAGTGGGCTCGTCGAGAAGAAGCACCTGCGGGTTGCGCACCAATGCCCGCGCCAGACCTACCAGCTGCTGCTGTCCGCCGGAAAGGGCGGCGCCCCCCTCTCCCACAAGGGTCAGGTACCCGCCGGGCAGTATGTCGAAAAAATCGGAAAGTCCGAGCTCCTCGCATTTCCGTATGGCTTCCTGCGGGTCGAGCGCAAGACCCAACCGGATGTTGTCGACCAGCGTACCGCTGAATATCTGGACGTTCTGAGGCACAACGCCAAGATTATCCCGCCATCCGGTAACTGAAAACTCATTCCAGTCGCACCCGTTAACCAGCACCTCCCCGGATTCGGGCACAGCGAGACGCTGCAACATGCGCAATAGCGAAGACTTACCGGATCCCGTGCTCCCGACAATCAACATCAGCTCCCCGGAATGGCAGGTAAATGAAACATCTCCGAGTAAGGTCAACTGGCCGGGGTAGCTGAAGGTGACGCGGCGCGCCTCGAGACGGCGTACGAAACCGATAGGACTCTTTGCGGCCTCTTTTGCAGTGTGGTATTCGGGACTGAGCGAGGTGAACTGGTAGATCCGGTCGAAAGCCACCTTCGCCTCCTGCAAATCGACGTTCGCCGTGGCCAGCGCCTGGGCGCTCGGTACGATCATCCCGATCATTTGCAGGATGGCGACCATCGCTCCCATGCCCATGGCGTCGCCGAGCACAAGTATCGACGCCCACGCAAGTACGCCGGTGACTATCATGGCGCCGGCAATCGCCAGCACGCTGCCGAACCGTACGGCAACCCGGCCCAAGCGGAAAATCTCCTCCTGCAGGTGGGTGTACGTATCACGCATCAGCCGGGTAAACACCGATTCGGCATTGGCCGACTTGATGGCCTCGATTCCCCGAATGGCTTCGACGTACCCACTCTTGTTCAGTGAATGCGCCGTCATGATGCGCTGCTGTCCCTTCACGATAGGCTGGTGGAAATGTCGTGACACCAGAATAAAAAACAGGAGCGCAAGAGCTACCGCCCCGGCAATCTCCGGGCTGTGGGCGAAAATGAACGCCATCCCCGCAACAAGGACAAGCGCTTCGATAACTACACCGCCCAGGACATGCGTTACGGTTTGCTGAAGCCGCTCGGTGTCGTTCAGGCGGGCAATCAGGTCGCCCGTCTTGCGCGAACTGAAAAAGGCATAGGGAAGGCGAAGCAGGTCGTCGAGAAATCGCCTCGTGATGCGGTTGTTGAACGCGCGGGCCTGTCCCAGAAGAAGCAATTGCCGGACGATGCCCATGCCCGCCTGCGCCGACAGCACCAGGAAAAGAAGCGCCAGCCCGGCAGCAAGCTGCTCCACGTTCCGTTGCGGGAGTATGTCGTCAATGAGCGCCTTGGAAAAGAAGGCCATCGCGAGACCGAACGCAGACACAAGGCCGCCAAGCGCAACAGACAGGGCAAGGGGACGCATGTCTTCCCGGATCGCGTCCCACAACCATTTCCGTTTGGCCGACGCCCGGCGCTTTTGGGTCACGAATCCATTCGCTGGACGCAACAACAGCAGCGCCCGGCTCTCCCATATTTTTTCGAGTTCCCCCGCATCATACCAGACAAGGCCGGCCTCCGGGTCGCCAATCAGAAACCTATCCTCGAAACACCCGAAGAGAATGACGTAATGCTGGCGGACGCCGTTCAGCACCACATGCAGCACCGCCGGCGCCTCCAGCCCGGCAAGGTCGTCCATCCCTGCTTCGTAGGGATCCGATCTAAGGCCGATTTTACCCGCTGCCTGATGCAGACCCAGCAGCGTGGCGCCCTGCGACATGGTGCCGCTGAGGCTACGCAGCCTCTCCATGGTTTCTTCGCCCTCGAAAAAACGGACGACCCACGCAAGGCAGGCCACCCCGCAATCGGACTGGTCGAGTTGCCGAACGATCGACTTTGTCACCCGCTTTGTCGTTTCCCTGCGGAGGTTGTCGCTTCGAATCATGGCCTGCCTTCCCCCGCAGCGGCTTCCGCAATTTCCCCGACCGCCGCAAGACCCTCGAACGCCTTGCGCAGGCGCCCATCCGGACCGTATATGAGTGTCGTCGGCACCACACCAATGCCCAGTTCTTCGCCAAGCACCGAGGCCGTATCCCGGAGCACGTTGAACCAGGGCACCCCGTCGATTCCCGTTTCCCGGGCAAACTCCCCTACCGCGTTGCGCTCCTCCCAGGCCACGAAAAACACGTCATGCTCTTTCAGAAGCGCCGCGTTCTGCCGGAACGCGTGCAATTCCGCACGGCAGTACTCGCAGGTGGTCGTAAAGAATACGAGCACGACGCTCTGCCCCCCGGCGGAACGCAAAGGAACCGATACCCCCTCCAGATTCACGAGATACACCTCCGGAAGCTGGAGACGGCGTTCTGCTGCTTCGAGGCGCTCGTTCCTTATATCGCGGGCCTGCACCCCAAGCCACGCTACGACGCCGAGCATTGCTGCTATAGCCAAAACGGCTCCGATCTTCTTCATGGCGCGCTACCCTCAAAAAACAGAGAGAAGAAAAAACGTGACGCCGGCGACAAGGAGCGCCGTGCCGCCGCCATACGAGACCACAACCAGCAGCGTGACGTTGTGCGGGAGTCTGTCGGTAACGAGGCGAATAGCGTACACCAGCGCTGCCGCGTACGCACCCTCAAACAGGTTCAAGGTCCGCAAGAGATAGGCGGCCCACATGTTTCCCTGGTCGATTTCCACGAGATTCACGGCGGAAAGGGGGTAAAAAAACGTGCTCGTATCCGGAAAAACGAGCACCCAGGCGAGATGTGTGAGCGCGGCTGTAATCCATACGACCTCCGCCAGGGAGGCAGCATGGAAAAGACTGGAAAAACGTACGTTCCATGTTATGATTGCAGCGCCCAGGGCAAGGCACACCGTCGTAAAACCGATCTTCATGAACACGTACAGCGGCGTAAGCGCGTACCCTATCCAGCGGAGCGGCCCGCTTGCCTGGGGAAGTTGCGGAATACCCGCTTCGGCAGGCGGCGTCTGCACGTATTCGTCGCTTATCCAGTTGATAATAGCGTACAGCACCGCGTAGCAGAACGGAAGTAACCAGAACAACCATTTGTCGGGACTTTTTTTCGACGTATCGCCGGCGGGTGCGGCCCACCCGCTGGAAGACAGCGCAGCACGCGCCGTATCGTTTCCGAATGTCATCGCAGATTCCTTTGTATCTCGTGGGTCGTATTTCTAAAAGAGGGAAAAACGATCAGGGATTTGGAGGCGGATACGGAACGTACCCGCCCCCGCCGCTCGTCAGCTTCCGCAAAGCGCAATGCACAGGCCGTTCCCTACCAATCCCATCGGATTGAATGGACCGGTACTGCTGCAAATCCACCAGGCAAGCAAGTACCGCGGGGATTTCCCGTCGCACGGGGTCCCGACGCCGCCGGATACGGCGGCCATTCGGATAGCGTCAAGAGTTTTCATGATCAATCACCGTTGAATTTGGGGTTGGGGTTGGATAACGAAAGAGGTCAGCTGCCGGAAAGCCTGCAGAGCACAAGCCCTCCTATGGCGCCGGCCGCATAGCCGGCGGCTGCAATCACCGCGCCCGTCCCGCCCGTGGCGAGTCCGATCGCAAACGCTCCGGCAATCGAACCGACGGCCATCGACGACGGAATCGTGATGCCGAGCGTCCGCCAGATGTTTTTGCAGTTGCCCCCGGCAAGCTGCATTTGTTCAAGCGTCAATGTTTTCATGGCTTTCACCTTGTTAAACGAGTTTCGAAATAGCAACAGCCCGCGCAGCGTCGAAAAGCCCCGACCTACGCGACGCCGACTTCGTCCATGCGCACCTGTCTGGCGCACAGCACGATGTCGGGCCAATGTTGCACGAGTGTTCCATATGCGCCGACCAGATCACGCAAGTGCGATCTGCGCTCGGCTGCATCGCCGGTCAAATCGACCGGCGCATTGCATTCCTGCTGTGTAACAAACCGCTCCAGCGCACCCGCAAGGCGCTCCATATCCGCCCGCATGGGCGGAATCGATCCGGCGGGACCCGATAACGCATGTTCGATGTGCAGCATCAGCATCCCTGTGGATCGCTCTACGGCGGCCCGGCACGCAAGATCGAAGTCGGACTGGTCAAGCAATCCATACGCCGCCAGACAATCCCCAAGATCGCGCAGCCTGCGGGGGAACCGGTCGGGCTGAGAGGCGCCCCATTCCGCGATCAAGGCCGTCAGGATGTCGTTGGTCCTGAACCCCTCGAACACGATCTCCGCCGGAAACGGCGCACGTTCCCCGTGAGGCCGATGCCCGATGGCGTACCCCTCGCAGAATCCCCGCAGGAGCAGGGGGAAGACGGCTTCCAGCGCTGCGCTTAATACACCGTCCTCGTTGCGCCCCACGGGCATGAACGGGGGAAGCGTTCGCCGGTTGTCGATGCCCACATTCATACCGAGGCAGAACAACCCATTGCCGATGGTGCGGCGCGCAACGGCGCGGCCCACTTCACGCGTACGCATGCCTTCCGCATATCCGGAGCGGATCAGTCGACCGAGAGAGGCCCCCTCCAGAAACAGCCTCGACACATTCGACGATGTGCCGGCATCTCCTGTGTGGCCAACGAAGGTAAGCCCAACGCGGGCATCCGGCAGGTGCCGCAGCAGTTGCGGCTGCAAGTCGTCTACGGCAATATCGTCCCGACCGGATTCCTCCAGCAGACACGTAACCGAACGCCCAAGCAGCCTTTCGTGCACTTCGATAAAGCTCGCCGCCGCCGGCTCCCAATCGCAAGCGCCGAACCAGTACTCGTTGGGATCGGCTTGCGAGGAAAAGGCTATGCCGGATAGAGTATCCGGCGCCTCGAACAGGGGAAGGCGCGTATCGTCATCGACATGCACGGAAAGCTCGCCCGCAGTAGCCAGCAGGAGTGCATTCCGATTCGCCCCGTAATTCGTACCGCACGTTTCACACCCGTAGAGTGCGAAACGCAATACGTCAGGGCTGCAATCGGTCTCATCCGCCAGCGTGCGTATCAGGTTCGCCCGCCAGGCCTCGTCGAGATGCTCCACCTCGATATCGATATCTTTTCGCAAGACATCGAGAGCCGACGCGAGTCGCTCCCGATCCGGTGCGGACGAGCTGTCCGCAACAACGAATCGTACACGGCGCCCGTGCATGGACGCATTCGTATGGTAGGATCGAAGCGCTGCAAGCACGCTTTCCACACGATTGCGGGTCGGGATGCCGATCGCCGATATCCCGTCGCGCTCATCGGAAAACGCTGCACTGTCCGCCCCATAACGCGCCATCTCTTCCCGTACGGCGGTTTCCGAGGTCAGCATGCCGTCGTCGATCCACCCGCGCCACGTTCCGGAATCCGCTGCGCCCGCGACCCCGCCGGCATAGTCCCGGCGTATCCGACTCTCATGCGCGGCAATGCTCCGAAACCTGTCCGCCCTGAATAGTTGCTGCGCTTCCGCTGCGCGCAATACCCTGGCCGTGCCCGTACGCAGCGAACGAACCAGCACACGATCGTTGCCCAGACCGACCGCCTCCACATCGAAACAACGATATCGCTCCACATCGACACGCACGGAAGCGCGCTGCGCCATGCCGTTGGCATACAACAACATGCGAGACATCCAGTGGCGAGCAAGGTCCGGCGGCCCAACCCGCCGGACGCCTCGCTTCGGATCTCCGATGACGTATTTCCCGGACTGGAAACCGTAGCACACCACAAACCTGCCTTTCTCATCCTTCTCATTCTCCCAATGCAGGATTCCCGGCGCTTCAAGGGTTCTCAAGCCGGACAGCGTTCCTTCGTACCCACGCACATCAAGCCCGGCGTCCGAAAGCGCCTCGTACAGATCCAGCATGGATTCGCCGCATACATGGATTCCATCGCTATCGACGCCGTGATGATCCAGCAGCGCCGCAACACACACCCTTCCTCCCGACGGTTCTTCCATGGCGCGAGCGAATGCCCGCTTGACACGTTGCGGATCCATACTATTCTCACTGATGCGGCCGGAACCCCGGCTTCCTTGTCTCACGAAATATTTTCCGGAAACTGCTCCGCTTCCACACTCCGCGTTTGCCTTGTTTGCTTCCGCAGCAAGAGCACATACGCTCCGATCACTAACTGCAGAATCTCCGGCAGGCGCTGGCGTACCGGCGGGCAGTGCCAAACATATTTCTCCAGCCTCCCCGGCTGTACCCGATCACAGCGCCGACCACTGTGCAGCCGGTCACGATGTACGGCGTCAGCCTTCCGCAACCGGACGTGCCGCCCATGTGCTGCATTTCCTCTAATGAAAGCGTCCTCATAATTCCACCTCACAAATAGGGTTTGAAATAAGCCAAACCGGCTCCCGATCCGGCGCAAACAACCTGACCCGGTTTTGCGCCCTGGCGCCGGCGGCCCGTTACGGGGTCGTTCCCCGTTTCCGTGCCTTAAGACACCGGGAATCTTCGGATATGACCTCGCTATGCAATTTTTTCGCGGGTCCCAATCTTCCCGCCGGCGTATCTTTCCGGCGATCGGGGCGGAACGGACCTGTGCCTTATCCGACCACGCCGCGCATCACACTCCTTTACTACCAAAACCCACACCGCATATACGCCATGCAATCACTTACGCCGAACGTCATCGTCGAGGCCATCGAACCGGTACTGCCCTTCTGGGTGGATCGCCTTGGATTTGCCGTCACCGCCAAGGTCAACGAAGGGGATCGCCTCGGTTTCGTCATCCTGACGAACGGCCCGGTCGAGGTGATGTATCAGACCCTGGAGAGCGTCCGAAACGATGTGCCGGAACTGGCCGATATGCCCTTGCAGGGAAGCGCGCTGTTCGTCAAGGCGAACACCCTGGAGGAGCTCGATGCAATAGACGAGGCGCTGTCCGATGCGGACCGGGTCATTCCCCGCAGAAAGACCTTCTATGGAGCCGACGAGATTACCGTACGCGAGCCCGCCGGGAACGTGGTGACGTTCGCCCACTTCGCCGGGTCGTAAGACGGGCGCCGCCTGTTACTCGGCGAGATACGGGCGAACGGCTTCCGTCCAGATGGCGTAGCCCGCCTCGTTCATGTGCAGGCCGTCTTCCAGAAAAATGTCCGGCAACGGCTCCCCGTCTTCGCCCAGCATGGGCGTGAATACATCAATATAGTCAAGGTGATCGCGGGTGCGGGCATACTCCTCGACAAGCCCGTTCGCTTTGTGCATTTCGTCCATGAGAGACCGGCGGGCCAGACTCGGCTTGATGGCGATGAATGCGATGCGGGCATCCGGCAGCACGTTATGCACCAAGGAGATAAATTGCTGGTAATCCGTAAAGACTTGCTCGGCGGTCTTGCCGGCGGCCACGTCGTTGTCCCCTTCGTAGACCAGTATAAGGCGCGGGGCATAGGGCGTAACGATCCGGTCCGCGTAGTGGATCAAGTCCGACATTTGCGAGCCCCCGAACCCCCGATTGATGACCGGTACATCGGGAAAGTCTTCCGCCAGCGTGGTCCACATGCGAATAGACGAACTGCCCGCAAAGAGGACAGCGCCCTCAGGTGGCGGATCGGTCTCGTCCATTTGCTCGAAGGCTTGTATGGCTTCCTCCCACCGGTCCTGTGCAAGGGCCGGCTGCGACGCCGCGAAACATACCAGGCTACCGGCAAGGAGCGCCAGATATAGGGGGGCTTTGATGGTACGCTTCATACGTTACACCACATTTTCATAGCGGTAAACCGGGAGTATTTCCGGGGGAAACTTCTACTCCAGAACCCTCGCCGGTTTACAGAATCAGCAAAATTTATTGTTTCGTCCACCTTGCAGGGCGGGGGGCGCCTTATCCATCATCGCCTGCCCGCCCGGTCCGCACGTACCGAAGCCATAAACTCCACAAGGTCCCGGATCTCTCTTTTCGAAAGCAAGGTGGACATGTCGGGCATGGCGGAAGGACCGCCTTCCGTGCCGAAACCCGGCGCAATGCGAGCCGCCGGATCCACGAGGGATTCGAGCAATTGCATCCGGTCCAGCCGATCCCCGATCCCGGCAAGGGACGGGCCTACGCCGGCCTCTCCGGTAAACGGATGACAGCGGGTACACTCCCCTGCGGAATTCCCCATAAAAACCTGCACGCCGCGACGCCGGTTGCCACCGTAAAGCGCGGCGGCAAACGGCGGGTTCGCCGCCCGCCAGGCTTCCACCCGGGCCTTCAAGGCATCGGAACCGGCTGCCTCCACCGCTTCCAGAATATCCAGGCGGATTTCCGGAGCGGTTTCTCCGTTTTCAAGACGCCTGAGCAATTCGCCCAGTACTTCGGTCGTCTGCGGAGAGGGCAACCCGCTCAGCGTGGCCAGCGCGCTCTGCTGTTCCGGCGCGCTACCCTGGCGCAATGCTTCGCCGAGCACGGACGCGATCTCATCGTTACTCAAATCGGCTTCCGTCACCAGTTCGAGTGCAAGCATGCGCACGTCGGTGCTTTCGTCCGCGAGCGCCTGACGCACGGCCCCTGCATGATCCTCTTCCGGTATGTCCAGAAGTGCCTGCAAAGCCGCAGCACGCACTTCTTCCGAGTTGTCCATGCGCAGCCGATCCGCGAGCAAAGCGCCGGCTCCGTCGATATGCAGACGGGCGGTTACGATGGCCGCCGCTTCGCGCACCGCTGCATCCTCATCGGCCAACAGCATTTCAGCGAGGGGCGCAACCGCTTCCTGCGCAGCCGTCGCGGCGCGATGTACGGGCCCCAGATACGCGCCGTCTACCCGATTGAGTGCAGAGGGCTCTGCCCACACACCCAGCGCAGCAATGGCTTCCGCCCGCATTGCTGCAGGCGCACCGGCCTGTGCGGCATAGGCCGCCAGACGACCAGCGTCGGCATCGCCGCCCACCCGCAGGTTCGCGCTGATCACACGGCGCAAAAGAGGCTCGTTCTCGAAAGAAGTGACGTCCAGCAGGGCCGCCAGGGAAGGCAGCGCCGCCGGGATACCCCCATCGTCGTTGATGGCGCGGGCAGCCTCCGTGACAACGAATTCGTCGGCGTCGGCAAGAAAAGCCGAGACCCCTTCGTGCCCCATCCGGCGCAACGCAAGCACGGCCCCCATACGCACCGCCTCAGAGGCATGCCCGGTAAGCTCCATGAGCGCCTCCGCATCGCCAAGCCGACCCAGGGCCAGGGAGCCCGCGTGGCGCAGGTATACGTCCGTGCCCCCGGCCTCTTCAAGCATGGTCACCAGCCTGTCCAGCGCGGGGCGGTGCGCAATGCGTCCGAGGGCCTCCGCCGCAAAGAAACGGACCCGGTCGGAATCGTCGGCAAGAAGCGGTACGAGCGCTTTGCCTGCGGCTGCATAGCGTACGTCTCCAAGCACTTTTGCGGCCTGCGCACGCATCTCAGCGTCCGCATCTTCAAGCAAGGCGACCAACGCCGCGGCCTGCTCGACATCCCGCAAGGCCAGTTGCCACATGCCCCAGACGCCATGAACGCGGGCAAGGGCCATCTCATCCTGCAGGACGGCTCGCAGAAGCGTTTTCGCATCCCCTCGACGCGCCAACTCGAACTGCGCTTTTTGCCTTACCCGCATGTCCGGGCTATGCAGCAAATCGTACAGCGCGTCCGCTCCGGCGTCTCCTGCGTCTGCGGCCAGTTGCGCACGCACCTCGCTACGCACCGCTTCATCCGGCTCGGCGGCGTCGAGTTTCCAGACACGTCCGGCCCCCTTGGTACGCCATCCGTCGATCCAGTCGGCAAAGTAAAGTGCGCCGTCCGGCCCAAACGCCAACCCCACGGCGAGTACGCTCTTCACGACAACCTCTTCTTCCGCCAATTCGAAGCCCGCTCCTTTGGGCGCAAGGCGAAACGCATGAATATCCGAAGTGGATGAAGAACCGGTGTACTCGGACATGAAAAACCGGTCGTTCCAATCCCCGTTCAGGGCCGTGCCAGGGCTGTACTCTATGCCTGTCGGCCCATCGTGATAGTTCATAATCGGGGGGACAATAAAGGCCGCCTGCCCTTCGAAGTGCGGCAAATACATCCCCTCGTCCATCCAGACTTTATAGGGGTTATTCGTTGTTTCGTGGTATTTACCGAATTGCCAGTGCGTTCGCCAGCCGCTGTCGGACCCCTCGACAAGGTAGACGAGCCGCTCGCTTTCGTTCGGATGATCTCCGTCGTTGTCTACGCTGATCAGGTTGCCGTGCGCATCGAACACGAACTCATGCGTATTGCGCAGCCCGCGGGCAAACAACTCCAGCCCGGAACCGTCGGGAAAGGCCCGGAGGATAGCGCCCTGCTGGGGGTAATGAATGGCTTCCCCTTCCCTGGTGATAAGGCTCAGGCCCATATCGCCGACGCCCCAGTAAATGCGTCCGTCCGGCCCTACCGTGATGCCGGACAAACCATGACCGGAAAATCCGGGGTGGACGTTGAATCCCCAACTCAAGGTGGATGCGGTCGAGATGTCCGGGGTAGCGGTTGTCAATGCATCTTCCAACCGGTAAACGCCCGGCGCAGCAGCCAGGTATATATCCCCTTCGTGAACCAGCAGTCCGCCCAGAATATCCGAAATCGGCGTATTGAAACCGGTAACGAGCGTGTGCGCCCGATCGGCTACGCCGTCGGCGTCGGTATCCTCAATGCGATAGAGTCGCTCCTTGACCGCCGTCAGATCGCGCCAGTCATGCGACCCGTCTTCGTTGAGATCGGGCATCCATCCGTTCTCGTCGCTCAACTCCGGAGCCATGATCTCCATCAGAAATGATTCAAAGTCGTGGGTCGTTTTCATCGAGAGCGCATCGAGCCGCCAATCCGGGTGCTGGCGTATGTCCAGCAGGCCCATCGTCCGGCTTGACCTGGTAACGAGAATCTCGCCGGTGTCCGCCACGTCGATGGCAACGGGGTCCTGGATCAACTCCTCGGTGGCGTACATGGAAAGAACCAGACCGGGTGCGGCCGATGCCTCGAGAGAGGCTTCCGTGTCCCGAGCCGCTTTCGCGGCTTCGGCGGGATCCAGCTCGATGGCAGGTTCGGACGCAAAAACGAAGGGCAGCGTATCCGGTGGGACAACGGCCCGCTCGCCGGGATCTTGCGCAGGACCGCATGCGGAAAACACGCCAAAAAACGATAGGGCAAGCGCCGGGGCGAACAGGCGGAAATGACAGACAAGGCGAAACATCGGCAAAACACAGAGATGAGTGAACATTGAGACCGCGCAGGCAGTATGCCAGACGATGCGGAAGGGCGCACTACAGAAATGTAACGATAGAGAATTATTGCATGGAAATCCACCAGAAAACGGAGAGGGAAACCCACGCGACCGCCGTGCTGAACAAGAGACTGCGCGAGGCGCTGGAACGGAACGCCGGATATGCTTCTTCCGGCAATGGGTATAGTTCGGGCACGCGCCGGGGCACGCAGGAATCCGTGCGCCTGTGGTTTCTGGACACGCCGCTTGGTGCTGTGCTGGCCGGGCGTACCGGCGATTCCGGCACGACAGGCGGTCTGTGCCTGCTGACGTTTCCACCTGAGGAAGCGCTCCGGGAAACAGATTCCTTGTGCGAATATCTGACGAGGCTCGAGCGGCGATTCGACAGGCCCGTTTCCTGTGGCGGCGAGCCGGAAAACGACGCCCCTGCATCTGACCCGCTGGCGCAGCAACTGGAGCGGGAGCTCACCGAGTGGTTCGCCGGAGAGCGCCGGGATTTCGACATCCCGATTGCCCTGCACGGAACGCCTTTCCAGCGAAGCGTATGGGAGGCGCTCTGCGAAATACCGTACGGAGCAGTGCGATCCTACGGGGGACTGGCGAAATCGCTCGGCAAGCCCGAAGCGGTCCGGGCCGTAGGCGCTGCAAACGGACGCAATCCGGTCTCCATTATCGTACCGTGTCACCGCGTGATCGGCGCCAACGGCTCCCTGACCGGCTATGCGGGCGGTCTGGAACGCAAACGCTTCCTGCTCGCCCTGGAAAAGAGCGAGGCGCCGGAAGAACAGGGGGAACTGTTCGGGTAAAGTAGGAACCCGCTAAAAACAGATAGATTTAAGAAACCCTTTCTTGAAACACCTCACCGCAAGGTAATACCCATGAACAATCTAGAAAGATACAAGAAAGATTTAGAGAAGCTAATAAAAGCAGGTCAAAATCTGTATTATGCTATGATCTACGAAAATGAAGGAGAACAATTTGAAGAATCAGCAAAGGAAGCTTTGGGGAAAAATGCCGAAAATTTTTTGAATAAACTGGGACTTATAAAGAATGCTTGACAGGCCTGAAATGTTATATTACGGGTAGTTGCAATCACAGACGGATGAGGACAATGCACAAGGCGCCCGGTAGATCAGAAAGGAATGGAATCACGCTGTTTGCTCTGTTGCAAATGTTTCCGGACGAAGAGGCGGCGGAACGCTGGTTCGAGGCCCAGCGTTGGGCGGACGGCGAACGCGCTTGCCCGAAGTGCGGGTGCATGAATACCCGTCGCGTCAAAAGCCGCAAGCCTATGCCTTTCTGGTGTAAGGACTGTCGTTCCTACTTCAGTTTGAAGACCGCAACCGTCATGGCCGATTCCAACCTCGGCTTGCGTACATGGGCATTCGGCATGTACCTCATGGCTACGAACCTGAAAGGTGTGTCGAGCATGAAATTGCATAGGGATTTGGGCATCTCGCAACCGACCGCGTGGTTCATGGCGCAGCGTCTACGCGAAGGGTTGCCGTTGGGGACAAACAAACTGACGGGAATCGTCGAGGTGGATGAAACCTGTCTTGGCGGGAAGGAATCAAACAAGCATGCCAGTAAGAAACTCCATGTGGGCGGCGGCACGTCGGGCAAAGCAACCGTCATGGGTAGAAGTGGTCCGAAAAAACTGGACAGTTTTTTCGGACCACTTCTCATGCCGACCGCAAGCCCGGGATCAAACCGGCGAAGCCTTGACGGTAATCGCTCTTGTCAAGCATTCTTTGTAATTCCCAATAAACTTCCATCATTCTCCGACGATTATCAAAGTTGGTATTCAGAAGCAAAAGTTCTCGTACGTCAATTATTGTCCGACCGTCTGGATGATTTTGTTTCTTACTATGAAGTACCGAGATCTCGCAAAAGTATCACGTACTCGAATTATAGAATATATGACTATCTCTCAAGTATAGAGGTTACCAGCGGGTTACAGAAAATTGCGGATCCTAGTGCAGCAATTCCCCGTTTCAAACAACAACTGGAGATAGTCAAATCTGTGCAAAAGCGATTCGAAAGTTCACTCTTTGATATTGTACAGATTGTTCAAGCAGATCTATTCGATTCCGAATTGGAAGCTGCGAGAATACTTGTAAAACGTGGATTTCTTAGGGCTGGCGGAACAATGGCTGGAGTAGTGATGGAACGGCATCTTGCACAAGTTTGCAAAAACCATAAAATTATAATTCGCAAAAATAACCCAACTATATCTGATTTTAATGATAAATTAAAAAACGAAGGTGTAATAGACATTCCTGAATGGAGATTTAATCTAACGCTTGGGTGACATTCGGAATTTATGTGCTCATGATAAAGATAAAGAACCCACCACCGACCAAGTGACGGAACTTATTGACGGGGTTGCAAAACTCACCAAGACAATATTCTAAAGGAGCCATTAAAATCCGTATCAACCATGCCAAATAAATATCTATTGTGATCGAAGATGCTCGTTGCTTATATGAGGAACCATGATGCCATATCACCCCGGACACCCCGATAGATAAAATCCGTTGGCACCCCTCCCCTTGCGTAATTTTCACAAAGTTCTATCCCTCCTCTATTCCGTAATCGCCGGTCCAGTTCCTCCATCACCTCGCCGTACTGTGTCCAGTCACCGGATTCGAAAGCTGCGCGCAACCAGCTCCATAGCACACGTACACGTCCCAGATTGTCCGCCGATACAACTGGGGCAGCCCCCTGGCCTCCGCTACATGGTTTATGCACAGAGATGCTTCGTATTGCCTGGATAGGTTTTTCCAATTCCGGATCAATTCATCGCCTATCGGGGAATCAATCGGCGCGCCATTTCAACAGAATGTCTTTCAGAGCGTCCAGTAGCGGTTGGATTTCACTGGCCTTATCCGCCGCTTCAATGTATGCAACCCGGCGGCAGACTTGGGGTATGGTCCGACCTTGCGCCTGCGCCAGATCGTAGAGTTTTGACTTGGCGATATTGGCTGGCGTGTCCGATGCGGAATTGTAGATTGCATCCAGCCGACGGATTTCATCTGCGAGACTCGTCGGATCCGTTCCCAAATCACTGGCCCATCGGTCGGGCGCCTGTTGTAAACGCTTCCATAGCCAGACTTCCGGAACATCGTTACCCGGCAAGAACAAAACGGGCACATTGGCGCTTCCGCCGGCGTCACGAATTTTTCGCTCCAGATCGGTGGCTTGCTGATCACCGTCGAGAACGAACACAAAGTCGTCCAGCGACCCGAATTTCCTGAATGCCGCGGCATGCATTGGAAACTCCGCCGCGCCCGTATCGCGACCGACGCGAATCGCCCCTCTCTTTATCCCCTCGTCGGGTACGAGACAGTCCAGAACGCCGTCCAGGACGCCTTCAGCGACATCGTCCTCGCAGAGGAGATTCAGCGTATCGTAGCACCGCCCGTAAAGCGCATCCTGGATGAGGTCCCGATAGGACGGGAGCAGCTTCACCTGCCCATTCTCGGTGCGTTCGAGAAAAATGCGTCCACGTGCCGGTACCGAGTCGAGCACTACGGGACTGTGCGACGTGACGATGATCTGCAGGTTGTTACGGAGGGCCAGTTGTTGCAATTGCAACATAAGGATTTGCTGAACCCACGGATGCAGACCCGCTTCCACTTCGTCGATGAGGATAAGAGCGTCTTTCAGTTGCGATATATCCTGGGATAGCCGCAGAATGGCACGTTCCCCAGCCGCCATATGCATCTCGGAATAGGATGCGCCTGTCTCTTGCTCAGCAAACAGTAGACTTTTGTTTTTACTGGACAGCCTGGTCACCTCGGAATAGCGAAATGGTAGTATCTGCTGCGCGAAGTTGATCTGGGAGGCCGTCAGTACCGTCTCGTCTGGAGGGGCTTTGAGGTGAGACATCCTTAATGCCCCACGCACCTCAGAGGGGTTGCTTAGGTTGGTCAGGGTGCGCAGGTACACCGGGCGTTCGGGTTGTACGGCGCCTTTCCGGCCAAAGAAACTGCGACTCCAGCCTTTGGCGCGTCGCCAGCGCATAGAGCGTCGACCGACAGGTGTCGAGTACTCGAATTCGATAATGATCGTTTGTCTTGCGTCCGTACGACCGTGGTGTTTGGGTCGGTAGTCGGGAAAAAGAGTAGAGGGCACAAAGTCCTTTATGCCAGCCCCGGGAACCTTGTAGGCGCAGGCGGCGCCAAACAGCACCGTTGACTTGCCGCTGGCGTTGCCGCCAGCGATCACGCTCACCGGGTAACTGAATTTCACCCGCAGATCTTTAATGCCGCGAAGGCCCGACAGATAGATTTCGTCAAGGAAGTGAGGCATGTGCGGCCGCTTGCCATCGAGCCGCTCCCATAGCTTTTCGAATCTTTGATTCATAACAGTTTCTCCTTTGGGCAGACGCGACCAGATATCTCCAACCCCTATTCCCCAATCGCCCGGTCCAGTTCTTCCATCACTTCGCCGTACTGCGTCCAGTCGCCGGACTCGAAGGCTCCGCGCAGCCGGTTCCACAGCGCGCGCACGCGCTCCAGATCGTCCGCCGATACAACCGGAGCGGCGGCAGCGGCCTCTCCGGAATCCGGCGCCTGCTCCCTGGACACAACAGCCGCCGGAGCAGCCGCCGCCCCAAACAACTCGAACAGCGACTCGTCCAGCGTCGGCTCCATGGCGATATCGTCCCCGAACGCCACGATGACCCGCTGCAACTGCGGAATGTCCACCCCTTCAGCCAGCAGAAACACCGGCTCGACGTACAGGAACGAATTCTCGACGGGAATGACCATGAGATTACCCCGGATGACCCGCGAACCGCGCTGATCCCACAACGCCAGTTGCTGGGAAATTTCGGGGTCCTGGTCGATGCGGGCCTCGATCTGGGCCGGTCCGTAGATAAGGCGCTGCTTGGGCAGCTTGTACACCACGAGGCGCCCATATTCCTCCGGATCGGACTTCGCCGCCATCCATGAGATCATGTTGTCCCGGTTTTCAGGCGTGAGCGGGCTGATCAGCATGAACTCGAGGGGGCCGCGGGCACCTTCCGCAGCAGCGTCGTCCGGCGCTGCGGGAAGCCGGGCCAGCACATAATACGGCTCCATGATGAGCTGCTGGCCTCCGTACTTCTCGAAGGGGCGCGTCCACAGGTCCTCATTGTTGTAGAACACCTGCGGGTTGGTCATGTGATAGCGATTGAACCGTTCGAGTTGTATTTCGAAAAGGTCCTGCGGATAGCGAAAATGGCGCTCCAGTTCCGGGGGCATCTCTTCGCGCGCCTTGAACAGATTCGGGAAGATGGACCGGTACACGTGCAAGACGGGGTCCTGATCGTCCACGACATAGTAATCGATCGCGCCATCGTAAGCGTCCACCATAATCTTTACTGAATTCCGGATATAGTTGAACTCCCGGAATGGCTGGGAATACGGGAAATTCCGTGAGGTCGTATAGGCGTCCTGCACCCAGTACAACCGCCCGCTGCCGAGCACGAGATACGGATCGCGATCAAGTTTCAGAAACGGTGTAATCTGCTGGATGCGCTCCTGTACGCCGCGCCAGATCTGCAGCCTGCTTTCGGAGTGAATATAGTCCGAGAAAAGGATGTTGACGTCGCTGAGCTCCCAGGCGTACAACAGGCGGTGGAACAGGCTGCTGAAGGGCAAGCCCCCCTGCCCCTCGTATGAATTGTACACATTCTCGTCGCCGCTGGGATAATGCAATTCCTGTATCCCCGTATTGACGATATAGTGGCCGCCGCCCTCTTCCCCGTAATAAATGGCCGGGTTGTCCACCGTCAGTTCTTCGTACCCGAAATCGGGGGGCAAGTCCTTGACGACAAGTATCGGCTCGCCCTGCCGGTTCATTTCCGTAACGGGGCTCATGGCCAGACCGTAGCCGTGCGTGAACTGCAAGCGGCGATTTACCCAATTGGCCTCTCCGGGCAAGTCCGTCGAAATCTCGCGCGCCGACACCATCACCTGCTTCACGTCGCCGCCGTACTCGTACCGGTCGTTGTCTACGGAGAAAAATTCGTAGTAACTGCGGATTTCCTGGAGCTGCTTGTAGGTCTGGATCAGCAACCGGGGATCCCAAAGCCGGATGTTGTCCACGGCATCCCGGTTTCTTTGAATATCGTCGATCCTGAGCGTGTCGCTGGCCTCGTATTCGACTTCCGTAACCTCGTGCAGGTTATAGGCCAACCGGGTCATGGCGATGTTGTGCTCCAGATACGGCGTCTCCAGTTCGAGTTCGTTCGGCTCTACGATGAACTGCTGCACGACGCCGGGAAGCACCATGCGCCCCAGCACCCATGCAAGAACGGCTACGCCGACGGCGCCCCCCATCATCCTGCGGCTAACACGCTGCCTCGTGCTCACCACAAGGAAAACGGCAAGCAACGCGACCATGACGAACGTAATCCACAGCGCCGGCAGAACGATCTTCACATCGGTGTACCCCGCTCCGAAGACGATCCCTTGCGAGGAAAAG
The DNA here is from genome assembly GCA_965248175.1 of Rhodothermales bacterium. Taxonomy (GTDB): domain Bacteria; phylum Bacteroidota; class Rhodothermia; order Rhodothermales; family VXPQ01; genus VXPQ01. Next base: position 2,760,714 of record OZ252093.1, read on the forward strand.
AGAATCTGGTAACGGTCCAGGAAAAAACCGAAAGCGAGCAGCAGGAGCCAGAGCGCGGCATTCAGTTTGAGGTGCGTGCGGACATTCTTCCGGGCGCTCAGTCCCTGGCGCATACCGCCAAACGTCATGAGACGCAGTATCCAGTAGACTCCCAGCAGAAAAAGAAGCGTAAGAAAAACGAGCAGCGCAAAGGACGTTTGTATCATCTCCCAGAAAGGGAGCTGGAACATGTAAAAACCGAGGTCCTTCCCGAAAATGGGATCGATCTGCCCAAAGGGCTCATTCCACAGAAAGCGGAGCGACTCGTCCCAGCCGAGATAAAAGGTGAGAGCGAAAAGAAGGGCGAAAAACAGGGCTACGCCGGTCAGTATCTTCTTCACGCGACGATATTGTTTCGGCTCGCTGAGATTCAGTTCGATGTCCTGGAGCGGCGTCCCCGCTAAGGTCGCCCAGCGCAGCTCCCCGGCCAGCATCCGCGCATTGGCGACCAGGAAGACGCCGGAGATCGCAAACGCCAGGACGCCGAGACTCACCTTGGCCAGCTTGAGCGTCCAGAAAACGCCCTCGTAACCCACCTGACGCATCCACAGCCATTCAAAAATCGTCGAGGAAGAAATGCTCAGTACGACGAGCGGGATAATGATATAGAGAACAAGGCGAATGCGTCGCGGCATAGGATCACGGAGTGGGTGAGGGCCCGTATCTTTCGAGAGGAGCGGAAAGCTTTTACAGCGTTGCCGGGCCGAACTTCCTGATTATATTGTATAGTCCCCCTGAAGTATACGATGAATGCGGTCAATTTGTTGGGATCTGTCAAAAACTTGTCGTTTCGGTCCCTGAACGGATGGCTCCTGCGGGCGGCATTCCCGGCACAGGTCGCGCTGCTCCCACTCGTTTTCGGGACCGCTGCCGCGCAGGACGCCACGCCGGTTGTGAACGAATTCATGGCGTCGAACTCGACCACGTTGTACGACGAGGACGGCGACGCTTCGGACTGGATCGAACTGTATAACCCGACCGGGCAGGCGATCGATCTCCGCGGCTGGGCGCTCACCGACAACGAGGACCGGCTTGATAAGTGGATATTTCCGGGAAAAACGCTGGACGCCGGCGAATACTTCGTCGTGTTTGCTTCCGGGAAGGACCGGAGCCCGGGAGGAGGCGTCTGGAACAGCATCGTGCGGCGCGGCGACCTGTTTCGCTACTTTCCAGGCACCGAACAGCCCCTGGCCAACTGGAACGAGCCGGGATTCGACGCAAGCGAATGGAACGAGGGGGCCAGCGCACTCGGGTACGAACGGGACGCTGCGGGCGCGGATATCCAGACGGAGGTGGATATTGTAGACTTGCTTTCCCTGTACGCGCGCATCGAGTTTACGGTGGACGACCCGGACGACGTACTCCAGGCTGTGCTGCACATGGACTACGACGACGGGTTCGTAGCGTACCTGAACGGCCAGGAAATCGCCCGTAGCTTCATGAGTCCGGGCACTCCTTCGTTCAACACCCCGGCGTCTGGCCTGCACGAGGCGATGATCTACCAGGGCGGCGCCCCGGAGCCGTTCGCCCTATCGAATCCGCAAGACCTGCTGCAGGCAGGCGCGAATGTGCTGGCCGTCGAGGTACATAATGCAAACGCTACCTCCTCGGATCTTACACTCATCCCGTTCCTTTCCCTGCAAACGGAGACACAACCGGCGACCTACCGGGGGCCGGCCCCGGAGATCACGTTCGCTTCCCGGACCGAGTTTCATACCAACTTCCGCCTTTCCCGCACCGGCGAATACCTTGCGCTCATAGACTCGTCCGGACAACCCGTATCCGAATTTACGCCGGCCTACCCGGAGCAACGCCCCGACGTTTCCTACGGGCTGATCGACGGGGGATATACCTGGTTCGACCTGCCCACGCCGGGCGGGCCCAACGTACCGGGCATGAGCGATGTCCTCGAGCCACCCACGTTCAGCGCATCGGGCGCTATTCTCGAGGAACCGTTCTCGCTGTATCTGTTTCCCGAAACGCCCGGCAGCATCGTCCGCTATACGCTGGACCATTCGGAACCCTCGGAAACGAACGGAACGCCCTATACCGAACCGATCTACATAAACGAAACGACTGCGGTGCGCGCCGCCGCCTTCATGGAAGGTGTCGCGCCGTCGTCCAGCGTGACACGCACGTATGTCTTCCCGGCGGACGTGATCCACCAATCGCCGGGCAACATGGCAGCGAAGGGATGGCCTGCGTACTGGGGCGGCAACGACGTGGATATGGGCATGGACCCGAACATCGTCGAAGGACAGGAAAACGACGTGATTGCGGCGCTGACAGCCATCCCCTCCTTCTCCATCGTCCTCCCGTTCGATTCGCTCTTCAACGCCGCGCGAGGGATATATTCCAACGCGCTCAGCTACGGGCGGGACTGGGAGCGCCCCGCCTCCATCGAACTCATCTACCCCTCGAACTTTTCGCCCGAGACCGGCCCCCGCGCGCGGCACGGCGGGCGGGATGGATTCGCAGTCAATGCGGGTGTGCGCATCCGCGGGGGATGGAGCCGCAACGACGGGAACCCCAAACATGCGTTCCGCCTGTATTTCCGGGGCGAATACGGCCCGAGCACCCTTTCCTATGCGCTCTTCGGCGACGAAGGCGTGAACGAATTCGACAAGTTCGACCTGCGTACCGCTCAGAATTATTCGTGGTCGTTCAATGGTTCTCCGGCCAACACGATGCTCCGCGATGTGTTCTCGCGGGATGTCCAGCGCGACATGGGCGTCCCCTACACCCGCAGCCGGTATTACCATTTGTACCTGAACGGTCAGTACTGGGGGCTCTTTCAATCCCAGGAACGATCCGATCACTGGTACGGCGCTTCCTATCTTGGCGGCAATCCGGAAGACTATGACGTCATCAAGTCCTCCGGGCTGGACGGCGGGTACGTGGTGGAAGTTACGGCGGGGGTCTTCGACGACTGGCGCCTGCTTTACGATGAAGCCAATCGGCTGGCCGCCCTGCCCACAGAGGAGGAACGCGACGCGCTCTACATGGAGCTGCAAGGACTGAACCCGGACGGGTCGCGCAACCCCGACTACCCGGTGCTTCTGGATGCGGACAATATGATCCAGTATATGCTCATCATTTTCTGGACCGGAAACACGGATTCGCCGATTACGCCGTTCAACGCAACCAACAATTTCTTCGGCCTCCGGGAACGCAGCGGCGAGCGGGGCTTCACCTGGTTCGCGCACGACAGCGAGCATTCGCTTTTTTCGACCTCCTCTTTCGGAGACGGCCGCAACCGGACCGGCCCCTTTCCTGCAGGAGACGAGTTCCAGTTCAGCAACCCGCAGTGGATTCACCAGCAGTTGATGGGGTCGAACGAATACCGGCTCCGATTCGCAGACCTTGCGCACCGTCACCTGTCCGGCAACGGGACATTGACCCGGACAGAGGCCGTAGCCCGGTGGGAAACCCGGGCCGACGAAGTGAGCCCGGTTATTCTTGCGGAATCGGCCCGCTGGGGAGACGCCCAAAGAGAACCGCCCTTCACGACCGCCGACTGGCTCCGGGAAGTAACTTCCGTGCAAAACGGCTTCCTCCCGACACGGACCCCCGTTATCCTCGAACAACTCAAGCAGACCCGCCGGTATCGATCAGGAAGGCCAAACAACTTCCTGGTGGACGCGCCCCTGTATCCGGCCGTGGATGCGCCCGTGTTCAGCCACTCGGAAGGCGAGTCGTCCGACCCCTTTACCCTGACGATGCAGACTCCGGCAAACGGAACCATTTTCTATACGCTGGACGGCGCCGATCCCCGTATGCTCGGCGGGGACGTTTCCGGGTCGGCCATGGAGTACGACGGCACGGGGATAGCCCTCTCCGGGCGCAACCGGGTGCTGGCGCGCGTCCGCCCGGACGACGGCATATGGTCGGCGCTGGAAGAGGCTGAATATTTTGCGGGTGTGGCCTCGCCCGTTTCTTCGCAACTCGTCGTTTCGGAAATTCACTATAACCCGACGGAGCCCACCGATGCGGAAATCGCGGCGGGATTCGACAACAACGACGATTTTGAATTCGTCGAGCTGCACAACCCCTCGAACGCACCGGTCGCGCTGGGCGGACTGGCGTTTACCGAAGGCATTACGTTCGCCTTCGGGGATCGGACGCTTGCCCCGGGCGCCCGGACGATCGTGGCCGCCAGCGAGAACGCCTTCCGCATGCGGTACGGACCGGGAGCGGACATCGCCGGAAGCTACGCCTCAGGACGACTTAGCAACGGCGGCGAGGCCTTGACACTCAGCAACGCTGCCGGGAAGCCCCTGATTCGCATCGAATACAATGACGGCGGCGTCTGGCCTGCGAGAGCCGATGGCGGCGGCAGTTCGCTGACGCTCGATCCCGCTGCCGCAGGCGACATCGACCGCGCCGGCGCATGGCGGGCAAGCATCGAATACGGGGGATCGCCCGGAACATCGGGGCGCGCCTCCTTCCGCGACGTGATCGTCAACGAGTTGCTTGCGCATAGCGATCCCCCTGAGGTGGACGCCGTCGAACTGCACAACCCCACAAGCCGATCGATCGACATCGGCGGGTGGCTGTTGAGTGACGGCGGCGCCCTGGACAAGTACCGTATTCCCGACGGAACGACCATCGAGGCCGGCGGATACGTCGTCTTTGACGAGAACGACTTCAATGCCCCCGGCGCCGAAAACGGCTTCGCCTTCAGCAGCGCATACGGCGACGAAGTGCGGCTGGTGGCCACGGATGCAAATGGAAATCCCGCCCTGTTCGCCGACGAGGTCGCCTTCGGCGCCACACGCACCGGGGAAACGATCGGCCTGCCCCCGGGCGGCGGCGATTTCGTACCCTTGCAGGAAAACACGCTCGGCGGTCCGAACAGCGCTCCGAGACCGGCACAGGTCGTGTTCCGGGAAATTATGTACCACCCGCCGGGCAACAACCCGAATCTCGAATACGTCGCGCTCTACAATGCGGGTAACAGCGCGGAAAACCTGGCCGGCTGGACCTTGCGGAAGGGCGTGGACTTCACGTTCCCGGACGGACTCGAACTCGCAGCGGGGGACAGCTTGTTCGTAACAGCTTTCGACCCGGCCCTTGAAACCGGGAATGAAACCACGTTGCGGCTGGCGTACGGCTGGGACGACGGGCGGCGCCTGATCGGAGGTTGGGAAGGCCGGCTTGCGAACGAAGGAGAAACCCTCGAACTGAACCGCACGGACGATCCGCCGGCGGAAGATCCGGCGTTCGTCCCGGAAATACTCGAAGAGCGGGTAACCTGGAGCGATACGGCGCCGTGGCCCGAAAGTGCGGACGGTGGAGGAACTGCGCTGTACCGGACAAACGTTGCCGGTCTCGGCAGCGACCCGGCGCACTGGGGGACGGTCATGCGGACCCTCGTCGTGTACCAGACCGAACGCCCGCCCGAGCCCCCGACAGTCCCCGGCGACTACGTGCTGTCGGCGGCGTACCCCAACCCGACGCAGGGCATGTCCCGCGCCCACCTGACGGTCGGCAGGACGCAGCATGTACGCGCCACGCTATACGACATGCTCGGACGCGAGGTGCGCAGCATCCTGAACGGCACGGTGGCGTCCGAAACGATCGAAACGCTCTTCGTGGACGGGGGAGCGCTGGCCAGCGGCGTCTATATCCTGCGCATCCGGGGCGAAGATTTCTCCGCCATGCGGTCGTTCACGGTCGTACGGTAGGGACCTGCCCGAGCGAGGGCCCCGGTTACGCGGAATACCGGCTCAGTGCTCCTTTACATGGATATTACGGAACTGTACGAGCGCGGGCGGGCTGACCCATTCCCCGGCATCGTTCTTGTTGCCATGGTGCTGCAACCCGATGGGGCCGCAGTCGGGAATTTCGTTCAGGTGAATGCGGTCGATGACGAGTTGGCCATTGATCCGGATGGTCATGAACTGACCCCGAACAACGATCTTCGAAGAGTTCCATTCCCCGACGGCATGGTCCGCATTCACGAGCGGCACGGCAGCCCGGCGGACTTCCGGCGGCTGGTCCGCATCCATACGGTAGCCATAGACTTCGCCGGACCCGTACGGCCAGTTCCAGATGTTGTGCTGGGCCTTGCCGTGACCGCGCGGAAGGATACCCGAATCGGAATCGGGCACGGACATCACCATGGCCCTGCCGTCCTGGTCCCTCTTGTGGGTACCGTCGGCAAGGATGATCGGCACACGGGGATTCGTGTACGGCTCGACGGTGGTAAGGCGCCAGTCGATCTTGAGCGTGTAGTCGCAGTAATCCTTCTCGCTCCAGAGGCTCTTGTCTCCTTCCGCCTCGCTTTCCGCGTCATAGTCGATCACGCCGTCGATCACCTGCCAGTGGCCGCCGTCGCCTTCGGGGATGACCCAGCCGTCGAGGTTTTCCCCGTTGAATATGGAAGTGTAGCCTTCAGGGGCCTGCATCTGAGCATGGGCCGCCCGGGGCGCAGTGCATAGCGCGAGCAGTAGAATCATGCAGAGCGAAAGCGCATAACGTGTCGATTTCATAGCGTCAGGGGTATGATGAGAAATGATTTATTGCACGGGTTGCGTGCAGAGACACGGTGGAGCGCCCCCGGGCTTCCCCGGCGGCGCTCCGTCCGTACGTTGCAACGGATGTAAATGTATACGTGTTCACGCAGAAGACCGGTGCTAAAGTTCAGCCGGTCCCTCGACCCCGCCGGTCTCTTCCTCCATCTTCAGTTCGACGGGCTTGTAGCCGCCCTTCGACCGGAAGTACAGAATCAGGAGTACGTAGCACACGAACATGAAGGCTGGAAACCATGCCACGGTCTTCAACGCCAACTGGCTCGCTGTCGATTGCACAGCCACGACACGTTCCTGATCTTCCTCGGACAGCATTGCTACGGCATCGTCGTCAAGCGGACGATAGGGTACGACCAGCAAGGCGGTACGCTCCTCGCCAAGTATCTCGTCACTGAGTTCTGTGACCTGCTCCTGCACCTGGTTCGTAATAGAGGCATCCTGTATGGCGCCAATGATCGGACCGCCAAGCGCGCCCGCCGCAAGCATGCCGACGCCGGCAATCGTGTTGATCGTCATAGCGCCGCCCTGGGGGAACTGCTCGGAAACCACACCCAGCGTAGTCGGCCAGAAGAAGGTCTTGCCGAGGCCATAGCAGGTGGCGGCAATGAATACGTACCAAAGCACCGACCCCGCCTGCGAAAGCAAGACAAGCCCTACACAGGCGATCCCCGCGCTGCATGCGAGGAGGCCCAGCGGATTGATCCGGTGAACGATCGGCCCGGCGAAAAACCGAAGCACGAACATGATGGCCGAAGTATACACCAGTACCCACAGCGGATGCACGGGGCTGTTACTCAGTACGCTGGTCATCAGCGCCGTAATCCAACTGTCCGTCCCCAATTCGGTGATGGCCAAGGGGACCATGATTATGAGCAAGATGATAAACAGGGGACGGTACAATTCCTTGAGCATGCCCGCGTAACCGACACCCGCGGCCACGCGCTCCTGCACCGGCCATGTCTCCCGAAGCAGCATCCAGCCGTAGACCAGCGTGGGCAAAATCACGAATGCCACCTGCCAGCGCCAGCCGATATCGCCGACCACAATAAGCAGGATGCCGCCTGCCACAAGGCCGCCCGGCCACCCCGCATGCAGGATGTTCAGGTGATGCGTCTTGGAATCGGGGTACAAGGTGGCTACCGCCGGATTGACGACGGCCTCCACAATGCCGTTCGCAAGCGCCAGCATGAATGTGCCGATGTAGAGCACCCAGAACGGGTCGCCTATATGCCCGGCGCATATCGTCACGAACGCGGAGAGAACGTGCCCCGCACACGCGATGCGGATCGACGTATGGTACCCGATCTTGTCGATGATCAGACTGAACAGAATGATCGTAAGAGGGAAACCCAGGACGCCGGCCCCGGTAATCCATCCCAACTGCACACCACTCAGATTGAACTCTGTGCCCCATTCAAAAAGGAGGCCTGCCCGGATAACGAACCCGAAAGCCGTGGCGACCAACGCCACGATGCTTCCCACGAAAAGACGTTTTTTATTGACCATGATGGTGTTGCGGGATGAATGAACGAGAGTCTCAGGAAATTTCGGGGATGTCGATGCGCCGCCCACCCTGCATGGCCGATTCATGGGCGCAAATGCCCGTCATAGTCCAGTTGGCGGCAGCGGCCGCATCGGAGACCGCCTCGCGGTCTTCCAGAATCGCCCGAAGAAATTCGTGGACCATGTGCGGGTGCGACCCGCCGTGCCCGCCGCCCTGAATGAACGACGTGTGCTCGTGCTCGTCATCGTACACGCCGCCGGTGGTGAAAGGCGCAATCTCGTCGGGGAGCAGGTGGGCGTAGTCAGGCGCCTCGATGCGCTCAGCGTCTTCGTAGCCGGAGTATACGACCGGCCCGCCGCCGATCGTCTGCTCCCACTCGAACGACCTTTCCGTACCGTATACGTCGAAGCTTTCCCGGTACTGGCGAATGGTGTTGAAAAGGGATCGGGTCACTTCGCAGGACAGGTCCGAATCCGCCATCGAGACCAGCGCGGACTCGACGGCAAACGGCGAACCGTAGGGCTCGATGTAATCTTCCTGAATGCGCCCGGAGCCGAAACACACGACGGATTCGGCGCGAGCCCCGGCAAGCAGCAGCAGCGGACTGACTGCGTGCGTAGCGTAGTGCATGGGCGGAAATCCGTACCAGTAAGCAGGCCATCCGGGCAGGCCCATGTTCTGCTGATGCGAACCGCGCAGAAACTGTATTTTCCCGAGGCGCCCCGATTCGAGAAGTTCGCGGGCATACAGGAATTCACGGGTGTAGATGGCCGTTTCCATCATCATATACACCTTTCCGCTCCGGCGACGGGCCTCCGCTATCCGGAGGCATTCGTCCACGGTCGTCGCCATAGGCACCGTGCAGGCCGTGTGTTTGCCTGCCTCCAGGGCGGCCAGCGACATGGGAGCGTGGGCCGCAATCGGGGTGTTGATGTGAATGGCGTCTACTTCAGGATCCGCAAGAAGCGCTTCCAGGTTCGTATAGCGCCGCTCTACGCCGAATTGATCTCCGATCTCGTGCAAGCCCTTTTCGTCTCGCTTGCAAATCGCCCACAGTTCGGTGTTGGGATGGCGTTGATAGATGGGTATGAACTCAGCACCGAAACCCAGTCCGACGACCGCAACCTTGATCTTGTCCGGCATATGTTTAAGCGATGCGAGAGACGTAAATTCAGCAAGCAATATAACATCTTTGCAAAGATTTTACATTCTTCCTGAAATTATGCCGTGATGCGACTTGCCTTTTCAGCCATATTGCTTGTGCGACGCGCTCTTGCGGAGGGCGGATGCCGGACGGACGGAGCATTTCCGCCCCTGCCCGTGACTCTGCTTGTCCCGTGGTCGCGGCGCCGGGCGGGCTCCGCCCCGGAATGTGGGCCCGGGCTCCATACGGCGTGCAACGGAACAGACGCCGTGCGCCCCGTGCATACTAATCGCCGACATTCATTTGCTGTCCGGATCATGCTTTGCCGCTGCGCCTGCATCCTGTTGCCGGGTCTTCTCGCAATGATTCTGCCTGCCTTGCGCCCCGCTCTCGCGCAGGAATCCGCGCAGGCGGACCGCGAATATGTCCTTGAAACCAACATCCTCGGGTACTGGGGCGTGGGCGGAAACATCGACGGGGTGCGCAACCCGGTGTTGCGGGCGGAGAAAGGCGAGACGGTACGCATCGTCATCGTGAACGTCGAGGCGCTGCTCCACGATATCGCTCTCGAAACCTTGCAGGTAAAATCGGAGGGGGTGCTGGATATCGGCGAGCAGACCGACATCACGTTTATTGCTGTGGAAGACGATATTTATTACTGTACAATTCCAGGGCATCGGGCTGCCGGCATGGAAGGACGGTTTGAGATTATACGGGAAGCAGGGATGGTCGACGCCGGGCCTGCGCCGGAAGCAAACGGAAATGGCGGGGGGCCAGCGCGCCTCCTGCTCCTCAACGAATTGCCTCGTCCGGAAAACATCCCCCTTCCCCTGCTGGAGCCGCCGCCCCATGCGGATTTGCAGACGGACGGCAACCTTACCAAAGCTGATCCGGCGGGTCTTCTGGATCACCAGAACGAGCACATCCGGGCACGGGCCGTCCAGTTGCTTGCGGAGAACGAAAATCCCCCGGAAAACGTCCTGGACGCCTTTGCGCGCATGGCCCGCGAGGATACCTCCGCGCTGGTGAGGACGTACCTCGCGGAAACGTTGCGGCACATCGCGCCGGAGCGCCGCTGGGGCGTGCTGGAAGGACTGTATAGCCATGCAGAAGACGCTGCGAACCATGTCCTGCCGATGCTGGTCTGGTACGCCACCGAAGCCGCCGTGCCGGTGGATATGGATCGGGCGCTGACACTGGCATTGGCCTCGGAATGGCAAAATGTATTATCCTTTACGGTACAGCGCATCGCTGCGGAGGGATCGCAGGAAGCGCTTCGCATCCTTTCCGGGCGCCTGCCCGAAGCGAACGCCGAAGAACGAAAAACCATCCTGTACGGCATCAACCGGATCGTCAAACCCGACTGAACCATGACAAAAACAATGTATACAGTGACCTTCTGTGCAGGCCTCTTGCTATGTACAGCGGGTATCGCAGCGGGACAACCCGCCTTCGACAGAACACACCTCACCGACGTGTTTTTTGCGGAAGGAGGCGCCATCGGGGATGTGAACGGGGACAGCGCGGCGGACCTGGTGGCGGGACCGTACTGGTACGCCGGTCCCTCGTTCGAGGCGCGTCATGCGTTCTATGAGCCGAAGCCATTCAGTATAAAGGGCTTTTCGTATTCGGACAATTTTGTCGTCGATGTGCACGATTTCAACGACGACGGGTGGAACGACATTCTCGTGATCGGATTTCCGGGGCAAGAGGCGTTCTGGTACGAAAATCCCGGGGAACCGGACGGAGAGGACACCGGGTACTGGACGCAGCATCTCGCCTTCCCTACCGTGGACAACGAGTCGCCTCACATTCTGGATATCACCGGAAACGGACGCCCGGACATCGTCTGCCATGCGGATGGGTATCCGGGCTATGCATCGTACGATCCGGAGCGTCCGACCGAGCCGTGGACGTTTCGGCAAGTAGCCGGTCCGTACGAGGAGTTGTTGCGCTTCTCGCACGGGTTCGGGGTCGGGGATGTGAACGGCGACGCATTGCTTGACTTGCTCATGTCGGACGGATGGTGGGAAAACCCGGGATTCGATGTGGACACTCCCTGGGAACACCATGAGGAAGCGTTTGCCGTCGGCGGCGCGCAAATGTATGCCTACGATGTGGACGGGGACGGGCTGAATGACGTGATCACGAGCCGCGATGCGCACGGCTGGGGACTCTCATGGTTCAGGCAGCTCGCGGACGGCGGATTCGAGAAACACCTCATCCTCCGGGACGATGCGGCGAGCGAGCCGGGCAGGGTCCGTTTCTCCCAACTGCATGCCGTGGAGCTGGTGGACATGGACGGGGACGGGTTGCGGGATATCGTAACCGGAAAACGGTACCGGGCGCACGGCGAGGAAGTGGACCCCGAACCGAATGCCCCGCCAGTGCTTTACTGGTTCCGGCTCACGCGGACGGAGAACGGCGATGTCGTCTGGACCCCCCATCTCGTCGATGACGATTCGGGGGTCGGAGTCGCTCTCGCGGTGGACGACGTGAACGGCGACGATTCTCCGGACATTCTGGTCGTCAACAAGAAAGGCACGTACATCTTTCGCCAGAAAGCCCGGTAAACGACCCGTCGGATACGAGAACGCAAACGCCGAAGCGTACATCTCCCTTACAACGCACAACACCCTCAAACAGGAATTGCCATGCCATTCGCCTTGTCTTTCCCCTTGTCCTTCCCCCGTTCCTTTTTTCTTCGCGGCCTCCTTGCCGTCGCTGCCGGATCGCTCGCCGTTTTGATGGGTTCCGCACCGGCGGCCGCACAGGATACCGGGCATGCGCCGGCGGTTGACGGGCGCACCCTGAACCTCGATTTCGAGGCAGGCGACTTAACTGACTGGACGGCTGAGGGCGAAGCCTTCGGAAACGAACCCGTCGAGGGCGACCTGTTCGCCTCGGGCGAGGCGGCTGTCGCAGAAGTGATCCAGGCGCTGCGGGAACAACGCAATCAGGAGCCGGCGGCCTTGCGCAGCGGGCACAAAGGCGTCCGGTGGATCAGTTCCGGGGTGGCGCACGGGCCGGCGAGCAAGGGGACGCTGACCTCTTCCCCGTTCGAGGCGACCCATCCGTACGCAAGTTTTCTGATTTCCGGGGGTGCGCTGGAGAGCACCCGCGCGGAACTGGTGCGGGCCAGGGACGGGGCCGTCATTTTTTCGACGAGCGGCGACAATGACCTTGCCATGCGGCCCGTCGTGGCCGATCTGGAAAAGCAGGTCGGCGAGACGATCTTCATCCGTCTCGTGGATGAGGATACCGGCGGCTCCACGGCAGCCTACCTCCCCGAGAACGCATATGCGCACATCAACTTCGATCACTTTCGTTTCCATGCGGAGCGGCCTTCCTTCCCGGATGAACTCGATCCGTCCGGCATTGCGAGGCTACCGGCCTGGGACACAGTGTTGCTGGAAGGGGGAAGCGCACAGGAAGCCGCGCAAACGATGACCGTACCGGACGGCTTCCGCGTGCAACTGGCGGCGGCGGAACCGGATGTCGTCAATCCCATTGCGATGGCGCTCGATCACCGGGGGCGCGTATGGGTCGTCGAGGGGCGGACCTACCCGGTCCGGGCGCCGGAAGGCGAAGGCAAAGACCGGATTCTCATTTTCGAAGACACCGACGGAGACGGGGCTTTCGATGTGCGGAAAGTCTTCATGGAGGGGTTGAATCTGGTGAGCGGCCTGGAACTGGGATTCGGGGGAGTATGGGTTGGAGCAGCGCCCTACCTGCTCTACATCCCTATCGACGCATCGGGGGATCAGCCCGCAGGCCCCCCGGAGGTGCTGCTGGACGGGTTCGGCTACCACGACACCCACGAGACGCTGAATTCCTTCATGTGGGGACCGGATGGCTGGCTCTACGGTACCCACGGCGTGTTCACCCACTCGAACGTTGGTAAGCCGGGCGCAGAAGACACCGAGCGCACGAAGCTCAATGCGGGCGTATGGCGGTATCACCCAACGCAGCACATTTTCGAGATATTTGCGTACGGCACCAGCAATTCCTGGGGACTGGATTGGGATGCGTATGGACAACTGTTCCTGACGGCCTGCGTCATTCCGCACTTGCATCATGTCATTCCCGGCTCCCGCATGATCCGGCAGGCCGGGGGGCATTTCAATCCGTACGTATACGACGATCTGGACCCGATCGGCGACCATGTGCACTGGGTGGGCAATCAGGGGCCGCACGCGGGCAACCGGCGGTCCGGTTCGGCGGGCGGTGGACATGCCCATGCAGGCGCCATGATCTACCAGGGCGCTTCGTGGCCGGAAGCATACCACGGGCGCATCTTCATGCACAACATCCACGGATTCCGGGCGAATACGGACATCCTCGAACGAAGCGGATCCGGGTACGTGGGCCGGCACGGAGAGGATTTTCTACTGACCCACGACAGCTGGTCCCAGATGCTGGACCTCGTATACGGCCCGGACGGGTCCGTACACGTCATCGACTGGTACGACAAGAACCAGTGTCATCACGGGGATCCCGAAAGCCACGACCACGAAACCGGGCGCATCTACCGGATTTCGCACGAAAACGACGAGTGGATGCCGGTCGATCTGGAGCGGCTCTCTTCCATGGAGCTGGCCGAACTCCAGATGCACCCGAACGACTGGTACGTGCGCACGGCGCGGCGCATCCTGCAGGAGCGGGGGGCGGACGAAGCGGTGCACGAAGCGCTCTGGACCCGGTTTGAGGAGAATCCGGACGATACGCGGAAGCTGCGGGCACTCTGGGCATTGCATGTGACCGGCGGCCTGTCGGACGAGTCGCTGACCGGCCTGCTCAACCACGAAAACGAACATGTCCGGGCATGGGCGATCCATCTTCTGGCTGAGGACCGGGGTGTTCCCGAAGAGGCGGCGCAGACATTCACGCGGATGGCCCGGGAGGACTCTTCCGCCCTGGTCCGGCTCTACATTGCAAGCGCCCTCCAGCGTATGGCTCCCGACCGGCGATGGGATGCGCTGGACGCCCTCACGAAGCGGGCCGAAGACGCCGGAGATCAAAATATCCCGCTGATGGCATGGTATGCACTGGAGCCTCTGGCGCCGACGGACATGGACCGGGCCATGGACATGGCGCTCTCGGCCAGCCTGCCCCGTATCCTGTCCTTCACCGTCAGCCGCATCGCGGCCACGGGTACGGAAGAGGCGCTCGCCGTACTGTCCGGGTACCTGGGAACGCTGGAAGACACAGACAAACAGGCCGTGATTATTGAGGGTCTCAACCAGTTCGTGGAGCAGGCGGAAAGCGACGAACAAGACGATTAAGGCGGGGTATATCCCCTGATAATTTCTTCACTCAACCTGCAACAGAATCTATGCGAGAAACCATGAAAAGCCCGGATCATGAGGGCAATCAGGCGCTTCTCGGCGTCCAACTCAAGGATATTGAAAAAACGCTTCCTCTCCGGGTACTCTCCGAGGAAGACTGGGAGCACTGGACAACCTGGGGCTATGTTATCGTGCACGACGCCATCTCACCCGACCATATCGAGCGTCTGAAGGCTTTTTTGTGGGAATTTCAGGAAATGGATCCCAACGACCCGTCCAAATGGAACGCAACGGACCGGCGGGCGCACGGGATGACGGAACTCAACAATTCGGGCATGGTGGAGGTGTACAATCACCAGCTCCTGTGGGACACCCGGCAATCGCCCCGGGTATACGACGCCTACGTGGATATCTGGGACCGCGAGGACTTGTGGGTCACCATCGACCGCGCGAACCTGAACACGCCCAACCGGGACGGGCGCAAGTTTGGAGGTTTCATCCACTGGGATGTGGACACGTCGCAAGATCCGCTGCCCGTCAACGTGCAGGGGGTGCTGTCCCTCGTGGATACGGACGCGGAAGTCGGGGGATTGCAATGCGTGCCCGACCTGTTCCATACCTTCGACGAATGGGTAAAAACGCAGCCTGCAGAACGGGACCCGTTCCGGCCGGACACGAGCGGGTTAGAGGTACGGTTCATCCCGCTGCGGGCCGGGGACCTTATCATCTGGAACTCCCTGCAGGCGCACGGCATCCGTCCGAATACATCGAATGATCGGGCGCGGATGGCGCAGTACGTCTCCATGTACCCGACCAGCGAGGGCAACGAGGATCTCCGGCAGCAGCGCATCCATTCATGGCGCAACTGCGAACCGCCCAAGGGCATCGCCTTCCCGGGGGACCCGCGCGAACTGGAAAAGAAGGTGTACGGACACGCGGAACTGACCGATCTCGGTAAGCGGCTGCTGGGGCTGGAGCGGTGGAATGGGGCGTGAGGGGTGGGGTGGGCTCGGGGGTATTGCTGGCGTCAATAACCAAAGCGATTCACCGTTCCTTCCGGCCTTCACGCTGGAACACCTCTGAAGGGGTCTGGGGACGCCCTTGTGTCATGGAGCGCAGGCGGGCCGCTAATTCGTCAAACGCAGGTTCCACTTCCGCCGAAAGCGCCTGGCGCAGAATTTCACGATGCTCCGCTTCCGCCGAACGCCCGTGGCGCGACGCACGACGTTTCAGCCGAATGACCAGATCCTCATCAAGATTACGAACTTGCAGATTTTTGGGCATTTCAACCTCCAAAGTATGACAGCATATAATACATAGGTGAGAAATATCTTGTCGACTGTGAAGACAGCGTTAGACTTTATCAGGGCATATCTGTTCATGCAACGGTGAAGGAACGTTGAGCGTACCTCCTTGACCATTGCCCCAATCCATCCCTCCTTCGATTCCATTGACACAGTTGCTGAAGCACGAGAAAATCCTCAACCGGTCCGGCTTGGAGATCGGTTCTGGCGCGGTGCCCCCGCTTCGCAAGAAGAATTACTATGTAGTAGCCAAAAAGATGGATGGCGATGCCCCAAAGGATTTTATACGTATCTACACTTACGGAAGCGCCCGGCGAGACGCACCGCACAAATGGCCCGCGTACATCGCCAAGGTAGGGCACAAGTGGTATCCCAATGAATCGATCACGGAGCATCTGCTCACCCGGATAGGGGAGTTGCTCGGTCTGAATATGGCGAACTCTTCCCTTCTGTCAGTGCATGGACAGATCCGCTTCCTAAGTAAGTATTTCCTCAAACCCGATCAAAATCTTGTTCACGGAACCGAGATATTTGGGGGATATCTCGAAGACGATCAATTCGTGAAGGAGGTAGAACAGGCCGGTGCCGATCGGGATTTGTTTACGTTCCAATTCGTCCACAAAGCGATTTTTTCGGAATTTCCTGGTCAGGCGCCTTCCATCTTGAAAGAGTATACCCGCATGCTCGCCTTCGACGCCATCGTGGGCAATAACGACCGGCACCATATATAATTGGGGAATCGTGGTCCACCCCCACCCTGACCATACACCATCGTTTTCTCCGATTTACGACAGCGCCCGGGGACTTTTCTGGAACGATCCGGAGGAAAAACTTCAAGCCGTTGAACAGGATCCGGATCCAAAACGGTTGCGGACGTTCCTTGATCGGTACATAAAAAAATCGCGGCCAAAGACCGGCTGGGACGGAGAAAACAACCTCAATCATATCTCGCTGATCCGCAACATTTACCAAACCTATCCCGATCTTCGCCCAACGCTGGCGAATCTTTGCCACCCCCAAATCGTAGAAAAGACGCGGCATGTGCTCGACAGCGAATTCAGTCCACTCATGAGCGCCTTGCGCCGGAGAATGATCCTGCGTTGCCTGCAACGGCGCTTGGAATTGTTATCCGATGCTCTGCAAACCGGGAGTGCCCCATGATCGAAAACCTGAAAAAAATACTATCCCGGGAAGGGGGTCGCGAGTACGTTCAACCTTCAAAGGAGGAAAAAGCCGACTTCCTGTTGCGCGTACGCGAGCCATCCGGGCATACGCTGGATGTAGGGCGCCTGTCTCTCCGCGAGGGAACGTGGCATTTCGAGTACACCGATGACTTCCGGCGCCGAACAGATATCCGTCCCATCGTGAACTTTCCCAACCTTGACAAACATTACGAATCCGACACGTTGTGGCCGTTTTTCGTAATCCGTATTCCTGGCCTGAAGCAGCCTGCGGTCCAGCGCGAAATCAAGGAGAAAGAACTCGATGAACGCAATGAGGCCCAACTCCTCAAGCACTTCGGTAAAACCTCAATCGCCAATCCGTTCGTCCTGATCCCGCAGGATTAAACAGCTTGCCGCTCAGACGAGCCCCAGCGGCTTCAGACACCTGGTCAGGCCTGAGGACTCATCTTGAAGCGGCGGCAAGGTTCGGCAGTTCATCGTCGCAGGTTGGATCGAAGGGGTGTTCGGTACAGTGAAGGCATGAACGTCCTGATGCTCTGAAAACCTGTTCGGGCGATCCGAATTCTCCCTGTTTGATCGGAAACAAGACCGGACCAGGCGCTTTATTCTTTTGTCGGACATTTGTATTAGACCATTCTTGCAGGGAGGTATGCCCGTGACGACAATAACAACCAAAACCCGCGCGCGAATCGGTAAGGATCCCGTCCCTCCCCGGCCCATGACGGTGGAGGAGTACGCCCGTTTCGAGGAGCCGGAGGACGGGTACAGATACGAACTGGTTCGGGGCATACTCACGGTGCAGGAGCCCGGTCCGGGCTATCCGCACGCATTCCTGCAAGCCGATCTGGTGCGCCATCTTGGAAACTGGACGCGCCGAACCGGTTGCGGGAAAATAGCGGTGGAAATGGATTGCATTATCTGCATGACCCCGGCGACCGTCCGGCGACCGGATATTTCCGTTTTTCTCGAACCGAGATACTGGGGAACCACGTCGGGAAACTGGGCGCAAGGAGCGCCGGAAATAGCGATTGAGATACTCTCGCCATCGAACACGCCGGGGGCAATGCGCGAAAAGATGCGCGATTACTTCGACGCCGACGCGCTGCGTGTCTGGATGGTGGACCCCAAGACCCGCACCGTGACTATTCACCGGGCGGACGGCTCGGAAACGATCTTCCGGGATGGAGAGCGCCTCGAAGATCCGGACGTATTGCCGGGATTTGTGTTGGAGGTGAGAGAGTTGTTTGAGGGGTAGGGGGATTTTTCTAAAAACGGGGAATTTATTTAAAAACAGGAGAATATTTAATAAGTAAATAATTTTCTGGTAAGTAGGGAATTATTTCAGGGGTAAGGAATTTTGGGATAAGTAGGTATGTTGCGGATCGAGCAGGGCGCCGTTTCCGAAAATGCCGGACAGGAAACATGACAGAGTTGACGATGACCGGTCTATCGCCTTCTGTCGAGCAAAAATGACCGAACGGATGGAACCGGCCGATAAAGCCAAAGTTTGATACCACTCCCAGTGCTATAGGTCTTAGTGCTATGTCTTAACATACGCGAACTCGATGCGCATTTTCAGGAATAAATCGTTCAGCCTCTTTGCTCGCCGGGAACGCATTGACGACGCGACGTTGTGATGAGTAAGCAATACAAAACCGCTGCGATGGCGACGATACACGAGACGGCTCTGGGTATGCACGAGGCGCAAGTGATCACCAAAAAAACGATGAAGACGTTCGATGAGATGTGCCTGACTCCGGTCAAGGAGTTGGCGCCGGAAGATATCCGTGCAATCCGCCAACGAGAATGGGCAAGTCAGGCGGTTTTCGCTTGCTATCTTAATGTATCTACAGGGCTCGTCAGTCAGTGGGAACGCGGCAAAAAACACCCTCAAGGCGCTTCCCTCAAACTGTTGACCCTTGTTGACGAAAAGGGACTCCAGGCGATCGCGTGAACCCATGCTTACGCTACATCCTGAAGAACGAATATGGCTCGACGAGTACCGGAAGGCGCTTTTGGATCAACAGCCCGATGCGATCAAGCAAATGCTGTTGTACGGATCCAAGGCGCGGGGAGACGCACGTGAAGACAGTGACCTCGACATCCTGCTTATCGTGAAGAACGAGGCGGCCAGTCTCAAGCGCGTTTTGCGGCGAATCGGGTATCGCCTGTCCGCAACGTCTTACGCCGTACCCTCAATCCTCGCGTATACCGAAGAGGAGTGGGAGCAGCGCAAGCGTATCGGATCAGCGTTCTGTGAAACGGTGGAACGAGAGGCGGTGAATGTCTTATGAAGCGCGAAACAGTAACGGGCGACTGTCCATGAAGTCGCCGGGTGCCGCTCCGCCCCAGCCCATGACGGTGGAGAAGTATGCACGGTTCGACGAGCCGGATGACGGATATTCCTCCGAACTCTTCCGGGGCATCATCATACGGGAACCGCCGCCCGGCGGTCCGCATGGGCGCAGCCAAAGCATATTGGCGCGGCGCCTGGGCAACTGGATGGAAGCGTTCGGACGGGGCGAGATTTTCGTACAAACCGGTTTTATTATCAGCGACCATCCCGCGACGGTCCGGGAACCGGATGTGGCCGTTCTACTCAAACGGCGATCCTGGGAAGGTGAACCCGGTAGTTGGATACGCGGAGCGCCGGAGGTGGCGGTCGAAGTGCTCTCGCCGTCGAACAGGCCGGGAGCACTGCGCGAAAAGATGCGCGACTACTTCGATGCCGGAGCACTGCGGATATGGACCGTGGACCCGAAGACACGTACCGTCACCATACACCGGGCGGACGGCTCGGAAACGATCTTCCGGGATGGAGACCGTCTCGAAGATCCGGACGTACTGCCCGGATTCGCGCTGGAGGTGAGGGAGTTGTTTGAGGGGTAAGGGGATTTTTCTAAAAACGGGGAATTTCTTTAAAAACAGGGAGATATTTGATAAGTAAAGAATTATTTTAGAAGCAGGAAATTATTTCAGGAGTAAGGAATTTTTGGATAGGTATGGATTGGATCGCATGCGCTCCCGGCAAAGAATTATGCGAGACGGAAACGCTTTTGAAGGGTGAGCAACACAAGAAACAGAAAAATCGGCCCAAGTATAGCCTCGGCTACCCCCACCCCCTTTACCAATCCCCATACATCGTTGCTTTCCAGTAGACTGCGGCTTTCTTCAAGATATCCTCCAGATGCCGTAAGAAAAAGGAAGGCGTGCGCATTGGCAAAACCGGTTTCAATCGAAGCCAATACGAACTTACCAAGATTGGCACTGCTTAATCGCCGGCCACGCATTCGCGAACAGGATCACGGCAGAAAGCACCCAGTGGCCGAGCCACCACGCACAGGCCCTGCTCACTCCCCAGCCATAATCGGCTGTTTTTTCGAATAACCAGTTTATAACCTTCAACAGGGGACCATCCAAACGGCGTCTGACGCGCATCTTGTACCGAAAAAACCGGTGTCGATCCAGCGGCTTCTCGAGCTTGCTCATGATGAGCTCTAACCGCTCCCAAGCCCGAATGACGTAATCGACCTGGGTGTTATCGTTGTCAGCCTTTTTCCAGTCTACACGGCTAAAATCCGTGTCTTCGTGAAGCTTAGCATTAAAGAACGCTGGAGGACCCCAAAAAAACCGCTCCACTGAAATCAGTTCGTGCCATGAACTTTGCGTCGGTAAAATCGGCTTTACGCTCAGGCCAAGCCTTTTTATAGGCAGTGTTCATCGCTTCCAAAGATCACTTCACGAAAGGATGCCACAGACCTAAATTCAGCACCTCTGAAATCAGCAAGAGACATCGGCACTAAGCCTCTATTAAAACTCATTTCGTCGAATTTTGACTCATCGAACTTGGCCTGTTCCTCGAATACAACGTTGCCGAACGAAGCTCCGCCCATAAACTCCGCACCGATGCACCAAACGGACTTTTTGAAACGCGATCCAGTAAAATAAACATCTGCCTCAAACCACGCCTTCCAGCAGTACAAGCCCTCCTCAAATACCGCTTCACAGAACCAGGACTGGGCATAAAACCGGGTTGTTTCGGAAAACCTCACTTCGCTCTTGAACCTCACCTTGTCAAACCTAGCACCAATCAGAATCAATCCTGAAAAATCAGCCTTGTCACAAAAAGTGTGACCTGAAAAATCCATGTAGTTGTGACGGCTGACTTCTGGATGTCTGCCATGTTGTTCAGCCAGGACCTCTATCATTTCTTTTTCTTCCTCGGTCAATTCTGGCCAACCTCCATCCGGGGGACGAACAACCAATTGGGGCCAGCCGCTTTGGGGTTCACATTCTCCCTTGATGCGTGGCGGCAGCTTCCAGCCAAGATAGCCGTTCCACAACCGCGCCCGTTGATCCATATCTTGGCCCTGAGCCAAAAGGGCAAGCCAGAATGCAGCATTGCTCATCTTTCCGTCTATGGGGTAAGAAATTGTTTGTAAAAGTTGGACAGTGCTTTACATGTCCTGCTACGTTGGGTTTATACGCCTTGGACCAATAATTTTTGTTCGAATGTCCTATTCCTCTGGGATTCCGTGCAATCCGGCGGCCTTAAGGCGCACCATGGATTCCTCATGGAGCGGGATAATCCGTGTTTTCTTGCCGCCGTGGACACTGGGCTCGGCGCACCACTGATTGCGTAAAATGGAAAGGGGTTCGAGCACCGCTTCGGGAAGTTGCAACAGTTCTACCAGAACCGCACGGTCGAGAGCTTGGCGAACCCCGTCCCGGTATGCCTCGTTGGCTGGCAGAAACGACTTGTTCTTGAACCGCTCAAAAATATCCTCGGCCTGAGCGATCTGATCTGAAGTGAGTGTGCGCGGGTCTAGGACCGTCAGACGGGGCAGCTGAGTGATCGTGAGAATCGCGCGGCCCTGCTGCTGTCGAGAGCCGATCCACCAGAAGGAGAGAAGCCCCAAGGTGGTATTTGCCCACAAGACCAGAGGAAATGTCCACTCGTCTTGCTCTGGAATGAAATTGGGCCATGCTCGGCCGCCAATCGCTTTATCTGGTGTGAGGCAGGCGGTGAGGCTTTGCGAATTGATTTGGAAATCGAGGTTAAAATGCAGTCGGGAGGCCACGCGATTCCAGACCTTGACTGCATGATCGTCGCAGCCGGAACGCACCACACCTTCGCGATCGGGCGGAACAACCAAACCCCGTTCGCACTCGGCGTCGTGGCTCCACAGCGCCGGGTATTGCGGCACCCCCTGAACGGGAATGATATCAAAGGGGCCTCGCGGCGATCCATTGCTATTCTTTCCGGAAATGTCGCGGTGATGAAATCCCCGCTTGCCCAGAGAATCAAGGCAAGTTATAGACAGTCGGGCGGAATAGCCCCAAGGCAATCGGAGTATCCCTTCCGCTAAGCCAAGAGCGGTATCAGCAAGCGTGGTTTCGCGGAGGAACGCGCAGCCGCCCTGGCTCAAAGGGGCACGAATGTACGTACCGATAATCTCGCAGTCACCCACGTAGAGCCGCCCTTGTCGATCCTGAGACGTCAGCCGACGCACCGCCCGCGCCATTTCGAAAGCCTCCGTAAGACTGTCCGGCCGATGGGAGAGGTTAACAAACAGGGCCTCTCCACATTTAGAGTCGCATCCAGAGCAACGCTTGGTGGCCACCACAAGAGCCTCGGCCATACCGGTATCGGCTGAAAAAGCCCGGTCCGTCTGGCCCCCATGGGCTGCAATGGTCAGCACAGTGAGATGCTCGTACTCGCGTTCCAGTAAACTTCGCGCATCTTCCCAGGAACTACCGCTCACAAATGCTGCTGGCAGTACGAGCGCAAGAACACCGCCCGGTCTGGTCTTGACATGGGCAAGATCTATGAAATTAGAAGCCAGCCCGGCGTTGCCGTGACCAGCTATGCTTCCACTCTTCTTCAGCTTGGCGCATATCCCCTTTAACCGAGCACCCATTTGTCGCTGCTCGTCTTTGCTCGTACTCAACCCGGCAAACGACGGTACCGGGACCGACCCCTCTATACTTTCGTGATTACCCGGCCGGGTAAACGGAGGATTCATAATCACCAGATCAGCCGCTCCCCGGGGAAGAATCATGTCCTGACTCCAGTCGGTTTCCACATCCGCACCCGTGCCTTGCGCCCTCCGAACGCCGGTTCCGAACAGCGACGGTGCATCGTCATATTCAATCAGGTCAAGGGCACCCAAGGCCATGGCCTGCCGTTTTTCCTTGCTTTGCTGTCCGTAGGGCAGTGTGTGGACGCGGGTGCGCTCAAAGGTCGTACCCGGATGGGTACTCGACAGCATGGATGCGGTAAGATGCGTTGCGGCGGGCATAATATCGGCGGCAACGAGAACGCGCTCCATCATCTGCCTGTGCAACCCCTGATCGTCGCCGCCTGTTTGCCTATAGCGTAGCGTCAGAGCACGGTATGTGGCCGAGAGCAAGGTACCGGTGCCACAGGCAAGGTCGGCGAATTGGAGAGAGACAAGAGCGTTCGGATCGGACCAATCTGTTTCCGCATCGAGGCGAGACACCGCTAACTCAGCGAGCAGAGCCGCCGATGTCGGTAGGGTATAAAACGTGGCAAGAAACTTCCGGTCGGCAATGAGCCGCTGAAACATGCGCCCGGAGAGGTCATGCAAGGTCGTAGCCCCAAGACCCGCCAGATCGCTGGCTGCCTGAGCAAGACGGTTGAGCACCGCATTCGCCGTACCGGCGGGAATCGGCCTGAGCAGATCGGAAGCGATATGAAAGATCGGATAGTAATTGATGTGGTCAAGGATATGTTGCCAGCAGGCAAGCAAGCGACTCTTGTTTACATCGTTGGTACCGGAGCTGCGTAGTTCATCGACAGTGGATATCCCGTGCGCTTCAACGATAGCGGTATGAAAAACGAGCGCGTTGGCGACGATGGCCATGGCCATGCGCGAGGTCTGCTCGCCGTCCTCCTGGTGTAGGGACCGCGCCATTTTTTCCAGAGTGCGAGCGCCAGCCGTTTCGCGCAGTTTGCCGGCCGCCTCGCCGATACTCTGTTCCAGAATATTCGTCCCCTCGGCGAGTAGCCGCTCGGACAGCGAGACATTTTCAATGCATCCCGCGAGATCGTTGACGCTTCCTGCAAGCCAGCCTGTGGCTGGCCAGCGCACGGCAGCGCCCGCTTCTTGTAGTGAGTACGTGCAATAGCGAAACTCGGCGGCTTCGATATGCTGCTCCAAATCTGCCTGCGGCGCCCCACTCAGTTCCAGCGGAATTTGCACAGCGATGGTCTGCTCGATCCGATCTCCTGTTTGTGACAGGAATTTGCCCAGACGCGCTTGCGCATCTGCTTCCACAGTATGTGCCGGTTCAAACTCCGTCTCCAGAACAACCGGGATACCGCCCGGCGGGCGAATAACTATGTCTGGACGAAGAGCGGACTCGCGAAAGACATCCTGTTGCTCCACGCCGGTCCGGTCGCGCCACTGCGGATGCTTGCTCCGCAGCACGTTCAGTAACGGAACGTTGAAAGCGACTTCGTTGGTTTTAGGCACCGGGGTGTTCGGGCCGCCTCGACCCGGTTAGGAAATTGTTGTTTGCAGGATACGCTGTTGAGGGTGCGGTTGTCAAGCGAACGATATGGGGCGTTGTATATGGAAATTGAAAAGGGACTTTCTGCTGGGTACGGGCCTGTTTTTCGGACATTCCGCATTTTTTGCCGCTTCACGCAGGCCCAGACAGAGCAGATTCCGCATCACTTCTTCGTTGAGGAAGGCCAACCGTGCAACCGGCACCATTACAGGACCGCACCTATATTCGGACAACATGCGGTCTGTAAAAAGCCCCCGGATCCACCGTTAGACACGGACAAGGGGACCGGAGGAAAGGAAAACAGAGAGAGTTCTCTTTAATTGGAAAGATTTGGATGAGATGAGGATGTAATCTTCGCCAGGATCGGCTGGTCCATTTGACTAACCGACATGTTGACCATGCGGTTTATAATTTAATACTCTACTGATATATTTTCCTCGCGACTGCCCCGGCGCGGTAAACGCCTGCCAAACTTGAGGCGGACACGCAGAATACCGCCATTCAACGCCATCGTGAAAGCGTACATAAATCGTCTCAGTTTCCGGGTCATAGGCCTCGGCAACGATCCGGCTGGAACCGGTAACAGGAATCCACTCAATCATCTGTGACCTCGTAAGTTTCGCGACATTCAATCATCCGCAACCTCATAAGTTCCACGCCATGCTGTCAGGGCGGGACCAACATCCGGTACTAGAGGTTCTTGACGCCAAGGGGCCAGAGATGGATCGTCGGCAAGTGGCTTCGGGTTGGGTCTATCAAAGAGTACCCGGGCAGGCAGGATCATAGATTCTCCGCTAACTACTCCCTCACCGGTACGTAGCGATGGCAGAACAGCGGCCAAACCTGCAATTGCATCCGGTAGCGCCGCTCGAATTGTATTTTGATCCTCAGAGTTCGAAAGGCGCAGGGCCACCAAGGTTCCGCACTGTGCCAGAGCGGTGTCCGGTAGCTCCGTAGGGCGCTGGGTGACGAGCAAGAGCCCGACACCGTATTTCCTTCCCTCTCTTGCAATTCTATTCGCAGAATCACGAGTCAACATGCTTGCGCTGTCACCAAGGTATCGGTGAGCTTCTTCCAATACTACGAGAACAGGGCTGGGGCGCCCAATGCCCGGTCCTCCCAAATTGCAACGGAGCGATATCTCAAAAATCAGATTAAGAACGACACCGATCGCGAGATCGGCAGCAGCAGATGGAACTCCGCTGAAATCAAGCACTGATATGGGCCGAACGCCACCAAGCCAATCCTGCATTACTTTGACCAACGGATCATCACCTTGCGGCTCACCCTTGGGCTCCTGAAAAAACCGAAGCTGTGGATCAAGAAGGCCGAGACGGAACATATCCGGCATGGTCCCATAGGTACCGTGAAACGGCCCCTTGTGCGGAGGCTCACTGCCAGGACCATAAGGTTTAAACGTCGCTGACCGCAACGTGTTTGCATCACCGGCGTTGGTCAGACAAACAGTTGTCGGGTCCGCCTTGCTTTCGAGGGTCTCGTTGTTTTTGAAATCAAGTTGATGCCAAACCGCCCGAATATCAAACGGTACTGGCGTGTCGGCTGTAACAGCTGTCGGATCAAGTTTGAGCCAATCGGCAGCCTCTACAAACTTGCGACGAGCAGCAGTCACAAGTTCGGTATAGCGTCCCACGAATGTCGCACTGCCCGATGATCCAGAAAAAATGTGCACAATGTCAGCCGCCGGGAGCGCCCAGAACGGGACACGTAACTGATCTCCACCTGTGGCAAGAACGCTTTTGACAGAAGCATTACCCTCCAATGCTTGTGCGTACTCACCGTGCGGATCGATAACCACGATATTTGCCGCTTGCCACCCCCCCTCTACGAAGCTCTGCAATAAAGAAGCGACAACGCTGGTCTTCCCAGAGCCCGTAGAGCCAACGATGGCTGCGTGACGGACGACGAAGCGCGAGATATCCACACAAACTGGAACTTCCTCGGTAGCAGCTAGACGGCCCAGTCGCAGATTTTGATTGTCGGGGTGCGGGAATACCGACCTAAGCTGACTTGGCGTTGCGAAGTGTACAGGATCATCAAGGCCAGGATATGAACCCACACCGCGCTGGAAACGCTCCGTGCCGCGATCAATCTCACCAAGTAACTGAACTTGTAGCCAGCGCTCATCGTGTTGAACCGACTCCGCTGGTTTGATTGGACCAGAAAGTTCAGCAATGCCGACAAGGGAAACCGTGGCGACGAGGTCAACAAGGCCCTGAGGAATTCGAACGAGTGAGCCGATCTGACCCACAGGTTGAAGGTGACCACGATAAATTGGTGCTGTCCCTGCGAGGTCAGGATCAAGTGCCACTGTAACAGTAGCCCCTAGAACATGACGTACTCTCCCAATACACGTTGGATCGCGCTCAGTCATATTCCTTTCTGTTCACTTCCGTCCGAGACTCCCCAATAGCGTCCCTGAGCAACTCCTTCAAAACACCGTCACCGCTTTGTTCACGTGTCGTGCTTCGAGCCAAATATCTGGCAAGATTACAGAAGTTTCGGAGGGCAAACTGTTCATTCTCCCAAATATCCAGTGGCGCATTGTCCGGTTTATCCCAATCCGCACGGACACCGCCAATAATTGCCTCACGACCAGAGACCACTTGGATGTTAGGGATGGTAACTGCACGGTCAGCCAATATATCCGGAATCTCCGAAAAGCAGAAGGCTATAAACTCGGAACGCTCGCGGCGCACTGCAGCATTGAAAATTTGCTCATTGAGATGTTCGTCACCGAACGAATATCCAGAGATCAGCATAAGCGTCTCTGGCTGATAGAGTGCCCTTCTCAATCGGTCCTGAAGTACGACAAAGGGGACACGCCGCGATTCCTCGTACTTTGCATCAGACGGATAAATGGCCGCCGCAAGACCTTCAGGAACCGGGTGGCCTAGTCGGACAATTTGCCGGTCTCCTTTCCAAGACCAGTTCACGGAGCCGTGCAGTTTCCAAAGCCTGACGAAAAACGCAGGAACCACTTCAGCATCCGGTCCTGGCAATCCCTCGACCAGTTCCGTATGAAATCTGGCTTCCAGAGATCCTACAAAACCATCGAAGTAGGGCACACGCATTTCCTCAAGAGCAGTCTCTAACAAAAGGTCATAGTTTACCGTGAATAATTCGACAGGTAGATGGTAATTGGCGCGTGCTGCCCAGACGGCCAAACACATTGCGGCAGTTGGATCCACACCATCAACGCCATCAACTTTCAGCGCCCTGACAATCGCCTGACAGACAGCGGCATCCAATTTCTCCGCATCCCTCGCCGTCAGGTCATTCACTGTTTCTTCGCCGGAGATAAGTGCCGAAATGCGACGGAGGCGGCTTAACGCCGCCTCGAGGTTTCGGCCCGTTAGTTGGCGCTGGAAGGCGGCATGTTCGTCTTCTTGGATATCTTCCAGAACATACTGCTCAAGCGCCTTCACATCAGGTAGGCCACACGCCTTCCCAACCCCGGCACCTAGGAACGCACATACGTGACGAGACCGAGTAGCGAGCTTAGTGCCAAGAGACGTGACAAAACTCAATGGGTTGTGATCTGGCATGTGCACTCTGCTGGCAAGAAGCGCCGGCTCATTGGTTCCTTACTGAATACATGTCCACCCGGCGGAAAGTAACTCACCGAACGAACGCTAAAGAACATGGGTCAGTTTCGCATCGGACGATTCCTAGAGACGGTTTGTCCTGATTGGACAGATTTTTGCAAACCATTTCTCCATTACTATCATGCGTCACATCCTTACAACCCGAACAGTTTGGTTGCTTGTTTAACCAGATTCTCGGTTCTGGTTTTTATCTGTTCGACACCCCAACTTTGAGAATTAGCCAAATCTTCATTTATACTTAGGCCATTTTTATATCCAACCCATCGGCCTTGTGCATCAGTACGATCCCGCTTTTCCTCAAAGCCCTTGTTTCCAAGAGCACTATTGAATCCGGAAATGGTCAGATTTCCCAGTTTGTGGACATACGTCTGTTGAGCCTCCTTCGCCTTGTGCTCATCCCCATCAGCGATCATGGTCATCCATGGTTGAGGTATGTTTTCACCCTGTGGAAAGATATGCTCAATGGTCCAGACAGACCTTCCCTTTCCCCCAACGGCCCATAGGTCAACCCAAGTTTCTTTGGTCATTTCTTGTTCAGCCAAGGCACATAGAACAAATCGGGTGACACCTGAATTTTCCACGTAAATTGGCCCTTCCAATTTGCTCTGGAATATATCATCAGATGCAGATACAGCCACGAGTTCCTCCTTAATAGCCTGCGTAACAGCTATTCCATGCAGGCTACTTATTTTATCTATAATCGTCATGAAAAGTCGAGTTAAATCCCGTGTAGGCGGCGTGTCTGTGAGATTACGACGGACAAAGAAACGAACCAGAAACGCAACCGTCGAGGCTAATTGCTTGTTGTCCAGTTGCAAATCTTCCTTACGGACAAGCAGGTAAAGCATCAGCAGATAGGATGGCGCTCCTTGGATGCGTGCGAGATTCTTGAGCGGTATCTCAAGTCCGTTGAGGGCATCGTCCTGATTGCGAGAGAGAATCAATGAGTACTTTTGACCAGCGATGCCGATTTTTGTCAGGCAATCCTTGGCGTCATCGTTAATAAGCTTCTCGTATATCTGAATCAGGTTGGATCGGGTAGCCACGGGCACCTTATACAACGCTTTCAGTTCATCCTTAAAAGCGTTGTAGTATTGGCGGAAGAAACGCTCCTGAGTGCCATAGTCATCGCCTAAGTAGTTCAGCAAGCGGTTCCAGCGCTCATAATAGTGATCCACCTTGCCGGACTCAATGGATTCCAGTCTTGCCAAGAGCTTGTTCTTGATCAGATCAACCGCCGTTAATGGCATACCTCTATTGTTCAGCGATTCGAACAGGGTGTAGGCATCGGCATGACTCGCCACCTCAATTTTGACCAAGCAAGCATAGCTGACCTTTTCCAGAAATTCCAGGATGGTCCCAAGCCCGTCGCCCCCCTCATCTGTCATTTCATTGATACGGCCCTGGAAATATCGGTAGGCACGGAAAATTTTGCGGTTCCCCGCATAAGCCGGACGATCGCTCCCACTGATAATCCCCGTCTCAGCAAGAACGGCCCGGTAATCATTCTGGTTGTTGTTCTGAATCTGTGGTATCAGGCGGATCTGTTTATCGCCTTTCTTCAAAATCAGCTTACGCTTTAAGTTGGTTTGCTCGACAAGCTGTTCAGCATCCAAATTGGATTCATGGCTTTTCAAGGCATGATAGACCGAAGCAAAAAGCAGCGAGAGCGTCATCAGTCGCTGCTGGCCATCGACTAGTTCCAGTTTCTGAACCAATAGCGCGTCTTCCGACTGATTGATACAGATAATCGAACCGAGGAAATAGCCGGGGTCGTTATCAAGAACATCGTCAAACAGGCTTTCCCACTGATTCTTCCCCCAAGTGTATTCGCGCTGGTATCGAGGGATTGTATAGGGAATTATATACGAAAGTAACCGCTTTCGGATCAGAGCATATCCTCCAACGGCGGCGGTTTTTTGTCATCGGGCGATACCGCACCCCGATCCTTCTTTATCGGCGTTACGATGCACTTCGCCAGTATCTCTGGCGTCGTGTCGATCTTCAAAACGCGCGTCTCCGGGCGACCTCGCTTTTTCGATTCGGGTTTGGGCTTTTTCGGTTTCATGGTCTTCGCCTTAGGTCTGATATTGTTCACTTACCCCTTTGCCGTCGTTCTCTCACGATCTCTTTCATCAGCGTAAACGGTTCACTGTAGAATGGTGGTTCTAAGGGCCACGAAACAGGAACACTTGTCGCCAATAGGTGCATCCTCTGGTAATCCGAATACTTCCGATGTTTGGAACGCGGCAGATGCTCATTTCTGATAAATCCAAAGTGCCATTTATGGTCAAACTCAAAGAGATTAATCGCCAGTATATCGAATTTTCCTGCCAGCAGGCACGTTGTCTGCAACGTGGTTCCGTTGGGCAGTGTAACAGATCGTCGGTCGCTCGCATCGACTTGGCATCGTCCGAAATAGTCGCCGTTGTTAGTTCTCACCGAACGGGTTTGCAACGACTTCACCTCGACAATGATCGGTTGGCCTTGGTATTCGAAACTGAAGTCTGCTGGCCGTGATCTGTCGTGATCGTCGTATCGAATTAGTTTGTGAATTCGGGCATCTGAAAATACGGTGCGCTGTAACTTGTACTCAGCCAAAAACCCAATCAGTATCCCTCGGATGCTTGGACGCTCTGCAAGTACAACGTTCAAGTCATCGTAGGAAATACCCCAGTCTTCCAGAATTCCCATTATGGACAGCGGCGTCGCGGACTTCGCCCGTTGGTTTTGATGAATACGAGAAAGTAAGAATGATTTTTCCTGGCGTGTTCCTGTCGAAGGATCCGACTGACGGCGGGTTTATTGGTGCGGACTAATACGAACAAGTCTTTTGCGTAGAACCCTATCGACTCGTATTCATTGATCAACTCGACATGTGTGAGATTTTGCAGATTGGCACTTACTTCATCTTGACACTTGACAATGAACACGCCAAAATCGCGCAGAACTCTAAACGCCTCGGCACCAGCCTTGAAATACAGGTCCAATACAGCCGCGTGATACTTCGGCACATTATCCTCGATGGTCTTTCCGTTCGAGTAGATTTCCCTAAATGCAGAATAACTGCCGCTGCCTGCTAAATGAGACTGCTTTTTGCGATACAGCCCCTCCATGTATGGGGGATCAAGTACCACACAGTCGATTGAGCCGTCGTCGTAAGGCAAATCTCGGCAATCCACCCCCGTCTTTATATCGGTCGCAAGCAAGTTGTAATCGTCTGCGTTGACATTCTTCCAGAATATCCCCTTGCCGTAGGTTACGTCGGCAATCGTTGAACCAACAGGTACGTGCAAATCGAAGATTTTAGGAAACAGCGCATCGTTGCAGCCTAAATGTGCACTACATATAATATCGCTGGTAGCGATACCATCTGGAGATTTTCTTTGTACAGCCACACCCATCATGCAATCAGGTCAGCATACCGGAGGCGTTTCTGATCCATGCCCCGGACTATTGCCGACATTTGGTCAAGAGTATCAAGTCCGCGAATGTTGTGCCGACCGGAGAACTCGTTGATGTACCGATGGAGATGCTTGACGCTCACGTGGTGGTAAACACCCGTGATTCCCCGTTTCAACGTCGCCCAAAAACTCTCGATACCGTTCGTGTGGACTCGTCCACGAACGTACTCGCTGGCACTGTGTTTGACCGTCTCGTGGGCGTAGAAGTGTTTCAAGCTCTTGTATGCCTTATGGTCATCCGTGAAGACCGTTTCGCCATGCTGGACGCTCTCATGCACGAAGCCAGCGAGAGTTTCACCCGGTTCATAGCCAAGTGGACGCGCCTTGATCTTGCCGCCTCGCTCCCTGGCTCCCATGACGGTAGCCTTACCCACCGTTCCACGTCCGAACGACCGCTTGTGCGCGTGTTTATTCCGTTTCTTGCCACCCACATACGTTTCGTCTACCTCGACGGTACCGACGAAAAGAGGGGCGTTCTCCACGAAAGCCTCGCGGACACGCTGGATCAGGTGCCACGCGGCTTTCTGCGTGATACCCAATTCCCGGCTGATCTTCATACTCGACACGCCTTTCAGGTTGGTCGTTGCCATATAGGTAACGATTGCCCATGCCTGAAAGCCCAGTTTGCTCGACTCCATTACCGTGCCCTTCTTGACGGAGAAGTGCTTCCGGCAATCCTTGCAACGCAGTGGCATGGTCGGGTGGGTACTGCGAACGGCCCGCATGCAACCGCAGTGGGGGCAGACAGGACCATCAGGCCAGCGTTGCTTTTCAAACCAGCGTTCGGCTGTATCGTTGTCGGGAAACATACGAAGAAGTTGAACAATGGTCAAGCCGGTTCTTTCGGAACGTCCGGGTGCGCGTTGTGCCATTTTCTTGCCTGGTTGCTTTCTGATTACGGTTACTATAATACCACATAATAATCAAAAAGTCAAGTGAATAATGGTTACTTTCGTATATAATTCCCATTGTATATACCACATTCGCTTCGATGTCGAAGAGCTGAGAGATTGGATAGTTATTTACGGATTTAATCATATAACACCTCAAGAGTGATATTTCTATAGTTTGCGACGGAATGCTTCTTTTTTCCCTGCCATGATGTCGATGAAATCGGTGTTCCACTAACCATCGAAAATGGGCGTATCCGCTAAAACTGTGTAAGCGAACATACCTAATATCTGAAGCGACCCCCATATCCTGCAAGACACCTCATTTAGGCAGGGTATCAAGCTCCCCCTACTCCACCTCCACTATCACCTCGATCTCCACGGCGATGTTGTCCGGCAGCGAGCCCATGCCAATGGCCGATCGCGCATGGCGGCCTCTGTCGCCGAAGACCTCAACCATCAGGTCCGAAAAACCATTGATGACCGCAGGATGGGCTCCGAATTCCGGGGAAGCGTTCACCATGCCCAATGCCTTGACGATGCGCCGGACGCGGCTCAGATCGCCCAGTTCGTCCTTCATCGTGGAAATTAACTGGATTCCCACCAGACGGGCCGCCTCGTACCCTTCCTCGACGGACAAATCCGCACCGACCTTGCCGATCACCAGCGTCCCGTCAGGACGCAACGGCCCTTTCCCGGACAGGTACAGCAGGTCCCCCGTTCGCACGGCGTTGACGTAATTGGCGACGGGCGAGGACGCCTTGCGCAGCGTAATGCCCAGTTCGGCGAGGCGCGCCTCCGGGTTGTAGCCCTGATCCTGCGCAGAAGAGGTTGTGGCGGAAAACGCCAGCACGAAGGGAACGATCATGGCAAATACCCTGTGTTTGGTCGGCATGGATTTTTGAGTGTGTGCGCTATTCGGGAAGGGCGAACGCCAAGGGCTGTCGCCTGCAGCGGCGCGCCATGAACCGGCGAATAAGCCTACCCCTGCATCGCCTCCGCTTTATCGTCCAACTCGTCGAGCGTAAAGCGGACGCTGACGATATAGGGTTCCTGGCCTTCGTCCCAGTGACCGTAGGTCGTTAAGACGAAAACGCCGTCCGGAAGAACCTCCACACCGGGATAGGCGGTATCCCAGAGGTGTTTGTTGTCCATAAGGCGCACGCGGTACTGGCCTTCGCGCCCCTCGACAAGATCCTCGTAGGTACCTACCCAGCCGACCCAGTCGCCCTGTGTCGGAGTCTCGTGCGCTGTATCGCGGAAGGAGATAAAGAGGCGGCCATCGGGAGCATGCCTGGCCGTGTGCCGGTCTCCGGTGAGCGCGCCGGGCATTTCACGCGGTGCACTCCAGGTCTCGCCTTCATCGTCGGAAAAAATGATGAACGAATTGAAGGTGCGGCTGTTCTCGCGCAGCAACACAGCCATCTGGTTCCCGTCGGGTGAACGAACGAGGCCGGGCTCGCACAAATGCGCCGTCGGATGCGTAGCGATGACCTCCGGCGCGGACCACGTCAGGCCGCCGTCGCGAGAGAGCGTTTTGTAGACGTGGAAAACGCGCGAATCCTGCTGCTGATCCTCCGGGCCAATGAAACGCCCATCATCGTGAAAAAGCGCCATGTAATCCCCATTTTTCAGCCGCTCGACTGATCCCATTGCGACGATGCCGCCAAAGTCGCCTATGGGTTCAAGCTCACTCCAGGCGAGGCCGTCGTCTTCGGAAACAGCCATACGGATTGGATGGAGACCCGAGAACAAGATCAGCCGCTTGACGCCGGTCGGATCGACGACACGATGGATCGTAGGGACCTCGCGGGAAGTGGCCCAGCTATCGGGCACTGGCAGGCGATCGCTCCAGGTAAGGCCGCCGTCGGTGCTCCGTTTCATTACGATAGCGCCGCCGCCATGTCCTTGCGGGTAGACCGCGGTGATGGTCTGGCCATCTTCAAGCAGGACCGTTGTCGGGTGGCCGAGGTATTGCCCTTCTTGCTTGTCGACCACCACTTGCCGATGCGTCTCGTCGGCCAGATCGATCAGCGGGATCGTAAACCCGCGACGGACGGCTGCCCCTTCGGCGGGGGCGGTTATATCTTCGCCTTGCTGCGTACAGGAAAACAGGCCCAATAACAGAATAAAGGCTACAAGAAATGGCTGGCGATGGCTATGCATAGGCAGAACCTTCTTCATCGGAAAAAGAATGCGCTTGCCCGGCGGCGTATTGCATCACGCCGTAGGTCCCGTTGGCCCGCCATTGCGGATGTTCGACCTCCAGTTCGGCGGCCCGCTCCAGCGAGACTTCCACCAGCGTATCGCTCTTGAGCGTGCGCAGGAGCGCCAGCGGCGCAGGAAAAGGACCCAGCGCTTCGCTCATGCTCGTTTCGAGCGGCCAGATGGCGTCGTTCGTCGCCCGGCGGTAGTTGGCGTCGCCCTTGCTGATCGCCAGCGTCGCCCCTTCGAGGACATGCTCGATATGGGGCGGCAATTCCCAAAACCGCCCGTCCGTGTTCCAGAAATAATCCGCCTCCATGCGAAGACGACCCTCCTGCATGTATCCAGAAAGGCGGGTGGAAAGACCGGCGGCAGCCCCTCCCCGGGCAGTCATGGCCCGCAGCATGTCGTGAAGGTCT
Organism: Rhodothermales bacterium; assembly: GCA_965248175.1. Taxonomy (GTDB): domain Bacteria; phylum Bacteroidota; class Rhodothermia; order Rhodothermales; family VXPQ01; genus VXPQ01. The sequence continues at coordinate 2,795,850 of OZ252093.1, forward strand.
ACGGGGATCACGTCGCTCACCAGTACGGGCAGCATCTTCACATGCAGCACGATCTCCGTGGCCAACCCCTCCGCAAGGAGCAGATCGGTCCACGCCAGATCCATGGCCTCTTCGGTCCCCGCATTGTCCATAATGATATGCCCGGAACCCGGAGGGCGTCCCAGCAATCCCGCCACGATCTCTTCCGAGCGGTCCGTCAGGAGGTGTTCGTCGGTCGCATACACGCCCTGCGCGGCCACGGTCATGATGCTCAGGTCGATGCGATTGCCCCACAACATGGCCTTCAGCATACGCGCAAGGCGCTCCGGAAGCGGGCCCTCGAAAGCCAGCACCTCCCCCAGCGTAGCCCACAACGCCTCGGAAGCCAATTCTTCCTGCTTGAAGGGCGCAAACGGATCCCTGCCCGATTCAAGAAACCCGGACGCCTCGACCATGAGGCGGTACACAAGCATTTCCGCAAACAGCCACTCCGTGCCCAGCCAGGTCTCCCCTTCATGCGGCACATACCGCGGCAGCCACAATGCATAATCGGGAGCCGGCGCCTCGAAAAGGCGTAGCGGCGCATTCCCGGCCACCTTGTCCCGGAGCCGTTTCAGCGCGTCCGCCGTGGTATCCGCGTACGCATTCCGGGCGATCGTGTCGTCGATGATCGAGGGCACCCGCACCCCCATGGAGCGATGCGCAAACGCATTGCTCGTATCGGTCCGCACCGGAGGCGGCAAATGGTCTCGTTGCATGACGCGCCCGTATTTACAGCCAGAAGCTGAAATACAGGTAGATGCAGAGCACCAATCCCAGTACCAGCACCGTACCCGCCACATCGAGCCAGCCCCAGGAAGAACGGGATTCGAGCTGTTCCTCAGCAGTGAGCGTTCCCCAGGTAAGGCCCTTCAGCTTGCCCAGCGCATCGGCGTTCTTCGCATAGGACAGCGTAATGACGAGGACGACACTGATGAGAAAGAGCACACCGGAGAAATAATACCCGTTGAAGGCGCCGATCCCGCCCAGAATGCCCGTCGGCTCCATTACGCCGCTCTGGACCAGCGTCTGGAGCGTAAGTTTCAGCATCCCCAGCACGAACCCGACGACCATCCCCCAGAACGCCCCGTGTCCGTTGATGCGCTTGCAGAAAATGCCCAGCAGGAACACGGCGGTAATGGGCGGCGCCAGAAAACTCTGCACGTTCTGCAGGTAATCGTAGAGTCCCTCGTTGTTTTCCGAAATCACCTTCATGATCGGAATCCACAAGATGCCGAAAGCCACCACCACGCCGGTGGCGATCCGCCCGACCCGAATGAGCCGCGCCTCGGACGCACCCGGGCGCAGCTTCTCGTAGATATCGACGGTGAAGAGCGTAGCGCACGAGTTGAACAGGGACGCCAGCGAACTCATGAGCGCCGACAGCAAGCCGCCCACCACAAGCCCCCGCAGCCCCATCGGAAGCAGTTCCGCCACCATGGTGGGAAACACCATATCGCCCATGACATTGCCCTCGGCGGACATCGGGATGGCAAGCAAACCCTTTTGGTGGAGCGCATACCCGATCATGCCCGGCACGAGAAAGATGAACACGGGCCACACCTTCAGAAATCCCCCGAAAATGGCCCCGCGGCGCGCATCCGTCAGCGACCGGGCCGCAAGGGTGCGCTGGATGATATACTGATCGGTACACCAGTACCATATCCCGACAATGGGCGAGGCGATCATCACCGCCAGCCAGGGGAAATTCGGATCGGAATTGGGTCGCCAGAGCGCAAATTGTTTGGCGTTTTCGCCCACGATGGCCCGCAGCTCGTTCCATCCCCCGAGTTCGGACAACCCGAACATCGTGATAAACGCCGACCCCATGAGCAGAAGCACCGTTTGCAGCACTTCCGTGTATACAACGGCGCGCAGACCGCCGAAGATGGTGTAGACCCCCGTCAGCACCACCGTGACGAAGGCGCCGACCCAGAATGCATTGTCCGGCGTGCCGAATGTGTCGGGCAGGAGCGTGCGGAATACGAGGGCGCCTGCGTAGACCGTGACGGACACCTTCGTAAACACATAGGCGACAAGGGAAACGATCGAAAGTACCCAGCGGGACCGGGCGTCGAACCGGCGTTCGAGGAATTCCGGCATGGTGAAAACGCCGGAGCGGTAGTAGAACGACACGAACACCCAGGCCAGCAGGATCATGATCCAGGCATGCAACTCCCAGTGCGCCTGCGCCATCCCGTTCAGGGCGCCGCTTCCCGCAAGGCCCACAATATGTTCGGAGCCGATGTTCGAGGCGAATAGCGACGTGCCCACCACGACCCAACCGACATTGCGCCCGGCAAGGAAGTAATCTTTGGTGGTCTTTGTCTGGCGTGCGGACCACCACACGATCCAGACAACCACCATGAAGTAGGCAAATACGATAATCCAGTCAATGGGGGCCATGGTTTCGCGTCGATCTCTTATGCGTGATGATACACTTCCCAATCCATGTACTTACCGAGCGCTTCGCGGACGGCTCCAGCCACGCGCGCGCGCGTGGCTGCCACATGGTGTTCAAATCCGGATTCGCACATATACCGGAGCAATTCCTGCATGTTCGCCACCTCGAACACCCCGTACCCCCCGAAGGTTCGGAGTGTGTCCGACGTGAAGACGCCCTCTCCCACATAGGCGCGCATGCGGCCTTCCAGGTCGTCCGTGGTAATGCGGGCGAACGTGAACGCCCCGGGAGCGATCCGCCCCACAATGGTGCCGTACGTATTCTCCTTGCCGACCACTCCGGCGATGATTTCCTGAAAATCCATGCGGTGCGCGTCCGACCCCTCGTCCACAAAGAAGGATTTGGGCAGGTTCGAGCAGTGGAATACGACCCCCTTGTTCGGATCGTCCCCGTAGTCATTGTTCCAGTCGAGGAGCGCTGCGGGCACGCGGGCCGCCTCCTGCAGCACATACATGCTCAGCGCCCCGACGATATCCGCCTCGCAGGCGCTCGCCATGAGCCGGTCGCTCATCATGCTCATCGCCGTACAGGGCACCACCCCGTAGAACTCTTCCAGCGAGGTCCAGCACTGGATAGCCGTCGCCGCAAGACCCTGGTCTTCCATGAACCGGTCGATGCACACACCCAGCTTCGCCATCTTCAACAGGCTCTCCCGGGGAATGCCGTCTATCCGCGTATAGGCGCGCATCGCCTCGATCTTGTCGGTGACGGGGACCTCGTCGTCGTCGAGGCGGCGGATCCATCCGAGCAGTTCGGACAGGTCGAGCGTTTCAACGGAAATGCCAGCCTGTTCCAGCAGTTTTTCGCTGTAGCGCACCGTGTTGAATGCAGCGGGGCGAGCGCCGATCTGGCCCAGGCGCAGGTTCTTCAGCGAGCGCACGACGCGGCAGGTGGCCGCAAAGCGGCGCAGGTCCTCCGCAAACGCCTCGCTTGCGGGATCCATCGTATGCCGGCTGGTGAGCGAGAACGGGATACCGTACTGACGCAGGTTGTTACAAGCCGATATCTTGCCGCAAAAACTGTCCCGGCGGCTCGTCAGCGACATGTCGGACTTCGAATCCGCAAAGGCATGCATAAGGACAGGGCCCCGAGATCGGCCCAGCGCAGTACGTTCGCCACGGCCCGCTCGTCCCCGAAATTGGGCAGCGTGACAAGCACCCCGTTGATGTCGTCGCGGCGCGCACGAAACAGATCGGCGCACAGGCGCGCTTCTGCAAGCGTTTCCACCGCGCCGTTGTTCGTGGCCTCTTCGGGCGTGATCACGATGTGGATCCCCTCCTTCTCCAGCAAGGCTACAATCTGCCGGCGCCCGGTGGCGCACAGATGATCCGGAAAAAAGCCCCGGTTGCCGACGATAACGCCAAGCGTCACCGGATTATCGTTCGTCATATGCTCCCGTTCTTCGTATTTTCGATGCGGTGTCCGATGCGCACATATCCTGCGCCTGCCCCCCGAAGCAGGATCGTTTCCGCGATCCCGCTACGTTCGCCCGCATAGAATAAACGACACGCACGGCAATCTTTCGTAACGATTATGCAACATTCCTTATATGACCTTACGGGGCGCGTGGCCGTCGTCACAGGCGGATCGGGAGCGCTGGGATCAGCCTGCTGCCGGGGACTAGCCGAAGCGGGCGCCTCGGTGGTGATCCTGGCGCGCAACAAAAAGCGGGTCGAGGATGCGGCCCGGACGCTGGAAGAAGCCGGAGCGACGGCGGCGGCGGGCATCCCCGCGGACGTGCTGAAGAAAGATCAGCTTACGGCTGCCCGCGATCTCATCGTCGAACGCTTCGGACGGGTGGATATTCTCGTGAATGCCGCCGGGGGCAACATCAAGTCCGCTACGCTCAAGCCCGGAGATAGCATTTTCGACATGCCGGAGACCGCTTTCCGGCAAGTGTTTGACCTCAACCTGATCGGAACCGTGCTGCCCACGCAGGTTTTCGGAGAGGTGATGGGAGTGGCCGAAAACAAAAACGACGCAACGGAAGAAGAAACGGATATCCCGTGCGCCGGCTCCATCGTCAACGTCTCCTCCATGGCGGCAGCCCGTGCGCTCACCCGGGTCGTGGGCTATTCCGCAGCCAAGGCTTCCGTCGAGAATTTCACCCGGTGGATGGCCGTGGAGCTTGCCCGGATGTTCGGCGATGGACTCCGCGTGAATGCCATCGCGCCGGGTTTCTTCATTGGAGAACAGAACCGGGGCCTGCTCCTGAACGAAGACGGCTCGCTGACCGAGCGCGGCAGGCAAATCATCGACCATACGCCCATGGGGCGCTTCGGCGAGGTGAACGAACTCGCAGGAACGCTCGTCTGGCTGTGCAGCGATGCCTCACGGTTCGTGACCGGCGTGGTCGTGCCCGTGGACGGGGGATTCGGCGCGTTCAGCGGGGTGTAGCGGGAAATCCGGCCGCCAGGTTACGGATTGAGATCGCCCGTGTTGATGATCGGCTGCGTGCTCTTGTCAGCACAGAGTACGACCAGCAGGTTGCTCACCATGGCTGCCTTACGCTCCTCATCGAGCTCGACGATGCCCCGACTGGACAGAGCATCGAGCGCCATCTGCACCATGCTCACGGCACCCTCCACAATCTGGCTCCGGGCATCAATGATGGCGCCCGCCTGTTGCCGCTGGAGCATTGCCGAGGCGATTTCCGGCGCATAGGCCAAGTGGTTGATCCGCGCCTCGATCACCTCTACCCCGGCCCTGTCGAGCCGATCCTGTATCTCCGCCTGTAACTTGTCGGCAATCTCGTCTGTGTTGCCCCGCAGCGACAACTGTCCTTCCTCCTGCGTGTCGTAGGGATACCGGGTCGCGAGGTTACGCACCGCCGATTCGCTCTGGATGCGCACGAAATTGACGTAGTCGTTCACCTCGAAGGTGGCCACGGCGGTATCGACGACCCTCCAGACCACGACGGCCGCCATCTCGACAGGATTACCGTCGGTGTCGTTGACCTTGGAGCGTTCCGTCTCGAAGTTGCGCACCCGAACCGAGATGCGCTGCCTCGTATACAGCGGATTGGTGTACCGAAGCCCCGGCTCGCGGACGGTGGCGACGTAGTTGCCGAACAACTGCAGCACCCGCGACTCGTTCGGGGCAACCGCGAACAGGCCCCGAAACAGGAAAAGAATGACCGGAAAACCCACGGCGGCAACCACGGTGAAGAATATGGCGTCGCGCTGCAAGCCGGATACGAACAGCGCAACATCCAGCGTGAGCCCGATCAGCAAAACAAACAGGACGAGCCAGCCGGAAGGCGCGGGCGACAATTTTTCTTGCATGACAGTCGCGGAAATGGTGCGGAGAAAACGGAAATATCCCTTAACGGCACAACTACGGTAGATTTATACCGCGTTGCGTGCCGGTTTGCGCACGTAAAATACGCCTCAGGGGTTCGTTTGCCAAGAGATAGGCCGGGGCGCCTTTTCAGATAAGGAAAGGCCCAAGGAACACCTGCGAACAGGTAGAATGCCGCACGGTTACGATGCCCCGAAATGCGCAATGTGCCCAAGGCGTAAAAACGGAAGGCCTGGGGAGATACCCTGATCCCCTTACATCTGCATCCCCTGCATTTCCTCTTCGTCTCCGCCGCCCTGTTCGTATTCACCGTTCTCGCGCTGCCGCTGCTGGCGTCCGAAGTTGTACGTCAGCGAAAGGTTGACCTGGCGGGCGTTGAAACTGCGGAACGTCTCCTGGTAGAACCGGGGCGTGTCGCGCGTCATGCTGTAATTCATCATATCGAACGGATCGCGGACCTGCAGGCTGAGGCTGGCCCGCTCGTTCAGCAACTGCTGGCGCGCCCCGATACTCACCCTCGACATCGAACCGATGCGGCCGTTTTCGATATTCATGGGCGCCCGGTAAAAATAGGAAAGCTGCACAGACAGCCCCTCCCGAACGCTGAGTGTGGTATTCCCGCGCGCCGACCAGCCCCAGGCGTCGTTGCCGAGACCACTCTCCACGTTGGACCCGTCCGTCTGCACCCTAAAAGCATTGAAACTGCCGAACGCATTCAGCCGGTTTGTCAGCCGCAACGTACCAATGGATTCGAAGCCCCACGAACTGCTCGAATCGAAGTTTCGGAAGGTCGTGATCGATACTCCGCCGTCGTTAAGGAATTCATACCACTGGATTCGATTGATCGTCTTGCGATAATACGGGGTGAGCGTGATGGAGACAGGGCCGGCGAAATGAATGTAACTACCCTCCATCGCATGCGTGTACTCCGGCTTGAGATACGGATTCCCTTCACGGCGAGAATACGGATCCAGGTTATCGTTGAAGGGATTCAGCGACCAGGTGCGCGGGCGATTGATGCGCTTGCTGTAGCTGAACTTGATCTGCTTCCAACTCGTCTCGGACCGGGACAATTCCCAGGTCAGGAATGCACTCGGGAAGAAGCTGTTGTAATCGTTCTCGTACCGGTCGTTTGTTGTGGTCAGGTCGAAAGTCGTCCGCGCCTGTTCGTAGCGCAAACCAACCTGCGTGGCGAAAGGCCCGAAGGCTTGCTGCACGATGCCGAAGGCGGCCTGGATATTCTGCTGGTAATCGAATGTGTTTGTCTTGTGCGCATCCGTCAGATACGCATTCAGGTCGTGATCGAACGTCTCAACCCCAAACCGGCTGTCCAGTAAATCGATAGACCCCTTGTACCCCGCCTCCAGCTTACCGTTGCCCAACGGGCGGACGTAATCCAACTGGAATGACCCCTCGCCGTTGTTCTCATCCTGCGTCGAACGCTGCATGAACGGATCGGCCTCAACACCCGGAATACCCCCTCCGAAGCGAAGCCCATTCTCCGTATAGCTGTTCTTGTCGTCCTCCTTCTCTTTTTCGTACCGCACCTCGGCCTGCAGTTCGTGCGCCCCCGACTCAATAATGCGCGAAAACGTCAGGCGGTAATCCTGATTCAAGTCCGACCGGTCTCCGATGCGCGTCCGGTCGTAACTGTTCATTTCCACCCGGTTCGCATCAAGAATGCGATAGGCATTCAGCCCATCCTGATCCCCCCCGCGTACGCTCAGCCTCGTGGCCAGCGACAACACGTTCTTGTCGGTCATGTTGTAATCGGCGCTGACCCTGAGGTTATGCGAGTCGCGGCCGCTCTCGCCCCGATCGTCCTGGTCGATCACGGTCAGCGGATCGGCCACGCGATTTTCCTGGAGGCGGTCCCCCACCGAGTTGCGCACGCCGTGGCGCAACCCGTAGTTCACGAACGTGGAGAACTTGCCCGTTATAAAATTGAGCGAGCCCCCGGCATTGTAACTCTCCTGGGTACCGCCTCCGACCCTAATGCTTCCGCCGAGGCCGAGATTCTGGTCTTTGCGCAATACGATATTGAGGATACCGGACATGCCGTCGGGTTCGTACCTGGCCGACGGATTGGGTATGACCTCGACCCGGTCGATCGTACTCGCCGGCAATCCCTGCAGGAAGGTGATGAGCGCCTCCCCGGTCATGGACGTAGGACGGCCATTGAGGAGAATGGCCACGTTCTGGTTGCCCCGCAGACTGATATTGCCGTCAATATCCACTTCCACCGAAGGAATTTCCTCCAGCACCTGGCTGGCGTCACCTCCGGCGGACACCAGTTGATCCCTGGTGTTGTACACGGTCCGGTCGATGCCGACTTCCATGAACTCCCGGCGCTCCTCGACAATCACTTCATCCAGCATCTGCGCATCGGGCATCAATTCGACGGTTCCGAGATCTGCAATGAACGATCCCGGCAAAAGGGCCACATCCGAAATCTCCTCCGTGAGATACCCCACAAAGCTGACCTGGACGTAATATCTTCCCGGGCGAAGCCCTTCGATCAGAAAAGCGCCGTCGGTGTCGCTGATCGCTCCGGTGGCAAGTGAAGAATCCCGTACGCTCCACACGGCCACGGAAGCGGACGGAATGGATTCGCCCGTTTCTCCGTCGAGAATGCTTCCGGAAATTTCCGTCGAGGGCATCTGCCCTCTAGGCCTTTCGCCTCCCCCCCTGTTACCGTACTGCTGGGCATAAGCCGACTGCATAGGAGAGACGGCAAACAACAAACCGGCAGCGATGAGCATCGTGGAGCGTAGCATAACAGCGATATCCTTTCGGGGGTGTATGAACTTGTTAAAAGGAACGCCGGACAACGCCTGCAGCCCGGGTTCCCGACAAGAAAATGTAAGAAGAACACGTATAAGACCTGCAGAATGGGAAATTCATTCCATGAACATCCCAAGCATTTTTGAAACGCTCTCGCAGGCGATCTTGTTGCCTGCATGTATATCGGGGCGACGCACAAAAAGATGCGAGGCGCGCAAAAGCACGCCCCGCAGTCTTGAAGCATTGTTGGTGAGCCGGAAAAGCAGCAGGCACTTTTCAATCAACTACCGGCAACGTTACCCGGCCCCGGGCAAACGACAGCGGCGGTTCCGAAACGCATCAGAGGCGAAGAAGGCGCCTGCTCATGGCGACACGGGAAGCGGCAGGATCGGCCTCCGGGTCCAAGTCCTCCAGGTCCAATTCGACATCGCGCTCCACTGGAGTATCACACAGCATGCCGGAAGTACCGCCCTCCACATCGATGTTGCCTCCGATGAGGAGACCCGCGTCGGGGTCTGAACCAAAACTGAGTTCAATCCGTACGTCGGTAGACAAGTCTACCTCGCACGCACCGGACCGGCCGCCCACTTCCCAATCCACCATGCCTGTCGTAGTGCTGACTGTCGTAGAGATGATACTCCCCGTACTGTCGGACTGCAACGCCGTAAAGGAAACCCTGCTTTGCAGGCGCACGCCGGACTCGCTGTCAAGCGTAAAGGTCACGTCATCCACAGTCATCACGCATCCCGAGGGAAACAGCAAAAGATCGGTATTCTCAGCGATTTCCTCTTCACCGGAAATATCGCTCATACTCGTACCCTGCAATCTGATGGAGCCTCCTCCAGAGCACGAGGCGACCGTATCTATCGCCATCTGGAGATCTTCATCGGTCGGCATTATATCCGAAACCGGCGGCTCCGCACTCTCAACCGCACTCTCCGGGTCCAGCACCCCGAAACCGGTGCTGATAGCTGTAAAGAGGGCATCGACCTCCTGCTCTGTCAGCATATCTTCGGTATCCACACTGTCGCAGGCGGTCAACGCCGAAAACAGAAAAAGTATACAAACAAATACGCCGTAACGGGATAACATGGAGAGCCTCCATAGGGGTTGGGTGCATGATTCGATGCACAATAAGGCAAATACTGTGCCAAAATCCTACTCATTGCACCAATACTCACTTTAGAAAGTACGCGCAGGCTTCGGTATATTAGCCGCTCCGCACGATTTTTCCTTCGATCACCGGTCAATATGCCCTCGACGCCCTTCCGGCCGGCAAACGCCCCGACCCTGTATTTCATCGGCGTAACCACGAAGCAATCTTCCATCGTGCCCATCTTCCCGAAATGGGCCAGGCGCCTCGGACTGGACGATGCGCGCCTCGTGGGCGTGGACGTTCCGATCGGTGCAAGCCCGGATACCTACCGGGACATCGTGCGCTGCATCAAGAACGACCCGCTCTCGATGGGCGCACTGATCACCACCCACAAGATCGACCTTCTCGCGGCGAGCCGTGACCTGTTCGACGAACTGGACCCGTATGCGCACCTGCTCGGAGAAATTTCCTGCATTTCCAAGCAAGGCGAACATCTCGTCGGCCATGCGAAAGACGCTGTGACGGGCCGCCGGGCGCTCGATGCGTTTCTTCCGGGCGGATACTGGAAAAAAACCGGCGCCGAAATCCTCTTCCTGGGAGCCGGCGGCGCTACCGTAGCAACCACGAGCTTGCTTCTGGCCGCCCCGAACGACGAACAGCCTGCTCGGATCACCGTGACGGATGTCGACGCCGGTCGGATACGCAGCATCCAGGCCGTGCACAACCAGGTGGAACACGACGCAAACGTACAGTACCTCCTCGTTGAGGATGCTACCGGTAACGACGAGGCGATGCAGGCCCTCCCTGCGCGCTCGGTGGTAATAAACGGTACGGGTATGGGCAAGGACCGTCCGGGCTCCCCGGTATCCGACAAGGCCGTCTTTCCTCAGGACGGCTATGCCTGGGATTACAATTACCGGGGCGATTTTATCTTCCTGAACCAGGCGGAGCAATGCCGCCGGGGGGTAAAGACAGTGGATGGCTGGACCTATTTCCTTTACGGATGGACCAGCATCATTGCCGAGGTGTTCGGGATCCCCATCCCGGAAGAAGGCCCGGAATTCGAGGCGCTCTCGGACATCGCCGCCGCATACCGGCGCAGATGACCTGTGGAGCAGGCGCGGGCCAGTAGGCAAAACCGCCTTTGTTGGTGCAAAAGCCCGAAAAACCGCGAAGGTTCGGCCACGCGTCTTCGATCAGTGGAGCGACCGGCGAAAGGCATGGGCGGCAAGCGGCTTCGGGGCACAGACGCGATCGCATGACAAGCAAAATGTAACAAAGTTGTTACCTCCTTAACGGACCCGTTTTTATCTCGTATATTATGCATAGCAAGCCGGGTTAACGAATCCTATAGAGAACGCAATGGATGCAGACCTGAAAAAAGCCATCGACGGAATCGGCCAGCGATTCGACAGCATGGACCAGCGATTCGATGGCATCGACCAGCGACTCGACGGCATGGACCAGCGATTCGACGGAATCGACCAGCGATTCGACGGAATCGACCAGCAGTTCGACGACCTGAAAGACGAAGTATTAGCCGTGGAGGTACGGTTAAACAAACGCATCGACGACGTAGAAGACCGCTTGTCATCCAAAATCGATGTCGTTGAATCACTGGCGCGAAAAATCGACCGATCTCTCGGAAACGTTTCGCAAATACCCGACAGGTTTATGCCTGTCCTGCCCGGCCCATCGCAGTAAGCGAATCAAGCGGAATAGCCGCATATCCCCCACCGTGTACAAGCCCCGTCCATCGAATCGGATCGGGGCTTTTCTGTTGCCGGGCAAAAATACAAAGTTTACGTTTTTGGAGTTGCCCAGGGGAAACGGCAGTTTGACATCCCGGCGCTTTTAGATAGAATCCTCTTTATTCGACCAACATTGAGCGCATTCTGCTCAAAAATCCAGGCTTATAATAATTCAGTAGCCGCATTGCATCCAAATCGCCCCGCTCCGCCACCGAAAAAAGACGTTCGTTTTTTTCTTTCTCGCATTCTGTCATTATTCCTTCACCTATGTATGTGCAAAACAGTGTGCAATTGCGCCGTTTTCATACCATCTTGTATTTACAATTGCCCGGCAATAATCGTATTCGCCCATACTTCCCCCGTTCGCAACCGATATGTGATCGTTCCGCATCGACGACGCACCAAACACGCCCGCTTTCCCCTACCGCTCCACGCGCCCGGAACCGGAACCCTTCGCCAGATTTTCGACCTCCTGCGCCGAGACGAGGTTGAAATCGCCCGGAATGGTCTGCTTGAGGCAGGAGGCCGCCACGGCAAACTCAAGCGCTTCCCGCGAATCGCTTTTCGTCAACAGGCCGGCAATCAGGCCCGCTGCAAACGCATCGCCGCCGCCTACACGATCTACAAGCCGGATCTCGTAGCGGGTTGAACGCTGCGGCTCGACGCATGCCCCGTCGTCGTGCAACAGGGCGCTCCAGCCGTTCATGGACGCCGAAAAACTCTCCCGCAGCGTAATCGCCACGGCACGAAATCCGTACTCTTTTTTGAGTTGCCGGGCAAGACCGAAATACGCTTCCTCGTCCAGTTCGGCAGCTTCCACATCGGACGCGCCTGCCCGGAAGCCGAGGCTGCGCTCAGCGTCCTCCTCGTTAGCGATGCATACGTCCACATACTCCATGAGGGGGCGCATCACGGCCTGCGCTTCTTTTTCCGTCCACAACTTGGCCCGGAAGTTCAGATCGCAGCTTATGGACGCACCAGCGCGGCGGGCTGCCCGGCAGGCTGCCTCAAGCATCCGACAAGGAGTCTCTCCGAGCGCCGGGGTGATGCCGGTCCAGTGGAACCACGCTGCGCCGTCGAACACGGCCTCCAGATCGACCTCGTCGGGCACAAGCGTCGTTACGGCGCTCCCGGCGCGGTCGTAGAGGACCTTGGACCCTCGCTGGCTCGCTCCCGTTTCGAGGAAATAAATGCCGAGACGGTCACCCCCGCGTACGATAAACCGGTCGGATACGCCGTAGCGCCGCAAGTCGTTGACGCAGGCTTGCCCGATCTCGTGCCCGGGAATTTTGGACAGGAAGAAACTGTCGAATCCGAAGCCGGCCAGCGCGACGGCCACATTGGCCTCCCCGCCCCCGAAGGACACATCCAGGGAAGGCGTTTGCACAAAACGCCCGTGTCCCGGAGGCGACAGCCGGAGCATGACTTCGCCGAACGTAACCGTTTTCATAACAAACCCGGACGTATTCCCTTGCCTACTCCAGTTCCCTGACCCAGATATTCCGAAAACGCACCGGGTGGTCGTGATCCTGCAAGGAAATCGGAAGCCGGTCGGCATGGGCCTCGTACGGCGGCCGCGACCGGTGCCCCGAAGGGCCGGTCATTTCCTCGTGGTTCTGCACCAGTACGCCGTTATGGAAAACGGTCACAAAAGCTGGAGAAACGAGTGCGCCGTCTTCATCGAAACGGGGGCGGCGGAATACGATGTCATAGACATTCCACTCGCCCGGCGCGCTCATCGCGTTGACGAGCGGCGGATACTGGCCGTACAATGCAGCAGCCTGTCCATCGGGATACGTGTCGTTCTCGTAGGAATCCAGTACCTGCACCTCATAGGTCTCCATCAGGAAAACGCCGCTGTTGCCACGATTCTGATCCTCGCCGTCGGGCGGCATGGGTGCAGACCACTCGACATGCAACTGCACGTCACCGAAGCCCTGCTTCGTTCGAATACCCCCGGTGCGGGGCTGCACCTCGAAATAACCGTCGGCCACCTTCCAGGGCGCCGGATCTCCGCTGAGGCTCTCCCAGGCGGACAATCCTTCCGGAGACGATGCGCCCCCGAAAAGAACGATGGCGTCGGAAGGGGCCTGTCCGGCCGCCTGATCCATGCTCGGTATCGCCGGGGAGACCACCATGGGCTGGGGCCGTTCCCGATCGTGTACATCCCAGTCCGCCGGGGTGCGGCTACCCTGTCCCTCGGTGTCCTGGCCAAGCGCCGGCGACGCAGCGAAAAGAACGGCGGCGATAAAAGGCATAATGCGTGTCATAGTCAAGGAAGTATATGGAGTTGTAATCCGGCCAGGAATGCCCGACCGGGTGCGGGTTCATAGTAACGGCCTCCGAATGCATTGATCGACACGGAACCGCTGTACCGGACATTCAGCATATTGCGCACCTCGACAAACGGCGCAATGCGCACCGAACCGGCGGCAAATCCCTCGTGTCCGAGCGACGCGTCGAAAACAACGTATCCGTCGTTGACGGCCGTGTTGGCGTCATCCGTAAAATACTCGCTTACGGCTTCTGCTTCCACTGTGACCTGAAAGCTTCTCTGATCTGTCCGTACACGCCCGAAAAAACGCTGTTCGGGTACGCCCGGCAAGAAGTTTCCGTTCAAGTCCGCCTCCCGGAAAACAAAACGACTCACGGCAGCGACAAAAGCCGCTTCCCAGCGAGGGTGCGGGATCCATTGCACGGCTCCCTCGATGCCCCGGTGCGTATTCTTGCCCGCATTCCGGAAAAAATCCCGCCCGAGCTCGTTTTCGAAGGAGATCAATCGCCCATCCACGTTCATGGAGAAAACAGCCGCATCCACGAACAGATGCGCCCCCAGCGCACCGCGCAGGCCAACTTCCACGCCTCTCGCGATCTGCGGATCGAGCGAAGGATTGAATCCACCCGTCAGGTCCGGGCGATTGACCAGTTCCGTGGTCGTAGGCGTCTCGAAGGCAGTGCCGTAGTTCGCAAACAGCAGCCATCCGCTTCCCCGCCAGGACACGCCCAGCATGGGGCTCCAGGCGCTAAAGAGCCGGTTGCCGGATTGATCGCCATTGGTAAACAGGTGATCGTCCATTTCAAACCGCACCGTTCCATAGCGCAATCCGGCCAGCACCTGCACGTTTTGCACAGGCTGGAAGCCCCCATAGGCAAAGGCGCCTGCGGAAGCCACGTCTTCGACCTGATCCAATCCAATCTCATCGCCGGGAAGGCCACGTGCATTATTGAAATTCTTGCGAATATCGTGCTGTAACGCCCCATCGGCTCCCACACCCCACCGGATCCGCCCCCGATCCCGCCGCAGCGCCGCCCGCATTCCCCCTGCCGTCCGGTCAAGATCGATATACGCAAAGGTCAAGGGATTATCGAGTTGCCGGCGTACGCCGTAACCGGTCAGGCGAAGCGTACCGATTCCGGCCTCCCGCTCGAACGCAGCGCCAGCCTGGGCATGAAGACTCTCCTTACCCGCGCGGGCTTCCACAAAGGCCGGGCGGGCCATAGAGGGGTCCGTCTCGAACTGTTCGCGCGTCAATGAGCCGGGATGCTCGGTATCCTGCAAGGCAAGAGCAGCCATAACCCGAACGTGCGAGGAGGAGCCGGTTCGAAATCGGGCGGAGGCTCCGGCACGGCGGCGAACACCGGAGGAATATGCCCGGTAGCCGTCCTGTGTGTGATTCGACGCGTAAAACTGCACGGAATGCGGACCGAACGGCAGCAACCCGTCAACAAGGATCCGGCGCTGCCCGAAGGAACCGGCAAGCGCCTGCGCGCGCAAACGAGAAGCGGGACGAGCGCCTTCCGGCGCGGCAGCGCTCGACAGGAAAAGCACGGCTCCGGAACCGTTTCCCCAAAACAGGGAGGCGGGACTGCGCAAGAGTTCCGTGCGACGCAGGACGGAAGATTCCACTACGTCGAGCACCGTCTGCCCATCCGGCATCGTGAGCGGAATACCATCGAGCACAACCTGCATACCCCGCACGCCGAACGGAGCACGGGCGCCCATACCACGCACGGAGATACGCTCTCCAAGCGCAAAATGGCCACGGTCGTTAATCCACGCACCGGGGAGCGAACGCAGAACGCGTTCCATAGAAAGTACGGAGCGCGGCAACGCGTCCGGGGAATTCGTCTCGACGGCAAGGGCGTATGGAGCCGATGCTGCGTTCGCCGTGCCCCGGACCGCCTCAACCGTCAATTCCGGCAGCGCCTGCCCCGGAAGAACCGGTACCGATAACGTGTCCTGAGCAACAACAATCCCCGGAAACAAGCAAGCCGCCGCCAGCCAGCACCGAACGGAAGACATGGTACACATCATGCGATGCGGGCGGTATGTACGCACCCGGCTCGTCCATAAAAATGGACCAGATCCGACTCGTACAGGAACCCCGGATATTTCCCGAAAATATGCAGCACGCCCCGTATGGGGTGCATGCCCAAAAGAAACAGGAAAAATCCGACCGACAGGCGAAGCGCTGTCAACCGTTCTGAAATGCCCTAAAGCAGATTACCCGCCCACACGCTCTACGCTCATGGCGCTGAGGCCTTTTGGCGTCTGCTCCACATCATATTCCACTTCTTCGCCGTCCCGCAATCCTTCGTCGTATCCGAGATTGGGTATATTGTTACGATGGACAAATACGTCCTTGCTACCGTCGTCCGGCGCGATAAAGCCAAAACCTTTATCTACGCTAAACCACTTTACTCTTCCCCGAGGCATGTTCTTTTTCCGTGTTCTAATGGCGCCGCAGCCTGTATATTTCAACGCGTTATGCGCAATACAGTATGTGCGGCAAGGTAAAATTACCCCCTGTGTACCCCGTTACAGGGTATGGGTTTCCTGAATGGCCAGATAACCGTCATGTCGAGGTGTTCAGGGCGGCCTCAGGTGCGCTGTTCTGCAAAAACCAGTCCTCCATTACATCCATCCACACCGCCAGTCCCTGCCATGAGCCATAGGGCGCGTAGTGGCGGCGAATATCCGTATCCGTACCTCCGCCGAATTTCCGGGCAAACATCGACCGGGCTGCGGAATCGAGCGCAAGGTAGTCGAACCGCCCCAGCAGTTTCATGACTGCGCCGGCGGCGTACGGGCCGAATCCACTCAGGGAACGTATCTCTGCAAACAGGTCGGCAGAAGACATCTCCGTAGATAGCCATCCCTCTACGTCGACCCTTTCCTCCGCAATGCGGCAGGCCAGTTCGTGAAGGTATGCATTCCGATATCCGGCCCGTACATGATCGGCAAGCGCGTCGAGGGACAGATTCGCGATCGTTTCAGGCGAAGGAAATGCACCGGCATGCCCCAACTCGTTCAACCGCTGCGTCATCTGCCGCGTCATGGCCCAGGTCGTGTTGGTGGTGAGCAGCGTTTTCGCCAAATCTTCCCAAACCGTGGGCGCACGCAGTAGCCGCCCGGCCCTGTGCGCAAACACCCAGGCATAGCGCGGAACGCTCGCAAGCAGGGCATAAAAGGGGTCCAGATCCATTTCAAGGTTGAAAATGCGCCGGGGCACCTCTTGAAGATGCGCATGGACCGGAGGAGAAAGCGAAGCGTTCGCGGCATGCTTCGCCGCACCGGACTCATGCCACAGCGTCTCCTCGATGTGCACATGCAACCTTTCGCCGCAGGGCACGGCCCCGTCCTCGTCCCTATCCACCGTGAATGCAAGGCGGACAATGCGCCCGTCCGGGAGAGATTGGATGCGCCGCAGCCGCACATACTCCTCGTCGTGGCTGAATGGCGCCAGCTCGATCCAGCCATGGCTCAGAAGCGTCGACCGGAAACGAAACGAAGGAGGGCATTCGATGGTCAGTACAGGATCGCCGGATGGCATATTCATTTCTCTGCAAGTCGTTCGGCGCGCACCAGTTTCTGCGCAATATCCACCGGGAGCGCGGCCCCTTCCGTAGCCAGCGCTTCCTCGTACAATACCCTGGCCCCGGCAGCACGGGCACGGGCTTCCGACAGCGATCCGAGTTGCGTCAGCAGATCGGCTTCCTCGCACAGCAAATCGGCGATAGCAAGCGCAAGGCCGTACTCGAATCCGCGCGGGTACCGGCAAAGCGCAACCAGCTCGCGGGGCGACAGTTCGCCCACGGGGCGGGGAGAAAGATCGACCTCTCCGAACGCCTTACGCAGGTACGCAAGGGCTTCTTCGTACCGTTCTTCGGACTTCAGTCGAAACGTCTGCGCCAGCACATGGAGCAGCACCCGAATGGCCTGCTCAATCTCCCGCATGATGAGATCGCGCTGGAACATGACCTGATACCTTATGAAGAACCGGGTAAAGAGAGGGCAGGCGGATCGGCATCAAAGGCGGCAGCGCCTCGCTCGAGAAATTCGGCGAATTCCGAAACCGATGCGGTGCCTGTATGCCTGTGCAGAAGAGTACCGGAATACGGATCCGCAATGACATAGGTCGGAAGCGCCACAGTGCCCGCCAACGAAATCTGGTACTGCTGCAATGCCGGGCCGGTATCGCGTGCGTCGGTATAAAGGCGCAGCAGCACGAAATCGTTCCGAAGCAGGGACGCCACGGGTTCCTGGCGAAACACGCCGGTTTCCATCTGGCGGCAGTTTGCGCAAGTATACCCGGTGAAGTCGATGAACACGGGTTTGCGTACGCTTTGCGCCTGCTCGAAAGCCGCATCTATGTCCTCACTCCAGACCGGTTCATCGTCCCCGCGCCCTGAAAACACGCCGGCCCCGGCTTCCGTTGCTTGCGCCGGAGGAAGCCAGGCATCGATCGTGGGCAACGGCGCTCCAAAAAGGCCCGGCAGCATATACAGGGAAATCCCCAGGAAAGCAGCAGCAAAAAGTAGCCGCCCGGCTCCGACGGGCTGGGACGCCGGCTCATGGGGCATCCGGATCTTGCCGAGCAGATAGAACCCGGCAAGCCCGAAAATCACCATGGCGAGGGCGATGGCCACAGGCCGCGATATCAACCCCCACCCCATAACAAGGTCCGCATTCGACAGAAACTTGAGGGCGGCGACAAGTTCCACGAAGCCCAGCGTGACCTGAATGCGATGCATCCAGGATCCCGCTCCGGGCAACGATTGCAGCGCCTTCGGGAACAGGGCGAACGCCACGAACGGCACGGCAAACGTAGCCGAGAAGACCACCATACCGATGACGGGATACGTCCACTCGCCGGTCGCAGTGGCAACAGCGAGCAGCCCCCCTACGAACGGAACGGTGCACGAAAAATGCACCAGCGTCAGGGTCAGCCCCATGAAAAATGTGCCCGTATACCCCGACCGTTCGTTGCCCTGACGATTGAAATAATTGACGAAACGGCCCGGCAGCGTCAATTCGAACATGCCGAGCAGCGAAAGCGCAAACACGGCAAAGATCCCCCCGATGAAAAGATTGATCCAGGGATTGGCCGCAATGGTATGCGCCCCGGCAGCGCCCAGCAAGGAGGCAGCCAGTACGCCGAGCGCCGTGAAGGTAAGGATGATCGCCGCCCCGAAGGCCAGCGCCATACGAACCGATTCCGAACGCTTCGAAGCATGCCCCGAAAACCAGGAGACGGTCAGCGGGATCATGGGAAATACGCAGGGGGTCAGGAGAGAGGCGAGCCCGGCCCCGATCGCCAGCAGAATAAAGCGCCATAGCCCGCCGGCGTGTACATCGGCGCCATCAGCGGCGGCCGGATCAGGAGACACGACCGGAGGGACGCCCCCGGTCAAGTCGGGCACGGAGCGGAGCGAGTCGTTCCCCTCGTCCTCGACAGCCATCCCGGCGCCGGATACGGAGCCTTGGGCAACACCACCTCCCCCGGTAACATGCACTACGGCCCGGAGCGGCGCCGGCGTGGGAGGTAGACACACCTCTTCGGTGCAAATCATGAACCGCACAACGCCGCTGAGTGTGCGATTTCCTGCGGGGGTATCCTCACCAACCCGGAATGGGGCGGCAAACCGGGCCTGCCCGGTGAAATAGCGAACCGTCGCGTCAAACCAGGGATCGTGCGCCTCGACGGGCGTACTCTGGCGCATCGGGCCTGTGAGCAACAGCCCCTCTTCTTCCCATGCAAAATCGACGGCAAAACTCGGGCGCGGCGAATCAAGCGCGTACATCTTCCAGCCTTCCGAGATATCCGCCTCGATCACCGCCTCGAACGCCTCCCCGGAAGCAACTTCTTCGGGAGCAACCGCCACCGTCCACGTCACATAGTCCGTAGCAGACAGGAAATCCTGTGCAAACGCTTGCGCACACACGAACCCTGTACACGGAACAAGCGCAGCCAGCCAGCCTATGCGGGCGAGATACTGCACAAATCCAAAACCGTAGTGGCGCAAAACCGTACTGGGCTAAAACGATGCCGGGAGCGGGACGGGCGCCCGGCGGATTCCGCCGCGCCTACGCTTCCGCTTCCGGAACCACCTCGACCTTGAGTTTGGCCGAGACTTCCTTGTGTACCTTCACGGTAGCCGTATAGACGCCGAGCATGCGAATGTCCTCGTCGGGCTCGATATGTTTGCGGTCGATCCGGAACCCCTGCTGACCGAGCGCTTCCGCTATCTGCGTCGACGTGACCGTCCCGAAAATCCGGTTTTCCTGTCCGACTTTCGCAGTAATGACCACTTTCGCAGCCTCCAGTTGCTCCTTTATGCGCTCCGCATCCCCAATCTCCTGGGCAATTTTCCTTGCGCGCTGGCGTGCGAGTTCTTTTTGATGACGAACCACGGAATCCGAAGCGATCACCGCCATACGGCCCGGAATCAGGTAATTGCGGCCATAGCCGTCCCGGACCGTCACGATATCTCCCTCGTGACCGAGGTTTTCCACGTCCTGCAGCAGTAAAAGCTTCATCGCGGTAGTTTCCTCCTATCGAACATTATCTGCCACAAACGGCAGCATTGCAAGGTGACGGGCACGCTTTACCGCCCGAGTAAGCCTGCGCTGAAATTTCTGGGGGACTCCCGTGATGCGCCGGGGCATAATCTTGCCCTGCTCGTTGAGATAGCGCTTCAGGAACTCAATATCCTTGTAATCGACAAAATCGATGCGATCGGGTTCAAAACGGGGTTCGGTCATGGAATATCCTGTCAATGTGCTGAAATCTGCCGTCTGGAGGGGTTATGCCTTGTCGGCGGCCTGCTCGTCGGTGGCTTGCTCGTCGGCGGCTTTCTTGCTCGGGGCGGATGCCTCTACTTTCGTCTCCTCGGCAGGGGTCTCTGCTTTTTTCTCCTCGGCAGGGGCCTCTGCTTTTTTCTCCTCGGCAGGGGCCTCTGCTTTCTTCTCCTCGGCAGGGGCCTCTGCTTTTTTCTCCTCGGCAGGGGCCTCTGCTTTCTTCTCCTCGGCAGGGGCCTCTGCTTTCTTCTTCTCCTCCTCCTTCGAGGCAGCCAGGGATTCCGCCTGCTCGCGCGCCCTTTCCTTCTTGCGCTCCTCGTAGTGACGGAGCATGACGGCGTCCATTTTCAGCGTGAGGAAACGAAGAATATCGTCCTCAAGGGTCAACACGCGTTCGAGGCGAGCGATCAGGTCGCCCTCCGCCTCGAAATAGACATTCACATAGTACCCGGTGCGCTTTTTGTCGATGGAATAGGCAAGGCGCTGCGACCCCCACTCATCCACTTCAATGATGTTGCCGCCCTCTTTCTCGATAAACTTCGTAACCCGGTTTACCAGACCCTTGATCTGGTCGTCGCCGAGTACGCTGTTGACGATATACGTAAATTCGTAGGTGTTTTTCGACATAGCTCCCTGTGGAATAAAATCACGCCCGCCGTCCTTGCGGCGAGCAGGGATTGTACCGATTCCCTTTCCCGTTCTGTTCTGCCTTCTGCGGATTGCGCCGCGTATTGCAGCGCGCAAACGGACAAAACAGGGATACGGCTAACGGAAAACCGCATTTAAAGCGTGGCATTATACGACCGGAACGAAACGACGTTCCCTGGCTTGCGAAACGGCTGCCAGTGTCTCTCTACTCTTTGGCCTTGTCTTCTTTCGGATCGTACAGCATACCGGTGCAAAGACACATCTTGCGCTCGGTACGCGTGAGCACATCGTAATTGGGACAGCTCTGGCACCCCTCCCAGAACACGTCGTCATCCGTCAACTCCGAAAACGTGACCGGCTTGTACCCGAGGTCAGAGTTTATCTTCATCACGGGCAAACTCGTCGTGATGCCGAATACCCGGGCCTCCGGGTATTTTTCGCGCGACAACTCGAAAATCCGTCTCTTTATCTTCTTCGCCAACCCCATCTTGCGAAAATCGGGGGCCACGATCAGCCCGGAATGGGCCACGTACTTCCCGTGGCTCCAGCTCTCGATATAGCAAAATCCGGCCAGGCGGTCGCCGGCCAGGGCAATGACTGCTTTGCCTTCTTCTATTCTCGCACGCACATACTCCGGGGTGCGCTGGGCGATGCCGGTGCCCCTGGCTGCTGCCGCCTTTTTGATAAGGCGGCTGATCGCAGGCGCATAGCGGACATGTTCGCCCCGGGCCACCATGACGATCGCCTCCTCCATCACGTCGATCTCCTGTATCGGCGCAGGTTCCGGTAACTGCATGGGTTGTATCGTTCGAATAACGTTTTCGTAACGGACAGAACCAAAACAAACGAGAGAAGTACTTGATTGATCCTGCACCGGGCTATGTCACTGGGCTGGGCCGCTACGACCCGGAAGCAAAATCAGCCAACTGCTCCATATTGTCTGCGGTTTGCAGCGCAATAATAATCCCCTCGAGCGCCCCGTCTATCACTTTGTGGAGCGGATGATTCTTGTCGTCGCCTTCCAGGCGGTGATCGGTGACGCGGTCCTGGGGAAAATTATAGGTTCGTATCTTGGCCGAACGGTCACCGGACCCCACCATGGACCGGCGCACTTCGCTGCGCTCCGCCCTGCGTTTTTCCATTTCCTGCTCGTAGAGGCGCGAACGCAGCACCCGAAGCGCCTTGTCCTTGTTCTTGTGCTGGCTTTTTTCGTCCTGGCACGTCACGACAAGACCGGTGGGTACATGCGTGAGACGGACCGCCGAATCCGTCGTATTGACCGACTGCCCGCCGGGACCGCTCGAACGATAGACATCCACCTTGACATCGTTCGGGCCGAGGCGCACATCAATATCTTCCGCTTCCGGCAGCACGGCGACCGTGGCGGCGGACGTATGCAGGCGCCCGGAGGATTCCGTAACCGGCACGCGCTGCACGCGATGCACGCCGCTCTCGAACTTCATGAACCCAAACGCATCTTCGCCCCGGACCGACAGCACGATTTCCTTGAAACCACCCTTTGCGCCCGGAGACACATTCATCACTTCGACCTTCCAGCCCCGCCCCTCGGCGAATTTCTGATACATGCGGTACAGATCGCCGGCAAAAAGCCCTGCCTCGTCTCCGCCGGTTCCCGCACGAATTTCGAGGATCACATCCCGGGCGTCCTCAGGGGCTTTCGGAATCATTTTCAGGCGCAGATCGGCCTCGATGGCGGGCAAGTCGCCCTCGATGGTTTCCAATTCGGCGCGGGCCATATCCGCCAGTTCACCGACCGCTTCCTCTGCCAGCATGGCGCGTAAATCGTCCCGTTCCGAGGTCGTTCGCTCATACGCATCGATGGCCTGGACAAGCCCTTCGAGCGTCGTGCGTTCCTGTCCCAACTCCCGGAGGCGCTGTGGATCGGTGGCCACATCCCCCTGGGCCATCAGCCGGTTGATCTCCTCGAACCGATCTTTAATTTCCTGAAGTGCATCAAGACGAATCATGGTCCCTGCGGCGCCTCAGGCAAAGCCGGCGCATCGCGAACCACCCGTCCGACCGCCTGCGCAATGAGCCGGATCTGCGCCATCAGATCAACGAATTGCTCGAAATAGAGCGATTGCGGCCCATCGCTCTTCGCCATGTCGGGATTCGGATGTATCTCCACCATGATGCCGTCGGCCCCGGCAGCCACCGCTGCGCGCGCCATCGGAATGACCTTGCCGCGTATGCCCGTGCCATGGCTTGGGTCGACAATAATCGGGAGATGGCTGCGCTTTTTGATCACCGGCACCGCAGACAGGTCCAACGTATTGCGGGTATATGTCTCGAACGTGCGAATGCCACGCTCGCACAGCATTACGTGCGGGTTGCCTTCCGAAAGCACATACTCGGCGCTCATCAGCCATTCGCTGATCGTCGCCGAAGGACCGCGCTTCAGAAAGACGGGCTTCTGGAGTTTGCCGACCTCCTTCAGAAGCGGGAAATTCTGCATGTTGCGCGCGCCGATCTGCAAAACATCCGCATACCGGGCTACCAGTTCGATCTGACTAACCTCCATCACTTCGGTAATGGTCTTGAGGCCATGCCCGTCGGCGGCAGCGCGCAGCAATTTCAATCCCTCTTCCCCCAGGCCCTGGAAAGAATAGGGAGAGGTGCGCGGCTTGAACGCGCCGGCGCGTAAAAACGCCGCCCCACAGGCGGATACATGCGCCGCCGTATCTTCGATCTGCTGTTCGTCCTCGACTGAACAGGGACCGGCCATTACCACCAGCTCCTCGCCGCCTATACGCACGCCGCCCACGTCGATCACCGTATTTTCTTTCTTCCAGGACCGGCTGGCGAACTTGTACGGCTCGGTTACCCGATACACCTCTGCCACGCCCTCCATGACCCGGATATGCCGGGGGTCGAATTCGGGCTTCACGCCAATGGCGCCCAGTACTGTCTGGTTCACCCCGCTGGAACGGTGTACGTCGAATCCGTATTCGTTCAGACGCTCGATAACGTCCTGAATCCGGCTTTCTTCCGCATCTGGCCGAAAAACTACGATCATGGGAAGGAGTGGAATGATTGGTAAGCGTGCGATAGGGAAATCGGGTGAGCGAACGGGGCGCACCGCACGGGCCGGGGGCATCCGTTCTTATCCAACAGATAGCCGCCGTGCGCTATAAACGCCGCATAGCGTATGCCCGGTTTCATGGTGGCCTGTTCACGGACAAATTATGCGTCACTCGCGGAATTCCGAGGGCAAGGTACTGTCACCGGTACCGTTCGAGCGTGAATTTCTCTCCCAGATACCGCTCACGCACTTCCGGGTCGTGGGCAAGGGTCTCGGCAGTGCCTTGTTTCAGAATACGTCCCTCGTAAAGCAAGCAGGCGCGATCCGTAATAGCAAGCGTCTCGTGCACGTTGTGGTCGGTAATGAGTACGCCGATGCCGCGCGCCTTCAGGCCGGCCACCACGCCCTGGATATCTTCGACGGCGATGGGATCCACGCCGGCAAAGGGTTCGTCCAGCAAAAAGAATTTCGGCTCGATGGCCATGGCCCGGACAATCTCGGTGCGCCGCCGCTCTCCGCCCGACAAAGCATATCCTTTCGAGCGGCGCACGCGCTCAAGACCGAATTCGGCGATGAGCGTATCGACGCGGGCATGGCGCTCATCCCGCCCGATGCCCTGAAATTCGAGCACTGCATGCAGGTTATCCTCTACGGAGAGCCGCGAAAAGATGGACGCTTCCTGGGCAAGGTAGCCGAGGCCCAGACGGGCCCGTTTGTACATCGGCATGGACGTAATGTCCTGTTCCCCCACATAAATCCGCCCTGCGTTGGGCCGAACCATCCCGACGATCATATGAAACGTGGTCGTTTTCCCGGCGCCGTTGGGGCCGAGCAGGCCCACGATCTCGCCCTGCGACACCTGGATGCTCACGTCGTCCACCACGTTACGCTTCTTGTACCGCTTCGTGAGACACTCGGCGCGGAGCGTCACGGGGGCAGCAGGATCGCCGGAAAACGCCATACGGGTCAATCCATTGGTTCCGGAAGCGAATCGGGGGCGTCGGAAGGTCGGAAACCATTGCCCCCTTGCCATTCGACGCGCTGGAGAAATTCCCGTTTCCATGGGCGCAGCTCGGGACGCCATACGAACCCCTCGAGCGAGAGCGAATCCGGCAGAATTTCCTCCGAATAATATACGCCTTCCGTGTCGCGGATCGCTTCGAGCCGGTCGATGTCTCCCTCGCGGAAATGGAGCAGAATGCGGTCTGCGGACATATGGACGGCCCCCTCGGGCAGACCGTCCTCGCTGGTTCTGAAATGAATGGCTTCGGCTTGCGGACCCGCCGAAAGCGTACGCAGGGAATCCCGCTCAAACGCAGCCGCAATCCGTTTGCCGCGCAACTGGTGGATCCGTTTCGTCGCCGAATCCGGACGGGCCGCAAAGGCGCTTCCCAGCACAAGCAGGGTTTCCACTTCTTCGCCGCCCCCCTCGACCTGCAACGTATCTCCGCTTACCTGATTGTCCTGGAACCAGGCCAGAGGATTGCCGAAAAACCGGGATACGGTGCGCTGGATGTCTTCCCCGTCTTCGCCCACGGTGGTTATCCTGTCGTAGACCACCGAGTCTGCAACGGCCGTAAGGTCGCCCTGCAGAACACGCACCGAGTCGACAGCCACGAGCCGCTCCAGCGAATCCCGCCGGAACAATTCGAGAATACGGGCGCGCACCATCAACGTATCCGCGCCAGCACCGGTCGAATCTTCCCGGATCCGCAGCAACAGAGGATTGCCTTCCATACGGCTGTAGCCGGTGCTGTCTTCGTTGTACGCCCGGTCCCCGAAAAGCAGCGACCGGACGAGCTGTCGGTTTGCCCCGGCCTGACCGGTCGTATCGACGCGTTCGACGAACACGTTGCCGCGAGCAATCGAAATATCCGTTTCCCGATGGTAGGTCACCGTGTCCGCCCGCAGCGACGCGTTGTCTTCCACCAGGACTACATCCCCGTAGAAATCGGCCCGCTTTTCGTCCGAAAGGTATTCCCCGGCCAGACTGGTCAGCACAGCGGCGCGATCGGTCAACGTGACGCCTTCCGAAAAACGGGCGCGTTTCGAGCGGGTGAAATACAAGCCCGAAGGCGCTTCGAGCAGCACGTCTCCATCGGAAAGACGTATGCCGCCGCGCGCATGGCCCGTCTTGTCACGACTGTTGTAAAGCACCGTGTCGGCACGCAGCGTATCGCCGCGCTCGATCACCAGCACATCTCCCGTGAAAAGGATTTCCCGGCGTTCCGGGAACTGCACGGCCCGGCTCGCCCGCAAGCGTGTATCCTCCTGCTGCAAGCGCACATTTCCGATGAGACGCCGGATGCGTTCGCCCTGCTCTTCACCACCTTCCAGCAAGTCGGCGCGAACATCCACCTCCTGCAAGCGGGTGGTGTCGGCTTCCTGCGCATATAACGGCAAGGCCGCGCCCGCACCAATGCACAGACCCACCACAAGACGACATACCATGCTTCCGGCGCCGTATTTCATTCTTCGCGCACGGTCACCCGGCCTGTCATGCTCCGCAACGTATACTCGTCGAGACGCTCGTCCGCTTCCAGCGCATATCCCTGCACCTGTTCGTCAGGCGTCGAGATACGGACGAACCCGGGCATTCGAAGGGCCTCCTCGCGCTCGAACCAGACAAGATGCTCGCTCCACAGCACCTTGTCGCCCTGCGCACGGACCTCGACGTTTCCTACCGCCTCGAATCGCTTTTTATTGTCGAGAAGCGTAATCCGATCGGCGAAGACCGTAGCGGAGGAATCCCCGGCTTCATCGTAGAGCAGGACCGTCACGCGACCTCCGGTCGAGTCGTTCTGCAAGACAGTCCATGTGCTGTCCCCTGCTTCGAACGTCGCCATATGATCTGCGCGCATCTTCAAACGCGGACGCGAAGACGCATTTCCGGGAATCGTTTCCGTTACATAATACTCGGCGCCCCAGCTTTCCTGCACGGGATCCGCTTCGGAGCGAATGTCTTTCATGGCCGCGGGAGGGGCGGTCGTGCGGCCGCATGCCGCAAGCATGCCCGCGCACAGCAACAGAACAAGATTCAGACTGCAACGCATGGCATGGCGCGCCGACAGGAACGGGGAAGTGGTCCGGAGGATTTGGACAGTTCTTTACGCGCGCCGGTGCGATGGGTTCATGTTGCAAAGTTCGAGGCTCCTCACTTGTCAAGCGGGTTGTATTTCGTTATTCTCGATGCAGGGAGGCGAACGTTTACGAAATCTGTCCTGCTCATGAAGTAACCGGGGGCGCTCCCCACATCTTCACGGACCACCATGGAGGGCCTTATGAGACATACGGCGAGTCTTGCGGCGGTGTTGTTGTCGGGTCTGTTGCTCATTCCCGCAGGTGCGCAGGGACAGTCTCATACCTCGGCCCCATCTTCCACGGCCCCGGCCTGGGTTGAGCATGCATGGGAGGAAGGGAGCAACGTTTTGCCCTATGCCATCGACGTAAACGATGAGAATGAGGTATATGTAACCAAGGTAGTCCAGGACACCGTTTATCACTATTTTTATCAAGAAGTAGATTCTGTTGTCTACACACTAGGAAGCTTTATCTACGTACAAGGCAGTTTTATTGTCAGGTACGATGCCGACGGTTCGCTGCGCTGGGAGCGGGCAGGAAGCGCCCCCCGTAAGGAAACGAGATTGTTCAATACTTTTGTAGGATATGGCATAGCAGCCCGGGGCGATCGCATCTACACGAACGACGGGACGCCCCGTACGGGCAATGAGTACCATATCTCCCACGGCGGTATTATGATTAATACGTATGCCGACGATGGAGACTCGCTCCAGACCATCTTTCTCGGGGAGTTCAGTGACAATCTTCAGTACCCACCCGCTGTGATCAATGGCCTGGGTCTCGATCGGGCCGGCAACATCTACATCGCTGGCATGTATAGCGGGATTACATACGGCAGGGACTCGCTCTTTTCCGCCCCGCACGCGCTTGTGGGTTTTCCTATAATTCCCATCGATGAGTTGGGCTATCCCGATATCTTTCTGGCCAGCTATACGCCTGAGGGCGCTATCCGATGGACCCGCCGCATGGGTGGCCCATACGCCGACCTGTTCGAGGGTCTTTTTACTGTCGATGATGACGGAAATACGTATCTCGGGGGCCAATTCCTGGACGGTGCTGTGTTCGGGGAAGGCCAGCCGAACGAGGTGAGATTTACACAAGAGGAAGTGCACTATGCTCTGGCGAGTTTTACCGCTGAGGGCGATCTGCGCTGGGTCCATACTCTGAGCGATCTGGGCATTGAAAGGTACACGTTCTTATTCCATCGTCTTGCCGTCGATGCCGCTGGGCACCTCCTGATCGGCTGGCGGGGAACCCGCACAGGAGCCGCCTCAATCACAAAATTATCTCAGGATGGCGCCCTCCTGTGGGGCCAACAACTCCTGGCGGATAAGGTGCGCATCTCCAGCATCACGACAGATGCAATGGGCCATGTTTATGTGGGAGGCTCCTTTTCCGGCGGCTCTCTCCGACTCGGAGATACGGTGCTGCATCCCCCTGACCACGCACAGCCCCAGGAGGAAGATGGCTTCGTAGCGCACTATGACGCCGAAGGCAATCTGCGCTGGGCCGGGCACGTAACCGGAGCAGGAGAGCAAGACATCACTGCCATAGCAGTGGGTCCGTCAGGCGATCTCTATGTCACGGGCAAATTCGAAGGAACGCTTTACCTGGGGCCGGAGAAATTGGAGCACAGGGGCGCTGGCTCAAACATGTTTGTAGCGAAGTACGATGCCTCGACGATCACAGCGAGCGAGACCACCCCGGAACTCCCAAGCACTGCAACGCTGACATCGAACTACCCCAATCCCTTCACCCATTCGACGACAATCGAATACGCTTTGCCCGCGTCCGGTCGCGTACGCCTGAGCGTATTCGACATGCTGGGACGAGAGATAGCCACCCTCGTCGACGATATCCGGCATACGGGCAGGCACAACGCTGTTTTTGATGGCGCATCCTTGCCCAGCGGAACCTATCTCTACCGTCTCGAAGCCGCGGGGCAGGTACGTACGGGGCTGATGACGCTCATGAAGTGAGACCGCCCCCACGCATCGCCTCGGCCCGCCGCTGAAGTTGGCTACGGTCCGGCTTGAAACCTGATCCGGCAAGATCGGCCGGCCATGGATAAAAAGCGTCGGGCGTCATGAACCGGGGGAGTACGGCTTCAACGGCGGCGCGTAGCCGGAACGCATTGATTTCCCCGTCCACCGTCTCGACAAAAGCCACCGGGCGCTGGTCGTATTCCTCGTCCTGCACGCCCACGACGACGACACGCTCGACCCCTTCCACACCCGCCAGAACGACCTCAATCTCCTCGGGCAGAATGTTCTCGCCGCCCGACACCAGCAGGTGATCCATGCGCCCCCGGACGATAAGCCACCCGGAAGCATCCAGCCGGCCCATGTCCCCCGTCGCGAACCATCCTTCCTCGTCAAAAGGACGCACAAGCTGATCCCCCGCAACATATCCGGCAAAGCGCGTGCGCCCCCGCACCATGATTTGTCCCCCTTCGTCGCACCGGAGTTCCCGCCAGAGCAACACCGGGCCCGATGTGCGCCAGGCCTCCGGCGCCGCGCCGGGAGGCGTGGCCGTCACTTGCGAAGCCATTTCCGTAAGGCCGTAGCTGGTATGTACAGGTATGCCGTGCCGTACGGCCTCGTCGATCAGGACCGGCGGTACAGCACCGCCCCCGAGCAACAGAGCCTTCTCCGGGTGCGCCTCCCCGGATTCCGCTTCGCGCAACAACCGCCGGAGCTGGGTGGGCACCATGGAAGCATGGGTAACCTTCCGGACGGATTCGGCAATGGAGTCCGCCGGATCGGGCAATGCCACCGTGGCGGCGGCAAGCAGACAACGAAAAAGAATCGCAAGCCCCCCCATGTGCCAGAGCGGCAACGACAGGAGCCAGCGATCCCCGCAAACCAGCGGCATGTTGTCCTGCGCGCCCAGCGCACTGAAATAATGATTCCCGTACGTATGGAGCGCGGGACGGGCAGCGCCCGAAGACCCGGAAGTAAACACGATGGTGGCGGGAGCATCTTCGAAAAACGGCGGCGCGTTGCCAGGGTTTTCGTGCGGGCCCCGTTCAATCAGGTCTTTCGCCGCCACAGCCGTTCCAAGCGGCCGGTCGCTGACCGTAAGCGCGACGCCCAGACTGCGGCATCGCTCGACGGTCGTAGCCTCCGGGAGGCGCATCGGGATCGGACAGGCTACCGCTCCAGCCCGTATTGCCGCAAGAAGCAAAACCACCGCTTCCACGCTCCGGTCCATGACAAGCGCCACGCGCGCTCCCCCGCCCACCCCTTTTTCCGCCATGCGGCGGGCCGTCCCCGACACAAGGCTATTGAGTTCACTATACGACACCTCGACGCCGGGAGACGATAGCGCCGTTTCAAGGGGCGCCCGGAGCGCCGCCGTCGAAAGCAGGCAAGGAATATCCATGCGGCAGGACAACCGGTTAGAAGATCCGTCCGAGACCGAAAAGCAGGCAGTATACGAGCAGAAGCCGCGATGTGGAACCCAAGAGAGGATTCAATACCGCGGGGTCACTCGTGGCGCGCAATGTCCGCATGTTGGCCAGCCCCCAGGGCGTTGCGAATAAAGCGATGAGCATCCACCAGATGCCGGCAAGCATCGCCGACACTACGACCACTATGGCCGCTCCCGCCACGCATACGCCGTAGAGCGCCACGCCCGCACTACGCCCCCATCGCACCACCAGCGTTTTCTTCCCGGCGGCCCGGTCCTCCGCTATGTCGCGCGTATTGTTCACGAGCAGAATGGCCGTAGCGAGAAAACCCGCTCCCAACCCGGCCAGCGCAACCGGCCACGAAAATGCCAGCGCCTGCACATAGTGCGTCCCGGCCACGGCCACCGGACCGAAAAAGACCAGCACAAAAAGATCGGCAATGCCCAGGTACGCCAGCGAATAGCGCCCCGCCGAGTAGATCGCCCCGCACAAAATGGACGCCAGCCCGATGAACAGGAGAAGCCAGCCTCCGCGCACAACCAGGTACAGACCGGCCAGAAAAGCGATCAGAAAAGCAATAGCCGCCGCGGTGCGGACAGCGCGGGGACTGGCCAGACCCGCCTGAGTGATGCGCATGGGCCCCTTTCGATCCGCCGTATCGGCACCCTGCGCGAAATCCTGGTAATCGTTCGCATAGTTCGTACCCACCTGAATGAACACGGCAACGAGGAGTGCGCAGCACGCGGAAAGCGCATGAAATGCATCTTCCCCGAAGGCGAAGGCCGTCCCGAGCAGCACCGGGGCCACCGCGGCCCACAGCGTCTTCGGACGCGCCGCCCATATCCAGATCGTCCATTTAGGACATCCCTGTTTCAATCGCATGGGAGACTGCCCGGCGGCGGAAGCGGATGTCGAGCGCGCGTTCAAGGACGATACGGGAACTGCGAGAAGTCCGGCTTGCGCTTCTCATTGAAGGCGTTGCGCCCTTCCTGCCCTTCCTCTGTCATATAGAAAAGCAACGTGGCGTTCCCGGCCAGTTCCTGCAAGCCCGCCTGCCCGTCGCAATCGGCGTTTAAGCCGGCTTTCAGGCAACGAATGGCCATTTGCGAGTTCTGCAGAATCTCCCGGCACCAGCGCACGGTTTCCTCCTCCAGCCGATCCAGGGGTACGACGGTGTTGACCAGCCCCATCTCCAGCGCCTGACGAGCATCGTAGGGACGGCACAGATACCATATCTCGCGGGCCTTTTTCTGACCTACGATGCGGGCAAGATACGAGGCCCCGTACCCCCCGTCAAACGATCCCACCTTGGGCCCCGTCTGCATGAACCGGGCGTTTTCGGCGGCAATGGTAAGATCGCATAGCACATGCAGCACATGGCCGCCGCCCACGGCCCAGCCGGCCACCATGGCAATGACAGGCTTCGGACAACTCCGTATCTCCCGCTGAAAATCAAGCACATTCAGCCGCATAACACCCGTGCCTTCTTCCGTATACCCGGCGTCCCCGCGAATTTTCTGGTCCCCGCCGGAGCAGAAGGCTTCCGGCCCCTCGCCGGTAAGAATAATCACGCCGATCTCATGGTCGTCGCGCGCATCCTGAAGCGCGTCGCGCATCTCTGTGACCGTAAGGGGGCGGAAGGCATTGCGTACTTCGGGGCGATTGATGGTGATCTTTGCGATCCCCTCCGCCTTGTGATACGTGATATCCCGGTAGGATTTCGCTGCTTGCCAGTCTATTGCAGGAGTCATGGGTCAAGGTTGTTGGTAAACACGGGAACGGCGTCTGCAAACCGTTCGCAGATCAGGGCTTCAAGCCGCCGGTGCAGCTGCAGGTTTTCGGCGCGATCGGTCGTCACCTCGATCACCTGAGCGCTGCCGGACGCGAGCGCCCCGGCGTACGCTTCAGACAAGGCATCCATATCCCGAACGTGGTCGTAACCGAGGCCGAACATGTGCGCTGCGTGTTCGAAACGATACGGGTGCGGCGTCCCGAACATGGGCTCGAACGCCTCGCCGCAACGAGCTACGGGAAGAAACGAAAAAATACCTCCGCCGTGGTTGTTGATTACTACGATAACGACCGGCTCCGGTGCAGACGCCGCCAGGGCCAGGCTGTTCAGGTCGTGCAGCAATCCGAGGTCACCCACCAGCAGAGTAACCGGCGCTCTGCGCCCGTACGCCAGTCCGACCGCCGTAGCCACGGCGCCGTCGATGCCGGAAGCGCCGCGATTGGCGGCTACGAACGGCGCCCTGCCGGCAGTATCCCCGAACATATCCATGTCCCGGATCGGCATACTGCTTGCGAGCACGAGCGTGGCCTCGTCGGGCGTATGCCGCGAGAGAAACCGGGCCACAGCAGGCTCGGAAAGATCGCCCGGCATATGTTCGTCCATCATGCGGGCCACGGCTTCGGAGGCAGCCGCCCAACTCGCCGCCCAACTTGCCGGCCAGTCCGTGCTGCCAGTCTCCTCGCCCTCTCCTGGTCCCTTTTCCAGATGATCGATAACGGACAGACAGAAAGGCGCAATACCGGTTTCGATATACTCCGTTACGCAATGACCGGGGTCCATCCGGTCGGGAGATTCGCGCACCACCGCAAACAAGGCGGGACGCACATCGGCCAACCAGAAATTCAGCCGCGTCGATACGGTTGCACCGCCGAAATACAATACGGCGTCCGGCGCATGGGATGCCCGGAACGCTTCGCTCACCAGCGCCAGATCGTACCGCGAAGCCATCATGCCGCCGTCTTCCGCCACCCCGTCCGTATACCAATCCGCAGACGATGCGCCCGAAAATCGGAGCTGCGAACACACATCGGGAAGCAGCGGCCAGCCCAGTTTGCCCGCCAGTCGCCGGACCGCATCGGCCTGGGTCCGGGTGTGGAGACGCCCGGCCACGACCAGCCCGCGTCTGGCCCGGCGCAGGTCCTGCGCAAGAACCTCCGATCGAGGTACATCGAAGAAATGCGTTATAGGAGTTTTTGAAATGTCTGTGGCCGATTCAGGCCCGGAAATAGGAGTTTTTGAAATGTCCGCAGCCGATCCAAGCCCGGAAATAGGAGTTTTTGAAATGTCTGCGACCGAGCCGTACCGGGTATACGGGGTCTCCGAATCCCGCCATGCTTGCAGTCCGTTGAGATAGCCTGCGTGGCGTGGACCGTCCGGGCCGGGAACCAGCGGCTCGCGGTACATCACGTTGAGATGAACCGGACCGGCAGGCATACGCGTTGACCGGTACACGGCCTGATCCGCCGTGGTAAGCACGACCGCCGGGTCGATAGCCGGATCCGGGGTGGGCAGGTCGAATTGCCACCGCACATAGTTCCCGAAAATCTTTACCTGATCGATGGTCTGATTGGCGCCGGTAGCTCGCAGTTCCGGGGGACGATCCGACGTAACGAGCAGCATTGGTACCGCGTCCATCGACGCTTCCACCACGGCGGGCATACCGTTTGCCACCGCCGTTCCGGAGGTCGTAATCCATGCGGCAGGGCGCCGGGTGGCGCGCCCGTACCCGAGAGCGCAGAACGCGGTACCCCGCTCGTCATAGTGCATGATGCACTGCGCCCGGGGATGGGCAGCCACGGCAAGCGCCAGCGGAGCGCTCCGGGAGCCCGGTGCGATGCAGAACAGGCCGACGCCGGCGCGAATCAACTCTTCAACGAGAAGATCGGCCCATATCTGGTTGATGCCGGACGGTTCGGAATCGGTCATGTGCATCGCTGCATTTCATCTGCCTGAAAATATAGCACACGGACCGGGGCGGTGCACCCGGTAAAAACCCCATCTCACTCCAGCACCCCCAGAATATCGCTGATCTTTTGTTCGATTTCTCTCCATTCGGAAGCCGGATCGGATCCCTCCACAATCCCGGCGCCGGCAAACAGAAACAAGGTGCGGTCCCGGACGAGACCGCACCGGAGCGCCACGGCAAACTCCGCTCCCTGAGGACCTATCCATCCTACCGGCCCCGCATACCAGCCCCGGTCGAAATCTTCCAGATCGCGGATGGCCGCCAGCGCGGGCTCGACAGGATATCCGCCCACGGCGGGCGTGGGATGGAGCGCCTCCATGACATCGCTTCCGTGCACGGCGCGATTCAACAGGCCGCTGCTGCGCGAAACGAGATGCCACCTTCGGGCTTGCTGCAAGCCGGATGCCTCTTCGTCTATCCGAAATTCCTGACACAACGGATCGAGCACCTTGCGAATGCTCTCCCGCACGTAAGCATGCTCGCGCTGGTCCTTTGCACTGGCAAGCAACGAGGCCAGAGCCCGGGCGTCTTCGCCCTCCGTATCGCCCCGTACACAGGTACCGGCCACTGCTTCCGTTCGTATGTACCGCCCGCTGCGATGGAAAAGGCGCTCCGGGGTAGCCCCCACAAAGACAGCCCCGGGCTCGAACTGAAACCCGTAATGAAAACAATTCGGGGTGGCCTCCTGAAGCTTCTTCAGCAAGACGAAGGCGTCGAGCGATTCGGAAAAGGTCAGGACCGTACGGCGGGCGAGCACCACTTTTTCGAGATGGCGGCGCTGCTTTGCGAAAGCGTCCAAAGCCCATCCAACGCTCCGCTCCCAACCTGCCCGGTCCGGCTCGTCCGTGCGCGAAAGCAAAAGCGGCATGCGCCCGCCAGAAGCCGAGCCGGCCAAACGATCCGGAAACCGGAGTCGTTCGATATCGGACAGAACCGCTTCCTTGCGGGACAGATCGCGGGGCAAAATAAGGTTACACGCCAGCACGCCCCGGTCTTCGTTCCGCATATACACAAACCGGGGCAGCGTGAACAGGAACGTCGGGAAACCTTGCCAGACCTCGTCCGTGGGAGCACCCGGATCGAACCGAAATCCCCCGAAATAGCGCGCCCGGGCATCGCTTTTCGGCAACACGGCGTCGAGCTGCGCGCGTAGCGTGCCGTATCCTGCACCCGGACCGCCCACGCACCGGTCCGCCTCGCCGATCGCCGCCGTCACCATACTGTCCCGCCGCCCGTGCCAGTATATTTTCGGAAGCAGGTTCTGCGCCGCAAGCCACGCGGGCGCATCAAGCGGCGCCATCGGGACGATCAGGCGCACGATGCGCCGTTCCCCGCCGCTGTCCCCTGCCTTGTGCAAGACATCCTCCACCCGGCGCGCAAGCATGCGTTGCACATGGCCGGGATCGTCGAGGATGTCGTCGGAAACAAGAATGTCTTGTTCGTCAAGCATGCGTGCGCCGTATCCGGCCGCCTCAGTCGATGCGCTGGTAATACGCAAGGCGCCGGGGAATCATCTCCACATCTCGCAGCACGATACCGTCCGGCATCTCCAGATGCGGCTCCACATAGCCCGTGGTGTCCCTGCGGATATCGTCCCAGGAAACCGTTGCAAAAAAATCCATGGCCCGCCGGGCGTCCTGGTACTGCGACAACATGACCCGGTATCGCACTTCCACCGCCGACGGTTCGAGCGAAACGAGCTGGCGCGTGGAGGGCTGGCCTTGCACCGTCACGACTATTTCGCGGGTGTCCTCCGTAAACTCCTGCGAAATCGCCCGCAGCATCACGTCCTCCACATTCTTCTCCACAAGCCCCCCCAACGTATCCACAAGCGCCAGGCGCACCTCGAAGGTGTCGCGCACTGCCTGGAACGTTTGTGCAACCGTGGGCCACTCAGTCAGGCTACTCACGACGGAAACAGCTCCCGCTACAGCAACAGAATCGGGAAATGCCTCGGGCGGCGCCAGTAAATCGTACGTAGCGGGCGTTTCGAGCGTGATGTTTGCCCGGATGGGAAGAATACGCACGATCCGCCGCTCCTTGAACAAATTGGCGACTGCCGGGGTGACGGACTGCACCTGCACCTCCGGCAGAAATTCCGAAACGACGTCAGTGATCTGCACTTGCGACTGCGCTGCGCTAATAGGAACGACCGGAGAACGTAGTCCGAGTCTGAGCAGGGTCCATCCCTCTCCGACAGCCTGCACACGCACCGTCTCCGGGGGATACTGCGAGAGCGCCTGATCTTCGGGGATATTGACCACCTCAAGAGGCAGTTCGATGGTCCTCGTGTGCGTCTCGCGCATGGTGAAGGTGAACCAGAGGAGCATCGATATGAGAATCGATAGAGCAATTTCCACGGTGTGGCGGCGGGAACCCGCCTTCGCATGCCCGTCGAAGGGACGCGTCAAAAACGGACGGACCGCAAGCGCCTGATGCAGACGCCGCCGGAGCATGATTTGCAGGGATTCCCTGCCTGATTCCGGATCGATTCGAGACACGGCAGACAACAACGTGGAAGGTCCGGCATTAGACGCACCCGGCGGCGGGTTTGTTCGATGCCGCCGAAACCCCGCTACGCTCCCAAAAAAATCCCGCCTAACCGGCGTCCGCCAGCAACCCGGCCATCCGGCGCCGGAATGCGCCGTGTTCCATTGAGCGCGGAATCCGGGCGAGCTGTCGGATAAATACCAAACTAACTCATTATTTGGAAGGTCTTCCGCCACCGCAGAGGTGGTTCGGGTTGATTGGACAGATTTTGGCGGAATTCAAGGTGTAATGTTGCGACCTTGTTCCGACTCAATCAACCGGACGAGACCCATGGCGAAGGGCTTTCTCTACCTCGTGGCCGTGATCGACTGGCACAGCCGCAAGGTACTGGCGCACCGGCTCTCGAACACGCTGGATGCCTCCTTCTGCGTCGAAGCGATGGAAGAAGCCATTGCCCGCTACGGCGCCCCGGAAGGCTTCAACACCGACCAGGGAGCGCAGTTTACTTCGGAAGTGTTCACGGGTGCGCTCAAGGCGCACGGCGTGCGCATCTCTATCTCTATGGACGGCAAAGGCCGCTGGCTCGACAACGTGTACGTGGAGCGCCTATGGCGCAGCCTCAAGCAGGAAGAGGTCTACCGGCATGCGTACGAGACGGTGGCCGAGGCCAGGAAGGGGATTGCAGACTACCTGCGTTACTTCAACGAAGAGCGTCCTCACCAGGGACTTGACAACCGAACCCCCGATGACGTATTATACAAACGAAAGCCGCTGCCCATAGCGGCATAACCCGACGCGGCGCTACACTTAAAAACGCGAAAAAAACTGTCCAGTTTTTTCGGACCATTTCTGGACCGCAAGGACCTGAGGGGCCACAGGGACCGCAAGGACCTCCCGGGGTTTTGCCAACTTATATTACTATAAATAGAGATGCTAATGAATCATTTGAACCGTCCGGCATCACAATAGATGACGATTATAATTTCCTTATAGCAACAAAACTTATAACAGGGTATGGGCTGGACGATAGGGTATACATATATCCATATGCAAGAGTAGATTTTGTCAGCATCTTTTTTTTAACAGGCGTAGGAAACTTTAGAGGTTTAGATTGGCATAATGATATAGCATATGCTTTGGGGGACGATCCAGACGACGTTCATAGATATGATATGTCTACCAATACACAACTGACTGTATATAACATACCTGACCCATACGACGATCCAAGAGGTATCGCTTTGTTATCAAACGGTAACGTATTGATAGTTGATGTGGTTTATAATAGATTGATGGAGTTTAATACAACAGGAACAATAATTGATAGTGACGTACTACACATAAACAATAATAATGCGTCAGGTTTATCGGTAGATTCGAGTGGTAATAGATATGTTACAGATTCATCAGATGCTCTGATATATAAATATAACAGTTCTAATGTATTCCAAAATACCATATCTTTACATTCAGAAAACACAAACCCACAAGGTATAAAAATTAAAGGCAACGTAATGCATGTATTAGACACTACATCAGATACATTAACAGATAGGATTTATTTTTACCTACTACCATAAACGAAGGGAATTACCCGGAAAGGTTGACGACGCCCTGTTCGTTGCCTGCCACGAGCGTTCTGTATGGCAGGAGTTTCCCTGCCATTGCGTCTACTACACGGCCCATTTGCTCCAGCGTATCGAGATTTCTTATGCCTTGGCGACCTGCGAAGTCCGCCACGTAGCGGTGAAGGTGCTTGACGCTCATCTTGTGATAAACGCCCTTGTGCGCCCGCTTCAGCGTAGCCCAGAAGGATTCGATGCCGTTCGTGTGCGCCTGTCCGCGCACATACTCGGCTGCGCTATGTTTCACCGTTTCGAGATCGTAGATATATCGCAAGCCGCTATAAGCCTTGCTGTCGTCGGTATAAACCGTAGCGCCGAACGCCGCACGGTCAAGCACGAAGTTTTGCAGGGTTTCGCTTGTCGTATCCTCTACGACCTCTGCCTTGATCTTGCCCGTGGCCCGGTCCTTCACGCCAACGATGGCCGTCTTGCCAACCGGCCCGCGTCCGGCGTGGAGTTTCCTCGATGCGTGCTTGTTCGCTTCCCTGCCGCCCACGTAGGTTTCGTCTACCTCGACAGGCCCGCCGAACAGGTTGTCGTCGTTCTCTTCGAATGCCTTGCGGATGCGCTGGAGCAGATGCCAGGCCGTATACTGACCGATACCTATATCCCGATGCAGTTTCATGCTGGATATGCCCTTCAGGTTCGTCATATGCAGGTAAATGGCGTAAGCCCATTTGCGAAGCGGTAATTTCGACGCCTGCATAACGGTGCCGACCTTGACGGAAAAGTAGGAGCGGCAGTCGGTGCACCAGTAAGGCATCTTTGCATGAGACGCTTCGCACGTCCTTGTACTCTTGCAGCGCGGGCAATGGCGACCATCCGGCCAGATACGCGCCTCGAACCATTTGCGGGCCGCTTCCTCGTCAGGAAACATGTCGGCCAGTTGCATCAGGGTTATGCCGTTGCGGTACGCTTTTCCAGGTGCTTTATACATGACCTGCTCCGTTTGTTCTAAATGATTGTAAGTTATGAACTTAAAGGGAAAATGTCAACCTTTGTCTGTAATTCCCAAACGAAATACAAAAAAGAACGCAAAAGGATGTACCCAGCGTGTTAGAGAGACGGCCCGCAAGGGTCCGATGCAGACGCCCCG
Organism: Rhodothermales bacterium; assembly: GCA_965248175.1. GTDB lineage: Bacteria > Bacteroidota > Rhodothermia > Rhodothermales > VXPQ01 > VXPQ01. The sequence goes on from OZ252093.1 coordinate 2,835,498, forward strand.
GAGCGTGGTTTGCAGGGGTTCCCTGCCCGATTCCGAATCGATTTGAGACACGACAGACAACGACATGGAAGGTCCGGCATTAGACGCACCCCCCGGCGGGTTTGTTCGACACCCCCGAAATCCCGGCTAACCGGCATCCGCCAGTAGCCCGGTCATCCGGCGCCGGAATGCACTGTGTTCCATCGAGCAGGGAATCCGGGCGACCTGGTACGATTGCAAAACGCTTCGTTCGCGTGGTAATGTCAAGTAAAACGTGTGGGGCAAACGTCGTTGCGGAATTCGTGGTTCGGTATCGTATTTTGGGCATGCCATGTTTTCGGGGAGGGGTCTTTGCCGGGTGGCTAAAAAACCACAGGAAATGAAACACGCTATTATCGCTTACCCGCATTCGAACAATCTGGGGGACTGTATCCAGTCGCTGGTGATCCCCATGCTTTTTGAGGGCCAGTTCGCGGAAGTCGACAGGGAAAGCCTGCACAGCTATCGCGGGGAACATCTGCACCTGGTTTGCAATGGGTGGTTTATGGAAAATCCGGATCATTGGCCCCCATCCGACGATATCACGCCTCTTTTTATTTCCTTCCACATCAATCCCCAGGCAAGAAAAAAACTTACAAACACCCGAAACATTGCCTATCTCAAAAAATACGAGCCTATCGGCTGCAGGGACCTTTACACCCGGAAGTTGCTTGAGAACCATGGGGTACGGTGCTATTTTTCGGGTTGCCTGACCCTGTGTTACCGAAGAGAAATGTTTCCGGAATTGCCGGACCGGCGCCATGGTGTGCTGCTTGTAGGCGCACTGGACAGACTAAAACCTGCCCTCTATCCCGGTACGACCCTGTTTGCAAGACTGGTCCAACTTGTGAAGTACCCGCTACGGTACCTCAAATACAGGGCGGCCAGCCGAAGACTTGAACGAAAGCTCGGCGAGCTGGGTGCGCCAGTGCGAAGAATATCCCAGATTGCCGGAATGACGGATGTCAGGAATGGCGACACAAGGCAGCTGGCGCTGGAACTGATCAGGCAAATTGCATCTGCCGAGCTGGTCGTCACCTCGCGCATTCACACGGCGCTGCCGGCAACTGCCCTGCAAACGCCCGTGCTGTTTCTCACCGATGGACTGGGCCACATCAATCACAGAAGTCGCATTGAAGGTCTTGACAAGTATTTTCCGAGTTGCACAACCCGAGATCTCGATGCACTAGACCTGACGGAAATCAGGCCACTGGAAAAGCACCTCGAATTGTCCGGCCGACTGATGGTCCAGCTGAAGAAAGCCCTGGACCTCCGTCTCAGGGTTTAAGCGTTTGGACCGGAGCATACCGGATGGCAAGGTCCAGAACGCCCGACGCTCCAGCAGGAGGATATGCCGCCAGTTCTTCCTCAAGGATGGCTGCGCCCTTCGAAGCGTCGTAGCGAACCTGCACGTTCCGCCCCATCATGCGATATGTGCACATTCGCTCAGCGGACATGACGGGCGTCTCTTGTCAGTTCAGCTAAAATGGCCAGCAGGTTCTCCCGGCGGCGATCCCGGTGAAAAAGGCGCTCGATGCGCGCACGGGCTACCGTGCGTAACGTCGGATCCGCTGCGCGCAAGGCCGCTCGAACCGTCTCGCTGACGGCGGCAGCACGCGGCTCGTCCACCAGAAAACCGGCCTCGCCAATACAATCCGGAATGCCGAAGACCCGGCTACCTACCGGCACGCATCCGCACAACATAGCCTCGCACAACACGTTCGGCAAGCCCTCCGCTCTCGACAACTGCACATACACCGACATCTCGTGGTACTGCGCCGGTAACTGCTCGCGCGGCACGGGCGGGATCATCTCGACGTTCGGGGGCGGATCATACCGTGCGGCGATCGCTTCCCGATTGCGTACGCCTACGACCCGGAAACGAACGTCCGGCATGAGGCGGGCCGCGTCGAACAACAAATCGATCCCTTTGCGCAGAAACGTGCGCCCCTCGTCGATGAGCCCGACCGTTCCCACAACCGGAGCACGCTCGCCGGGCCCTGCCAGCCATACCTCCGGATCGTAGCCCGTGGGAACGACGCGGATAGCTGCGGGCGTATCCGGCGCAAGCATGCGAAAGCCGTATTCCCGTTCTTCCGGCCCTTCCGAAAAACGGTTCTTCGACCGGACCAGCGACGACGATACGGGAAGCAGGGTATCCACCCGGCGAAACACCATGCGGGCAATCCGCCGGCGCCAGCCGGTCAGCGCCACGCCGTACCCCAACGAAGGCAATGAGATGGCATCGAAGCCCCCCACAACCGCCAGCACGGGCTTGCGAAAACAGCGGGCCGCCACGACCGGCAGCGCCAGGTGATAGTCGACGAACCAGCCATAGACAGCCACCGCCCCGGGAAGCTCCCGGAGCAGCCAGACCAGTTGTTTGCACAACAGCCCCGCAAATGCAAACAGCCCCGGCTTTTTCGCACCCCCGAACTCGAACGGCACCACCTCATACGCTTCTTCGAGCACGCGTATATCCTCTCGGACAAACGAGGCAGGACGGATATAAATGAAGAGTAATTTCGGCAGCATGACGTGCAACACAGGGTGCGGCATTACCGGTTCGCAAGCAACGCGGCGATACGGGCGGCGGCGCCCGGTTCCCCGGCTTCGGGAGCGGGCGTCTCCGGACGCATCCGGGCGGCTTCCGCGATGCGGGCCGGGTCTGCGCCAGCCAGCCGGTTCCAGCCCCCCTCCAGCGTTTCCACCCACTCGGTTTCTTCGCGCAGGGTGATGCACGGCACGCCCAGCCATACGGATTCTTTTTGCAGCCCTCCCGAATCGGTCAGCACAGCGCGGGCGCAACGCACCAGCGTGAGCATGCGCAGGTAGCTCAGGGGGTCTGTAATCTCCACATTCTCCGGTACGGCAATCCCGGAAAGACGGGCTTGCGTCCTCGGATGCAGCGGGACCACGACAGGAGCATCCAGCCGTCCCAGCCCTTCGAAAATACCTGCCAGCCGTTCGGAATCGTCGGTGTTCCCCGCCCGATGCACCGTGGCGGCATAATACGCGCCAGGGCCATGCGTCGTTACGGACGACAGGGGCGCCCGCCGTCCGGCCGCCTCCGCAAAAAAGCGCGTTGCGTCCAGCATCACGTCGCCCGTCAGGTGTACGCCCTCCACGATTCCTTCGGCAGCAAGGTTACGGACCGACGTTTCCGTCGGACAACAGAGTACAGCGGCCAGCCGGTCGGTCACGACCCGGTTGATTTCCTCCGGCATGCGCCGGTTGAAGGAACGCAACCCGGCTTCGACATGAACCAGCGGAATACCCAGCTTGGCGGCAACCAGCGCGCCGGCCAGCGTACCGTTCGTATCGCCGTACACCATCAACCAATCGGGCAGCGGCCCCTGCATCAGCAGGGCTTCGAGGCGCATCATCGTCTCGCCGGTCTGCACGGCGTGGGTACCGGACCCCGTTCCGAGGTTCGCATCAGGATCGGGCAGGCCCAGTTCCTCGAAAAAAACGGCGCTCATTTCCGGATCGTAATGCTGCCCGGTATGCACCAGCGTTTCCTGAATGCCAGCGTCCATGAGGGCGCGGCGCAGGGGAGCTGCCTTGACGAACTGGGGGCGAGCGCCGACGACGGTTACAATATGCATGGCAGGCGCGCTATGCGCAGAGAGTACGTTTATCTATCGCCGGTCGGAAAGGCTGGAAAGCAATGCTGCGAGTTGCCGGGTCTGTTCCCGGCGGCTGTACCGGGCGATCCGGTCCGCAGGCGCTCCTTGTATGGGGGAACCCGCGCGCCATGCTTCGTAGTGCGTACGCAAAAAGGCGCGCACGCCATCCGCATCGTCGAAATCGAACATGCGCCCCGCGCCGGTTTCCTGCAAAATACGAGCGGCGTCTCCGTCCACAGGACCCAACGCCAGCACAGGGCGGCCCGATGCAAGGTATTCGTACAACTTGCCGGTCGGAATGCCCTCCGCTCCCTGCACCCGGTTGATACAAAGAAGCAGCAACGCGGCTTCACGCATCCGGTCGATGGCTGCCCGGTGAGGAACATACGGAAACGTGTCGAGACGCACACCAGCGCAGGAGGCAGACGCGAAAGCAAGCACGGCGGGATCGACATGCCCCGTGAACCGGAGTTGCAAGGCGGGGCAATCCGACACCACCTCCGGATCGGATAGGGCCTTCCAGAGCGCCTCCGGATTTCGGGACCGGTTCATATTTCCCACATGGGCCACCACAAACGAATCGCCGGAAACAGTGTGAGAGGATGTGCCTTCCTCGAAATCGGCCGGATCGAAACCGTTTTCGATCACCTCCGGCGGCGCATACCCCCGCTGTACAAACCGGCGCTGCATGGACGCGCTCACGACGGCAAATCCGTCGGCGTTCCGCAGCACCCGTCGTTCAAGAAAGGCGTCAAGCGCTCGGGCAAGACCCGTCATCGGCAGTTCGGCCTGAAAATCGATCTCTGTCCAGGGGTCCCGGAAATCGACGAGCCAGGGCGTGCCGTGCGTACGCCGCAGCGCCAGCCCTGCAAAATGGGTAGAATGCGGCGGCCCCGTAGTAAGCACGGCATCGTATTTCTGTTTCATCAGCGCCCGGGCGCGCGTCGTGGCAAACGGGACCCAGCCGACCCGCGCATCCGGCAGGAACAGGTTGGCCCGGAGCCACCGCGCGAACCGGCGGCCGGGAGTCGTACCATCCTCCCCGGTAAACCCGACCGATATAACCTCCTGTTTTTTCCGGCCAAGCAACCGGGCGTACAACGCATAGGGGTCCCATGCTCCGGTGCGTTCCACCAGCGTACCCTCCGGAATGTCCGCCACCGAATCCGGATCGGGATCGGGCCAGGAGGCGCTCTCCGGACGCACGGTAAGCACGGTAGGGCGCCATCCGAATTCGGGCAGGTATTTCACGAATTTCAGGCTGCGCTGCACACCCGGCCCGCCCGACGGAGGAAAATAGTATGTGACGAAGAGGAGCCGCTTCATGCCCCTGATGCAGAGGAGCGAATCTGCCGGCGTCTGCGGCGCCAGCCCATCGCCAGCAACATAATAACGCCCCCATACACCAGCACCGTCGAACCGGCGCCTACCGCCACGCCAATACGATGCCGGGGCGGATCGAAGCGCAAGACCACCTCATGGACGCCCGCGGGAACCGGCACGCCGCGTAACAAATGATCGACCTGCAAAATGGAGGTCTCCTCGCCGCCGACCGTAGCCTCCCACCCGGCGGGGTAGAACACTTCACTGAGCACCAGCAACCGGGGAGCATCCGTCGCCACATCCAGCACGATTTCATGCGGCGACCAGGCCCGCATGCGGACGTTCGCCGTACTTCCCGAATCGACAGGAACCGGATCCATGTCGAGCGGGTCGTACAGAAGAGCCGTTCGGCGAAGATCGAACGCCGGATCGCGCAGACGCGCCCATGCAGCGGGCGGATCGTTCGCCATCTCCACCTCGCCGACAAGCCAGGCCCGGGGCGGAACATCCATGTTTTCAAGCACCAAAAGACCGGTCTGTTCCCCCCGATAGACCGCATCCAGGCCGGGAAGCGGGGATGGGGAAATCACGTAGCGGACCCCGAGCAGATCCAGTGCGTTCTCGTTCGGCAAACGTGTGGCCGGATCTGCATACAACTCGTCGATATAGTCCTGCGCCAGACGAAGTTTCGCACCGTGGTACCCGCCGACGGATTCGTAATGGTAGGATGGACGGGCATGCTGAAACGGGGTCCCTGTTTCAAGCGAAAGCACGCGGAAGCGCCCCGGACCGCCGGCGTTTTCCTGCTGCCCGAGAATGTAATTGTCCACGTCGTACGTGGGTATCTGCTCCTCAATGGCGCTCGAACGAACCAGATCGTCCTTGTTGAAATACCGCCTGCCGACGCCCCACAAGTCCACCACCACGAGCAAAACAAGGACGGCCTGCAACACCCATCGGGGCGCCTTACCCATCTGGAAAAGCAGAATCATGCCGCCTGCAAGCAGCAGAAAGAACAACGACCGCCGCATCTCGGACCGGAATGTATCTTCCCGGAGAGCGCGCTGCTCATCAATGTAGCCGCGCACGTAGGGCGCCAGACGCGGATCGTTCGGAGAAATGTCCGGCTGCTGCGCGAGCAGCGCCTGCGTTACCTGCGCTTCCTCGCCGGTGCGCTCGAAATCGTAGAAGGCGCCGGGCAACAGCATGAGCACAAGTAGCAGCCCGGAAACGCCCCCGAATATCCACCGGAACGTGCGACGGGCGGCAGGATCGCCGCCGGGGCCCGTATCCCTGCCCAATCCGCGCAGCCCGAACGCAGCCAGGAGCGCCAGCGCAAATGCGGTAAGCGCCAACCAACTCTCAGGCACGCGAAAGGCATTGAACAGGGGGAAATGCTCGTACATGAAGCGATTCAGCAACGCAAAATGAGACCCCAGCGAAAACAGCGTGGCGAACAACGCCATGAGGGAAAGCACAAGCACGCCCCGATGTCTCCATTGCCTCACCGCAAACACCGCCAGCAACAACACGATCGGACCCACATAGTGTGGCCCTGACGTAAACGGCTTCGGGCCCCAGTAGGTCGGACTGGCGCCCCCGTACGCATCTGCCGCAAGCAACGTAACCAGTTCCCCCCTGCCCTGGCTCCAGCCCATGGCATAGGCCCAGTCCAGGCCGGAGAGCGCCGCATCCACGGCCCCCCGGATGGTATACGTCTTGTACTCGAAATGGAGCAGATAGGGCTGCGCCACAAGCAGCAACCCCAGTACGCCGCCGAGCGCCAGCCAGGCGGTGGCCACGCCAAACGGCTTCCAGTCTTTCCGCATGCCGGCGTACACGGCCTCGACCACCCACCAGACACCCAGCAGAAACGCTACGTAATACGTGATCTGTACATGCCCGCCCCGCAAATTGACGCCCAGCGCTATCGCAAAAAGCAGGGCGGACAACAAGCCCGGGCGCCGGAGCGCCGAGACAAACGCCAGCACCAGCCAGGGCGCAAAGCACAGGGTGATGAACCGCGAATTGTGCCCTGCTATCAGAATGAACGTCATGTAGGTGGTCAGGCCGTACGCAGCAGCGGCCAGCACCCCGGCAAAGCGGTCCTTCGTCAAAAAGAAGGCAAGAAAATAGGCGCCGAGCAGCAACACGAGAAAATGAGAAACCGGCCAGATCACTTTCCGGAGCAGCGCCGGAATATCGTCGAGTTGGGGCACCTTCTCGGCATAGGCGATCATGTATCCGGGCATGCCGCCGAAGGCGTTCGGGGCCCATAGTGCCTGCCGGCCTGTCTCCTCCTTGTAATCGAGCATGTACTCCGCCATGGCGCGCCACCGCACCGTATCATCCCCGATCAGGGATCGGTCCGAGAACACGGCGGGGGCGAAAAACCCGAATGCGATGACAAACAGCACGCCGATACACACGATGTGCCGGGTGCGCCCGTCGAGACGATCCCAGAGCCCCGTTTCGTTCCGGTTCCGGATGTTCGCGGAAGAGGAGCCTCGCGCCGGGGTGGTTTTTTTTCTGCCTCGTGCTCGGGCCATAGCCGGATACGCTATTCGATTACTTTGGGAACACGAAAATACGCGGCGTCCGCATCAGGGGCTCCCTTGAGCGCCTCCTCGTGCGTGATCCGCGCTATCTCCTTGTCTTCCCGGAACACGTTGCGCATATCCAGTACATGCGACATCGTCGGAACGCCGTCGGTGTCGAGTTCCTCCAGTTTTGCTACGTAATCGAGCACCTCGCTCATTTCTTTTGCAAGCCGCACTTCTTCCTCTTCGGTGAAGCGAAGCCGGGCAAGCGAAGCAATGTATCGTACCTGTTCTACCGTGACAGCCATATAATCGGACAGAGTGGGAAGAAATATCATGCGGAAGCAGCAGCGAGGGGCCCTGCGAGGCGCTCGCGCACATACGCCATAAGACCAGGTATGTCCCGTCGCGTCTTTCCTTCAAGGGAAATCGGCTCCCCGACGACCATGTGCAGCACGCCGCCGCGCAGGAGCCGCTTGCGTTCGTGCAGAAGCTTGTAGCCATCGACGATGGTTACGGGCGCCATCGGGACGCCCGCCTCCACCGCCAGGGCAAACCCGCCTTTGAGGAGCGGCTGAAGATGCGGCCCGTGCGAGCGGGTTCCCTCGGCGAACACAAGAACCGAATCGCCGCCGCGAATACGTTCACCGGCTTTACGCAGGCTCTGCAGGGCGCTCCTGGGAGCACTCCGGTCAATGAAGACCGACGCCGAGTTCCGTATGGCAAAACCCAGAAAAGGTACGCGGGCCAATTCCGTCTTGGCAAGAAACCCGAAGGAATATGGGAGTGCTGCACTCAATGCAAGAATATCCAGCAAATTCTGGTGATTGCTTATAAATACGGTTGGGGCATCCCTGTCGATCCCGGCCCGGTCCGTGACATGCACCCGGATGCCGCTCAAGCCGAGGATGAGGCCACCCCACACACGCCCATTCCGCTTGAAATTACGCGCCGTTGGATAGACCTGATGGGTGACCAGTTGCACAAAGGCCACGACAATGGTCCAGAGCGCCGCCACGATAATAAACCATATGAAATGCAGGCGGGCAGCCAGCGTAGCAAGCTTGCTCTCCGAGGCGGATCCTACGGGCGTTTGCCGGCTCATGGCGTTTTGAGGGCTGGGCTGTTTTGCGAATCCGGTCAGGTCGGGCAACAGGGAGTTTCCGGGTTGCACTCCGGCATAACCGTACAGTCGCTGCAAAAAATCATCCCGTAAAATATGGCCCGCGGCAACGCCGAACACAGCACGGCATAGCGCATCCTGGAAATAACGCCATGCGAATCGCGGCATGGCGTGTAACATACGGAACCGTCCATACGTATAGGATACGTATCAAGGGCAGCTTTTTTTCATCCTATCGCAAACGACATGCAGAACGATCTGAACGACCTGTCTCGGGAAACAATCCAGAAAATCAGGATCAAGGGCAATCAACTGATTGACAGGGTCCGCGAGGTAATCGAGGAAGGAAACGCACAGCGCATCCTGGTACAAAAGGGCGACCGAACCGTTATGGAATTCCCGCTGGTGCTCGGCGTCGGAGGCACGGTGGCGGCCATCATGCTGGCGCCTACCCTTGCGGCCATCGGTGCTTTCGCAGCGCTCGTCAGCGATATCCATGTCGTCATAGAACGGCGGGAAAGCGAATCCGTCGAGGAGAATCAAGAGGAATCTGTAGCGGAGACAAACGACGCCTGACCAACGAAACGTCCCGCGACGTCAATCGTAACGGCAGGCATCGATTCCGCCCTTTCCCTATTTCCGTGCGCCTTTCCCGTGTCGGAACGCCTCGTTACGTATCCGGATATTGAAGCGGCAGCCGAGCGCATTGCAGACATCGCGCGCCGCACGCCGGTCCATACGTCCTCCACGTTCGATAAACAGTTCGGGGCGCGCTTCTTCTTCAAGTGCGAACAATTCCAGCGCACCGGTTCCTTCAAGTTCCGCGGCGCCTGCAATGCCCTGTCCCTCCTGCCGGCAGATGAAAAAGAGCGGGGTGCGCTAACCTACTCGTCGGGCAACCATGCCCAGGCGCTGGCCCTTGCGGGCCGCCTGCTCGGCGTGCCCATCACGGTCGTCATGCCGTCCGATGCGCCCCGGATCAAGCTGGAGGCAACACGCGGCTACGGCGCCGACATCGTCCTGTACGACCGGGAACGCACCACGAGAGAGGCGCTTGCTGCAGAGATTGCCGGGGAGCGGGGCCTGTCCGTCATTCCGCCGTACGATCATCCCCATATTGTGGCCGGGCAGGGGACGAGTGCCCGGGAACTGATGGAGGAAGTCGAGGGCCTTGACCTGCTCCTCGCAAGCTGCGGAGGGGGAGGATTGTTGTCCGGATCGGCCATCTCCGCAAGCGCCTTGCAGCCTGCATGCCGCGTAGCCGGTGTAGAGCCGGCGAATGCAGACGATGCGACCCGTTCTTTCCGGACCGGTACGCTGCATACGGTGCATAACCCCGATACGATCGCCGACGGCGCCCGGACCCCCTCGCTCGGCGCAACGACGTTCCCGCTTGTACGCACGTATGTGGACGCCATGTATACGGTCCGGGAAATCTCCATTGTGCGCGCCATGCACTTTCTGTGGCAGCGCATGAACCTTGTCGTCGAGCCTACCGGCGCCTTGGCCGTCGCCTTGCTTTTCGAGGAAGATCGCCCGGCATTACCCGAACGGATCGGCATAATCATTAGTGGGGGCAATGTCGAACTCGCTGCCGCGGTGCGGCTGTTCGAGGCATTCGGCCTGGAGTGATGGGGGTCATCTGAGCGTCAATACCGGACCGGACGGATAGGATCGAACGATGCAGGCTGTGCCGCCTTGCCGACCCGGCGGTACGAGCGGTCGAAATAAACAAGGGGCCGCCTGCCTGCATCGGCTTCCCGGATATCCGTAACGAGCCCTAATACGATGGAGTGGTCGCCGGCGTCGTACACCGCATGGCGAAGACACAGAAACACCACCATGGCCTCCGCAAGCACGGGTGCGCCATGGGCATCCATGGTGTACTCAAGCGCGTCAAATTGCTCGGCGCCCGTCATGTCCGGAATAGCAAAGCGATCCGAGAGATGCGCCTGCCCTTCGTGCAGGACATGCAGGGCAAAACGATCAGCACGGGTCAGGAGATCATACATTCCTGCATCCCGGCTGATATTGAACGAAAGGAGCGGGGGCTGCAGCGAGGCGCTCGTAAACGAACCGATCGTAATGCCGCGCATCTCCCCGTTGCCATCGGACGCCGTTACGGCGGACACCGGTGACGGCACCTGGCGCATGACGCGACGCAGCGCTTCCCCTTCCTCATAGGGCATATCCCGCTCTGCTCCAGGCATGTCCCGTTGTGTTCCAGGCACATCCCGCTCTGCTCCAGGCATGTCCCGCGGCGCTCCGGTCATGTCCCGCTTCGCTCCAGTGACATCCCGCTTTGCTCCCTGATGATGATCTGCCCAATCGCCCTGATCAACCTGACCTGTCATCACGTAAACACGTCCTTGACCTTACTGAAAAAGGATTTGTGAAGATCCTCCTTGTCAGGCCGGGGGCGAAACGATTCTGCGCCGAGCAGCCCGCCCAACATGGCCCGCTCCTCGTCCGTGAGTCGTTGCGGCGTCCATACATGTATCCGCACCATCTCGTCGCCGCGCCGCGTACTCTGCAACTCGGGCAGCCCTTTCCCCCGCATGCGCAGGATCCTGCCCGACTGGATGCCGGGATCAACCTGAAGGCGCGCCCGCCCCGTCAACGTGGGGACATCTACCGTGGTACCGAGGGCCGCCTCTGGAAACGAGATATAGAGGTCGTGGAAAAGATCCAGACCGTCTCTCATAAAATGCTCGTGGGGCGTTTCCTTGATCTCGACACGCAATGCGCCTGCCGGGCCTCCTCGCATCCCCGCATTGCCCACCCCGCGCAACGTCAGGTAATTTCCTTCAAGCACTCCCAGGGGCACATTGATGGAAATGGTTTCCTCGCCTTTCAGGCGGCCTTCGCCGCCGCATGCCGTACAGGGAGTACGTACAACCCGCCCTTCCCCTCGACAGGCCGGACAGGGTTGGACATTTATGAACTGTCCGAAAACAGAGCGAGAGACCTGCCGGATTTCTCCTACGCCTTTGCATGTGGAGCAGGTGGTATAGCCCGCCTCGCCCCCCTCGGCGCCCGTTCCACTACACGGTTCGCAAGCAAGAAACTTGCGCACCTTGATCTTTTTCTCGGTCCCTTCGCTGATTTCCTCGAGCGTAAGGGGAAGCGTGATGCGTAGATCGCTGCCTGCGCGCCCGCTGTGCTGCCTCCGCTCGCGGCGCTGCCCGGTGAACATTTCATCGAAGATCGTCCCCGATCCGCCGAAAATGTCGCTGAACGCGCTGAATATATCGTTGACGTCATGAAAACCGGTAGCGCCGGCGCCGCCGTTTCCACGTACGCCTGCATGGCCGAACCGGTCGTATTGCCCGCGTTTCTTCGGATCGGACAATACCTCGTAAGCCTGGGCTACCTCTTTGAACTTCTGCTCGGCCTCGGGATTGTCGGGATTCCGGTCGGGGTGATACTTGAGCGCCCGGTCCCGGAAGGCGCGCTTCAGCGTTTCCGCATCCGCGTTGCGATCGACGCCGAGTATGTCGTAGTAATCGGTCATAGGAAGGGGGCAGGGATCGGACGCGGGCAGGCCGTACAGTGAAATAAGCAAGCGGCGTGTGAAGAAACGGACAGGACGTTATGCAGGCTTGCTCGTATTCGTACAAAAGAAACCCGCAAAAATCCTGCCGCATCCACCAGAAAAGGGGAAATCTGACAAGGTGGCAGGCCGGGAAAGAGTAAGCATACGAAGATGAAAACGATTGAAAAATGACGAGCCCGGTATCCCAAACCCACCCGGGCCGCCGCCCGTCACGCGTTCAGACGGACACGATGACCTTGCTATGACGAAGAATGTGGTCGCCCATACGGTACCCCTTCTGCACTTCGCCCACAACGATGCCGGGCGCCGTTCCCTCGACCTCCTGCTGCATCACCGCCTCGTGCAACTGCTCGTCGAACGGTTCCCCAACCGCCTCGATGGGCTCAACCTGTTCTTTCGCCAACTCGCCCATGATCTTCCGGTACACCAGTTCGAATCCCTCCTTGAGCGCATAATACACCGGGCCGGGGGTTTCCTCCTGCTGCACCTCCACCTGTTCGGCGGCTTCCAGAGAACGTCCGAAATCATCCAGTACGTCCAGAAACCGCTGGATAACAAGACGTTTGCCAAGACCCGTCAGGGCGACTTTTTCTTCCTCGGTCCGGCGGCGGTAGTTCCTGAATTCGGCTTCCTTGCGCAAAAACCGATCTTCCGCTGCTGCGAGGCGCTGCTGCAACTCTTCGATGGTGGCAGAAGGTGCTTCGGGCGTGTGTTCTTCCTCCGCAGGAGTTTCTTCAACAGGTGCTTCTCCGGCCTCGCCGGGTATTTCCGCTTCAGGCGGCAAGCTGCCGTCTTCCACCGGCTCTTCCACGGTATGTTTATTGTTCTGGTTCAAGGCGTATCGCGATCGCTTGTTTTCAAGGATTCCTTGCTATGCACGAAAGACATGAAAACGCAAAAGACGAAAGGATGTTTGCGAAACCCTGGTTTGCAGTGAGTGGTGAGTAGTGGGCAGTAGGCGGCGGGCAGTAGGCGGCGGGCAGTAGGCGGCGGGCGGCGGGCGGCGGGCGGCGGGCGGCGGGCGGCGGGCAGTGGGCGGCGGGCAGTGGGCGGTGGTCGGCAGTGGGCGAAAGGCAGTAGGCGGCAGGCGGCGGGCGATAGGCAGTAGGCAGCGGACGGGGGGTAGGCGCCGCCAGGCGATCGGCCCGGGAACCCATCACCCGGAAACGCCCCACACCATGGTTGCGCCAATGTGACCGGCCCATGCAACCAGCGCTGCGGCAGCAAGCACCAGAAAACCCGCTCCGAGACGGTACGGAAGACGGTCCGGATTCATGCCTGCAAAACGGCTTCCTTTGGATTGGCCTGCGCCCCCCAACCAGGTCAGCAACCCCAACGCCACGAAAGACAGTATGGCCGCGATAAGCGCATACAACGCCATCTGCTCGTGCAGGTCTACCAGTTCGTCCACGATAGGGGCGCCTTCCGCTTGCTCCTCCATGGAGTCGCCCGTAAACCAGGCAAAAAGTGCGCCCGCCATGCCCAGCATGGAGAGTAAACACGCGGCGCGGCGCCAAAAGGGCGCGCCCCATCCCATCCAGACAATCGCAGCCAGCGCTGCCGCCGCCAGGAGCGCTATGGGAAAATGGACGGCAAGCGGATGGAGCTCCGGGATATGGTATCGGAAAACGGCGTCCATAATTCATGCAGAATACAAAGTGCCCCTTCAATCCGCAATCAGCAAGACAGGAACACTGCCCGGAAGCAAGCCGCGGGAGGATAAGGGGTAACGGAGGCGGGCCGGTTCGGGGTGGAGGGAAACCCTGCCCGGAAGCAAGCCGCGACAAGATAAACCAGCCTCTTTCGACGCTACCGGGTAAATAAGAACCTGCGGCGTCGTATTTTTCGGGAAACCGATTCTCCGGGAATCTTCCTGCTCCCTCCTTTCCTCACCCTGTCATTCTTTCGATTCGTCATGCGCTTTCTTTCCAACATGGCCGCCGCCGCGCTGGGCATGCTCGCCGCACTCGGCCTGTTCTTTTTCATCGGCATGTTCTTTCTGCTCGCTGTTTCGACGATATCCAGCACCACGCCGAGTGTCCGCAGCGGCACGGTGCTCGTGTTCGATCTTACCAGTTCCATCCCCGAAACCGCCTCCACGAATCCGATAGACCAGATCGCCGGCAAGCGATCGAGTTACAACCTCATGGATATCACGGATGCTATCGACAAAGCGGCCGGCGACGAACGTATCGATGCCCTGTGGATCCGGGTCAAGGGATTTTCGGGACTGAACGCCGGCGCGCACGAGGTACGCAATGCGCTCCTGCGATTCCGGGAAAGCGGCAAACCTGTGTTCGCCTCGAGCAACGACTACATGATGTCCGAATCGACCTACTATCTGGCATCCGCTGCCGACAGCATCTTCGCTTCCCAGGAAGCCATGTTCGAATTCAATGGCTTTTCCATGAAGACGTATTTCTACACCGGGCTGTACGAAAAACTTGACGTCGAGCCGCAGATCGTCCGGGCCGGCACGTTCAAATCCGCCGTTGAGCCGTACCTGCGCAGGGACCTCTCGCCTGAAAACGAAGAACAGCTTACTGCGCTGCTGGATTCCTATAACCGGACGTTCCTGAACGCGGTAGCCGAAAGCCGGGGGACGACATTCGAAGCGCTCGACGAACTCGTGAACCGGCAAGCCATCTTCTCGGCTAAGGAGGCTCACGAGGCCGGACTGCTCGACGGACTGCTCTACCACGATGAAGTCGTGGAACTCATAAAGAAACGCCTTGACCATGACATGGAGGAGGAGCTGCAAACCATGTCTCTCGGATCGTATGGCGGGACCCCGAACTCCGAAGCGGGCCTTTCGACAAACACCGGGGGCGAAATAGCCGTCGTGTACGCCGAGGGTATGATTCTCAACGGAAAAAGCGTTCCTGACAATCCCTTTAGCGGAACCACCCTCGGATCGGAAAGCTTTGCGCGCGACATGCGCGAAGCCAGAGAAAGCGACTTCGTGAAGGCTGTGGTCGTGCGTATCAATTCTCCCGGCGGATCCGCGTCGGCGTCCGACGCCATGTGGCAGGAGATTCACCTTACGGCAGCAGAAAAGCCGGTGGTCATTTCCATGGGCAATGTGGCGGCTTCGGGGGGCTACTGGATAGCGACGGCAGGCGAAACCATCCTGGCCGATCCGATCACCATTACCGGCTCCATCGGCGTCTATGCGATGTTCTTCGACCTCGGAAAAGCGTTCGAAAACAAACTGGGCATCACGACGGACGGCGTGCAAACGAGTCCGTATGCGGACATGTTGTCCGGGGTCCGTCCGTTCAATCCCCATGAACGGGAGATGATGCAGGGCTGGGTGGACGACCTGTACGATGCGTTCATCGACCTCGTGGCAACGCATCGTGGGCTGGACGAAGCGGCCGTGCGAGAGATTGCGGAGGGCCGCGTGTGGTCCGGTGAGGATGCGCTGGACATTGGTCTGGTGGACTCGCTGGGTACTTTGAAAGACGCGATCGCGGTCGCCGCCGGGAAAACAGAACTGGGCGAAGGTCCCTGGCGGTTGCGCATCCTGCCGCGCCCGAAATCGCCTTTCGAGGCATTCAACGATCTGCTGCTCGTCAAGAGCAGGGCGGCGTGGATGCAATGGACCCAATCCCCTGCCGAGCGGGAGCTGATGGGGCACGCTCGCGCCCTGGCGACGCATGCCCGCGACGCCGGTACGGTACAGGCGAGAATGCCCGTGGAGATAGAGGTGCGGTAGGAAGGCAGGTAGGGAGGTAGAGGCGCTGTATTGATCGACCAGCAGAAGGACCGATTGCGGGCTGCCGGGTAGATATCCGGTGGGTGCCCGGAGCAGGTATGCCCTCCGCGTTATGGTCGATGCGAAAGGGGATTATAGATGTAGGGTAGGTGATCTGACTATGGGATTTCATTTCTCCCTATAGACAAGAAAGCGCCAGGCAACCGCCACACTCCCCCCCGTACCGCCGCAAGCAGCGCCACCGGAAGGAGTACGGAAGAAAATGGCTGCGCCACAAACGGGGACACAAGGACCGAAATCCCTATCGCTGCCGCAGCCGCAGCCATATACACCGCAAGAAGGCGTGACGGCGTGCGACGCACAAGGAGTATCCCCGCCGCCAGTACATGCGTGGGCCATGCCCAGAAGAGATGGCGGTTCGCGTTGGTGACGTCGTGGTGCGAAACGAACCAGAGATAGGCGATCAGGAGGCCCGTCAGCCCTATCGCCAGAAAAAGCGGTACATCGAGAGCCCTTACCACGCCAGGGCGTCGAAGCGTCAGCAGGAGGCCCCCGGCAAAAAGCAACCATGCCGCAACGGCCTCCGAGGGGAAACGCGTTCTTTCCGCGTCATATTCTTCCATCCACAGGAGCGTATCGGTGCGAACGACGAGTGGACGCGTATCCTCTCCTGCCCCTATGCGCGCCCGGTCGAAAGCTTGCATGAGATGCTCGGGTAAAAACATGATCTCGCGGCCGTCCGCGGGCCGATCCACGGGGGTGCCGAGCAACACATCGATGCCCGCATCCAGAAAAGGAACCGTGCGCTGGTACGGATCGATAAGCGCGCGGAAGGTTGGTGCATCGTCTGGAAGTTCTGCCGTATGCAGGGTTTCTTCCCCGAGCGCCGCTTCCAGCACATCCCGGATTCGCGTACTACAATTGTCGAAAAGGAAATGATAACGGTACCGCCTGTTTTCCGGACGCAGGTTGACGGTGAGCAGGTCCACGAGGCGTCGCTGCTGTGCAGGCGTCAGGTCAAGCGTCTGCTCGATGATGGGTCGCCCCTCGGCATGGTACGCCCTGCGGCTTGCCTCGAAACCATGCATGGAAAGAGTATAGTCGAGATTGCCATGCAGGAATTTGAGCACGAAATTACCGGCCTCGAAATCGAACGTACCATAGTTGTAGGTAATATCGAGGCCAGACTGCGGGTCCGTAATACGCAGGGCGCTATGCCCCCAAAGCGAGTATATTTCGGAGCCGGGCGGAATAGTCAGGAGCGACACGCGCATACGCTGTTCGCCGGTTCCTTCTGGCGAGGCGACCGGGGATGCAGCAGGAATGGGCACCGCATTGCGCGCATCGGCGCCGGGTGTATGCTCCTGGAAAGCGCGCACCTGGAACACCGCCCCAAAGGCGACCGCAAGCCATAAAATTCCGGCGAAGAGTGGCATCCGGCTGACAGGACAGGTATGTTTCCGCGCATGGAAATGGAATACGCCCGGCGAACGCCGATACGATCTTGCAGACATGTTGTTTTCCTGCCGGATGTTTTTGTGACGTCTCTGTAACAGGTTCATGAATCGCACCGAACGTGCCGACCGTGTCATATCCGGGTTGCGCAAGGTTATTGCGCGACCGGAAACGGAGCTGTCGCACGGGAATCCTTACGAACTCATTGTTGCCGTCATTCTCTCGGCTCAGTGTACGGATGCGCGCGTTAATATGGTAACGCCCGCCTTGTTCGAAACCTTCCCGGACGTTCGCCGCATGGCCGAAGCCGAACCCGAGGAAGTGTTTCCCTGGATCCAGTCCATTTCGTTCCCGAACAACAAGGCGAAGCATCTCGTGGCGATGGCCCGCCGTGTCGTGGAAGCGTACGATGGGCGCATACCGGATACGGTGGGCGATCTGATGACCCTGCAAGGGGTGGGCCGCAAGACGGCGCAGGTGGTGGCTTCCGTGGCTTTTGACCGGGCGGCGCTTCCTGTCGATACCCATGTCTTTCGCGTGGCCAACAGGATCGGGCTCGTAGATAATGCGGATACGCCGCTGAAAGTCGAACAGGGCTTGAAGAGAATCATCCCCGAAGCCACCTGGGGCGAGGCCCATCACCTGCTCATTCTCCACGGCCGCTACACCTGCACGGCCCGCGCGCCGTCCTGCGATGGGTGCGCAGTGTCGGACGTATGTCGTTACTTTGAGGAAACGAGCCGGCTACCCGGACCGCTGGATGGTCTGGACCCCGCGCGCGGGAAGTACTACTGCAAGACGCGGCGCCATTACTTCGACAAACCCGATCGCCAGACGGACCGCTACGGAACCGAACAACTATGCTGCCCGCTTTGCGGCTCCATGAACGTATTTTCCAGCAAGACGGGCGCCACAACCCGGAAAGTCAGGGATTACAGGGTATAAACAACAGGGTATACAACACGGTGGATAACAGGAAACGCCACATACTGGTTATTCTGGATGGCTACGGCATTGCCGAAGACCCCTCGGTGAGCGCAATCGACCGGGCCCGGAAACCATTCCTCGATCAGCTTTTCGCCACGTGGCCCCATGCTCGTCTCGAAGCATCAGGTAGACCCGTTGGTCTACCTGACGGCCAGATGGGAAACTCCGAGGTGGGACACATGAATCTCGGGGCAGGCCGGGTCGTGTACCAGGAAATTACGCGCATAGACAAGGCGATCGAGGACGGCGATTTCTTCGAAAACGAGGTGTTGCTTGCGGCCGTGCGCCATGCCGCCAACAGGGAGTCGCGGCTGCATCTAATGGGGCTGTTTTCGGATGGCGGCGTGCATTCCTCGCTGCATCATCTGTATGCCTTGCTCCGCCTTGCCGCGCAACAGGGGTTGTCAGGAGACCGGGTGTGCGTCCATGCTTTTACGGACGGCCGCGACACCGATCCGAACGGCGGCCTCGGATACGCCCGTGATTTCGAGGAGAAGGCGCAAGAAATCGGTGCGGGCCGGATCGCGTCGATCGTGGGGCGCTACTATGCGATGGACCGCGACCGGCGCTGGGAGCGGATCAAACGGGCATACGACCTGCTCGTGCATGGAGAAGGCGAGGCATTTTCCGATCCCGCAACGGCCCTGCAAGCCAGCTACAAGAGCGGGGTCACAGATGAGTTCGTAGAGCCTTCGCTGATCCGGGACGACGGGCCGACGTCCCCCGTACAGAACGGCGACGCCGTCATTTTCTACAATTTCCGGGGCGACCGGGCCCGGCAAATCACCCGCGCCTTCACCGATGCGGATTTCGGCGGCTTCGACCGGGAGCCGCTTTCAGACCTCTGCTTCACCCTGTTTTCGCCCTACGACGAAACTTTCGACCTGCCTGTCGCCTTCCCAAAGGTACATCTCCGCCACACGCTTGGCGAAGTCATTGCGGCACAGGGAGGAACCCAGTTACGTATCGCGGAAACGGAGAAATACGCGCACGTCACCTATTTCTTCAGCGGAGGGCGCGAAGAAGCATTCGAAGGAGAAGACCGGATTCTCGTGGCTTCCCCGAAGGTGGCCACGTACGATCTGCAACCGGAAATGAGCGCAGCGGGAATAGCCCACCGGGCCGCCGGGGCGCTCGCCGAAGAGAAGTATAACTCCGTGTGCCTCAATTTCGCCAACCCGGACATGGTCGGCCACACGGGAGATTTCGAGGCGGCGGTCAAGGCGGTCGAGACAGTGGATGCCGCTGCGCGGGTGGTCATTGAAGCGGCGATCGCGCACGGCTATTCGGTGAGCGTCATCGCCGATCACGGAAACGCCGACCGGATGCGGAACCCCGACGGCAGCCCGCATACGGCGCACACGACGGCGCTCGTTCCACATCTTATCGTCCGCGAGGGGTTCGATGGCCCCATCCGCGATGGGAAACTCGGCGATGTCGCCCCCACCATCCTTGCTATCCTCGGCGAACCGATACCGGATGAAATGACGGGGGAAGTGCTGGTGTAGGGGGAGACCTATCCCGTGGCCCGCAACCGGTGCTTCTGCTGGTCGATCAGCACGGCGCCGACAATGATGGAGCCGATAATGATCTCCTGTACGTAATTCGGCAAGCCCAGCATGTTGCTCCCGTTGCGCAGGACGGCCATGATAAGCGCCCCGACAATGGATCCCGCCACGCTTCCTTCCCCGCCGCTCAGGGAGCCGCCCCCGATAACCACGGCGGCAATGATGTCCAGTTCCAGACCCACGGCAGTCGTCGGGTCCCCGACCGTGAGGTAGCTGTACTGCATTACGCCGGCAATGCCGGTCAACAGGCCGCCCAGCGCATAGATCACGATTTTCATGCGATCCACCTTGACGCCGCAGAGACGGGCCGTCTGCTCGTTGGACCCGATGGCGAAGGTGTACCGCCCCAGCACGGTATACTTCAACAACACCGCCGAAACGATAAGCAGCACAAGAGTAAGCCAGACCCCCGGCCCGAAAATGAGCCATGACGGCGTGGGGTCGATCAGCATGAGATTCGTCAGCCAGTTGTCCGGCGTGGGCACGGTCTGTTCCTTGCCGATCCACTTGGCCACGCCGCGCACGATCTGCATCGATCCCAGCGTTACGATAAAGGGCACGATGCGGAATTTCGTGATGATGAACCCGTTGAAGGCGCCTACTCCCGTGCAGGCCAGCACGCCAGCGGCAAGCGCAAGCAACGGGTAGAAAAGTCCCGGATCGCTCCCCGGCAGGTTGAGCACCGCAGCCACAATGACCGTCGTCAGCGCAATCTGCGAACCGACGCTCAGATCGATGCCTTCCGAAACGATAATGAACGTGGTGCCGTACGCCGCAATCCCGATGATGACGCTCTGCGTCAGGATCGTCTTGATGTTATAGAACGACGTGAAGGCGGACGGCGTCAGGGCAGCGAACAGCACAAACACGAAGATCAACCCGATCAAGGGGCCGATCTCCGATAACATAGCCTTGTAATCCCATTTTTTCGTCATGCGTCGTATCCGGATGTGGCGAATTGCATAATACGGTGTTCCGTCCACTCGTGGATAGGACGCACGGTCGAGAGGCGCCCCTTGTGCATGACGCCCAGCGTGTCGCACACACCCAGTATTTCGGGCAGGTACGAACTAATCATCACGATGGCTTTCCCCTGCTCTGCAAGGCGGTGGACGAGCTTGTATATTTCGGCCTTGCTGCCGATGTCGATTCCCCGGGTGGGTTCGTCCAGGAAAAGAATATCGTTGTCCTGCTGCAGAAGGCGCGCCAGACACACTTTCTGCTGGTTTCCGCCCGAAAGCTCGTCGGCCCGCTGTTCGACGGATCCGGTGCGAATGCGCAAGACATCGATCCAGTGCGCTCCGTCGCTGCGTTCCTTGCCCAGTTGCAGAAACCCGGCCCGGCTGTAGCGACGCAGGTCGGATAAGGTCAAATTGAAAACCAGTGACAAATTGAGCGCAAGGCCTTCTTCTTTCCGGTTCTCGCTCAAAAGGTCCAATCCCCGGTCGAGCGCAGCCCGCGGAGACATCCAGGCGGCACGCAGCGCATCGTGCCCCCTGATCGACAATGTGCCGGCAGTGGCCGGCTCCAGGCCAAAAAGCGTCCGCACCGTCTCGGAGCGCCCTGAGCCTACTAACCCGGAAATGCCCAGAATTTCCCCGCGATGCAGCGTAAAACGGACGCCGCCGGGAAGGCCCTTCCTCCCCTGCAAACCGGAAACATCCAGCAGCGGATCGCCGAAATCATGGTTGCCGGAGGGGAAAAGTTCGTCCACCGACCGCCCCACCATATCTTCTATGATGCGGCTTATGGATGTATCGGCGACCCGTCCGGTCGAAATCATCTTGCCGTCGCGCAGCACGGTATAGGAGTCGCACACCTTCTGCACTTCTTCAAGGAAATGGCTGATGTAAATGACAGCGAGTCCCTGCTCTTTCATCCGGCCAATGGCCTCGAACAGCGCTTGCGTATCGTCGGCAGTCAATGAACTGGTGGGCTCGTCCATGACCACGATACGGGCGTCGAAGAGCAGCGCCC
The DNA here is from genome assembly GCA_965248175.1 of Rhodothermales bacterium. Classification (GTDB taxonomy): domain Bacteria; phylum Bacteroidota; class Rhodothermia; order Rhodothermales; family VXPQ01; genus VXPQ01. The sequence continues at coordinate 2,857,392 of OZ252093.1, forward strand.
GGGCAATTTCGACCAGTTGCTTCTTGCCTATGCCCAGGTTGCTTACCCTTGCGTTGGGCGCGATTCCCTGCTGGCCAAGATCTGTCAGAACCCGCTCTACTTCGCGGGTGCGGGGGTGAATCCATCCGTAGCGGGCATGCTCGGCGCCCAGGGTCACATTTTCCTCGACGGTCAGGTGCGGCGCCAGCACGAGTTCCTGGTAAATCATGCTGATGCCGGCGGCGCGCCCGTCCAGCGGGTTTGCCGGCGCATAGGGCTCGCCGTACAAAGCCATACTCCCCGCATCGGGCCGGTATACACCACTCAGTATCTTCATGAGCGTGCTTTTTCCGGCGCCGTTCTCGCCCACGAGCCCATGCACCTCGCCCGCCCGCACATTCAGGTCTACGCCCTGAAGCGCGTGCACAGGACCGAACGATTTGCGGATGCCCTCAAGGCGAAGCACGGGAGACGACATGGATCACGCCGCAGAACGGTTAGTTGTCGAGCCAGCGATCAAAATCGGGATGCAGCAATTCCTGAATATCGGCGTCGTCTATGTTGAAAGGGGTAACAAGAATTGTGCGCGTATCCATCCGTTCCGGGATGGTTTCCCCCCGCACAATGGACACCGCGGCCTTTACGCCCTCGTACCCCATCCCAACGGGGTCCTGCACGACCAGTCCGTGCAACGTCCCGTCCTGCATGGCGTCCAGCAGGATCTGGTTGACATCGAACCCTACGAGCATCACGTCGCCTGCGCGCCCCGACGTTTCCAGTGCGCGCAACATTCCTTGCGTGGCGGATTCATTGGGAGTGAAGATGGCGTCGATTTCCGTGAACCGGTTGAGAATATTCTGGGAGACCTGGAGTGCCTTGGCCATCGTTGCGCCAGCATACATATTATCGATAAGTAATTCGGCGTCCGGGGCATACTCGTTCAGCGCATCGAGGAAGCCGCGTTCCCGGTTCGTGGTGCTTGCGGACCCTTCCTGATAACGCAACAGCACGACTTTGCCTTTCCCGCCGATCGCTTCGGCAAGATACTTTCCACCGATCCTTCCCCCTTCGTAGTTGTTCGAAGCAATGAAACTGGATTGCGCATCCGATTCGAGCCCGGAATCGATGACGACAACCGGAATGCCTCGGGCGACGGCGGCCTCTACCGAACCCGCCATGCTGCGGGAATCGAGGGGCGCCAGCACAATAGCATCCACCCCCCTGCTGATCAGGTTCTGTACGACCTGAATTTGCAGCTGGCGGTCGTCTTCCTTCTGCGGGCCCTGCCAAATCACCTCCACGCCGAATTCGGCAGCCGCTTTCTCTGCGCCGGCATGGATGGCCTTCCAGAACTCATGGGTGGTGCCCTTGGGCACGACAGCAATCTCAAGAGACGGCGTCCCGTCTTCCCCCGACCCTTCGGAGGAGGATGATCCGCAACCCCAAACAATGGGGATCAGCGCGAGAAGAGCAATTCGACGAAGCGTGTGCGATACAGAGAAAGAACGATAGGAAATCACGGTATTGGCCCTCAAGGATACATGCCCTGCAATAATACGCACGCCCGGCTCGTCGGGCAACATGCGGGCGGGTATAGCTTATTGATCGGAAGATTGCTCCGTGAACCGGTATATCCTGCCGTTGAAAGCCAACGCGTACAGCTCCTGCTGCCCATCGACCCCAAAAGCCGAGATAGCAAGGTCGGTATTCATGATCTCCCCCACCTCTGCAGCGGAGCCATCCCATGCAAGCGCCCAGATGCGCCCCGTTCCGTAGTCGGCGAACACATACCGGCCCGCCAACGAAGGAGCCAACGTTCCCCGGTATACGAAGCCACCCGTGATCGAAATGCCGAGATCGTGCGAGTATTCCCATACGGGAAGTATCAGCCCTTCCTGATCACAGCCCGTATCCGGTTCATAACAGTGCAGCCCCTCCATTACATTCCATCCGTAATTCTCCCCCGCCTCAATGATGTGCACTTCCTCGTACAGGTTCTGCCCGACATCGGCAGCCCACAATTGGCCGGTCGGCGGATCGAAACTGATCCGCCAGGGATTGCGCAGTCCATACGCATAAATTTCCTCGCGATACCCCTCATCGTTGCCCGCAAAGGGATTGTCCGGAGGAATGGCGTACGGCGAACCTCCGTCTACGTCTATACGCAAGATGGACCCCAGCAAGGTAGAGGGGTCCTCACCGTTGTCTTGCGGGTCCCCGCCGCTGCCGCCATCACCGAGGGTTACATACAGATACCCATCGGGGCCGAACACGATTTGCCCCCCATTATGATTGCCGTACGGCTGGGCTACCTCGAGAATGACCGTTTCGCTTTCCGGCAGCGCGCGGTCGGAATTGCTCGGGTCAACATCGTAACGGGCCACCACGGTCCGCCGGGGATCCGAGGCCGTATAATCCACGAAGAAATATCCATTCGTGGCAAATTCCGGGTGAAATGCAAGACCGAGAAGCCCCTCTTCGTTGCCCTGGTCGCGGACCCGGTCCCTTATGTCGAGAAAGGTGTCGGCCGAGCCGGTATCGGAGCGGTTATCGAAAACCTTAATGATCCCCGCCTGCTCGAGTAAGAATATCCGGGCCGAACCGTCCCCCGGTATCTGAAAATCCACGGGGCGGGTGAAGCGCAGATCCGGAAACGGTTCCTCAAGCCGCAGCCCGCCTTCCAGCACAGGTTCCGGCTCCGCAATCTCATCTTGTCCACATGCAGAAGCGGTAAGGAACAGCAGGAGAAAAAAACAGATCGGGAGTTTGGAGCACAACGCGAAAGGACGGATGGGGTTATGTAGAGGCATGTTCGGGGTCAAGACCATGTACGGACTGGACAGCGGCATAGATATTGAAGGTACGCAGAATTTCGGCTGCGAGGGGGTTTTTTACTCTGTGGCCACGGCAGCCAGATGCTCGGCAAAGTACCCGGAGACAACGCACCGCCTCGAGAGCGTTTCGTTTTTCGTAAAGGCGCCGGTTCACTTGACGAGCATCATGATTTGCACCATGATCTTGTCTTGCGCCTGCAACCGGTAGACGTACGCGCCGCTGGGCAGATCGCCTGCATCGAAGCGCGTCGCATGATGACCTGCGGGTTTCGGTTCGTCGACCAGCACCGCCACTTCGTGACCGAGCAGGTCGTACACCGCAAGACGTACGTTGCCTGCCTGCGGCAATGCATACCGTATGGTGGTCTCCGGATTGAACGGATTCGGATAGTTGCCCAGAAGCGCCACCTCGGTCGGTAGCTCCTCGCTTTCTGCGCTCGTGCTCGGAGGAGGCGCTTCCGTGAACCGGTATATCCTGCCGTTGAAGGCCAATGCGTACAGCTCCTGCTGTTCATCGACCCCAAAGGAAGAAATAGCAAGGCTGGTATCCATGATCTCCTCCACCGTTGCATCAGAGCCGTCCCATGCAAGCGCCCAGATGCGCCCCGTTCCGTAGTCGGCGAACACATACCGGCCCGCCAGCGAGGGAGCCAACGTTCCCCGGTATACGAAGCCGCCCGTGATCGAAATGCCGAGATCGTGCGAATATTCCCACACAGGCGATGTCAGCCCTGTCTCGTTGCAGCCCGTATTCGGTTCATAACAATGCAGCCCCTCCATCACATCCCATCCGTAATTCCTCCCCTTCTCGATAATGTTCACTTCTTCGTACAGGTTCTGCCCGACATCGGCAGCCCATAATCGGCCGGACGACGGGTCGAAACTTATCCTCCAGGGATTGCGCAGTCCATACGCATAAATTTCCTCGCGATATCCCTCCGTGTTGCCCACAAAAGGATTGTCCGAGGGAATGGCGTACGGCGAACCTCCGTCTACGTCTATGCGCAGTATGGACCCCAGTAAGGTGGATGGGTCCTCACCGTTGTCTTGCGGATCTCCGCCGCCGCCGTCACCCAGCGTTACATACAAATACCCATTCGGGCCGAACACAATTTGCCCCGCATTATGATTGCTGTACGGCTGGGCTACCTCGAGAATGACCGTTTCGCTTGACAGGGCGCGATCGGAATCGTTCGGATCGACACTGTAACGGGCCACCACGGTCCGCCGGGGGGAGGAGGCCGTATAATTCACGAAGAAATATCCATTACTCGAAAAATTCGGGTGGAATGCAAGACCAAGAAGGCCCTCTTCGTTGCCCTGGTCGCGGACCCGGCTCTTTATATCGAGAAAGGCGCCAGCCGAACCGGTATCGGAGCGGTTATCGAAAACCTTAATGACCCCTGCCTGCTCAACCACGAAAATCCGGTCCGAACCGTCTCCGGGGGTCTGAAAATCCACGGGGCGGGTGAAGCGGAGATTCGGAAACGGTTCCTCAAGTTGCAGTGAGGCGTCCGGCGATTCGACAACCTGGTCTTGCCCACGTGCGGGCACTGCAAAGAGCAGCAGGATGAGAAAACAGATCGGTAGCCTGAAGCACAACGCGGAAGGACTGATCGGACTATGCGGAGGCATTGGCGGAATCAGGACCATGTATGGACTGGGCAACAGCATATACCCCGAAGGTACGCAGAATTTCGGCTGCGGGGAGATTTTTACTCTGTGCTTAGCATGGTAAGAGCGCCCCTGAGCCTTTCCTCCAGTATATCAATGTGCTTTGCTGCAATAACCGGATCAATCGTCCATGTCATCGGATTGGAGGGCACCTACTCCAATACCACCGTTCGGCCCGTACGTGCGGACTCGCGGGCGGCGTCCAGAATGCGCACCACGGTCACATTGTTTTCCAGGGAGGAAAGATCGGTATCGGCTACCTGCACTTCGCCGCGCACCACGGCAGCCAGATAACTGAACGGACCGTCGAACGGAGCGGGTCTCGGTTCGAAGAGGCGCACCTGTTCCTCGGCGTTGCCCCCCTGCCGAATGCGAAGTTCCGTACCGTGGGGGGCGAAAAGATACCCCGTTCGACCGTAGACATGCATATCCTTGCGGTTGAACGGCCAGTTCCAGGATGCCTGAATGATCGCCTGTGCATGGGGCCAAGTCAACAGGATCGTCGCTTCGTCGTCCACACGTGGATAGATATCCGGTTTGATCTGTTGCGTTACGGCGGTCACCGTTTGGGGCACCGCGCCATCCATCAGCCAGGTCGCAATATTTGCCCCGTAACAACCGAAATCTATGAGCGCCCCGCCGCCGTTATACGCCGGATCGGTGAGCCAATCCAGAAATTCGTCGCTGACACCAATCTCTGCCGGCCCCCGATGCCCGTCGCGGATTACCATCTTCCGAATGGGGCCGAGTGCGCTGTCGGCAATCGCCTCTTGCGCAGCGTACATGGCGGGATACCAGGTCGTCTCGTAGTTGGTGATGAGATGGATGGCATGCTGTTCGGCCAATGCGCGCATCCGCCGGGCATCCTCGATAGCGAAAGCCAGCGGCTTTTCAACCATTACATGGACGCCGCGGGGGGCAGCCGCCTCCACAACCTCCAGATGCTCGGCAATGGAACCGAAGGCCGCCACAGCCTCCGGGGCCACCTCGTCGAGCATGTCTTCCATATCCGTGAAGAAAAGAGCCGGAGAAAGATCGTATCGTTCGATGAAACGTTCCCGCAACACTGCGTTCGGCTCATAAATGCCGACCAGGTCGATATCGGACTTGCCGGGACGGTTGAATATCCAGTTTACATGACCGTGCGTAAGGCGGGCAATGGCGAGCCGGAGCGGGGTATGCTCCTGACCGTACGCAGAAACAGGGAAAACGAGCGCCGCAAATGCGACGCAGAATACGCAGACGATGTGCTTCATGAGTGAGCCGGATTGTACAGGAGCGGGAAGAAACGGCCGTCCAGCGCTTCCCCTTTACCAATGGTTGGCACCCCGTCTAGAAGCGGCTCGTCGGTGGCCGAACGCACACCGCCCCGCACTACATTGATGACCATGGCGCGACGCGGGCGGTCCGTCCGGTTTGCATAGGAACCATGCACCATGAGGGGGTGATGAAAGGTGGCCTCCCCGGCCTTGAGTTCTATTGAAACGGGATTGAACACTTCCTTCTGTTCCTCGGTCAGGACCTGAAAAATGGCGTCCATGTCGTTCGCCAGCCCCGTGACCGGAAGCAGATTCCATTCGTGGCTCCCCGGAATGTAGCGGAGGCATCCGTTATCGACCGTGGCGTCGTCCAGCCCGATCCAGCATGTGAGATGCGACAGGGGTTGTGTGCGGGTCCAGTACGAATAATCCTGATGCCATGCCACTACTCCGCCGTGCCGGGCGGGTTTGCAAAAAACCTGGTCGTGCCAGAATCGGACCGGACCGGCGAGGAGTTGCGCCGCGGGTACCGTGAACGCCGGATTCCACAGGACATCATGAAATCCCGGGCGAATCCGCCAGGCACCCAGGGCATGAAACAATACGTTGTCCGGATCGCCGGACTCATTGGTATGGTACTCGTGCCAGAGTTCATGACCCTCGTGATCCGGATCGAAAAACTCCTGCAATTCCGTCCGAAGCGCTTCGACCTGTTCGTCATTAAGAAGACGAATTCCGGACACGTACCCCTTCTCGCGGAAAAAGGCGACCTGCTCGCCGGTCAGGCGATGCCCCTCCGGACCCACGCCGGAAAACAGATCGCTTACGGTCGTATGCAGGCGGGACAGATCGTTGGATGACATGACAAGAAACTTGAATGGGAAATACCGCTTCTTGATTTGCCCTCATCAATACCACAGCGTGACGTGGTACCGCGTACGGGATTTGAACCCGTGTTACCGGCGTGAAAGGCCGGCGTCCTGGACCCCTAGACGAACGCGGCATATACTCATGTGGGGTGACCGATGGGAATCGAACCCACGACCTCCAGGGCCACAACCTGGCGCTCTAACCGACTGAGCTACGGTCACCATGTGTATCAGCGAATCACAGCCAATTTCCCGTAGGCCGCTCCTTCGCCGCCATCGCCGACAGCAATGACAAGATACATACCCGACGGAACCATGCGGCCGTGCACATCCCGGCCGTCCCATGTGGCCCGCCCCCCTCGCGTTTGCAAACGCGCCACCACTTCACCGGTGAGCGTGACGACCCGCAATGAAGTAGCCTCTACAAGCCCCTCCATGAAAATCGACACGTCGGCATCCGACTCCATATAAATCGGGTTCGGATAAACCTTGATCTCCCCAACCTGTTCCACAGGGGCAATGGCGCCCCCTTCATAACTCATCAAGCCTTGATCGGTGGCCAGATATACCCGGCCCGATATCGGGTCGATGGCAATGGCAAGTACAGCGTCCGAAAAAAGCGGCGAATTATCGGTGGAGAACTGTTCAACCACCTCATAACCGCCTTCGGCCTGCCGTATGATCGTGATTCCCTCGTTCGTTGCCACCCATAATCGACCCGCCGGATCTACCGCCAGAGCGTTCACGAAAATGCCGTTCAGCAGATACGTCCCTTCCGTGCGATCAGCGAGCTGTGGCCAAATGGGCACGGAATTGTCGTCCTCTGCCACGATTCCGTTATTGATCACAAAGGCAAGCCCCTTGTCCGTGCCTATCCAGACAATACCGTCCCGGTCCTCCACGACCGCAGTCACTGTCGTACCCGGCAAACCCTGCCCGCGGGCCCCCTCTTCATCGAAAAAGCGGCATGCATCGTCATTGATCGTAGCAGGCGTTTCATTCACGTCCAGGACAAGTAGCCCAAGCACTCGTCTCAGATTCGCGAGATCAATCACGATGATCCATTGCTGATCGAACGAATCGATATAGATGCGATCAAATGCCACACCGACCGTGGAGAAACTCCCGCACTGGATAGAGGGAATGGCCGTCCATACATCCCCCTCCGGCTCGTAAACATGCATCGGTGCGGGAGATGCCGGATTCGTGACCCATATCCTGCCGTCGTTGTCATCGGCAACCCCGCCCACAATGATATAATTATCCGTGCCGGCAGCCGGAAGTAACGACGAATCGCCGGGGTCCCAGATGCGTACTGCCCCGGCAGCCGACACCTCCGCCAAACCATTCCCCGAGGAGCCTATCCAGGCATGCCCATGAACATCCACATGCAGGCGATCATACGAGGTGAACAATTCGGGAAATAACCGGCGAACGTAATTCGTCCAGTTTCCATCGGCGTCGAAGCGATAAAAACCGCTCTCGTCCTCGCGAACACCAATTGCCCAGAGATTTCCGTTACCATCCACCTGCAAGCCCGAAAACGAGTTGTCGCGTGGTCCGTCCGGATATATTTCGGCAAGAATGACCTCTACACTCTGATCGGAAATTTCCGGGGGTGCTACGGCGATCAGACTGCCCTGGGTATCGCCGATCCATACGTTCCCGTCCGGGCCTGCAATCAGAGCCACCGGATCCTGGTACGTTTCCATGGATATCTTGCGAGCCTGCCCTCCGGACACGACAAACGGAGCAAATCGCTCTACGCCCATCAGCCGATCCGAAAGGACCTCCAGATCCAGAATGCCCTGGGTGGCTACTCCAAGCGGAACATAGGCGCCGTCGTTCGACCGGCGCACCAGATCTCGTGTCGTCCCGGCATATATCGCTCCCTCGAACCAGGCGATCGCGCGCAACTCCCGAACCGGAAGCCCCGTCACCTCGACCGTCCATTCGGCGGGGTCGCTCAGGTTGATGGATTGCATGGATGCATACGCCACCCCTGCGTTCGTGGCCAGCCAGATGGATGGTTCACCATCCTTCCCCGGCGCGAAGGTCAGGTCAAACACTTCCGTACCCGCTGCAAGCGAACCCAGCTTGCTGTACGTATCGCGCACCTCGTTCCGGACCGGATCGAAAACAACGACGCCAAACGCTGTCGCTGCAAACACGGAATCCCCACGCACCACAATCTTGTTGATCTGCCGCGACGTGAATTGTTCGGCGCGCGCAATGTCGAAATACGTTTTTACGATGCCTGTCGCCGGATCGAGCCGATCCAGCACACCGTCCTGATATCCAATCCAAATGACATCGTTAAGAGGGTCCACATGGATGGCCTGTACCTCCACGCCATGGAGACCTTCACTGGGGGTATACGTGGAAAACGCTCCAGGCCCGGTTTCATAACGGAATACGCCCCCTTTCGTGGCAGCCCACAATGCATCGCCATACGCCGCCACGTCAGTAACCTGCCGAAAAGAGGTGTGCGCCTGCCAGCGATGATCCTGTGCAGCCGCAGAACCTGCACCGGCCAGAAATACCGCAAGGCAAAAGGAGAAAAAGAAGCGCATGTCGAAGTGTCGGATCGGGAACGGGAAGCCAAACAGAACGCACCGCCGCACGAAAAGCCGGCCTGCTGTAACGCAATAGTCGGTGACGTGGCGAGACAATGTCATTGCCGCTCGATTTCGCGTAACAGGTTGACCATTTCAATCGCCGCAATGGCGGCATCGGCGCCTTTGTTTCCCTTCTTCCCCCCGGATCGCGCGAGCGCCTGTTCGGCCGTATCCGTCGTAAGCACACCAAAAACAATCGGCAAACCCATATCGAGGGCGGTTCGTGTCGTACCATCCGAAGCTGCATGGCATACGAAATCAAAATGGGGCGTTTCGCCGCGAATCACAGCCCCAAGACAAATAATCGCATCATACGATCCGGTTCCTGCCAATTTGCGAGCAACGAGTGGAATCTCCACCGCCCCGGGGCACCATGCTACGGTGGTCCGGTCGAGATCCACTCCGTGGGCTTCAAGCGCCTCGAGCGCTCCCGCGAGCAGGCGCTCCGTAACCGGTTCGTTGAAACGGCTGACGACCACGCCGAAGCGGGCTTCCCCCGCATCATGCGAACCTGTAAGAACTTCGGGCACGGCTTTTCTCGAAAAAAGGAAATGTCAGAAACGGTTGCAGCCGGGTGCGCTCCAATCGTCATCCTGCATGGCGCGTGGAATGTTACGCCGCCATCCGGCGCATCGACTCCAACCGATCGTACGGAACGCTATACCGCAGCAAATTCCGTGCTTCCTCCTTGCGCAGCCCATGATAATCCGATCCCCCTGTCTGGATCAGTCCAAGTTTTTCGGCAAGATATTCATACTCGAAGGTCATGACGCGCGTATGAGAAGGATGCACCGTCTCGATCCCGTCCAGCCCGAGTTCCACAAGCCGGGTGATCGCGGCGGCATGTATCCCCACTCCCGGATGGGCAAGGACGGCCACCCCGCCTGCAGCGTGCAGCAAGGCAATACCCTCCCGGGCCGAAAACGGCGGCTTCGGCACGTACGCCGGACCCTCATCGTGCAAATAACGTCTGAACGCCTCCCTGTACGATGTCACATAGCCTGCGTCCGCAAGCGCCTGCGCCACGTGAGGACGTCCCACCGATCCATTGCCCGCCCGGTTTAATACGTCTGAGGCATCGAGCGGTGCCCCTAATGCCTTCAGGCGATCGAGGATCGCAAACATGCGCTCCCTGCGCTGCCCCTGCAACGCTGAGAGCCGCTCGCTCAGGTGCTCGTTCGCCGGATCGAAACAATACCCCAGCACATGTATTTTGATACGATCCATGTTGACGCTGAGTTCAACCCCGGGAATCAATTCGATCCCCAGTCGATCTGCCACGGGACGGGCTTCGTGCAACGCAGCGATCGTGTCGTGATCCGTAATGGCCAGACCGCGCAAGCCACATCCATGCAGCTTGTGCACCAGTTCGGCAGGAGTGCATGTCCCGTCGGAACAGGTGGTGTGCGTATGCAAATCGACCTTCATGGTCCGGAAGGAAGGAGGAAACGATAGGATCCACAGCCGAAGCCTGCTCAAAACATGGGTCAGCTATGGGATCGCTCGGTTCTACCCGAACACCCGGCAATGTTCCGACTTCAGAACTCCAGGCCTGCACCGGATCGCTACCATGTCTACGGTGTGTCGACAGCGTTCACTCGCGTCCGCATCATTGGACATCCACTATTTCTGGTATTTCTCCGGTCAAATGGAGAAAGTGAAGGAATTTGTCCCAGCGCTGGATTACAGGCAACCCAATCGACAATTCTTATAGAAACGGCATCCAGCTATGCCGTGGTCGGATTGACCCATGGCGCCCCGGACAGTATCTTGGCCCACTATGGAACACAAGCCGACCTATTATCAGATCCCTAAGAGTCACGATACAGACATTCGGCGCATGTATCGCTGGCTGCTTATTTTTTTCTCGTGCGTCTTTATTGTTGGGCTGTCTCTGATTCTAAACGCACATCGCATTGCGCCCTACTTGCCGTTTTCGGTAGAACAGCAATTCGTAAAGCCCTATGAAGCAATGATGGATTGGAACCAGGCGGGCGACGAAAAGATCGAAGCGTATCTTCAAGATTTGGCAGAAAAACTGGCCGAGTCCATGGAACTGCCGGAAGCCATCACGCTTTCGGTTCACTATCTGAATATGGAAGAATCCAATGCTTTTGCAACGCTTGGCGGGCATATCTTTGTCACTCGGAATCTGCTACTTGATATGCCGGATGAGAACAGCATATCCATGATTCTTGCACACGAAATTTCACACATTAAAAATAGAGATCCTGCAGCCTCGATGGGGCGTGGTATTCTCCTGAATTTGATATTGGGGAATTTCCTTGGAAATGCCCAATCTCTGGAAAACTTGTATTCGTTTGGTATGCAAATGGGCTTGTCGAGTTACAGTCGTCAACAAGAAAAGCGCTCCGATCTGGATGCACTGGATGGCCTGTATAAGCACTACGGTCATATTGGCGGGTACGATGTGTTCTTTGTAAAAATGTTAACGCTCAAGAAAGAAGGTATTAAAACCCGGGGATTGCAGACCCATCCGGATCTGGATCAACGCTTGGAATACATGGCATCGGTAGTCTCCAGCCAAGCCTACCCGGTTGCATCGAGGCAACCATTCCCCGAACAGATAGAAAAAAAGCTCCGGCAAGCCTCGGATGAAAATTGACTCATCGAGGTTTCGAGGCTGTCACAATATGGTATTGTCTTCGGATTCAGGTCATTTTTACCCATGCTCCGTCTATATCGGAAAATCTTCCACAGACAATCAGGATAAAATCAATCAGCGTCCAGATACCCAGTCCGCCAAGCGTAAAAAGCATCAGGAGACCAGTACCGATTTTACCCACGTAAAAACGATGAATTCCGAACGAGCCCAGAAAAAAGCAGAACAAAACTGTGGGGACAAAGCCCCTTTCACTGATATCGAAGTCGTTCATAGGTTCTACGTGAGTTTTTGTCCAGGATAACAGACGGCCTTGCCACTTCCATCTTTATAAGAACCGGAGATTAGCAATATGGTGATAACGAACGTGTGCAGTACGTCCACTGCAAAGAACGGAATCGCCCATGCAATTTGCCCGGTAAGGTAAAAATAAATAGTGGCTACCAACAGACCGAAATCGAAGGCGCCATGAATAAAGCGACCCAAATAAAAGTGATGTATGCCAGCCAGCCCGAAAATACCCGAGAGACAGACCGCCACCACATAACTTTTGTCGGAGGGCTCTTTGATCATAGCCGTTTGTAAAGAAACGTTCGATTTCATTGTACGGATGCATTATACAAAAGATACCGTTCCTCTCCAAATCGCGCAAAAAATCTTCTTCATGCCGCTTCCGCCGTCTCTTCGCCGGAACCTTCCGCGGCTCACGCGGACATGAATCTGTCCCCGTCGCATTCAGGGGTTATGTGCACCCGCTTTGACCCGACGATTCGCCGCCTGTACTCGTTATACAGGTCCGTACCACATCGTTTGCAGTCCTCATGGCCGGAAGGATCCTTCCGGCCATGCACATGGTTTAGCTGCGATGCCCGCACCCCCTACGATTCCACTACCCATGATCACTCGTCGCATTACCACAGAACGTATCCTCGCCGGCCTGCAAGCCAAGGTGGCACAGCGCATTCCTATAATGATCGCCAGTGCGGGCAGTGGCCTGGTCGCCAAACTGCTGGAATCTGCCGGCGTCGATTGTATCAATACGTTTTCCGGGGCACGATTGCGCGCCAACGGCATGGGCACCATGTCGATGATGTGGCCCATCCTCGACTCGAATAAACAAACGCTGGACTATACCCGTGAAGACATCATGCCTGCGCTGCAAGGCAATGCTTTCGTCTGCGCCTGCCTGAATGCGAACGATCCCCTTAAGGATATGCGGATGGTGTTAAACGACTGCAAGGCCATGGGCGTGCAGTCGGTTTCGAATATCGGCCCCTCCATCAGCTATGTAGATCACGACAGCGAGATCTACCGGGTGATGACCAGCGCCGGCATCACCTATCAAAATGAAATAGAGATGCTGAAACTGGCCAGGGAAGAAATGAACATGGTGACCATCGGCCTGGCGTTCACCATGGAAGACGCGCTTGCCATGTGCGAACAGGCCAAACCCCATATTTTCTGCTATCATGCGGGCACGACGAAAGGAGGACTCAAGGGGTACGACAGCGGACTGACCATCGAGGAAACCGCCGAACAGACCGAAGAAGCCTATGAGGCTGTACGTAAGGTCCATCCCGAGGTCATCCTCGTTGCGCACGGCGCCGCCATGGAGAACCCGGTCGATGCACAATACATGCTGGACCACACTTCCGGACATGGTTTCTGGACCGGCTCTTCCACGGAACGCCTCCCTATAGAACGCGCCGTATCGGCGGCGGCTCGGGAATTCGCCGCCCTGCGCTTCAATAAGCCGGTCGGGTAACGTCTACACTTATCGCCAGCAAGCCTCACGATCATGCCGAGAACCATTGCCGTACTGGCCACGATGGATACGAAGGGCGCGGAAGCGGACTTCATACGCCAGGAAATCGAAGCCCTTGGAGAAGAAGCCCTGCTGATCAATATCGGCGTAGTCGGACCTGCAGCCGTTCCCGTCCACATCGACACCGGGACCGTGATCCGTACGGGAGGAGGCGACCCGGATACATTGCTCGCAAGCCCCACACGCGAGAGCGTCGGACCCTATCTCGTCCGGGGGGCGCAAAAAATATTGCTGGATCTGGTCCTGGAGAACAAAATCCACGCCCTGCTGGCTATGGGGGGCACCCAGGGCACCTCGACCTGCTCGCAAGTCATGCAGGCGCTACCCTATGGATTTGCCAAAGTCATGCTCTCGACGGCAGCATCCGGAGACACCGAACCCTTTGTAGATATCAAGGACATCACCATGATGTTCTCGGTCAGCGATATCCTGGGCCTCAATCCATTCTCGAGAAAAATCCTGGCGAATGCTGCGGGAGCCGCCGTGGGGATGGCGCAAAAAAGCGAACGCGCCATCACCGCCGAAGCGGGCAGCAAGGGGACCATCGGCATGACAAACCTTGGGGTCCTGACCTATGGAGCCATGCACGCCATCGACCTGTTTCACGAAGCAGGGTACGAGGTCATCACCTTTCATGCGATCGGCGCGGGCGGACGAGCCATGGAACAGATGATGCGGGAAGGTATCATCAAAGCGGTCTTCGACTACGGTCTCGGAGAAATCGCCGACGACGTATACGACGGATTACGCGCTTCGCACGACCCCGAGCGCCTGACCGTAGCCGGCAAACTGGGATTACCGCAGGTGATTTGCCCGGGCGGCGCTGAACACATCGGGCTGCTGCTACACACCCCGAACGAAGCACCGGAAGCCTACAAGAATCACGCCTACGTCTTCCACAGCCCGGTCGTGTTTGCCCCCCGCCTCGGACCGGACGAGATCCGTAAGGTAGCCAGGGATATTACCCGCCGCCTCGCTCACAGCAAGCAGAAAACCGTCTTCATGCTGCCGTTACAGGGGGTCAGCCGGTATTCCATTCCCGGTGGGCCGCTTGCCAACAAGGAAAGCGACGCCGTTTTCTTCGATACGCTGCGCAGCACCATGCCTGCCTCCATCGAATTGCGTGAGCTGGATTATGGCGCGGAAGATCCGGCCTTCATCGAGGAAGCTGTACGAACGCTGATCCATCTGATCGAGCAATAGAGAAACCATGCACAGTTTGTGGAACGACCGGGAGGCAGAAGCCTGCGCCGGCGACGATCTGGCGCTGCGCGTCTACACTTCGCGCCTGCTGGGATCGGACGAATACCTGGTAATGCACGGAGGGGGCAACACGTCGGTCAAGGCCGCTATCCAGGATTTTCTGGGACGCGACGTGGAAGTGCTGTATGTCAAGGGCAGCGGGTGGGATTTGAAAACCATCGAGAAGCCGGGTTTTCCTGCGCTAAGACTCGACGAAACGAAACGCCTGGCCGACCTGAAGGCATTGTCCGACGAGGAAATGACGCGGCAATTGCGCTCTTTCATGCTGGACCCGTCCGCCCCGTCGCCGTCGGTGGAGGCTATCCTGCACGCCATCGTTCCGGCCAAATTCGTCGATCATACCCATGCCGATGCGATGGTTACCCTTACGAATAATCCGCAAGGGGAAGCCATCATGCAGGATATCTGCTCCGACTGCCTGATCCTGCCGTACGTCATGCCCGGCTTTATCCTCGCCAAACAGGTGCACGAAGTGATCCGGGACATAGATATTGACCGGTACAAAGGTATCATCCTCATGCACCACGGCGTATTCACATGGAGCGACGACGCCCGGGTGGCCTACGAAAACATGATCGAGCTGGTGAGCCGGGCCGAAGCGTATATCGCCGACCATGGCCAGGCCAAACATCCCGAAACGCAGCGCGACGTGAACCTGCCGGATCTGGCGCGTATCCGCCGGGCAGTATCCGATGCGCGCGGCTCGGCGCAATTGGCCATGCTCGATCGGTCAGCAAGCGCTCAAGGCTACGCAAGCCGTAAGGACATAGCCGACATAGCCACGCGGGGACCCATCACGCCGGATCATGTAATCCGCACCAAACGCATCCCCGCCATAGTGGCCAAACGGCCGGAAGGGGATGTACCCGAAGTGGCCGAATTCTCAAGGGCCTATGCGGCCTATTACGAAGCCCACAAAACCGAGGGGCTGCAGATGCTCGACCCGGCTCCACGCATGGCCATCTGGGAAGAAAACGGGTGTATTGCCTTCGGCAGCAGTATCAGGGAATGCGCGATCGTTACCGACATTGCGCGCCACACCCGCCAAGCCATTCAAACCGGCGAATCCCTCGCGGGATGGCAAACTTTGTCGGAGCAGGAAATTTTCGACCTGGAATACTGGTCGCTCGAACAGGCAAAGCTGGGTAAAAAACGGGGCGTCGACAAAGAACATCAAGGAAAAATCGCCATCGTCACCGGCGCATGCAGCGGTATCGGAAAAGCCACATGCGAAGCCCTTGCCCGGGACGGCGCCACCGTAGCAGGGATAGACATCAATCCCGGTGTCGTCGATGCCCTCAAGGGAATGACCGGGATCGTATGCGATGTAACCGATGATAACGCAGTACAGGCCGCTGTGGATCACGTGGTGGCTGCATTCGGCGGCCTTGACATCATCGTTTGCAACGCGGGTATCTTCCGGTCGGGAGAACGCATCGAGGAGCAAGACGATGCTGCATGGAACCGGATGCTGGCCGTCAACCTGACCGCCACGCAGCGGTTTATGAAAATCGCGATCCCCTACCTGAAACTGGGTATTCGCCCCTCCATCATCGTGGTCGGATCGCGGAACTATGCCGCCCCCGGCCCGGGAGCAGCGGCTTACTCGGTCAGTAAGGCAGGTATTACCCAACTGGCTCGCGTAGCGGCACTGGAGCTGGCCGCCGACGGCGTACGCGTGAATGTCGTACACCCGGACGCGGTCTTCGATACCGAGTTATGGACCGACGAAGCCCTGGAACGCTCGGCGCAACGCTACAACATGACGGTGGAGGAATACAAAACCAAAAACCTCCTCAAAACGGAAATACGGTCTGCGGATGTGGGCCGCCTCATTTCCGTCATGGCCGGCGATGTGTTTCGGGCCACCACGGGAGCGCAAGTACCCATCGATGGCGGCGTGGACCGCGTGATCTGATCAGGCCCGCCCGAAATCATCCTCCAGTCGAATGACGTCGTCCTCGAGACACAGTCCAAGCTGGGTCTCGATGATGATCAGCGGTTCCCGCCCGTCATTCTCGATGCGGTGAATATCTCCCGTATCGATAAAAAGCGCATCTCCCGTCGCCACGCGGCGCTGCGTCTCATTTAAGGTAAAACGCCCTTCGCCGGAAACAATCACCCAGTGCTCCCGGCGGTGCGCATGTTTCTGAAGAGACACCCGCTTCCCGGGATGAACGACAAGGCGCTTGACCCGGTACTCCGGTTCGTTCAGGTATTCTTCCCATCGGCCCCAGGGCCTGTCGTCGGAATCCGTCATTATTGGAACGCGAAAGGAACCCTTTTTCGAGGGATTTGCCAGATCCCGATAGCAAAATGCTTTTCGGTTATCGGAACGCGGAGGCCATGATAAACACGTGTAGCGGTAAAAGTCAAGGTCTTTCTTAGGGAATTATAAGGAATTGTTGACGGCCTGCGATCTTCCTCGTATACAGGCCCCTGCAGTATAGGGCTTTATAGGTATACGATGCACACACACACACACACACACACACACACACGGCAACAACCGGGCCGAATTGGGCAAACCGGACCCTGTGGACGGGCGACAATCTGGACGTAATGAGGGGCATGAACTCCGCCTCGGTCGATCTCATCTACCTCGACCCGCCGTTCAACTCTAACCGCAACTATTCCGCCCCAATAGGTTCAGAGGCCGCCTTTAAGGATACGTGGACACTCTCTGACGTAGACCTTGCCTGGCATGGCGAGATATCCCCTGCGGTGTACGCAATCATCGACGCTGCGGGCCTATCGCATGGCGCGGGCTTGCGGTCCGTGCCGGATTAAGCCACCAGCGTTCTGTACCGGAGCCGCTTGCCCACCATTGCGCAGGCGACAAGGCCCATCTGTTCCAGCGTGTCGAGTTCGCGCAATCCGTGGCGGCCTGAGAAATCCGCCACATAGCGGTGAAGGTGCTTGCGGCTCATCTTGTGGTATACGCCCTTGTGTGCTCGTTTGAGGGTTGCCCAGAACGATTCTATGCCGTTGGTGTGCGCCATGCCGCGTACGTATTCGCCTACCGAGTGCTGGACGCTCGCAAGGTCGTAGATGTACCGGCAGACCCGCGTATGCCTTGTTGTCGTCCGTGTAGACGACCGCACCCAATTCGGCGTTGTCCAGAACGAAGCCTTGCAACGTCCGGCTTGTCGTATTCTGCACGACTTCCGCCTTGATCTTGCCAGTGGCCCGATCCTTTGCTCCGACAACGGCGGTCTTGCCTACAGTTCCCCGGCCAGCGTGGAGTTTCTTCGATTCGTGCTTGTTCGATTCCGTGCCCCCTACGTACGTCTCATCGACTTCAACGGGGCCGCCGAACAGGTCGTTATCGGCGCCCTCGAACGCCTTGCGGATGCGTTGGAGCAGGTGCCACGCCGAGTTCTGCGCGATCCCGATATCCCGATGCAGTTTCATCGAGGAAACGCCTTTCAGATTTGTCGTATGCAGGTAAATCGCATACGCCCATTTGCGGAGCGACAGATTCGACCCCTCCATGACCGTTCCGACCTTGACGGAAAAGTACTTGCGGCAGTCGGTGCACCAGTAGGGCATGCAATGATGAGACGCTTCGCGGGTGCGTGTTCCCTTGCAGCGCGGGCAATGGCGACCGTCCGGCCAGATACGAGATTCGAACCACTTGCGGGCCGCTTCCTCGTCGGGAAACATATCGGCCAGTTGCATCAGGGTAATGCCGCTGCGGTGCGCTTTTCCAGGTGCTACATGTGCCATGACGGTCTCCATTTTGTGCACCTGTAATAATACGATATTTATTCCCTCTTGTCAACAATTCCTTATAATTCCCAATAAGAACCGCTGATCAAAAAGTAGCATGAATCCAATGCAACGGTGCAATTAAAACGCTGCCCAGTTTTTACTGATCACTTCTGAAGACACGCTTTCATGACATTTTTCATCCATCCGCATTTTGATTTATGTTGATCTCGTCATTTATTGCAAATTATTTAAAGAGCATCCTGAGATCTCCCTTTGGCAGTATACGTTTAGGTGGAAAGACATTATTCATTCTGATCTTCTGGGCCCCATTGCTATTTTCAATGGCCGCAGGAGGAATAGGAGTTGCTCATCTTATCGCATCCAAAGAGTTGTTAGTATATATTAATAAGGGTATGATTTATTTGGTAATTGGCTGGGGTCTCATTGATTTTTTTTCCCGCCAGGTATATGTACCTCTTTTTGCCTATATGGTTACACCAATTGCCCACTGGAAAATATCTCTTTTTTATCAGATCATTACATTTATGAATGTCATTAATTTGCTTGTTTTATCATTTGTTATGGGATTTTGGATAGTGAATTTTGATATACAATATGATATTATAGCTTGGAATTGGTTGCTATTGTTATTTACATGCTTTATATGTGTTCGTTGTATCTTGAATATGTTACAAATACACCAAAGGAAAAGTTATAGGGTAATACTTTTTTTATTATTTACAGTAATTTTATTGGCTCTGATAGAATGGAAATTTAGAATATTATCCATAACATCTGCTACGCTTTTCGATACCGTATTGCAAGGTGCCTTTTGGCCACTAGTTCTTTTGACTATAGCGGCTAGTATACTTCTGTTCGTATCCACAAAAAGAACATCTGGTGATTTATATGTGGATAATTTGCCGATGGTTCGATCTCGTAAGACAAAAATATCTCAAATTTTAGTTTCACAAAATTGTTTATTTGAGATTTTTTATCATGAATGGAAACTGCTGATCAGAAATCATCGAACCAAATTTTCTCCGCTTCTGGCTATTATGTTTATGCCATGGGGACTTTCCTACGTTTTTGCTAGCCCCATACGTGATGGACTAAATGTACAAAATATTTTGGGCTTTGGGGAATTGTTGGAATTGATGTTGGCAGTAAGTGGAATTCCTCTTTTCTATACTATACAAGTTTTTTCAAATCGTAGTGTATTCTATGAAGGTATTTCAGTAAGACCATTTTCAGAAACCATGATGGTGCGAAAATTTTTATTCATATCTCAATCGGGGATATTATTCATCTCCATTATTGCAATGCTATTGGGTATTTTGGTCGTCCGTATAGGGAATGTTAGTTCCGATATTATTGTTTGGATAGGATGCATGTTTATTTATGGATTAGGTGTAGTTAATTACGTCTATATGTTCGTAGGAATTCTCACAGCTGTACGTATGGAATTGAATGCCAATGTATTTAGTATCAAAAAATTTCATAGAAGAGATATGTTTACCGCTTCCTTATTTCTAACCGCAACATGGTTCCCGGCAGGCTTGCTTCTGTGGCTTATTCCCGACAAAATATGGGCTTTTGTGACTATAGGTGTAGCAGGCACAATGGGTCTGCTATGCCATTTTAAATGGGTTGGGTTCTTGGCGGCTTTTCTGCGACAAAGGCGTTATGTCATGTTTGAACGCTTTCGGGTGAATTGATCACGCAGCATGATAGATATTTTCTCGTTTTGCGATTCCGACCGGAATACCCTGTAACCTTCTTCATCGAACCGCGCTCATGCAGATTACTCTGAAAGACCTTGTCAAGAAATACGGCGATCTCGTCGCCGTGGACGTACCGCACCTGGAGATACCCACCGGTCAGGTGGTTGGCCTTGTGGGGAATAATGGAGCGGGCAAGACCACGCTGCTCCGCCTCGTGCTGGACCTCGTGCAGGCCACGAAGGGGCATGTTCTGCTCGGTGGCGAACGGGTGGACAAGACAACGGACTGGAAGTCGCACACCGGTTCTTATCTCGACGAAGGCTTCCTGATCGACTTCCTGAATGCGGAGGAGTATTTCAGTTTCGTCGGCAAGGCGTACGGTTTGTCCTTGCAGGAGATCGAGGAGGCGGAAAGCCGGTACGCGAATCTGTTTACGGAGGAAGTGCTGGGTACGGGCAAGCTGATTCGCGATCTCTCGGCAGGGAACAGAAAGAAAGTCGGGTTGCTGGCCGCGCTGCTGGTGAAGCCCTCGCTGCTGGTTCTTGACGAACCCTTTGCCAATCTGGACCCCACGTCGCAATACGTCTTGCAGCAGATACTGGCCGAGATGTCGAAGGAAACGAACGCGACCATTTTCGTTTCGAGCCACGATCTGGGGCATGTCACGGACGCCTGCGAGCGCATCCTTCTGATGAATCAGGGACGGATCGAGCGAGACGAGCTTATTTCGGAACAGACGCTGAAAGAACTGGAACGATTTTTTGCATTGTCAGCAGATACCGGCGAATCCGACTCTACTCGCTCATGAATACAACAAGGACAGCGTCTCTTTCCAGCGATAAGGCACAGTGGCACATATACGGCTGGCCCGTATTTCTGATTATTTGTGGCTTCTATCTTAGGGACTTATAAAGAATGCTTGACAGGCCTGAAATGTTATATTACGGGTAGTTGCAATCACAGACGGATGAGGACAATGCACAAGGCGCCCGGTAGATCAGAAAGGAATGGAATCACGCTGTTTGCTCTGTTGCAAATGTTTCCGGACGAAGAGGCGGCGGAACGCTGGTTCGAGGCCCAGCGTTGGGCGGACGGCGAACGCGCTTGCCCGAAGTGCGGGTGCATGAATACCCGTCGCGTCAAAAGCCGCAAGCCTATGCCTTTCTGGTGTAAGGACTGTCGTTCCTACTTCAGTTTGAAGACCGCAACCGTCATGGCCGATTCCAACCTCGGCTTGCGTACATGGGCATTCGGCATGTACCTCATGGCTACGAACCTGAAAGGTGTGTCGAGCATGAAATTGCATAGGGATTTGGGCATCTCGCAACCGACCGCGTGGTTCATGGCGCAGCGTCTACGCGAAGGGTTGCCGTTGGAGACAAACAAACTGACGGGAATCGTCGAGGTGGATGAAACCTGTCTTGGCGGGAAGGAATCAAACAAGCATGCCAGTAAGAAACTCCATGTGGGCGGCGGCACGTCGGGCAAAGCAACCGTCATGGGTGCGAAAGAGCGGGGCGGTAAGATCGCGGCCCGCCCGTTAGGTTGGGAACCGGGCGAAACGCTCGCCGGATTCGTCCATGAGAACGTAGAGGCCGGGGAAACGGTCTACACGGACGATCACAGGGCATACCGGAGCCTGAAGGAAGTGTACGAGCATGAGACGGTGAGGCACTCCGTATCCGAATACGTGAACGGACAGGCCCATACAAACGGGATCGAATCGTTCTGGGTGCTCTTGAAGCGCGGGTATCACGGTACGTTCCACAAGATGAGCCGGAAGCACTTGCACCGCTACATTACCGAGTTCGCCGCCCGCCATAACTTCCGTGGCCTCGACACACTGGAGCAGATGGAAGTCATGGCCCGGAGCATGGAAGGAAGACGTATCAAGTATCACGAACTCATAGCGTAATGGCATACGCGCAACTTGTTAGTCAGGAATTGCCGAAGGAGGGCGAGGGAAGTTAGTCCGTATGGCAAGGGGCAATCCACCACGTCCAGGCTCACAAAGAAATTATTAGCCGATATGCTTCCGATCGAAGACCTTCCCGGTTGGATCGAAACCACGATAGGCCATGACCGACAAACGACAACCCCCTGTTCAGGAACAGCCCAAGCCCGCCGAAGGCGAGCGCGTTGTAACAATGGAGATGCCGGAGAACATGGCACGGGCGATCTTCGACCATGCCGACCGCAAGCCCGGGATCAAACCGGCGAAGCCTTGACGGTAATCGCTCTTGTCAAGCATTCTTTGTAATTCCCAAACGCAATTACCCCATTAAGTAAAATCACTCAATAGGGTAATTGACAGGTGCAGGCGGAACGCTCGCACCCCACCGCACCATGCCTAATACACCCGGATGGCCAGCGCCTGGCCGCGCCGTCCGGACTTCTCCGAAACCGGTGACAGGATTGCCCGTCACTCTGATATCGCCGCCCAGATCGGTCTGGCCCAGCAACACGATACCGTTCGCCCCCAGGGCGCCCGCCGCCTCGCGCAGCTTGTCGATCAACTTGCTCTCCGTGGTGATATTTTCGAAGGTCTTGCCGTAGAGCAGCGCAATGCGCGTATGCTCAGGCAGTTCATCCCGCTCGAAAAACACTTGCACCTCGGGTCCCGGCACCGGAGCATACCCCGGCCCCGTGTCGAGCATCGTGTGGTTTATGCTGACGCAGCCGAAAGCCAGCGCAGCGAGCACGAAGAACAAGGGAATGCTTGCGTAGGGTTTCATATTGTTACCTCCCTGGCGATGTCTATGAACCGTTTATCCCGGCGCACCGGCTACGTCTCTTTTGCGACACGACCCACGAACCGGGATATACCGAACGGCCTTGTTTACCGTACCATGATTCCGAGGCAATATCCGTACCAAATCATCCGCCAAACAGATTCTCCTGCAAAAAAGCGTTGCGAAACTTTCCGTCCGGGTCGTATTCCTGAAGCAATTCCCTGAAGGCGGATACCTTTTCGTACCGCGATTGCAACCGGTCCGGCGCCATCGTAAACAGTTTCCCCCAGTGCGGGCGCGCTTCGAAGGGCTCGAGCGCCTCTTCGATGACGGGAAGCAGCTGCCGGAGCACATCCCGGTCCTGCTCCCAGGTACAATGAAAAGCGACGCTCGGCCGGTCGAAGCACATACTCATCCACAGATCGTCCTGGTCGATGGTGCGCACCTCCGAGATCATCAGGAGCGGAGCCAACCAGTCCCCCATTCCCTGAAACACTCTTGCTACGTCCCGTGCGTGTTCCCGGGGTACAAAGTACTCGCTTTGCAATTCCTTGCCACTGCTCGGGGTAAAGTCCATTCGAAAATGCGGCAACCTTTCGTACCAGGGGCCGGGGACGCCCATCTGTTCCGTGCAGTTCACGGCCGAGAGTTCCAGGATCGGGTGCACATTCCTCGTCGCCAGATTGGCGTCGAAAAACGTGGGGTCCGCCTCGAACGTATCGTCGCCCGCTACCCGCTTGATCCAGACCTGATTCACCGCGTCCGTTTGCCAGTCCGTGAACAGGCTGACGCTGTAGCCGCTCGACATGATTTCATCGAAACGATCGTCCAGCAAGGCCACAGGGAGGTCCAGGTAGACATGCTGGATCATATCGAAGGCGGGCTGGATATCCAGGGTAACCTCTGTAACCACCCCCAGTCCGCCGAGCCCCACGACCGCTCCGGCGAATTGTTCGCCGTCCTCCTCGCGGGAGAGGGTAACCAGATCGCCGTTCGCATCGATGAACGTGATTGCGGCGACCGCCGTGGCCAGATTCCCGTTCGCCACGCCCGAACCGTGGGTGGCCGTAGCGCAGGCGCCCGCAACGGAAATATGCGGCAGGGAAGCCAGATTGTGCAAAGCATAGCCTCGTTCCTGGAGGTAGGGGGCAAGATCGCCGTAGCGCATGCCGGGCCCCACCGTCACCCTTTTCGCCGTCTCGTTGAGATGCACCACCTGATTGAGATGCTCAAGGGATATCTGAGCCTCGGTGCTGTCGGCAATGGCGTTGAAGCAATGGCGCGAACCGAGCGGCCGGATCTTAGGCGTGTTCCTCACCAGTTCCTGCGCCTCGGCGACTGTGCGCGGCAGGTGCAACCGGTCCGTGGAGTACGTGAGATTTCCCGCCCAATTCGTCCGGGGCAAGGCCGCTTCCTCCGGCCTGCAGGAAGCCAGCGGAGAAAGGATGCCGCCCGCCACCAGGGCAGAGCATGTTTTCAGGAAGGTTCTCTTGTCCATTCTTTTTCGCTGTTTGTACGACACGGCCCGCGAACCCGAATATACCGAACGGTTTCGTGTATTGCGGTATAATGCGTTTGCCATTATCCTTACGGAATATCCGCATCCGATACGCAAATACCCTGCACTATGACATTCGACCGGAAAATCGTTGTCGTCACCGGAGCCGCCCAGGGAATCGGCGCCGCCGCCATGGAACTGTTCCTCGAAAAGGGCGCACGTGTAGCCTGCCTGGACATTGCACCCGGAAAAGAGAACAATCCCCCGGGAGATCAGGAAAACCATCTGTATATCCAGTGCGACGTGTCGAAAGCGGATCAGGTGGAGCGGGCCTTCCGGCAAGTACTCGACCGGTTTGGACGCATCGATGTACTCGTCAACAATGCGGCAGTCCAGACGTACGGCACGGTGGAGGAAACGTCCGAGGAAGATTGGGACCGCGTACTGGCTGTCAATGTGAAGGGCGCCTTTCTGTGCGCGAAGCAGGCGCTCCCGAGCATGACCGCACAGAGAAACGGCGTGATCGTCAATGTATCGAGTGTACAGGCAGTGATGAGCGAAGAGCATGTGGCCGCCTACGCCACCAGTAAGGCCGCCATGCTCGGCCTTACGCGCAGCATCGCTGTGGATTACGCGCCGTACAACGTCCGCTCGTCTGCCGTGTGCCCGGGCAGCGTCGGCACCCCGCTCCTGCAATGGGCGGCGGACCAGTCCGACGACCCGGAAGCGATGATGGACGAGATCCGGGGAATGCACCTCCTGAACCGCGTAGCCGATCCCAGCGAGGTTGCCCACATGATCGCCTATCTGGCAAGCGATGAAGCCAGCTTCATCACGGGACAGGCCTTCCGCATCGACGGCGGCCTGGGCGTCAAGATCGGGGGGGCTTTCCGGGGGAAACAGAGGCGGTGATAACACAACGACGAAAAGTGCAGGGCTTCGCATCCGGGGTCCGAATCATACCCCCAAAACCCTACCTCCGCTCGCCCAACGTTACCTCCAGCGCGACCTGCTCCCCTTCCCGCTCCACGACGATTTTCACCACATCGCCGGGAGACTGCTCGCGTAGTGCATAGGTGTACGCGTAAATGTCGGCGATGGGCTTGCCGTCAAACTCCACGACAATGTCCCCTGCCCGGAGGCCGCCCTCTTCAGCGGGGCTGCCCGCCCGCACCCCCGTGAGCCGCAAGCCGGAGTCGCGGGGGGTCATGTCGGGAATAGAACCGAGATAGGCCGCGCCGTAGCCGCTTACCGAAGAAGAACTGGCGCCGCCCGGCGACGGGCGCGCCTGCGCCACGGCAGTCAACATAACCGCTTCCGCACCCGCACTGGCGTCCTCGGCATCCGCGCGGCCCGCAAGCCGGCGCACGATCCCGCTTGCCAGTTCGACGACAAGATCGACCCCCTCCCCGTTGATCTTCTCCCAGTCGTCCGAAGGACGGTGGTAATCCTCATGGGTGTTCGTAAAGAAATGCAGAACCGGAATGCCTTCCCCGTAGAACGACGAATGATCCGAAGGGCCGTATCCGTCGGCCACCCCGGAAATCGCGAGCGGGTCGGAGAGATCGGCGTTGGCGTCGTCCATGATCCCTTCCCACTCCTCGGCAGTGCCGGTTCCGAAAATGGTCAGGCTGCGGTCCTGCATCCGGCCCACCATGTCAAAATTGAGCATGGCCACCGCGTCATCCAGCGGCACGGTCGGCTCCGCCACAAAGCGCGCCGACCCCCACAGGCCCTTTTCCTCGCCGGTAAAGGCCATGAAGAGGACGCCCCGGTCAAGCGGCGGTCCTGCGGCCAACCGGCGAGCGATTTCAAGGACCCCTGCGACGCCGCTGGCATTGTCGTCGGCTCCGTTGTGCACATCGCGGGAATCGGGCGCCAGCGAGCCGTCGCCCCCGAAGCCGAGGTGATCGTAGTGGGCGCCCACAATGATATACTCGTGCGCACGATCCGGATGGGCGCCGGGCAGCAAGGCCACCACATTACGGGCCTCGGCCGTTTCCGGGGAAATGTCCACTGCGAGGCCGGCGGAACTTCCTTCCTGCGCAGCGACGCGAATCGCCTCGGTGGCCTCCCCGCCGATCATGACCACGGGAATGGACAACGCGGCACGGGTTTCGTCGGCAGGATCGGGAAGACGCATGCCGTCCGGCGCCAGCACCAGCAGACCTGCGGCGCCGCGCTCCGACGCCGCCATCGCCTTGAAATGGGAATCTCCCCGGAGCGACATGCCGTGCGGCGCATAGGGATCGCCCCATTCGACGACGAAAATCTTGCCGGAAATATCCATGTGGGCGTACGGGCCGCCTGTATCTTCCGCTTCGTCCTTACCCACCTCGTTGTCATCCCCTGCCGGACCATCCCCGGTCAGCCCGTGCCCGCCATACGCCAATGCATGCTCCATGTGGCCGCTCGCCGAGAAGCCGAGGGGAACCCACTCCGAGCCGATTATGTATGCTCGCCCTGCTATGCGCAGTGCGTTGCCGGAACCGAGCCGGACGCCTTTCCGGACCGAAAAGAGATGAAAAAAAACGTGGTCCGATCCGGCGGGAGCCAGCCCGAGGCGGTGAAGTTCTTCGGCAATATATTCCCCGGCGCAGTATGCGCCCCGCGATCCGACTTCGCGGCCTTCGAGCCGATCGTCGGCCAGATACCGGATATGCCGCATCGCCTCGGTCCGATCGGTGGACAGGTCACGGGTCAGCTCCTCCACGGACAGGCACGACGCCTGACCGAAAGCAGGCTCGCTAACCGGCCATGCGATCGCAGCCGTACACAGCGCCGCAAGAAAAAGCGCGCATCGAGGAAAGATCATAACGAATCTCATACGTAACGGAAGTATGTTTCCTGGTTATCGTCGTACGCGCATCGCCGCGCCCCTGTTCACCGGCGCCATCTTCTTCGCCACTGCGCTCCTCGTTGCCGCCTGTGCGGACAACGAACAACCGCCCGCCGGAGACGAAACGGTCCAGGAGGATACCCCGCAAGGCGCCGATAGGACGCAACCCGGCGAAACGCACCTGCGCAATATCCGGCAACTGACCTTCGGCGGGGAAAATGCCGAGGCATATTGGGCCTTCGACGGATCGGCGCTCATCTACCAGGCTCGCAAGCCCGGCGCCGGGTGCGACCGGATTTACATCATGGACCTGGAAACGGAGGAATCCCGCATGGCGAGCACCGGCGAAGGGCGCACTACTTGTTCCTATTTCTATCCGTCGGGGGACCGGATTCTCTACTCGTCCACGCATCTTGCCGACCCGGCCTGCCCCCCCGTCCCCGACTTCTCCCAAGGGTACGTCTGGCCCATCTACAAGGGGTACGACATCTTCATGGCCGATACGGACGGCGGCAACCTGCACCGGCTCACGGACACGAACGGCTACGACGCCGAGGCCACTTTTTCGCCGGTTGGCGACCGGATCGTCTTCACGAGCGCACGCGACGGGGATCTCGAACTGTACTCGATGGCCCCGGACGGCTACGACGTGCAGCGGCTGACGCACCGCATCGGATACGACGGCGGCGCCTTCTATTCCCCCGACGGCTCACAAATCATCTGGCGGGCGCAGTATCCCGAACCGGGACCGGAACAGGACGACTACCTCCGCCTGCTCGAACAGGGCCTCCTGCGGCCCGGCGAACTGGAGATTTACGTGATGGACGCGGACGGCTCGAACATGCGCCAGGTGACGCACCTGGGCGGGGCCAACTTCGCCCCCTACTGGCACCCGGACGGAAAACGTATCCTGTTCAGTTCCAACCACGAGGATCCGAACGGGCGGGAGTTCGAAATCTATATGATCGGGCTGGACGGAACGGGCCTGACGCGCATCACGCACTCCGAGGCGTTCGACGGATTTCCCGTGTTCAGCCCGGACGGGCGCTACCTTAGCGTTCGGCTCGAACCGGAACAACGAGGGCACGAACGACACCAACCTCTTCCTTGCGGAATGGGTGGAGGAGTAATAAGGAGAGATGTGAAAGTGTAGCCGGTGCAGTGGAAAAAACGCCGTACAGGGGGGCGATCCCGGCAAGACAGGACGTTTCGGCGCAGGGGACGAGATCGTGCACCGGGAAAAAGGAACGGCGGCGTCACTTGCGATAAGGGTGCCCAAGAGAGGACTCGAACCTCCACGCCCTAACGGGCACATGACCCTGAATCATGCGCGTCTACCAATTCCGCCACTTGGGCCCGGTGCGTACCTGATGCGACACTTGCCGTATATCCGTTCGGGTCTCCGTATCGAGGGGTCTGCATCCCGAACCCGGGGAGTACGTTGGCATCAAATGCCCGGCGGGGTTTCAATACTTGCTACAATCCGAAAGTTCCTGCACTGGCCATCCTCGTTCGAGCATATGGAAGATATGGGAAAGCGTCAAAAAAATTCAGCGGGCGCGCGCCTCCTCGCCGAAAATGTCCAGGCACTTGTCCCGGAGCTGGCCTATTGTCAGCTCCGGGACAGCGCCTGGATCTCTCGATGCCTTGCACGCCCCGTTATGCTTGGTTCTCAGAAGGGGATCGACATGCGCAGCGTCAGTCCGCGGTCGGACCGCCCCGTTACGCTTTCTCGCTTGACGCCTTCGAGTTCCAACGTCGCGGGCAGCGCGAGCTGCGTCCGATCCGTTAGATTCCAGGCGGTCCCCACGGCCAGTTCCCGACCCTGCCCGCTCCATCGCAGCCGGCTATAGGGCGTCAGAAGACCCGGTACGCCCGGCGCCTTCATGCCCGCGTAGGCCACCTCGCTTTCCGTCCGGTACCGGGATATTCCCATCGAACCCATCCCCGCCGGGCGCATGACCGCATCCGCGTTGTCCCACAGCGTCGTGCGACCGCCTCCATCCTGGCCCGACGAAGACATCGCCGACGCCCTGAACCCGCGCTGCTTCTCCCCCGGGTCCCAACTCGCCTGCACGCTCACTCCCCAGTCCCGGTAGTCGCTCTCATGCACCACCAGCACCCGGCCCTGCAGCCCCACGTCCAGTCCACTGTTCGCATCCAGGTACCCCAAACGAAAACCGGTTTCCACCCCGGCGCCACGATCCGCAGCGCCCCCGTCGAGACGCCCGCCGGCCTCCGCCTTCAGGCTCAGCGATCTACCCGGCGACAGCGCCCTGTCGTGCACCCATTCCAGCATCAACCGGCCCCGGTGCGCCTCGCCACTCGCCTTCTCGATGTCCTCCGAGGCGCCGGTCCCGAGTTGCGTCGCGAAGGCATCCGCGCGCAGACCCCATTCATTGTTGCCCCGCCGCGTCAGCACCGTCCTCACGCCGGCGGCAAGCATCCGAAAGTCGGCATCGAAGGCGTGCATCCGGCCCGGCTCCGTGACATCCACTTGACCTGCCCCCATGCCGCCAATGCCCCACACGCTCACTCGTACGCTCGGCTGCCAGTACAGATACGGGTGAACCGTGTTCATGCGACTCTCCAGCACCCCGTCTACCCCGTCGTCGGTGTAATCGATCTCCCCCCGGCTGCGCATGAACGACGCCCCGGCGAGCAGCCGATCGTTCGCATAGAGGTCCAGCCCGACGTGAGCCGCCTCGAGACCTCCTCGATAGTCCATCCCGAGCCGCGTCAAGTCCCCGTTGAAGCGCTGCAGATCGCCCTGTCCCCACAACACCGGAACCCGGCTCGTCTCCTTCTCATTCTCTCCCAGGGACCTCTCGAAGGAGACCCGCGAAAGGCTGAGATA
The DNA here is from genome assembly GCA_965248175.1 of Rhodothermales bacterium. Taxonomy (GTDB): domain Bacteria; phylum Bacteroidota; class Rhodothermia; order Rhodothermales; family VXPQ01; genus VXPQ01. Next base: position 2,887,700 of record OZ252093.1, read on the forward strand.
CCGATCCCTCATTGCCGAGAAGTCCACCGATACCGGTCCCGGCGGCGCGTCTGCGAGCCCGGAAGCGTACGGTCGATCCTGACCGTAGACGCTCCCACGAGGCTCCATAGGCGAGCCGGACGTTTGACCGGAGCGCGCGACGCTCCCCAACAAACCCAGCGAGACATTCCGCAGCCGCGATCGCGGCATGCTCGTTTTGCGACGCTCCGCGTTCCACGATCCCGTTGCGGCTGCGCCCCGGGCGCTCTGAGCAAAGGAGCCTTGCGCTCCGCTGCCTATTGATTCCGATGCTTGCGAACTCGGAGCCGCGGCCCTATGGCCGCTCTCCGGCTGCGGCATCTGCATCGCCCCACCGGATGACCCCAGACGACTCCACTGACGATGCCGTTCGAAGCGACCCTCGATGGCCGTCTGTGCGCTCTCGCCCATCGAACGCGCCATCACCGCCAGCATCGCCTCCAGCGTTTGCGAGAACTGCTCCGCCGTGCGGTGCTGCCTGAAGTTCACTGTTGTCTGCGAGATCTCCCCCCCAATGACCGCCTCCGGAAACTCTCCAAAGCTCAGCACAATCCCCTCCCCGGGATCGTTCACTTCATCCGCCAGTACCTCGACGGAAATCGCCCCCTCACTCTCGCCTTCCTCAAACACCACCTTCGCCGGCACCCCACTGTAGTCCTCGTCAGTGGCCCCTCCTTTAGGCGCCACCACCAACGGTACTTCCACCCGCCGGTCCACGGCCGGGGAGACGGTCACCGCGATGTCGGTACCCTCACCTTCCTTCACCTCGTACGACACCTGCGCAAAACGCACTGTCAGTTCCAACAGTCCCTTGTCCGCCAGCGTCACCGTCGCCGTCGCAGGACTCCCCGCGACCACGCCCGTCGGCAGCGTCCCGAACGCCAACTGTACCGACTCGTCGTCCCCGTCCCCGTCATGGTTGGCCTCTATCGTGAACACCTGTTCCGTTTCCTCGGCTGGGAAGGTCAGCCTGCCGGTGCCCTCCTGGGCATCCCACTCTTCCAAGTCCTCGACCGTATAGTCGCCGGCTTCCGTCGCCTCCGGCCGTGTCACCCGGATCGGAATCGCCAGCTCCTCGTCCCAGCCCTGGCTCAGCTTCACCGTCACTGTCACTGTCTCACCTCCTTCGGTTGCCGTGTAGTCCTCGTCCTGGTAGCTCACCACCAGCTTGGTTTCCACTTCGAAAGGCTCCGCCGCCTCATTGCCATTACCGGCTCTGTCCTCGGCCACGTCCTTGGGGACCTCCACCCTCACTTCACCGATCCCTTCGGGCGTGATCGTCACCGTGTACTCCTGCGGCGAGACTTTGGTAAAGTTCGAAGCCGTTCCATTGGTGACTTGGATATCCTCAAGCTCAAAGCCCGTCACCGGCTCCGAGAAGGCGATCCTCACTTCGAACCCCGCCATTCCCACCGGCTCCGTCGGTCCTGCGATCGTTACCTCCGGCCGCTCCAGGTCTGCCTCGATCACCAGAGGCTCTGCCGCCCGGTTGCCGTTGCCGGCCCCGTCCCGGGCCACGTCCGCACCCACCTCTACGGTCACCGGACCGCTCGCCGAGGGGGCGATCTCGACTGTGTAGCTCGTTTCCGATTCGCTGAAGCTGCTTACCGTCCCATTCGTCACCGTGATCTCGCTCTGCTCGAAACCCGTCACCGTCTCGCTAAAAGCGATCGTCACCTCGAAGGCGCCGCCCACCGGGGCTGTGGCCTCGCTGGCGATCTCCACTTCCGGTCCCGTCAGGTCCGCCTCGATGACGAACGCCGCCGCCGCCAGGTTGCCGTTGCCGGTCCCGTCCTCGGCCACGTCCGCACCTACCTCCACGGTCACCGGACCGCTCGCCGAGGGGGCGATTTCGACTGTGTAGCTCGTCCCCGACCCGCTGAAGCTGCTTACCGTCCCATTCGTCACCGTGATCTCGCTCCGCTCGAAACCCGTTACCGCCTTGCTAAAGGCGATCGTTACCTCGAAGGCGCCGCCCACCGGGGCCGTGGCCTCGCTCGTAATCGCCACCCTGAGGGGCACCCGGGACCGGCGGACTCCGATGGTGTAGGTCTTTATGGTCGTCCCGTCCTCGGCCGTCACTACGACTGCGATGGCGGTCTTCTCACCCTCGATCAGGGCAATGTCGCCGCTGGCACTCCCACTGGCAACCGGCCTGCCTTTTACCGTCACCGTCGCGTTGACGTCCGCCGTCGTCGGCGTCACCGTCACACTTTCTGTAGTGGCCTCCACGCGGACGGCGTAGCTCTTGATCGTCGCGGCGAAATCCGGTGTCAGCGTCCCCGACGAGATCGTCAGGTTCGACAGGTTCGCGTTGGCGCCGCTCTGAAGGATCGCCACGGTCACCTGTTCGTTGATCGTGACGATCCCGTCCGTGACGGAGTAGCCAAACATGTCGGCGCCGGTAACGTTGGCGTTGGGCGTATAGGTGACGTTGGTCATGTTGGGATTGATCGCGACGGTCCCGTTCCTCGGAACCGTATCGGGTAACCCCAACGCGACCACGCGGAGGGCAGTCCCCGCATCCACGTCCGTGTCGTTTTCCAACACGCCAATGACGACGGGAATGTCCACGCTGGTATCGGCAATGTCAGCCATCGTCACCGGCGGGTCGTTCACGGCATTCACGTCAATGGTGATGGTGTATGCCTCGGCGCTGTCTTCCGTGCCGTCACTGACCTTGAAGTCGAACGTCGCGAAAGCGACGCCGTTGGCGTTGGCTGGCGGGGTGTACTTGAGTTGGCCGGCGTCGAGCTCGGCCTTCGTCACCTGCCGGGTTGGGCTGACGCTGGCGATGGCCGTGCCGCCAACCGACAGCGTCCCCTGGTTCGGCCCGGGCAGTGCGGTGATCTTCACGTGGTTCAGCTCGGCGCCAGCGTCGACGTCCGAGAAGGCGAAGTCCGCCTCGCCAAAGGTGTAGTCCTCGTCCTCGTCCGTGGACATCCTCTTATCGGAACCCGTGATGGGGTCGTTCACGGCATTCACGTTTATGGTGATGGTGTATGCTATCTTGCTGTCGGCCACACCGTCATTGACCTTGAAGCCGAACGTCGCTAAACCGGCGCCGTTGGCGTTGGCTGGCGGGGTGTACTTGAGTTGACCGGCGTCGAGCTCGGCCTTCGTCACCTGCCGGGGCGGGCTGACGCTGGCGATGGCCGTGCCGCCAACCGATAGCGTCCCCTGATTCGGCCCGGGCAGTGCAGTGATTTTCAAGTGGTTCAGCGTGGCGCCGGTTTTGATGCTCGTGAAGCCGAAGACCGTCGCTACAAAGGTGTACGCGGTGTCCTCGTCCGTGGACACCGCGTTGTGGGAAGCCGTGGGGGCGTCGTTGACCGGCGTGGCGGTCGTGGTGGCTACCGCGCCGTCACCGGAAGCGTTCACCGCGCGCACCGCAAAGGTGTACTCGGCGCCGTTGGTCAGTTCGGTCACGGTGGTGGTAGTAGTGCTCGCGCCGCTGTCGCCGATGTCGGTGAAGAACGTGCCACCGTCGCTGCTGACCTGGTACTTGGTGATTGTGTTGTTGCCCGGATCGTCCCAGGACAGAGTGACCTGGCTGTTACTCGGTGCGGCCGACAGGTTCGTCGGGGCGTCCGGCAAGACCGCCCTCGGCGTGGCGTTCACGGTGGCTGGCCAGCTGCTGTCTGTGGAGCCCTGTGCCGCCAACACCGTGAAGGTGTATTCGGCGCCGTTGGTCAACTCGTCAATGAAAGCGATCGTCTTCGACCCCGAACCGGCCGAGAAGGGCGAAGACCCAACGAACGCGCCGGTCCTTGTGACCTTGGTTTCTACCCGATAATCGGTGATCCCGGGGTTCCTGTCCCACTCCAGGTAGATTCGGCCGTTGTCCGGCGTCGCCACCAAATTGGCCGGCGCGGGCCACAGTGGAGTGGCCGTCGCGGTGGATGCCGCGCCGTAACCCCAATAGTTCACCGCGCGCACCGCCAACGTGTAACCGGCGCCGTTGGTCAGATCGGTCACGGTGTAGGTGGTAGTGCTCGCACCGCTGTCGCCGATGTCGGTGAAGGTCGTGCCACCGTCCATGCTGACCTGGTACTTGTAGATCGTGTTGTTGCCCGGATCGGTCCAGGACAGAGTGGTCTGGCGATCGTCACCCGATGTGGCCGTGAGGTTCTCCGGGGCCGGCATGGCCACCGGCCTGGCCGTCACGGTGGATACATTGCCGTGCTGCGCCCGCACCTTGAAGGTGTACAGGTTGCCGTTGGTCAGTGGATAAACGATCTCGGTCGTCTTCGAGCCCGATCCGGGAGGAAGAGTTGTAGTTTTAGGCACGTCGTCGCCGATGGTCTCGACATAATACTGGTTGATCTGGTTGTTGCCGGTGGTCCACTCCAGGGTGACCCGGCCTTGGCCCGGCGTCGCCACCAAATCGGCCGGCGCGGGCCACAGTGGCGTGGCGATCATGGTGGCTGCCTCGCCGGGACCGAAATTGTTCACCGCGCGCACCGCCAACGTGTACCCGGTGCCGTTGGTCAGGCCGGTCACGTTGTAGGTGGTAGTGTTCGCACCGCTGCCGCCGATGTTGGTGAAGGTTGCGCCACCGTCCATGCTCACCTGGTACTTGTAGATCGTGTTGTCGCCCGGATTGGTCCAGGACAAAGTGGTCTGGCGATCGTCACCCGATGTGGCCGTGAGGTTCTCCGGGGAGTCCGGTATGGGCGCCGGTCCCGCCGTCACCGTCACCACCACCGTGTCCGCCGCAGAGTCTTGCACCGTGTCGTTCACCCTCAGCGTGAACTCAAGCACCGCGTTTTGCAGCAGCTGCGCCGGCGCCGTGAAGGTCGGCGACTGCGCCGTGGAGCTCGACAGCGCGATCTCCGCCGGAGCCGTCCAGGCGTAGGTCAGCTGCGCGCCCTCCGGGTCGCGGCTCCCCGAGCCGGATAGCGTCACCTCTTCTTCCTCCTCCACCGTCCGGTCGGCGCCCGCATCGGCCCTCGGCGCATCGTTCGGCCCCGCCGTCACCGTCACCACCACCGTGTCCGCCGCAGAGTCTTGCACCGTGTCGTTCACCCTCAGCGTGAACTCAAGCACCGCGTTTTGCAGCAGCTGCGCCGGCGCCGTGAAGGTCGGCGACTGCGCCGTGGAGCTCGACAGCGCGATCTCCGCCGGAGCCGTCCAGGCGTAGGTCAGCTGCGCGCCCTCCGGGTCGCGGCTCCCCGAGCCGGATAGCGTCACCTCTTCCTCCTCCTCCACCGTCCGGTCGGCGCCCGCATCGGCCGTCGGCGCATCGTTCGGCCCCGCCGTCACCGTCACCACCACCGTGTCCGCCGCAGAGTCGCTCACCGTGTCGTTCACCGTCAGCGTGAACTCAAGCACCGCGTTTTGCAGCAGCTGCGTCGGCGCCGTGAACGTCGGCGACTGCGCCGTGGCGTCCGACAGCGTGATCTCCGCCGGAGCCGTCCAGGCGTAGGTCAGCTGCGCGCCCTCCGGGTCGCGGCTCCCCGAGCCGGATAGCGTCACCTCTTCTTCCTCCTCCACCATCCGGTCGGCGCCCGCATCGGCCGTCGGCGCATCGTTCGGCCCCGCCGTCACCGTCACCACCACCGTGTCCGCCGCAGAGTCGCTCACCGTGTCGTTCACCGTCAGCGTGAACTCAAGCACCGCGTTTTGCAGCAGCTGCGTCGGCGCCGTGAACGTCGGCGACTGCGCCGTGGCGTCCGACAGCGTGATCTCCGCCGGAGCCGTCCAGGCGTAGGTCAGCTGCGCGCCCTCCGGGTCCGTCCCCGAGCCGGATAGCGTCACCACCTCCGCCTCACCCACCGTCCGGTCGGCGCCCGCATCGGCCCTCGGCGCATCGTTCGGCCCCGCCGTCACCGTCACCACCACCGTGTCCGCCGCAGAGTCGCTCACCGTGTCGTTCACCGTCAGCGTGAACTCAAGCACCGCGTTTTGCAGCAGCTCCGTCGGCGCCGTGAAGGTCGGCGACTGCGCCGTGGCGTCCGACAGCGTGATCTCCGCCGGAGCCGTCCAGGCGTAGGTCAGCTGCGCGCCCTCCGGGTCCGTCCCCGAGCCGGATAGCGTCACCACCTCCGCCTCATCCACCGTCCGGTCGGCGCCCGCATCGGCCGTCGGCGCAGCGTTCGGCCCCGCCGTCACGGTGGATACGTTGCCATGCTCCGCCCACACCTCGAAGGTGTATTCGGCGCCTTCGGTCAACATGTCAATGATAGCGGTCGTCTTCGAGCCCGAACCGGGAAGGTGGGTTGTGGTTTCAGATACGTCGTCGCCGGTGGTCTCGACATAATACCGGGTGATCAGGTTGTTGCCGGTGGTCCACTCCAGGGTGACCCGATCCTCGCCCGGCGTCGCCACCAAATCGGTCGGCGCGGGCCACAGTGGCGTGACGGTCGCGGTGGCCGCCGCGCCGCGACCGAGACCGGTCACCGCACGCACCTTCAACGTGTACTCGGTGCCATTGGTCAGGCCCGTCTCGGTGTGGCCGGTGGTAAGCGTACCGCTGCCGCTGATATCGGTGAAGGTCTCGCCACCGTCGATGCTGATCTCGTACTTGGTGATCGCGTTGTTGCCCGTGTTGTTGGTCGGATCGTTCCAGGACAAAGTGGTCTCGCGATCGTCACCGTCGCTGGCCATGAAGTTCTCCGGGGCCGGCCTGGACGCCGGCGTGGCCTTCACGGTGGATATTTTGCCGTGCTGTGCCCGCACATGGAAGGTGTACTCTTCGCCGTTGGTCAGTCCAGTAATGTCTTTGGTCGCCGTCGAGCCCGAACCGACCCCGAGAAATATAACGTGATCTACGCCGGGGCCAGTGGTGTGGATGATATAGTCGGAGACTTTGTTGTTCGTCCACTCCAGGATGACCCGACCCTGGCCCGGCGTCGCCACCAAACCGGTCGGCGCGGGCCACAGTGGCGTGGCGGTCGTGGTGGCCGCCTCGCCGGAAACGTCATTGTGCTGGGCACGTACCTGAAACGTGTAATTGGTGCCATTGGTCAGGCCCGTCTTGGTGTAGTTGGTAGTGCTCGCACTGCTGTTGGGGATGTTGGTGAAATCGTTGTAGTTACTGCCACCGTCGGTGCTGAACCGGTACTGATAATTGGTGATTGTACTGTTGCCCGGATTGTCCCAGGACAGAGTGGCCTTGCGATCTTCACCCGTTTCCGCCGTGAGGTTCATCGGCGCGGCCGGCGTCAGATCCACGACAAAAGCCTTTGAAAAGGATACTGTTATATTCACATTTGGGTGAGGGTAACTCGCGTCCACTGTATGATTGCCATGAGTAATGTAGCTCGCATCCGCCTCCACCGTCACCGACCACCTCGGGATATTGTTTTCATCGAATTCGGATTCGACGTTGAGCCACGTCCTCAAGTCGGGGTCGAGGGTCACCGTGATATTTGGGATTTCTACGTTACCCGTGGTGCCGGTGATCTCGAAGCCGCTCAACTTCTCCGAGGTGTCGACTATGCCATCCCCCGTGATTTCGAATATGGTTAGACCGTAGTTTTGCGCGAATGCCGCGGCCGGACAGACGAGCCAGACCAAACAGATAACAGCGGCGAACATGCGCACCCAGCCGCGACGGCGGCGGGTGGCGAGGTGGCTTTCGATAGCCAGCCCCGCCGGTAGATTAGAAGCGAGAGCGCCGTCGTCGTCGGTTGCCGGGTACGACTGATCCGCTTCGGCATCCAGCATCGGTCGGGTTGGCTGGCTCATGCGAGGCGGGTACGACAAATCAACGGCATGAACTTGACGGGTCGATCCGGGCATGATCTCTTCAGTGGTCATACTTCAACTCAATAAGATTCTCGTAACAAAAAATAACAACTTGGAAATTATAAAGGATTAAGGATACTCTGATTAAATACCCGGTTTGTATTTTACGGTATAGCCTATTACCAATCAAGGAAATCCGATGCTCCAGTTTTCATTCGAGGACGTAGCCTACCAAAGCCGTACGAAAAAGACGCGTAACCAGCGATTTCTCGAGCAGATGGACGCGGTGCTTCCATGGGAGGCTTTTCTTTCGGAGTTGGAACCTTTCTATCCCAGGGGCGCCAAGGGGCGTCCTCCGGTCGGTCTTGAGGCGATGCTTCGAATCTACTTCATGCAGCAATGGTTCGGGCATTCGGATCCGGGCATGGAAGACGCTCTGCACGACAATATTGCGATGCGCCGTTTCGCCCGTCTGGAGGCGGGCTACGCGCCGGACGAGACGACGATATGCAAGTTTCGTCACTGGCTCGAGGAGCACGAGTTGACGAAGAGGCTTCTGTCGATTAGCGCTGGGCGCCTTCGTTCTCACGGGATCATGGTTCGCGAAGGCAGCATCGTGGATGCGACGATCGTTTCTGCTGCTGTGTCTACGAAGAACCTCTCCGGCGAGCGCGATCCTGAGATGAAGTCCACTCGCAAGGCGAACAAGTGGCATTTCGGGATGAAAGCGCATATCGGCACGGACACGCAGGGCTATGTGCACAGCGTAGAGGTGACGGCTGCGAACGTGCACGACGTGACGATGATGGAACAGTGTCTTCACGGCGAGGAGAAGGAGATATATGGCGACAAGGGCTACGCGTGCCGAAAGCGCAAGGAGCAGGCCGAGTCGCAAGGCGTCGCCTGGCGGGTGCTGCGCAAGGCGGCCAGAGGAAGGAAACTGACATGCGCGGACGCTTCGTTCAATCGCAAGAGCAACCGCACTCGTGCGCGCGTAGAGCATCCCTTCGGGGTGGTCAAGCACCTTTGGGGCTACCGCAAGACGCGCTACCGCGGGTTGCGCAAGAACGCGGCGCAGGTCTATACGCTGTTTGCGCTGGCGAATTTCTACATGGCGCGCAAGAAATTGATAGCTGTCGCGGGATAGGTATGCCCGAGCGCCGCGTTTTGAGGCGTTCGGGGCGCGAAAACACGATAATATCGACGATTTAACGTTGGATTCGACGAAAAATCGACCCCTTTACGCATCGAAATCTTCAATACCTTCAATCTGACCCCCAAACACCGGATTGATCAGAGTATCCTTAATATCTTTAAGGATACTCTGATTAAGTCCGCAAAGCTCAGAGGCTGAGAGGGGTGCGCTGGCAAGGAATGACGAAGCAATGTGGCCTGCCCCCCACATAATGAGGAATGACGCGGCCAGCGCACCCCTCGCAGCCTCCCGAAGGGCGCTCCGCGCCCGCACAGCCTCGAATCCGCAGCGTTTCCCGCTAATTTCAACGATGCAATTATGATATCCTTTACGCACGAACGTAAAGTGCTGATCGAAGTGGTTTTGATCAGAGTATCCTTAAGTCAAATCAATTCAAAACCCTGCCGTGACGGGAATGAGGTGCACCAGAGAGGGGGCGCCGCGGAGGAGGCGTCGTGTATGCCGTGGGGACCGAAGGGTAATCAGGGGCTGTTGGAGCCCGCTCGACATCACGCGAGGGCGATGTCCCCGGCACCCACAACATGCTCCGTTCTCATCTCACGATCACTGTCTGGTCATCAGCCGGGCTCCTGTGGTCCGACTTCCGCTGGATACCTATGGAGGCGCTTCATCTGCCTGCGGATGCGCATATTCCACCAGACAATTAGCGGAGTGATGACGACTGTGGGCAGAATCCACGCCAGCCACACCGGGTTGGTGTCTACATTTACGACGAACACGGCGGTAACGGTGCTGATGGTTCCGGCGAGCATATTGGTAAAGTGCCGCCTTACCGCCCCATAGCCTCGCGGTCGATGAGGACGCCTGACTCGAGGATAGTCAGCCAGATGAAAATCACAGCGAAGAGGTCACGCTCCTGGCAACGGTAGTTGCTTCACCGATTTTCCCGGAACCTGCTTCGTTCCATGGGGTTTTCACGCCTCTTACCTTCCTCGGTAGCTCAATGGTAGAGCATGCGGCTGTTAACCGCAGGGTTGTAGGTTCGAGTCCTACCCGGGGAGCCAAATTTTCGGGCGCGAACTCTGGTAGCTCGATAGTTGCTGAGCGACCTACTTTCTGAGGTTAGAGCGGTGCGTTCGAACGTGAGGGTGCCCAAAGCGGCGATGGTGCATCTCGACACGTTCACGATCGGATGGCGCCAGTGATCGGTCTCGATTACAGCTTTGATCGGAAGGCTCAATTCAGAGGCCGCTTGCGGGAGACACCCTTCCTGGATCATTTGATCGGCAGATGATTTTGTTCGACAACACACCGAAAGGGCTTGGGGGCGTGGCCCGGCGGTATGACGATGCGGATGCGCCATCAGCTTTGGAGAGCGCTCGTGCTCATGAGGGTAAATCACATCAAACTGGTGCATCGGCCCGGCCAACCTCCGGAGGTCAAGGCCTACCTTTGCGCCGGCTTTGGTGCGGCCACGAAAGGGGGCGCGCCAACATTCGGCCGGCGCGCTCCGGGACGGCTCCGACCTTGATGCGGAAGTGGTTGCGAGACGGCAGCTGGTGGGCCGCGGTGGCTGGCGGCGCGATCGCCTTCCCCATCGCGGTGCTGCTTCATGAACTCGGGCACTTTGGGGCATACGCCGCGTTCGGGTTCCCCGACCCAGTCCTGGGGTTCTCCTCTGCCAGCTGGTCCGGTGCTGGGGAGTTCGCCAGGCTCTTCCGGGCGGGAGATGTCGAGGCCGCGGCAGCGATTGTTGAACCGTGGCAAGAGGCGGTCGGCGCGGCTACCGGGCCGTTTGTCTCCTACCTGATCATCATAGCCTGTGTGCTTGCAGTCCGCCGATTCGGCCCCGGCCCCCTTTCTCTGGTTTTCGCATTTCTCTGGTTTTCGCAATCGGGTTAGTGACCCCGTTTCGCTGGACATGGCCGCTTCCGATCCTTTTCCTGATGCTCCGCGGCGCCAGAGTCTCATGGGGCCCGGACGAAATGATCGTGTCGGCGCTCACGGGGATCCCTCAGTCCCTTTTCATTCTGCTCGCCCTCGCCTCCCTCGTGCTTGGATACTGGTTTACCGTGACCGCGATGCCTCGCGGCCAGAGGGTGGGAACCGTCGTTCCGACGTTGGTCGGTGCGGTTCTGGGTGGTGTCCTGTGGGTCCTGTGGCTGGGGCCCCTACTTCTGCCGTGAAGACTGCTGGTTGGTCGACCTCGTGCTCGTACAACCCGTTGCCGGAGACCGCGCCCCCGGCTACACGGCACAAGTAACGCTCGAGAGAAACCGCAGTGCTGGGACGGACATCGAGGTTCAGGTGTGCAGAGCTCTTGTGACTCCGATTGTCATCATCTTTCCTTCGGCGTTCAGCTCCTTCGAGAACGGCACCGGCCAACGGCTCACGACAACGACTACCAGGTGCTCCGCCGGGTCGACATGGATGGCTTTCGTGCCCTGGGGCCGGAAATGCTCTTGACAACGATTCCGCCTCGAATCTGCTTGATCGGCAAAGAGGAAATCAACGTCAACCGCACTTCCGCCTCGCGCGAGTCGCAAAAATTCCGTAAGTCCTTGCTGCATAAGGCGTTGTTCTCCAGGGCGGAACGGTGAGTGGTTATGAAGAGGGTTGCGCGAGGGGAGCCATTTTTCTGGTCGCTAACTCTTGCGGCTCTTCAGGTAACGCGAAGCCCCGGGGGGCAACCCTGTCGGGGCCTTCCCGTTAGTGACGTGTTTTCAAGCGTTTGTGCCGGCGCACACCTCCGCTCGTATTCTTCGGTTCGCAAAATCCAGTTGGGGTGGGGTGTGTAGTTATGGGTGCGCACGTTGATTGAGCGTACCGGTGCCTCCCGGCGCAAGGCGTAAAGCGTATGCGGGGCGGTTCGAAGAAAAACAAAGTAGCCGTTGGGCTGCCTTGTGTCCGTTATCGTGATATATACATGCATCACAAGTATCATAGTATATTAGAAGTCGTTCACTCATAACTCAAGAGAAATCCCTGGATTACACGCCTGGTGACTGGCAAGCTAGACATGCGTAAGGCGGCAACCAGCCTACCGGGGAAACTCGAAGACCAGAAGCCGTTAGAGATGAATGGGCTCTCGACGAAGGAAACAAATGGAGCGCCCTACGATCCTTACCAAAGAACAGACAAACTGACTACAGAAAGAGAGGTAGCAAGATGACGCACTGGGAAATGTGCCCTGCCGTAGAACGCCACCCTGACAAAGTCAGCGGAGCATGGGTATTCCGTGGTACGCGGGTACCCGTATCCGCCCTGTTTGAGAATCTCAAGGACGGCGCGTCGGTGGAGCAGTTTCTGGAGTGGTTTCCAGGTGTTGACGAATCGGCTGTGGAAGCTGTTCTCCGGCACGAAGTGAAAGTGCTGGCAAATGCGATCGGGCCGTGAGGATACTGTTTGATCAAGGCACGCCCGTGCCGCTGCGGCAGCATCTCGCGGGACACTCCGTTGATACCGCATTTGAGCGAGGATGGTCTGACTTGCGCAACGGCGATCTACTCGACCGGGCAGAGCAAGAGGGCTACGAAATTCTTATCACCACCGACCAAAACCTTCGGCACCAGCAGAATCTGGTCGACAAGCGATTGGCTGTTCTCGTGTTGATGTCAACTTCATGACCACGCATCCAATTGCGGAGTGAGACTATCAGTGCTGCGCTCCATGGGATGCAGCCGGGTGAGTTGAAGGAAGTTGCGATTTGATCAGGTACGATAGGACAACGTGCCCACCGATACGAGCGAAAAGAGACTCGAGTGCCTCATTTGCCAGGTGGCTGACGGACACCGTCTGCGCGAGAACCTACGAAAGGGCCTGGCTGACGCGCACGCCTGACCTCAAGAACGCATCGAATCGATGAATGCATGGATACCTCTACCCGCACTTCAAGGCTGTGATCCCACCGGAATTACCCTCTGAACCACCCTGCCCTTTTGACTATTCCGCCATCTCCTACGGGCGTGAGCACGCAGGATTATGAATTTTTTACAATTTCGTGACGGGGGAGGTATACTTTGCAGCATAACGACTGCGCCGTAACCGTCACGCACGGCTGCGTGGTGGTGCAGTCTATGACACAACCAACTTATTCAAGGAGGTAAAAATGGCAGTCAGGATTATTGTCGGCTTGATCGCCCTCTTGGCGATTGTGGAGGGCTTGGCGCCCGACGCAATCCCCTCGGGGATTGTGGCGCTCGCGCTGGTCATTCTGGGCTTGGTCTATGCGGCGGTCGCGGGCGGCACAAACCCCGAGGCCGCGCGTGCAGCGGCAAGGCGCACGACCGCGTTCTACACCGGCGAATCGGCCGAGGCTTGTTGAACGGGCGCTCGATTGTGCCGCAAGTGAGCAGGATACCCTGTCATCACTCAATTCAGGAGATGCACGATGCGGAAACCCAACGACACGAGCGGGCCTTCGAAGCGTATCCCGCCCCTGGCTCTGTTGAGCTTTGCCCTCGGGCTTGTTACAACGTTCACCCTCGCCCTGGCGATAGTGGGAAGCGGAGCGGTGGTGCTTGGCCTGTTCGGCCTCGCAATGGGCGCTATCGTCAGTAATACCGTCCGGGAGGGCTGGCAAGCTGTCCTGGGCGCTGAGCCAAACAAGATGAGCGGGCGTTCGAAGCGTTTTCGGCTCGCGTTCCTGGTCGGCGGTGTTTTCGGGGTTGTTCTCGGCACCGGGGTAGTTGTGGCGGACGAAGCAGGACGAGGAGGGTTGCTGCTCTTGATCGGGCTCTTCATTGGCGGCGGCGTGGGCGACAGGGTGCGCAAGGCGCTCAAGGGCCAGGAAAGTACCCAACTGCGGCTACCGGAAGGGCCTGCGGACAGTCGTACTGAGCTGTTTGCCACTGCCTGGTTACTGCTTGGTGTGGTGCTCGGAGGCGGGGTATAGTGCTTGGGTGTGCTTGGGCTCTCCTCGCCTTGCTGGGGGGATAGTCGACGCATCCCCCCGTAGCTGCCTAAGGATGCTCACGCAGCCTCCTTTCTCGCAACCGGGGTGCTGAGCTCGTCCAAGTGCGCCTTGACATTCTATATCTGCATTTATATACTGCTATATCAATGGTGATATAGCATATGAGCCTCGACCACATTCTCCTCGGCCTGCTTCGCGAACCGTCGACCGGCTACGACCTCAAGGCGGCGTTCTCCGATCGAATTCGGCATTTCTGGTCCGCCGAGATCAGTCAGATCTACCCCGCCTTGAAGCGTCTCGAGCAGCGCCGTTTTCTCCAGAGCCTGGTGGAGCCGTCGCCGAAGGGGCCGAACCGGAAGGTTTACACGCTGACGGTGGCCGGCCGGGAGGAGCTGCTGGACTGGCTTCGCGGTGGTCCGGTGATCGGCACGGAACGTTTCGCCTATCTCGCGCAGCTCTACTTCATGGATGCTATTGGCGACATCCGGGAGACGCGGGCGTTCATGATCAGTCTCCGGGACCATCTCACCCACTGGCTCACCCACCTGCAGACGATTGAACGTGAGGTGACCGACACCGCCGGCCATGCGCCGGAGCGCTACAGTGACGCCGGCTTCCATCGCTTCGCGGCGCTCCGCATGGGCATTCATTCCGTCGGGTCGAAGGTGGTCTGGTGCGATGAAACGATCACGGCGATCGACCGGCGTCTTGCGGGCGGCCCACACGACGACGAACCGGACACCCCTGTCTCTCGGCCCGCTCATCCAGACGCACCCACAACCGGAAAGGGCGGTACATCATGACCCCGCTGCTCGACCTCATCATCTGGGCGCACATCGCCACCGGGTTTGTCGGCCTTGCGGCGTTCCGGGCGCGGTCTCCTGAACCTCGGGGTGGCGACGATATAGCTCCGATTGGCATCCTTGTCACCCCATTAGTGGTCTCCGTCTGATGCCGTACAACATATTGCTCGTCATACACATTACAGCAGGGTCAGTTGCCCTGCTCATGACAGTGATCGCGCTGGTCACAGCGAAAGGTGGGCGTCATCACGTACTGGCGGGAAGGCTTTACGCCTCCGCAATGATAGTGATATTTCTTACCGCGTTGCCGCTGGCGATACTCGGCTCAAGCGTATTCCTACTGCTCATAGCCGTATTCAGCTTCTATCTGGTCTTCGCCGGCTGGCGCTTTGCCCGCAACCGCCGCGGACGCCCTCAACCAGTGGACTGGTCTGCCGTCGCGATTATGGGAGTAACCGGCCTGGCGATGTGGGGCTACGGAATTGTCCTGGCCGGCGACGGCGACGGCGACGGACAATGGGTAACTATGCTCTTACTCGGCGGCATCACGGTGGCACTGAGCCTCGTTGACACCCGATACTATTTTCGCCTCACCAGGGAGCAGAGGCCGTCTGGCAGTAGGCGCATCAGGCGGCACCTTACCAATATGCTCGCCGGAACCATCAGCACCGTTACCGCCGTGTTCGTCGTAAATGTAGACACCAACCCGGTGTGGCTGGCGTGGATTCTGCCCACAGTCGTCATCACTCCGCTAATCGTCTGGTGGAATATGCGCATCCGCAGGCAGATGAAGCGCCCCCGGTAGGTATCCAGCGGAAGTCGGACCACAGGGGTCCGGCTGATCACCAGACAGCGGCCGTGGCCGTGAGAACAGAGCCCGTTGTGGGTGCCGGCGACATCGCCCTCGCGCGGTGTCGAGCGGACTCCAACGGCTCCTGATCGCGTCCGGCCGCTGGCCGGCGTAGCGGCTCCACCGCCCTCCATCGCCAGCGCGCCCCCTCCCTGGTGCACCTCATTCCCATCACGGCAGAGTTCTGAATTGACTAAGAATGTTAATTCTTTATATATTCTCGTAATATTTCATTGTTTTTCTTTACGGGAATCCAATTTTTTCTTTATGAAAACCCAATGAAGATGGCCACTGAAGAAGCTATGCCCAGATCAACCCGTCAAATTCATGCCGTTGATTTGTCGTACTCGCCTCGCATGATCCAGTCGACCCGACCTAGGCCGGAGGCCGAAGCGAGGCAGTCCCACTCGGCGGCCCACAGGGACGGCGCTCTCGCTCCTAATCCACCGGCGGGGCTGTTTACCGAGAGCCATCCTCCCACCCGCCGCCGTCGCGGCTGGTGGCGTGCAGGCGTATTCCTCGCCGCCGCGACGCTGATGCTTGGCTTTCCGGCGCCAGCGCACGCCCAGACCGTGCTCGTGAGCAACACGGGCCAATCTAACGCCGGTCAGACTTCCGTAAATCCCAATGATCATGCTCAGGGGTTCACCACGGGCCAGAATACACTGGGCTACTCCTTGACAAGTATCGAGTTGGGCGTAGGCGTGGCTCCGGGTAGCGGAACCCTGACGGTAACGGTGAGGGGTGACGACGGATCGGGCGATCCGGGGGGCAATACGTTATATACCTTGAACAACCCGGCCAACGTGGCGGCGGGACTCCGAACGTTCACCGCCCCTGCCGGTGCCAGTCTGAGCGCAAACACCCAATACTTCGTGCAAATGGTTTTCGCGCCTAACGGCAGTGCTAGTTACCCCCGATGGGACAATACGACATCTAGCCTCCAAGATTCCGGTTCGGCCATCGGGTGGAGCATCAGGAATGAACGCCACGTGCGCACCCCGGGCTCAACCGGGTGGGGTTCGACTAATTTCACTGTGTTACAAATCAGGGTCAATGGGCAAATTCGCGCCCCGGCCGCCCCAATGAACCTCTCGGCCGCGCCGGATGACGGCCAGGTCACTCTGTCCTGGGCCAATCCGGCCAACAACACCATCACGAAGTACCAGTATCGCCGGAAAACAGACACGGGGACCTACGGCAGCTGGACCGACATCCCCAACAGCGGTGACACCACGACCAGCTACACCGTGACCGGCCTGACCAACGGCACCGAGTACACGTTTGCGGTGCGGGCGGTGAACACTGGCGGTAACGGCGCGGCATCCACCGTGACCGCCACGCCTGCACCGGTGCCGGCCGCCCCGACGAATCTCAAGGCCGAGGTGGGTGACAGACGGATCGGTCTTACCTGGGACGATCCGGGCGACAGCACAATCGACGAGTACGAGTACAGCACCGACGGTGGCACCTTCAGCGTCATCAGCGGCAGCGATGACACCACGACCAGCTACACCGTGACCGGTCTGACCAACGGCACCCAGTACACGTTTGCGGTGCGGGCGGTGAACGCTGTCGGTAACGGCGCGGAATCCTCCGTGACCGCCAAGCCACTGTGGCCCGCGCCGACCGGTTTGGTGGCGACGGCGGGCCAGGGTCGGGTTACCGTGGAGTGGAACAACGGCCACGACGACATCGACGATTATTATATCTATGTCTATGAAGACGGCGTCCGGCGTAACACCATATTCCTTCCTCCCGGATCGGGTTCGACGACGACTCGCACCGTTTATCCACTGACCAACGGCACCCTGTACGACTTCAGTGTGCGGGCGCTGAACGGTAAGGAATCACCCACCGTGACGGCCAGACCGGTGTCCATGCCGGCCCCGGACAACCTCACGGCCACCGAGGGTGACGACCGCCAGACCACTCTGTCCTGGAGCGATCCGGGCGACGACTCGATCTACAAGTACCAGGTCAGCATCGACAATGGCACGACCTTCACCGACATCAGCGACAGCAGTAAGAGCACGACCACCACTACCGTGACCGGTCTGACCAACGGCACCGGGTACACGCTGGCGGTGCGCGGGGTGAACTGGTGGGGTTACGGCGCGGCATCCACCGCGACTGCCACGCCACTGTGGCCCGCGCCGACCAATTTGGTGGCGACGCCGGACAGCAGCCGGGTCTTCCTGGAGTGGGACAGGAACCCCGGGATCACCGATTATCGGGTAGACGTCTCGGACGGCAGCTCGGTGAGCGTGTCGGCCGGTTCGGGGTCGAAGACGATCGCTGCCATTGCCTCGCTGATCAACGGCACCGAATACACCTTCACGGTGCTGGCGACACAGAACTCCGTGGACAGCAGTTGGCCAGCCGCCGTCGACAGAACGCCGATCGCGGACGCGCCGGACGCCCCGGACAACCTCACGGCCACGCCGAGCAACGGCCAGGTCACTCTGTCCTGGGACGATCCGGAGAAC
The DNA here is from genome assembly GCA_965248175.1 of Rhodothermales bacterium. GTDB lineage: Bacteria > Bacteroidota > Rhodothermia > Rhodothermales > VXPQ01 > VXPQ01. The sequence goes on from OZ252093.1 coordinate 2,905,623, forward strand.
CCCACAATCACCAAGTACCGGGTCAGCAGCAACGGTGGCACGTCCTTCACCAACATCAGCGACAGCGGTGCGAGCACCACCACCACCACCGTGACCGGACTGACCAACGGCACCCAGTACACGTTTGCGGTGCGTGCGGTGAATACTACCGGTGACGGCGCGGCAGCCACCACGACCGCCACGCCGGTCAACGACGCCCCCACGGCTTCCGCCAAGACGGTGTCCATCGACGAGGACACGGCGTATATCTTTAAGGAGGACGACTTCGGCTTCGCGAGCGTCAAATCCGGCGCCACACTGGGGCACGTGAAGATCACCGCACTGCCCGGGCCGAACCAGGGGACGCTGTCGGTTGGCGGCACGGCCATCACCGGTGTCACCACGCCCAGGCAGGTGACAAAGACCGGGCTCGATGCCGGCAATCTCACGTACACCCCGCCGGCCAACGCCAACGGCGCCGCTTTCGCGACGTTCGCCTTCAAGGTCAATGACGGCGTGGCCGATAGCGAGGTGGCATACACCATCACCATTAACGTGAATGCCGTGAACGACCCCCTCACGGGTTCCGATAAGACGGTGTCCACCGACGAGGATTTTTCGTACACCTTTGGTGAGGCGGACTTCGCCTTCTCGGACGTCGACGCCGGCGCCACGCTGGGGCACGTGAAGATCACCTCACTGCCCGGGTCGAACCAGGGGACGCTGTATCTCGACGGAGTGGCCATCGCCAGCGTCAGCCCACCCCGGCAGGTGACGAAGACCGAGCTCGGCAGTCTCAGGTATACCCCGCCAACCAACGCCAACGGCGCCGCTTTCGCGACGTTCGACTTCAAGGTCAGTGACGGCACGGACGACAGCGACGAGACATACACCATCACCATTGACGTGAATGCCGTGAACGACCCGCCGGTGGCGATGACTGACACCGCCAACACCAGCCAGAACATTCCCGTCGTCATTGGCGTGTTGGAAAACGACTCGGACGTGGATCCGGGGACTACCCTCCGCGTGGTCGAGGTGGGGTTCCCGACGGCCCCGAACAACGGGACCGCCGAGATCAACCCCAACGCGACCACCGTCACCTATACGCCCTACGTCAACGTCACCGGCACCGACACGTTTAGCTACGCCGTCACGGACGGGATCGCCACGGCCAACGTACCGGTGACCGTGACGATCCTTCAGAGCGGCGCCAACGCGAACCTGTCGAACCTGACGATCTCGCAGGGGACGCTGATGCCGGATTTCGCCGCGACGACCCCGAGCTACGCCGTCCACGTGGAGGCCCTTACAGACAGTGTGACGGTGACGCCGACGACGGCAGACGGCAACGCGACGGTGACGGTGAACGGCACGCCGGTGGACAGTGGGACTGCCAGCGGCGACATTGCCCTGACCGAGAATGACGTGACCCGCATCACGGTGGCGGTGACGGCCGCGGACGGGACGACCATCCAGACCACCGCCATCGACGTGACCCAACCGCTCAGCGACAACGCGAACCTGTCGGGACTGACCATTTCTTCGGGGACGCTGACGCCGGTGTTCGCCGTGGGCGCCACGGACTATAGGGTCGACGTCGGGAACGACGTGGCCAGAGTGACGGTGACGCCGGCCACGGAACACGCCGGCGCGACGGTGACGGTGAACGGCACGGCGGTGGCCAGTGGGAGTGCCAGCGGAGACATTGCCCTGTTCGAGGGTGGCACGAACATCATCAAAGTTGTAGTGACGGCCGCGGACGGGGTGACCATCAAGGCCTACACCATCATGGTCCGCCGGTCCCGGGCGCCCCTCAGGGTGGCGATTACGAGCGAGGCGTCGGCCCCGGTGGGCGGCGCCTTCGAGGTGACGATAGCCTTTATCAGGGCGGTGACGGATTTCGAGCAGAGCGACATCGCGGTGACGAATGGGACGGTAAACAGCTTCAGCGGGTCGGGGACGAGCTACACAGCCGAGATCGCCCCCTCTGCGAGCGGTTCGGTGACCGTGGAGGTGGGTGCGGACGTGGCCGAGGACGAGGCCGGCAACGGTAACCGGGCGGCGGAGCCGTTCGTCATCGAGGCGGATCTGACGGGACCGGACGTGGAGATCACCAGCGAGGCCACGGCCCCGGTGGGCGGCGCCTTCGAGGTGACGATCGCCTTTGACGAGGCGGTGACGGGTTTCGAGCAGAGCGAGATCACGGTGACGAACGGTTCGGTGACCGGCTTCGGCGGGTCGGGGACGAGCTACACGGCCGAGATCACCCCCTCGGCGAGCGGTTCGGTGACCGTGGAGATTGCGGCGGACGTAGCTGAGGACGGGGCTGGCAACGGTAACCGGGCGGCGGCGGCGTTCGTCATCGAGGCGGATCTGACGGGACCGGACGTGGAGATCACCAGCGAGGCCACGGCCCCGGTGGGCGGCGCCTTCGAGGTGACGATCGCCTTTGACGAGGCGGTGACGGGTTTCGAGCAGAGCGAGATCACGGTGACGAACGGTTCGGTGACCGGCTTCGGCGGGTCGGGGACGAGCTACACGGCCGAGATCACCCCCTCTGCGAGCGGTTCGGTGACCGTGGAGATTGCGGCGGACGTAGCCGAGGACGGGGCCGGCAACGGCAACCGGGCGGCGGAGCCGTTCGTCATCGAGGCGGATCTGACGGGACCGGACGTGGAGATCACCAGCGAGGCCACGGCCCCGGTGGGCGGCGCCTTCGAGGTGACGATCGCCTTTGACGAGGCGGTGACGGGTTTCGAGCAGAGCGAGATCACGGTGACGAATGGGACGGTAAACAGCTTCAGCGGGTCGGGGACGAGCTACACAGCCGAGATCGCCCCCTCTGCGAGCGGTTCGGTGACCGTGGAGATTGCGGCGGACGTAGCCGAGGACGGGGCCGGCAACGGCAACCGGGCGGCGGAGCCGTTCGTCATCGAGGCGGACCTGGAGCGGCCGGAGGTAACGATCGAAGGACCGACGGAGCGGGTGGGAATGGCGGGGTTCGAAGTGACGATCACCTTCTCGGAGCCGGTGGAGGGTTTTGAGCCGGAAGATATCCAGGTCAGCAACGGGATGGTGGCGGACTTCACCGAGGTGTCATCGAGTGAGTATCGAGCCATGATCAAGCCGGCTGAGGCGGGACAGGCGGTCGTGGTGGAGGTCCCCGAGGACGTGGCCGAGGACAGGGCCGGCAACGGCAACCGGGCGGCGGAGCCTTTCGAAGTGGAAACCAAGCTGGTGGTGAGCTACCAGGACGAGGACTACACGGCAACCGAAGGAGGTGAGACAGTGACAGTGACGGTGAAGCTGAGCCAGGGCTGGGACGAGGAGCTGGCGATTCCGATCCGGGTGACACGGCCGGAGGCGACGGAAGCCGGCGACTATACGGTCGAGGACTTGGAAGAGTGGGATGCCCAGGAGGGCACCGGCAGGCTGACCTTCCCAGCCGAGGAAACGGAACAGGTGTTCACGATAGAGGCCAACCATGACGGGGACGGGGACGACGAGTCGGTACAGTTGGCGTTCGGGACGCTGCCGACGGGCGTGGTCGCGGGGAGTCCTGCGACGGCGACGGTGACGCTGGCGGACAAGGGACTGTTGGAACTGACAGTGCGTTTTGCGCAGGTGTCGTACGAGGTGAAGGAAGGTGAGGGTACCGACATCGCGGTGACCGTCTCGCCGGCCGCGGACCGGCGGGTGGAAGTACCGTTGGTGGTGGCGCCTAAAGGAGGGGCCACTGACGAGGACTACAGTGGGGTGCCGGCGAAGGTGGTGTTTGAGGAAGGCGAGAGTGAGGGGGCGATTTCCGTCGAGGTACTGGCGGATGAAGTGAACGATCCCGGGGAGGGGATTGTGCTGAGCTTTGGAGAGTTTCCGGAGGCGGTCATTGGGGGGGAGATCTCGCAGACAACAGTGAACTTCAGGCAGCACCGCACGGCGGAGCAGTTCTCGCAAACGCTTGAGGCGATGTTGGCGGTGATGGCGCGCTCGATGGGTGAGAGCGCACAGACGACCATCGAGGGTCGCTTCGAACGGCATCGTCAGTGGAGTCGTCTGGGGTCATCCGGTGGGGCGATGCAGACGCCGCAGCCGGAGAGCGGCCATAGGGCCACGGCTCCGAGTCCGCAAGAATCGGAATCAATAGGCAGCGAGGGCGCCATCGGCAAAGGAGCGCAAGGCTCCCTGGCGCAGAGCGCCTGGGGCGCAGCCAGCACCGGAGCCGCAACGGGATCGTGGAACGCGGAGCGTCGCAAAACGAGCATGCCGCGATCGCGGCTGCGGAATGTCTCGCTGGGTTTGTTGGGGAGCGTCGCGCGCTCCGGTCAAACGTCCGGCTCGCCTATGGAGCCTCGTGGGAGCGTCTACGGTCAGGATCGACCGTACGCTTCCGGGCTCGCAGACGCGCCGCCGGGACCGGTATCGGTGGACTTCTCGGCAATGAGGGATCGGTATCTCAGCCTTTCGCGGGTCTCCTTCGAGAGGTCCCTGGGAGAGAATGAGAAGGAGACGAGCCGGGTTCCGGTGTTGTGGGGACAGGGCGATCTGCAGCGCTTCAACGGGGACTTGACGCGGCTCGGGATGGACTATCGAGGAGGTCTCGAGGCGGCTCACGTCGGGCTGGACCTCTATGCGAACGATCGGCTGCTCGCCGGGGCGTCGTTCATGCGCAGCCGGGGGGAGATCGATTACACCGACGACGGGGTAGACGGGGTGCTGGAGAGTCGCATGAACACGGTTCACCCGTATCTGTACTGGCAGCCGAGCGTACGAGTGAGCGTGTGGGGCATTGGCGGCATGGGGGCAGGTCAAGTGGATGTCACGGAGCCGGGCCGGATGCACGTCTTCGATGCCGACTTTCGGATGCTTGCCGCCGGAACGAGGGCGTTGCTAAGTCGTCGGGGCGGCAACGAATGGGGTCTGCGCGCGGATGCCTTCGCGACGCAACTCGGGACCGGCGCCTCGGAGGACATCGCGAAGGTGAGTGGTGAGGCGCACCGGGGCCGGTTGATGCTGGAATGGGTGCACGACAGGGCGCTGTCGCCGGGTAGATCGCTGAGCCTGAAGGCGGAGGCCGGCGGGCGTCTCGACGGGGGCGCTGCGGATCGTGGCGCCGGGGTGGAGACCGGTTTTCGTTTGGGGTACCTGGATGCGAACAGTGGACTGGACGTGGGGCTGCAGGGCCGGGTGCTGGTGGTGCATGAGAGCGACTACCGGGACTGGGGAGTGAGCGTGCAGGCGAGTTGGGACCCGGGGGAGAAGCAGCGCGGGTTCAGGGTGTCGGCGATGTCTTCGTCGGGCCAGGATGGAGGCGGTCGCACGACGCTGTGGAACAACGCGGATGCGGTCATGCGCCCGGCGGGTATAGGTTCGATGGGAATATCCAGGTACCGGACGGAAAGCGAGGTGGCCTACGCAGGCATGAAGGCGCCGGGCGTACCGGGTCTGCTGACGCCCTATAGCCGGCTGCGATGGACCGGACAGGGTCGGGAACTGGCTGTGGGGACCGCCTGGAGCCTAACGGATCGCACGCAGTTCGCGCTGCCCGCGACGCTGGAACTCGAAGGTGTCAGGCGAGAAAGCGTAACGGGGCGGCCCGACCGCGGACTGACGCTGCGTATGTCGATCCCCTTCTGAGGCGCTGATCCCGAGCAGTACGTGAAGTACGTGAAACCCTGTGCCGATCCGTACCAAAGGCGCGCCGTCAGCACCAGGGTGAACAACGCCCGGAACGAATATCCGTATATTCTGGTCCCGATGTCTCGACAGGTGTCATGTAACCCGAACGGAGGAAAGCTGTGAAGCACGTGGTCGATTGGGAAAGAGCCGAGTGCTATAAGGTGGAAGCGGTAGTCCGCGACCTCTGCGGCTACTTGCCTATGGAAGCGCCAGCAATCCATGTCGAACCTCCGGAGCAAGTTCCCGGCAGCTACCACAATCTCCTGGTCCACAACGCCGGCATGACGGCCACTCTTGAGGCGCACTGGGGCCAACGGCTGGGCGTAGACCTCATAGCGGACGACCTGATTGTCAACGAACGCTCGCTCTACCGCTTCGTCGCGCTGTACACCGGGGAGGACAAACAGCGCCAGGTGGTGGAAATGGCCGTCATTCGCATCGCGTTGGACGCCTTCCCCGCGCTGTTGCGTCCGGAATTTATCGAAGGCGTCCGCCCTTTCGGGGGCATCCTGGCTCGCGCGGGCATCGCTTTTCGCGCCAGACCATCAGGATTTTTTCGGCTCGAAGCGGACGAATTTATCGCACGGAAAGCGAGCATAGCTTTCGGCGCAACGCTCTACGGCCGGGTGAACGAACTGCGCGGTGAAAACGATGTGCTGCTATGCGAGACCGTGGAGATGTTGCCGCGCGCCTGAACGCCCGAGAACGCTTGTCAAGCCGAATACCGGTCGGTGTCGAGCGGAACCCAACAGAGAGGGTTACATGCCCAAGATAGAGAACCCTGACGTCGCGCGAGTGTTCGACGAGTACCCGAAGCCGATTGCGTCTCAAACCGGGATGCGGTTACCAGGGAATCGGGAAACGTTATAATGGAAAAGAAAGAGGGGTGGCATCATAAAAAACTCTTCGTGCTCATGGCGATCGCTTTGGTGGTCTCCCCCGGCCCGGTGTTGGCCCAGGACGGCTGGTACATGGGTATGGAGCTGGGGGTTGGAGTGGCCCCGAAAATGGACGTGAAGACCGGGGGGGTGGATGATTGGGTATCGAGTGCGGATGCGGCGCATTCAGCGATCCGATGCGACAAGACCATAAACCCGGACGGTTTTCAGGTAGAAGAAGGAGCGTGTGGCAATACCCCTTCGACTTGGGGACCCATGGACGAGTCGTTCGATGGCGGAAGGGGGATCCTGGCCGGTTTGGCCTTGGGGTATCGCAGGGGAAACTTCAGGGCCGAGGGCGAATATTTCTATCGCAGCGCAACCCATGGGAGCACGGATGTTCCCTACGATTCCGCAACAAACTATGACCCCGGGACGGATCCGGGATTCCAGACCGTCATGGATGGAGTCGATGACGTGTTGTCGCACAACGTTTTCGCCAACTTGTACTACGACTTTCACTCTGATTCGAAGTTGACGCCGTCTCTGGGGATTGGAGTCGGATTTGCGAAGGTCTCGCTTGCGTATCGGACCTTCTGGCGCCGGACGAATGACCCCGAGAACATCACGGTATTCGATACTGAGGGGTTGCCTGGCGATGAGCTGGCGAAAGCCCAGGCGTTAAACCTGGAAATTGCCGGCGCGATCACCACGGACAGAGCTAAATTGTCGGATTTGCTGCTCGGCTACCAGGCGGTGGCGGGCCTGGATTATCAGGCGAGCGATCCGGTCACCATCGGGATCAAGTTCCGATGGGCGAGTTTCGGTGAATTCGATGACGAGTCGGCATATGACTCTCTCCGCGATCATGCGTCGGTGGCCGGTAACCCGCCGGTCCCCGTTACCTACTATGTAAAGACGGATGACATTCGGTTCCGGGGAATCAGCCTCAACATGAAGTATCGGTTCTGACCGGCAGCTGTGGGGTTAAGCAAAGGGTCCCCGCCGTCGTACGGCAACGGGAACCCTTTGTTGAGTATAAGCCGAGAGAGAACTTCGACTGTCGTTTACTTGACAAGAACCATCGTGCGCGTGATCGTCTTCTCGCCAGCCACGAGGCGATACACGTAGACGCCGTTCGGCAAGTCGTTCGCACCGAAACGCACCGTGTGACGACCTGCCGCCTGAGGACCGTCGATCAGCACGTCCACCTCGCGCCCCAGCATGTCGTAAACGATCAGGCTCGCATCGCCTGCCTGGGGCAAGGCATAGTCGATGCTCGTTTGCGGGTTGAACGGGTTCGGGTAGTTCCGGGAGAGGGCAACCTCCGTCGGCAGTTCCGAATCTTCCGTACCGGTCCCCGAAATCACGGCGACCGTAAAGGTCTGCGAAACCCACTTCCTCTCGCGATCCGTCACCGTAAGTGCGACCTCGGCCGAGTTGTATCCGAGCGGAAAGATCGTCAGCGTGGCCCTGGATCGGTCCAGCGTCAGCCGCATGGCCGAGGTAATCACATCGGTCGCGGTGCTCGCGGGCGATTTGTGCGGGGCGGTCACATCCATCTCGTAGAGCAACCCTCCGGGGAGCTCGTCGCCTGCTCTCGCATTCGGATCGAGGAAAGCGGGATCGGCCTCTTCCCCGCCAGACAGATTGCGCAAATCCAGAACCATCGCAGGATCGCCCGTATTCAGCGTAATATCCCCGATGACGGTCTTCACGATCGGGAACGTGGCCCCGTTGACCGTCACGCTGAAGCTTTGCGAGATAGCTTCTCCATCGGCATTCGTGGCCACCACCGTAACGTCGGTAGATGTCTCGTCCGCACGCCACACGGGCGTAAGCGTTATTACGGAACCCTCCACGCCTACCTCCACCACGGTGCTGTCCGCACTACTCGCCGTATACGTCAGTCCCCCCATGGCAGGATCTCCGAACGCAGCCGGCTCGCCGGCTCCGTCGCCGTTCAAATCCGCCATATCCACCGTGATGGCGTCGCCGTCGGCATCCAGCTGCTGGGCAGGAATCGTTTCCAATACGGTCGGCGCAGTCTTGCTCACGATCCTCACCGTAAAGGAATCCGATACGGATTGAGAATTCGGATACTTCGGGTCGGGGGTCGTGGTGTTCGAAGCATCATTCGTATCCCTACAGGAAGAGGTTGCCCTCACAGGGTCGTCGGCCGTCTCATACCCGTCAGGACACACATACGTCGGCTCTCCCTTGTCCGTGGCGGTCACCGTAAAGATGGCCATGCCCGGCGTAAGCGGACGGATGGTCAAGGTCTCCTCGTCCAACAGATCGACTATCGCCACCATGGGCTTCGTAACCCACCAAAATTCGTCGGTTGCGTCTTCTGGTACTTTCGTCGTCTCCCCCCCACTGACATCACTGATGGCGATATCAAAAACCAGCGTACGAGCAGGAGAGCCAAGATCGTCATCCGCGAATCCGCCACTCAGATTATCGATCCGCATGTCGGAAACAGCATCTTCCCGCACCACCACGTCCGCAAGAGGCGTCACGACATACGGCCTGTTTGCCCCGGACACGGCCGCAATAACTTGCAACCGGGCATATTCTTTAGCGCCATCCGTCGCAGTCACCCAAACATTGGTCGATCGGCCCTCTTTCGCCTCGTCCGTAAGCCCGATCGTCAGCCTGGAACCGGATACCGTCGCAGTCACGATGGCAACCGCATCGTCGCCTGCACTCACTTCGGCGCTGGCTTCGTAGGTCAGGGAGACCTCGTTCGGGTCGGAGAAGCGGTCATACAGCTCCAATTCTTTCGACTCGTCGTCCTTTACCGTCAGGATTACTTGCCCCATGTAGTACTGGACTTGCGCATTGTACTCTTCTCCCACAGTAATACCCTCTCCTCTATGCATGGGCGCATCGGCGGACATCACTGCCACATGGATGGGCTTCTCGTCGTCATCCACACTCGCATCCGGATCCACAGCAAGCCTGAATGCGCCTGCCGAAATCGGGCGCACGGTGAGCCTATTGCCGGTAAGGCTGACCCAGGCGGGCCCCACAACAAACGAATTGCCGGGATTGTTCACCGCGTCGTCATCCCCCACCTGGTAGTGACGTATACTCCAGCTTGACCCCAAATCGTAAGGATACGTCGTATCCAGGTTAATGGTAATGGGCCCTCCGCCCACGCGGAGAATCCTGGGGCGAACCGCCGGCGCGGCGGCAATGCAGATGTTGCCGCTGTCGCCTTGGAAGTCATCGATCCCATCAAGCCATCGCTCGAATGCGGTATCCCCCGGCACGCACAGCCCTTTGTCGACATACAGCACCGTGAGGTTGCCCATGTTGAGAAACGCCACCGGGATCGACCCCCTCAGGGAGTTGTTGTCGAGATACAGTTCTTCGAGGTTGGCCAAGGCGCCCAACGGCGCCGGGATCGACCCATACAAGGAGTTAGAATTGAGGTACAGGAATTCGAGGGAGGTCAAGGCGCCCAACGCCGCCGGGATCGTCCCCGACAGGGAGTTATAGCTTAGAATCAGTTCTTCGAGGTTGGTCAAGGCGCCCAACGCCGCCGGGATCGTCCCCGACAGGGAGTTGTTGTTTAGACTCAGTTCTTCGAGGTTGGTCAAGGCGCCCAACATCGTCGGGATCGACCCCGACAAGGAGTTATAATGGAGGTACAGGGTTTCGAGGGAGTTCAAGGCGCCCAACGCCGCCGGGATCGTCCCCGACAGGGAGTTATAGCTTAGAATCAGCTCCGTGAGGTTGGTCAAGGCGCCCAACTCCGCCGGGATCGACCCCGTCAGGTTGTTGTCGTAGAGTTGCAGGTTTTTGAAATTGGTCAAGGCGCCCAACTCCACCGGGATCGACCCGTCCAGGCTGTTTTCGTTGAGACTCAGGTTTCGAAGGTTGGTCAAGGCGCCCAACGCCGCCGGGATCGTCCCCGACAGGGAGTTTTTTCCGAGATCCAGGAATTGGAGGTTGGTCAAGTCGCCCAACTCCGCCGGGATCGACCCCGAAAGTCGGTTGTTGTAGAGATTCAGGTATTTGAGGTTCGTCAAGTCGCCCAACGCCGTCGGAATCGGCCCTGTCAGGGAGTTTTCGGGGTTTACGGGGTCGCTGTTGCTGCTCAAATTCAGGTATTCGAGGGAGTCCAAGTCGCCCAACGCCGCCGGGATCGACCCCGACAGGGAGCTGGTGTTGAGATCCAGAGAGTCCACCCGTCCGGCGGTATTGATGCTGACGCCGTACCAATCCTCGAGGTCGGCGTTAGTGTTCCAGTTGACCCTACTACTGAATCTCCAACCGGTGCCGTTGGTCGAGTCGTAGAGCGCGACCAGCGCCGCTTTGTCGACCTGAGCGTACGCCGTCCCGTACGCGGCCAGCGAAGCAACCATGACAAGAGTAACCGCCACCGGGCGAAGGAGGGGGGCGAACGTACGGCCGAGCCTGACCGCAAGCGAGCCGGCGGCGTCTGGCCGGCGCCAGCGGATGGAGGATCTTGCGGCGGCGCGGCGGGAAAAGATTGCCCCCATGCGTCGAAGCGATGCCGTGCGGGCGCCAAGACAGACCTCCGGGTATGCGGCCGTTCGACGCAGCGCCGGAATATTGGAGTGTTCGACGCTGTTCATGTTGGTGTTGGATGTACCGTGCGTCATGCTTGTATCTCGCCAGTTGTCAGACTGTACTACTAGCCAGTGGCTTTCGGCCCGCGCCTGCCGAGAGTGTACCCTGCGGAGAACTCTCTCGACACCTCCCTCGTCGAACCCGTTGGTCTGGCGATGAGGAGGATTACGCCGGAGGGTGGCAGCGCCACGTCGTCTATGGAGAACCACCGATTATCGACAATCGCTTCGAACTCCTTTGCTTGAACATCTCCCGGTTTTTCAAAGAGACAGTTAACAACGGACACACCGAGTGGCCGAAGTCTATACAAACAGTTCTACTTTACCGCAAACACACGTTAATGTCAATACGTATTATTAGGGAATTATAAGGAATTGTTGACGGCCTGCGATCTTCCTCGTATACAGGCCCCTGCAGTATAGGGCTTTATAGGTATACGATGCACACACACACACGGCAACAACCGGGCCGAATTGGGCAAACCGGACCCTGTGGACGGGCGACAATCTGGACGTAATGAGGGGCATGAACTCCGCCTCGGTCGATCTCATCTACCTCGACCCGCCGTTCAACTCTAACCGCAACTATTCCGCCCCAATAGGTTCAGAGGCCGCCTTTAAGGATACGTGGACACTCTCTGACGTAGACCTTGCCTGGCATGGCGAGATATCCCCTGCGGTGTACGCAATCATCGACGCTGCGGGCCTATCGCATGGCGCGGGCTTGCGGTCCGTGCCGGATTAAGCCACCAGCGTTCTGTACCGGAGCCGCTTGCCCACCATTGCGCAGGCGACAAGGCCCATCTGTTCCAGCGTGTCGAGTTCGCGCAATCCGTGGCGGCCTGAGAAATCCGCCACATAGCGGTGAAGGTGCTTGCGGCTCATCTTGTGGTATACGCCCTTGTGTGCTCGTTTGAGGGTTGCCCAGAACGATTCTATGCCGTTGGTGTGCGCCATGCCGCGTACGTATTCGCCTACCGAGTGCTGGACGCTCGCAAGGTCGTAGATGTACCGGCAGACCCGCGTATGCCTTGTTGTCGTCCGTGTAGACGACCGCACCCAATTCGGCGTTGTCCAGAACGAAGCCTTGCAACGTCCGGCTTGTCGTATTCTGCACGACTTCCGCCTTGATCTTGCCAGTGGCCCGATCCTTTGCTCCGACAACGGCGGTCTTGCCTACAGTTCCCCGGCCAGCGTGGAGTTTCTTCGATTCGTGCTTGTTCGATTCCGTGCCCCCTACGTACGTCTCATCGACTTCAACGGGGCCGCCGAACAGGTCGTTATCGGCGCCCTCGAACGCCTTGCGGATGCGTTGGAGCAGGTGCCACGCCGAGTTCTGCGCGATCCCGATATCCCGATGCAGTTTCATCGAGGAAACGCCTTTCAGATTTGTCGTATGCAGGTAAATCGCATACGCCCATTTGCGGAGCGACAGATTCGACCCCTCCATGACCGTTCCGACCTTGACGGAAAAGTACTTGCGGCAGTCGGTGCACCAGTAGGGCATGCAATGATGAGACGCTTCGCGGGTGCGTGTTCCCTTGCAGCGCGGGCAATGGCGACCGTCCGGCCAGATACGAGATTCGAACCACTTGCGGGCCGCTTCCTCGTCGGGAAACATATCGGCCAGTTGCATCAGGGTAATGCCGCTGCGGTGCGCTTTTCCAGGTGCTACATGTGCCATGACGGTCTCCATTTTGTGCACCTGTAATAATACGATATTTATTCCCTCTTGTCAACAATTCCTTATAATTCCCTTTCTTACGTAATCAGTGAAATTCATATTTGACATTCTCGTTTTCCATGCTTATCAGTCCTTGTTTTCTCCTATTTAGTAAATAGGAATTTTTCGGGAATTACAAAGAATGCTTGACAAGAGCGATTACCGTCAAGGCTTCGCCGGTTTGATCCCGGGCTTGCGGTCGGCATGGTCGAAGATCGCCCGTGCCATGTTCTCCGGCATCTCCATTGTTACAACGCGCTCGCCTTCGGCGGGCTTGGGCTGTTCCTGAACAGGGGGTTGTCGTTTGTCGGTCATGGCCTATCGTGGTTTCGATCCAACCGGGAAGGTCTTCGATCGGAAGCATATCGGCTAATAATTTCTTTGTGAGCCTGGACGTGGTGGATTGCCCCTTGCCATACGGACTAACTTCCCTCGCCCTCCTTCGGCAATTCCTGACTAACAAGTTGCGCGTATGCCATTACGCTATGAGTTCGTGATACTTGATACGTCTTCCTTCCATGCTCCGGGCCATGACTTCCATCTGCTCCAGTGTGTCGAGGCCACGGAAGTTATGGCGGGCGGCGAACTCGGTAATGTAGCGGTGCAAGTGCTTCCGGCTCATCTTGTGGAACGTACCGTGATACCCGCGCTTCAAGAGCGCCCAGAACGATTCGATCCCGTTTGTATGGGCCTGTCCGTTCACGTATTCGGATACGGAGTGCCTCACCGTCTCATGCTCGTACACTTCCTTCAGGCTCCGGTATGCCCTGTGATCGTCCGTGTAGACCGTTTCCCCGGCCTCTACGTTCTCATGGACGAATCCGGCGAGCGTTTCGCCCGGGCGTGTCCCGTAAACTGTGTAAGTGGTCAATCGTACACATAGTTTCATCAGGAGGTGAAGACGATGACCGAACTTACAGACAAACAGCAGGCTCTTCTGGAGGAGTTGCTGAAGGATTTCAAGGGGGACGCGCGGGACCTTTTCGGCGAGGGGGGCTTGCTCAAGACGATAGGCAAGCGTGCTCTCGAGGCGGCATTGGAGGGGGAGCTGACGCATCATCTCGGCTACCCTGCTCACGATCGGTCGGGTCGCGGCAGCGGCAATTCCCGTAACGGACGCACTGCGAAGCGGCTCGAGAGCGAGTCGGGTTCGCTGGATCTGGAGGTTCCTCGCGATCGCAACGGCAGTTTCGAGCCCAGGATCGTAGAGAAGCGCCAGCGCCGGGTAGCGGGCCTGGACGACGTGATCGTGTATCTCTACGCGCAGGGCCAGAGCACGCGGGCTATCCAGGACACGTTGAAGCGTCTCTACGGCGCGGAGGTCTCCTCTACGCTTGTTTCGGAGGTTACCGCAAGCGTTCTCGAGGAAGTGACCGCATGGCAGGCTCGTCCTCTGGAGCGGGTGTATCCTGTCGTGTACTTCGACGCCTTGTTCGTAAAGTCTCGCGAGGAGGGATCGGTGAAGAGGCGCGCGGTCTACGTGGCGCTGGCGATAGACATTGAAGGAGAGAAAAAGGTGCTTGGCCTTTGGATCGCTCCGACGGAGGGAGCCGTTTCGTGGCTCACCATCTTCGGCGAGTTGAAGGCGCGGGGCATGGAGGACTGTTTCATTGCGTGCGTGGACGGTTTGAAGGGTCTTCCCGAGGCGATAGAGACGGTCTTTCCACATGCGCGGGTGCAGTTGTGCGTGGTGCACCAGGTGCGCAAGAGCCTGCGCTACGTGCCTTGGAAGGAGCGCAAGCCGGTGGCGTCGTCTTTGCGCGCGGTCTACGCAGCGCCGAGCGAAGAGGCTGCTCTTGCGGCGCTCGAGGCTTTCGAGAGACAATGGAGCGAGAAGTACCCGGCTATCGCTCCGCTCTGGAGGAAGGACTGGGAGCGTCTGGCGCCTTTCTTCGACTATGCGCCTGCGATCCGCAAGGTGGTCTACACCACCAATGCGATCGAATCGCTGAACTACAGCCTGCGCAAAATCGTCAAGGGACGGGGCGCTTTCCCCAACGACGACGCGGTGCGCAAGCTGCTCTACCTGGGCCTGCGCGAAGCATCGAAGAAGTGGAAGCGTCCGATCCGGGACTGGAAGGCCGCCCTCAACCAGTTCGTCATACTCTACGGGGACAGAGTCCCCATAGAACAATAATCCCACTTACACAGTTAAGCGGACACGCCCTTTCGCCCGGTTCCCAACCTAACGGGCGGGCCGCGATCTTACCGCCCCGCTCTTTCGCACCCATGACGGTTGCTTTGCCCGACGTGCCGCCGCCCACATGAAGTTTCTTACTGGCATGCTTGTTTGATTCCTTCCCGCCAAGACAGGTTTCATCCACCTCGACGATTCCCGTCAGTTTGTTTGTCTCCAACGGCAACCCTTCGCGTAGACGCTGCGCCATGAACCACGCGGTCGGTTGCGAGATGCCCAAATCCCTATGCAATTTCATGCTCGACACACCTTTCAGGTTCGTAGCCATGAGGTACATGCCGAATGCCCATGTACGCAAGCCGAGGTTGGAATCGGCCATGACGGTTGCGGTCTTCAAACTGAAGTAGGAACGACAGTCCTTACACCAGAAAGGCATAGGCTTGCGGCTTTTGACGCGACGGGTATTCATGCACCCGCACTTCGGGCAAGCGCGTTCGCCGTCCGCCCAACGCTGGGCCTCGAACCAGCGTTCCGCCGCCTCTTCGTCCGGAAACATTTGCAACAGAGCAAACAGCGTGATTCCATTCCTTTCTGATCTACCGGGCGCCTTGTGCATTGTCCTCATCCGTCTGTGATTGCAACTACCCGTAATATAACATTTCAGGCCTGTCAAGCATTCTTTATAAGTCCTCAACCAGTTCGTCATACTCTATGGAGACAGAGTCCCCATAGATCAATAAATTCACTTACACAGTTAAGCGGACACGCCCAGACCTTATTTCGGCCATGCTTATAAAACGATCTGTTCCACCAGGGGAAAGCTCTTCATATCTACGTGCCTCAAATGAGGGAGGATATGGACCACTGTAACTCAAGCTCATTTTAGTAAAACGCTCCACTACTTCGGGAGGCGTGTCTGGCTTAAGCCAATCCTTAACATCCAAATCGCCACTTGATTCTTCAGGCGATTCCGAGTCTTGTTCTTGTTTAAAATTGGGACTTATATACCAAAGTAACCTATTTGGGTTAGTTGCTAGGCAAATCTCTAAGATCAACCATTGGCAATGACTGGCCGCCGTTGATCATAGGAAGCCTACCATCCCATTTCTCAATAGATCTTAGATCAATAAGTAGTGGATTCTGTGCAAGGGCACTTGCCTCCCTTCTAATAGCATCTGCTCTTGCTGTGGAAGTTACTTCCACTTGATATGCCTCAGCCTCAGCCGCTAACTTGATTTCAGCAGCCCCCGCCTCAGCCTCAGTAATCCTCTGTATTTTCTCATTCTCAGCACGTAAGGCATCTTGCTCAGCCTTAACCTTTGCTTCGATTGACGCATTGAACTCTTGTGAAAACTGAAAGTCCGTAATTGCTACATTAGCAATCTGCATAGCCCCCGGCACTTCCTTATCTTCTAAAGTTTTAGAGATGAAGATTTGTATCTCCTGTTCCATCTCCAATTTTACTTTAGCACGTTGAGTTACTAATTCCTCAGCAGTAAATCTGGCAGTTACAGACTTTACTGACTCCGAAATAGCCGGAAATATCACTGTAGCGTCTATATGTTCACGCCGACCAATTCTCTGAAATACAGAAGGTACTACCGATCCGATTAATGAGTATTGTAACGAAACCTCCGTTTGAACTGTTTGAAGGTCTTTAGATGCGGCTGATACTGTAACTTCTTTGGACTGAAGCATAATATTAACTGCGGTAACTTTGTCCAGAAAAGGTCTTTTTAGATTAAAGCCTTCGGACATCGGGTTCTCATGGACTGCTCCGAATGTTCTAACTACTCCTACATGACCAGAAGGCACTGCCTTAAATGACATAAGCATTAAGACAAACGCTATCAAAGCCACTGAAATCAGGATGAATTTTTTAGGTAAAATCGTAAGTAAATCTTTCATAATTGTTTGTTTGTTAGTTTGTGTTGTAAAAAAGGGCACGTATTAGGTGCCCCTTTGGGGCAAGGTGGAAATGGGAACTTCTACGGAGCACTCACACCCCGTGCATCCAGTTCCCCTCTCTCGCAGACGCTTGCTCGCCTGACAAATTCGGGATGCACTGCCCGTATGCTACGAAACAGAATCCACAATGTCAATCTAAATCGCACTTTTTCTTTGTCCTTTTATCAATAAGAAGCCCCCTACCCGTTTACCGAGTAGGGGGCTTCTGGTTGGTTAGGCTTTCAGGCGCGTACGTGAAGGTACAAGGCGTTGTACAGGTAATCTCCCGATACTTCCCGTCCCTCGCCCTGTACGGCTTCCAGAAGCCGTACAGCCTCGCCTTTCGATACACGGATACTGAACGTAATATCCTGCACCTGTACGAATACGTCCCTTACTTCGGGCTTCATAATGAGGGTATTAGTAATGTGCCTTATCCGCCGTGTTTTGGCGTGATTTATACTACGGGTTGCGTTCATTTGGTAGCCTCTGCCTTCGTAGAACGGGTTCTACGGGATTGCGGTTTCTCATGGTATGAGATAAGGATATTCACCGCAGGTATGGCCGTACCGTCCTTCTTCTTCTTACCAGAGGCTTCCCCTGTGTTTCGGCCCCTTATCTCGAAGTTCAAAGGGTTGTCCACCTTCGAACCTTCATGCACCCCCTTTTCTTTGTTCCACTGCCCCAATAAGAACACGCGAAGGGATTGCACCTGGTTGGCAGGGATATTGTGCAGGAGCATAGAGTTGCCCGGCGTCAGTTCTTTTATGTGTTTCAGGAGGGGTTGAAATTCAGATTTGCGCCCTGCGCTTCGTTCTTTCTTCGGACCGCTTAACGCTGCCTGCCCTTCGGCAAGCGAGTACGTGAAGAATTTGAATTTGCCCGCTTTTTTAGGTATGGACATTTTGGTTGCCTCGTATTCGCGCAGGTACGCGCCTATGGTTTCCGTCGTTGGGGAGTAGCATTCGCGCCCTTCGGCTTCGCACCATTCGGAGAAGTACTTCCAGCGTTTGCGGTATAACTCCTTTGTGGATTCCCTGGGTTTTGTGTTGTTTTGCGCCGTTTCCAGCGCAGTTTCGAAGTTTTTCATAATCGTTATATTAAGTTTTGATGAATACGGCTGATTTTTCCCGCATTCCAATAATTTCAAGCATTATTACCTAAATCTGGCGTATGCTGCTTTGTTTTGCCCTAAAGGTTCCATTACCGTCATTTCCCGTTATGCCTCAGGGATACTCTTACCGAAAACTCGCAACCCGAAAAACAGCGCCCCACCCCCTATCGCCATGCCGATCCACCAGGGGAACCCGAATCCGACCGGCAGGGTGCCGAGCAGCATGGCGACAACCCCGACAAACAATGCGTACGGAAGTTGGGTGCGTACGTGATCTATGTGATCGCACCCGGACGCCATGGATGAGAGGATCGTCGTATCCGATATCGGAGAACAATGGTCTCCGCAGACCGCTCCGGTAAGTACGCAGGCCACAGAAGAATAAATAATGTGGTGATGCGCACCGCCGGTCAGGCCGTTGATTTCAAGAATGGCCCATACAAGCGGAATCACGAGCGGCATGAGAATACCCATCGCACCCCAGCTCGACCCGGTGGCAAAGGCGGTCACTGCCGCAAGAACGAAGATCAGCACAGGCACAATGGCCGGCGGAAGCGATTCGCCCAGTATGGAAATAAGGTAATCAGCCGTATGGATTACGGTGGTAATCTCCGAGAGCGCCCAGGCCAATACCAGAATAATACATGCCAGCAACATCGTCTTGACGCCGGCGAACCATGCATTGACGGTCTCGCTCAGTGACAGCGTGCGACGGCCGAGCGACAATACCACTGCCGTAATGACGCCGAGCAACGACCCCCACATCAGGGCACTGTACGAATCTGCTGACCCGATGATATCCTGTAAGGTATCGCCTTCCCCGGTTGCATAGAGCCCTCCCAGTACCGATACGACCAGCACGACTACCGGCAGCACAGCGTCCATGGCATGGTATTTCACACCGGTCTTGGCTGCCATGCCTGCAGGACCCTCCTCTTCCTGACCAATCACGGCGTCCGGTGAAAATACCTGCCCGGTAAGACGAGCTCTTTCTTCCGCGCGGTACATCGGACCAAAATCCCGGGCGGATGCGGCTACGCAGAACACGAAGAAAATGGCAAGGATCGGATAAAAGCTATACGGGATCGATTGCAAAAATATCGAATAGGCCGACTCGCTGAAGCCTTCCAGATTCTCCACAGCAACGCCGATCAGACCGACCTCGTAGCCGATCCATGTCGTAACAAGCGCAAGACAGGCAACGGGCGCTGCCGTGGAATCCACGATATACGCCAGCTTCTCGCGTGAGACGTTAAACCGGTCCGTCACCGAACGCATCGTGTTGCCGACCACGAGCGTATTGGCGTAATCGTCGAAAAAGACAAGCAGACCCAATACCCCCGTAGCTACCTGCGCCTTGCGCGGCGAGCGGGTCCGGCGGACAATACGTTCGACGATGTCCTGCATCCCTCCGTTGCGCGAAATGATGCCCACCATGCCCCCGATCATGAGCGAAAAAAGGATGATAGCGCCGTGGCCGGGGTCGACCAGCGCAGCGAGCACATACACTTGAAACGTATCGAGGAGACCCAGCCACAATGCGGTCAACCCCATTCCCTGCGCAACCCATGCACCCACCAGAATCCCCAGAAACAGGGCGGGAATGACCTGCCGCAGCATCAGTGCGGCGGCAATGGCTATGAGGGGGGGGATAATAGAAAGCCATCCGGGAATGACGTGCATCCCGGCCTGCGCGACCACCTGCTCATTGCGCAGCAATTCGACCGACACGGAGCCTGTTGATGCAACTTCCGCATCGCGCAAATATAACTGCCCGTCCGGCGAAGCTTCCAATGATCGGGGCGCTTCTTCCCCAATCCGTACTTTGAACACGGCCGCTGAATCGGCATCCGCCCGAACACCTTCCACACGCACGTCGAAGGCCTTGCCGCGAAGCATCAGGGATGGCGCATCCAGAGAATATGTTTGCGCCTGTACGCTGCCGGCCCAGCAGAACGCCGCCACGCAGACCCATCCCCTTACGCAGAAGATGTGCCGCAGCAACCCGGAAAAACAGCTTCCCCTGTGTCGCTTATTACCCACGGGACTGCCGTTTCTTGCTCCGTTTCTCTTCGATGCTGCGCTTGTGCACCTCATAATTCTCGATCCAGGGTTGGCGCTTGAAATACCCGATCGTCATTTCGCGAACCTTGCCCGAAAGGAAAATCATTGCCAGCAGGTTCGGCAGAATCACGATACCAAGGAAGACATCGCCGAGTGTCCAGACCGTCGTCAGAGCCAGCGTAGCGCCCACAAAGTGCATCACCACAAAGGCCGCCTTGTACGGAAGTACTCCCTTTTGGCCAAACAGATAATAGGCGCAACGGTCGCCGTAATAGCTCCAGGCAATGGCGGTCGAAATAGCGAAAAGCAGCACGCTTAGAATAACGATGTACCCCCCCCAATTCCCCAGCGGAGCCAACCCCCGCTGAAAGCCGAGTTGCGTCATCGGCGCACCGTTCTCGACGGCATTTCCGTAGAGCACCGCATAAACATCCCCCCCATTACCGATGGCGTGTTGACTGGCAGGCACAAGGGTCCCGGTAAAAGGCTCGGTATGCTCCGCATCCACAAACAAGCGCTCGACGACCACATCGTGCCAGGCAGGTTGCGCCATGCCCGGACCAATTAGCGGCATCCCGTCAATAATCCGGATTTCCTCCGGAAGATCGGCAGCGGCAAAGGCGCCTGCCTCATCCTGCTGTATATAGCCTATATCGCCCGACGCCAGGTCCAATTCCGTAGGCACTTGGTCATTCCATACGCCGGTTATCAGGATGACAAGCGCCGTCATCGTACAAATGACGATGGTGTCGATGAATGGTTCGAGCAAGGCCACGACACCCTCCGAGACGGGTTCGTCGGTCCTGGCCGCAGAGTGTGCAATGGGTGCAGAGCCCTGTCCGGCTTCGTTCGAAAACAGCCCGCGACGAACGCCCCACATGAGCGTAAGGAGGAATGCCCCCGTGCCCACTCCGGCTATCCCGGCGCTCGGATTGAACGCCTCCCTGAAAATGAGCCCCAGTGCACCGGGAAGCTGGTCTATGTTGATCAGAATGATCAGGAGAGCGCCCAGCACATACATGGCGGCCATGGAAGGCGCAAGGATCCCGGTCACCCGACCGATACGGCTAATGCCTCCGAGAATGACCATACCTATGATGGCCGCAGTCACGATGCCTGTAATCCAGGCGGCAACGCCAAACTCGGAAGCCACCACATCGGCCACGGTATTGGCCTGTACTGCGTTGCCGGTTAAGAAAGCGGTGATGCCAAGAAGCACGGCGAAAAATCCGGCAAGCGGCTTCCACTTCTTTCCCATTCCTCGTTCGATATAATACATCGGACCTCCCGCCACCGTACCCTGCTGGCGGGAAGCATCATCCGGGGGCACTATGTCCCGGTGATGCTGCGCGAGCGTAACCTCCGTGTACTTGGTCGCCATGCCGAGAAACGCAGTGACCCACATCCAGAAAATCGCCCCGGGACCGCCCCAGTGAATAGCGATGGCGACGCCGGCGATATTTCCAATGCCTACCGTAGCCGAAAGGGCCGTGGTAAGCGCCTGAAAGTGGGACACGTCCCCGGGCTCGTTGGGATCGTCGTACTTACCCGATGTTACGGCAAACCCGTGCCGGAGACGGCGAAGCTGAATGAACTGCAACCGAAGCGTCAGATATACACCGGTGCCCAGAAGCAGGATAATGACGAGGGGAATCGTCTCACCGCCGACAGAGGGACCGAATGACCATACCCCATGCTCCAGTCCGTCAACGATTCGTTCAAAAAGATTCATAATCAAGCCCGCATAAAGGATAGGTAAACGAATGTCCTCTTCTTCACACCTTCATATGCAATTCTGAACATAACGGCCTACGCATCATGCATGATCCGGAACAAGCATTTCGCAACAGGAGCGCACATAATCTACAGGGTTTCGGAGGCTACATCCACAATGTGTCTCCCCATAAAGCCCAGTGTACGGGCAGGAAATTGCTTGACCAGGCGATAATTGTGCGTAGCTATGAGCACCGTCATGCCCTGCCGGTGAAGCCCGGCAATTAATTTCAGGATCTCGTCGGCGACGTTCGGGTCCAGATTCCCGGTGGGTTCGTCGGCCAGCAACATCAGCGGCTCGTTCACGATGGCCCGGGCGATCGAAACGCGCTGCTGTTCTCCTCCGGATAACTCGTGGGGAAAGTGCTTCTTCTTGTGACTCAACCCCACCTGCGAAAGCACCTCCATAACGCGATCCTTGACGACTTTGCCCCGCTTGCCAATGACATACATGGCAAACGCAACATTCTCATACACCGTACGATCGGAAAGCAACTGGAAATCCTGAAACACAACGCCCAGCGAGCGCCGCAAATACGGAATTTCCGCATGGCGTATCCGATCCGTCCGATACTTGCCTATCTGCGCCACGCCAGCATCCGGAAACACATCCATGTACAACATCCGCAGCAGGGTCGTTTTTCCGCTTCCGGTGGGGCCGACCAGGTACGCCATTTCTCCCTGCTGGATCGTCAGGTCAAGGTGTTCGACCACGATACGGCGATGGCCGTCGGGCAAAACGTAAGAGAGCGATATGTCGGAAAGATGGATCATGTGCGGTTCCTGCACCGCACTATATCGACGGCCAGACTAATGGCGCTCAGCATGCTCTCTGAACGCGCCCTTCCTTGACCCGCAATATCGAATGCGGTTCCGTGATCCGGGGATGTCCGCACGATCGGCAGGCCTGCGGTGTAATTGACGCCGTGCTCGAAAGCAAGCGTTTTGAAAGGCGCCAGGCCCTGATCATGGTACATGGCAAGCACGGCATCGTATCGGCGCCAGGCGCCTGCCCCAAAGAAGCCGTCCGCAGGATACGGCCCGGATGCAAGCAGCCCGCCAGCCTGCGCCTCATGGATAGCGGGGCCGATCACCTCGGTTTCTTCCCGGCCGAGCACGCCTCCCTCCCCGGCATGGGGATTGAGCCCCAGTACGGCGATTTCCGGGCGCCGTATGCCGAAATCGGCACGAAGTGCGGCATGCACCACCCGGATACCTGCAAGCACGGCTTCGCGCGTGACGGCATGCGGCACATCCCGCAGAGGCGTATGCGCGGTCACAAGACCAACCCGCAATCCCTCCGCAATCATCATCATCGCGTACCGGCTGCAACCGGCAAGCCCGGCAATAAATTCCGTATGGCCCGGATGCATGTACCCGGCCATCGAAATGGCCTCCTTGTGAACAGGTGCTGTCACCACAGCATCCACTTCTCCCGCAATACACATTGCTACGGCACGTTCAACCGATCGCATAGCCAGAGCGCCCGCTTCTGCGGCTACCTTGCCGAACACCGGCTCGAATGGTTCGTCCGGCGCTACATCGAGAACGAACAGCCCCTCCGGCGGAATCCGGTCCGGCATGGAAGCAACGATCTGCATGTCCGGCAAGCCGCTTTCCATGTGTGCAGCATGGGCACGGAGTACCTGTGCGGATCCCACGACAACCGGCTGCGCCATCCGCAACCTGTGCACCTCACGCACGCTTTTGAGTACGACTTCCGGGCCTATGCCATTGGGATCGCCCAGCGTGACGGCTACGCGAGGCCGTTTCAAACGGTCACCCGTTCGAGCGGTATCGTCCGGCGGCCCCTGGTCCGGTTCAGCATCAGCGCCCATGTCATGCGGAATCGTATGCGTGCAGAAATTCGACCAGCAAGCGAACACCGAAACCGGTGCCTCCCTTGGGGCGCCACGGCAGTACATGCTTCAGAAACGATGGACCAGCCAGATCGATATGGATCCACGGGTAATTCGTGAAATGCTCCAGAAACTTGGCCGCCGTAATAGAGCCGGCTTCCCGCCTGTTGCTGATGTTTTGTATGTCCGCCACCTCACTCTTGATCATCTCGCCATAATGTGCATACATGGGCATGCGATGCACCAGATCGCCGGTGCGCCGACCCGCCTCTTCCATAGCATGAAGCCTGGCTTCCGAACCCGGCCGATCGTTCGTCATGACAGCGGCCACCTCGGATCCGAGCGCAACCACCTGGGCGCCGGTCAGCGTAGACAATTCGATGACGAGCGATGGATTGTACACGGATGCATGGGAAAGCGCATCGGCAAGAATCATGCGCCCCTCGGCGTCGGTATTCAGCACCTCGACCGTCTTGCCGGAATGCATCCGAACGACATCCCCCGGCACGTACGCATCTTCCCCGGGACGGTTGTCGGTGGCGGGTACCAGACCGACGACATGCCGGGGGAGGTTCAGACGGGCCAGTGCACCCATCGCGCCCACCACCGCCGCCGCACCTGCCATATCGGCCTTCATGTGATCCATCGAATTCTCGGTGGGCTTGAGTGAAAGCCCTCCCGTATCGAACATGACCCCCTTACCCACCAGCACAACAGGAGGCTCGCCCGTCGCATGGTCCGGCTTCCAGGTCATGATGGTGAACGTCGGCGGCTCCTGGCTCCCCCGGTTAACAGCCAGCAAGCCCCCCATACCTTCTTTCTCGATACGAGCCTTGTCCCAAACCTCTGTGGAAAAACCGTGCTCTTTACCCAGGTCCGCTATCATACCGGAAAAGGCCGTCGCCGACTTCTCGTCCGGTGAAATGTTCACCAGATCGCGGGCCGTCGCTACCGCTTCCGCAAGAATGCACCCGCGTTCAGCGCCCCGGGCCGCCGCCTCCGTATCCATGCCGTTGGCATGCACAACGATTCGCTCCAGCGCCGCAACCTCCTTCTTCCCGGGAGCGGACTTGTACCGGGCAAAGCGATAGGCGGACAGCATATACCCTTCCACCATTGCCTGTGCAGCACAGGCAGCATCCTCCACCCCGGCTACGGGCAGTACAAGGCCCACTGTGACCGCACCGCACTTCGCTGAGAGGCTCTCCCCGGCCGCCGCTGCACCGCGTAGTTGCTCCGACCCCACCTTGCCGGATGGCCCCAGGCCGACCAGGGCCAACCGCTTTGCCCGTGCAGATTGTGCGTACAGCAGCACGGCGGCGTCTGCCGACCCATCGAAATCCTGCGCCGCGGAGCGCACCGAATCGCCCCATTCCGAAGCCAATTCCTCGAGACGAGCGGCGGCGCGGTCCTCGCACACCGGCACAATCAGTACATCGACATCCATGTCTGCAAGCGGAGTTGCCGTGACCGAAACATCTACAGAAAACATAATCCCGATTACCGTTTTTTGAACCTGGTTTCAAGAAGCGAAGCAAGGCCGGCGTCGTCCCCGGTGCTCAGCACAGGGTCGTCCTCATCGCCCACGGGAACGCCGATATAACGCGGAGCGGCGTGCATAACTTTGTCGCGGGCTTTCTCCAGCGGCTCGAAAAGAAACGCACCGGAGGCATTCTTGTGTCCTCCACCTCCGAAGACCCTCGCCCATTTATCTACCGAAATATCGCCCTGAGAACGAAAACTCATCTTCGTACCCTTGGCAGTCTCCAGAAACATCACGGCGGCCTCCACGCGATGGATCGACAGCGCGTAATTGACGAAACCCTCCGTTTCCTCGCTGCTTGCTCCGGTATCCTCCAGCATGCGGGGCGTCACCGTAATGGCGGCGACTCGCCCCCCGCAATACAACCGTACTGTTTCAAGCGTCCGCCCAAGCAGATGCAACCCCGCCATGGAACGGTGGTCGAAAATCGCTGAATGCACAAGCCCCGGAACTACCGCTCCTCGCTCTATAATATCCGCCACAATGCGGTGCAGCTTCGGGGTTACGCCCTGGTATCGGAAAGAACCCGTATCCGTCATAATCGCGGTATAGAGCGCCGTAGCGATACGGGCGTCGATCAGATCGGGATCGCAGGCGGCAATGATCTCATAAACGAGTTCGCCGGTTGACGAAACGGCCGTAGATACGTACCGCACATCGAACCAGTCCTCCGGATGTGTGTGGTGGTCGATCAGCGCCTTTGTGCCCCGTGCTCCGCGCACCGCCCCGGCCAGCTTGCCGAGCCGATTCTCCGCGTTGGTATCCAGCACGAACACCGCTCCCGCCTCGTCAATGCACTGGCGGTGCGCCAGCGATCCATCAAAGACGCGAATGTCCCGAACACCGGGAAGCCATTCCATGTTCATGGGAGGCGGATCGCTGTTCAAAACGGTAACCTGTTTTCCCGATTTCGCAAGAAAGCCTGCAAAGGCCACTTCCGACCCGAGTGCATCGCCGTCCGGGCGAACGTGACTCGTCAGAAACAGGCGGTCGTGTTTCTCTACGAGGGAAAGTATGTCGGCGAGCGTGCCCTGTGTCATGATCCCGATTTTGATCCCTTGATCCCGCGCAAGTCGGTTTCGGAGAGCAGGTTCACATCGTACGTGCGGATACGCCGGTTTCGGGCACGGTGACTTTCGAAAGCCAATTCGATCATTCGATGCACAAGCTCGCCAAAGGAAATGCCTGCCGGCTCCCAAAGATAAAAGGAGAACGAGCCGGGAATGGTGTTTATTTCGTTGAAATACAAGGCGCCGTCGGCTTCGTCAATCATGAAATCAATACGCGCCACCCCTCCGCATCCCAACAGACGAAACACCTGCAATGCCAACGCACGGATGCGTTCGGCCGTTTTTTCGTCGATCGGCGCCGGGATAATGCGGTCCAGGGACGCCATACCGCGCCCCGCCTCCGGCTGTTTGGCGTTCCGTACACCACGCTTTGCCGCCCCTTCCCCGTCGTCCCCACGCATATACTTGTCCCGAAAAGTGAGCAAATCCTCGCTGTCGACTTGCAAGGGTTGCTCAAGGGCGCTCACGATGGCGTTATCCTCCCCGCCGAGCACCGCGCAATTGATCTCCTTCAGCTGCTGCACAGCGTGCTCCACGACCAGCTTCCGGTCGTACCGGAATGCATCCTCGATGGCCCGGTCCAGCGTCTTCCGGTCTCCGGCTTTCGCAATGCCTATTGAAGAGCCGAGACAGGCCGGCTTGACCACGACAGGATAGCCCGGTTTCCGCTCGCAGCGATCCAGCCAGGCCTCCTCTTGATCTACCCACTCCGACTCGTGCAAGACCAGAAAATCCACCATGGGAATGTCCTGATCCCGACACAGATACTTGGATAGCACCTTGTCCATGCCGATGGCTGACCCGGCAATCCCGCTGCCGGTGAAGGGTACGTTACACATTTCCAGGAATCCCTGTACGCCCCCGTCCTCTCCGGAACCACCGTGCAAGGCAAGAAACGCTACGTCCACCCGATATGTCCTCGGACGACGCGCAAACAACCCGGCGCGTTTTTGCTCGACCAGCAGAAGCGTATGCGCATCGCCCGGTACGGCATGGACCCGGACGGCTTTGCGACGGATGCGCTCGACATCCCGGAACGCCTGGACATCCGCCAGCATATCCCCGACGAACCAGGCGCCATCCTTGGCTATGTAAACCGGCACAGGTTCGTACCGCTCCGGGTCCAGCGCATGGATCGCCTGTTGCGCCGTGATGACGGATACCTCATGTTCGGGAGCAACGCCTCCGAAAAGAACCCCGACGCGGATCTTGTGAGAACTCGGATCCATGCCGGTTACTCTGCAGCGTCCGTCGGCACGAACTGCTTTTTGTTGTAGATGGCCCAGGGGCGCCCCACCATCTCACTACCCGTAAAAGGTGTGTTGCGGCTTTTGGACCGGATATGCCGCGACTCGAACGTCCAGCGCGTCGTAGCGTCGAACACGGTAAGATTTGCCTCCTCTCCTTCGGCAACGACAGGCAGGGGAAGACCAAGAATGCGGCGGGGAGCCACCGTGATTTTTTGTACGGCTTCGGCAACCGTCAGCACGCCCGGCGCAATGAGTTCCCGGCCCATCAGACCCCAGGCCGTTTCGAGGCCGATAATACCAAACGGGGCCGCAAGAAATTCCACCTCCTTCTCAAAGGGTGCATGCGGCGCATGGTCCGTACAGATCACGTCGATCGCGCCGTCCCGAAGCCCTTCCTTGAGCGCATCCACATCCGCTGCCGTACGTAAGGGCGGATGCATCTTTACGTCCGTACTGAAACCGGTCGATTCGACGGCTTCGTCGGTCAGGGCAACGTGGTGTGTGCAAACCTCCGCGGTAACCCGAATGCCGCGCTCTTTTGCCTGACGCACCAGGTCAACAGCCTGTGCCGTGGAAATATGCGCCACATGTACATGGCCGCCCGTGAACCCGGCCAGCAAGATGTCGCGGGCAATCATCACCTCTTCTGCAAGGGATGGAATGCCGGGAACCCCAAGGCGGGTCGCAACCTCCCCCTCATGCATATGCCCGTCTGCATTGAGCGTAAGGTCTTCCATATGGTTGATGATCGGCTTCCCGAACGAGGCGCTGTATTCGAGTGCGCGCCGCATCAACCCGGCATGCTGCACCGGCGAACCGTCGTCGCTGAAGGCAACCGCCCCGCCATCGATCAAATCGCCCATTTCGCTCAGCGTCTCCCCTTTACGACCTTTCGACACACACGCAATGGGATGTACATCCACCGGAGTTCCCGCGGCACGCTCAATGATGAACTCCACCACATCGCGCGTGTGGATGGGGGGAGAGGTGTTGGGCATACAGGCCACGGCGGTAAACCCGCCCGCCGCCGCTGCACGGCATCCGGTAACGATCGTCTCCTTGTGCTCGTAGCCCGGTTCCCGAAAATGGACATGCATGTCCATCCAGCCCGGAGAGACGATCTTGCCGGAACAATCGTAGACGGGGACATCTTGCGCAACAAGGTCCGCCCCTATGGATGCGATCCGGCCATCCCTGACCAACACATCGGCAACTTCCTGTGACCCGGTCGCCGGATCAAGAACAGTGCCTCCCTTGAGAAGAAGATCGGGGGTCGTCATGCGGCGAGCGTTACAGGTTGTCTGCGATATAGCCAGTGATAAGGGTGTACAGATGCAGGCGTGTCATTCCTCCGGAAATCCCGTGATTCCGGCCAGGATAAATCATAAGGTCGAACTGTTTGCCGGCTTGCTGCAGCGCATCCGCCATCTGGACTGTGTTCTGAAAATGCACGTTGTCATCGAGATCGCCGTGTACAATCAGCAGGTCCTGGTTGTCTCTCAACCGGTCTGCCCATGTTACGGGCGCACTGTTCCGATAGCCTTGCTCGTTGCGCTGCGGAGTGGACATATATCGCTCCGTGTAGATCGTGTCGTACTGCCGCCAGCTGGTCACCGGGGCTACGGAAACGCCGAATTCGAACGTATCCGGTCCGTCGCCATACAGCAGAGACATGAGGGTCATAAAACCACCGTAGCTCCATCCCCATATGCCCGTGCGTTCGGCATCGATATACGGTAACGTACTAAAATGCTTCGCCGAAGCGATCTGATCCTCGGCCTCAAGGATTCCCAGTTTTTCATGCGTCACGCTCTTGAAGTCCTTGCTGCGCCCTCCCGTACCGCGGTTGTCCACGCTGGCAATGACCATGTCGTATTCCTCAACAAGATACGCATGCCAGAGGTACCGGCTGCCGCCCCATGCATTTTGCACAGTCTGAGACCCGGGACCCCCGTATACATACAACAAAAGCGGGTACTGCCGCGAGGCATCGAAATCCGTTGGCTTGAGCATCCAGGCGTTCAGCATGGACCCGTCGCCTCCAGGCGCCTCGATAAACTCAGGCTCCGGCAGATCGTACGCGGCGAGCCGCTCCCGCAAGGCCGCATTGTCCTCAAGCACTTTTATGGAGGCGCCGTCGGCCTTGTGAAGCGTTGCGGCAAGCGGCGTGCGCACATTTGTGAACCGGTCGATGTAGTACCGCAAATCGGGCGACATATCGATACCGTGGCTGCCCGAACGCTCCGTAATCCGAACCGGTGCCGCATCTGAGTCCCGGAACGAAGTCCGGTACAGATGGCGCTCAAGCGGCGAAGCCGCCGTGGCCGTAAAAAAGAGGGCGTCCCGGTCGAGAGCAATACCGTGAAAACTCGTAACGTTCCAGGCGCCATGCGTCAACTGCCGCACGAAGGCGCCATCGTTTTCATAGAGATACAGGTGGCGGTACCCATCCCGTTCGCTCATCCACACGAAATGCTGATCGTCGTCAAGGTACGTAATCGTTCCCCCGGCCAGATCTCCGAAACTTGTTTCCACATCAATCCACGTATCGTTTTCCTCGCGAAGCACGAGGCGGGTAGACATATCCTCCGGAGAACCATAGAGCACATCCACCTGATTCTGCTCCCGGTTGAGGCGGAAAAACCATACATAAGACATGCCATCCACCTCGGGAGTCCAGCCGAGGCTCGGGATATACTCCGGGTCGTCTTCCCCGGTCTGCCATGTCCCCGTATCAAAAAATTGACGTGACCCCGACACTACATCCACCACACCGACTCGTATTTCGCTGTTGGCCTCCCCGGCTTTCGGATACCGAAACCGCGCAATGTCCGGATACTGCGCACGCAGGTCCGCCATAGCGAACTCCCGCGTGTTCGACTCGTCGAGTTGCACATAGGCAATCCAGGCTCCGTCAGGCGACCATGCCCATCCGTCCCGCAACCCGAATTCCTCCTCGTACACCCAATCGGATGTGCCGTTGATTATCTCGCCCGGACCCCCATCGTCGGTAAGCCTGCGCTCCGACATATCGGCCAGATCGACGACAAACAAATCCCGGTTGCGCACAAACGCCACGTGGCGTCCGTCAGGACTGAACTTGGCGAACATCTGAAACCCGTCTTCGCGGCGTGCAATGGGGGTCAGACTTTGCGTCGCCAGATCGTAGAGATAGTAATAGCCCTTCGTATTGTATCGCCATACCTGTTCCGAATCGGTATATATCAGCATGGCAGACCCGTCGGGGCTGTACGCATACTCGTCGATCCCGACGGTGCGTTCCACATCCGGGGCATACAATTTCACGCCATCCACGAGGAGTTCGCGTTGCTCCGTTTCAAGGTCGTACCGGATAAGATGCGCAACCTCTCCATCCTGTTCGACAAATGTCACGACCGGTCCTTCCCCGGCCCACTTTCCTCCTTGAAACGATGCGGAAACAAACATTCCGGAAGAGTGAATATCTTCCAGCGTGAGCATGGGCGTTTCGGCCTCCTGCGCCATCGCAGCCGCCGGTAACAGCGCCGCAAACAAGCATATCGAAATGGATCTGTACATGATGTTGATATCCGGATGGATCGTGCGAGTTCGTTGAACGCCCCGTTGCATAACGCGAAAATGACCTCGTGACGCCGCAATCCGTAAATTATCCATGCGAACGCCAAAATGCGACACTGATATGCACCCGGTGCGAGATTAGAATATATTTCGCATCGCCACGAATCCTAAAACCACTACCCGTACTAACCTTGCTCCGGCCTCTAACCCAAGAGAACCCCTCCGTTACCGGGCTCCGCGAAACAGACGTGTTGTATTCGCCGACGAGGGCCCACATTCGCCTGGATCGGTTACAGCACAACACAGCCATCCTTCGCAAATACGCCGGAGAAGCCCCGCTGATGGCCATCGTGAAATCAGATGCATATGGTCATGGCATCCTGCGCACCGCCCGGACGCTGGCAAAGCATGGCGTACGCTGGTTTGGCGTGGCCACAACGGCCGAGGGCCTGCAATTGCGTGAAGGCGGCATCGAGGAGCGTATTCTGGTCCTTACCGCGCCACCTGCGGAGCACCTGAATGTTTTATCCGAACATGAACTTGAGGTCACTGTTTCCTCCCCTGAGATCGCCGACGCTATTCTCGAATGCACCACCCATGTATTTCGTGTACATGTCAAGGTGGATACGGGTATGGGGCGCATCGGCATAGCCCCCCGGCAGGCCGAGCGGATCGTAACCCGTCTCGATCAGGCCCCGAACGTGAAAATCGCCGGCTTGTGGACTCACCTCGCCACAGCCTACAGTGACGCCGGGTTTGCGTACGAACAATTGGAACGCTTCGATCACGTAGTCACAAAGGTTGGGGATGCTGCAGAAACCATACATGCCACGGCTACGGGCAGCATCCTCAGGTTCCCCGAAGCAACTGCCTGGGATCGATCCATAGCGCGCGTAGGAATCGGGCTCTACGGATACACCGGATTCGCAGAGGATTACGGACTGCGACCGGCGATGACGCTCTATTCAAAGGTTACCCACCTGAAAAAGGTCGCACCTGGTACAAGCATATCCTATGGGCGCATGTGGACGGCGGACCGCCCTACATCCATCGCAACCGTCGGGGCCGGGTATGCGGAGGGCTATCCGAGAATTCTTGGCAACCGGGCCTTTGTGACCATTCGAGGAGAGAAATACCCTGTGGTGGGAGCCGTATGCATGAACATGTTCATGGTCGATACGGGACCGGAGCACAATATCACCGTGGGTGATGACGTGATGCTTTTCGGAGCGGAGGAAGAACACGGCAACATTGGACCCGACGCCGCGGACCTGGCAACATGGGCCGAAACTATTTCGCATGAAATACTGGCTGGCGTCCCGGCCCATGTGCCGCGCATATACGTCCAATGAATCATCTTCCAACCCCGGAGGTACGTTTCATTGCCGAATTTGGCGTATATTCTTTAGGATGTAGTATTTCAGAGTTACTCAGACTATTTAGGGCAAATCAATCGGTATGAACACACCTGCAGATCCTTCGGATATCACTGTTCTCGTCGTGGATGACGAAGAAGACGTTGTGGAAATGGTATCCCATTTCCTGGAAGAGGCAAAATACAAGGTAAATAAAGCCTACAACGGCGAAGAGGCCCTTGCCAAGGCAACACCCGACACGAATGTCATCCTGCTTGACATCATGCTGCCGAAACTCGACGGCATCGAGGTGTGCAAACAACTGCGTTCGCGCATTGCCACAGAAACGATTCCGATCATTTTCCTGACGGCCAAAACGGAAGAAGAGGATCAGATCAAGGGACTCATGGCTGGTGGAGACAATTATCTCATGAAACCGGTCTCCTCGGCAGTGATTCTGGCGCACGTGAAAACGGCGCTCCGACTGTCGGG
The DNA here is from genome assembly GCA_965248175.1 of Rhodothermales bacterium. Taxonomy (GTDB): domain Bacteria; phylum Bacteroidota; class Rhodothermia; order Rhodothermales; family VXPQ01; genus VXPQ01. Next base: position 2,938,648 of record OZ252093.1, read on the forward strand.
TATCCAGGAACGAGAATTTGTCGAGATCAACGATCTCAAAATCTACAAGGACGAGTACCGCGCCACGATTGCAAACCAGGATATCGGCCTCACCTATACCGAGTTCAGCCTGTTGGTCTACCTTGTTCGCCATCCTCTCAATGCATTCAGCCGCGAACAATTACTCGAAAAAATCTGGGGAAAGGATGATGCCATTATGGTTACGGAGCGCACGGTGGATGCACACATCAAGAACCTGCGCGAAAAACTCGGCGACTTCGCCCGGCATATTCAGACGGTGCGAGGCGTCGGTTATCGTTTCTCACAGGAGGCGGAAGAAGTCGGGTAATCCGGCGGGGTAGCGTTTCGGTATCGCGCCGGAACAGCGGGGTGCGACAGCAATGAGGTTTACCGGATTCAGGTCCGGTTTCATCAAAAAGGTTTCCGGGTCCATGGGCTTGCTGAAGCGACTCACCGATCTCATCATTCCCAGGCGGGCCTCTACACAAACGTGGATGATTCTCACGTTTACCTTGTTCGTAGGCCCGCCCGTCGTGGCCATAGGATTCTATGTTGCTTTCGCGATGCATGGTCAGACACGGGAATTGGCCCGCAGTACGCTGCTCCGTCATGCTGAACGGATCGCCGACCGTATCGAGGACACCGACTCCACGGACGAGCAGCGCGCAATCATTTCAGAGATCGGCGCACTGACGGATCTTCGCATCGACATCGCCCCGGCCTATACAGCCCTGCGCCATGCGGATGTCTCCGAACAAGTCCGAAATCTTCCGGAAGAAGCGCCCTCCCGAGCCGATCCGGTCCGCTTCGTCGAGCGCTCCGACCCCGACGGTCAGATCGTGCTGTATGCCTTGCTTTTCCACGAACCCACCGGCCTGATCGTATCCGTGGGGCAACCGGAATCACCGCTGGTATCCATGGTCCGCAATATGCGCATAACGCTTGTCGTGAGCCTGAGCCTCGTGCTGCTCCTTGCGCTGGCCGGAAGTTGGGTCGCCACCAACAAAATCACAACCCCTCTTCAATCTCTCAACAACTCGGCCCGGCGCATTGCGGAAGGCAACCCGGGCGAAAACATCGAGGTGGATTCCCGCGCTGCTGAGTTTCGCGTCCTTGCCGTAAGCCTGAACCGCATGTCAGCCGGTTTCCAGAGGCAAATCAATGAACTGCAGAGTCTGACGCAACTGCAAAACGAATTTATCGGCAATGTGGGCCATGAAGTGCGCAACCCGACCTTTGCCGTAAGCGGATACCTCGAAGCGCTTGGCAGCGATTCGCTGACCCCCGAAAAACGCCGGCGCTACGCCGAAAAAGGACTTGCGAATCTGCACCGGCTCCAAACGCTTTTCAGCGACCTTATCGAAATTGCCCGGCTCGAATACCGGGAAGACCTCATCAAGCCGGCCCCCTTCGAATTATCCGAACTGCTCCGCGAAATCGGGGACACGCTGGAATCGAAAGTAAAAGAAAAGGGACTGCATCTCGAATTGGAGTATCATCCCCGGTATGTACATGCCGACCAGAACCGTATCCGGCAGGTCCTGACGAATCTGATCGAGAATGCCATTTCCTACACCGACGAAGGTACTGTTCGGTGCCGTTTCCGGCGGCGGCTCGACAAGGTGCGCATCGAGGTAATCGACACCGGACGCGGTATCGAGGAACATCATCTCGACAGGGTGTTCGAGCGGTTTTACCGCATCGATCCGGACCGTGCACGCCAAAGCGGTGGTTCGGGCCTGGGACTCAGCATCGCCCATCAGATCCTGCGTGCACACAACGAACATATCCACGTTGAGAGCACTTTTGGACGGGGCTCCCGCTTCTGGTTCGAGTTGCCCCTCGCCGACCCTGCATAACCCTGTTCTCTGGAAATCCCGATCCCTTCTTCGTATCTTCAAAATGATGTGCCCTGGTGCGTTCTTATGACGAAAATGAAGAATCAACATCGGAAAAAGACAACCCCGGATCGGGAAGCGCTTCTTCACCCCGACCTTGCTGGTGGCAATGGGCACACTTCCGAAGCGATTACACCGCGCACAGCCTATGCCGAAGACCTATATGTGGACAAGTTGACTGCCGGCGATTTCGACGGAAAACAACTCTGTGCGGCCTACCGTACGATGCTGCTGGCAAGGCGGCTCGACGAAAAGATGCTGACCCTGCTCAAACAGGGCAAGGGGTTTTTTCACACAGGATGTGCCGGCCATGAAGCCGCTCAAGCGGCCATCGGCATGTATGTACAGCCCGGACACGACTGGTTCTGTATGTACTACCGGGACCTGTGCCTCTCTCTTGCCGTCGGCATGACCGCACGGGACACCTTGCTCGCTCATCTTGCCAAGGCCAACGATCCGAGTTCCGGCGGACGGCAAATGTCCCAGCATTACGGTGTACGGGAACTCAACATTTTGGCAGCGTCATCTTCCGTGGGCTCGCAGTTCCTTCCTGCGCTTGGCTTCGCTATGGCCGTACAGCGCCGGGACGAAGACGCTTTCGTGTATGTATCCGCCGGAGAAGGGGCTACTTCCCAAGGTGCTTTCCATGAGGCGCTGAACTGGGCCACGCGCATCAAGGCGCCCGTGTTCTTTTTTATTCAGGACAACAAATTCGCCATTTCGGTGCCGGTCGAGGACCAGATCGCTGGAGGCACCCCGTACAAACTGGCTGCGGGATACGAGGGGCTGAAACGCATCCGGGTTGACGGAACGGATTTTTTTAAAATGGCGGCGGCGGCCAGGCAGGCCATCGAACACATCCGGACCGGTCAGGGGCCGGTATGCCTCGTGGCCGATGTGGTTCGTCTTTTCCCCCACTCCTCATCCGATAACCATGCCAAATACCGCTCTTCCAAAGAATTGTCGGAAGCTCAGGAAGTCGATCCGCTCCTCTTAATGGAAATGACCTTGATCGAGGAAGGCGTTCTGGATGCGCATTCGGTCGAGGAAATGGAGAAAGAGATTCACAAGGAAATCGACGAAGCGGCCGCATGGGCGCTGGAGCAAAGCGATCCAACGCCGGAAAGCGCGACCCGCCATGTCCTGTTCGAAGGGGATCTCGGCATCGACTACGAGACCTCGGAGCCGGCCGGCGAGCCGATGGTCATGGTGGATGCCATCAACGCTGCCCTGAAAGAAGAAATGACGCGCGACGAGCACGTTATCGTCTACGGCGAAGATGTGGCCGGGGAGAAAGGCGGCGTGTTCAAGACAACCCGGGATCTGACGGATTGGTTCGGAGCCGATCGCTGTTTCAACTCGCCGCTGGCCGAAGCATCTGTGGTGGGCACCGCAATGGGATTGGCCGCTTCCGGCTACAAGCCGGTGGTGGAAATACAATTCGCCGATTACATCTGGCCGGCCATGCAACACATCCGCAACCAGGTGGCCCCGCTTCGTTACCGGTCGAATAACAAGTGGAGTTGCCCCATGGTCATCCGCGTACCGTGCGGTGGATATATCCACGGAGGCTTATACCACTCCCAGAACATTGAGGCCATGTTCGCGCACTTCCCCGGCATCAAGGTGGCAATGCCCTCCATTGCTTCTGACGCGAAGGGCCTGTTGAAGACAGCCATCCGAAGCCAGGACCCCATTCTGTTCCTCGAACACAAGGCCCTATATCGTCTGGCTGCCGCGCGCACCCCCGTAGCGGACGAAAACGGCTACCTTCCTTTCGGCAAGGCACGCGTAGCACGCGAAGGCAGCGATCTGACCATCGTTACCTGGGGGATGATCGTCCACAAAGCCGCGCACGCCGCCAACCGGCTGGAGCGAGAAGACAGTGTCTCCGCAGAGATCATCGATATCCGGACGATGCTTCCGCTGGACATGGAAACAATCCTTGCCTCGGTCCGCAAAACGAACCGTGTACTGATCGCCTACGAAGACCATGAATTCATGGGCTTCGGTGCGGAAATCGCCGCAAGGATCGCAGACGAAGCATTTCCCTTGCTGGACGCGCCGGTGCGGCGTCTTGCCGGCGCATTTACCTACATTCCTTTTTCAGGCCCCCTCGAAAAAGCGGTCTTGCCCCAGGACGAGGACATCTACACCGCCGCAAAAGGCCTGCTGGATTATTAGGAAAATCCGCCACCGGGCAAACGCACTGGCGTTTCTATGCGGCGGCAAGCGCAGCGTCAAGATCGGCAATCAGATCCGTCTCTTCCTCGACACCCACTGAGAGCCGTATCAGGGAATCGGTGATCCCGAACCTCTCCCGCTCTTCTCGGGAAAAGAAGGCATGCGTCATCGTGGCCGGGTGTTCAATAAGGCTTTCCACCCCCCCGAGGCTTTCCGCCAGCGAAACGATGCGCAGTTCCGCCATCATGCGAACAGCCTCTTCCATGCGGTCGTTCGCCAGCGAAAACGACAGCATCCCCCCGAAATCCCGCATCTGTTTGCGGGCCGTTTCGTGGCCGGGATCGTCAGGCAAACCCGGATAATGCACGCGCCCCACTTTCGGGTGCTCCCGAAGAAAGGTTGCTATCGCACGGGCATTCCGGCAATGCCGCTCCATACGCAGATGCAGCGTCTTGGTGCTGCGCAGCACCAGAAAGCAATCCAGGGGGGCAGGGGCTGCACCCGAGGCCTTCACCTGAAACCGGAGGCTTTCGGCCCACGCGTCGTCGTTCGTCAGAACAGCGCCGCCAATCACATCGGAGTGGCCCCCAAGGTACTTGGTCGTGGAATGCAGGGACAGATCTGCCCCGAGAGCCAGCGGCTGCTGAAGAAACGGCGATGCAAACGTATTGTCCACCGCTACATCGATTCCCGAAGCATGAGCTATTTCGGATACGGCCGCAATATCCACCACCCGCAACAACGGGTTCGTTGGGGTCTCGATCCATAGCAGTTTCGTTTCCGGCCGCACGGCGGCCTCCACGGCCTGTAGATCGGTCATATCCACAAAACTGAAGGCCAGGCCGTAGGGCTCGAACACTTTCCGAAAGAGACGAATCGTGCCGGCATAGATGTCAGCCATACCCAGCACATGATCGCCGGGCCGCAGTCGCTTCAGCATGGCGTCGAGGGCAGCCATGCCCGAAGCGAAGCAAATGCCGTGCGCCGCGCCTTCCAGCGCCGCAAGGTTTCCTTCCAGTGCCGTACGCGTCGGATTGGAGACGCGCGCATATTCGTATCCCCGGTGCTCTGCCGGAGCCTCTTGCACGAATGTCGAGGTCTGGTACACGGGGGTCATGATCGCGCCTGTGACAGGGTCCGGCTTCTGCCCCGCATGAACGGCCAATGTGCCGAATCCCTGGGATTGTCGGGTGGTTTTCGCCATGGCAATTTTGCAAAAAGAAAGAACCCGAACCTGATATCCAGGTCCGGGCTCCGTGTATTTCGGAAAAAGATGCGGAGAGGTCAGTCGTCGTATCCCGCACACTCGGCAACCGTTTCTACCATATCCATTTGGTTCGTTTGCACGTAGGAGGTGTAGAGGGCCTGACAAACACCGATTGGATCGGCGCCATCGGCATCCATAAGACCTTTCGCTATCTCGAGATACGGAATCGCCGCGCCGAACAGACCACGCCGTTCCTCCGCCAGCGCATCCATTTCGCTCTCGCGCGCGGCAATCTCATCATCCTCGAGATTGTTCCGTTCCTCCCTCAGCGCATCGTCCATCCCGCTGATCTGCTCAGCCAGCATGACAGCCTTGTTGATATAAGCTGCTCCGAGGTTGTAATGCGCGTTGGCATAGTCGGGACTGACCTCTGCAGCACGACCGAGATAGTGAATCGCCTCGTCGAACTGTTCCGCTTCAAGCAACAGGGAGCCGTAATTGTACAAGAGCATCTCATTATTGGGGTCCTGGTCTACCGCCGCCTGGTATTCCGCCATCGCCTCTTCTGCCCGACCTGTCTGTACGTACAGATTCAGGAGTTGGGACTGAATGTCGGCATCCTCGGGGTATAACTCCGCCGCCTGGCCAAAAACTTCCATTGCCTTGTCCATATTGCCCTGGCGATTGTAAATATCCCCGAGGTAAAGGAACGTGTTTCTCTGGCTATCGCCCTTTTCAATCGCCATTTCGAGCGGGGCAATCGCATCGTCTTCCATGCCGACGTTCAGCAAGGCAAACGCCTGGTTGACATAGGGACCGGACGAATCAGGCATGATCTCGGAGGCAAGTCCGAAATATTCCGCCGCCACTCCGAATTCGTCGGGGTTCTCCGAGGCACGGTTGAACGCCTGGATACCTTTTCGGAACACATCGGCATACGCCATGATCCGGGAACGCGAGACCGCATTGTCGAGGCCGGGATCGGCTGCCATCGCCGCATCATACGCGTCAAGCATTTCATGAATCATCCCCATGTACTCTGCGGGATCGGGGGTCTCAGCTGATTGTGCCTGGAGGACCTGGCCCTTCAATTCAAGGGCTTCAGCATTATCGGGGTCACGCGCAAGGGCTTCGGCAATGTTCTCAAGCGCCCGGTCGAAGTCCCTGTTGCGCAGATCGAGCTTGGCGCCCTCGACGTTCGGGTCGCTGGAGCAGCCGGGGGCCATCCACAGGAAAGCACCCATGATACAGGCAAGAAGGACGGCGGTTTTTGTTCTTTTCATGGCACCGTACAGTCGGTTCGCAACGCTGGTTTGGACGGGATACAACGTAGATTTTAGAATGTACGATCTTTATTTGCCTCATACAACACTTTGTATCCGAGATTCGGGCAACAGGCAGCGTGCATGATGGATCGAATCAGAAGGGCTGCTGTTTGACCTGTCGCACCGTATGATTTCGGCCGCGGATCAACCTTGCAATCGGCCGTATTATGGAACCTGAAGACCGCCCTGGGTCGTAACGAATCCTGCTTTCACGTAATGCCTGCCTCCAAACCCGTCCTCATAGACACCGATCCCGGCCTGGACGATCTGCTTGCGCTCGTGCTGGCGCTGCGTTCACCGGTGCTGGACGTACGAGCGATCACGGTCGTAGCCGGAAATGTTTCAGTCGATGCCTGCACGGCGAATGCCCTGCGCATCCTCGAAGCTGCAGGGGTCGAGCCGCCGCCCGTTTTCAGGGGATGTGCCGAGCCGATCAGCCCTCCCGTAACGCGGGCCGAGCATGTGCATGGGGCAGATGGCATCGGCGGCGTGTCGGAAGCCTGGCCCGTGCAGCATTTGCAGACCGAGAACGCCCATGCCGTTGAGGCCATCCTGGATTTGGCCCGGCGTCACCCGGGGGAACTCACACTGATCACGCTCGGACCGCTTACGAATGTAGCCATGGCCCTCGAACGGGACCCCGCGGCCCTGGCGAACATCCGCGAAATCGTGGTCATGGGCGGCTCCGGCGACGGACGGGGCAACGTAACGTCACGCGCCGAATTCAACTTCTACGCCGATCCGTATGCGGCCCGTGCCGTGATCCGATCCGGCCTGCCCGTTACGGTGGTCGGGCTGAACGTGACGGAACAGACACTCCTTTCCCGCGCTCGCTTTCATGAGCGCCTTGCATCCATGGAAGAAGGCAAACTGCGGAGGTTTCTCTTCGATGCAACCGGGCCGTACTTTGATTTCGCTATGCAGCGGCGCGGGCGTGATGCATGCCCCTTGCACGATCCGCTTGCCGTGGGGGCCGCCATGGATCCGAGCCTGATCCGTACGCAACGAATGGTTTGCGAGGTGGTGGACAAACAAGGATCTACCAGAGGCATGATGACCGCGGAACCGGTAGACAGCCAATCGGACGCACCCACCGTGCAGGTAGCCATGGAGGTGGCAGCCGAACGGTTTCTGGAGCTTTTTCTGGAGGTGGTGTGCGGGTGAGGTAAGAACCTGTTTGCAAATCCCCGTGCAATGACGTTTTGTAAACCGGGCGCCGGACAGCCCGGTTCTTCAAATGCCTGCATCCCAACGGTTGCAGCTGCACTCTAACTGAAGTCCCTGCCCAGGATTACAGCCAGGATGATCGCCAGCACCGCCACCGGAGCCACGTAACGGATGAAAAATCGCCACGCCCCGTAACGGAACCAGTCGGGCTGGTTGCCATCCACCAGTTCGTCTTCCGTAGCTTTGCGCGTCATGAACCAGCCTGCCGCAATCGCTACCGCCAACCCGCCGGTAGGCAGCATCCAGTTCGAGACGAAGTGGTCGGCGATGCTGAACCAGCCTGTCTTCCCGAAGGCCACCATCGTCGAAAGAATCGGTGTGGAACCGAACGACAAGGCCGCAAAAATCGTGAAGACGAAAATGGCGGCGCCCGACACGATCACCGCCTTATGGCGTTTCATACCGCGCTCGTCAATCAGATAGCTGGCTTCCACTTCCAGCAGCGAGATGGTGGAGGTCAGCGCCGCCAGCGCCACCAGCAGATAGAACAGCGGCCCCAGCACTACCCCAAAGGGCATTTCGGTATAGAACAACTCGGGGAGCGAAATGAAGAGCATACCCACCGTGGATCTGCCCACCTCCTCACTCAATCCGGCCACCGAAAAAATTACCGAGAACATGATGACCGTGGCAACCAGCGCAATCAGCGTATCGAAGGCGACAATGGCCCCCGCAGACTTTACGATGGACTGTTTGCGCGAAATATAGGAACCGTACGTAATCATGGCGCCCATGCCCAGCGAAAGCGTGAAGAACGCATGGCCGAGCGCCTCGAGCACGCCGCTCCACTCGAGTTCCCCAAAGCGGGGTTCGAAAATAAACTTCAGAGCCTGGCCCGAACCGCTCATGCCAAGAGCGCTGACGAGAAGCAGAACGAGAATGGCGAAAAGTACGGGCAGAAGTATCTTCGCCACCCGCTCGATGCCCTTCTGAACCCCGAAATAAACCACACCGACCGTGGCAACGCTGAACAGAAGCGAAAGCATGAACTGGAGCCATGCGTCGCCAACCTGCGCGCCAAAGAGATCCCCGGTAGAAAGATCCGTTGGAAAACCGGCGAATGTCCACCCGATGGATTTCCAGAAATAAAAAAGCGACCAGCCGGCAATAACCGTGTAATAACTCAACAAAATAAACCCGCATAACACGCCCCATCCGCCCACAAACTTCCACGCCGGGCCAGCCACGTCCCTGAGCGCCCCCACGATGCTCCTCTGGCTCCGACGGCCTATGAGCAACTCGGCCATCATGATGGGAAGTCCTACTGCCAGAATGCACGCAAGGTACACGATGACAAAAGCGCCGCCGTTGTTCTCCCAGGTGATGAAAGGGAATTTCCACAGGTTGCCAAGTCCAATGGCGCTGCCGGTAGCAGCCAGAACGAGGCCGAAATTCGAACTCCAGGCGTCGCGTTTTTGTGTTTCCATGTGGTTTGCTCAGGGCTTGCACGTAAAGACCGGACGGATAAAGAAGTACGCCATCGCTATACGTCTATCAAGCGATAGACATAGAACAAAAGACTGCTTGCCCGCAGGCCGGAAGATATCCAGTGCAGAGCAAACCTGGGTATTGAAAAACCGCGCCGCCCGGACGCCGAAGCCGCCTACTCCCCTGGCTCCCGAATGTGCAGGTTCCGAAACCATACGTCGTCGCCATGATCCTGCAGAACGATATGCCCTGTACGACGGTCGGCAAACCCCTCGATATCGGCATACTTGCTGGCGGCAAGGAGCGAATCGAAGCGCGGGCTATCCATGTCGTACTCGACCACCATAGCGCCGTTCAGCCAGTGCTCGCCATGCATCCCCCGAAACACGATGCGGCTCTCGTTCCACTCCCCGACCGGCTTCAGCGCCTTGGCGTCCCCCGCCGGAATCATGTCGTAGAGCGCCCCGGCCTGGTGCGAGGGCAACGCGCCGTCGGGATGCCGCTCGTCGTCCAGCACCTGGTATTCGAATCCCAGGGCCGCATACCTCGGCGGGTGGGACGTGGAAAATTCCTCCGAAACGTTGTATTTGACCCCGCCGTTTGCGCCTTCGGCCACCTTCCATTCGAAAGCGAACTCGAAATCCCCGAACGTGTCCGTCGTCATAAGGTCGCCGCCCACCAGCGGTTGGCCGTCCTCTGCCACCGGAATGTTCCCCGAATCCACCTTCTGAATAGTCCCGTCCACCACTTTCCAGTGCCCCTCGGGGACCGCATCGCGGCCAAGCCCGATCCATCCATCAAGGGTTTCGCCATCGAAAAGCGGGCGCCAGTCGTCCGGGGATATGTCAGAGGTGGAAGAGGCTTCCCCGATGCCGGGAGCTTCTGCGTCCGCGCCGGAGCAAGCGGAAAAAGCCAAAGCAAGAACCAGCAGAGCCGAAAAAACCGGAAGGCTGCGTGGCAGGATGACGTTTCGGGTTGCGGTTTCCGAGGTAAAAACAGTACGTGGCATGATGAAGAAGGATTGGTTACGGGTTGCCGGTGAATCCATGTGCCGGAGGATGCAATTTACCTTCCTTTGCAACCATATACAAGGCGCAAAAACGTTCTCTTCACCGCACCGGGTACCACCTTCTCCCAAAAAACGCCCTGTCCGGACGAGACCGCGAAACGCAATCCGGGAAACCACCCGGAAGGGTTTACGAAATGCCTAAAACATGACTGTTTTGTAAACCGCCGTTCGGTTATTCGGAATGCTTGACGCCCGGGTATATCCCTATAGTCCGTACGCATCCCGCGCCAGATCGACGGCCATGGCCCGGACCATTTCGCGGCCATCGGCAAGGTCGATCCGGTGCTCCGCCACCATATGCGCTACATAATCGCAATCCACGCGGCGCGCCAGGTCGTGCCGGGCGGCAATGGACAGGAACGCCCGCGTATCGTCGTTGAACCCCGCGGTGTTGTAGATTCCTGCCGTTTCGGTGATCAGGCGCCGATATCGGCGCATCCCGTCGATGCTGTCGAAAAACCACCATGCGGGACCGAGGCGCAGCGCGGGATAATGCCCCGCCAGCGGCGCCAGCTCCCGGGAATACGTCGCTTCGTCGAGGGTGAACACAATAAGCCGGAATCGCCGGTCGCAGCCAAATGCATTCAGCAATTCGCGCAGGTTTCGGGTAAACTCGGTCCGCACGGGTATGTCGCCCCCCATATCCGGGCCGAACCGCCGCATGAGCGCCTCGTTGTGATTTCGAAGAGAGCCTGCATGAATCTGCATCGTCATCCCGTCTTCGACGCTCATGCGCGCCATCTCCATCAACATATGCGCCTCGAACTGCTGCCGATCCTCTGCACCCGCGAGACCCCTTAACGCTAATTCGAAGAGCACGGACACTTCTCGCTCCGAAAGCCGGTGCGTATACGGCTCCAGCACCGCATGATCCGTGGAAACGGCGCCCAGCGTCTTGAAAAATGCGCATCGATTTTCCAGCGCAGCAACGAATGCCCCGTACCCGCCGATTTCCTTCCCCACCGCACGCTCCAGATCTTTCAGGGCCGCAGGCCAGCCGGGAGAAGCGATGTTAAAGAGCACGTCGGGCCGGAAACACGGTACGACCCGACCATTCCAGTCGGCGTTCCGGATTGCCTCGTGATGCTTCAGGGAATCCGCGACCCCGTCTGTGGTCGTAAGCACCTCGATACGGAACCGATCGAACAGCGCCCTCGGAAGAAACTCCGGCGTAGCCAGCTTTTCCTCGATTTCGTCATAAATCCGCATCGCCGAGTGGCCGTCCAGCTTCGTTCGAATCCCGAGCGTCTCATACAACTCGTAGTCGAGCCAGGACCGGGTGGGCGTTCCCTGGAACAGGTGATATCTTTCGGCGAAGCGTTTCCAGATAGCACGCGGGTCGGTTTCGACCGGCGGATCGTCCCCGGTTGCTCCGCCTGCCTCCCCGCCATCCACAACGGGTATACCCAGCGCCTCCAGGGGGACGCCCTGCGAATAGAGCATCCTCAGCACATAATGATCGGGCTGAACGATGAGGGCGGAAGGCTCGGGAAGCCGTTCGTTTTGCGCAAGCAGGGCCGGATCGACATGCCCGTGCGGACACACCAGCGGCAACTCGCAGACGCCCTCGTACAAATCCAGCGCAATTTTTCGCGTACCCGGATCGAAATACCGGTCCGGGTGCAGAGTAAGCGGCGTCATAACAGACAAGAAAACATGAAAGAAAATCCCGGCTTAGAATCCGAATATCTGTGGAAGCCAAAGGCTAAGCTCCGGTACGTACGTAACGATCATAAGCGACACGATCATCGCAATGTAGAGCGGCATGAGCGGCCGGATCACCCGTGTAATGGGTACGCCCGCCACACCGCACCCCACAAACAGCACCGTGCCCACAGGCGGCGTACATATACCCACGCAGAGATTCAGGACAATGACGATGCCAAAATGAACAGGGTCCATCCCGAGAGCCGTCACGATGGGCAGGAAAATGGGCGTGAAGATGAGCACAGCCGGCGTGATGTCCATGAATGTGCCCACGCAAAGCAACACGAGATTTATGATCAGGAGGATCACGATCGGGCTGTCGCTGAGCGCGACGAGGGTCGATGCCACGTTCTGCGGAATGTTCTCGTAGGACATCGCCCAGGATAATCCCATCGACGTGCCTACCAGCAGCAGCACGATAGCCGTCGTCGAGGCGGACTGAAGCAAAATGGACGGCAAATCCTTCAGGGACACCTCACGATACAGCAGGGCCAGCAAAAGCGCGTAGACCACGGCCACAGCGGACGCTTCGGTCGCTGTGAAGACGCCCGCCACGATGCCGCCGATCACGACGAACAGAAGAAAGAGACTCGGAAGCGCATCGAGAAATTTTCGGACGGCGATGCCTGCGCGCACCCGGTCCGAACGAGCGTACTTCCTGCGCCAGGCGATGGTCCCGGCCACCGCCATGAGTGCGAGGCCCACGAGAATACCAGGAAGATAACCTGCAAGAAAGAGCGCGGCGATGGACGCCCCGCCGCTCGCCAGCGAATACACGATGAGAATGTTGCTGGGCGGGATGATCAGTCCCGTGGTCGCTGCCGTAATGTTCACGGCGGCGCCGTAGGCCTTATCGTACCCTTCTTCTTCCATGCGCGGCGCCATGACGCCGCCCACGGCGGACGCCGCCGCCACCGCCGAGCCGGAGATGGCCCCGAAAAACATGGACGCCACGATATTCACATGGGCGAGCGCCCCGGGAAGCATGCCCACCAGGCTCTTGGCGAAATCGATCAACCGGCGGGCGATTCCTCCCCGATTCATGATCTGCCCTGCAAGAATAAAGAAAGGAATAGCGAGCAGCGCAAAACTGTCGAGTCCTGTGGCCATACGCTGGGCAGCCGTCGTCAGGGCCGGACCAGGATGGATGCTCAGGAGCAGCGTACACACGGTCGCCACCCCGATGCTGAACGCTACGGGCACGCCGATGAGGAGCAGCGCCAGGAACACAACCACGAGTATGAACACGCCCGCCAGTTCCATGCTTCAGTCGATGGTGTATTCGGTCGGGGAATGCCCCGCGTCGGAGGCGCCTGCCTCACCCGCTTCGGAAGACATCCCGCCGCGTACGCGGTCCATGATCGAAACCACTGCATAAAACGCAATCACTGCGCCGCTCAGCGGGATAGCCAGATACACATAGCCCAGCCGGATGCCCAGCGCGGCAGAAGTCTGATCCATGAGCAAGGTCAGGCTCATGAGCCGAACTCCGCCGATCATCATCACAAACACGGCGAACAACAACACGATGGCGTCGATGAGAAACTCGAGGGCACGGCGCCTTCGTCCGTGCAACGCGCTCGGCAGCAGGTCGATAGCAAGGTGCAATTTCTTGCCCGCGGCGTATCCCGCACCGATCAGCCCGATCCAGATCAGGAGATAGCGCGCCAATTCTTCCGTCCATGCGCTGGGATCGTTGAGCGCCCAGCGCGTAAATACCTGCCACAGCACGTTGACGATGGCAAACGCCATCAGCGCAACCAGAAACCACGCAAGACTTTTGTCCACGATGCGGCGCAGCGTATCCACTACCTGACCTCCCGGATACGTTCAATCAGTGCATGGATGACCGGGTCGTCCCGGTAATCTTCGTACATCGATGCAACTACATCCGCAAAGGGCTCAATATCGGGCTCGATGATTTCGACGCCCGCCTCACGCACCGCCGCCAGCGACTCGTTCACGGATTCGGCCCACAGCTCACGTTGGCGCTCCGCCGATTCGAACGCGGCTTCCTGGAGCCACTCCCGTTGCTGCTCCGTCAGATCGTTCCAGAGCGTCATGCTGACAAGCACCACATCGGGCACCGCGGTGTGCGCATCCAGCGTGTAGTACTTACACACTTCATAATGCCCGGACAAGTAGAACGAAGGCGGATTGTTCTCCGCACCGTCCACCACGCCCTGCTGAAGGGCCGTATACAGTTCGCCCCATGCAATCGGCGTAGGCGAACCGCCCAGCGCCTGCACCATACGCACGGCGACCGGACTTTGCTGTACCCGGATCTTGAGTCCTTGCAAATCGGCAGGCGTCCGCACCGGCCGCGTCTTCGTATAGAAACTGCGCGTGCCGGCATCGTAGTAGGTCAAGCCGCGCAACCCGAACTCCTGTCCGCTGGCAAGAATATCCTGCCCCACTTCGCTGCCCCAGAAAACATCGAAACGATGTCGTTCGTCCCGGAAGAGATACGGCAGCCCCAGCACCTGGTACTCCGGAACGAATCCTTCCAGCACCGCCGACGACACCTTGGTCATGCCCACGCTGCCGATTTGCAGGAGCTCCAGCAATTCGCGCTCGGTGCCAAGTTGCTGGCTGGGGTATACGTCCACCCGCATCGTCGAATCGGACTTTGCGGCAAGGCGTTCGCCGAGATACACCATGGCCTGATGCACGGAATGCGAAGCATCAAGGCCGTGCCCCATTTTGATGACGACCACGTCGGACCCGGAAGTACACGCCGACAGGCATAACGCCACGGTCAGACACAACGTTTTCCCAAATCGCACGGGTTCGAATCGTAAACGAGTGATGCAGTATCTTTTGGGGTCGTACCGCCCGACACACCCTGCAAGCGGCTTCCCGAAAGTACGGCATACGCGAGACACAAACAGACCTGCCCCCTTATTTTTTTGCATCCCGGTTCATGTCCCGATATTTCCTTTTTGCCATCCTGTTTCTTGCAGTAGGCATGGGCGCCGCTGCCTGCGGCGAAGCGCCCGTACCCGCCGACCCACCCAACTTCGTCATTCTCGTGGCCGACGATATGGGATGGGAGGATGCCACGCCATACGGCCATCCTTCTATCCGGACGCCGAATCTTCAGCGGCTGGCCGACCACGGCATGCGTTTCGACCATGCGTTCGTCACCACCAGCTCATGCAGTCCCAGCCGGGCTTCCATCCTGACGGGGAGATACCCGCACCAGACCGGCGCCGAACAATTGCACTGGCCTTTACCTGAGGATCAGACCACTTTCGCAGACCTGCTTCGAGAGGCCGGCTACTGGACCGCATCGGCAGGAAAATGGCATCTGGGCGATGCCGCCGTAGCACGGTTCGATCTGGTCATCCAGGGCGGCGGCGAACGCACCACCGACGAGGCGAGCGAAAACGAACTTATGCCAGGCGGAGGATCCGCCAGCGGCGCCGGGGCATGGGTGGATGTCCTGAAGCAGCGGCCCGAAGGCCGGCCCTTCCTCGCATGGTTTTCGTCGTTCGACCCCCATCGCCCCTACCAGGAGGGTATCCTCGACACCCCGCATGCCCCCGAGGATGTTGTCGTCCCCGCCTATTTGCCCGACACGCCGGAAGTGCGAAAGGACCTCGCATTGTACTATGACGAGATTGCCCGGCTGGATCACTATGTCGGTAGCGTGCTGGATGAACTGGACCGGCAACAGATCGCGGAAAACACGTTCGTGCTGTTCATAAGCGACAACGGAGCTCCGTTCCCCCGCGCCAAAACCACGGTGTACGACAGCGGCGTTCGTACTCCATGGATCGTGCGTTTTCCGGCTGGAGTGGAGGCCGATTCCACGACGGCGAGTCTGGTGAGCGCCATTGACCTTGCACCCACGCTTCTGGACCTTGCCGGCGTAGAGAGCCCCTCCTCGTTCGAGGGGGAAAGCATCGTGCCCATCCTCAACGACCCGTCCGCCATCGTACGCGATCATATCTTTGCCGAGAAGAACTGGCACAACTTCGACGACCGTGTGCGCGCCGTGCGCGACAGCCGCTACAAGTACATCCGGAACTTCTACACGGATATTCCCAACAGCCCGCCTGCGGACGTCATTCGGGGAGACACGTTCCGGAAAATGCGGGCGCTCCGGGACGAAGAAGCCCTGACCCCGCAACAACATATTGTGTTCGACACGCCTCGCCCGGAGGAAGAGCTGTACCTCGTCGCAGACGACCCGCAGGAACTACACGACGTGTCACAGGACCCTGCACACGCCGAAGCTCTCCAACGCCTGCGCAACGCACTGGAAACG
The DNA here is from genome assembly GCA_965248175.1 of Rhodothermales bacterium. Lineage (GTDB taxonomy): Bacteria > Bacteroidota > Rhodothermia > Rhodothermales > VXPQ01 > VXPQ01. The sequence goes on from OZ252093.1 coordinate 2,954,966, forward strand.
TGGCAGGAAGCAACAGGCGACGCAGCCCCGGCAGAACGTACTCCGGACAACTCCGACCGGGAAACCGGCGACGCCCTCCCGAATCACACTTCCGAGCGCATACCGCCCGCAAAGGGGTAAACGGCGCCTGAGCGGCAGCGGTCGCGCACCGACAGCAAGCCCACTTCTTCAGGCACATCGAACGGAGCGCGATCTACTCGTCGAAGGTGGGGAACAGCGCCCGGAGTTCTTCCTCGCTGGGACGGCGTCCGTACTGGCAAATCTCGAAAGCTTCGGCGTGGACGATCGCGCGGCCCTTCTCCTCGCCGTACAATTCGATGAGCCGGTCGCGGTACTTGTCGGCAAGGGCCGCGCTGCTACTCTTCCTGGACTCAAGGATGTATTCGACGCGCTCCTCCGCATCCTCCGGCACGTTCGGCTGATACCGGCCTTGCCAGGAATCGGCGTCGGCAAACTGGGAGGGCATGGCGCGGATACAATCCCACTTCGCCTCCGCAGCCTCGTCGACACCTACTACCAGATCCGGCTGGAACGGATAGGGTTTCTCGAAGCCGTCGTAGAGATGCAGAAAAACAGGATTGCTGTCCACGCTGGGCGTCAGGGCCTCGAAAAACGGCGCGACCACGGTCACAGCGGCATCCTCCATGAGTTCGCCTGTGTAGCGATGATCCGGGTGATAATCGTACCGCCGGTGCCCCATCACAATATCCGCATCCCATTCGCGGATGGACCGCACGACCTTCCTGCGGTTCTCCAGCGTGGGCATGAGTTCGCCGTCGTGGATGTCGTAGACTTCCGTCGTAATCCCGAAAATATCCGCACAGGCGGACACCTCGGCTGCGCGCCGTTGCGCAAGCGGGCCGCCCGCCTGTTGGAAATGGCCGATATCGCCGTTGGTCATGGCCACGAACTTCACGGCGACGCCCTCCTGCGCCCAGAGGTACGCCACGCCGCCCGCTTTCAGTTCGGCATCGTCGGGATGCGCCCCGAAAGCAATGACGCGCAAGGGATCGGCCGATTGCGCATGAGCCGATACGACGGCAAGAAACAGGATCGAGAGAAAAGAGACTGTGTAGCGCATAGGTACGGGTAGAGGTTATTCGTGCAACAGAAGCGCATTCTTTGGGCGCTTATCCCAGGATGTCGTCGAGGTACGCGTAGCTTGCAGCAATGCTTCCCACCGGATCGTCGCCGGGGCGGTCGTGCTCGACAATGCCGTAGTGTAGCCCGGCCTGCTCTGCCTTGGCGAAAATAGCCGGGAAGTCGACGCGCCCGGCGCCTACGTTGGCGATCTCTCCCTCCTCGTCGATATCCTTCACATGCCACAGGGGAAAGCGTCCGGGATTGCGTTCAAAATACGCAAGCGGGTCCTGCCCGGCATTTTCGATCCAGGCCAGATCGAGTTCCATGACGACGAGTTCCGGATCCGTTTCGTCAAGCAGCACATCGTACGGTACGGCGCCGTCGATTTCCTCGAATTCGAAACTGTGGTTATGGTAGCCGAACTGAACACCGGCCCCCTTGCATTTCTCGCCAAGCTCGTTAAACGAGGCGGCCGCAGCCTTGTAGGCGTCGAGGTCGGTGCGTATGGGCGTGGGTAGCCCGGGCACGATCACATATTCTATGCCAAGCGTAACGGCTCCTTCGATAATCGTGTCCGGGTTTTCCTGCACCATGGGCATACCGAAGTGGCCGGAACGCGCCTTGAGGCCAAGATCGTCGAGAATTTTCCGGATATCGGCGGGCGCCTGTCCGTAATAGCCGGCAAACTCGAGGTTCTTGTAACCCACTCCGGCAATCTGTTCGAGCACCCCGGCGAAATCGTCCCCGAGAATGCTACGCAGCGTGTACAATTGCACGCCAATGTGCGAGAGATGACCGTCGGCAGCGGAAGCAAGTGCAGCGTAGCCTGTGCGGCTCCAGGCCAATCCGCCGGCTACAAGTGTTCCGGTGCGTTGCAAGAAGGAGCGTCTGTCCATGAAAAGAAGGTTCTTTGGTTCGGGAGAGGTTCAGTGGAGCGTGTGCATAACGTACGGAAACGTACGGAAAAAATATATTCTCACAACTTTGTTTATGGAGATTGGGCTAATTTCGACGCAGTTTCCGTACCCGAAACCTGCGGACGGTCGGAACGGCCTTGCACGCCCCAACATCCCCAATCCATCGCGCCGCCATGTCTTCCCTGCTGAACCGCCTCGAACGATACTTCGATCTGCCTGCCCTCGGTACGTCGGTGCGCACGGAGGTCCTTGCCGGAGCAACCACCTTCCTGGCGATGAGCTACATCATCGCCGTCAATCCTGCCATTCTCGCCGATGCGGGTATTCCTCCGGCAGCGGCGGCGTTTGCGACCTGCCTGCTGAGCGGGATCGGTACGATCGCCATGGGATTGTGGGCCCGCTTGCCGCTGGCGGTGGCGCCCGGCATGGGACTGAACGCGTTCTTTACCTATACGGTCGTGCAGGGCATGGGCCTCGGTTGGCAAGAGGCGCTCGGCGTCGTATTCCTTTCGGGAGTGGTTTTCGTGCTGCTTACCCTCGTGGGGGTACGGCAAGCCATCGTGCGCATGATGCCCCGTGAATTGCTTCCCGCCATCGGGGCAGGTATCGGACTCTTTCTGATGATGATCGGTCTGAATAACGCCGGACTGATCCAGGCGCATCCGGCCACGCTCGTGACACGCGGCGACCTGGCCTCGCCGCAGGCCCTGCTGGCGATCGGAACGCTTTTTCTCATTGCGACGCTGCTGTCGCGGGGCATACGGGCCGGCATCCTCATCGGCATCGTGGCGGCGACGCTGGCAGCCATCCCGCTGGGCATGCTTGGAGGCGGTGGCTCTCAGGAAGGCGGCGCACTGGATGCATTCTTTGCGCTCGACCTGCAGGGCGCCTTGTCTTTCGGGCTGCTGGACATTGTTTTCGCCATGCTTTTCGTGGATTTCTTCGACTCCCTCGGTACCGTGATCGGGCTTGTCAAAAAAGCAGGCCTCGAAAATACCAGAGGAGAGGTACCCCGCCTCGGGCGCATGTTGGGCGTAGACGGCGCGGCGACGATAGGGGGTGCGCTGGTCGGCACGTCCACAGTAACGACGTATATCGAAAGCGCCGCCGGGATCGCCGCGGGCGGACGGACTGGCCATGGGACTGATCGCCTTTTCCGCCCTGAAGATCTTGCGGGGACGGTCAGGCGAGGTTTCCTGGCTGGTGCACGTGCTGGCAGCCCTCTTCCTGGTACGCTACGTGTTCCTGGCGTAGCGGCAAGGGGACATACCCCACACATGGTTTACATTTCAGCAAAAACGACTGCTTTGTAAACCGTGTGCGCGGCACCCCCTGAACAGCCGTTTGCGCTACAGCTCCCAGCCTTCCCGGTATGTACGGTGCGCCGGGAAGTCGGAGTTCGTAAACGTCATGTTCTCCGAATCCCAGAGCAGACGCGTTGCCGGATTTTGCACGGCGGCGATGCCCAGTGCGGTCGCCTCGGCCAGACTGGCCGCTTCGCTGAATGCCCCGCGCGAGTGCCCGTTCGTCCGAACGGCCTCCGTCCACTCGTCGTCCTGATCCATCTCGCGGACATCCTCTTCCTCAATGTTCATGGACGCCATCCGCCCTTCCGGGAGAAACCGCGGATTCCCTCCCCGGAAATTGCAAAGAATTTTACCACTCGTGCCGACGAAAAGCATACCCTCGCCTGGAAGTTGCCCATCGTCCCGGAACAATTCCTCCGGCGTTTGCGGCTTCATGGAACCGCTGTACCAGTAGACATCCACCTCGGGGCGATCTTCCGTCGCAGGATGCCGGAAATGAATCTGGCTGGCGCTCGGGAAAGCGACCGGTGAATAATGGCGCGTCTGGCATACCAGATCGTCGCCCAGAATGACACTCTTGCTTGTGTACGCTTCCACCATGTCCGGCGACCCGAGCTTCAGGAAACGATGCGGCTGCCACAGGCTGTAATTGCCCATATCTCCGAGACACCCTGCCCCGTAGTTGTACCAGCCCCGGTACAGCGTGTGCGTCAGTAGCGGATGGTAGTCCTGATGCGGGACGGGACCCTGCCACAGATCCCAGTTGAACCCGTCGGGAATCGCCGCCTGCTCCTGGGGATAATCAGGCCATGCCTGGGGCCACACGGGCCGGTTCGTCCAGTTGTGCACTTCAAGGACACGTCCTATGGCGCCAATTTCCAGCCAGGCCTTCAGACGCCCGTGGTTCTCCGGCGCGCTGTAAGCCAGCAGGTGCGTCACGGCGCCGGTTTCCTTCTCTGTCTCAAGAACGCGGCGCACCTCATGCGGCGAGAGCCCGACCGGCTTGTGCATGATGACGGCCTTGCCCGCCTTCATGGCTGCAATGGAAATGTGCGCATGGAGGTGATCCGGCACAATGATGACCACCGCATCCGCATCGTCTTCAGCGGCAAGCATCTCCCGGTAATCCTCATACGTGCGCACCCCATCGGACTCGCCCGACTTGGCATAGTACGTATCAATCACACGCTTGGCATAGTCGCGTCCTCCGCGCGTGCCCGTATCGCCCTCGCCCCAGGAGTCGTCCTCAAGCAACCGGCGGGTGCTGCGCCGCGTGCCGAACCGGCCCCAATCGACGTAATCCTCGGTCTCCCGGTTGGGGTCGGTGACACTCGTGATCCGGATGTCGTCGCGCTGCATTATACCGCCATTCAACTGGCGAAGCGCCTGGGTACCGGCACCGATCTGCGCAATGTTGATCTTGTCGCTGGGAGCTACAAAACCCACACCTCCCAGTACATGACGAGGAACCACAGCGAAAGCCGACGCAGCCGCCATGCCCCCGATAAATTTTCTGCGTGAAACACCGTTTTTCGATCCTTCCATCAGTGTGTTGCGTCTTTGTGAGCAGTTGAATGCGATGAATACACCTTCCTGCGGCTATGGAGGCTATCGCACCTGCAATGCCCCCGGCAAGCTACCGCGCCTGTGAATTCTTATTGAATGTACGAATTTTTTACGCACCGTCAAGCCTTTCCCGCATTCGCCGAAAAATCCGTACATCCTCAGGGATCATGCCGTTCTGCCGGCAGCATCCTTTACGCCCGTTTCAGTCCACCAGCGCCTGGTAAACGAGCGCCCGGAGCCGCTGGTGGTCGTCAAGGCCCTGGGCAGGGATAACCTGCGTCATGTACGAAACGACCAGCTCTTCTGCAGGATCGACCCAGTACGTGGAATGATAGGCCCCTCCCCAGGTGTATGCCCCCGGGGAACCCGGCAATCCGTTCCAGCCGATCTCCTCCGTAATGCCGAACCCCAGGCCAAACCCGCCGCCGTCCCCCTGCCATGCATCGTGGGCATGATCGACGGTCATCAGTTGCACGGTCTTGGGTGACAGGATGCGTGCGCCATCGAGTATGCCCCCTCGCCGCAACGCCTCAAGAAAGCGGGCGTAATCGCCTGGTGTGGAAACGAGTCCCGCGCCACCGGAGAAGCTCTTGCGCGGTCCCTCGAGATACATACCCTGTCCGACCATGTGGCCCGGATCGGGTGCGCGAACCATCCCGTTCTGTTCCGTCACCGAGTACACGACGGTGAGCCGGTCCGCTTTTTCCCGGGGTACGTAGAAGTGCGTATCCACCATGCCCAGCGGCTCGAAAATCTCGACCTGCAGAAATTCGTCCAGCGGCATGCCGGAAGCCCGCTCGATAACCACGCCCAGGATATCCGTGGCGTAGCCGTATACAAACTCTTCGCCCGGTTGGGCAGCCATGGGCAAGGCGCCCATGCGTTCGACCGTCGCGGCGATCGGTTCGTCGCGATCCGCAAAATACCATCCTTGTATATCAGCCTCCACCCAACTTTGGGCGCCGGGACCCCAACCATACCCGATGCCGGCGGTGTGGGTGAGCAAATCGCGCACCGTGATGTTACGGTTGGCGGGAACCGTCTCGTAGCCCCCTTCCTCTTTCTCCACGGCAACGGTGGTGCTGTCGAATTCGGGAATAAAGTCGCTCAGGTCCTGATCGATCAGCAAGCGCCCTTGCTCCTGCAGGATCATTACACCCACGGAAATGATCGCCTTGGTTTGCGAAGCGATGCGGAAAAGGTCCGTGACATCGAGCGGTTCCTCCGCCTCGCGGTCCCGGTAGCCGAACGCCCTGGCATAGACCACATGCCCGCGCCGGCCTATCACGAGTGCGGCACCGGGTAGCCGTTCTTCCTCGATATACTCTTCAAGCACCGCATCGATGCGCGCAAGCCGTTCGGAGGAAACGCCTGCCTCCTCCGGGCTGGCCGGTGCAAAAGGCTGCGAGAAAACCTGCGGCGCAGCCAGCGCACAGAAGAGCAACGCCACAAGCAACGGAAGCACAGGGCGGAAGCGTCGCATCGACAAAATGGACTCGATCCGTGTTGTTTTGCTGCTGCCCCGATACTGAGCGGGCGTTGCGTTCAGGGTCTGTCTGACATCGTATGCGTTCATTGCTATCCCTGTAAGATATGCGGAGGATTACGAGCAACGCAGCGTGGACACGCAGGGCCAGAAGCATGCCTCACATGTCAGCACGTACTACGCCGCGGCTGCGTTCAAAATACGTATGGAATATAAACGAAAAGGATACCCTGTTCGGCTATCAGGCACTTGCCGGGCCGGACTACCGCGTCAGCACCGCATTCACGGTGGGGCTCAAAGTCCGGTGGACCGGGTATTTCGGAAAATTCGAGGACGGAAAGGAGTGGAATCAACCCCGCAATCATGATTCCGCTCGAGGCCCGGGAGGCGCACGAGTCGCATATTCCATTAAGACCGACAATCTCGGATCCTGGCGACTCGGTCTCGCGACGAAATATCAGTTTTGACCCGATGACGCGGTCATTGGGCGGCTGTATCCCTGTTCCCGGTACCGTTCCAGCAAGGCGGATAGCCTTGCGACGACTTCCGGACGCTCCGCATACAGGTTGTTCGTCTCGCCCGGATCGTCTCCGAGATGGTACAACTGCCCTGTTGGATCCCCCGGACCCGGCTCCATGGATCGAGGAGGCGTAAAGCCGCCCGATCCAAGCCCTTCAATCAATTTCCAGGAGCCCTGCCGAATGGCGAATGTGCCGTTGGACGAATGATGCACGATGGCCTCGCGAATGGGGCCTTCCAACGACTCGCCCAATAGCGCAGGCGTCAGGTCGTAGCTGTCTTCGCCCGCATCGTCAGGCAGCATCTGCCCGCTAACGGATGCGAACGTCGCCATCAGATCGACGAGCGAGATCACTTCGTCGCTTACCGAACCTGCTTCGATCTTGCCCGGCCAGCGGACGACAAAGGGTACCCGATGCCCACCTTCGTGAATGTCCGCCTTCATTCCACGCCAGTTCAGGTTCGCCCGGTGGTCGAACATTTCGATTTCTTGCGGGAGCCAGTGGGCTCCATTGTCGCTGGTGAATACGATCAGTGTATTCTCCGCGACGCCCGCTTCGTCCAGCGCGTTGAGAATATCCCCCACACCAGCGTCCACTTGCACAGCGAAATCGCCGTATGTCCCGGCGCCGCTACTCCCCTGGAACGGCTCGGTCGGCACCCAAGGGGTATGCGGTGCGGAAAAGGGAACATACAGGAAAAACGGCTTGTCGCCCGCCTGCATCACGTAATCGACGGCTCTCTCGACGGTGCGGGGCAGCACGTCTACATGCCGGAAGCCCGGCGCGATAGCGCCTCCACGGTAAAAGTCTTCCTTGCAACAGGGCCGGGAAGCCTCTATGGAATCCGTAGGCAACTGCTCGACCCGGTCGTTCTCGAACCAGACATACGGTTCGAAGTCAAGCGAGGACGGAATACCGAAGTAATAATCGAATCCCAATGAAACCGGCCCCGGACGGAGCGGCCGGGCATAGTCGGTCCGCTCGGCGTCTCCCAGCCCCAGATGCCATTTGCCAATACCCGCTGTCGCATAACCGACTTGTCGCAACATCCCCGGAAGTGTCAAGCGGGTCGTGTCGATCAGGTTCGGAGAATAACCCGCCAGCACGCCTTTTGTCAGGCGCGTCCGCCAAGCGTACCGCCCGGTAAGTAGCCCGTAGCGTGTGGGCGTGCACACGGCGGACGGCGAGTGGGCGTCCGTGAAGCGCATCCCCGCCACCGCCAGCCGGTCGATGTGCGGGGTCGGAATCTTCGAGTCGGGATTCCAGGCGCCTGGATCACCGTACCCCATGTCGTCCGCAAGGATCACGACGATATTGGGCGGAGAGGCCGTTTGCTCGGTGTCGCCGCAGGCCGCCCACAGGAACACCATCGCACACAAGGCAAGAGAAAGAACGAGAAAACGAAAGCCTCGCATCATGGAAAAAGTACAATTTGGTGAATACCCTGAGGAAAAACAGCCAACCGCCTTACTTGACCAGCGTCATCGTGCGGGCCACAACCTCCTCTCCGACTTGTAAACGGTATACGTACGAACCGCTCGGCAACTCGCCCCCGTCGAAATGCACCATGTGATGGCCCACGGACTGGGCGCCATCGACAAGCACCGCCACCTCGTGCCCGAGCAAATCGTACACTGCAAGGCGCACCTTACTACCCTGCGGCAGCGCATAGCGTATCGTCGTCTCCGGATTGAATGGATTCGGATAGTTACCCAGAAGCATCACTTCAACAGGCAGCTCCTCGCTCTCTGTACTTACAACTAACGACGACGGTGCAAGAATAAACAACCCGTCATTCATGCTGGATACCGTAATGATTCCGCTCTCGAACCAGGGATAACTGCTCCAGGACCCAACAAAGCCTACTGCATCCGATTCAGGATAGACATCGAAGTACGCCACTTCGCGGATAGCGTCGGGCGACAACTCGCCGTCGTAGGAAATATCCATGACACGCAATCCGGCCGTATAGTTTGCTTCGTACAACTTGCCTTCATGGATGTACAGGTTATGATCTATAGCGGTGGTCGGCCCATGCCAGGCGCCCACAAAAACGGGATCGTCCAGCTCCTGCACATCGAAGATCAGGGTTCGGGTCTTAGCGCCATCACCCTCGTCCAGTTCGTCGTTCACGAACAAGTAACGGTGGTCTTCCGTCAGCCACCCCTGGTGCGTGTACTGAAAATTCGGATATCTGAACAGGCCGAGTTCTTCAGGCGAAGCCGGGTCCGTCACGTCCGTAATGGCTCCGCCTTGCTCGTCGGAAGTGAAGCAAATATCTTTCCCGGCGTATCTCGTATCCGGCCCGCTGTATCGAACGCATTGCGCATCGTGCGTGTAACCGCGTCCCCGGGAAGGATTGTAGCACCCTGCGAACGTGGGCTGCACCGGGTTGCTCATGTCCACGATATGCGGCCCCGGACCGCATGCAAATCCGCGCGGCGCATACTGCTGTGCAGTTATGCCAACGATGTATACATGATCCGATATATCGTTGGCGACCACATTATGTGCCGAAGCGAAGGCATCGTACAAAGCAGTGGGCTCGAAGGTCGCCGGAGAATCGGACACATCCCGAAGTTGCGAAAGATCGAACACTTGCATACCGTGTCTTCTATCTGCATCATCGGCCACGATAACAGCATGATCGTTCACGACCTTTATGTCGCGCCAGGTGCTGGCCCCGCTGCCGGGGGTCGCCGGTAACATGCCGACGAAGGAGGGATTCTCCGGATCGCTCAGGTCGAAGAACGCGACGCCGTCGACCCGACCGAGCAACGCGTACTCGACGCCCGTAACGGGATCGGTCCAGCCCCATATGTCATTGAAGCACTGCCTCCTGCCATGGCATGGAAATTCCTCCATCTCCTCCCGCGGGACGAAAGCCAGCAAATCAATGTCCTTGCAGGGATACCCGGCGGCTTCTCCATCCACACAGGGAACCCGCCCCGCGATGCGCGCCGTCCCGGCGTCTTGGCCATGCACCATCTCTGCGTGGTGCGACACGACTTTCGCGTCTCCGACCTGCTGGATCAATCGACCCGAAGAAGCCTCTGCGGTGGAAACAGCGAACAGAAACGCAAGGCCAGCAAGGGCATACCCAACGAAACGTACAGAACGCCCGGAAAAAACATTCCCCCCTACCACTTTCGGGAAAATTCCACCAGAGCGGATAACCGGGGTCCCGCACGAGAGTGATCTGGACATGCTTTCGTTATGCGGCATGCTTGCGGTATACATTTTGCGTCTCCGTTTTTTCGTTAGCGAATGAGGGAGGAGAAAAGCTTGGGGGAGCCGATTAAATCTCTTAATACGCTTAAGGTACATATTTTATACTGGAATTTTCCTAAGAACACACAGTTCCGCAAGCACCCCGAATACGCCTCCGCGATGCACCGAAAATGTAACGAATTGTGACCGCAAGGCACTTTCGAACCGCCATGCCGTATTACTCGGAATCCGGCATTCCGCAAACATACCTTTTACATGGCGAAACAGGAAGCTATCAAACAGGAGGGCGTCGTGACGGAGGCGCTGCCCAACGCGCAGTTCCGCGTCCGGCTCGACAACGGGCACGAAATACTCGGCCTGCTCTCCGGCAAGATGCGCAAACACTATATCCGCATCATTCCCGGGGACCGGGTAGACATCGAAATTTCTCCGTACGACCTTTCCAAGGGACGCATCGTGTTCCGCTACAAGGGCTGAAACCATGCGGTCGACCAGTTGGCTCATGCTCCTTCTCCTTCCGGCGCTCGTCTGGCAAACGGCTTGCCGATCCGTCTCCGACCAAAGCGCTCCGCACACGGGACGGGGAGACCGCTTGACCGGAGCCCCCTTTGCCACACGCAGCCCCGCGGTCGGCCAAAACGGCATGGCTTCGACCAGTCATCCGTTGGCTACGCAAACCGCTATCGATATTTTGAAACAGGGTGGCTCCGCGGTGGATGCAGCCATTGCCGCCAACGCCGTACTGGGTTTCGTCGAGGCGAACAACTGCGGGATCGGCGGAGACCTGTTCGCCATTGTGTGGGACGAAGCGTCGGGACGGCTCCATGGGCTAAATGCGAGCGGGCGCGCACCCCTCGGACAATCGCTGGACGAGCTCATGGAGCGCCTGAACGGGGCCGACGGGATTCCGCTGCACGGACCGCTTGCCGTTTCCGTGCCGGGCGCCGTAGACGGATGGTTCAGGCTGCACGAGCGGTTCGGTGTGCTTCCGATGCAGGACGTTCTGGCTCCCGCTATCCGGTACGCCCGCGAAGGATCGCCCATCACGCAAGTCGTGGGCTTCTCATGGGCGCAGGCCCACCAGCGACTCAAGGATAACATCGAGGAAATCGGCGATCTCAGCAGCTTCGAAAACACCTATTTCGTGGATGGGCGTATGCCGCCGGAAGGCGTCATTTTCCGCAATCCCGATCTTGCCGCCACCTATGAACGGATTGCCGCAGAGGGGCGCGACATTTTCTACGAGGGCGCCATTGCGGACACCATCGATGCCTGGGCCCGCCGCACGAACACGCCACTCCGGAAGGCCGACTTCGAGGCGCACACAAGCACATGGGTAGACCCGGTATCCGTCCCCTACCGGGATGTCGAGGTGTATGAACTGCCGCCCAATGGACAGGGCATCGCGGTTCTGCAGATGCTCCGTATCCTCGAAGGCTTCGACCTCGCGGCGCTGGGCCACAACACCGCCGATTACCTGCATGTTCTTGTAGAAGCGAAAAAACTCGCCTTCGCGGACCGCGCCCGGCATTATGCCGATCCGGCCTTTTCGGACATCCCGCTCGAACGCCTGCTTTCGGAAGAACACGCCGCCGCACAACGCAACCGCATCGACATGACGCAGGCGATGGAGCGCGTCGCCACCGGCGATCTCGAACACGGAGATACCGTCTACCTGACCGTTGCGGATGCGGATGGAAACATGGTATCGCTCATCCAGAGCAACTTCTTCGAGTTCGGCAGCGGCATGACCCCGTACGGCCTCGGTTTCGCGTTGCAAAGCCGGGGCTCCCAGTTCTCGCTCGACCCGGATCATCCGAATGTGTACGCCCCCGGTAAGCGCCCCTTCCACACCATCATTCCCGGTTTCGTGATGCGCGACGGGCAGCCGCTCATGGCCTTCGGAGTCATGGGAGGACCGTTCCAGCCGCAGGGACAGGTACAGGTGCTGCTGAACATGATTGAGTTCGGCATGAATGTGCAGGAGGCCGGGGATGCAGCCCGGTTCAGTCATTCCAGTGCGCTCCAGCCTACGGGCGGAACCATGACGGACGGCGGACGCCTGGCTCTCGAAAGCGGCGTGGCGCCGGAAGTACGGGAGGAACTGGCCCGGCTGGGGCATATTCTCGCCCCTACCGATTACTTCGGGGGGTACCAGGCCATCCTCCGGGACGCCGAGCAGGGAGTGTATCACGGAGGCGCCGATATGCGTAAAGATGGGAACGCGCTCGGATTCTGAGACCGAACGCACCGCATCCATAATCCATTCTGAAACCGAAGACAGGCATTGCCGCCTATATGCCATGAAGCACGCCAGATCGTACAGGGAGCATCGCGGGACAGCATTCGTTCTTTTCGCATTCCTCGTTGTGCATGCCGCGCTACAACCGGCGCACGCGCAAGGAGTCGACCATTCGGGGTTCACTACCCTCCTGCAAACACATGTAACCGAAGAAGGTCTGGTCGATTACGACGCCTTTGCCACTTCGGAAGCATTCGACGAGTATCTCGCCCTGCTGGACCGAATCGACCCGGCATCGCTATCCCGGAATGGCCAACTCGCTATGTGGCTCAACGCCTATAATGCCTGGACCATCGAGCTCATCAACCTGCACGACGAACGCGAAAGCATCCGCAACATCAACAAGACGCTGGGCATTGCGATCAAGGGCCCCTGGACCCAGTCCCTGGCGAAAGTGGGCGGGGTCACGTACACGCTCGACGACATCGAGCACGGAATCATCCGGAAGGATTTCAACGACCCGCGCATTCACTTCGCGCTGGTCTGCGCAGCCATCTCGTGCCCGCCTCTGCGCCAGGAAGCGTACATCGGCACGCATCTCAATGACCAACTGAACGATCAGGCGCGACGGTTTTTGCTGCATTCCCCGGAAAAAAACCGCGTGGACATTGCCGACAACACGGTATACCTGACCAGGGTGTTTGACTGGTATGCAGGGGATTTCGGAAGAAACGACGCCGAAATCGTCCGGTATCTGGCGCGCTTTTTTCCGTCCGGCCCCGAACGCACGTTTCTCGCCGCCGGCAAGGCCCGCATCAGGTTTACCGACTACGACTGGACCTTGAATATCTATTCCTCCAGCCTGTAACTGACGAACGCGAACCGCTTGCTGTCGGGCGCCCAGGACGGCACATTGATCGTGCCTTGTCCGCCGAAGAGGCTCGCCAGCACACGGGGTTCGCCGCCCTCCGCCGGTATGATCCGCAGCATCACGTCCTTGTTGGCCGGGTGCCCTTCCACATCCGGCTCGTACGAGAGAAACGCAATCCACTTCCCATCGGGCGACGGGTGGGGAAACCAGTCGTTGTAGGGATCCGAGGTAAGTGGCTCCACATTACCGCCCGTCGCATCCATGCGGTAGATCTGCATAGTGTCGGTGCGCACCGAATTAAAGTAGATGTATCGCCCGTCCGGGGAATAATCCGGCCCGTCGTCCAGCCCCGGGGCCGTCGTTAGCCGGGTCTCCTCGCCGCCTTCCGCGGAAATCGCATAAATGTCGTACTCGTCGTCGCGCCGGCCCACGTAGGCCAGTGTCTGGCCGTCCGGCGATACACCGTGCCAGTAGGACGGGCCGTGTTCGGTCACGCGATGCGGCTCGCCCCCTTCGATGGGCAGCGTGTAGATAATAGACACCCCCTCTTCCGCGCTGTCGCTGATGATGAGTGTCTTGCCGTCCGGCGAGATGCCGTGATCGTTATTGGATCGCACGGCGAATCCGGCGTCGACCAGTTCAGGCTCGCCTCCTTCCACCGGCAGCCGGAATATCCTGCCCCCCGAATTGAACAGGAAATACGTCCCGTCGGGCGACCAATTGGGCGCCTCGAAATGCGCAGGGAGCGTGAGCACGACGTCGCGTTCCCCCGTTTCGATGTCGATCGTTTCCAGCGAACTGTGCAGTACAGGAGGCGCTTCGTCTGTCGGACTATCCATCGTATCCGGATCAGCCTGTTGGGCGCATCCGGCGAAGAGGAGTAGCGAGGTGGTGAGGACTACCAACGCGACGCCGCATCCGGCAGGAGCAGCAGGGAATACAGAGGAAATATGCATGTGCGGGGTGGATTCGAGTGCATATGGGTTATGGCACAGGGCGCATATAGACACCTGCTACCCTCAAACATAACCCCTTCAGGCAAAACAAATGCAAACAGGGGAAGGGATATCGAGACCCTGGCCGGTCGCGGACAACCTCCCGGTGGCCTCGTCGATCTCGAAAACGGCAATGCGGTCCGTATGCCGGTTGGCTACCAGCAGGAAATGATCGTATATGCAGAAATTGCGCGGCCAGTGCCCCCCGGTATGGATGTGCTGCACGGGCCGGAGTCCATCCGATGTAATTTCGAATGCAGCGATGCTGTCGTGGCCCCGGTTCGACCCGTACAGGAACCGCCCGTTCGGATGCACATGCAGGTCTGCCGAATCGTTGCGCTCGACAAAATCCTCCGGCAAGGTGGTGATCGTCTGCGTTTCCGTGAGCCTGCCCTGTGCGGCGTCCCAGTCGAAAGCGGTCACCGTAGAACCCAGTTCGTTGATCACGAAGGCCCGTGCTCCGTCGGGATGGAACACGAAATGCCGGGGTCCTGCGCCCGGCGCCAGATCGACCGGGGGTTGGTCGGCAGGATGCAAACCCCCCTCTTCGTCAAGCCGGTAAATCAGCACCCGATCCTGCCCCAGGTCGGCCACGAGCGCATAGCGGCCCGCTGCATCGGGCACGATGCAATGCGCGTGAGGCCCTTCCTGCCGCGCAGGGTTCACGCCGGAGGCGCCCTCGTGCTGCACGAAGGTGACCGCCTCGCTCACCCCGCCATCCTCGCGCACCGCAAACACGGCAAGACTGCCGCTGCTGTAATTGGAAACGAGGACGAACCGCCCGTCCGGCGTAAGCGCAACGTAGCACGGATCGGAACCGTGCGTGGGCGCCGCATTGATCGGATACAAGCCGTTGTCGATGCCGAAAGCATGCAGGCCGCCACCGAACACTCCCTCGAACTCGAGCGTCTCGCTGACTGCATATAAAAACTTCCCGGAGGCATCGAGGGTCAGGAAAGAAGGGTTTTGCATGCCCCCTGCATGGCCGGTGATCTGCATCGAACCGGTTTGCGGATCGAATTGCCCGGTGTAGATGCCCTTGCTCCCCCGCTCCGAGTACGTCCCTACGTAGAAAGTCACTCCTGTACCCATGACTCTTTGGAAATACCATTCATATCCCACACGACGCGGCCCGCCCGCACTGTGAGTTCGGCCTCGATTTTATGGACGCCGTCCATCCGGTACCCATCCACATCCCAAAATCCGAAATCTCCCGCGCGGACCCGGAACACCGCCACATCCGCCTCTGCCCCCACATCCAGATGCCCCAGTTCGTCTCGCTGTATCACGTGCGCCGGGGACCAGGTCGAGGCGCGAATCACCTCTTCGAGCGGCATGCCGAGATTGAGGAATTTGGACATGACGTTCGCCATGTCCTTCATGCCATGATTCATGCTGCCGGTGTGCAGGTCCGTGCTGATCGTATGCGGCCACAGACCCGCCTCCGTTGCAGGAACAGCCACGGAATAGAAGAAACTGCCACCGCCGTGCCCCACATCGAACACAATGCCGCGCTCCGCCGCTTCAAGAACAAAGGGCCGCAGCACCCCGTCCTCCACGATGGCTTCGCGGCGCGATACCGCCGCATACGCATGGGTAAAGATATCGCCGGGGCGAAGGTGATCCAGGAAAAGCTCGCGCAGCGGCAACGGGGGATCGGCTCTCCCGAAATCGATCATCACGGGGACACCGGCTTGCCGCCCCGCCTCCACAGCCCGCTCCACGGGAGTCCAGTCCCGTCCGAGGTAATGGGCCAGTTTCACGCCCACGACCACATCCGCGTATAGCCCGGCAGCCATGGCCGTCAGTTTGGAGTCCATGTCGGACAGGTCCTGCTCGATGGGCTCTCCCTTCATCCCCTGGCCGACGATATTCAGGAACGCCAGCACACGGGTTTCCGCATGACCTACCGTTTGTTCGATGAATGTGCGGATGGTGCGCCAGCCGGCCCCGCCCGTATCCACGATTGTCGTCACGCCGGACCGGAAGGCGAAGGCGTCGGGAGGCAGGCTGCCGTAGCTGTTCGCCAGGTAGTTGTCGGCCACGGTGCCGTGAAACACATGCGCGTGCATATCGATGAGTCCGGGCGTCACGTAGAGACCCGAGGCATCCACCACCTGCTCCGCACGCGCGGGATCAATATGCCCGGCAACCTCGGCGATCCGCCCGCCGGCGATCCCCACGTCGCGTACCCCGTCCACGCCGTTTTTCGGGTCGATGACATGCCCACCCTTAATCAGCAGGTCCAAGGGAGCATCGCGGGACGTCAAGGGCGTATCGCGGGACGTCAAGGGCGTATCGGGGGACGTCAAGGTAGTATCGGGGGACGTCAAGGTAGTATCGGGGGACGTCAAGGGAGCGTCGCGGGGCGTCAAGGGAGCATCGCGGGATATCAAGGGAGCGTAGCGGGACATAATAGTACTCTGCTGCGCGGTCCTGTCCTGTCCGGCAACGCTTCCCGTCATGAACATGAACAAACAGGCCATCAGATACGACGAGGTTACGAAATTCGGCTTCATTTTTTTCTTCACCATGCTATCGTCTTTTCCTTTTCCGGACCGGTCCGGGCTGCCATTCGCCCGGCGCTCTCTTATTCGCCCGGACCTGCGCGTTCCGCCCGTTCCCAGGCAAGGGCCGCCGCACCCAGGACCCCGGCATGATTTCCCAGTTCCGAAAGTACGACAGGCACCGAACTTCCTCGCGGATATCGAAAAACATGCTCATCGATGTGCGCCTGCACGCGGTCCAGAAAATGCCCGGCTGCGTTCGCCCCCCCGCCCCCAAGGATAATGATTTCGGGGGCATACATATGCACCACACTGACCAGAAACCACCCGAGGGCCGTCGTCCACCGATCCAGCACGTCAAGACATAAGGCGTCTTCCTGTTCCGCTCCGCGAATGACCGCCTCGAAATCGACGGCATGAGGATTCTCGAAATACAGGTCGTTGAGCACCGACGGCAGGCCGCGTTGAAGGCCATCCCGCGCCATCATGGCGAGGCTCGTCGCCGCGCACAAAATGTTGGCGGCGCCCATCCCCCGCGTAATACAACGCCGGTCGCTATGCGCATCCTGAATGATGTGACTCGCCTGGGTGCCGAACATCAGATGGGGATCGCGGAGCACCTTGCCATCGAGCATCACGCCCGACCCCACGCCGGTTCCCAGCGTAATCGTGACGACCCATTTACGGCCTTGCGCCAGCCCGTAGCGGGCTTCCGCAAGAATACACAACCGCCCATCGTTGTCCGCAATGACCGGAACGCCTGTGGCCTCCTTCAGACGCGGCACAATGGGAAATCCCTCCACTTTCAGTTTGCCGGGCAGCAGTACGCTCCCGAATTCCGGATCGACTGCGCCGGGAAATCCCAGTCCGATCGCCGCAGGCCGGCGCCCAAGGGCTTCCGCAACCCGCTCCGTCTCTTCCACCATCGCCCCAAGAATCCCCTCGGGCGGCAATGAAAACCCCGACGGCCGGATGCCCGGCTCCGTCAGTTCGCCGGAGGCCGACACGGCCCCGCTCTTGATACGGGTCCCGCCGACATCGAATCCTATGACGTATTCCTCAGGCATGCTCCGAATTATTCCCGGCATACATGTGTGCAAGACTCTTGCGGTAGGCCTCGTAAAAACGATCCAGTTGTTCCTCGGCGCTCGTGTTGCCAACGAACTGGTGACTCGGTAGCACCTCCGGGCAAATGCCCTTTGCAAGGAGCCGCTCCGCCACCTCCACACGCAGCATGTTGATCAGCATACCACCCGTGACGGTGGATACGGGACCCGTGCGCCACTCCATCCCTTCCAGTTCCAGCACGCAATCTCCCGGAGGGGACTGGTTGTCCAGCACCACATCGGCGACATCAACGAGTTTCTTGCCGGAGGAATGGGCCGGCGGGGATTGCTCGCAATGATTCCGGGACAGGATACCGATCACCGGCATACCGCGCCGCTGCGCACCCAGCGCCATTTCCACGATGAGCGGGCGAATCCCGGACGTCGAAATAACAATGAACGCATCATGCGGACCAAAATGGAACCCCTTTAGAATTTCCTCTGCGTAGCCCTCGTATTTCTCGAGAAAAAGCGGACCGCGGAGCCCATTCGTCCCCACAATGGAGGAATGATTCGAAATAGCTTGCTCGACGAGCGCCACGAAGCCCACAAAGCCGCCTTGCCTCGGGGTCATTTCCTCGCACATCATCCGGGAGTGCCCCGCGCCAAAGAGAAACACGAGCCCTCCCCTGGCGATGCGCTCGGCGCACAACTCGGCGGCCTGCTCGATGTGGGGAAGCTGCGTGTCTCGCAGGCGTTCCAGCAGTTCGATGGTTTTGTCGTAGTAGGTTTGTGCGGATCCCATGCGTTCTATCTTGTGAAATAAGGTCTTGTATACGGCAATTTACCCCCGACTCATCCAGTAGGCTTCAATTTCTTCCAGGCTCTTGCCCTTCGTTTCCGGCAACACCTTCCAACCGAGATAAATGGCCGGGGCGCACAGCACGGCGAACAGCCAGAACGTACCGCTCGGCTGCAAGGTCTCCAGCAACCACGGCACCGTCTGCCCCACGAGCGCCGTACCACCCCATAGGGCAAAGGTGGCGACGGACATGGCCCGCCCCCGCACGCGCGTCGGGTACATCTCCGCGAGCAATACCCAGATGACCGGGCCGAACGAAGCGGCAAAGCAGGCGATGTAAAGCAGAATAAAGATCAGCAGCCACGGACCTTCCGTCGCGCCGAACCGGAAGAGCGCTCCGATGACAAGCAGCGAAACGACCAGCCCCGATACCCCCCCGATGAGAAGCGGCCTTCTGCCGAGGTCGTCTATTTTCCAGATGGCGACCAGGGTAAACAAAACATTCACGACACCGATCACAACCTGCCCGCCCAAGGCATCACCCAGCGTAAAACCGGCTTCCTCGAGAATCCTCGGCCCGTAGTAAATGATGGCGTTGATGCCGCTCACCTGGGTCAGAAAGCCAAGGCTCACACCGAGCAGGATAGAAAACCGGATGCCGCGATGCCCCAGAATACGCTTCCAGGATTCCGGCTCCTGGGCCAGCGTCGTTTCGATTTCCTCGACCTGAACGGCGGCGGTTTCCGCATCCTCCAGCTGCGCCAGAATCTTCCGGGCTTCGTCGGGACGGCGCCGTGCAACCAGCCAGCGTGGGCTTTCCGGCACAATGAACAGCAACAAAAGGAAAAGCAGCGCGGGAATGGATTCACTGCCGAGCATGCCGCGCCACACCTCGTTTCCGGCGAAAATGCCTTCGGACACGCCGGGCGCCCGTTGCAGCAGCCAGGCATTCACAAAGTACGAACACAGGATGCCGACCGTGATGGCCAACTGGTACATCGACACCATGCGCCCGCGAACGCGAGACGGCGAAACTTCAGAGATATACAGTGGAGACAGCATGGAGGCCATACCGACGCCCACCCCGCCAACGAGCCGGTACACAATGAGCATGAAATGCCCGCCGGAATACGCGCAACCGATCGCGGAAAGCAGAAACAGCGCGGCGGACAGCATCAGAATGCGCTTGCGCCCGAACCGGTCGCTCAGGAAACCCGCCACCGTAACACCCAGAATGCACCCGATCAGCGCCGAGCTTACGTACCATCCCTCCATGACCGGGCCCAGTCCGAACTTGTCTTTCACGAACCCGATCGTGCCGGAAATAACCGCCGTGTCGTAACCGAACAGGAACCCGCCGAGCGACGCAATGAGTGCGAGGCGCAGCAAATAGCGAGAAGAAGAACGAGACATGACGGCGTTTACAGGGACTGGGACGGCGCAGATGGTTGCGCGGAACGAACCGCTTCCACAAAATGGCGAAGCACAGGATCCGGATCGTCTTCCGGCCACACCATTCTGAGGAGAAGATGGGGTGCGGGACCGGCAAGCGGCACGAACCGCACATCCTGCGTACCCGGTCGATTCCGCAGCGAAGCAGGCACAAAGGCCACGCCCAGGCCTGCTCCCACCATACCCAGCGCCACGCCCATGCGGTTTGCCCGCTGCGCAATGCGCGGACCGAATCCCGCCTGCCTGCACAAATCAATGAGGCCGTCGAACAATTCCGGCTCGGAAGACCGATCCACCATCACGAAGGATTCTGCGGCCAGATCAGTCAAAGCTATTTCGGATGCACCGGCAAGAGGATGGCGGACCGGCAAAGCCAGCAGCACCTCCTCGCGGGCCACCACCTCGGAAGCGAAATCCTCGGGGCAGGGGCCGGAAAACCCTACGGAGATCGTTCGGCGGCGAAGCGCATCCGGTTGTTCGTGCGTCTGCATTTCGCGCAGGGTGAGTGCAATACGGGGGTGACGTTCCCGGAACCGGCGCAGGAGGCGGGGCAGCACCCCGTACATGGCATATCCTGTGAACCCGATGACGAGGCGGCCCTCCTCCCCGTGCGCAGCCCGCAGCGCTTCGCGGCGGGCGATCTCCACCTGATCGAGCGTACGTCGGGCTTCCTGCAAAAACGCCGTTCCCGCCCCCGTCAACTCCACGGCATGACCGCTCCGGTCGAACAACTGCACGCCCAGTTCTTCCTCGAGACGCTGTATCTGACGGCTCAACGTGGGCTGGCTCAGGGAAACGCGCTCAGCGGCACGGCTGAAGTTCTTTTCCTCGGCGGCGGCCACGAAAGAAAGGATGTGCTGAGTGTCCATGATCGGACCGCAGTAATTGAATTATGCATAATTTGCATAAAGATAGGGCCTATTATGCAATTATTCTATAGGTCGATATTTTCAATGACTTTCCAGCGCGGTTTGGTCCCGGATGGGTCCCTGAGAGCCTATACTTGAACACCTTTTAAATCCTGCACGAATCCGGACACCCTCCCGGGCTTCAGGATGCAACAGCGTGATTCGACTGAGGAAGCGTTTGAATCGAAGATAAAGCCATGCCAGGATCGACTATTTTTGAGTACATTGGAATGTCGTATCTGGCCCAGTATAATCCATGCGATGAGGGGTTACTTATCTTGTTCAGATCAGCCAGTAGCCAAACCTGACATAAACCGATACCTGACCGGCGTACATTTATGAAGGAACGAGACTTTCTATCCCCTGCGGCGGCTATCGGCATCAGTGCTATTGCCCTGGGTTCCCCGGCGCTTTCTGGCTGTACTCCACAACCTGGCCGAAGATACCACCGAACTCGATGACCTGGCGGCGGCCATCAAGTAGGATCGGGTACCCTGCCTCATCGAAATATGGACGGCGTGGGCCAAGCGCATGGATGTACTTCCCTACCCGGACCAACGTACCAACCAAAACGCATGAAAAAGCTATTTCCCCTGACCATCCTCCTGGTTGTTGCGGGATGCGGACAAACCGATTCTACAGATACGCCGACACTGACAACCGGCTACGCGTTCAACAAGGCCCCACTGGTTGACAATCCGTATGCTACACTTCCCCTTGGCGCTATCAAGCCCGAAGGCTGGATCAAGGAACAGCTCCAGCGCATGGTAGACGGTATGACCGGTCACCTTGACGAATGGTACCCGACGGTTGGCGCCTCTAACGGGTGGCTTGGCGGTGATGGGGACGTATGGGAGCGAGGCCCCTACTGGCTCGATGGGCTCGTTCCGCTGGCCTATCTCCTCAATGATACCCGGCTAATCGAAAAAACTCGACCGTACATCGAGTGGACGCTGGCCAGTCAAGATTCAACCGGTTACTTTGGCCCCCGCCCGGTAGCCGAAGGCACCGAGAGCCGTCCCCAGCAACAGCGGACTCGCGCCGCAGACTGGTGGCCGCGCATGGTCATGCTGAAAGTGCTGCAACAGTACCACGAGGCCACCGGAGACGAACGCGTCCTCGATCTCATGGCCCGATATTTCCGGTATCAACTCGGCATGCTTCGCGAATACCCACTCGATCACTGGTCCGGATGGGCCGGCGCACGCGGTGGAGACAATCACATGAGCGTCATCTGGCTGTATAACCGGACCGGCGACGCTTTTCTGTTAGAACTGGCCGACAAGCTGCACGAGCAGACCTATGACTGGGTGGGCAATTTTGAGGCAGGCGCCAACGCAACGGACTATTGGCGCACGCACGTGGTCAATGTGGCCATGGCCATCAAGCAGCCAATTCAACAATATGTAACGTCTGGAGACCGACGCTACCTGGAAGCACTGCATACCGGGTTGCATGCCCTCATGCGAGATCATGGTCAAGCCGTTGGGATGTTTTCGGGCGATGAGCTCCTCCACGGTACTGATCCGGTCCATGGCATCGAGCTGTGCGCTATCGTTGAATTTATGTTCTCCCTGGAGAACGCCATCCTGAATACCGGAGACCTGTCCTTCGCCGATAGGCTCGAAAGGGTCGCCTACAACGCCCTTCCTACTCAGATCACGGACGACCAACGCGACCGCCAGTATTTCCAGCAGGTGAACCAGATTCGCCTGACCGATGGCGACCACGGCCTTTTTTTCGAACCGTATGAGGACGCCATCTGCTACGGCCTGCTGACCGGATATCCTTGTTGCACCACTAACCTGCACCAGGGATGGCCGAAGCTCGTGCAGCATGCCTGGCTGGCCACAGCAGACGGCGGCCTCGCTGCCATGGTCTATATGCCGACCACCGTCACGGCCCTGGTGGCGGGCGGCTCGGAGGTCACGATTCGGGAGGAGACCAACTATCCGATGGAGGACCTGATCCGCTTTACGGTTGGAACGACTTCCAGCGTAGCATTTCCCTTGCACCTGCGCATACCGGCCTGGAGTCCCGAATTCACCCTGACTGTCAATGGAGAAGCAATCACGGGGGATCCCGGATCTATGGTGGTGATCACACGGCAATGGAACCACGGAGATGTCATTGAACTGACCCTGACGGCTGATCTTGAGTTCTCCCGCTGGCATGAGAATTCGGTGGCTGTGCATCGTGGCCCGCTGTTGTTTTCGATGCCCATACGCGGCGACATGAGCGAAAGCACCGCGCGTACCTCCGGAACCAACACGCCAAACATGCGGCTGGTTGTGCCGACTGAACCCTGGAACTTTGGACTGGCGCTCAACCGAGAGGACATGAGCGACGGCTTTGAGCTTGTGCGCGAAAGCGACATCCCGCCCTATTTCTGGACTGATAAGGACGTGCCGGTCAAACTGAAAGCGCGGGGCGTGCGCGTACCGAACTGGAGGGAGTACAACACTG